>NZ_SIXI01000003.1 GCF_004310865.1 Aquabacterium lacunae
ACCTGCCAGCCCTTGAGCTGGAAGATCCGCTGCACGGTGTTCTTGTTGAAGCCGAGCAGGTGCGCCACGGTGCGGTAACCAAATGACGGGTTCTCTTCGATCATCGCCTTGATGGGCTTGACGAAGTGATCCTGAACCTTCGGTGCAGCCTTGGTGCTGCGGTAATACACCGTACGCCTTGGCATGTCGAACCACTGGCACAGCTTGACCAGGCTGACCTTGAATCCGTCTTGGGCCAGTCCCTGCTGAAGGCCGAGGATCATTTCTCGTCCTCGTTGCCCAGCAGGGACGCCAGCTTTTTTCTGGCACGCAGCTCCAACATGGCTTCGCCATAGGCCTCCTGCAGTTCGCGCAGTTGCTTCTCGTACTGCTCTTTGACTTCCAAGGGCTTGGTGCGCAGGGCGTTCTCCATGCCGCGCTTGCCTTCATCGACCCATTGCTCAACCTCGGACGGATTGAGATCGAAGGCCCGGCTGGCCTCCGAGATCGTGGTCTTGCCTTGGATGATGTCCTGGACCAGGGCCGTTTTACGCTTGGCTGTCCAGCGCTTGATGTCGTCTTCCATCAGGGTGCTCATCGTCGTTTCCTTCAACGTTAACACCTGAGCAGGAATTCACTGGGTCAATACACGAGAGCCATTTGGGGACCGCGCGGTGCTGACAAAACTTGCCTCAGCAATCAATGCGCGCGCACCTGGTCGCGCCTTGCACTTTGTGCCGAAACTCAATGCCAGAGAGATCAAGCGGTTGTGTGAGAGCCTCGATTTCGTGATCACTGGTCGCATGCATCTGGCCATTGCAGCCTTAGGCAGCGGCACCCCGGCTCTTTGCATCGCTTATCAGCAGAAATTTGAAGGCCTGCTGATGCATTTCAATCTTCCCGGTGACCTGGCAGTGCCAGCATCGTTGCTGAACGATCCTGCTTCAATGGCCTCACGGATTGCCAAAGCCGTCGCGGGAAAAGATGCGCAGCAAAGGAGCATCCGATCGAGAGCGAAAAGGGTCGCCAAGTTTTCTGCCAAAAACTTTTCAGGCTGACCCATGCGGCTTGAGACTTGTCCGCCACGTGCGGCACACCGACTGACCACTGAGCGGCTTTTGCTCTCGATCAGAGCCGCGTGGTTCTTCTTTGCGAAACTCGCGCTCGATTCCAAGCACGCAGGCGCCCGATGAAACCCACTGCAGGCCGTGGCTCAGCACCGATGCTCGGTTCTTGTTGTGCCTGCAGCACTTTCAACGCGCGGGCCCTTTCCAAGTCTGCCTGGTGACAAGGATGCGCAACAATTGTGGCATTCAAGCTGGCGGAATCTGCGAGCAACTGAAGATAGTTCATCTTCAAATCACCTTGTGTCATCTTGTCTCGCTCAGGGATGCCGACACACTGAATCAGGTGCGGCGCCACATTGGCAGATTGAGCAAAAAAGATACCGTGATGTTCCGCGCATGACTGGAATCCAGCCGCCATCATGGAACTCGGGAACAAGGTCGACTTGTGCACAGCACTTTCCAGGCACACAAAGTCATGGGTGCTGATGGGCTCATCGTCCAGCACGGCTTCAACAAGTTCTGGATACAACCAACGAAAGTTGATGCAGTCTGCAGGCAAGGGCGTACTGATCAGCACATGCTTGGCCACCCGCAGCAACTCCCTGATGGCGGCCACCGAGCGATCCCCATACAAATGCTCAAGGTTTTCCATTGACAGCGCCAAATCAAATGACTGGTCTGCAAAAGGCAGTCGCTCGGAATCGCACAGGGAGACTTGGGAGTAGACCTCGGCACGGGCTTCATGGAAGGCCACCGTTGCCGGAGACCAATCGACACCGACCATGTCACCCACCAAGGCACCGCACTGGCTCTTGATCAGCTTGGCTTGCGTCCCGAGTCCACATCCAACATCAAGCACCTTCAAACCGACTGCGCCACTCAACACGGAGGAAATCACAGCGGACACTTCCAGCCCTAGCTCGGGTGGCGACGCCTGCCCCTGTGTGACCAGATCATTTCGATATTTTCTCATTTCATTGCACCAAAAGCTGCGTCGAGTAACAACTGAAGATCACGGGGCACGTGATCATGCGGCAAATCCACAAATCGCTGGTCTCGACCGAATAAGTCCGTCTGGGCTGACATGGCTTGTGAAATACGATCAATGTCGCGCATCTGAGCCGTGTTGTACTCCTGATGGGAAAAGGAGCCAATTTTCTCGGCGATTTGTTCTGGCGTCATGAAGTAGCTGAAATGCCACCCGGCGTCATTGACATACGACCAGCCATACCGACGATCACGAATTTGCTGATTGGACTGATCTCGCGCGGAACCGGGCACCATTATCGTGCCCCGCCACACCTCGTCCTTGAGACACCCTGTGTTGTAGTAGTAAAAATGTTGCGTCAAGGCCCGAGGCTCCTTCCTTGCCCAGGTGGAAAAGGTGGACGAATACCTGATCGACGACACCAAGGCACGATTGGGTATTTCATCCAGATCACCCATCAGCAAAATATCATTGTCATAAAAATGAGCCGGACGAATGGCATTGCGCTGCGTGGCTTCAATTTTCCAGAAATCCGCGGAAGGATCATATTCCTTCAAGGCAACATCCAGCCTGAGCCCTTGTGTGTCAATATGCACAGATCGAAGATCGACCTTGTCTTTCGCCCAAGAAAATCGTTCAGTCTGAAAAATTTCTTGCAGGATCAGCGGCTTCGCTTGGCCACTGAACGTATGGTCCGCCTCCACGATGATGAAATGATCCACATGATCGTAGAGGTAACGCAACCGCACCTCCAGCATGTCCACCTCATTGAAAAAGGTGAACCCATCAATGATGCGGATATCGGCCGGATGCCTTGGAACGTCAAACGGGTTCATGCAATCTTCCGCGCAGTGTCGTTGGCCAACAGTTGTTGAAATCTCTCGCGCATGCAGTTCTCTGAAAAATGCGCGATGACGTAAGCTGTTTGCTCTTGGCTGGCAGCCATCCAGGCTTGGTCATCCATGAGCAATTGTCGAATCTTGATGGCCATGGCCTCGACCTCATCAAAGGGCGCGATCACCCGCTGCACCTCGGGCAAGCCCTGCAGACCCACGGTTGTGGTCACCAATGGCACACCTTGCTGCATGGTCTCCACCACCTTGAGTTTGACCCCGGCGCCGAACCGCAAGGGAACAACCGACACTCGCGCTGACTGGAAGTGCTCTTGCAGCACCTCGGCGGAGACCGAGCCTGTGACGTGCACCCGGCGGCCATCATGCAGCGCCAGCACGGATGCTGTGGGCTTGGAGCCCACCAGGTACAACTCCGCCGTGGGGTGAGTTTGCCAAACCAGGGGCATCACCTCTTGCGCCAGCCACTCAGCCGCGTCGACGTTGGGTGCATGCTGGAAACCAGCAACGAACAACACCTTTTGACCGTTCTGCGCATGCGTGCGATGGACAAACTGCGAGAACTTGAAGGGCGGTATGAAGGCCGCCTTCGCACCGGGTGCCAGCCGACGAACCTCATCCACCTCTTCTTGTGAGGGATAGATGACCAGATCGCAACGGTTCCAGATGTCGATTTCGCAGGTGCGCATGCGTTCTGCAGCCTGGGCCACCGCAGCGTCCTTCTGAACCTCGGCCTGCATCCGCATTCTGGCGAAATGAAGGTCATGACCGTAGTACAGCACCGTACTTTGCGTGTGGCGACGCACGGCATCCAGATAGTCAGGCGCTACTGTGGGGCGGCTCAACAAAACATGCGAGAAGTGCATGCCGTTGGTCGAAATCCATTCATCGAAACTGCGTTGAAAAGGAAATCGAAGCACTTCGATGCCCAGTGCTTCAAGTGGCTCTGTGTATTTGGGTACAGCCTGCAGGTTTTGCGGCCAGAACTTCACGGCATAACCCAGATCAAGCAGGGTACGGATGAAGTCAAACATGTTGCGAGAGCCGGCGTCCCGGTCGCATTCGGGCAGATAATGATCGATCACCAGCACCATACCCGCTTTCTGGTGCAGCCTGTCCACGCAGCGGTAGCTCAAATCACCAGAGGGCAGCCGGGTTGCACGCAGAAAATCTTCATGTGTTGCCAGGAATTTCTCTCGGTTGACCACCTGATAGGCCTTGACCCCTTCATTCAGCGACGTGCCGTTGCTCACACCTTCACAGTGCACCACCACCGAGCGAGGCTCAAAAACCGTTGGCCGCCCCAGCTTCTGCAAACGAATTGAGAGATCCGTGTCCTCATAATAGGCAGGCGCAAACTGTTCATCGAATCCGCCAACGTCGTGCCAAAGCTGGCGCGACAGCATGATCGAAGCCCCCGACACATAATCTGCAGGGCGGCGGTAACAGAACTTCGGATCCCGAGGGTCTTGCAGTCGCCCATAATTGGCAGCATCCCCGTTGCCCCAAACGATGCCACCAGCCTCTTGAAGCCTCCCATCGGGGTAAATCAGTTTGGAACCGACAATGCCGGCGTCCGGTATCTCCTCGAGAGTTTCCACCAGCGCATCAATCGCACGGTCCAGCAGCACTGTGTCATTGTTGAGCAAGTAGAGATACTTGCCCTTGGCATGCTGCGCTGCCATGTTGCACGATCGAAGAAAACCCAGATTCTGCGCATTCCAAAGCAGCGTGATGCCGCGAACTTGTCGCAGCAGTTCTGCCGAGGGGTCACCCGATGCGTCTTCCACCACAATGACCTCGTACGAGCTCTGGCAGCGTGCCGAAAGCAGCGATTTGAGGCATCGCAATGTGTAGGCGGCCTTCCCATATCCGGGCACGATGACCGAAACCACAGGTTGATCCGGCACATCAAAAACCAGCGTTTGTGGATCGACCACCTCGTCAAAATCGATGTGAGCACACATCGGCTCGATTTTTAGAATCCGTGATGCCCTGCGAGCAGCCAGACGTTCCCTGTTTTTACTTTTAATCCAACGGATCAGCATTTAAAATTCCACCTGCATTCGTCAAATTCGACCGTCTTCGGCATACTTCAAATACCACGCCGCGAAAGCATCCACCCCAAGGGATATGTCGTACCCAGGCTGCACGCCGCCCCACGCCTCCAACCGCGAGGTGTCTGCAAACGTGGCCTCAACATCCCCTGGTTGAATGGGCAAAAAAATCTTTTCTGTCTGCTTGCCCAAAGCACGCTCAAGTTCAGCGACAAAATCAAGCAACTGGACCGGCTGACTGTTCCCGATGTTGAACACTTTGTAAGGTGCCCATGAAGTGGCCGCGGTAAGGTTCGCTCGGTCGCAACCAACATCAGCGCCAGGTGGGCGGTCTGCCACCGCCAACACCCCATCCACAATGTCATCAATGAAGGTGAAATCACGCTTCATTTTGCCGTGATTGAAGATCTTGATGGGCTCGCCTGCCAAAATGGCTCTGGCGAACAGCATCGGCGCCATGTCTGGCCGGCCCCACGGGCCATACACTGTGAAAAATCTCAGGCCAGTGGTCGGCAAACCGAACAAATGGCTGTAGGTGTGCGCCATGAGTTCATTGGACTTTTTCGTTGCAGCATAAAGACTGACCGGATGATCCACCCGATCGGTCTCAGAAAATGGCATCTGGACGTTGCCGCCGTAAACACTGGAACTGCTGGCATAAACCAAGTGCTTGACCGCATGGTGCCTGCAGCACTCCAGTACATTCACAAATCCAACCAGATTCGATTGCACATAGGCATGGGGATTTTCTAGCGAATATCGTACGCCCGCCTGTGCAGCCAGATGGATCACGCATTCCGGTTGATGCTCGGCGAACACGCGCCGCACGGCCTCGAGGTCGGCCACGTCGGCGTGGATGTGCTTGAAACGATCGGCTCCCGGCAACTGCGCCAAATGAGCCAATCGGTCTTGCTTGAGCTTGGGGCTGTAGTAGTCGTTGAGGTTGTCGATGCCCACAACTTGGTCGCCACGGCCGATCAACCGAGCCGCCACATGCATACCGATGAAGCCGGCGTCGCCGGTGATCAAGATTTTCATACCAAGTCAGGAGCGGCACACCGGCCGAATCAATCGAAAGAAGCGAACACACGTGGATTTAGCGCCACATCGGATCATCCCATAACCTGCACGGCCCGCAGACGGGAAGCGACGTATGCCGCTCGCGCGCCTGTCGACAGCAGGCAAAATGATGGGATGGATTCGAATTTTCAACCGAGCGACACGCACCGTGCCTCCGCGCTGTCGCGCGTGACCGTCATCTGTGTCACGTACAACAGTGCGGGAAGGGTCGCTGCGTTGGCTCAGACGCTGAATCCGTTTCCGCTGGTGACTGTGGTGGACAACGCCAGCGGTGACCGCACGGTGAGTGAAATTCGCAAGGCCATTCCTCATGCGAGAGTGACGGAGAACAGCCGGAACCTGGGATTCGGTGCTGCCAACAACCTGGGCATTCGCCAAGCCGACACTGAGTTCGTGATGTTGCTGAATCCGGATTGCGAAATCAGCGTCGATGCAGTGATGACCATGATGGCGTGCGCAGACAACCAGCGCGAAGCATCGCTGGTTGCACCTCAACTGCTGGACCGGTCGGGGCATGTCGACGTGAGCTACGCGTGGTTCCCAGGCAGTTGGAACGCCACAGGCCCCCGAGCGCAAGGACCCGCATGCGTCGGCTTTGCCTCTGGTGCGTGCCTTTTGATTCGAACCGCTGCCCTGCGAGCCATCGACGGGTTTGATGAAAAATTTTTCCTCTACTACGAAGACACAGACCTGTGCATCCGCTTGCACAAGCAGGCAGGCCCACTGATCGTGGAACCCCTGGCAGAGGCGCGCCACATCAATCGCGGATCCAGCAGTGGCATCTGGCGTCTGCGAGCCGAGTACCTGCGTGGTTATCACCACATCCAATCGAAGTTCATGTTTGAGGCCAAGCACTACCAGACCCAGCCGTCCATCTGGCGAAAACTGCGCTACAGCCTGTTGGCAGCGCTTGAATTCACGGTGCGCTCGGCCCTGTTGGATGCCCCCAGGGCAGCCCGCGTTCTGGGTCGAGTGTTCGGTGCGATACGCTCGCAACCTGGCGTCCCCAACGTTCACCGTCCCCGTTGACCTTTGCTTCATGGCCACCATTCCACGCAGCTTGTTCGAGCTGAAACAGCTGGTCAGAGCGCTGAACCGCCAGCGACTGCAACAAAGACGCCTCAAGAACAAGACTGATGCGCGCAGCTGGCTGCAAGAGTGCGGGACTCCGCCAGCCGCATGGCTCAGCAAGGCGCATGAGAGGCTGCTGAGGGCGCCCGTTGTCCCGATCCACGTCATCGTCGACACCGACAGAGCGACGCAAGAGCAATTGAAAGCGACGATGGAAAGCCTGGCTGCGGCCCAGCAACCAGGCACCCACGTGTGGCTGGTGAACGCCTCAGGCACACAACTTTCAAGCGCGCGAGTCTGGGCAGATGGCCTGCCGGTTGATCAGATGACTGCCTCCGCGATGGACTGGGAAGGTGCCGCTGAGCCTGATGGCTGGGTGCTGCATGTCCAAGCTGGCACGCAGCTGATGCCCCACGCCTTGATCATGCTGCATGCGCATGGAGCGGCACATTCCGAAACACGGCTGCTTTATTCCGACACCCTGCTGCGATCGGGCCAACGAGAGCAGCTGGAGTTCAAGCCAGCGTTCTCGTACGACTATCTGCTGAGTTACGGCTACATCGAAGGTTTCTGCGCCATCAGGTCACGACACTGGAGGGGCAACTTCTGGGACAGCGTCTTCGAGGTGATCGAAGCCAGTGACGACGGCGGATGCCGCCATGTACCCTGGGTGCTGGCAGAGGTGATGCATGACGCCGCCAGGCATGCCGCAAGACTGCCTGCCATCATGAGCCATCTGGCCAGACGCCACCCTGGCGCTCAGGCTCGCCTGTACCCGCGACAGGAGGGGGTGGCCGTCACCTGGGCCGTGCCGCCAGGCCCCCCTGAAGTGACAGTGGTCATCCCGACGAAAGACCAACCTGACTTGCTTCGAAAGTGCTTGCATTCGCTATTGAAGGGAACTCGGTACCCGAATGTGCGCTTTCTGGTGATCGACAACGGCACGACCGACCCGCTGGCGCTGGGATGTCTTGCAGAAGCTCGTCAAGATCCACGTGTCACCGTGCTTGAGGACAGGGGGCCGTTCAATTACTCCAGGCTCAACAACCAAGCCATCGCAGCACATGTGAAAAGCGAGTTCATCTGCCTGATGAACAACGATGTCGAAGCCATTGATGGCGACTGGCTGCACACCATGGTGGGATTGGCTTCAAGAGACGACGTGGGCTGCGTCGGCGCCAAGTTGCTGTACGGTAATGGCACTGTGCAGCACGGCGGCGTGGTGCTCGGCATCGGCAGCACGTCTGACGGCCTTGGCGTGGCCGCCCACCTGCACAAAGCGTTGGGCAGGCATGACCCTGGGTACGCGTATCGGGCCGTGCTGGATCAGAACTACTCGGCTGTGACCGCGGCATGCCTGCTGATCCGTCGCACTGTGTTCGAGGCCATCGGTGGCTTCAACGAAGAAGAATTGGCCGTGGCCTACAACGACATCGACCTTTGCCTGCGGCTGGGAGAAGCAGGCAAACGGGTGGTGTGGTCATCCCAAGCTGTGCTTTATCACCATGAATCAGTGAGCCGCGGAAAAGACACAAACCGAAAAAACATCGGACGGTTCACACGGGAAGTGGCGTACATGCGGCAACGATGGGGACACCTGCTGGCGAATGATCCGTTCTACAGCCCTAATTTTTCGTTGCGCTACGCCAATTGCGCACCGCGCCTGCCTGGCGAACGGCCCATACCGCCTCTGGACTGATGGTCACTCCCGCCAGTGATCCCTGATCCACGGCGCCGGCTTCACAAACCGGAACTTCCGGTTGCGACGCCCTTCCAGGGCATCCGGCGGGTTCACCTCACCATGGAAAATCACGATACGGGCCTGCGGCGGAATGGCGGGCGTCTTCCAGTAGTTGGCGGGCCAGGTCGGAATGCAGTGGTACTTGTAGCTCGCGCACCATTCGGCCGGCCAGTACTGCAGCTTGCCCTGGCGGTGCACCACCTCTGACAAAAAAGCCTGTTCGTTGCGCAAGCGCTTGCGCACGCTCTCCTGGTCACGGCGGAACTCGGCCAGCACATCGGCATGCGCGCCCAGCCGGAACCGGTACACCGACGAATTGCCGGTGATGCGCCAGGGCCGCTTCCAGTCATGAATGATCAGGAACTCACCCGGCATCTCGAAAAACGGGGTGATGTCGCCCACGATCACAACGTCCACATCGAGGAACAGGGCCGTGCCTTGCAGACCATGCAGGTTGGCCTCGAACGTGGTGAGCTTGGTCCAGCCTCGCTCCGGAATGCCTGGTGGCAAGGCCAGGCTGGGGATGGGCAGGCACTGCACCTCCGGGCGAATGCCCTGTGTGTTGTCGGTCAGGCACACGAAATGAAAGTCGCCCTTCAGATGACGCGCGACCATGCCGTAGAGGCGGTTCACGTACTCCGGCCCATACTTGGTGCCCCACTTCATGCACAAGATGACGCGGCTGTCCTTCGTCGTGGGCAAGTGGGAAGCAAGTTCAGTCATGAAAGAAGGTCCGGCTCGGCCAAACTGTCATTATCGAGGGAATTGCCCCCTTGGTATCATCCCGCACCGTCAGACCAACCCCGACACCCCTGATGCACAAGCTGCCCCAGTTGATGACCTATGTCATCAACCTTGACCGATCCACCGAGCGCATGGCGGCCATGGAGGCAAGGCTTCAACCCATGGGCCTTCGCTGGACGCGGGTGTCCGCCGTCGAGGGCAAGCTGCTGGACCTTGCCACGCTGCCCGAGCTGTCGGTGCCCGGTTTTCTGGCCAAACATGGCCGACAGCCGAAAGCGGCCGAGGTGGGTTGCTACCTCTCTCACCTGAAGATTTATCAGGCCTTCCTGGCCCAAGGCGAGGCCCAATTTGCGCTGGTGCTCGAAGACGATGCCATCTTTGCACCAGACTTCACCGAGGTGCTGGAAGCGCTCTGCCAAGCCGCAGACGATTGGGACCTGGTGCGCCTGTCAGGCTTTCACTCCGGCGGACCGGTGGGCATCCGCCAGCTGACGCCTGAGCGAGAGCTGGCCATCATGTTTTTCCAGCAAACGAACTCGGCGGCCTACATCATCAACCGCCAAGCCGCGCAAGCCCTGCGGAGTCGGCTGGTGCCCATCACACTGCCCTTCGACCATGCCTTCGACCGACCCTGGCACGTGGGCATCAAGGCTCGCATGGTGTCACCGCTGCCGGTGCAGCTCGATTGGGCTCAGGAATCCACGATCGGCTATCTCCCAGCCGACTCCGGCAAGCTGCCTTGGTACCGCCGTTTCTCGACGCATCGGCATCGGGTGATCAATGAGCTTCGCCGCGGCGCGCACAGCCTGGCTGACTGGCTGAAGCACCGCTGACCTCCCCAGGCCACCTCATCGACAACCGCTGCCCCCATGGAATTTCAGGACACCGCCCGCCGCCTCTGGGCCTACGCCAAACCGCAATGGCGCATGCTGGCCGCCACCATGGCCTGCTTCATGGGCAGTGCAGCCATTGAACCGCTGATCCCGGAACTGTTCAAGCGGCTGCTTGACAGCGGCTTCAAGGCCGGGCTGAGCTACCCGATCTGGGTGGTGCCGGCCGTCATCATCGGCCTGTTCATGGTGCGCGGCATCCTGTCGTTTGCCGGCACTTACACCATGAACTCGGCCACGTCCAGCATGGTGCTGATGTTGCGGCGCGACCTGATGCGCGGCCTGCTGAAGGCCGATGCGCGCCTGTTCACCAGCATCAGCCCGGGCCTGGCGGTCACCAAGATCATCAATGACCCCCAGATGGCCGCCAACGGCCTGGGCGGCTCGGCCGTGGCCGCGCTGAAAGACGGCACCACACTGATCTGCCTGATCGGCTACCTGTTCTACCTGAATTGGCAACTGACCCTGCTGTCGCTGGTGGTGATGCCCCTGCTGGCGCTGACCGTGAAGTTCGCCCAGAAGCGACTGGCCAAGGTGGGTGGCGCCTCGTATGAGGCCCAACAGGCCCTGGTGGGCACGGTGGATGACAACGCCCGGGCCTGGCGCGTGGTGCGCACCTTCGATGCCGCCGAGTTCGAACTCGACCGTTTCGACCAGCAGGCCAACCACCACCGCCGCATGACCATGAAGACCGTGGTGGCCAGCAACCTGGTCAGCCCCATCACCCAGGTGATCGCAGCCATCGGCGTGGCCCTGATCGTGACGCTGGCCCTGATCCAGGCGCAAACCAACGCCAAGACGGTGGGTGACTTCACCGCCTTCATCATGGCCATGTTGCTGGCCATCCGGCCCATGCGCACGGTGACCGACCTGTACCAACCCATCTACAACTCGCTGATCACCGCCCGCGGAGCGTTCGAGCTGATCAATGCGCCCACAGAACCCGACACGGGCACGCAAGAGCTGCCCCACTGCCAAGGTGACATCCGCTTCGACCAGGTCACCCTGCAATACGAAGGGGCCGCCAACCCTGCACTGGCTGGGCTGAACCTGCACATCCAACCCGGGCAGACCGTGGCCCTGGTGGGCTCGTCCGGGGCAGGCAAAAGCACGGTGGTCAGCGCCCTGCTGCGCTTTGCCAACCCCAATGAAGGCCAGATCCTGCTGGACGGCACGCCCATCCATGACCTGAAGCTCAAGAACCTGCGCCGCCACTTTGCCGTGGTGTCACAAGACATCGTGCTGTTCGACGGCAGCATTGCCGCGAACGTGGCCTACGCCAGCCCCTCAGGCATTGACCGCGACAAGGTGGAGCGCTGCCTGAAAGCGGCCAACTTGTGGAACCACGTTCTGAACCTGCCGGAAGGCATGGACGCCAACATCGGCACCAACGGGGGCAAGCTGTCAGGCGGGCAACGTCAGCGCCTGGCCATCGCGCGGGCCCTTTACCGCGATGCCGCCGTCTGGATCTTCGACGAGGCCACCTCGGCGCTGGATTCCGAGTCGGAATCGATCGTGCAGCAATCGATTGAAGAACTGCGCCACGCCAAAACGCTGATCCTGATCGCACACCGACTGAGCACCATCCGCAATGCCGATGTGATCTGTGTGATGGCAGACGGTCGCATCGTCGAGCAGGGCAACCACGAGACCCTGATGGCCCGCAACGGGCTTTACGCCAACATGGTGCGCCTGCAGTCAGCCAGCTGAATCGAACCCGCCCAGGTCCAGTGGAACGACTTGGCGCCGTGCATGGTGGAGGTGGGCCAGGAACCTGGCCGCCAAAGCCAGCTGACCCGACAGGCGGCGCCCTTTGTATCGCCACGCAGCCCAACCGGTGGCCGCATGCGCTTTTTTGCCGCCCTGGGCCTGGATGTAGGAAGTGGTCATCAAAGGTGATGCCACCCCGTATGCGAGGGCCACGTCGGCCTGAATGGCCAGCGCAGGAACCGCCTGGACCGACACCAAAGCTCTTGAGTCGTTGATGAACGCATCGGCCAGCGCCGGCCCGCGACGCAAGGCCTGATCCAGCAAGGTCTGGGCACCGCGAGGCCACAGCACATAAGCCGCTGCGCCCGTGCGATCCTGGTACAAGGGTGCCCAGCCACACGAGCCCTCGAGCGTCCGTTGCGGACCGATCAGCTTTTTACGCAACCGCACTTCCAGCGTCAGATGATCGACGCCACGGAGAGAGCTCAGCGCTTCCAGGAACTCTGGCAGGTGCCTGGACAACAAGGCATCGTCCTCCAGAATCAGGCAGGGCTCATCGGCCGCAACGACCCTGCGCCAGGCCGCGCGATGGCTGAGAAAGCAAGCCTTCTCTGTCGGCATCAATGGACGGTGCCACCGAGCCCAGTCCAGGTCGTGGCCGTCCGACAGGTCGGCTGGGCACACTGCCGTGACAATCTCGAGGTTCATGCCCAACTCACGGGCCTGGGCCGCCTGGAAGGCTCGCCGTTCAGCAGCGGCCTGCAAACTGATCAACAAGGCCTTCAAAGACGCGCTCCTGCAAAATTCACCATGCTCGTGCTGGCAATCGGTCAGTATAGGGGTCGCGCAGCGTCCGTGCATGCCAGTGAAAGTCGCCATCACCAGTCCGCGCCCTGCCGTCAACCCTGACGCCTTTGTTGTTCACAGCCCACTGAGCCCGCGTTACCATGCAGGGATCTGTTTTCACTGGCTGAGACGCGCCTGCCCCCATGGCTGAAACCACCTTCGCCGACGTGCCCGGCCCGCTGTCTGGCGTGGCCCGGGTGCTGGTCAATGCCGGCAAGCTGGAAGCTCGCACAGCGGAAGAGCTCACCAAGGCCGCGCGGGAACAGCGCAAAAACTTCGTCTCGACCCTGCTGTCCACTGGCAAGATCAAGCCGGACGAACTGGCACACACCCTGTCCAACGCTCTGTCGGTGCCCCTGCTCGATCTGTCGGCCATCGACCTGCAACGCCTGCCCCAGGGCGTGATCGACAGCAAGCTGTCGGCGCAGTACCAGGTGCTGGTGCTGTCCAAGCGAGGCAGTCGGCTTTTCGTGGCCGGCGCTGACCCCACCGACCAGGAAGCCATTGAGCGCATCAAGTTCGCCACCCAACTCACGCCCGAGTGGGTGCTGGTCGAACACGACAAGCTGATCAAAGCGCTGGAAGGTGTCACCAGCAGCGCAGCCGAACAGCTCAACGCGCTGACCAGCGAAGATTTCGAATTCGATGTCACCGATGAGACATCGTCAGCAGAAAACACCCAGGAGCTGAGCGCCGACGTCGAAGACGCGCCAGTGGTGAAGTTCCTGCAGAAGATGCTGATCGACGCCATCAATGCGCGCGCGTCCGACCTGCACTTCGAGCCCTACGAATACAACTACCGCGTGCGTTTCCGTGTCGACGGAGAACTGCGAGAGATCACCCAACCGCCCATTGCCATCAAGGAAAAGCTGGCCTCGCGCATCAAGGTGATCTCCAAACTCGACATTGCCGAAAAACGTGTGCCGCAAGACGGCCGCATGAAACTGAAGTTCGGCACCAAAGCCATCGACTTCCGGGTCAGCACCCTGCCCACGCTGTTCGGTGAAAAGATCGTGATCCGGATCCTCGACCCGTCCAGCGCCAAGCTGGGCATCGAGGCCCTGGGCTATGAGCCCGAAGAAAAGGTGCGACTGCTCGACGCCATCAAGCGTCCCTACGGCATGGTGCTGGTCACGGGCCCCACGGGCTCGGGCAAGACCGTGTCTCTTTACACCTGCCTGAATATCCTGAACCAGCCGGGTGTGAACATCGCCACGGTGGAAGACCCCGCCGAAATCAACCTGCCGGGTATCAACCAGGTGAACGTCAATGACCGCGCAGGGATGAACTTCGCAGTGGCCCTGAAAGCGTTCCTGCGGCAGGACCCAGACATCATCATGGTGGGCGAAATCCGTGACCTGGAGACGGCTGACATCGCCATCAAGGCCGCACAGACCGGCCACATGGTGATGTCGACTCTGCACACCAACGATGCCCCCACGACACTCACACGCCTGATGAACATGGGCGTGGCGCCGTTCAACATCGCGTCCAGCGTGATCCTGATCACGGCACAGCGCCTGGCAAGACGACTTTGCGAAAACTGCAAAACGCCTGCAGACTACCCCCGCGAATCACTCATCAGCGCGGGCTTCACCGATGACGATCTGCAGGGTGGCTGGCGCCCCTACAAGGCCATCGGCTGTTCAAGTTGCAACAACGGTTACAAGGGGCGGGTCGGTCTTTACCAGGTGATGCCGATCACCGAAGAGATCCAGCGCATCATCCTGACCCAGGGCACGGCCATGGACATTGCGGCACAGGCCCGCCGCGAAGGCGTGCGTGACCTGCGGCAGTCTGGTCTGGTCAAGGTCAAGGCCGGCGTGACGACCCTGGAAGAAGTCATTTCGGTGACCAACGAGTAACCGACCGCCACTGCATCAACGGAGTTCCCCATGGCTGTCAGTGCCACAAAGAAACCTCAGGATTTCATCTACGAGTGGGAAGGCAAGGACAAGGCCGGCAAGAACGTGCGCGGAGAAATGCGTGCTGGTGGCGAGTCCATGGTGAGTGCCAGCCTCAGGCGCCAGGGCATTCAGGTGTCCAAGGTCAAGAAGCGCAAGGTCTCTGGTGGCAGTTCCATCAAGCCTAAAGACATCGCCGTGTTCACCCGCCAGCTGGCCACCATGATGCGCGCAGGCGTGCCTTTGCTGCAGTCGTTCGACATCGTGTCTCGTGGCGCGACCAACCCCCGAGTGGGCAGGCTGCTCAGTGACATCCGAGGTGACGTGGAAACCGGCACCAGCTTGTCGCAAGCGTTTCGCAAGCACCCGATGTACTTCGATGCGCTGTACTGCAACCTGGTGGAAGCCGGTGAGGCCGCCGGCATTCTGGAGTCACTGCTGGACCGACTGGCCACGTACCAGGAAAAGACGCTGGCCATCAAGCAGAAGATCAAGGGGGCCATGACCTATCCGCTGGCGGTGCTGGTGGTGGCGTTCATCGTGGTCAGCATCATCATGATCAAGGTGATCCCTTCGTTCAAGGAGGTGTTTGCATCGTTCGGGGCCGAATTGCCTTTGCCGACCCTCATCGTGATCAGCATGTCCGAGTTTTTTGTTGATTACTGGTGGGCCATCTTTGGCGGCATTTTTGGCAGCGCCTTCATGTTTTTCAGAACCTGGAAACGCTCATTGGCCATGCAGAAAGCCATGGACCGGCTCCTGCTGAAAGTCCCTGTTTTCGGCGCCTTGCTGTACAAGTCTGCCGTGGCGCGTTGGACCCGAACCCTGGCCACCATGTTCGCTGCGGGTGTGCCGCTGGTCGATGCCCTGGATTCGGTGGGCGGCGCGTCAGGCAATCACATTTTTCTGGACGCCACCGAGAAGATTCAAACTGACGTATCGACAGGCACAAGCCTGACCAACGCCATGCAGAGCACGGGCATCTTCCCTGTGATGGTGCTGCAGATGGCCGCCATTGGTGAAGAGGCTGGCTCACTGGACGCCATGCTAAACAAGGCTGCAGACATCTACGAAGAAGAGGTCGATGAAATGGTCAAGGCCTTGTCCAGCTTGATGGAGCCCATCATCATCACTTTCCTGGGTTCGTTGATCGGCGGCATCGTCGTGGCCATGTACCTGCCGATCTTCAAACTGGGTGCCGTGGTCTGACGACGGCTCCCGAGAACGCCCTCGCCGCAATTGCCCATGTGGTTCGATGACCTGATGCTGGTGGCCCTGCACCCTGCAGGCCTGTTCGTGCTCGGCCTGATGGTCGGCAGTTTCCTGAACGTGGTGGTGCACCGGCTGCCCCTGATGTTCGAGCAGACCTGGAAGGCCGATGCCCGCGACATCCTGGGGCTGCCCGAGGTGACCGAGCCCGAGCTCACCCTGTCGACCCCGGCCTCGCGCTGCCCGAAGTGCGGCCACGCCATCCGCTGGTACGAGAACATCCCGCTGCTGAGCTGGTTGGCGCTGCGTGGGCGGTGTTCGGCCTGCCAGACGCCCATTTCTGTGCGCTACCCGCTGGTCGAGCTGAGCTGCGGGCTGCTGTTCCTGGCCTGCGGCCTGACCCAGGGCTCGCAGCCCACGGTGCTGCTGTGGTGCGGGTTCTGCGCCCTGCTGCTGGCCGCCTCCCTGATCGACTGGGACACCACCTACCTGTACGACGACCTGACCGGGCCACTGCTGTGGGCCGGGCTGGTGTCGGCCCTGATGGGCTGGATCCCGGTGTCGCTGCGTGACGCCCTGTGGGGCGCCGTGGCCGGCTACCTGTCGCTGTGGAGCGTGAACCAGGCCTTCAAGCGCCTGCGCGGCGTCGACGGCATGGGCTACGGTGACTTCAAGCTGCTCGCGGCCCTGGGCGCCTGGCTGGGCTGGCCCATGCTGCTGCCCATCATCCTGGGTTCGTCGGTGGTGGGTGCTGTGGTGGGCATCGGCATGAAGGTGTCGGGCGCACTGCGTGAAGGCAAGTACGTGCCCTTCGGCCCCTTCCTGGCGGCGGCCGGCGTGGGCGTGCTGCTCATCGGCCCGAAGCAGGTGGCCGCGTGGTTCGGCTGGCCGATGTGACCGCGCCTGTGCGCCCGCGCATCATCGGCCTGACCGGGGGCATTGGCAGCGGCAAATCGACCGTGGCCCAGACCCTGGTGGCACTCGGTGCCCACCTGATCGACACCGACGCCATCTCGCGCAGCCTGACGGCACCCGGCGGGCGGGCCATCGAGGCGATTCGCCAGGCCTTCGGCAGCGGCATGATCGACGCCACCGGCGCGATGGACCGCGCGGCCATGCGCACCCTGGCCTTTGCCGACCCCGAGGCGCTGCGCCAGCTCGAACACATCCTGCACCCCCTGATCGGGCAGGTCTCGCGCGAGCAGGCCGAGCAGGCGCGGCCTGAGCAACGCATCATTTACGACGTGCCGCTGCTGGTGGAAAGCGGGCGACGCTGGCGCGACATCGTCGACCGCATCCTGGTGGTCGACTGCACGCCCGAAACCCAGATCAGCCGCGTGATGGCCCGCTCGGGCTGGACCCGTGAAGCCGTTCAGGCTGTGCTGGCCAAACAGGCGCGGCGCGAAGAGCGCCTGGCCGTGGCCGACGATGTCCTGATCAACGAGGGCATCGACAAGGAAGCGTTGCGCCAGCAGGTCATCCGCCTGTGGGACCTGTGGAACAATGGCGTTTGATGATCCTCTACGAATACCCCTTCAACGAGAGCATGCGCACCATGCTGCGCCTTGAACACCTGTTCAAGCGCATGAGCACGTTGATGTGGCGTGAGGCGGCGGTGGATCACCACTACGCGCTGGCCACCCTGTTCGAAGTGATGGACGTGGCCTCGCGGGCCGACCTGAAAAGCGATGTGCTCAAGGAGCTTGAGCGCTACAAGCAGCAGTTCGAGTCTTACCGCGGCAACCCGGCCATCAACGAGGCCATGCTGGACCAGGTCATCACCCGCATCAACCTGGCGCATGCCGGGCTGAACCAGATGGTGGGCAAGGCCGGCCAGAGCCTGGCGGCCAATGACTGGCTGATGAGCATTCGAAGCCGCATCAGCATCCCGGGCGGCACCTGCGAATTCGATCTGCCCTCGTACTACGCCTGGCAACACCAGCCTGTGGGCCAGCGCCAGAACGACCTGCAGCAGTGGGTGTCTTCACTGGCCCCGCTGTTTCAGGCACTGGAGCTGATGCTGGGCCTGCTGCGCGACGCTGGCCACCCGCACATGGTGGCGGCCCCGGGCGGCCTGTTCCAGCACAGCATGCGCGAAGGCAAGGCCTACCAGTTGCTGCGCCTGCGCATCGACCCGAGCCTGGGTCTGGTGCCCGAGATCAGCGGCAACCGTCTGATGGTGACGGTGCGCCTGATGCGCCACGAGGCCGATGGCAAGCTCAAACTGGCTGCCAACACCGACGCGGGCTTCGAGTTGACCCTTTGCGGCTGACCCACCATGACCGAGAAAGCCTTGATGGTGCGCTGCCCCTCGTGCGGGGTGGAACACGCCTACAGCACCGAGAACCCCTACCGCCCGTTCTGCAGCAAGGGCTGCAAGGCCATCGACCTGGGCGCCTGGGCCTCCGAGAGCTACCGTGTGGAAGCCAAGCCCACGCGCGAAGAACTGCTGGAAGACATGGAAAAGCTCGACGGGGTCGAGCTGGAGCAGTTCCTGCTGAAGAACCTGCCGGACACCCCGCCGCAGTGAATGCGCAGGCGGCGTCAGGCCTCCTGCACCCCCATGGCCTTGAGGGCCCGCGCCACGCGGTCTGACAGCTTTTCCGTGCTCAGCCGTTCACGCAACCGCTCGACCATCAGCGGCAGGCTGAATGGGCTGGGCTGAGGCAGCTGCACCCAGTCCATCGGCAGGCTCTGCAGGCGTTGCAGACAGGCCTGAAGGCGGGCCAGGTCCAGCTCGTGGGCCAGCACCTCTTCACGGGCCTGCAGAAGCAGGCGATTGGCCGGGTCGTGCTTCTGGAACACCTCGAAGTACAGGCTGCTGGAGGCCTGCACCTGCCGCGCGCTTTTGCCTGCGCCCGGAAAGCCCGTGAACACCAAGCCGGCCACCCGCGCAATTTCGCGGAAGCGCCGCTGGGCCAGTTCGCCCGCGTTCAGGCTGGCCATCAGGTCAGGCATGAGCTGCTCGGGGCTCAGGGCGGCGCGCAGTTCGTGCTCGGTCAGTGCCCAGGGTTCGGCACACAGCAACTCCAGCCCATGGTCGTTCACGGCCAGGCTGAAGGTGCGGGGCTGCAGGCGGGCCAGGCGCCAGGCGAGCACGGCGGCCAGCCCCAGGTGGGCCAGGCGGCCGGCAAAGGGGTACAGCCACAGGTGATGTCCCTCGCGCGACGGGTGCTGTTCGACCAGCAGCCGGTCGCTTCCCGGAAGGCGTGAAAGGCGTGCCTGTGCCGCCAGCATCGGGCGAGCGGCCTGCATTTCGGGCTCGTGCCATGCGGCGTCCGCCGCGGCTTCGTCCAGCAAGGCCAGCACGGCGTCGGCCATTTCGCTGGACAAGGGCATGCGCCCGCCCTGCCAGCGCGGCACGGTGGGCTTGCGCCCTTCGGCACGGCGCACGTAGGCGGTCATGTCCTGCACGCGCACGAACTCCAGCGTGCGGCCGGCAAACACGAAGCAGTCGCCCTTGCGCAGGCGCGCAATGAAACCCTCTTCCACCGTGCCCAGCCTGGGGCCATTGAGGAAGCGCACCTGCATGGCGGCGTCGGACACGATGGTGCCCACCTGCATGCGGTGACGGCGAGCCGCCAGACGGCCCGTGGGGGTGTCTTGGGGCACGCGCCACAGGCCCTGCGCGTCTGGCGCGATGCGGTGGTGCTCCGGGTAGGCCTGGAGGCTGTCGCCACCGCGGGCCGCGAAATCCAGGGCCCAGTCGAAGGCCTCTCGGCCCAGGGCCCGGTAGCTGTGGCTGCGGCGAACCTCTTCAAAGAGCGCATCGGGCTCGAAGCCGCCCCCCAGGGCCACCGTCACCAGGTGCTGCACCAGCACATCGAGGGGCTGCTCGGGGGCACAGCGCGCCTCGACACGGCCGGCCAAAGCGGCCCGGCGGGCGGCGGCGGCCTCCACCAGCTCCAGGGTGTGCGTGGGCACCAGGGTGATGCGGCTGGGCCGCCCTGGCGCATGGCCGCTGCGACCGGCACGCTGCAAGAGGCGGGCCACACCCTTGGCCGAGCCGATCTGCACCACGCGCTCCACCGGCAAGAAATCAACGCCCAGATCCAGCGACGAGGTGGCCACCACCGCCTTCAGGGCACCGGTCTTGAGGCCTTCCTCCACCCAACTGCGCACGTCGGCGTCGAGCGAGCCATGGTGCAAAGCCACCAGACCAGCCCAGTCGGGGCGGGCCTGAAGCAGCATCTGGTACCAGAGCTCGGCCTGGGCTCGGGTGTTGGTGAACACCAGGGCCGTGCCAGCACCATCCAGCGCCTCGGCCAGGGCCGCCACCATGGGCGTGCCCAGGTGGCCGGCCCACGACAGGCGCGTGCGGGCATCGGGCAGCAAGGTGTCGACCACCAGGGTCTTGTCGAGGCGGCCGCGCACCAGGCAAGGCGCGGGTGCCGCATCGATGCCCTCAGGGGGGCTTGCAGGCAACAGGGCCTGCAGGGCTTGCTGCGGGTTGCCCAAGGTGGCGCTCAGGCCCCACACGCGCAGGGCAGGTTGCCATTGGCGCAGTCGGGCCAGGGCCAGCTGCACCTGCACACCACGCTTGTTGCCCAGCAGCTCATGCCATTCATCGACCACCACGGCGCCGAGCCCACCCAGCACCTCGCGGGCATCGGCACGGCTGAGCATCAGGCTGAGCGATTCGGGCGTGGTCACCAGCACCTGGGGCCAGGCCTTGTCTTGCCGCGCCCGCTCGCTGCTGGGGGTGTCGCCGGTGCGCAGGCCCGCACGCCAGCTGGGCTGCAAGGCCTGCAGGGGGGGCATCAGGGCCTTGAGCGTGTCGGCCGCCAGGGCCCGCATGGGCGTGATCCACAAGGCTTTCAGGCCCGCCTTGCCCGCCTGACCGGCCTGGCCTGACAGGGTGGCCCAGGGCAGGTCGAGCACCCCGCCCCACACCGCCAGGGTCTTGCCCGCGCCAGTGTTGGCGTGCAACAGGCCGCTGCGGCCTTCGGCCAGGGCCTGCCACACCTCGCGCTGAAAGGGTGCAGGCTGCCAGCCCTGCTGCTGCATCCACGCTTGGATGCCGGTGTCAGGGCCGGGCTGGCGGGGCATGGCGGCTCAGATGGGTGGCGGCCAGCGTTGCGGCCAGGTCAGTAGAAAATCGCCAGCAGCAGGCCGATGATCAGCACCCACTTGCCCACGTAGTAGCCGGTGCGGTTGGTGGCCTTGAAATCCTTGGCCTTCTGGCGCAGCTTGTAAAAGTGGCCAAAGGCCTTGTTCAGTGCGCCGATTTTTTCGCCGGGCTCGTTCTCGGTGGCCGAGGCCTTCATGACCAGGGTCGAGAAGATGCGGTTGATCCAGCGCACCACCGGGGTGTACACCGGGCGCTCGATGTCGGCGAACAAGATGATGCGCGGGTGCTGCGTGGTGTTCTCTGCGTAGTGGATGTAGGTCTCGTCGAACATCACCACCTCGCCGTCTTTCCAGTGGTAGCGCTGGCCGTCGACGTCGATGAAGCAGCCCGGGTCATTGGGTGTGATCAGGCCCATGTGGTAGCGCAGCGAGCCGGCATAGGGGTCACGGTGACGCACCAGGCGCGCACCGGGTGGCAGCGAGGCGAACATGGCCGCCTT
The DNA here is from genome assembly GCF_004310865.1 of Aquabacterium lacunae. Taxonomy (GTDB): domain Bacteria; phylum Pseudomonadota; class Gammaproteobacteria; order Burkholderiales; family Burkholderiaceae_C; genus Aquabacterium; species Aquabacterium lacunae. The sequence goes on from NZ_SIXI01000003.1 coordinate 21,708, forward strand.
GATGCCCGGGATCTGGTTGATCAGGGCCACGGTTTTGGGACACTTCTGCGCGGCCGAGGGCTGGTCCACCCCGTACCACTTCAAATAGAAGCGTTTCCAGCCGGTGCGGAAGAAGGAGTTGAAGCCGAGGTCGGTGTAGCCGCTGGCGGCCTTGATGCCGCCCTGGTCGTCGAGGGCCAGGGCCTCTTCGCGGATGACCTGCCAGTGATCCTGCAACACCTTGAGTTCAGGGAATCGGGCTGGATCGAGGTAAGGCTCACGCCCCACCTTGGAAAACAGCACCATCAGGGAATTCAGCGGCGCGATCAGCACTGTGAAATCGGTGAGCGCGCGCACCAGGCCGAAGCGCACCTTGCCGCGCAGGTGGGCATGCAGGGCGGCCGCGATGAACACCAGCAGCACCCAGTGGCGGGGGGCAATCGGCCAGAGAGACTGCCAGAGAGATGGCCACACAGAGTCGATCCAGTTCATGGGGCGTTATTGTCAGGCCGCTGACGGGTGCCAGGAGACCCCGGAACGCATGGCCCTGCCAAGGACTCGATTTTCAGAAGGCAAAATGCCAGGGCATTGACCAGACTCAAGCCAGCCAGGGGCCTCACACCGCCGACATCCCCTTGAATTCACGGGTTTGGCACGGAATGTTCCTTTCTGGCGCGCATTCGCCCACCTGCGGCACACTGTCAGGCCCCACAATCCGCCCCGTTTTTTGCGAAAGTTGTTTCCCATGAAGACCTACCAATGCATCGTTTGCGGCTACGTGTATGACGAAGCTGCCGGCAGCCCCAGCGAGGGCATCGCCCCCGGCACCAAGTGGGAAGACGTGCCCGACAGCTGGGTGTGCCCCGACTGCGGCGTCGGCAAGTCCGACTTCGAAATGGTCGAGATCTGATCGGAGCGCACTGAATGTCTGATCCGGTCGTCATCCTGGGCTCCGGCCTGGCCGGCTACAACGTGGCCCGCGAGTTCCGCAAGCTCGACACCGCCACGCCGCTGGTCGTCATCAGCCGCGACCACGCGGGCTTCTACTCCAAGCCCATGCTCAGCAATGCGCTGGCCGGCAAGAAGACAGCCGCCACCCTGGTCATGAAGGACGCCGCCAAGATGGCCGCCGAGCTCAACGCCCAGGTGCTGAACCACACCGAGGTGACTGGCATCGACACCGCCACGCGCCAGCTCACGCTGGGCAACGGCAGCACCCTGGCCTACCGCGACCTGGTGCTGGCCCTGGGTGCCGACCCGATCCGCCTGCCCCTGCAGGGCGACGCGGCCGACACCGTGCTGTCGGTGAACGACCTGGACGACTTCGCGCGCTTCGCCGAGGCCCTGGACACCGCCAAGGGCGGCCAGCCCGTGCAGCGCGTGGCGATTCTGGGCGCAGGCCTGATCGGCTGCGAGTTCGCCAACGACCTGCTGCACCGCCAGATCGAGCCCACCGTGCTGGACCTGGCCGAGCGCGTGCTGCCCCGCCTGCTGCCTGCCGAGGCCAGCGAACGCCTGCAGGCCAGGCTGCAAGCCGGTGGTGCGCACTTCCGCTTCGGTGTGGGGGCCACGGCGGTGAACCGCTCGGCCGACGGCCTGCAACTCACCTTGAGCGACGGCAGCACGCTGAGCACCGACCTGGTCATCTCGGCCATTGGCCTGAAACCCCGCGCCCAACTGGCCAGCGCCGCTGGCCTGATCGTGGCCCGCGGCGTGGTGGTGAATCGCCAGCTGGCCGCCAGCGCCCCGCACGTGCATGCCGTGGGCGATTGCGCCGAAGTGGAGGGCACCTTGCTGCCCTACGTGATGCCCATCATGCAGCAGGCCCGCGCCCTGGCGGCCACCCTGGCCGGCAACCCCACGCCGGTGGCCTACCCGGCCATGCCCGTGGTGGTCAAGACACCCGCCTGGCCCACCGTGGTGTGCCCGCCGGCGGCCAACGCCCAGGGCGAATGGCAGGTCACGGCCGACGACGAGCAAATCGTGGCCCGCTTCGTGGCCGGTGAACAGCTGCTGGGTTTTGCCCTGCAAGGCAAGGCCGTGGCCCAACGCCAGGCACTGGCCCAGCAGGTGCCGGCCATCTTGGCCTGACGCTGGCCAAACCCCGACTGAAACCCACCCGGCTCAACGCCGGGTTTGTACCTTCAGCCGGATTGCGTTAACCTTGTGCCCCTTTTTCTCCAGCGCCTCCTGCAGGCGCGGCAACAGCTGGCGCAGCTTGGCTGACACAGCGGCATTGGCCACCAGCAAGGTCCAGCCCTCGTCGTCCACCGGCCCAGGCTGCACCAGCGACTGAATGCCCGGAGGAAGGTAAGGCTGAAGGATCTGCATGTACAGCTGCGACAGCCGCAGCCGTTGCATCAGAGAGGTCAGGGGTTGGGAACGACCCAGAGCACGCTCCATGGGGGGCACATCAGGCACCGTCGGCCGGAAATTGGGCCGAAGGATTCTGGGTGCGCCGGGGCGGCTGGGAGAGTTCATGGCGTTCGACAGGTTGACATGCAGATTCTGATCACCACCAGTGTGCACAAGCCCGCGCGGGTCCTGAGCTTCACGCCCTGGAGCCTGGCCCTGGCTGTGCTGGCCTTGATCATCCCCCTGATGATCGCATCGTTGCTGGTCTATCACGCCATCGTGCTCAAGGCTGCACACGAAAAATGGCCGATCGTTTCCGATGTGGTGCGCTTCGTGGAACGCCAGGACATGGCCCAGCGCGACCAGTACCTGCGCGCCAACCTCGACGCCATGGCGGTCAAGGTGGGTGAAATGCAGGCCCGGCTGGTGCGCATGGAAGCCGTCAGCGAACGCCTGGCCGGCATGGCCGGCATCAAGCCCGAAGAGCTGCGCAAGATCGAGCCAGCGGCCAACCCCGCCTCTGGCGCCGGAGGCCCCCTGCCCGCCTTGCGACAGGCGCCACAGGTGGATTCCATGGCCGATCTCGACCAGCTGGTGGCTCAGATGGAAGCCCTGGGCGACCGGAATGCCGACGTGTTCACCCTGATCGAATCGCGTCTGTTTGAAAAGCGCCTGGCCGCCCTGACCATTCCCAGCAGCCCGCCGGTGGCAGGCCCGGTGGGCTCGGGCTTCGGCTTTCGAAGCGACCCCTTCACCGGGCGCCCGGCCCTGCATACAGGGCTCGATTTCCCCGCCGACACCGGCACGCCCATCATGGCGGCCGCTGGTGGCGTGGTGCTGAGCGCCAGCTCGCACCCGCAGTACGGGCAACTGGTCGAGCTGGACCACGGCAACGGCGTGGTCACCCGCTACGCGCACACCTCGAAAATGCTGGTCAAACAGGGCGATCTGATCCGCCGCGGCCAGACAATCGCCGAAGTGGGCAACACCGGCCGCTCCACAGGCCCCCACCTGCACTTTGAAGTGCTGGTGGAAGGCGTGCAGCAAAATCCCGCCAAGTTCCTGGCCAGCAAGGATTCCACCGGCATGCCTGTGGCCCAGCTGACGGAGTTCGCACCACGCCCCTGGCGCTGAGCCGCTGCCACCATCCCACCACCATCCCACCACCTGCCACCCGAGCCAACGCCTGACACCGCCTCCTGATGGCCTCGCCCCCCCTGAACGCCCGCACACACACCGGCGCCCCGCCTTGGGCTTCGCGGCCGTCGGTGTGGGCGGTGCTGTGCCTGGCTGTGGTGTTGCTGTGGGCGCAAATGGGGGGCTGGCTGCACGGGCTGTCGCACAGCCGGGGGCACCTCCATCCGGTCGCACCAGCAACTGCGCACCCCACTGAGCACCCCACTGAGCACCCGGTCGGGCTCGTGGCCCACTCGGTTCACGCCGGACACACACACCATCACGCCCACGGTGACGCCACCCAGGCCCATGCCGAGCAGGTGTGTGAAACCTGTCTGGCCTTTGCCGCCTTGGGCGGCACGGCGCCATTGCCTGGCCTGGGCGAGCCCGAGTGGGCGGGCCTGAGCCACGCAGCACCGGGGCCCCGCACAGGCCTGCAGGCCTGGCCCACGGCCTTTCAGGCCTATCGCACGCGAGCCCCTCCGGGCTGACACACGCAGGCGCCTTGCGCCAACTCATCCCTTCCTGTGTTCCGCACCGGCCCCAGCGCCGTCGTGCGGTCGTGTGTCTTTGCCTGATTCAACCCATGACTTCCTTCCTGTTCCATCGCTCGTCCCTGTCGCTGGCTGTGGCCCTGTCCTGCCTGAGCGCCCAACCCGTGCTGGCCAATGGTCCCGCTTCCCCTGCCGACATCCAGCGCCTGCAGCAAGAGCTGCGTGAGCTGCGCCAGCAGTACGAGGGCCGTTTGCAGCACCTCGAGCAGCAACTTCAACAAGCGCTGCAGCGGCCGGCACCCTCCACGGCGGCTGCGCCTCAAGACGCCACCACACCGGGCACCGCCCAGGCAGGCAACGCGTCAGCCAACCGTTACAACCCGGCCATCTCCCTGGTGCTGTCGGGCGTGTACGCCCATCTGCAGCAAGACCCCGGCACCTGGGGCCTGGGCCAGTTCATGCCGGGCGACGGCGAACTCGGCCCGGGCGAAAAGGGCCTGCGCCTGGGAGAATCCGAGCTGCGCCTGTCGGCCAGCATCGACCCCTGGTGGTCGGGCGTGCTGAACCTGGCGCTCACCCCTGAAAACGAAGCCGAGGTGGAAGAGGCCTTCGTGCAGAGCACTGCCCTGCTCGACGGCCTGACCCTCAAGGCCGGCCGCTTCCGCAGTGGCCTGGGTTACCTCAATGAACAGCATCCACACACCTGGGATTTCGTGGACGCCCCCCTGCCCCAGCAGGCCTTCCTGGCTGGCGGCCTGGGCCATGACGGCCTGCAGGCCCGCTTGCTGCTGCCCACCGAGCAGTTCGTGGAACTGGGCGCAGAAGCCGGGCGCGGCGCCACGGCCGACAACGGCGCCGGCAGCACCCTGGTGTTCGCGCGAACCGGTGGCGACATCGGCACCAGCCACAACTGGCGACTGGGCGTGTCGCATCTGTGGGAGCGGGGCCTGAGCCGCAGCTGGGAGGACGCCGCCGGGCTGAACCACGCCTTCGAGGGCCGTTCGCGCCTGTGGGCCATCGACGGGGTGTGGAAGTGGGCCCCCAACGGCAACGCCAAATCGACCAGCTTCAAGCTGCAAGGTGAGGTGTACCAGCGCGACCTGACCGGCGATCTGCAGGCCGACACCGCTGGCGCGGCCAGCACCGACGCGTTCGGCCACAAGGCCCGTGGCTACTACGTGCAGGGCGTGTACCAGTTCGCACCCCGCTGGCGCCTGGGCCTGCGCCACGACGAAGTCAGCCCCGGCACGCCCATGCTGGGGGCCAACACGGGCCTGGTCAGCTGGAACGACCACACGCCCCAGCGCCAGAGCCTGATGCTGGACTACGCGCCCAGCGAATTCAGCCGCTGGCGCGTGCAGGTCAACAACGACCGCGTGCGCTCTGACCTGCGCGACACCCAGGTTTTCCTGCAGTACCAGATGAGCCTGGGCGCCCACGGCGCGCACAGCTACTGAGCGGGGCGCCACCGTGTTGAACACACATCGAACACCCCTGCGCTGGCGCCTGATCATGGCGCTCGTGCTGGGCTGGGCCCTGGGCCCTTCGGTGGCCTCGGCCACGGTGCGGGTGTTTGCCTGTGAACCCGAGTGGGCAGCGCTCACCCGGGAGCTGGCAGGCGATCTCGCCCAGGTGTACACCGCCACCCACGCCCTGCAAGACCCCCACCAGGTGCAGGCCCGCCCCAGCCTGATGGCTGCGGTGCGCAAAGCCGACCTGGTGGTGTGCACCGGCGCTGAGCTGGAAGCTGGCTGGCTGCCAGTGCTGCTGCAGCAATCGGGCAATGCCCGCGTTCAGCCCGGCCAGCGGGGCCACTTTGAGGCCGCCGCCTGGGTGCCCTTGCTGGACGTGCCTGCCCAGCTCGACCGTGCGCAGGGCGATGTGCACGCCGCAGGCAACCCGCACATCCAGACCTCGCCGCACAGCATTGCCCGTGTGGCCGCGGCCCTCAGCCAGCGCCTGACCGAGCTGGACCCTGCCCAGGCCCCCGCCTACAAGGCGCGCCTGGCCGACTTTCAGCAACGCTGGGCACAAGCCACGCAACGCTGGAGCCAGCAGGGCGCGCGGCTGAAGGGCACCCGCATCGTGGTGCAGCACCGCGGCTTCCCTTACCTGCAGCAGTGGCTGGGGCTGCAGGAGGTGGCGGCGCTCGAGCCCAAACCGGGGGTCGAGCCCAGCAGCGCCCACCTGGCCCGCGTGCTGCAGCAACTGAAGGACCAGCCCGCCCAACTGGTGCTGCGCGCCGCCTACGCCGACGGCCGTGGCAGCCAGTGGCTGGCTGAACGGGCCCGCATCCCGGTGGTGGTGGTGCCCTACACCGTGGGCGGCAGCGCCCGGGCCCAGGACCTGTTCAGCCTGTTCGACGACACGCTCGACCAGCTGCTCAAGGCCGTGCCATGACCGAGGGCCTCACCCTGCATCCCATCGAGTGGGGCATCGTGGGGCCTGCCTTGCTGGCGGGCCTGCTGGTGCTGATGTCGCATGTGCCGCTGGGGATCAGGGTGCTGCGCAAGGGCATCGTCTTCATCGACCTGGCCATTGCCCAGATCGCCGGGCTGGGTGTGATCACGGCCGACGCCCTGGGCTTCGAACCCCAGGGCTGGGGCGTTCAGCTGGCGGCCGTGGGCGCGGCCCTGCTGGGTGCCGCCTTGCTGACCTGGACCGAGCGGCACTGGCCCGACATCCAGGAAGCCCTGATCGGCACCCTGTTCGTGGTGGCCTCCTGCCTGGGCCTGCTGATGCTGGCGGGCAACCCGCACGGCGGTGAACACCTCAAGGACCTGCTGGTCGGGCAGATCCTGTGGGTGCGCACTGAACAGCTGTGGGGCATGGCGGGTGTCACGGCCGTGGTGCTGCTGGGGCTCTGGGGACTGTCTGGGCTGCGCCAGGCTCCCGCGCACTGGCAAGGCTGGGGGTTCTACGCCCTGTTCGCCCTGGCCGTGACCGCCTCGGTGCAACTGGTGGGGGTGTACCTGGTGTTTGCCAGCCTGATCATGCCGGCCCTGGCTGTGCGGCGGCTTGGCGCCCGCCAGGGCCTGGCCCTGGGCCTGGCCGTGGGCGCGGGCGGCTACCTGGCGGGCCTGAGCCTGTCGGCCATGCTCGACTGGCCCTCAGGCGCCGTCGTGGTGCTCGCGCTGGCCGTGGTCGCGTGCGCCGCAGGCATCGCTGTGGGCAGGACTCTGCGCACGGTGCCCCTTGCAAATCGGCCTCAGGCCCCCACCTGACACCCTTCAGGCACCGCACGGCCCCTGGGTTCAGGGGCTGGGAAAGCACCGACCGAACGGGATTCGACACCCCCATCGGTCGGTCAGACCCGGGTGCTACACTTTTTCGCTTTGGATGAATCTGGACGAGTCCGTCCGCCCCTGCTCCATGTTGCCCAAACTGTTGACCTCGATTTTTGGCAGCCGCAATGACCGCCTGCTGAAGGAATACCGCCGCACGGTCGCCAAGATCAACGCACTGGAGCCCACGTTCGAGCCCCTGAGCGACGAACAACTGCGCGCCAAGACGGAAGAATTCAAACAGCGCATCGCCAAGGGCGAATCGCTGGACGACCTGCTGCCCGAAGCCTTTGCCGTGGTGCGCGAAGGCTCCAAGCGCGTCTTCAAGATGCGCCACTTCGACGTGCAGATGCTGGGCGGCATGGCCCTGCACAACGGCAAGATCGCCGAAATGCGCACCGGCGAAGGCAAGACCCTGACCGCCACCCTGCCCGTCTACCTCAATGCCCTGACCGGCAAGGGCGTGCACCTGGTCACCGTCAACGACTACCTCGCGCGCCGTGACGCCGAGTGGATGGGCAAGCTCTACAACTTCCTGGGCCTGAGTGTCGGCATCAACCTGCCGCAAATGCCCCGCGAGCAGAAGCAGGCCGCCTACGCCTCCGACATCACCTACGGCACCAACAACGAGTACGGCTTCGACTACCTCCGTGACAACATGGTCATGGAAACCGCCGACCGCGTGCAGCGTGGCCTGAACTTCGCCATCGTGGACGAAGTCGACTCCATCCTGATCGACGAGGCCCGCACCCCGCTGATCATCTCGGGCCAGGCCGAAGACCACACCGACCTGTACCTGCGCATCAACCAGATCGCACCTCACCTCAAGAAGCAGATTGGCGAAGCCGACCCGCGCACCGGCGAAGGCATCATCGAACCGGGTGATTTCACCGCCGACGAGAAAACCCGCCAGATCACCCTGACCGACGACGGCCACGAAAACGCCGAGCGCCTCATGACCGAGGCCGGTCTGCTGGCCGAAGGCGCCTCGCTGTACGACGCCGCCAACATCACCCTGATCCACCACCTGTACGCCTCGCTGCGTGCGCACCACCTGTTCCACAAGGACCAGCACTACGTGGTCCAGCAGGGCGAAGTGGTCATCGTCGACGAATTCACGGGTCGCCTGATGTCGGGCCGCCGCTGGTCCGACGGCCTGCACCAGGCGGTGGAAGCCAAGGAAGGCGTGCGCATCCAGCCCGAGAACCAGACCCTGGCCTCGATCACCTTCCAGAACTACTTCCGAATGTACGCCAAGCTCGGCGGCATGACCGGCACGGCCGACACCGAAGCCTACGAATTCCAGGAAATCTACGGCCTGGAAACCGTGGTGATCCCGCCCAACCGCATCCTGGCGCGCAAGGACCAGCTCGACCTGGTCTACAAGACCGCCGCCGAGAAGTACAACGCGATTGCCGCCGACATCAAGGAATGCCACGGCCGCGGCCAGCCCGTGCTGGTGGGCACCACCTCGATCGAGAACTCCGAGCTGATCGCCCAGCTGCTCACCAAGGAGGGCCTGCCCCACCAGGTGCTCAACGCCAAGCAGCACGCCCGTGAGGCCGACATCGTGGCCCAGGCCGGTCGCCCTGGCATGGTCACCATCGCCACCAACATGGCCGGTCGCGGCACCGACATCGTGCTGGGCGGCAACATCGAGAAAGACATCCAGGCCATCGAAGCCGACGAGTCGCTCGACCACGCTGCCAAGGTCGCCAAGATCGAAGCGCTCAAGACCGAGCAACAGGCCCTGAACGCCAAGGTCAAGGAACTGGGCGGCCTGCGCATCATCGCCACCGAGCGCCACGAAAGCCGCCGCATCGACAACCAGCTGCGCGGCCGCGCCGGTCGCCAGGGTGACCCGGGCTCCTCGCGCTTCTACCTGTCGCTGGACGACCAACTGATGCGCATCTTCGCGGGCGACCGCGTGCGCGCCATCATGGACCGCCTGAAGATGCCCGAAGGCGAAGCCATCGAGGCCGGCATCGTCACCCGCAGCATCGAAAGCGCCCAGCGCAAGGTCGAAGGCCACAACTTCGACATGCGCAAGCAGCTGCTCGAGTACGACGACGTGTCGAACGACCAGCGCAAGGTGATCTACCAGCAGCGCAACGAGATCCTGGAGTCGACCAACGTCAGCGAGGCCATTGCCAACCTGCGCACCGGCGCCATGACCGACGTGGTGCGCACCTACGTGCCAGCCCAGTCGATCGAAGAGCAGTGGGACCTGCCCGGCCTGGAAAAGGTGCTCAAGGACGAGTGGCAAGTGGAAGTCGACCTGGTGCAATGGCTGGCCGCCAGCAACGCCGTGGACGACGAAGACATCCTCACCCGCGTGGTCGAAGCTGCCACCGCGGCCTACCAGAACAAGGTGGAACGCGTCGGTGCCGAGCAGTTCGCTGCCTTCGAGCGCATGGTGCTGCTGCAGGCCATCGACAGCCACTGGCGCGAGCACCTGGCCGCACTGGACTACCTGCGTCAGGGCATCCACCTGCGCGGCTACGCCCAGAAGAACCCGAAGCAAGAATACAAACGCGAGGCCTTCGAGCTGTTCGGTCAGCTGCTGGGTGTGGTCAAGATGGAAGTCACGCGCATGCTGCTGAACGTGCGCATCCAGAGCCAGGAAGAGGCACAAGCGGCCGCGGCCGCACTGGAGCAGCAAGGCGAAAGCTTCCACAACGTGACCTACACGCACCCCACGGAAGACGGTGGCGTGGCCAGCGAAACCGACCCAGCCACCCAGGTGGCCGAGGTGCCGCGCGTGGGCCGCAACGACCCTTGCCCTTGCGGCAGCGGCCTGAAGTACAAGGCCTGCCACGGCAAACTGGCCTGAGCGCAAGCCTCCTGCGCAACACCTGCCAAGCCCCTTCGGGGGCTTTTTTCATGTCTTTGACGCAGCGCAACATCCACTCACACCCAAGAACTTCCATTCACGCCGGGAAATCACCATTCATCTCATCCGGATGGCGCTCCAAGATCCGCCTCGCTAGATTCGGCCGCAAATTGATCCACGCCATCTGACGACCGCTGTACAGAGGTCGCACAAACGGAGACAAGAATGAGTGAAGCCACCCTCCAGGGTGCACACGGCGAAAGCGACGGTGTGAAACTCCTGGGCAGAACCCTCAGCGAATGGTTCGTCAGCCTGCCCACCATCGCCATGCTGCTGCTGGTGCTGGTGATCAGCACGGGCGAGTTGATCCACGGTCGCCTGCTGGCCGGCGGTGAAACCCTGTTCGGCGACCCGGCCAAGGGCGTGCAGTACTACGCCCTGCGTGCCGACCCGATCAAGCCCAGCTGCGATGCCAACATGGACATCGAAGGCGAGATCAAGCGCCGCATGGCCGCCGATGCCGCAGCGCCCAAAGACGCCATCGACGACCTGCTCGGTGCCAGCACCGGCCCCACCGAGGCCCAGCTGCGCCAGTCGCTGACCGACAACATGGCCGAGTGCAAGTTCAAGCACGACTTCTACAACCGTGCCGCCGAACACATCACGCCCGCCGTGGTGGCCTATCGCACCGTGGAAACCAGCTTCTTCGGCCTGTTCCGCTTCGGTGCCGAGAACCGCTCGATGATCCTGCTGATCCTGATGGGCGTGGTGATCCTGGCGGCCACCGCCAAGTACGAGCACATCGGCCTGGTGCCCCTGCGCAACCGCCGCGACTACACCGCGCAATCGCTGACCACCCTGGCCGCTGGTGCCTTCCTGCTGTGGTCGTCGGTCAGTTACTACCAGATCTCGCTGGCTGCCGGCGTGGCCATGGAGCGCCCCGAACACCAGCAAGCCTGGATCGTGATGTTCGCCGGCCTGACCCTGCTGAGCCTGTGGCAACTGATCTCGCCGCCCAAGCTGGCCCCGGACACCCCCAAGGGCAGCTGGAGCCGGGCGTTCTACTCGGCCCCGCTGGCTGGCAACATGGCCATCGGCGCCGGCATGTACTTCGCATCGAAGGGCCACCCCTCGGGCCTGGCGATCTATGTGAACACCCTGATGGAAGTGCCTGCCCTGCCTCTGCAGCTGGCCCTGTTCATCTGGGGCGGCATGCTGTTCAAGCAAAGCCGCCTGGTCGACCTGTTCATGAACCTGCTGCGCCCCTGGCGCCTGTCGCCTGAAGCCCTGACCTACCTGATCCTGCTGGGCGCTGCGCTGCCCACGGCCTACACCGGTGGCTCGGGCGCCTTCGTGATGGCCGCCGGCGCCATCATCTACCACGAGATCCGAGCGGTCGGGGGCTCCAGCCAGTTCGCCCTGGCCGCCACGGCCATGTCGGGCTCGATGGGTGTGGTGCTGCGCCCCAGCCTGCTGGTGGTGGCCATCGTGGCCGTCAACAAGGAAGTGACCAGCTCCGAGCTGTTCCACTATGGCCTGTGGGTGTTCCTGCTGACCAGCACGCTGTTCTTCATTGCCGCCCAGATGCGCCGCGAGAAGCACACCATCGACGTGGCCCGCCCGTCTGATGCACTGCCCGTGATGCTGCGCCAGATCCCGCCGCTGCTGCCCCACATTGCCGTGGTGGCCCTGGTGATCATGTTCTTCACGATCGGCCTGAAGACCGGCCTGAACGAGAACACCGCGCCGACCATCATGCCGGTGATGATGATCTTGATCGTGGCGGCCGACAAGTTCATGCAGGCCCGTGGCATTGGCCAGCCCAACATGGTCACGCCCTTCGTGATGGAGCGCGAAAGCAAGTTCGAGCCGGCCATGCGCACCGCCACCAACGAAACGGTGGGCCACCTGGGCAGCTACATGTTCCTGATCCTGCTGTCGCAAGCCGCAGGGGGTGTGATCGAACGCTCGGAAATGATCACGCTGTTCCCGGCGATCTTCTCCAGCCCGGAAATGTGCATGGGCTTCCTGATGCTGGTGCTGGTGATCCTGGGCATGTTCATGGAACCCCTGGGCGCCATCTTCCTGGTCTCGGGCACCCTGGCCCCCATCGCGTACAACAACGGCATCGACCCCATTCACTTCTGGGTGATGGTGCTGATGTCGTTCGAAGTGGGTTACCTGATGCCCCCCATCGCCCTGAACCAGCTGCTGGCACGCCACGTGGTGGGCGACGACGTGATCGCCAAGGCCGACAAGGAAGTGGCCCACCTGAGCTTCTACCGCCGCTACGAGCGCTGGATCTTGCCCAACGTGGTGATGGTCAGCGCCCTGATGCTGGTGGGCTGGGGCCCGCAGATCGTGGCCCACTTCCCCGACGTGATGGCATTCGCCAAAGACTGGATGGGGTTCGTGCCGGAGTGATGCTTCGCTGAAACCTGTCGATGTGACATGACAAAGGCCCCGAAAAGGGGCCTTTGTTTTTTGGGGGACGCCACTTGATTGGGGTGCGTCAGACAGCCTTCGTGCCGGACCGTCACTCACCGCGCCTTAGGTTGCAACTTTTCTTCCAGCATGGCACGAACTTCGCGACGATCCTCATCCGAGAATTTCGACGACGAAAGAATGTCGTTGACATCCTTGGCGTTCAGCTTCATCAAGCCTAGCAGGTCGATCATTTCTTCCTTGGAGATGGGCTGCAACGACGTAGGTGTTATGGCACCTGGCACTTCTTGCGCGCGCTCCTTCAGTCGATGCCCCTCAACATTGAAGTAAACCTTGTACCTTGAGAATCCTTCTGGCATGTCACCATCCCAGTACAACGTCACGCCAGCAGGGAGCATGAAATAGGCGTTCTCAGAGTTTGAGCCGATCAACATTGGTCGCTCAAGAACATGAATTTTTTCGCTTGTCATTGCACCCTCACGTTGGGTCATCCATACATAGGTCACCAAAGCGCCAGCCAAAGAGAATATCAGGCTTCCAATCCATCGAGACATATGGGATCTTCTCAAGATTTGTAAACGGTTCGTTTGTCAACTTTGATTGCAGGCGCCCCCTCCAAGTAGGATCCCAAGTTGGCAGGCAAGAACAACTTGGACGGAACGTTGTACCCTTGAACCTTCATACCCAGCATTGCGTCTTGGCCCAGAATCCCATCCGTCTTGATGTATTTCTCAGAACCAAGCACGATTTTTGGGACAGCCTGCTGCGCGGCTTCAATACTGACGGTAGTACAGTTCGGCCCCAGCGCAAAGTACTCCATCCGTGTCTTGAAGCGTTGATGCACCGCATTCCGTTCATACGGCTCGATGTCTCGTGTCATTGCCAAGAAGTGCTTCACGATCAGTTGGGCCTGCGATTCCATGATGGTGTAACCATACCCCACTGTGGCCCGCCCCAATGCGTTTTCGGAAGCGATGTAACGCGCAAAGCTGGTCCAGATCTTAAGTATTCCCTCACCACGCGGAGAGCTATCGCCATCTAGGTTGACTGTCGTAATACCCAGGTTGATCTTCTCTGGATAGATTGTTCGATAGCGCCCAAAGTCGTACACGCGCTCCCCACCGGAATAGCGAACCAAAATTGCCGTGTGACCGTACCTATGCTCCTTACCGTCTTTGGAGTAAGGCCCGCCGACCAGCAATTCCATCCAGGCCGTTGGTTTTAACTTATCAACTGGGATTGGCGCACCTGGCTCCAGCGTTTCAGTCTTGAAGATCTTGGGTGGTGGCATCAGATTGTTTCCTTGCCAGTTGGCGTCACACCCCAATGAAACTCGACATTCTGCGAGCTGACCGTGCCGACCAACATGGTGAGTCCGTTTTCATCGGTCGAGCCATACTGAACGTCTCCCTCGGGAGACACGGCTTTATAAGGAACGCCTGCCATTGGTTCACCAGTAAGTTCGTTCACGAGCTTTGCCTGCCGATTAAAGAGCTTGACCCTCGAATCAGGCAACGCCATCAACGCCGCACCTCCAGCACCACCCCCACCCCACTCATGCCCCGCCCCCTTCACCGTCCAGTTCCCCGGACACATGAAGGTGATGTCCCCGCCCTGGATCACGATCTGGCTTTGCCCGGCCGTCAGCGTGATGCTGTTGCTGGCCTGGATGCGGATCTCATCAGTGGTGCTTTGCACGGTCAGGTCCTGGTCTGACCACACTTGCTGGGTGTCGGTGTGGGCGCGCAGGCTGAGCGCTGCGTTGGCTGTGATGGCCTTGATGCCACCGCTGTGGGTGTACAGGCTGGTGGTCTGGCCACTGACGCTGCTGAGGGTGTGGGCTGCTGTCAGGTGCAGATCACCCTGGGTGCTGTGGCTGTGGTCTTGCCCGCTGTAGAAGTGCACGCTGCTGGGCGACACCCAGGCCGCGCTGGCGGGAGTGTCAATGTGCAGGAGCGGCTCGTTGAAGCGCTCGACCGGGTCGGTCAGGCTTCGGCCCTGGGCCTTGCGGGCCGGCTGGCCGTTCACCTGCTCGGGGTGCTTGCCCTGCGCGGTCGGGGCGATTTGCTCGGTGTGGTGCTGCCAGGCATGGCCCGCCTGTGCACTGTGCAGCGGGTGGGCGCCTTGCTGGGCTGCGCTCTGGCCCAAGGTGTCGGCCAGCTGGCGCGCGGCCTTCAGCTGGGCCACGGCGTCCTGGGCGTCCATCTGCGTGCTGTGCACGCTGGCGCCCTGGGCTGGGCGCGCCGATGTGCTCAGCAGCAAGCCCTCGCCGGCGCGCACCACGGCCCAGCCGTCGGTGTGGCCGTAAAAGCCTTCGCCCAGCCAGGGGCCCCGGTGGGCATGGCCCATGCCGCCCTGCCCGCTTTGCGCAATCAGGTGGCCCAGGCTGAGTTCGTTCCAGCCATTGGCGGGCCCCTGGCTGAGCAGGCGCATGCGCAGCTGGCCGGTGGCGTCATCGATCAGCCACTGGTTGCTGCCCTGCCCGTCGAGGTGACGGCTGTGCCAGCCGGCCACGGTGCCCGGGTGGTTGGCGCCCGAGCCCTCACCCGCAGGCCAGGGCAGGTCATGCGCGCCGTTGTACAGCGCACCCACCACCATGGGGCGGTCGATGTCGCCATCGACAAAATCGACCAGCACCTCGGTGCCAGCGCGGGGCGTGAACACGGTACCCCAGTTGGGGCCGGCCACGTCTTGCGCCACGCGCACCCAGGTGCCACTGGCCTCGTTGCCCGGCGCATGGCCCTGCGGCAAGCCTGCGGGTGACTGTGGCGCCTGCAGGGCCCCAGCCACCGGTTTCTCACCACGCTGCCACGCGAACTGCACGCGGATGCGCTGGTCGCGGTCAGTGCCAAGGGGCTGCCCTTCGGCAGCGACCACCACGGCGGTCTGCAAGCCAGGCGCCCTGGGGCGCGGCATGGGCAAGGGGGCCAGGCGCAGGGCGGCGGGCGCTGCTTCAAAGGTGTTGCGGTAGCTGCCAGGCTCCAGCTCGGGCTGTTGCAGCAGCTGGGCTGCCTCGGCGCCCAGGTTGTTGGCGGCCAGGTGCACCACCTTGAGCACCACGTGCTGCCCTTCAGGCCCGGAAGGCACACTGCCGTGGCCGCTGACCGCAAACTCGTGGCCCTCGGCCATGGCACGCACCGCACCTTCGCCACCGGCCAGGTGGTGCAACAGGGCGTGGGCGGCCATGTGGCCGTCGGCGCGTGCCTGGGCCAGGGTTTCGCTGGCGGGCTGGGCGGTGGCCACCGAGCCATCTGCGAACTGGCGCTCGCCATGGCCCTGGTACAACTCCAGCGCGGGCACGGCCTGCGGCAAGGGCGCTTGCGCCTGTGCGGCCACGCCGCTGAGCCGGCGCTCGTCCCAGGCCGCCACCGTGACGGCGGTGGGCCCCACCTGCAGGCCGCTGCGCCAGGCCGTGATCGCATCTTGCGCCAGGCCACGCGCGCCACGGCGAATGTCGGGGCGGCTGTAGGCCAGTGTGCCCAACTGCGGGCGGGCCGCTTGGCCATCAAAAATCACCAGCACGTGCTGGCTCTGGCGCGCCGCACCGGCTGCACCCGTGGCAGCCTGGGCCCCACCCTGCGCGTGTTCCAGCCGCCAGCTCCAGCCTTCTTGCGCCATGAGGCGCTGCACGAAGGCCCAGTCTGATTCACGGTACTGGGTGGTGATGGCGCGCACAGGCCCCGGCTGGGCCAGCTCGAACCTGAAGTTGGCCTGTGGCCACGCGCGCAACACCTGCTCGACCACCGCCTGGGTGTGCAGGTCTTGAAAGATGCGGGTGTCCAGGCGGTGCTGCAGCCAGTGGGTCCAGGCCGCCAGCGTGAGGCGGTAACGCGCCAGGCCGCCATCGGCGCCCAACTGAGCGGCCTGCACCACATGGCCATGCCAGTGGCGCCAGCTGCCATCGGCCCTGTGCAGCTTGATCAGGGCCTGTTCGCCCATCAGGGGCTTGATGGCCAGAAAAGCCGACGTGCTCAGGCAATCGATTTCAGCCCACAGAGGTTCGGCGGCGTGCACGGCCTCGGTGATGCGCACGCGCTCGACCAGCAAGCTGCCCGACTCCAGCGGCGTTTCCAGCTGCAACAGGCGTGTGCCCTGCGTGAAGTCGAGTGCGGCTTTCAGCCGCGACAGCACGGCGCTGCCCAGAGATTGAAACTGGCCCAGACTGCCCAAGGCATCGCCCAGACCTGCGGCCCTCGAAAGCATGGCCCCGCCCTCAGTTCGTGATTGATTTGGGGCCGGATGTTAAGGGTTGCAAGGCGTCACAACTTCCCCAGGATGGGCGGCAAGGGCCGTCTTTTACAATCTGATGCGACTTCGGGGCATCGCGCCCTCCACCCACGCCCACCCATGCAGGACGCCTCGGACCGTTTGCGCCAGACCCGCTCAGCGGCCGAATGGCTGACCAGCCTGCCCACGCTGCTGCTGTTGCTGCTGGTGCTGCTGATCGGCACCGGCGAATTGGTGCACAGCCGCTTCCTGCAGATCGGTCAGGCGCTGTTCGGTGACCGCATGGAGCAGGTGCAGTACTACGCGCTGCGCGAAGAAACCCGTCGCCCCACCTGCAACCCGCAACCCGACATCGACGCCGAGGTGCAACGCTGGCGCCACAGTCTGTCCCAGGAGGCCAGCCCTGACAGCGTTGAGGGCCTGGTGCCCTCGCCCAGCCTGACGGAAGCAGAGTACCGGCAGTCACTGCAGCAGGCCGCTGCACTGTGCCAGGACAAGATCCGGCGCCATGAGCAGATTCAGGCGCGCATCACGCCGGAGGTGCGCGCCTTCCGTGCCGTCGAGCAAGGCTTTTTCTCGCTGTTCCAGTTCGGCACCGAACACCGCACCATGATCGTGTTGCTGATGATGGCGATCACGCTGCTGATCACCAGCACCAGTTACCAGCACATCAGCCTGGTGCCACCCAGATTCCAGCGTGACTACCGCGCCCAAGCCCTCAGCATGCTGCTGGCCGGCTTGGCCCTGCTGTGGTCCAACATCCGTTACCTGCAGATCGCCCAAGCCTCCGGCGTGCCACTCGACCGCCCAGAACAGCAACTGGCCTGGATCGGTCTGTTCGCCGCGCTGGTGGCCATCAGCGCGTGGCAGTTGCGCAAGCCCCCGGCAGTCGAGCACACCGAAGGGCTGGGCACCTGGGGGCATGCGCTGCAGACCGTGCCGCTGGGTTCCTGGATGACACTGATCGCGGCCAGCTATTACGAGGCCAAGGGCCACCCCTCGGGCCTGGCCATCTATGTCAGCTCCCTCACCGAGATCCCATCGCTCACCCTGCACCTGGCCCTGTTCATCTGGTGCGGCATGCTGTTCAAGCAAAGCCGCATGATCGACCTGTTCATGAACCTGCTGCGGCCCTGGCAGCTGTCGCCTGAAACCCTCACCTACTTCATCTTGCTGGCGGCGGCCATTCCGACGGCCTACACCGGCGGCTCTGGGGCCTTCGTCATGGCCGCAGGCGTGATCATTTATCACGAGATCCGGGCACTGGGTGGCAGCCGCCAGTACGCCCTGGGGGCCACGGCCATGTCGGGCTCGCTGGGCGTGGTGCTCAGCCCCAGCCTGATCGTGATGTCGATCGTGGCCATCAACAACGAGGTCACCAGCGCCGAGCTGTTCCACTGGGGCAGCTGGGTGTTTCTGATGACCTCGACGCTGTTCTTCTTGGCCTCGCACTGGCGCAAGCCACCACGCACATCGACCTGGCCGGCCTTCTGGCCCGCCTTGCAGGCGTCGGGCCGGGAGATCCCGCCCATCCTGTCGCACGTGGCGGTGGTCACGGCCGTGCTGGGCTTTTACCGCGTGGTGCTGGACACGCAACTCACGGAAACCTCGGCCGCCCTGATCATGCCGGTGATCATGCTGCTGGTGGTGGCCTTCGACCAGCTCATGCGCTCGCAAGGCATCGGGGTGGACCCGCGCCGCATGGCCACGCTCATGCGCCGAGAAAACAGCTTCCCGGCCTCGGTGCGGGTGGCCACTTCCGAAACCGTGGTGCACCTGGGCGGCTACATCTACCTGATCCTGCTGTCACAGGCGCTGGGTGGCGTGATCGAACGCTCGGAACTGATGCACTGGGCACCGAACCACTTCGACAGCGCCTGGGCGGCCATGGCCTTCCTGGCCGCCACGCTGGTGTTCCTGGGCATGTTCATGGAGCCGCTGGGTGCCATCTTCCTGGTGTCGGGCTCGCTGGCCCCTGTGGCTTATGCCAACGGCATCGACCCGGTGCATTTCTGGATGATGGTGCTGGTGGCCTTCGAGCTGGGGTACCTGCTGCCACCGGTGGCGCTGAACCAGTTGCTGGCGCGCCAGGTGGTGGGCCCGGACAGGATCGACCGGGCTGATGCCGAAGTGGCGCACCAGAGCAGCTTCTACCGGCGCCATGAGCGGTGGCTGCTGCCCGGTGGGGTGATGACGCTGTCGCTGCTGATCGTGGCCTTCGTGCCGCTCTGGTTGCGTGAGACACCCTGGGCTCAGGCCCTGTGGCTGAAGGTGCACCCATGAGCACGCCGGCATTGCCGCCCACCCCGAGCGACTACCCGCGTGAGCTGACCATGTACGGCTCGATCCCTCGCACGGGCCGGGTGCACGTGCTGTGGTCGGTGTCGGTGGCCGTGTTCCTGTGGGCGCTGGGCTGGGCCCAGGGCGTGCCGCGCACCGACAACAGCCTGCTGGTCACGCTGGTGCACACGCTGTGCCTGGGCTACTGGGGCTGGACCCTGATTGGCATCGTGTGGCTGGGTGAGGTGCGCCGCCGATGGCTGACCCTGCACGACGCCGCCGAGCGCTACCAGCGTGACGGGGTGTATGGCTTGCTGCGTCCGTCCACCGTGGCCTGGGTGGCCCTGGTGGGCGTGCCGGTGGCCTGCGTGCTGGGGGTGTTCACAGCCCACATGGTGTTGAGCTGGCTGCCTGCGACCTGGGTGCCTGACCAGGGCTTGCCCCTGCTGGTGTGCCTGGTGCTGAGCTACAGCCTGGCCCTGGGCACCTTCACGGTGGACTGGCTGCGGGTTCACCTGGCCGCCAACGAGGTGCGCGCCGAAGCCGCACAGCGCCAGGCCCTGCAGGCCCAGTTGCAGCTGTTGCACGCGCAGCTGGAGCCGCACATGCTGTTCAACACCCTGGCCAACCTGCATGCGCTGATCGACGCCGACCCAGCCCGCGCGCAAGACATGCTCACGCGGCTGATCGCGTTCCTGCGGGCCACGCTCAGTGCCAGCCAGCGCACCACACACGCCTTGTCGGAAGAGTTCTCCCGGGCCAGTGACTACCTGGCCCTGATGCAGGTGCGCATGGGGGCCCGTCTGCAAGTGGAGCTGGACCTCCCAGGCGCTCTGAGCGATGTGCAGGTGCCCCCCCTGCTGGTTCAGCCCTTGCTGGAAAACGCCATCCAGCACGGACTGGAGCCCACGCGGCGTGGTGGCGTGCTGTCTCTGCAGGCCTGCCAGGCGGGTGACCAGCTCTGGATCACGGTGCACGATACAGGCCAGGGCTTGCGCGAAGCGGCTGCCCACCAGGCCCAGGCCGAAGCCGGCACCGCGGCACGCAAAGGCGGCTATGGCCTGACCCATGTGCGTGAGCGGCTGCTGTCACTGTATGGCGGCCGAGCCAACCTGGTCCTCATGCCAGCCACCGAGGGCTCGGGCACCGTGGCACGCCTGTCACTGCCGCTCTACCATTCACCCACGCTTCCCGCGGCTGCAGCGCCCGTTCCTGATCCATCGAACCCCATCGAATGAACCTCTCTGCCCTGATCGCCGAAGACGAACCCATCCTGGCCCAGGCCCTGAGCACCCAGCTCAAACGCCTGTGGCCCGAGCTGCACCTGGGGCCTGTGGCCACGGACGGAGGTGAGGCCGTGGACCGTGCCCTGGCCGAACGTCCGGACGTGCTGTTCATGGACATCCAGATGCCCGTGCTCAATGGGCTGGAAGCCGCCGAACAGATCATGGACCAGTGGCCTGCCGACCGACCCTTGCCCCTGCTGGTGTTCGTGACCGCCTATGACGAGTACGCGGTCGCGGCCTTTGAGCGCGCCGCGGTGGACTACGTCCTCAAGCCGGTCAGTGGCGAGCGCTTGCGCCAGACCTGCGAGCGGCTGCAGCGGCTGCTGTCCAGCCGGCACAGAGCCGACCCAGCGGCAGAAGAAGACGAAGACCTGCTCGATGACGAACAGGCGGCACCGGCCCTGCAGGCCCTGCAACGCGCCCAGGCCCAGCAGAGCAGCGGGCAGCCCGCTAGCAGCCCCCTGCCCCCGCTGAAGGTGATCCAGGCCGCCATCGGGCAAAACCTGCAGATGGTGCAGGTGCAGGACGTGCTGTACTTCGAGGCCGCCGACAAGTACGTGCGCTTGATCACCCCGCAGCGTGACAGCAGCAGCGAACTGCTGATCCGCACGCCCTTGCGCGAACTGGTGCCCCGCCTCGACCCTGACGAGTTCTGGCAGATCCACCGCAGCCTGGTGGTCAATGTGCGTGCCATCGACAAGGTGGTCCGCCAAAACGGGCGCATGCGCGTTCATGTCAGAGGGCGCGAGGAAACGCTGGAAGTCAGCCGGATGTACGCCCACCTGTTCAAGGCCATGTAAAGCCTTCACAGCCGCACCACAGGACCCACAGGAGACACCATGTTCACGTCGATGTCGATCAGCTTGCACAGCGCCTTGCACCACGCCACCTGGCACCGCGCAGGGCTCCGCACGGCCCTGGCCACCCTGGTGCTGGCCTGCGCCACCCAGGCTTCTGCCCAGTCAGGGAGCGCCGCCCCCACGATCTGCGTGTGGGACCCCATCGGCAAAGGGGGCCAGCTGTTCGACGCGGCACGCAGCTTCAGCGTGGCCATGCAGGGCAAGGGCATCACCGTGAACCTGAAGGCCTACACCGACGAAAGCGTGGCCACCGAAGACTTCAAGGTGGGCCAGTGCCAGGGCCTGCTGGCCACCACCATCCGCACCAAATCCTGGGTGTCCACCCCGGCGGCCCTGGATTACGGGGGTGCCGCCACCGTGGTGCGCGACAACAAGGTCGACATCGAGGCCAGCTACGACGTGATCCGCAAAGCCGGCATGGCACTGGCTTCACCCAACGCTGAAAAGCTCATGGTGGACGGCAAGCACGAAGTGGCCGGCATCTTGCCCGCCGGCGCCTTGTACGTGATGGTGCGCGACCGCGAGATCTTCAAGCGCGGCTTTGCGGGCGCCCGCATGCCCGCCTTCGACAATGACAAACTGCAGGCCTACCTGATCGCCAAGGCCGGCGGCGTGCCCGTGGCGGCCAACATCCGCAACTTCGCCACCATGTTCAACAACGGCAACGTCGACGTGGTGTTCGCCCCGGCCGTGGCCTACATGCCGCTGGAGCTGAACAAGGGCGTGGGCAGCAAGGGCGGCATCTCGCGCTTCCCGCTGGCTTTCACCACCTTCCAGGTGCTGATCGACCGAGAGAAGTTTCCGGCCGGTTTCGGGCAGACCGCCCGCCAGTACTGGGCCGGCCAGTTCGATGCCCTGGTGGCCAGCGCCCGCAAGGCCGAAGCCGCCATCCCGGCGAACGTGTGGGTCGACTACGAAGGCGACGAGGGCGTGAAGTTCGTGGCCCTGCAGCGCGACTCGCGCGTGGAAGCCGGCAAGGCGGGCTACTACGACAAGGCTGGCCTCAAGCTCATGAAACGGGTGCGCTGCAGCGTCAACCCCGGGGCCTCCGATTGCGCCAGCACCGCAGAAATCGACTGGTGAGCCCGGCAGATCGGGGCAAAATGGCGGGCTACGCCGGAGAACCAGCCCATGCCCGTCAACCTGTCTGCCCCGAATCCTTCTGATCTGCACCCTGTGCCCGGCGTGAAGCTGGGCATCACCATGGCCGGCGTGCGCAAGGCCAACCGCCGTGACCTGGTCGTCATCACGCTGGAGCCGGGCAGCGCCGTGGCCGGCGTGTTCACCAAGAACCGCTTCTGTGCCGCGCCCGTGCAACTGTGCCGCAAGCACCTGGCCGCGGGCTCCGACATCCGTGCGCTGGTCATCAACACCGGCAACGCCAACGCCGGCACCGGCGAAGACGGCATGGTGCGCGCCACGCAGACCTGCATCGCCCTGGCACGCCACCTGAACGTCTCGCCCGAGCAGATCCTGCCGTTTTCCACCGGCGTGATCATGGAAACGCTGCCGGTCGACCGCATCGAAGCGGGTCTGCCCGCCGCCCTGGCCGACCTCAAGGCCGACCAGTGGGCCGTGGCCGGTGAAGGCATCATGACCACCGACACGATTCCCAAGGGCTGCAGCAAGCAGATCACCCTGGGTGGGCAGACCGTCACCATCACAGGCATCAGCAAGGGCGCCGGCATGATCAAGCCCAACATGGCCACCATGCTGGGCTTCATGGCCACCGACGCCAACATCGCCCCCGAGCTGCTGCAGCCCCTGGTGACCGAAGCGGCCAACGCCTCGTTCAACCGCATCACCATCGACGGCGACACCTCGACCAACGACAGCTTCGTGCTGATGGCCACCCGCCAGGCGAAACACGCCGAGATCACCAGCCTGGACAGCGCCGATGCACAAGCCCTGCGCGCCGCCCTGATCGAAGTGTCGCAACACCTGGCCCAGGCCATCGTGCGCGATGGCGAAGGCGCCACCAAGTTCATCACCATCACGGTTGAAGGCGGCCGCACCGAAGACGAATGCGCCAAGGCGGCTTACGCCATCGCCCATTCGCCGCTGGTGAAAACCGCTTTCTTTGCTTCTGACCCCAACCTGGGCCGCATCCTGGCCGCCGTGGGTTATGCCGGCATCGACGACCTCGACCAGGGCCTGATCGAGATGCACCTGGACGACGTGCACGTGGTCACCCGTGGTGGTCGCCACCCCGCGTACCAGGAAGCCGACGGCCAGCGCGTGATGAAGCAAAGCGAGATCACCATCCGCGTGGGCCTGGGCCGCGGCACGGCCACCACCACGGTCTGGACCTGCGACCTCTCGCACGACTACGTGAGCATCAACGCCGACTACCGCAGCTGATGACTGCAGGCCGGGGGTTCAATTCCCCCCGGCGCCCCTGAAACCTCAGCGCAAGCCGGCCGAAAGGCCTACAATGGTGCATCTTTCCTGGGGCCGACCTGGTTTCGACGTGGGTGCGGAGGCGGGATAGTGCATGTCGAGGACCAGCCACCTCGTAAATCCATCTGGAAACAAACTAACTGCCAACGACGAATCGTTCGCACTCGCCGCTTAATACCGGCGTGCCTCTCAACAGCTCGCCTGTGGGCTGTGTCTGAGTCGCAAGACAAAGACTGAGAGGTCATTCACACAGGCTGGGTCGGTGCCGGGTCGCTCGGTACAGGCCAAGATCAAGCGACTGGCGTCGTCCTCAGCGTGCTGCTGCGCGGTGGATGGCGTGAGAACCAAATCAGACAGCTAAACATGTAGATCTACTTGCTGATGGCTTACGGACGGGGGTTCAATTCCCCCCGGCTCCACCACACACAAGGGCTCGGACGCGTTCCGGGCCCTTTTTCTCGCCCGAAATCCCCGCACCACGCGGGGTTCCGGCCGTCTGTGCTGCGGGTGGCCATCAGCAGAAACACCCGAAATCGGCCACTTTCTCGGCCAGAGCCGTCTCTGTGGCCGCGTAGCCTGCGCTGGTCAGGGTATGGCCGCCGTCGGCAGGTTCGATCCACCCGCGCTGCAGCAGTGAGGTCAGCACCTTGACCCGTGCGCCGCCGCGCAGCGTGTCAGGCGAGATCACTCGCCCATCAGGACGGCGGGCGGCAGTGCGCAGCAGCAGGCTTTGAGCCGGGGAGAGTTTGAGCAGGGCGTCCATCGCGGCCTCGCTTACTTGGCTTGGCCGTCGAAGATCGCCAGCAGGTCATCCAACGCCTGATCCACCCGCTCGAGGTCACCGACGTGGCTCCAGTGGATGGCTTCAGGGTCGTGGCCGAAGTGGTCGTCAGCCAGTTGCTGCAGCCGGTCCAGCTTGATGTGGATGGCGGCGGCGCGGGCGAGATAGGCGTCGAGGGCAGTGGGCTTGGTGTTCATCGTGGGGCTCCCTGGTTGGTGGATGACAGCACCATTCACGCGCTGAACGATCAAGAAGCCAAGCTGCTGTTCAATCAACCCCCGATCAAAGTACAATATTTTTTCTGATTACATTGAAAATCTTCTAATCCATGGCAATCTTGCTGGCTTGGCTAGGCAATGCTGACCTGCGCGCTGCGGAGGCCGGAGGCCCCGATGAGCAAGGGCCCATCTTAGGCGCGCTCAAGGCGCTCCCCTTTGATGCATTGCACCTGCTGTCCGACCACAGCATCCAGAAGACCCGTGCGTACGCCCAGTGGGTTGGACGGCAGTCTTCAGTGCCGTTGACGTCACATCAAGCCAAGCTCACCAGCCCAACCAGTTTTGAAGAGATCTTCCGTGCCGCCGTCGGCGTCATAGAGGAAGTCAAGCGTGCTTCACCTTTTGGCGACCTGGTGTTTCATCTGAGCCCGGGCACTCCGGCAATGGCAGCCATCTGGCTCCTGCTTGCCAAGACTCGGTACCCGGCAAAACTGATCGAGTCTTCGCGGGAGCACGGTGTCAAAGAGGTCAGCATTCCCTTTGAGTTGTCGGCCGAGTTTGCGCCTGTTGCTGACAAGCAGGCAGACGAGGCCCTGACTCGCCTGATGATGGGCGTGCCGCCCGAAAGTCCGGCTTTCACTGCAATCGTCCACCGCTGCGCGGCAATGAAACGCACCGTGGCGATGGCGCATCGCTTGGCGGTTCGCGATGTGCCGGTGCTCATTCAGGGGGAATCCGGAACCGGCAAAGAGTTGTTCGCGCGCGCCATCCATCAGGCCAGTCCACGCAACGGCAAGCCGTTCGTCGCAGTCAACTGTGGCGCTATCCCGCAAGAACTGGTTGATGCAGAACTGTTTGGTCATGAGAAGGGCGCATTCACCGGCGCTACCGCAGCACGGGCTGGTTACTTCGAGTCGGCCGATGGCGGCACCCTTTTCCTCGATGAGATCGGTGAACTGCCGCTGGCATCCCAAGTCAGGCTGCTGAGGGTCTTGCAGGAGCGTGAAGTTACCCGTGTCGGCGCCACACGGGCCAAGCCCATCGATATCCGCGTTATCGCCGCCACGAATCGAGTCCTGCCCGATGAGATCAGGGAAGGTCGATTCCGAGAGGACCTTTTCCACCGCCTAGCCGTAGGTGTGTTGCTCCTGCCGCCTCTGCGCCAGCGTGAGGGTGATCTCAACATTCTGATCGACTCGATGCTGGCCTCCATCAACGCCGAGGCTGCGTCGCAGCCGGGTTACAAGCACAAGAAATTGGATGTTTCCGCAAGAAACCTTCTGATTCAACACTCTTGGCCTGGCAACGTTCGGGAACTCCACAACACACTGCTGCGCGCCAGCATTTGGGCCGTGGGCGACAAGATCACCACGCAGGACGTGGCCGAGTCTTTGGCTGTAACGGTCGCACCAAAGGCTGACACCATCCTCGGTCGCCCTCTGGATCAAGCGATTTCTCTACCGGACATCATTGGAGACGTCGCGCGCCACTACCTTGAGCGCGCCATGGCCCAGACGCACGGCAATAAGTCCGAGGCCGCTCGAATCCTTGGAATCGGCAGCTATCAGACCCTTAGTAACTGGCTTCAGAAATACGGGGTTGGGTAGCTGGCACGGCATGTGCTCATAGACTGTCACCAACAAAAAAATTTGTAATCACGGAGTACTGACTTGAACGCCCAGAACAAAGAAACCGACGCACGCATCCTGATCGACGATCAGCTGCGTGCTGCCGGCTGGAATCCGGCAGACAAGTCCCAGGTGCTCACCGAGGTCAAAGTCGCCGGCGGCCATGCCGCAGCCGAGCCGGGGGCGCAACCCACTTTTTTCAGCACGTCGGATGGCGATGCCATTCCTACGGGCCGTGCCGACTATGTATTGCTGGACCAGCGTGGTCGTCCGTTGGCCATCATCGAGGCTAAAAAGCAGGCCATTCAGCCCTATACCGCCAAGCAGCAAGCGCTGCCCTATGCCAAGCAAATCGGTGCACCGTTCATCTTCCTCACCAACGGCGAACTGATCTATTTCTGGGACTACCAGAATGACGACGCCCGCATCGTCAACTCCTTCTTCTCCCGGCGCGATCTTGAGCGTTTAGTGCATATGCGTGCCGAACGCAAGCCACTGGCCACGGTGCCGATCCCGGACACCTACCTGCGCCAGGGTGAGACGCGCTCCCTGCGCCCCTACCAGAAGGAGGCCATGCAGGCGCTTGACCGCACGGTTGAACTGGGCAAGCGTCGCTTCCTGATCGAGTTGCCCACTGGTTGCGGCAAGACCGATCTGATCGCGCTTTACCTCAAGCGCCTCGTGCAGGCTGGGCAGGCCGAGCGCGTCCTGTTCCTGGTCGACCGCGATCAGCTTGCCAAGCAGGCCATCGAGGCCATTCAGGATTTGCTCCCCGGCTATTCCAGCTATTGGCTCAAGCCCGGAATGGTCCGGCAGGAAAAGCAGGTCACCGTGTGCCTGCTGCAAACCATGATTGGCCGCTATCACGAGTTCACCAGCGGCTACTTTGATGTGGTCGTGATGGACGAATGTCACCGTTCCATCTACGGCGCGTGGCAGGCTGCGCTTTCGCACTTCGATGCACTGCACATCGGCCTCACCGCCACCCCGGCCATTTACATCGAGCGCAACACGTTCCAGTTCTATCACTGCAAGGACGATACGCCCGACTACTCCTACCCGATCCAGGAGGCCTTCAAGGAAGGCTTTCTCGTTCCCTACAAATTCGCCACCGGCATCACCACCTTGGTGTCCGAAGGCGCCAAGGTCGATGAGGAGCACTACGATCCCGCCGAGTTCGAGCGCAAGTGGACCAACGAGGCCAGCAACCGGCTGATGATGGAGGAGTTCGACCGACTGGCCTGGCAGAGCTACAAGGAGTTGGCGCCGGGACAAAAGAACGGTCCTGGTAAGTCGGTAGTGTTTGCGATCACCAAGCACCACGCGGCACGGCTGGCGCAATACCTGAATGACCTGCATCCCGAGCACAAGGGTCGCTACGCCGAGGTCATCACTTCTGACGTGGCCAATGCAGACGACCTGATCCGCCGCTTCAAGCAGGAAGATCTGCCCATGGTCGCGGTCAGCGTGGGCATGCTCGACACGGGCTTTGATTGCCGCGAGGTGCTGCATCTCGTGATGTGCCGCCGAGTGCGCAGCCCCATCCTCTATCAACAGATGCGTGGGCGTGGCACACGTACAGCACCGCACATCGGCAAAGAGAAGTTCGTCATTTACGACTTCTTCCGCAACCACGAGTATTTCAACGACTCGGACACCGACATTTTCTCCGGCAGCGGTGGCGGTGGTTACGCACCCAAGCCCAAACAACCGGGCGGCAAGACACCACGCGAGCTGATCGAGCTTGGCCTGGAAGATGAATGGCTGGACGCTGTTCACTATATCGAAGTGGGTCCGGACGGCGAGCGCGTCGACAAGCGCGATTACGTGACGGATTGGGAAACCACCGTCCAGCAGGAGGCGGAGGCCGACCCCATCATCGCCAAGGTCAAGGCGGGCGATGCACTGTCGGAAGACGAAGAGGCTCAACTCGCCCAGCGCCTGAACCAACCGCAGCGTTACTTCAATGAAGACAACCTGCGCCGCGCGTACCGCAACCCGGGCGGCAATCTGGTGGACTTCATTCGTGCCGCGCTGGGCATGCTCAAGATCAAGAGCCGCGAGGAGCGTGTGGAGGATAACTTCCGCGCTTGGCTCGTGGCCAAGAACCTTACCCCCGAGCAGGCGCAATATCTTGCGCTGCTCAAGAACCGTGGCTTGGTGAAAGGCAAGGTTTCGCTCGACGACCTGTTCGCCCCGCCGCTGTCCATTCTCAACGCCGCCAACATCGGCATCGAACTGTTTGGCGAGCAGGGCCTGCGCAACGTGATGGACGAGATCAACCAATCCGTCCTGGTGGCGTAGCGCCGATCGAAATTAGGAAAAAGACATGAACAACCAATTACGCCGCAAGCTCGATCACATCACCGACATCCTCTGGGCAGGCGGTGTGACGAACCCGGTCACCTACATCGAACAGATCTCCTACCTCATCTTCCTGAAGCTGCTAGACGAAGAGGAGTCCGACCGCGAGCTGCGCGCTCGCCTCGGTGCCACCGGCGGTAATGCCACGCTTTTGTATCCCGCGCAGTCCGAGCGCTACCGCTGGAGCCACTGGCGCTTCAAGAGCGGTACCGAACTGCGCGACTTCATTCGCGACGAAGTCTTCCCTTACATGGCCTCACTCGCCAAGGATGAGCCTGAGGTCGCCGAGTACTTCCGCGATGCTGTGCTGGAAATCGTTGATCCCAACGTGCTCAAGCAGGTGATCGACGAGTTGGACGGATTCGAATTCCGCAAGCTTGGCCCGGATGTGAAGGGTGACATCTTCGAATACCTGCTTGTGCACCTTGGCTCCAGTTCGCTCAACGGCCAGTTCCGCACCCCGCGCCAGATTCGCGCCTTCATGGTCGAGATGGTCGATCCGGACATCGGTGATTCCATGTTCGACCCCGCCATGGGCACTGCCGGTTTCCTGATCGATGCAGTGGACTACCTGCTGGCGAAATATTCCGATCACATCAGCGAGTACCCCATCTATGGTGAAGACTGGCTGGAGAAAAAGGGGAAATCACTGGCTGACCTGAAGGCCGAAATCCCTCGCCTGCAAACTTACCGCAAAGGCGCGGGCGAAAAGATTCCGGACTGGAGCCTGCTCGAAGCTTCGGTATATGGCACTGACGTGTCGCGCCAGATGCTGCGCATCAGCATGATGAACCTCGTGCTGCACGGAATCCGCCACGCCAAGCTCAAGCGCGCCAACTCGCTCTCCGACATGGGTGGCCTGACTGAGGACGATCTGCGCCGCCGCTACAAGGTCATCCTGGCCAACCCGCCCTTCGCGGGCCAATTGCCCAAGGATTCCATCCGCGCCGACTTGCCCACCAACAGCAAAAAGAGCGAACTGCTGTTCATGTCGTTGATGATGCAGCACCTCGCGCCCGGTGGGCGTTGCGCCGTGGTGGTGCCCGAGGGGCTGCTGTTCGGCTCCACCGGCGCGCACGTGGAATTGCGTAAAAAGCTGGTGCACGACTTCGACCTGTTGGCCGTCGTCAGCCTGCCCGCAGGGGTGTTCAAACCGTATGCCGGTGTAAAGACTGCGGTACTGGTATTCCGCAAGCCAGCTTCGGAATCCGCCAAGCGTCTGGACAAGGTCTGGTTCTACGAGGTCCGCAACGACGGTTACGACCCGGACAAGATTTCCGGTGGCGGCCGCGTGGAAACGCCTGAAAAGAACGATATTCCCGACCTGCTCGCACAGTGGAAGGCCTACAAGGTCAGTGGCTACGCCACCCCACCGGGTCTGGAGGCCAACACCCTGCTGGTGCACGGTACGGATGAACCCGCTTGCTGGTGGACCACCCGCGAGAAGTTGGCCGATGGCGATTACAACCTAGGTGCTGGTCAGTGGAAACCGCGCGTGGCGGAAAAGTCTAGCGATGAAGACCCACGTGATCTCGTTACCGATGTGTTGGGTGACTACCGTAAGGTTGTGGCGGGGCTGGAAACGTTGATGGTGGAGTTAGCCAAATGACTTGGCTAAGTGCGCCCATTCGCTCTGTCGCCCAAGTTGTCACTGGCAATACACCTCCCAAGAGTGATGAAGCAAACTATGGGAATGATGTGCCTTGGGTGAAGCCGCCTGAACTCGGTTCCACTGAACCGATCGTTGCGACATCTGAAATGCTTTCTGTGCAGGGTGCCGAAAGGGCAAGGGTGTTGCCCAAGGATGCTGTGTTAGTTAGTTGCATCGGATCAATTGGACGCGTTGGAATTGCTGGTGTCCCTTTAGCGACTAATCAGCAAATCAACGCTGTCGTATGTGGCCCAGCGCTACTACCTCGGTTCGCCATGTATTGGTTTATGCATTCTGCCGATGCACTTTCCGCTGCAGCAAACAATGCTGTAGTCCCAATTCTGAACAAGGGCAATTTCGAGAAAATGCCCATACCTATTTGGCCATTAGGTGAACAATCACGCGTCGTCGAACTGCTCGACGATGCTGATCGTCTGCGCCGCCTGCGCCGCGAGGCCGAGGCCAAGGCTTTGCGCATCCTGCCGACGCTCTTTGAACGGACCTTTGGCAAGCCATTTCAAGATGAGCATTGGCCAGTCCTGCCGCTTGGCGAACTATTGAGCACCATGCGCAACGGAACGACCGCTGATCAAAATACTAGCTGTAAGGGATACCCAGTAACTCGGATAGAAACAATTTCGGCTGGCGTTATAAACCCTCGGCGTGTTCGATATGTGGATATGACTTACGAAGAAGCAGCGAGATGGCTCTTGCAAAAGGGGGACATCTTGTTCAGTCACATCAACAGCGAAACCCATATTGGCAAAACCGCGATCTACCAAGGCTCACCGGAACACTTGGTTCACGGCATGAACTTGCTTCTTCTGCGACCTGACGCCACGAGAATTGATCCAACGTATCTTTTTGCATTGCTCAACACCCCAGAGGTAAGAACGTTTTATCGAAGCCGCTGTAAGCGGGCTGTGAATCAGGCCAGTCTTAATCAGAAAGATATTAGCTCATTACCAGTTCCCCTTCCGCCACTTCAGGAGCAGCAAGACTTTGGCGCCCTGTCGCGTCAGGTCGAGACGATTCTTGGCCGCGAAAGCATTGCTGCAGAAAAATTAGACGAATTGTTTGAACTAATGCTCAAACAAGCATTTTCAGGCCAACTTACCGCCCGATGGCGCGAGGCTCATATTCAGGAATCGTTGACTGAGATGGCGCAGCAGGCTCACGCACTGAATCTTCCGCTGCCCAAAGAACAGGAGGTCCTGTCATGACTCGCCGCCTACAAGCCCTGCGCGTGGGTAACTTCAAGGCTTTCGCAGATACCCAGCGCATCCCGCTTAAGCCGATCACTTTGATCTTCGGGCCCAACAGTGCCGGCAAGTCCAGTTTCATTCACAGCCTTGCGCTGGCGCACGAAGCACAGTTCGGCCG
This sequence comes from Aquabacterium lacunae, assembly GCF_004310865.1. Lineage (GTDB taxonomy): Bacteria > Pseudomonadota > Gammaproteobacteria > Burkholderiales > Burkholderiaceae_C > Aquabacterium > Aquabacterium lacunae. The sequence continues at coordinate 53,352 of NZ_SIXI01000003.1, forward strand.
TGAAAAACGCAGTCTGGCCCGTCTGGACGTACACCACACCGACGTGGGCGGCAGCGCTATCGATCTCGGCGGCTTCCGCCAGTACGTGCACCGTGGGCAACTGAACAAGCGCGTGGAATGGGGTGCTGAGCTCAAGGTGTCAGCACTGGCCCAGGGCAAGAATCAGCGTCTGGCGCAGTTGTTGGCACCAGTCAGCAGCGTGGCCCTGAACATCGCCCTCGGCATTGAGTTGGACGACCAGGACCGCCCAAGGCCGGGTGCGGAGCCCCGGGTGGACTCCATCGAGATTATCGGCGACGGTGCGGAATTGGTGCGTATGAGCCGCCGTCCAGCGACCGTGCGATCAGATGCCCACGCTGGTCACCTTCGTTTGGATCGCCTCGCCAGCGACCATGCCGTATTTCGACAGGTGCTGAAAGCCATCGTCGAGGCACAGACCACATCCGAAGAAATGCGCCCCGAAGATTTCGATGGCGCCAATGAGGCCATCGCCTCACTGCTGCCGGAGCTCGTTGTGCGCGTCGATCAGTTCTTCCCATCTAGTGTGGAACTCCCCAAGACCGACGGCGGCGATATCTCGCCAGTCAGTATGTTGTTCCCCGTCAGCAAGGGCAACCGCAAGGAAGACATCGCGCAAGCCGTCCGATTCGTGCTGCCCCGCACATTGAACGACCTGATTAAGGGGCTGGCAGATGCGCTGGCCGACGACCTCAAACAGCTGCAGTACCTTGGGCCGCTGCGCTCTTTTCCCCCACGCCATCTGGCCTTTGCCGAGCATGAAGATGCCAATTGGTATGCCGGCGGCGGTTATGCCTGGGACGTCGTGCGTCGCGACGATGCTGTGCGGGATGCGGTAAATGGCTGGCTGGGTTCCAGCAAACTGAAAACCCCGTACAAACTGGTGGTGCGGTCATTGGTGGCGTTGGATCAAATCGAAGGCGCAATCGAGGAGAAGCTGGCCGAGGAAAATTTCGCCAGCATTGAAGGGTTGACGCATGACCGCGAGTGGGTCGAAATCGCCAAAGCAAGCGATGACAGTCCTTTGCTTCCACAAAATGCCATGGACCACCTCCTCGACGTTCGAGGGGCAATCTCAGATCCAGAACGCGCTGCAGTTCAAATCGTAAAGACGATAGAGAAATCAGATTCAGATCGCATTCGCGAGCTTGTGCTCGTCGATCAGCGCACCAACACGGTCGTCACCCATCGCGACGTAGGTATCGGCATCTCTCAGGTGCTGCCCGTGCTGGTGATGGCCTATGGTTCGCGCGGCAAGTTGCTTGCCATGGAGCAACCCGAGATTCACCTGCATCCTGCACTGCAGGCCGAGCTCGGCGATGTTTTCATTGAGGCTGCATTGGGGGAGCGCAAAAACACCTTCATCCTGGAAACACACAGCGAGCATTTGATCTTGCGGCTTATGCGAAGGATGCGCGAGACCTACCAGCGCAAGGAAACCGGCGTCCCTTCAGTCACGCCGGCGGACGTTTCGGTGCTTTACGTTGAGCCTGATGGAACGCGGAGCATCGTTCGCGAAATGCCGCTCAACGAATTGGGTGAACTGGTCAAGTCATGGCCCGGAGGATTTTTCGAAGAGGGTCTGAGGGAGCAGTTCGGCGATGCTTGAGGAATACGCCATTGTTCCAGATGTGTTCGATCCGGCCGCGTATTCCAACGCTGCGTTCATCGAGATGTGTCTGCCACACCTGAAAGAACCACTGCTGCAAGAGGCGGTGGTTCGAGATCTATGTGATGGCGGCTGGAGTCAGTTCTGCATGGCGAATTCAGGGAGCCTGCATCGGCTTTGCAAGGAGATCGTCAAAAAGCTTGCGCAGAACAACCGGCTTCGCCGGTTCCCCCGCCATAACGGTTCTGATCCAGCGACACCCTCTGACTGGTGCCGGGAAGGTCTGGGCACATCAGCCGTAGATCAACTGGCTGGCATCATTGTTGGCCACAACACAAAACAGAATTTCACGCAGAGTGAAGTTGCGTCGATTGAAAAGCTGACCGGCACCCCGTGGTGGCAGAACCGCAGTCCCTCCGTAACTGTGGATCGCAAAACAGGGGAATATCTGCGCGTGCTCCATCGGGTATTGCTGCAAGCCAATTCCTTGATGTTCATTGATCCGAATCTTGACCCCAGTAGCCACAACTATCGCGAATTCATTCAGTTGCTCGCACCGCTTGCCGAACGTGTAATCAGGCCTCGAATCGAAATTCATCGCAGCTTCTGCAAAGGCGATGGGCCAGCGCGAACGTTTCCCACCGAGGGCGATTGGAAAGTAGCCTACGCATCACTGAGCACTTCTCTCGAGGCCCAGAATCTTGCGGCAGATGTCTTTTTCTGGGATGACTTTCACGAACGCTACCTTATCGCTGACGTGATAGGCATCAGCGTACCTGCAGGATTCGACGTGACCGGTAAGTTGAACGATTGTTCAACCTGGGGGCGCCTTGGCCGTGAGGACAAGGACAAAATTCAGCGCCTCTTTGATCCTGCCGCTCGGCAGCCCAAATGGCATTTTTCGATTGGAGTAGTGGCGAATGGCAACTGAGGCATTGATAAAGCAGTTCCGCGATTTGATCGGCGACTGTACGCAGTCCCCTGTCGACGAACTGCTTATCAACCCCGACTGGGGCAAGATCACTTTTGAAGGTTGCCGTCCAGAGCTGGAGCGCACCTACTCGATGCTGAACCAGTTCAAGCTGCTGTCATTGGATCTGCTGCCAGATGGGCCCACGCAGCAAATCGTTAATACGCTCCCGTCCATCAAGCAAACCATTGACCAGATTCGCAGCTTCTCCATTGAATCGGGCAATCCGACAGGGACACGTGATCAGTTGGTCAACCAGATCAAGAGCCAAGCCGACCAGTTTTTTACGGCGGCGCATTTGTACATTCCGTACCTCGCCTATCAGAAGGGCGATGTACAGCGGAACATCAACGAACTGACCCGATCCGTTGAGGAGGCAGGGCAGTTGGTGGACGGCACCAAAAAGGACATCGAGCAGCGGCGAGGGGAAATTGGTGACATCATCGTTGCTGCCCGTGAGGCAGCAGCCAGCGTCGGAGTCGCGCATTTCACAGCTGACTTTAATGCTGAAGCGGAGGCGCAAGACCTGAGCGCGGAGAAATGGCTCAAGACGACCGCAGGGTTGGCTGCAGCAACGATCTTGGCGGCTTTGCTCATGGTATTCGTTCCGGTCAAGCCAGATGCCACGACACCGCAAGTCATCCAGCTCTTTACTTCGAAGGTCGTGATTCTGGGCTTGCTTTTCACCGCAACGATCTGGTGCGGCCGACTCTACAAGGCGGCTCGGCACCAAAGCGCGATCAACAAGCATCGGGCAAATGCGCTGCGAACATTCCAGGCCTTCACCAAGGCGGCCAGCGACGATGCCGCTCGTAATGCGGTACTGATGGAAACCACCAAGTCGATTTTCGCCATCACGCCGTCCGGTTACTTGGAAAACGAATCGGCCCCTGATGGTGGGCTGAAGATCGTCGAGGTCGTGAAGCACGCCACCCAAGCCGTGGCGTCGGTCAAATAGGCAGGCCGCCCGTAGTCGTCTGCCCGCAGCAACCCGCGCCAGTGCTCATAAGCTCGGGAGGCCGGTCGGCACATGGTCAACCATCCACCACCACACACAAGGGCTCGGACGCGTTCCGAGCCCTTTCCTTTTGGGGGCGCTCATAACAACCCCTAAGTGACCTCACAACAGCTTGAACGCCAGCACGGCCACCAGGGTCGGCGGCAAGGCTGCCACCAGCAAGCCCAGGGGCTGGATGGTGCTGTCGGAGAACTTCTCTTTCAAGATGGCCGCCCCCGCCGGGTTGGGTGCATTGGCGATCAGGGTCAGGCCACCACCGGTCACGGCGCCGGCCACCAGGGCCACCTTGAACTCGTCGCTCAAGCCCTCGACCAGCGAGCCCAGGTAGGTCAGTGCCGCGTTGTCGGTGATGGCAGTCAGCGCCGTGGCGCCGAAGAACACCGCGTTGGCGTCCATGCTCATCAGCACCGGCTCCAGCCACCAGCGTTGCAGGCCGCCCAGCACCACCAGCCCGGCCAGGAAGAAGGCGACCAGCAGGGCCTCACGCAGGATCAGCGGACTCTGGTGACGCTCGTAAGCCGAGGCGTAGCCCAGGAAAAACAGGAACAAGCCCAGGAACACGGCCGGATGGTGTGCAAACAGCACCACCAGCGCCAGCATCACCAGGTGAACCAGCACCACCGAGGCCGGCACGGCAGGCTGCGTGGCGACCGGCCTCGCCGCCATGTGCCCCAACTGTTTGCGAAACAGCACCGTGGCGCAACCCGCATTCACCAGCACCGCCACAGCGGCCTTCCAGCCGAAGTTGGAGACCATGAACCACATGTCCCAGTTCCACTTGGCCGCCACCATCAACACCGGGGGCGCCGCAAACGGCGTGAGCGTGCCACCGATCGACACATTGACGAACAGCACACCCAGGGTCACATACTTGAGCTTGTTGGACACGGGCCTTGCCAGCAGGGTGTCACGCAGCATCAGGGCGGCCAGCGTCATGGCCGCCGGCTCGGTGATGAAGGAGCCCAGCAAAGGCACCAGTGACAACACCAGAAAGTACAGCGCCATGCCTTGCGGCATGGGCACATACCGGGCCGTGAAGCGCACCAGCGCGCCCGCCAGCTGCAGGATCGGCCGCGTGGCGGCGATCACCATGATGGCGAACACGAACAAGGGCTCGGTGAAGTTGCGGCTGTCGAGGTAGGCCGTGGCCTGCTGCTTGCCCTCGATGCCGAACATGAACAGCATGAGCACCAGAGCCCAGAAGCCGAAGACCACTTCGACCTCGCCCAGCAAATGCCACAGCCCCGCATGCCTGGGGTAGGTGTGCGAGAGACGCTCGAAAAACTTGGTGGAGAAGGTGTGCAGAACGGCCAGTGCAAACAGCACGGCACCGATCACCTGGATCAGGGTGGGGTCAGTCATGGCGAGCCAGCGCGAATGAACGCGTGAAAGCCGCGAGGCGGCCCGACCTTCGCATGAACCTGCCCTGCGTTCACCACCCATCTGCTTCGAGGCCGATGGCGGCAGCAAGACACCCGCTTCGAGTTTAACCGGAATGCAAAAGGCCCGTGCCGCCGCCGAAGCGACCGCACGGGCCAGGTACCCAAGGGCCCTGGGCCCCCAGGGTTCACCCGCCGATCAGAGGATCGGAGCGTCGACCAGCAGCGCGTCCGGCTCGGGCTTCGGACAGGTCGCCTTCACGCTCTGGCCATTGCCGTTGAACTGGAAGGTGGCCGCAGCCGAACCCATGCCGATCACCATGAACTTGGCGGTGGCATCAGGCTTGTAAGGACCAGCCTGGACGGTGCCTGCGGTGGGCAGCGACAGCACGATGGGCTTGTCACGCTCCAGGCGGGTCAGCGGGATCTCGGTGCCGGTGGGCAGCACATTGGGGCTGTTGGGCGTGCCGCCTTCAACCACCAGGCGCAGCTCGTCGACACGGCCTTGCACGGTGGTGATGCCGTCATCCAGCATCTGGTTCACGGTGGCGGCCGGCACGGTCAGGGCACCCGAGGCATTGGTGAACGACAGCGTGCTGGTGCGCTTGACGGCCAGCGGGAAGTTGCCACCCACCGCGATGCCCACGGCGTACTGCTTGCCGTTGATGGCGCAGTTGTAAGGGGCGTTCACGATGCCGACCACGCCACCACTGGGCGCCTTCGGGAAGTTCAGGGGCTCGCCCTCGTAGCGGGCCGGTGCCGAGGCGTCCACCTGCGGGCCCACGGCCACCGACAGCAGGGCATTGCCTTCCGAGGCCACACATTCGGCCCGCACCTTGAGGTTCACGCCCAGGTTGCTCTTGAGGTTCACGTTGGCCGAAGCACCTTCGAAGCGGAACTGCACGCGACCGTCGGCAGGCGCCTTGTAGGGGCCGACCAGGAAGTCACCGGTCTTGGGCAGGCCCACCACCACCGGCTTGCCGGCCACCACGGGGATGTCGGTCAGGGTAAATTCCTGGGGGTACTTGGTGGCCAGGTTGATGGTGGCCGGCTCAGAGCGCGTGGCGCCGATCAGCAGGCTGTCCACCTGGGCATCGGCCTTTTTGACCACGACCAGGCCGCCCAGGGTGGACAGCCACGCCGGCAGGGTCAGCTCGCCACGGCCCTGGGTCAGGTAGAACTCCTGGCCCGGGCCCAGTTGCACCGGCGCAATGCCCTGGATGTCCACGGTGCCCTTGATGGTGATGACCTTGACGCCCCCCAGCTTGATGCCACAGCTGATGGGCAGCGTGAAGCGGCCGGTGTCGGCGCCGATGGACGGCACCAGGGCAGGGTCGAGTGCCAGGGCCGACGTGTGAACGCCAGCGATGGCGGCCCAGGCCGCGAGGGCCACGCCAGTGCGTTGAAGGAGGGTCAGGTGTTTCATGCGGAAAGGCTCCATCTGTGTGGAATGTGTGAAAAAAGGACGAAGAATCGTCCGGAGAGCACGGGCGTGAGTTGATATGCCATCTGAATGATCAAAAAGCCGGATTTCCCCTTGCAAGTCATCAAATGACAGCCGTTGCACGAAAAAAATGAAACCAGGTGCAAGCGGCAGCTGGCTCCTGAGTGCGCTGGAGGGCTGTGGCACAATCCAGACCGTCATTGGGGAGTAGCCGCTCGAACCCGCCCCAGGGTTCCTGGCGAACGTCAACACACTTGGCCCGCAGGCCATGGCGTTCGCAGTTGCACAACCTGGCAAGACCATTGACCACGCCGCACCCGCTTCTGGCCGGAGGTGCGCGTCGTGGTCATGTGTCTGATTCCGGCCAGAAGTTCGTTCCCCTCATGGAAGCCCTCCTCGTCTCCACCGGCGTTGTCGCCCTTGCCGAAATCGGCGACAAGACCCAGCTGCTGGCCTTCTTGCTGGCCGCTCGCTTCAAGAAGCCCTGGCCCATCGTGATGGGCATCCTCGTGGCCACGCTGGCCAATCACGGTCTGGCCGGTGCACTGGGTGCCTGGGTGACCACCGTGCTCAGCCAGGAGGTGCTGCGCTGGGTGCTGGGCCTGTCGTTCGTGGCCATGGCCGTGTGGATGCTGATCCCTGACGAGATCGAAGAAGACGAAGCTGCCCTGGCGCAACGCCTGGGCGTGTTCGGCGCCACGGTGGTGACCTTCTTCCTGGCCGAAATGGGCGACAAGACCCAGATCGCCACGGTGGCCATGGCCGCACGCTTTCCCGAGCCGATCATGGTGGTGGTGGGCACCACGCTGGGCATGATGCTGGCCAACGCGCCCGCCGTGTTCCTGGGCGACCGCCTGGCCGGCAAGATCCCGATGAAGCTGGTGCATGGCATCGCGGCCGCCATCTTCGCGGTGCTGGGCGTGGCCACGTTGGCCGGTGCGGGGCAGGCCTGGGGCTTCTGACCCCCGATGAAAAAAGGGCCCTGTCCGCCGAACCGGTACAGGGCCCACCTCTCACGGAGACTTCGCAGGCATCAGGAGCCGATCACACCGCCGTCGTTCTTGGTGATGACGATGGTGGCCGAGCGCGGGCGCAGGCCAGCCCCATACCCGGCATTGGCCGGCCACTGGCTGGTGTACTTGCTGGGGTCGGCCACGTCGGCGGCCTTGGTGCTTTCGCCCGGGTGCTGGATGTTCACGAACATCGTGCGGCCATCGGGCGTTTCGCAGATGCCGGTGATCTCGCAGTCCTTCGGGCCCACCAGGAAGCGCTTGAGCTTGTCGGCCGCAGGGGCCTTGCCAGCGTAGGTGGTCACGCTCACGGTGCCGTAGTTCAGGGTCTTGCTGCCACCGTCACCCACCTGCCCCGGGATGCCCGCCAGCATCATGCAGTTGGTGGTGTCGGTGTAGGCACCGTCGTCGGTCTGGATCCAGCAGATGCCGGTCTTGGGGCTGAACCACAGGCCGTCGGGGCTGGAGAAGTCCTGATCGCTGGTCAGGTTGCTCAGGTTGATGAGCCCGGGGGCAGCGCCAGCCTCGGCACCGAACAGGTAGACGTCCCAGGTGAAGGTGGTGGCGGTGGAGTCACCCAAGCCTTCCTTCAGGCGCAGGATGTGGCCGTTCACGTTGCCCTGCTGCGAGGTGGCCGCACCCTTGATGTCGGTGTAAGCACGCGGGTTGGCGGCATCCACATTGACCTGACTTCCGGTGAGCGTGGTGCTTGCGCGGCGGTTGCTGTTGTTCGTCAGCGTGAAGTACACCTCGCCTGTCACCGGGTGCACGCTGCACCATTCGGGGCGGTCCATCTTGGTGGCGCCCATGGCATCGGCGGCCAGGCGGGCGTTCACGCACACATCGCCCTGGTCGGCGAAGGTGTAGGTGGTGTAGCTGGCCGGGATGTTGGCCACGCTGAGCTCTTTCCACTCGCCCGTGCCGTCGGCCTTGAACACGGCCACGTACAGCTTGCCCTGGTCCAGGTACTTGGCCCCGGTGGCCAGGCGATCGGTGGGGTTGGCGTCGGCGTCAGACCAGGTGGCGTCGGTCACGAACTTGTAGATGTACTCGTTGCGCGAGTCGCAGCCCATGTAAACCGCCAGCTTCTGGCCGGCCTTGGGCAACGAGAACACCGCGCTTTCGTGGGCGAAGCGGCCCAGGGCGCTGCGCTTCTTCAGGCGAGAGGTGGGGCTGTAGGGGTCGAGCTCGACCACATAGCCCATGCCGTTCATCTCGTTGCGGTAGTCGTCCGAGCCATCTGGCGAGCTGCCGGTTTTGGAGATGTTCCAGCGGGCGTACTGATCGGCCACACCGCCGGTTTCCCAGCCATGGCGCGACGCTTGGCCCTGGGTGCGGCCATAGCGGTTGAGAGCCACCACGCTCTGGTCGCCACGGGCGGCATCGTCGGTGCTGCTGCGGGTGAAGTAACCGAACCAGTTTTCTTCGCCGCTCAGGTAGGTGCCCCAGGGCGAGTTGCCGGCGCCGCAGTTGTTGATGGTGCCGCGGGTAACAGTGCCGTCCAGGCTGTACTTCGTGACCAGCAGGTCATGACCGCGGGCCGGGCCCGTGATGTCGGCTTCGGTCAGGGGCGTGATGCGACGGTTGAAGTTGCTGGCCTGCTGGTAAGCCCACTGGCCATTGGTGCGGCGCACTTCCACCACCGACAAGCCATGGATGGCCACCTCCTTGTCCACCTCGGCGGCCGGGCGTGGCAAGGTCATGGTGCCGCCGTTGGCGTGCAGGAAGAAGGACGACAGCGTTTCGTCGGTCGTGGCCTCGTGGTTCACGGCCAGCAGGCCGCGGTCGTTCGCGGTGCCGGAGGGCAGACCGGCGGCGCTCAGCGGGAAGAAAGCCATGCCGTCGTGGTGGTCGCCGGCACGCTGGTCGAGGTTGGTGTCGGTGCCGTCGTTCTTGAAAGCCGGCAGGCCCGCCGCCAGCGGGTCGCCCAGGGCGTAGATGGGACGGGCGGTGTAGCCGGCAGCCACGGTCAGCACGTCGGCGGTGGCCTTGGCCACAGGGGTGAACGTCAGCGACGTGATGCGCTCATTGGCCGAAGAGGTGGCGGGCGTGGCGCTGTCGCCGCCACCGCCGCAGGCGCTCAGGGCCAGGCTGCCGAACACGGCGGTGGTGGCCGAGCCGACCGCTCCGCGCAACAGGCTGCGGCGGCTGAGGCGCGCCGACAGCACCTGCTGGAAGTGCGGGTTGTCAGAGGTGTTGGAGTCTTCGTCGTGAAGATCGATGGAGGGGGCGCCGTGTTGCTTGCTCATGACTGCGTTGCTGCCGTTGGGTGTTTCTTGGACAGCCGAGACAGTAAGCAGCGTGCATGACGCTCGCGTGAAGCTTGTGTGACACCCCTGTCATCCGGACAGCACCTGACGCGCGGCCCAGGTGTAGGCCGGAATGCCCAGGATCAGGTTGAGCGGGAAGGTGATGCCCAATGAGAGCCCGAAGTACAGCGCCGGGTTGGCCTCGGGCATGGCATCACGCAACACAGCGGGCACCACGATGTAAGACGCACTGGCCGAAAGTACCATCAGCAAGGCCGCGTCGCCCACCGACAGGCCCAGCAACGCGGCCAGCCCCAGTGCCAGCGCGGCATGCACCATGGGTGCCACCACGGCGTAGGCGATCAGCCAGGCCGAGTTCTGGCGGGCCTGCGGGAAGTGGTGCGCCACCTTCAGGCCCATGTCGAGCAGGAAGAAGGCCAGCATGCCCTTGAACAGGTTGGTGGAAAACGGCGCCATGACGGCCTTGCCCTCGTCGCCACTGAGGAAGCCGACCAGCAAAGACCCCAGCAACAGCACCTGGGCCCCGTCGGTGAACGATTCGTGCAGCACCTGCCGGATCGAAATGTGCCCGCTTGCAGGCACGGCCTGCGAGGAGGAGTTCTTCAACGCTTCGGCCTGCGCCTTGGCGCGCAAGGCATTGGCCAGCACCACGGCCATCAGGATGGCGGGCGACTCCATCAGCACCATGGCCACGGCCATGTGGCCGCCGGGCTGAATGCCCTGCCCTTCCAGGTACTGCATGGCCGTCAGGAAGGTCACGGCACTGACCGAACCATAGGCCGCAGCCACAGCCGCCGCATCGAACTTCGACACCCGATGACGCAACACTGCATACCCCATGGCGGGCACCACGAAGGCCATGAGCATGGCCGCGCCCACACACAGCATCACATCGGCGCTGAGGCCCGCATGCGCCAACTCGAAGCCGCCTTTGAGGCCCAGGGCCATCAGCAGGTACAGCGACAGGAATTTCGAAATGGCCGGGGGAATCTCCAGGCTCGATTTGACCGCGCCGGCGAACACGCCCAACACGAAGAACAGGATCGCCGGATCCAGAAGGCTTTGCATCACATCTCCAATCAGGCGTGATGCTAGGGGCTCGCGTCAACAAAGTAAAATCGATTGTGAAGCCTTCATCCATCGACAAAAGTCTATGAACATCACTTTCCGACAACTGCGTCTGGTGCTGGCCCTGGCCGACACGGGCAGCGTGACCGGGGCGGCGCGCGCGATGCATGTCACACAGCCCACTGCCTCGATGCAGCTCAAAGAGGTGGCCGAATCGGTGGGTCTGCCGCTGTACGAGGTGATCGGCAAGCGCGTGCACCTGACCGAAGCCGGCCAGGCCCTGGCCCGCACGGCGCGCCAGATGGTCACGCAATGGGAAGCCTTCGAGCAGCAGGTCGACAGCATGAAGGGCCTGACCCGTGGTCGACTGCGCGTGGCGGTGGTGAGCACGGCCAAATACTTCGTGCCGCGCCTGCTGGGCGGCTTCTGCGCGCGCTACCCCGACATCGACATCGCACTGGAGGTGCTCAACCGCGACGGCGTGGTACAGCGACTTCGCGAGAACCTCGATGACGTCTACATCATGTCTCAGCCCCCGCATGACCTCGACCTGGAAGACCAGGTGTTCATGCCCAACCCCATCGTGGTGGTGGCACCGCTGAACCACCCGCTGGCACGTAAGCGGGGCCTGAGCCTGTCCGATCTGGCGCAAGAGCGCTTCATCCTGCGTGAACAGGGGTCGGGCACCCGCATGTCGGTCGATGCGCATTGCAAGGCCCAGGGCTTCGTGCCCCAGGTGCGTCTGGCCCTGGGCAGCAACGAAGCCATCCGCGAAGCCGTGGCGGCGGGTCTGGGGCTGTCGGTGCTGTCCAGCCACTCGCTCAAGCGGGACCCTGCGCAAGATGGCGTGGCCGTGCTCAAGGTCAAGGGCTTCCCCATCGAATCGTTCTGGCATGTGGTGCACCCGCAAGGCAAGCAGCTCTCGCCCATTGCGCAGGTGTTCCACGCGCATCTGCTGCGGCAGGCGCGACGCTGGCGCGATCAGCCGGTGGCCTGAGGCGGCCGCCAGGCCGACGGCGCCACGCCCTCCCAGCGCTTGAAGGCGCGCCGGAAGTTGGCCACCTCGGTGTAGCCCAGCAGCCAGGCGATCTCCTGCACCGACAACTGGCCCGCCTTGAGGTGCCCCACGGCCAGCTGGTGGCGCACACCCTCCAGCACCTGCTGGAAGGTGGTGCCTTCGTCTTGCAGGCGCCTGTGCAAGGTGCGGGGCGTCATGTTGAACAGGCGGGCCACCACCTGCAGCGACGGGAAGCCCTGGCGCTTTTCCAGCAACACGCGGCGCACACGGTCACTGAAGGTTTCGCTGCGCTGCAGCTTGTCGAGTTCGTGCTGGCACACCTGCAGTGCCTGCTGGAAGGCTGCGGCATCGGCCATGGCCAGCGGGGCGTCGAGCTGCCCGGCAGGCAACGCAAAACCGGCCCAACCCTGGCGGTAACGCACTTCACAACGGAACAGGTCTTCGGCCAGCGGGGCGTAATCCGGCCTCGCAAATGGAAAGGCCGCATAACGCACTGCACCACCACCGCGGGTGATGAAATCGAGCACATTGCGGACGGTCAACACCACCGCCTCCAGCACCGGGCGGCGGGCCTCGCCCAGCGGCTGGCATTCGGTGATGCGGATGTGGGCTTCGGCTGCAGGCCCCTCGCCCACCTCGTGCAGGCTCACCGAGATCATGGAGGTGCGCAGGTGCACATAGGTTTCGAACAGCTGCACCGCCACGCGGATGGTGTGGCTGGCCGCGGCAGCGAAACCCAGCATGCCGTGGGTGTTGACCAGCAGCCGCTCCCCCACCAGCAGCCCCATGGCGGGCTCGCCCGTGACCTCGATGCCGTCGGACACCAGGGCCTGGAACTGCGCCATGGGCATGTCGATGGTGCCGTCGTTCAGACGCGCTTCATTCAGGCCATGGCGGGCCAACCAGGCCGGAACGTCGGCCCCCATGGTGCGGAGCTGGTCAGCGATCTGGCGCAGGTAGGGCGCCTGCAGGCTCAGGGTCTGCCCGGGGTCGGAAGGGGTGTGCGAGGTGGCCATGGGCGGCGATTGTCAAAAAATGACCCCCGCCTGTCAACAGCCGATCTTCAGCCAGACGCCGTGAATTTTTACGATTCATCCACCTTGAACCAACATCCCTTGAGGAGTCTGCATGCTGGGTTTTCTGTTCGGCAAGAAGTCCAACGCCGCACCGGCCACGGCTCGCATCAACGGCCAGGCCATCACCCTGCAGCCCAAGGAAACCCTGCTGCAAGCGGCCCTGCGCGAGGGCATCGAATTCCCGCACAGCTGCCGTGTGGGCGGCTGCGCCACCTGCAAGTGCAAGCTGGTCAGCGGCCAGGTCAAGGAACTGACCGAGACCGGCTACATCCTGTCGGAGGCCGAACTGGACCAAGGCTACATCCTGGCCTGCCAGGCCGTGCCCAAGGGCGATGTCAGCGTCGAAGTGGACCTGAGTGCGCAGAAGGCCCGCCAGCAGGTCAGCGGCCGCGTGCTGCGCCAGGACAAGCTCACCCACGACATCACGGCCCTGACCGTGCGCCTGGACGCCCCCTTGCTGTGGAAGGCCGGGCAATACGCCCAACTGAGCGTGGCGTCGATGCCGGGAGTGGCTCGCAGCTACTCGTTCGCTGACCCGGTGCAGCCCGAAGGCACGGCCCGCTTTTTCGTGCGTGAAGTGCCCGGGGGTGCGTTTTCCACCCACGTGAACCGCACAGCGCTGGAAGGCCAGACCGTGCAGCTGGACGGCCCGCTGGGCGAGTTCTGGCTGCGCCCGGACGCCCAGGCCCCCCTGCTGATGATCGCCGGTGGCAGCGGCCTGGCCCCCATCCTGGCCATGCTGAAAGATGCACTGACCCAGGGTGTGCAGCGCCCCGTGACCCTGCTGTTCGGCGCCCGCACACAACGCGACCTGTATGCCCTGGACGAGATCGAAGCCCTGGCCCGTCTGAGCACGGCCGGCCTTCGCTTCGTGCCTGTGCTGTCGGAAGAGCCGGCGGACAGCGACTGGCGCGGCGCACGAGGCCTGGTGACCCACGCGCTGGCCGATGCCTCGCAAGGGCTGGTGGTGCCCGGCTGTCACGCCTACCTGTGCGGCCCGCCGCCCATGATCGACGCCGCCCTGCCCCTGCTGGTGCAGCAGGGCGTGGCCCGCGGCCACATCCATGCCGACCGATTCACCACGCTGCATGACCAGCCGGTGGCCGCCTGAGTCGGTCCCCTTTCACGCTTTTCATTCCCACGAAACGTTCACCCCCAAGGAGACATCCGATGAACGTCCTTCACTACCTGAAGTACTTCCTGTTCCACGCCATCGGCCTGCTGGCCGCTGGCTTCATCATGGCCGGCCAGGGTTATGTGACCCTGGGCCTGCTCACGGTGCTGGTCATCTACATGGTGGGCGACGCCGTGGCCGGTGACGACACCAGCACCCCCACCTTCAAGCACCCTGGCATCCTCACCTTCCAGCTGTGGATGGCCCTGCCCCTGCTGACCTTGATCGTGTGGTGCGCGCTGTGGAGCTTCAGCAGCACCGACCCGCTGGGCTGGGGCGCCTTCGTCACCCAGATCACAGGCCATGACGTGATCGCCGCACGCGACGGGACCTTCTGGGCCCACCAGGTGTCGACCGTGATCCTGACCGGTCTGATGATCGGCATGGTGGGCACCATCACGGCCCACGAACTGACACACCGCACCTGGGACCCGGTGTCCATGCTGATCGGCCGCTGGCTGCTTGCTTTCAGCTTCGACACCATCTTCTCGATTGAGCATGTGTACGGCCACCACCGCTACGTGTCGACCGAAGAAGACCCGGCCACCGCGCCCCGCGGTCGCAACGTGTACTTCCATGTGGTGGCCTCGACCCTCAAGGGCAATGTGAGCGCCTGGAAGATCGAGCAAAAGCGCCTGGCCCGCAAGGGACAAGCCCTGTTCGGCTGGCACAACGCCGTGCTGCGCGGCCATGCCATGAGCCTGTTGCTGGTGGCTGGCGCCTGGGCGGTGGCCGGCCCCCTGCCCACCGCATTGCTGGTGGTGTGCATGCTGTGGGGCAAGGCCCTGCTGGAGATCGTGAACTACATGGAGCACTACGGCATGGTGCGCAACCCGGCCACCCCGGTGCAGCCGCGCCACTCGTGGAACACCAACAAGCGCATCAGCTCGTGGACCATGTTCAACCTGACCCGCCACTCGCACCACCATGCCCAGGGTGAAGTGCCTTACCAAGACCTCAAGCCCTTCCCCGACGCCCCCATGATGATCGGCGGCTACCTGACCACCATCGTGGTGGCCATGCTGCCCCCGCTGTGGCACAAACTGATGACGCCCAAGGTGCTGGCCTGGGACCGCGACTACGCCACGGCCGAAGAACGCGCCCTGGCCGCCCGCGCCAACGCTGCCAGCGGCATCCCGGCCATGATGGCGGCCAACCAGGCCCAGCCGCAGCTGTACCGCGCCGCCGCCTGATCGGCAACCCGCCCCGGCACGACCGATCCAGCCCCTCGGTGGGGCGGTTCAGGCCACGTTTCACGCCCCGCAGGCCTTCAGGCCCCGGGGCGTGACTTTTTGCAAGCGCCCTCCCCGTGATCGGATGGATCTAGGGTTTTCACCGGGATTCGCTCGCGACACGCGCATTGACAAGGCGCGTTGTCACAATAAACTGACAACACTCAATTCCTTTTTCGCAGGTGTGTGTCATGTCCGAAAAATTCGATGTCCTGATCGTGGGTGCTGGTCTGTCTGGTGTGGGTGCTGCCCGCCACCTGGCCAAACACTGCCCCGGCAAGAGCTTCGCCATTCTCGAAGGCCGTGACACCATGGGTGGCACCTGGGACCTGTTCCGCTACCCCGGCATCCGCTCCGACTCCGACATGTACACCCTGGGCTACAACTTCAAGCCCTGGACCGAAAAGCAGGTGATCGCCGACGGCGACCGCATCCGCAACTACATCAAGGACGCCGCCCGCGAGGCCAGCATCGACACCAAGGTGCGCTACGGCCACAAAGTGGTCTCGGCTGCCTTCGACAGCAGCACCGCCCTGTGGACCCTGCAGGTGCAGAAGAAGACCGGCGAGACCGTCGAGATGCAATGCGGCTGGCTGATGATGTGCTCGGGCTACTACAACTACGAAGAAGGCTTCACGCCCGAATTCAAGGGCCGCGACGATTTCAAGGGCCAGGTCATCCATCCGCAGTTCTGGCCTGAAAAGCTGGACTACAGCGGCAAGCGCGTGGTCGTGATCGGTTCGGGCGCCACCGCGATCACCCTGATCCCCTCGATGACCGACAAGGCCGGCCACGTGACCATGCTGCAGCGCACGCCCAGCTACGTGGTCTCGGTGCCCCAGTTCGACCCGATGGTGCGCTTCCTGCTGAAGTTCCTGCCCGAAATGACGGTCTACAACCTCAGCCGCGCACGCAACAACTTCATCACCCAGATGATCTTCAAGCTGTCGCGCAAGTACCCGAACTTCATGCGCAAGCTGCTGCTCAAGCAAGTGAAGGCCCAGGTCGGTCCGAACTTCGACATGAAGCACTTCACCCCGCCCTACAACCCCTGGGACCAGCGCCTGTGCGCCGTGCCCAATGGCGACCTGTTCAAGGCCCTGCGCCGTGGCAAGGCCTCGGTGGTGACCGACCACATCGACCGCTTCGTGGACAAGGGCATCCTGCTGAAGTCGGGCCAGACCCTGGAAGCCGACATCATCGTGACGGCGACGGGCCTGAACCTGCGCCTGTTCGGCGGCATGAACCTGTCGGTGGACGGCAAGGCCATCGAGATGAACAAGCACATCTCGTACAAGGGCTTCATGTTCAACGACATCCCCAACTTCTCGAACACGCTGGGCTACACCAACGCCTCGTGGACGCTGAAGGCCGACCTGATCGCCGAATACGTGTGCCGACTGTTCAAGCACATGGACCAGAGCGGCACCAAGATCGCCGTGCCCCGCCGCAACGACCCGAACATCAAGGAAACGCTGCTGCTGGACATGACCTCCGGCTACGTGGCCCGCGCCGAGGCCCACCTGCCCAAGGGCGCCGACCGCGCCCCCTGGAAGCTGTACCAGAACTACGCCATGGACCGCGAACAGCTGCACCACGGCGATCTGCAGGACGGCGTGATGGAGTTCTCCAAGCCCAAGGCCGTGACCGCCGGCAGCACCCCGCAACGCGCCGTGGCCTGAGGCCTGCACGGCCTGGCGCACTCCCGCTCACAGAGAACCCGGCTACGGCCGGGTTTTTTCATGGGCGCGCCCACCGCGGGGCAAGTCGGCATCAAGGGGGCAAGCCCCCCTTTTTTCGTCCGAATTTCACGAACTCCAGCCGCTTACAAAGCAGGGTGCAGTGCGCTGCATTTCCGCATCCCGCAGACTCGACTTCAGCCCCATGCCGGGGTGAGCCTGCTTTTTTGGAGTCATGGCGATGGTCGACACCACTTCCCCCTCGGCCTTCCAGACGGCCAACCCCCACGCCCTCGCGGTGATCCTCGATGCGAGCGAGACCCGCTCGATCATGGCCTCCGAAGACATCTTCGACCTCAAGGGCATGAAGCTGTGGGCCCGCAACCAGCCGGTCACGGCCGACCTTCAGCGCAAGCTGATGGACCGCGCCCTGCAGCGCCCGCTGGAAACCTGCCTGATGGTGGAAGATGGCGTGACCGTGCAGACCCTGAAAGAGCGCCTGAGCAGCCGCGTGCGCCAGCACCCCACGCTGGCGGCCCTGCTGGGCCCGCAGGAAGACCGGCTGATCAAGGCCATGGGCCAGGTGCGCCTGCACTCGGTGGTGCAATTGCTGCTGTCGGCCTGTGAAAGCGCGCGTCCGGCCACCTTCGAACACTCGGTCGACGCCATGGCCCTGGCCGGCGCCCTGCAGGCCACCGCCGGTGGCGACGACACCGCCGTGGCCCGCGCCATGACGGCGGGCCTGCTGCACGACATCGGCGAGATGTACCTGGCGCCCACGCATGGCGAAGGCGATGCCGCCAACAACCTGGACATCGACACCTTCCGGCAGCTGGTGGTGCACCCGCACATCGGGCAGCTGCTGCTGAGCCAGTTGACCGACTACCCGAAAGAAGTGGTGCGGGCCGTGGCCGAGCACCACGAGCGGCTGGACGGCTCGGGCTACCCGCACCGTCTGAAGGCCGATGGCATCAGCCCGCTGGGCCGCCTGCTGGCCGTGACCGAAGAGACCCTGGCCGCCCTGCGCCAGCCGGGGGCAGGCCTGGCCCAGGCCAGCGTGGCCCTGCGCGTGGTGCCGGCCGAGTTCGACGAACGCCACGCGGGCACGGTGGTGGGAGCAGCACGGCGTGCCGCGCAACTGGTGGCCCACCTGAGCGACCAGGAGCTTCATGCCAGACTGGACAGCCTGGACAGCAACCTGGCCATTGCGCTGGAGCGGCTGGAAGGACTGATCGAAGACACGCCCTCGCCAGCCTCACTGCGCCAGGCCGTGATGCTGGGCCACCACCTGGTAAAGCGCCTGCGGGATGGCTGGAACGCCAGCGGCCTGTGGAGCACCGATGGCATCGAAGGTGAAGACGCCGCCGAGGCCGAAACCGTGTGCGCAGCACTGCAGGCCCGTCTGGAGGCCATCGAACGCTCGGTGCGGCTGACCGCAGGCCAGGGCCTGAGTGAAGACGAGCAGGAAACGCTGGATCAGTTGTGCGCCATCATCATCGACCACGCACCCACGGGCGAGGTGGCGTGACCTGACGGGTCAGAACAGGGGCAGGCTTTCCTGCACCTGCAAGGCCGGGCTGTCGGGCACGGTATCGGCCGATTGCAGGCCTTCCACCCGCACGCCCATCAGCCGCAGGCGACGGTCGAGGTCGATGTCGCGCAGGCTGCGGGCAGCCCAACGGCGCAAGGTGGGCCCATCGGCGGTGGGCTGGGGCATGGTCAGGCTGCGCGTGACGATACGGAAGTCTTCATAGCGCAGCTTCACCCCCACGGTGCGCGCCACCAGCTGCTTGCGCGCCAGGTCGGCGGCCACCTGTTCGGCCAGCCGCGTCAGCAGCGCGCCCAAGGCTTCGCGGTCATGGCGCGGGTGCAGGTTCCGCTCGAAGGTGGTCTCGCGGCTCATGGACTTGGGATCGCGCCAGGTCACCACCGGGCGCTCGTCACGGCCATGCGCTGCATCGTGCAACCACTGACCCTGCCGACTGCCGAAGTGGCCGGCCAGCCAGGCCGGATCGGCCGCGGCCAGTTGCCCGATGGTCTCGATGCCCAGCTCGCGCAGGCGCTCGGCCGCCTTGGGGCCAATGCCGTTGATGCGACCGGCCGGCAAGGGCCACACCCGCGCGGGCACCTCGGCATGGGTGAACAGGGTCAGCCCATCGGGCTTGTCCATGTCGGAGGCCAGCTTGGACAACAGTTTGTTGGGCGTCACGCCGATCGAGCAGCTCAAGCCCGTGGCCTCACGCACCGCCTGCTTGAGGCGCTGGGCCACGGCACGCACGCCGGCATGGGCGTCATCGGGCGCGCTGGCCTGGGCACCGGGCACGTCGGTCAGGTCGAGGTAGATCTCGTCGATGCCGCGGTCTTCCATCACCGGTGCGATCTCCAGCACCGCCGCCTTGAACAGGCGCGAGAAGTGCCTGTAACGGTCGAAATCGACCGGCAGCAAGATGGCGTCAGGCGCCAGCAAGGCCGCCTTCATCAGCCCCATGCCCGAGTGCACCCCCAGAGCCCGCGCCGGGTAGGTGGCGGTGGTGATCACGCCGCGACCTGCGTAGTCCCGCAGGCGAGGCCACGCCGGGCTGTCGGCCGGGGGGACGCCTTCTGGCAAGGCCCTGCGCCCGCCGATCACCACCGGCTGCCCCTGCAGCTGAGGGTGGCGCAACAGTTCGACCGACGCGTAAAACGCGTCCATGTCGAGGTGAGCGATCCATCGTTGCAACATGCCGCGAGCATGCCAGAGCCTGTGGGCTCAGCGCGTCGTGTCCGACTCCTTCATGCGCCGAACCACCAGGGCCTGGCTGCGTGCCAGAACTTCGTCCACGGTGACGGGGTCGGTCAGCAGGCTGGCCAGTTGCTGGCCGACCGCAGTGCCGATCGACTGGAATTCCGGCATGATCGGGAACTGGATGCCGCTGTAGGGCGACTTGGGCAAGGTGCTGTCACGCGGATCGGCCTTGGCCAGGGCCTCTTCCTCGATGGCGGCATGGCGTGCCTGCTGCCTGAATGCCGGGTTGGCGTAGGTGCTGAACCGGGTACCGCCGGGCACGGAGCCCCAGCCCTGTGTGGCCGCCACACGCTGCAGGTAGGTCTTGGACGTGGCCCATCGCACGAAAGCCTGCGCCTGAGGCTGCTGCTTCGACGACGTGGGCACAGCCAGCGCCCACACCCACAACCAACTGGCCCCCTTGGGCGTGCTGGCCACGGGGGCATGCAGAAAGGCCACCTTGCCCGCCACTTTCGATCGCTTGGGGTTGTCCACGAAACCGCCGGCCACGGTGGCATCGACCCAGATGGCGCACTTGCCTTCGCTGAACAGGGTCAGGTTCTCGTTGTAGTTGTTGGCCACGGCACCCGGCGGACCGTACTTGCGCAACAGGTCGGCGTACAAGGACACCGCCTCTTTCCAGGGGCGGGTGGTCAACTGGGGTTGCCACTTCATGTCGAACCACTGGCCGCCATGGGTGTTCACCATGGTCGAGATCAGACTGATGTTGGCGCCCCAGCCAGCCTTTCCGCGCAGGCAGATCCCATACACCCCCCGGGCCGGGTTGTGCAGGCGGGCCGCGGCGTCTCGGATCTGCGCCCAGGTCGGATGCAGCGGCAGCTTCACGCCAGCCTGCGCCATCAGGTCGGATCGCACCATGGTCATGCTGCTTTCCCCGTAGAACGGTGCCGCCATCAACTGGCCATCGACCGTCAGGGCTGACCGCACGGTGGGCAGCAGGTCATCGACCTGCCAGGCGGCATCGGGCTGGATCGGGGCCAGCCAGCCTTTCTTGCCCCACAGCGGCGCCTCCAGCGATCCAATGGTCAGCACGTCGAACTTGCCAGCCCGGGTGGCGATGTCGGTGGCCACCTGCTGGCGCAACGGCTCTTCATCGAGTGTGACCCAGCGGATCTTGACCCCAGGATTGGCCTTCTCGAACTCCTGGCTCAGGCCCTGCAGGGTGATCATGTGTCCGTTGTTCACGGTGGCCACCACCAGCTCGGCCGCCGAAGCCGCCAGCGGCATGACCATGACGGTGGCGAGGTGCAGCCGGGCGACGAAGGAAGGGTTCACGTGAATTGCTCCCGAAACAGACCTTTGGGCGCATTGTGCGCCAGCCCGTGTCGTTTGGTTTGCACGTCAGACCGGGTACACAGGCAGAATCCACAGCGCTAGACTGTTTGAATTCACCGCCGGACCGCCTGGATGTCGACGGATCAAACCACAAACACCTTCAGCAAGCACCCCGTTCACCGCAGCATGCGCGCACGGTCGGCCGTCATCATCGGACTGACAGGGCTGGTGTTTGCTGTGGGCCTGACGCTGTTCGTGGAAATCGACCAACGGGCGCAACTCACGCGCACCATCAGCGACAACAGCCGCCGCGAGGCGCAGTTCCTGGGGCACAGCATCAGCATGTCGCTGAAAGAGCGTGTGCTGCAGATCCGTCAGGTGGCCGCCATGCCCGAGGTCTCCAGCGGCCTGGGCGACCCGGGCAAGATGCGGCTGGCCCTGGAGCAGGTGCGCAACTACCACAACGAACTGACCTGGCTGGGCATCGTCAACCGCAAGGGCCAGGTCGAGGTGGCCACCGGGGCGTGGCTGGAAGGTCAGACCATCACCTCCCGGCCCTGGTTCACCGAGGGGCTCAAGGGTGTGTGGGTGGGACAGCCCCGCCCGGCAGGCGAACTGGCCGACAAGGTGCCACGTGATCCGGACGGCTCGCCCCCGTTGTTCATGGACCTGGCCGTGCCCATCATCGATTACGAAGGGCGCACCATCGGCGTGGTCACGGCCATGCTCGACTGGTCCACCGTGCGCGAGCAGCACCGGGCCATGACCAGCCAGCAGGGCGAGATGGGGGTGAACAGCTTCCTGATCTCGCCCACGGGCGAGGTCACCATCGGCGAGCCCGAACAGATCGGCAAACACCTCGATGTGCCAGGTCTGCCCGCGGTCATGGCCAATGGCAAGGCCGAAGTGATCGATTGGCCTGATGGCAAGGCCTACCTCACGGCGGCCGCCCCGATCCGCCTGATGGACGATCCCAATGCACCGGCCTGGACCCTGGTACGCCGCCAGGAAGCCAGTCAGGCCCTGGCGCCTGTGGCCCGCGCGCGCGACCGTGTGCTGGGTGCCGCCTTGCTGATGTCTCTCCTGTTCATGGCCGTGAGCTGGCTGATCGCCGGACGCATTGCCAACCCCTTGCGTGAACTGGCGCGCACGGCCCAGCGGCTGCGCGCGGGCGAACAGGTCGATTTCCCGCCAGACCGCGACGAAGCCCCCACCGAGTTGCGCACACTCACCAACGCCCTGCGTGAGATGGAGTCGTCGCGGCAGGCGCAGCTGAACCAGCTCCAGTCGAGCACAACGCGCTTTCGCACCCTGATCGACACCATCCCGGAAAGCCTGGTGGTGGCGCAAGACGGACAGATCCAGCTGATCAACCGGGCCTGCCTGGCCATGCACCAGATCGACCAGCCTGACCGACTGCTGGGGCAGCCGGTGCTGTCGCTGTTCACCGCGGCCGAACAGATCCGCATGACACAGCAACTGGGCCAGCTGGGCCATCAGGACCACCTGCCGACCTTCGAAACCGAGCTGCAAACCGCGCAAGGAACCGCATTGCCCGTGAAGGTCAATGCCTGGGCGATCCAGACCGCTGCCGGTCGGGTACAGCACCTGCTGATCGAAGACATCAGCGAACGACAGCGCCTGCAGTCGGAGCGTGAACGCTATCAGCAGGACCTGGAAGAGCAGATCCGCGAACGCACCCTCGAGCTGCAACAGGCACGCGACAAGGCCGAATCGGCCAACCGGGCCAAGAGCGCCTTCCTGGCCAACATGTCGCACGAGATCCGCACCCCGATGAACGCCATCATCGGCATGACCTACCTGTTGCGTGAGCGCCCCAACCCCGCCGAAGACACCAAGCGCCTGACGCTGATTGCCGAAGCGTCCGAGCACCTGATGCGCCTGCTCAACGACGTGCTCGACCTCTCCAAGATCGAATCTGGCAAGATGACGATGGAGACCATCGACTTCAGCCTGGCGGCCACAGTGTCGCGCTGCATGGAACTGATCCGCGACAAGGCGCAGGGAAAGGGTCTCAAGCTGATTGTCGATCGTCGGTATGCCGACGACACCATCGCGGGCGACCCCACTCGACTCTCGCAGGCCCTGCTGAACCTGCTCAGCAACGCCGTGAAGTTCACCAGCCAGGGGTCTGTCACCCTGAGGGTGATGCACACGCAACTGGACGCTGGTGAACCGGCCATCCGATTCGAAGTGGAGGACACAGGCATGGGCATCGCCCCTGACCAGTTGCAACGCATCTTCGAACCCTTCGAGCAGGCCGACAACTCAACCACCCGACGCTATGGCGGTTCAGGTCTGGGGCTGACCATCACCCGCAGCCTGGTCGAACAGATGGGTGGACGGCTGGGAGCCACCAGCGAGCCAGGGCAAGGCAGCCTGTTCTGGTTCACCGTGCCAGCCCAGGACAGACCATCGGTCCATGTGGCGACCAGCGAATCTCCCAGCAACAACGGTGTGCGTTCCGACGCCGATGTCATCCTGAAACAGTATCACCAGGACAGCCGGGTGCTGCTGGTGGAAGACAACCAGGTGAACCGCCTGCTGGCCCAGGAACTGCTGTCGATGGTGGGATTGCGTGTGGATGCCGTGGTCAATGGTGCAGAGGCCGTGGCCCACGCCGCACAGCATCAGTACGACATCGTGCTGATGGACGTTCACATGCCCGAGATGGACGGTCTGGAAGCCACACGGCGCATCCGTCAAAACACGCTGTATGCCAGCGTGCCGATCGTGGCCATGACAGCCTCGGTCATGGCCGATGAGCAGGACGCCTGCCTCACGGCAGGCATGAACGCCCTGATCGAAAAGCCGCTGGACGCCCGCAAGTTGTACGACACGCTGCTGCGCCTGCTCAGACGCTGACCACCGACGCGCCGCTCAACGCCCGCTGGTACGGGCCCCCTCCAGCAAGCGACGGCTGTTGACGTCCTTCAAGAAAGACTCGACCACCTCGCGGGTGCGGAAGTTCAGCAGGTTGTCGCGGTCGCGCACAAAGCGTGGCCGCTGGTTGAACAGGGATTCGACACGCCGGCCGCGGCTTTGCTGCAAGGCCACGGTGAAGTCGTAGCCGAAATACGCCTGGCCCTGGCGTTCACCCACGGTATGGGCCACCTGCACCAGCCAGTCACACCCTGACGCCTGCCACTGCTGGTGGATGGTGCGCCGCTGGGTGGCGGTGTCGGCAAAAGGCACCGCGTAGGGCTGAACGCGGTAGCCCTGCTCCACCATCACCTGCTGAAGCTGCTCGGTGAGTTGCAGATCGAGGTCGTACCACACGCGCGCGGCCAGGGCCTCGGGCGAATCGGCAGGAGGAGCTGGCGCATCGTCGCCCAGCCCGCCCGACACGAAAACGCACGGCGCACGGCCAGCGTCCACCTCGCTGGCGCACACCACGGCGCTGCCCAGGGCAGCCAGCCCCCCGATCACGCCCCCGGTCAGGCACGAACGCCACCTTGCAAACCCCATCTTTTCAGCTCCTTCTCGAGGCTGAACAGCCTCCATGAAACGGCGGTCAGTGTGCCAATGGCACGAAGTTTGCAAATCAGGGAACACCATGCCTCCGCCCCTTGCCATGCCACCCGGCAGATCGACCTCGCCCCCCTGGTCACCCGTCACTTCGTCAGGCGTGACCCTGTGGCATGACCGCCTGAGCCTGTTGCTGGCCTCCACCGGAGAGGGCATCTACGGGGTCGACACCGACGGCCTGTGCCACTTCGTGAACCCCGCCGCCGCCCGCATGCTGGGTTACCACGAAGAGGAACTGCGGGGCGTGAACATGCACGAGCGCCTGCACCACACGCACGCCGACGGACAACACTACCCGGCCGACCAGTGCCCCATCTACCTGGCCTTCCGCGAGGGCGTGCCCTGCCGCATCGACAGCGATGTGCTGTGGCGCAAAGATGGCACGGCCATCCCGGTGGAATACACCTCCTACCCGATCCTGGAAGACGGACGGGTGCTGGGCGCGGTGGTCACCTTCGTGGACATCAGCGCGCGCAAGCGGCAGGAGGCCCAGCTGCGGCATGCCCAGGAGCAACTGGAGCGCCGGGTGGAGGAGCGCACCCAGGCGCTCAGCCAGGCCCTGCAGCAACTGCGTGACCTGCAGGCCCACCTCGAGCACGTGCGCGAAAGCGAACGCACCCGCATCGCTCGCGAGATCCATGACGAACTTGGCAGCCTGCTGGTCGGCCTGAAGATGGACGTGAGCTGGATGGAAAAGCGCCTGGTCGACCAGCCAACCCTGCGCTGCAAGTGCCAGGGCATGCGTGGCCTCATCGACGACGCCGTGGGCAATGTGGGCCGCATCATCACAGACCTTCGGCCCTCCATCCTCGACCACCAGGGCCTGTGGGCCACGCTGGAATGGCAGCTGCAGGATTTCATCGACGCCAGCGAGCTGGCCTGTGACTGGACGCTCGACATCCACCCCCAACTGCAGGCCCCTGAAGGCCCGGTGGCCACGGCCATCTTTCGCATCTTCCAGGAAATGCTCAGCAACGTGGCCCGCCACGCGCAGGCCAGCCAGGTCGAGATCCGGGTGCGGGCCCAGCCGGGTGAACTGACGCTGCTGGTCAAGGACAACGGTCGCGGCGCGCCACCGGGGGCCTTCGAGCGCCCCGATGCTTACGGTGTGATGGGCATGAAGGAACGCGCGGCACACCACGGTGGGTGGCTGCAGATCGACAGCCGCGTGGGCGGCGGCACCCAGGTGATCCTGGCCATGCCCTTGCCTGCGCGCCTGATGTCGGAGGAAGCCGCATGATCCGGGTGCTGCTGGTCGATGACCACCGCATCGTGCGGCAGGGCCTGCGCCAGGTGCTGGCCGATGTGCCCGACATCGAGGTGGTGGGGGATGCGGGCGACGGTGCGCAGGCCCTGAGCCAGGTTCGCAGCCTGGTCTGCACCCCCGAGGGCTTGCAGGTGGTGATGCTGGACATCGCCATGCCCGGGCGCGACGGGCTGGAGGTGCTCAAACTGATCAAGGCCGAGTTCCCGCGCCTGGCCGTGCTGATGCTGAGCACCTACCCCGACCGGCAGTTCGCAGTGCGCTGCCTGCGCGCCGGTGCGGCCGGCTACCTGCACAAAAGCGCCGACCCCGACGACATGGTGGCCGCCCTGCGCAAGGCCGCAGCCGGCGGCCGCTACATCACACCCTCGGTGGCCGAACTGCTGGCCACCTCCATCAGCGAGCCCCACGACCACGCCCCGCATGAGGCCCTGTCGCAGCGCGAGCACCAGGTGTTCAGGCTGCTGGCCCAGGGGCACAGCGTGGGCCAGATCGCTCAGAGCCTGAGCCTGTCGTCGAACACGGTGTCCACCTACCGGGCACGCATTCTGGAGAAAACCGGCACGCGCAATGACGTGGAGCTGGCGCTGTACGCGGTGCGTCAGCAGATGGTGGAACCCTGAGGCCGGGGCGGCCGCGTGTAGGGCCAGCCCTACATGCGAATCATGGCGCGCACGATGGTGGCCAGTGGCCTGACTTTCTACAGTGAGACATCACCCACACCGCCACGCAGGCGGCTCACTGGAGTCTCCGATGTCACGCCACTTCGACCCCTTCGACGCCGACCGCCCCCTCCGCCTGAGCTGCGCCTGCGGCCAGGACCATGCCCCCGATGAACACGATGCCGCCGTGCAGCGCGGCCAGGCCATCGACACGCTCAAGCAACGCAGCGAGAGCGAAGACTTCCTGGCCTATTCGCGCGAGTTCATCGAAGCCAGCCTGATGAAGGCCCTGTTCCCGCAGGACGACACGCGCCGCCGCTTCCTGCGCGCCGTGGGCAAGGGCACGGCCATGGCGGCCGTGGCCAGCGTGCTGCCCACCGCCAGCCTGCAGGCCATGGCCGAAGAAGCCGCGCCACTGGAAAAGAAGGAGCTGAAGATCGGCTTCATCCCCATCACCTGCGCCACCCCGCTGATCATGGCCCACCCGCTGGGCTTTTACCGCAAGCAGGGCCTGGACGTGAGCGTGGTCAAGACGGCTGGCTGGGCGCTGATCCGCGACAAGATGATCAACAAGGAGTACGACGCCACGCACTTCCTGTCGCCCATGCCGCTGGCCATCAGCATGGGGCTGGGCTCTACGCCCAAGCCCATGCACGTGGCCACCATCCAGAACACCAACGGCCAGGCGATCACGCTGCATGTCAAGCACAAGGACAAGCGCGATCCGAAAGACTGGAAGGGCTTCAAGTTCGCGGTGCCCTTCGAGTACTCGATGCACAACTTCCTGCTGCGCTACTACGTGGCCGAGCACGGGCTCGACCCCGACAAGGACATCCAGATCCGCGTGGTGCCGCCGCCCGAGATGGTGGCCAACCTGCGCGCAGGCAACATCGACGGTTACCTGGGCCCCGACCCTTTCAATCAACGGGCTGTGTTCGAAGAAATCGGCTTCATCCACCTGCTGACCAAAGAGCTGTGGGACGGCCACCCCTGTTGCGCCTTCGGCACCAGCGCCGAGTTCATCCAGCAGAACCCCAACACCTTCGCCGCCCTGTACCGCGCCGTGCTGACAGCTGCGGCCATGGCCCGCCAGGCCAAGAACCGCGAACTCATCGCCAAGGTGATCTCACCGCGTGAATACCTGAACCAGCCTGAGGCCGTGCTCGCCCAGGTGCTGACCGGCAAGTTCGCCGATGGCCTGGGCAATGTGAAGAACGTGCCCGACCGCGCCGATTTCAACCCCATCCCCTGGCAGTCGATGGCCGTGTGGATGCTCACGCAGATGAAGCGCTGGGGCTATGTGAAGGGCGACGTGAACTACCAGCAGCTGGCCGAGAAGGTGTTCCTGCTGACCGATGCCAGAAAGCACATGAAGGCCCTGGGCGAAACACCGCCGACAGGCACCGCCTACCCGGGCTTCAAGGTGATGGGCAAGGCCTTCGATCCGCTCAAGCCCGAGCCTTACATCAACAGCTTTGCCATCAAGCGCACCTGAACCATGGCCACCTTGCACACGCCCTGGTGGCGCAGCGAACGCGCCCGCGCCACCCTGCTGTCCCTGCTGATCCTCGGCGTGCTGCTGGGGGTGTGGCACCTGGCCACCCTGCCCCGCAGCGCACCGGCGGTGACGCTGAGCGCCGAGCAGATCGAGTACCTCAAGCTGATGGGCAAGGACCCCACGGCCTCGGCCGATGCCGGGGGTAGCGGTTTCCCGACCCTGGCGCAGATGGGGCAAACCATCGTCGGCCACCTGGCCGACCCGTTCTACGACAACGGCCCCAACGACAAAGGCATCGGCATCCAGCTGGCGCATTCGCTGGGCCGCGTGGGCCTGGGCTACCTGATCGCCATGCTGGTGGCCATCCCGCTGGGCTTTGCCATCGGCATGTCGCCGCTGACCTACCGGGCGCTCGACCCTTTCATCCAGGTGCTCAAGCCCATTTCACCGCTGGCCTGGATGCCGCTGGCCCTGTACACCATCAAGGACTCGGCCACCTCGGGCATCTTCGTGATCTTCATCTGCTCGGTCTGGCCCATGCTGATCAACACGGCCTTTGGCGTGGCCAGCGTGCGCAAGGACTGGTTGAACGTGGCCCGCACGCTGGAGGTGTCGGCCTGGCGCACCGCCTTCGAGGTGATCCTGCCGGCCGCAGCACCCACCATCCTCACGGGCATGCGCATCAGCATGGGCATTGCGTGGCTGGTGATCGTGGCCGCCGAAATGCTGGTGGGCGGCACGGGTGTCGGCTACTTCGTGTGGAACGAGTGGAACAACCTGTCGCTGCCCAACGTGATCTTCGCGATCCTGGTGATCGGCGTGGTGGGCATGGTGCTCGACGCCTTGTTCGCCCGACTGCAAAAGGCGGTGACCTATGTCGAATGAAACCGGTCAGGCCTACCTGAAGGTCGAGCACCTGGGCAAGACCTTTCCCGGGGCCACAGAAGCCGTCTTCGAGCACGTGAATTTCCAGATCGAACGCGGCGAGTTCGTCTGCATCATTGGGCATTCGGGCTGCGGCAAGACCACCATCCTGCAGGCCCTGGCCGGGCTGGAAACCGCCAGCGAAGGCCATGTGTTCATGGACGGACGCGAGGTGAACGCCCCAGGGCTGGAGCGCGGTGTGGTGTTCCAGGGCCACGCCCTGATGCCCTGGCTGACCGTTCGTCAGAACATCGCCTTCGCCGTGCGCTCGCGCTGGCCCGACTGGCCGGCCAGCCAGGTGCAGCAACAGGTGCTGCACCACGTGAAGCTGGTGGGGCTGGAACACGCGATCGACAAGAAGCCCTCGCAGCTGTCGGGCGGCATGAAGCAGCGGGTGGGCATTGCCCGCGCCTTCGCCATCGAGCCCAAGATGCTGCTGCTCGACGAACCCTTCGGCGCGCTCGATGCGCTCACCCGCGGCACGATCCAGGACGAGTTGCTGCGCATCTGCGCCCAGACCCGCCAGACCGTGTTCATGATCACCCACGACGTGGACGAGGCCCTGCTGCTGGCCGACAAGATCTTGTTGATGAGCAACGGCCCCCGGGCCCGCATCGCCGAGGTGGTGGTCAACACCCTGCCCCGCCACCGCACGCGCGCCGGCCTGCACCACGACCCGCAGTACTACCCCTTGCGCAACCACCTGGTCGACTTCCTGGTCGATCGCGCCAAAGGCCTGAGCGGCGGGCGTGCACCCGCGGTGCCTGTGGAAGTGCGCCCGGGGCTGCGCTCGCTCATGGAAGCCCACACCGCAGTTCACACGGCAAGGCCAGCACCGGTCGACACAGACCAGGATGACAACCCCGCCTCTGCTGCCGCCTGAAGCCTTTCCAACGCATGAACCCCATGACCACCGACACCCGCATCAGCCGCCCACCGCTGCCACCGTTCACGGAAGAAACCGCCCGTCTGAAAGTGCAGATGGCCGAAGACGCCTGGAACAGCAAGGACCCGGTCCGCTGTTCACTGGCTTACACCCCGGACTCGTGGTGGCGCAACCGCAGCGAGTTCCTGCAAGGCCGTGAGGCCATCGTGGCTTTCCTGCAGCGCAAGTGGGCCAAGGAGCACGACTACAAGCTCAAGAAGCACCTGTTCGCCTTCACTGACAACCGCATCGCCGTGTGCTTCGAGTACGAATACCACGACGACGCAGGCCAGTGGTTCCGCGCCTGCGGTAACGAGAACTGGACCTTCGACGAGCACGGCTTCATGGCCCGCCGCGAAGCGTCGATCAACGATGTGCCCATCGCCGAGACCGATCGCAAGTTCCGCTGATCGCACGCCGACCCGAACCTCCCCGCATTCACACCTCACCTCACCTCACCTCACGCTGAAGGAGCACACATGAACCGCGAAGACGTCACCGACCTGATCATCGAAGCCAAGGTCAAGAAGGGCATCAAATGGGCCGACGTGGCCACCCGGGTGGGCCTGAGCAAGGAATGGGTCACGGCCGCCTGCCTGGGCCAGATGACCCTCACGCCCGAACAGGCCGCCACCATCGGCGACATCTTTGACCTGCCCGACGAAGCTCGCCTGTGGCTGCAGGAAGTGCCCTACAAAGGCAGCCTGCCCACCAGCGTGCCCACCGATCCGCTGATCTACCGCTTCTACGAACTGATCAGCGTGTACGGCACCACCTTCAAGGCCCTGATCCACGAAGAGTTCGGTGACGGCATCATGAGTGCCATTGACTTCAAGATGGACCTGCAACGCGAACCCAACCCGGCGGGCGACCGGGTCAGCATCACCATGTCGGGCAAGTTCCTGCCCTACAAGACCTACTGACCCCCCAAAGGGCTCACGCACCGCCCCCTCAGATGGGCCCCTCCAGCCAGGCGGGGCGGGAGAACGCCAGTGGGTTCGGCACGACAGGCCGGCTACCATCTCGTGTTTGATCATGAGGTGTTTGTCCATGGGCCGTCTGCTTGCTGCCGTCTGTCTGCTCTGCACTGCGGGGCTGACGCTGCCTGGCTGCACGGTGCTCAATGTGGCCAGTGCGGCTGTGTCGGTGGCCAGCACCGCGGTCAGTGTCACGGCCAAGACCGTGGGGGTGGCTGCCGACGTGACCGCCGCAGGGGTGCGGGCGGTCACATCCGATGACGATGACCCGACCGACGAGGCGCCGCTGCCATGAGTCGCGCCTGGTTGCTGTCAGGCGCGGCAGCTGCCGTGGTCGTGACCGTGGGGCTGGGCCTGAGCATGGCCTGGCAAACCCAGCAACTGCGCCAGAAATTGCCCCCCGTGGTCCAGCCTCGGCCTGGTGCTGTCGTGGACCAGGCTGCCGCCGCTGCGCGCTTGTCGGCAGTGCTGCGCCTGCAAACTGTCTGGACCGAAGACGACCAGTTCGGTACAGAGTTTCAGGCTTTGCATGACACCCTGGCGGCACAGTTCCCCCGCGTGCACACCCAGCTCAAGCGGCAGGTGATGGGGCGGCACACCCTGGTCTACACCTGGCCCGGGCTGGATCCCCAGGCGGCTCCCATCGCCTTCATGGCCCACCAGGATGTCATCCCGGTGGCCCCTCAGACTGAAAGCCGCTGGACCCACCCACCTTTTGCCGGTGTGATCGAAGAGGGCCAGGTGTGGGGGCGCGGCGCATGGGACAACAAGGGCAACCTCATGGCCATGCTGGAGGCCGTGGAAATGCTGCTGGCCAGCGGCCACAGACCCCGCGAAACCATGTACCTGATCTTCGGCGACGATGCCGAGGCCGAAGGACAGGGCGGGGCTCGACAAGTGGCCCAATGGATGAAGGATGAAGGCATCCGCCTGCGCTTCCTGCTGGACCAGGGCTCAATGATCACGCAGGGCATGGTGCCGGGTGTCGGACGACCGCTGGCCATGGTGGGGATGGCCGAAAAGGGCCAGATGACCTTGCGCCTGACTGCGCAAGCCAGGCCTGGACAGGCCAGCATGCCGCCCACACGCAGCACCATCGGGGTGTTGGGCGAAGCTGTGAACCGGTTGGAACAGGAGCCTGCCCCCGCCCGGCTTCACGGCCTGCCGCGCGAAATGCTGGAAACCCTGGTGCCCCACGCTCAAGGCTTGCTGCCGTGGGTGTTTGGCAACCTCTGGCTGACCGAACCACTGGTGCTGCATTCGATGGCGAGCCACCCCGCCACTCGGGCCATGACGCGCACCACGGCTGTGGCCACCATGCTGCAAGCTGGCGAGCGCAGCAATGCCCTGGCGGCCGAGGCCTCGGCCCTGGTGAACGTGCGCCTGCAACCCGGTGACCGTGTGAGCGACGTCGAAGCCCATGCTCGCCGCCTGCTGGCCAACCTGCCAGTATCAATTGAAAGGTTGCCCAATGCCACCGAAGCCTCGACGGTGTCGAGCACACAGACGGCCAGCTTCAGAGCCCTGTCGCGCACCCTGCGGGAGTTGCACCCTGACGTGGTGGTGGCACCCGGATTGCTCGTGGGCTACACCGACTCGCGCCACTTCCTGGAGGTGGCCGATTCGATCTACCGCTTCAGCCCCCTGCGGGCCACCCCGGCCGATCTGGACCGGCTGCACGGCACCAATGAACGCATCGCTGTGCGCAACCATGTCGAGCTGATCCAGTTCTACGAACGGTTCATGCAGCACAGCAGTGCTGCGCGACCCTGAGTGCGCTTGAACGCGCCGAGACGTCCCTGAACGCTCCAAGCGTCAGCAGGTGCTGCTCACAGCCCCGCGTGCATAGCGCAGCAAGCGGCCCCGGTAGGCCTGGCCCTGCGTCGCCTCTGTCGCAGGCTGGCTGAGGTCGGTTTCGTCAAGGGTGAACCCGGCGGCGGCCATGCGTCGGCTGAACGCGGCACGGTTGCCACGATTCGGGTCCACGATCAGCACCTGGGCTTGCGGCGCGGCATGGCGCACGATGAAGTGAGACAAGGCGCCGTCTTCGTCGCGCTCGTAGAGCACGTCGCTGCCCATGATCAGATCGAATTCTCCCTGCACCGATGGCGACAGACCGGGGACATCGGCGTCAGAGCGCAAAGCCCAGTTGCCGTGGCGATAGGGCAAGGGCATCAGGCCGTTGAGGCCCAGATTGACCGACAGGAACTCCGGCACCAGCGGGTGGCAGTCGGAGGCTGTGACATCAGCGCCTCGCCGGTGCGACACCAGACTGGCCAGCCCCAGACCACAACCGACCTCGAGGATGCGCTCGCCTGCCACCAGCGGACGGCGCGCCATCCAGGCGGCCAGTTGCAGGGCGGAAGGCCACAACATCCCGAACAGAGGCCAGGTGGCGCTGGACACCCCCACGGCTTCGGCTTGCCCGTCGGTGTCGGCAAACTGCTGCCGGTCCAGCAACGAACGGATGATGAGATCGGCCGCGCCCTCGATGGTGATCGGGGCCTGAGTGGTCAGGTAACCTGGCATGGGGTGCCCGCAGAGACTGCCCGCCCGGGCTGAATGACCCAGGGGCAAGTGAATCGGCGCGATGCGGCGGGCTCATGGTCAGATCGGCAGGAACCCACCCGGGGGGGAAGGGGTCGACCGACATGGCACTCACGCGGGGCACAACGAAGAAGGCGCAGTGTATCGCAGGCCCTGCTTGTGTGTAGGCTTGCGGCCATGCCCGATTCCCTGAACCCGACCCTTCTGGTGCTGTCCCTGCACGTGGCCGCCTTGTGTCTGCTGTGGCGGCATGCGCGCGCCGCCACGCTCGTCTTGGCCTTGTCGATGGCAGTGGCCTGGCATGTCGGGCTGATGGACCTGCGTGGGGTGCTGTCCGCCGTGCTGGTGGGCAGCACCGTGCTGGCCGCCCGCCTGTGGACCGCCCATGACTGGCCGGCGCACGGGCTGGTGAGGTTGACCGCCGCGCTGACGTGCCTGGCACTGGCGCTGCACCTGCTGCCCGGTTTTCACAACCCCCGCTTGCTGGACCAGGTGCTGGTGCGCGAGGGGGCCACGCCCTTCACCCTGTACGCCAGCCTGGACAAGGCCCTGGCGGGCTGGATGCTGCTGGCGCTGGTGGGCCTGGGCTGGCGAGACCGTCAGGCACTGCGGGCGGGCCTGCGCGGCACGCTGGCCCCGGTGGTGCTGACCTGCACCGCAGTGATCGGCCTGGCCTGGGCCATGGGGCGGGTGCAATGGGAAGGCTGGGAGGGCCTGTGGCCCATGCCGCCGCAGGCCCCGCATGCAAGCTGGGTGTTCCTGGTGGTGAACCTGTTCATCACCTGTGTGGCCGAAGAAGCCTTCTTCCGGGGCTGGCTGCAGTCAAGCCTGCAGCGCGCACTGACCCGGGTGCAGCAAAGGCACGGGCCCGCAGGCACCCACGGCCTGTGGCAGGCGTTGCCCGGCCTGTGCGGGGCCCTGCTGTTCGGTCTGGCCCACGCGGCCGGTGGCGTCCAGCAGGTGGTGCTGGCCACGCTGGCCGGGCTGGGCTGTGCCTGGGCCTTTCACCGCACCGGAGGCAGCCTCGAGGCCGCGGTGCTGGTGCACTTTGCGCTCAATGCCCTGCACTTCCTGGCCTTCACCTACCCGGCTCTGGCCTGACACGGCTCAGGCCAGGGTCTTGGGGCCCTCGGGGCCTGGGGGGCCGCCGCGGTGCTGCTTCGACCAGCTGTAATCGGCCGGCAGCTCGCTGCTGACCCCGGGCTTGCTCACGCAATGGCCCAGCTCGGTGCTGATGGTCACGTGTGCATTGGCGGCCAGCCCCTGAGCATCGCGGTCTTTGCGACGCGCCTCGGCAAAGGCCAGCGCCTCTTTCAGCTGGGCATCGTCAAAGGGCTGCACATGGGGGCGCCCCTCGCACAGCCAGTACACGACGATGCTCATGCCAGCCTCACTTGTAGAAGGCTTCGACCTGGCCCTTGAGCTTGATCAGCAGGGCACGGCCCTTGCGATCGAGCGTCTTGCCGGCCGGCACCTTGATCCAGCCTTCGCTGACGCAGTATTCCTCGACGTCGAAACGTTCCTTGCCATTGAACTTGATGCCGATGTCATGCTGAAACACGGCGGCGTTGTAGGCAGCGTTGCGCGGGTCGATCGACAGGTGATCGGGCAGTTCGGGGCGGGTGGTGTCGTTCATGGGGCGAGATTGTCGCAGGATCAGGGCACGGTGCGAGCGGCGGTGACGATCACCTCGATGCGCCAGGCCGGGTTGACCAGAGGGGCCTGGAAGGTGGCACGCGGCGGTGCCGTGACGCCCGCGAACCAGGCCTCCCACACGGCGTTCATGGCGGGCACGTCGGCGATGTCGCGCACGATGCACTGGGCCATGAGGATGCGGCCTCGGTGGCTGCCCGCGCGCAGCAGCAGGGCATCGATCTGTTCGAGCACCTGACGGGTCTGCGTGGCCATGTCGGCCTCGGGGTCGGTAGGCACCTGTCCCGCCAGGTACACGGTGGGGCCGTGGATGGCCGCGTCCGAGTAACGTGGCTCGGGGTTCAGGTAGACGATGTCGGCGGGGGTGTGGGGCTCGGCGCTCATGGCCGCCATTGTGCGCCGAACCCCACACACGCCCTGCCGATCCGTGGGTGCGCACCATGATGGAGAGCCCAGCGGTCCGGACTAGGATACGGGGTCTGCATCTTTCTGCACCCACCATGGCCGGCCCCACCATCGACTTCTGGCAAGCACGCTTCGAAACCGGCCA
This sequence comes from Aquabacterium lacunae, assembly GCF_004310865.1. Classification (GTDB taxonomy): domain Bacteria; phylum Pseudomonadota; class Gammaproteobacteria; order Burkholderiales; family Burkholderiaceae_C; genus Aquabacterium; species Aquabacterium lacunae. The sequence continues at coordinate 88,926 of NZ_SIXI01000003.1, forward strand.
GACCGGCTGGGACCGTGGCGGCCCTCACCCCCGTCTGCTGGCCTGGATCGCGCAGGGGTTGCCAGCAGGCTCGCGGGTGGCGGTGCCGGGCTGCGGCCGGGGCTGGGAAGTGGTGGCGCTGGCCCATGCCGGCCTGGATGTGACGGGGCTGGACTACACGCCCGCCGCTGTGGCTGAAGCCCAGGACAATCTGGCCCAGGCACTGGGCAGCACCCCCGCCCACGCGCGGATCGAGCGGGCCGATGTGCTCACGCACCAGCCGGCCAGGCCCTACGACGCGGTGCACGAGCAGACCTGCCTGTGCGCCCTGCACCCCGACCACTGGGTGGCCTACGCGGCACAGTTGCACCGCTGGCTGCGACCCGGCGGCACGCTGCATGCCCTGTTCATGCAGGCACCACGCGAGGCGGCCCTGCAGCAAGGCCGCATCGAAGGCCCGCCTTACCACTGCGACATCAACGCCATGCGGGCGCTGTTCCCCGACTCGCTGTGGGTGTGGCCGGCTCCGCCTTATGCGGCGGAGCCCCACCCCAACGGCATGCACGAGCTGGTGGTGCCCCTGATCCGGCGCTGATCCGGCGCTGATCCGGCGCTGATCCGGCGCTGATCCGGCGGCCTCAGGTGCTGCCGGGCCGGCTCATGTGGAAGTGGCCGCCCGGGCTCAAGGTGAAGTAATCACCCCCACCGCCGCCCCGCAGCACGGGCTGGGCCGACAGCGTGTGAAAGCGCCCGTCGGCCAGGGTGCTGCGGTGCAGGTGCACGCACACCACCTCGCCCAGCACCAGCCAGGTGGGCAGGGTGTCACCCTGGGCGGTCTGCAAGGGCACGATCTGCGTGACCCGGCACTCGAACTGCGCAGGGCTGAGCGCCACACGCCGCGCCTGCACATGGCGCGCAGGCAGCCAGTCCAGGCTGGCCAGCGCGAACTCGTCCACCTCGGGCGGCACGGCCGCGCAGCTGGTGTTCATGGCCTGGGCCAGCGGTTCACTCACCACGTTCCACACGAACTCGCCTGTGCGCTCGATGTTGCGCAGCGTGTCTTTCCGGCCCAGGCTGGCAAAACCCACGATGGGCGGCACGTAGTTGAAGGCGTTGCAGAAGCTGTAGGGCGCCAGGTTGTGGTGCCCCTGCCCGTCGTGCGTGGCGATCCAGCCGATCGGTCGCGGGGCGACGATGGCATTGAACGGGTCATGGGCCAGACCATGGCCCAGGCGGGGTTCGTACACATGCCAGTCAGAGGCCTGTGCGCCGACACCGCTCATGGGGGCGTCCATCGGGTCACCCATGGCCAGCCCCGAGCGTGCCAGGCGACCGGTACAGCACGGCGGCTGCATCGATGCGCTGCGCCATGGGCACCTGCGGGTCCTTCATCACCGCCAGCAGGAACTGCCGCGCGGCATCGCGGGCCTGGGTGTCCGATGCGCAGGCCGCCGCGGGCGTTGTGGCGTGCACGGCGGGCTCTCCAGGGTCTGCGGGGTCTGCGGTGCCAAGGCCGGGTTGCGGCTCTGGCTCGTGCTCAAGGGCCAGCACGGCCTCGAAGGCCCGAGGCTCGATGCGCGCCACCCGGGCCAGCAGGTCGGCCTGCCCTTCCGGGCTGGGTGGCAGGTCCAGCCAGGGGCTGCCTTCGAACACGGGCGCCAGGTCGCGCGCCACAAAGGCCGACCACACGTCACCGCCGGGCTGCGGGGCCGGAATGGCCGCCGGCACGGTCCCCGGGCCGGGCCAGGCGTTAGCAGCTGCGCTCACCGGCCTCAAGCGCTCGGCCGGCAAGGCCTGGGGCAACAGGGTGTGCAACAGCGTGCGCAAGGCCAGGGCACGGCGCGCGGCCGGTACAGCCGCCTCCAGCGACCACCACAGCTGGTACCCCTGCTGACCATCGATCGCGATGGCCGCTGCAGGCCAGTGCCATTCGTCTTGAGCGGCCGCCCACACCAGGGCCACATCGCTCCAGGGCACCTCGCGCCCGAAGCTCAGCACCAGCGCCCGGCCCGGTGTGTACAGGCGCGTCCATTCGGCCAGCAAGCGCCCAGCCAAGCCCTCGGGCGGCGCTGGCTCGGGGGGGCTTTCCACAGGAAGCATCTCGTGTGTCATGCCGTGCACTCTACGCGCTTCCCAAGGCCGCCACGACCTCAGGGGACAAGGCCATGCGAGCGGCGTCGGCAGGCGCCTCAGCGGCGGGCACGATCACGCACCCGAAGCACGCACAACCACCCCACGGTCAACGATGATCGATACAACACATGACGCCTCCTGCCAAGGGTCTGACCCAATGTGCGACACCCGAATTAAGTAGAGATCATTACCGTTTCCAACAAGAGGAGACGACATGAAACGATTCCGGTTTCTCGCCTCGGGCCTGAGCATGGCCTGCGCCGCCACCCTGCTGTCCTGGGGCACGGCCGCCCTGGCCCAGACCACCACGCTGGGCACCCGCAACAGCCTGAGCCAGCCCAACCCGGCGCTGGCGCCCACGGCCCAGCAGCGCTGGACGGCCTACAGCCGCGCCGAGAACCACCCGAACGCCGTCTCCCTGCCCCTGGAATTCATCACGCTCAAGTCGGGCAAGAAGATGGCCGTGCGCGTGTCGGTGCCGGCCGACTGGCTGGGCCGCCCGGTCAAGGGCAAGTTCCCCGCCATCCTCACCCAGACCGCCTACCGCATCGACGTGGGGCAGATTCTGGGCAATGTGGCCAGCAAGGACACCACCTTGCTGATCGGTGGCCTGGACAAGTTCATGATCCAGCGCGGCTACATCTCGGTGGCCGTGGACGTGTGGGGCACCGGCATGACCGGTGGCGTGACCGCCCTGATCGGCGAAGAAGAGCAGGCGGCCTACCAGGAAGCGCTCGACTGGGTGACCCGCCAGCCCTGGTACAACGGCAAGGTGGGCCTGGCCGGCACCTCGTACCTGGGCATCACCTCGCTGCTCACCGCCAGCAAGGGCCACCCGGCCGTGCAGGCCGTGTTTGCCGAGGTGCCCATGGGCGACCCCTTCCGCGGCACGGTGGGCACGGGCGGCCTGCTCAACCCCCTGTTCCTGGGCAAGTGGCTCACCCTCACGCAAGCCCTGTCGGTGCAGAACGGACCGGCCGCCTTGCTGCACCCCTGGTACGCCAGCACCATCAACGCGGCCACGCGCGACCACGAAGCGGCCATCGACCGCTTCTACAACCCCACCTGGGACGCCGGCACGCAAGGCCAGGTGGGCATTGCCACCGACGACGGCACCTTCTGGTCGGTGCGCTCCCCGCTGGAAGTGGCCGCCCAGATCAAGGCGCCCACCTTCATCGTGGGCTCGAACCTCGACATCTTCCAGCGCGACGAGCCCCTGCTGTACGAACAGCTCAAGAACCGGGTGGACACCAAGCTGCTGATCGTGCCGGGCGCCCACCTGCAGGCGGTGCTCAATGCGCAGAAGGACACCACGGCGCAAGGCGGTGCACCAGGCTCATCGGCCCTGCTGCTGCAGTGGTTCGACCAGTACCTCAAGGGCATCGACACCGGCGTGAAGGCCATGCCGCGCGTCACGCAATTTGTCGACGGCTACGGCACGGACAGCAGCCCGCGCTTTGCCACCGCAGCCGACTGGCCGCACCCGCAAATGAGCCCGCAGCGCTGGTACCTGCGCGCCGACCACCGCCTCAGCACGCAGGCGCCACAGGGCATGGAGGCCAACCACGCCATCCCTGAACCCGCCGCGCCCAAGGTGTCTCGCAGCCAGCTGGGCAATTTGTGGAGCGGCAAGGTCGAGATCAACGACGGCAGCGACTGCTCGAACAGCCACGTGCAGTGGACCCTGGGCATGGCCAGCCTGCTGGGCAGCAAGCCCTGCTACACCGACAGCCGCACCGTGGAGGCCGCACAGCAGGCCGTGGTGTACGAGACCGAGCCCCTCGCGCAAGACCTCTACCTCAATGGCCCCATCCAGGCCGATGTGTGGATGTCGGCCACCCGCTCGCAGGCGGCCCTGTCGGTGCGTGTGGACGTGGTGGACGCCACCGGCAAGGCCCGCACGATCACGCATGGGCTGATGTCGGCGGCCTATCGCGCGGTCGATGCCAGCCGTTCGCGCCAGGTGCAGGGCGTGATGATCCAGCCCTGGCACCCCTTCACGGCCGCCTCGTCGCAACCGCTGCAGGCCGGCCAGCCCGTGCTGGTGCCCGTGGAAGTGTTCCCCACCGCCGCACTGGTCAAGGCTGGCCAGAAGCTGCGCGTGGCCATCAGCGCCAGCAACCAGGCGCAGGGCGTGTGGACGCTCGACCGCCAGACCCAGGCCGACGGCAATGTCAGCACGATCTACAGCGACGTGCTGCGCCCCTCCAGCATCGTGCTGCCGGTGGTGCCCCGCCAGGCGCTGAACTGATGGGCGGGCGGCGGCTCAGCGAGGGCCGCTGCCTTTCCAGCGCCGCAGCAGCAACGCATTGCTGACCACGCTGACACTGCTGAAGGCCATGGCCGCACCGGCCATGACCGGGCTCAGCATGCCGAGTGCGGCCAATGGAATGCCCAGCACGTTGTAGGCAAAGGCCCAGAACAGGCCTTGCCTGATCTTCTGGTGCGTGCGCCGCGAGATGTCGATGGCATCGGCCACCAGGCGCACATCGCCACGCATCAGGGTGATGCCGGCGGCCTCCATGGCCACGTCGGTGCCGGTGGACATGCTCAGGCCCACGTCGGCGGCCACCAGGCTGGGGGCATCGTTCAGGCCGTCACCCACCATGGCCACCACCTGCCCCTGTTGCCGCAAGGCGGTGATGACATCGGCCTTGTCACCGGGCAGCAGCTCGGCCTGCACCTCGTCCAGCCCCAGCTGGCGGCCCACGGCCAGGCCACTGCCCCGGTTGTCACCCGTGAGCATCACGGTGCGCAGGCCCAGTGCCTTGAGACGGGCCACGGCGTCGGCGGCTTCAGGCTTGAGTGCATCACCAAAGGCCAGCAGACCGATCACCTCGGGCGGCGCGCTGGACATGGCGCTGTCACTGGCGCCTGGCTGGCCCGTGCGGCGCACCAGCCACGACACGCTGCAGCCCTCGGCCTGCCACGCCTCGGCCAGGGCGGCCAGCGGGCCCGGCTCGGCCTGCAGTTCGCGCAGCCAGCGGGCACTGCCCAGGCCCCACCAGGCGCGTTGACCCTGCACCGTGGCCAGGCCCTGCACGCCTCGCCCTGGCACGGCCTGCCCGTCGTCCAGCGGCGGCACCTCGGTGTGCTGCGCCTGGGCACGGGTGCGCACGGCCCGGGCCAACGGGTGGTCGCTGTGCTGCTGCAAGGCAGCTGCGGCCTGCAGCACCTCGCCCTCGTCATGGCCGGCCGCGGCCGCCAGATGCACCACCGCCGGCTGGCCCACCGTGAGGGTGCCGGTCTTGTCGAAGGCCACCGTGGTCACGCGGTGGGCCTGCTCCAGCGCCGCCACGTCCTTGATGAGGATGCCCTGGCGGGCGGCCGCCCCGGTGCCCACCATGATGGCGGTGGGCGTGGCCAGGCCCAGCGCACAGGGGCACGCGATCACCATGACCGTGACGGCATGGATGAGCGCGGCCTCCAGCCCGGCACCCTGCCAGGCCCAGGCCAGGCCGGTCAGCACGGCCACACCCAGCACCACCGGCACGAACACGGCGCTGACCTGATCGACCAGGCGCTGGATGGGTGCCTTGGCCATCTGTGCGTTCTCGACCATGCGGATGATGCGCGCCAGCGTGGTCTCGGCCCCCACGGAATCGGTGCGCACCACCAGCACGCCCTCGCCGTTGATGGCGCCGCCCGTGACATGGGCGCCCACCTCGCGCAGCACCGGCAGGCTCTCGCCGGTGATCAGGGACTCATCGACGTGGCTGCGGCCCTCCAGCACGCGGCCATCGACCGGCAGGCGCTCACCGGGGCGCACCACCACCACATCGCCCACGGCCACCTGGGCCACCGGCACCTCCAGTTCCTGCGCAGCGGCACCGGTGCCCACGCGCACGCGGGCCAGCCCCGGGCGCAAGGCCTGCAGCGCACGGATGGCGTCGGTGGTCTGACGCCGGGCTCGGGCCTCCAGCCACTTGCCCAGCAGCACCAGCGTGATCACCGAGGCCGAGGCCTCGAAGTACAGGTGGAGCGCTCCCCCATGGGCGCCATGGCCCGGGTGCCCTGCCTGCTGCGCCTGCCCGTGCCGCCACCACAGCCACAGCGACAGCCCGTAGGCGGCCAAGGTGCCCAGCGACACCAGCAGGTCCATGTTGCCGCTGCCGTTGCGCAGCGCCTTGAAGCCCGCCACATGAAACCGCAGCCCGAAGCCCAGCAGCACCGGCGTGGCCAGCACGAACTGCCACCACGGCGAAGGCATCCAGTGCAGGCCCAGAGGCCACAGCAGCATGGGCCCCACCATGGGCAGGGTCAGCAAGGCGCTGGCCAGCACGGGAGCCCATTCGGGCCAGCCGGGGCCCGGTGTCGCGGCCGAACCGGCCGCATCGGCCGCATCGGCACCGAGCTCATCCGGCACCACGCGCGCTTCGTAGCCGGCCTTGACCACGGCCGCGGCCAGGGTGGCGAAACTCACCCCCGCAGTGGCCTGCACCTGGGCCCGCTCGGTGGCCGGGTTCACCGAAGCACTCTGCACCCCGGGCACCTTCTTGAGCGCCTTCTCCACACGGGCCACGCAAGCGGTGCAGGTCATGCCGCCGATCTGCAGCTGCAGGGTGTGGAGGTCGGCCGATGCGGACCCATCCGGCGAAGAGGCTGTGGCGGTGTGGCTCATGGGCCGAGTGTGCCGCATGCCCATGCAAGGCGCATGGAGCCAGCGCAGTGGCCCTGTCAGCGACGATCCGGTCGCGACAGGCCCTGCAGGTCCAGGATCTCGACCCCACCCCGCAAACGGCGGATCAACCCCTCGGCCTCCAGCGTCTTGAGCGACTGGTTGACGGTCTGCCGCGTCAGGGCCAGCATCAGCCCCAGCTGCTCCTGCGACACCTGCACCACACGGTGGCTCTGCCCGGCCAATGCACCATGCCCTGTGGCCATGACGGCCAGGCGGCGCGCCACACGGGCTGTCGCCGACAGCAGGGCTGTCTCTTCCAGCCCGCGGAACAGCTCGCGCAGCTTGCGCGTCAGCAGCCGACCCAGGTGCGGCCAGTGCGCAGGCTCGGCCTGCAACAGGGCCACCAAAGGGCCTTGTGGGATCTGCATCAGCAGGGCATCGGTTTCGGCCCAGGCATCGTGTGTGCGGGGTTCGTGGTCGAACAGGGCGATCTCGCCGAACCAGTGGGGTGGCTCCAGCAGGGCCAGCAGCACCTCGTCACCGTCATGCGAAATGCCCGTGATGCGCACCGCGCCGCGGCACACCAGGTACAGGCCGTCGGGCGCATCACCGCGGGCGAACAGGCGCTGCCCGGCCGACAGGCTGCGCGGCACCGCCATGGCCTGCAAGGCCTGCCGCAAGCCGGGCGGCAGCGAGGCCCACCAGGCATCGGCTTTCGGGCCAGGCCAGACATTCGTCACGTCACCGTTCATCAGGGATGTCCCTCAGGGGCAGGGCGGGTCTTGTGTCGGGTGGCTGACACCCGCATCATGCAGATCAGGGGAGGATCATGCCATCGCGCTGCCCTGCAGCCGCACCACCTTGCGTCTGGAGCCCTCCATGAAGTCCCTGCACGACCAGCTGGCCAACTACGCCGCCTACCACCGCGACGCCCGCAACATCGCCACGCATTTCGTGGGCATCCCCATGATCGTGCTGGCCGTGGTGACCCTGCTGTCACGCCCCTGGGTGGCCGTGGCCATGCCCGGCAGCACCCACACCCTGGCCCTGAGCCCGGCCCTGCTGTGCGCACTGGCCAGCGCGGCGTACTACCTGCGGCTGGACCTGCGCCTGGGGCTGTTGATGAGCCTGCTGCTGGCCGCGGCCCTGCAGGTGGGCCACCAGCTGACGGTGCTGCCCACCGGGGCATGGCTGGGCTGGGGCCTGGGGCTGTTCTTCGTGGGCTGGGTGTTCCAGTTCGTGGGCCACTACTGGGAGGGCCGCAAGCCGGCCTTTGTCGACGACCTGATCGGCCTGATCATCGGCCCGCTGTTCGTGGTCACCGAAGCGCTGTTCATGCTCGGGCTGCTGCCCACGCTCCGCCAGCGCATCGAAGCCCAGGTCGGGCCCGTGCGCCGTGGCGGTTCGTCGGCGCTCAGCGCTTGACCCGGTCCAGCTGAAACTTCTTCTGCAGGATGCGGTCGAGGGTGCGCACCGGCACCCATTGCTTGAGGAAAGGCAGCAGGCGGCTCTTCTCGCCCAGGCGGATGATGGGCGGCACATCGGCGGCCAGCAGCCGCTCGACCAGCAGGCGCGCAAAGGTGTCGGCCGGCATGGCCTGGCTCTGGCTTTCGTTGGCACGCGCCAGCACCCCGGCCTTGACCTCCTGGAAGGGTGAGTCGGGCGCCAGGTGCACCTGGCTGGTGGCGTTCTGCCCGAACGACGACTGGATGCCGCCCGGTTGCACGGTCACGACCTTCACACCGAAAGGCCCGACCTCCATGCGCAAGGCGTCAGAGGCCGCATTGAAGGCCGCCTTGCTGGCGCAGTAAGGGCCGGCAAACGGCGTGGTCATCACACCCGACACGCTGCTGATGTTGACCACCAGGCCCTGCCTGCGCGCGATCATGCCGGGCAGCACGGCGCGAGCCAGGGCCATGGGTGCAAACAGGTTCACGTCGAACTGGCGTTGCCACTCGCTGGCCGGAATGTCCAGCATGGGGCCCATGGCGCCATAGCCGGCGTTGTTCACCAGCGTGTCCACGTGCAGACCTTCGGCCTGCAGTTGCACCAGCAGCGCCTGAACCGCGGCCGGGTCGGTCACATCGAGCGCTCGCGTGATCAGCCCCTCGGCCTTGAGCGGCGCCAGGGTGTCCAGGCGGCGCGCGGTGGCACACACCTGCAGGCCGCGGGCATGGAAGGCGCGGGCCAGGGCCTGGCCGATGCCGGAGCCACAACCGGTGATCAGCACCACGGCAGAAGACGAACTCATGGGGACTCCTCAGACGACAACTTGGACGAAGGCTCGGCGGCAGGCCGCAAGGCCCGCAACACGGCATTTTGCTGTGCATCGCGTCGGGCCGACAGCACCTCGATGCTGTCACGCCCATAGCTGTGCAGCACCTCGTCGGCCAGCGCTTCGCGAGCACCTCGGGTCAGCAGCACCGGACGCAAGCGCATGTGCAGCCACAGCAACTGCAAGCCACCAGCGAACTGCCGGAAAAAACCCTGGATGCCGCCGGGCCCACCGCCCAGGTGGGCCGACAGGAAAGGCCCACCCACAGCCCAGCGCGGGCCCAGCGACTGGGTCACGGCCACATCGAGGTCTTCGGCCGACACCACACCCTGGCGCACCAGCGACACGCTTTCGCGGATCACGGCCGCCTGAATGCGGTTGGCGACAAAACCCGGGATCTCCTTGCGAAGCACCACCACCCGTTTGCCCAGGCTCTCGTAGAACACGCGGGCGCGCTGCAAGATGTCGGGCGCCGTGCGCTTGCCAGGCACCAGCTCCACCAGCGGGATCAGGTGCGGCGGATTGAACGGATGGGCAATCAGCATGCGCTCCGGGGTGCGCATGCGCGTGGCCTGCATGCTGGCCGTGATGCCGGAACTGGACGAGGCCAGCACCGCATCGGCACGGCACAGCGACTCCACCTCGGCCCACAGCTGTTGCTTGAAACCCAGACGCTCTGGCCCGCATTCCTGCACCCAGTCGGCCAGACGAACGGCCGATGCCAGCGTGGGCTCCACGCGCAAGCGCGGCGTTTCCGGGTCCAGCGAGAGACCCAGGGCCTCAAGGCTGGGCTGCACCTGTCGCAGCACCTGGCGGACACGCAACTCCACATCAGGTGCCACATCGTGCACGACCACCTGGTGTCCGTGGGCCAGGAACAAAGCGGCCCAGGAGGCGCCGATCAGTCCCCCACCGATCACCGTGATGCACAGCGATGGTGGCGGCAAGCAAGTGTGATCAACCGGCACAGGCTCTCCCGTCAGGACTGGAATCGATAATTATCGTACACATTCATCACGAATATCAAACCGCGTGCCCGCAGGTGATGCGGCACAGGGCACTGCCCCGATAATTGCCACATGCCTCATGTGCCACACCCAGCCGAGCCCGCGCCCAAGCGCGGACGCGGGCGCCCACCACGGTCGGCCGCAGAAACCGAAGCCATTCGACTGCAGATCCAGCAGGCTGCGGCGCAGGTGTTTGGCGAACACGGTTACCACGGGGTGTCGGTCGAACTGATCCTGCAGGCCTGCGGGCTCTCCCGCCCCACGTTTTACCGCTATTTCCCCAACGCCGATGCGGTGATCGACCGCGTGCTCAAGGAAGCCAACGATGCGCTGATCCACGACGTGGTGACCGCCATCCGCAAGGCCGCCCTGCCCATGGACAAGGTGGAAGCGGGGCTGCTGGCCTGGCGCGACTGGGGTGCCCGTCAAGGCCCGCTGCTCAAGGCCATCTTCGCAGAGATCCACGATGTGCACTCGCCCGCCGCCGCACACCGTCAACGCGTGCTGCAGGCACTGGAAGCCGAGCTGAATGCCACCATGGTGGTGCTGGGGCGCCCCCCCTTCGACCCCCTTCAGATCGCAACCTTCGTGATCGGTGTGGAGTACCTGGGCTACTGTTACCACTTCGGGCCCGAAGGCGCCTCCGATGCGGCATGGCAACGCACCCGATCGACCATGCTGCGCCTGGCCCTGGGGCTGCTGGGTGGTCCCATGGAGTGGGCCCACGCACCGCAACTGGCGGCACTGATGCGCATCCAGCTCGACGGCCCCGACGCAGCCTGAGCCCCTCAGAGCCCCCGTTGGCGAATGTCCTGGGCGATCGCCTCCAGGGCCTGTGCATGCCCCACACGCGGACGCCAGCCCAAGGCGCGCGCCGCACCGGTCGGGAACTCGTTGGGCCAGGCAATCAGGTTCAGCGCTTCGCGTGTGACCGGCGGGCGACGGCCAGGCCGGCAACGGCGCCACACACCTTCGGTGAGATCGGCGCCAAGGTACGCCAGCCACCGAGGCACCGAGCGCGGCGCCGGCGCGCCCAGCAACCGGGCCAGGTCATGGAAGTGGTCGGCCCAGGTGTGAGGCAAGTCGTCTTCGATGTTGAATGCCCGCCCCACCGCCTCGGCCGATGTGGCCGCCAGGCACAGGAAATCGGCCACGTTGTCCACCACCGTGAGGCCGGCACGCACCCGGCCGCCACCGATCAGGGCCGGCATGCCTTGCCGCAGCGCCTGGCAAGCGTCGGTCACCCAGGGCCCACACCCTGGCCCGATGATGTTGGCCGGGCGCACCACCACCACCTCGCCACCTTCGGCCTGAAAGCGCCAGGCCAGTTGCTCCTGCATCTGCTTGGCGCGGCTGTAAGGCCCCTGGTGCCGACCAGGGGGCGTGCCTTCCGGGCAAGGCCCTCGCTGGATGGCATCGCCATAAGCGCAGATGCTGGTGGTCAGCACCAGCCGGGCCTGCTGGCGACGGGCCAGCTCGATCACACGGGCCGTACCCCCCACCGTCACACGCTCGTGCTCGGCGTACGACGCACCATCACCCACCAGCGCCGCCAGGTGAAAGATCACCTGACAGCCTTGTCCAGCCGCCTCCACATCGGCCGCGATCGTGATGTCGCCACGGAACACGCGCACGTCAGACCCCCATTGGTGCGGAGTGGCCTCATGGGGCAAGGCCAGCACATGCACAGGGGCCACGCCCCTTGCCAGCAAGGCCTGCACCAGGTGTCGTCCCAGGAAGCCGGCGCCGCCGGTGACCAGCACAGGTCCCATTTCAATACCCCGCCATGCGGGCCGTGACCCACCGGTTGACAAATCCAGGCGACAAGCGCGCCGCCCAGGCGAACAAGGCGGTCTGCCAGCCCACCGTCACATGCACGGTGGTGGCCGATTGCGGTGAGGACGCCAGGCGCCAGACCCGATCGGCCACATCGTCTGCGCTGAGCCGCACACCCAGGGTGCGCACGGTCTGCATGCGGGCCACGTCCTCACGCACCATGGCCGTGTCCACGAAAAGGGGCAGCACATCGAACACCCGGATGCCCTGCGCTCGCCACTCGATGTCGAGCGCCTCGGTCAGGCTGCGCACGGCCGCCTTGGTGGCCGAATAACTGCTCAACATGGGCTGACCGTGCAGGGCCGAGGCCGAGCACATGTTGATCACACGGCTGCCTGGTGTCTGGCGCAGGTGGCGATGGGCCGCATGACAGCCCAGCACCACACCCTTGACGTTCACGTCGATCACGGCAAGGTGCCGGCCGGCCGGGGTCTCCTCAAAGGGCGCGGTGGCCGAGATGCCGGCGTTGTTGAACAGCAGGTCAAGCCGGCCCTGGGTGTGGGCGCAGAAGGCATCCAGGGCCTGCTGCCAGGCCTGGGCATCGGTGACATCCAGGCGGCAGGACCACACGCGCCCAGGCTCGACGCCTGGCTGTGCGAGCAGGCATTGCACCAGCTCGGCCAGGCCCGGGGTGTCCACATCGGCCAGCCCCACGCACCAGCCTTCCCGCGCAAAGCGCAAAGCGGTGGCCCGCCCGATGCCGGCGGCTGCCCCCGTGATGAACACGCTGGGCACGAAGGTGGAACTGCGCATGGGAACTCCTTGGTCAGGCCAGCACCTTATCGCGTGGAGGTTGCACACCTGTTGACAGTTTCTGCCATGAACTTGACAATTTCTCATGCCAGCCTGGAATGCTTCAGACACTTCACAGCCCGGCGCCGCCGCTGCACGGTGGCCTGGCCGCACCAGCCTGAGCACCGCCGCCCTGATGCGGCTGGTGCAGCGAGACACCGTGCACGGCACATTGCCACGGGCCCTCCTGGTGGTGCTGGCCGAACACCTTCACGCCCGTGGCCTGCCCGCCAGCCCCCTGATCGACGCCGACTTGTGGCCCCTCGAGCAAGAGCCCTTGGGGCGCTTGCCGGTCGAGCGCTTCTGCCGGCTGCTGACACGGGCGGCCTTGCGCCTGCAGGACGAACACCTGGGGCTGCAGCTGGGGCAATCGATGCAGGTGCACCAGCTGGGCGCGCTGGGCTACCTGCTGCAAGCCAGTGCCCGACTGGGTGATGCCCTGCTGCAGGTGCAGCAATACCACCGCCTGCTGCATGACCTCAACCCCATCGAAGCACGGGTCAGCGGCGACCGCTTCATGCTGTGCTGGGGCGTGGCCCATGGCCGCCCCGGGCCGCTGTTCGACGAAGCTGGCGTGGCGGGCATCGTGTCGCTGGGGCGTCGGCTGTGCCAGCAGCCCCCCAGGCTGTTGTCGGTCGATTTCGTGAACCCGCCGCCCACCGATGCAGGCCCTCACCAGGCCTTCTTCCAGTGCCCTGTGCGCTGGGCCCAGGCCGAGACCCGCATCGTGCTGCCATTGGCCGACCTGGACCAGCCATTGCGCCAGGCCGACGCGCGCTTGCAGGCCCTCATGAGTCACCAGCTGGCGCCTGCACTGGCCACGCTGGGCCAGGCCGAGGACCTGAGCGCGCGCATCCGGCCGGTGGTGGTGCATCTGGCACGGCAGGGCTTGCCCACCCTGCCTGCGGTGGCTGCCGCCCTGAAGTGCTCCCCTCGCGCACTGGAGCGGCGCCTGAAAGCGCAGGGGCTGGGCTTTCGCACCTTGATGGCCGACACCTTGCGTGACGAAGCCATCCGGTTGCTGGGCAACCCGGCCTTGTCCGTGGCACGGGCTGGCGAATTGCTGGGCTACTCGGAGTGCAGCGCCTTCACACGGGCCTTCAAGGCCTGGACGGGTCTGGGCCCCAGCGCGTGGCGCGAACAGGCCGAGTCCCGACAATCCTCAATCGACGCGAACCTGACAAACTGAAAACCGCGACGGGTTAGCCCTAATGCAGATGTCTGTCAAAGCATTTGTCATACACACAAAGGCCAATCAAGGAGTGTGAATGACGTGGGAGACCGTCCAAGAGCCTGCCGCCCTCAGTCTGTCGTCGCTGCGACTGCTCAGGGTCCCGACCTCGTTGTTGCCGCTGTACCGCATCTACTGCATCGGCGAAGTCCGTGAGCTGATCCACCGATGGTGGTTTCTTTTCTGCCTGGTCATTGCCTCGCTCAATCTCATGGCTTTTGGCACCCTGACGCATCCCTTTGGGACGGCCTATCAACCGGTGCTGATGTCGGCGCTGTCGACCACGGTCCTGAACATGGGCGCACTGGCTTTTTCCTTCCGCCCGGTCGCGCAAGTGCACTGGAACCGTTGGGTGCCCGCGGTGTTCGCCATCACGGTGTTCCTGCAAATCTCCTGCAACCTGGCCGTTGATGCCGCAGACCCAGGGCATCTGGTGTTTGCCATCCAAATCACGGTGATCACCTGCCTGATCGGCCTGTACGTGCTTCAACTGCGCGTGCGGGCCACGGTGCTGGCGGCCATCGGCGGGGGGATGGCTTTCATGCCAACCGCAGTGTCGACTGCATCCAATGCCTACTGGGCATTCCTCGTGAGTTATGCGTCGGTGTGCACGATCCTGGTGATCTGCAGCGCCGTGCGCGACGAGCGCCGACGCGTGACCTTCATGCTGGCGGTCACCCTGAGCCAACAGAACGCACGCATGAAACAGATCAACCGCGTGCTGGAGGTTCAGGCGCTGCGTGATCCGCTGACTTTGCTTCGTAACCGCCGTGCCTTCGAAGAGCAGCTGCACCAGGAATGGGTACGGGCCATGCGGCAGGCCACGCCGCTGTCCGTGCTGATGATCGACATCGACCATTTCAAACAGTACAACGACCACGCCGGTCATCCAGCAGGTGACCGATGCCTGCTGACCGTGGCCACGGCCTTGTCGGAAACCATTCGCCGACCAGGAGACTGCGTCGCACGCTATGGCGGCGAAGAGTTCGTGGCCTTGCTGCCGAACACCGATGCAGAGGGTGCGCTTCATGTGGCGCAGCAATGCTTGCAGAAGATCGATGACCTGGCACTGCCTCATCCAGGGCTGGAGCAGGGTGCGCGCGTGAGCCTCAGCATCGGCTGCGCCTCCACATGGCCCGAGTTTCATCGGGATCGACAGGCACTGGTGAAATGGGCCGATGAGGCGCTGTATGTCGCCAAGAACAACGGCAGGCATCAAGTGGCGCAAGCGCCCAGCCGGACATCGCGCCCGAAGCAGCTCACCGCATCAGCGCCCGCAGCATGTCCAGGCAGGCTTGGCGATCCAGGGACTGATCTGGCTCGTTGAGCGTGCTCATCAGAAGGCCGTCCACCGCCATCACCACCCAGGCGGCACGGCGCTGTGGGGCATCGACCCCCGCGCGTTTCAGAGCGGCCACCGTGGCTACCACAAAACCCTGGCGCAACTGATGCAAGGTGCAGGCCAGCTCAGGCTCAGCCGCTGAGATCAGGATCAGTTCGAAGCGGGCGCGCAGATGTGCCCTCCGATCAGCCTGGGCCCAGGCCACCACCCGTGTGGCCACCGTCTGCAGGAAGCCTTCCAGGCTGGCGTCTTTCGCCGACCATTGCCGACCGTCGGCCTTCAGATCGGCCATGTCCAGTGCCGCATGACGCTCCACCGCCAGCTTCAGCAGCTCCAGCCGGGTTCGGCAATAAAACGAGGTGGATCCGTTCGGCAAGCCAGCCTGAGCGTCCACCGCGCGGTGGGTCAGGCCTTTGGCGCCCCCCATGCCCAGCAGGTGCAAGGCGGCATCGGCGATCAGTGTCTTGCGGTCGGTGTCCATGGCCCGATTGTGCCCAAGGCATGCCCTTCCTGAAGCCCCACTTGCTAAGCTCTACATTTGTAGAGTAGCATTCGCCGCACACCAAAGGAGACCCTCATGGCCGTCATGACCGCTCACACCTTCGCCTGGCGCACGCCCTTGCTGGCCTGTGCCACCGCCCTGGGCAGCCTGCTGCTCACTGCCACCCTGCCCGGCCCGCTGGGCTCGAGTGCGCACGCGCAGACCACGACTTCGGCCTTGACTGTCCCACTGGCCGGTGTGCGCCCCGAAGCACTCAGCTGGTGGTGGGACAACATCGATGCTGCCTTGCTGAAAGCCGCCAACAGCGAAGTGCTCGCTTTCGAATGGCTGCAACGCCCGGCCAGCCCGCAGCATCTGGGCTATTCGGCCGGGGCCCGACAGCGCCAGACCGTGCTGCTGCAAGGGCAGAACCGCCAGGTCGACATCACCTACCTCGATCCGGTGCTGGTGCGCACGCATGTGGCCTCTGACAACTTCCTGGGCAGCAAGCCTTACAGCTTTGTGGCCCAGCAGGTCAGCATCGACGGGGGCCAGGCTTTCACGGTGCTGGTGCAGTACAAGGCCCAGGGCAAGCAGTTCACCGACACCAGCGCCAGCATCACGGTGTTGGGCAGCGCGCCGGCCCTGGCCGCGCCTTATGTGGCGCACCTGGGCAAGACCTTGTCGGGCCTGAAGGCCTCGGTCATGGGCGCACTGGATCAGCGCTACTTCAATGGCGTACTCAAGGGCCGCGGCTTCTACACCATCGGCAAGGTCGACAAGCAGCTCAACGTCACCCTGAACGTGACCCAGGAGATCAAGGGCATCACACCCGACATGCTGTCGTGGTGGTGGGATCACATCGGCAACACCGAGCGCTACAAACTGTGGCAACCCATCGACCACGTGTCGTTCGAATGGAGCGTGCCTCCCACCACCCCCGACATGCGCTACGACATCGGGGCCGTGCAGAAGGTCAAGGAAAACATCGGCAAGACCCTGATGACGCTGAACATCACGGGTGCTGATCCGGCCGTCAAGGCCCCACCTGTGCCGCTGGATGACCCGGGCTATTTCTACGCCCTGGCCAATCCCACGCTGCTCGATGGCCTGCTGCCCGACAACCAGCTGGTGCACCAGTGGAAGCCCAACCCCACCGGCGATGGCGTGATCCTGCGCAGCACCTTCAAGAACACGGCACTGGCCCGGGTGATCAACAGTACCTTCTTCGAAGACCTGGGCAACCATGCGCTGCGCGAGTTCCAGATGCTGCCCTACTTCCTGCCTCGCCTGTACCGACGCGAAGCCCTGGGCGAGTGAGCCACCCAGCGCACCGCCAGGCCCCTGCTTGCAGGGGCTTTCATTTGCGCTTATATTTCGCATACGAAGTATTTAATTCGCATGCAAAGCAAAAAAGCATCCCATCGCTTCATCCACCTGCTCAACAGCGCTCAACGGCATCTGCAGCAATGGATCGCGCACCAGCAACAGGTGGCGGCAGAGGCCATGGGCCACACGCTGCCCACGCCTGCGCAGGCGGGTGCGCTGTTCGTGCTGGCCCAGGACGACGGGCGCACCATGGGCGACATCGCCCGCGCGCTGGACCTGGAGCCCCCCGCGGTGTCGGGCCTGGTGCAGCGCATCGAAGCCCTGGGCTGGGTGCAGCGACACCCTTGTCCGCAAGACGGTCGCACCCAGCGGGTGTGGCTCACGCCGCTGGGCCAGTCGCTGCTGCCCCCGCTGCGCCAGGTCACCCAGAAGGTGCAGGCCAGGCTGTGCGCAGGCTTTTCACCCCAGGAACTCGACACCGTGGCCCGCTGGCTCGACCACGTGCGCCAGCTGGACCGGCCTGCCCCTTGAACCCCTTGTCAACCCACTGCCATGCAAGCCCCTGAAGCTGTCACCCTGCGCTGTGCCGATGGCACCGAATTGCAAGGGCATTTCCTGCCCGCCCATGGGGGCCTGGCCCCCGCCTCGCGCCTGCCGGTGCTGCTGTGCCCGGCCACAGGCGTGAAGCAGCACTTCTACCTGCGCTTTGCCACCTGGCTGGCCCAGCAAGGCCATGACCTGCTGGTGTTCGACTACCGAGGCATCGGGCTGTCGCGCCAGGGTTCGCTGGCGCAGTGCAAGGCCACGCTCGCCGAATGGGGGCAGCAGGACCAGGTGGCCGCGCTGGGCTGGCTGCTGCAGCGCACAGGCGCACCCCAGGTGCTGCTGCTGGGCCACAGCGCCGGTGGGCAGATGATCGGGCTGATGCCCAACCACGCGCACATCAAGCGCCTGGTGGGGGTGGCGTGCTCCACCGGCTGGTTCAGGCGCATGCGACCGGCCTTCCGGGCACAGGCCGTTTTCGGCCTGCAGATGTTCGTGCCCCTGAGCATCCGATTCAAGGGCTACGCCCTGACCTCCCGCATCGGCCTGGGCGAAGACCTGCCGGCCCAGGTGGCCCGTCAGTGGGGGCAGTGGTGCAGCCGCGGCGGTTACGCCACCAATGCTGTCAAGGGCCAGCCCGAGCGTGACTTCCACGCCGAGGTGCGCACCCCCATCACCGTGCTGCACGCCAGTGACGACGACATCGCCAACGAAGGCACCGTGGCCGACCTGCTGCGCACCTTCCCTGGCGCACCGAAGCAGGCACACCGCATCCAGCCGGCCGACCATGGGTTGAGGGCCATCGGGCACATCGACTGGTTCCGGCCCTCGCACCAGGCCCTGTGGCCGTTGATCGCGCAGGCACTGCAGGCCGACTGACATGTGGTGGCCCTTGCAGCGGGCTGTGACGCAATCGCCGGAAAAGCAAGGCCTTTGAGCCGGCGCATTGCGGCACTGCAGCCAGCTGCCTACACTGCGACGCATGGACACGCACTACCTTGCGCCGCTGTTCGCCCCACGCTCGCTCGTGGTCATGGCCGGTGGCTCCGATGCCGAGCACGCTGCCACCCCGCAGGCCATCACCCTGCTCGAAGCGCTGAAAGCACAGCGCTTCCAGGGCTCGCTGCAGTTCCTGCACACCCAGACCAGTGGCACCCTGGCCGACCTGATGGAGATTCAGGCCGACCTGGCCTTGATCGCCCTGCCACCGGCCGAAGTGCCGGCCGCGCTTGAACTGACGGCCCGCATGGCCTGCAAGGCGGCCATGGTGCTGTGCACCGGCATCACGGCCGAGCAGGCCTCCGTTTGGCACAAGCAGGCTCGGCGTGAGGGCCTCTACCTGCTGGGGCCCAACACCCTGGGGCTGCAACGCCCGGCCCTGGGCCTGAACGCCAGTGTGCTGGGTCCCCTGGCCCAAGCTGGCCCTCTGGCGCTGGTGTCTCAATCGGGCTCGCTCACGGCCGCCATGCTGGACTGGGCCGCACGCAATGCGGTGGCCTTTTCCTCGGTGGTGTCACTCAGCCCACGCTCACCCGTGGGCCTGGCCGAGGCGCTCGACTTCCTGGCCAACGACCCGCACACGCAAAGCATCCTGGTGCACATGGAGGGCATCGACGACGCGCGTCGCTTCATGAGCGCCCTGCGCTCGGCCGCCAACGCCAAGCCCGTGATCGTGCTCAAGGCCGGTCGCCGTGCCGCCGGGCGGGCCGCCGCCCTCACCCACACCGGGCACCTGGTGGGCAACGACGACGCCTTCGACGCCGCCTTGCGGCGCGCAGGTGCCGTGCGCGTGAAGTCGTTCGACGAGATGTTCTCGGCCGCGAAGTGCCTGGCCACCCGCCTGCGCCCACGAGGCAAGCGCCTGGGCATCGTCACCAACGGAGGCGGGCCCGGCGTGCTGGCTGCCGACTGGGCCCACGAGATTGATCTGACCCTGGGGCAGTTGTCGCCCGACATGGCCGCTGCCCTGCAGTCGGTGCTGCCCCCGTTGGCCTCGCTCAGTGAGCTGATCGACCTGTCGGAAGACGCCAGCCCCGCGCAGTACCGCGCCGCGATCGACGCCGCCAACCGCGACCCGGCCATCGACGGCCTGCTGGTGATCCATTCACCCAAGCCCGGGGCCGACGCTGAAGGCTGCGCCCAAGCCGTGGCCGATTGCAAGGCCAACCTGTCCAAACCGCTGCTGACCTGCTGGATGGGCGACGAGACCGTGGGCCCTGCGAGGCGCCTGCTGAACGACGCCAACATCCCGACCTTCCGCACGCCCGAATCGGCCGTGGGGGCTTTCGGCAACCTCAGCACCTTCTACCAGAACCAGACCCTGCTGCAGCAAACCCCACCGCCCCTGTCGGCGCTGGCCCAACCCGACATCGAAGGCGCACGGCTGGTCATCGAAGGCGTGCTGGCCGAGCGCCGCAAGACGCTCACCGAGATGGAGTCGAAGACCCTGCTGTCGGCCTTCCACATCCCCATCACCGAAACCATCGTGGCACGCAGCGCGCACGAGGCCATGATGATCGCCACGCAGCTGGGCTTTCCGGTGGCGCTCAAGATCGACTCGCCCGACATTTCGCACAAATCCGACGTGCAGGGCGTGGTGCTCAACATCGACAACGGGGCGGCCGTGCGCGACGCCTACCAGGCCTTGATCGAACGCGTGAAACGCCTGCGCCCCGACGCCCGCATCCAGGGCGTGACCGTGCAGCAGATGGCCCGCACCCGCTCGGGCCGCGAGATCTGCATCGGCGTGGTCACCGACGACGTGCTGGGCCCCGTGGTCACGTTCGGCGCCGGCGGCACCATGATCGAGCTGATCGACGACCGCGCCATGGAGCTGCCGCCGCTGAACCAGTACCTGGCACACCGCCTGATCGAGCGCTCGCGCGTGGCCAGCACCCTGGCCGAATGGCGTGGGCTGCCACCGGCCGATCTGAGCGCGCTGGAGCGGGTGCTGCTGCGCGTGTCGGAAATGGTGTGCGAGCTGCCCCAGCTGCGTGAGCTCGACATCAACCCCATCATCATCGACGAGCAAGGGGCTGTGGCCGTGGACGCCCGCATCGTGGTGGGCACCGGCCCGCAGGCGGTGGGTGGCCGCTCAGGGGCCTACAGCCACCTGCCCATCCTGCCCTACCCGGCACGGCTTGAGCAGGTGTGGCCTTTGCGGGGTGGCGGCGAATACACGATCCGCCCCATCCACACCGAAGACGCCCAGATGCTGCAGGCCTTGGTGCAAAGCCTCAGCCCGGAAAGCCGTTACTTCCGTTTCGTGTCGCACATGAGCGAGCTGCCCGCGTCGATGCTGGCCAAGCTCACCCTGATCGACTACGACCGCGAGATGGCCCTGGTGGCCGTCTACAAGGAACGCATCGAAACACCGGAAGGCGAGATGGTCGACCGCGAACGCATCATCGGCGTGTCGCGCTACATCACCAACCCCGACCAGACCAGTTGCGAGTTTTCGCTGGTGGTGTCGGACGCCTTCAGCGGTCAAGGGCTGGGCTCACGCCTGATGGAAAGCATCATGGGGGTGGCCCGCGAGCGCGGTCTCAGCGAGATCGTGGGCCTGGTGCTGACCAACAACGACGGCATGTTGCGGCTGATGCGCAGCCTGGGTTTTTCGGTCAAACCTTGTGCCGACGACCCGGATTTCCGGGTGGTGACTCACCCTCTGTGAGGTCGGGTCGCCTGGGTCAGGAACCACTGCTCGAGCGTGTGGCGCGAGCACCAGGCGATGCCGACAGACAACAACGTGCCCACCCCAGTGATCCACAAGAACCTGTCGATCGGTGAGGCTTGAGGCTCCACCAGGGAAACCCAGGGTGCCAGCCGGTCGTACACCCACTGATGCACGAGATAGACCCCGAAGCTGATGTGTGAAAGCCAAGCCAACCCGGCCGACAAGGTGCCAGATCGCGGTGCCTTGGCTGTCAGCATCACACACAAAGCCCCGCAGAACAGCAGCAGCCAGGGGCTCAGGCGCAGCACCTGTGCCCATGAAGAGGACAGATTGGAAGCCCAGGCCATCTGCCATGCAAGGCCCAAGGCCCCAGCCATCAGCAAGACCCTGCCCACCCCACTCAATGAGTGGCCCTGACGGTGCCACACCGCCACCAGGGCACCGGCCGCAAAGAAGTCTGCCAACACCCACGTTTTGTAACTGATGTCCTGGAAGGCTGGGGGTGCCCATGCCAGAAGGGCCCATTTCCATAGTGGCATGCCCAGGATCATGGCCAAGCACATCGCCGATCGCCATTCCGGCCGACACAGGCGCAGCACCCAGGGCCAGACCAGGTAGAACTGCTCTTCGACCGACAGCGACCAGAATGGGCCGTACTCGCTTTGCTGTGCCAACAGGCCAGGCATGTTGCACAAGAAGAGCAGGCACACCAGCACATAGGGTGTGGTCACAGTTCCGGTCAGCCACAACAACCCCACCATCAGCAGGTAGGCTGGCAGGATGCGGGCCGCTCGGCGCACGTAGAAGTGGCCCAATGCGCCGGGTTGGCTCTGCGTGTCCAGCAGGATGCCGGTGATCAGAAACCCCGACAGCACAAAGAAGAGGTGAACGCCACTCCAGCATTGCTTGAAGACCAGCAGCAAGGCCTCAGCGGGTGGCGGCAAGGCTGCAATCTGCGGGTCGGTCAGCACGCAACTGCCGTGATACAGCAACACCATGGCGATGGCCAGGCCACGCAAAACGTCGAGCCCAGGGGCCCTGTGGTTCTGATTCATGTCTCCCGATTCCCGAGGGGGCAGGCAGGGGCTGCATCTGGACTGTGGCCCATGCGTTTGAGGCGCACGTTATCATTTGCGAATCACATGCGCCACCGCCCATCCCTCATTTTGCTGCTGACCGTGTGGCTGCACACGGTGCTCAACGTGCCGTGGCACCATGCCCAGCACGTGGCAGATCTGTGGCCACACACCACCTTGTCGGCGGAGTCCGCAGCCCACGCCGGCGCTGCAACCGACACAGAGAATCATGGCCCCGACGACGAGTCGCACCACAGCCAGTGCGCCTGGTGCACGGTGCTGGCGCATGCAGTCCTGGGTGCACCGTCACTGCAGGCACCGCCTGCCCTGCTGACATCGACCAGCCGAACAGCCGTCGCCCTGCCCATCGGGCCCGGGCGACAAGCCTGGCGTCTGGCTTGGGCCAGAGCGCCCCCTGCCTCCACCTGACACGCGCTCTGCCCTCTTGGAGGGCCCTGTCTGCGACCGTCAGCCCCATGCGGGCCTGACGTCGCCTTTGCCGTGCGTGGCCATGCACTGTCATGCCATACCCGGTGCCTGATCCTCGGTCAGGTGCGTGTCCTGGCCCCACCAGGGGCCAGTGCGGTCGCGCCTGCGTTTACGCCCATGAAACACTCTCACATCGCCCTGGCCATGGCTGCTGCCTGGCCTTTGCTCCCTGCCTCCGTGCTTGCCGACGAATCCACCCAGGTGCTGGGTGACATCCAGGTCACGGCCCGCAGTGGCACAGGTGCCCTGCTCACCCGCAACGTGCTGACCTCGGTCGACGTCATCACCGCGGACAAACTGCAGCACCAGAACGTGCTCAACAGCTGGGAACTGCTCGGCCTGATGCCCGGCCTGCAAATGACCGAAACCCGCATGGGGGCCGAGTCGGGCAAAGCCACCTTCCGGGCCTTCAATGGCGAGGGCTACCTCAATGGCATCAAGGTGCTGATCGATGGTGTGCCCAGCAATGTCAACAGCGGCAACCAACGCTTCATCGACATGATCTTCCCCATCGAGCTCGACTACATCGAGGTGGTGCGGGGCACGAACGACCCGCGCCATGGGCTTCACAACATCGGCGGCAACTTCCAGATGGTCACCCGCCAGGGTGGTCAGTATCAGGAAGGTCGCGTGACCGTGGGCAGCTTCAACACCCGCGAAGTGCAACTGGCCCTGGGGCATGAAGCCGGCAACTGGTCACAGAACTACACCCTGGCCCACCAGGCCTCTGACGGGCACCGCGACCACAGCGAGCAAGAAAAACTTTCGCTGAGTGGCAAATGGTTCTACAGCCTGCCTGCACAGGGCCTGAAGGCGGGTCTGGTGCTGCGCGCCTACCAGCACGACGCACTGGAGCCTGGTTACCTCACGGCCTCTGAACTGGCTCAAGACAGGGCGCAGTCGCCTGCGAAAAATGCCAATGACCGCAGCGACCGCGAAATGCACCAGGCGGCCTTGCACCTGGACTGGCAGGCCACCGACCAGCTGTTCTGGAGCAACCGCCTGTACCTCAATGCCTACGACGACGACCGCCGCATCACCTTCACCAGCAACCCGGTGGGCAACGGCCCACGGCAACGCCGCCAATGGCAGGAAGAACAGCTGGGCTGGGTGAGCAGCCTGACCTGGCGCGCCAATGCCCAATGGCAATTGGAGGGCGGGCTGAATGTCGAGCGCCAGGACAACCATTACCGGCGCGTGCGCTTCAATCACAGCGTGCCCACGCAGTTTGATGTGACGCCAGCGTTCATCCAGAATGACGACGACTACACGCTGAACAACGTCGGCGCCTACGTGCAGGCCGTGTGGCGGCCTGACGCCCACTGGAAGGTGGTGCCTGCACTGCGCGTGGACCGCTTCTCGGGCAACACAGTGCTGCAAAACAGCGCGCAAGCCGAGTACCCGCTTCAGAGTTATGGCTGGATCGAGCAGCCCAAGCTGAGCGTGGTGTACAGCCCCAGCGCAAAGACCAGTGTGTACGCCAACTGGGGCCAGACCTTCCAGGCCCTGACTGGCTCGCGCGACCCCGCCTACATGCGGCCCGGGGTCAAGGCCTTCCAAGCGTCCATCAACACCGGCAAGGAGTTGGGCGTGAAGTTCAAGCCCCTCGACCGCACCGAGGCTCGCGTGGCCCTGTGGCGCCAGGATTCTCCGGAAGAAGTGGCCAACATGCCCAGCATCGGCAGCACGGTGAACCTGGGCAGCACGCGTCGCCAAGGCCTGGACCTGCAGGTCAGCGCACGCCCCACCGAACGCCTGCAGGTGTGGGCCTCTCACTCGGCTCAACAGGCCAAGGTTCGGCGTGGCACGGTGGACGGCGTGGTGCTGGACGGCAATGAGGTGATCTCGACACCCCGCCACATCAGCAACCTGGGGGCGGACCTGAAAGCCACCGATCGCTTGACACTGGGGGTGCAGGCTCGCTCGCAAGGCAAGTACTTCATCGACAACGCCAACCGCCAGGGCCGCTTCGGCAGCTTCGCACTGCTGGATGCGCGCGCCGGTTACGCCTTGAGCCGCCAGGTCAGCCTGGACCTGCAGGTCAAAAACGTGACCGACCGCGCCTACGAATACGTCTGGTATGACAACTTCTGGTGGCCTGCCGGACAGCATCAGCCCATGTTCTCACCGGGTCCAGGTCGTGCGCTGTTCGTGTCGGTGAACGTCAAGCTGTGACCACCCAAGCCTTGAGCCCCTGGGGCCTGTCGAGAAGGCAGGCCCTGGGCGCCTTGCCCACGCTGGCTGCCCTGGGCACAGAGCAAGCCTGGGCCACCGCCGAGCGCACACTGCAACTGGTGGCGCCCTGGGAAGTGGGCGGGCTGTCACCGCTGCGCAGTGGCCACCTGTTCGTGCGCCTGCAGGTGGCAGAGACCTTGGTCGACACCGACCTTCAGGGGCGGCTGAAGGCCGGACTGGCCCAGGCGTGGCAGGTGTCGTCCGATGGTCTGCGCTGGCGCTTCACCCTGCGCCCGGGGGCACAGTTTCACCACGGCCAACCGGTGCGCGCGCAGGATGTGGTGCAGGCGCTGGAAAGGGCCCGCACGCCTCCGGGCATGCTCAGCTGCCTGCCCATTGCACGCCTGGAGGCTGCCGCATCCAACGTGGTCGATCTGCACCTCATGCAGCCGCTCCACAGCCTGCCCCATTGGCTGACGCACCCCACCACCCTGGTGCTGTCGCCCGACAGTTACGACGCGAAAGGGGTTGTTCAGCGCCTGATCGCAACAGGCCCCTACGAGGTTGTGCATTACGCACCTCCGCAGTCTCTGACGCTGCAAGCCGCAGCCTCATGGCGGCACCAGGCCCCGCCTCAGGCGGTGAGGCAGGTGCACTATCTGGCTGCAGGGCGGGCCGAGACGCGGGCCTTGATGGCCCTGGGCCAGCAGGCTGACGTGGCCCACGGGCTGGACCCGGTCAGCCTGGCACGCGTGAGGCGCGACCCCAGACTGAACGTGCTCGCGGTCACAGTGCCACGTGCCGTGGTGCTCAAGCTCAACAGCGCCCACCCGGCCCTGCAAGACCTGCGTGTGCGCCAGGCCTTGAGCCTGGCGCTGGACCGCACGGGCGTGGCGCGCGCTCTGCTGCGAGACCCCGACATGGCAGCCACGCAGTTGCTGCCGCCCAGCCTGCCCGACTGGCATTTCGCCGACCTGCCACCGCTGCGGCATGACCCTGTGGGTGCGCGTGAGTTGCTGCGCCAGGCAGGGTGGCGCATGCACGATCGAACGTGGCAACACCCTCGCCATGGCCGCCTGCAACTCACACTGCGCACCTACCCCGATCGCCCTGAGTTGCCCTTGATCGCCACCGCGTTGCAGGCCCAGTGGCAGGCCCTGGGGGTGCCAGTGCGCGTGCAGATCGGCAACAGCGGAGACATTCCCCTGGGCCATCGCGACGGCAGTCTGGAGATGGCCCTGATCGCACGGCTGTACGGCAGCTTGCCCGACCCCGCTGGCACCCTGCTGCGTGACTTCGGCCCGCAAGGTGGCGACTGGGGCGCCATGGGTTGGACGGATGGGGGGATGGTGCGCGCACTTGAACAACTGGTGCGTGAGCCCTTGCCGCAGGCGCGTGCTCAGGCTTTGCGACACCAGGTGAGCACCGTGCTGCAGACCCAGCTGCCGGTGGTGCCTGTGTGCTGGGTGCGGCAACAGGTGGCTGTGGGCCCGCGGGTGAAGGGGCTGGTGCTCGACCCGCTGGAGCGAAGCCATCGGCTCACGGACCTGAGGTGGCGTGCATGACCCGGCTGATGCTCCAGCGACTGGCCACCGCGCTGGCCGTGTGCACCCTGGTGGTCAGCCTCAGCTGGGCCATGGTGTGGATGTTGCCCGGTGATGTGGCCATGCGGGTGGCCGCGGGTCGTCATGGTCACGACCTGGTCACTGTGGCAGCCGCCGACGCGGTGCGACAAGAGTTGGGGCTGGCGCTGCCCGTCTGGCAGGCCTGGCTTCAGTGGTGTCTGACCTTGCTGCAGCAAGGTCTGGGGCATTCATGGGTGTCAGGCCGATCGGTGTGGGCTGAGCTTCAGCACCAGTTGGGCGCCACACTGAGCCTGACCGGTACGGCACTGCTGGCCGCACTGGCCATCGGCCTGCCTCTGGGCTGGCAAGCGGGTCGCCATCCTGGCAGCCTCACCGACCGGCTGGGCATGGCCGCTTGCGTGCTGTTGCGGGCCCTGCCACCATTTTTGCTGGCGGTGGTCCTGATGCTGTGGGTGGCCGTGCACTGGGGCGTGCTGCCCGTGGCCGGCATGGCTGGCGAGATGAGCGGTGTGCTGCCCGCCCTCACCTTGGCTTTGGGACTGGCGGCCAGCCTGGCACAAGTCACACGGCAGGCCGTCCTGGCAGCGGTGAGCCTGCCCTCGCATCAGTTTGCGCGCACCTGTGGCCTCAGCGAAGCGCAGGTCGCCTGGCAACACGATGCACGCCATGCCGCAGCCCCTGTGCTCAGCCACCTGGGCGTGCAAACGGTGTGGTTGCTCGAAGGTGCCGTGGTGGTTGAAAGCCTGTTCGCATGGCCAGGCATTGGCCATGCCCTGGTGCACGCGGTCTTCGCGAGAGACGTCCCCATGATCCAGGGCTGTGCGCTGTGCATGGCCCTGCTGTTCGTGGGGGTGCGCACAGCGGTCGACCTGCTCTGTCAACAACTGGATGCGCGCGGACACCCGGCCAGCCTCCACGGAAGGGCCTCCACATGACCCCCATGGCTGTTGGCCGCCGGTGGACACAGTGGGCTGGCTGGTGCCTGCTGGCCATGCTCTCCGTGTGTGCAGCCTTTGGCCCGCACTGGGTGGGCCTTGATCCGCACACCCAGGACCTGAGCCAGAGCCTGCGTCCGCCCGATGCCATGCACTGGCTGGGCACCGACGTGTACGGCCGCAGCGTGCTGGCACGCCTGTGCCACGCCAGTCGGTTGTCGATGGGGTTGGCCTTGCTGGCCAGCCTCACCGCTGTGGCCGTGGGGGCCTCGCTGGGTGTGCTGGCCGCCTGGCGACCCCATGGGGCTGCCAGCCTGCTCGACGGGGTGGCCGACACCGTGCTGTCGGTGCCTGGGCTGCTGCTGGTGCTCATGGTCTCCACCCTGGCGCCTGGTGAGCACGCACCGCTGTATGCCGGGCTGACGCTCGTGCTGTGGGTCGAGCCCTACCGTGTGTGCACGGTCGTGTCTCGGCCCGTGCTGGCCGGGCCAGGCGTGCAGGCCAGCCGGCTCCTGGGTCTGGGCATGGTGCACACGCTGCGGCATCACCTGTGGCCAGCGTTGTCACCACTGCTGAGCACCTTGCTGGCCCTCGGCACAGCCCAGGCGGTGTTGGCCATGGCAGCGCTGGGCTTCATCGGGGTGGGGCTGCACCCGCCGACCGCCGAACTGGGTCTGCTGATGACCGAAGCGCTGCCCCATCACGAAGAAGCGCCCTGGCTCATGGCGGCTCCGGTGGCCTGGCTGTGCCTGCTGGTGCTGGCCATGCTGCTGCTTCGGCCCGACAGCAGCAACGCCGCTGTCGGGCCGCCAGGAGGTAATCGCTGATGCCCACACCGACACCCACTCTGCGGCCCGTCTCCCTGCCTGTGCTGCAAGCCCACGGCCTGAGCGTGTGGTCTGCTGCCCACTGCCTCATGCCGCCCATCGATCTGGCACTGCAAGCCGGAGAAGCCTTGTGCGTGATCGGCGAAAGCGGCGCGGGCAAGTCACTGCTGCTGCAAGCCATCATGGGATTGCTCCCCGAGGGACTGAGGGCAGAAGGGAACTTGCTGATACAGGGGCAGGCCTCATCGGCTGCCGATGCCCGGGGCCGGCGCGCACAGTGGGGACGGCAGCTGAGCCTGCTGCCCCAGGAGCCCACCCGCGCGCTCGATGCCTTGCGTTCCGTGCACCAGCAACTCGACGCCGTTCATCGCTGGGTGGCCCAGCTGCCTGCCAGCACGCGGCCATCACACAACCTGGACGCCCTGAAGCGGGCACGACTCACCGACGCCTGCTCGCTGAGACCCTGGCAACTGTCCGGGGGCATGGCCCAACGCGCAGCCACTCAACTGGCCCTGGCGGGCGGTGCCAGCTTGTTGCTGGCCGATGAACCCAGCAAAGGCCTTGACCCCGAAGGCATCCAGGCCCTCATCGTTCAGCTGAAAGCCCTGATGGACCGCGGCGGTTCGGTGGTGGTGGTCACGCATGACCTGCGACTGGCCCAGGCCCTGCCCGGGCAGACGATGGTGATGCGGCACGGGCAAGTGGTCGAACACGGAGCCACAGAGCAGGTGCTGACACAGCCCCGACAAGCCTTCACACGCCAGTGGCTGGATGCAGCGCCGTCTCGCTGGCCGCGCCCGCAGCCACCTGCACAGGCCGTACAAGCCAGCGGCTCGGCCACGGTGCTGCGCGCGGAGAACCTCGTGATCACCCGAGGCCACCGGATCCTGCGACAAGGCCTGAACCTGCAGTGGCGCACCGGTGATCGCCACGTGATTCAGGGGCCCAGCGGCTGCGGCAAAAGCACCTTGGGTGACACCTTGCTGGGCCTGCTGCCTCCGCACCGAGGGCGCGTGCTGCGCGCCACTGGCCTGGCTCCCACCGCCTTTCAGAAGCTCTACCAGGATCCGGTGCAGTCGTTCGCCCCCCACCAGCGCCTCAAGCATCACCTGCAAGAGGTGGCGCGTCGGCATGGCACCCCCTGGCCACAGGTGCTGCAGTGGCTGGATGACTGCGGTGTGGCAGAGCCCATGCTGGATCGACCCGCCACGCAGGTGTCAGGCGGAGAGCTGCAGCGGGTGGCTGTGGTCCGAGCCCTGTGTGCCCGGCCCGTGTTTCTGTTTGCCGACGAGCCGACCTCCAGGCTCGACCCAGTCACACAGCAATCCACATGCGAGATGTTGCACAAGGCCCTTGCACCCGAAGGCACAGCGACGCTCTGGGTCACGCATGACGCGGATCTCGCCCATGCGCTCAGCCCATCACCCCTTCAATGGCGCCTCGGTGCGGAGGCGTCCAGCGTGTCTCAGTGAATGCCCTTGGGGGACACCCACTGGACATGGGGCTGAAAAAGCGCAGTTGCGAGTGCCATGCCGTGGTCAATGAAGCGCGTACCGGCGCCTGCTGACCTGAGGAGCCCCCTCCATGACAACGCGTCACACCTGCAGCCAGCCGAGGCGCCTTGTCCGCGTTTGACAAAAAACGCTACAGCGTGAATTCGTTCATCCGATAAACCAGATTCACAGAGACCGGCCCAGGGTGCCGGTCTCAAGTTTGCAGGAAGTCGTGATGTCGAACGCAGTTTTCCCCTCCCACCGCCAGGTGTCCCCGCAGCCTGACCAGGGCGGGGCCCGTGGGGCCCACGGGCTGAGGCACTTCACCCTGACCACCAAACTCAGCGTCGCAGCCACGGCCTTGTGCGTGTTGTGCGTGACGGTCACCAGCGCCGTGCTGGGCTGGCAGACCTATGGCGCGGCCCATGCGCAAGCCGAACAGCAGGTCATGCTGGCCGCCCGTGAAGCCGCCACGCAGGTGTCGGCCGAACTGGGTCGCAGCCACAGTGCCGTGCGGGCACTGGGCGATGCGTTTCAGGGCATGAAGGCCTCGGGGCATCCCCCCAGTCGCGAACAGCTTGACGCCATGGCCCGGCAGGTGCTGGAGGCCAGGCCCGAGTTCATCGGCGTGTACTCGATCTGGGAGCCCAATGCCCTGGACGGTCGCGATGCCGAGTTCGTCAACCACTCGCCGGCCCACGATGCCACCGGTCGGTACATTGCCTACTGGAACCGAGGGGCTGGCAAGATCGGCGTGGAGCCATTGCTCGACTACGAGAAGGCGGGCGCCAATGACTGGTACGACATCCCTCGCAAGACACGCGGCAACGCCCTGATCGAGCCCTACCTGTACCCGGTGGCGGGCAAGGAGGTGTTGATGACCACCATGGCGGCGCCTGTGCTGGTGAACGGACAGTTTCTGGGCATGGCAGGAGCCGACTTGCCCTTGCAGGATCTGGCCAACCGGGTGTCGGCTCTCAAACCACTGCCCGACAGTCAGGTGTCGCTGCTGTCGGCTGGCGGCGTGTATGTGGCGGCACCGCAGGCCAGCCTGCTGGCCAAAAAGGCAGAAGACCTGCCCGCGAAAGCGCTGGCGCACATCCAGGCAGGCAAGCCCTTCCATTACACCGACGCGCATGGCTGGGTGCACCGCATCGAGCCTGTCATGGTCTTGCCTGGCACCGCGCCCTGGGCCGTGCGTGTGTCCTACCCGCAGCAAACAGCCATGGCTGCAGCTGACGCGTTGCTCGCTGCCGCGGCACTGGCAGCCCTGCTGGCCTGCACACTGGCGGCCGTGGCCATGGTGGCCCTGGTGCGCCACTTCCTGCAGCCCCTGCGCCAGCTCAGCCAGACCATGGGCCGGTTGGCCAATGGCCAGGCCACCTTGCAGGTGCGCCTGTCGGAGAACGGTCAGGACGAACTGGCCTCGATCGGCCGAGGCTTCAATCGCTTCATGGACAAGATCGGCCAGGTGATCGGGCAAGTGCGGCATAACGCCGAGGGCGTGGCGCAGTCGAGCAGCGAGATCGCCAGCGGCAATGCCGATCTGTCCATGCGCACAGAACGTCAGGCCAGTGGCTTGCAGCAGACCGCTTCCACCATGGAAGAGTTGAGCCAGACCGTGAAGGTCAATGCAGACAGCGCACGCGAAGCCAACGAACTGGCCAGCCTGGCCACCGAAGCCGCCCAGCACGGCGGGCAGGTCATGGGCGATGTGGTCAGTACCATGCGCGAGATCCATGACACCTCGCGGCGCATCGCCGACATCATTGGCACCATCGACGGCATTGCCTTCCAGACCAACATCCTGGCCCTCAATGCGGCCGTGGAGGCCGCGCGGGCGGGTGAACAAGGCCGAGGCTTCGCGGTGGTGGCCAGTGAAGTGCGCAGCCTGGCGGGGCGTTCGGCCGAAGCTGCGCGCAGCATCAAGACGCTGATCGGCTCCAGCGTGGAACGGGTGGAAGCCGGCAGTGCCCTGGTCGATCAGGCGGGCCAGACCATGGGGGATGTGGTGCAGCGCATCGAGCGGGTCACGCGCATCGTCAGCGAAATCACCACCGCCAGCCGGGAACAGGCCGAGGGCGTCAACGGCGTCACCCGCACCGTGAGCGACATGGACCGCAACACCCAGCAGAACGCTGCACTGGTCGAGCAAATGGCCGCCGCCTCGGTGAACCTCAAGGAGCAGGCCAGTGCCCTGATGGGCGCCATCAGCGCCTTCCAGGCCGACACCCACTGACACGATCCACACCCTCATTCTCCAGAGGCCCTTCGGGGCCTTTTTTCATGCAGGCCTGCCGCTGAAGTTGGACAAAAGGCACCGAAAGCCAGTCAGACAATGGACAAAAACTGATCACGAAGACTGTGACGCCCATCACGCTCAAGCCGATGAGGGGGTGTCCGAATAAGCAGCTTTCCACCCTTCATCCAGACCTCGAGGACATCCCATGCGAGTCAATCACCCGGTCACCCAGCAGGAATACGAGTTCCCAGAAGGTGCGACCTTGATGTCAAGCACCGATGAGAAGAGTCACATCACCTACGCCAACGAGGCGTTCATCCGGGTCAGCGGCTTCGAGGCGGCCGAGCTGATCGGCCAGCCGCACAACCTGGTGCGCCACCCCGACATGCCGCAGGAGGCCTTCCGCGACATGTGGGCCACCCTGAAAGCTGGCATGTCATGGACCGCCCTGGTCAAGAACCGGCGCAAGGACGGTGACCACTACTGGGTGCGCGCCAATGCCACCCCCGTGCGCCGACAGGGCCGCGTGGTCGGCTACATGTCGGTGCGCACCAAGCCCACGCGTGACGAGGTGCATGAGGCCGAGCGCCTGTACGCGCGCATCCGCAGCGGTGAGTCGAGCCACCTCACCTTCCACCGCGGCCTGATCGTGCACACCGGCTGGCAGCGCTGGCGCTCGATCGGCCAGGTGCTGCCCCTGAGCTGGCGACTGCGTCTGGCCCTGTTCGGTGTGGTCGGTGTGGCCCTGGTGGCCGCGCATGCCATCGGGCTGGATCAGCAGGGCCTGCTGCAGCTGGCGGCCGTGATGATCACCGGCACGGTGCTCAAGACCTGGCTGCTGGAAAAGCAGATCGTTCAACCGCTCAAGCAGGTGCTGGCTCAGGCCCAGGCCGTGGCCGCAGGCCAGGCCGGCGAAAACCTGCATTTCAACCGTGTGGACGAGATCGGCATGCTGATGCGCGCCGTGAACCAGAGCGGGCTGAACCTGCGCTCGCTGGTCGATGATGTGGGCGGACAGGTCATGGGGGTGCGCCAGGCCAGTGAAGAAATCACCCGGGGCAACCAGGACCTCAGCGAACGCACCGAAGTGGCCACTGCACAGTTGCAGGAAACCGCTTCGTCGATGACGCAGATGACACAAACCGTGCGGGCCAGCACCTCCGATGCCACCTCGGCCTCCAGCCTGGCCAACCAGGCCAGCCAGGCCGCCAGCCAGGGTGGCGAGGTGGTGGCGCGGGTGGTTTCGACCATGGACGAGATCAGCCAGAGCTCACGCCGCATCGCCGACATCATCGGTGTGATCGACGGCATCACCTTCCAGACCAACATCCTGGCCTTGAACGCCGCGGTAGAAGCTGCGCGGGCGGGTGAGCAGGGGCGCGGCTTTGCAGTGGTGGCGGGCGAAGTGCGTAACCTGGCGCAACGTTCGGCCGAATCGGCCAAGGAAATCAAGCACCTGATCCAGAGCAGCGTCGAGCGTGTGGATGCCGGCGCCACCCTGGTGAACGACGCCGGACAAGCCATGGAGCAAATTGTTCAAAAGGTGCGTGAAGTCACCGCGCTGATCGAAAAGATCAGCACGGCCTCAGGCGAGCAGATCAGCGGCATCGAACAGGTCAACAATGCCGTGACCTCACTGGACGATGCCACCCAGCAGAACGCGCGCATGGTGCAGGAATCGACCGAAGCCGCCCGCGCACTGCAGGAGCGTGCCAACCGGCTGGCCGACGCCATCCGTGTGTTCAAGGCCTCGG
Organism: Aquabacterium lacunae; assembly: GCF_004310865.1. GTDB lineage: Bacteria > Pseudomonadota > Gammaproteobacteria > Burkholderiales > Burkholderiaceae_C > Aquabacterium > Aquabacterium lacunae. The sequence goes on from NZ_SIXI01000003.1 coordinate 122,748, forward strand.
CCTGATGAGGTAGAAAGACGGGCATGAGTTCACGGCCCGTTTTCATCCCAGCCCGCCGGCTCACCGTGCTGGCGGCCTGTTGCATGCTGAGTGTGCTGGCAGGCTGCGCCTCCGTGCCCACACCTGCAGAGCGGGAGGCCAACGCCCGAGACCAGGCCGCACACGCCGGCCTGGTCTGGACATCTCTGCCCACAGCACGGCCCATGGTGGCCGCCCTGCCTGCACCGACGCACGCCGCGCCCCACCTGGTGGTGTACATCGAGGGTGATGGGCTGGCGTGGCGCACGGCCGATTGGCCATCGGACGATCCCACCCCCACCCATCCGCTGGCGCTGCACCTGGCCCGCGTGCACCCGTCCGACACACCGCGTGCCTGGCTGGCACGGCCCTGCCAGTATGTCGATGCGGCACACACGGGCTGCCCGGTGGCACTGTGGACCTCTGCACGGCAAGGCAGCGAAGCGCTGCGCTTGAGCCATCAGGCGCTGGACGAGATCAAACGCCGACTCGGTGCGCGCACGCTGACGCTGGTGGGCCACTCCGGTGGCGGCACGCTGGCTGCCTTGCTGATGAGCGAGCGCGCTGACGTGACCCACCTGGTCACCGTGGCAGGCAACATCGACCTGGCCCACTGGGTGTCCCTTCACCGGCTCAGCCCACAGCGCGACAGCTTCGACCCGGCCGACCGCACGGGGGCCTTGCAGGGTCGCTCTCAGCGCCATCTGGTGGGCGGGCGTGATCAGGTCGTGCCGCCATCGGTGGCACAGGCCTTCGCGAACCGATTCCCACCCGGATGGCGCCCAGTGGTCGAAGTGCTGCCTCTGGCTGAGCACGAAGCGGGCTGGCAAGCGCTATGGAAGGCGCAGGGCGCCCAGTGGCTGAAACCGCTGCAGCGGCCCTGAGTCTCGATGCTTCAGGGGATCAGGCCGCTGACACGCGCCTCGAAAATGGCTTCCACCCGAGAGCGCACATTCAGCTTGCGGTAAGTGCGCCGGATGTAGGTCTGCACGGTGTGGTGCGACAGGCCCATCAGGCCCGCGATTTCTTCGGCAGTGAAGCCCTTGGTGATGTAGAGCAACACCTCGTGCTCACGGGCCGACAGGGCTGCTTCGTCAGTACCGCCCTTGGGCGAGACTGCCGACTCACGCAGCACCGGAGTCTCGTCTCGGACCTGAAAGCGGCCGAGCAACTTGCGCGCCATCAGCGGGCTGATGGGGCTGCCACCCATGTGCAGCATGCGGATGTCATCGCGCAGGCGCTGCGCATCGTGCTGCTTGAGCAGGTAGCCGGTGGCACCGGCCTCGAACGAGCGCAACACACTCTGCTCGTCACCCAGCACCGTGCTGACCAGCACCTCCAGCCCCGCCCGGCGATTGGAGGCATCGCGGATCAGTTCGATGCCCGAGCCGTCGGGCAAGCCCAGATCGACCACGAGCACGTCGAGCCGTGGCTGCTCCAGCAGGCTGCGCCCCGCCGCCAGGGTGGGTGCCGAGGCCACCACCTGCATGTCGGCCTCGGTGGCCAGTGCCTCCAGAACGAACTGGATGAAACGGGCGTCGTCATCGACAACCGCCACATGGATCACGTGGTTCTCGCTCACGGGGTCTGCTCATCCGGGCCAGGCCCAGGGGTCAAGGGAATGCACAACAGGGTCTCGGTGCCTTCGGGCCCTGATTGCCAGGACACCCGACCACCAATCGCCTGCGCGCGCCGTTGCTGGTTCTGCAGGCCACGGCCGAGCACAGACTGATCGGTCTTCACCTGGAACCCGCGCCCATTGTCGCGGATCCGGATGCGCACGTCATGTGGCGTGACTTCGGACACCAGGGTCAAGCGGTCGGCACCGGAGTGCTTGAGGCTGTTGGTCAGGGCCTCCTGCACGATGCGCATGATGTGCAGGGCCTTGCGAGGCTCCAGGCCCTGCAGTTCGGGCAGGTCATGCACCTGCCAGTCCAGCGTCAGGCCCGCCTGTTTCAGGCGCGGGCCCAACCGGTGGCGCAAGGTGGCCATCAGCAACTGAAGGTCGGCGTGGGCCGGGTCCATCGAGTCGATGGCCAGGTGCAAATCGTCGATGCAGCCGCGCAGCACGTCCAGCACGTCGGGCGCACTCAAGCGGCCATGCTCCACTGCACGCAGGGCCGAATGCAAGGCCGAGCCCAGGCCATCGTGCATGTCCTGCATCATGCGCTGACGCTCGGTCTGCAGGGTCTGCTGACGTTCGATGTCACGCAGGCGTTCATAGCTCAGGCGCAATTCGGCTTCGCGCTCGGACAGCTTCTGCCCCAGCAGCACGTTCGATTCGCGCACCCCGTCGACCGCACGCATGTAGTGTCGGAACATGATGGTGCAGAACAGTGCAAAGTTCAGGATGTTGGCGTAGGGGCCGAGGTACCAGCTTTCAGCGCCCAGCAGGTTGTTCTGAATGGCCCAGTCGTTGAAGCCGAACAGCGTGCCGATGATCACGGCCAGGGCCACCAGCATGCCATCCACCGAGCGTCGCCACGACAGTCGGAAGCCCGCGTAAGCCACCAGCGGGCTGGTGACCATGGCCAGCACGTAGACCAGTGGGGAAAAATCAGGCGTGTTGGGCAGGTGGTGCAACACGGGCAGCGACACCACGAACACGGTACCGATGATGATGTGCAGCACCCGCGTCAGCCGGGGCATGGTGCGTTGGTGCAAGCGCATCTGCAGGTGGTGCACCGCGCCGATCAGCCAGAACAGCGAGTTCACGGTGAGCCAGCCGAGCAGATCGTCACTGACGACCAGGTCCACGTAATAGTGCAGACCACGGATGAACGATGCCACGGCCAGCACGGCAAACAGCAGGAAGGCCACATCGCCCCGGCTGCGCAACCACACGAACAGAGCAAACAGCCCCACGGCCAGAAAGGCGCCCGCGCCCATGGCTGGCACCTGCAGTTGCAGCCACTGGCGCGCCACGTAGCGCCAGCGGATGCTGTCAGGGTGCCCCAGCCACAGCGAGGCCAGGGCCGTGCGGGTGTGGGCCGGGTGCGCCATGCGCACCAGCACCTCGCGGGGTGCGGCATGCCGCTGCCCTCCGTCGACCGTCAGCCAGAACGGGGCCCAGTACCACTGCACCCCGTCGAGCTGCCATTGCGCCACAAGCCGGCCGTCCACATACACCGCCACCGGGCCATAGCCTTTGGCCCTGGCGCCGTACAGCATCAGCGGCTGAGCCGCCCAGGTTGTGGCGGGCACCTGAAGCCGGTACCAGGTCACGGCCGTGGTCTGCGGCCCAGACAAGGCGGCCGATGCCTGGGCCACGATGGCATGGGGCTGGGCATGCGGCAGTTGAACGGGCTGCCAAGCGCCAGGCAACTGGCGGCTGTCCACCACCATCGGTGGCGGCACTTCACGCGGCAGCACTTGCTGCACCACCTCGGCCTGTGTCAGGTGCAGGGGCTGAACGTCGGCACGGGCCGCCTGACCGACCAGCAGGGCCACCAGCAACAGCCAGAGCATGCGTGTGAACTGGACCATGCCCAGGCCCGTCAGCCCTGAGCAGGCGGTGGGGCCTGACGCGCTTCCCAGGCTTTCAGGGCCTTGCGGTAGTCGTCCATGGCCATGTCGTGCAGGTCAAAGATGCACGGGTCACAGCCATTGCCGCAGCAGGCGTCGAAATCTGGCGGCTCGGGTGGGGTGGGCTTGGGGTCGGTGTCCGCTGATGAAGAAACGTCGGGCATGCTCATGGCCCTCATTGTCGCGCAGCGATGCCCTCGCGGCATCAGTCCAGGAACTGATCCAGACACCAGCGCCCAGCGTCCTGGCTGGCCTGTCCCCCCCGAGGGTGCCACCCGAAGTGTCGCACCACCAGCGGCTCCCAGTACGGCGCGGCATGGTGCATCAGCACCGTGTGGTCCAGGTCTTCCGATTCGACAATGCCTGCCATGGGGTTCTGCAGCAACCAGTGCACCGCCCCCATGATGCTGCCCACCACCTGCAGGCTGGTGGCATTGTTGTGTGGCGCCAGTTCACGGGCTCGCGCCAGTGACAACTGCGAGCCGTACCAGCACGCGGGGTAGCGGTCACTCAGCAACAACACGCCGAGTTCATCAACGCCATCCACTAGTTCGTCTTTCAGGACACGGGTGTGCGTCACGGCATCGCGGCTGCCATCGGCCAGCAGCTGCAGGCTGTCCGCCGCCTGGTCGCAAGGGTGGTAGGCGTAGTACACCGTGGGCCGGTAGTGCACCTGATCGCCGTGCTGCAACGTGAGCCAGGCCGCGATCGAGAAGGCCTCGTTGTGGCTGATCAGCCAGCCGCGCACCTCACCGGCCAATGGGGTGAAGGTTTTCACGCGGGTGTGCACCCCCAGTTGCTCGGCATACACACCACTGCGGTCACCCTGGGCATGGCCATGCACGCGTTGCGCCCAGGGGCCATGGACTTCGTGTGTGCCCCAGCCCATCTCCACCGGCTGCAGGGCTTCAGCCACGAAGCCATCGACCGACCAGGTGTTCTGGAACTCGCCCGCGGCACGGGCCTGCGGGCTGAACTGCGTGTCGCGCTCGGACACCTGGATCACACGCACGCCCAGCGTTTCGGCCAGCAGGGCCCACTCGCGGCGCCCCACCGGAGCCGCCCTGACCGGCAGGTGCAGCCGGGCCATGTGCAACAAGGCTTCCTTGACGAAGATGGACACCATGCCGGGGTTGGCACCATGCGCCACAACGGCCGTGGGCATGGGCACCGTGGCCGCGCGCTGGGCCTGCTGCCGATCGATCACCGCCGCGCGCATGCGGTAGTTGGTGTTGGCGCCGTCGGCCAGTTCGCCGTCCTGGTAGGCCCAGGGGTCGATGCAGGTGTCCAGGTACCAGGCCCCACGGGCCTGCGCCCAGCTCAACACCGTCAGGCTGTCGATGGAGGTGGCCAGGTTCAGCACCAGCGCGCCAGGGCCCACCCAGGGGGTCAGCAGTGCTTCGTGGTTGTGCGCCTCGATGCGGGCCTGTTGCCAGCCAAAGCCATGGGCTTGTGCCACAGCCACCTGGTCGGGCGCCATGCGCTCGTCGATCACGTGCACGGGCATCTGAGCAAAGCACTGACGCAACAGGGGCGACAAGGCCTGAGCGATGTTGCCAAAGCCCATGATCAGCACGGAACGCAGTTCAGCCGGCTGGCTGTGGCGCCTCATGCCTCACGCCCCACATTCATCACCAGCACGGCCGCCAGGGCCAGGGCCACGCCTGCGCCTTCACGCCAGGTGAAGGGCTCCTTGAACACCACCACCCCCAGACCCGCCACGATGATCAGGGTGGCCACCGAATAGAAGACGGCCACGGTGGCCAGGTTGTGCTGCTGCATCAGCAGGTACCAGGCGAAGGCTGGAGAGCCATAACACAAGGCACCCAGTGCAAACTGCCAGGAGTTCAGGCCAGCGCCGGACGCAGCCAGCTTGATGAGGTAATCACCCACCACGGTGAGCAAGGTGGCCACGGCGAGCCAGAAAAGTGTGGTCATGGGGTCGATCCAGAATCGGACACGAAAAGTGCGCGATTCTCAGGACCTGCCCAGGTGACCACAAGCCCTAAGGTATGGGAGCCTCGTGGGCTGGATGCAACCCTTCATGCTGCCAGCAGGGCATCGACGCTGTCGATGCCCCGCGTGGCTTCGCGCCACCATTGCGAGAACGAATGGCAAGGGCGCGCCACGTGGGGAAACAATGCCGTGGGCGGCAGGCAGTCGGCCAGTGTCGGCAGCCAGGGCTTGAGGTGCGGATCGGTCACCGACACCACACGGCGCGCACCGCGCAGCGCGTCCTTGACCTGGGCCAGGCTGCCATGCCAGCGCAGCGGGGTCAGCCCGGCCATGCGCTCGCCCACGAATTGCCATCGCACCGGGCTCCAGGGCCGTGCCTGGTGGAACTCCGACAGGCACATCGCCACCACCACCGTGTCGGCCGTCACCACCGAGGGCAAGGGGCCCAGGCACCAGGGGTGCACCAGGAACACTTCGCGACCCGCCACGGCCTGCGCATCGGGGGGCGCAAAGCCCCAGGAAGTCGGAGGAGCGGTCATCAGGTCGGGCGGCTGCAGGGGCTCAACCACCGGGTCGAAACGCCGCTGGCCTGTGAAGGGCTGCAGTGGCCTGACGTGACGCGCCATGCGGTCCAGCGTGTCGTAATCGGTGTCGATCACGGTGCCCGGGCTGTGCCATTCGGCAGGTGCGTACCGGGCCACGTTCTCGGCATTGAACAGGTAAGGCTTGTGGCTGCCGGTGCCGGCCACCCATTGCCAACTCAGGTGGTTGCTGGCCAGGTCACCGTCCAGCAGGTGGGCGTACAGCCAGTCGGCCCCCGCGCGCCAGTGCACCTTGCGCACATGCACCACGTAACTGGCCAGCCACATGCGGGCGTGGTTGTGCAGGTAGCCTGTGCGGTACAGCGTGCGCACGGCCTGGTCGATCACCGGCACGCCCGTGCAGCCCTGCACGATGTCGGCAGGCAGCTCGCGCACGTAGGCGGCATCGGGCAAGGGGCCTTCGTGAATGGACTGGAAGATGCCTTGTCCACGGTGCGCCCAGGCGTGGTGAAAGAAGGCCCGCCAGCCCAGTTCGTACACCCACTTGTGCTGCACGTCCAGCGGGTGCCGTGCATGCACCCTGGCCAGTGCCTCGTGCAGGCTCAGGAACCCGTGCGTGATGTAGGGCGACAGACCCGACACCGCGCCATTCAGCGCATTGCGTGTGCGGGCGTAGGCACCGGGGTGCACCTGGGCCAACCGCGCCAGAGCGGCCTCGCGCGTGGGCGCCCAGGCACCCGACGCCAGGGAAGCCACCGTGGCATGCTCGGCGTGCTCGGTGGGGTCCAGAAGGCTGGGCTGGTGCATCTTGCGCATGTGGGCTCCTTTCTGCGAAGTCTAGGGGCCTGCAAGACACATCAGGCGCACGGCGTGCCACGCACACAGCGCACGGGCTTGCACAAACCGTGGACACGCCCCCGGGCAACTCCAAGGTGCCGACCTTGAGGTCCTGACGGATAATTGCGAGATCAAACGCCAACCGGCCAAGCCCTTGAATCCACCGCCATGGGACACGCGAAAGACGAAGACCTCGGGCTGAAGGACGCCTGCCTTCAGGCAGCGCGGGAGTCCATCGCCGAGCACGGTGTGGAACGGCTCAGCCTGCGAGAAGTGGCTCGGCGTCTGGGGGTTTCGCACCAGGCGCCCTACCGGCACTTCCCGTCTCGCGACCACCTGCTGGCCGAAGTGATCCGGCAGTGCTTTCAGGACTTCGCCTGCTTCCTGGACACCCGCGACAAGCAACCATCGCCTGACCAGGACCTCAATTGCCTGGGCACCCGCTACCTGCAGTTCGCGATGGAGCGCCCACTTGAGTACCGGCTGATGTTCGGCACCCCCTGGCCCGAACCGGCTGAAGAGGTGGGGCTGGTGCGCGATGCCCTGCACGCCTTCAACATCCTGCGCAGTGACCTCCAGGCCATGCATGGCGAGGGCGCCGAGGTGCAAGCCCAGGTCGATCTGGACGCCATGATGATCTGGTCATCGATGCACGGCCTGGCCTCGATCCTGCAATCGAGCGCGGTGCGGCACCTGGACCTCGCGCCCGGGGTGCCGCCGCAGGTGCCTGCCTACATCATGGCGCGCATGCGCTCATTGCTGACAGGCACCGCGCACTGATTGCCCGCTGCGCGGCATCAATCCACTTCGGAGGGCGTCGCGCACTCGGCGTTTTCGGCGTTGGCCGAACAACGCGCTTTCTTCAGCAGGTTGAGGGTGCGCTTCGCGTACAGCCCCTCCTGCGCGCCCATCAGTCGGCCCTGGCGCAAGGCGTCGACATAAGCGGGCAGCACCTCGGGAGACACCTCGACCCACGCACGGCCCGGAATGCCCGCTTCAGCCCTCTGGATGTTCTGGACCTGACGGTCAAACTGCGCCAGCCAATGGGCGCGTGAAGCCTCGCCAAAGCCGGCTGGCAACTGATCGGCCCGGAACACCAGTTGCACGGTGGGGAACATGGCCGGCACGCGAATCACCGCCCCCTGAGTGCCCATGCCCTTGCCCAGCTCGAACGGCTTGTAGGTGATGGCTGGCAGGTGGATCATGTCCACCAGACCGTTGTTGAACTTGGTGCCCACGCTGGCAATGTCCACGGACACGGGCTGCGCGCCCAATCGCTGGATCAACAGGGCCTGTGGCCGGTCCTGATCGAACACGCCAATGCGTTTGCCTGCCAGCTGGTCGATGCGGGTGGCGGTACGGTCTTTGACCATGGGGTATGCAGCGCCCACGGGCAGCATGCCCCCTATCTCGTGCTGGCCTTCGCGCATCAGTCGGGCCCCCTGCGGACTGGACAAGGCCGTGATGACACGCCGCAGCACCTCCTGACTGGCCGCCATGTCCACCTTGCCCGCCTTGACCACCAGGGCCGAGCCCATGCTGTCGATCGAGCCGCTGACCGCATTGAACACACGCGCACGAAAGCCCGTGACCACCAGGCCTGCACACTGGCCGGCGCGGTAGTCTTCCATGGCCACCCGTTCGTCGGTGTAAGGCCGCAAGTCAAAGGGCATGCCCAGACGGGCCATGTGCAGGCTGTGGTCCAGCACGAGGTTGTAGACATCACCCGACTTGCCCAGGATGTCCCACACACAGAACTGGGGTCGATCGGACGGCGTCTGGGCCTGGACCGAACCCCACGTGGCCAGGGTCATGCAGAGGGCGCCAAAGGCGCGAATGGCAGAGGTCTTCAACGAACTTCTCCTTCTTGAGGGGGCGCCACCTTGAACCAGGCGGCATAGAGCGCGGGCACGAACACCAGCGTGAGCGCGGTGGCCACCACCAGGCCACCCATGATGGCAATGGCCATGGGCCCCCAGAACACGCTGCGGCTGAGCGGGATCATGGCCAGGATGGCTGCAGCAGCGGTCAGCACCACGGGACGTGCGCGGCGAACCGTCGCATCGACAATGGCCGCCCAGGCCTGCTCGCCGGCCTGAATGTCCTGATCGATCTGGTCGACCAGGATGACCGAGTTGCGCATGATCATGCCGCCCAGGGCGATGACACCGAGCAGGGCCACAAAGCCGAAAGGTGACTGGAACACCAGCAAGGCGGGCACCACGCCAATGAGTCCGAGCGGGGCGGTGAGGAACACCAGCCACATGCGCGAGAAACTCTGCAGCTGAACCATCAGGAAAAACAGCATCACCAGGAACATGACCGGGAACACCACGAACAGGGCCTGGTTGGCTTTGCTGCTTTCCTCGACGGCACCGCCCACTTCGATGCGATGCCCCGCTGCCAGCCCTTGCTGGATGGGCTCCAGCATCGGTGCGATGCGGGCCGAGGCAAACGGCCCCTGCACCCCATCGACCAGGTCGGCGCGCACCGTGATGGTGGTCTCGCGGTTGCGCCGCTGCATGACCGGCTCATCGAAGCCCGACTCCACCCGGGCCACCTGGGCCAGCGAGACCGAGCCGCCCTGCGGCGACACCAGCTGGATGTCCTGCAGGCGTTCAAGCCGCAGCCGCTCGGCCCCTTCGGCCCGCACGACCACGTCCACCAGTTCTTCGCCACGGCGCATCTGCGTGACCGGTGCACCTTGCAACACGGTCTGCAGCACCTGGCTGACGTCGCTGCTGGCCAGCCCCAGTTGCGCCAGCTTGTGGGTGTCCAGCTGCACCCGCTGCACGCGGGCTTGCTCGCCCCAGTCCAGCTGCACGTCACGCACCAGCGGGCTGCGGGCCACCACCTGCCGCACGGCCTCGGCTGCGCGGCGCACTTCGTTCACATCCGGGCCCACCACACGGAACTGCACCGGAAAGCCCACCGGTGGCCCGAACTCCAGCCGCGCCACCCGCCCGCGCAAGGCGGGGAAGAGCTCGTTGCGCTCGAACAGTGCCATCAGTCGGGCGCGCACGGCTTCACGGGCCTGCAGGTCGCGGGTCATGATCACGAACTGGGCATACCCGGGGTTGGGCAGCTCAGGGGCCAGCGACAGGTAAAAGCGTGGCGAGCCCGCCCCGGTGTAGGCCGTGAAGAAGGCCACATCGGGATCCTTGATCAGCAGCTGCTCGAGCTTGCGCACCTCGGCCTCGGTGGCCTGGAAGGCGGCCCCCTCGCGCAGGCGCAGTTCGACCAGCAACTCCGGGCGCGAGGCCGTGGGGAAGAACTGCTGCTGCACCCAGCCCATGCCCACCAAGGCCAGCACAAAGGCCACACCTGTGCCCCCCAGCACCCACCAGCGGCGCTGCACAGCCACCGTCACCCACCGACGGAGGCGACGCAGGATGGGCCGGTCATGCGGGTCCTGATGGACATGCCCCAGCGTGGCAGGCAAGAGCTTGACGCCCAGGTAAGGCGTGAACACCACCGCCACCAGCCACGAGACCATCAGGGCCAGGCCCACGATCCAGAAGATGCCGCCAGCGTATTCCCCTGCGGTGGACTTGGCAAAGCCCACAGGCATGAAGCCGGCGACCGTGACCAGCGTGCCCGTGAGCATGGGAAATGCCGTGGAGGTGTAGGCGAAGGTGGCTGCCCGCACGCGGTCCCATCCCTGTTCGATCTTCACCACCATCATCTCGACGGCGATGATGGCGTCGTCCACCAGCAGGCCCAGGGCGATGATCAGGGCGCCCAGCGAGATGCGGTCGAGGCTCCAGTCCATCAGGTGCATCACGATGGCCACCAGGCCCAGCACCAGCGGGATGGAGGCGGCCACCACGATGCCGGTGCGCCACCCCAGGAACAAGAAGCACACGGCCAGCACGATGGCCAGGGCTTCGAGGAAGGCCCGCTCGAACTCCCACACCGAGGCCTTGACCACGCTGGGCTGATCGGCGTAGCGACTCAGGGTCACGCCCTGAGGCAGATTGCGCTGAAACTGGGTCACCTCGCGCTGCAAGGCCTCTCCCAGGTGCTGGATGTTGGCCTGGCGCATCATGGTCACCCCGATGGCCAGCGCGGGCTGCCCCTGGTGGCGCACCGTGAAGGTGGGGGGGCTTTCGTAGCCAGGTTCGACCGTGGCCACATCGCCCAGCCGAACCACCCGGGGCCCGACAGGCACCTGCACGTCACGGACATCTTCCCAGCGTCGGAAGCCGCCCGACACCAGCACGTGCACACGGTCTTCCGCCGTTTCCTGAAAGCCCGACGGGGTGACCTGGTTCTGGCGGGCCAGCGCCTGCATGATCGACTGAAGTGACACGCCCTGCGCAGCCAGCCGCTGGCTGGAGAAGGTCACCAGCACCTGCTGCCGCTGCTTGCCCAGGATGTTGACCTTGGCCACATCGGGCACCGACTGCAGCCGCCGCTTGAGTTGCTCGGCCAGCTCCTGCAGTTCGGCCCCACCCAGGTCGGGAGACTGCAGCGCATAGAGCGTGGTGTACACATCGGTGTACTCGTCATTGAAAAAAGGGCCACGGATCTCGGGGGGCAATTGCCCACGGATGTCGGACACCTTCTTGCGTGCCTGGTACCAGATGGCTTCGAGCTCGGCCCTGGACTGGCGGCCCTTCATCCACAGGGTCAAGCCACCGTAGCCCTGTCGCGAGAAGCTGCGGATGTTGTCGATGCCCCCGATGTCCTGCAAGGCCTGTTCGATGGGATTGATGACGTGGTCGTGCATTTCGCGCGTGGTGGCACCAGGCCAGGCCACGACCACCGTCATGGAGGGCACGTTGAACTGCGGGTCTTCCGACTGACCCAGCTGGAAAAACGAGGCCACGCCACCGACGAGGGTGGCGATGATCAGGAACAGCACCATGGCCGGGTGCGACACCGCCCATGCCGACAGGTTGAAACGCGGGTTCATGGATGCGCCCCCGAGCCCGTCGACACCTCGAGGTGCGTGTGGCTGCGCTCACGGGGCGCCACCAAGGTGCCAGCCACCAGCTTCTGCGCCCCCACCGACACCACACGGGCGCCCCTGGGCACGCCGTCCACCACCACCCCGTCGGTGGTGTGTCGGCGCACCACCACCGGCTGGCGCACGAGACGGTTGTCAGGGCGGCTCACCACCCACACATGGGGCGCCTGGTCCCGCAGCACCAGGGCACCGGCCGGCACGGCCATGGCCACGCCACTGGAGGCAGCCGGCCACCGCACTTCGGCGGTCTGTCCCCAGCGCCATGGGAGGGTCTGGCCAGCAGGCACGGCCAGGCTGTAGCGCACCCTCACCTGCCGCGTGGGAGGCGTCCCCATGGGGGCCACCTCGCGCACGGTCAATGGCATGGGCTGGTGCGAGGTGGGCGAGCCCCCGGTCAGGACCAGCTGGGCCGCCACCTGTCGCGCCTGGGCCGCCAGGTCCTCCGGCAGGAAAACCTCGGCTTCGGCTTCACCACTGCGGGCCAGCATGAACATGGCCTGGCCCTCGGGCAGCACCTGCCCCACATCGGCCATGACCTGCAGGACCACCCCATCGAACGGCGCCTTGAGCACCGCATGGGCCACGCGGTTGGCCGCCAGCTGTTCGCCTTGTCGCGCTGCCTCCAGCCGAACCTGAGCCGCGCGCACCCGGGTGCGTTGTCGCTCCAGTTCGGCCGCAGGCGCCGACCCATCGACCGACAGCCGGGCCAGGCGCGCTTCATCCTGCTGCAGCTGGGCCAGTTCCGTCTCGGCGCCCAGCACCTGTTGCCGCGCGGCTTGCTGACCGGTGACCAGGTCGTCGGTGTTCAGCTCGGCCAGGGTCTGGCCCGCACGCACCTGCTGGCCGGCTTCCACCAGGCGCATGGCCACACGGCCACCCACCCGAAAACCCACCGGGCTTTCGATGCGAGGCACGAGCACGGCAGGAAACACGCGGGCGTCTGTGTCGGCCACCGGCGTGGCCAGGCTGACCCACACCACGGGCACGGTGGCCGTGGGCGCTGTGGTGGGCTGGCAGGCGCCCAGCAGGGCCAGTGGCGCCAGGCTGCCCCAACGGATCAGGGAATGGACAGGGGGCTTCATGGCTGAGGCTCCGAAGGCAAGGATTGAACAGCGGCCGCATCGGCCTTGGCGGGGTGGGTTGGCCAACCACCCCCCAGGGCACGCTGCAGCTGGATGTGGGAGAGCCACGCCGCCTCGACCGCGTCGATGCGGGCCAGGCGCGCAGCCTCCAGGGCCTGCACCAGGGCCAGGCGCTCGGGCTGGGCAATCTGGCCCTCGGCATACAGGTGGGCCGCACGCTGGGCGGCACGTTCTCGCGCCGCCAGCACACGGGCCTGGTCTTGCGCGCGACGGGCCGACTGGCGGGCGTCCACCAGCGCCACCTCGACGTCTTCAAAGGCCTGGCGCGCAGCCTGTGCATAGCGGAGCTCGGCGCGTTGCAGCAGGGCGTCCTGGCGCTCGATGCCCGCCCTGATGCGGCCTGCATTGAACAGGGGCAAGGCAAAGGCCAGTGCAGACTCGTGAAAACTCACGGGCGACAGGTCCAGGCCATTGAGACGCAAGTCCTGGCGACCGGTCACCAGGCTCAGGAACACACGTGGCAGCAGGTCGGCCTCGGCCGACGCTCTGCGCGCCTGTTCGGCCATCCATTGGGCGCGGGCGGCCATGAGGTCAGGCCGGCGCTCCAGCAAGGTCACCGCCTGTCCCGACGGCACGGGTGGCGGCAGGTGGTCCCAGGGCAGTTGCACCGAGGCGTCCAGACAACCGGCCAGCTCGGCATCGGTCACGTCGGCCAGGGTCTTGAGCCGCCCGCGGGTGGCCGCCTGCAGGGTGTCCAGCTGCCGCTGCTGCGCGCGAAGCTCGTCCAGGCGAGCCGTGGCCGCGTCCACCGCCAGCAGGGACTCCTCCCCTTCGGCGGCACGCCGTGTCAGGGCCTGCACCACCCCCGCCTGAGCCTCGGTCAGTCGCCCCAGGGCCTCCTGCCGTTGCGCTGCGGCCCGATGCAGCACATGCTGCCGGCTGATCTCGGCCATCAACAGCAGGCGAGCCCCGGCCACACCGGCCTCGCTGGCCAGCACGTCCTGGGCGGCACCTCGACGGGCGGCCTGAGCCCGCCCGAACAGGTCCAGCTCCCAATCCAGGTTCAGCGACGCCTGCAGCGCTCGGGTGTCGGGGCGCCCCTGCTTGACGGGCGCCGGCAAGTCGGATGCCGTCGTGGCACGGGCGCCTTGCAAGGACAAGGTGGGCCAAAGGGCCGACCCCTGCGCCACCTCCCCTGCCCTGGCTTCCTGCACGCGGGTCAGTGCCAATGCCACGTCGTGGTTGCGCGCCAGGCCCCAGCGCACCAAGCGGTCCAGCGGTGCGCCACCCACGGCACGCCACCAGGCATCGTCGCGGACAGGCACGGGCTGCGCCCGCGAGGTCGCATCGCCAGCGTCAGCAGCGTCGGCCGTCGCCGAGGAAACCGATGTGAAACGGGCCTGGGCCAGCCAGGCCGCTGATGCATCGTCGCGGGGGGCATGCGAACAACCGGCCAGCCCCGCCAGCGACAGCCCGACGGCCGCCCCCCATGACCCGGCCCTCATGCCGGGCCCCTGTCGGCGGTCATGCCCTGCATGATCTGCCCCATGATGCGCACACGCAGTCCGCGCGGGGCCGTGCCCAGGGACCAGCCCAGCACCTTGGCCAGCCACCCTGGTCGCACCGTGCTCTGACGACCCAGCGCCTTCAGGGTGGCCCGGGCCACCGCCTGCGGGTCGGCCGCCTGGGCCATCTGCATGCGCGCCCTCGCGGCAAAGCCCGTGTGCACGGGCCCCGGCGCGCACGAGAGCACATCCACCCCATGCGGCCGCCACTCAACGTGCAGGGCCTCGGCCAGCGACTGCACGTAGGCCTTGGTGGCGGCGTAGTTGGCCGAGCCCGGGGTGCCATGAAAGCCCAGCAAGGAGCCGAACAGCACGACCCCGCCGTGGCCACGGGCCTTCATGGCCCGGCCCAGGTGCCAGACCTGCGCCAGCACCGCGCGCACATTGACATGCACCATGTCCAGCTCGTTGTCGAGGGACTGGTCGAGCAAGGGGCCGGCACTGCCATGCCCTGCCGCAGCCACCAGCAAGCCCACCTCCAGATCGGCCACACCGGCCATCAGCTGCAGGTGGCCCGCGTCGGTGGACAGGTCGGCCGCCACCACACGCACCTGCACGCCATGGGCGGCCTGGAGGGTGTTGGCCAGCGCGATGAGGCGTTCGACACGCCGGGCCACCAGCACCAGGTGCAGGCCCTTGGCGGCCAGTTCCTGGGCACAGGCCCGGCCCATGCCGTCGGTCGCTCCGGTGACCACGCCCCAGGGGCCATACCGTTCGCGGAAGGTCTTGTCTTGCATGCATCACCCCACACAGTTGACACTGTCAACCATGTTGGGCGATTTTGTTGACAGTGTCAACAGGGTGTTCCATGCGCCCTTGGACGCCTCTCGCTCACAGGCCCCGTGCGCGCCTCCAGGTCTCCACGTACAGGGCTTCCACCTTCTCCCGCGCCCAGGGGGTCTTGCGCAGGAACTTCAGGCTGGACGACACGCTGGGGTCGTGCGTGAAGCAGCGGATGGGCACCATGCGGCCCAGGGTGTCCCAGCCGTAAAAGTCGGCCAGGCTTTCGACGATGTGCTGCAAGGTGGCGCCTTGCAAAGGGTTGTTCGGTTGGTCCATGCCGGGTGATGGGGGCAGATCTTTCGGGGTCGTCACTGCGGGTGACGCTGGTGCTGACCTGCTTCTCGGAAGGGTTCAGGGTGCGCAAGGTGTCGCGGACCACCGTGAAGTATGGCACCGGCGCACAGCCGTGCCACTGCTTGAGCCGCTTCAAGCTACACAGGCGCGCGCGTCTTGGCATGCGAGCACAGACCCCACGGCATGTTGACAAGGCGCGTCAACAAGGCGTGGCGGAGGCCGACCTCGGCGAACTTGTGCCGGCCTGCTTCGCGGGCAGGTGACGGCACTGCGCGGCATCGATCTGCTCGGCCAGGTAGAGCGCATCACGCGCCACACCTGAAAAGCGCCCCGACCCCCAGGTGTGCAGCCAGGGCAGCCCGAGGAAGTACAGGCCCGGTTGCGAGGTCACGCCACGGTGGTGCACCGGCTGACCACGCCCATTGAACACCGGCGCATCGACCCAGGCAAAGTCGGGCTTGAAGCCGATGCACCAGATCACGGCCGTGATGCCGGCCGCGGCCAGATCGAGCCGGGTGTGGTCCACGCTGGCCAGCGGCTGCCACACCGGCTCGTACACCGATGGCGGCGGTGCATCCAGGCCCTGCTGGGCAATGTGCCGGTCGATGGCCGCATTGATGCCGTTGTAGACGCGGTCGGCCTGGTCCAGCGAATCCTTCAGCGTGTCCTGAAAGGTCATCACACCGTCCTGCAATCCTTCCAGCAGGCCGTGCAGCTTCATGCCTTGCAAGGCAAAGGCACGCAGGTCGATGTCCCGGCCACCGTCACGCCCGGTGACATAGTGGTTGGTGTTGTCGCGCACGCCTTCACGCAAAGGGTGCTGGTCCACCGGCATGTCGTAGTAGCCCATGTCGGCCAGCCAGTCGACCACGTCACGACCACGGTAAAAGCGCGCGCACCGCGGTGCATCGCCCACGGCCAGGTGCACTTGCTTGCCGGCCAGGTGCAGGTCTTCAGCGATCTGTGCGCCCGACTGGCCCGAGCCCACCACCAGCACGGCCCCATCCGGCAGCGCTTGCGGGTTGCGGTACTGCTCGGAGTGCAACTGCACGATGTGAGCCGGCAACCGCTCGGCCAGGCGCGGCACCACCGGCTCGTGGTAACCGCCTGAACACACCACCACCTGCCGCGCCGAGAACTCGCCCGCCGAAGTGTGCACGGTGTAGCCTGTTGACGTGGGCTTGACATGCCGCACGGTGACACCGGTCATCAAGGGTGGGTTGACCTTGACCAGGAAAGCCTCCAGGTAGGCAATGATCTCGCCCTTCTTCATGAAGCCGTGGGGCTCCGGGCCTGCGTAGTCGTGCCCGGGCAGCTTGCACTGCCAGTTGGGCGTGACCAGACAGAAGGCATCCCAGCGCTGGTGCCGCCAGGCGTGCATGGGGGTGTTCTTCTCCAGCAGCAGGTGGTCGATGCCGCGCTGCTGCAGGTAATGGCTCAGCGACAGGCCAGCCTGGCCTGCGCCCACGACGATGACATCGTGGTGTCGGGGTGGGGTGTGGGTCATGGGTGTCCTCAGGGGGGCAGATGGCAGGCAGCGAGGTGCTGTGGGTTCAGGTGTCGAAGCGAAGCACTTCGACCTGTGCGTTGTGCTGGTTCGCATAGGTTTCAGCGTGGTGCGCAATGGCCGACCACTGGTCCATGGCGCGCGAGCAGGCAAAGCCATACTTGGCCGCCACGCGGTCACTGGCGATGGTCAGCGCCTCCTGGGTGCGGGCCAGGAAGTCAGGCAGGGGGTAGCGTTGACCCGGCACCAGGAAGTCCTGGACGACCAGCGAAGGCGAGTAGCAGGTGTGCTCCTGGCCATCGGGCCAGAGAACGGTGAAATGCATTTCAGGCATGGCTGTTCAACGTGTGGGTGGATTGGCGGGCGGTGGATGCCAGCGCCCTTCGGTACAGGGAGAGGTGCTGCTGCGCACAGGCCGACCAATCGAATCGGGCGGCCACGCTGCGGGCGCACCTGGCGACGCGTGCACGTTGCTCAGGATCGAGCGTCAAACGCAAAGCCTGCTGGATGTCGTGCACGTCCAGCGGGTCGACCCAGAAAGCTTCGCCGGGCTGCAGGTGCTCTGTGAACGGCGCCACACGGGACACGATGGCGGGCGTGCCGCAGGCCATGGCCTCGATGGCCACCAGCCCAAAGCCTTCCTTGGTCGAGGGCATGGCCAGGGCCGTGGCGCGTCGGTACAGCGCAGGCAGCACGCCATCGGGCACAGGCCCGGTCACCACCAGGCGGTCGGCATGGGGCTGCCCAGGCGCCAGGCCGTGTGCTTGGCGGATGCTTTCGAACTCGGCCTGGGCCTGCGCATGCTCGAGCAGGCTTGCCCCTCCGACAATCACCAGGCGTGCGGAAGGTGCGGGTGCCCTCAGCGTGGCAAAGGCCTCCAGCAAGCGGGGCGTGTTCTTGCGTTCTTCCACCCCGCCCACGGCGAGCCAGTAGGGTGAGCCGTCCTGCAGTCCGAGCTGGGCCAGCACCCGGGCATCGGCCTCGTGCTGTGCAGCGCTGAGCGCCGGCTGAAACCGACGCAGGTTCACGCCGTTGCGCACGCGGTGCGCGGCACGGTGCCAGTCGTGAGCCAGGGTTTGCTGCCACAGGTCGCTCACGCACAGCAACTGGGTGGCGGCGTTCACGCCGCGTGCCTGCCATGCGCTGAGCTGGGCATCGTCAAAAGCATCCAGGTGGTGCACCGTGCGCCAGAAGCCTTCGATGCGGCCCTCGGCCTTCAGGTCGGCCAGCGCGTTGGCGGTGATGCTGTCTTGCGAATGCAGCACATCGAAGGCGCTCAGGTCGAGCCTGCGCAAGTGGGCGGCCACCGCCTGCATGCGTGCGCCCACCATGGGCACGAGCGCGGGCGGCAAATCGCCGAGCGGGGCCACCGACAAAGCAGCGGCCGTGGGGCGAAACAGGGCCTGGCCAGGGCGCCCTGCCGCAATGACCGTGACCGCGTGGCCCTGCGCACACAGTGCGTCGGCCAGCTCCAGCGTGTGCACCACACCGCCGCGCGGGTTCAGCGAATGCATCAGCAAGGCAATGCGTAGCGGGCGGTTCATGCCTTGCCCCGGGCCAGGTGGCCGCCGATGAAGGGCTCGCACGCCCAGTCCCACAGCAACGCGGTGTCGTGGGTGTCATGGCGCTGAAGCCACACAGCGCTGCCCTCGACCACCTCGCCGATGGGTGCACAGGCCAGGCCACGGGCCAGGAATCGGCCCTGCACCGCGGGCACGGCGTCTGTCGCCACGCTCAGCAGATAGCCAAAGCTGGGGAAGGCCTGCAGCCAGCGCAGCCTGGCGTCGGGGGCATCGCCGGGCCCATGCCCTGCAGGATGCGGCAGGGCGCTCAGGTCGATGCGCAGGCCCACCTGCGAGCACTCGGCCAGCATCAGCGCCGTGCCCAGCACACCCGCCATGCTGATGTCTTTGGCCGCACCACACAGGCCAGCCTCTGCGATCTCGGGCAGCAGGGCCAGGTCGTCGCGCAGGCGATGGGCCGGCGCCCCGGTGGAGGCATTCCAGAACGGGTAGCCACCTTCCCACTGACCGCGCAGGTCAACGGCCATCAAGAGGGTGTGGCCTGGCCGGGCCGCAAAACTGCTGAGCAAGGCCTGCGCACGGCCCAGCACCGCCACCGCCAGTTGGGCCCGTGCCGCCTGCTGGTTGCTGTGGCCCCCCACAATGGGCACGCCGTAGGCCGCCGACGCAGCCGCCATGCCCTGCAAGATGGGCTCGGCCTGCGCACTGCCTGCGCTCCAGAGCGCATCGACCACGGCGATGGGGCGCCCTCCCATGGCCGCGATGTCGCTGAGGTTGACCATGACGGCGCTGTACCCGGCGAACCAGGGCATGGCCTCCACAAAATCGTCCACCAGGCCTTCGATCGCGAACAGCAGGTGGCCGCTGTCGTCGGGGATGACAGCGCAATCGTCACCCAGCATCACGCCTTCGCCATGCGCCAGCGTCAGGTCGGCGCGACCGCCAGGCAAATGGCGCGTCAGGGCGTCGGTCACGGCCGAGATGTCTTTCTTGTGCGCAAAGCCGCGGCTGCTGCGCAAGGCCTGCACCACCGCACTGAGCGGCATCGTGGGCGCGGGCTCGGGCGTGCCGTGCCCGACAGACCGCGGCGGGGTGGACACCATGCTCATGCCGAGGCTCCCGTGGTGACCGTGGTGTCCGTGTGCCGTGCAGACCACTGGGTCATGAAGCCCCAGTCGGGCGCATGGCAAGGCGGGTAATGGGCCAGGTCGGCCTGCATGCGTGCATGGGCACGGCCGTGCAGCATGAGGTCGTCCACACGCGCCCAGTGCAGTCGGGTGAACAGCGGCACATTGGGCTGCTGCACGTGCGCCCAGAAGGCGGTGGCGCCCTGCGCGTGGGCGGAGCTCACGGCCAGCTGGATCAGCGTGGCCCCGATGCGGCCCACATGCCGGAAAGAGGGGTGCACGGCCAGGCGCGAGCCCCACCACACGCCCGGCCCGCTCTGGTGGATGCGCACCGTGCCAACCACCTGGTCGCATTCACCGGCCACGGTGGTGCAGGCCACCAGCAGCTGCGCGTGGTCGTCGATCGCATCGCGGTCGTCTCCCACAAACAGGCCCTGCTCCACACAGAACACGGCGCGGCGCAAGGCATGCGCGTCACGCACCGCCCAGTCCTGGCTGGCGCGTTGCACCCGGAAGGCCACCGGCTGGAAGGTCAGCGGCAACTCGCACAGGGCTGTGGTGTAAGGAACGGTGTCGACATTCATGGGCGTGTCTCCGTGGGGTGGCGATGGGCCTGGCCTCAGGCGTCTGCGGCGTCTGCGGCCTTTTCGTAGACCGACAGCGACGAGCAGGCCCCGCATTTGCCGCACCCCGCCTTGATGTCGTCGGCACGCAGGCCGGCCTGTCGCACCATGCGGCCCAAGGGCGCCAGCACCGCCTGCATGAACTGCGGATCGGGCGCCGGGTGGCCTTCCAGCGGGGTGCCGCTGATCGGCACGAAAGGCACGACAAAGGGGTACACGCCCAGGTCGAGCAGGCGCTGGCTCATGGCCAGGATGTCGTCCACGCTGTCACCCAGCCCGGCCAGGATGTAGGTGCTGACCTGGCCCCTGCCGAACACCGACACGGCCGCCTCGAAGGCGCTGAAGTAAAGCGACAAGGGCACGCTGGCCTTGCCGGGCATGATGCGTTCGCGCACCGCGGGCGTCACGGCTTCGAGGTGCAGGCCCACGGTGTCGACCCCGGCGTCTTTCAGGCGCTGGAACCACACGTCGTCATCGGGTGGCTCGCACTGCGCCTGGATGGGCAGATGCGGCACGGCCGCCTTGATGGCGCGCGCACTGTCCACCAGCACCGCGGCACCACGGTCAGGCGTGGCGGGCGTGCCCGTGGTCAGCACCATGTGCTTCACGCCGTCGAGCTCGACGGCTGCGCGTGCCACCTCGGCCAGCTGTACAGGCGTCTTGTGCGCGATGGTTCGCCCTGCGGCCAGCGACTGCCCGATGGAGCAGAACTGGCAGGTCTTCTTGCGGCTCTCGTAGCGGATGCAGGTCTGCAGCACGGTGGTGGCCAGCACATCGCGGCCGTGCAGCGTGGCGATGTGCGAATAAGGCACGCCCTCGGCGGTGTGGCGCTCGTAAAAACGCGGGGTGCTCGGGAAGCTGATCTGCGCAATCGGAATGCGCGCATGCTTGAGCATGCTCACCCCGCCGGCGTCAGGTGCCTCGGCCACAAAGGGCGAATCGAAGGCCGGTGCGGTGTGCACCGGCACCATGACCGTGTGGCCATCGATGGTGACGGCCTTGTGGTCGGAGGGCCCCGCGCCCCCGCGGCGGCTGGCCACCCCGGCCGACGGGTCGGTCAGGCGCAAACCGCGGGACTGGAGCTCGGCGATCAATGCTGCCGTCTGCGCAGACATCGCCACGTCTGGCGGGATGGGGTCTGACGGTGAGGTGTTGAGCACGGCCGACATGGCGGTCTCCTTCGGTTGTGGCGTCAAGCGACGCGCAGCGGTTGGGTGGCAGACACAGGCGCGCAAGCCAAGGGAACCAGCAAGGTCTCGGTGGCTGCCCCTTCGGCTGCCACACCGCCTGCACGGCTTCGCGCATGCACAGGGGTGGTGGGCCGGTCATCGAGGTTCAGGCTGAGCAACTCGGGGCGCGCGTAGTGCCCCACCGAATCCATCATGCGTTTGCGCTTGGTGACCAGGCTCATGTCCAGGTCGGCGATCAGCAGGCCCTCGCCCTCCTTCAAAGGCGGCGCCAGGTGCACGCCTTCGGGCGACACGATGGCCGTGCAGCAACCGCCCCGCAGCGCACGCTGCAGCCCCGGTTCCGGCGTGATCGACTGGATCTGTTCGTCGGTCAGCCAGCCGGTGCTGTTGATGACGAAGCAACCCGCCTCCAGGGCATGGTGGCGGATGGTCACTTCCATCTGGTCGGCAAAGATGGGACCTACCAGGGAGCCGGGGAACTGCGCGCAGTGGATCTCTTCGTGCTGCGCCATCAGCGCATATCGGGCCAGCGGGTTGTAGTGCTCCCAGCAGGCCAGGGCCCCCACGCGGCCGACACCGGTGTCGACCACCTTGAGGCCGCTGCCATCGCCCTGCCCCCACACCATGCGCTCATGGAAGGTGGGCGTGATCTTGCGACGCTTCAGCCGCAAAGCGCCCGTCTCGTCAAAGATGATCTGGGTGTTGTAGATCGTGCCGTGGTCGCGCTCGTTGACCCCCAGCACGACCACCATGCCGTGCTGGCGGGCGCGCTGCGCCACCGCGTCGGTGACAGGACCGGGCACCACCACCGCATGCTCGTACAACGCCATGTGCTCGGCCCCGGAGGTCATGGGCGGCCGGATGAACGAGAAGTAGGGGTAGTAAGGCACGAAGGTTTCGGGGAACACGATGATCTGCACACCCTGGCGAGCAGCCTGATCGATGGTGTCCAGCACCTTGTGCAGGGTGCCCTCGGCTTCGTTCAGCACCGGCGAAATCTGCGCCGCTGCGGCCTTGATGATGCGTGCGTGGCTCATGGTGGGGTGCCCGTTCTGGCTCATGCTGGGGTCACAGGGTCCAGGTGTCGATCACGACGGCGTTGGCCTTCTTGTGCAGCAGCACGATGTCGAGCACATCGAGCGGGTTGATCGGGCGGATGCCTTCGATCAGCGAGCCTTCACCGTGGCCATACAGGGCCTGCAGGGCAAAGCGGCAGGCGTACACCTTGCCACCTTCTTCCATGAACTTGGTGATCTGCTTGTTGAAGTTCTGGTGCCCCGGGAAGGCTTCGTCACCCAGCTTGGGAAAGCCTCGCTTCACCCCCAGGGTCACGCCCGGTCCATACAGCAGCACCGAGGTCTCGTAGCCCTTGCGCTGCAGTCGCGTGGCCTGCAGCAGGTTCACGAAGCCGATCGAGCCCTCGAACGCCACGGTGTGGAATGTCACCAGGGCCTTCTCGCCCGGCGCGGCCTTCACGTCTTCAAACACCTTCTCTTCGTAGTCGACCAGGAAGTCGCCGATGGCATTGGGGGCTTTGGTCACAGCAGGCATGGGATCTCTCCATTGGGTGGGTGGTGGAACTGCGTGCATTGCACCGATGTGCGCACTGCCCTCCTCCGTGCATCGGGTGTGCCAATGCAGGCCATGAAGATCCGATCAATGCGCGATCAAGCGCGGCTTTCATGCAGATGTCATGGGGTTGGCCAGGGCGCCTGGCCATTGATCGGGTGAAATGCCATCAAGCACCGATGGCATGTGGATCACACGCCGAGGACATGGCCGCGGCCCTTGCGCACCAGAAGCGATCAATCACACATTCAGCATGAACCAAACAGGCGCAACCGGCAGCCCACGCACCCATTGAGTGCCATGAAGCACACAATCAATTGGCACACCGCATGCAATCAATGGGGCATGACCTCTTTCACACGCCATTGGGCCCAACGCCTGCGCGACAGCCACAAGCCTGCCTACCTGCTCATTCCGGAACTGCTGGCCGAAGACCTGGCCAGCGGCCGGCTGACACCCGGAGACCGCCTGCCCCCCTTGCGTGAACTGGCGCAGGCCCTGGAGCTGAACTACACCACCGTGGCACGGGGCCTGGCCGAAGCGCAAAAGCGTGGGCAGATCGATGCACGCCCCGGGCGCGGCAGCTTCGTGCGCAGTGCCGCACCCTCTGTGCCTTTGCGGGGCGGCACCGCGGCCGAGATGACCATGAACCTGCCGCCTGAGCCCGACGATGCCGCGCTGCTGCAACGCATGGCCGAGAGCTTCGCGCAGATGTGGTCTGACCCGCAGCGCTTGCGGGCCCACCTGCGTTATCAGGATTTCGGCGGCAGCCCGGCCGACCGGGATGCGGGCGCACGCTGGCTGCAAGGCATCATGGGCCCCACCCAGGCCGACCGCGTGCTGGTGGGGCCGGGCATCCATGGGGTGTTGAGCGGCTTGCTCAGCCTGCTGGCCCGCCCGGGTGACACCGTGTGCGTGGAGTCGGTGAGCTACCCCGGCATCAAGGCCCTGGCCACGCAGTTGGGCATCAAGCTGCATGCCCTGCCAGTGGACGACGAAGGCCCTTGCCCGCAGCACTTCGAGGAGGCCTGCAAACACGTGCACCCCAAGGCGCTGTACTGCAACCCCACCATGCTGAACCCCACGGCGATCACGGTGAGTGCTGCACGGCGCGAAGCCCTGGCCGACATTGCCCTGCGCTACGCCATCCCGATCATCGAAGACGATGCCTACGGCGCGCTGCCCTCGAAGCGACCCACCACGCTGGCCGAACTGGCGCCAGAACTCACCTACCACGTCACCGGGTTTGCCAAATGCCTGGGCGCCGGGTTGCGCGTGGCGTATGTGCAGGCCCCCACCGTGCAGGCCGCACAGCGTGTCGCGGGCGCCTTGCGCGCCCTGACCGTGATGGCAGCGCCACCCATGGTGTCACTGGCCACCCAGTGGATCAACGACGGCACGGCCAGCGCCGTGGTCCACGCCGTGCGCCGCGAAACGAATGTGCGACAGGCCTTGCTGCTCAAGCACCTGCAGGGCTGGAACGTGTGGAGCCAGCCCGACTGCTTCCACGCCTGGCTGAAGCTGCCCGACACACTCAGCCCCAATGAAGCGGCCTCGTTCTGGCGCTCACGTGGTGTGGCGGCGGTGGCCAGCACGGCCTTTGCCACCAACACCGCGCCCCCCAGGGCCGTGAGGCTGTGCCTGGGCGGGGCGACCACGCTGGACCAGTGTGAACAGAGCCTGCGCGTGGTGGCCGATGTGCTGCGCCACCCCGAACAGGTTCATGCGTCGGTGATGTGAGGCCAGCGACTGGTCAGCTCACCTCGGCACCCCGAACGTGCTGCCCTCGGCCACGCGACTGGTGCCTTGTGACGTGCGCGTGGCCACCTCGAACTGCAAGGGCAAGGTCTGCCCTGCCAGCCGAGCGACCTGCTGCGCAGGCAAGCGCACCGACACCTGCACCCATCGGTCTTCCAGCGGGGCCAGCACCACCGCCGGGGCCTGCAAGGCAGCACCCTCCAGGCCGCCGAGTTGCAGATCCACCTGCAGAGGCTGCTCGGTCTGGCTCATCAAGCGCACGCGGTACACGTTTTCAATGGCACCTTCGTCGAGCACGCGGGCCATCACGCCACGGTCGCGCATCACGTTCACGCGCACATCGGGTCGCACCGCCAGGCTCCAGGCCAGGGCGGCCAGCAAGGCCCCCATGATGCCCAGGTACATGTGCACACGCCGCTGGTGCCAGGCCGGGGCCTGCGGTGCCGGCTGCGCCCGCCCGGAAGCCGCCAGTGTGCGCTGCGTGGCCATGCGCACCAGGCCACGCGGCTGGCCGATCTTGTCCATGACCGCGTCACAGGCGTCGATGCACACGCCGCAGCCGATGCAGGCCGCCTGCAATCCATCGCGGATGTCAATGCCCGTGGGGCACACCTGAACGCAGATCGTGCAGTCGATGCACGCACCGCCCTGCTGGCTTCCTCGCGGCTCACCACGCGCTCGGTCATAGGCCACGATGCGGGTGTCGGCGTCCATCAGGGCGCTCTGGAAGCGGCCATATGGGCACATGTGCAGGCACACCTTCTCGCGCAGCACACCGGCATTGAGGTAACAGAAGCCCCCATAGAACAAGGCCCAGAAGCCGTCCCAGAAACCGAGCTGCCCCTGCCACGCGCTGGCCGCCAGCTCACGCAGGGGCGTGAACCAGCCCACAAATGTCAGGCCCGTGGCCAGACTGATCAGCACCCAGCCCAGCTGCTTGCCGCCTCGGCGCCAAAGCTTGTCGAAGGTCCAGCCTGCACGGTCCAGCTGCAGGCGGCGGTGGCGGTCGCCCTCCATGCGGCGCTCCACCCACATGAACAGCTCGGTGTACACGGTCTGCGGGCAGCTGAAACCGCACCACAGGCGGCCATACAGCGTGGTGGTCACGAACAGCAGCATGGCACTGAAGACCAGCAGCCCGGCCAGGAAGATCAGGTCTTGCGGCAGCAGCACCAGGCCCCCCAGGTAGAAGCGTTGCGCCTCGATGTCGAAGAGCACCATCTGTCGGCCGTTCCAGTTCAACCAGGGCAGCACCAGAAAGAACAGCTGCGTGGCCCACAGGGTGGCCGTGCGCCAGCGCGTGAAGCGCCCCTGGGTGGCGCGGGCCTGCACCTTGTGGGCCGCCTCGACGCCTCCCAGCAGTTCGCTCGGCAGGATCGGGATGATGCGTCGGGATTCACTCATGCCTGCATGGTGCGCGGCCACCATCTGATCCACCAGACTCAGATTTCTGCGAAACTGACCAGATCAGTTTCGCCCCATGAGCACCCTGTACGAACAGCTGGCCGATGCGCTGGCCCAGCGCATCCACGAAGGCAACCTGCAACCCGGCGAGCGCCTGCCCTCGGTGCGGCAAGCCTGTGCGCAAGCCCAGGTCAGCCCGGCCACCGTGTTCCAGGCCTACGACCTGCTGGAAACACGCGGCTTGATCGAAGCACGGCCACGCTCGGGCTTTTATGTGCGGCGCACCCCGCAAGCCTTGCGGCAGCCCGCGCTGCCAGCCACCGCGCGCCGCGAGAGCACGCCTGTGGCCATCAGCGAGCTGGTGTTCGAGGTGCTCAGCAGCACGCGCGACAAGGAGGTGGTGCCCCTGGGCTCGGCCTTCCCTTCGCCGACCCTGTTCCCGCTGGAGCGACTGGCCCGTGATGGCGCACGCGCCATGCGGCAATTGGCGCCTCTGGCCTTGACCACCGAGCTGACCACGGGCAATGCGCGGCTGCGTGAAGCCGTGCGGGCACGGTGCGTGCGCCACGGCCTGCGGGTGAGCGCGCAAGAGCCCGTGATCACCAATGGCGCCATGGAGGCACTGAACCTCAGCCTGCAGGCCGTGACGCAACCGGGTGATGTGGTGGCCGTGGAGGCCCCCACCTTCTATGCCGCATTGCAAGCCCTCGAACGCCTGCACCTGCGCGCCGTGGAGGTGCCCACCGACCCGCAGCTGGGGGTGGATCCCGATGCGCTGGCCGAGGTGCTGCAGCGCCACCACGTGGCCGCCTGCTGGCTGATGCCGAACTTTCAGAACCCGCTGGGGGCCCTGATGCCGCACGCTCGCAAGCAGGCCGTGATGCGCACCCTGCAGCAAGCAGGCACACCGGTGGTGGAAGACGATGTGTACGGCGAGTTGCACCACGGCAGCGAGCGCCCCTTGCCGCTCAAGGCCTTCGACACCGAGGGGCAGGTGCTGTACTGCAGCTCGTTCTCGAAGTGCCTGGCGCCAGGCTACCGTGTGGGATGGGCCCTGCCCGGCCGGCACAGCCATGCAGTGCAGAAGCTGAAGATGATGAGCTCGCTGGCCACCTCGGTGCCTTCGCAGCTGGCCCTGGCCGAGTACCTCGAAGAAGGCGGCTACGACCGCCACCTGCGGCAATTGCGCAAGACCCTGGCCGACAGCCTGCACCAGTTGCGCACGGCCGTGCTGAAACACTTTCCGAAGGGCACGCGCGTGTCACGCCCGGCGGGCGGTTACTTCCTGTGGGTGCAACTACCCGACGGCGTGGACACCCTGGCCCTGCACCGCCAAGCCCTTGCGCAAGGCATCAGCACGGCGCCGGGGGCGCTGTTTTCGGCCGATCAGCGCTTTCGCTCGGCCCTGCGGCTCAATGGCGGGCACCCGCATGACGCGCGGGTGCTGGCAGCGGTGAAGGTGCTGGGCCGGCTGGCGGGCAAGACCTGATCGTCAACCCGCCGAGGCCTCAATAGGCAGCGCGGTACAGCGCCGCACCCGCTTCCATCGGGTCACCTGTGCGCTCATAGGCTTCGACCCAGGCGTCGTAGTTGTGGATGGCCTCTTGCTGCCAGGGGTGGAAGCCCGGCTTGAAGTAGGCCAGCAGCGTGCCCAGGTGGCTGGAGATGATGCCCTTGTAGCCGAACAGCCACCAGCGGCACTTGGCCATCATCCACATGCGCTTGCCGAACGAGAAACCGTCGTTCTTGAGCAGGCGGTTGGTGAAGCGGATGGTCAGGTAGCTCAGGAACAGGGTCACGTGGATCATGGCGGCGCAACGCTTGAAGTAGCCCACCTTGGCCACCTGCTGCATCACGTCATAGGCCACAGCCTTGTGCTCCATTTCTTCCACGGCATGCCAAGCCATCATGGCGCGCAGCTTGGGGTCGGCGTTCTCCATCGTGCGCTTGTTCACGAAGAAGATCTCGGCCAGCATGGCCGTGAAATGTTCGAAGGCCGAGGTCAGGGCCAGGTTGTATTCCTTCGAGAAGTGCTTGGTGTGGAAGTTGTTGTTGGCGTTGATGAAGTCAACGATGGCGTCGATGTCCATGCCCTGCTCGCGCAGGCGCTGGTTGTACTTCGAGTGCACGATGCCGTGCTGCCCTTCCTGGCGGATGAAGGTCTTGATCTCGGCCAGCAGCTTGGGGTCGGTGGTCTGCTCGCGGAAGGCGCGCACACAACTGATGAAGTAGCGTTCACCATCCGGAAAGGCGGCCTGCAGGGCGTCGACCAGGCGCGACTTGTAGGGGTTGTTCTCGTACCACCAGCGGGGCAGTTCCCCGTCCAGGCCGAAGTCCAGTTTCTCGCGGGCCACCAGTTCCTTGGCGTTGTGCAGGGCTTGATTGCTCATGTGTGTCTCCAGTCGGGCGCCGTGATCGGCTCTCGGTTTGATCTGGCGCAATGGTAGGAGCGGCAACTGGCAATGCAAGGCACTTGGAACGACACAAGGGCAGCGTGGACGTCAGCGTCGCGCGCGGCCTTCGACAAAGGCTGGTCGAGCGCCCCCCTACAATCCAAACGGAGCACATGCAACAACCCACATGAGAAACACAAGCACACCGCGCGTCCATGCTTTCCAGGCTGATGCGCTGGCCGACCACGATGCCGTCGGGCTGGCACAGGCCCTGCGCCGTCGTCAGGTGTCCGTGCAGGAGGTGACGGCGGCTGCGGTGGCCCGCATCGAGCAGGTCAACCCCATGCTCAATGCCATGGCGCTTCGCACCTACGAGCGGGCCCGAAGCTGGCACGCCCGCGCGGATGCCCCGGGTGCATTCGCAGGTGTGCCCACCCTGCTGAAAGACACCGTGGACCTGGCCGGCCACCCGACCCAGCTGGGGTCACGCCTGTTCGTGTCGGCCAAGGCCCGCAAGGACGATCCCTTTGTGCGTCAGTTCCTGGCCCAGGGATTCAATGTGCTGGGCAAGACACGCCTGCCCGAATTCGGCTTCAACGGCACCACCGAGTACCAGGACGGCAGTGCCACGGCCAACCCCTGGCACACGGCCTATTCATCGGGCGGCTCCTCAGGGGGTGCTGCAGCGCTGGTGGCCGCAGGTGCGGTGCCCATCGCCCATGGCAATGACGGTGGCGGCTCCATCCGCATCCCGGCCGCCGCATGTGGGCTGGTGGGCCTGAAGGTGACGCGCAACCGGCTGGTCAATGCGGCCTTGTCGCGCACCCTGCCCTTGAACCTGATCACCGAAGGCGTGCTCACGCGCAGCGTGCGCGACACTGCCACCTTCCTGGCCGAGGCGGAAAAAACCCATCACCACCGTGGCCTGCCGCGCGTGGGCCTGGTGGAGGGGCCCGCGTCGCGGAAACTGCGGATCGGCCTGTGGACCACGCCGCCCAGCGGTGGTGCACTCGACGCCGACACCGAAGCTGCCGTGTGGCGCGCGGCCCGGCTGCTGGAAGCGGCAGGCCACCATGTCGAGCCAATCCAGGCGCGCCTGTCCCAGGCTCACATCGACAGCTTCCTGCTGTATTGGGGGTTGCTGAGCTTTGCGGTCGGGCGCTTCGGCCGTGTGATGTTCAGGGGCACCGACTGGGACCTGAACCAGTACGAGGGGCTCAGCCGCGCGCTGATGCACACCTTCCAGCGGGGCTGGTACCGCATGCCTTCAGCCGCCATGGCGCTGCTGAGCGCCCAGCGTTGGAACGCGACCCACCTGGCCCCGTTCGATGCCGTGCTCAGCCCGGTGCTGACCCATGCCTCACCGCGCCTGGGTTACCTGAACCCCGCGACCGACCCCGACACCTTGTTGCCCCGCCTGATCGAGTATGTGGCGTTCACGCCCCTGCAGAACGCGCTGGGCACGCCAGCCATCTCGGTGCCCATGGGCATGACGCAGGAAGATCCACGCCCCATCGGCATTCAGTTGTCGGCCCAAGCCGGGCAAGAGGGCACCTTGCTGTCGCTGGCCTATGAACTGGAGGCCCAGGCGGCCATGCCGCACTTGGCGTCCACCCCCATGGGACACAAGCTCGGCTGACAGGCTGTCACAGCCCCATGGCCTTGAGCCGCCCGGCTTGGCCCACGTAAAAGGCCACCGGGTCAGGCGCGCCCTTGCCGATCAGGCCAAACACCTGGTTGATCTGGTCCATGTGGTTCCAGGGGTAGTCGGCGCGCAGCATCTTGCCCCAGTGGGCCGCGCACACGGTGACCAGGCCGTCACTGGGTTCAGGACCTGCCTTGAACAGGGCGTCGACCGGGTCCCAGGCATTGGTCTTGACCCCCACACCGGCCACCGAGTAATAGCGCACACCGTTGCTGGCCAGCTCGGGACCGCTGCGGCAAGGCTGCAGTGGCGCACCGGCCGGGAAGGCGCTGTTGAAGCGGGCCGTGTCGGTGGCCCAGGCCTTCAAGGCCTCAGGGTCTTGCGGCAGCGTCGGCGAGCCGCTGAGGGTGTCGATGAACTTGCCCACGCTGGCCACCGTCTTGGGGTCGGCCAGCAGCTGCTGCAGCACCGGGTCTGGGTTGGTGGCGTCGATCACGTGGGGTGAGCCCACGGTGGTGACGCTGGCCACCAGCTCGGGCGCCACACCGGCCACATAGCGCACGGTAGGGCCGCCCTGGCTGTGCCCAATCAGGTTGAACTTGCGGTAGCCCTTGGCCGCAGCCCACTGCTGCAACTGGGCCAGCAACTGCTCACCACGCACGTTGTTGTCATGGACCGCGGACACCTTGGCCACCAGCACGGTGGCACCGCCCTTGCGCAAGGCGGTGGGGATGCCGTACCAGTAGTCGTAACCCAGGATGGCATCCCAGCCCATCAGGCCATGCACCAGCACGATGGGGTGGCGGGTCTGGGCGGAGGTGGCGGCGGTGGTGGCCGTGCTGGGTGCGGGTGTGTGTGCCTGTGCACGTGCAGGGCTTGTGACACTGGCGGCAGCCAACAGGCCCACCGCCATGGTCACCAGGCGCCCAAGCCGACCCCAGCCAGGGGCAATGCGTGTCATGGGTTGACTCTCCAGGTAGACAAATGGATGCACGCCAGCATAACCGGGCTCAAGCCCGGACACACACACACCGATATAAACCGTGCAGATTGCATACCTCACCTGAAAGGATTTCGAATGATTCGTCGCTCTGTGCTCATGGCCGTGGCCCTGTCTTTGCCTTTGCTGGCCCATGCCGGGGAAGCGCCAGAGACGCCTCAGCAACTCAAAGGAGGCAAGGTCATCAGCGTGGAAGAAGCCGGCAAACTGGCCCAGGGCAAAGGGGTGACTTTTGTGGACACCCGCAGCGTGATCAACTTCGGCAAGGGACATGTGCCCGGCGCGGTCACGGCCGCCTACAAGGAAAAGAGCGAGAAAGTGGAGAACTTCGACGCCAGCGTCGACAGCTTCGACTTCGCCAAGATCCCCGCAGACAAGTCCGCCAAGATCGTGTTCTACAGCGATGGCCCCACCGGCTGGAAGTCTTACAAGGCGTCGGTGCTGGCCATCCAGAAGGGACACACCAACGTGATGTACATGCGTGGTGGCTTCGCTGAGTGGACGGCCAAGAGCCTCCCGGTCGAACGATAAGTCACGTCAAAGTCTGGATCAGGTTGCCCCCCGGCCAGAGGGGCCAATGCAAGAAGTGGATCGACATGAACGACAAGACTTTGTGGCCCCAATCGCTCGCTGGCCAAGTCAAACTGGGTGTCATCGTCATGGTGCTGTCAGGCCTGCTGTTGGGGCTCTTTGCGGTTGACGGCTATCGCCGGGCCAACCACATCCTGGAAAGTGCACGACTGGCCACCCAACTGAGTGCATCCCTGCAGAGCACCCTGCGGGGTGTGGGGGAGTTCATCCTCACGGCGGGCGCCAAATCGGCACGCGACCAGACCAGCCACGGCATGGCTGAAACCGAACGGCTGATGCCCTTGGCCCAGGCGGCCAACCCCGGCTTCGCCGCGTCGGCCCAAGCCTGGCCTGAGCACCGTGAACTGATTCAGACCATCCTTCAACAGAAGTCACCCAGTGGCGAAGACGAAGCCACCGTCCTGGCCTTTGGGAAACTCATCGGCAACATCACCGACACCACCCAGCACATCGAGCAACTGGCGAGCAAGACCGAAGCGGAAGCTCGTCAGCAGATCCGCACAACCCTCACCGTGCTGATTGGCGGCACAGGCCTGCTGGTGGGCATGTGCATCATTGCAGGCGTGGCCATCACCCGCACCCTGAAAGCACGCCTGGGCGCCGACCCGAGGGATGTGGTGCGGGTGGTGCGCAAGGTGGTGACGGGCGACTTGTCGACTCCCGTCCGAGTCGAACCTGGCGACGACAGCAGCTTGCTGGCGGAGGTCCACACCATGCAGCAGGCGCTCAATGGCATGGTGACCTCGATCAGGCAGTCGGCGGAGAGCATTGCCACCTCATCGTCTCAGATCGCCGCCGGCAACCTGGACCTGAGCCACCGCACCGAACAGACTGCGGCCAACCTCGAGAACACGTCGGCCGAAGTACAGGCCATGGCCAACTCGGTGCAATGCACGGCGTCCACGGCCCGCACAGCCACCGACATGGCCAGCGCAGCAGCCAGCGCGGCTGCACAAGGCGGCGAGGTCGTGTCCCAGGTGGTCGACACCATGCAGCGCATCGATGCGTCGTCGCGCAAGATCTCGGAGATCATCGGTGTGATCGATGGCATCGCCTTTCAGACGAACATCCTGGCGCTCAACGCAGCCGTCGAGGCCGCCCGCGCAGGCGAGCAAGGCCGCGGCTTTGCGGTGGTGGCCAGCGAGGTCCGCGCACTGGCCGGCCGCAGCGCATCGGCCGCCCGCGAGATCAAGGGCCTGATCCAGTCAAGCGTCGAAGAGGTGGAGACCGGCCGACACCTGGTCGAAGACGCCGGCCACTCCATGCAGAACATCGTGGAACGGGTGGATCAGGTCAC
This sequence comes from Aquabacterium lacunae, assembly GCF_004310865.1. GTDB lineage: Bacteria > Pseudomonadota > Gammaproteobacteria > Burkholderiales > Burkholderiaceae_C > Aquabacterium > Aquabacterium lacunae. The sequence continues at coordinate 155,949 of NZ_SIXI01000003.1, forward strand.
GGCCATGATCGACCAGATCGCGAGCTCTGCCCGCCATGAAAGCGAGGGCATCGAGAAGCTCTCCAACGCGGTCAAGAGCCTGGACACCATGACGCACCAGAACGCAGCCCTGGTCGAAGAAGCCTCGGCCAGCGCCAGCAGCCTGGCAGGCCTGGCCGAACAGTTGTCGGGCATGGTCAAGTCGTTCAAGCTGTGACGGCCTCCGGGCCCCCCTGGAAGGAAGTTTGACGGTCGCGGACAAACCCCAATGTCCGCTGGCGCCTGGATGCGTACATTTGTCCTCTTATTGTGAGTGGACAAATCCATGGGCATGCCGTCCAGCGCCTCAAGGCGCCATTGCCTTCAAAGTGCGTTGGGCCTGGCTGCAGGGGCAGCCACCCAGTTCGCGGCCTTGCCCACCCGGGCAGCCGCGGCACCGACTCGCATCGACGTCCATGCGCACCTCATTCCCGACTTCTACCGATCGGCCCTGAAGACCCACGAGGTCGAGGGCGATGGCGGCCTGCCCACCCCCGCCTGGTCACCCGATGCCGCGGTGGACTTCATGAACAAGTTCGGCATCCAGGCCCAGGTGGTGTCGCTGTCAGAGCCGGGCTTTGGCTTCCTGCCAGATCCGTCATTGCGGCGGCAGATGGCCCGGCAGATCAACGACTACATCCGAGATGCGCTCGTGGGTGCACCGGCCTGGTCGAGGTCGCACCGGCGGTTCGGCGGCTTCGCCAGCTTGCCGCTGGGCAACGCCCGAGACAGCAACGAAGTGCTCGCCGCCATCGATGAAGCCAACCGGGCCATGAACCTCCTGAAGCTCGATGGCATCGGGCTGTACACCCACTACCAGGGCGTCTACCTGGGTGATCCGTTGCTGAACCCGCTGATGCGCGCACTCAATGACCTGGAGGCCATGGTCTTCATTCACCCGGTCGCACCGCCTGTGCAGCCCGAGTTGAAGATGCCCACCTTCGTGCTCGAGTTCCCCTTCGAGACCACGCGCGCGGTGACCAACATGCTCTACAAGGGCATCTTCTGGCGTTACCCCAAGATCCGATGGCTGCTGCCGCACGCGGGGGGCACGATCCCCTTCCTCTCGCACCGTGCGGGCCTGTTGGCCTTGCAGCTGAACCCTCGCAACAGTGCGTTCAGCCAGCTGTATTTCGACACGGCCTTGTCGGCGGCGCCGGCTTCCATGGCCGCCACGCGAGAGATCACGCCCACCAGCCACATCCTGTTCGGGTCGGACTTCCCGTATGCCCAGCTGGTGTACGGCCTCAAGTTCCCGGGCGACCCCAACCCCGAACTCAACGACAGCTTCAGTGCGGCCGAGCGACAGATGGTCGACCGCAGCAATGCCCTGACCCAACTGCCCCGCCTGGCCCAACGTCTGGGCTGACGGCTTTCAATCCATCCATCACACCCCAACATCATGCGACACCACTCTGCCCACACCCGCCCATGGAACCGCCTGCTGGCGGGCATCGCATTCAGCCTGGGCCTGACCCAAGGCGTTCTGGCCCAGGGCCTGCCACCGGCCTTGTTCCTGCCTGAGGCGGTGCTGCCCCGCGCCACCATCGATGCGGCCAAAGACGGCCACACCCTGCCCACCGCCGCGCCGCGATCGCCGATAGCGAACTTCCGGTACACGCATGAGGGCGTCAGCAAGTCCTTGGCCCAGTACCAAAGCGAAGCCAAGGTGCGCGCGTTGCTGGTGATCAAGGACGGCAAGATCGTCCACGAGTACAACCGCTTCCCATACCACAAGGGCTCTCTGCACCAGTCATGGTCGATCGGCAAGCAAGTGCTGTCGGCGCTGATCGGGATCGCCATCCACGAAGGTGCGATCCGCTCGGTCGATGACCGCATGGACCGCTATGCCCCCGAACTGGCACTCAACGGCTTTGCGGGCGTGACCTTCAAGCAGGCCTTACAGATGTCCTCAGGTGTTCAGTACGACGAAGAGGCCGATCGCTTCAAGCTGTTCACGGACGTGATCACCGACTACCTCACCGTCGGCCTGTCGGGCAAGACCGTGCTGGACAAGACCCTGGCCCCGGAGCTGACCCCAGCTTTTGCCCCAGGCAGTCGCTACCAGTACGCCAGCATCAACAGCCAGGCCTTGTCACACGCGCTGGAGAAAGCCGTGGGCATGCCGTACCAGCGCTACCTGGAGACTCGCTTGTGGAAGCCGATGGGCACGGCAGACGCGGCCAAGGTGCTGCAGGATCGTGAGAAGAAGGCCTTCACCTTCTGCTGCCTGTACGCCACCACGCGCAGCTACGCCCTGTTCGGGATGCTGTATGCCAATGGCGGCCAACTGAATGGCCGACAGATCGTGCCCGCACAGTGGATCAAGCAATCGACCACCTTCGAGGGCGACCCGAGCAACTGGCGCTCGGTGCCGCGCGCAGGCAGCACCGGCCTGTACGGCTTTGGCTACCACTGGTGGCCACTGGAAGGTGACCGCGGTGATTTCTCAGCGCTTGGCGTGTTTGGGCAGGCCATTCATGTGTTGCCGCGCCAGAACACGGTGATCGTGCGCATGAGCGGTGACTTCGACACGCCGGGCGCGCATTCGGAAGAAAACGTGGCCATGGGCCGCGCGTTGGCCGATTACCTCGACTGAGCCTTGAGTGATTGCATCGCGCCCCCCAGGATCCACTGGTACCCCATCTCGGCGCGATGCAGCAGTGCTTCGCGCCGCTCGGGGTGATGGATGCATTCGAGGCAGAGCAGGAAGCTTTGCTCCATGATCATCCGGACGGCGATGGCCACCACCTCGGGTGCAGGGCTTGGAATGCGACCGGCCTGAGCCCATTCCCTGAGCATGTCGGACTCGATGTCCCGAAGGCCCTGCTCGACCCATTCGGCGGATTCACCCGCCACCCGAAAGCGCTCTCGCATCGACACCACAAACATGTCGCGGTTGGCCTGCGCGAAATCGAACAGCCAGGGCACCACCGTTTTCGACGGTGGCTGGCCAGCCGGCACCCGACGGCGCGCCTGTGACAGCCCCGCCCGAAGCGCCTGGTGAAAATCATGAACCAGCGCGGCCATCAAGGCATCGACGCTCTCGAAGTGCCGGTACACCGAGTTGTGGCCCAGCCCGGCCTCCCGGGCCAGTTCACGCAAGCTGAACCCGGTGTGCCCGTGGCTGGCGGCCAGGCGCGCAGCAGCCTTCAGCAGCTTTTGCCGCCCTTCGCCATACACGTGGGGTTGCGGCTCGGCAGCCACAGCGGGTTGTGCGCCAGAGCGGGCTTGTTTCGGGTGGGACATGGCCCGTCATCATAAACAGCGGCACCACGGATGACGTGGGGGCGCGCGGCCGGCTGGCATGGCGTCGCGCCAAGGAGGCTATTCACAGCAGTTGGGTGCGCAGTGGCGAGAACAGTCACCACCGTTTGGCTGCATGCGGCCTGAGGGTGCGCTTGCTTGGGGAGTGACAGCCATGCAGCGGGTGCAGATGTGTGCCAATCTCAACAGGGCGACTGATTTTCAAGGTTGAAGCTGCTTCAGGCGAGAGAGTCCGCACGATGGCACGCACAAGCCTCGCCGTGAGCAGCAGACACAAGCTCATCGAGAATGCCGCAGTGCCCGCCCAGGCTCTCCCGGCACTGTGATCGCAGCAGCATCAATTGCTTTTCCAAAGCACGCATGCTTTTCAATCTGGCACGCACCCGAGACAGTTGCTGATCCACCAGATCGTTCACATCGCCGCAGTGCATCTCGGGTTCGTCAAGAAAGGACAGCAGGCGTGCCACGTCCGAGAGCGGCATGTCCAGCGCCCGACAATGGCGAATGAAAGACAGTCGCTCCAGATGCGATTCGGCGTAGTTTCGGTAACCGTTGTCACGCCTGGCAGGCGGCGGTAGCAAGCCCTGTTTTTCGTAGAAACGGATCGTCTCCACGTCGACGCCCGTCGCCTGGGAAAGCTCTTTGATCTGCACGCGAACTCCTTCGCTTCAGAGAGAAGTTGACATTGTAGTAACTCCAAGGTTTTCAATGTGATGACCATTTAACCCTGCCCAGGAGCGCCCATGTCGGCACATTGCTGTTCACACGATCCAACCGATCCGAAATCCATCACCCACCTGACCCGTTACCGCCGGATTCTGTGGATCGCGCTGACCGTGAACGTGTTCATGTTTCTGGTGGAGGTGGTTGCAGCCTGGAGCGCAGGATCTTTGTCGCTGTTGGCTGACGCAGTGGACTTCGCGGGGGACGCAATGAACTACGCGGTCTCCTTGGCGGTGCTGGCTACTGCGCTGGCATGGAGGGCACGCGCTGCCGTTTTGAAGGCTGTCAGCATGATGGGCTTTGGTCTGTACGTGCTGGGCGCTGCTGTTTGGTCGGTGTGGAATGGCGAGGTTCCCCAAGCCAGCACCATGGGCGCGGTGGCGGTCGCGGCGCTGTTGGCCAACATCGGGGTGGCTTGGCTGCTGTATGCCTTCCGGGATGGAGACGCCAACATGCGCAGCGTCTGGCTGTGTTCGCGCAATGATGCAATTGGCAACGTCGCGGTGCTGATCGCCGCACTGGGGGTGTTCGGGACCGGGACTGCGTGGCCTGATCTGATCGTTGCAGGCTTCATGGGGGCACTGGCCTTGCATGGCGGCTCGGCTGTGATCAAACAGGCAAGCGCTGAATTGCGTCATGGCAAGACGGCCCCGGAGGAGCACGGCCGTGTCCACTGATGCAATGCACCGGAACCTGTGGAACGCAAGAGCCTTTGAACGCTTGCTGGCCGGCGCGAGCCACTGCCGATCCAGTGAGCAGGCGTGGCTTCACCTTGAGGCTGCCCACGTTGTGGGGCAAATGCGGTGGAAGCCTCACCTGGCTGTTCACTGCCACATGCTTGTGCGTGCATGCAGAGAGCGCAACGTGGCCGAGGTGCTTGGTCAGGCGTTTCGCCTGGGACTTGTCCCGCTGGGGCACTTGTTCCAACGCCTGCCGCGAGGCAACACCGGACGATCCCATGTGAGCGCGTTCCAAACCATGGTCGTTCGTCCGGAGTTGTTGATGCTGATTGACCGCATGGGTGCACCCTGAATGGGGCGCCTCATGCAGTATGCAAATGCGTTGCCTGAGCGCTAGAGAATCGAGTCAGCTTGAAGCTGACCATGCCTTGTGGCGGGCTGCTTTGCAGCGAATGCAGCCGGTCGCCGGCTGCGAACCAACATCCGTTAAACGTCATCAAGATGACTTTCGCATCGGAGAGCAGTAGCGGCTTGGATGTCAGCTATTAAGCGCAGAGCTGACGTCGGTATCGCGACTGTGCGGACGTCCAATACACATGGTGGCGACGCTCGCAGCACGCCCGCTCGTTGGGTGTCTTCGGGCGCATGAATCGGGGCCGAGCCAGTCATGCTGACCGCTGGGTCTACGCTTCACGCTATGGCTGGGTCTTGTCTGCAGGCGGGGGTGGTTCCTCGACGGCCAACAGGTCGCCGTGCTTGCCCAGATACATCGGCTTGTCGGGACCCTTGTAAGCTGGTAGCCACCGCTTGTCGTTCTGACCCGTCGGATGGTCATACTCGGTGGAGGAGAAGACGAGCTGCGCATCATTGGCTTCGCACATCTTCTCAAGCTCCGTCAGATACTGTGCCAAGTCAGCGGTATGAAGTTCTTCTTGCTTCGGCGTGTCCAGAATCAAGAACCGGAACGGGCGCGACTTGTTTGAGAGGTACGCTTCAAACAAGGCTGCGTGAATGGCAAGAACCAACCGAATGGTTGTACTGCTGGTGCCGCCACTTCCGATGGTTTCAATCGCCTCTCCGCCGAACGTGAACCGCAGATTCAAGTCGATGTCTACGTTTGTCGACACATTCTGCGTGACCAGCGTCCGCATCCACTTCACGGTGAGCTCGCGAAGCGTCATCCGCAGCATCTTGAAGTCGTTGTCTGCCCGACCCGTGTTGGTCAGACCGTCGATGCGGTCCTGAATGCGGTCGCGCTCTCGCTCCAGATCGAACAACTTCGACTTCTCGGTCTTCAGCGCCGCTATGCGGCCCAGGTTCGACTGCACGTCGACAAGTTGCTTTGTCATGGCCTGGACGGCTGTGACTAGCTGATCGACTTCCGAAGCGGATGGCGAGTCCAGGTTGTCGGCAAGCGTCTTTCGCTCTGCGCGGAGCTCTTCCAGTCGCTCCTGCAACTGCTCGGCCCGAACTTCCGCGCGCATGCTGTTGCGCTCAAGATCCTTGATCTGGTCCTTGAGATAGAGGAGATTCTTTCCGTACGACTCTGTGCTACCCAGGAAGAGGCCGCAGTTTGGCACCCGGCAGATTTCCTGGAACGAGGTGAATACACGCCTGGCCTCTTCGTTCAAACCAAGCGTCTTGACCTCGCCATCAATCTCGGCGCGGATAGTCTCAATGCCCGCAACGCGGTTCTTAAGGTCGAAAAGTTCGAGCTGTTTGGCGCGAATCTGGACATCCTTCTGGCGCAACATCTCCGTGAGGGCGGAACTTGCTGTGCCCTTCGCGTCTACCGACGTGCGCAACGCGTCGATCTGCGCCGTCAGGTCATCAGCCATGCGCCGCAGCGCCGCTTGATGTGAATCGCTGTCATCTACACCGCGACTTTGGTACTCCAGCACCCGCTGCGCGCCGACGATCTTGCGCGTCTGCGCCTCGAGGGCGGCCTTCTCCTCGATGAGGTTCTTCTTGACCTCGTATGAGTGCTTCGGGTTTAGTCCAAAGGAGAAGCGGACCATCTCTGCGAACTGGTCCTCAATGAAGGCGTTGGGCGACTTGTAGGCGGCGGAGTACCCGTAGCCTTGAATCAGGTAGAAGACCGGCAGCAGTGTCGAGATGTAGGGCTGCGCCTCCTCTCCCTTGTTCGAGACCAGTCGTGGGGGCTTGAGGCCGAGCAGCTTGAACAGCGCGATGGAGAAGGAGCCCTCCGAGTGGTGCTCGGTCTCCTCGCCATCGAAGTCAATCGTCGCATAGAACTCGTTGTTCGTCGCACCCAGCACCCTGCGGATCGTGAGTGGCTTGCCCTCGGACTCTGCGATGAGAACCACAGCCTTGCACTTCTCAAGGATGTCGGTTCGAAACTTGTTCTGGAATCCGAGTGCTGACGCAAGCCCTCGGATGACAGGCGTCTTGCCGCTGCCGTTGGGCGCGAACAGCATCGTCGTCCGCTCGCCGAAAGTCAGAAGCGGGCTTTCCCACCCCGTATCGCCCAGTGGCTCGATCTGCAGTGACTTCAGCCTCAATTCACTTCCCCCCTGGCTCTAGCTTCATCCCGGATGTACTGGTAGCTGAGCTCGATTGTTTTCATGGACACAGCCAGCAGGTTGTCTCCATCCACAGCACCGTTGTAGACCTTCTTCCCTAGGTCGGTTACGGAGATTCGCCGAGTCGCTTCGTCAATGGTCACTTGGCCGGTAGCCTCCAAGAACGTAAGTGCCTTGATCGTGCGGATGCGAAGGTTGCCTGACCAGCCGATTTCCTGCGAAGACCCCTTGAAGCCGGCGACCGTGCGCTCCAAGCACTCACCGACCAGCTGGCCAATTTCAGGTAAGTGTGGCTTAGACTGTCCCTTCGAGATGGCGAGGATGGTCATTGCAAGAAGGGGCAGCTGAAAGAGAGCCTCATTGTCGAGCGTATGAGCTGGGGAAAGTCCTTCCCCTGACACGCTCAACTTCAGCTTGAGCCGCCTGGCTTCGCTGAAGAACTCAGCGGTACTCATCGTGCGGACCTTCTGACCACAGCGGCACAGAACCCGCCGAACACCAGGTCAGTGTCGAGCGTCGGGAACTTCTTCCCGATGCTCGAACTTAGGATGCCTTGAATGAATTCTTCGAGGTCCGAAAAGACGCCGCCAGCGAGCAGCCAGCTCTTGCATTTGCTGTCGATTTCTTGGGTCAAGAGGTCGAAGGTGAACTCCGGGACGTCATGCCGAGCCTTCCGCACCCACATATCCCAAGACACCTTGGCCCGGGAGGCGGTCTCGATCATCGACTCGGTGGCGCCGACCTCCTTAAGCTTGCGCTGAAGGATGGACGCTGCCTTGATGGCCGCAGGGTCGCCCCCGTCTACTATGGTCTGGTAAACCTGCGTGGAGATGCTTAGAACTTTAAGCAAGTCTTCCAGGCCAACGCTCGCTGCCAGGTCGATTCCCGATTTGGAAAGCCCGCTGATGGGGGCGCAGGACTTCTCTTCGACCAGCGTTACCAAGCCTGTCGCGATGCGCTCAACCTCGTGTTGATGCAACTCGATTTCGCTATGCCGGTAGATGGCGGTATGCGCGGCGGCGGCAAAACCATCAAGCGTTTCGCCGATGTACTGCACATTAGCCAGCAGCGACAGCTTCTTCCGTGCGGCCTCGACCTCCTCGGGCGTCATGGCTTTGGTCGGGGAGACAACGTCCGCGAACCTACCAATGAATTGGGTGATGTACTTCTTGCTGGATGACCCAGCTGCCAAGTCCGCTACGACTTCGTGAACGTCGTCGTCGAAGTGCACATTGCTGAGGATCGTGACCTCTCTGCACTGTTCGCCGAACTCTAGCGTGTGCACAAAGAGCTTGCCGGCGATGCTCTTTCGAATCGCTTCAAGCTTCTCCTCGGTATCCAAGGCACCCTTCTTCTTGAGCGCGAACACTTCGGCTACGTCCCACTGCTGGTTTGCCTTGCCCTTTGTCTTGACTTGGAAGAAGTGGTACTCGACGACGCCGGCAACGGTGCGGCGCACGACGAAATCGTCGTGGTAGTCACAGTAAACACGGTCGACCTCTTTGCCGCCCAGAATCTCAAGCGCCGCGTAAGCGGCTGCTTGGAACTGCATTCTGAAACGCGACACCGTGTTTCGCCCGACGGTCTCCCGCGGCGCCTTGGCATGTATGGTGTCCATGGGAATGTTATTTTGCTCCCCGCTTCGCGCACGCCCACTTTGTAGCAGATTAATCCTGGTGGGCGCATAGCGAAGATCACCCGCTCTACGTTTGCGCACTCGCCAGCCTGGAGCTAACCTGCCATGCAGGTGCAGTATCGATCGACCGACATGCAGTCGGACGGCGTATGGAGAGGCGAGATCAAACATTGACATGGCTGTATAAATATACAGTATTCGCGTTTTCGGCGCCTGAAAGCCTTTTGCCGAGACATTGCCGCCGCAACTGCAGCGGACGGGGCACCTACCCCAGGACGCGTGCCCAAGCTCTCTCGTCCTACAGCACCTTGGCGGACTACTGCACTTCCTAGGCGAACTCGTGGAATGCTGCGTTGCGTGAGGCCATACACCTTTCGAAGAGCCGCTGTCAGCCGGAGCCGACATTCCGCCCCAAGGGGCGACCGACTGCATCCAGCCTTGAGCAGCCACTGCTTGGTAAACGGCCGCACTGCACCGATAGTAGGCCTCCACTTGGCCTTCAGCGCTGAAACCCCGATGAATTGGCATCGGTAGCTCCTGTGTCCTTCAGAAGGGCGGCCCGCAGCGCCCCCGGATGACCGCGCTGTGAACCGGCCAACCTGAGCCAATGAATCGCTGAGCCCTTTGATGAAGCCTGGCTGACCGCCAGAACCAGCTGCTTGCAAGCCGTGGCGGGCCGCTCAAGGCAGCCTTGCTCGCCAGGCACTGGGCGTGAGCCCTGTCCACTGTCTGAACGCGCGGGTGAAGTTCGCAGGGTCGGCATAGCCCAGCATCTGAGCGATCTGCGCCACCTCCAGCACTGGGCGCTCCAGCAACGACAGGGCATCTCTGCGGCGCGCCATGTTGAGGAGGTCCATGTAGCCCACGCCTTGCTCTCGCAGCCGACGGCGCAAGGTTCGGGTGCTCATGTGCAGCCGTTCGGCCACGGCCTCGAAACTGGGGTAGCCATCAACCTGCCACACCAACTCGTGTCGCACCCGCTCTGCAATGTCGTCCGTGTGCTTACCCTGCAGGCGCTCCAGCGTCTCGCATTGGCTCAATGCATCGTTCAATCCCAGCGCACTGGCGTTCGGCAGCGGGTCATCCAGCAGGTGCTCGGGAAAACGGATGCAGCATGACGGCATGCCCCAGTGGACGTTGCCCAAACGATCGCGCACAGAACTGGCCCATGGTGGCGTGTCGACATCGAACCAGATGACGATGCCCTCTGACGCATCGCGGTGCAGGCCCAGGATGCCCCGTGCGAAGCCAGCCACCATGGCCTCCAACACCGTTTGGCGGTGTGCGGCCGGGACCACGGCTGGCTGCGTTTGAAAAGACAGCGTGCACACATCGTCGTCGGTCGAGATGCCCAGCGTCACCCCGATGCCATAGAAGCGCCAGAAACGGCGACACAAGGCCAGGGCCTCGCGCCCTGTCGGGCAGGACAACACGGCTGCGCCCAACGGCCCCAACGCGGTCGGTGGGATCCGCCAGCCCATCTCGACGCCAATGCACACCTGTGGCCCCAGCAGGTCGCCGACGGCACTCAGCAGGCGCAGGTACTCAGGCAACGACAGCTCATGTCCCGATGCGATATGCGAAGCCGAGATCCCCGCGCGTCGCAGAACCTGCTGTCGCGCATGCCCATGCTCCTCTGCCAGCGCCAGGTAGCTGCGCGTGAACAGCGCAGGAACCGTGACTGCGGGCAGAGATCTGTTTTCGGATGAGGGCATCGGTCGTGGATGGTTGGCCGAAATTGACAAGCATTATGGCCGCGGAGTCTCTCACGCCGTGGCGCGCCGCGCGCCCACAATCCCGCGTCGCCAACGAGAAGGACTGCCCAGGATGAGTGCCACCGACAATCTGCAAAGCGCCAGGGAGCTCGCCAAGGGTTTGGCTGCGGGACGCCTGGGAAGCCGCGATCTGCTGGAGCAGCATCTGTTGAGGATCAATGAGCGCAATGCCGCCGTCAATGCCGTGGTTGCGCTTGACATTGAGCGGGCACGCAGACGTGCCGATGAGGCGGATGCCGCCATCCGTCGGGGCGAATGCTGGGGGCCCTTGCACGGTCTGCCCATGACGATCAAGGACACCTGGGAAGTGCCCGGCATGCCTTGTACCGCGGGCGCACCCGAGTACGCCAACCACCACCCGCGGCAGCCTGCGCCCGTGGTGCAGCGGCTGCAGCAGGCCGGCGCCATCATCTTTGGCAAGACCAATGTGCCTTACAAGGCGCTGGACATCCAGACCGACAACCCCGTCTACGGTCTCAGCCGCAACCCATGGGCGCCAGAGCTGACCACGGGTGGCTCATCGGGTGGCGCGGCCGCAGCACTTGCATGCGGCTTCACACCCTTGGAAGTCGGCAGCGACATCGGTGGCTCGATCCGCATTCCAGCGCACTTCTGTGGGGTCTATGGGCACAAGACCACGCACGGGATGATCTCGATGCGCGGCCACATCCCAGGCGCCCCCGGGCACATTGGGGAGCCGGACCTCGGGGTTGCCGGCCCCATGGCGCGCAGCGCCGACGATCTCGCGCTTTTGCTGCACATCATCACGGTGCCTCCACCGGGCACGCAGCCCGGCTGGCGACTGGATCTTCCGCCACCTCGGTACGATCGCCTGGCTGATTTCCGGGTATTGATGTGGACAGACGACGACGATTGCCCCATTGATTCGCGCTTGGCCAGCGCATACGGGGATCTGGCCGCGCAACTGTCACAAGCAGGGGCCCAAGTGAGCCGGGGAGCCCCTGCGAACCTGGGACTCATGGACCTGTACCCCAACTACACCTTGCAAATGGGGGCACTGATGAAGGCCTGGCTGACGAGAGGCGAGCGGATGGCAAAGGGCATGGTCGCGCCGGCCATGGGCTGGACGCCGGCTTTGCTGCGGACCTTGGCGAGGTTCATGAGTTCGCCCCAATGCATCGACAAGTTCGTGGAGGGGATGACCATGAGCCACAGCCGTTGGCTGAACGTGCTCGAAGACTCGCTCGTTCTGCGAGAGCGGTTCACGGCCGCCTTTGAGCAATACGACGTGATCCTGGCTCCGCCCACGATGACCACAGCCTTCCCCCACGACGCCTCGCTGTTTGCCACACGCAAGCTGAAGGTCGATGGTCGCTCCCGGCATTACAGCGACCTCTTCATGTGGATTGCCCCTGCCACCGTGCTGGGCCTGCCCGCCACCAGCGCGCCGGTCGCTCGAACATCGGAAGGGCTGCCGGTCAACGTGCAGATCATCGGCGCCCCCTATGAGGACCGGATGACCATTCAGTTTGCAGGGTTGTTGTCCGAGATGCGAGGAGAGGTGTTGGCACCGTTGGCGGGGCGGAGGTAAGAGGAGCCTCCAGCGAAGGATGCCCACGGGTCTTCAGAGAAGGCCGTGAGCTGGCAGTGGCCACACACACAAAAGGGACCCAAAGGTCCCTTTTGTTCTTCGCATAGCGCCTGAACCTCAGCCAGGCACCAGGCGGTCAAGTCACATCACTCCACCGTCACACTCTTGGCCAGGTTGCGCGGCTTGTCCACGTCGGTGCCCTTGGCGCAGGCGGTGTGATACGCCAGCAGCTGCAGCGGCACCACGTGCAGGATGGGGCTGAGCGCGCCGTAGTGCTCGGGCATGCGGATCACGTGGATGCCGGGCTCGGCGTGGATGTGGGTGTCGCCGTCCGCGCACACGTACAGCTCACCACCGCGGGCCTTCACTTCCTGCATGTTGCTCTTGAGCTTTTCCAGCAGCACGTCGTTGGGGGCCACCACCACCACGGGCATTTCGGCGGTCACCAGGGCCAGGGGGCCGTGCTTGAGTTCGCCGGCGGGGTAGGCCTCGGCGTGGATGTAGCTGATCTCTTTGAGCTTCAACGCACCTTCCAGGCCAATGGGGTAGTGCAGGCCACGGCCCAGGAACAGGGCGTTGTCTTTGCGGGCAAAGGCTTCAGCCCAGGCCACCACTTGCGGCTCCAGCGCCAGCACGGCCTGCAGCGCGGCGGGCAGGTGGCGCAGCTGCTTGAGGTAGCTGGCTTCGGCCTCGGCGTTCAGGTGGCCACGCAGCTTGGCCAGGGTCAGGGTCAGCAAAAACAGGCCGGCCAGCTGGGTGGTGAAAGCCTTGGTCGAGGCCACGCCAATTTCCACGCCCGCACGGGTCACGTAGGCCAGCTTGCATTCGCGCACCATGGCGCTGGTGGCCACGTTGCAGATGGTCAGGGTGTGCTCCATGCCCAGGCTGCGCGCGTGCTTCAGGGCCGCGATGGTGTCGGCGGTTTCGCCTGACTGGCTGATGGTGACCACCAGGGTGCGGGCATCGGGCACGCTGTCGCGGTAGCGGTATTCGCTGGCGATCTCGACATTGCACGGGATCTTGGCGATGCTTTCCAGCCAGTACTTGGCGGTGCTGCCCGAGTAGTAGCTGGTGCCGCAGGCCAGGATCAGCACGCGGTCGATCTGGCTGAACACCTGCTCGGCCTGCGTGCCAAACAGCGTGGGCGTGATGGCCTCCACGCCTTCCAGCGTGTCGGCAATGGCGCGCGGCTGCTCGAAGATTTCCTTTTGCATGTAGTGGCGGTACGGGCCCAGCTCCACGGCGCCGCTGTGGGCGGTCACGGTGCGCACGGGGCGCTGGGCTTCGCTGATGCGCACGTGGGCCACCGCACCGCCCTCGCCGGCCTGGGCTTGTTCGATCCAGTGGCGGCCGGGTTGCAGGTCGACCACGTCGCCTTCTTCCAGGTACACGATCTGGTCGGTCACGCCGGCCAGGGCCATGGCGTCAGAGGCCAGGAAGCGCTCGCCGGCATCCACACCGCCGACACCCATCACCAGGGGCGAACCATGGCGCGCACCCACCACACGCTGTGGCTCATGGGCACAGAACACGGCAATGGCGTAGGCACCGGTCAGGCGCAGGGTGGCGGCCTTCACGGCGGCGAACAGGTCGCCTTCGTACAGGTGGTCAACCAGGTGGGCAATGACCTCGGTATCGGTCTGGCTGAGGAAGAGGTAACCCAGGGCCTGCAACTCGGCGCGCAGCTCTTCGTGGTTCTCGATGATGCCGTTGTGCACCAGAGCGATGTGGCCAGGCTTGGTGTTGGGGGCCTCGGCGCCCGGGCCATGCGAGAAGTGCGGGTGGGCGTTGTGCACGGCCGGCGCACCGTGGGTGGCCCAGCGGGTGTGGGCAATGCCAAGGTTCGCACCCAGGCCATCGGCCTGCACCTGCTCTTGCAGCTCGGCCACGCGCGAGGTGCTGCGGGCGCGTTGCAGGGCGCCGTCTTTCAGCACGGCCACGCCGCAGCTGTCATAGCCGCGGTATTCGAGGCGCTTGAGGCCTTCGGTGAGGACGGGAACGATGTTGCGCGAACCAATGGCGCCGACGATGCCGCACATGCTTTGAACTCCGGTAACGGGTGTGTCGGTGGGAATGCTACGGTGCGCACAGCACATGCGCATTCCATTTCATGCCATTTTTTGGATCAAAATTCCATACCATGACCAACATGAAACAAGAATATCAATAAATCATGAAAATGAATCAAAGCAATCAACTGGATGCGCTTGACCGGCATTTGCTGAGCCTGCTGCAAGAGAACTGCCAACTGTCGGTGCAGCAACTGGCAGAGCGCACGGGGTCGTCGGGCGCCACCTGCCATCGGCGTGTCAAGGCCATGGAGGAGGCTGGCTACATCGAGCGCAGGGTTGCGCTGCTGTCACATGACCGGCTCAAGGCGGCTGGTGTGTCTGTCTTGCATGCCCTGGTGGAGGTGACCTTGGAGCCGCAAACCCAGGAAAACATGGCACGTTTTGAAGCGGCGAGCCTGGCCGAACCCGCCGTTCAACAGTGTTGGCGTACGGGTTCAGGCCCCGATTTCATGCTGGTGCTGGCTGTGCAGGACATGCCTCACTACCAGCAGGTGGCGCAGCGCCTGTTCGTGCAGGCGCACTGTGTGCGCAATGTGAGGGCGTTCTTTGCAACGCACCGGCCGAAGTTCTCGCATGCACTGCCGCTTCAGGCGCCCCAGGGCACAACCCACTGAGCCGCCCCGATCAGGGCGACGTGGCAGAGGACACGTGCCCCGCACCCACCATCAGCGCCATGTTGGGCTGCAGGTCAAGAGACAGGCTGAGGGCCTCGCCGTCGAGCAGGTGTTTGTCTGGAGCGACGCCCGGCACAAAGGGAGAGACCACAGGGGGTGCTGCAGCGCCAACGGCTGAGGCCACCTGACGGGCCATCAGCTCCTGTTCGCGATGCTCGAGCGATCGCACGTCGGGTGGCACCAGCTGCTCCGGCGATCCCTTTTGCCCCAGGTGAGCAGACAAGGTTCGTTCTGCGTCCATCTGGGAGGTGATCTGCTGCACCCACCACACCAGCCCCAAGGCGACCAAAAATGAGGCGGCCAGGGCCATGGGCACCAGCCGACTCTTTTGCAACCAGGGGTTGACCGGCGCCCCAGCCTTCAAGCTGTCCCAGTCGATGTCCTTGAATTGCTCCAACGTGGATGCAGTGGCATCGGCATCCTGAAAGCTGCTGCCCACGCTCGACAGGTCGTCGGCATCGGCGCCGAATCGCGTGTTGCGCCACGCGCCACTGCGTTCAGTGGCCTTGCGTGTTGCATCTGCCGTGGGCTGCGGCTTGGGCTGTGCGGCCGCCAACCCTGCGTCGTAATCGGCACGCAGCACAGGGTCGCTGAGCACTTCATAGGCCGCATTGAGCAGGGCCATGTCATGGTTCGCGCCCTCCGACTGCCCATGCCGATCGGGGTGCATTTTGGCGGCCAGGGCACGGTAGGCGGCACGGATGACCTCCAGGGGGGCATCTCGGCTGACCCGCAGGCGTTGGTAGTGGTCCACGTGGATTCAGGGCAAAACTTGACAGAGCATCGATGTTAGCGGCTTGTGCATGGTGACCGTCTCGGTGCTTGTCAGGGCTTGGCAGCCTTTTTCGGGCGAACCCAGCCCGACAGGCTGAGTTGCTTGGCACGGGCCACCGTGAGCTGGCCCGCGGGCGCATCCTTGCTCAAGGTGCTGCCGCCGCCGATGGTGGCGCCATCGCCCAGGGTGATGGGCGCGATCAGCACGCAGTTGCTGCCCACGTGCACGTCATTGCCGATCACGGTGCGGTGCTTGTTGGCGCCGTCGTAGTTGGCCGTGATGCTGCCCGCGCCGTAGTTCACGCGCTCGCCCACGGTGGCGTCTCCCAGGTAGGCCAGGTGGTTGGCCTTGGCGCCGTCGGCCAGCGTGCTGTTCTTGACCTCGACGAAGTTGCCGATGTGCACCTCACGGCCGAGCTGGGCACCCGGGCGCAGGCGGGCAAAGGGCCCGATCAGCGAGCCGGCGCCCACGGTGGCGCCGTCTTTGTCGCCATCGATGTGGGTGAAGGGGTGGATGACCGCGCCGGCGTCGATGCGGGCATTGCGGATCACGCAGTTCGCACCGATGCGCACGTCATCGCCCAGCTGCACACAGCCTACGAACACGCAGTTCACGTCGATCTCGACGTCGCGGCCCACCTCCAGGCTGCCGCGCAGGTCGAAGCGGGCCGGGTCGGCCAGGCGCACACCGGCTTCCATCAGGCGCACGGCCTGGGCCTGCTGATGGCGGCGTTCCAGGTCGGCCAGTTGCAGCGGGCTGTTCACGCCCAGCACTTCCACTTCGTCACGCGGCTGGGCGGCCACCACGGCCACGCCGTCGGCCACGGCACGGGCCACCACGTCGGTCAGGTAGTACTCGCCCTGGGCGTTGTCATTGGTCAGGCCAGCCAGGGCCTGCTTGAGCCAGCGGGTGGGCGCGGCCATCATGCCGGTGTAGACCT
Source organism: Aquabacterium lacunae (assembly GCF_004310865.1). Lineage (GTDB taxonomy): Bacteria > Pseudomonadota > Gammaproteobacteria > Burkholderiales > Burkholderiaceae_C > Aquabacterium > Aquabacterium lacunae. The sequence continues at coordinate 172,604 of NZ_SIXI01000003.1, forward strand.
CGGTGATGGCGCGTTGCGCTTCGGTGGCATCTTTGTGTTCGACGATGGCCAGCACCTGGGCGCCATCGGGCGTGCGCACGATGCGGCCATAGCCGGTGGGGTCGGCCAGCGTGATGGTGAGCAGGGCCAGGCGCTCGCCTGCGCAGGCATCGACCAGGGCCTGGGCCGTGACGGCTTCGATCAGGGGCACGTCGCCATTGAGGATGAGGGTGATGCCTTCGTCAGGCAACACCGGCACGGCCTGCTGCACAGCATGGCCCGTGCCCAGTTGCGGCTCCTGGCGCACGAAGCTCAAGGGCGCCTGCGCGAACTCGCGGCGCATCTGCGCTTCGACCAGCTCGGCGCCGTGGCCGGTGATGACCACCTGCTGGGCCGCCTGCAAGGTGCCGGTGGTGGCCAGCACATGCGACAGCATGGGGCGGCCCGCCAGGGTGTGCAGCACCTTGGGGCGCGACGACTTCATGCGGGTGCCTTTGCCCGCGGCCATGATCACGATGGACAGCGACATCTGAGTTTCTTATCGGGGTTGTGAGGCTGCGGGCGACGATGCAGTCGATGCGGCAGGTGCAGCCAGTGGAACGGTGACTCGCCGCGGGCTGATGGCCACGGCGGGGAAATCAAACAGGGCGGCCTGGAACAGGGGCGCCATCAGGCTGTCAGGTGCCGAGCCCAGTCGCAATGTGGAGGCTGACGCCTCGTACAGCACGGAACTGCTGGCCTTGTCTCGCACCAGCAGGCCCACCTGCAAGGTGGTGCGGGGCGTGTCGAAGTTCAGGCCAATGCCCACGCCGCCACGGCCGCCCCACAGGCCACCGAAGCCGATGTTGCCGAAGACGTGGCCATCGTAGGGGCGGTAAAAGGGGTCATCGCGCCAGCTGTAGCCAGTTTGCCGCTGCACCGACACCTGCACCAGCACCTGGGCGTCTTCGGGCCGCGCGGCGACCACAAAGCCGCGGGCGCGCAAAGCCGGCTCGGCCGCGGCCTCGATGCGGGCCTGCTGCTCGGGCTGCACTTGCTGCGAAGGCAGGCGCTCGAACACGTAACGAGGCGCCTGCAGGCTGGCCGGCCACTGGCCGTGCGTGTTCACGTCGGCCGTGAGCTGCTGCAAGCCGGCGCACCCGGCCAACCCCATCAGGACGCTGGTGCCAATGGCCACGGCCAGCAGGCGTTGCGGGGTCATGCGGCAGGCTGCGGGTTGGCACTGCCTTCGGGCTCATCGGGCAGCTCGAAGGGATTGGAGGCGGCCTTGGGTGTCACCTTCAGCGAGGTCAGCGAAATGGCCTGCGTGCCGGCGCCCAGGCTGCCTGGTGTGCCGTCTGCTGGCGAGCCACAGCCCTCGTCTTCGTCGAAAGCGATGTCACCCCCTGGCACGGGCGCGCCCGTGGCCTTGACGGTCTGGAAGGGGTAAAGCTGGCGGTCCATCAGGTGCGAGGGCACCACGTTGGCCAGGGCCGTGAACATGTTGTCGACACGGCCGGGGAATTTGCGGTCCCAGCCCTGGATCATCTCTTTCATGGCTTGGCGCTGCAGGCCGTCTTGGCTGCCACACAGGTTGCAAGGGATGATGGGGAACTCGCGGTGGGCGGCGAAGCGCTCGATGTCCTGCTCGCGGCAGTAGGCCATGGGGCGGATCACGGTGTGCTCGCCGTTGTCGGTGACCATCTTGGCGGGCATGCCCTTCAGGCGCGAGTTGAAGAACATGTTCATCAACAGCGTTTCCAGGATGTCGTCGCGGTGGTGGCCCAAGGCGATCTTGGTGCAACCCAGTTCCTTGGCCACGCGGTACAAGATGCCGCGGCGCAGGCGCGAACACAGGCTGCAGGTGGTTTTGCCTTCTGGGATGACTTTCTTGACCACGCTGTAGGTGTCTTGCTCTTCGATGCGGAAGGGCACACCCACCTTGGTGAGGTACTCGGGCAGCACGTGCTCGGGGAACCCGGGCTGCTTCTGGTCGAGGTTGACGGCCACCAGCTCGAAGTGGATGGGCGCCCGGCGCTGCAGGTTCATCAGGATGTCGAGCATGGCGTAGCTGTCTTTGCCACCCGACATGCACACCATGACCTTGTCACCCTCTTCGATCATGTTGAAGTCGGCAATGGCCTGGCCCACCTCGCGGTGCAGGCGCTTGCTGAGCTTGTTCATCTCGAAGGCGTGGCGTTTGGCAGCGGCCGCGGCCTGGGCGTCGGCCTCGCTCAGGGAGGCACCCGGGGGAACGCCCTCAGGGGCACCCGGGGCGTTCAGGATCTGGGGGGAGACAGCGTCGTTCATCCTGCGATTTTCGCCGATTGGCGCGGCTTGCGCCACCCGTACCGCCGCCCCGCCCCCTTCAGGCAGGGGAAGACCCGATCGAGAATTTGCGCCCACCCAGAATAATCAACCCCATTAATCACCACTCATTCAGGAGCACCTCATGCACCGTGCGCGTCCTCTCGCATGGGTTTGGCCCACCTCACACTGTCTTGGCTTGGGTCTCAGCCTGGCATTGCTGTGCGGCCCCACCCTGGCCCAGAACTACACCGGCGTGTCCGTGATCGAGCGCTTTGGCACGATCCGCACGGTGGCCGGCGACATCTTGCCCAGCGGCTACCCGGTGTTCATGGCGCAGGACGGCACCGTGGTGGGGCATGCCAAAACCGGCACCACGCGCGCGTTCAACCTGGCCACGCTGTCTTACGACTACCGCTACACCTTGCAAACCTTGCGGTGGGCCGCCGGCAATGTCAAAAGCGCACCGGCAGTCAAGGTGAACACTTCGGTGTGGCCCACCGCTGGTAACGCCCAGGGCAACTGGGCAGGCTATGCGCTTGGCAGCACGCAAGTTTTTCAGGGCACGTCGCTGCCACGCCGTGGGCAGGACCTGCCAGCCGTGTGGATCAACGGCAAGATGACCAAAATCAACGGCGCCACCGGTGCTTACTTCGACCCCATCGACATGAATGCGCAGAACTGGGTGCTGGGCACACGCCCCCCCAGCCTCGCCCGGGGCGACGAGATCCAGGGCGTGATCTGGAAGAACGGGACACTCACCATTCTGGACAGCGGTGTGGCACGCAAAGCGTTCCCCGAGAAGATGAACGACCAGGGTGACGTGGTGGGCATGGTGCGCGACGAAACCTGGAGCCCAGAGGGCGCCTTGCTGTCCTACACCGAGCGCGCGGCGCTGTGGGTGAACGGCAAGCTGACCTGGTTGGGCCCTGACCCGTCGAAGGCGTTTTCGATCAACAACCAGGGGCAGTTCCTGGTCCTCAATCGCGCCGAACCGGGCTGGGGCTGGGAGCTGCGCAACACGTCAGGGGGGTTCACTCCGCTGAGCTGGCCCGATGACGTGTCGGTGGGCAACCTGATGCTCAACAACAAAGGTGAAATCGGCGGCCTCTACAGCCGTTACGACCCACAGACCTTCCAAACCTCACCCCAGCGCCCCTTCGTGATGAAGAACGGCGTGATGGTCGATGTTTACACCCAACTGGACGCCAAGGGCATTGCCTTGACGGACGGACAGCGCAACTGGGTGCAGCGCCTGGTCGACTTCAGCGACCAGGGTGGCATGTTGATCAACCACGATTCGCCCTTCAACAGCACCATGCGCATCAACGTGGCCCCTTGACCTGTTCGCCAACAAGGCCGGGCAACTCACCACTGCCCGGTTTCCATGCGGATGGCCACTTCGCAGTCGTCGAAGATTTCCAGCTTGGCGATCTTGACGCGCACACCCAGCACGCCGGGCAGGTCCATCAGGCGCTTGCACAGCTTGCCGATCAGGGTTTCGAGCAGGTTCACATGCTCGGACCGGCACTCCTCGATGATGATGCTGCGCACCTTGCGGTAGTCGAGCACATTGAGGATCTCGTCGTCGTGCGGCAGCAGGGGCTGGCTGCCCATGTTCAGCTCGGCATCGACCTGGATGGGCTGCGGTGCATTGATTTCGTGATCGAGCACGCCCAGGCTGGCGTCGAAACGCAGGCCGGTCAGGGTCAGGATCTGGTTGCCTTTGGTCAGGGACATGGCTGGGGCCTCACATCATGGAAAAGTCGCGCTCGAAGCGCTGCAGGTGCTGGCCCCCGTCGACCAGCAAGGTGGTGCCCGTGATCGAGCGATTGGCCAGGGCAAAGGCCACGGTGGCGGCCACGTCGGCCGCACTCGATGAACGCCCCAGTGGCGACAACTGATGCAGCTGCTGGAACTTCTCGCCCTGCAGCCATTCGCTGGTGAGCGTCAGGCCCGGGGCCACGCCCACCACGCGCACGGCCGGCGCCAGGGCCAGGGCCAGCAAGGTGGTGGCCGATTCCAGGGCCGCCTTCGACAGCGTGTAGCTGAAGAAATCAGGGTTGGGATTCCACAGCTTCTGATCGAGCAGGTTCACCACCGCACCTTCGGCTTGTCTGGCCTGCAGGTGCTCGGCCAGGGCCTGCGCCAGCACGATGGCCGGCGCGGTGTTGGCGCGCAGGTGCTTTTCCAGCGCGGCATAGGTGAAGCTGCCCACAGCGTCGTATTCAAAGGTCGAAGCGCTGTTGACAACGGCGTCGCACTGGCCCAGGGCAGACACCACCCCGGGCAGCAGCTGGCGGCAGGCGGCTTCGTCGGCCAGGTCGGCCTGCAGCACGGTGGCACGGCGGCCCAGCGCCCGGATCTCGTCGGCCGTCTGGTCGGCCTCGGCACGGGAGCTTCGGCAGTGCACGGCCACGTCCCAGCCTTGGGTGGCCAGGGTCAGGGCGATGTCACGGCCCAGGCGCTTGCCCGCCCCTGTCACCAGGGCCACGCGCACAGTGGGAGATGGAGGATTCATGACAGCTCACGAAGTGGGATGACAGTGTAGTCAACCCGGGCGCGGCCCGCTGGCGGCTGCCGCACAGGTTTGCGTCGACAATTCGGCCCATGAGTGCCCCGCATCGCCCCGACGCCGCCGTGGCCCAGGCCACCACCCTGCCCGACAGCCCCCTGGCCCGCCTGATCGCCGACGAAATCCGCCAGCGTGGCGGCTTCATGCGCTTCGAGCGCTACATGGAGCTGGCCCTGTACACGCCCGGGCTGGGCTACTACAGCGGCGGGCGACGCGTGCTGGGCCAGGGCCCGCAAGACGGCAGCGACTTTGTCACCGCCCCTGAAATGAGCCCGCTGTTCGGCCAGGCCGTGGCCGCGCAACTGGCGCAGGCGCTGGAGGTGACCGGCACCGACCAGCTGTGGGAGTTTGGCGCGGGCACCGGCGCCCTGGCCGAGCAGCTGCTGGGCGAGCTGGGCGACCGCATCCAGCGCTACACCATCGTCGACCTGTCGGGCACGCTGCGCGAGCGCCAGCACGAACGCCTGGTCAAGGCGCACCCGGCGCTGGCGCACAAGGTGGTGTGGGCCGACACCCTGCCCGACCGCTTCGAGGGCGTGATCGTGGGCAACGAGGTGCTCGACGCCATTCCCGTGCACCTGCTGCATTTCGACGGCCAGCAATGGCGCGAACGCGGCGTGACCCTGGCGCCCGACAGCACCGATGCGCACCCCGTGTTCGCCTGGGCCGAGCAAGAACTGCCCGAGGGCGTGCGCCCGCCCACCGAACAGCCCGACAGCGTGTTCGTGCCCGGCACCGTGGTCGAAACCCATGGCCCGGCCGAAGCCTTCGTGGCCACGCTGGCGCAGCACATGGACAAGGGCGCGGCCTTCTTCATCGACTATGGCTTTCCGGCCGACGAGTTCTACCACCCGCAACGCACGGGTGGCACCCTGATGTGCCACCAGGCCCACCGCGCCGACCCCGACCCGCTGGACCAGGTGGGCGCCAAAGACATCACCACCCACGTGAACTTCACGGGCGTGGCGCTGGCGGGCCAGGAGGGCGGCTGGACCGTGCTGGGCTACACCAGCCAGGCCCATTTCCTGATGAACTGCGGCCTGCTGAACCTGCTGCCCCCACCGGGCGACACCCTGAACGCGGCCCAGATCAAGGCCACGGCCGCCGTGCAGAAGCTGCTGGGCGAACACGAAATGGGCGAGCTGTTCAAGGTGGTGGGCTTCGTCAAGGGCGACTGGTTCGACGCCCTGGGCTTTTCACGGGGTGATCGCACCCACCTGTTGTGACAAGGCCAATGCCCTGCGCGCAGGACAGACCTTGAACGAAACGCGATAATCTGGGCCATGCTGCAACAACGCACCCTGAAATCGCTGACCCGCGCCGTGGGCGTGGGTCTGCACAGCGGCCAGCGGGTCGAGATGACCCTGCGCCCGGCGCCGGTCAACACCGGCATCGTGTTCCGCCGCGTTGACCTGCCCAACCCGGTCGACATCCCGGTCACGCCGGCCTCGGTGTGCGACTGCCGCATGGCCACCACCATTTCCCCCGGTGGTGACCCGGGCGCAGCCAAGGTCAACACCATCGAACACCTGATGTCGGCCTGTTGCGGCCTGGGGCTGGACAACCTCTACGTGGACATCACCGCCGAAGAGGTGCCCATCCTCGATGGCTCGTCGGCAGCATTCGTGTACCTGCTGCAAAGCGCCGGCATCGAACTGCAGAAGGCGCCCAAGCGCTTCTTGCGCGTCAAGCGCCCGGTGGAATACCGCGAAGGCAGCGGCGCCAGCCTGAAGTGGGCCCGCCTGGAGCCCTACCACGGCTACAAGCTCACCTTCGAGATCGACTTCGACCACCCGGCCGTGGACCAGACCGGCCAGTGCGTGGAGTTCGATTTCTCCAGTGGCCAGTACAAGCGCGACATCGCCCGCGCCCGCACCTTCGGCTTCACGAAGGACGTGGAGATGATGCGCTCGCGCGGCCTGGGCCTGGGTGCCAGCATGGACAACGCCATCGTGGTCGATGACTACCGCGTGCTCAATGGCGACGGCCTGCGCTATGACGACGAGTTCGTGAAGCACAAGATCCTGGACGCCATCGGTGACCTGTACGTGGCAGGCTTTCCGCTGCTGGCGCACTACAGCGCCTTCAAGTCGGGCCACGCGCTGAACAACCTGCTGCTGCGCGAGCTGCTCAAGCAGGAAGACGCTTACGAGATCGTCACCTTCGAAGACAAGGCCAAAGCCCCGCGCGGCATGGCCGAACTGGCTCCGGCCTGGTAAGACCCCATGGTGGCCCTGCTGCGATTTCTGGTGCTGGGCCTGGTCCTGGCCTTCGTGTTCTGCGTGATCATGGGGCGCCTGACCGGCCAGCCCGTGTGGCGCGAGCGGGGCATGAACGTGCTCAAGTGGGGCGTGGTGCTGGCCATGATTGCCTTCGGCGGGTTCATCTTGCGGCGCGCTGCCTTGTTCATGTGAGGCGATCACTTCAGCCGCTGGACCGAGACACAGTGCGCAAGCCCCAGGCAGGTGTGGCAGCCTGACACAGGGTGAACCCTGACGCGCCGACAAACCCCCGTGCCTAGCATGGTGAAAACCTCTCCCCTGGAAGGCGATCACCATGAACTACGCTGAGCTGCACCGTCGATCGATCACCGAACGCGACGCTTTCTGGCGCGAACAGGCCACCCGCATCGACTGGGCCACGCCGCCGGGCGACGGGCACGAGGCCATCTGCGACGCCAGCCAGCCCCCCTTTGCCCGCTGGTTCCCGGGCGCCACCACCAACCTGTGCCACAACGCGGTCGACCGCCACGTGGGCCCGCGTGGTGACCAGCCGGCCCTGACCTACGTTTCCACCGAGACGAACCAGGAACGCACCTGGACCTTCCGCGAGCTGCACCAGGAGGTGCAGACCATGGCCGCCATCCTGCAGCAGCTGGGCGTGGGCCGTGGCGACCGCGTGCTGCTGTACATGCCCATGGTGCCCGAGGCCATCTTCGCCATGCTGGCCACGGTGCGGCTGGGCGCCATCCATTCGGTGGTGTTCGGCGGCTTCGCCAGTGCCTCGCTGGCCACCCGCATCGACGACGCCCGCCCCAAGGTGATCGTCACGGCCGACGCGGGTTCGCGCGGCGGCAAGGTGGTGGCCTACAAGCCCCTGCTAGACGACGCCCTGCGCCTGGCCACGCACTCGGTTGATCACGTGCTGCTGGTGGACCGCGGCCTGGCCCCGGCCGAGCGGCAGGCCACGCGCGATGTCGATTACCTGCCCCTGCACGAACAACATCGCCAGGCCCACGTGGGCTGCACCTGGGTGGACAGCACCCACCCCAGCTACATCCTGTACACCAGCGGCACCACCGGCAAGCCCAAGGGCGTGCAGCGCGACACCGGCGGCTATGCCGTGGCCCTGGCCACCTCGATGGACCTGATCTACCAGGGCAAACCGGGCGAAACCTTCTTCTGCACCAGCGACATCGGCTGGGTGGTGGGCCACAGCTACATCGTCTATGGCCCGCTGGTGGCCGGCATGCGCACCGTGGTGTACGAGGGCCTGCCCACCTGCCCCGACGCCGCCGTGTGGTGGTCGCTGGTCGAAAAGTACCAAGCCACGGTGATGTTCTCGGCGCCCACGGCCATCCGGGTGCTGAAAAAGCAGGACCCCGAATGCCTGAAGCGGCACGACCTGTCGTCGCTCAAGCACCTGTTCCTGGCGGGTGAACCGCTGGACGAGCCCACCGCCCGCTGGATCAGCGACGCCATCGGCAAGCCCATCATCGACAACTACTGGCAGACCGAAACCGGCTGGCCCATCCTGAGCGTGGCCCATGGCGTGGAGCCCGGCTTCCCCACGCGCTTCGGCTCGCCTGGCGTGCCCATGCCCGGCTTTGACGTGCAGCTGCTCGACGACAGCACCGGCCAGCCCATCACCACGCCCGATACCAAGGGCGTGGTCACCATCTCGCACCCCTTGCCGCCCGGCTGCCTGCAAACGGTGTGGGGCGACGACGCCCGCTTTGCCAAGACCTACTGGAGCAGCTTCCCGCAGCGCCAGCCCATGGCCTACAACACCTTCGACTGGGGCATCCGGGATGCCGACGGCTACTATTTCATCCTGGGCCGCACCGACGACGTCATCAACGTGGCCGGGCACCGCCTGGGCACCCGCGAGATCGAAGAAGCCGTGAGCGGCCACAGCGCCGTGGCCGAGGTGGCCGTGGTGGGCGTGGCCGACAGCCTCAAGGGCCAGGTGCCGGTGGCCTTTGCCGTGCTGCGCGACGCCAGCCGCGCCGCCACGCCCGAACTGGCCCAGGCCCTGCAGGCCGAGATTTTCAAGACGGTCGACCAGCACCTGGGCGCCGTGGGTCGCCCCAGCCGCGTGGTGTTCGTGAACGTGCTGCCCAAGACCCGCTCGGGCAAGCTGCTGCGCCGCGCCATCCAGGCCGTGTGCGAAGGCCGTGACACGGGTGACCTGACCACCATCGAGGACCCGACCGCGCTGGCGCAACTGAAGGAGCGCTGGGGCGGTTGAGCCCCCCCGCGAACGCGGGCCCCATTGCGGGGGGGGGACACCAGGAAAAGCACCCCCAATGGCATCACGGTTCTTTACATTCCAACCCATTCGAAACCGAGTGGGGAGAACCTGTTCATGCCGTTGCTGTCACACGCACGGGCGCCTTGGGCCGCCCTGACCCTGTCTGCCCTGCTGAGCGCATGCGGCGGCGGAGGCTCGCCGGCCTCGGTGACGCCCAGCAGCCAGGGTGAAGCCCCGGCGGCCCCCGTGAATACCGAAGCCGCAGCAGGCACCTTGGTGCTGGTCGATGCCGGCACGTCACAAGTCAGCGTGGGCAGCTACAGCCTGACCGACAACGCCTCGCGCTTGAACCGCGCTTACTACACCACGATCGGGGTCCTGGAAATCAGCGGGGTTGAAACCAAAACCTTCGAAACCTCGGTGGCGTACATGCAGGGCAACCCCGAACGCTACGTCATCTCCTGGACCCGGAAATCGCCCGACCGTCGCCTATACGGCTGTGCAGGCAAGGGCTGGCTGACGGGCGAACTGGCGCAACTTGCCTTCGAATTCAGCGACAGCCGCATCGCCAACCTGCCGCTGTGTGACGCCACCATCGCACTGGATGCCGACAGGCGCGAGGCGCGATTCACCAGCATGACACTGGGCACACAAGCCAGCGGCGGTGAAAAGGTGCGCACCAGCGTGAACTTCAGCTGGCAGGCGCCCGTGGGCATCAGCCCGATCATGGACACTGGCAATTCGGGCTCCGGATCAGGCGGCACATCCACCGGCACATCCACCGGCACTGCCAGCACCGTACCGCCCGCCACCCTGCAACTCAAGGGCGCCGACCTGCTCAGCGGTACCGTGAACACGGTGCGTCTGTTCGGTGACCCGTATGCCACCTCTGGCTTGTTCGGGGCCGGCAGCGTCACGATGCAGGCGGCGCAACTCACCACCGATTTTTACCGTCGCGTGGCCGTGGCGGTGAACCCGCTGCAACCCAACCAGTACCTGGTGCTGGTGCGCCTGGGCAACACCGTGACCGGCTCCAACCAACGGGTCGAGCGCGACTACGTGTGCCGCAGCGCCGACTGGTCAGATGCCGAGTTCGAACAAACAGGCATGGCAGGCACGCCCTACAGCAGGCCCTGCAGCGGCACCGCCGAGTTCACACGGGTACCCGACGGCTGGGAGGTGCAGATGAACCAGCTGGTGGTGCCAGAAGCATCGGGCACCAGCACAGCCCTGACCGTGTCCATGAACACCGGGTGGGTGGACCAAAACCGCAACATATCGGAATACAGCAGTGTCATGGGCATGTTCCTCGAAGCCAATCTGCCCCTGCCTGACGGAGTGATCGTCAGCGACTCGGTCGGTAGTGCTAAAACGCCTGCACTCGACAGTGGTCAGTACCAGCTGGCCCCCCAATCGTCTGGATTCAGCCAGCCCCAGATCATCGAGAGCTCGGCCGGCGAATCCCTAGCGTGGCGCCCTGTCGACTTGCAGGGTGCCCCCCCCGTCGCGCTGGGCCTGGTTCACAGCGCATCCAACCCGAAGGACTTCGTGCTGTACCTGCGCAGCACGGCCAGCCCAACCGATTGGCTGCTTGCTTGCCGTTCAGGCGAAATCTCAGACACTCGGGCAATGGAGCTGATGCAGGCACTGGTGGACTACATCGGCGGCACGCTGTCGCGAGTGGTCGACCCGTGCCCAGAAGGCGTCAGCTTTGACCCGAACACAGAGCGCCTGCGCGTCGCAGGAGTGCGCCTGACGCACAACGCCCGGTCAAGGCCCTCAGGCCCATGGATTCAGGTGCAGTCGGCAGTGCTGGGCGCCAACGTGAACATCGGGCCGAACCGGTGAGGCTGAGCGGTCAACGCATCGTTGACCGCACCTCACAGCCAAGGCTTCACAACGCCACCTGGTGGATCACCTCCCGCACCCGCGGATAGATCTCGTTCTGCCAGCGTCGGCCGCTGAACACGCCATAGTGGCCGACGCCGGTCTGCACATGGTGGTTGCGCAGGTAGGGCCGCACGCTGGTGCACAGGTCTTGCGCGGCCACGGTCTGGCCGACCGAGCAGATGTCGTCTCGCTCGCCTTCCACCGTGAACAGCGCTGATTTGCGGATGGCCCGGGGCTCGACCCTCTCGCCGCGGAAGGTCAGCTCGCCGCGGGGCAGGTCGTAGGTCTGGAACACCTTGTTCACGGTCTGCAGGTAGAACTCGGCCGGCAGGTCGGCCACGGCGAAATACTCTTCGTAGAAGGCCTTGACCGAGGCGGCCTTGTCGTGCTGCCCATCGCGGATCTGCACGGCCAGGTCGTCAAAGGCCTTGAGATGGCGGCCCATGTTCATGCTCATGAAGGCCGTGAGCTGCACGAAGCCAGGGTACACCTGCCGCCCTGCGCCCTTCTGGGTGGCCGGCACGGTGTGGATCATGTTCTCTTCGAACCAGCCAATGTCGCGGCTGGTGGCCAGCTCGTTCACCGAGGTGGGGTTCACGCGGCAATCAATGGGGCCGGCCATCAAGGTCACGCTGCGGGGCTGGGCCGGGTGGTTGTCTTGCGCCATCACGGCGGCGGCGGCCAGCGAGGCCACGCAGGGCTGGCAGATCGCCATCAGGTGAGCCCCCGGGCCCATCTTGGCCAGGAATCGGATCAGGTGGTCGGTGTAGTCGTCCAGGCTGAACTCGCCATGTCGCAGGGGCACGTCACGGGCGTTGTGCCAGTCGGTGATGTACACGTCGTGGTCTTGCAGCAAGGTGCGCACGGTGTCGCGCAACAAGGTGGCGAAGTGGCCCGACATGGGCGCCACCAGCAGCACGGGCGGCTGGGCCAGCGCACGGTCTTTGCGGAAGTGCAGCAGCGTGCCGAAGGGCGTGCTCATCACGGCCTCTTCTGAAATGCCGCATTCCAGGCCGTTGCTCACCACCGAGGCAATGCCGTAATCGGGGCGGGTGTGGGTCAGGCGCCAGCGCGAGAACACCTCGCTGGTGGCGGCCAGGCTGCGCGTCAGCACGCCCCCAGCGAACATTTCGCGCCAGCTGGGCACGCCCTCTGCGGGTGCGGGCAACACATGGTGCAACCAGTCGGCCCCCTGGCGGGCCATCAGGCGCCAGGGCTCCATGAACATGTGCTGCGCGTCGTAGGCGGCGTAAAGCATGCGATCCCCAATCAGACATCTGACAGGGTGTTCTGCAAGATGCAGGCCAAGCCACCTGCCGGTGCACGGCGCACTGCCTTGGCACGTGGCTTGCTCACCATCAAGGTGCCGAGACGAGACACCCACGCCCACGCACCATGAGCACCACCACTGCAACGCGCAAAGCTGCGGCCACGAAGCCGGCGGCCAAGAAGTCTTCCACCCGGACGACCGCACGGCCCGCGGCCAGCGCCAACCAGGCGACGGTGCGGCCCACCGCCCGGGCGGTGCTCACCATCACCAGCAAGAACTACTCGTCGTGGTCCTTGCGCGGCTGGTTGCTGACCCGCTTCTCGGGCCTGCCGTTCGAGGAAAACGTGCTGCCGCCCGATGACCCGTCGAACCGGGCCGACCTGCTGCTGCTGTCGTCGTCGATCCGTGTGCCCGACCTCAAGGTGGGCGATGTGCATGTGTGGGACACCCTGGCCATTGCCGAATACCTCAACGAATGCTCTCCTGAAGCGCACCTGCTGCCGGCCGACCCCAAGGCACGCGCCCACTGCCGCGCCATCAGCGGTGAAATGCACTCGGGCTTTGCGTCGCTGCGTTCGGCCCTGCCCATGAACCTGCGGGCCCACTTCCCGAAGTTCAAGGTGTGGTCGCGCGCCCAGGCCGACATCGACCGCATCACCACCATCTGGCGTGAATGCCTGCAGGCCTACGGCGGCCCCTACCTGTTTGGCGCGCACCGCAGCATCGCAGACGCCATGTACGCCCCGGTGTGCACGCGTTTCAGAACCTACGACGTCAAGCTTGATGCGGTGTGTGACGCCTACTGCGACACCATCCTGGCCATGCCCGAGATGAAGGAGTGGATCAAGGCGGCACAGGCCGAACCGGCCGACATCGACGAGCTCGATGTCGAGTTCTGAGGGCTGGCGCCAGACAGGCACCACGGGCGGTGCGCGGCTGACAGGCAGATTCACGGCAAGTCCCGGCACAATGCGGGTTTGAACACACCGACTTGCGCCCGGCCCCGGGCGCGCCGCACCCCATGAGCGCTGCCCCCACCCTGACCGACGCCGAGATCCACGAGATCGACGAACTCCTGGCCCTGGTGCCGGAACCCTACGAAACGCTGGACGCCGTCATCCTCGATGGGTACCTGTGTGGCGTGCTGGTGCAGCCGGTGCAACTGCCCCCCGAGCAGTGGCTGCCGCCCATCTTCGGCACCGAAGGCATTCCCGAGGTGGGCCCCAAATGGAGCCAGAAGCAGCACGACCGCCTGGTCCAGCTGATCCAGCGCCGCTACGACGAGCTGCTGCACGGCATCCTGGAAGACGGCTGGTTCGACCCGCTGGTGCCTCTGGTGGAAGACGAAGACGGCCAGGTGCTGACCGGCAAGGACGCCTTCGAAGGCATCGGCTACTGGGTCGCCGGTTTCGAATGGGCCCTGGCCAACTTCCCGCAACTGGAAGAGGCGGCCCTGAGCGGCGTGCCTGACCTGCTCGACAGCCTGTGGCGTCACCTGCCCGATCAGGACGACACCCAGAAGGCCATGACCAAGGCCCTGGACGAAGAGCACCCGCTCAAGAACATGGACGAAGCCATCGAGGCCCTGGTGTTCGACGTGGTGGACCTGGCCGGCATCGGCATTGCCGAGCGCCACAAGGTGCAGCAGGTGGTGCGCGACCAGCCCAAGACCGGCCGCAACGACCCCTGCCCCTGCGGCAGTGGCAAGAAGTACAAGAACTGCCACGGCGCCAACTGAGCGCAGGGGTGCCCCGGGTTTGAAGATCCAGATCCTGTCGGACCTGCACCTGGAAACAGAGCAGACCGACTGCCCCCCGGCCCCCGAGGCCGAACTGCTGGTGCTGGCCGGTGACATCGACAGCCGCTGGCAGGCGCTGGGCCGTTTTGCGAACTGGCCGGTGCCCGTGGTGTTCGTGCCGGGCAACCACGAGTTCGACCGCCGAGACGTGGACGAGGCCCTGGCCCAGCTGCGCCAGCGCTGTGCAGGGTGGGGCATCACCCTGCTCGACCGCGAAGAAACCACACTGACCGACCGCCAGGGCCGCCGCATCCGGCTGCTGGGCTGCACACGGTGGTGCGATTTCGACCTGTTCGGCCTGGCCGCACGCCCCAAGGTGATGCGCGCCGCCTCGTATTTCGTCAAGGTGATGCAGTCCACCCGCGACGGCCAGCCCTTTGACCCCATCGCGGTGCGTGAAGAAGCCCTGGCACACCGCCAATGGCTGCTCGACGCCTTGCAGCACACCGCAGCGCCCGGTGAAGGCTGGGACGCCACCGTGGTGGTCACGCATTTCGGGCCCAGCCTGCTGAGCGCCGACCCACGTTACGGCCGCCAGCCCGGCACGGCCAGCTTCTGCAACGCCGACGACGACCTGCTGCCCCTGGCCGACCTGTGGATCCACGGGCACCTGCACTGTCGGCACGACTACCGGGTGACGCACCCGGGCGGACACACCCGCGTGGTCAGCAACGCACGCGGTCACTCCCACAAGGGTGAAACGCTGGGCTGGGACCCGCTGTTCACGGTCGAGGTCTGAGCGTTCGGCCAGCCCTGCGCCTGCAGGGCCTGCCACACCCGCGGCATCACAGGCGCCCACCCCTGCAGCGGCGGTGCCAGGCAGGCCAGCAAGCTGATGTGGCCGGTGCGGGGCATGGTCAGCCAGTCGCTGTGTGCCCCGGCGGCGATCAGGCGGCGGTGCAGGGCACGGCTGTTCAGGTCGGGCGACACCCAGCGGTCATGGGGCGCCGTGAGCAGCCAGCTGGGCGGTGCTTCGCGGTGTACATGGGCCACCGGCTGGCAATCTGCGCCAATGTCTGCCCCGGCAAACACCGGCTTGAGTTCGGGCACCGTGACAGGCCAGAAGTTGTACGGGCCGGCCAGCCCGATCCAGCCGGCCAACCAGGCCGGCGTGCCCCCCTGGGCTTCCAGCCAGCGGGCATCGAGGGCCAGCATGGCAGCGTTGTAAGCCCCCGCGCTGTGCCCCATCAGGTGAAAGCGGTTGGGGTCGGCGTCCCAGTGCGGCAACTGCCGGCGGGCCCACACCACCGCCAGGGCCGAATCTTCCAGAAAGCCCGGGTAAGTCACTTCCGGGTGCAGCCGGTAATCGGCCACCACCACCACCGCCCCTTGCGCGGCCAGCGACCAGCCCACGAAGGCATGTTCATGGCGCGACCCCGACTGCCAGGAGCCGCCATGGAAAAACACCACCACAGGCCAGCCGCGGGCAGGCCGGGGGCAGGTGGGGGGCGGCATGTACACGTCGGCACGGTGGCGCGCCAGGGGGCCGTAGGCTTGCTCAGACCAACAGGTGCCCAGCCGGCCCTGGGCGGCCAGCGTGTGGCGGCTGAGTTCGGCCAGAGCCGATGCGCCCCCCTGCCGCCGAGCCCGACAGCCGAGACGCAACAGGTTGAGTGCCAGACCACCCAGACCGGCAACAGGGGCATGATCGGTTCTCATGCGGTGTTGTACGCATGACCCTGGGCATCGGATGCACACCACACATTTGCGAAACATCAAACCGACGCTGTCGGGCAACCGAAGGTTCCACTCACCTCGGCCTACACTGAGGAGTCACCATTTTCGGAGGTCCCCATGAAGATCCTGCTGCCTGTTGACGGAAGCAAATTCACCAAGCAGATGCTGGCCTGGCTGGCCACGCACGACGAATGGCTCAATGGTCAGCATGAGTTCACGGTGTTGACCGTGACCCCGGCCATCCCGCCGCACGCCGCCTCGGTGTTTTCGGTGGAAGACCTGAAGGGTTACTACGACAGTTGCTCGGATGCCGTCTTCAAGCCGATCCGCAAATTCCTGGCCAAGCATGACCTGGCCACGCGGTACGAGGCCAAGGTGGGCCACGCCCCGGAAGTGATCGCCAAGCTGGCCGACAAGGGCAAGTACGACCTGGTGATCATGGGCTCGCACGGCCACGGCAACCTGATGAACCTGGTGATGGGCTCGGTGGCCACCCAGGTGCTGGCCCGCAGCAAGGTGCCGGTGCTGCTGGTGCGCTGAGTTCAGCCTGTACCCATGACAAAGGGCGCCGAGGCGCCCTTTTTTGTGCCGGTGCGGCTGGCAGGTCCATCACCGGACCAGCCAGGCATGATCAAGCGGCCTTGCTGCGACGCTGACGACGCGCAGCGAAGGCTGCAATGCCAGCCCCTGCCAACACCATGGCCACCACGTCGGCCTCAGGCACAGGCGATGTGGCCTTGCCAAAAGTGGCCGAATTGATGGCGTAGTTGGTGCCTGACCAACCGAACAAGAAGGTGCTGCCTGCGATCGACACCGAATTCTGGAAGGTCGCAACGCTGTAGGTTTGGGCGCCGCCACCGTTCACCGACAGGGTGAAAGAGCCACCCGTGCCGGGCATGTCCAGCAGCAAGCGAGACAGGGTCACGCCCTTGGTGAACGAGAACAGAATGCCTTCACCCGATCCCACCGTGGTGTCGGCGGCACTGTTCTGGGAAACACCCACCTTGCCACTCAGGCCGGTGATGTGAGAACCGCCTTGTGGGGTGATGGTCAGGGTGCCGCCCACAGAGTTGTTGACGGTCAGGCTTTGCGACAGACTGGCCACGCCAGAAAACGTCACGTTGGTGCCAGCGGGAGTGGTGGTCGCAATGGCATGGGCCATCCCTTGCGCACCCATCAGGGCGGCGACGGCAATCAGACGACGAGGGAAAGCAGTGAACATCAGGAACTCCCTGGGCTGCTCAACACAAACGTTGCAGCCTGTAACGTCACTGTAGTCGGGACAGACGCCCGAGCGGCCTCCCGAAGCAAGGGGGGCAGCCCCCTCACTCGGAGGGTGAGCTCGTCCGGGGCCTGCACGCAGCCTCGCCACTTGTCGCCTGACGAAATCAAGCCCATGCCGCTCGACAAGCACACGACAGCCAGTGGCCTCTCCACCAATCAGCGACAGACTCCCTAGAATGTTCGGCCCACCCCCACCGAACTGCCAGAAGGTGTTCCATGTCTGAAATCCGCATCCGCGGTGCCCGCCAGCACAACCTCAAGAACCTGGACCTGGACATCCGCACCGGCGAGCTCACGGTGGTGACGGGCCCTTCGGGCTCGGGCAAATCGTCGCTGGTGTTCGACACCCTGTACGCCGAAGGCCAGCGGCGCTATGTGGAAACCTTCAGCGCCTATGCGCGCCAGTTCCTCGACCGCATGGACCGACCGGCGGTTGACCGCGTGGAAGGGGTGCCGCCGGCCATCGCCATCGACCAGACCAACCCGGTGCGCACCTCGCGCTCGACGGTCGGCACGATGACCGAGCTGAACGACCACCTCAAGCTGCTGTTCGCACGGGCAGCGCGCCTGTACGACCAGGACACGGGCGCCCCCGTGCGCGAAGACAACCCCAACTCGGTGTTCGACGAACTGCTGCGCCGCTGCAGCGCCACCGAGGGCGGCCGCCGCGTGGTCGTGACCTTTGCGGCCGAACTGCCCGCCAACACCAGCGCCGATCAGATGGAAGAATGGCTGTCGGCCAGTGGTTTCTCGAAAATCCAGGCGCAGCGCACCGTGGCCAGCGAAGCGGGTGAACGCCTGGTGCTCGACGTGGTGGCCGACCGCTTCCGCATCGGGGCCGACGCCAGCGGTGTCGACCTCGACCGCTCGCGCATCCTAGAGGCGCTGGAGGTGGCCTTCAAACGCGGCAGCGGCCGCATCACCGTGTACGCCCTGCCCGAATCGGGCAGCGAGGCCGAGCCCGATCTGTGGCGCTTTTCCAGCGGCCTGCACTGCCCGGAAACCGACCGCCGCTACAGCACGCCCACCCCGGGCATGTTCAGCTTCAACTCGGCCGCAGGCGCCTGCCCGCACTGCCGGGGCTTCGGCCGCGTGATCGGGGTGGACTGGGGCCTGGTGGTGCCCGACGGCCGCAAGACCCTGCGCAACGGCGCGGTCAAGACCGTGCAGACGCCGGCCTGGGCCG
This sequence comes from Aquabacterium lacunae, assembly GCF_004310865.1. Classification (GTDB taxonomy): domain Bacteria; phylum Pseudomonadota; class Gammaproteobacteria; order Burkholderiales; family Burkholderiaceae_C; genus Aquabacterium; species Aquabacterium lacunae. The sequence goes on from NZ_SIXI01000003.1 coordinate 191,022, forward strand.
AGATCCAGACCGACCTGATCAAGTACGCCGGTGAGGCCGGCATCCCGCGTGACCTGGCCTGGTCGCAGATGACGCCCGAGCAGAAACACTGGGTGATCCATGGTGACCCGGCCTACAAGGGCAACTGGAACAAGCAGTGGTATGGCCTGACCCGGTTCTTCGAGTACCTCGAGACCAAGGCCTACAAGATGCACATCCGGGTGCTGCTGTCGAAGTACCGCAGCTACACGCCCTGCCCCACCTGCGACGGTGCGCGCCTGCAACTGGAATCACTGCTGTGGCGACTGGGCGCGCAGGCCGATGCCGACGCCGTGCTGCCCCCGGCCCAGCGCTTCATGCCCAAAGGGTGCGCGGTGCCGCGCGCCGTGTTCGAAGCCCTGCCCGGCCTGAACCTGCACGACGTGATGCTGCTGCCCATCAAGCAGCTGCAGCGCTTTTTCTCGTTCGTGACATTGCCCGGTCACGGCCAGGCGCATGGCGACCACGAAGCCCTGCAACTGCTGCTCGACGAGATCCGCACGCGCCTGAAGTACCTGTGTGACGTGGGCCTGGGCTATCTCACGCTCGACCGGCAAAGCCGCACTCTCAGCGGTGGCGAGGTGCAGCGCATCAACCTGACCACGGCCCTGGGCACCTCGCTGGTGAACACGCTGTTCGTGCTCGACGAGCCCAGCATCGGCCTGCACCCGCGCGACATGGACCGCATCAACCTGGCCATGCAGCGCCTGGTCGATGCCGGCAACACGCTGGTGGTGGTCGAACACGACCCGGCCGTGATGCTGGCCGCCGACCGCGTGATCGACCTGGGCCCCGGCCCCGGCCACCAGGGCGGGCGCATCGTGTTCGACGGCACGCCCGAAGAACTCAAACGCGCCGAGACGCTCACGGGCGCCTACCTGGGCGCACGCCGCCGCATCGGCATGGGCCTGCGCCGCCCTGTGCAGGAGAACACGCCCAAGCTGCTGCTGCAGGGTGCCCGCCAGCACAACCTCAAGAACCTGAACGTCGAGATCCCGCTGCAGCGCCTGGTGGGCATCACGGGCGTGTCGGGCTCGGGCAAATCGACCCTGGTGCAAGACATCCTGCACCCTGCCCTGCTGCGCCATTTCGGCGAAGCCACCGAAAGCCCCGGCGAGCACGACGAGCTGCTGGGCGCCGACTGGCTGAGCGGCGTGAACTTCGTCGACCAGTCCCCCATCGGCAAGACGGCACGTTCGAACCCGGCCAGCTATGTGGGCGCTTTCGACGCCGTGCGTGCGCTGTTCGCGGCCACGCCGCTGGCCCGCGAACGCAAGTACACCGCCGGCACCTTCAGCTTCAACGCGGGCACGGGCCGTTGCCCCACCTGCGGAGGCTCGGGCTTCGAGCACGTCGAAATGCAGTTCCTGAGCGACGTGTACCTGCGTTGCCCCGACTGCGACGGCACGCGCTTCCGCGCCGAGGTGCGCGAGGTGCAGATCGAGCGCCTGAACAAGAAGCTCAGCATCTCTGACGTGCTGGAGCTGACCGTGGCCGAGGCCGTGCGCCTGTTCGCGCAAGACGTGGACGTGGTGCGCGCCCTGCAGCCCCTGGCCGATGTGGGCCTGGACTACGTGAAGCTGGGCCAGCCCGTGCCCACGCTGTCAGGCGGCGAGGCACAGCGCCTGAAGCTGGCCGGCCACCTGGTCGAAAGCGCCGCGCAGATGAGCAAGAGCGGTCAGCGCATGGCCAAGAAGGGCACGCTCTTCATGTTCGACGAGCCCACCACGGGCCTGCACTTCGACGACATCGCCAAGCTGATGCGCGCCTTCGGCCGCCTGCTCGACGCCGGCCATTCCATCGTGCTGATCGAGCACAACCTCGATGTGATTCGCGCCTGCGACTGGCTGATCGAGCTGGGCCCCGAGGGCGGTGACGAAGGCGGCCAGCTGGTGGCCATTGGCAGCCCCGAGGAGCTGCGCCTGGGCGCCACCCACACCGGCGTGGCCCTGCGCGAGTACGAAGCAGCCCTGGGCCTGCAGGATGAGCCTGCCGCGGCCCAGGCCGCCGAGCGCAACGCGCCTTACGGTGACGCTGCCGAGCACCATGCGAACGACGAAGGCCAGAGCCTGCAAGCACTGATCAAGGCCCGCCGCGACCAGCGCCGCGCCAAGGCGGCCACGGCCCCCGGCGCCCAGGCCATCGAAGTGGTCAACGCCCACGAGAACAACCTCAAGGGCATGACCGTGCACATCCCGCGGGGCAAGTTCAACGTCATCACCGGCGTGTCGGGCTCGGGCAAGTCCACCCTGGCCTTCGACATCCTCTTCAACGAAGGCCAGCGCCGCTACCTCGAATCGCTCAATGCCTATGCGCGCTCGCTGGTGCAGCCGGCGGGCCGCCCCGAGGTCGATGCCGTGTACGGCATCCCGCCCACGGTGGCCATCGAACAGCGCCTGTCACGCGGCGGCCGCAAGAGCACGGTGGGCACCACCACCGAGGTGCACCACTTCCTGCGCCTGCTGTACGTGAAACTGGGCGTGCAGCACTGCACCCAGTGCTGCGATGCCGACGGCCACCCCGTGCCCGTGCTGCCGCAAACGCCCGAGGCCATCGCCGCCCAATGGGTGCGCGAGTACAAGGGCCAGCACATCGGCCTGCTGGCGCCCCTGGTGGTCAACCGCAAGGGCATCTACACAGAGCTGGCGAAGTGGGCTAGCAGCCGCGGCTACACGCACCTGCGGGTCGACGGCGAGTTCCTGCCCGTGGCCGGCTGGGGCACGGCCAAGGGCCCCAAGATCGACCGTTACCGCGAGCACACCATCGAGCTGCCCGTGGGCGACCTGCTGGTCACGCCCGAGAACGAAGGCAAGCTGCGCGAGTACCTGGCCGCGGCCCTGGAGCACGGCAAGGGTGTGGTGCATTTGCTCAGCCCGCTCGACGGCCTGGCCGACGCCCTGGCCACCGGCAAGTCGACCCTGCACATGGGCCGCGTGAAGGTGTTCAGCACCGAGCGCGCCTGCCCCAGCTGCGGCACCAGCTACCCCGAGCTCGACCCGCGCCTGTTCAGCTACAACAGCAAACACGGCTGGTGCCCCGACTGCGTGGGCACGGGCCTGACGCTCAGCCGCGACCAGCGCAAGGCGCTGGACGATTCGCAACGCGGTGACGACAAGGCCCGCGACAACGGCCGCGAAAAAACCTTTGCCGAGCCCGAACTCGACGACCTGGAAGAGACGGCCTGCGGCACCTGTGGCGGCGCCCGCCTGAACCCCGTGGCACGTGCCGTGCGCCTGGTGGGCCCGGGCCGCGGCCAAAGCATTGCCGAGCTATCGGCCCTGTCGGTGAAAGACGCCCGCATCTGGGCCAGCAAGCTCAAGCTCGACGGCCGCGAAGCCACCATCGCCCGCGACATCGTCAGCGAAATCAAGAGCCGCCTGGCCTTCATGGAGCAGGTGGGCCTGGGCTACCTCAGCCTCGACCGCGCCGCGCCCACGCTGTCGGGTGGCGAGGCCCAGCGCATCCGCCTGGCCGCGCAACTGGGCAGCAACCTGCAGGGCGTGTGCTACGTGCTCGACGAGCCCACCATCGGCCTGCACCCGCGTGACAACCAGCTGCTGCTCGATGCCCTGCACACGCTGGGCAAAGAAGGCAACACCCTGGTGGTGGTCGAGCACGACGAAGACACCATCCGTCGCGCCGAGCATGTCATCGACATCGGCCCGGGCGCTGGCGTGCGCGGTGGCACCGTGGTGGCCGAAGGCACCGTGGCCGACGTGATGGCTGCCGAAGGCTCGGTCACGGGCCGCTGCCTGCGCAGCCCCATGGTGCACCCGCTGGCCGGCGCGCGCGCCGACAGCAGCACCACGCGCCGCCCCATCGACGCCAGCGTGCCGCAACTCACGGTGCACAAGGCGCGCCTGCACAACCTGCGCGACGTGACCGTGCCCGTGCCGCTCAAGCGCCTGGTGGCCGTGACCGGCGTGTCGGGCTCGGGCAAATCGACCCTGGCGCGTGACGTGCTGCTGGCCAACGTGCAAGCCGCGGTCAGCATTCCGCCCAAGCAGCGCGCCACGCAGCAACCGGCGTGGGTGGGCTGTGACGGCATCGAGGGCTGGGGCGCGGTCGACCGCGTGCTGGAGGTTGACCAGACCCCCATCGGCAAGACCCCGCGCTCCTGCCCGGCCACCTACATCGGCTTCTGGGACACCATCCGCAAGCTGTTCGCCGACACGCTGGAAGCCCGCGCACGCGGCTGGGCCGCCGGCCGCTTCAGCTTCAACACCGGCGCCGGCCGCTGCCCCGACTGTGAAGGCCAGGGCATCCGCACCATCGAGATGGCCTTCCTGCCCGATGTGAAGGTGCACTGCGACACCTGCAACGGCATGCGCTTCAACCCCGAAACCCTGGCCGCCACCTGGCGCGGCAAGCACATCGGTGACGTGCTGAAGATGGAGGTGGACGAAGCGGTGGAGTTCTTCGCGGCCATGCCCTCGATCTCGCACCCGCTCAAGCTGCTGCAGGACGTGGGCCTGGGCTACCTCACCCTGGGCCAGCCCTCGCCCACCTTGTCAGGCGGTGAGGCGCAGCGCATCAAGCTGGTGACCGAACTCAGCAAGGTGCGCGACGAAGTGGGCAAGCGCGGCCAGAAGGCCCCGCACACGCTGTACGTGCTCGACGAACCCACCGTGGGCCTGCACATGAACGACGTGGAAAAACTGATCCGCGTGCTGCACCGCCTGGTCGATGGGGGCCACAGCGTGGTCGTGATCGAACACGACCTGGATGTCATCGCCGAGGCCGACTGGGTGATCGACATGGGCCCCGAAGGCGGCACCGGCGGCGGCAAGGTGGCCGCGGCCGGCACACCCGAGCACCTGGTGGCCAAGGGCACGCACACGGGCGTGGCGCTGGGGCCGGTGCTGGGGCGCCAGCACTGACAGCCTGTGGCCTCTTGCCACCCATGGAAACAGCCCGCTGGTTGGCGGGCCGTTTTCATGGGGTAGAAATTGATCAGTTCGGCGGTGTCAAGTCTTGCGACGCGACGCTGCAGCAACACCGGCCAGGGCCAAAGCCACCAGCGCGTAGCCCGCCGGCTCAGGCACTTGCTGCGAGCTGTTGCGCCAGCGCAGATCGTCCATCACCACGAAGGACCCATACTGAGGATCGGCCTCGGTGAAACGCACCTGGTCAAAGCTGATCCCCATGCCATCGAAACTCAGGTAACCGATGCGCAGCTCTTCGGTGTTTTCGAAGATGCGACCGTTGATCGTGGCCTGCGAGTTGGCAGCCAGACCGGTGTATCCCAGCGACGACATCAGGAAAGAGGCCACCACTTGCCCGTTGTCGAGCAACTCGAACACGTCGCTGGCGTTTGGACTGGTCATGTGGAAAGCACTGAGCGAAACCGCCGAAACGTCGCGATCGAACTGGATGCTGAAATTGTCGGCCTGGGTGTTGTAGTCGCAACCCACGCCGAATGTGCTCACGGTGCTGCCGTCGAGATCGGCCAAGCCGTTCCAGGCCCCCTCCCCGCAGCCGTTGGCGCGCAACGAGCCAGTGAACAACACACCCTGAGAAATGAACTGGTTGCTGATCACCGTGTCGGGCGCGACACCGGCCAGGGCTTCAAAATCAAGGTGGATCGCGCCGGTCATGGCCTGGGTGGACCAGCCAGCGAAGGGGGCCGCCATGGCAGAGGCCGCACTCAACAGCGCTGCGCCCAGAATCGACTTGCATGGCCACTTCATGAAACACCCATCAGTTACATCTGCAAACACTCTACCCACAGACTCCCTGACGCGGCCATCCCCGGGTTGAGGTGATCCATGAGGGCAAGAGGGGCGTTTCTGCTCGGGGTGAACCGCCACGACCACGATTTCGCACAGTGTGCAAACACCGCAAACTCAGCATGCGGCTGACGGGCACCGATCAACCGGCTGCGGCACGCTCCGGCCCCAAGCCCAGGCCCAGAGCCCAAGCCGTCACACCGACGAGTGCCAGCGCCGTGCTGCCCAAAATGATCCGTGCCACCAAGGCCACATCGGCGCGCTCGCGTTCGGCCAGCATGGACACATTGCTGGCCGAAGGCAGGGCTGCGGCCATGACCAGGGCCAGCAAGCCGGCATCGGGCAAGTTCAGCCCCTGGTGCTGCAGCGCGCGCCCCGCACCCAGCACCAGCAAGGGGTGAAGCACCAGCTTGAGCAAGGTAGGCACCACCAAGGCTTTGGGCGCCACCACCCGGTGCGTTGCAACCGGCTGCATTTGCGCACGCGCCAGGATGGCCCCCAGCGTGAACAGCGCGGCCGGCGTGGCCGACTGGCCCAGCAGTTTCAAGGTGGTGTCCAGCACCGCGGGCACGGGCTGTGCGGTCTCGGCCCAGGCCATGCCCAGGGCCATCGACCACAGCAAGGGGTTGCGCAGCGCGCCCTTCAATGAAGCCTGCGCCGCATGCCAGGCGCTGTCGTTCACGCGCGCAGCCGCTTCGTCAGGGCCTGAGCCTGTCCCTGGCCGCGAGTGCGCCCAGGCCAGGCACAGCGAGCTCAGCAGCAACACGTCGATGATCAAGGTGGCGGCCACCGGCCCCGCCGCCTGCGGGCCCAGCAAGCCCGTCAACAAGGGCAGGCCCAGGAAGCCCGTGTTGGGAAAGGCGATCACCAGGGCCACCAGCCCACCGTCGCGCCGGCTCAGGCCCTGGCCCTGCGCCCACCACAGCCCTGCGGCCATGAGGCACACGCCCCCCACCCCGTACGACAACAGCAGCCAGCCCAGGCCCGGCTGGTGAAGGGCACCACTGGCCCCCAGGCGAAACAGCATGGCGGGCAGGCCGAAAAACAGCACGAACACCGTGAGCGCGCCAATGCCCTCCAGCGGCAGCAGGCGCGCGCGTGTCGCGCCCCAACCCAGCAGCACCAGCACGAAGAACGGCGTGAACTGCGTCAGCAGGTTCAGCACGACCCGGCCCCTCCGAAGGGCCCCTCAGGCCCGCCCCAGGTGCTCAACGGCCCACCTGGCTCGAAAACCGCCCGAAGCGCCAGCCCAGCAAGGCGGCCAGCCCCAGGGCGTACACCACCACTTCGGCGTAGTCGTTCTTGCCCGATTTCTTCCACAGGAAGTGCAGCAGCACGGCCACCGCCGCGGCATAGGCCAGCTTGTGCAGCAGGCGCCAGCGCGCCCCACCCAGGGCCCGCACCGCCGCATTGAACGAGGTCAGGGCCAGCGGCGTCATCAGCACCAGGGCCACGACCCCCACCAGGATGAAGTTGCGTTTGACGATGTCATGCACGATGTCATCGAGCACCCAGCCCTTGTCGAGCCAGGCGTAGGCCAGGAAATGCAGCAGCGCGTACACAAAGGCCGCCACGCCCAGGCCACGACGGTAGCGCAGCAGTTGAGGCAGCTGGAACACTTCGCGCAGCGGTGTGATGGCCAGGGCAAGCCACAGCCAGCGCAGGGCCCATTCGCCGGTTTCGTGGATCAGTTTTTCGGCGGGGTTGGCGCCCAGGCGGCCCGCCACGCCGGCCAGCACCACGCCGGCCAACGGCACCGCGTACAAGGCCCACGACAGGGGCTTGCCAGCCGGGTGCACCAGCGCTTTCTGAATCAGTTCTTTCACAGCAGGAAGGCGTCAGTAGTGTTTCTTGAGGTCCATGCCAGCATACAGCTGACCGACCTGAGCCTCGTAGCCGTTGAACATCTGAGTCGGCTTTCGCGGCGCGAAGAAGCCACCTTCGCCCAGCCGCCGCTCGGAAGCCTGGCTCCAGCGCGGGTGGTCCACTTTGGGGTTCACGTTCGAGTAGAAGCCGTACTCGCGCGGGGCCGCTGCCGTCCACGACGACACAGGCTCGCGCTCGACCAGGCGGATCTTCACGATGCTCTTGGCGCTTTTGAAGCCGTACTTCCAGGGCACCACCAGGCGCAAGGGCGCACCGTTCTGGTTGGGCAGCACCTCGCCGTACAGGCCAAAGGCCATCAGGGTCAGCGGGTGCATGGCTTCGTCCATGCGCAGGCCTTCCACATAAGGCCACAGCAACACAGGGCTGCGCACCCCGGGCATCTGCTTGGCGTCGGCCAGGGAATGGAACTCCACGAACTTCGCCTTGGAGGTGGGTTGCACCTTCTTCAAGATGGCCGACAGCGAATAGCCCACCCACGGAATCACCATCGACCAGCCCTCCACGCAGCGCAGGCGGTAGATCCGCTCTTCCATGGGGGCCAGCTTGAGCAGATCGTCCAGGCCCAGGGTGACGGGCTTGTCCACTTCTCCTTCGATGCGCAGGGTCCAGGGGCGGGTCTTGAGCGTATGGGCCAGCTCGGCCGGGTCGCTCTTGTCGGTGCCGAACTCGTAGAAGTTGTTGTAGGTGGTCACGTCCTCGTAGGGCGTGAGCTTGTCGGCGGCCAGCGCGCCGGGCACGGTGCTGCGCACGCTAGGCAAAGGCGCCAGCTTGCCAGCCCGGGGCACCGGGGCCACGCCTTGCGCGTGCGCCGCAGGCAGCCCCAGGGCACCGGCCAGACCGCCGGCACCGCCCAGGGCCAGGCCCTTGAGCCACTCGCGCCGCTGGGCGTACACCTCGGGCGGCGTGATCTCATGGGCGTGCGGGTGCTGCAGGCCGCTGTCGGGGTGCGAAGGTGAGCGCGAGGTCTTGATCCACATGGGCGAACTCCGGGAAAGCGCGAAAGGGGCGCACAGGCCAAGTCGCTCCCGACCCGGCATTCCTGACACCCGCGCACACCTTACATCGCTTGCCGCCCTGCCGCGCGCCGGGGCACGACCGCCCCTGGTCAGGGCGCGGACAAATCGGGCACTTTGCCGTCGGGCAGGCGGATCTGCAGCAGGCGCCCGGCCAGGCGGGCCTGCACGCGCTCGGGCAAGGGCGCGAAGCCGGTGCCGCGGGTGAGTTCGTCACCGTGCATGAACGCCCAGTACACGAAGCGGCTGATGGCCTGGGCCTTGGCCGCATCACGCGGGCTGGCGTCCAGCAGCACAAAGCTGGTGGCCGTGATGGGCCACGCATCGCGGCGGGGTTGGGCCAGCAGCGAGGCTTCGTCGTCGCCCTTGCGGTACATGTCGGAGGCGAGCAAGGCCGCGCGGAAAGCCGTCTCAGAAGCCGCCACGCTGGCATCGTCCTGCGTGCGCAGCTTGACGGCGGTCAGGCGGTCACGGGCCACACGGTCGAACGACACATAACTCACGGCCCCCGCCGTGGTTCGCACCATCTCTGCCACGCCGTCATTGCCCTTGGCCCGCACCGGTTCACCGGGCCAGGCCGGCTGGGTGCTGGCCGGTACCTTGCTGGCAAAGGCGGCCGACACCAGCCCCAGGTAGCGAGAGAACACCTCTGACGAGCCCGAGCCGTCACTGCGCACCACGCGGCGCACCGGCAGGCTGGGCAGCCTGACACCCGGGTTCAAGGCCGCCACACGCACATCGTTCCACTGGCTGATCTCACCCAGCATCAGCGCCGCCAGCACGGGGCCATCGAGCACCAGGGTGTTGGGCGCCACGCCGGGCAGGTTCACCACGGGCACCAGGCCGCCCACCACCAGCGGGATCTGCACCAGGCGGTGCTCGGCACGCTGGGCGGCACTCAGGGGCGCATCGGTGCCCGCCCACAGCACGGCGCGCTGTCGGGCCTTGGCCACCCCGTCCGACGAGCCGGTGGGCGCATAACGCACGCTCATGCCTGGGCGCTGGCGTTCGTATTCACGGGCCCAGCGCTCGTACACCTTCGACGGGAAAGTGGCCCCTGCGCCGTCCAGCACCATCTGGCCCCAGGCGGCCTGGCAGGCCACCGACACACCCAGCACCGCCCCCCACGACAGGATGCGGCGCCTCCACACTCGGCTCGACTCGGTCATTCAGCAATCGCTCGGTACAGCAAGGGCCGAACGATACACCCAGGGAAAGCCCTGAGCGCCTGAAAACACGGCGAGCCCCCCGTTCTGAAGGGCTCGCCGCGATCTGGGGCGAAGCTGGGTGCGGGTGCCTTGGAAAGGCCTCAGGCCGCCTTCTTGGCGGGCACCTTGCGCGCGCTCTTCTTGGCCGCAGGCGCCTTGGCCGCGCGCGGTTCGAACTCGAAGCCCACCTTGCCGGCCTTGGCGTCCCAGCTCAGGAAGGCCTTGAACTTGCGGCGTGTCTTGTTCGACACGAAGTTCTCCAGCAGGTCGGTCTTGCCGCTTTCCAGCAGCTTGCCCATCTGCTCGGGCGCAATCGGCTGCTGCAGGATCACCTTGCCGCTCTTGAAGTCGCACTTGGCCTTGCCGCCGCCCAAGGTGTTTTCGCACACGTAGTTGGCGCCATGCTCGTACACACTGCCGCCGCACTTGGGGCAAGCGCCCAGGGTGGTGGCGTTGCTGAAATCGACCGGCTCGCCCGATTCTTCTTCCTTCTTGGCGTCTTCGCCGAAGTCGAACTCCATCTTCCAGTTGTTGACCTCGGCGTCCTTCACCAGCTTGAGCTCGGCCGTGAAGGGCCAGCCCGCCTTCGAGCGGAAGCCCTCCAGCGGGCCCAGCTTGTGCGCGGTCATCAGCTGCTCGACCTCGTGCAGCTCGAAGCTGCGGCCGGCCGGGATCTTGGTCATGCTGAAGCCGCAGCCTTCGCCGTGGCCGTCGGCGCCGGTGCAGGTGAAGCGGCGGTAGTTTTCCTTGACCACGCCACCGCAGTTGGGGCACGGCGCGCTCAGGGTGGCGTAGTCACCCGGGATGGTGTCGCGGTCGTATTCCTTGGCCTTTTGCACCACGCGCTGGGTCATGGCCGCGATCTCGCCCATGAAGGCTTCGCGGCTCAGGCGGCCCTTTTCCATTTCCGACAGCTGGTGCTCCCAGTTGCCGGTCAGCTCGGGCTTGGTCAGCTCGACCACACCCAGGCCGCGCAACAGGGTCATCAGCTGGAAGGCCTTGGCCGTGGGGATCAGCTCGCGGCCTTCGCGCAGCATGTACTTCTCGGTCAGCAGGCCTTCGATGATGGCGGCGCGGGTGGCTGGCGTGCCCAGGCCCTTTTCCTGCATCGCGGCTTTCAGCTCTTCGTCGTCGATCAGCTTGCCCGCGCCTTCCATGGCGCTCAGCAGCGTGGCTTCGGTGTAGCGGGCCGGCGGCTTGGTCTTGAGCGCGCTCACCAGCACGTCGTCGTTCTTGGCCGATTCGCCCGGCTGCACGGCGCACAGCGTGGTGTCGTCGCCCTCTTCCTGGGCTTCCTTGCCGTACACGGCCAGCCAGCCCGGCTTGACCAGCACCTTGCCGTTGGTCTGAAAGCTGTACGACTTGCCCGCGGCCTTCACCTCGGTGATGCGGGTGGTGACCTGGAACTCGGCCGACGGGAAGAACACGGCAATGAAGCGCTTGGCCACCATGTCGTACAGCTTGGCCTCGGCCTCGGTCAGGCCCTTGGGCGTCTGCAGCGTGGGGATGATGGCAAAGTGATCCGACACCTTGGCGTTGTCGAACACGCGCTTGTTGGGCTTCACATAGCCGTCGTTCAGGGCTTTGCGGGCATGGCCGGCCAGCTCTTTCAGCGGGCCGGGCAGGTCTTCCTCGGCGATGGCGTTCAGGGTCTGCTTGACCACGCCCACATAGTCTTCAGGCAGCGCACGCGAATCGGTCCGGGGGTAGGTCAGGCACTTGTGCTTTTCGTACAGGGCCTGGGCCAGGCCCAGCGTGGTCTTGGCAGAAAAGCCGAAGCGCGAGTTGGCCTCGCGCTGCAGCGTGGTCAGGTCGTACAGCAACGGGCTGGCCTGCGTGCTGGGCTTCGATTCTTCCGTCACGGTGCCGGTCTGGCCGCGCACGGCGTCGGCAATGGCCTGGGCCTCGGCCGCGCTCCACACACGGTCCGCCTTGAACTCGGCCTCGGCCGAACCCTCCAGCGCGTTCTTGTCCTTCTTGAAGTTCGGGTCGAACCACTTGCCTTCGTAGTTGCCGGCGGCCACATCGAAGCTGGCCCGCACTTCCCAGTAATCCCGGAAGATGTGCTTGCGGATCTTTTCTTCGCGCTCGACCACGATGGACAGCGTGGGCGTCTGCACACGGCCCACGGTGGTCAGGAAGAAGCCACCATCGCGCGAGTTGAAGGCCGTCATGGCGCGGGTGCCATTGATGCCCACCAGCCAGTCGGCCTCGGAGCGGCAACGTGCAGCATCGGCCAGCGGCATCATCTGCTCGTCACTGCGCAGCTTGTCGAAGCCCTCGCGGATGGCCTGCGGCGTCATGCTCTGCAGCCACAGGCGCTGCACGTCCTTGCCCAGGCCCTTGGCGCGGGTCGTGGCGGTGCTGTCGGCGGCGTACTGCACGATCAGGCGGAAGATCAGTTCACCCTCGCGGCCCGCGTCACAGGCGTTGATGAGGGTGGTGACATCTTTGCGCTTGATGAGCTTGACCAGGGCGTTGAGCCGGCCCTTGCTCTTGTCGATCGGGTTCAGATCGAAGTGTGGCGGGATCACGGGCAGGTTGGTGAAGCTCCACTTGCCGCGTTTGACGTCGAATTCATCGGGCGCCTTGATTTCGACCAGGTGACCGACGGCCGAGCTGACCACGTAGTGCTCGGACTCGAAATATTCGTCGTGCTTCTCGAACTTCCCATCGACAGGCGTGAGCGCCCGCACGATGTCTTGTGCGACGGAGGGCTTCTCGGCGATGACCAGGGCTTTGCTGACGGACGTGTTCATGGGCGTGTTTATAGCGTCAAGCGACCACTTGAAAAGCAAAAGATGACGGGGTTGTTCATACAATGGGCCCTACGCGCGCACGCACACGCAGGTGCGCACAGGCACACGAGCGTGCGCACGCGCACGCGCGCCCACACTTTCAATGTACCCAGAACGGCCCATGTCGCAAGCCAAGCCCCAAAAGCCCGTGCCCGCCGCCCGCACCGCGCCGGTGGTGCACCCCGCGCCCGCCACGGGCAAGCGCACCCAGGTGCGCGACTCGGGCGTGCATGGCAAGGGCGTGTACGCCGTGCGCCCCCTGAGCGCTGGCGACAAGGTTCTGGAATACAAGGGCGAGATCATCACCTGGCAGGAGGCGCTCGACCGCCACCCGCACGACCCCAGCCAGCCCAACCACACTTTCTACTTCCACCTCGATGACGGCCACGTGATCGACGGCAAGCACCTGGGCAACTCGGCCAAGTGGATCAACCACAGCTGCGAGCCCAACCTGGAAGCCGAACAGGATGGCAACCGCGTGTTCCTGTATGCCCTGCGCGACATCGAGCCCGGCGAAGAGCTGTTCTTTGATTACGGCCTGGTGATCGACGAGCGCATCACGCCCACACTCAAGAAGGAATACGCCTGCTGGTGCGGCACGCCCAGCTGCCGCGGCACCATGCTGGCGCTCAAGCGCCGCAAGAAGGCCTGAGCCTTCCGTGCAGGCGCCAGACCGCACCGGTGCCCTCATGACAGCGTTGACACACGGACCCGCCACCGAAGCCGAAGGCCTGGCCGACCTGAACCAGGCCGCCGAAGCGCTGTGGCTGGCGGTGCAACAGGCCGACCTGCCCGAGGCCTGGCGCCAGGGTTTCAGCGTCGAGGTGCTGGCCGAGGTGGGCTCCACCAACACCTGCGCCATGACCCTGGGCCGCAACGCAGAATCTGGTGCCGCTGCCCCCGCCGTGGTGGTGGCCTGGCAACAGACCGCCGGTCGAGGCCGTGCGGGGCGCAGCTGGCAGGCACAGCCCGGCCACACCCTGACCTGCAGCCTGGGCCTGCCCCTGAACCTCGACGCCGTGCCCGGCGGCGGCAGTGCGCTGTCTCTGGCCGCCGGCCTGGCCGTGGCCGAGGCCCTGCGCACCTTGCCAGGCCACCCCCCGGTGCAGCTGAAATGGCCCAATGACCTGCAGGTGGCCGGCCGCAAGCTGGGCGGCCTGCTCATCGAAGCCCAGGCCCCCGCCCACCTGCCCGCTGGCGAGCGCTGGGTGGTCATCGGGCTGGGCCTGAACCTGGGCCCCACGCCGCACGAGCAGCAAGGCCAGCGCGTGGCCCTGGCCGACCTGGGCTGCACGCTCACCCCGGGCGTGGCCCTGGCCCTGCTGATGCCCGCACTGCTGCAGGCGGTGCACTGGTTCAGCCAGCACGGCTTTGCGCCGCTGCAAGCCCGCTGGCAGGCCCTGCATGCGTTGCAAGGCCGCGAGGTGGCCCTGTGGGCCCGCCTGCCCGACGGCGTGAGCCCTGACGCGCCCCACGCCCCAGCGCCCGACCAGAGCGGCCACCTGGAAGGCGTGAACTCCGACGGCAGCCTGCGCGTGAGGCTGCCCGACGGCACAGTGGCGCAGTGGCAAGTGGGGGATGTGAGCGTCAGACCGCAACCACACTGAGGCTTTGCATGGGGCCCACCTCGGGCGCCCATGCTTCGGCGACGTCGGAGTGCGCCGTATGATCGCCACACCTGCTGTTTCCATGCGCCACACGCCGCTGGCGCCCTGCCCCACACCATGCTTCGCCTGACCACCCTGGTGCTGATCCTGGCCAATGCCGGCTTCTTTGCCTGGCATGCCGGCTGGCTGGGCACAGCCACCGCTGGCCCGGGCGAGACCCAGCGCAACCCCGAGCGCCTGAAGCAGCAGGTGAACCCCGAGCAACTGATCGTGCTGAAGCACAGCGCCCCGTCCGACGCGACAGCATCGGCCAACGCTGCCGCGCCGACCGCCGGCGCATCCACAGCATCTGCCACCTCGACCGCCTCTTCAGCGGCCACGGCGGAACGCAACGGCGCGGCCAGTGCCCCATCCCTCGACGTGGCATCGCCGGGCGACACCAATGGTCAGTGTGTGGAAGCCGGCCCCTTCACCCAGGACGAGCAACGCCAGGCCAACGCCATGCTGAGCCGCATCCTCAAGCCGGGCCAGTGGGGCGTTCAGAGCGTGGCCGTGCCGGGCCTGTGGCTGGTGTACATGGGCCCTTACCCCGACGACGAATCGCTGGAGCGCAAAGAGGCCGAGCTGCGCCGCATCCGCAACCTGCCGTTTGAAGAAGTGCGCTCGCCCGCCACGCTGGCCCGTGGCCTGTCGCTGGGCAAGTTCACCGAAGAACGCCAGGCCAATGCCGCACTCGAAACGCTGCGTCTTCGTGGCATCCGCACAGCGCGGGTCGTCAATGCGCGCCCGGCCATGGAACTGCAGGTGCTGCGGGCTTCAGCGGTTGACCTGACTCAAAAGGCCCAGCTGCAGAAATTGCCCCTGCCGGCAGGCAAAGGCTTCATCGACTGCAACGGCTGAGCCGGGGGGCTGCTCAAACCAGAGCTCTGCGCACACTCGAACGCGCACGCAGGAGTCGCGGCCATGCCTGCCTCACGGCGGCCATCAGAGCCAGCGCCAACACCCAAAGCCCGCCAAAAGCACCGCCACCACCACCACCTGCTGATGCCGTTGCCCCCGTCGTGGCAGGTGTCTGCTGGTTGTTGGCAACCCGGTCCTTGCTGGACATGGCCAAGGCCTGCCTGATGCGCGTTTCCACAAGAGGGTCAGCCTCCAACACTTGAGCAGTGGCCGGGTTGGTGTAGGCACCTTCCTGGCCATCCCGCACCAATCGCGCCCAACGCAAGGCCTCATAGGCATCCAGCATGCCAGCACCACAGGTGCTGGTGGTGCACATGCAGCGACCCGGGTTGTCATTGCTGCACTGGCCGATCAGGGTACTGGTGACATGAGGGCGTGCCGATGCACGCAGACCTCTGAACACGTCGTCAACAGACAGGCTGGGAGCCACGTCCAGCATCATGCCGATGACTCCGGCGACCATGGGTGCCGAGAAACTGGTGCCAGCATAGATTGCGTAGCTGTTGCTGGAAGTACCCAACGACGGGGCACTGTTGGTGTTGTGACTTGTGGTGAAGATGCCATCGTCACCCAGCGCGCTCCCCCATACACCCGCATCCGTGTAGCCCGCACCTGGCCCAGGATCCCCCCCCACAGTGGAAATGGTCACAGCGGCACCGAAATTGGAGTAGGTCGACTTAAGGCCCAGGCGGTTAAGGGCCGCAACCGCCACCACGTTCTGGCAACTGGCAGGTCGGGACACGGCGCCGTGCTCGTTGCCGGCTGAAGCCACGACCACCACCCCGTTGTTCTTCAGGTCATTGACCGCGGTCTGGTAACCCAAACCACAGCTTTCTGAACCACCAAAACTGATGTTCACCACGCGTGCACGCGGATTGGGATTGGACGGAAGGGAAGCATCCAGCGACTGGCTGGGATTGACCTTGGCCACCCAATACATGGCCGAGAGGATGTCATCCAGGTCGGCACCGCACTTGCCCGCCACCCTCACAGCCACAATGCGTGGATTCGCGTGAATGCCCGCCATGCCTGAGCTGTTGTTGGTCCGCGCCCCAAGGATGCCCTCGATGGCCAAACCATGCCAAGAGCTGTCCTGCACGCCACAACCCAGCTGCCTGAAAGCCGCCTGGCTGGCCTCGCTCGGCGAGACGAAATCACCGGGGTCAGATTCGTCAGAGTCTCGACCTCCGCTGTCACCCGCAAACTGCGCATCGGCCACGAAGTCATGCCCAGGCAAAGCGTGAGAAGTGGCTTGGTTGGTGTCTCGGGGGTACAGGTCATCGTGAGCCACCCGCCCGGTGTCCAGCACCGCCACAGGAGTGACTGAAGCCAAAGCCGTGCTGGCGCCGTTGTACTCTGTGGTCCAGGCTCTTGTGAGATTCGGCACCCCGGCGTTCTGGCGCGTCCCACTCCCTGAACTTGCACTGGTCGAAGCACTGGCCCACCACTGACTGTTGTTCAGATATTGCGCGTCGTTGGGGGCGGCCGACACCACCTGGTGCGCCCACATCTTCACGTTGGGCTCCACCCATTCCACCTGACCAGAAGCCATCCAGCGGGCCATGAGGCGCGCCTGCTGCTCAGGCGTCACGTCGGAGGGCAAACGCACCGACACCATGCGGTTGCTGAGGTGGCGCCAGGGCATGTTGCTGGTGTACCCCGCCTGGCGCGCCAAGCTGGCCAACCGGGCGTGCCGGCGGGAGGCCTGGCCCCGGGTGGTCAGCGCCCCTTCCGCCACATCGGTCTTGAGGTGCAGGATGAAGCCGCGCACCGGTTCGGTGCTTGTCTGTGCAGGTGCCGCTTGTGTGGCAGGCACCAGAGTGGCCGCCAAGGCGGCGATGACGGTCAGGCGAACGAACACGTGAACGCTCCACGTTGCGATCGCCTGATTATGGTGCGACGGCGGATGTGTGGCCTCCCCCCAAAGGGCAACAGGCGTCTTGAAGTCACACTTTCCTTCAGTGGTAACAAAAACGGCACCCGAAGGTGCCGTTTTCATGCTACGAAATCAGCCAATCACCTGGCGATCACTTGGCAATGACGCGGGCCATTTCCAGGCACTTGTTCGAGTAACCCCACTCGTTGTCGTACCAGGACACAACCTTCACGAAGGTGCTGTCCAGGGCCAGGCCGGCTTCGGCGTCGAACACCGAGGTGCACACTTCACCGCGGAAGTCGGTGGCCACCACCTTGTCTTCGGTGTAGCCCAGCACGCCCTTCATGGCGCCTTCGGAAGCGGCCTTCATGGCCTTGCAGATGTCGTCGTACGACGCTTCGGTGTTCAGCTCGACGGTCAGGTCCACCACCGACACGTCGGAGGTGGGCACGCGGAAGGCCATGCCGGTCAGCTTCTTGTTCAGCTCAGGGATCACCACGCCCACGGCCTTGGCAGCGCCCGTGCTGGAGGGGATGATGTTTTCCAGGATGCCGCGGCCGCCGCGCCAATCCTTGTTCGACGGGCCGTCCACGGTCTTTTGCGTGGCGGTGGCCGCGTGCACGGTGGTCATCAGGCCGCGCTTGATGCCGAAGGTGTCGTTCAGCACCTTGGCCACAGGGGCCAGGCAGTTGGTGGTGCACGAAGCGTTCGAGATGATGGTCTGACCGGCGTAGGTCTTGTCGTTCACGCCGTACACGAACATCGGGGTGTCGTCCTTCGACGGGGCCGACATGATGACTTTCTTGGCGCCGGCCTTGATGTGGGCTTCGGCGGTTTCCTTGGTCAGGAACAGACCGGTCGATTCGATCACGACGTCGGCGCCGACTTCGTCCCACTTCAGTTCAGCGGGGTTCTTCACGGCGGTCAGGCGGATCTTCTTGCCGTTGACGATCAGGTTGTTGCCGTCGACGGCCACATCACCCTTGAAGCGACCGTGCACGCTGTCGTACTTCAGCATGTAGGCCAGGTAGTCGGGCTCGAGCAGGTCGTTGATGCCGACGATTTCGACGTCGTTGGCAAAGTTCTGAACTGCGGCACGGAACACCATGCGGCCGATGCGGCCGAAGCCGTTGATACCAATCTTGATGGTCATGAGAGAACTCCGAAGAGACTTGGATGGTCGTGAAAAAGAAAATCAGGGGCGACAGCCAAGCTGGCCCTTCTTGACATTGACGAAGTAGCTCAGCTCACCCGGGCACTCCAGGGCTGCGGCCGGTGCCGCCGTGCCCGCCTTGGCCGTGCAGGTGAACGCGCCGGTCTTGGGCTGGACACCAGGCTTGGCCAGCGACCAGCCTGCGGGACAGGGCGAAACCGGCGCGGCAGACTTGCCTGAGGCACCTTGAACGGCAGGCTTGGAGGCCTGAACGTCGAGGTCGGCAGTCTGGTTCTCGCCAGTGCAGCGGGTCAACCCCTTACCCTCGGCCTTCAGGGTGTAACGCCCCGGCTTGTTGTACGTGTGCGTCAGCACCAACGGTGCGTCCTTGGCCTGGTTCACATGGAACTTCTGAACAGCGCCGTCACCGAAGTGCACCTGCAGGGTGCAGTTGTGCACATCGTTGCTGACCTCGAAATGGGTGGTCACCTTCACTTCTTGCCCGGCCTGTGCGGGCGAAGGCGAGGCCTCGACTCGCTGAATCTTCTGGGCCATGGCCACCTGGGCCAGCAACAGCGACACAGCCAACACCGTGGCGCGCGAAACAGTCAATCGCATGAAAACTCCCTCAGACATGCCAGACAGGGGCGGGGCAACGGCCGTTGGATGAGGCCGCCGCCCAACGGGTTTCAACGCTTGGTGCGCAGCACCTTCTTGACCGTGGCGGCCACGTTTTCAGGGGTGAAGCCAAAGTGCTTGAACAGCACGCCGGCGGGGGCCGACTCACCATAGGTGTCGATGCCAACCACGGCGTCCACGCCGTACTTCCACCAGAAGTCGGTCACGCCAGCTTCCACCGCAATGCGGGGCAGCTTGGCGGGCAACACGGCCTTCTTGTATTCCACGGGCTGGCGGTCGAACACGGTGCTGGACGGCATGGACACCACGCGCACCGGAATGCCTTCAGCAGCCAACTGCTGCTGGGCGTTCAGTGCCAGCTGCACTTCCGAGCCAGTGGCCACGATCACGGCCACGGCCTTCTTGCGCAGACCCACTTCAGACGGCTCGGCCAGCACGTAAGCACCCTGGGTGATCACGTCGGCATCGGTCTTGGGGGCGTAGGGCAGGTTCTGGCGCGACAGCAGCAGGGCCGAGGGGCGGTTCTTGTTGGCCAGGGCGATCGACCAGGCCACCGCGGTTTCGGTGGTGTCGGCCGGGCGCCAGACGTCCAGGCCAGGGATCAGGCGCAGACTGGCGGCATGCTCGACCGACTGGTGGGTCGGGCCGTCTTCACCCAGGCCGATGGAGTCGTGCGTGAACACGTGGATCACGCGCTGCTTCATCAGCGCGGCCATGCGGATGGCGTTGCGGCTGTAGTCGCTGAACGTGAGGAAGGTGCCGGCGTAAGGAATGAAACCACCGTGCAGGGTGATGCCGTTCATGATGGCGGCCATGCCGAATTCGCGCACACCGTAGTTGATGTGGCGGCCGGGCTTGCCTTCGGTCAGCACCACGTGGCCGTCGGCGTCCATGCGCAGGGCGGGGGTGCTCTTGGTGTTGGTCAGGTTCGAGCCGGTCAGGTCGGCACTGCCGCCCAGCATTTCGGGCACGGCGGCGGTGAAGAACTCCAGGGCGATCTGGCTGGCCTTGCGGCTGGCCACGGTCTCGGCCTTTTCGTGGGCGGCGGCCACGGCGGCCACGGCGGTTTCCGCGAAGTTGGCGGGCAGCTCACCGGCCATGCGGCGCGTGAACTCGGCGGCCTTCTCGGGGAAGGCGGCCTGGTAGGCGGCAAAGCGCTGGTTCCAGTCGTCGACCAGGCGCTGGCCTTCGGCCTTGGCGTCCCAGTCGGCGTACACCTCGGCAGGGATCACGAAGGGGTCGTGGGCCCAGCCGATGGCGTCACGGGTCAGCTGGATCTCCTCGCCACCCAGGGGCTCGCCATGGGCCTTGGCGGTGTTGGCGCGGTTGGGCGAGCCCTTGCCGATCGAGGTCTTGCACACGATCAGGGTGGGCTTGTCCTTGCTCAGCTTGGCGCGCTCGATGGCACCGTCGACGTCATCGACGTCATGGCCATCGACCAGGTCGATCACGTTCCAGCCGCAGGCTTCGAAGCGCTTGGGCGTGTCGTCGATGAACCAGGGCGCGACCTGACCGTCGATCGAGATGCCGTTGTCGTCGTACAGGGCGATCAGCTTGTTCAGCTTCCAGGCGCCGGCCAGGGCCACAGCCTCGTGGCTGATGCCTTCCATCAGGCAACCGTCGCCCAGGAAGGCGTAGGTGTGGTGGTTGACGATGGTGTGGCCGTCGACGTTGAACTCGGCGGCCAGCAGCTTCTCGGCCAGGGCCATGCCCACGGCGTTGGTGATGCCCTGCCCCAGCGGGCCGGTGGTGGTTTCGACGCCGGGGGTGATGCCCACTTCAGGGTGGCCCGGGGTCTTGCTGTGCATCTGGCGGAAGGCCTTGAGGTCGTCGATCGACAGTTCGTAGCCCGACAGGTGCAGCAGCGCGTAGATCAGCATCGAGGCGTGACCGTTGGACAGCACGAAGCGGTCGCGGTCGGCCCACAGCGGCTGGGCGGGGTGGTGGCGCAGGTGGCGGCCCCACAGTGCGACGGCCATGTCTGCCATGCCCATGGGGGCACCGGGGTGGCCGGAGTTGGCTTGCTGGACAGCGTCCATGGCCAGGGCACGGATCGCGTTGGCCATGGCGGTGACGTTCTTGGTGGTGTCGGACATGGTGGTGTCAGGGGCTGGTTGGCACAAACCCTGCATTTTACCTGCACACCCGGATGGCCGAATGAACCCGGGTGGCGACGGTTTTGCCGCATCATGCAAACCATGACAGAAGCCATCGACTACTTCTCGAAAGGGCACCCGCTCACGCGCCTGCGTTCGCACCACGCCTGGAAGGCGCGCCAGGCCATGCTGGACAAGTTCCTGGACGTGTTCCAGCCCACCGCCCGGACGCGTGTCTTGGACCTGGGCGTGACACCCGACACCACGCTGCCGGAATCGAACCATTTCGAACAAGCCTACCCCTGGCCACAGAGCCTGACGGCCGCCAGCATCGAGGATGTCGCCGGATTGCGCGACCGATTCCCGTCGGTCAACTTCGTGCAGATTCCACCCGGCCCCCTGCCCTTCGCCGACCGATCGTTCGACCTGGTGTTCTGTTCGGCCGTGGTCGAACACGTGGGTTCGCGCACCCAGCAACAAGAGTTCGTGCGTGAATTGTTGAGGGTGGCCAACGGCTATTTCATCACCACGCCCAACCGCTGGTTCCCGCTGGAGTTTCACACCCTGCTGCCACTCATTCACTGGCTGCCGCAAGCCCAGCATCAGCGTCTGCTGCGTGGCCTGGGCAAGACCTTCTGGGCCCAGACCGACAACCTGAACCTGCTGGACGCACACACCCTGGGGTCGCTGGCCGACGGCGCTCCTGGCACCTGGCATCACCATCTGGAGGTCGTGCGTCTGATGGGATGGCCATCGAACCTGATGGCGTGGGGACAACGCCGCTGACGCCCATGACGCGCCTGTTCCGCTTTGCCGTGTCGGGCATCCTGGCCGCCGCATGGTTCGGGCTCGTGCTGCATGTGCTGCTGACCGAGACCCCATGGTCACGGGCCTTGTGTGGCGCCTTGGCTTACGCCTCGGCCATGCCGGTGGGCTACCTGCTGCACCGGCGCTTCACCTTTCGCTCCAACGCGCCCATGGTCGGTGAGATGGGTCGTTTCCTTGGGTCATCTGCAGCAGGCATGGCCCTGGCTTCAGGCATCACGCAGGCGCTGACCGCCTGGCACCTGCCGCCCACATGGACCACGCTGATGGCCTCGGTGTGCACACCCGCACTCACCTACGTGTTGTCGGTGCTTTGGGTGTTCCGTCAGCGCCGAAAGACTTCAGCCACAGCCTCTCGGTAGGTGGCCGTCTGCTGCCACTGTGCGAATGCGCGGCGCGCCAAGCCCAGGTCGAGCCCTTGCGTGCATCGGTCAGGTAACTCAACCTCACCATGACGTCCGAAGGCGCGCACCTTGCCTGACGCCGGCAACAGCACAACCTTCAGGTCGGTCACAAACTGCACGCGGAAAAACCGCTCGGGCTCGTGCAAGGTGACAGCTGGCACGCCCACCTCCAGTTGCGGGCACTGCCGCATCACCTGGGCGAGCACCTGATCCGAGGCTGCCAAAGCCTGCCTGAACACCCGCTGATCGTCTGCAGCCTGCCCCACCAGAGGCTGAACCGGACAGGCCAGCACCTCACCACCACTGCGCGCCTCCTGATGAGCCTCCTGACGCACGACGTGTGGCTGAGACGGGTTGAGCTCGACAGGGGCTTGTACCGGCGGATGCAAGGGCAAACGCTGGCAAGCGGCCTGCCGCGGGACGGTCAACCCGAACGAGCGCAACCGCTCACGCTGGGCTGCAATGACTCGCTCACGGGTCTCCTCCCACCGCGCATCCGTCTGGCTGGGCATCTGACTGAGGGCCATCCAATGACCTTCATGACGATCCAACAGCGCCTGAACACGCGGCCATCCCGGACCACCTTCCCACAAGGGCACCTGCCCCATCAGGTTCACAAAACCGCTGTCCGGGTGCACTTGCCACGACAGGAAAGCGTAGCTCTGGTTTTGCAGCGACAGGAACAGGTATGGCCGGTCGCGCCACTGTGCTGGCACGGCCACTTTGGCGAACGCATCGGTCCAGGGGTGTGGCCCCCAACGCTCGACACCGCCGCCCAGGTGACTGAGGCACTGCACACAGATGAACAGGCCCAACCCGTACACACTCCAACGCTTGCCGCGCCACAAGGTGACCCAGGCCGCCGCCAGCGCGGGCCCCAGCATCAGCCACAAGGGCATGGCATAACGGCCGTTGGCCCCGGTCAAGGCCCAGACCCACCACATCACGAAGCACCAGACCACCACCATGACCGGCGGACGTCGCCATGCGTTGTGCCACCAGTGGCCCGAACGCTGGGCCACGGCCACCCCCACGCCCAGCACCACCGACACCAGGAACATCAGCGGGCGCACATCGGCAGCGAAGGCCTCCGAGTAGGTGTGGGTGTCGGGCAAAGCCATGCGCCAAGCCAGCAACACGGCGTCCCAGGCCGAAGCCGGGGTGAACCGATCGTGTCGGTAGCTCACCTCCACCGCGTCAGGCGAATGGAACCACTGGTTGAACAGGGGGAAGAAAGGGTTGCCATGGTGCTGCCACAAACGCCAGGCCCACAACCCTGCAATGCAGCCCCAACTCGTCAGCGCCGCAGCACCCATGGCCATGGCAGCCCACACCGCGCGGGACCCGGCTCGCACCCAGGCATACAAGGCCCATAACGGCACCCACATCAATGCGGTCAGCTTCAAACCCACAGCCAGGCCGATCCAGCCGCCCAAGATGGCTGCCTCTCGAACTGGCGAGCGATCGGCACGGCCGTCTGCTGCGGCCTGCAACCACCTGAGCATGCCTGCGAGCAAGGGCAATGACACCAAGGCGTCAGCAAAGCTGGTGCCCACTTCGGCCCAGAAGATCGCAGACATGCCTCCCAAGGCCGCGGCCAAGGCCACGATCCAGCCTCGACGCGCCACCCGCACGGGCAGGGCCAGATCCGCAATGCGGTGCAGCAACATCAGGTTGACGCTGTGCAAGGTGGCCAGCACCAGACTGACCGTCAGCGCCGAGGCTTCCATGCGCACCATGGCATACAGCGGCAGGTACATCAGCCCCTGCAGATAGCCCTGCAAGGAAGCCCCCAGGAAATCCTGATCGAGCGACCGGCGAAACTGCAGGTCTGGCGCGTAGAGGTGGTAGTTGATCAGGTCCCAGTTGAGGTCGGCACCCATCCACCAGGCCACCGCCCAGCACCCAAGCACGCTGGCCGCATCGAGTGCCAGGCGCTCACGCCGCCCGAGGCTTTGCATGACCAAACTGCAGGAATGTCAGAAAAAAAGCGCCCACCATGATCTCGACCCCGAGCAGCGCCAAGGTAACCGCTGGGATGGCCCGGCGCATGACCACCGCGGGATCCAGCTGCGCAAAGCCTGCGCCTTGCCAGATCCACCACGAAGACAGCACCATGAAGGCTGAGCCCAGCAGACTGGCCAAAGCCACCAGCAAGGCCAACTCCAGCCGGAACGAGGACAGCGCCCACCGGGTGAACCGACTGGGCGGCAACAAGCCGGTCTGTGTGCCGGCCACCCGGGCCAAGGCCCCAACCATGGCCAGCTGCGAGCCCATGATGACTGCAGCAGCACAGTACAGCAGGGTGTGAATGTCCAGCATGACGTGGACCAGCGGCAAACGCCCCGGAAGGATGAGGGCCATGCCCAGCGAGCCCAGCAGGATCAACGCAAGCCCGGGGTACAGGAACAACCACCGCGGCGAAAACAGCAAGAGGAAACGCAGGTGCCGCCAGCCATCGCGCCAGCTGCGCAAATGCGGTGGGCGGTCCCGCCCATCGGGCTGCAAGGTGGTGGGCACTTCGCTGATGCGCAGGCCACCCAGCGCCGCCTTGACCACCATTTCACTGGCGAACTCCATGCCCGAAGTGCTCAACCCCAGAGCCTTCACGGCATGCCGGTCGAAGCCCCGCAAACCGCAGTGGAAGTCACGCACGGGCACCTTGAAAAAGGTGCGCCCGACCCAGCTGAGCACCGGATTGCCGAGGTAACGGTGCAGCGCGGGCATGGCGCCCGGCGCAATGCCGCCCGCGAAACGATTGCCCATGACCAGCTGTGCGCCGCCCCGAAGGGCCTGCAGGAACGGGTCAAGCCTGGAAAAATCGTAGCTGGCGTCAGAGTCGCCCATGATGACAAAGCGCCCGTGTGCGGCCTCGATGCCGCCGCGCAGGGCCGCCCCGTAGCCCTTTTCGGGCACCGGCACCACCCGAGCGCCCAGCGATTGGGCCAGGGCCTGCGAGCCATCGGTCGAGCCGTTGTCGGCCACGAGCACCTCACCCCGCACACCCGCACGCGCCAGAAAGCTCTGGGCCGCCTGCACGCAGGTGGGCAAGGTCCGAGCCTCGTTGAGGCACGGCATCAGAATTGTCAACTCCACTGACATTGTTTGAGTCTTTCAAGCACGCCGAACAGGCCCCACAGTGTGGCGCAAGCCAAGGTTCGCTCTCCCATGAAAAAGGCCGCCCACAAGGGCGGCCTTTTCAGCTCAGGCAATCAAGGTGATCAGACGCCCGGGCATTCCTTGGGCGAGTACTTGGCGCTGACGGTGGTGGCACAGGTCCAGGCGCCAGGGGTGGCAAGGTCTTGAGAGCGGGACAGGGTGATGGTCTTGCCATTCACCAGCCCGTTGCCCTTGATGGTGCACACGATGGTACCCGCGGCGCCGGCCGTGACCAGGCCCCCGTGGGAGATGTCACAGCGAGAGGTGGAGGTCTGCAAGCCCAGATCGCTGAACGCCACAATGCCGTTGCCTTGGCCAAACATGTCTTCCACGTTGGTCTTGCCGGGCGAGATTTCGCCGTAGGCAGCCGCCACTTGCGACTTGGCAATGTAACCCTGGTAAGCGGGCAGTGCGATCGAAGCCAGAACGCCGATGATGGCGACGACGATCATCAGTTCGATCAGGGTGAAGCCCTTTTGGGCCTGCTTGCGGATGCGGCGGATGTTCATGAGGTACTCCTGATGGGCTGGAAGCCCTGCTGGTGAATGAGTTGGCCGGGGCGGTCATCCCGATGGGGACACTGACCGTCACGCCTCATTCATTGCGAACGGCGTGCCAACCCCCTCGGGTGCGGGATGGATGCCAATTTCTGCACGTTTCCCCTGAAAGCGGGCGTCAACAGGATACAAATGGAGAGGTTTCCGTCACTTCGTGGTCGACAAAACTTGTCACCCCCAGGTGAATCTGACAAATTTTGTCAGCGCGCAGCACCCGGAAGGGCCTCACCAAAGCGCTGCCCCTCCCGCAAGGGCTCGATGCGATGGCGCGAATCGAGCGCCCTGATCTGAGACAGCACCGCGGGCACCTCACCCGGCTTGGGGTGGGTGATGTAGACACTGACAGAGCCGTCGAGCTGCAACAGCTCGCGTGCCAGGCTTTGCGGTGACAGGTGACCACTGATGTCAGCCAGATGGGCCTCGTCGTTGCCGAAGGCGGTTTCGATGACGAGCTCGGCGATCGGCTGGCCTTGCAGGGCCTGCCAGAGCGCCGGGTTGGGGCCGGTGTCGCCTGTGTAAACCCACAGGCCCTGGGGCGTGTGCACGCCAAAGCCCACACCGGGCACGGTGTGCGCGGCTGGCAGCACCGTGACCTGGCGGTCAGGGCACCCACCCCGCGCCTTGAAGTTCAACACGTCGCCCACGTGGATCTCGCGCAGCGTGAGGATCGGGTGGGCCGCGGTGGGCAAACGGGTGAAGTCAGGCCAGATCACCCCGTTGAAGATGTGCTGCTGCAACGCCTTGAGTGTCTCTGGCAGGGCATGGATGCAGATGGGGCGCAGATCGGCCAGGCCCTTGCCGCCCATGCGCAAGCGGATCACGCTGTCGGCCAGCAGCGGCACGCTCAGGATGTGGTCGAGGTGGCTGTGGCTGAGCAGGATGTGGTCGATGCGGGCCAGCTCGTCGAGTCTCAGCTCGCCCACGCCGCTGCCCGCGTCGATCAGGATGTCGTCGTCCAGCAGGAACGAGGTGGTGTGGCAGCGTGCCGCAATCGACCCGTGACACCCCAGGACGCGGATCATGCGTGGACCGCCTGCTTCAGACCTGAACGAACTGCATCTGCGTACCAGCCAGCTCGATCACGTCACCGTTTTTGAGGTGCACGGGCTCAGCCGCGACGGGCTGACCATTGACCGAAGGGCGGGCGCCACCTTCCACATGAGCGAACACGTAGCCGCCAGGCCGTTTGGTGATGGAGGCCACCTGCACACCGGGCTTGCCCACAGTGGTGACCACCTTGGTGAGCTGCACTTCGCGGCCCGCCGCAGCGCCGTTGAGCACCTTGATGGAGGCCGTCAGGCTGGGCGAGAGGCCACCCAGGCCCGTGGCACCGAAACCAGTGGAAGCGGGCTGTCCAGCAGGCGCCATGCTGGGGGCGTGGGCTGGCATGGGTGCTCGCGCAGGCATGGCCGGAATGCCGCCTGCCATCGCCGCCTGCGGCCCCGAGGCTGTGGTGGCCGAGGCCATGCCCGGCGCCACCGCCGGCATGGGGCGTGCAGCCGACGTGGCCGCATTGGCACCCGGCCGGATCACCATGGTCTTTTCGAAATCGGGCGCCTCTTCCAGCAGGTACTTGATCTTGTACTTGCCGATCTCGACCGTGTCGTTGTGCTGCAGCAGTTGTTTCTTGACGGCACGCCCGTTGATGTAGGTGCCGTTGGTGCTGTTGAGGTCTTCAATGAAGACATCGGCGCCAACCATCTGCAGCACGGCGTGTTCACCGCTGACCGCCAGGTTGTCGATCACGATGTCGTTGTAGGGACGCCGACCCAGCGAGGTCTTGTCCTTGGTGATCTGGACCTCCTTGATCACCACTCCGTCCAGCGAGACGACCAGCTTTCCCATGCCTGACCTCTTGGGGTATCGAACTTGTTGTTGACTCAGGTGCCGCTGCCCAGGCGGCGGAAAGGCCACCAGCTTCGGGAAGAGGGCTCGGCCGCGCCTTGTGCACGAACGAGAACCACCGCGATATTATCCCGCCCGCCTGCGCCATTGGCGGCCGAAATGAGGGCCTGTCCCAGGTCAGACAAGCTGCCTCCGAGCCGGAGAATGTCTTCGATCTGCCGGTCATTGAGCATGTCGGACAGGCCGTCAGAGCACATCAGCACCAGGTCATCGGCTTGCAACTCGTGTGCCCGGGTTTCGAGCAGCACGAAATCTTCGACCCCCACGGCACGGGTGACCAGGTTCTTGTTGGCCGATACCGCCGCCTGTTCGGGGGTGAGGATGCCAGCGTCGATCTGCTCCTGCAGCAGCGAGTGATCTTTGGTGATCTGGCTGAGCATCCCGTCACGGAAACGGTAAGCGCGCGAATCACCGATGTGCCCGATCAGGGCCCGGCCCGATCGGAAGACCGACACCACCAGGGTGGTGCCCATGCCGGCAAAGGTGGGGTTCGAGTTGGCCGCCGTGAAGATGGCGCGGTTGGCGTTGTCCACGCAGATGTCCATGGCGCGCTTGACGTCGGCATCGGAGGCCGATCGGGCCGCCTCATTCAGCCAGCGCACCAGTTCGCCCAGGATGAAGTCGCAGGCCATCTGGCTGGCAACCTCCCCGGCGTTGTAGCCACCCATGCCGTCAGCCAGCACGGCCACCCCCGATGCCGGGTCGGTGGCAGTGCAATCCTCGTTGTTGTTGCGGACACGGCCAGTGTCCGTCAGGGCGAAGAACTCGAAGTCCATGACGCGATTGTGACCGAAACGATCAACCCAGGCTCACGTCGACAGGCGAAGACAGCATCGCCAGCACGGCGCGCAGGTCTTCGGCCATCTGGTGACCGTCGGCGTATCGGGTGTTGGGGTGCTTCTGCAAGGCCAGGGCCACCACATCGGCCAGTGCTGGCGGCAACTCAGGGCGGAGGCTGCACACGCTGGGCGGCTCTTCCTGGGCGATGGCGCGCATCAGCATGGCCATGCTGTCGTTGCGGTAGGGCAACTGCCCGGTCAGCAGCTGGAACAGCGCCACGCCGAGCGAGTACAGGTCGGATCGGCCGTCGATGGTCTGGCCTGACAGCTGTTCAGGCGACATGAAGGTGGGGGTGCCCAGCACCACGCCGGTGCGGGTGCGGGCCGCGTCGACCACCCGGGCCACGCCAAAGTCCATGAGCTTGACGGCGCCTTGCTCCAGGTCAACCATGATGTTGGCCGGCTTGATGTCGCGGTGGGTCACGCCGCGGGAATGGGCGTAGGCCAGGGCATCGGCCACGCGGGCCCCGATGGCCAGCACGGTGTCCAGGGGCAAGAGGTTGTCGGGGGTGGTGTACTGAGACAGCTCGGTGCCCGACACCAGCTCCATGGCGATGAAGGCCAGACCCTCGATCTCACCGGCGTCGAGCGTGCAGACGATGTCGGGGTGCTGCAGGCGACCCGCCATCTCGGCCTCGCGCAAGAATCGGGTGCGGGCATCGATCAGGTCGTTGCCGCTGAACTCCTGGGCCAGGGACATGGTCTTGAGCGCCACATGTCGGTTCACGGCCGGGTCGTAACCCAGGTAGACCGCACCCATGGCGCCTCGGCCGATCTCGCGATCGACGATGTACTTGCCCAATTGTTTTTGCGTCACGGTGGGCAGGGGCTGGGCGGGCACCGTGCCCCAGGTGTTCACGGTGGCGTTCTGGGCCAGGCCGCGTGCGCGCATCAGGCGCAGCTTCACGTCACGCCAGTCGGGGTCGAGGTCGGCCATGTGCTCGAACACATCGCGGGCCACGTCGAAGCGCTGGTCGCGCTCGAACACGCTGGCGATACGCTCCAGGGTGTCGAGGCAGGCCGGCAGCTGCTCAGGTTCAGGGATGAAACCCTTCATGCGCTCCCAGGCCTTGTCGGCCGGACCGTCGGCCAGGTCGCGCAAGGCTTTGTCGATGCGGCGCTGGTTGGCCAGCACGGGGTCATCCGGCGGCAGCGACGAAGGCCCGAAATCGCTGTGAAACCCGGAGGGGTAGTCCGAGCGGGCCGGTTCGCTGTGCTGAAAGTGCAGGTAGGACAGCACGGTCTCGGGGCCGTGGTCATCGACCACGCGACGGCGAGCCCGCTTGCGGGCCAGGGCCTCGTCGTCTCGGCTCAAGGTGGAGGGGCCGGCGCCAGCCGAGCGCCCGGGGGCATCTCGCTGGCCCGTGCGCGCATCAGGGCGCGTCAACTGCCACAGCCATCCGGCCACCAGCGCCAGGGCCAGAACTGCCAGCCCCCCGAGAAACCACCAGACCATGCGCCCTCCCCTTGTGTGTTGTCGACCCGATGGTCAGGCCGCCGGTGCCGCCTTGCGGGCCAGTGTCTTGCCCACCGCCAGCACCAGCAGGGCGCCCGCGATGCCGCACACCGTCGACAGGCCATTGACCTGCGGCAGGTGCCCGGTCAGCGCCGGATCGGACACCGCCAGGGTGCCCGCGATCCAGCCCAGCAGCATGCCGCCTGCGGTGATGATCAGCGGGAAGCGGTCCATGAGCTTGAGCACCAGGGTGCTGCCCCACACGATGATGGGAATGGACACCAGCAGGCCGAAGATCACCAGGGGCATTTCGTGGCCTGCATGGCCCGAACCCTGTGCGGCTCCGGCAATGCCGATGACGTTGTCCACGCTCATCACAAAGTCGGCCACGATGATGGTCTTGATGGCGCCGAGCAGGCGGTCACTGCCCTGCACGTTGTGCTCTTCTTCTTCGGGCACCAGCAGCTTGATGCCGATCCAGATGAGCAAAACGGCGCCCACCAGCTTCAGGAAGGGCAGCTTGAGCAGCGACATCGCAAAAAAGATCAGGACCACGCGCAGGCCGATGGCGCCGGCGGTGCCCCACAGGATGCCGCGTCGACGCAGCTCGGGCGGCAGGTTGCGACAGGCCAGGGCGATCACGACAGCATTGTCGCCCCCCAGCAGGATGTCGATCATCACGATCTGGCCGACTGCCAGCCAGAACTCGGGTGTCAGGAAAGATTCCATGGTCAGAACAAAAAAGGCAGCCCCTCAGTGTAGGGGCTGCCGGGTGAATGAAACGCCCTGCGTTCACAGGGCGCTGCACCGTTTCAGGGGGCGATCAGAGCAGGCCTTTGAGCAGACGGCCCATTTCCGAAGGGTTGCGGGTGATGGTGAAACCGCACTCTTCCATGATCGCGAGCTTGGCGTCGGCCGTGTCGGCACCACCGGAGATCAGGGCGCCGGCGTGGCCCATGCGCTTGCCCGGAGGGGCCGTGACACCCGCGATGAAGCCGACGATGGGCTTCTTCATGTGGGCCTTGCACCATTGGGCGGCTTCGGCTTCGTCGGGGCCACCGATTTCACCGATCATGATCACGGCGTCGGTGTCCGGGTCGTCGTTGAAGGCCTTCATCACGTCGATGTGCTTGAGGCCATTGATGGGGTCGCCACCAATGCCCACGGCGCTGGACTGGCCCAGGCCGAGCTCGGTCAGCTGTGCCACGGCTTCATAGGTCAGGGTGCCCGAGCGGGACACCACGCCGATGCGGCCCTTGCGGTGGATGTGGCCGGGCATGATGCCGATCTTGATCTCGTCCGGGGTGATCAGACCGGGGCAGTTGGGGCCCAGCAGCAGGGTCTTCTTGCCACCTGCGGCTTCCTTGGCCTTCATCTTGTTGCGCACCATCAGCATGTCGCGCACGGGGATGCCTTCGGTGATGGCGATGACCAGGTCCAGATCGGCCTCGACGGCTTCCCAGATGGCGTCAGCGGCACCCGCGGGCGGCACGTAGATCACCGACACGGTGGCGCCGGTTTGCGTGGCGGCTTCCTTGACCGAGGCGTAGATGGGAATGTCCGAAAACTTCTCGCCCGCCTTCTTGGGGTTCACGCCGGCCACGAAGGCGTTCTTGCCATTGGCGTAGGCCTGACAGCCCAGGGTGTGGAACTGACCGGTCTTGCCCGTGATGCCTTGGGTGATGACCTTGGTGTCCTTGTTGATGAGAATGCTCATGATGTCTTTTTCCTGGGCTGTTACTTGACGGCGGCGACGATCTTGGTGGCCGCTTCGGCCATCGTGTCGACGCTGATGATGGGCAGACCGGAGTCCGCCAGCATCTTCTTGCCCAGGTCCTCGTTGGTGCCCTTCATGCGCACCACCAGAGGGACATTGAGGTTCACCGCCTTGCAGGCCGTGATGACGCCATCAGCGATGGTGTCGCACTTCATGATGCCGCCGAAAATGTTGACCAGGATGCCCTTGACCTTGGGGCTCTTGAGCATGATCTTGAAGGCTTCGGTGACCTTCTCGGCCGTGGCGCCACCGCCGACGTCCAGGAAGTTGGCCGGCTCACCACCGAACAGCTTGATGGTGTCCATGGTGGCCATGGCCAGACCGGCGCCGTTGACCAGGCAGCCGATGTTGCCGTCGAGCTGGATGTAGGCCAGGTCGAACTTCGAGGCTTCGATTTCAGCTGGGTCTTCTTCGTCCAGGTCGCGCAGGGCCACGATGTCGGGGTGGCGGAACAGGGCGTTGCTGTCGAAGTTGAACTTGGCGTCCAGGGCAATCACGTTGCCCTTGGAATCGCGGTTCAGGGGGTTGATCTCGACCAGGGAGGCGTCGGTCTCCATGTAGCACTGGTAGAGCTTCTGGAGGATGTCGACGGTTTGCGCGGTGGAGTCGGCGGGCATGCCGATGCCGTCAGCGACTTCCTTGGCTTGCGCATCGGTCAGGCCGGCGATCGGGTCAACGAAGACCTTGATGATCTTCTCGGGCGTGCTGTGCGCCACTTCCTCGATGTCCATGCCGCCTTCGCTCGACGCGATGATGGCCACTTTCTGGGTGCCGCGGTCGGTCACCACGGACACGTAGTATTCCTTCTGGATGTCGGCGCCGTCTTCAATGTACAGACGGTTGACCTTCTGGCCTTCGGGGCCGGTCTGGTGGGTCTTGAGCTGCATGCCCAGGATCTGGGAGGCCAGCGTCTTGACGTCGGCCAGGCTCTTGGCGACCTTGACGCCACCACCCTTGCCACGGCCACCGGCGTGGATCTGGGCCTTCACCACCCAGACCGGACCGCCCAGCTTTTCAGCGGCAGCAACAGCTTCTTCAACGGTGAAC
This sequence comes from Aquabacterium lacunae, assembly GCF_004310865.1. Taxonomy (GTDB): domain Bacteria; phylum Pseudomonadota; class Gammaproteobacteria; order Burkholderiales; family Burkholderiaceae_C; genus Aquabacterium; species Aquabacterium lacunae. Next base: position 223,975 of record NZ_SIXI01000003.1, read on the forward strand.
GCCGGGATACCTCTTGGGACCGGCACACCAAATCGGCTCAGGATCTCTTTGCCTTGGTACTCATGAATCTTCATGGAATGACTCGCGGGGTAATGTTGAGTTCTTGTCGAACAGGACAAAGCCTCCCAGCCGATCGGGCTTGGGAGGCGTGCCTCACGGGAACGGTGATTCCTGCGGTGCAGCAATCAGCATAGCACCGGGGCATTGGTTTGGGGGATGACCGGAGCGTGACAGAGGGGCATGTCCGCGCACATTGCGGGGTTTTCCCTGGGTTTGTCGGGGCTTGTCGGGGCTTGAGCGCCATTTGACGCGCTTGCGGCACCACGAGTGGACAGGGTATGCCCTTTCAGGCTCCTGAGGCCTCATCGTCGGCCAGCTCCTGCGCGCGGCGAAACACCTGGCGGATGGTGTCCCCGGAAAAGCCACGGCCAGCCAGGTGGCGTATTTGGCGCGCCTTTTCCTCAGGCGTGTCGGGCAGCTGGCCGTAGCGGCGTTGCCAGAGTGCCAGCGCCCGATCGACCTCGGTGGCCTGCAACTGCGCGGTGAGGTCACGCGTGAGCTGCTCGGGCAGGCGGTGCTGGGCCAGCTCGACCTTGACGCGTGCCAGGCCATAGCGACTGGCCTTGCGGTGCACCACCGATTCGGCAAAGCGCTGCTCTGACAGAAAGCCGCGCTGCTCGAGCTCGTCGAGCACCTGCGCCACCTGCTCGGGTGATTCAGCGTGGGGGGCCAGCTTGCGCGTGAGTTCGATGCGCGAATGCTCGCGCATCGACAGGTACTTCAAGGCCCGGCCTTTGAGCGACAGGCCCGGACGCATCACTCGGCGGCTTCGTCGGGCGAGATGGTGGGCAGCAGCGCGATGTCGAGCGATTCGCGGATCTTGTTTTCGATCTCGCGGGCCAGCTCGGGGTTCTCGCGCAGGAACTCGCGGCAGTTGTCCTTGCCCTGGCCGATCTTCTCGCCGTTGTAGGCGTACCAGGCGCCCGACTTGTCGACCACCTTGGCCGTGACGCCCAGGTCGATGATTTCGCCTTCGCGCGAAATGCCCTCGCCGTACAGGATGTCGAACTCGGCGGTCTTGAAGGGGGGCGAGACCTTGTTCTTGACCACCTTGACCTTGGTCTCGTTGCCGATGATGTCTTCGCCCTTCTTGATCGAGCCCACGCGGCGGATGTCCAGACGCACCGAGGCGTAGAACTTCAGTGCGTTGCCACCGGTGGTGGTTTCGGGGCTGCCAAACATCACGCCGATCTTCATGCGGATCTGGTTGATGAAGATGACCATGCAGTTGGTCTTCTTGATCGTGGCCGTGAGCTTGCGCAGGGCCTGGCTCATCAGGCGGGCTTGCAGGCCCGGCAGGGCGTCGCCCATTTCGCCTTCGAGTTCGGCCTTGGGTGTGAGCGCGGCCACCGAGTCGATGATGATGAGGTCCACCGAGCCCGAACGCACCAGGGCATCGACGATTTCCAGGGCCTGCTCGCCGGTGTCGGGCTGCGAGATCAGCAGGTCGTGCAGGTTCACGCCCAGCTTCTGGGCGTATTGCGTGTCGAGGGCGTGTTCGGCGTCGATGAAGGCGCACACACCGCCCTGCTTCTGCATTTCGGCCACCACCTGCAGCGTGAGCGTGGTCTTGCCCGACGATTCAGGGCCGTAGATTTCGACCACACGGCCGCGGGGCAGACCGCCCACGCCCAGGGCGATGTCCAGGCCCAGCGAGCCGGTGGAGACCACCTGGATGTCTTCGGCGACCTCACCCTCGCCCAGGCGCATGATGGAGCCTTTGCCGAACTGCTTTTCGATCTGGGCCAGGGCGGCCTGCAGGGCTTTGGCCTTTTCGGTGCTGAGGGCGGACTTGGCGGCGGTCGATTCCATGAAGGGGCTCCGGGAAAGGGTGGCACGGCGTGCCGATGAATTGGCGCCATTATGGCAAAGACTGGATCTTTGTACAGTGGTTCGCTCAAAAAACACAGGGCCCTCTGAAGCGGGTTGCCAGGCAGCGGGCAACAGACACCGCAGGTAAGGCACGCGGGCATGGCGCACAAATTGCTGCACTGCAGCAATTTCACCTACACTGAGCCATGCCCCGACAAGCCACCACCGCCTCCAGCCCCGCTCACCTCCAGGCCGACACGGCCGGCCCCCGCCCCCGGGTGAACCTGGCGCTGCAAGGCGGCGGCTCGCACGGGGCTTTCACCTGGGGCGTGCTGGACCGGCTGCTCGATGACGATGGCGTGGACATCGGCGCCCTGTCGGGCACCAGTGCTGGTGCGCTCAATGGCGCGGTGCTGCTGAGCGGGCATGCGCTGAGCCTGCGCAAGGCCCCGGGCGACATGGCCAAGGCCCGGCGCAATGCGCAGCGCGCCCTGGCCAGTTTCTGGAAGGACGTGAGCCGCCACGGGCCATTGTTCTCGCCCATGACGCTGGACCTGAGCGATGGCCGCCTGAAACCGCAGTTCAACTTCGACCAGCTGCCCGTGTACCAGTGGATGACGCTGTTCACGCGGGCCTTCAGCCCCTACGAGTTCAACCCGCTGAACTTGAACCCCTTGCGCGACGTGGTGCGCCGCCACGTGGTGGTCGATGCCCTGCACGAGGTGTGCTGCCGCGATGGCATCCAGCTGTTCGTGACGGCCACCTCGGCCCGCACCGGCCAGCCCCGCGTGTTCACCGGCGCCGAGCTGTCGATCGACGCCCTGATGGCTTCGGCCTGCCTGCCCTTCATCTTCCAGGCCGTGAACATCGATGGCGAAGACTACTGGGACGGCGGCTACACCGGCAACCCGGCCCTGTTCCCGCTGATCTACGACACCGACGACGAAGACATCGTGCTGGTCAAGATCAACCCGCTCAGCCGCAGCGAGACGCCCACGCGCAGCATGGAGATCATCGAGCGCCTGAGCGAGATCACCTTCAACACCAGCCTGATCGGCGAGATGCGGGCCATCGCCTTCGTCAAGCGCCTGCTGAAGGAAGACCGCCTGCCTTCGGGCCGCTACAAGGACCTGCGCCTGCACATGGTGGCCGACGACGACGGGCTGGCGCCCTTCAATGCGTCGAGCAAGACCAACACCGACGCCAACTTCCTGAAAGCGCTGCACAAGCTGGGCCATGCCGCCGCCTCACGCTGGCTGGCAGCCCACCGTGCCGACCTGGGGCAGCGCAGCACACTCGACATCGAAGGCACCTTCCTGAACCCGCCGAAAGACGTGGCGGCCTGAGACGCTCAGGTGGCCGTGAGCAAGGCGCGGTAACCGGCGTCGCCCTGGGCCAGGCTGTAGCGGGCCACCACGTCGGCCCGGGCCTGGGCGCGCAGGGGCTGCAGGGCCTTCGAGGTTTCGAGCGCCTCGACCACGCGGTCGGCCATGGCCCCCACGTCGAAGAAATCGACCAGCAGGCCGTTCTCGCCATGGCGGATCACTTCCTGCACCGGCGCCGTGCGCGAGCCGATCACCAGGCAGCCACTGGACATGGCCTCCAGCATGGACCACGAGAGCACGAAGGGGTAGGTCAGGTACACATGCGCGCTGGAGACCTGCAGCACACGGCGATACGCGTCATAAGGCAACTTGCCCAGGAAGTGCGTGCGGGCCGGGTCGACCTGAACCTCCTTGAGCAGGTGCTCGCGCCAGTTCGCCGAGCCCTTGGGCTTGCTGCCATAGCTGACGTCGTCGCCGCCCACGATGAGGGTGTGGCAGTGGGGATGCTGCTTCTGGATGCGCGGCAGGGCCCGCATGAAGCTGTGAAAGCCCCGGTAAGGCTCGAGGTTGCGCGCCACGTAGGTGATGACCGGATCGCCCGCCTTGAGCACGGTGCCATCGGGCAGGGTGAAGCGGGCCTGGGCATCAGGCTGCAGCAGGTCGGTGTCGACGCCCTCGTGGATGAGGTGGATGCGCGACTGGTAGGCCTGCGGGTGCCGGCTTTTCTGCCACACGGTGGGGCTGACGCCGGCGTCGGCGTGTTCGAGGTTGAGCAGGTGCAGGGCGTTCCAGGTGCGCAGGCGGGCCAGGCCGTCGAATTCGGTCGGGAACTCGGGGTCGAAGTTGATGTCGCTGGCGTCGGTCCCGTCGCCTTTTCCGTAGTACCACTCGCAGAAATGCAGGATGCGCGCCCTGGGGAAGATGTCTCGCGCATACAGCGTCTCGCCCCAGCCCGGGTGCGCGAAGATCACATCGGGCACCCAGCCCTGGTTCTTGAGTTGCTGCATGCCCCGCGCAGCGGCCTGGCCATGCAGCACGGCGTGCTCCATCTGCTTGAGGTAGTGGTGCTGCTGGGCGCCCACGTCACGGTGCAGCTTGTACTTGAACCAGCGCACACCTGGCATGCCGGGCGCCGTGTCGCGCCCCAGGCCGATCACGTCCCAGCCGGGCACCTGGGCCCATAAGGGGGCCACGCGGCGGAACTGCCCGGGGAAGTTCTGATGGATGAGCAGGATCTTCACGTCAACGCTCTTTCAGGCTGCCCTGCACATGCTGCTGCACCGGGCTGAGCAGGTAGTCGATCACCTTGCGGCTGCCCGTCTTGATCTCGGCGGTCAGGTTCATGCCGGGGGTCAGGGCGATCTGCTTGCCATCCACCGTCAGGGTACGTTGCGACAGGGTCAGCGTGGCGGGGAAGGCTGCTCCGGCTGCAGCAGGCTGCTGGGCGGCACCCGCCTCTTGCGCATGGGGGTCACGCACGCTTTGCATCACGGCGTCAGACGACACCGACTTCACCGTGGCGGCCAGGGTGCCGTAGCGGGTGTAGGGGAAGGTTTCCAGCTTCACCTCGGCGGCCATGCCGGGCTCGACAAAGCCGATGTCCTTGTTCTCGATGACCACATCGGCCGTGACCTGGGCCTGGTCGGGCACCACCACCATCAACACCTGCGCGGGCGTGACCACCCCGCCGGCGGTGTGCACGGCGCGTTGCTGCACGGTGCCCGACACGGGCGCCTTGAGCTGCGTGAGCTGTTCGCGCAGGTCGGCCTTGGCGGTTTCCTGCAGCAGCTGGCGTTGCTGGGTGTCGGCCTTGGCGAAGCGCTCGTTCAGGGTGCGCAGCTGCTCGGCGCGCCAGGCCTTGCGGGCCTGCTCGGCCTGGGCAATGCCCACCTTGATCTGCTCACGCCGGGCGCGGTAGGTGGCCAGGTCCTGCTCCATTTCCACACGGGCGCGGTTGCGGTCTTGCCCCGCATGCTGGCTGACAAAGCCCTGCTGTGCCAAGGCATCGAAATCGGCCGCCCGCTGGCTGACCATGGGCAAGGTGGCCTTGAGCTTGGCCACCTGTTCGCGCACCGTGGCCAGCTCGGCCTGTTGCGCGTCGATGTCGGCCAGCAGCTTGCGATCGTGGGCCTGCAGGTCGGCCCATTCGGCCTCGAGCTGCTGCACCACCGTGACCTGCCGTGCGTCGTCTTCCAGGCGTTGCTCGGGTTTGAGCGCCGGCGCCTTGCCGTGGCCAAAGGCCTGGATCAACGCTGCCGTGCGCCAGGCCTCCGACAAGGCGGCCATGCGCTCTTCCGACACGCGGCCCTGGTCGGCCCGCGCGGCGGTGGGGTCGAGCTCGATCAGCACCTGACCGGCCTTGACCTTGTCACCGTCGGCCACATGGATGGCGCGCACCACGCTGGTCTCCAGCGGCTGAACCTGCTTGGTGCCGTTGCTGACGACGATGCGCCCCTGGGCCACCGCCACCACGTCGAGCGAGCCCACGCAGGCCCACAACAGGGCGATGCCGGCCAGCGCCACGATGGCGAACATGGCCCGGCGCGGCGCGGGGTGTGGCGGTGTGGCCTGCAGGCTGAGCGCAGCGGGCAGGAAGGCGGCCTCATCGGCCAGGCGAGCCGGGCCGTCCAGCTCATGGCGGTGCGCCCACACGGTGGCGCCGATCTGGCGGTAGCGCGCCAGCAGCTCGACCACTGGGTGGCGCGGCGTGGGTGCGGGGTTCACGGCGCTCATGCGGCACCTCCGGGCGTGGGTTGGCCACCGTCCATCTGACCGCCTTGCTGCATGCGCCACAGGTAGGCGTACAGGCCGCGCGGGTTTTTCAGCAGCTCGTCGTGGCTGCCAGCCTCGACGATGCGACCGCGGTCCATGGCGATGATGCGGTGGGCATGGCGCACGGCACTCAGGCGGTGGGCGATGATCAGCACGGTGCGGCCTTTGCAGATGGCGGCCATGTTGCGCTGGATGATGGCTTCGGATTCGTAGTCGAGCGCACTGGTGGCCTCGTCAAAAATGAGGATGCGCGGGTTGCTGAACAGGGCCCGCGCAATCGCGATGCGCTGGCGCTGACCTCCGCTGAGCGAGGCGCCCTGCTCGCCCACGACGGTGTCGTAGCCCTCGGGCAGCTCGCTGATGAACTCGTGGGCACCGGCCATCTGCGCCGCACGCATGATGGCTTCGAGCGGCGCGGCCGGGTCGGCAATGGCGATGTTCTCGCGCACGCTGCGGTTGAACAGGAAGTTGTCCTGCAGCACCACGCCCACCTGGCGGCGCAGCTGGGCCGCATCGACCAGGCCGATGTCGATGCCGTCGACCAGCACGCGGCCTTGCTCGGGCACGTACAGGCGCTGCACCAGCTTGGTCAGGGTGCTCTTGCCCGACCCGCTGCGGCCGACGATGCCCAGCACCTCACCGGGGCGGATGTCGAGGCTGACGCCCTGCAACACCGGCGCGGCTTCGGGGCGGTAGCGGAAGGTGACTTGGTCGAGTGTGATGCGGCCTTTCAGGGGCGGCAGTTGCGCAGCCTGGCTGGGTGGCACCTCGGTGCGGGTGTTGAGGATGTCACCCAGGCGGGCCATGGAAATGCCCGTTTGCTGGAAATCGGTCCAGAGCTGGGCCATGCGCATGATGGGCTGGGCCACCCGCCCGGCGAACATGTTGAAGGCCACGAACTGGCCCACCGTCAGCTCATGGTCCATCACCAGCTTGGCGCCGTACCAGAGCGTGGCGGCGTTCACCAGCTTGCCGATCAGGTTGATGCCCTCATGGGCCCAGGTGGCCAGGTTCTGCGTTTTGAAGCTGGCCGACACATAGGCGGCCAGCTGGTTGTCCCAGCGGCGGGCCATGGCCGGCTCCAGGGCATTGGCCTTCACGGTCTGGATGCCGGTGACGGTTTCCACCAGCAGGGACTGGTTCTCGGCGCCGCGGGCGAACTTTTCGTTCAGGCGCCCCCGCAGCACGGGCACCACGGCCAGTGTGAGCAAGGCATACAGCGGCAGGCTCAGCAGCACGATGCCGGTGAGCGGTGCGCTGTAGGCGAACATGACCGCCACGAACAGCACCGAAAACACCACATCGAGCACCAGCGTGAGCGCCTGCCCCGTGAGGAAGCTGCGGATGCTTTCGAGCTCGCGCACACGCGCCACCGAATCACCCACTCGGCGGGCCTGGAAGTAGGCCAGCGGCAGCTTGAGCAGGTGCTGGAACAGGCGAGAGCCCAGCTCGACATCGATGCGGCTGGTGGTGTGGCTGAACACGTAGGAACGCAAGCCGGTCAGCAGGCTTTCGAACACCACCACCACGACCAGGCCGATCACCAGCACATCGAGCGTGTTCAGGCCGCGGTGCACCAGCACCTTGTCCATCACCACCTGGAAAAACAGCGGGCTGACCAGGGCGAACAGCTGCAGCACCATCGACACCAGCAGCACTTCGCCGAGCAGCTTGCGGTAGCGCACGATGCTGGGGATGAACCAGCTGAAATCGAACTGGGCCAGCTCACCGGCCAGCGAGGCCCGGCTGGTGGCCAGCAGCAGCTCGCCATGGCCGTTCTCACCGACCCATTGGGCCGCGAAGGCTTCCAATGGCTCGATGGTGGGGCGACCGCCCCCTGCAGCCTGCACGTCTTGGAACAGCACGCGCTGGCCGTCGCACTGGGCCAGCAGCACCCAGCGGGCACTGCCGTCGGGTTGGCGCAAGCGTGCCATGGCCGGCAAGGCGGCCAGGCTGAGGCGGTCGGCCGTGGTGCGCGACATCTTGGCCTTCAGGCCGATGGCTTTGGCCGCGCGCAACAGGTCGGCATCGGACACGGGCTCAGCCGGGCCCAGACCCAGCTGGTGGCGCAACTGGGCCGGATCGGCCGTGAGGTGGTGCAGGCGGGCCAGCAGGGTCAGCGACAGCAGGCCATCGTCGGCGACTGGTGGACTGTGCGAAGTGGCCGCGGCAGGGTCATGGCCCTCAGGCACGTCGGGCTGGATGACGGTGGACATGTGCTTGGAATCTCCCTGCGGCAAATTGTCCGGGTTTCCAAGACCCTTCCCCCTCGTGGAAAGTGCTTCACCCTTTCAGGGGGGATGCACGGCTTTTGACCTCCCGCAAAGCCATGAAGAGGTCACCCCCGCAAGATGAAGTCAGGCTCAGTTCAACCGGTACACACAGGAGACACCCATGGTCGTTGACAACCACCCGCTCGCCCGCGACTTCCCCGAGCACAAGGACCGCATCCACACGCTCAAGACCGGCAACGCCCACTTTGCCCGCCTGCACGCCGACTACGAAGCCGTCGACAAGGCCGTGATCCGTCTGGAAACCGGTGTCGAGCACGCCTCGGACGCCGAGCTGGAAACGCGCAAGAAGCAGCGCGTGGCCTTGAAGGACGAGCTGTACGCGATGCTGCAAGCGGCCGCCTGATTGCGCACCGCCACATCGCAGAATTTCCCAGGGAGGGAAGTTTCCGCACCGCGCCCGGCTGACCGGCCGGGCCACCGGTGCCCCAAGGCCTGCCGCCACAAGCGACAGGCCTTTCGCTTGTCGGGTCTGCGCCCAGGCACACACCCCCGGTAAAATCCCGGGATGACCGCCTCCGCTCTGCCTTCGTCGCCCTCCGCCCTGCCCCCTGTGCCCCCCATGCGCCTGTCCGGCCTGGAGCCGGTGCTGATCGGCCAGGGCTCGCTGTTCGTCAACGTGGGCGAACGCACCAACGTGACGGGCTCGAAGGCTTTTGCCCGCATGATCCTGGAAGGGCGCTTCGAAGACGCCCTGTCGGTGGCCCGCCAGCAGGTGGAAAACGGCGCCCAGGTCATCGACATCAACATGGACGAGGCCATGCTGGACAGCAAGGCCGCCATGGTGCGCTTTCTGAACCTCATCGCCGGCGAGCCCGAAATCGCGCGCGTGCCGATCATGATCGACTCGTCGAAATGGGACGTGATCGAAGCGGGCCTCAAATGCATCCAGGGCAAGGGCATCGTCAACTCGATCTCGCTGAAGGAGGGTGAAGAGCCCTTCCGCCACCAGGCCCGCCTGATCAAGCGCTACGGCGCTGCGGCCGTGGTCATGGCCTTCGACGAGGTCGGCCAGGCCGACACCTACCAGCGCAAGGTCGAGATCTGCGAGCGCGCCTACCGCCTGCTGGTCGACGAGATCGGCTTCGCCCCCGAAGACATCATCTTCGACCCCAACATCTTCGCGATTGCCACCGGCATTGAAGAGCACGACAACTACGCAGTCGACTTCATCGAAGCCACCCGCTGGATCAAGCAGAACCTGCCGGGTGCCAAGGTGTCGGGTGGCGTGTCGAACGTGTCCTTCAGCTTCCGCGGCAACGAGCCCGTGCGTGAGGCCATCCACACTGTGTTCCTGTACCACGCCATCCAGGCGGGCATGGACATGGGCATCGTCAACGCCGGCATGGTGGGCGTGTACGACGACCTGCCGCCCGTGCTGCGCGAGCGCGTGGAAGACGTGGTGCTGAACCGCCAGCCGAATTACCTGGAAGGTGACGACACCAGCCTGACGCCCACCGAACGGCTGCTGGCCATTGCCGACGAGGTCAAGGGCGCGGCCAAGGACGACTCGGCCAAGCTGGCCTGGCGGGGCACACCGGAGCACCCGGTGTCGGTCGAACAGCGCCTGAGCCATGCCCTGGTGCACGGCATCACCGAGTTCATCACCCACGACACCGAAGAGTGCTACCAGAAGATCAAGGCGCAAGGCGGCCGCCCGCTGCACGTGATCGAAGGCCCGCTGATGGCCGGCATGAACACGGTGGGCGACCTGTTCGGCGCCGGCAAGATGTTCCTGCCCCAGGTGGTGAAAAGCGCCCGCGTGATGAAGCAGGCCGTGGCCCATCTGGTGCCTTACATCGAAGAAGAAAAGCGCCAGCTGGAACTCAGCGGCGGCGACGTGAAGGCCAAGGGCAAGATCGTGATCGCCACCGTGAAGGGCGACGTGCACGACATCGGCAAGAACATCGTGACCGTGGTCTTGCAGTGCAACAACTTCGAGGTGGTCAACATGGGCGTGATGGTGCCCTGCAAGGACATCCTCGACAAGGCCAAGGAAGTGGGCGCCGACATCATCGGCCTGTCGGGCCTGATCACGCCCTCGCTGGAAGAGATGCAGTACGTGGCCGCCGAAATGGAGCGCGACGAATACTTCCGCAGCCGCCAGACCCCGCTGCTGATCGGTGGTGCCACCTGCTCGCGTGTGCACACCGCCGTGAAGATCGCGCCCAACTACTCGGGCCCCGTGGTGTACGTGCCCGACGCCTCGCGCGCCGTGGGCGTGTGCTCCGACCTGCTGAGCACCGAGCGCCAGGCCACCTACATCGCCGAGCTGAACGCCGACTACGAGACCGTGCGCCAGCAGCACGCCAACAAGAAGGCCACGCCCATGGTGTCGCTGGCCGAGGCCCGCGCCAACAAGGCGCAGGTGAACTTCAGCACCCACACGCCCGAAGCACCCAAGTTCATCGGCCGCCGCGTGTTCAAGAACTACGACCTGGGCGAGCTGGCCGCCTGCATCGACTGGGGCCCCTTCTTCCAGACCTGGGACCTGGCCGGCCCCTTCCCCGCCATCCTCGACGACGAGATCGTGGGCGAAGAAGCCAAGCGTGTGTACGCCGATGCCCAGGCCATGCTCAAGAAGATCGTGGAAGGCCGCTGGCTGACCGCCCATGGCGTGATCGGCCTGTACCCGGCCAACACGGTCGACCACGACACCATCACGCTGTACACCGACGAATCGCGCACCGAAGTGCTGATGCAGTGGCAACCGCTGCGCATTCAGAGCGAGCGCCCCGTGGTCGACGGCGTGAAGCGCCCGAACCGCTCGCTGGCCGACTTCGTGGCCCCGCACCCGGTCGCAGGCGGCAAGCCTGATTACGTGGGCATGTTCGCCGTGACCGCCGGCCTGAACATCGAAAAGAAGGAAGCCGAGTTCCTGGCCCACCACGACGACTACTCGGCCATCATGCTCAAGGCCCTGGCCGACCGCCTGGCCGAGGCCTTTGCCGAACGCATGCACCAGCGCGTGCGCACCGAGTTCTGGGGCTATGCCGCCGGTGAGCAGCTGGACAACGCCCAGCTGATCAAAGAGCAGTACCGCGGCATCCGACCGGCACCAGGCTACCCGGCCTGCCCCGACCACACGGTCAAGCGCGAGATGTTCCGCGTGCTCGACGCGCACGAAGTGGACATGCACCTGACCGAAAGCCTGGCGATGATGCCGGCGGCCAGCGTGAGTGGCTTCTACCTGAGCCACCCCGAGGCCAGCTACTTCAATGTGGGCAAGATCGGCCGTGACCAGCTGGAGGCCTGGGCCCAGGCACAGAGCCTGTCGCTGGTGGAAGCCGAACGGGCGCTGGCACCCAACCTCTGAAAAATGCAGGGCTCACATCGGGTTCCTCCCACCAGCAAGTGAGGGGGGATCTGTTGCGCCTGTTTACAACCGGGCGTTTCTGGGGAGTTCGTGTCTGGGCTTGACATGGCACATTCATTGTTGCTTGGCGTCGCCCTGGAGCAGTGGTGGGACGAATCGTTCAGGCTGCGTGTCCTCGAACCCACCCCTGTCTCATGCTCATCCGGTATACACACCCCTTGCGTCTGCCTCGGCGCGTGCTGTTGGCTCTCGGCGTCTGCGCAGCGCTCGTCTTCCTGGGGGGATGTCAGGAGGAGGCCCCCGGTGCGGCGCGCCCTCAGGGCGGCGCCTTGGCGCCTGTCACCGAGGTGGAAGGCACGCGCTTTCTGACACAGGCCACCTTTGGTGGTCGCCCAGAAGATCTGGCCCGTTTGCAGGACATGGGCCTGGATGCCTGGATCACGGCTCAGATGTCGGCTCCAGTGGCTCGCACCCACCTGGCGATGGTGGACCAGAGCGCAGCGTCCCAAGGGCGCAGCCCCCAGACACAGGATGTGCAGCAAAGTTGGTGGACCGCCGCGCTGACAGACCACTCCGCGCAATTGCGGCACCGGGTGGCCTTCGCGCTGTCTCAGATCTTTGTGGTCTCGACCGTGAGTGTTTCCAACCCTCGCACCGTGGCCAGCTACATGGACACGCTCACGCAGCATGCAGACGGTCGATACCGTGATCTTCTCGAAGCTGTGGTGCTGCACCCTGCCATGGGGCAGTACCTGTCGCACCTGGGCAACCGGAAAGAAGACAGCAGCGGACGCGTGCCTGATGAAAACCTGGCCCGAGAGGTGATGCAGCTGTTCTCCATCGGGCTGGTACAGCTGGACGCCAATGGCCAAGCCGTGCTGGTGAACAAGCAACCGGTGGAGACCTACACGTCCAGTGACATCAAGGGTTTGGCGCGTGTCTTCACTGGCTTCAGCTGGGCGCGCACCCAGCAGACAGGCAACTGGACAGACTGTTTCACCCGAACCGCGGCCTGTCGGGACAACCGCCAGGATGTCCTGCCCATGGACGCCTACCCAGAGGCCCATGCCACCACCGAAAAAGCATTCCTGGGTGTGCGCGTGCCACCACAAGCCACCGCAGACCCCAAAGCCAGCCTCAAGGTGGCGCTGGATCGTCTGGCCACCCACCCCAACACAGCACCCTTCATCAGCCGCCAGCTGATCCAGCGACTGGTCAGCAGCAACCCATCCAGTCAGTATGTCGGGGATGTGAGCCGAGTGTTCGCCCAAACCGGCGGCAACCTGCGCGAAGTGGTGCGTGCGATCCTGATGCACGCCGAAGCGCGCAACCCCGCGTCGGCGGCGCCCAACCCCAGCCATGCGGGACGCGTGCGGGAGCCTCTTCTGCGCATGACCCACCTGATGCGCGCTTTGCCTCACCAGAGCCTGAGTTACACCAAGCATGGGGTGTACGGCACCACCGACACCAGTGACATGGCCAATGGACTGGCGCAAAGCCCCTTGCGTGCGCCCTCGGTGTTCAATTTCTACCGCCCGGGCTACCGGTTGCCTCAAAGTCGCAGTGGCGATGCCAGCCTGGTCGCACCAGAATTGCAGATCGCCAGCGAATCGGCTGTGCTGGGCTATGCCAACTTCGTGGCCAGCTCCCTCGAGTATGGCTGGGGAGGCTGGCACGCCAACGAACGCCAGCGTGACATGCTCTTCCAGCTTCAGGGATGGCTGCCTCTGGCGGGTAACCCCGAACAGCTGATCGACACGCTGTCGCGCCGCCTGCTGGGGGCTCCGCTTCCTGCCGAGGCTCGCAGCACCGCGCTGGCCGGGATTCAGTCGATGCCCACCGAGACTGAAACGCAAAAACTGGCCCGCATCCGTGCCGCCGCCTTGCTCATTGCTGTCTCACCTCAGTTCACGGTCGAGCAATGAAGGAGCACCTGATGGTCCACCACGATCGCCGAGATTTCCTTCGACAGCTCGCCCGCTTGAGTGCTTTCCTGCCCTTGAGCGTTCCACTGGGGCGCGTGCCCTTGGCCTCTGCTCAATCGGCGACTGGCTACAGGGCTCTGGTGTGCATCCAACTGGGCGGAGGCAATGATGCCTTCAATACGGTGCTGGCTACAGATCAGACCTCCTGGGGCCACTACCTGCAACACCGCCGTCCCAAAGATGGCTCGCCCGCACTGGCACTGATGGAGCCTGGCACGCCCGCTGTGGCCAATGCAGACCCCACACGGCCCGAACGGCTTGGCGGTGTGCGCCCCGTCGGTTCAGGGCAACGCAGCGTCCACGCCAACCGTCAGTTTGCGCTGCACCCCTGCTTGGAGACCAGCCAAAGGCTTTACACAGAAGGTCGGCTGGCGGTGCTGGCGAATGTGGGCCCCCTGACGCGCCCTTTCACCAAGGAAGACTGGACAAAGCCCAGCGTTTCCCGACCGGCCAAACTGTTTTCACACAACGACCAGACATCCACCTGGCTGACCTTCCAGCCCGAGGGCGCGGCCACAGGATGGGGCGGTCGGCTGGGCGATGCCCTGATGGGGCTCAACGGCCTCACGGGTGACTTCAACGCCGGATTGCTTCAGAGATCCATGACCTGCATGGCGCCCATGGGGTCTGCCAGCTGGCTGGCCGGGCTGGCGGTTCAGCCCCTTCAGATGAGCGCCGTGTCCGCTCCAGTGCTGGGCCAGAACAACTCTCTTTACGGGCAGTTCGGCCTTCACGATGCCGTGTCTTCGATGATGTCTCAACAACCGGCTGCAGCTCGGAACAGCCTGCTGCGAGCAGACCACCAGGCCATCGTGAAACGGGCATTGGAAGCCAGCGAATTGCTGGCGGCCACATTGCCGGATTTCGGAATTTCACCCTGGGGTACCGAAGGTGTCAGCAGCCCACAGGAAGACCCACTGCTGGCCTACACGAGCCCCACCACAGGGCAGCGCAAACTGAACCCACTGGCGCTGCAATTGCAGATGGTGGCGCGGCTGATGGCTTGCAATCAGGACGCCAATCTGGGCATGAAGCGCCAGCTGTTCATGGTGAGCCTGGGGGGCTTCGACCACCATGACAACCAGATGAGCCAGCACGCGGAAAACATGGCCATGCTGGACCACGCCCTGGGTTACTTCGATCAAGTGCTGGCCGACATGCCCAATGGCAGCCTGCGCGACCAGGTGACCGCGTTCACGGCCTCGGAGTTCGGGCGAACATTCACCAGCAATGGCGATGGCACCGACCACGGCTGGGGCGGGCACCACTTCATCATGGGCGGTGCCGTACGTGGTGGCGAGGTGTACGGCCAGTTCCCTGCCTACAGTTCGTTGGTGAACGGGAAGTTCAGCAGTCCTGACCAGATCGACAACGGTGTGCTGATTCCCAGCACCTCGGTCGATCAGATGGCCTACACCTTGGCACGGTGGATGGGGGTGTCTGAATCTGCCTTGTGGCAGACAGACGGTGCAGGCCCCATATTGCCCAATCTGCAGCAGTTTCCTCAGGCGGATCGCGATCTGGGGTTCATGCGCACCTGAGTGGCTCAGCCCCCCAGCAGCGGCCTCAGGTAACGCCCGGTGTGACTGGCCTCGCAGGCCGCGACCTGCTCGGGTGTGCCCGCCACCAGGATGGTGCCGCCCCCTGAACCGCCCTCGGGGCCGACATCGATCAGCCAGTCGGCCGTTTTGATCACGTCGAGGTTGTGCTCGATGATGACGATGGTGTTGCCCGCATCGCGCAGCTGGTGCAGCACCTTGAGCAGCAAGGCGATGTCGTGGAAATGCAGGCCCGTGGTGGGCTCGTCGAGGATGTACAGCGTGCGGCCGGTGTCGCGCTTGCTGAGCTCTTGCGCCAGCTTGACGCGCTGGGCCTCGCCGCCCGACAGCGTGGTGGCGCTTTGCCCCAGGCGGATGTAGCCCAGGCCCACGTCCATCAGGGTCTGCAGCTTGCGCGCGATGCTGGGCACGGCGCTGAAGAACTGCAGGGCGTCTTCCACGGTCAGGTTCAGCACCTCGTGGATGTTCTTGCCCTTGTACTGCACATCCAGCGTTTCGCGGTTGTAGCGCTTGCCCTGGCAGATGTCGCAAGGCACGTACACATCGGGCAGGAAATGCATTTCCACCTTGATGACGCCGTCGCCCTGGCAGGCCTCGCAGCGGCCACCGGCCACGTTGAAGGAGAAGCGCCCGGCGCCATAGCCCCGCTCGCGCGCCATGGGCACGTCGGCGAACAGCTCGCGCATGGGCGTGAACAGGCCCGTGTAGGTCGCCGGGTTGCTGCGCGGCGTGCGGCCAATGGGGCTCTGGTCGACGTTGATGACCTTGTCGAACAGCTCCAGCCCTTCGATCTCGTCGTGCGGCGCAGGCTCCAGGTGGCTCTGGTACAGCTTGCGGGCCACGGCCGCGTACAGCGTGTCGTTCACCAGCGTGGACTTGCCTGAGCCGGACACGCCCGTCACGCAGGTGAGCAGGCCTTGCGGGAACTCGGCCGTCACGCCCTTGAGGTTGTGGCCGCGCGCATTGACCACGCGCAGGCGCGGTGTGTCGGCCGTGAAGGGCAGGCGCTGGCGCGGCACGTCGATGCGCAGCACGCCGGCCAGGTAGCGGCCGGTCAGGCTTTCCGGGTCACCTTCGATGTGCTGGGGCGTGCCTTGCGACAGCACCTTGCCGCCATGCACACCCGCCCCCGGCCCCATGTCGACCACGTGGTCGGCCGCACGGATCATGTCTTCGTCGTGCTCGACCACGATCACGCTGTTGCCCAGGTTGCGCAGGTGGCGCAGGGTGCCGATCAGGCGGTCGTTGTCGCGCTGGTGCAGGCCGATGCTGGGCTCGTCGAGCACGTACATCACGCCGGTCAGGCCCGAGCCGATCTGCGAGGCCAGGCGGATGCGCTGGGCCTCGCCGCCCGACAGGGTGTCGGCACTGCGTTCGAGGCTGAGGTAGCTCAGGCCCACGTCGTTCAAGAAGCGCAGGCGCGAGCGGATCTCCTGAACCACCTTGGCCGCGATCTCGGCCTTGGCGCCTTGCAGCTGCAGGCCTTCGAAGTAGCGGTGGGCCTCGGCCAGCGTGGCGCGGCCGATCTCGTAAATGGCCTTGCCTTCGCCCGAGACGGCATCGACCATCTTCACGTGGCGGGCCTCGGTGCGCAGGCGGTGGCCATGGCAGGAGGGGCAGGCCTTGGGCTGCTGGTAGCGGCCCAGTTCTTCGCGCACGGCAGCCGAATCGGTTTCCTTGAAACGGCGCTCGAAGTTGGGGATGATGCCTTCGAAGGGGTGGCTGCGCTTGACCTTGCGCTTCTTGCTCACGCCGTTCTTGGCCGGCCCGTCGGCCTCGTAGGTGAATTCGATCTCGACCTCGCCCGAGCCGTACAGCATCACCTGCTGAAAGGCCTGCGGCAGCTCCTCGAAAGGCTGCTCCACATCGACCCCGTAGTGCTGGCCGATGCTTTCGACCAGCGACCAGGTGTAGGGGTTGCGGCGGTCCCAGCCCTTGACGGCACCGCTGCCCAGGCTGAGCGAGGGGAAGGCCACCACGCGCTCGGGGTCGAAGGCGATGACCTGGCCCAGGCCATCGCAGGTGGGGCAGGCGCCTTGCGGCGAGTTGAACGAGAACAGGCGCGGTTCCAGCTCGGCCAGCGAATAGCTGCACACCGGGCAGGCGAACTTGGCCGAGAACAGGTGCTCGACACCCGTGTCCATCTCCAGCACCAGCACGCGGCCTTCGGCCATGTTCAACGCCGCTTCCAGGCTTTCGGCCAGGCGCTGGCCCATGTCGGCGCGCACCTTGAGGCGGTCGACCACCACGTCGATGTTGTGCTTGGTTTGCGTGCCCAGGGCGGGCAGGTCGGCCACTTCGACCACCTCGCCATCGACCCGAAAGCGCACGAAGCCCTGCGACTGCATCTGCGCGAACAGCTCGGCGTGCTCGCCCTTGCGGTTGCGCAGCACGGGGGCCAGCACCATCACCTTGGTGTCTTCGGGCAAGGCCAGCACGGCGTCGACCATCTGGCTGACGGTCTGGGCCTGCAGGGGCAGGCCGTGCTCGGGGCAGAACGGGGTGCCGGCGCGGGCGTACAGCAGGCGCAGGTAGTCGTGAATCTCCGTCACCGTGCCCACAGTGGAGCGCGGGTTGTGGCTGGTGGCCTTTTGCTCGATGGCAATGGCCGGTGACAGGCCCTCGATCACGTCGACGTCGGGCTTGTCCATCAGCTGCAGGAACTGGCGCGCATAGGCGCTCAGGCTTTCCACGTAGCGGCGCTGGCCTTCGGCATACAAGGTGTCGAAGGCCAGGCTCGACTTGCCCGAACCCGACAGGCCCGTGATCACCACCAGCTGGTGCTTGGGCAGGTCCAGGTCGATGTTCTTGAGGTTGTGGGTGCGGGCGCCACGCACGTGGATCGTCGTGGCGCTCAGGGGAACATCAGGGGCAGACATTGGGATCGGGCTTCAACGCGGGCAGGCCAATCAACCATGATACGACGGCTGGCCTGCCCGGACCAGATCATGGAGACGATTCAACCCTGACGCACGCTACGTAAGCTCAATCCACCAAGATCTTGAAACTGATGGGCTCAGGTTTACTCATCACACTGGAAGCGTTATAGATGTCTTCACTGACAAACAGCAAGGCATCGTGTGCCCCTTTGGCCAGCCCACCCATCTGAGTGCTCCAAGTGCTCTTATCGCCATAGGCCGAGTTCATGCCTTTGTTCCAATTCAATCCAATGATTCGAACGTAAACCATGGGAACGGCAACGTTGGTCTTCACCTGGAACTGAAACACATCTTTGGCTTTGAATGACACCGAACCGCCAGGCTGGATCAGCTGGGCCGTTTCAAGGGGCGCGCCCACCACACGAACATCTGTAGAGACGAACGCCAACGGAAGAACCCCGTCCTTGATGGTCAAAGTGCCAGACGCTCCCTGAATGGCATAGACATTACCCAGGTGATCTTTACGCATCAACTGGTAGGCATATGCGCCTGGCGGATCCGCAAAAGCTCGGTTAAGCGTTGCACCGGTCAACATGACCTTGCCAATCGGATCGGGAAATTGAAGCCACATGTCGGCAGGGCTTTTACCTGTCGGAAACTTCAACGCAAGTGGCATGCCTTTGATCACCTCAGCGGGCATCGGGTTCGGCCCAATCAGCGCGTCGGTCGCGGCTTCCACTTTCACAGAGCCAGTCAAACTTGTACGTACTGCACCACTTTCACTTCGCGCTTCAATGACGTACTGAACTTCCGCCCCAGGCTCGGTCGCGGGCAACTTGCCCCGGTAGATCTTCAGCGGTTGCTCGTCTGTCGTTGTCAACTCCACGAACGCCCCCTGCCCCAACTTGGCAAACACGCCCTGTTTGGGCCCCTCCATCGAAACGGTGAACAGCGGCGACTCCCCCTGCAGGATGTTTTTTGACACATCCAACACCTTGAGCACTGGTGCTGGTGCTGGTGTCGATGATGTCGGCACAGCAGCGCCTGAGGCAATGACATCGAACACAACCTCATGCGCGTTGGCCAAACTCACCTGGGCGCCAACCGGCCCACTCACCACCCCCACGACGTAGCGCCCAGGTTGCTTGACGCTGTATTGCAAGATCACGCCATGCTCAGGTAACTCAGGCCCCTTCACATTGGCGCGCCATGGCTTTTTGATCTCATCGTGCAGGGCACGATCGTGGTACCAAGCGATCGCTCCGCCCAACTGTTCAACCTTCAGGTAGACATAAATGTCTTGGTGGTCGGCAGGGAGCTGACCTGAGAGACGAACACTGACGACCTCGCCCACCACCGGGGCCTTCGGGTCAACCTGTACCGTCAGTGGCATGGCAAGCACAGACAACGCATGAGTCGCACCGAAAGCCCAGCATGCCCAAGCCCGAGGATCAGTCCACATCTGACGGCTCATTTCACTGTCCATCCACTTCCAGCACGTCAGCCCACCCCGCCGCGTAGGTGGATGAACATGGCGCAGGGGCAGCAAACAAATCCCTCTTGGGAGGAACGGACGCACAATCAGCCGGAGGATTGATCACTCGCTCCACGATGTCTTTGGCGCTGTTGGCCACTGGCGGCAGCGAGGCAAATGGCCCTTCAGGCAGACCCAAACCGTCGAACCGATGAGGCGTACTTGCCACCAAGGCCAACATGCGGTTACGCCCCGCGGGTCCATGAGCCTTCACCTGCCATGCAGGTCGCGGCAGCTGCAATGGAACATTGGCCTGGATCAGGTTGTCCTGGTCATATTGGTTGGGAAACAACCTGTACACCTTGCCGCTTGATCCCACCATGAACAAGTTCAGGTAGCCGCTCATCGACGACACAACTTTCATGTTCAGGTTGTCGACACGGATGCGCAAGCGAGACGGCATCATGTCCAATTGAACTCTGTGCAGACCGTCGGCACCTTGCGCGATCGCATCGAGGAGGTTGAACGTCGAGATGGCTGCGTTCCCCGCCGGTTGTCCATTCTGTGTGACATCTGCTGTGAATGCCACGGGCATGGCACCCGCCCCTGCGCCGCCGCCTGACACCAGATTCATGGCGGTGTAGGGGAACCCACTTTGCTGTTGCATGCTGCTGGTCAGGCGTGCATTGATGGCGTTTTGTGCGCACTGCTTGGCTTCGTCCAGCGTGATCACACCATCTTTGGATGTGTCAGCCACAGCGGTCTTTGTGGCGCAGTTGAACAATGCCGTCGTGGCCCAACTGCCGTCGAACTGATCCAGGATCGCCACCTCATCGGGTCTCGATGCCGCCAGGTAGTACTGGTTGGCTGCCGACTGTGCGGCGTCTGCGTACAAGTCACGGTTCTTGCCGACCTGATTCGATACCCGCTGGCAAACCGCACCGCCGTCATTTTTTGCCCGCCAGAACTTCGCCATCGGGAGGTTGCCATGGGCGCCTCGAATGCCCCCCTTCGACGCCTGAATCACACCGCCGGAATGGCATGTATCCAGAAAAACAAAAGACTTGGCTGCACGCTCCAAGATGGGACGGATCCGCTGCTGGAATTCGTCGCGGGGCATGCTGCCCATGTCTTGCGTGACCAACGCTTGCTCACACTGACCATCAGCGCGGGCGTAACTGGTCCCGTGCCCCGAAAAATAAATGAACACTCGGTCACCATGCTTGACCTTGCGGGCAAATGCATCCAAGGCATCGCGCAGGCCGATCAGGGTCAGGTCTGCATTTTGCCGGACCGTGACATTGGCCTCGGGAACGCCCATGTTCACGGCGAATTTCTTGGCGTTCTCAATGTCAATCGCCACGGCTTCAAGGGGTGCCTGCGCGTAATTGGCCACGCCCATGACCAAAGCCAGGTTTTCGGCATGAGCCCAACCGGGGCATGCCAACAGCAGGCTCAAGCCCCATGGGTAAGCAGAAGACGATCGCTTGAAGCGCACACGCATTTTTTCTCTCCCGATGTGGTGAATTGAATCGATGGGTCACATGCCTTGCCGACGGATCAGCGGCATTTGACGCAGCACTGGTGGGGCAAACAACACGGGCGACTGCAGGATGACATTGCCTTTTCCAAACTTCCGGGACATGTCCGCGACCCTGGGTTGAAGATGCTCGAAAGCAGACAACAGCGTGATGGCGCCGTTGGTGTCGCGGGCGCTCCGCAAGGCCTCCAGGAGGTAATGCGTGAATGCCCCATGCTTCACGTTGCCCTCATCAATGTGCTCGTACGAAGACTGCCCGCCCTGTGACGCAGCAAGGAATGCGATGCGACGCGCCGCACTGCGCTTGGCCACCGAGAAGTGGTCGCTCTTGGCACCCACAGCACCAGCATGACAGGTGTCGAGCACCACCAACCGACGTCCAGGCACCTTGTCGAGCAGCGCTTGAATTTCGTCAGAAGACACCAAACTGGAAGCTGTCTCTGCACCTTGCAAGATCGCTTTGATGTCAGCCATTCTGGCGTCTTCACCCACAAACCAGTACCGCCTGCCGCTGCGGGCCTCGACACCATGTGCCGCCACGAAGAACACCACGGTGTCGAGCGGCCCGGCATCTTTCAGCTTGGCCATGGCCGCTATCAGATGACCTTTGGTGGGCGGGGTCGGACTGCCTGGAATCAGCAACTGCACCGAAGCGACCTCGCTGAAAACACCGGTGCTGCCTGCGACCAATGCCTGAGTCAATGCTTCCGCGTCAGCAGGCGCATTGGTCAAATGACGGGGCTCACCCTGACACAAGGCCCCTTGTCGACATTCAGCAAAGTCGTTCACACCCATGGCCACCACAAAAAGTCGGCCTTGGTTCTGGTGGGCCGTGAGTGATCGAGGCTGTGTGGGCAACCAATCATCGAAACCAAGCGAGGCATCGGTAGACACCTCGACACGAACGCTGTCGCCTGAGAAACCATCGGGCAAAGCCAGCTCGCGCTGCACCGCTTGCTGTTGGCCCAGGTCTGACTGCAGCACCGGCACGTCGTCCACATACACGGTTGCAGTGCTCAAGGGGCGGCCGGTTGCCTGAGCGCTCCAGCGGATGGTGGCTGCGCCTTGGCCGTCACGGCTCACGCTGACACGGACCCTGGGGGCAGACAGCGCATTGAGCCTTTGCGCCACGTTGTTCAGCGCCTTGGATTGCACCGATGAGGCGTCAAGCGCCTTCGCGATCAGGTCTGGTCGATAGAGTTCGTTGAGAAACTGTGAAGCATGCAGAAACCGCGGTGCGCTGCCAGAAAGGCCTGGCACGTGCCAGCCCAGAAACTCATCGCCATGCCTGGAAGCGGAATAGTGCCCCTCTTGCGTCCACGCGACCCACTCGCCACGCTGGGGTTCTGCATAGAGTGACAAGACGGGCTGGCCCAGCGTTTGTGCATCGTACCAACGCACCGTGCCATCACCCAGCATGGCGATCAGCCACCGTCCATTGCCCGAGACCGTGAGGTGGCGAGCAGGTGATGTCGTGTCAGCCACAGCCTGTACTTGGCCATCTGCCCCCACTTTGGCAACGCGCCAGTTGCCGCCCAGATAGTAGGCCTGGCCCTGCGGATGCTCTGCATGGGCCCGAACTTGCTCATTGCGACCCAAACCCACAGCCACGCCATTGACCAGCAGTGCTTGTGCATGTGTGCCCGAATGACGCCACTCGAAGCGCAAGCCCTGACCATGGCGCACGCCGTTGAACGAATCCTTGAATTTGAAGCTGGGATCAACCGTCAGGCCCACGGACGGGGGGGCAGACACATCAAAGCTCACCCAGCCGCCTTGTGCGTCTGGCAGGGTGACGCTGGTGCCTTCATGGTTGGTATAGAACAGTCCCTGCTTGAATTCGGTGGGCATGGCCTGGTTCTTGACGGCCAGCGCAACCGAGCCGTCGGGCCGCAGACGCAAGATGCCCGGGTCTTGCGTGGCCACGAACAGCCCACCGTCGGCCAGAGGAATTGAATTGCTGAACGAACGGGCCTGCACTTTCAGCGATTGAACCGCCTGAAAGCCATCAACGGCCTTCGAGACATAAAGCATGGCCTGTTTGCCTGGGGCATGACGGCCATAGGTGTACAGGCGCTGGCTGTCAGGCGACCAGCTGATGCAGCACAGGGAGTCGGGCGAGGATTCACCCCGCGGAACAGCAATGACCTTGGATGCTTGAAAATCGAGCACCACAGTTTGTGGGCAATCCTGGTAGCCGAATGCAAAGTAACGTCCATCGGGCGAGAAGCGTCCACCGCCCATGCTGCGCGCCTGACACCCCCCCCCGGGCTGGGTCTCGACAAAACGCTTCCACCAAGCGAGCTTGCCTTGATCGTCGTACATGCGCACCATGCCGTCGTCAGCCGTGGTGGCCAAGCGGCTGTCGGGCGCGAAATGCACGAACTTGACGGTGGCGTCATAAGCATCATCGGCGAAACGCTTGGCGCGGGTCTGAACGTCCAGCACCTGCACGCCACCACGGTGCAGACCCACAGCCAGGCGCTGACCACTGGCATCAATGTCCATTGACTCAGCCGCAGAGGGCAAGCGGATGCGTGACAGCAACTCGCCTTTTTGCAGGTCGACCTCATAGACCTCGCCCTCTGCTTGAGGATCGGGGGAGACCACTCCCCCCACAAAAGCGCGCTGTCCGTCGGGCGTCAATGCCAATGCCCGCAACACGCCTGCATGGCCTCGCCCGCTGGGCAGCACCACGCGGCGCATCAGGCGCAAGTCAGCTGCTCGCCAAACCAGCAGGAACTTGTCGTGACCGATGGACACCAGGCGCTGTCCGTCACGCGAGAGTCGGATCTGGTGAATGTCACCCGTGTGCACGTCGGCAGCGACGCGTGCCTCAAGGTCAGGCAGAACTTCTTGGCTGGCAAGCGCGGACACGGCGACAGTCATAGACAAGGACCACTTCGCAGTTGTTCGGGCGACATTGACTGCCCACGCTGTGAGGTCGATCGACATGCTCAGCGATCGTTGCAGCCGTCGACAGCATCACACGAGGCTGCGTGTAGGGCCTCCGAGTCCAGCGGCAAGAGCGGGGCCGAGCCCATCACGCCGCCTAGGCCGAGGTTGAAGGCGGGACGGGAGGCGAGCCAAGCACCATTACCAAAAAACAACTCATCAGAGTAAGCCGAACCATAAGCAACATCAACACCTCGATTAATGACCGAAGAATCATTAAAAACATCATCACCCCCACCAAAAACATTCATCACCGAAGCCGAACCAAAAACAGAGCCAACAGCAGAATATTTCAAACCACTATAACTGGAAGACTGCGCCTGATCACCCCCCAAAACCCCACCAAAAATAGTACCACCGACTGGCGGATTACCGGAAGTGTCCGTCCTTATAGCCAACCCCGATTCCGTACTGTAATGAGAAATCAATGCATCATAAAAAACACCACGCATTAACCCATCAGCACCCTTCAAATAAACTCGACCGTACAAATCATCTTTGTACTCAACAGAATACCCATAACAAGAAGTGCAAGCTGCAGCGGCCTGCGAAATAACCAACGTTTGGGACTTAAATTCTGATAAATCATCACCCCAACGACTTGTGTAGTCAACCCCAAAACCGGAGACAGACAGGCCCTTTGCTGAACCCAAAGACCTCTTAACCTCATCAAGAATTAACTGATAACTTCCCAAATCCTCATTATTAGAGTAGTAGTTACTCAAAAGACTACCCAAGACTTCAAAGCTGGATACAACGCCAGTTTCAGCGTCTACGGCAAAACCTTGGGTAGACAACTTCAACAATATGCCTTGCGAAGACAAAAGACCAACAGGCGGCCTCCCCAAACCCAAAATACTCAAACCGTGATCATCATCAAGGCCGACAGCTAACGCACCCAACCCCGAAAAAACACCAACAACGACATCATCGGAGGAGAAATAAATTTCAGGAAGCATACCCCCCAAGTAATTGAGAGGAGAGTTGGAAATTGTTATCTTCGCCACCTTAAGATCATCGGCCAACACTGCAAAATCAGACTCAGAAGACAAATTGTTGAACAACACCAAATTCTTCGCCTTGATGTCAATCCCATACACCTGCCTCTTGAAACCTCCCCCCTCCAACATCTCATCCTTCCCCCGCGAGAAAATGTTGTTGCCGAGGTAAAAATCCTCACCCGCCTTGAGCTTGATGTCGCCCCAGGTCACCCCGATGGCCAGGTTGGAGATCAAGTTGCCACTCACGTCCACATCCAGGCCCGCGCCAGCCTGTGTGCCCAGCAGGTTCAAACCATTGAGCTCGGCCCCCACCCCGCGAATGCTCATGCTGCCGATCAAAGGCAAGCCCGCAGCCGGTGCGCCTGGTACTGGACCGAACCCGGTTTCACTGCCACCCAAGGCCAGGTTCAAGATCACATTGCCTTGGGTGGATGCCAGGGCCACATGGCTGAAGCCTTCCATCGCACCCAGGCTGATGTCACCCTTCGCGGTGAACGTGGCTGTCACGCCCGAGTTGGCATCGCCGTTGGCCCATTGCCCTGGCTGGCCCGCCTTTTCGTACAGCCCGCCCGACAGGGTCACGCCCTGGCTGGCCGCTTGGCCTTCAGCGGGCGCCCAGGCCTGATCGATGCGCCCATTCAGGCTGCTCACCGTGAACTCGCCGGTGCGCACACCCACGCTGCCGTTGAGTTGGATGTCGCCTTGTGCGGCCACCAGTGACACGCCACCCGTTTGCGTGGAGCGCACACCGCCCTGCCCCACCGTCAAGCCACCTTGCGATTGCATGCTGACCAGCCCGGCGGCCTGCACCAGGCCTGCTGCGGTGCTGATCTGGCTGGCACGCACATTCACACCACCTTGGCGGGCGTCCATGAAGGCATTGTCCAGCAAGGCAAACGTGCCCAACGCGTTGATGTCAATCTGTGCACCCACCAGGGCACCCGCCAGGTTGACAGGGCCGCCCGCCTGCATGTTCAGCGCGCCCGCACTCAGCACCAGCTTGTCGGCGGCCAAATTGATCTGCCCACCGGCCTTCAGGAAGACATTGCCTGCCAGCACGTGGTTCAACACGTTCAAGTCACCCCGCGTGGCCTCCAGCGTGAGGGTGCCTGTAGGGGCTTGGTCGGTGGCCGAGCGGCCGTCGACCACGGCAGCCACCACCAGCCGATCATCGGCTTGCACCATCACATTGGTGCCACGGCGCAAGTTGCGGTTCAGAGTGACCACACTGAGTGCCGACTCGCCCGCCTCGGCCTCAGCGGCATTGTTCACGATGCGCAGCTTGGCTGGATCCAGCAACAGCTGGCCCGCGCGACCTGAAACAGCAGAAGCGTCCACATCACCGTCGTAAGCCAGCCGCTCTCGGGCAGAAACCTCCACAAAGCCACCATCACCACCCGTGGCGCCACCCTTGGCCAGCACTTGCCCATCAAACTGGGTCAAAGCATTGGCGTAAAACAGGGCCTGGCCCGCGTCACCGCTTTGTTTGGCGCTCACGTCCACAAAAGCGCCACGCGCCACCACCAGCTTTTGCAACGCCATGTCGGGGGCGTCGGCCATTCGCGCATCCATCAAGACCTGGCCACCACCCTGCTGGCCGGAGGCTAATACCTGGGCTTGCGGACCCAGGTCAATGCCCTTGGCCTGAGCATGCACCGTGCCGCCTTGCTGTCCTTGCGCTGTCACCCGGCCGTTGAAGTTGATCTGCCCTTGCCCACCAGCCTTGAGGACGATGGTGCCGCCCTGGCGCTCCACTGCATCCACCGATACGGTGCCCGTGAGATTGATGACGCTGTTCATCACGCGTTGCAGATCAGCCGTGCTCAGTTCGACATGACCGCCCTCGTTTTCGATCTGACCGCTGTGGTCCACGCGGCGGTGCAGGTCAAGGTCTTTGGCGGTGGCGGGGTCAATGGCGTAGCTGATCAGCTGGTCACCGTCAAAGTCGACCAACAGCGTCTCGGCGCCCGCAAGCGCCACCTTGCCCAGCTTGACTTTGATGAGGCCTCGCTGCTCCACCACGGGTGCAGCCAGAACGGCTGCGCCTCCATCGGCCACCCGAATCACGCCTTCGTTGACCACAGAAGCACCGCCCCGCCCTGTGGCGCTCAGTGCATGGCGCCCCGCCATGAAGTCGTCATCGCTCATGGCCAAGGTGGACAGCATCAGGCCGCCCACGTCCAGCCGCCCTTGCTTGCCAACGATCACACCGTTGGGGTTCAACAAGAAGAACCGCCCGTTGGCCTGGACATGGCCATCGATGCGGGAGGCTTCATGGCCCGTGACCCGGCTCAAGAGCGCCGAACGCGCACCCGGCTGCTGCAGCTGGAATGTCTCACCTGCCGCGAGGCCAAAGCTGGCCCAGTTGACCACGGCTTTGTCGCTGCGCTGCTGCACCAAAGTCGCACCACCTTGAACTGTGACGGTCACATCACCACGCATCAGCACGGGAGCCTGTGGGGCTGCCTGGGCCTTTGGGCCGGCATGCAGACTGAAGGCCGCCGCACAGCACTGCGCGATCAACAAGGTGAGCAGACGGGGTTGGAACCGTGCCGCGCGGGCACGACCAGAATCTGTATGGCGTGGCGTCATGATGTGTTGCGGGGTATCAGGTCAAAGCTCAAACGTCAGGCCGGCATAGACCTTGGCGTCTTGGTCATCGATGGAGGTGGTCGTGTCGGTGTTGGAGCGATGCGCCCACTCGACAAAACCTCGCACGCGTGGGGAGAAATCGAGGCGCAAGCCCAAACCGGCTGAGCCCAGGTGCTGGTGACCCTGCTGGCTGCGGACACTCCACACCCAGCCAAAATCCTTGAAGGCGTAGGCTGTGAGGGGCTTTCCGCTCACCGAGAAGCCCTGACGCAACTCGAGCTTGAGGGCGGTGCCTCGGTCTCCTGACAGCACAGACGGGTCATGCCCGCGAAGGAAAGCCTCGCCTCCGAGTGCAAAGGTTTCGGCCGAAGGCAAACGGTGTGGGGTGTACTGGCTTTGCAGTGCCAGCAAGCCAGACAGGCGGCCCAACAATGGTTGCAAATGCGCGCCGTACACGGTGTACTTGGTGAACGCAGTGCGGGCCCCCAGTCGCGTCGCCCATTCGTTGTCACGCGCGGAAGAGCCCAGCCCAAGGAAACCTTGGTGGGCATCCACGTCCAGTCGAGACACACCGCCTGCCAGGTTCACTCGCTCCCAAGTCATCCCCAGCGTGACCTTGCGAATGCGGTCACGCGAAAACCGCTCACCTTCGAACAGTGATTCGCTGTCATTGGCAGACACCTCAGCGCGCACATCCAGGTTGTGCAGACGAGAGCGCCACATCGGGTAGGACAGGCTGACCGAAGCAGACTGGCTCTCAGTGTTGACCTTGAACCCTTCCATGCTTTCAGTGCGCGAACGTGTTGCACTGGCGGTCCAAGCCAGTTGCAAGCCTTTTCCACCCAAGGGCACTTGGCCTCCGTAAGACAGGATGTCAACGTTGCCATTGAGCGAGGTGTTGGTTTGCAATCGGTGCTGGTCCAGCAGTCCCACCACACCTGTCACCCGCCCCACAGCCTCGTAACGAACGGGTCCCAAGGCATCGCTGGTGCGGTTGTGCGCGCTGAGGGCACCCGAGGCTGTGCTGCGCTCGCCCACCAACAGCAAGGTCGACGCCCCCGCCGTGGTTGTCGACGGAGCAAACACAGCGCGCACCTGCACAGCACCGCTCTCGTTCAAAAGCAGCAACTGGCGCTCCAGCAGCGCCAGGGACAGCGGACGCTGCACCAACAATGGCTCAACGAAAGGCTGTAAAGCCTCCGTGCTGCTCAAACCTTTGACATCCCAGCTGACCGCATCCACAAACCCTTCAACCACCTGAATACGCAGGCTACCGCCATCTGCCTTGAACTGCTGGGGCGGGACGATGGCCTGGGTCAGCACCATGCCGCGGGCTCGGTAAGCGCGGGTCACCATCGATGCCAACGCCCAAGCATCAGAAAGTGGTCTCGACTGACCAGTGAAGGCAGGCCAAAGGGCTTTCAGCTCTTCAGCGCTGACGGCTTGATTGCCTTCGAACTGCAACTCCTTGAAGTGAACCAGCTGATCAACAGCACCACTGGGTGCTGCGCCTGGGGGAAGCGCCGGAATGCTGATCACGGCCTGCCTGGGGGTCAGGCCCGGTTCGACCACGATGTCGCGACGCGGATCAGGCGGCAACTCGCGATGGATCTCTGCCAGGGCAGCGGTACTGCACAACGCTGACAAGACCACTGTGAGGGCTCGTTGAGACTGTAGAAACATGGAGCGTTCAGAACGAACAGCGAAGAACAACATGAAGATGGCACCAAGCTGTCGCGATGCATTCGCATCGCTTTGACCAAGAATGAATGACCGTCAGGACACTGGAAAACCCCGCGGTAACCCCGTCACATCAGCGAACCGTGAAACTTGTCTCGACCGCATCGGCCATGCTCACGGGTGAGCCCGCGGGCACCACAAGCACCCCAACCACATAGTTGCCCGGCACACGGGTGGTGTACTGGAAGATGGGATTGGTCTCAGGCAAGGTGGGGCCCGTCACGCCTGCACGCCAGGGCTTGCGTTGTGCCTGGTCGTCATGCAGGCTTCGGTCGTAGTACCAGGCAATGGCACCACCCAGCTGTTCCACCTTCAGGTAGAGGTAGATGTCCACGGGGCCCTTGGCCAACGTGCCGTCAAGATTCACCTGCACGAGCTCACCCACCACCGGGTTCGGGTTGCTCACCGAAATGGCAACTGCTGTAGACACGGGCCGCTCATCGACTGGGCTGGGCTGCACAGGGCTTGGGTTGTTGAGGACAACATCTGGCTGCTTGAAAGGCACCAATTGCTCCAATCGCTTGAGCACCTCGCCCAGCTCATAGGCGCTGGCCTTGCGAGTGGGGTAGAAGCGCCAATCGCCCAGGTGATCTTGCTGGCCATTGACAATGCCCCATTGATAAAGGCGGTTGGTGACACCCATGTAGTCCTGCTCTGAGGCTTCTGGCGTGCTGCCAAACTCGTCCACTGTGAAGCGCGCACCCTGGGCGACTTGCGGCAAGTTGGCCGCTTGGACCAGCCTTTGCACCATCAAGGCCATCTCCATGCGCGAAGCTGTCTCGTTGGGGCGGGCCAGTGTGGCGCCTTGGAAGATGCCCAAGCGTTGGGCTTCAGTCATGCTGGCGTCTTTGGACAGCCCCTTGCTCACACCGAGCGCCATGACCTGGTTGAGAACCTGTTGGCGCGTGACCTGATTGGACAGCTCCGGATCGTCCGTCTGCGGGGACATCACGAAGTTGTGCGTCGTGAGGTCCAAGGGCTCTTGAACCACTGCGGGCATCGCTGCAGGCGTCGCGTCGCCCTTGGCGTATGCCCCACCACCGCTGATGAACTTCAGTGGGTCCAACCAAACAGCGCTGAGATCTGTCGGCTTGATCACGTAGCCGCGATTGCCCTTGGGTGTGGTGTACCGCCCCACGAAAGGTACGGGGCCCCCTTTCGAGTCGAGCACTCGACTGTCCCCTTTTTGAACTTCGAGGTGCAAATGAGGTGGCACCCAGGCGGGGTTGGCCAACACTGCAATCTGCTGACCAGCCTTGACCTGCTGACCCACCGCGACTTGAGGTTGCGCTGTGTGCACATACACGCTGCGCACATTCAAGGTGGGGTGCTTGACGATGGTGTACCAACCGAGGGCCCCCGGGTTACCGGGGATGGCCGACGCCACGCGTGTGACCTCGCCGTCGGCAATCGCCCTGACCGGTGTGCCAGGGGCTCCACGGAAGTCAGTACCGGGGTGATAGCCGTTGTAATTGATGCCCTTGTAGGGCCCCAAGTAACGACCGAAATGCTGAGTCACATCAATGCTTGCCAACGGCTGCGTGACGGTGGTGCCTGGAGTGATCAGTGTTTGACCAGAACCACTGACGCTGCCATCAAAAAGCCGTGGATTGCGCAAGTGCCCCGGATGCTGATCCAGGAACGCCTGAATGTGCTGAGGGGTGATGCTGCGGAAGTCCGTGGTGTGGGCCCAGCCCAATGGCGTGGCACTGTGGTTCGTGCCTGCAATGCGGTTCATCAACGGGGCGTACTGTGCATACAGGGTCTTGACAGTGGACACCGAAGTTGACTGAGTCGAGTACCTGAACAACTGCGTTTCAAAGTCACGAGATTGCCGCATGGACGCACCGAACTGGAACGCTGTAGCGACCACCTGCGGGTAAAAACCCTTCCATTGCGTATTGCGCTTGTTGCTGTCGTAAAGGCCATAGCCCGTCGCGAAATCCAGACGTTCCTCCAAGTCGGCGCGGGATGTGGAGGTAGTTGAAATGAGTTTCTGCTCGTGCTGGAGTTTGGCCAGCAAGAACACAGGGTTCATGTCATTTTCTTTGGCAGCGTGATAAATGATTTCCGCTGGGGACAGCTTGTAGGCATTGCCATCTCGCAATTGCGGATTGTTCACTCGCTCGTCTCCGGACTGCCACTCCCTCCACTTCGCCAGAGGGTCTGGATTGAAGCCCGTCAAAGCGCTACCGTTGGGAGCGTCAACAACAGGCATCTGGCATGCTGGCTTTTGCACCAAAAGTTGAAAGCGAGCGATCTCGCCCCCCCCCTGCGCTTGGGGCCGGTCTTTCACAATCACCTGGTTGCTGTTTGGGTTGATTTCACAGGTCACCTGATTGACCGATGGTTTCGCATCGTTGCGGCAAAGCGCACCCGGCACATCAATCACCAAACTGGCTGGCAGGCTGTAACCAGACACGGTGAAAGTGACTGGTTTAGGCTGAGTGCCAGGGCAATCGAGCGGTACTTGGAGCGGGCTGACGCCCGTCACTTTGAGCGGAGTGACCTGCTGACTCAACTTATAGGTCGCCGCCACTTGTGGCGCCAAACCATTGACCAACACCTGCACGCCATCCGTGCCCACGACCTCTGCCTTGAAAAAGATCAAACTTTGGCCTCCTGGCTGTGGCAGCAGGCTGGCACATGACACCGTGCTGCTGGGGTTGGGCTGCCAGTTACCGGAGAAGCTGAAACTTTGAGTGCCAGAGACAGGACGCAACTCTGTGAAACATGCCGAAGGCCCTGAGAGAGATCTGGTGGCGTGCACCCTCAACGTGCGCAAGTTGCCAGACACATTGACGGTGCCCGTGATGGGACGATCAATGCCAGGCTCCTGCACGGTGAAACCGTGCACCTGCACAGCAGGTGAAGGCGGTGCTGGTGCTGGTGCTGGTGCTGGTGCTGGTGCTGGTGCTGGTGCTGGTGCTGGTGCCGCGAGATTTTTGCCTGCGTAAGCGACCCCTCGCCACATGGCAGGCTCAACCAGCGTTTGGTTTCTGTCACGAACTTCCAGCTTGAAATGCACGACGCCAGATGCACCATTCGGCGGCAACGCTGAGGCGCAGGCACGATTGTTCTCGCTGGTCCAGCCTACCCCATTGAAGGCAAAAGTCTTGCTGCCCGGCGTTTTACTCAAGTCCAGGTAGCAGGCAGCCACCTGATCAGCGCCAGCAGCGTGCACTCGCACCAAGCTGAGCAAGGTTCCCTTGACTTGAAAGCTGCCTTGAATCGGACCGCCTGCTTGCGCCTGCATGGCCTCAAATGCACTGACGCTGGCAGTTTGGGCCACGGCTGAACCGTGCCCTACTGCAACGACCACTGCGCCCAAAGAAACGGCCACTCCTATGGTCGGAACATTCATCTTCATTCGCATATCACACACCTGTTCATTTGTTTGGCAAAGAGCCGATACTCACCGTTGGCGATGGGCGATCGAAATCTCCTGTGAAACGATGGCTGAGCCGCCATTGGCTTCGACCGCATAAAAACTCTGCCCAGGGGTGTCTTGCCGATAGACCGGAGCGCTCGCAGCGTGTGGACTGCCACCCTGCTCTCGCACGGTCAGACGCAAACGCTCGACACCGGTGTCTCCAGAGAATTCGTACGCTGAGTGACCGAGGGGCAGCACCATCTCTGCACCTGCTACCAAAAGCACCTGATCGACGCCGGCCTTCGGGAACAACTGCTTGACTCGACCAGACGGCGCCTGATGCTGTACTTCCAAGGCACCCGAGTAGGTGGACTGGATCTTCAGCTTGATCTTCTCGCCGGCATAGAACGGCTGGCCAAGAGACCGCTCTTCAAGGACCTGTCCACGGTCATCGACGATGAGCGCGCTGACCCGAATGCCTTGATAGTTGAAGGCCCCTGAAGCCGTCTGAATCAAGGGTGTGAGCAAAGGCTGATCTGTTGTGACGATACTGTTCAAGCGGCCTTGGGCTACCTGCGCTGCCTGCTGGATTGACTGCCCTACCAACATGCAACCCGAACGCACCAACTCATCACGCACTGCTTGGGAGACGCTTGCGGGGCGGGGGACTGCGGCGTAGCAGGGTGAGCTTCGACCTGCAGCCACGTCTGAGGTGCTTGGAAAAACCCGGTTCAGCATCGCCTGAGCACCCGCCGCGACCACGTTGCTCAAAACAGCAGAGACGATGCCGGCCACCATCTTGGGGGCAGCATCAGACACACTCGCGCCATGTTCGGAGTCTGAGGCAGCACCTGCCGGGGCCTGAAGCAACGCGACACAAGCGACCGCAATCAAACATGGAGTCCATGCTCTTTGCGGAAAGGGCAAGCCAGTCTGTTTCATGAATTGATCCTTGCGTCAGTTGCGGTGCATGACCTTGACATC
This sequence comes from Aquabacterium lacunae, assembly GCF_004310865.1. Classification (GTDB taxonomy): domain Bacteria; phylum Pseudomonadota; class Gammaproteobacteria; order Burkholderiales; family Burkholderiaceae_C; genus Aquabacterium; species Aquabacterium lacunae. The sequence continues at coordinate 257,633 of NZ_SIXI01000003.1, forward strand.
GAACTGGAGATTGCCAGTGCCAGAAGGTCTGACCAACAAAGTCGATTGCGGGGACTCCAGAACCACCTCTCGCATGTCCTTCGAGTAGGTGTAGGCCTTGCCTGAGACATTGGCAAAGTAATCGGATGCTCGGGTAGGCTGAGGCATGCCAGCATGAGTGGCCGGTTGACCCACGGGAGCATCGGCAGGGGATGTTGCAAGTCCGTAGAGCGACACAGGATCTGTGCCGGTGGATGTCGCAGCTGACTGCACTTGCGTGTTCACGACCTGATCGGGCGTGAAGGTCACACGCAGGGTTTCCTCGCCAGTCAAATTGGCGAACTCAAGCACATTCGTTGCCTCTGGCGGGTAATACGCTGGAACACCCGCTTGAACCGCGATCACCCGGAAAGGTGTGGCTTTTCCTGCAGGGTTGATGTTGGTCAACTGCAAGGTTCCATTGCGGGAACTCAGCAATTTGGCCTTGAAACGCTCACCTGTGTAGAAAGGGAAATGGGCCGCACGCTCCATCTGCAGCGTGCCATCTTTGTTGACCAGAACAAAACTAAGCTTCACGGCATCTTGCCCCGTGGGAGCGCCAGACAAGGTGCGCTCGACCATGTCCTTGACCTTGATGGCATTGAGCTGCTGTGCAAACGCTGTGGCACTTAGAAAAGCACATGTCAAGGCCACCATCGCAGCGCTTTTGGTTTTCATTCGAGCTCCTTGGATGTTTCAGGGTTGAGATGTGAAAACAAGGTTGAGATGTCCATCTGGAGGCACGGACAGACTGAAGGGTTTCAACGCCTCCTCAATGGCATCGCGGTGCTTCGGTTCAACTTTGGCCATGATCTGGATGCCTCCTCTCCACCGCTTTTCCATGTGCTTGACACCCAGGCTGTCAAGTGCTGCCTTGATGTCGAGGAGAGCCCGCTGCCTGGATGGATCAGACAAGCTCACTCGCTGCACTCGATCGAATCCACGCGCAACGATCTCACCATCTGCATCGGTTGACGGCGGCAGAGGTGCGAGAACGCCACCGACAATCACCATCAATGCAGCAAAAGAGGCTGTGATTGCGAACAGCGCCGCATTGGCAGCATGACCGCTCCTGAATCGCACCTGAGGCTGCGACCAAAGACCCTGTTGAGTAGCCTTCGCCTCAAAATGGATCCAGCCCTCTTCACGCTCTTGGGGTGACAACTCTTCAACCTGGTAGGCGCGCGCGGTTTGCAGCAACTGTCGCAACGCAAGAGCATCGGCCACATCAGGCCTTGATGCATCCACCGTGGCATCTCCACGCAATGCATCGACCCAAAGACTTGAAACCGAATGCGATGCGTTGCAGTCAGGCATGTTCTGATCCATGGTTCAACCTTCGCAAACACTCAGGTAGCCGAGCAATTCAGCTCGACACTTGTAGAGGTACTTGGAAAGCTGATCGATGGATTTGCCGAGATGTTTGGCCAGCTCATCCCGACTGTGGCCACAGATGTCAATGAGATCAACAGCCGCCGCCTTCATGGGGTGATCGGCTGCAAACGCTTCGATCTGACGTGTCAAGCAGCGCCGAACAATCGGGTCTTCAATGCAAGTGGCCCACTCGGAAAAGCCCATGCGGCCCTCAGCATCCTGCTCGTCCAAATCGGAAAGGACCTCCCAAGCTTCGACTTTCGCTTTCGCTCTGAAGTAATCAGCTGTGACCCAGTGAGTCGCTCTGAGCACACAACACTCGAGGGCCATGACGTCATCCAGGGTGGGCAGAAACTGGAACACCTTGAACAGCGCTTCGTTGCACAAGACGTGTTGATCGCACTTGGCCACCCGCTTTTTCCTGATCACCGACATGGCAACAGGCTGAAGGGCCTCATACAGCGCCCTGGCGACTGGCCCGTTGGACGGTGCCATGCGATAGGCTGCCACCAAGGTTTGGAGGCGCTGCCTTCTTTCCAGACTCATCTGCTCCATCTGTTTCCTCCATCTCGGGACGGCCCCGTTGGAAGGAAAGGACGGTGCTTGTTGGGCTTTTTCTCCGCAGGTCGAACAAAAAGATCGAACCCCCTTTGCAAAACCCCCTCAAACACGGGGGTGGCAAGGGGTTTCGTTGCGTGGAAACGCATCGTCCGTTCAGCCAACTCCTGGAAAGTCTTGGGTTGATTTTCCAGAGCAGACACCAGCGCATGGGTGAAGAACCCAAAGTAGCGCGGGTTCTGACGACCACCGTCCAGCCACTCGGGCCAACTGATTGGAGGGCGCAGTTTTTCTTCCAAAGCAACCTCCTCAGGCTGTGTTGCGTAGAAGTAGATTTCCTGCGAAGTCTCGGGCCCCTTCAATCTCAGGGAACCAGTTGAAAGACGTTTGGAACTCGGTCGCACCAAGTCTGATGCGCTCACTTCAAGCGAAGCTGGCGCGACAGATCGCTTGAAGGTGGGAGGAGCACCCAAGAGCGCATGAGTTTTGGCCATGTCGCCGGCACTGCATGTGTCAAAGATGGCCCAGACCGATGCGCCCTTCTGCGTCCATGCTCGAATCAGGAGTGCCAAATCGTTGTCGTACAGGCCGTTTTCCAGCGATCGAGTTCGCGGGTTCCATCGGCCAGCATCGGCAGGCAGAAAAACTTCATCGAGGCCGTCGGGCTCCGGGTGAGCTGGACTGTCCACGGTATCGGTCGTCGACCTCATCGGGACACGTGTTCCGTGGCCAGAGAAATAGAGGACCAACCAGTCGCCCGATTTCGCTCTCGCTGCGCCCTCCTCGAGAACACGAACAATGCGATCCCGGGTGGGGCTCAAGGCGGAAAGGCGAGGGTCATCACTGAGTACCGTGATCCGTTCTTCGCTGAGTCCCAACCTCACCAAAGCAGCCTGCATGAGCAGGGTGTCGTTGCCAACGCCACGTAGCTCGGCCAAGTCCGGTTGTCGGGCGTACCGAGAAACTCCGACGAGCACCGCAAAGGTCTCTGCATGCGCGGCGGACGCCAACCAATGGCCCAACAGCAACAGAACGATCCACCTGCCAAGCCCCCCAATTTGCTGGAGGGCCACGCCAGACACTTTCATCGGTATCCCCCCGGGGGATACGAAGGTTTTTTCCTAGCGTTCCCTGCTTGCTCGGTATGTTTCCGAAGATCGTAAGGCTCGCAACATATGTTTACCGTTCCTCACAAACAACGCACACTTATTTAAGGGGGGGCCGCGCACTGTCCGTCACAGGTTCTTCTTGAAGAAGGCCGTCTGTTTGCCCACCACCTGTTCGAACAGGGGGCCTGCATAGGGCGAGAAGTGGTCGGCGCCCTTGAGCTCGACGTATTCACCCTTCTTGAGCTTGGCTGCGGTGTCGCGCACGCCGCTGACCGGGATCAGGCCGTCGTTCTCGGCCGCGATCACCAGGGTGGGCGCTTCGACCTTGTCGGCCGAATGGCCTGGGAACCAGAAGGGCAGCGTGAGGAACACGCGGGCGGCCACCTGGTTGTGCCCGCCGGGCGGCACCAGCTGGGCGTAACCTTTTTCGCACTCGGGGCAGATCAGGGCGGCCATCTCGCCTTCCTTGGCGATGATGGGCACATAGACCGGCTGCTCGCTGTCCGAGCGCAGCATGTCCTTGAGGGCCAGCCAGTTGGCCAGCGGCAGTTTGGTGATCGGGAACTTCAGCGCGCTTTGCAGGCCGCTCACGAAAGGCACCTGCGAACTCACCGCCTTGACCACACCCGGGCGCTCGGCCGCGGCCACCAGCACCTGGCCGCCGCTGTACGACGAGCCCCAGATGCCCAGTCGGTTGCCATCGACCTCCGGGCGGGCCTTGATGGCGTCGATGGCCGACACCCAGTCCTTCACGTGCTCTTTGCCATTGACCACCAGGCGCGGCTGTCCGCCACTCTTGCCAAAGCCGCGGTAGTCGAATCGCACCACGGCGAAGCCGGCCTGCACGAAGCGCTGGGCGAAAGGCTTGAGGCCCCAATCCTTCAGGGCGCCAAAGCCGTGGGCCATGACGATGACCGGCGGCTTGTTCACGCCCTTGGGCAGCCACATTTCGGCGTCGCAGGTGGTGTTCTGGCAGGCGAAGCTGGCGTTGACCACGTCGTACCCGGCGGGGGTCTGAGCCCGGGCGCCGGTGACCAGCAAGGAAGACATGGCAGTGGCCCACAACAAACCGGGCCAGGCGATGCGTTTCATGAGATTCTTTCGAGTGATGGGCCACACAAGTTGGTACGCTCAAGTACCAGGTAAGCCCGCATTAGACTGGCCTGCATTGGTACTGTCAAGTACCGCTTGACGTCTGTTTCAGCCCTCACCCGCACCATGGCCCCCGACACCGACCACCGCACCCGCCTGCTCGACGCCCTGGCCAGCGTGCTGGAAACACGCAGCTTCGCCGAGGTGACAATCGCCGACATCGTGAGTGCGGCGCACATGTCACGTCGCACCTTCTACGAGCACTTCGACAGCAAGGAAGCGCTGTTCCTGGCCCTGTGCGAGCATGAAAGCCAGCAGGTGCTGCGCCTGATCGTGCTGGGCTTCAACCCGCTGGCCGACTGGGTGGGCCAGCTGGAGCAGCTCACGCGCACCTACCTGCGCCACCTGCAGCAGCGCCCGGGCCTGCTCAAGGCCCTGTACCTGTCGCTGATGAGCCTGGGCGAAAAAGGCCTGGCCGTGCGCCGGGCCATGGCCACGCAGTTCGCGCAGTTCCTGATCCTGCAGGTGGAGTTCACCCGCACGGTCGAGCCCCGCAAGCGCCCCCTGAGCCCGGTGCTGGCCTCGGCCATCGTGGGCGGCATCAATGAGCTCATCCTGCAGGCCATCGAGCAAGATGAGGCCCATGCGCTGGAGAACCTCACCCCCACGGTGAACGAGTTCATCCAGGCGGTGCTGAAGTCGCTGGAGCCTCAGGCCTCCTGAACGCAGCGCGCCTCGATGGCGCCCAGCTTCTCGATCTCGACGCGCACCACATCGCCATCGCGCAGGAACTTCGGCGGATCGAACGCCGCGCCCACACCGCTGCAGGTGCCCGTGAAGATCACGTCGCCCGGCTCCAGGGTCATGGCCTGGCTGATCAGGGCGATCTGAGCCCACACGTTGTGCATCATCAGGCGGGTGTTGCTGTGCTGGCGCAACTCGCCGTTCACCCAGCCCTTCATCTCGAGGGCGTGGGCATCACCCACCTCGTCGGCCGTGGTGATCCACGGGCCAAACGGTGCATGGGTGTCGAAGCACTTGCCCAGCGTCCACTGGCTGGTGCGCTTTTGCCAGTCACGCACCGACACGTCATTGCCCACCGCGTAGCCGAACACCACCTCATGGGCGCGCTCGGGTGCCACGTGCTTGCAGCGCTGGCCGATCACGGCCACCATCTCGGCCTCGTAGTCGGTGCGGGTGGACACCCGCGGCAGCACGATGTCGGCATACGGCGGGTTGATGGCGTTGGCCAGCTTGGGGAACCAGATCTGGTGCTCGGGCACGGTGCGGCTTTCGCCCACGATGCGCTCCTGCACGTGCTCCAGGTAGTTCAGGCCGATGGCCAATGTCTTGCCCGGCCGCGGGATGGGGGCCAGCAGCTCGCGCGGCACCAGCGGCACACGCGGGGCGGCCGATGCAGGCTGCTGCGCCAGCGCGGCCACCTGTGGGCCCAGGGTGGCCCAGTGCGTGATCAGGTCGATCATGGGCTGGTGAGCCGACAAGGCCGGGCCCAGAGCCTGGCTGAGGTTGATCAGGCCGTCGGCCATCACCAGGCCCGCCTGAGGGCGGCCGTCGAGCAGGAAAGTGCAGAGCTTCATGCGCTGATTGTGTCGTGGTTTGAGAGCCCTCAGGCCTCGCGCAAGCAATCGACGATCTTCATGCGCGAGGCCCGCCAGGCCGGAATGAAGCCGCCCACCACGCCCATGGCCAGTGCGAACAGCAGGGCCTGCGCCGCAATGCCTGGCGTGAAGTGAAAGCGGAAGGCGATCTCTGAAAAGGTCTGGAAGTTCACGGTCGAGATGCGCACCGTCTGCATGAAGGCCGCGCCCGCCAGGCCCAGCACACCGCCCACCAGCGACAGCAACAGCGATTCGGTCAGGAAGGCCATCAGCACGGCCCGGCGCCGAAAGCCCAGGGCCCGCAGCGTGCCGATCTCGCCGATGCGAGAGGCCACCGAGGCGAACATGGTGATCATGGCGCCCACCACCGCCCCGATGGAAAAGATCACCGACAGCGCCAGCCCCAGGATGCGGATGAACTGGGCCAGGGCCTCTGACTGCTCGGCATAGAACTGGGCCTCGGGCTTGGCTTCCAGGCTGAGCTGCGGGTCACCGTCGATGCGTGCCTTCAGCGCTTCGGCAGCCTGCGGGTCTTGCGGGTGCTGCAAGCGCAGTACCACCGTGGAATAGGCCTGGCGCCGGAAGGCCTGCATCATGCTGTCGGCGTCGCCCCAGATCTCCGAGTCGAAGCCGCTGCCCCCAGCGTCGAACACCCCCACCACCCGCCATTCGCTGCCCGCAAAGCGCAGGGTCTCGCCCAGCCCGGCCCCGGCAAAGCCCTGGGCCACAGACCGGCCGGTGACGATCTCGCGGGTGCCCGGCTGGAACATGCGCCCCTGCACGAGCCGCACCTGAGGGCGCAGGGCCAGCCCCGTGGCCGAGGTGCCGCGCACCGTCACGTTGCTGGGCTTGCCGCTGTCGCGCTTGGGCAAGGTGTTGAGCACCACCGGCTCGCGGCTGACCAGGGCCTGGCCCTGGGCATCGACCGCCACGCCGGGCAATGCCGCCAGCTGGGCCGCCTGCCCACGGGTGATGGCCGAATTGATCTCGGCCCCTGCCCCCTTGCGCAGCACGATCAGGTTGCCCTCGTGCCCGGTGGCCACCAGCGTGGCCCGGATGCCCTCGCTCATCATCAGCACGGTGGCAAACACGTACACCACCAGGGCCATGCCGCCGGCTGTGAGCAAGGTGGTCACGCGCCGCGCCCACAGGTTGCGGGCGATGTGGCTCAGAGGCAAAGAGTGGAACGCCATGCCATGCCTTTCAGGCCACGTGCCTCAGGCCCTGCACGATGTCGATGCGTGACATCTTCCAGGCCGGCCAGGCGGCGGCCACCAACCCCACCACCAGCGCGGCCAGGGCCTGCAGCCACAGCGTGAGCTGCGACACCTGAAACACCGGGAACAGGGTGCCCGCGGCCTGCACGAAGGCCTGCGCCAGCGGGAAGGTGATGGCCATGCCCAGGGCGCCACCCAGCCCGGCGATCAGCAGGCTTTCGCCCGCGATCAACTGCACCACGAAGCGTGGCGGAAAGCCCAGCGCCTTGAGCGTGGCGTACTCGGCCAGGCGTTCACGCGCGGTCATGGCCATGGTGTTGGCCATCACGGCCATGATGATCAGGATGATGATGAAGCTGACCGCCTGCACCGCCACCAGAATGGCTTCGCTCATGGACACAAAGCCCAGCTGGAAAGCCTTTTCGGTTTCGGTGCGGGTCTCGGCCAGCGAGTTGCGAAACAGCGCGTCGATGGCCTGCGACACCTGCGGGGCCCGGTCGGGCTGTGCAATGCGCACAAGGTACACCCCCACCTGATCGGCCTTGCTGCTGCCGCTGCGCGCGCGGATCTGCTCGGCCAGGCGCTTCCAGTGGATGAACATCTGCTGCTCGTCGGTGCGGGTGTCCTGCCCCTGGTAGATGCCACGCAGGGTGAAGCTCCAGGTGCCCGGGTAGAGGGTGCCGCGCAGCGCGATGGTGTCGCCCACCTTCCAGCCGAAGCGGGCCGCCAGCTTGCGGCCCACGACGGCACCCTGCTGGTCGCGGATGAAAGCCTGGCGCTCGGCATCGGTCAGGCGGAACTCGGGGTACAGGGCCAGGTAGCTGGCCGGCTCGATGGCGAACTGCGGGAAGAAGTTGCGCTCGGTGATGTAGACCCCACCGAACCAGTTGGCCCACGACACACCGGTCACGCCATCGACCGAGCGCAGGCGCTCGGCATGGCTGAGCGGCAGCGGAAAGCTCAGCGAGATCGCATTGCGGGTGACCAGGCGGGTGCTCGAGGTGGCGTCCACCCCGGCGTACCAGGCATCGACAATGGTGCGCAGCAGGCCGAAGGCCGAGATCGCGACCACCAGCCCCACCATGGTCAGCAAGGTGCGCAGGCGATGCCGGAAAGCGTTCTGCAGCAGCAGCTTGAACAGGAACATGCCGGGCCTTCAGGGCTGCTGCGTGGCCGGTCCCTCGGGCACCAGCACGCCTTTTTCCAGGTGCACCAGGCGCTCGGCGCGGGCCGCGGCTTTGGGGTCGTGGGTGACCATCACGATGGTCTTGCCCAGTTCGCGCTGCAGGCGTCCCAGCAGGTTCAGCACGTCTTCGCCCGTCTGGCGGTCGAGGTCGCCGGTGGGCTCGTCGGCCACGATCAGCTGTGGGTCGGTCACCAGCGCACGCGCGATGGCCACGCGCTGCTGCTGCCCGCCCGACAGCTCGTTGGGCTTGTGGTCGGCACGGTCACTGAGGTGCACCATGGCCAGGGCGGCATCGACATGCGCCTGGCGCTCGCGGCGGCTCAGTGTCGTGAGCAGCAAGGGCAACTCCACGTTCTCGAAGGCCGTGAGCACGGGCATCAGGTTGTAGAACTGGAAGATGAAGCCCACGTGGGCGGCGCGCCAGTCGGCCAGCTGGGCCTCGCTCAGTGTGGCGATGTCGACCCCGCCGATCTCGATGCGGCCACGCGTGGGCTGGTCGATGCCGGCGATGAGGTTGAGCAGGGTGCTCTTGCCGGAACCGCTGGGTCCCATGAGGGCCACGAACTCTCCGGCCTGCACGTCGAGGTCGATGTGGTCCAGCACTGTGAGGGTCTGCCCCCCGCGCTGGTAAGCCTTGCCCAGGCCGCGCACACGGATCAGAGGGGCCGCCGAACCGGCCACGGCAACGGGGGTGCTCATGGTCACGCCTTCAAGGCTGGCTCAGGCGCACGGCGGCACCATCGTGCAAGGCAGTGCCCGAAGACGGCAAGGCCAGGCGGTCGCCCGCTTTCAGCGCAGGCTGAGGCCCGCCAGCGGCCAGCCGCAACGCCACCAGCTCACCCAGTGTGCGGCCTGGTGTCACCGGCACGGCCTGCGCAGTGAACCGATCGGTGGTGCCGGGCACCGCCTGCAGGCGCCACACCCGCGCAGCCGCAGCCTGCCGGTCGATGGCCTGTGCGGGCACGGCCAGCAGCGGTTGCTGGTCGGCCGCCGTGATCGGCTGCTTCAGGAAATTCACCTTGGCACTCATCTCGGGCAGGATGCGCGCGTCGAGCTGGTCGAAGCGCACCTTGGTGGTCACCGTGGCCTTGGCACGGTCCACCGTGGGCACGATGGCCCCCACCTGCCCCAGAAAGCGCACGCCTGGCAGGGCATCGAGCAACACCTCGACCGGCTGCCCCTGACGCACCTGGGCCAGACTGCTTTCCGACACGTCGGCCTCGACCTCCAGCGTGCTCAAGTCGGCCATGGTCACCACGGCGCCCTGCGTGCCCGCCGCACTCGACAAGGGCGTGATGACATCGCCCACATTGGCGTTCTTGACCAGCACCACGCCGTCAAACGGTGCACGGATCTCGGTGAAACTTCGCGCCACCTCCTGCACCTTCACCTGGGCCTGCGCCGCCGCCACGGCGGCCTTGGCGGCCACCACCGCCGCCTGCGCCCCCTTGAGGCGAGACTGCACGGCATCGAGGGCCTGGGGCGAGATGAAGCCCTGGGCCTGCAGGCCCTTGTTGCGCACCAGCTCGGCCTGGGCCAGCAGCTGCTCGACCTCGGCCTGGCGCACCCCGGCCTCGGCCTGGCGCACCCCGGCTTCGGCTGCCACCAACGAGGCCTGCACGTCACTGGCATCGATGCGGGCCAGCAACTCGCCGGCCTTGACCCGGCTGCCCTCGCGCACATTCAGCTCGACCAGGCGGCCAGTGGCCTTGGAGGCCACGGCCGCGCGCCGCTGTGCCACCACATAGCCCGAGGCGGTCAGTGCCACATGCTGCTGAGACGCGGTGGCCGTGACCACCGACACGGTCTGCACTGTCACGGGGCGAGGGCCCATCCACCAGGCGCCCGCGCCGGCCAGGGCCAGGCCCCCCACGGCCCAGCGCACCCAGGCTCGGCGGCCAGGGCCACTGCTGCCGCGCTCGATGCGCAGGCTCTGCAAAGGGGCTGCAGAAGGGGTCGAAGGGGACGAGCTGGTTTCGGTCATGGGCACCCACGCGGGAGGCTGCACACCGGCAGCCCTTGCCCCATTGTCAGCCCTGCCGGGGAACCTGCCGTGACACCCGAGCCCGGGTGTCAGGCATGTGTTCAGCGTGCTGCCGCGTTCAGCAGCGCGCGCGTGTCGATCGCCACGCGGCGGGCGGCGCTGGCGAAGTCATCACCGCTGCTGGCGTACAGCACGGCACGCGAGCTGTTCACGATGATCGGGCCTGTGACGGCACCGCCCGCATCGCGCTTGAGGCCCGCCTTCACGGTGGCGTCGGCGTCGCCGCCCTGCGCGCCCACCCCCGGGATCAGCAGTGGCACCGTGGGCGCCAGTTCGCGCACGCGGGCAATTTCCTGCGGGAAAGTGGCGCCCACCACCAGGCCCATCTGGCCGCTGGTGTTCCAGGGGCCCTGGGCCTGCGCCGCGATGTGTTCGTACACGCGCGGCTGGCCCAGCACATCGGCCAGGCGCTGGTTCTGCAGGTCAGAGCCGCCGGGGTTGGAGGTGCGGCACAGCACGATCACGCCCTTGTCGCTGTACTTCAGGAAGGGCTCGAGCGTGTCAAAGCCCATGAAGGGCGACAGCGTGACCGCATCGGCCTGGTAGCGCACGAAGGCTTCGCGGGCGTACTGCTCGGCGGTCGAGCCGATGTCACCGCGCTTGGAATCGAGGATGACCGGCACCTGCGGCGCCACGCGCTGCATGTGGGCCATCAGCTTTTCCAGCTGGTCTTCGGCGCGGTGCGCTGCGAAGTAGGCGATCTGCGGTTTGAAGGCGCAGACCAGGTCCTTCGTGGCGTCGACGATGGCGGCGCAGAAGTCGTAAATGGCATCGCTCTGGCCCTTCCAGGCCCCCGGGAACTTGGAAGGTTCCGGGTCCAGCCCCACGCAGAGCATGGAGTCATGGAGTTGCTGGGCGTGCTGCAGCTTGGCGAGGAAGTTCATGGGCCGATTTTAACGGCCCTGTGTCATTTGCGCTGCTGCCAGCGGCGGGCTGTGGCGGCCACGACCAGTCCGACGAGGCCCAGCGCCCACGTGGTGGGTTCCGGCACGGGTGCCAAGGTGCCGTAGATGGGCGACAAGTTCTGCGCCCCGCCGGTGAGCAGGTCAAAGCGGCCGGTGGCGGCGTAATCGGTGGCCGTGGTCTTGAGGAAAAAGAAGGTCGAACCTGAGCCCGCTGCAATCGGCGTGTCAAACAGGAAATTGATGGCCCCGCTGGGCTGGGTGCTGGCACTGAACAGCCGCGCTGTCGAAGGCGACACCTGGCCCAGACCGTCCATGCGCCAGTCTGCATCCACCAGCTGGGGCATGCCGAAATCCACCAGCCGGAAAGCGCTCAGGCCCACGCCCGAGGCATCGCGGCTCACGTTCAGTCGCCAATAGAAATCGAGGGTCCCCGAGGCCGCCTCCCGCACAACGCGGCTTTGCACGGTGCCCTCCAGGCCTTGAAAGCTGAAAGGGGTGATCTGGTCGGTCAGCACCGTGCCAGCCAATTCGGGTCGCAGGGCCGCGCTGGTGCCCGGCAGCGCCGTGTCTGCGAACGAGGCGGGTGGGCTGGCGGTCGTGAGCGTCACGGCGCTGGCAGGCATGGCTGCGCCACCAGCGACCAGCCCTGCAGCCATCAGTTGCAAGGCCGTGCGCGACAAACGAATGTTCAAGAACGGGGTCATGGCATCTCCTGTTTGAAAAAAGCGATGCCACGATTGTTCCGAGCCCCAAAAAAAACGCGCTCCCTAGCGCTAGGGAGCGCGTCGCTTCGAACTAGGGGCCTGCCTGGCGTCAGATGCGCTTGGCCAGCGATTCGGCCACGCCGATGTAATTGCCCGGCGTCATGGCCATCAGGCGCTGCTTCTCGGCTTCGGGCAGCTCCAGCGTGCCGATGAAGGCCTGGATGGATTCGCGGGTGATGGCCTTGCCGCGGGTGAGTTCCTTCAGGCGCTCGTAGGGGTTGGGCAGGCCGTAACGGCGCATCACGGTCTGGATGGGCTCGGCCAGCACTTCCCACGAAGCATCGAGGTCTTCAGCCAGCATGTCGGGGTTGACTTCCAGCTTGCCCAGGCCACGGGCCAGGCTGTCGTACGAGAGCAGGGCATAGCCCAGGGCCACACCCATGTTGCGCAGCACGGTGCTGTCGGTCAGGTCACGCTGCCAGCGGCTGATGGGGAGCTTCTGGCTGAGGTGCGTCAGCACAGCATTGGCCAGGCCCAGGTTGCCTTCGGCGTTCTCGAAGTCGATCGGGTTGACCTTGTGCGGCATGGTGCTCGAGCCGATCTCACCGGCCTTGGTCTTCTGCTTGAAGTAGTGCAGGCTGATGTAGCCCCACACGTCGCGCGAGAAGTCGATCAGGATGGTGTTCAGGCGGGTCACGCCATCGAACAGCTCGGCCATGTAGTCGTGCGGCTCGATCTGGATGGTGTAGGGGTTGAAGGTCAGGCCCAGCTGGTTTTCGATGACCGACTGGCTGAAGGCCTCCCAGTTCTTTTCGGGGTAAGCCGACAGGTGGGCGTTGTAGTTGCCCACGGCGCCGTTCATCTTGGCCAGCAGCTTGACGGCGGCAATGCGTTCACGCGCATTGACCAGGCGGGCCACCACGTTGGCGATTTCCTTGCCCACGGTGGTGGGCGAAGCGGTCTGGCCGTGGGTGCGGCTCAGCATCGGCAGGCCGGCCATGTCGTGGGCCATGCCCTTGAGGGTGGCGATCACGCCGTCGATGGCGGGCAGCAGCACCTCTTCACGGGCCGCCTTGAGCATCAGGCCATGGCTGGTGTTGTTGATGTCTTCCGAGGTGCAGGCGAAGTGCACGAACTCGCTGGCGGCCTGCAGGTCGGTGTGGCCCTCGAACTTCGATTTGATCCAGTACTCCACAGCCTTGACGTCGTGGTTGGTGGTCTTTTCGATGTCCTTGATGGCCTGGGCATCAGCCTCAGCGAAACGGGCCACCAGGCCGCGCAGGTAACCGCGCGAGGCTTCCGAAAGCGGCGCAAACTCGGGCAGACCGGCGTCGGACAGGGCGATGAACCACTCGATCTCGACCTGCACGCGGCGGTGCATCAGGCCGAATTCCGACAGCAGGGGACGCAGGGCGGCCACTTTGGCGGCGTAACGACCATCGAGGGGCGACAGGGCGGTGAGTGCAGAAAGCGACATGGCGGTGGGGCAGTACGTGCGGTAAGCGGCCCGACTCAAGTCAGGCCACGCGCGGGAACAGACAGAACAACCTGCCATTGTACGAAGTGCAGCCAAGATTCCCAAATCCGGGCAGGCGCCCTGCGCCACGGGCCATCGGGAGGCATGGACCCGTCAGGCTCGCACCTTGTACAAGCCACTGACTTGCTGCAGCGACGATGCCGAAGGGATTTCATCGGGCATGACACTGACGGGCGACACCGCCACAGGCGCGGTATCGCCCTGCGTGGTGGGCCAGTGTGCCAGCATCACATCAACGTCTACCCGACTCCAGACCTGCAGCGACTGCATGCGCAGCCGCCGGACTTGCACGACGGCCCAAGGCCAGTAAAGACCAGCGGTCAGGAGCAAGCGAATCGCCAGACGGACATGCAATCGGGTGTATGCCTTGACCGGGATGTCGCTGCGGAAGCGGAAATGCCGATTGCCGGTCTTGCCCCAGACCAGATTGATCAGGCGGGCCTGGATGAAAGGCACCACCACCACCGCCCAGGCCACGGCCAACAGGCCGACCAACACGGTGAGCGCCTCCCGGGACACCCCCGGACGACCTGTGGCGCGCCCCACCAGCAAACCCAGGGCCAGCACCAGGGCCCCCAGGCCTGCAAGGGCAGCGAAGACCACGGCCGACCAAACGATCGACCGATGCCACAAAGCGGAAAAATCAGCCGCGCTGACTTTCCAGAGCATGCGAAACGGCCCCAGTCGAAGATGCGCCTGTCGGTGGCGGAGCACCGCCCAGGACACCCAGGGCACCGACAAGATCCACGCCGACCAGGCCACGGCGGCTGCCCACCAGGGGACTGGCGCGTCAGGCGCCCAAGCCAGCGCCGTGAGCGCAGCACCGGCCATGGCCAGCAGCACGCCCCCCATGCTGGCACGATACACCCCAAGCAGCCCCCCCTCCAGCCACAAGCGACGCCCCGCCCATGTGATCGACACCACCTGCTGCTGCATGCGCAGGTGGATGACGACAGGCCACACCAGCGCGGCCAAGCCCATGGCCAGCCAGCCCGTGCGGGCATCCTGCAGGGCGGCAGCGCCCACCCCCAGGGCGATCGCCAGGGTCAAGGCGAACCGCGGCCACAACGAAACTGCCTCCAGGCGGTGGTCCAACGCATGGCCCACCACCCGCGTGTTGCGCAGAAAAAACTGCTCACGCCGCTGCATCACCCATGGCCAGGCCAGGCCGCCGGTCAGCAACAGCAGCAGCACATGCATGGCCCACAGGCGCGCATAGTCGCCCCCTGCCGCATGGAAGCGAACGGGCCACTGCAGCACCACACCTTGCGGCAAGCGCGGCACGTCAGGCAAGGCCGGGGAACGCAGGGGCGGGTTGGCGCGCGGCAACACGCCCGGCGGCATTTCCTCATTGAACAAGGGCCCGGGCAGGGTGGAACCGATGGGGTGTGGGGCCCGCCACGCCGTGTCGGCCCGCCTGGAACGACCGGGCTCAGGGGTCAAGGCAGGCCCAGCCACAGCGGTCGGTCGCGAGATGGGGCTGTCCGCCGGGGTCGCAGATGACTCCGCCGGCGCAACAGATGGCGCAGCAATCGGTACAGCCTGTCGGGCAAATTCGTCTTGCCAGCGGTTGGTCACTTCGCGCATGAAAGCATGCTCAAGTGCGTCCAGCCGAACTGCCGTGCGTGGCGTGGGGTTGGAGGAATCGGTCATGACGTGTCGGTGAATGAATGTAACGGACCGATCCACACCACCGGATGAAATGACTCCCCCCTCCTTGGGTGATCGACGCACTCGCACCACGCCCCACGAGGGGCTTGGCTAAAATCGGCGTCCAACCCGTTGCACATTCCACCCAATGAAACTGATCGGTTCACTCACCAGCCCGTTCGTGCGCAAAGTCCGCGTCGTGCTGGCCGAGAAAAAACTCGACTACAAATTCGAAACGGAAGACGTCTGGTCTGCCGACACCCGCATCACCGAATCCAACCCGCTGGGCAAGGTGCCCTGCCTGGTGATGGAAGGCGGCGAAGCCGTGTTCGACTCCCGCGTGATCGTGGAATACGTCGACACCCTGTCGCCCGTGGGCAAGCTGATCCCGCTGTCGGGCCGCGAGCGTGTCGAGGTCAAGACCTGGGAAGCCCTGGCCGACGGCTTGCTCGACGCCGCCATCCTGGCACGCATGGAAGCCACCTGGCCCGGCCGCACCGCCGAGCAGCGCAGCCAGGCCTGGATCGACCGCCAGATGGACAAGGTCAACGCCAGCCTGAAGGCCATGAGCCTGGGCCTGGGCGAACGCGGCTGGTGCTGCGGCATCCACCACACGCTGGCCGACCTGTCGGTGGGCTGCGCCCTGGGTTACCTCGATTTCCGCTTCCCCGAGATCGACTGGCGCGGCGATCACCCCAACCTGGCCAAGCTGTACGACAAGCTGTCGCAGCGTCCCAGCTTCCAGGACACAGCGCCACCCAAAGCCTGAATCTGAACCAGCGGCCAACGCCACACACCAAGCCCCTCACCGAGGGGCTTTTTCATGGGTGACTGGAACGCTCAGGTGCGTGGCGTGTGCGCCTGGGCCGGCAAGGCGAAGGTGTGGGCCTGCGCCAGCATCCAGTACTGTTCGAACACCGGCTGGGGCCAGTCGCAGCCGCCCTGCTCGGCCTGCAGCAGCTGCCCGGGCTTCACGAAGGTCAGCAAGTTCGACAGCCGGTGCACCACATGCCCGGCACCGCGCCGCACGATGTGGTCGGCCGTGATGTCGTTGGGATGGTGCAGCCCGGCCGCCTGGATCAGCTCCTGCAAGGCATGCAGGGTGTTGCGGTGGAAGTTGAACACGCGGTCGGCCTTGTCGGGCACCACCAACGCGCGCTGGCGCATCGGGTCTTGCGTGGTCACACCCGTGGGGCAATGACCCGTGTGGCAGCTCTGCGCCTGGATGCAGCCCAGCGCGAACATGAAGCCCCGCGCCGAGTTGCACCAGTCGGCACCCAGGGCCATCATGCGGGCGATGTCGAAGGCGCTGACCACCTTGCCGGCACAGCCCAGCTTGATGCGGTGGCGCTCGCCAATGCCCACCAGGGTGTTGTGCACCAGCAGCAAGCCCTCCTGCAAAGGCGCGCCCACATGGTCGGTGAACTCCAGCGGCGCTGCGCCGGTGCCCCCCTCGGCCCCATCGACCACGATGAAATCAGGCCACAGGTTGGTGGCCTGCATGGCCTTGACCATGGCGAACCATTCCCAGGGGTGGCCAATGCACAGCTTGAAGCCCACCGGCTTGCCGCCGCTGAGCTGCCGCAGCTGCTCGATGAACTGCATCATCTCGATGGGCGTGCTGAACGCGCTGTGCGAGGCGGGCGACACGCAGTCCACCCCCACCGGCACACCCCGCGCCTCGGCAATCTCCGGAGTCACCTTGGGGCCTGGCAGCACCCCGCCATGGCCCGGCTTGGCGCCCTGGCTGAGCTTGAGCTCGATCATCTTGACCTGGGGCTCGCGTGCATTGACCTTGAACTTCTCGGCATCGAAGCGGCCCTCGGGCGTGCGGCAACCGAAATAGCCCGAGCCGATTTCCCAGATCAGGTCACCGCCACCCTCGCGGTGGTAACGGCTGACCGAGCCCTCGCCCGTGTCGTGCGCGAAATGCCCGCGGGCCGCCCCCTTGTTCAGGGCCAGGATGGCATTGGCGCTCAAGGCACCGAAGCTCATGGCGGAGATGTTGAACAGGCTGGCGCTGTAAGGCTGCGTGCAGCTGCTGCCGCCCGCGCCGATGGTCACGCGGAAATCGTGCGAGGCCACCTGGCTGGGCGACACCGAATGGCTCAGCCACTCGTAGCCTTCGGCCGTCACATCCTTCTGGGTGCCGAAGGGGCGCTTGTCGGGCGCCCCCTTGGCGCGCTGATACACCAGCGAGCGCTGCTGGCGTGAGAAAGGCGCCGCCTCGTTGTCACTTTCGATGAAGTACTGGCGCAGCTCGGGCCGAACGAACTCCAGCAGGTAGCGCAGGTTGCCCAGCACCGGGTAGTTGCGCAACACCGCTTTCTTGGTCTGCAGGAAGTCGCGCAGGCCCAGCAGCGTGAGTGGCAGGCCGATCACCACCAGCCAGATGCACCAGCCGGTGCTGCCGAACACACCGCACACCACACCGGCGACCAGCACCAGTGCCGAAGCCCCCCAGGTCAGGAACCGGACCGGCAAGCGGTCGCCCAACGATGCCAATGACCGAGCCATGTGTGCCTCCGTGCGGGCAAGACGCCCCTGCTGTCACTGTAGACCTGCCCGGGGGCGAGCACCTGGTGAAAAGTGCCTGAAAGCGGCCGCAATGCCAGCGCTCGGGCGCGCTGCCCAGGGTCTGTCAGGCCTCAGGCACGCAGTGGTAAACTGCCGCCATAGCGCCGATTTGTCCGGCTTGCGGGCGCTCAAGAAATTCCGCTAAAGAGGGTGCTGTGAACGGCCCCTGTTTCGATGCATTTCGCGGAATGCGCACGCGGCCGACTTGCCAACATGACAGCAGCCTCCAACAGCGTCGGGGTGGTCACCCCCCAGTCCATCCAGTTCAATGCACCTCTGCCCCTCAAAAGCGGCGCGGTGCTCAAGAACTACCACCTCATGTTCGAGACCTACGGTCGGCTCAATGCCGACCGCAGCAACGCCGTGCTGGTGTGCCATGCCCTGAATGCCTCGCACCACGTGGCCGGGCTGCACGCCGACGCCAACGGCCAGCCCCTGCCCAAAAGCGAAGGCTGGTGGGACAACCTGATCGGCCCCGGCAAACCCCTGGACACCGACAAGTTCTTCGTGGTGTGCGTGAACAACCCTGGCTCGTGCTTTGGCTCGACCGGCCCCATGCACGTGAACCCCGACACCGGCCGCATCTATGGCGCCAGCTTCCCAGTGGTGACCGTGGAAGACTGGGTGAACGCCCAGGCTCGCGTGCTCGATGTGCTGGGCATCGAGCAACTGGCCGCCGTGGTGGGAGGCAGCCTGGGCGGCATGCAGGCCCTGAGCTGGACGCTGCAGCACCCCGACCGCGTGCGCCACTGTGTGGCCGTGGCCACCGCACCCAACCTGTCGGCCCAGAACATCGCCTTCAACGAAGTGGCCCGCCGCGCCATCGTCACCGACCCCGATTTCCACAGTGGCAACTTCTACGCCCATGGCGTGGTGCCGCGCCGCGGTCTGCGCGTGGCCCGCATGATCGGCCACATCACCTACCTGTCGGACGACGTCATGGCCAGCAAGTTCGGCCGTGAACTGGTGGGCCGCGACCGGCACGACGAGCCCAACTACTCCACGCAGGACATCGAGTTCCAGGTGGAAAGCTACCTGCGCTACCAGGGCGACAAGTTCAGCGACTACTTCGACGCGAACACCTACCTGCTGATCACCCGCGCGCTCGATTACTTCGACCCGGCCCGCGCCCACCAGGGCAACCTGAGCGCCGCCATGGCCAAGGCCCTGGCGAAGTTCCTGATCGTGAGCTTCACGACCGACTGGCGCTTCTCGCCCGCCCGCTCACGCGAGATCGTCAAGGCCCTGCTCGACAACGGCCGTGACGTGTCGTATGCCGAGATCGATGCGCCCCATGGCCACGATGCCTTCCTGCTGGACGACGCGCGCTACCACGAGGTCATGCGCGCTTATTTTGATCGCATCGCCAGCGAACTGACCACAACTGCACCGAACGCCAGCCCAACCCAGCCCAGCGAGGTGGCGGCATGATCGAACACAGCAACCCTTTCACCCACCAGGCGCGGCTGGCCCGCATCGCGGAGCTGGTGCCCGAGGGCTCGCGCGTGCTCGACCTGGGCTGCGGCAACGGTGAACTGCTGGCCCTGTTGCGCGACCAGCGCCACTGCAGCGGCTACGGCATCGAGATCAATGACACCCACGTGCGCGAATGCGTGCAGCAGGGCGTGAACGTGATCCAGTGCAACCTGGAAGAAGGCCTGGGCCTGTTCGAAGACAACAGCTTCGACGTGGTGCTGCAGCTCGACACCCTGCAGAACCTGCGCAATACCGAGGCCATGCTGCGCGAAACCGCCCGCGTCGGCCGCATCGGGGTGGTCAGCTTCCCCAATTTCGCGCACTGGCCGCACCGCGTGAGCGTGCTCAAAGGCCGCATGCCGGTCAGCAAGAGCCTGCCCTACCAGTGGTACGACACGCCCAACATCCGCGTGGCCACCTTCCGCGATTTCGACCAGCTGGCCCGTCAGTGCGGCCTGAAAGTGCTGGAATCGTTCGGCCTGCACGAAGGCCAAGAGATCCGCCGCTGGCCCAACTTGCGCGCCAGCACGGCCGTGTTCAAGTTCGAGCGCGGCTGAGTTCGCGCTGAGGCTCGGCGCGACTTGCTGAAAGTTGCACGCAGAAAATAAAAAAAGCGCCCCGAAGGGCGCTTTTTGCTTCAAACCCCAAAGGATCAGAAGTTGTGCTTGATGCCGACCGCGAAGGAGTTGGCAGCCTTCACGTTGGTCACCTTCTCGTTCGAGATCACGGCGTACACGTCGGTGCGCTTGCTGATCATGTGGTCGTAGCCCAGCGAGAAGATGGTGTCCTTCGAACCACCATTCTTGGTCTTGTACTGGCCGTACGAAGCCAGCACGGTGCCAGCAGCCGTCACGGGAGCCGAAGCGCCAACTTGGAAGATGGTTTCGTCAGCGGCCACGGCGTTGTTCACGGCGGTGTACTGACCGAAGGCCTTGACCACGCCGAAGTCGTACGAAGCGCCCAGAGAGGTGACCTTCTGGTCCTTGGCAAAGGCGGTACCAGCCGCGGTGTTGGCGCTTTGCTGATCGTCGGCGTCCATGTAGGCCAGGCCAGCGCTGAAGGCGCCTGCGTTGTACGAAGCACCCACGGTCACACTGTTCTTGGCGCCAGCAGCCGAAGTTTCCTTGGGGGTCACTTGCAGGTTGGCAGCGAAACCGGCGACGGTCGGGGTTTCATAGGTGATCGAGTTCACCCAACCGGTGTCCACGCCCAGGGCTGCACCCTTGGCGTTGCCCAGCGAACCCAGGCTGTAGAAGTGACGCATGGTGGGCGAGAAGCCCATCGAGCTGCCGAAGGGGTTGTAGGTGTAGCCGTAGGTGAACAGGGCGTTGTCGTACTGACCCAGGGCGATCTTGCCGAAGCCACCGCTCAGGGCAACGTTCGAACCACGGCCCCAGTATTGGCCGGCGTTGTTGGGAACCACGCCGCCGGTGTCGGTGGCCAGGAAGGTTTCCAGCACGAACTCAGCCTTCAGGCCGCCGCCCAGGTCTTCCGAACCCGAGAAGCCCAGGAAGCTGGTCATCATCTGGCCAGAGTCGACCTTGGTCACGGCCTTCGAGCCAGCGGTGGCGGTCTTGAACGAGCCGACGGTGGCTTCCACCGAGCCGTAGACCTTCACTTGGGCCTGAGCGGCAGCAGCCAGAGCCAGCAGGGCAGCGCCGGCAACGATCTTCTTGGTGAACATGCAAATTCTCCTAACGGTGAGAGGAAGTTCAGTGACAACCCTGAGTTCGGGTTGGGCTGTCGCTGCGGTTGATTCTGGGCGGAATCGAAAGCAATCGACAGGCCACCCCCCTCGCTCACGCACCGTCAGGGGTGCAAAAACAGGAGATTCGTTGCCCCTCCGCGACACTTGCGTGTCATCCAAGCAACAAAAAAGCGCCCCGAAGGGCGCTTTGGATCATTTCAGCAACAGCTGAGGCGATCAGAAGGCGTGACGCACGCCAACGGCGAAGGTGTTGGCCGACTTCGAGCCCTTGATCTTGGTGTTGTTCACGCCCACGTAAGCACCGGTGCGCTTGCTGATGGCGTGGTCATAGGCCAGCGAGAACTCGGTGGTCTTGGCGTTGGCGACGCCGTCGTTCTTCAGTTGGCCGTACGAAGCCAGCACGGTGCCGGCAGCGGTCACGGGAGCCGAAGCGCCGATCTGGAAGAACTTCTCGGTCTCGGCCTGGCCGTCGGTTTCACCTTGGCCGTATTGAGCGAACGCCTTGGCGATGCCGAAGTCGTACGAAGCAGCCAGCTGCCAGCGTTGCGAATCGGTGTTGGCGGTCAGGGCCACGTCTTCGTAGACCAGGCCAGCAGCCAGGGGGCCAGCGGTGTAGGTGCCTTGCAGGGCCACAGCGCCGTCCACACCGTTGGTTTCGCTGGCGCCGAATTGGACGGCACCAGTGAAGCCCGACAGGTTGGGCGAGGTGTAGGTGATGCTGTTCTTGTAGTTGGTGCCGCTGTTGGCGTTGGCGTTCACAGCGCCCACTTGGCCGAACAGGTTCGAAGCCGAGAACACGGCCGAGTCAGCGAAGGGGTTGAAGGCGGTGTTGGTCAGGTAAGCCAGCGAGCGCACATTGCCCAGGGTGGCGGTACCGAAGTCACCAGCCAGGCCGATGGCGCTGGTGCGAGCCCAGAAGGTCGACGAAGCGGTGCCGGTGTCGGCAGCGATGTCGCTTTCCAGCTTGAAGAAGGCCTTCAGGCCGCCGCCCAGGTCTTCGGTGCCCTTGAAGCCGATGTACGAGGCACGCAGCGAGCCCGATTCCACCTTGGTGGTGGCCTTCTGGCCGGGTTCCTTGAACGAACCGACCGACAGGTCGACGTTGCCGTACAGGTTCACTTGCGATTGAGCTTGGGCAGCAAAAGCGGCCAGCAGAGCGGCGGCAGCCACAGCGGTCTTCTTCGAGAACATGGTTTTCCTTCCGAAAGAGGGGTCTAAACGGGTGTTTGGACTGTAGTCAAGAAAACTCGCCAAGCTGTTTGTGACACCCGAATGACGCCCCAATGTGGGGTGCCTGATGCACCATTTCGTCACATTTAAGCAACAATGTGGTGCGCTTTGTGGCACTTCGGCCACGAAAAAGCGCCCCGGAGGGCGCTTGTTGGATCGCACAGGAGCAACTTGAACGAACGTTCGTGCGTTTTCAGTACCGGTGGCGCACACCCAGCACCAAGGTCAGGCCAGGGTCCAGTTCGAGGCCCACCAGGTCCAGTCGCTCGTAGACCAGGTCGGTATAGGCCTGGGTGTCTTTGCTGAACTGTCGCTCATAGCCCAGCGTCATCCAGCGATGCCGCGTGTCCAGGGGCTTGTTGTTCAGCAAGCCCAGGCTGGCGTGAACCACATCCGAGCTGGTCAAGAGCATCTGGGCGCCCAGCATCTGGTAGTTGGCCCGGATGGTGGCACCACCGAACTCCACCTTGTTCTGACCAACTTGCATGAACAGCTTCACAGGGTCCAGGTCGATGGCCGTGGCGGCCACCCACAGGTCGTTGCGCATGCTGGGCGAACTGGCCAAGCCTGCCTTGACCGACTGGAAGGCATACGCGGTGTCCACCACCTCGCCGTCGTAGCGCAACGCCACACCGATGTTGTGGCCGTTGGCATCACCCTCGCGAGCGCCCCACTGCAGCCCCACCGACAGTGCATCGAGGTCTTCGATGGTGGGCAGGGTCAGGGTGAGGCTGTTCGACCAAGACGTGGCGGCCATGGCCTCGCGTGCACCGCCCTGCGCCGCACCGATCACGCCGCTGTTGACCAGTTGACGACCGTACAGGTCCAGAGAAGGAATGTGGTCCTGGAGCAGGCGCAATGCCGGGTTGTAAGGCGACTCGCCCAACGGGGAGAAGTCTTGATAGGTCTTGGCCAACAGCGTGATGGAGCGGCCGGCCCACAGAGCGCCCCAGTCGCTGTCCTGAATGCCAACCCTGGCCTGGCGATGCCAGAAGTTGCGGTCGCTGACAGCCCCTGTGTCACCAGCGAGTGCCGCCTCGAGTTGCACCATCACCTTGGCCGAATCACCCAGACGCTCTTGTGCACTGAACCCGACAAAACTCATGCCGCGACCGCCGGTGCCGACTGCAGTGGAGCGGCGGTTGGCAATCGTGCCCGGGTCAAACTGCGCCCCCGTGAGACTGCCTTGGTAAGAAGGTCGGTAACTGGCCAGGTTGAGGTCCAGCACACCATAGACCTGGGCTTCAGCGGCCAGGCAGGCTGACGTCGAAAATGCCAGGCAGAGGCTGACGCAGAGGCGACGTGAAAAAGACAGGCGCATGGAAAGTCACGAGACGGATTTCAAACAGCTTGCATTGTCTCGGAACTCAGGCCACCCCTGTGCTGGGAGCAACCCCTTGAAAGCTGGCTCGGCCGATCGAAAGCGTGCCAAAACACAACAGCGCCCAGACCAGCGCCGATCGGTCAAGCCGCCAGCACGCTCAGGATGTCACGGCCATAGGCCTCCAGGCGCTTGGCGCCCACGCCACTGATCTGACCCAATTCGCCCATCGACTGCGGCGCGATGCGGGCCATTTCGGCCAGCGTGGCGTCGTGGAACACAACGTAGGCGGGCAGGTTGTGCGCCTTGGCCACCGAAGAGCGCCAGGCCCGCAGCGCCGCCAGCCGCTCTTGTGACAGGGGGTCGAGCGACTGCAGCAGGGCGTCGGCCGGTTTGCGCAGGCGGCCATTGCCACTGCGCTTGGGTGCCTCGACCGACACCTTGAGCGTGAGCTGCACCTCGCCCTTGAGCACCGGACGAGCGCTGTCGGTCAGCACCAGGGTGTTGAACTCGCCTTCGGCCACCACGTGGCCCAGGGCCACCAGCTGGCGCAAGACGGCCCGCCACTGGGGCTCTGACAGGTCGGCGCCCACGCCAAAGGTGGTCAGGCTGTGGTGCCCGTATTGTTCGACCTTGTCGGTGCGTCGGCCGCGCAGCACGTCGATGAGGTGGCCAGCGCCGAAGCGCTGCCGGCCGTGCTGCCAGAATCGGTAGATGCAAGACAGCATCTTGCGGGTGGCCTCGGTGGCGTCCCAGGTGTCGGGCGGGCTCAGGCAGTTGTCGCAATTGCCGCAAGGTTGGCTGGCTTCACCGAAATAGGCCAGCAGGCGCACGCGCCGGCAGTCATGGGCTTCGGCCAGGGCCAGCAGCGCGTCGAGCTTGTGGCGCTGCACGCGCTTGAATTCGTCGTGCGCGGGGCTGTCGTCGATCATGCGGCGCTGCTGCACCACGTCGGCCAGGCCGTAGGCCAGCCAGGCCTCGGCGTCGGCACCGTCGCGGCCGGCACGGCCCGTCTCCTGGTAGTAGGCCTCGATGTTCTTGGGCAGGTCGAGGTGGGCCACGAAGCGCACATCGGGCTTGTCGATGCCCATGCCGAAGGCCACGGTGGCCACCATGATCAGGCCGTCTTCGCGCAGGAACCGGTCCTGGTTCTGCTGGCGCTGGGCCGCCTCCATGCCCGCGTGATAGGCCAGGGCCCGCAGGCCCTGCTGGCACAGCCAGGCCGCGGTTTCTTCCACCTTGCGGCGCGACTGGCAGTACACCACCCCGGCTTCGCCCTCGTGTTCGTCGCGGATGAAGCGCAGCAGCTGGGCCCGGGGGTTGTCTTTCTCGACCAGGGTGTAGCGGATGTTGGGCCGGTCGAAGCTGCTGACGAACAGCCGCGCCTCCTGCAGCTGCAGGCGCACCAGGATGTCGGCGCGGGTGTGCTCGTCGGCCGTGGCCGTGAGCGCAATGCGGGGCACGGCCGGAAAGCGCTCGTGCAGCAGGTGCAGATGGAGGTAGTCCTCGCGGAAATCATGGCCCCACTGGCTGACGCAATGGGCTTCGTCGATGGCGAACAGGCTGAGCTTGCCTTGTTCGTGCAGACGCTCGAGCAGGGCCAGAAAGCGCGGCGTGGTCAGGCGTTCGGGGGCCACGTACAGCAGCACCAGACGCCCGGCCATGAGCTCGCGCTCGGTGTGCTGCACTTCGTCGAGGCTGAGCGTGGAGTTCAGGAAGGCCGACGGCACGCCCACCTCGTGCAGGGCACCGACCTGGTCGTGCATCAGGGCGATCAGGGGCGAGACCACCACCGTGACCCCCTGCCCCGCGCGGTGCCTTGCGATGGCAGGCACCTGGTAGCACAGGCTTTTGCCGCCCCCGGTGGGCATGAGCACCAGGGCATCGCCCCCGTGGGCCACGTGCTCGACGATGGCCTCCTGCTGCCCGCGGAAAGCCGGGTAGCCGAACACCTCCTGGAGGATGGCGGTGGTGCTGGGCAGGGGCATGGGCGGGTGCATGCCCGCATTGTGCCGTCTGGCGGCACTGCGCTTGCTTCACCCCGAGGGTGGCCACCCGCCGAGGGCACCCCACTGGGGGTGTTGCCAGGTTCGCGGAGCGCGATAATGCCAACCGCTGACTGCCCCATGCAGCCCGCATCCAAGCAACGAACGCTTATTTTCAACCAACGAAATCTTGAGAATCGCCCATGGCCTCCATCAACAAAGTCATCATCATCGGCAACCTTGGCCGTGACCCCGAAGTGCGCTACACCCCCAATGGCGCTGCGGTGTGCAACGTCTCGGTGGCCACCACCCGCAACTGGAAAGACAAGAACAGCGGCGACAAGGTGGAAGAAACCGAATGGCACCGCGTGGTGTTCTATGACCGCCTGGCCGAAATCGCCGGTGAGTACCTGAAAAAGGGCCGCTCGGTGTACGTGGAAGGCCGCCTGAAGACCCGCAAGTGGCAAGACAAAGACGGCAAGGACAACTACACCACCGAAATCGTGGCCGAGCAGATGCAACTGCTGGGCGGCCGTGAAGGCGGTGGCAACGGTGGCGGTGGCGGTGGCGGCTACGGTGGTGGCAGCAGCTACGGCGGCGGCAACACCGGTGGCGACGAAGGTTTCAGCCGCGAGGCGGCCGAGCCCATGGGCCGCCCGGCAGCCCGCCCGGCGTCGCGCCCGGCCCCTGCCCCCGCGCCCGCACCGAAGTCGGCCACCGGCTTCGACGACATGGACGACGACATTCCGTTCTGACGCGGCCCCCTCGGCTCGGTCGACCAACAGCCCCTGGCGCCTGCCGCCTGGGGCTTTTTTCATGGCGCGTTTTCTTGGCGCGTGTCTTTCAGGCGAACCGCGCCCCCCCCCCTGCGACAGTCCAGCACTGTGCTCCGCAGGACTGGACAGCGCACAGCAGAGAAAGACACAATGTATCCACTTGGATACCTTCTGATTGCCATGACCATGCCACTCAACGCCACCGAACGGACCCAACAAGCCGAAGCTGCATGGCAGCAGGGGCGACAGTGCGAAGACCGAGGAGACGTCGAAGGCGCCCACGCACACTACCGCCTGGCCCACGACCTTGTGGTGGACTGCCCTCGCCTGCACCAGCGCGCTCACGAACACCTGCGCCGGGTGAACCGGCAACGGCATGCGTGGCGTGAGTGGCTGACCGACCAGGCCTTGCTGAAGCTTGCACCGCTGGCCGCGTTCGAGATCGTGGCCTTCCTGATGACGCGCCAGGTGCTCGGCGGCCGGGTGTGCGCACGTTCACGGGGCGCGTCACAGGCCTGACGCCGGGGCTCTGCAGCCCTGAACGGCCCCGCCCTTCAGAACGGGATCTTGCGAGTGAGCACCTGCCAGAACATCACCCAGTCACCCATCAGGCTGTAGAGCGGGTAGGTGAAGGTGGCCGGCTTGTTGTGCTCGAAAAAGAAGTGCCCCACCCAGGCAAAGCCGTAGCCCGCCATTGGCAAGCTGGCCCACCACCAGCCTCCCTGCACCAGTGCGGTGGCCAGCAAAGCCAGCACCACGGCCGAGCCCACCACGTGCAGGCGCCGGCAGGTGCGGTCGGCATGCTGTGACAGGTAGAAGGGGTAGAACTCGGCGAAAGAGGTGTACGGCTTGCTCATGCCGTGATCGTGGGCCAGCGCCGCGGCCTTGGCAAGCCGGAGGGCCCCGAGGTGCAGGAACCGTTCATGTCGCGCCCCGCCCGGTGTGACGCCTTGGCTACACTGGCCGTTCGCGGCGCCGCCACACACGGCCACATGCCAGCACGCAGCCGCCGCCCGCCATAAGCCCCAGTCCATTGCCCACGCCCGAGGCCCCCATGTCTGCCAAACCCACCCTGCCCGCCCCCACCGACGCTTTCGTGGCCAGCCCGCTGGGCACGCCCCTGTCGCCCAGTGCCACCAAGGTGATGCTGCTGGGCTCCGGCGAGCTGGGCAAGGAAGTGCTGATCGCACTGCAACGCCTGGGCGTGGAAACCGTGGCGGTGGACCGCTATGACAATGCCCCCGGCCAGCAGGTGGCCCACCACAGCCGCACCATCACCATGAGCGATGCGGCCCAGCTGCGCCAGCTGATCGAGGCCGAACAACCCCTGCTGGTGGTGCCCGAAATCGAGGCCATCGCCACCCCCGAGCTGGAACGACTGGAAGCCGAAGGCCGCGTGCGCGTGGTGCCCACAGCCCGCGCCGCCCGCCTGACCATGGACCGCGAAGGCATCCGCCGCCTGGCCGCCGAAACCCTGGGCCTGCCCACCAGCCCCTACCGCTTCTGTGATTCGCTGGCCGAGCTGCAAGCCGCCATCGACGGCACCGACGGCCAGCCCGGCATCGGCTACCCCTGCATCGTCAAGCCGGTGATGAGCTCGTCGGGCAAGGGCCAGAGCAAGATCGATGGCCCCGCCGATGTGGCCAAAGCATGGGATTACGCCATGGCCGGTGGCCGGGTCAGCCACGGCCGCGTCATCGTGGAAGGCTTCATCGACTTCGATTACGAGATCACGCAGCTCACGGTGCGCGCCGTGGGGGCCAGCGGCCAGATCGAGACCCACTTCTGCGAGCCCATCGGCCACATCCAGGTGTCGGGCGACTACGTGGAAAGCTGGCAGCCACACCGCATGAGCCCGCAAGCCCAGGCCCGCGCGCAGGCCATTGCCAAGGCCGTGACCGACGACCTGGGCGGCCAGGGCCTGTTCGGTGTGGAGCTGTTCGTCAAGGGTGACATGGTGTGGTTCAGCGAAGTGAGCCCCCGCCCACACGACACCGGCCTGGTCACGCTGACCACGCAGGTGCAAAGCGAGTTCGAGCTGCATGCACGCGCCATCCTGGGCCTGCCAGTGAACACCGCCCTGCGCAGCCCCGGCGCCTCGGCGGTGGTGTATGGCGGCATGGAGGCACAAGGCATTGCCTTTGAAGGTGTGCGCGAAGCCCTGCAGGTGCCCAACACCGACCTGCGGCTGTTCGGCAAACCGGAAAGCTTCACCAAACGCCGCATGGGCGTGGCACTGGCTTTCGATGCCGATGTGGAAGTGGCGCGCCAGCGTGCGAAGGAAGCCGCCAGCAAGGTTCGGCCGGTGAAGGGCTGAAACCCGAGCGGCTGACACCTGAGGGGCTGTCGCTCAAGTGCAAGCGCCGCGCCAGGCGGTCACTGGTTGGCCGCCACGCTCTGGTGGTCAGCCACCTTCACCATGCCCTGGATGCTGGCCAGCAGATTGCCATTGAGCGGCCCTGCGCGGCCCATCAGGCCCGGGATGTCGACCAGTTCGATGTCGGCGTAGCGGACCACGATGGTGCCCGCCTCGGCCAGCTGCTTGAGCGCGCGGTTGATGGTCTGGCGCGACACGCCCATCATGCGCGCCAGGTACTCCTGGGGCAGGCGCAAATGGCGCTTGAACGACATCGGGTAGTTCATGCCGAAATTGCACGAGGCCATCAGCAGGCGGCGGGCCAGCTGCTGTTCGAGCGACAGGTTGGCCTTGTCTTCCAGCAGCACCACCAGCATGCGCAGGCGCAAGGTGGCCAGACGGGCCAGATCACGCCAGTGCTGCGGGTGCTGGGTCAGCCAGGGCTCCAGCAAAGAGCGGGGGCACACCAGCACCGAGCTGGCCACGTCGGCCACCGCGTCCTGGCTGCGGGGCAGGCGGTCGAGCACGGCCACCTCACCGAACCACTGGTAGGGCTCGACATACAGGGTGAGGTTCTGGGTGTCGCTTTCGGAATTGAACGAGCCCAGGCGCAAGGCACCCGACAGCACGCAGCACAGCGCCTCGTCGGCCTCGCCGCGGGAGAACAGGCGCTCGCCCGGCTTGAGCGTGACCACCTTGGACAGCGACACCAGGGCATGCTGAAACTCGGGTGGGCAGGAGGCAAACCACACGTGCGAACGCAGGGCAGGCAGCAGGTGAGCAGGGGTGGCGTCAGAGGTGGGCGGCATGGATGTCGAAATGCTGGCTGCCGTCGTGTCAGACAGCAACCCCCACAAAGGAGGTGGTGGGCGTGCGAAAAGTCTTGAAAATCCTAATGCAATTGTATGGATGTATACAGAGTTTTAAGCGCGGTGGATCTACCATTCACCGATCATCTCTTCGCATTTCAGTAGAAACCATGACCACCCAAAAGGCTGTCCACCCCGGTGAAATCCTGCGCACCCAGTTCATGGAAAAGTACGGCCTGTCGGCCAGTGCGCTGGCGATCCGCCTGCACGTGCCGGCCCCGCGCGTGAACGACATCGTGCGCGAGCGCCGTGGCGTGAGCCCGGACTCGGCCCTGCGCCTGGCCCGTTTCTTCAAGACTTCGGCCCAATACTGGATGGACCTGCAAACGGCCTACGACCTGGCCGTGGCCGATGCCCTGGCCGGCGCACAGATCCAGAACGAGGTGCAACCCGTGGCCGACGCCAAGGTCGCCATGGCCGCCTGAGCCTGCCACCTTCCGCGTGCGGGCCATGGGCCCATGCGCTGAACGCAATAAGCCAGCCCTGTCAGGCTGGCTTTTTTCATGGGCACTCAGAACGAGATGGGCGCTGCCCATGCCCACTCACTGGAAGGCCACTTCGGCAAAGCTGCGCAGCTTGCGGCTGTGCAGCTGCTCCATGCGATTACGGCGCAGACGCTCGAGCGCGCGAAGGCCAATGCGCAGGTGCTGGTCGACCCGGTCGCGGTAGAACTGGTTGGCCATGCCCGGCAGCTTGATTTCGCCGTGCAGGGGCTTGTCGCTCACACACAGCAAGGTGCCGTAAGGCACCCGGAAACGGAAGCCATTGGCTGCGATGGTGGCGCTTTCCATGTCGAGCGCAATGGCGCGGCTCTGGCTGAAACGGCGCTCGGGCTCGCGGTGGGGCATCAGCTCCCAGTTGCGGTTGTCGGTGGTGGCCACGGTGCCCGTGCGCATGATGCCCTTGAGCTCGTAACCCGACAGCTGGGTCACGTCGGCCACGGCACCTTCGAGCGCCAGCTGGATTTCGGCCAGCGGCGGGATCGGCACCCACAGCGGCAGGTCTTCGTCGAGCACGTGGTCTTCGCGCACGTAGCCATGGGCCAGCACGTAATCACCCAGCTGCTGCGAGTTGCGCAGACCAGCGCAGTGGCCCAGCATGATCCACGCCAGCGGGCGCAGCACTGCGATGTGGTCGGTGATGGTCTTGGCGTTCGACGGCCCCACCCCGATGTTGACCATGGTCACGCCGCTGCGGTCACGGCGCACCAGGTGGTAGGCGGGCATCTGCGGCAGGCGCGGCGGCACCGCCCCCAGGGCATCGAAGGCCTCGGCCGGCACCCCGGCGCGGCGCGTGACCACATTGCCCGGCTCGATGAAGGCGATGCAGTCGTCGTCATCGTGCGGGTGGGCCGGGTCAGGGGCGCGGGCCATGATGTCGCGGCCGATCTGCACGAACTGGTCGATGTAAAACTGGTAGTTCGTGAACAGCACGAAGTTCTGGAAATGCTCGGGCGAAGTGCCGGTGTAGTGCTTGAGCCGGTGCAGCGAGTAATCGACCCGCGGTGCGGTGAACAGGGCCAGCGGGCGCGGGGCGCCAGCGCGAGCGTCGTGCGTGCCGTTGGCGATGCCGTCGTCCATGGCGGCCAGGTCGGGCAGGTCGAACACGTCGCGCATCAGCAGGCGACGCTCGGGCGTGAGGTTGCCTTCGGCGTGGTGGTTGTCGGCCAGCGAGAAGTGCAGCGGGATGGGCTCTCGGCTCAGGCCCACCTCCACGGCCACGCGGTGGTTGGCCAGCAGCAGCTCGATCTGTTCACGGTAGTAATCGGCGAACAGGTCGGGGCGGGTGATGGTGGTCTCGTAGGTGCCCGGGCCCGCCACGAACCCGTAGGGCAGGCGCGAATCGGCTCGTGCCACGGTGTCGGTGTGGATGCGCACGAAGGGGTACTTGGCGCGCACCGGCTTGTCGAAGGTTTCACCGGCCACGAAGCGGCTGAGGGCTTCGCGCAGGTAGGCGATCTGGCCGTCGTACAGGGCCTGGATGTGGTCGAAAGCGGCCTGGGCGTTGTCGAAGTGGCGGGAGACGGCCTTGGGGGCCTCAAGCGGTGTCGTGCTCATCAGGGCGCCTTGAGAAAACTCGTGGACTGCGATGGTTCATTGTGAACCTGTCGCCCCTGGCCCCTGGCGCGATGTGGTCTGTGCCCGACAGGCACTTCGGGTGATCAGCGCGCGGCCGATGCAGCGGCCGCAGTCTGCGCCCCCACGGGCTCGGTCACGAAGGCCAGCTTGCGCAACTCAGCGGCCTTGAGCAGCCCCAACACCTCGGCCACCTGGCCATAGGGCACGGCCCGGTCGGCACGCAGGTGCACTTCGGTGTCGCTGCCCTTGAGGGCCTGCAGGCGCTCGGCCAGGGCCTCTGGGGTGATCACGGTGTCGTCCAGGCGCACCGCGTTGTCGGCCGTCAGCGTGATGCGGATGGCCTTGGGGTTGGGCGGCTGCTTCTGCGTGCCCTGGGTGCTGGGCAGGTTGAGCTTCAGACCCGACGACATGAGGGGCGCGGTCAGCATGAAGATCACCAGCAACACCAGCATGACATCGATCAGCGGCGTCATGTTGATCTCGCTCATGGGGGTCTCGCCCCGCTTGCGTTCGATGCGACCGAAGGCCATGGGCAGCGGGCCTCAGTCGTCCTGGCTGGCCGGGCGGTCGGCCCCCAGCAGGGCCTCGCGCAGGTCGTGGGCAAAGCCTTCCAGGTCGGTTTCGAGCTGGTTGATGATCTTGCCGAACAGGTTGTAGGCCAGCACGGCCGGGATGGCCACGGCCAGCCCCACGGCAGTCATGATGAGGGCCTCGCCCACCGGGCCCGCCACGCGCTCGAGCGAGGCACTGCCTTCGGCGCTGATGCCAGCAATGGCGTGATAGATGCCCCACACGGTGCCGAACAGGCCGATGAAGGGCGACACAGCCCCCACCGAGGCCAGCACCACCTGGCCATACTGCAGGCGCTGCAGCACCACATGCAGGCTGTCACGCAGGCGGCGCGTGAGCTGGGCATGCGGGTGCACCTGGGCTTCCAGCGAGCCCGGCGCCGTGGTCTGACGCGCGGCCTGTACCAGCGTCTGCAGCACGCCATCACGGTCATGCGCCGCCAGGCTCTGTTCGGCCGCAGCCAGGTCGGCCGAGCGCCAGAAGGCCTGCACGCCGCCGGGCAGGTCGCGGCGCACGCGGTTGAGCAGCCAGGTCTTCCAGCCGATCAGCACCCAGCTGGCCACCGACATCAGCAGCATCAGCACAGCCACGGCCTGGATGACCGCGTCGCCTTCTGCCCAGAGTTGCTGCAGGCTGTCCATGGGGTTCAGCTCACTTCAGGCCGAGCACGTCGTCCATGCCGAACAGCCCGTGCGGCTGGTGCGACAGGAAACGCACGGCACGCAGGCTGCCCTGGGCATAGGTGGCGCGGCTGGACGACTTGTGGGTGATCTCGATGCGCTCGCCGGTGCCGGCAAACAGCACGGTGTGGTCGCCCACGATGTCGCCACCACGCACCGTGGCAAAGCCGATGGTGGACGGGTCGCGCTCGCCGGTCACGCCTTCGCGGCCGTAGATGGCGCATTCCTTGAGGTCACGGCCCAGGGTCTCGGCCACGACCTCGCCCATGCGCAGCGCGGTGCCACTGGGGGCATCGACCTTGTGGCGGTGGTGGGCTTCGATGATTTCAATGTCGAAGCCGGTGTTCAGGGCCTTGGCGGCGTGGCGCAGCAGGTTGAACACCACGTTCACGCCCACGGCCATGTTGGGGGCCATGACGATGGCGATGTCGCGGGCGGCGGCTTCGATCTCGGCCTTCTGGGCGTCAGAAAAACCCGTGGTGCCGATGACCAGCTTGATCCCGTTGTCGCGGCAGTGGCGCAGGTGCTCCATCGTGCCTTCGGGGCGGGTGAAGTCGATCAGGTACTGGGCGTTGGCCAGGCCCTTGGCCAAGTCGGATTCGATCAGCACGCCGCTGCGGTGGCCCATCCAGGCGGTGGCGTCCATGCCCACCGCGGGACTGGTGGCGATGTCGAGTGCGCCACCCAGGGTGCAGTCGTCAGTGGCCTGCACGGCTTCGATCAGCATGCGGCCCATGCGGCCGGAGGCGCCGGCAATGCCGACGCGGAGCAGTTGTTCAGTCACGGTGGGAACTCTCAGCGAATGTGTTCAGGGGCGGCCGGCTTCCAGGGGCGGGTAATCGCGGTTGGGGCCTTGCGGCACCTTGATGCGATTTTCCTGCTTGGGCGGCACGGGCAAGGCGGCGATCTGTTCGGCCGTCAGGTTGACCGGCGGTTTGCGGTCAGACGGTTTGGTGTCGATGGCGGCCACGAACTCGCGCTCGGTGGGCAGCTTGTCGGCTTCGATGCGGTCGAGCTTGTCGCCCGCAAAAAACAGGGTGACGCGGCGCTGCTGGGCCGGCACGCCCTGGCGGGCGATGGTGAACACGTAGTCCCAGCGGTCGGCGTGGAACACGTCGGTCAGCAGCGGGGTGCCCAGGATCTCGCGCACCTGCGCCTTGCCCAGGCCGGGCTGGATCTGGGCCATGACCTCTTGCGTGACCACATTGCCCTGCACGATTTCGATGCGGTAGGGCTTGATCAGGCCAAACAGGGTTTCGGCGCCCTCGCTGCTGGCGGTGCGCGTGGACGAGCACCCCGACAGGGTGGCGACCGCCAGAGCGGCCAGGCCCAGCAGGCGGGCGGAGGAAGAAGGCAGCATGCAGCCAGGTCCTTTGAAGGGAGCGTTCAGTGAAGCTTTCGATGAAGCGAACGGTGCCAGTGCATTCGGCAAGGCCTTGAACGTGTGCTGAACAAGGCTTCCCGATATCATCATGCATTCTAGCGGTGCGCCGAGTGTGGCCGCCCAGACCCAACCGCACTCCACACGCACCCATATGCCCAACATGACGCACGCCGAAGAGCTCAAGAACAGCGGCCTGAAGGCCACGCTGCCCCGCATCAAGATCCTGGAAGTGTTCCAGCAGGCCAACCAGCGCCACATGACGGCCGAAGACGTCTACAAGGTGCTGCTGGGCGAGGGCTCGGACATCGGCTTGGCCACCGTGTACCGCGTGCTGATGCAGTTCGAGCAGGCCGGCATCCTGAGCCGCAACCACTTCGAAGCCGGCAAGGCCGTGTTCGAGCTGAACGAAGGCAAGCACCACGACCACCTGGTGTGCGTGGTGTGCGGCAAGGTGGAAGAGTTTTACGACGCGGAAATCGAAGCCCGCCAGCAGGCCATCGCCAAGGAGCGGGGCTACACGCTGCAGGACCACGCGCTGTCGCTGTACGTGGTGTGCAGCAAGCCGGAATGCCAGAACAGCGCGCGGCGCTGAACCCGCACAACGCCCGAGGCTGGTCAGTCGATCGAGCCGCGCTCCATGGCGCGCTGGTGTCGCTCGATGAACTCTTTGTAGGTGTCGATGCCGCGCAGTTGCAGCACCGTGTTGCGCACGGCGGCTTCCACCAGCACGGCCAGGTTGCGACCGGCGTCCACCGCGATCACCACCTTGCGCACCTGCACGCCCATCACCTCTTCGTAGAGGGGCTCGTAAGGCAGGCGCTCGAACTCGCGCTCCATGGTCTCCTTGCGCACCAGGTGCACGATGAGCTTGAGGCGCATCTTGCGGCGCACGGCCGTCTCACCAAAGATGGCCTTGATGTCGAGCAGGCCGATGCCGCGCACTTCCAGCAGGTTCTGCAGCAGCGCCGGGCAACGCCCTTCGATGGCGGTGCGTGACACGCGGTACAGGTCGACCGCGTCGTCGGCGACCAGGCCATGGCCGCGCGAAATGAGTTCCAGACCCAGTTCGCTCTTGCCCAGACCCGATTCGCCCGTCAGCAGCACGCCCAGGCCCAGGATGTCCATGAACACGCCATGGCGGGTGATGCGCTCGGCAAAGTGCTGGGTCAGGTAGCTGCGCAGCACGTCGATCACGTGGCCGGCCGGCTCTTTCGTGACGAACAGCGGGATGCCGGCACGGCCGCACATGGCCACCAGGCGGTCAGACGGCGCCTGACCGTCGGCCACCACCACCACGGGCGGCTCCAGGGTCACGATGCGCTGGATGCGACGTTCCTGGTCTTCCGGGGTGGAGTTTTCGAAGTAAGCGTGTTCACGCACGCCCACGATCTGCACCCGGTAGGGGTGGATGTAGTTCAGGTAACCGACCAGGTCGGCCGCCGACTGGGCCGATTGCACCGCCTCTTCGTCGAAGCGACGCTCAGGGTGGGCGTGGCCGGCGATCCATTCCCACCGCAGGGCGGTGCGGTTGGCCTCGAAGAGCAGCTCGGCACTGATGACAGCAAGGTCTTTGGCGGACACTGGGCGTTCGAGGTGGGTGAGGTGGGGTCAGTTCAACGTTCAGGCCACCGACTTGAGCGGCTGCCAGCGTTCGATCAGGTCGTGCACCGTGGCGGCTTCCGGCTCGGTCTTGAGGCGCTCGCGCAGCTCGCGGTCAGACAGCAGCTCGGCGATTTCCGACAGGATCTCGAGGTGGCGCTGGGTGGCGGCCTCGGGCACCAGCAGGAAGATCAGCAGGTTGACAGGCTCGTCATCGGGCGCATCGAACGGAATGGGCTGGTCGAGACGCAGCACCGCAGCCAGGGGGTTCTTCAACCCCTTGATGCGGCCATGGGGAATGGCCACGCCATGTCCCAGACCGGTCGACCCCAGCCGCTCACGCGCGAACAGGTTGTCGGTCACCGTGGCGCGTGCGATCGCGTGGTGATTCTCGAACAACAGACCCGCGTGCTCGAACACACGCTTCTTGCTGCTCGCTTCCACACCCACCAGCACTTGGTTGGCAGGCAGGATGGATGAAAGTCTGTTGGACATGCTTCAGCAGGGACGACGGTCAGACCTTGTTCCCTGCCCCCGGGACAGATGAGGGGCGGATTATAGAAACCCGCGGCCAGCCTGGGGCGGCCCGAAGGCCCACCAGTTCAAGGGATTTTGCATGGCTTGCTGCGGCGCAGCAAGTGTGGTCGGCCACATTCATCACAAAAGCTTCACGAAACTGCCTTGCGATCATGGTGCATGCCCTGCTCCGCGAAGGTGCATGAAAAACGGCCCCGAAGGGCCGTCAACTTGGTGCCTCGCTGCGCGGGCGTCCCGCACTCAGCGCGCACAAGAAACTGCTGTGTCGTGCGGTGCTTTCCAGGTCACAGGGGCATCTCCCAGACGTTGTCGCCCTGACGTTTCAGCGGGGCGTGGTGGTGATCTTGAACCTTGGTCTTGTGACGGCAGACCTGGCGGTCGAGCTTGTCCATCAGGTTGTCGATGGCGGCGTACAAGTCTTCGTGAGCGGTCTCCACAAAAATGTCCTTGCCCTTGACGTGCAAGTTGACTTCAGCCTTCTGACGACGATCCTTTTCCTTTTGCTTTTCAACACTCAGGATGACCGTCACGTCCACCACCTGGTCAAAGTGTCGGGTGACCTTGTCGAGCTTGGTGAGCACATACTCTCGCAGCGCGGGAGTCACTTCCAGATGGTGGCCACTGATCGTCAGATTCATACCGCCTCCTTTCGAGGGCAGAGAGGTTGGAAACACCGGCTTTCTGGACTGCCTGGCGGTGTCTCATCGCCTGGGGCAATTCGTCAACCGGAAGATCAGTGTGCGCCTGTTCGGGGCACATGACAAGTCCATGACAGCAGTGTTTGCATCGATTTACGGGCCTGCGTGAAGGATCTACGATCTGAGGCTGATCAGGGTCAAACGCCCTCAAGTGGTGCAGCCTCGCGCCGACGCGACGCGCGCTGCCCCCAGGGCCCAGGCGGGCCCGCTCAGCACAGCTCCAGGGCCACGGCCGTGGCCTCTCCGCCGCCGATGCACAGTGCGGCCACCCCTTTGCGCTCTCCCCTCTGGCGCATGGCGTGGAGCAGCGTGACCAGCAGGCGCGCGCCGGTGGCCCCGATGGGGTGACCCAGCGCACAGGCACCGCCGTGCACGTTCACACGCTCGGTGTCCAGCGCCAGGGCCTGCACCGCCACCAGGGTGACCAGGGCGAAGGCTTCGTTGATCTCCCACAGCCCCACGTCATCGACCTCCCATGCCACCTCGGCCAGCAAGGCTTCGATGGCACCCACCGGCGCGGTGGTGAACTGCGCCGGCTCGCGCGCATGACTGCTGTGCGCCACCACGCGGGCCAGCGGCTTGCATCCGAGGCTGAGGGCGGTGGAATGGCGCATGAGCACGAGGGCCGCTGCACCGTCAGACAGGCTGCTGGCATTGGCCGCGGTGATGGTGCCCTGCGGCCCGAACACCGGCTTGAGCTGTGGGATGCGATCGGGCTGCACACCCCAAGGGGTTTCGTCTCGCTGCACCAGGCTCATTGCCGCCGCGCGGTCGGAGCGGGCGCGCCGCTCGCTGACCGGCACAGGCACCACCTCGGCGTCAAAGCCCCCGGCCTGCCACGCCGCCAGCGCACGCGCCGTGGACAAGGCCGCCCAGGCATCCTGCTCGCCACGGGTGAGCCCGAATTCGGTGGCCGTGAGCTCGGCCAACTGCCCCATCAGCAGGCCCTTGTGGCGGGTGTCGCAGGCTTCCTGCAAACCATCGAAATACAGGTGATCCAGCAGCTGGGCATGTCCCATGCGCACACCCTGGCGCGAAAACGGCAGCAGGTGCGGTGCCTGGCTCATCGACTCCATGCCGCCGGCCACGACCACATCGGTGGTGCCGGCCAGCAGCAGGTCATGGGCCAGCATCACGGCCTTCATGCCCGAGCCACACACTTTGCCGATGGTGGTGCATGGCACCCGCATCGGCAGACCCGCCTGCAAGGCCGCCTGCCGGGCAGGCGCCTGCCCGAGCCCGGCCGTGAGCACGCAGCCCATCAACACCTCGCCCACGTGCTGCGGGCCCAGGTCGAGCTGGGCCAGGGCCCCGCGGATGGCCGCGGCTCCCAGGGCTGGCGCCGACACGCCAGACAGCCCGCCCATGAAGGCCCCCATGGGAGTGCGGGCCGCGGCAACGATCACGATGGCGTCATGCATGGCATCGCCCCCCTTCAGGCACCGGGTTCACCGCGGGGCCATGCGCAAGGCCCCGTCGAGCCGGATGACTTCACCATTGAGGTAATCGTTGGCGAAGATGTGCAGCACCAGTGCAGCAAACTCCTGAGGCAGCCCGGTGCGCGCCGGGAACGGCACACTGGCCCCCAGGGCTGCCTGCACCTTGTCGGGCAGGCCAGCCAGCATGGGCGTCTGCATCAGGCCGGGCGCCACGGTCATGACCCGGACGCCCTGCGCCGCCAGCTCACGCGCCAGCGGCAGTGTCATGGCCACCACACCGCCTTTGGAGGCGGCATAGGCCGCCTGGCCCACCTGCCCGTCATAGGCCGCGATGGAGGCCGTGTTGACGATCACGCCGCGCTGCCCCTGCGGATCGGGTGCTTGCACCGCAAGCGCCTGAGCCATGCAAGCCAGCATCAGGAACACCCCCGTCAGGTTCACGGCCAGGGTGCGCGCAAACAACTCGGGCGGATGCAGCCCGTCGGCCCCCAGCACCTTGCGGCCCACGGCCACACCGGCGCATTGCACCAGCCCACCCAGCCCTTGCGCACAGTGCGCAGCATGGGCCTGGGCAGCCTGCACGGCCGCGGCCACGCTGCCGGCATCGGCCACATCGGTGCACTGAAAACGCACCGCAGGCCCCAGCCGATCGGCCACGGCCTCGCCCTGCACGCGGTTCACATCGGCCACCAGCACGCGGGCACCGGCAACCACCAGGGCCTCGGTCACGGCCAGCCCCAGGCCCGAGGCGCCACCGGTCACCACCACGCAGCGGTCATGCACGTCCATGTGCGCTCTCCTTGGCCCACGCATCACTCAGGGCTTTGGGGCCATCGTGCCCCGCACGGCCGCACGGCGCAAGCGCACTGCGTCACAGGTGCGCGGGTCTTGAAAGAGGCACAGGCGTTGCACGGGCCTGAGCCCGTGCCGGCACGCATGGCCGCGATCAGGCCAGCCTGAACGAAGCCACCGACTGCTGCAGGCGCGACGCCTGGTCACGCAGGCTGATGGCCGCAGCACTGGATTCTTCGACCAGCGCCGCATTCTGTTGCGTGCCCTGGTCGAGCATCGACACCGCCTCATTGACCTGGCTGATGCCCAGGCTCTGCTGTTCGCTGCCCATGGCGATCTCGCTCATGAGGCTGCTGACTTCCTTGACCTGCCCCACGAGACGGTCGATGGCTTCGGTGCTGCTGGACGCCAGTTCATAACCCTGGGCCACGGAATCGACACTTTGCTGGATCAGCGTCTTGATCTCGCGGGCGGCCTGTGTGCTGCGCTGCGCCAGGCTGCGCACCTCGGACGCCACCACCGCAAAGCCTCGGCCCTGCTCGCCCGCACGGGCCGCCTCCACTGCGGCATTCAGCGCCAGGATGTTGGTCTGGAAGGCGATGCCGTCGATCACGGCATTGATGTCGGCGATCTTGGCGCTGGCCTGGCGGATCGACTCCATGCGCTGCACCACCTGCTGGAACACTTCGCCGCTGGCCACGGCCTCCTGGGCCGCGCTGGCCGACAGGTCGCGTGAGCGGTGGGCGGTGGTGGCGGTCTGCTGCACCATGGACGACATCTGCTCCATGGACGAAGCCGTTTGCTGCAGGGACGAGGCCTGGCTTTCAGTGCGTGCACTGAGGTCCTGATTGCCCTGTGCGATCTGCGTGGCGGCCGTGGCCACCGAATCGCTGGCCACCTTGATGCTTTCGATGATGCCGCGCATGTGGGCCACCGCCTGGCCCATGGCGTTGATCATGTCGCCCACCTCGTCACGCTGCGGGCTGTGCAGGTTTCGGCTCAGGTCGCCCGCGGCCAGGGCGCAAGACACCTGCATGGCGTCTTCCACCGAATGGATCACGGAACGCGCCACCGAGTGCATCACGAACGCCCCCAGCGCGAACAGCACGGCAACGGCAGCACTCAAGGTCAGGAACTCGGCCTGCACGGCCTTGACGCGACTGGCCATGAGGGCATCGAGCACCTTCATGCCCTCATCAGACATCGCGAACTCAGAGAGGATGGCCGCGGTGAGCGTGTCGAAGTAGGCCTTGGCCTCGGGGCCTGACTCACCGCCCGAGGCTGTGATCTGGCCCACCAGCGCGATGGCCGAATCCACCTTCTCGTCGGTGGTTTTCTGGCGGGTCAGCAGTTCGGCCGGCAGTTGCCCGCCCTCAAAGTAACGGGCGGCCCGGTGCAAGGCGCTGATGGTGTCTTCCTTGAGGGCCAGCGCCCCATCGGCCAGGCTGCGCAGGGTCAGCAAGTCATCGGCCGTGGCCGTGCCTTTGCTGCGAATGGCCGTGCCCTTGGCGCGGGCCTTGCCCAGCATGTCGGTGGCCCGGGGCATGTATTGCGTCAGCGCCACGATCATGAAATAGCTGCGCGGGTCGGCATCAAGGGCCAGGCCCGACACCTCACCCACGTCCGACAGCAGGTCGATCTGCGTCTGGATCAAGGCGTTGTGCTGCTTGAAACTGTCAGGGGCCGTGAGCTGCCCACCCGCCAGTGCCTGTTCGATGGCCTGCCAGCGCTGCAGCAGTTGCTGGTGGCGCTCATTCATTTCGCGGCTGGCATGGCCTTCAATCAAGGGGCCCAAGGTGGTCAGCAATTCGTTGACCTTCTTTTGCCGCTCGGCCCGGGGCGCCTGCATGGCGGCATTGCCCGACAGCACGCCAGCACTGAGGCCCCGGTGTTCCTGTGTGTAGCGGATCACCTCCAGCAAGGGCTCAGAGGTGCGCAAACCGCTGCGTTCCGACTCCAGCAGGCGCCATTCGGCCCACGCACGCTGCAGCACCATGACGGTCGGAATGCCGACCAGAACGGCAAACAAGAGGCCGAGCAGGCCGAACTTGTGGCGGAAACGCAGGTTGGCGATCCAGTGATGCATGACAGGCTCCAGTGCCGAATGACGGGGAGCACGCCAACTGAATTCCTCCGTGCTCTGAGTGTTGTGTCAGCTATCGGCGCCTGCAGATGCAGCTTGAGCCATGACACCCACTGTGTGTCCGCCACCCGCTCTGGTGGTTGATGAATGAGGCCCGATCGTGACATCCTCACGCCCCATGCAGGGACATGAAAAAAGATCGAACCACAGGGGCATCTCGCTGCTTGACACCTTGTGTGCCATGACGATTGCCAGCGGGCTGACCGCCACGGCTGCGCCGCACCTGATGCAATGGCCTGCCGAGGCGCGCAAGGCCGTCATCACGCACACGGCAGGCGCCATGCGTTCGGCCAGCACACTGCACCACATGAAATGCGCGGTGAACCCGCAGTGCCCGCTGCAGCAAGGCAGCGCCGTGCTGACCGTGGGCGCCGTGCAGGTGCACATGCAAGACGGGCACCCGGCCGCCGGGCACGATGAAGGTCTGGCCCGTGCACTGGAGATCGATGGACTGCAGGTGGTGCAAGCGCCCCTCGAGACCCGGGTGCAGCACCCCTCCGCACCCGAGCCTGGACGGTGCGCCGCCGTGTACCGCAGCCCGCCAGCCCCAGGGCTGTCGCCCGAGGTGGTGGCCCTGACCGACGGTTGCTGAGGCGTGAGGCGCTTCGGAACGCCAGAACAGAGCGTCAGAAACCAAAAAGCCCAACAGACTGGTGTCTGCTGGGCTCAAATGGCGGAGAGGGTGGGATAGTCCGCCAAACAACAGCAACCCGTTGATTTCATTATAAATCAATGACTTGTAAACCGCTTATGTGGTAAGTGCATGTGGTAAATTCATGTGGCAAGAGTAACACTCCGCCACACAGAATCACCACGCATGGCAGCGAACATCGAACGACGCGGGAACACTTGGTTTGCCACTCTCCACGTCCCCAAGGACGTACAGCCCATCCTCGGCAAGTCCAAGTTTTTCGAGACCCTGAAGACCACGGACAAGCGGATTGCGGAGACCCGCGCCGCCCCCTTGGTGGCCCAGTGGAAGGCCCGCATTGCCGCCGCCCGGGGGCAGTCTGACCCCTACATCGACTCAGCTTTGCAATGGAAGCGAGACCACGACACCAACCCCGCCCCGGATGTGGTGCGCTCCTTCATTGAGGACGAAGCCCGGAAGGTGGCCCAAGCCAAGGGTAGCGAAGCTGGTGCAACCTTCTACGCCATAGCCACGGGGGCGCAGACCCCCATGAGCACCCTCTACACAGATTGGGCCGCACAACTCACCCTTGCCCCCAAGACCATCGACCAGATGAAGAAGGACGTAAAGGCGATGGTGGACCACTTTCGGACCATCGAGAGAGTCACCAGCGCCAGCGTTCGGGAGTGGATCAGGGACTTGATGCAGGACACCCCGACAAAGCAGGGCTACAGCGCCTCATCCATCAAGCGCATCGTTGGGTTCTGCCGGAACTTCTGGTGCTACCTCCAGGAACACGAGAAGGCCAGCCAGGACACCCAGCCGTTCATGGTGCCAGCCGCCGCCAAGAAGGCAGCAGCCAAGACCACAGGGGCCAAGGGCTGGATTCCCTTCCTTCCCGCTGAGGTGGTCAAGCTATGGCGTGAAGCAACCGCCAGGGATGACCATGAGCTTGCCGACCTGATTCACCTCGGGATGTACACGGGGGCCCGCATTGAGGAACTGTGCTCCCTGAAAGTTGAGCACTGCGACGATAGCGCCCTGCATATCGTGGACGCCAAGACCCATGCGGGCATCCGCACCGTGCCGATTCATTCCGCAATCACGGCCAAGGTCAAAGCATTGAAGGACGCGAGCAAGGATGGCTACCTGATATCGGGGCTCACCTTCAACAAGTATGACGACCGATCCAACGCCGTAGGGAAACGCTTTGGGCGCCTAAAGCAGGCCTTGGGATTCCCCGCGGGGAAGGTGTTTCACTCTATCCGTAAGACTGTGGTCACCCAGCTTGAGAACGCTGGGGTGTCTGAGAACTTGGCAGCAGACATTGTTGGTCACGAGAAGCCCCGGATCACTTACGGGCTGTACTCAGGGGGCCACGATCTGGCAACCATGCGGGAGGCCTTGGAGAAGCTGACATACCCGACCTGACCAAAATTCGGAATCTAATTAATGTATCGCCACCGAGAATCCCCCCAAGCATTCCCCACGAAAACACATTACCCCCAAGAATATCTCAGCATCATCCGCACCGAATTAATATTTACGCGCAGCGCAGACCCGCAGGGCCACCACTTATCTCAGCATCACCATCAACTGCACCACCGTGGAAGTTAACGAGGCCCGCATCTGGATCCAGCCACCCAGACGCGAGATTTACGCCTCCCGGTGCACCGCTTGCCCCTCGGTGAAAGAGAATCCCTGCAACTGCACATCGGTGCGCGAGGGCTTCGGGTGGGCTGTCATCTCCGGCCTCAAGGATTGCCGTGAGGAGGCCGAAGGGGAAGCAAAAGTTCTGGCGAAAAAATCTGCGACCTCCGTCGATCCAGATTCGCGCCCAGCTTCCCCCGTACCCCGGGGCACCGCGCCCCCCCCTTAAGACCCAACCGGTCACCAGCAGCGCCCACCCCGGCCCTCACCGGGGCGACAGAGCCAGCTAGGACTAAGGCTCACGCGCGGACACCTTGCCGTGAGGCTTGGGCACACGATCGTCCAATCCTGCGCCACATCATCTTCGGGCTTCACGTTGGCGCGGTGCTCAGGGGTGGCAGGCACCCAGCCATACACGTTGCATTGGAGGCAGTATTTTTCGGCCCGGCATTTCCACAGGGCCGAAGTTAACAGCGAGCACTCCCTCCGTTCACCGTTCCACGGCACAGCCACAGGCGTCCGGTCGGAGATGCTTCCTCAAGATGTGAGCCTCAAATATGGGGCCAGCATATTGGGTCCGCCCGAGCAAAAAGTCAGCTTTACCGCCTCCACGCTTTAAGCAGCACTTTCATCGAATTTGATTTAAGCAGAAACAGCTTAACTACGATGGACAACCAGCCCACAATTAGACAAATCGTAGGAGCCTTGGTAGTGAGGGGAGGAGTAGAGGCCCGACTCGGACGCTAGCAAGAATAACTTCACACGAAGTTGCTTACGAAGGGCTTTCTTCTCCTTATCGAGGCCACCCATATTTGCAACGATGTCACCATGCAGGTGATCATCTGGGCCTCGCGAAGTGTCGTAAATGCGCAGCCTGCAAGCAACGTCATCCACCGACAAAGCTCTGACATCCCGCGCGACCAGTCTAATCACTCCTAGATAGTGACGGTCGGGTTGCGGCTTCCGGCCATGAGCCCCTTGCCGGACTGCGTCAGCCATCGATTCACCTTTCAGGTGCACATCCACAGTTTCGCCCCCAGCATCTGCCAAGATGCGATTCACTGAGCCACCAATACTCGTGATATCAGTGAATAGCGACTCGTCGATTTGCCCGTACTCTTCGTCATTTTTTTTGACGTGTGTCGGGCAAAACACCAACCGCGCTAGCACTTCGTCGTCTTGGACTGGCCCAGGCGAGTGCTCGCCAACTTTGACATATTGACAAGATCCGTCAGGATC
The DNA here is from genome assembly GCF_004310865.1 of Aquabacterium lacunae. GTDB lineage: Bacteria > Pseudomonadota > Gammaproteobacteria > Burkholderiales > Burkholderiaceae_C > Aquabacterium > Aquabacterium lacunae. The sequence continues at coordinate 302,384 of NZ_SIXI01000003.1, forward strand.
TTGCTGCAAAACAAAGTCAACGAAGTTTTTCGGCTCACCATCGAAGGCGCCAATCGATTCACACGCCATTTTCGTATGTTATGCGCAAGCGGCGGCGCGAAGCTCTTGCGGGAATGGATGCGATTGCACCCAAACTCCAGATCGAAGCGAGTCTTCGTTTGCAACCGTCCACGGAAAATCTCCGTCTTGATCGAAATCGATACTTGCGTAAAGCTTGTTACGACGCCAGTAAGCACCGATAGTTCCGCCGTCCAACAGCATCAACTTCGGCGCGGGTATCCCCGCCATTATCATGGCAATGAGCGCCCTTTGAGCAATGTTGGCTTGCTCTTCTGAAGGCGCCTCGGCCTCAGCCATAGACCAGTTGGCAGGAGAAGATTTGAAACGTTCAATCGCGGAAAACTGAGCGTTGAAATCCGTGGCCTTCGAATTGACGCTCAGAGGCTCCAGAATACCCAGGCTCACAAATTGCGCCAACCAGGGATCCAGAACTACTTCGCTAGAGGCTCGCTGCACATGCTTCCGCACGGAGCTCATCAGGTTATTAATTATGCCACCGCGGTAATCCTTACCTAGACTTGAATGTCTAACACTAGAGGGCACAAAGTAACTGGGACTCTCGCACGACGCGGATGCGAACTGAAGATTCACATTTCCTCCGGCACAGTTAATCCGATCTGATTGCAAACACTATCACTCAGCAAACTGTGTAGCGCTAGCTTGTTATCCAAATGAAGCCCGTCAAGGGTAGCTGAAACATCTGCGAGCTCAAAGGGCTGAGGATCTTGACCATCAATACCCACGCCCTGACTACGATGCTGGCCGTTAATCCGAACCACACTGCTGCCTACTTCGGACACAAAGTCCACGTTAAGAAGGTTGTGAACTCGCCTTCCACTTGCGGAGGCAGAAAACCAGCCTTGGTGAATGTGCCATGAACCGTTAGTTTTCCAAGCGTGGGGACTCAGCCAAGCCCCCCCTTCTCTGAACAACCTTCTCGTCGCTTCCAACGGCTCCCCTGTTTGTATACGGAAGGAGTCTTGGTACTGCAATCCAACGGCTTGAATTAGGTAACCGGCTGTCAATCCGCACTCAATCATCGGCATCAGAATATCAAGAGCCTTCGGTTTCACCTTGTCCCAGCGGTCATAGACCATGCAGTTGCACGCGATCAAGTCCGGCCGCACGCTCACCACCCAAGTTGGCTTTCCATCGTTGCCAATGTGCGCAAGTTGCAACCCTCCCTCCTCTGGCGTGCTCACAGCAGCGCCGTCATCTCCAAAGTGCAACGACACACCCCGAATCTTGTCCATGCTAGGCAAAAGGCGTTGCAAGACATCAGTGCGGCGGTAGACCTCTTCAACCTGAGCCAGCGCCTCTGGCGACATGTGACGATCCCACTCGACTGCGAGAGCCATGACCTCAATTGCGTGCTTGCCAGCAACTGGATGCACCTCGATGGTTTCAGACATGCGCGATTAATTGAGAAGGCCAACTTGTAGGTTAGGAACCATAGCACAGACAGTCTCACCAGATAGATCGGTGAAGTACTCGTGAGATGGTCATTTGCGCACCCGTACCGGAATGCGCCCCGTAAGAAAACGATGGTTTCTGACACCCAGCGCCAGCTATCCCCCAGACTGCCACAAATCTAGGGCTTGACACTTTCCAACACTCTGGAGATACTGACACCGTTTTCCAACACATCAACCGACACCATGCGAGTCTTCGGATACGGACGAGTCAGCACAGCAGACCAGACCACGGACAACCAGCGCCAGGAACTGGAGACGATGGGGCACGCCATCCAGGCACAGCGGTGGTTCTCAGACAAGATCAGCGGCAAGGTGCCCGCAAGCGAGCGCCCCGAGTTCTCCCGGATGCTTGAGCGCATGGAAGCCGGGGACATGCTGGTGGTCTCCAAGCTGGACCGCTTGGGCCGCGACATGATCGACGTGATGCAGACCCTGCGGGCCCTGACTGCCCAGGGCATCCGGGTGAAGGTGCTGGCCTTGGGTGACACCGACCTGACCAGCACAGCAGGCAAGGCCGTCGTGGGCATCCTCGCCGTGGTCGCGGAGATGGAGCGGGACATGCTGGTGGAGCGCACCCAGGCAGGGCTAGCCCGAGCTAAGGCCGAAGGCAAGCAGCTTGGCAGGCCGTCGAAGACCAGCGACACCGACCGGGACACCATCCGGGCCCGCTTGGGTGCCGGGGAGTCGGTCTCCCAGGTTGCCCGGGACTTCGGGATCAGTCGTGCCACGGTCATCAGCATCAGAGATGCAGCCACGACATGAGGAAGCCACCCTAGGCCATGCCCATGGTCACAGTTCCCGGCCTCGCTATGGGCCGTTCTGACGCCTCCCCGGGCCATGCCTGTGGGGGCGTTGTCGTTTGTGGGGGCTCGTGTCCCCGGCCATCTGTAATCGTCTGCACCGTGGCCCTCGACGATTAGGGACACCTGTTAGAGGAGGGGCGGTCCGATCCAGTAAGCAAGGCGGGCCATGCCTTGCTTACAGCCATCGGCGGAGCGAAGCCCAGGGCCGGGTTGGGTTGAGCCCGCATCGGCGCCGGGATCGACCTTCCTGGGTCATGCCGATTGACCCACCGTCTTAGAGGAAGAACCGCCCGCCGCCAGAAATTGCCCCTTCGTCTTAGAAGACCACAGCCCCGTGATCGCAAGGTCCGGGGCTTCGCCTTTTCCACGCCCACCCACCAATGAAAGAAATGAACCACACGTCACCCACCAGCCCGAACGCCTCGCATGAGGTATTGATTGAACGGGCCATCACCTTCCGCAATTCGACCTTTGGGGCCCTCAAGCACTTCATCAGGGACCACGAACGGCGCACCGGCCAGAAGCTCACGAACTCAGCCGCAGTGGATATGGCCCTGAGGTCATACCTCGCCAAGCATGTCCACCCAGACGTGATGAAGACCATGCACCAGCAGACCGCCCCGCATACCCGCGATGCCCTGCGCTACCTGCCTGAGGATGCACGGGAAGCCCCCGCCATTTACAGCCAGTACCAGAGCAGCCAACCGCCAGCAGCGCCCCGCCTGACACCCTCCCGGCCCGCGATAGGGGTCCAGGTGCGGCCCCGCGTCATCACCTCAGTGCGGCCCGTGGTCACTGGCGATACCAGCCAGGAGACCCCGAGCGATGCCCAGCAGCACGGGGCCCAAGCATGAGCACAGCACTTGAACTCAACAGCCAGATGCCCTACATGCGGTTCAACTGGTCTGAGCACGCCTCACGGGTGGACAACCTCACGTTGTCCGAACGGGGCATGTTCGATTGGATCAGGGCCACGCTGTGGAAGGTGGTGAGCTGCAAGATGCCCCGCCCGGTACTGGAGGCCCGCCTGAGGATCAAGCCAGGATCAGAGGAGGCCGCGCACCTCCAGACCCTGCTAGACCTCGGGCACCTCGCGCAGGACGCCGATGGCTGCATCTTTGATGAAGTCCAGGCCCGGGAGTTTGCGGAGGCCGTGCGCAAGGCGCAGGTCAATCGTGCGAATGGTGCCAAGGGTGGAAGACCACCAACAGCCCGGACCACACAGGCACCTACGGAGAAACAAGGGCAACAACCTGCGCCCCCTCTTGCCGACTTCTGAAACCCAGCGGTTAGCGACGGGTTACCGAACGGTTCCATTTCGCTAAGGCATTCATGATTCAAGACTCAGGATTCATGACCCACGATTCATGATGATCAATACATGAGGTGCAAGACCACCAAGGTCTGACATCCATGATCCCCCTCCCCTCGGGATCAGCAAGCGACACCGGAACGACACCAACAGAGCAACCCTAGGCCATCTCTCACGGTGACCTGTTGCCCACCTTCCGGGGCACCTCAGGTGCTGGGTCGTCATTGGGTCAGTCCATGAGCCTCATCCCCCGATGGCATCTCAAGCCACGGGCACCCATCAAGCGCCAGCGCCCAGCTTGGCACACATCCCCGGCCCTTCCACGGCCTCACCTACCAACCCCGTCTCTTTCGGTTGTCTTCCTCCTGTCCTTGCCGCATGGCTGGGTGTCATGGCCCTACGGGTGTCATGCGGGTGGAACTCGGACAGCAGGGAGACAACCCAAAGAAGAACCCATGACCAAACGAACAGGCGACAGCCTCCGCCAGACCATCAACACCGCATCCACAGCCACCATGATCACACTTGGGTTTGGCGAGAAGCAAGCAGCCCGAATCATCCGCACCCGCCAAGTGTTGCCGTTAGTCGAAGACCCCAAGGCCCCCCAGATCGACGCCCGCAAGCTATGGGAAAAGATCGGCAAGCCCCACGGACGCTTCCGCGATTGGGTCGCGCACTACATCAAACCTCTGTTGACCCGCCCAGAACCTTTTGCGGAAATTTCCGCGAAAGTCACCCAGGGCACCGGGGGCCGTCCGCGCCAGGACTACTCCCTAAGCCGTGACCTTGCCGCCCACTTGGCGATGCAAGCGAACACGCCCGAGGGTGAAGACATCCGCGCCTACTTCCTCGACATGGAGCGCCTAGCACTGCGCCTGTCTGAGCACATGGGCATCCGCGTTGACGCCATCGTTGGCACCGACAACAAGATGACGCACACGCTCATCAAGCGGGCCGCAGACCAAGCCAAAGCGGGCACCCTTCCGGGGTCATCCGTGAAGGTCGTGGCGATGGACCGTGAGCGACTGGTGAAGACCATCGTGTGCGAAGTCCTGACGGGGCACCCTCCGGCCTACTGGCGGGACACCTTCGGTAAGGGCGTGCGGGATGTCATCGACACTGACGACGCCATCCTCTACAGCCAGTGCTACGAGACAGCCCACGCCCTCATCGCTGGCGACATCGCCCAGCGGGCCACCATTGAGGCCATCCTCCGCGCCTCCTACGGGGGCAAGGTGTCGCCCGCCAAGTACGCCCACAAGGCCAGACAGCAGGCGTGACCGCCACCAGCGCCAGCAGCCCCAGCAACACCCATCCCGGCCCCGCTATGGGCCTCGGGAGGTTGTCTAGGGGGTGGCCTCAGGCCTTGCCTTGCGGCCTCTGACGGGGCCGTCCCCCAGGGGTGCTCACATCAGGTACACCCCCACGGGGCCCGAAGGGATCGCATGTGGTAACTGCATGTGGTAACTCGCCACACCCCGGAAAGCAAAAAACCCTTGCAAATCAACGACTTGCAAGGGCTTCTGCTTATTGGCGGAGAGGGTCGTTATCGATCTAGGCCCGGTTTACGCCGTTCCTCTGGTGCACAAACGTGGTTCGATAGACCGAAACTCACACGCCCAATTTCGAACCACAGAATGTCATGCTGATCGGTTACGCCAGGGTATCTACTGACGAACAAGAAACAACACTCCAGCTCGACGCACTCAAGCGTGCAGGGGTAGAGAGAGTCTTCGAAGAAAAGCGCAGCAGCGCGGCGCAACGGCCCATCCTTGGGGCATGCATCGACACCACCCGGGAGGGTGACACACTGGTCGTCTACAAGGTCGACCGCCTGGCCAGGTCGCTGCGCGAGCTGCTCACGCTGCTGGACCGGCTCAACACAAGGGGCGTGCACTTCAAGAGCTGCACCGAACCCATCGACACCAGCACCCCGGCCGGCAAGATGATGCTGCAGATCATCGGGGCCTTCGCTGAGTTCGAACGCAACATTATCCGGGAACGCACGCGGGCAGGCCTGGCAGCGGCCAGGGCGCGCGGATCGACCCTCGGCAGGGCCAGGGCACTCACACCGGCAGAAGAGGCCGCAGTGGTGCGCCAGGTGCGCAACGGCCTGGCCACGAAAGCGAGCCTGGCCAGGCAGTACGGGTGTCATGTGTCCAGCATCAAGCGAGCGCTGGCCAGGGCCGAAGCGAGCGGGTAAAAATTACCCTGCAGAAACGACAAACCCCGCCGGAGCGGGGTTTTGTCATTGGGGCATGGCGCACATGACAAACGCGGTTGTCGAGCCCACATCCTGGCCCAGCTCCAGGCGGAACCGGAAGTACCGAGAGCCGAGACACATCATTGCAGCGGGGCTCCCACCGTGCCACGGTTGCAACCACATTTCAGAGAGTGCACCAGTGGAGCGAGAGTAGGCCACCGGCATGAAATTGATGGCGCCCAGCTCCATGCCCATCTCAGCAGTCAGCCGGAGACACGAATCACCGCCAGCAGATGCCAGATGCAATGATGCGCGGGTGTACTGGTGCCAATTGGTGCCCAGGTCGACCAACACCGTCACCTGAGGACATTTCACGGGCGTGGCGGTCACCGTGCCGGTGTACCCGCTCCCGCCTTGGGTGATGGTCAGGCCGGACAATGTACCGTTTGACGCGATGGTGAAAAACCCAGCGGCCCCGGTCCCGTTGCCGGTGATTTGAGCCTTGACCCGCCCACCTGAAAATCCGTGCGCGTTGGTGCCAGCAGTCAGGGCCCACCCCGAGGCAGGCAGCGCGGCAGGCGTATCGCCCACATCAACAGAGGCACCACCACCGCCAGCTAGAACAACGTCAGCAACACGCGGCCTCAGCTCGGTGGAAATGACTCGTGGCGTCCCAGGCGGCACCTCAGCCACGACCAGAGAGTTCAAATGGATGATCGGTGCGGCCATGGTGCTCAGCGCTTGCGTTTGAAGCGGCCATTCTTGCCGCGGGGCGGGGTCTTGGCTTTACGCATGGCGCATCCCTTCGATGATGGTTTCGAGGCGGGTGATACGCGCCTCAGTGCGGAACAGCAGGGCCAGCAGGGCGCCAGTTGTCGGCACCGCCAGGCCCACCACGGACAGCAGATCCACGCTCACTGCTTGCCCTCCGGAAGCAGCACAGCGGCCAGGCCAGCGACACCGGCGATGGCCTGCGCGGCCAGGTCGACAGTGCCAGGCGGCAGACCGGCCAGCAGGGCCAGGGCCGACAGACCGGCGACGGTGGAGGGTTCACGGAGACGACGTGCGAACAGCTTGAACATGATCAGCCTTTCTTGGGGGTGAGGGAACGAATCAGGGCGCCAATGGCGGGGTTGGGTTTGACCACGGCATGCGTGACAACAGCACGCCGCGCGGCCTTGACGGATGCCGCACTGAGCATGCGGGTGGTGTTGTGGGGGATGTGAAACTTGGCCATGGGTCAGAGTCCGAAAGTGGATTTGAGGAAGGTGCCCGCGTCGCAGGCGAAAGAGGCGTCCCAGGTGCGCCCCTCTCGGAGAGCCCGCTGGCACTCGGTTTCGTTGGTGCGGGGCACACCTACGGCGGCTCCCACGGTCTGCACGGCATCGCCTGCGGCCTGGTTGGCACGCTGCAGCGCTGAGCTGGTGAAGTCGATGGCCGGGCAGTACAGCGACTGCTCCCACAGCGAGCCGCTGGCCTTGGCGGCGGCGCACTTGTCGGCATCGGTTGCGGGCATGCCGAACACAGAGCCCACGCCCACAGCCAGGCCAGCGCCCACATCACCCACCGCACCCACTGCACCCGCAGCCGCACGGGCCAGCAGGTCTTTTTTTTTGAGCAGCACCACGACCAGGACGACGGCCAGGCCAGCAGCGGCGGCGAGCTTGAGGGTGTTCGGTGCAGCGCTCATGCCATCACCCCGCCGGAGCGCTTGAACACGCTGGCCAGCGTGGCCAGGCTCTTCTCGGGCTGGGCGTAACCTGCGCCCGGCATGCTGGCCCAGATGCCCTTGACCTTGGTGATGGCCTCGGCAAAGCGGCCAGCACGCACGTCGGCCAGGGCACCGGCTTCGCGGATCAGCTCCAGCGCGGCCGCGTCCTGGCTGGCCGGGCTGAAGTCGGGCAGGCGCAGCTTCGCCTTGATGCGGTCCCAGGTGTTGACCTTGGTGGAGCCACCGCCGGGGATCGGGCTCACGGCCATGAACTGATAGGCCCCGGCCGCACTGGTCCACAGGCGACGTCCAGCGCCATCGGTGAACTGAGTGGCGATGCGCGGGTGATCGGCGAAGCCACTGAAGCGAGCACCACCGAAGCGGATGCTGTAGCCGTCAGCGGCCGAGGTGCCCTCAGCGTGACGGATGACGGCCAGGAACGCGCGTTCGTTGCCTGCGGCCGTCTTGTCGTTGGTGATTGCCTTTTGCATGTCAGAGATTCCGGTTTCGAGAGAGCCCCACGGGTCGAACCATGGGAGGTCAGGTGCGGCCGCTTCCTGCGCGGCCTGGGCGTCTTCCATGGCCTGCGCCATGAGGTAAGCGGCGACGGCCGCGACAGTGAGCGCAATGGCCAGCTGCGCGGGCTGGTTCATTCCTCAAACCATTCGAACGACACACCCAGGTCAACGGCCGCGCCCCAGTGGTGCACGGTCAGGCCATAGCCGGGCAAGATCACGATGGGCTCAGAGCTTTTCCAGTCCGCCTGCTGGCTGGCCAGGCCTGAGAAATTCCGCAGGATTTGCGGCACCGATGGCGCACGGCCCGCCCCGACGTTCTCGACGCGGGTTTGTGCAGCGGTGGACACAGCGCCGCCCGTCTTCTTGTTCTGGCCTGCGCCGATGTACGTGGACAGCTGCACCTGGCCCAGGAACGCCGAGCAGTTGAGCGGCCCCTGAGCACCGGAGGCCACAGAGCAGGCTGTGACGATCAGGTTTTTGCCAGAGCCCGCCGTGTTCCACAGCTGCGCTTGACCGAACTGGCTGGCGACAGAGCCGACGCCGCAGTAAGCAGCCAGGCCACCACCGGCCAGGCTGCGAGACTTCCCGCCGTCGATGGTCTGCACAACGCCACTCAGCTTGGCCGACGTGACGCGGCCCATGCCAATGCGCACAGAGCCCAGGCAACCAGACGAGCGAGGGACGATCTCCCAACGGCGGGCAGGCGTTGGCAGGTCCAGCTGATCGCCTGGCTCAAAGGTGCCCAGGGGAATGCCGTCGACACGCAGTTCGATGGTGGTTTCACCTGCACCATCGGATCCGGACTCATACCGGAACGAGACACCGGCGGCGTCAATTTGACGCCCCTGGCCTCGGAATGTGTACGTCTGGATCATTTGCGGCGCTTGAGGACGTAGAGCACGACCAGGCCAGCGACAGCGATGGCCACGGCGGTCTTGTTGAAGGTGTCGGCGCTGGCGGCTGCAGCGGCCTCTTGGGCCTCTACAGCGCGTTGCGCGTAGATGGAGCCCTGCGCGGTGTCGCGCAGGGCAATGTCACGGGCCACGGATGTCTGCGCCTGGGCAACAGCCCCGAGGTTGCTCACCAGCTTGTCAACGATGGCGAACGCGCCCCCATCGGTGATGTTGTTGCCCGAGCCACTGACCAGGTCACCACCGCCGGAGTCGTTGACCTGGCGGTTGTCGTTGTTCGCCGTGCTGGCCGTGCTGGACGATTTGGACGAGAAGAGCGAACCCAACAGCCCCATCAGGCCCCCTTGCGGCGCAGGGCCAGCAGAACGACAACGACAGCCAGGCCGAGCACCCAGGCGGCATCACCACCCAGGCCCAGCCCGGCCAGCAGGCCAGAGCCCGACGCGGAGCCGGAGCCAGTCGACACAGACCAGCCCGAGCCGTCGAGCTTGGCGTCACCACTGCGAGCGCTGGAGCTGGTGGAGATTTGCAGCGACGGACCGCCGCCGGCACCACCGCCACCCATGGGCACGCCCATGGCAGCCATCCCGGCTTGAACGAGAGCAGAACTCATCAGCGCCCCTTCAGCACCAGGTAGGCCACGCCACCCAGCACAATGAAGGGCAGCAGGTTGCCCAAGCGCACGGAGCCCAGCTGAGCGGCCGCACGGGTCGTTACGTCAGCTGAGTCTGCATACAGCGGCGCCTGGCGGCTCACGATCTGCGGCTGCACCTGCGCCGAGCGCTTGAGCAGCTCGACGCTGGCCAGGCCGGACAGGAACGACGTGCCAATGCCCAGCAGCGACGATTGCAGGGAGCCGGAAACCATCGGAGCCGGAGAGCCGTAAATGCCCGCCTGGGTATTCACGGCGATATCCTGCGCCGACACGTCGTCATTCAAAAAATCGTCAATCAAACTCATGTGGTTTCCTGAAAGGGGAAAATTGCCCGGGGTTTCGGAGCCCAGGCCCCCGGGCGGCCTGGTGAGTGATCGTCAGAAGTTGCGGGGTGCGTCCAGCATTTCCACGATGGCCTTGATCGTGTCCGTGGCACCCAGTGACAGGTTGAACTCCAGCGCGCGAGCGTCACGGGTATCCAACATGGCGCGCATGTTGTTGTCGTGAATGAAGTCCAGGCTGTAGAAGCGCGACTGAGGCACCTTTTTGTGCTCACGCAAAATGAAGCGGTTGTCCGCGCATTCGATGCGGTCCCACACGGCCGTGCCGTTCTTGCGGCATTCCACGCGCTGCAGATTGCCGTTCACGGACGTGGTCCAGTCGGTGCCCGTGTAGGCAAAGTGCACGCGCTGGATCTGGGCGCCTCGGAAGTCGGGCAGCCAGGTCACATTCGTTCCGCCGCTGGTCGGGATCGTGATCGCCAGCGTCTTTTTGATCAGCTGGCCATTGGGGTCAGGCTTCGACGGGTCGAACTGCAGCGAGGTGAAGCCGCCGATGGCCGACAGGCCTGGCGTGCCAGCGCCAGCGCTGTTGACCACTTCGACATAGATGTCTTCATCGCCCAGCGCGGGGATGTCGATGCCGCCGATCTCGCGCTCCAGCACGTTGGGCTGGTTCCAGTCGGTGAAATCGATCGTGAGGCGGTCGCTCTGGTCGTACACGCCGCGGTACATGTTCAAGCGGTCCAACTCGGTGCCCGAGATGGGGCCGAAGATCACGCGAGCGCCGATCTTCACGACGATTTCAGAGATCGTCGATTTGGTGATGGAGCCGCTGAATTTCAGCTGCACCCGGCCCAGGGTCAGCGCCCAGCGCTGCACCACGGTGGTGGAACGCACGCCATTGGAAATCGGGTTGAACGGCGGCAGTTGCAGGTAGATCATGTGTGCCCCCCGATTACTTGGGCAGGTAATTGCCGACCACGGGGATGGGCATGACGGACTTCTGCACGAAGGCCACAGCGGCATAAGCGGCCAGGGCCACGCCAGCGATTTTCAGATAACCTTTCAAGGTGTTTCCTTAATTGAACGGGTTGGGGGGCGAGTTATCCCGGACCAGCTTTTGCCAAGCCGGGACTTTCGAAATGACCCACGAAGCCAGCAGCGTCGCGGCCAGGATGGCCAGCGCTTCACGGCTGATTTGCGGGATCGACGGCAGGAACTTCTTGATTTCCATGCCCCGAAGTCTGAAAACTCCGGCCCGTTCAATCCATAGACGGCAGGTTCTATAGAAACCCACGCCAATCTCTATAGAAAAAGCCCCCGGCTTCTACAGAGAAACAGGGGGCCTCTTTTGGCTGGGTGTGGCTTTATATAGACGCGTTCTATAGAGCCTTATTTGCGGGTCAGTTTGACTTTCCCTTTAGACCTTTCTTTGGTGGCTTTGACATATTCGATGAACTCAAATTGCTTGAGCGCATCAATGTCATCTGCAGTGCACCCCAGGTGTGCGGCCGCTGCCTGGCGGTGTCGGGGCTCGCCCAGGTAGCCCACATGCAGATGCGTGGCGTTGCCCATGGACGCCTTGTCCACGAACGCGGGCGACTGGCTGCACCAGTAGATGGTCAGGCCCTGGTGGTGTCGGCCGCGCGTGTTGAGCTTGCGCCAGGCAGGCGGCGCAAAGCTCGGGCTGGTCACGTCGGCCAGCTCTTCCACCACGATCACGGATTCGCGGGCGGCGTAGGCGATCAGGCAGAAGGTTTCGAACTCGGCCCGCAGGTCTTTGTCCTTGCGCGAGCGCGGCACATAGCGCACGGCGAAGCGCGGGGCGGCGATGGCCTGCACCAGCTCGGCCAGCGTGGCCACGGCACGCGCCTGGCGGTCGTATTCGTCATTGGTGTCCCAGATGAGCAGGCGGGCAGGCTTGAGCGAGGAAAGGCGCTGCTTGAGCCAGACGCCCTTCCCCATCTCAGACGCTGCCAGCACCCCCCAGGACTGCCCGGAGAGGTGCGCACCCATCAGCCCACGGCCCCCGGCTGCATCACGGCACCGCCATGGCCAGAGTGATCGGCCCGGGCCTGCGCCTGGTTCTCGACCGTGCGGGCCTTGTCGTGCGCTGCACGGGCCGCACGCTGGGCCGCAAAGTGGGCCCGGCCCATCATCACGGCGGTGATGGTCGGCGGCAGTGCGGCCACAGCCAGCGCCAGCTCAGGCGACTTGACGGCATCGAGGTTCCAGCCATGCTTTTGCGCCACGGCGTCAAAGGCCACGCCGATCTGGTGGCATGCCTCCGGCGTGTAGCACTGCGGCAGGAACGGCAGGGCCGGGCTGAGCATCACCACGCCCATCTGCAGCATGGCGGCCAGTTCTTCGGCCTGGTTGGCCTGCGGTTCGGGCTCGCCTGCAGGGTCAATTTGACCCGGCACGATGTTGCCGCCTGCAATGGCAGCGTCCTGCGCCGTGGCGATGGCCTGCAGCTCGGCCAGGTCGGGGGCCAGCGTGGCTTCGGTGGTGTCGGCCGCGCTCATTGGGCACCGCCCTTCACCAGCTGAGACCACAGGCCATTGCCACCGGCCGGGACCGGCGCGGGGGCATCCTTGGCGGGCTTCTTGATGCCGTTCTTCACAACGACACCCGGCACGATGATCGGATCAGCGGCCGCCGGCGGCGTGGGCACCTCACCGGCCGCAGGCTTGCCCGCTGCGCCACCGTATTCGGGTGACGTGTAGTCGGGCTCAGGCCGCATGTTGGCCGTGATCAATCGGGCCTGCTGGCCATTGCGTGCGGTGGTCATGATTCCGCACTCGGGGCAGTGGTGGTAAGGGTGCTTGCCCTCCGACTGCTTGACGTGGGCGCTCTCAAAGCCGCAGTAAGGACAGCCTTTGCGCCCGATGATCTTGGCCATGGTGGTCAGCCCTTCACTGCAGCGGTCTGCAGATCACCGGCCAGCTTGGCCAGCTGGTTGACCAGGTCAGACACGTCGGCGAACTGCGCGGCGATGTCGTCCACCTTGTTGGCCAACAGGTCCAGGCGCACATCCACCGGATCGGGCTTGGCCTGCGCTTCGGCCTGGCTGGCCTGGTCGGCCTGGTCGATGAGCTGGCGGGCCATCACACGCAGCTCAGCCAGGAAGCGCTCACCGTCGGAGCGCACGTTGCCCGACTCGTTCAGGCGGTCCAGGCCATCGGCCAGCTGCTGGAGTTGTTCGCGGATCATTTTGACTCCCTGGCTCAGTTGGACAGCGCGTTGATGCGGGTGGTGTGGGTGGTCACCACGTCGACCACACGGTTCAGTTCCGTGGTGATGGCGGTGATGCCGGTGGCGTGCTGGTTGTGGGCACGGATCACCTCGTCCAGCTTTTTGGCCAGGTGCTGCACAGAGGCGTTCAGGGCTTCGCGCTCGGCCTGGTAGCCCTTGGCCTCTTCGACCATGGCGTCAAAGACGGGCAGGTAGATCAGCGGCACTTGCGCGCGGATCATGGGCAGGAACGACAGCAGTTTCATGGGGGGTCTCGGTTGGTTGAAGTTGACGACCAGCCCATTGAAATCGCCCCTGGCCAGGGCAGGCAAACAGGGGCGATGTTGACCCCGCCGAAAGTTGACCTGGCGGGCGGTTTTCTATAGAGCCTTCTACAGAGACGGCAGGGGCGGCGGCTCTATGGGCCCGGCCCATGCGAACCCCTTGCCAGGGTCGAACATGTCCAGCGACAGGGCAGGCGGGTATTGAACGCCGGGGTAAAAGATCCGCAAGCCACCGGGGAAGGTTGCCACCTCCACGGGCTTCACATCCCCGTCAGGCTTGCGCATCCAGTAGGCGCCGGGGGCGGTTGGTCTTTGTTCGGTCCAGCTCATGACTTCACCGCCGGGGTAAAAATCACTCGGATGCTTGCACCCCATGGCGCCCCCTCGCCCAGCTCGACCAGCACCTGCAGCGGCACAGCAGCGGGCGCGAGGGCATCACTGCGCGGCCCATGGGGCGGCACATGGAACACCGGCACCACATCGGGGCCGGGCTTGAGTCCGTCCAGCACGGCCAGGCTCACCAGGCAGGCCCCGGCGCTATGGCGCTCCCCGCCTTCGTCGGTGTAGCTGCACACGTCAAGCAGGCTATCAACACCGGCCAGCAGGCGCACCCGCTCGGCATGCTCGGGCTTGACCCCTTCGAGCTGGATGCGCACCACATGCCCGGCCAGCTCGGGCAATTGGGCGTAGGCAGTCAGGCCCGGCCCGGCGTTCACCATGGGCCATGTCAGGTGCCTGTAATCGGGCCCCGTGTTTCCCGGCCCTCTGGCGCGTTTTTTCGGGGTGGTTGGTGTGCCGGTGCTTGTTTGCATGCGTTCGCGCCTCCTGCGCGTGATTCCGGGCCTTGCTGGCCCCTTGGCTCGGTGAATGGACGCGGGCTCGGTGTCCCGCGGTCCAGAAAATCGACTTCGTGCCATCAAGACCAAAACGGCTTGTCCGGTCCTCGGTCGTGCCTCAGCGCCTGGTTGCTCGGGTGATCGACGGGCAGCACCAAGCGGCCCTCTTCATCCCTTGCCCACGTGCTGGGGTCGTCCACCCGCACCCCTGGTGGTTCGTGGGCGCGTTGGGCCGCCCACCGCTCCCGTGAGAGTCGTATTCGTTCCGCCGAGTCAGCTGCCAGCCAGGCGCGTTCATCGTCGCCAAGCTCCCGGGGGGCGTGGCCCGGCAGGGCCGATTCCTGCCCCCTTGGGGGCCTGGTGTGAGCCCCTGGGGGGCGTGCCCCGGAGGGGCGATTGCTGCCCCCTTGGGGGGCCAATTCCGAGGTATTCGAACGGCCTGCGCGTGTGGACAAGTTGTCCACATGAAGGGGTAGGGGAAGTAAGGAATTTCTCTCCTGAACCCCCTGCCCGCCCATCTGCCCTGCGCCGGGGTCCGGTTTGCGTTCCGGCCCGTGTTTATCGTAGTTCTGAGGCGTTTGGGGTCTGCCCTTACCCCTGCCCTGTTCGGCTTTGGACGCACCTAGACCTTGACGGGGCCGAACAAGAATTTTTAGCTCTCGTTTCTCCTCATTTCCGGCCTTGTCACGCAGTGCGAGCTGCATCCGGTCGAGGGTGTCCAGGGCCGTGCGGATCTGCTTGATCGTGGGCACGTCCAGGCGCTTGCCGCCTTGCGTCGGTTGATCGCAGTCGAGCAGGCTAGCCAATCGGGCGTAGGACGTATAGATGTGGCCTGTCTTGAAATCAGACATGGCCACAAGCTCAAGGTAGAGCCAGCGCACCCAGGCGGGCAGCAGACGCAAGGCGATCACCTCGTCGTCCATCAGCGCGGCGAATTGGGGGGCCTCCTGCCGTGACAGGGCGGCCGTGCGAACGTAGGTCAACGGCCGCGCCCCTTCACGGGCTTGAGCGGGTTGCGCTCGTACACAGCACAGCAGCCGCCCAGCTGCACGCGGAAGCCGCCACGCAGGCACCAATGGCGCTCAAAGGCCATCAGCGTGTCGGGCTGGTGGTAGACCGTCTCAAGGAAGCGGCACGACCGGCAGGCCGGGCGATCCTTGGGGCCGCGGTAGTCCATGACCTTGATGCGATCCAACGCGGTAGCGGTCAATTTGACCGGCTCGCCTTCGATCAGGTCAATCGTCAGGTCGTCTTCGGCCTGCTTCATTTCAAGACCCTCGCCAGGCGCTCCAAGACGCTGTAGGTGACGGACGGTGCCTTGACGATCACCACGGCCAGGCCGATCAGGGCTAACACGTTGCGGGCCTTCATTCGGTGCGCCCGTTGTTGAACCATCCGCGCGCAGATGACCAGATGAAAGGAACGAACCATGTCCCATCCTCAAGCGTGGCAACCACACGCGCCTGGTTGCAGCCCTTGTCAATGGCCATCAGCTTGCCAACTTCGAGCCACAGACTCATGGGCTCGGATTCGTCCATCTCTGGCCCTTTGACCCATTTGCCCTTGAGCTTGAACTCAAGGTGATGGCTTTTGGGGATATGCGTCGGAGAGGGCTTGTTCATACGGCCTCCCAGTAGGGGCTGTACCAGGAATAGGCGCAGCCCTGCAGCTGGGCCTCAGTGAGCGCGTCACACCATTGCTGCATGGCGTTGATTTGGGCGTACATGCTCAGGGTCATGCGCGCACCTCATGCACGGCCAGGACGGCCAGGAACAGCTCAGGGCCCAGGCCCAGGCGGCGGCGTGTGTCGGCCTTGGCCTGGGTGGTCGCGGCCTGCGCATCGGCCGCGTGGCCTTCCCACTCCGGCCACCACATCAGGCGGCACACCTCCAAGCGCACACGCCAAAGGGGCAGCGCAGGCTTGTGCGCCTGGCTTGTTTCCCTGGTGTAAATCCGTTCACAGCCGCCCCGTGGAGGGGTTCCCTTCGGCATGATGTGCATGGCTTAATCCCGCTTATGGTCTTTTCGACCTTGAAACTATAGCAGGCATTAAGGCTAAAATAACCATGCAACAGGAGAGTCCTCATGAAGACATGCGCGCAGTACATCGCAGAAGCCAAAAAGGTGCTTGGTGACCCAAAGATGTCTGATCGCGTCTTTGGCGAGATCCTGGGCGGCTACACGCAGCCAACGATCCACAAGTCGAAGACGGGGAACATGCCGGATTCCATCGCGATCAAGGTGGCGCACACCTGTGGCGTCCCAGCTGGGGAAGTCCTGATGGTTGCCCGTCTTGAGCGAGAGAAAGACCCCGAGGTCAGAGCCCATCTGGAAGCATGGGCGGGAAAAATCTTCGGCCTGCTGCCCCAGGAAGGCGCAGCACTGCCCGCGCTGGTGGCAGGCCCTGACGTTCCCATGCTGGCGGCGATCGAATCGGCAGCGGTGCGCCAAAAACCAAAAAGCCCGACAGACTTTCGTCTGCCGGGCTCAAGTGGCGGAGAGGGTGGGATTCGAACCCACGGTACGGGGATACCGTACGCCTGATTTCGAGTCAGGTACATTCGACCACTCTGCCACCTCTCCTGAAACTGGTTGCATCCGTGGTCAACGGCGTAGCCCGCTACTATAACAGCGGTTTCGCCGTTTGCGCCAACTTCGGTTGAAAAAGTTGGCGCACCCCGCGGATCAGGGGCGCAGCACTTCGGCGCCGCCCAGGTAGGGCCGCAGAGCCGCCGGGACCTTCACAGAGCCGTCGGCCTGCTGGTGGTTCTCCAGCACGGCCACCAGGGCGCGGCCCACGGCCAGGCCCGAGCCGTTCAGGGTGTGCACCCAGTCGTTCTTGCCCTGAGCGTTCTTGAAACGCGCCTGCATGCGACGGGCCTGGAAGGCTTCGCAGTTCGAGCAGGAGCTGATCTCGCGGTAGGTGTTCTGCGCGGGCAGCCACACCTCGAGGTCGTAGGTCTTGGTGGCGCCAAAGCCCATGTCGCCCGTGCACAGTGCCATCACGCGGTAGGGCAGCTCCAGCTTCTGCAAGATGGCTTCGGCATGGCCCACCATCTCTTCGAGCGCGGCGTAGCTCTGCTCGGGCGTGGTGATCTGCACCATTTCCACCTTGTCGAACTGGTGCTGGCGGATCATGCCGCGGGTGTCGCGGCCGGCGCTGCCCGCTTCCGAACGGAAGCACGGCGTGTGGCCCGTGAGCTTGATCGGCAGCTGCTCGGCCGGCACGATCGTGTCGGCCACCGTGTTGGTGAGCGTGACCTCGCTGGTGGGGATCAGGTACCACTTGCTGTCGGCGGCTTCGCCGTCACCCGAGGTGACATGGAAGAGGTCTTGCTCGAACTTGGGCAGCTGGCCCGTGCCCTGCAGGGCCGGGGCTTTGACCAGGTAAGGCGTGTAGCACTCGGTGTAGCCATGCGCCTGGGTCTGCACGTCGAGCATGAACTGCGCCAGCGCACGGTGCAGGCGCGCCAGGTGGCCCTTCATGAAGGTGAAGCGAGCGCCCGACAGCTTGGCACCGGTTTCAAAGTCGAGGCCCAGGCCTTCGCCCACGTCCACATGGTCACGCACCGCGAAGTCGAAGGTGCGCGGCGTGCCCCAGCGGCGCACTTCCACGTTGCCGGCTTCGTCGTGGCCCACCGGCACGCTGTCGTGCGGCAGGTTGGGCACGCTCAGCAGCAGCGATTGCAGCTCGGCCTGCAGCGCATCGAGGCGCTCGGCGCTGGTCTTGAGCTCGTCGCCGAGGCCGGCCACTTCGGCCATCACGACCTCGACCTGAGCGGCCGTGTCTTCACCCTTGGCGGCCTTGCCCTTGAGCATGCCGATCTGCTTGCTCAGGGTGTTGCGCTGGCTTTGCAGCTCTTCGGTGCGCGTCTGGATCTGCTTGCGCTCGCCTTCGAGGGCTCGGTAGCGGGCTTCGTCCAGGAAGGGTTGAGGGGTCTTGCGCTTGTTCAGGCCGGCCAGGACGCTGTCGAGGTCTTTGCGCAGCAGGGCGATGTCGAGCATGGGTGAATGTGGGCTGGAGTGTTCGGGGGATTGTAGGCAGGCGGGTGTCAGCTGGCACGTTCAGACGGCAAGGGCCGGTCCAGCCCGGTGCCGCCCAGGCCCTTGGGCAGCGGGAAGCGCACATGCTCTTCCACACCCTGCATGCGGCGCACGCTGACCGCGCCCATCGCCTTGAGGCGGGCGATCACCTGCTGCACCAGCACATCGGGGGCCGAGGCGCCGGCGGTCAGGCCGACGCGCGTGCGGCCTTCGAACCAGGCATCTTGCAGGTCTTCGGGGCAGTCGACCATGTAGGCCGGCGTGCCCAGGCGCTCGGCCAGCTCGCGCAAGCGGTTGCTGTTGGAGCTGGTGGGGCTGCCCACCACCACGACCACATCCACCTGCGGCGCCATGATCTTGATGGCGTCCTGCCGGTTCTGGGTGGCGTAGCAGATGTCCTGCTGCTTGGGCTCGCGGATGTTCGGGAAGCGCTGCTTGATGGCCGCCAGGATGGCCGCGGCATCGTCCACCGACAGCGTGGTCTGCGTGACCACGGCCAGCATGGCCGGGTTCTGCACCTGCACGCGGGCCACATCGGCCTCGTCTTCAACCAGGTAGATGCCGTCGGACAGCTGCCCCATGGTGCCTTCGACCTCGGGGTGGCCCTTGTGACCGATCATCAGGAACTCGTAGCCTTCGCGGCGCAGCTTGGCCACTTCCACATGCACCTTGGTGACCAGCGGGCAGGTGGCGTCGAACACGCTGAAGCCGCGGCGCTCGGCCTCCTGGCGCACTTCCTGACTCACGCCATGGGCGCTGAAGATCAGGGTGGCACCGGGCGGCACGTCGGCCAGGTCTTCGATGAAGATGGCGCCCTTGGCCTTCAGGTCATTGACCACGTAGGTGTTGTGCACGATCTCGTGGCGCACGTAGATGGGTGCGCCAAACTGGGCCAGGGCCCGCTCCACGATCTCGATGGCACGGTCGACACCGGCGCAAAAGCCGCGGGGCTCGGCCAGCAGCACGTCTTCGACAAGGGGTGGGGTCATGTCAGAGCACACCGATCAGTTGCACCTCGAAGCTGACCTTGCGGCCCGCCAGCGGGTGGTTGAAATCGAACAGGGCCCATTGGCCGGCCGGGTCCATTTCCAGGATGACACCGGCGAACGAGCCCTGGCCATCGGGCGTGGGGAACTGCACCACGTCACCCACCGACCAGGTCTCGTCCAGATCACCCAGCTCGCGCAGCAGGGCCATGCCCACGCGCTGCAGCATGTCGGGGTTGCGGGGGCCAAAGGCCTCGCCCTCGGCCAGTTCGAGCGTGACGTGGTCGCCTTCCTTCAGGCCGATCAGGCGCGCTTCCAGCTGCGGCGACAGATCACCCGAGCCCAGCGACAGCGTGGCGGGCTTGTCGTTGAAGGTGTTGACCAGCTCGTCGCCGTCGGGCCCGAACAGGCGGTAGTTCAGGGTGAGGAAGGAGCCGGGCTGGACGGTGGGGGTGGTGTCGCTCATGGGGGGGTGTCGGCCACACCCCTCGGGAGGATGGGGCCACCAAGGTGGCAAAACCACAATTTTAAGGATTCACAACGCCCTCAGGGACACACCATGCTCAAAGACCTGCCTGCGGCCATGCGCCCGCGGGAAAAGCTGCTGAGTCAGGGCCCCACCGCCCTGGCCGATGCCGAACTGCTGGCGCTGCTGCTGCGCACCGGCCTCAAAGGCCTGGGCGTGCTGCAGATGGCCGAAGGCATGCTGAACCAGCTGGGCGGCGTGCCGGGCCTGCTGCAGGCCGACGACAAGCGCCTGCGACGCATCCGGGGGCTGGGCCCGGCCAAACGCGCCGAGCTGCTGGCCGTGACCGAGCTGGCCCGGCGCGGCCTGCTGGGCCAGTTGCGCGAAGCCCCCGTGTTCAATGCGCCGCAGCGCGTGAAAGACTACCTGCAGCTGCAGATCGGCGCCCTGCCCCACGAGGTGTTCTGCGTGCTGTTCCTCGATGCGCAACACCGCCTGATCGTGTGCGAAGAGCTGTTCAGGGGCACGCTCACCCAGACCTCGGTCTACCCGCGCGAAGTGGTCAAGCAGGCGCTGCTGCACAACGCGGCCTCGGTGGTGCTGGCGCACAACCACCCGTCAGGCACGCTGGAGCCCTCGCGGGCCGACGAACTGCTCACGCAAAGCCTGAAAAGCAGCCTGCAGCTGGTCGACGTGCGCGTGCTCGACCACTTCGTGGTCAGCCACACGGGCGTGATGTCGTTTGCCGAACGCGGCCTGCTCTGAAAGGGAAAGGGGCTCGCGTGGTCAGGCTGCACATTCATTGAGTTGCATCAGGATGTTGCTCAGACTGTTGTAGGCTTGGGGGTGTGAGCGCACGCCCCAAAACCCCTTCCTCGACGACGCTGAACGACTTCGCCGACCTCAAGAAGGCGTTGCGCAAGGCTTCGCGCGAAGCGGCCGCCCGCATCGAGGCAGAAAAAGCAGCCCAGGCCGAGCGCGAGAAGGCCGAACGCCAGCGCCAGGCCGAGCAGGCCCTGTTTGCGCAAAGCGTGGGGGCCGTGCACAAGCTGCCCGACACCGGGCGGGTGCAGGCCAACGGCCGCCGCAAGCCCCCTCCGGTGCCGCAGTCTCGCCAGCAGGACGAGCAGCAGGTGCTCAAGGAATCGCTGTCGGACGAATTCGACGTCGAAACCCTGCTGGAAACCGACGACACGCTGGCCTTCCGCCGGCCCGAACTGGGCCCCGATGTGCTGCGCAAGCTGCGCCGTGGCGTGTGGGCCCTGCAAGGCCAGATCGACCTGCATGGCCTGCGCACCGAAGAGGCCCGCGAGACGCTGAGCCGCTTCCTGCGCGATGCGCAGGTGCGGGGCTGGCGCTGCGTGCGCGTGGTGCACGGCAAAGGCCTCGGCTCGCCAGGCCGCATCCCGGTCATCAAGGACAAGGTCAAGCGCTGGCTGGTGCAGAGTGACCGGGTGCTGGCCTTCGTGCAGGCCCGTGGCGACGACGGCGGTGCCGGCGCCCTGATCGTGCTGCTGCAATCGGCCCCCAGCGCCAACCAGGCCCAGGCTCAGGAGGCCTGAGCCCACCGGACGCCTGGCGTCAGATGGCGCCCTTGTTGCGCATCCAGTCGGCCGTCTGGAAAAAAGCCTGCGCCAGGCGCTGCTGCAAATCGGGGTCGACGCCGGTGTCTGCCATGGCCTGCTGCATGCAGGCCAGCCACTGGTCACGCTCCTTGATGCCGATGGGGTAAGGCATGTGGCGCGCGCGCAGGCGCGGGTGGCCAAAGCGCTCGATGTAGAGGTTGGGGCCACCCAGCCAGCCACTGAGGAACCAGTGCAGCTTGTCGCGCGCGGGCTGCAGGTCGGGCGGGTGCACGGCACGCAGGGCCTCGTACGCCGGCTCGAATTCCATCAGGTCGTAAAAGCGATCGACCAGCGCGCGCACTGGGGCATCGCCGCCGATCCAGTCGTAGGCCGTGCGCCCCTGCGGCGCGTCGTCGTCATCGTGGGGGGTGTCGCTGGTGTGATCGCTCATGGGCCGCACTGTAACGTGCGCCCGCGCAAATCAATCGGCGGGCAGCGATCAGCGTCCGGTGGTCAGCTTGGTGGCGATCTGCACCACGCCGATGGCACTGGGGCTGCCAGGGTGCAGCTCCATCACCAGGGTGCGCTTGCGCACGGCTTCGCGCACGCTGGGGTCAGACGGGATGTCGCCCAGCAGGTTCAGCTTGGGCGGCGTGCCCGCCGGGGTCTGCACAAAGCGAGCCACCACCTGCTGCAGTTGCTGGCAGATGGCTCGACCTTCGCCCGGGCGAGACACCTGGTTGACCACCAGGTGCAGGTTTTCACGGCCTTGCTGCGCCGCCAGCACCTTGATGGTGGCGTAAGCGTCGGTCATGGAGGTGGGCTCGGGCGTGGCCACCACGATGATCTCGTGGGCCAGCGACAGGGCGTACAGCACCACGTCAGAAATGCCAGCGCCGGTGTCCAGCAGCAGCACGTCGAAGCGGGGCGTGACGGTCTCCATGATCTTGAGCAGCTGCTCGCGCACCTCGGGGGTCAGGCGGGAGTATTCGACCAGACCCGAACCCGCCAGCAACACCGAGAAGCCCCCAGGGGCCGGCAAGATGGCTTCATCGAGTTCGGCCTTGCCCGTGAACACATCGTGCAGCGTGATCTTGGGGTACAGATTCAGCACCACGTCAAGGTTGGCCAGGCCCAGGTCGGCGTCCAGCACCAGCACCTTCAGGCCCTGACGGCTCAGGGCCGCGGCCAGGTTGGCACTGAAGAAGGTCTTGCCCACGCCCCCCTTGCCGCTGGTCACCGCCAGGGTGCGGGCCACCCGTTGGGGACTGCGGGTGCCGGTGGGCGACAGCTCGGGTTCGGACATCATGAGGGTCATGGGCTCGTTTTCGGCAGAACCTCGGCCATACCTGAGGCCGGTGTTCCATCTTCTTCGAGGTCGTACCCGCCCAAAGCACCGAACAACATGCCTTTTTCCTCGGGACTGACCACAGTGAGCGGCGGCAGTTCAAGGCAGGTGCGGTTGCGCCCCTCGGCCTTGGCCCGATAGAGCTGCTGGTCGGCACGGTCCATCCACAATGTGGGAGACGATCGCACCCACTGAGGCGCAAATGCACCGCCCACGCTGACGGTCACGGCCAGGGCCGCGCCACCCACCAGGGCCACGGGCTGCGAAGCCACCTTGTTGCGGATGCGCTCGGCCACGGTCTGGCCGAAGGCCGGCGGGCAGTTGGGCAGGATGATGGCGAATTCTTCGCCGCCGACCCGCGCCACCGTGTCCATCGGGCGCACGCAGTCTTGCAGGGCCGCAGCCACCGACTGGATGACCAGATCACCCGCGGCATGGCCGTGGGTGTCGTTCACCTTCTTGAAGTGGTCGATGTCGAGCACCAGCAGCAAGGCCGGCTCACCCGCACGGGCCACACGGTCGATTTCGCGCGAAATGGCCACCTCGAACTGGCGGCGGTTGGCCAGTCCGGTCAGGGCGTCACGGCTGGAGATGTCGCACAGGCCATCGATCACGGCCTGCAGGCCGTCGAAGGAATGGGGCTGAAAACCTGGAGGGGGCTGCCAGCCGGCCTGCGTGAGCAGGTTCAGGGCCAGCTCCAGACGCAGGCTGGACACGTCGACCACGACCTCAGGCCCGCGGGCGGTGCCGGCGGCGTCTTCGGTGTTCAGGTGCGAGGCGATGGGAGGCTCCAGCATCATGAAAGATGCCTCAGTCTAGCAGCGCCCTGCCGACTTAAGCGCTGAAAAGCAGGGGCCTGGCCGCGGTGTTTCCACGATGTGGCCGCAGGCCGACAACCCGACAGCCCCCATCGCGCGATCAGGCTCAACCTGCAGCCTGCGGCGCCGATATCGAAAGCAGGGCCCAGGCGGGCCGCCCTTCCTTTGTGGAGTTGCACCCAGGATGATCGCCACACCGAAAGACGCCACCATGCTGCCGCAGGACCGGGAGTTCACCTTCGGCCCGCGTGACTTCGAGCGCGTGCGCACGCTGATCTACCAGCATGCGGGCATCCACCTGCACGAAGGCAAGCAGGCCATGGTCTACAGCCGCCTGTCGCGGCGCCTGCGTGAAACCCAGCACACCTCCTTCGACAGCTACCTGAAGTGGCTGGAGGCCTCGACCGGCGACCACGGGGCCCGCGAGTGGCAGGAGTTCGTCAACAGCCTGACCACCAACCTGACCTCCTTCTTTCGGGAAGACCACCACTTCCAGATCCTGGCCGAGCAGCTCAAGAATCACGGCAGCAAACCGTTGCGCATCTGGTGCTGTGCGGCCTCGACCGGCGAAGAGCCCTACTCCATTGCCATGACCGTGGCCGAGAGCCTGGGGCTGCACGCCTCGGTCAAGATCCTGTCCAGCGACATCGACACCAATGTGCTGGCCACGGCCTCGCGCGGCGTGTACGAAGAAAACGCGCGGGGTCTGTCACCGGCGCGGTTGCGCAACTTCTTCCTCAAGGGCAAGGGCAACAACGCGGGCGCCATCCGGGTCAAGCCCGAACTGGCCCGCATGGTCGAGTTCAAGCCCTTCAACCTCATGAACGCGGCCTGGTCGCTGGGCGAGCCTTTCGACTACGTGTTCTGCCGCAACGTGATGATCTATTTCGATGCCCCCACCCAGCGCAAGGTGCTGGAGCGCATCCACGGTGTGATGAAACCCAACGGCCTGCTGTTTGTCGGCCACTCCGAGAACTTCACGGATTCACGTGATCTCTTCCGCCTGCGCGGCAAGACCGTGTACGACCGTGTCTGACCACAGCACTGGCGCACCCCATGATCCAGACCACCCCCACCCCACCGGCCCGTCCTCCACTGGGCGGCATGCCCCCTGCGGGCGTGAACGCGGCCGTGCAGGCCAAAAAAGACCGGCTGGCGCGTCTGAAGGCGCGCAGTCCCAAACCCGGCGAAGCCTCGTTCTTTTTCTACGAGGCGCACTTCCAGTCGGACGCGGTGAAGATCCTGCCCGGCGAGTACTTCGTGTTCGACGAAGACCTGCTGATCATGACCACGCTGGGCTCGTGCATTGCCGTGTGCCTGTGGGACCGCCAGGCCCATGTGGGCGGCATGAACCACTTCATGCTGCCCGACAACGGCGGCAGCGGCGCCGACTCGGGCCGCTACGGCTCGTTCGCCATGGAACTGCTGATCAACGAACTGCTGAAGCTCGGCGCCAACCGCATGACCTTGGAAGCCAAGGTGTTCGGCGGCGGTGCCGTGCTGTCGGGCATGAACAGCCTGAACGTGGGCGAACGCAACACCGAGTTCGTCATGAACTACCTCAAGACCGAACGCATCCCGGTGGTCTCGAAGGACGTGCTGGAGATCTACCCCCGCAAGGTGTGCTTCTTCCCGCACAGCGGCAAGGCCATGGTCAAGCGCCTGGCCCCCAGCAACCCGGAAGCACTGGTGGCCCAGGAAAAGGCCGCCTTGCAGAAGCCAGCTGTGGCCACGAACGTGGGCGGCTCGGTGGAACTGTTCTGACCCCGGAGAAAGACAATGGCCAAGACCCGCGTGGTGGTGGTGGACGATTCCGCCCTGGTGCGCAGCCTGCTCACCGAAATCATCAACCGTCAGCCGGACATGGAGTGCGTCGGCGCGGCCAGCGATCCCTTTGTGGCGCGCGAGATGATCCGCAACCTCAACCCCGACGTGATCACGCTGGACGTGGAAATGCCCCGCATGGACGGCATCGACTTCCTGTCCAAGCTGATGCGGCTGCGGCCCATGCCGGTGGTGATGGTGTCGACGCTGACCGAGCGCGGCGCCGAGGTCACGCTCAAGGCGCTGGAGCTGGGCGCCATCGACTTCGTGGCCAAGCCCAAGATTGGCGTGGCCGATGGCCTCAAGCAGCTGGCCCAGGAGATCACCGACAAGGTGCGCATTGCGGCCAAGGCACGCATGCACAAGCCCTCGGCGGCCACGCTGGCCGCGGCGGGTGCGCCACCCCGACCGGCCCACAAGGAGCCCACCCACAGCCCGGAGACTCCGCGCACGGTGGCGTCGACCCTGGGGCGCCTGTCCACCGAAAAGCTGATCTTCATTGGCGCCAGCACGGGGGGTACCGAAGCCACCAAGGAGGTGCTGATGGCCCTGCCCGCCGACAGCCCCGCCGTGGTGATCACCCAGCACATGCCCCCGGGCTTCACCAAGAGCTACGCCACCCGCCTGGACGGGCTGTGCAAGATCCGCGTGAAAGAAGCCAGCGACGGCGAGCGCATCCTGCCCGGACATGCGTACATCGCGCCGGGCGGCTTTCACCTGAGCGTGGACAAATCAGGCGCCAACTACGTGGCCCGCGTGACCAGCGAAGACCCGGTCAACCGGCACCGCCCCAGCGTGGAGGTGCTGTTCCGGTCGGCCGCGCACCTGGTGGGTCGCAATGCGGTGGGCATCATGCTGACCGGCATGGGCGCCGATGGCGCACGGGCCATGAAGGAAATGCGCGACGCCGGTGCCTACTGCATTGCCCAGGACGAGCAAAGCTGCGTGGTGTTCGGCATGCCGCGTGAGGCCATCGCGGCCGGGGCCGTGCACGAGGTGCTGCCCCTGAACCAGATCGCCGGCCACATGATGGACCACCTGCGCAGCACGGCTGGCCCGGCACTGACACGGGTGTGAAGGCTGCCCCGAACCCGTCAGGGCTCAGGGGCGCCCGACGAACAGCATGACCGTGGGGCGCACGCCCTGCGCACTGCCCACCGCGAAATACACCGGCCCCAGGGCGGTGTCGGCGCCCACGTACACGCTGCTGCCCGAACGCCAGGGGGCCTGCTCGTGGCGCGACCATTCGCGCCAGGCCTTGCCGGCCTCCAGGCTGGCCCCCAGGTACAGGCCCCGCGTGAGCGGGTAGGCGCCCACGCGCCAGGCATAACCCAGGCGCAGCAAGGCCACCTGCTGTCCATTGAGCTGCCCCGGCGCATAACCTGACAGTTGCTGGAACCCGCCCAGCGTGTAGCGAGGCTGGTCAGGCAAGGCCCCGCCCGAGCCTGCCAGTCGGCCACTGAACTGGAAGCTGTGCGAGCCCACGCTGGTCACGGCCTGGCCGGTCAGATCCCAGCGGTGCATCTCGCCCAACGAGGTGTCGGGCAAGCCGTCGCCGGTGCGCCAGCCGTGGTGCACACTGCCATCGACCCGCCAGCCCTGGCGCGGGAAATACGCACTGTCGAGCTGGTCGAACACGCCGCGCAGGCGCCAACCACGCTCGTGAGCACGCTGGGGCACGCGTGGCCCCAGCCAGCTGGCATCGACCAGTTCGGGGTTCAAGCGCAGCACCTCGTCGAACCATCCCGCACGCACCTCACCCAGCTCGCGCCAGGCATAGCCCAGCTCGGCTGCCGCGGTCTGCGCGCGGCGGCTGAGGTTCAGGGCCACGCCCTCGGTGGGGTCTTGGTAGAGGTTCACATTGCGACGCTCGACCATGCCCCCCAAGGCCACGAAAGGCCGCCAACCGTCGGGGCTGAGCCAGCTGACCGGCTGGTACAGCTCGGTGGCATACGAAGGCGCAGAACCCAGCCGCACAAAGTTGCGCCACTCGGCACCCTGCGCATTCAGCCAGTGGCGGTTGTGCACCAGCTTGAGGTTGAAGGCGCTGCGCCCGGCCGAGTCGGTGTTGAAGTCCAGCCCCATCTGCAGGTAATCAGGGCCCCAGGGCTTGTCCTGCAGGCGAAACACCAGGGTGTTGCCCTCGTCGCTTCGGCGCAGCTGGTAGTCGGTGGTGAGGTAATCGCCAGTGGCAGCCAGACGCCGCAGGTCGCGCTCGGCGCGGGCCACATCGAACGGGGTGCCCGCGCGAGTTTCCAGCTGGGCCTGCAGCTGCTCGGGGTGGGTGGCCCGCGTGCCTTCGAATGTGACGGCCCGGATCACATCACCCTCGCCCTGGGCCACACGCCGCCGCTGCTTCCAGCGTGCGTACTCGGCCTCGCTGACCTTGAGGTCCTGCATGCGCAGCACCAGGGCCTCAGCCTGCACTTCACCTTGCTGGATGAAATCGCGGGCGCGGTTGAAATCGGCCGCGGTCAGGCCATCGAGCACCGGTGCGATCAGCACGTCATCGGGCTGAAGCGAGGCCAGGCTGCGCTGCACGTTCTGCTCGGTCAGGATGCTGATCATCTGGGCCGTCACACCCGTGAAGGTCGACAGCACCTCTCGCTTGAACAGCGGGGTGCCGATGTTCACCACGATCAGGCGCTGGGCCCCCATGCTGCGGGCCACATCGACCGGGGTGTTGTTGACCAGGCCGCCATCCCCCAGGATGCGTCCATCGACCTCGACCGGGGCAAACACCCCCGGTACCGACATGCTCGAACGCAAGGCCAGGGCCAGGTCGCCCTTGCGCAAGATCACGGCGGCACCGGTTTCCATGTCGGTGGCCACGGCGCGGAATGGGGTGGGCAGGCGGTCGAACTCATCGACCTGCACGGTGCTCAGCGTCAGGCGGCGCAGATGCGCCTCCAGCCCGCGCGAGGACACCGGCCCCAGCGGCGCTTTCAGGCCGTCGGTGCCGATGCCCACCTCGAACAGTGGCGAGACTTCGAAATCCTGCTCTTTGCGGCGCTGCGAGATTTCGCGGCGCTCGACCCGGCTGGCGAACACGTTGTCCCAGTCGAGCTGCTGCACCTCACGCTCGACCTGGGCCGCATCCATGCCACTGGCATACAGCCCCCCCACGATGGCGCCCATGGAGGTGCCGGCGATCACGTCGACCGGGATGCGCTCACGCTCCAGCACCTTGAGCACGCCCACGTGGGTGAGGCCTCGCGCACCGCCGCCCGACAGCACCAGACCGACCTTGGGGCGCAGGGGCTCGGTGGCCGCCGCCCCCTGCGGCGTGACGGGCGTGGCGGGCGAGGGCTGGGCGCACAAAGGCACGCTGGCCGCCACCACGAGCCAGACCATCACCCGACGGCCCCAGGTCAAGGCGCCGTACCCGACGCCAGATGCAGGTGTGCTGTTCATGCCGGACATTCTGCGGGCAAAGCAGCCCCCCGTCATGCTTGCGATGCATCAACAAGTGTGCGGTCGCACCCGTGCCATGCACGTGCCATGGCACCACGCTTGATCGGCGTCAGAGCCTGTGGGGCCGCAAAGGCGTCAGATGTGGGTGTGGCCGCACCGGGCGGCAGGAGAAACACCATGCAGATGCTCCATGACTTCCTCACCACCGACTACGGCCTGCTGAGCGCGGCGTCCATTCTGGCCATGCTGATCGGCCTGGGTTACTTCGTGTGGTACGTGACCTCGCACGTGCGAGAAGACTGCGAGCGTCAGGAACGCCTGGCCCGCGAAGGCCGGCAAGGCTGAGTCAGAACTTCACCTGGGCTCCCGCACCGAACTGCAACTGGCGATCGGTGCCTTCGCGTGTGGGGCGTTCAGCCAGATCCACGCCCCCCGTGAGATCCAGCCCACCCAGGCTGTAAGCCAGCCCGACCCCGGGTTGTACGCTCATGCGGGCACGCTGCTGCACGCCGCTGATGGCATGCCGGTGCGCCCCCAGGTGGTTCAGGCCGACCCGGCCCACCCATGCCAGAGAATCGCTCAGGCTGAGCTTGACGGTGCCCGCCAGCGGCACGGTGTCGGTGGGTTGTGTTTCTGCTTCCGTGCGACCGGCGGTGCCCGGCGCAGGGTCTTGCGCCGCCTTGACCAGAGCCACCGGTGTGGGCGGTTCAGCGCTCAGCACCACCGAGGCCTGCCAACGGCCTTTGACCAGCACATCGGCGCAGGTCTGCCCGGCGAGGCACTGAGGGCTCCATTCGCTGATGCCGCGCAATGCCGCGGCATAGCCCTGGGCCTGCGCCCCGGCTGATAGCCCCATTGACACCCACAGGAATGCACCCCAAGCCTTCATGACCGCATGTGCTCCAAACAAGAGCATCAGTGTTGCAGCGGTTCATGACAAGAGCAGCAGGGGGATCCCTGTGTCCAGCCGCGCAAATGTGGCGTTCAGCACACCGATGGCATGTGTTGCAACTGGATGCGTGCGCCCATGAAAAAGCCGCCCGAAGGCGGCTTTTTCGAGGGGCTTGAAGCGCGAGGCTTCAGCCGGCAGGGATCACATGCCCATGCCGCCCATGCCACCCATGCCACCCATGTCGGGCATGCCGCCAGCGGGGGCGTCATCCTTGGGGGCTTCCGAGATCATGCACTCGGTGGTCAGCATCAGCGACGCCACGGAAGCGGCGTTCTGCAGGGCGGTGCGCGTGACCTTGGTCGGGTCCAGGATGCCCATTTCGATCATGTCGCCGTAGGTGTCGTTGGCGGCGTTGAAACCGTAGGTGCCCGAACCGTTCAGCACGGCGTTGACCACCACCGAAGGCTCGCCACCGGCGTTGGCCACGATTTCGCGCAGGGGGGCTTCGATGGCCTTCAGGACCAGCTTGATGCCGGCGTCTTGATCGGCGTTGTCACCCTTGATCTCGCCAGCGGCTTGCTTGGCGCGCAGCAGGGCCACGCCACCACCAGGCACCACGCCTTCTTCCACGGCAGCGCGGGTGGCGTGCAGGGCGTCTTCCACGCGGGCCTTCTTTTCCTTCATCTCGACTTCGGTGGCAGCACCGACCTTGATGACGGCCACACCGCCGGCCAGCTTGGCCACGCGCTCTTGCATCTTTTCACGGTCGTAGTCGCTGGTGGCTTCTTCGATCAGGATGCGGATCTGCTTGACGCGGGCTTCGATGTCGGCAGCGGCACCGGCGCCATCGATGATGGTGGTGTTTTCCTTGCCCACTTCGACGCGCTTGGCCTGACCCAGATCAGCCAGCGTGACCTTGTCCAGGGCCATGCCCACTTCTTCGGCGATGACCTTGCCACCGGTCAGGATGGCGATGTCTTCCAGCATGGCCTTGCGGCGGTCGCCGAAGCCAGGGGCCTTCACGGCGACAACCTTCAGGATGCCGCGGATGGTGTTGACCACCAGGGTGGCCAGGGCTTCACCGTCGACGTCTTCGGCAATGATCAGCAGGGGGCGGCCAGCCTTGGCAACTTGCTCCAGGGTGGGCAGCAGGTCACGGATGTTGGACACCTTCTTGTCGTACAGCAGCACGAAGGGGTTGTCCAGGATGGCGGCTTGCTTCTCGGGGCTGTTGATGAAGTAAGGCGACAGGTAGCCGCGGTCGAACTGCATGCCTTCGACCACGTCCAGCTCGTTGTTCAGGCTCTTGCCGTCTTCAACGGTGATCACGCCTTCCTTGCCGACCTTGTCCATGGCGCTGGCGATGATCTCGCCGACGTCAGCGTCCGAGTTGGCCGAAATGGTGCCAACCTGGGCGATTTCCTTGGTGGTGGTGGTGGCCTTCGATTGCTTCTTGAGCTCGACGATCAGGGCGGCAACGGCCTTGTCGATGCCGCGCTTCAGGTCCATCGGGTTCATGCCGGCGGCCACGTACTTCATGCCTTCGCGCACGATGGCCTGGGCCAGCACGGTGGCGGTGGTGGTGCCGTCACCGGCGTTGTCCGAGGTCTTGGAAGCGACTTCCTTGACCATCTGGGCGCCCATGTTCTGCAGCTTGTCCTTGAGCTCGATTTCCTTGGCGACCGACACACCGTCCTTGGTCACGGTGGGGGCGCCAAACGAGCGCTCGAGCACCACGTTGCGGCCCTTGGGGCCCAGGGTGGTCTTGACGGCATTGGCCAGGATGTTCACGCCTTCGACCATGCGAGCGCGGGCTTCGCCGCCAAAGATGACGTCTTTTGCTGCCATGTGAAATTCTCCGTAAATTCAGTAAGAGGTGGATCGACCTTCGGCGTCAGCTCACTTGGCGACGACAGCGAACAGGTCTTCTTCGCGCATGACCAGCAGCTCTTCGCCATCGACCTTGACGGACTGGCCCGAGTACTTGCCGAACAGGACGCGGTCGCCCACTTGAACGTTCAGGGCAACGAAATCGCCCTTGTCATTGCGCTTGCCAGGACCGACGGCGAGCACTTCGCCCTGGTCCGGCTTCTCGGCGGCGGCGTCAGGAAGGACGATGCCCGAAGCGGTCTTGGTTTCTTGTTCCAGGCGCTTGACGATCACGCGATCGTGCAGAGGACGCAGTTTCATGGCTTCTCCTGTCTGAAAAGACAACGGTGATGAAGTGACAAACACAGGGCCCGCGCAACACACGCCACGCAGGCGCCCACAGTGTGAAAAAACGACCGGTCAACCTGAGAGCCCTCGGGCCCGCGGCAACCGGCTGTTAGCACTCAACAAGTGCGAGTGCTAAAACCATTATAGGGATCGCCCGGAGGGTTTCAAGCCCCCACGATTTTTCGGCGTGCGCCGTCGGTACATGTCCGAAGGCGCCGACACCGAGGGCATTTGTACAATCGACCCGACCTTGGGCCTCAACTTGGCCCGTGGCATGTCTTCAGGAGAATCCGTGTCCCTCGCCCGTCGCTGTTCCCCGCGTTCCCTGTCACACCCGTCACTGAGCCTGGCAGGCGCCCTGCTCCCGGCCCTGCTGTTGTCGGCCTGTGGCGGCGGAGGCAACGAAGGCCTGCGGACCGCCACCGGAACGGTCACCGTGGCCAACACGAGCACCGTGCTGGGGCGGGGCGAGACAGCCGTGTTCACATTGCGCGGCAACAACCTCGCCGGCGTCACGCTGCGGGCCAGCAATTGCACCAACGTGCAGGAAGTTTCTCGGAGCCAACAGGCTTTGACGGCTTCCTGCCTGGTCGGGCCCAGCGGGACGGTGGTGGCCGAAGCGGTCAATGCACAGGGGCAAAGCCTGGCGTCAACCACCCGTGACGTGTTCAACGTCACCAGCATCTCGACCAACCCCACGGCAGGCAATTACCGCTACGGCGATGCCGTCACCTTCACCTTCACAGGCACGAACCTGGACAAGGCCGTGGTGATCGCCACCACAGCCTGCGTCGATTACGGCACGCCGGTCAAAACGCCGACCACCTACACCATCACATGCCGGGTGTCCAAAACACTGGGCACGGTGGGCATGGGCAAACAAGACAGCTTCCTGGTGCCCAACCCGGCCTATGGGCTGACCATCCCTGTGTCGACGCCAGCACCAGCGGTCGAATTCGAGATCGACGGCACCCCCGACACCATCAAGATTCGACTGAGCGAAGCCACCCCGGAAACCACGGTCAACTTCTTGCGCTACGTGGATGCAGGCTTTTACGACGGCACGGTGTTCCACCGCCTGCTGCCTTCGTCAGACCTGGCGACCAACGGCATCGCCATTTCGCAAGGCGGTGCTTACACCGACTTGAACACCGCCGGCGACCCCACGGCGAAAGCAGGCGTGCGCGCCGCGATTCCGCTTGAAACAACGCGCACCAGCAGCCTGAGCAACCGCGCCTTCACGATCGCCATGGCACGCAGCAGCAACCCGGATTCAGCCACGTCGCAGTTTTTCTTCAACACAGTCGACAACAGCCGCTTCCTGGACTACGCGGACGCAACCAACCCGGGCTATGCCGTGTTCGGCGAGGTGGTGAATCAGGAAGGACAGGATTTGATTCTGGCCATCGACCAGGACACCACGAACCAGTTCGATGAACCGTCCAACGTGACCACCATCACGCGGGCACGCCGGATCACTCTGCCCTGATCAAGCACCGCGTTGGGCCTTGCTGACCTCGTTGAGAGTCTGCGCAGCACCACTGGCTGGGACCAGATCCCCCTCTCGGTCAGCACACTGAGGCCAGACCTGAGCCAATCGGTCGGCAACATCCTGCCCAGCACCCAGGTGCACGCCCTGAGTCATGGCCACATGCGTGGCCGCGAAGGTGCCTGCACCCGCATTCACAATGGCGCGGTTGGGCGCCTCATCACCGCACAAAAACACCACGGCCGGCGACACCGCCTCGGGCGTGAGCAGGGCCAGCACCTCGGGCGGCATCAGGCCCTCGGTCATGCGTGTGGCCGCGGTGGGCGCCAGGCAGTTCACCCGCACGTTGTACTTCTCGCCCTCCAGCGCCAGGGTCTGCATCAGGCCCACCAGGCCCATCTTGGCGGCTGCGTAGTTGGCCTGCCCGAAGTTGCCGAACAGCCCCGACGACGAGGTCGTGAACACGATGCGGCCATGGTTCTGGGCCTTCATCAGGTCCCACACCGCCTTGGTGGTGTAGAAAGCCGCCAGCAGGTGCACGTCGATGATCTGGCGGATGTCGTCCACCAACATCTTCGAGAACGACTTGTCGCGCAGGAAGCCGGCGTTGTTGACCACGATGTCCACCCGCCCCCAGCGCGCCACCACCTCGTCGACCATGGCCTGCACAGCCTGAGGGTCGGTCACTGACGCCCGGCTGGCCATGGCCTGACCGCCCAGGGCGATGATTTCAGCGACCACGTCGTCGGCCGGTGAGGCACCGCTGACCGATCCGTCGCGCGCGGCACCCAGGTCATTGACCACCACTTTCGCCCCGCGGGCGGCCAGCGCCAGGGCATGGCAACGGCCCAGGCCGCCTCCCGCCCCGGTGACGATGGCCACACGGCCGTCCAGACGGATGGTTGGTTCTGCACTCATGAATCAAGCCCTTTCTGCCGATGAAGCGGATTGCCCTGAAATCATGCAGCCAAACAGCCCTGGGACAAACCCGGAGCTGTCGCCCGCGCTGCCCTCATGTCGCAAAGTGCCGCTTACCGCATTACCTGGTAATGAATAGACTGCACCGCAAGGTAATAAGGAGACCGCCCATGTCGCATGCCTCGCACAAGTCGCCCCAAGATCCGGACCAGATCGTCCCGCGCGAAAAACTGGATTTCCATCTCGACGAGAACACGCCGCGCCACTGGTTCGGTGGTGACGCGTTCCGCACCCGCCTGCTCGACGGCATGCAAGCCGCCTTCCCGGACGGCGAGCGCTACTTCATCACCAGCGTGCGGGCCTTCCGTCACCTGATCACCGACCCCAAACTGGCCGAGGACGTGAAGAACTTCATCCGCCAGGAAGGCCAGCACGGCATCGCACACACGCACTACAACGACCTGCTGCGCAAGCAAGGCTGTGACGTGGACCACATCGTGCGGGAAACCAAGAAGCTGTTCGACGACTACACCAAGCGCTACTCGGCCGAATACAACCTGGCCCTGACGGCCGCCTTTGAGCACTTCACGGCCATGATGGCCGAGACCCTGTTCAAGGAAAAAGACGTGATGGCCGACGCCGACCCGAACGTGCGGTCGATGTGGGCCTGGCATGCCATCGAAGAGATGGAGCACAAGGCCGTGGCCTTCGACGTGATGACGACGGTGGCCAAGGTGGGTTACCTGATGCGCAGCGCAGCCATGGTGCACGCGCTGTACAAGGTGGTGGTCGACAGCATCCGCCTGACCAACCGCCTGCTGCTGGCCGACGGCTACAGCCTGCCCAAGCGGGTGGGCATCATCGCCAAGGGCCTGTGGTGGGTGTACGGCCCCAAGGGCCTGTTCTCACGCAGCACCTTCAAGCTGCTGGACTACTTCCGCCCTGGCTTCCACCCCTGGCAGCACAAGGTGATCCACAGCTACCCGATCTGGCTGCGCACCTTCGAGCAGTCAGGCGGCGACGCCAAACTGGCGGCCGAGGCACTGTTCAACGCGGCCCACTGAGCCCGCCATGCAAGGGCACTGACCTGGGACGTCGGCCTCCACGCATGGGGCCTGCGCCGAGGAGACAGGGCTGTATCAGCCCCCCAAAGAAAAAGGCAGCCCAAGGGGCTGCCTTTTACGTGGCGCGA
The DNA here is from genome assembly GCF_004310865.1 of Aquabacterium lacunae. Lineage (GTDB taxonomy): Bacteria > Pseudomonadota > Gammaproteobacteria > Burkholderiales > Burkholderiaceae_C > Aquabacterium > Aquabacterium lacunae. The sequence goes on from NZ_SIXI01000003.1 coordinate 337,840, forward strand.
GACCGAAGTTCGATCAGGCGGCCTTGCGGCGAGCGGCCACAGCGATGCCACCCAGGCCCAGCAGCAACATGGCGTAGGTCGAAGGTTCCGGCACAGCGGGCACACCGGTCACGGTGATGTTGGTGATCATCGAACCCACCGGCACGCTGGAAGGCGTGGCGCCAGCAGCCGTCAGGTAGGCGGCCAGGGCGGGTGCCATGGTGAAGTTGGTGAAGGCGATGTTCGAGGTGCCAGCAGCACCCGCCGTGGTGGTGATGGTGGCGGCGTCGATCAGTTCGCCGCTGTAGTTCAAGGCACCCAGGATGCCGCCAGCACCCACGAGCGAACCCGACAGCATGCCCGACGACAGGTCTTGGCTGAAGTTGCTGAAGCTCACCGAGTTGGTGCCCAGGAACAGGCTCGAGACCGAGATCTTGAAACCGTCTGCATCGGCGTAATCAGCCAGAGCGGCCGACACCGACGAAGGGGTCAGGGTCAGGGTGCCGGTGTTGCTGGCGCCAGCGGCGAAGGTGGCGTTGCCCAGCTTCGTGGTCGTCACAGTGCCCAGCGAAGTCAGCGACGACGCATTCACGGCAACGGTGGTGGGCGTTGCAGCGTAGGCGGCAACATGGGCGGTAGCGGCTGCGGCGGCAATGACAACAGCGCGGGAAATTTGCTTCATGGTGATCATGGTTTGTCTTTCCTCAATTTCCGGTGGACGAACTGGCTACGCCAGCACTTGAGTTTCGTTGACAGTCTGCAGACGACAGTGCCGCAACTGCATGAACAGACTGTCGCGGATCCGACTGTCGCCATCCACAGGGTTTGCCCCTCGAACCCCGCGGATGCGGGGGGAACTTTCGCCACAAAAGGTGTGCATATCGCACACTTCGGGGGGTGGCCGTTGCTCAATCCCACCAGGGATAGAAGGACGGCATCTCGGACGCCTTGCTGGCGAACTGCGCCGGGCGCTTGTCGAGGAAGGCCTGCACACCCTCCTTGCCGTCACCGACCGAGGTGTAGAACATGGCCAGGGAGTCGACCTGGTGGGCGGCCAGGGGGTGGGGCTGGGCCGAGTTGCGGTACATCATCTGGCGCGTGAGGGCGATGCCCACGGCCGAACGCTCGGTGGCGATGCGCCGGGCGATCTTCAGAGCTTCTTCCAGCAGTTGTTCAGGGGCCACCACGGCCTTGACCAGCCCCCCACGTTGGGCCTCGTGGCCGTCGAACACGTCGGCCATGTAGGTCCATTCCAGCGCCTGCGAGATGCCCACGATGCGCGGCAGGAACCAGCTGGAGCAGGCTTCGGGCACGATGCCGATGCGGCCGAACACGAAGCCGATGCGGGCTTTTTCAGACGCCAGGCGGATGTCCATGGGCAAGGTCATGGTGGCGCCAATGCCCACGGCTGCGCCATTGATGGCACCGATCACGGGCTTCTTGCAGTTGAAGATGCTGAGCACCACCCGACCGCCGGTGTCGCGCACGCCGTGGAAGATGGCCGGGTCGTCCAGGCGCTCGGTCATGTCCTCCAGGGTCGGCTCCTGGCTTTCGTCCAGCCCGAACACATTGCCCGGCACGCTCAGGTCCATGCCGGCACAGAAGGCCTTGCCGGCGCCGGTGACCACCACAGCGCGCACGGTGTCGTCGTCGCTGGCGCGCGTGAAGGCATCGACCAGCTCATTGGCCATCTCGACGGTGAAGGCATTGAGCTGCTCAGGCCGGTTCAATGTGAGCAGCAGCACACCATCAGTGTCGACGTCGTAGCGCAGGGTGTTGTAAGCGGTCATGCAGCAAGCTTTCCAGGCGGAGTGGGAAGGGGATCGCCTCGGCGGTTCAGGTCGTCGAGCACCTTCAGGTAGCGGGTGGGTGGGCGGATGCCCAGTTCGCGGCGCACTTCATGCAGTGAACGCGTCAGCAGGTCTTCCAGCACCAGCCCGGGCAGCCAGGCACATTGCCGGCCCTGGCGCCAGGCCTGCCACGCGGCGGCGATGGCACCGGGGTGTCGCCAGCGCCGGGCGATGACGAGACAGCCCGTGCTGGCAATGACGGCGAAGCTGCGGGTGTGCTGGTGTGGGTAGGAAAAGGCCAGCACGCAGACCTCGCCGAGTTCGTCCCGGCCATAGCCGGACAGCACATGGAAGAGGTCGTGCATGTCGCGCAGGCGGCTGGCGATGAAGTAGCGGTCTGAGCCGTCGTCGGGCATGTGGCCCATGCCGGCTTTGGAGATTTCGACCAGCCCCTGAGCCGACAGGCCCTGCTCGGCCAGGAAGTCATGGTAAGTGCGCCCCACCGTGCCAGCCGGCAGGCTGGCCAGCCACTCGGTGCGCGTGAGGGTGTCGAGCAGGCTGCGGCGTTCGGCCAGGCGCTGTCGCCCCATGGGGTCGGCCCGGAAGCGGGCCAGCAAGACAAATGGCGACTTGCCCTTGATGGCTTCGCCCAGGCGGAACACCTGTTCAGTGTCCTGCGGGTTGCGGCGCAAGGCCAGCGCTGCGCGCAAGGCGTCGAGCCAGCGGATCGGGGTGGGAGGTTCGTGGTCGAGGGACATGAACGGACACCGTGAACACACAGGCGCACGCATGCGCCCACAGGGCCCGAGCGCAGGCCCCAACCCATCATCTTCGGGTCACAGTGTGTCAGATTGACTCAGCGTAAACCCGGCCATGCACCACGCAGGCACACTGGACAATCGTTCTGTATCAACCTTGTTCCAAAGTGGAGACGATCGGTATGTGGAAGCTTCTGTTGGCCTTCGTGGTGTTCGCCGCTGGCGCCGTCTACCTCCTGTCCATGGGCGGAGACATCGACATGAGCGGTGAAAAGCACGGCAGCGAAGCCACGCACAGCGAATCGTCGCACAGCCCTGCCGATGCCGGCTCGGCGGCCGCCAGCGCACCGGCTGCTGCCTCTGATTCGGCACCAGCTACCCCCGCAGCCTCCGACGCCGCCTCGGCCGCGTCGAACTGAGCTCAGGCGGCGCCGGCCGCCTCCTGATGCGTGGGGCCGACGTGCCCCCGCTCGGCCGCCAGCCACTGCAGCACCGGGATGGTGCCGGGCAGCACCGGCTGCACCTGCACCGGCAGGCTCTGCCAGGCCATCTGCTGGCCTTCCTTCATCTCGAACTCCCCCTGCCATGCGTGCACCTTGCAAAAGTGCAGGCGCACCTTGGCGTGTGGGTACTCCATCACTTCGACCTGCCAGGGCATGGCCTCGCCGATGGTGATGCCAATTTCTTCCTGCAGCTCGCGACGCAGGGCCTGCTCGACGGTCTCACCGGCTTCGAGTTTGCCGCCCGGGAACTCCCAGTAACCGGCGTACACCTTGCCCTCGGGGCGTGAGGTGAGCAGGAAGCGGGCCTCATGGCCCTGCGCGTCGCGCTCGACCAGCACGCCCACGGCCACTTCGACCGGCACCCGGTCGGTGGGCGCCATCACGTGGTAACTCTTGCGTTCACCACCACCTTGCTCAGACTGGCTCATGCGCCCTCCCCTGCGGCGGCCTGGCGCCCCGCGAAGTCACGCGCGAATTGCCCGGCCACACGGCCTGAACGCGAACCGCGCTCGATGGCCCACACCAAGGCTTCCGGACGCGCCAGCTCGATCGCCTCGGGCGACAGCCCCAGGTGCTGCAGCCACTGGCCCACGATGGCCAGGTATTCGTCCTGGCTGAAGGGATAGAAGCTCACCCACAGGCCGAAGCGCTCGGACAGCGAAATCTTTTCTTCGACCACTTCGCCCGGGTGCAGCTCGCCATCGGCATCGCGGCTGTAGCTGCGGTTGTCCGAGTGGTACTCGGGCAGCAGGTGGCGGCGGTTGGAAGTGGCCACGATCAGCACGTTGTCGCCGCGTGCGGCCACGGTGCCGTCGAGCACCGACTTCAGGGCCTTGTAGCCGGGCTCGCCTTCTTCGAAGCTGAGGTCATCGCAGAACACGATGAAACGCTCGGGGCGTGCCGCCACCAGCTCGACCAGGTCAGGCAGGTCGATCAGGTCGGATTTGTCGACCTCGATCAGGCGCAAGCCCTGGTGGGCATGGGCGTGCAGGCCGGCCTTGACCAGCGATGATTTGCCCGTGCCACGGGCCCCCGAGAGCAGCACGTTGTTGGCCGTGCGGCCCGCCACGAACTGGGCCAGGTTGCGGGCGAAGCGCTCTTTCTGGGTGTCGATCTCGAGCAGGTCTTCGTAGGTGATCGGGTCGAGGCGGGCGATGGGCTCGAGCGCGCGTTGGCCACTGGCGCGTCGGCGGTAGCGCCAGGCCTGGGCGGCGCGCCAGTCAGGCTCGGTCAGGGCCGGCGACAACCAGGCGTCCAGCAGGTCGAGGGTGCGTTCGGCGCGGCGCACGAAGGCCGCCAGGTCAGAAGGGGCAAGGGTGTCGGGCATGGCGGCAGTTTACGCGCGGCCAGGCACCGCCAGCACCCGCCCATCAGCCACCACCCAGGCGGTGTCGGCGGGTGCCGGCTGCACCGGGTGCCCACCCGTGAAACTGCCAAAGGCGGGCAGCACCAGGCAGGCCGGTCGCCCCTGATGTGCGGCCTGAAGCCAGAAGCACGGCAGGCGCAAGGCATCCCGGCCAGGACCCTGGAGCCGCAGGCAGGGATGCAGGTGCCCGGCCAGGTGAACGGTGGCCGGTTGCGAGATTTCGGCAGCATGGTGCGAGACAGGGGGTGCGTGCACCCCGCACCAGGGCCCCTGGCGCCAGCCCGACGTTTCAGGCACCAATTGCCAGCCGGCCAGCGGCAAGCTGTCAGGTCGCACATCGTGGTTGCCACACACCAGCACGGTGTGCGAAAGCGCCGGCACAGTGTCAGCCAGGCGCTCAACCAGATCCTTCAGGGCCGGCCCGGTGTGCACGCCATGCACCAGATCGCCCAGCACCACGAGGCGTTCGGCCCCGGTGACCAGCAAGGCGGCGCACAGACGGCTCAAGGTGTCGGTGTCGCTGCCGTCGCGCACGCGCTCGCCCACCGGCATGCCCAGGGCACGGTACTGATGGGCCTTGCCCAGGTGCACGTCGGCCACCCACAAGGTGCCCGGCTGATCGGACGACGCCGGCGAAAATACGCTGCCGTCGGGCCGCAGGTGCAGCACGGCATCACGGCCTGCGCCGGGCACCGACCACACCGCGTGGGCCATGGCCGTCAGCCCACCAGCAGTTGCAAGGTGGCGTCGAGGTGCTCGGTGGGCTTGCGCTTGAAGCCGGTGCGCACATAACGGTGCAGACGGCCCTGCAGCACACTGGTGGCGGCTGACGCGTGGGCCTGGGCGGCCACGGTGGGCTGGTCGGAGCCACGCTGCTCGGCCAGGGCCTTGCAAGGCTGGCGCAACAGCGATTCGATGCGCTCGAAACACTGGTTCATGCGCACGGACAGGCGCTCGTTTTCGAACACCAGGGCATCACCGGCCATCACACGGGCCATGCCCGGGTTCTTTTCGCCGAACTGCAGCACCATGGCCATCAGGCGGCTGAACTGGCGGGCCGGATCGGCCTCGCGCTCGATGATCTGGTTGGCCAGGGTGAACAGGCTTTGCTCGATGAACTCGATCAGGCCTTCGAACATCTGGGCCTTGCTGGCGAAGTGCCGGTAGAGGGCCGCCTCACTGAGCTCCAGCCGCGCAGCCAGTGCCGCGGTGGTGATGCGGTCACTGCCGGGCTGCTCCAGCATGCCGGCCAGGGCCTGCAGGATCTGCACGCGGCGCTCCCCGGGCTTGGGCCGCTTGCGCACCGCCGGGCTGGCGGCTGCAGGCTGCGAAACGGGCGCGTCAACGGCTGGCTCGGTCATGTCTTCCCGGTGTGGCTGAGTCAGACGCGCCAGCGGTGCAGGGCGCGCAGTTGCCTGATTCTGGCACACACCCAGGCCGGCCTCTGGTGGGGCAAGGCGCCCAGGTGCGGCCCGTGCGGGTTGCCGCTCAGGTAGCGCTGCATCCACACCGTGCCCATGCCCAGCTGGCGCACCGGGCGCAGGTTGGCGGGGGTGTCTTCGACCAGCACGCAGCGGTGGCCAGGCACTTTCAGCCGGGCCAGCACCACCTTCATCATGCGCAGGTCGGGCTTGGGCCGCAGATGACCAAAGGTGCGCATGTGCTCGATGGCCACCACCTGCTCGAAGCAGCCCGCGAGATCGAGTGCCGTCAACACCCGCTTGGCGTAGTCAGCGGGCGCGTTGGTCAGCAGGATCTTGCGCCCAGGCAGGCGCTTGAGCGCTTCGCGGTCGGCCAACGGCATGTGCAAGGTGGCTTCCAGCCCCGGCAGCACATGGGTGTGGTGCAGAAAGTGCGCCGCGCGAATGCCATGGTGGCGCTCCAGGCCCAGCAGGGTGGCGCCATAACGCCGCCAGTAGTGCACGCGCAGGGCGTCGGCCTCATCGCGCGGCAGCCCCAGATGCTGCTCGATGTACTCGGTCATCGAGCCATTGAGCCGCCAGAACACGGCCCGGCCGGCGTCGTGCAGGGTGTTGTCCAGGTCGAACAACCAGACCGGGTGCGTGTGTCGCGGCATCGGGTGTGCCGGGCTGCGTCAGTGCGAACGGATCATGGTGCCGTAGGCCTGGTCGGTCAGGATCTCCAGCAGCATGGCATGGGGCACACGGCCATCGACGATGTGCACCGCATGCACACCGCTCTTGGCGGCGTCGATGGCGCCTTCGATCTTGGGGATCATGCCGCCGCTGATGGTGCCGTCCTCGATCAGCTCGTCGATCTCACGGGCCGTCAGGTCGGTGATCAGCTGGCCTTGCTTGTCGAGCACGCCCTTGATGTTGGTCAGCAGCACCAGCTTCTCGGCCTTGAGCACCTGGGCCAGCTTGGAGGCCACCAGATCGGCGTTGATGTTGTAGCTCTCGTTGCGCGAGCCAAAACCGATCGGGCTGATCACGGGGATGAACTGGTCGTCCTGAAGGGCCTTGACCACGCTGGGGTCGATCGATTCGATCTCGCCGACCTGGCCCACATCGTGTTCCTTGGCGGGGTCGGCCAGGTCGAGCAGCTTGAGCTTGCGCGCACGGATCAGGCCACCGTCGCGGCCGGTCAGGCCCACGGCCTTGCCACCTGCGGCATTGATCAGGCCCACGATGTCCTGCTGCACCTCACCGGCCAGCACCCACTCGACCACCTCCATGGTTTCTTCGTCGGTGACGCGCATGCCCTGGATGAACTGGCCCTTCTTGCCGATCTTGTTCAGGGCGGCATCAATTTGCGGGCCACCACCATGCACCACGACCGGGTTCAGGCCCACCAGCTTGAGCAGCACCACGTCTTCGGCGAAGTCGGCCTGCAACTCGGGGTCGGTCATGGCATTGCCGCCGTACTTGATGACGATGGTCTTGCCGTGGAACCTGCGGATGTACGGCAGGGCCTGGGCCAGGATCTCGGCCTTGTCGCGGGGGGCGATGTGGGCGACAGGGTCGACGTCGGGCGTGGAGGAATTCGTCATGACATTCAATGAACCAGAGGGCCTAGCAAGGGCTCGATTCTAAAAGGTGGTCATGGTCCGCCGGAGACGCCCATCCTCGCGCGCAAATCACACAACGTTACACGAACCCCCATAAAGAGGGGTGACGCGTGCCGCATTGCAACATGCTGCTCCATAAGAATGCAATGCGGAACGGGCTAACTGGCTCGAGCAACACACAAATCACAAGGGGTGGGTCAAAGGCTCTCCGGGGACCAGTGCGCCCAAAGGCCCCTTTGCGGCTGCTCGTACAGGCAGGACGTCGGCAAGTTCCGGTTGTTCCACACACAGAGCCGCATCGCGGACTCATTTCGGGAGAAAACTATGTTGAATGTTCGCATCTCTGCGGCCATGGTGCTGGGTGTCCTGACCTTGACCAGCAGCCCCACCTTTGCCGTTTCCTTGGGCATTGATCCGTCGAGTACACCGGTCAAAGATCCGATCACAGGCAACGATTTCAATGCATGGAAGCTGGTGGGCACCTCATGTGCAAGCGCTGTTCAGATTCATGCCAACTGGATCGTGTCATCACAACACTGCATGCCAAGTGCCGATGCCACCTTCTCTGGCCCCTACGGAACCGCCACGGTCGAAAGCTGCTTCAGGGGCAACGACACAGCGAATTTGCGCCAAGGAGATGAGAATGACTTCGCGTTGTGCCGCCTAAAGCGCCCCACCCAGATCACCTACAGCGGCACATTTCCTGCCCTGGTGGCTGCTCCGACACCCGTGGTCAATCACCCGTCAGGCTTCCCAGCGACACTCAGCCCCGCCACACAGCGTCAGTTCGCGGTCTACGGCTACTTGATGGCGTATGGATTCGGGTGCTGCAACAAGATCGGCGTCACAGACTTCAATGGCTTGCTGCCAGGCAACGACATGGCACGCAGCACAGCACAGGTGGTCGTTCCGCAGCTGATCGGAGGAGACAGTGGTGGCGCAGCTTTCTGGGTGTCTCCGACTGCAGCCGCGCCAGCACTGGTGGGCGTGCTCACGACGGGATACGCATTGCCTAGGGGGGTGACCTATTTCTCCGATTCTTCTGTGAATTGGATCCGCAACAAAATCGTGGCAGCAGGCGATACGGCTCCCATCACATACACGGCCAGCCAGTTCTACACGGGCCCAACCGCACCGGTCCCGCCTCATGTGCCGGCGCCACCGAGCCTGATCCTGAGCAATGGGACGCCTGCGTTGACATGGCTGGCCCCGACTGACGCAGGCGCAGACACCATCACCGGCTACCAGATCACCGTGGCGCGAGATCGGAACATCGTGAGCACTGTGCAGGTCACGGGCGCGAACACACAGGCACCCATGCCCGTCGGCAATCACGCATTCACTGCATGCGTCCGCGCTCGCAACACATCCGGTCTGTCTGCTCCGGGCAATCTTGAGCAACTGACAGCGACCCCCTACGGTTGCAGAGATTTCGATCTCTCCACCGTTTCTGGACTGAGCCAGGCTTTTGCTCGCGACGCGGCCACCGGACTGGTCAAGGTGACACTGAACTGGCAACGCCCCAATCAAGCAAGCAACACTCGGTACCGCATTACCCGGGTGACCAAACAAGGGCTCATTCAGCGCACACAAACGCTCGAGACCACGAGCACCTCGTCCACGCAGTACGTCCAGCCCGGCACTTCGGTTTGCCAACGCGTCACTGTGTTCTCCGACCTCAACCCAGTGGGCACGAGCACCGCCAACGTCTGCAGCACCGCCAATTGACTCAGCGCTGCAATTCAGGACTGAAGTCTGCGCTCCTGAATTGCAAAGCCGCTCAATCGATGCCGCAAAGCCACTGCAGCGCACGCGAACTTTGCGAGCGTGGACCGCGCTCATTTTCACCATTGAAAATTCAATCCAAACATGGCCATCTTCAACGACACCCTCAATGTTGCCAACAACTACACCGGCACCACATCGGCTGACTCCATTTACGGTAACGGCGGCAACGACACCCTGAACGGAAACAGTGGAAACGACCTGATCGACGGCGGGGAAGGCAACGACAGCCTCCTTGGCGGTCTGGGCAACGACACACTCAAGGGCGGCCTGGGAAATGACACCCTGAATGGCGGCAGTGGAGCCGACAACATGGACGGCGGAGCCGGCAGCGACACGTACTACGTAGACGCCACCACCGACATCGTCAACGACAGCGGTCTAGTCAATGATGGCGTCGACACCATCATCACCAGCATCGCATTGAGTTCACTGGCCGCTTCCATTGAAAACCTCACACTGAGTGGCACAGTGGCATCCGCCGTCGGCAACAACGGCAACAACGTGATCACCGGCAACGCCAGCAGCAACACCATCAGGGCGGGTGCCGGCAATGACACTGTGTACGGCGGTGATGGTAACGACACCCTCAAAGGCGAGGATGGCAATGACGTGCTGGATGGTGGCAATGGCAACGACAACATGGACGGTGGCCTTGGCAGCGACACCTATTACGTCAATTCGACCACCGACATCACCAACGACACAGGCACATCCACTGACGGCACCGACACGGTCATCACCACCGTCGCACTGGCTTCACTGAACACCACCATCGAAAACCTGACTTTGGGTGGCACGGTGGCCACCGGCGTTGGCAACCTCAACAGCAACCTGATCAATGGGAACGCCAGTGCCAACACCATCAGCGCAGGTGCAGGCAACGACACCGTCAATGGCGGTAACGGCAACGACACCCTCAAGGGCGAACTCGGTAATGACGTACTGGACGGCGGCAGCGGCAACGACAACATGGATGGTGGCGTTGGCAGCGACACCTACTACGTCGATTCGACCGCCGACATCACCAACGACACAGGCACAGCCACCGATGGCACCGACACGGTCATCACCACCGTCGCGCTTGCCTCATTGCACACATCCATCGAAAACCTGACGTTGGATGGCGCAGTGACTTCAGGTGTCGGCAACAACAGCAACAACACCATCACTGGCAACAGCCTTGGAAACGCGCTCCAAGGCATGGCTGGTCAGGACACCCTGTACGGACTGAACGGCGATGACGACCTGGATGGCGGTGAGGGCAACGATTCTCTCGATGGCGGTGAAGGCTCTGACTTGTTGATTGGAGGTCTGGGCACAGACGTGCTCAAGGGTGGCGCAGGCAATGACTACCTGCTTGGCGGAACCTATTCGACTGATGGGTTTGCAACATACATCGGCGTCAGCGCTGATACCTTGATCGGCGGCCAGGGCGATGATTTCTACATCCTTGGCGGAAATGAAGCAGTTCAAGAGGATGCTGATGCAGGCACGGATACTGTGGTGATCGAAGGCGCTGTTGCGCGAACCGTCACGCTTGCAGCCAACGTCGAAAACGCATGGGGCGGAGGCAATACAGACGCCCCCAACACCACGACCTATTTCACGGCCTACAACGTCTCTGGCAACAGCCTGAACAATGCGATCTGGGGCTCTGCTGGCAACAACTTGCTGGAAGGCGCTGCGGGCAACGACACCCTGCGAGGTGGTGACGGCAATGACACCCTGATCGGTGGCGAGGGCAATGACCTGTTGATTGGCGGCGCAGGCGATGACGTCTACTACCTTGACAACCGCGACGAAGACGATGTCATCGTCGAGGAAGCGGGCGGCGGCACCGACACCGTGATCTTCTCGGATCTGACCTATGTGCTGGCTGCGCATGTCGAAAATCTGGAAATGACCTCCGAGGGCATGCACATCGGCATCGGCAACACCCTGAACAACCTGATCACAGACAGCGCAGGGATCGGCATCATCGCAGGCCAGGAAGGCAACGACACCATCTTGGGCAACGATGGCGACGATACCCTGTTCGGTGGCTTTGGTGACGACTCGCTGGTGGGTGGCAACGACAACGACAAGCTTCTGGGTGACCAGATGAACGGCGGCCCCGCAGGCAATGGCAATGACACCCTGATCGGCGGCGAAGGCAACGACACCCTGATCGGCGGCGAGGGCAATGACCTGATGGTGGGCGGCGCGGGCGATGACGTCTACCACCTCGACAACCGCGACGAAGACGATGTCATCGTCGAGGAAGCGGGCGGCGGCACCGACACCGTGATCTTCTCGGACCTGTCCCATGTGCTGGACGCACATGTCGAAAATCTGGAAATGACCTCCGAGGGCATGCACATCGGCGTCGGCAACACCCTGAACAACCTGATCACAGACAGCGCAGGGATCGGCATCATCGCAGGCCAGGAAGGCAACGACACCATCTTGGGCAACGATGGCGACGACACCCTGCTCGGTGGCTTTGGTGACGACTCGCTGGTGGGTGGCAACGACAACGACAAGCTTCTGGGTGACCAGATGAACGGCGGCCCTGCAGGCAATGGCAATGACACCCTGATCGGTGGCGAAGGCAACGACACCCTGATCGGCGGCGAGGGCAATGACCTGATGGTGGGCGGCGCCGGCGATGACATTTACCACCTCGACAACCGCGACGAAGACGATGTCATCGTCGAGGAGGCGGGCGGCGGCACCGACACCGTGATCTTCTCGGATCTGACCTATGTGCTGGCTGCGCATGTCGAAAATCTGGAAATGACCTCCGAGGGCATGCACATCGGCGTCGGCAACACCCTGAACAACCTGATCACAGACAGCGAAGGGATCGGCATCATCGCAGGCCAGGAAGGCAACGACACCATCTTGGGCAACGATGGCGACGATACCCTGTTCGGTGGCTTTGGTGACGACTCGCTGGTGGGTGGCAACGACAACGACAAGCTTCTGGGTGACCAGATGAACGGCGGCCCTGCAGGCAATGGCAATGACACCCTGATCGGTGGCGAAGGCAACGACACCCTGATCGGCGGCGAGGGCAATGACCTGATGGTGGGCGGCGCCGGCGATGACATTTACCACCTCGACAACCGCGACGAAGACGATGTCATCGTCGAGGAGGCGGGCGGCGGCACCGACACCGTGATCTTCTCGGATCTGACTCACCGACTTGCTGACAACGTTGAAAACTTGCAGATGACAGCCGTCGATCTGCACATCGGCATCGGCAACGCCAGCGATAACGTCATCACTGACAGCGACGGAGATGGTGTGATTGCAGGCGAGGGCGGTAACGATTTCATTGACGGCAATGACGGCAACGACATCCTCAGGGGGGGCACAGGCCTGGACACCGTCGTGGGCGGCTCGGGCAATGACTCATCCTTTGGTGGGGAAGGCGACGACGACCTGTACGGTGGTCTCGGCGATGATGCACTGGCGGGCGAAGACGGCAATGACATCCTGTTTGGGGATGCTGGCAACGATCGCTTGATCGGCGACTCAGGGGAGGACTTCCTCATTGGCGGGGAGGGCGCAGATCGCATGAGTGGCGGAGAGGGTGCCGACCACTACATCTTTGGCTCTGACTTCGGGCTGGATGAAGTGGCCGAGTTGGATGCTGCTGTTGCTGATCTGAACTCTGGCGAGCACTGCGATGTCCTCCACTTCGAAACCTACAGCCATCAGCAACTGTGGTTCTCCAAGGTGGACAACAACCTCGAGATTGCGGTGGTCGGAACAGGCAACAAGGTCACGGTCAAGAACTGGTATCTCAGCTCGGACAACCAAGTTGAATACATTCGCGATGAAGCACTGGGCTATCAACTCAGCGCTGACAAGGTGAACAACTTGGTCAATGCGATGGCTCAGTTCAGCCAGCAAGACATGTCACTGGCATCGACACCGTCTACGCTCACCTCAGCCCTGAGCCAGGCTTGGGTCGTTTCGCCATCAGCCTGAAGCTCTTTGGCCAGATGAACGTCGTCCCCGACCCTAGGTCGGGGACGGACGCCGGAACCTGTCTCGCTAAAGTCAACGTGTCAACGAAATGGCACGCTGACGCGTCTATGACAGTACAGTCTCAGTTCAACGACTGACAGGAGTTTTCACGTGAACCGTTTTGGTCATTGGATTCGGGCTCTGGCCCTGGTCGGAACCGTCACTGCCTCCGGCCTTAGCCACGCCCAGGCCGTGGACGGCGAAGTGCGCAAGGTGGACGCCGATGCCGGCAAGATCACCTTGAAGCACGGCGAGATCAAGAACCTGGACATGCCCGCCATGCAGATGGCCTTCCGCGTGGCCGACCCGGGCTTCCTGAAGAAGGTGAACGTGGGCGACAAGGTGACGTTCACGGCCGACAAGCTGAACGGTCAGTTCACCGTGACCAGCATCGACGTCAAGAAGTGACCTGCTGAACCGGGCCCCAGGACACCGGAACACCACCCAACAACGCAAAAGGCCCCGGGGGATGCCCGGGGCCTGTTTGCTCGCATGTGCCCTCCCTGGACATTCGGTATGCGATGACAGCGCACACGCTGCTCTGGCTGTTGTTGTGCTTGATGCAGCGTGCGATGCACAGTTTAACCTGGCATCCCATGAACATGTGAAGAACTGCGCACCGGGTGGTAACAAGATGCTGCCCGTGCCGGTGCGCACCCTTCGCCCTCAGCAACACCGCATCAGCAGTGCCGTGAGCGTGATGTAGCGCAGCGCCTTGCCCACCGCCATGTAAAAAACGCAAGGCCAGAAGGGCAGGCGCAGCCATCCGGCCACCGCGCACAAGGGGTCACCCACCACGGGCAACCACGACAGCAGACAGGCTGCAGGCCCCCAGCGCAACAGCCAGGCCTGAGCCCGAGGGTGGCGCTCGGCCAGCGAGGGTGTGGCGGGCTCCGCCTGGCGCGCACGCCAGGCGTCTCGCGCGTGCACAGCCCCGCGGCCCATCCACCACGACAGTGCCCCGCCCAGCGTGTTGCCCAGCGTGGCCACCGCCACGGCGGGCCAGAACAGGTCGGGGCGTGCGGTGACCAGGGCCAGCACCGCAGGCTCCGAGCCCATGGGCAGCAAGGTGGCTGACACAAAAGCCACCAGAAAAACAGCACTGAGGCCGACCTGAGGCACAGCCAGTTGTGCCAGCACGCCTGCCAGAAGGCCGTGCATGTCCATCACCATCAACACTCCATCCGCCGGTGCGACGCCAGCGAGCGCTCAGGGCGAGTGGATCTCGCCGCCCAAGAATCATGACACGCGGGCCGGAAAAATCATTGGCCAACCCCGCGCCGAGCCGCTATAATCTGCCTCTTTTTTAAGCAGCCCTGGCCAGCGTTGGTCGGGGCTTTGGTGTCTTTGGCCCCTGACAAGAGCAGGGGCGCGCCGCCCGTCTTCAGGAAGCCCCGTGCAGATCGGTCCCCACACCCTGCCCAACGCGCTGTTCGTGGCCCCCATGGCGGGGGTGACCGACCGGCCCTTCCGCCAGCTGTGCAAACGGCTGGGGGCCGGCTACGCCGTGAGCGAGATGGTGACCTCGCGCAAAGACCTCTGGCACAGTCTCAAAACGTCACGCCGCGCCAACCACGATGGCGAAACCGCGCCGATTGCCGTGCAGATCGCCGGCACCGACGCGGCCATGATGGCCGAGGCCGCGGCCTACAACATCGACCGCGGCGCCCAGATCATCGACATCAACATGGGTTGCCCGGCCAAGAAGGTGTGCAACAAATGGGCGGGCTCGGCCCTGATGCAGGACGAACCCCTGGCCTTGCAGATCGTGGAAGCGGTGGTGGCTGCCTGCACGCCCCATGGTGTGCCTGTGACCCTGAAAATGCGCACCGGCTGGAGCCAGCAGCACAAGAACGCGGAGCGCATCGCCCGGGCGGCCGAAAGCGCCGGCGTGGCCATGCTGACCGTGCACGGCCGCACCCGCGAGCAGGGCTACAAGGGCTTTGCCGAGTACGACACCATCGCGGCCGTGAAGGCGGCCGTGAAGGTGCCCGTGGTGGCCAATGGCGACATCACCACCCCGGAAAAGGCCCTGGCCGTGCTGCGACACACCGGCGCTGACGCGCTGATGGTGGGCCGCGCCGCCCAGGGGCGCCCCTGGATCTTCGGTGACATCGACCATTTCCTGCGCACGGGCGAACACCGGGCCCAGCCCCTGACCACCCAGGTGGCCCAGTGGCTGCTGGAACACCTGGACGACCACTACGGCCTGTATGGCGAATTCGCCGGCGTGCGCACCGCCCGCAAGCACATCGGCTGGGCCGTGCGCGCCCTGCCCGGTGGTGAAGCCTTCCGCCAGCACATGAACACGCTGGAAAGCTGCGAAGCGCAGGTGGTGGCGGTCAGCGCGTTCTTCGAGCAGCTGGCCTCCGAGCACGAGCGCCTGCCCACCAGCCACACTGCCCCCCTGATCGACGACGCCTCGGACGACACCGAGGCCGACGAAACCGCCACGGCCAGCGCCCCCACCCGGGGTGCCGACCCGCGCACCGCCTGCCACCTGAACTGAGGCAGGCATTTCAGAGAAGACATGAGCAAGAAGAACATCCAAGACTGCATCAAGGACAACCTGGAAAGCTATTTCCAGGACCTGCGCGGTGCCGAGCCCCATGGCGTGTACGACATGGTGCTGGCCGCCGTCGAAAAGCCCATGCTGGAGCTGGTGCTGGCCCGCGCAGAAGGCAACCAGTCCAAGGCCGCCGACTGGCTCGGCATCAACCGCAACACGCTGCGCCGCAAGCTGATCGAGCACAAGCTCGTGAAGTGAGGCTCGCGCCTGCACTCCGCTTTTTCAACATCCACGCTCTTTGAACTGAAGGAAACACCATGGCCTTGACCGCCTTGCTGTCCGTGTCCGACAAGACCGGCATCGTCGAATTCGCCCAAGCCCTGCATGCGCAGGGCGTGCGCCTGCTGTCCACCGGCGGCACCGCCAAGCTGCTGGCCGACAAGGGCCTGCCCGTCACCGAAGTGGCCGAGATCACCGGCTTCCCGGAAATGCTCGACGGCCGCGTCAAGACGCTGCACCCGCGCGTGCACGGCGGCATCCTGGCCCGCCGCGACCTGCCCGAGCACATGGCCGCCCTGAAGGAACACGGCATCGACACCATCGACCTGCTGGTGGTGAACCTGTACCCCTTCGCCCAAGCCACCGCCAAGGCCGACTGCACCCTGGCCAACGCCATCGAGAACATCGACATCGGCGGCCCCACCATGCTGCGCTCGGCCGCCAAGAACTGGCAGGACGTGGCCGTGATCATCGACCCGGTCGACTACGAGCAGGTGCTGTCGGAAATGAAGGCCGGCCAGATCACCCGCACGACCAAGTTCATGCTGGCCAAGAAGGTGTTCGCCCACACCGCCGCCTACGACGGCATGATCACCAACTACCTGACCAGCCTGGAAGCCGGCGCCGAGCTGGCCACTGAAACCGTGCCCGCCAAGGCCGAGTACCCAGCCGTCTACAACCTGCAGCTGCACAAGGTGCAGGGCATGCGTTACGGCGAGAACCCGCACCAGAGCGCCGCCTTCTACCGCGAAGCCCAGCCCGTGGTCAGCACCCTGGCCAACTGGACGCAGATCCAGGGCAAGGAACTGAGCTTCAACAACATCGCCGACGCCGATGCCGCCTGGGAATGCGTGAAGGCCTTTGAGACCCCGGCCTGCGTGATCATCAAGCACGCCAACCCCTGCGGCGTGGCCGTGGGCGCCGGCCCGCTCGAGGCCTACAGCAAGGCCCTCAAGACCGACCCCACCAGCGCGTTCGGCGGCATCATGGCCTTCAACCGCGTGGTCGATGCCGACGTGATCGAGGCCATCAACGCCAACAAGCAGTTCGTGGAAGTGGTGATCGCGCCGAAGTTCACCGACGCCGCACGCGCCGCCTACGCCAGCAAGCAGAACGTGCGCCTGCTGGAAGTGCCCCTGACCGACGCCACCCGCACCCTGGGCAACGCCCTGGACTTCAAGCGCGTGGGCGGCGGCATGCTGCTGCAGTCAAGCGACAGCATCGACCTGGTCGGTGACATCAAGGTGGTGAGCAAGCTGCAACCCACGGCCGAGCAGCTCAAGGACATGCTGTTTGCCTGGACCGTGGCCCGCTTCGTCAAGAGCAACGCCATCGTGTTCTGCAAGGACGGCATGACCATGGGTGTGGGCGCCGGCCAGATGAGCCGACTGGACTCGGCCCGCATCGCCAGCATCAAGGCCCAGCACGCCGGCCTGACCCTGCAAGGCAGCGCCGTGGCGTCGGACGCCTTCTTCCCGTTCCGTGACGGCCTTGACGTGGTGGTCGACGCTGGCGCCACCTGCGTGATCCACCCGGGCGGTTCCATGCGCGACGACGAAGTGATCGCCGCCGCCGACGAACGCGGCATTGCCATGGTGTTCACCGGCACCCGCCACTTCCGTCATTGAGCCTGCCCTCCTCGCGCCCGGCACCTGTCGGGCACGAAGCCGGCAACAAAAAAGGCCCTTCGGGGCCTTTTTTCATGGGGGCACGGCGTGGCTTCAGCCCGGGCGGCCCACGACCTGCACGGCATCGACCAGCTTCACGCCGGGCACCACCTTGTTGGCAAACACCACCCGCACCGAGGCCACCTTGAAGGGTGTGCGCTCGAACTTGCGGATGAACCACGTGCGGTCGCCGCGCCATTCAGGAGGATCGCCCACATCACCGGCCCACAAGGTGTGGGGTTGTCCGGTTTCGTCGATGGCATCCAGGCGGGTGATGGCACGGGGCCCCACTTGGCCGCGCAGCACCACGCGCACCTCGGTGGCGTGCACCGGCTGTGCGTAGGTGACCGTGAGCCAGTCCAGGCCTTCGGCATCATGCAGGTTGCGCCAGGTGTTGCCATTGGCCGGGCCCGTGGCGTTCATGGGCGAGCGCTCGGGGTCGGACACCACCTGGGCGGCCACGTTGTCACCCACCGAAGAGCCCGTGGTGGCCTGCACGCCCCATTGGGCGCCGGTGTCGGCCATGTAGCGCTCTTCCATGGTCTCGTATTCAAGGCGCGAAGCGTCATCCACGGCCGGCGTTTCCGGCAAGGTGGCCACCTGCAGGTCGGCAGGTGCTTCGGCCTCGCTGGCCACAGGGTCGGCGGCAGCGTTTTTGCTGCCCTCTCCGGCGGGCGCCAGGCTGAGTCGTTCGCTGCAGGCACCCAGGCCCATCGTCAGGGCAGCGCACAGAGGCATCAGGGCCCAGATCGTTTTGTTCACGGTGGCACTCCAAAGCAAGCTGCCACTGCGGCACCCGAATCGGAACCGTCCCTGTCAGGGCAGACACCCCGGATCATGCGACAAAGCAGCGGACACCGGCGAGGGTTTCCGGACACGAGGCACCCCCTCAAGCACGGGGGGAGTCAATGCTTCAGGCGTTATGCTCTTGTCCCTGATGAGAATTCTCGGCATCGATCCCGGCCTGCAGGTCACCGGATTCGGCGTGGTCGACGCCGATGGGCCTCGCCTGTCCTATGTGGCCAGCGGCACCATCAAGACCAAGGAGGCGGCACAGGGCGACCTGCCCGGGCGCCTGAAGCTGATCTTCGACGGGGTGCGCGAAGTGGTCGCCACCTACCAGCCCACCGAGGCGTCGGTCGAAATCGTGTTCGTGAACGTGAACCCGCAATCGACCCTGCTGCTGGGACAGGCGCGGGGCGCGGCCATTGCGGGCTTGATGTCGCAGGTGCAGCCACCGGCCGTGGCCGAATACACCGCCTTGCAGATGAAAAAGGCCGTGGTGGGCCATGGCCATGCCGCCAAGGCCCAGATCCGCCACATGGTGATGCGGCTGCTGAACCTGCCACGTGAGCCCCACAACGATGCAGCCGACGCCCTGGGCCTGGCCATCTGCCACGCACACGCCGGGCAGGCCATGGCCCAGATGGCGCGCGCCACCGAGCTGACCCGCCGCACCCACGCCCAGATCAAGGGCGGACGGGTGTATTGACCGCGGGCTGAGCCCCCGCGGACAGGCTCACTGCCCGTCTTTGATCATGCGGCCGGCCGCATTCTGGATCGGGCGGGCGTTCATGGGGTACATGCGTGCAAACACGTTCATCTGCTCACGCGAGAACTGCACCGGCTGCTTGAGCACCATCCACAGCACGCCTTCGCTGCAAGGGGGTGTGGTCAGCGAACCCATGTAGGTCACGTAGCGCTGATCTTCAGGCAGCAAGGCCAGCAGGTCCAGCATCACTGGCGAGCGCTGCTCCATGCCCTTTTCCAGTGGCAGGCTGTTCCACACCAGCTGCACGGCCGGATGGGCTTTGCCTTGCTCGATCAGCACGGCCACCACGGCCAGCTTGCCGTCGACATCCTTGTGCACCATGTGGGCCACCATGTCGAACTGGCGGCCGTTGAGCCGCTCTTCGCTGGGGCGGTGGAAGTGGAACTGCACCAGCTCGTAGCGGTGGCCCAGCACGCTGATGGCGTTGCCGGGCTCGACATTGACCTGCACGGTGTGTCCGTTGTCGATGACCTTGAAAGGCGTCGGCCGGTAGTCGAACTGGATGGGTTCAAGCTGCACCGGGATGCCGTCGCGGATGTCGATGGGGCTCTGGCGCTTGCCCAGCATGCAGGTCTGGAACTCGGGCCTCAGACGCCCCCAGCTCTCAGGGCCCGTGTCACCGGCATAGGCCCAATGCACATCGTGCCCTTGAGAGCCTGCCCGGTGGGCCGCCGC
Source organism: Aquabacterium lacunae (assembly GCF_004310865.1). Lineage (GTDB taxonomy): Bacteria > Pseudomonadota > Gammaproteobacteria > Burkholderiales > Burkholderiaceae_C > Aquabacterium > Aquabacterium lacunae. Next base: position 357,751 of record NZ_SIXI01000003.1, read on the forward strand.
GGCAGCCGCTGCCTGAGGGCTGTTGCCATGGGCCTCGCTGCCGCCCGGCTTCACGCGGGCACGGGGTGCAGGCGCCGTCTTGGGGCTCACGCGCAGCACCGGTGCCGTCTCGTTCTTCGAACGCACCTCGGCGATCTTCTGGTCGATCAGGTCACGCAGCTCGGTCATGGACACACCGGCCGCCACGGGCTGGCTACCAGCCTTTTCCACCTCGGTGCGGGAGCCTTCGCGCGCGCCCTTGCCGGTGTCTTTGCCGGCCTCCTTGCTGCCCTCTTTGGCCGATTCCTTGCCAGCGTCTTTGCCCGGCTCTTTCGACGCCGCCTTGGCCGCCGGCTTGCCATGGTCGTCGCCATGGCCCTCGGCAGCCCGGGCGCTCGGGCCGAAACCCAGGCTCAGACCCAGCAGGCCACAGGCCAGCCCCAGACGGGCCCAAGGGGACAAACGAAGCATGGTGCTCTCCCGATCGATGCGTGCAATCAATGCGTGCATTTCGACCAGAGAAACCTGCAACTTGAGGGATGAAAAATGTGAAGTCAGCCGATAGGCCGGATTCTGTGCAGCCCACGCCTTGCGTTGTGGGCCGTGACCGCCATTCCTCTGGGCCGCCTGTCGCCAGTGCGGCTCGATGCCACCTACCCGCACACTCCCCGGGCCAGGTCAACGTGTGCCTATTTGGTGTTGCTGCGCGTAGAGATTGCCCGTTTCACCCTCTGGGCCCAGCCATTCTTTCGAATGGCCTTTGCCGAGGCTTTCGCCTCGTCAAGGCCCAGAGACTCGTCTCTGTTGCTCTGATCCTCACCTCGCGGTGGAGAGGTGTTACCTCCTACGCTGCCCTGCGCAGTCCGGACCTTCCTCCAGTGCGCCCTTTCGGGCCTTGCACCAGCGGCGATCTGGCTGACTTCACCGCGGCATTATCGCCGCTGGGCCACCCGCACGCCCGTTCACAGACCGGCTTTTTTCAGGGCCTGCATGAACTTGGCCGGCGCCTGGAAGCCGATCACTCGGGCGGCTTCCACCTCTTGCCCCTGGGCGTTGTAGAACACGATGCCCGGCGGGCCGAACAGGCCGAAGCGCTTGAGCAGCGCCTGGTCGTCGGCCGTGTTGGCGGTCACGTCGGCCTGCAGCATCAGGGCCGGCTGAAGGGCCGCCTGCACGCCCGGGTCGGTGAAGGTGCGCTGCTCCATCTCCAGGCAGGCCACGCACCAGTCGGCATAAAAGTCGAGCATCACGGGCTGCCCGGCCTGGCGCGCCTGGGCCAGCGCCGCGTCCAGCTCGGCCACCGTGCGCACTTTCTGGAAGGGCAAAGCGCTCTGATGGGCCACCACGGGGGTGTCCATGCCCAGCCACTGCGTTTTCACATAAGGCCAGGCGGGTCGGGCGATCCACAGGGCCATGCCCAGCATCAGCACACCGAACACGCCCTTGACGGCCGTCATCCAGGGGCCGGTGCGGGGCAGCAGTTGCCCGGCCGACAGGCCGACCAGCAGCAAGGGCACGCTCATGCCCCAGGCCATGGCGTACAGGGCCGTGCCACCCAGCACCACGTCACCGGTCTGGCTGATGTACAGCAGCGCGCCGGCCAGCGGGGCCGACACGCAGGGGCTGACCACCAGGGCCGACACGGCCCCCATGGCGAACACGCTGATGAACTGGCCGCCGGGCAGGCGGTTGGTGCCTTCGCCCAGCCAGGTCTGCACGGCCGCGGGCAGGCGCAGCTCGTACAGCCCGAACATCGACAGCGACAGCAGCACCATCAGGGCGGCAAAGCCCATCAGCACGGCCGGGTGCTGCAGGTAGGCGGCCAGCCCCTGGCCCAGCAGGCCGGCGGCCACGCCCAGCCCGGTGTAGACCAGGGCCATGCCTTGCGAGTAAGCCAGCGCCAGGGCAAAGCCCTTGCCGCGCCCCACCTGCTGGCCGTGGCCAATGATGATGGACGACAGGATGGGCACCATGGGCAGCACGCAGGGCGTGAGCGACAGCAGCACCCCGGCCAGCAGGAAGGCCCCCACGATGCGCCACAGGCTGCCCGAGGCCAGCGCCAGACCGATCGCGTCGTCGTCCGATGCGGTCGCCGGGATGGGTGCCGCGGGTGCTGCCATGCCACCGCCCTCCCCCGCAGGCCCAGAAGCCAACGCCTCACCAGCAGGCCCATCGGTGGCCGATGCATCGGCCACGGCCACCACACGGGTGCCCTGCTCCACCGTGATCTTGTAGTGTTTCTTTTGCGGCGGGTAGCACAGCCCGGCGTCGGCACAGCCCTGGTAGTTCACGGCCACCCACAGCGTGGTCGGCGCCTGCTGTGGGCGCCAGCGCGCCGTGACCGGGCCGTGGTAGATCTCCATCTCCTTGGCGAAGGTCTCGTCGTACTTGCGCTCGCCATCGGGCAGGCTCAAGGTGCCCTGCACGCTGGCAGGCCGGGGCTCGACCCCCATGCGCTCCTTGTACAGGTACACGCCCTTGGCCGGCAGGAACTCCAGCACCAGTTCGCCATCGGCGCCGGCCAGCGCCGTGAGGCGGAAGGCCTGCTCGGGTGGCAGGAAGGTCTGGGCCTGGGCCCGCTGGGGCAGGCCCAGCGTGACGAGCAGGGTCAGCCACAGGCTGGCCAGCAGCCACCAGGCAGACAAAGGGCGTTGCAAGGTCATGGCAGGAAATGGGCCCGAGGGCCGACAGCAGGTTCGCCGAAGTATGGCCCAGCGCAAGACCCCGCGCCGTGCCAGGGGTTCCCCAGCCCCCTGCGGCAAGCCCTGGACGTGCTGCACAATCAATGCCCGCCTTGCGTCCAAGGCCCGCTGTTGCCACCAGGAGCCCACCCCATGAAAGCCCAGACCATCCTCGAGACCATCGGCCACACCCCGCACGTGCGCATGCAGCGCCTGTTCGGCCCGCAAGCCGAGGTGTGGATCAAGGCCGAGCGCGCCAACCCGGGTGGCTCCATCAAGGATCGCATCGCGCTGGCCATGGTCGAAGACGCCGAGGCCAAGGGCCTGCTCCAGCCGGGCGCGACCATCGTTGAGCCCACCTCGGGCAACACCGGCGTGGGCCTGGCCATGGTGGCCGCCGTCAAGGGCTACAAGCTCGTTCTGGTCATGCCCGACAGCATGTCGATCGAACGCCGTCGCCTGATGCTGGCCTATGGCGCCACCTTCGACCTCACCCCGCGTGAAAAAGGCATGAAGGGCGCCATCGCCCGTGCCGAAGAGATCGTGGCCGCCACGCCCGGCGCCTGGATGCCCCAGCAGTTCGACAACGCGGCCAACATCGCCGTGCACGAACGCACCACCGCCCAGGAGATCCTGGCCGACTTCCCCGAGGGCCTCGACGTGCTGATCACAGGCGTGGGCACCGGCGGCCACATCACGGGCTGCGCGCGCGTGCTCAAGAAGGCCTGGCCGAACCTGAAGGTGTTTGCCGTGGAGCCCACCGCCTCGCCGGTGATCTCGGGCGGCGCCCCGTCGCCGCACCCCATCCAGGGCATTGGCGCCGGCTTCATCCCCAAGAACCTGCAGACCGACCTGCTCGACGGCGTGATCCAGGTCGATGCCGAGGCCGCCCGCGAAATGGCCCGCCGCAGCGCCCGCGAAGAGGGCATGCTGGTGGGCATCTCGTCCGGGGCCACGCTGCAGGCCATCGCCCAGAAGCTGGGCGAGTTGCCTGCTGGAACGCGCGCCCTGGGCTTCTGCTACGACACCGGCGAGCGGTATTTCTCGGTGGAAGGCTTCCTGCCAGCTTGATCTGGCGCAAACCGGCGTGCGGCCGCGCCTTCTAGCCTGAAGGCATGGACTCGTCATTCATGAGCAGCCCGCAACAGCCCCATCACCCCGCCTCACGGTCGCACCGCAAGGTGCGCCTGGGAGCACCACATTGGCTGGACATGGCCTTGGTGCAGATGCTGGCCTTCGGTGCGCTGGTGCTGGTGGCCTGCGGCGTGGGCTACTGGGTGTTCGACCCGGCCATCGAGACCCTGGAAGACGGCGTGTGGCTGGCCTTCACCACCGCCGCGACGGTGGGCTATGGCGACATCGTGCCCACCAGCACCACGGCCCGCATTTTTTCGGTGATCGTGGTGCTGCTGGGCTTTGCCATCTTGTCGATGGTGACGGCGCGCATTGCCGCCAAGATGGTGGGCACGCAAGAGCGCCGCATCGAGCAGGAGATCCTGCACGACCTGCATGCCGAGATGAAGTTGCTGCGCAACGAACTGGCCGAGGTCAAGGCACGGCTGCCTCAGGCGCCGGCCCATGGGGCACCACTGTCGCGCGAAGCACCCCGGTCTCCCGAGGTGCTTGCTTCACCGGTGCACCCAGACCTCAGTTCAGGGCACTGACCGGCACCAGCGGCAGCACGATGCTCGACGGGCGAGCCGGGTCGTTGTAGAAGGTGTTGACGCCCCCGTTGGCCTCGGCCTGCTGAGGCTGCGGCCAGATGCCCATGGCCTGGTTGCTGGCACTGATGGCCACGCGCAGCTTCTGGCCCTTCTTGACCAGGGCCGCGGCCGGGAACACCTCCACCGGCACCAGCATGGGCTGCCCAGGCACCACGGCCAGGCGCGATGCCGTGGTGAACGGGTGCCACGGCTGGATCATGGTGCCCTTCACGTAACGTGAACGCGAGGGGTCGACGGCCCGGAAAGCAGCCGACATCAAGCCGGTGCTGATGGGGGTGGCCTTGCCCCAGATGTCGACCGCATCCACCCGCACGGCCACCGCGGCTTCGCGCTTGGTGCTGCTCATCCAGATGTCGGCCTGCATGGGGCCATTGAGGTACATGTCGGCCTGCAGCGGCGCCGTCTCGAAGATCAGCGCGCCCTGGGCCCTTTCGACCGTGTTGCTGTTGGTGTAGCAGGCCTTGGGCAGCAGGCCGCCCAGGCCGAGTGACCACTGCACATAGCTGCTCGAGCAATCGCTGCCATCGTTCAGCGTGACGCTGGACTTGACCGTGGTGCCGTCGCTGCTGGCCGCATAGGTCACCACCGGGGCCTTGGGCTCGCTCACGGTGCGAGCGGCTTCACCGGCGGCAGGTGCCTGGGTGGTGAGGCCGCCATTGCCGCGCAGGTACAGGCGCTGCGGCGTCATCTGCGGGTGGGGCCAGTCGGTGCTGCGGGCGTACTTGTCGCTGCTGCCGTAGCCTTGCACGAACTGGGTCACGTTGGGCAAAGCAGCGGCACCGGTGTTCATGCCCTTGAGGTATTGATCGAACCATTGCAGCATCAGCTTGGACGCTTCAGGTGCACCGCCCGAGCTCGCACTGGCCCCGCTCAGGGCGGTCTGCACTGCACCGATGTGCGAGCCAGGCAGCACCACCAGCTTGGTGTTCACGCGCTGCTTGAGTTGCTCGTACAACAGCGGCTCGTCACGCTGGAAGATGTCGTTGCTGGAGCCAATGATGAAGGTCGGCACGTTGATGCGTGAGGCCTTCTCGATGGGCGAGCGCACCGACCAGAAGCTGCCGTCGTCGGTGGCATAGCCAGACTGGCCTTTCAGCGAGTTCTCCACCGTGGGCAGGTACCAGCTGTTGATGGCGGCCACGTGCTGTGCGGTGGCCGCGGCAATCTGGTCGGCGTACTCGGGGTACTTGTCCTGTGCCGACTTGTTGCCCAGCACGCTGAGCGACTGGGTCAGTGGCAGCCACAGGCTGATGAACTGCGCATTGAGCAGGCCCCCGATGCCTACCGTGCCGCGGTAGGCATCGCCCATGGGCACTTCACTGAACACCGCCTTCACGGCCGGGTGCTGCTGCCCCGCCGTCATCAAGCTGGTGATGCCCAGGTAGGACGTGCCCGCCAGCCCCAGGTTGCCATTGAACCAGGCCTGCTTCGTGACCCATTCGACCGCCTCGCCATAAGCGGCCTGCTCGGCCTCACCGAGCAATTGGGCTTCACCGTCGGACAGGCCAGAGCCCAGCACATCCACCGCCACCGACACATAGCCGCGGCGGATCATGAACTCGTCCTTTCCGCCCACCAGCAGGGTGTTGCCCGTCAGCACGACACCACCCAGCAACTGGCCGGTGTCGATGCGGTAAGCCGTCTGCGTGAGGATGGCCGGGAAGCGGCCCGCCACCGGCTTGTTGCTGGCGTCGGCCGGCACGGTCACCAGCACCGCCAGCTTCTGGCCAGTGCGGGTGGTGATGAACTGCAGCGGCAAAGTGACAGCGTTGGGGTACTCGGCCGCGCGGGTGTATTCCTTCCAGATGGCACCAGCGTTGCTGGTGACAGGGGTGCTGGCCTGGCTGAGCTGGCCGCGGGTGCCCAAGGTGGTGGTCTGGGCCTGGGCCGAAGCGCACAGGCCAGCGGTCAGCAACAAGGCGGCCAAACGGCTCAGACTGTGGCGGTGGGGGGCGATGGACAACATGCGAAGCTCTCCGTGCAATGGCTGACGCCTGGTGTGTGAAGTTGCACGGATCGTAGGGAGCCACGGTGCGTCAGCCAATGGCTGGACTGACCACCCGATTGCCCGCAGGCGCTGGGGCTTTCCCCCAATGCGAAGCTCAGTCTGCGTCAGCCGTGGCCATGCCGGGGATGGCGGGCACCGGGCTCAGACCCAGCTGGCGATCACGCCACCCCCCCGGTGTTTCGCCCCGCCAGCGCCGAAATGCCCGGTGGAAGCTGTGCACCGAACCGAAGCCCAGCGCGTCGGCCACCTGTTTGATCGGGCGCTCGGCATCGGCCAGCAGGCGTTCGGCCATCAGCACCTGGCAACTTTGCAGCAGCTCGGCATGCGAGGTGCCCAGCTGCTCCAGCTGCCGACGCAAGCTGCGCTCGGTCATGCGCAGCTGAGCCGCGGTTTCCTGCACGGACGGCCAGCGCGGCAGGCTGGCGAGCAACCATTCGCGCACGGTTTCAGCCAGATCGGAGCCGGCCTGCATGGCCGCCAGGGCCGACTCGGCCCGCGCACGAGCTGCCACGTTGGCCACCGGGTCGCTGGTGGGCATGTGCAGGTCCAGCAGGCGCGGGTCGAACCAGAGGGTGCAATGCGCCGCCCCCGGGTTGAGCAAGGCCCCGAACACGCCCTGATAACGGGGCATCTGTTCGGGTCGCGGGTGGTAAGGCAGGTCCACCCGCACGATGTCGTTGGGGCCCCAGCCCACCATGCGCAGCAGCATCATGCCGCTGGTGGCCACCTGGTCGCAGCGGAAGTGGCCACTGAGCCCACCGTGCACCACCGGCTGCACCCGAATGCCCGCCAGCCCGCCAGACTCCACCAGCTCCCACTCGGCCTCAGGCAACAGCAGCCGCCCAAAGCGGCGCACATCGGCCAGGATCTGACGCAAGCTGGGGGACGACATGGCCAACGGCGCGATCGGGCCGTAGCGCATCAAGGCCAGGCTTCGGCCAACCACCAGCCCGAAGGTGTCATCGCCCGAGACATGGATGGCCTCGGCCATCATGCGATCGAGTTGCTCGGCAGGCAGCCAGGGCCCGTCCTCTGCGACCTCGTCCAGGTCCCGAAACCCCACCGCCTGCAAGGCGCGCATGCCGTCGTGGCCCTCGATGTCGAGGGCCGTGGCCAGGATCTTGAAGTTGATGGGCGAAATGAGCATGAAGGGCCGAGGCCATGGAACAGGCGCAGCCCGGGAGTGTGGCCCCGAACGTGTCCGAATGTGAACAGACGGCATTGGGTGTTTTCACCAAGCCACCCCTCAGAGCAAGGCCTGACCGACTGCGCAAGGCACCTCCCGGGCGAAAAAAAACCCGGGCTCACAGGGAGCCCGGGTTGAAGGAGAGGTCCGCATGAACCTCACACTGACTAACCGTGTGATCAGAATACACGAGTTCTCAGATGAAGTCACCTTGGGTCTGTCCCTCGAATGCGCGGCGCCCACCGGGACAAGCGGTGGGCGACAAGCCTGGATGCGGCCCGGGAAATCAGGCGGAGGTCGAGCGGAACTGGCGTGAGAGCAGAAGGTCCCGCAGCGCGCGCGCGGCCGCTTGCACCTCGCGACGCGAGGCCGAATGCACGCCCACCAGGTTCACATGGCCATGGCCCAGGCCCTCGCCTTCCAGATGGCGCAATTCCACGCGTGCTTTGCGCAACACCTGGGCCAGGGCCAGGCCTTCGTCGCGCAGCATGTCGAGGGCGGCCGTGCACAGCACGGTGGGCGGCATCAGGGCCATGTCCTTGTGCCACAGGGGAGACACGCGCGGGTCGCCCTTGGCCATGGGCTCGTCACCCAGGTAGTGCTGGTAGAACCAGGCGCGGTCTTCGGTGCTCAGGAACAGCCCGTGGCCGTAGGCCTGCTGCGACGGCCGCTCGGTCATGAGGTCGGTGCCCGGGTAGAACAGCAGCTGGGCGGCAGGTGCCTCGCCTTCACGGGCCAGCTGGTGGGCGGCCACAGCGGCCAGGGTGGCACCGGCGCTGTCGCCACCAATGGCCACGGCCTGCGGCTGCACACCCCAGGCTGGCGCGTGCAGACGAGCCCAGCGCATGGCCGCCACGGCATCCAGCAGCCCGGCCGGGAAGGGGTGCTCCGGGGCCAGGCGATAAGCCACCGACAGCACCTGCACGCCGGCCTCGCGGCAGATCAGGCGGCACACATCGTCATGCGTGTCGAGGTCACCCAGCACATAGCCGCCCCCATGCAGGTACACCAGCAGCACGGGCACGGCCTTGTCGGCTTCAGGCAGGTAGTGGCGGGCCATCAGGCGGCCGTCGTCACCGTCGATCTCGATGTCTTCGACCGCGGCCACGGGCCAGCCTCGCTGCAAGGGCAGCACGGCGTCACGCATCTGCTGGCGCGCGGCCTCGGGTGTCAGCTCCCAACGCTGAGGCCCACCCTGCAGGGCCATCAGGCGGCGCAGCACCGCCAGGAAAGGGTGCAGGCGCTGCCCGGCGATCTCGGGTGTGGGCAGCATGAACCGCGGCAGGCGGTCACACAGCAGGTCGATGGCGCGCAGCACGCGCGCTCTCGCTTTCGACATCAGACCAGGCGCCAGTTCAGGGTGTCGCCGCCACGCAGGGGCTTGATGACGGTTTCGCCGAAGGGCAAGGTCTCGGGCACCACCCAGCTTTCACGGCGCAGCGTGACCGTGTCGGTGTTGCGCGGCAGGCCGTAGAAATCGGCCCCGTAGAAGCTGGCAAAGCCCTCCAGCTTGTCGAGTGCGCCCACGGCCTCGAAGGCCTCGGCGTACAGCTCCAGGGCACAAGGGGCGCTGTAGCAGCCGGCACACCCGCTGGCGTGCTCCTTCAGGTGGGCCGCATGCGGCGCGCTGTCGGTGCCCAGGAAAAACTTGGGGCTGCCGCTGGTGGCCGCCTGCATCAGGGCCACGCGGTGCTCTTCGCGCTTGAGCACCGGCAGGCAGTAGTAGTGCGGGCGAATGCCCCCCATGAAGATGGCGTTGCGGTTGTACAGCAGGTGCTGCGGCGTGATGGTGGCGCCCACGAAGGCATCGGCCTCGCTGACGTACTGCGCGGCTTCCTTGGTGGTGATGTGCTCGAACACGATCTTGAGCTCGGGGAAATCACGGCGCAGCGGGATCAGCTTGTCGTCGATGAAGGCCTTTTCACGGTCGAACACGTCGATCTCGCTGTCGGTCACTTCGCCATGCACGCACAGCACCAGGCCTTCGCGCTGCATGGCTTCGAGCACGCCGTAGGTGTGGCGCAGGTCGGTCACACCCGCGTCGCTGTTGGTGGTGGCACCGGCGGGGTAGAGCTTGAAGGCCACCGCCCCCATGGCCTTGGCACGCACAGCTTCTTCGGCCGGGGTGTTGTTGGTCAGGTAGAGCACCATCAGGGGCTCGAACTGCACCCCCGCAGGCACGGCCGCACGGATGCGGTCGCGGTAGGCGGCGGCCTGCTCGGCGGTGGTCACCGGCGGCTTGAGGTTGGGCATGACGATGGCCCGTGCGAACTGGCGGGCCGTGGCCGGCACCACGCTGGCCATGGCGGCACCGTCGCGCACGTGCAGGTGCCAGTCATCGGGTCGGATCAAGGTCAGGTCGGTCATGGCGTCACACCCACAGCAGGAAATCGCAAAACCCGTGATTGTCCACCGTTCCAGGGCGCTTGGCAGCGCGCCGAACGCACTATGCTGGGGGCTTGTCATTCCACCATGTGAGGTTCAGCCCATGCCGGTTCGCCCTGCCCCGTTGCAGTACCGTTCTCTGACCCACCTGCGCACCCTGGCACTGGCCGCCTGCGCGGCCACGCTCGGCGGTTGCGCCTACATGCCTCAGGCCCAGTCGCTGCAGAACTGGTGGCCCTGGGGTGACAAGGCTTCCAGCGCCGGGAACCCCAGCACCAGCCCTGCCGCTGCGGGCGGCAGCCGCAGCAACACCACCCAGGAAACCCTGGCCCCGGCCAAAGAGCGCAAGGAACTGCTGGTCGGTGTGACCGCTGCCAACGTGCTGGTCAGCTTCAATGCCTCAGAGCCCGGCAAGGTGCTGACGCGCCTGAACCTGCAGGGCATGAACCCGGGCGAAACCTTCCTGGGCATCGACTTCCGGGTGGCCAAAGGCCAGCTGTTCGGCCTGACCGACCAGGGCCGTCTGCTGCGCATCGACACCGAAAAAGGCACCGTGAGCGCCGTGGGCACGCCCGTCAAGCTGCCTGAGGGCGAGGCCTGGGGCGTCGACTTCAACCCCACGGTCGACCGCATCCGCGTGGTCAACGACAAAGGCCGCAACCTGCGCCTGCACCCGGACACCGGTGCCCAGGTCGATGGCGATGCCAACACCTCGGGCGTGCAGGAAGACGGCACACTGATGTACAGCGCCACCGACCTGCTGGGTGGCCAGCGCACCCGCATCGTGGCCGCGGGCTACACCTACAACAAGACCAACGAGAAGATCACCACCAACTACGCCATCGATGCCGCCACCGGCTACCTGGCCATCCAGGGATCGATCGAGGGCGCCGCCACCGTGATCTCGCCCAACACAGGCAAGCTGCAGGCCGTGGGCCCGCTGCTGATCGAGCGTTTCGACGACGCCTCGTTCGACATCGCCGACACCAACAACAGCGCCTACCTGGTCACGCACCGTCGCAACGGCGGCAGCAACCGTTTCTATGAAGTCAACCTGGGCAGCGGCCAGGCCCGCCTGATCGGTGCGGTGGGTGAAGGCCAGCCCCTCAAGGGCCTCGCCATCGTGCCCTGACGCCCTGACCTGCATCCAAGGGCTGCGGCGCAGTCCCTAACCCTGGGGCCCTAACGTTAGGGCCCCCCCTAAGTTGCCCCTCCCCAAGCCTAGGGACGAGGGGCTTTTTCATGGGCAGACAGCTCTCTAGCCTTCGGTGTCATGCAGTGCGCCATCCCGGCGTCAGCACCTCACACCACTGGAGAGACCCATGCCCCACCCCCGACCCCGGACCCACAACGCCACACTGCGATCGACCGTGATCGCCGGCCTGCTCGGCCTGGCCGCCCTGCAGACCGTGTGCCTTCCCACCGCCCATGCGCAGACGCAAGGCGGCGTGCAAGTGCAAGCCGTGTCCGTGTCGGCAGAGAGCACTGTGCTGCGCGTGTTCGTGCCCAAGCCGACCTTTGAAACGGTGGAGACCGACCAGGGCCGGTTCGTGCGGTTTTCGAGCCGACAAGGCAACAACCCGCTGATCAGCGACAGCCGCGAAGTGGGCCTGCCTGAACTGCCGATGGCGGGCTTTTCCACGGTGCTGCCTGTCGACGGCAATGACAGCACGGTCACCATCACGCCAGAAGGTGGCATCCAGCGCCTCGGTGGCATCCGCCTGTACCCGGTGCAACCCGGTGAGCGCAGCGCCGCAGGGGTCGACGACAAGCCGAAGTTCACCTTCGACCAGGCCACCTACCTCAAAGGCGTGAAGGCCCCAGGCACCGACCTGGGCACCGTGCCCGTGTTCAAGGGCGATGCCAACGTGCAGGGCCATCGCTTTGCGCCCTATGGCTATGACCCGGCCTCGGAACTGCTGACCTACTACACCAGCTACCTGGTGACCATCAAGCACCCCGGCCGCTGCTTCCTGTACGACCGCACGCTCAACAAGGAGTGGCTGAGCACGCGCCAGGACAAGGGCCTGGACGCCATCGACCAGAAAATCGAGGGCCTGCCCCTGCCCGCCTTCCAGTTCGCCGTGAACAAGGCGCTGGCCAACGAACTGCGCTGCGCCCCGCCAGTCAAGATCGACCCCACGCTGTTCGGCGCACGCTTTCTGATCGTCACCCACCCGAACTTCAAGGCCGCTGCCGACAGCCTGAAGGCCCACAAACAGGCCCTGGGCATTTCGACACAGGTGGTCACCACCGCCGAGATCACCGGGGCAGGCGCTGCAGCCACGCCCAACCAGATCCGCAACTGGATCAGCAAGTTCTACGACACCCGACTGATCCGGCCGCGTTGGGTGCTGTTCATGGGCGATGCCGAATTCATCCCCACCCACTACGACATGCCCAATGGCTGGGATGCCGCACGCAATGCAGGTGACATGTGGTACGGCCAGTTCCTGGCAGGGGCCACCAGCGTGACCGTGCCGCCCTTCGGCATCGGCCGCCTGCCGGTGGACACCCAGGCTCAGGCCCAGACCATCGTCAACAAGATCAAGGCCTACGAGCTCAACCCACCGGCAGGCACGGGCGCCAACGCCAACTACTACAAGCGATTCACTTTCGCCTCGTACTTCCAGGGCATGGTCACCGACGACCGCTGGTTCGTGGAAACCAGCGAGATCGTGCGCAACCACCTGACCGGCCTGGGCTACAACGTGGCCCGCCTGTACACCGCCCCATCGGGCGCAGACCCGAAGTTCTACAACGGCGGCGGCGCCGTGCCGGCCGACCTGCGCAAACCCACCTTCGGCTGGAACGCCACCGGCGGCGACATCGTCAATGCCGTCAACGCGGGCACCTCGGTGCTGTTCCACCGCGACCACGGTTGGTGGACAGGCTGGGGCGACCCCAGCTTCAGCACCTCCAACCTGGGCAGCATCTCGGTGACCGGCAACAAGTTCCCGCTGGTGTTCAGCGTCAACTGCGCCAGTGGCATCTTCGACAACGAAACGGTTGACCTGCCGGCCGTCAGGGTCGGCACAGGCTACGGCCCCAGCCCCAGCAGCGTGTACTGGGCCGAAGCGTTCCTGCGCAAGCCCGATGGCGCACTGGCCGTGATCGGCGACACCCGCTCCAGCAGCACGATCGACAACAACCACCTGACCCTGGGCCTGTTCGATGCCGTGTTCCCCAACCTGCTGAGCAGCCACGGCACCGGCACCAGCATCCGCCGTCTGGGTGACATCCTGAACTACGCCAAGACCTACGTGAGCGATGTGGCCGCTGGCACCACCGCCAACAGCCACCCGCTGGCCGCGGGCGGCAGCCGCCCTGCCGTCTACAACCTGCGCGACGAGCTCAACATCTACAACCTGCTGGGTGACCCCACCGTGAGCCTGCGGCTGAACGCGCCGCTGCGACTGGTGATCCGCAACGTCGAGCTGGTGGGCAAGATCGCTCGCGTGGCCGTGGCGACCGGTGACTGGAAGCCCACCGGCAGCGAGTTCATCACGGCCGTGGCCCTGAACCCGGACACCGGCGAAGAGGTGGGCCGCGGCCTGGTCGACGAACAGGGCCTGGCCGAGATCGACCTGGGCGACACGGTGCAGCTCAAGAACGTGGTGGTGCGCATTGCCGCCACCGACGGACAACCTGTGCAGGCGGCCTACAAGGAAACCGACAGCGACGGTGACGGCGTGCCCGACAGCCGCGACAACTGCTCGGCCGTGGCCAACGCCTCGCAGACCGACACCGACAACGACGGCTACGGCAATGCCTGTGATGCCGACCTGAACAACGACGGCATCGTCAACTCGCTGGACGTCAGCGCGCTGCGCACCGCTTTCGGTGCCAGCAACCCCGCCGGTGACCTCAACGGCGACGGGGCCGTCAATGCGCTGGACCTCGGCCAGTTGCGCCGCCTGTTCGGCACGCGCCCGGGCCCCTCGGCCCTCCACCTGGGCGAGCGCTGATGCGACATCACCTTCTGATTGCCCTCTTTTTTTGTTGACCCCACCGAAAGGAACTTCCCCATGAACACGATGCAACGCCCCCTCCAGGCCACCTTGCTGGCCACCGCCCTGACCCTGCTGAGCGCAGGCCATGCACAGGCCCAGCGCCTGACGATCCTGCCGGGCACCACCGACACCGAGGTCGGCCAGAGCTTTTCGTTGACCGTGGAAGGCCAGGGCTTTCCGACCGCCATCGTTGGCGGCGGCTTCAACCTGAGCTTCGACCCCACCGTGCTGCGCCTGGACGGCATGACCATCCCGAGCAGCTGGGAGTTCTTCCGCTCGACCGGCCTGCTGGACCCCGCCTCGGGCACGGTCACCGACGTGTCGTTCAACACCTTCGGCAACCCCAAGGCCGGTGACTTCCTCGCCGCCACCTTGAACTTCACGGCCGTGGGCGCGGGCACCTCGCGTGTGCAGCTGTCGCCCAGCACGCCTTATGTGTTCGCCGATGTGGACGTGAACCAGGTGAACCCCAGCTTCGGCTCGGCCACCGTGAACGTGAGTGCGGTGCCAGAGCCGGCCAGCCTGGCCCTGCTGCTGGCTGGCGTGGGCATCGTCATGGCTGCGCGCCGTACTCGCGCCTGAGGCCAAGGGCCAGCACCGGGCATCAACCCTGTGCTGGCCCACTGCATGGGTGGATAAACTTGGCGCGTTCAACGCAAACAGGAAGGAACACCATGCGCCACCACACGGTGCCGGCTTTGGCCGGCTTTTTTGTGCTCGCCACCTGGAGCATCACGACCCAGGCCGCCAACCCACCTGACCCAGGCAACCCCAGCCTTTACAGCCCACAGATCTACGTGGACAACACGGCCTCCACGGCGTGTGTGTCCACCGCACCAGGGGCCTGTGGCTCAGCGGCAAAGCCGTTCACGAGTTTGCCTGCCGCATTGGCCGTGCTCAAGCCTGGCGCGGAGCTGATCATCGCGGGCAATGGCAAGCCCTACCGTGGCACGGTCGATGGCAAGCTGCCCGCCAGCGGAACGCTGGCCCGCTCGGTGATGGCATTGGGCGCCCTGAGCGAAGGCCCCAATCAGCGACACACCCTGGTGCGCAAATGGGCCGGCACCGGCAACCCGACAATCAGGGGCAGTCTGGTGGTCGACACCAACTGGAGCCGCATGCTGACAAAGGGCTATGTGTACAAGCGCACCTGGTCTGCCGTCAGCAGCGCCTGGCCCACAGACCCTGTCAGCGGGCAGCCCCATGTGCTGGAGCCCCAGCAGGTCTTCCACGGAACCACTTCGCTGCAGCAAGTGGGGGGCAAGGTGTTCCGCACTTACAGCTTCCCGTCACCCGTGGGCAGTGACTACGCCGCGATCGAACAGGAGCTGGGGGGCAAAACCTTGTGGCCAGGGCGAATCACCCCCGTCACAACCACACCCTGGACGGCACTGGCGGTGAATCAGTTTTACCACGACGCCCCCAACAAGACGCTGTATGTGAAGCTGGCGGCGCCGATGGACAAGGGCCTGATGGAGGTCAGCGTGTACCAGCACGTGCTGATGGGTGCAGAGTACCCACGGAACATCGACAACGTCACCGTGCGCGATCTGGTCGTCGAGCGCAACAGCGCCACCTCGTTCACTCGCGGCGCGGCCGTTCAGCTGATGGGGCGCAACATCCGTCTGGAAAATCTGATCGTGCGAGAAGCCGATGCCACCTGCGTGAGCCTGGTGGGCATGGACAACGCTGTGACCCAATCCACGCTGGAGCGGTGTGGGCAGTCCGGGCTGGCCGGCCACGGGGCTCGCATCACGGTCAGCAACAACATCGTGCGCTACAACAACACCCGTGGCTTCGAAACCGACTGGGAAGCCGGCGGCATCAAGTTCATCGGCGGCAAGGAACTGCAGGCTGCGCAAGCTTCGCTGTCATTGCCCAACCCCTTGCCTGCGATCGAAGGCATGGACCAGGGTACCTTCAGCCGCAACCGCGTCTACAACAACCAGGGGCATGGCATCTGGCTGGACACCCACAACGACGACAACGTGGTGGATGGCAACGTGGTGGCCTACAACCTGATCGGCCTGTTCCTGGAAATCAACGCACGCAATCTGGTGCAGAACAACCAGGTGTTCGGCAACCGGGGCCAAGGCATGCAGGTCAAAGAATCTGACAGCCGCATCCTGAACAACTGGGTGATCGGCAACAGCGGCTTCGGCATCGTCACACCGCATGATTCACGCACGATCCTGCCGACCGACACCACCTTTGCACCGTACCGCAACACCTTCAGTGGCAATCGACTGGCCTGGAACAACACGGGCACAGGTGCCCAGGAACTGGCCATGTCACTGGTGGTCGACCCTGCGCAACCCGTGGTGAACAGCCTGACCGTTTCGGGCAACCAGTACTGTGCCCGCTTCACTCAGAACGCCCTGAAAAAGCTGGTGCCTGGAGACACCGTCCTGGCAACGTCCAAGCCTGCGTACACCCTGGCCGAATGGAACACACAACTGGCTCAGTTCGGCACAGGACCTGACCGCAGCGAAGTGGCGAACTACGCGTTTCCCACCACGCTGTCGGCCGACATGGCCGCGCGCAGCGAATCGCTGGTGCTGACCGCGTTCACTGGCAACGTGTTGAGCAGCAGTCAGCAGGCAGCCTGTCAGTTCAGCATGTGACGCGCTCGATGGCCCCATGGGTGTCAGGTGTCATCCCTCGTGCTGCTGCATGCGCCACATCTGGGCATAACGCCCGTTGGCGTTCAGCAGCTGGGCATGGGTGCCGCGCTCGATGATCTGCCCGGCGTCCATCACCAGGATCTCGTGCGCCTGCACGATGGTGGACAGCCGGTGCGCGATCACCAGCACCGTCTTGCCTTGGGCAACCGCCGCCAGCTCGGCCTGGATGGCCCGTTCGTTGGCCGAATCGAGGGCCGAGGTGGCCTCGTCGAACACCAGGATCGGCGGGTTCTTGAGCAGCGTGCGCGCGATGGCCACGCGCTGCTTTTCACCGCCTGAGAGCTTCAACCCGCGCTCGCCCACCATGGTCTCATAGCCCTTGGGCGTGGCCGCGATGAACTCATGAATGCGGGCCGACCTGGCCGCCTGCTCCACCTCTTCGCGCGAAGCGCCGGTGCGCCCGTAAGCGATGTTGTAGGCCACCGTGTCGTTGAACAGCACTGTGTCCTGGGGCACGATGCCGATGTGGCGGCGCAGGCTGTCCTGCGTGAGGTGGCGCACGTCGTGCCCGTTCACCGTGATGCGGCCCTGCTGCACGTCATAAAAGCGGTACAGCAGGCGCGCCAGGGTCGATTTGCCCGAACCCGAGGCCCCTACCACGGCCACGGTCTGCCCCGCCGGGATCTCGAAGCTCACGCCCTGCAAGATGGGCCGGCTGGGGTCGTACGCGAACACCACGTTCTCGAAACGCACCGCCGGTGGCGCCTTCACCATCAGGGGCCTGGCGTCGGGCTCGTCGGCCACCTCGCGGTCGCGCTCCATCAGGGTGAACATCTTGTCGAGGTCGGTCAGCGACTGCTTGATCTCTCGGTAGATCACCCCCAGGAAGTTCAGCGGGATGTACAGCTGGATCATGAAGGCGTTGACCATGACCAGGTCACCCACGCTCAGGCGTCCCTCGACCACGCCCTGCGTGGCGCGCCACAGCATCAGGATCAGGCCCACGGCAATGATGCATTGCTGGCCCGTGTTCAGCACCGACAGGCTCTGCTGGGTTTTCACGGCCATCTGGCGCAGGCGCTCCAGGCTCTCGTCGTAGCGGCGGGCTTCGAAGTCTTCGTTGTTGAAGTACTTCACCGTCTCGTAGTTCAGCAGCGAATCGATGGCCCGCGTGTGGGCCTTCGAATCCAGCTCGTTCTGCGCCTTGCGAAAGCGCGTGCGCCAGCTGGTCACCGTGACCGTGAAGGCCACGTAGCTGACCAGTGCGCCCAGCGTGATCCACACGAACACCATGTCGAACTTGGTGCCCAGCAGGGTCAGCACCAGGGCCACTTCGATCAGCGTGGGCACGATGCTGTAGAGCGAGTAGGAAATCAGCGAATGCACGGCCCGCGTGCCGCGCTCGATGTCGCGGGTCATGCCGCCGGTCTGGCGCTCCAGGTGAAAGCGCAGGCTCAGCGCGTGCAGGTGCGCAAACACCTGCAGCGAGATGCGCCGCGCAGCACCCTCGGTGGCCTTGGCGAACACCAGCTCGCGCAGCTCGGTGAACAGGGAGGTGCTCAGGCGCAGCAGGCCGTAGGCCAGCAGCAGGCCCACCGGCACCACCATGAGGGCCGCAGGGGCCGAAGCATTGGGGGCCAGCCGGTCCACCAGCTCTTTGAGCAGCACCGGCACGCCCACGTTGGCCACCTTGGCCGCCACCATGAAGGCCAGGGCCAGCAGCACACGCCCCCGGTAAGCCCACAGGTAGGGCCACAGGCGGGCCAGGGTGTCCCGGTCGGAGCGGGCCGCGCTGGCCGGGGCCGAGCCTGGCGTGGGGCTTTCTGTGACAGGCGACTGTGCAAAACGGCGCATGGGCGGACAATTCTGGTCTTGTGTTTGTGCCCAGATTGTCGATGCTCTGCGAAAGCCTTGCTTCGGCACCTCCCAGATGACCGCTCCCACCTCGCGCACCGCCACCCTGCTCACCCCGCCCGACCTCCACCCTGGCATGGAGCTGGTCATGCGCGTGATGCCCATGCCCAAAGACGCCAATGGCAATGGCGACATCTTTGGTGGCTGGATCATGTCGCACGTGGACCTGGCTGGCTGCGTGATCCCGGCCCGCATCGCGCGGGGCAAGATCGCCACCGTGGCCGTCAACGAATTCGTGTTCCGCTCGGCGGTGTCGGTGGGTGACCTGCTGTCGTTCTACGCCCGCGTGGACAAGGTCGGCCGCACCTCGATCACCATGCACGTGGAGGTGTGGGCCGAGCGCCGTCCCTCTGATCCGCTGCTGGTCAAGGTCACCGAGGCCCGAGTCACCTACGTGGCCATCGACCACGAAGGCCAGCCGCGCCCCATCCCGAAGGACTGAGCCCGCCCGACAGGCTGCCACCGGGCTGTCGGGCCTTTGTTGAAGGGCCTTGCGCCACCGCAGCCGCACCCCGGGCCATTTGTGCGACCATCGCCGTCATGCAGATCGTCCAGCCCACCGCCCCCCTCGATTTGCCCGACCGCCTGCGCAGCCACGGTTGGGCCCTGATGACCCCTGAACAGCTGGCCGACTGGCTGGGCGCGACCGAATCCGACTTCCAGCGCCTGCACGACAGCTGGAACCGGCTGGAGCCGGACACCCACCTGAAAGACGGCGGACGCTACCGCAAGCGCCGCCACAGCTGCTACACGCTCGACATCGACGGTGAAGCCCTCACGCAGGTGGAACACCGCGCCCACTGGCAGCCGGTGGAATACAACGCGCTGCATGGCGGCATCGAGCGCTGGTTCGAACCCATCGAACCCGCCATCGCCCGCCACCCGGTGTGGCGCGCTTTGCTGACGCAGCTGGGGGTGGTGCTGGCGCGCACGCTGCCCGCCGAGACCTGGTCCATCGAAGCGCACCAGTTCCGCGTGGACACCGAAGGCGGCATCGGCCGCCCCACGCCCGAAGGCGCGCACCGCGACGGCGTCGATTTCGTGGCCGTGTTGCTGCTCGAGCGCCACGGCATCAAGGGCGGTGAAACGCGCGTGTTCGAGGCCGACGGCCCGCACGGCGTGCGCTTCACACTGCAAAAGCCCTGGAGCCTGCTGCTGCTCGACGACGTGCGCGTGATCCACGAAAGCACGCCGATCCAGCCCCTGCAAGGCTACGGCTGGCGCGACACCCTGGTGCTGACCTTCCGCCGCAACGGCTTCCAGGGGCCGGGCTGATCCCGTCAGTGCACCAGTCGGCCGTCGCGGTCGATGGTGACCAGGTCCACGTACTGGCTGCCCTGGTGGTCACCGGGGCTGTAGCGCACCTTCACGTCGCCCACTTCCACCCCGTTGGACAGGCCTTGCTCGAAGCCCTGCACCAGGCCCTCGCGGGTCAGTGAAGGCGCGCGCTTGAGGGCCTCCACCAGCACCGCAGCCGAGAAATAGCCCTCGTAGCTGCGGTAGTTGTAAGGCTGCCTGGCCCGGTCCATGGCCGCCCGGTAGTCTTTCACCAGCGGGTTGATGCCCCGGTGCGGGTCGGGGGTGATCTGGGTGAACGGGTTGCCCGCCACCACCGGCGCGCCCAGCTTTTTGAACTGGGCATACATGTCGGAGATCGAGGTCTGGTAGATGGTCGGGCGAGGCCGCGACTGCGCCACCGCCTGCTCGCTGATCGAACGCACAAAGCTTTCGCACGAGGTGGGGTTGCACAAGGCGATCACAGCGTTGGGCTCGCTTTCCAGCACCTTGGAGGCCTCGGTCTTGAGGTCTTTCTGCGTGCGCGGGAAGCGCACCGTGCTGACCAGGCGCGTGTTGCGATAACGCTCACGCAGCGACTTGTCGATGAAGGCGAACAGCGGGTTGCCGAACTTGTCGTCCTGCACCAGCACGGCCAGGCGCGAAGGCACGAAGGAGATGTGCTCCAGCATGGCCTTGACCTCGTCACGGTAGCCGGCGCGCACCGGGAAGGTGTAGCGCGACTCACGCATGGAATCAGCCCCCGTGATGGGCCCGACCAGGGGCGTGCGCGTGGCCTCGGCCACCTTGATCACAGCCTCTGAGGGGTCGGTGCCGCGCGAACCGAACAGTGCGATCACGTTCGACTGCGACACCAGGGCCTTGGCGTTTTCTTCGGCCTTGGCCGCCTGAAAGGCATCGTCACGCGAGATCAAGGTGATCGGACGCCCTTTGACGCCGCCCTTGGCATTGACGTGGTTGAAGTACGCCAGCACGCCCAGGTTGAAGTCTTTCATCTGCTGGCCGGCCACCGACGAGAAGTCGGCGGTCTGGCCAATCAGGATCTCTTCAGCCGACTGGGCTTGCCCGACCGACACGGCCAGGGCCAGGAACAAGGCAACACGGGAGAGGTGCGACATGGACTGCGTGGTGCGTCACGACCACAGCAGCCTCCCTGCCGAGATCATCAACGCAAAAATGAGGATCTGACGCAGCGTCTTCGTGGGCAGGCGGGTCGACCAGCGGACCCCCAGCGGCGCTGCAGCGGTTCCCGCCACAATCAGGACCACCATGCCGAGGGTCGAGATCGGTCCAGCCTCGTGGGCCGATTCGGGGTGCTGAAACAGCACCAGGGAGGCCAGATACCCAAGTACGGACAAGGCCCCGACGGTCAGACCGGTGAGGTTGGCCGTGGCTATCGCATCCCGAAAACGAGAGCCTGCACCATACACGAAGTAAGCAATCGTGTAGGTGCCGCCACCCACCCCGATCAAGGTGGATACCCCCCCGATCAGGCCCCCGAAAGAAGCATCGACCACCGGGCGATGGCGCTCGGGTTGCAGGGCCCGTGCGGCATCATCAGCCATCGGCCAGAGCATCACTGCCGCCAGGCACAACTGCAGCACCGCCACCATGGCCGGCTGCACCACGTCCTTGACTTCGCTGGCCGCCAGAGCGATCACCGGCGTGATCAGCACCGCCCCCAGCATGAACCAGCGAGAGCCCCGCAGCAGGGCCCGCCGTTCATCAGGGCTGCGCATGCGGATCTGCTTGCTGGCCGCCCCGATCGAGTTGAACAACACGGCAAACCATGAGACCACAATCGCCGTGTGGAGAGCCGAAGGCCCGTACATCCAGGTCAGGGCGGGCACCACCACGATGCCCCCGGCAAGACCCACCAAACCGGCAATCACGCCGGAGACACCACCCACCAAGGCCAGCAACAGCAGATCCATTTGATCCTCCCGGTTGACGGGGAGTCCGGCTCTGGCCTGTCCGAAGCCCCCCCTTTATTTGAGGGGGATTTTTGCGAATCGCGCCGAGTTTGTAAGTGACTCGAGGTGTCAATGGCAACCAGTTGCAACCAACTGAGGCCTGAGCACGTCACATCCCGGTGAAGTCCGGCTTGCGCTTGGCCATGAATGCGTCCAGGGCTTCGCGGCAGGCCGGTGCGCGCAGCATCTGCCCGAACTGGGCGAACTCGGCGTCCATCACCTCTTGCAGGGCCGGTTGGCTGCGCTTCATCAGGGCCTTGGTGGCCATCAGCGCACTCAAAGGGCGCGTGGCCAGGCGGGCCGCCAGGGCCTGAACGCCCGCGTGCAGCGCTGGCGGTGGCACCACGCGATTGACCAGGCCCATCTCCAAGGCCTCGTCGGCATAGAAGGCCTCGCCCATCAACAGCAGTTCCGAGGCACGCTGGCGCCCCACCAGGGCCGGCAGCAGCACGCTGGCGCCGGCCTCGGGGCACAGCCCC
The DNA here is from genome assembly GCF_004310865.1 of Aquabacterium lacunae. GTDB lineage: Bacteria > Pseudomonadota > Gammaproteobacteria > Burkholderiales > Burkholderiaceae_C > Aquabacterium > Aquabacterium lacunae. Next base: position 380,013 of record NZ_SIXI01000003.1, read on the forward strand.
AGGTTCACGAAGGGCAGGCTGAAGGCGGCATTGTCGGCGGCATGCACCAGGTCGCAGTGCAGGAGCAAGGTGGTGCCGATGCCCACGGCCGGGCCAGCCACGGCAGCCAGCAAAGGTTTGGGGAAGGTGCGCAGCGCTTCCAGGAAGCGGTACACCGGCGCCGGCGGCTCGCTGCCGGGCACGGGCGGGTGGTCGCGGAAGTCCTGGAGGTCATTGCCGGCAGTGAACACCTGCTCGCTGCCCTGCAGCACCACCACCTTCACGGCCTGGGCCTGGGCCGCCTCGTTCAACTGGTCGGCCAAGGTCGCGTACATGGCCGCGGTCAGCGCGTTCTTCTTGTCCGGGCGATGGAGCGTGAGGGTCAGCACACCGGCGTCTTCGTGACGCAGGATCTCGGTCGGGGCATTCATGGCGGGGCTCCTGAACAGCAGTGCCCGCATTAAACCGCAAGGGGTGAGGCGCCACACGCGTTGTGCGTGGGCCACCTCACCCCTTTGTCAGGCGCGCGTCAATCGCGCACGCCGGATTCACCTCACCGCGTGGCGGTCACAGCCCGATGAGGGCGTAGAAGGTGTTGAAGAAGCTCGAGAAGAAGCCGATGCCCTGCGAGTTCTGCACCGTGCGGTTCTGTTCGACCACGCGCATGATGGGCTTGCTGGGGTCCAGCAGGTTGTCGGTGAAGGCGCCGATGTCCTTGATGCCGGCTTCCTTGATGGCCGTGCCGCTGAAGGTGGCCGTGGTCAGGGTGTGAGACTTCAGGAAATCACGGCCATAGGGCACGTAGTAGCCGATGTTGGGCTCGGGCTGCATGGCCGTGACCCACTTCTTGACCTCGGGCTGCCACTTGGCCAGCAACAGGGCGTCGCGCTTGCTGCCGGCGGGGGCGGCGGCGATCTCCGGGTAGAACTTGGTGTACGAGAAGGACGAGTAGATGGCGTCAGCCTGGAAGGTGGCATAGCCGAAACGGTCCTGTGGGAACACGCGGGCCAGACCGGTGGTCAGGCTGCCCAGGTTCTCGATGGTGCCTGCGGTCGGGAAGGTGGCCAGCATGCGGTTGGCCAGGCCTTCTTCGCCTTCGATGCCCCACTTGTCACGGATGGTGTTGTGCAGGTGGATCGAGGGCGAGACTTCGGGCGAGTCGCTGCGGTTGACCTGGAAGATGGGGCCCGAATCGGCCAGCATGGCCGACTGCTTGGGCTGCACGGCCAGGCGGATCAGGCCGTACATGGACGTGGCACCTGCGCCACCGGCCGAGAAGCCCGTGACCAGCAGCTTGTCCTGCTTGGGCAGGTGCTTGCCCATCCAGTTGGCAATGGCCTGGCCGTTCATGAAGCCCTTGTGGCGGTAGGTGATGGCCGTCTTCGGGTCGGCGTCGCCGTACACATTGCTCTTGTTGCCCGAGTGCACGTCACCTGTGCAGTACGGGGCGTAGATGATGTTCCACGACTGGGTCTGCACCTTCTGCAGCGGGTGGTTGCGCGAGGTGAAGGGCGTCACCCAGCCGTACAGGGCCAGGCCACCACCGGTCATGTAGTTCTCTTTGATGCCGTTGTAGTTGGTGGCCCCCAGCACGCCGTCTTTCTGCTGGCAGGCGTTCTGCTCCCAGCAGGCGCCGCCGCCTTCGAACATCACGACGGTCTTGGCCTTGTCGGCCGCGGTGGTGGTGCGGTTGATGAAGATGCGGTAGGGGCTGCCGTTGCCGCACGAGGCACCCGTGGACGCCGGGAACTCGATCATTTCCCACTTGTTGAAGCTGGTGGGCGCCGGGCCCACATTGCCGGTGGTGTCCGGGGTCCAGGGCTGGGCAGCCTGGGCAGCGGTGGCGACACACGCCAGGGCGATGGCACCCAGGCTGGAACGAACGATGGTTGGCTTGGCGGGCATGGGGGTCTCCTCGGCACAGTGGTCTGTGAACTTCTTGGCACCGATTTTTCTGCATGCCTGCGCCACAGCCTGTCGGGGATACTCCGCACATGTTCCGTTCAGCGGAATGCAGCACACCCCCTGCTTCAGGGCCCCTCGCCCAACCAGCTCAGGGTTTTCCGCCACAGCGACTCATCAGGAGATGGCCGGAACACCCCGAAATGGCCCAGGCGCTTGCGCCCCCAGTTGCGCGGCTGTGCCTCCACGATGTCCACGCGGGCACCGTCGTACAGGTTGTACAGCCGGCGAATGCCCTCGGGGCTCACCAGTTCGTCGTCCGGCATCAGCAGGGCCGTGATGGGCGTGCGCACCTCGGCATACCGGGCGCGCACGGCCGGCCCCTCGATGCCCAGGTAGTCGGGGTGCAGGCACCAGCGTCGCCACTGGCGCATGGCACCGGCAGGCAGATCGCCCACCACGCCGATGCGCCGCCCGGGGAAATGCCCGAACAGCGGGGTCAGCACCGGCACCAGCAGCCACCACAGCAGCGGAGCCCGCGATCGGGTGGGTGGGGCATTCCAGCGCCAGTGGCCATTGCCGCTGGCCACCGTCAGCACGCGATCGAACACCCGCGTGCCCTGCCCCAGCCAGCCGAACAGTTGCCCACCCAGGCTGTGGCCGATGTAGCTCAGGGGCAGGCCCGGGTGGCGTTGCTGCAAAGCTTGCACCGCCGCGGGCAGGTCCAGGCTGGCCCAGTCGGTGATCGAAGCGCGAAAGCCCCGCAGGCGGCGTGGCGCCGAGTCACCCACGCCGCGGAAATCGAAGGTCAGCACGGCCAGGCCCTGCTGGGCCAGCCAGCGGGCATAGGCCTCGTAAAAGCGCTGGGGCACGCCCATGGCCCCCACCAGCAGCACGGCCCGCACCGGGTCGACGGCGGGGCGGTAATGCCGCGCAGCCAACCGGTGGTTGTCATGTGTGTCGATCGACAGGTGTTCGATCTTCACGGCGTCTCCTGAAGGTGTGGGTGTGGGCTGGCGCCCGGAAATGAAAACGGCCCGCCCCGTTGCGGGGGCGGGCCGTGTGCGGCTCAGGCCGGGTGCGCAGGCATCAGGCCATGTGCCACGTCAGGCTCACAGGCTGTCGACGCGCTCGATGATGCCGGCAGCGCCTTGGCCCGTGCCGATGCACATGGTCACCATGCCGTACTTGCCGCCGGTGCGGCGCAGGCCGTGCACCACGGTGGCGGCGCGGATGGCACCGGTGGCGCCCAGGGGGTGACCCAGGGCGATGGCACCACCCATCGGGTTGACCTTGGCGCGGTCGAGCACGTGGCCCTTGGCGTCCAGGTCCTTCAGCACGGCCAGCGACTGGGCGGCGAAAGCTTCGTTCAGCTCGATCCAGTCCAGGTCGGAAGCCTTCAGGCCAGCGTATTGCAGGGCCAGGGGGATGGCTTCGATCGGGCCGATGCCCATGATCTCAGGCGGCACGCCCTTCACGGCGAAGGCCACGAAACGGGCCAGCGGCTTGAGGCCGTACTTCTCGCAAGCTTCCTTGGAAGCCAGGATCAGCACGCCAGCGCCGTCGGAGGTTTGCGACGAGTTGCCAGCGGTGACCGAACCCTTGGCGGCGAACACCGGGCGCAGCTTGGCCAGGCCTTCCACCGAGGTCTCGGGGCGGGCGCCTTCGTCCTTGGTGATGGTCTTCTTGCTGATGGTGACTTCGCCGGTCTCGAGGTTCGGCGTGCGAACTTCGATCTCGATCGGGGTGGTCTCGGCATCGAAGAAGCCGGCCTGCTGGGCCGCAATGGCGCGACGGTGCGATTCGGTGGCGAATGCGTCCTGCTCTTCACGGGTCACTTGCCACTTCTCGGCCACCTTCTCGGCGGTCATGCCCATGCCGTAGGCGATGCCCACGTTCTCGTCGACGTTGACGATGTCGGGGTGGAACGAGGGCTTGTTGCCGCCCATCGGCACCATCGACATCGACTCGACGCCACCGGCGATCATGACTTCGGCTTCGCCGACGCGGATGCGGTCAGCGGCCATCGACACGGCGGTGATGCCCGAGGCACAGAAACGGTTGATCGTCACACCGGCGACGGTCTTGGGCAGACCGGCCAGCAGGTTGGCGATCTTGGCCACGTTCATGCCCTGTTCGCCTTCCGGCATCGCGCAGCCAATGATGGCGTCTTCGATGGCGGCGGGGTCCAGACCTTGCGCCTGCTTCAGGGCGTTCTGGATGGTGGCCACCAGCAGGGTTTCGGGGCGGGTGTTCTTGAACACGCCGCGGCCCGACTTGCCGATCGGGGTGCGGGTGGCAGCGACGATGTAAACGTCACGAAGTTGCTTCGACATGTTGTGTGCTCCGATCGATCAGTTGCGGACAGGCTTGCCGGTCGACAGCATGCCCATGATGCGCTCTTGCGTCTTGGGGTTGTCCAGCAGCGAGCAGAAGTGCTTGCGTTCCAGGGCGTGCAGGTATTCCTCGCTCACCAGGGTGCCGTAGTCGACGTCACCGCCGGTCAGCACATCGGCGATGCACGAGCTGATGTGGTAGTCGTGCTGCGAGATGAAGCCGCCGTCACGCATGTTGATCAGCGAAGACTGCAGGGTGGCCTTGGCGCTGCGGCCGGCCACGGGGAACAGCTTCTTGGCCGGGGCGCGGTAGCCCGACTCGTACATGGCCTTGACCTGGGCGATGGCCACGTGCAGCAGCTCGTCCTTGTTGGGCACGATCACGTCGCCGTCGACCAGGTAGCCGAACTTCTTGGCTTCGATGGCCGAGGTGGCGACCTTGGCCATGGCGGCGGCCTGGAAGCCTTCCTTCATGAAGCCGATCAGGTCACCGCCGGTCTGGCCGGACACACCCTTCGAGGGCTCCAGCTGCTCGGCAGCACGGCGGGCCAGGTAAGCCAGGCCACCGCCGCCGGGGATCAGGCCCACGCCGACTTCAACCAGACCCACATAGCTTTCCATGGCGGCCACGCGACGCGAAGCGTGCACGGCCAGCTCGCAACCACCACCCAGGGCCAGGCCGTGCATGGCGGCCACGCTCGGCACGTTGCTGTAGCGCAGGCTCAGCATGAAGTCTTGCAGGGCCTTCTCGAACGGGGCGATGGCCTTGCCACCGCCTTGCATGAAGGCGGGCATCATCGATTGCAGGTCAGCACCGGCCGAGAACGGGCCGTCTTGCGACCAGATCACCAGGCCCTTGTAGCCGGCTTCGGCCAGCTCCAGGCCCTTGGTCAGGCCAGCGGTCACTTCGGCCGAGATGGTGTGCATCTTGGACTTGATCGAGGCGATCACCACCTCGTCGTCCAGCGTCCACAGGCGGATGGCGGCGTCTTCGAACAGGGTCTTGCCGGCCACAGCGGCGTCGACAGCACCCGAACCGAACACGTCTTCGCGGAAGAACTGGCGCTTGTAGACCGGCAGGTCACGTTGCGGCACGTAGGTCTTCTTGGCGGGGCTCCACGAGCCTTCGGCCGTGTGCACGCCTTCGCGGCCGTCGAACACCCAGGCAGGCAGCGGGGCGCTGCAGATGGCCTTGCCGGCGTCGATGTCGGCCTTCACCCATTCAGCCACTTGCTTCCAGCCGGCTTGTTGCCACAGCTCGAAGGGGCCTTGCTTCATGCCGTAGCCCCAGCGCAGGGCCAGGTCCACATCGCGGCAGGTGTCGGCAATGCCTTCGACCGTCACGGCGGCGTAGTGGAAGGCGTTGCGCAGCATGGCCCAGATGAACTGGGCTTGGGGGTTGCTCGACTCACGCAGCAGCTTGACGCGCTCGGCGGCAGGCTTCTTGAGGATGTCGGTCACTTCCTTGTCGGCCTTGTTGCCGCCAGGGATGTAGTCGCCACTCTTGAGGTCGAACTGGAAAATGGCCTTGCCGTCTTTCTTGTAGAAACCGGCCTTGGTCTTCTGACCGAAGTTGCCCTTGTCCAGCAGGGCCTGCACGTCGGCAGGCATGGCGAACGCGGCGGCGAACGGGTCGGCAGCGCAACCGGTCTGCAGGGTCTTGATCACGTGGGCCATCGTGTCGATGCCGACCACGTCGCAGGTGCGGTAGGTGCCCGACGAGGCACGGCCCATCTTCTTGCCGGTCAGGTCGTCGACCACGTCATAGCCCAGGCCGAAGTTCTTCACTTCGATCATGGTGAACATCAGGCCCGCCACGCCCACGCGGTTGGCGATGAAGTTGGGGCTGTCTTCGCAGCGCACCACGCCCTTGCCCACGGCGGTGGTCACGAAGGCTTCGAGCTGGTCGACCACGGTGGCGTCGGTGTACTGGGTCGGGATCAGCTCGACCAGGTACATGTAGCGCGGGGGGTTGAAGAAGTGGATGCCCAGGAAGCGCGAGCGCAGCTGCTCGGGCAGCACGTTGGCCATGGCCGTGATGGACAGGCCCGAGGTGTTGGTGGCCAGGATGGCCTTGTCGTTCACGAAGGGAGCGATCTTCTTGTACAGATCTTCCTTCCAGTCGAGGCGTTCCGCAATGGCTTCGATGATCAGGTCGCAGCCGCGCAGCTCTTCCAGGTGCTCTTCGTAGTTGGCTTGCTGGATCAGGGCTGCGTCATCGGTCACGCCCAGGGGCGAGGGCTTGAGCTTCTTCAAACCTTCCACGGCCTTGGTGACGATGCTGTTCTTGGGACCTTCCTTGGCAGGCAGGTCAAACAGCACGACCGGCACCTTGCAGTTGACCAGATGGGCAGCGATCTGTGCACCCATCACGCCGGCGCCGAGCACGGCCACCTTGCGGACATTGAATCGACTCATGTTCTCTCCTAGCGGAACTCTCTCGAATGGAATGGAGATGGAGCCAGGGGGTGTGAGGGCCCCCCCCGGCGGTCAAAGCCTGTTGATCAGAACAGGGCTTCTTCCATTTCCATCAGGGGCTTCAGGCCAGCCTTGGCTGTGATCATCATGGTTTCCACCTGAGGCAGCAGCTTGGCGAAGTAGAAGCGGGTGGTGGCCAGCTTGGCGGCGTAGAACTTGTCGCCAGAGCCTTGCTTCTCCAGCGCGACCTTGGCCATGCGGGCGAAGAAGTAGGCGTAGACCATGTGGCCCACGACGCGCATGTAGTCGAAAGCAGCAGCGCCGACTTCGTCGGGGTTCTGCATGCCCTTCATGCCGATTTCCATGGTGAAGGCCTGCACCTTCTGGCCCAGTTCGGCCAGGGGCTTGGTGAACTCCTGCATGGCTTCGTTGTCGGCGTTTTCCTTGACGAAGCGGCCGATGATCTTGCCGAACTTGGTCAGCTTGGCGCCGCCGTCGCCCAGCACCTTGCGACCCAGCAGGTCGAGGGCCTGAACGGTGTTGGTGCCTTCGTAGATCATGTTGATGCGCGAGTCGCGCACGAACTGCTCCATGCCCCACTCGTGGATGAAGCCGTGGCCACCGTAGACCTGCTGGCATTCCACCGTGGCGGTCAGGGCGTTTTCAGTGATGAAGGCCTTCACGATCGGGGTCAGCAGGGCCACGATGTCGTCCGATTCCTTGCGGACGGCTTCGTCGGGGTGGTTGTGCGACTTGTCCAGCTCGACGGCGGTGTAGTACACCAGGGCGCGGGCGCCTTCGGCGTAAGCACGGGCGGTCAGCAGCATGCGGCGCACGTCGGGGTGCACGATGATGGGGTCGGCGGCCAGGTCAGGGCGCTTCGGGCCCGACAGGGCACGCATCTGCACGCGGTCCTTGGCGTAGGTCACGGCGTTTTCGTAGGCCACTTGGGTCAGGCCCAGCGACTGGTTGCCCACGCCCAGGCGGGCGCCGTTCATCATCACGAACATGGCAGGCAGGCCGCGGTGGGGTTGGCCCACCAGGGTGCCCACGGCTTCGTCCAGCACCATCTGGCAGGTGGCGTTGCCGTGGATGCCCATCTTGTGCTCGAGGCCGCCGCAGTAGATGCCATTGCGCGAACCCAGCGAACCGTCGGGGTTCACGTTGAACTTGGGCACCAGGAACAGCGAGATGCCCTTGGAGCCAGCGGGGGCGTCGGGCAGACGGGCCAGCACCAGGTGGACGATGTTCTCGGACATGTCGTGCTCACCCGCCGAGATGAAGATCTTCTGGCCGGTGATCTTGTAGGTGCCGTCGCCCTGCGGCTCGGCCTTGGTGCGCAGCAGGCCCAGGTCGGTGCCGCAGTGCGGCTCGGTCAGGCACATGGTGCCGGTCCACTCGCCCGAGGTCAGCTTGGGCAGGAACAGCTTCTTTTGCTCGTCGGAACCGTGGGCTTCCAGGGCGGCGTGTGCACCGTGGCTCAGGCCGGGGTACATGGTCCAGGCCTGGTTGGCCGAGTTGTTCATTTCATAGATGGCCTGGTTGACCAGCTGGGGCAGGCCCTGGCCGCCCCACTCCGGATCGGCCGACAGGGCCGACCAGCCGTTTTCGATGTACTGCTTGTAGGCTTCCTTGAAGCCGTCGGCAGTCTTGACCTCGTGGGTTTCCTTGTTCAGGACGCAGCCTTGCACGTCACCGACCAGGTTCAGCGGGGCCAGCACTTGCGAAGCGAACTTGCCGCCTTCTTCCAGCACGGCGTTCACGGTGTCGGCGTCCAGATCGGCGTAGGCGGGGATCTGCTTGAGTTCGTCAACAGCGCCCAGCACTTCGTGGATCACGAATTGCATGTCGCGCAGGGGCGGGTTGTAAGCGGGCATCGAAAGCTCCTCGTTGGAAAGTTCGCGTGTCCACCATAGGCTCACGCGGGGAAATTCAGGAATCTGCGAAAGGGTTCAAGAGGGTTGCAAGACCCCTGAGGTGGCCAGGGTGACCCCAGCCGATCCAGGCAGCGCTTCAAGCGGCCCCACAGCGTGGTACTGCAGGACGCGGTCAAAGCCCACACGGGCACGATCCACCGCGCCCGACGAACGCAGGAAGCGTGCGTCATGGTGCAGCGAGAGGATCAAACCATGGATTTCAAAGAGCATCTGCATCGAGTCGGTGTCAGGGCGCAGCTGGCCCATGTCGACCGACTGGCGGATGGCGCGGTCAAGCGCGCCATGCCACAGCAGCACCATGCCGGCCAGCGCGTCACGCACGGGGCCAGGGCGGTCGTCGAATTCGACGGCACCGCTGATGTAGATGCATCCGGAATCGATTTCGGTGGCCACTTTGGCCACCCACCGGTCGAACAGGGCGCGCAGACGCGGCAGGCCGCGGGGCTGGCTGATCGCCGGACGGAAGACTTCTTCTTCGAAGCGTTCGTGGTACTCGCGGATCACGGAGATCTGCAGTTCTTCGCGCGAACCGAAGTGGGCGAACACGCCCGACTTGCTCATGCCGGTGACCTCGGCCAGGGCGCCCAGCGACAGGCCCTCGATGCCCATTTGCGAGGCCAGGCTCAGCGCGGCGTCGAGGATGGTGGCGCGGGTCTGCTGGCCCTTCTGGGCGGCACCGGCGCGGGCACGCTCACGCCCGCCTTCGCTGGCGTGCTTGGGATCGTGGTGGGCGGACTGGCTCACGGCGTTGCGCAGGAAATAAAACGAACGGTCGTGCTATTTTGCAGAAAACTGTGGCGTCTGTGTGAACCCCAAACCACTTTTTTTGCACGAATTCCGCGCATCTGCGGGTGAACTCCTTCACATCTCGCACTCTGCAAGCCACACGCCCTGAACACAGCCCGGTGCAAACCCTGAGCAATGTGCCCCGCTGGCCCCTTTCTGTGTTGCGCTGCGGCACACGACTGGAGGCCGCATGGTTGAGAAAGTCACACAAGCTGGGTATCTTGTGAAGCAGGACGGTGGCCTGCACGGTGCGGGCCAGCCCCTCGACCCGCACCCGCGGGCCGCAGTGAACGTGTGCGATCGCTTCTTTCGACAAGGAGTTGTGATGGACGTGCTGCAGCTTGACGTGTCGGGCCGCCCCCAAGCCTGGCTCTCGGTCAAGGAAGCGGCGGCCCTGTATGCCAACGATGGCATCGCCTGGACGCTGGGCGAGCCTTTTGTCGTGTTGCGCGGGGGCATCCAGCGCGCCTCGGGCCTGCAGTCGCTGCTGGCACTGCACCCCATCGTGGCCGCGCGCGGGGCCATGCCCAGCCGGGCCTGGCGCAGCGAGCCGGCGCTGTCCAACCCCAAGCTGTTCCTGCGCGACCGGCAGGTGTGTGCCTACTGCGGCGACCGCTTCCACCTCGAAGACCTGACCCGCGAGCACATCGTGCCCACCTCGCGCGGCGGGCACGACACCTGGAAGAACTGCATCACGGCCTGCCGCAGCTGCAATGGCCGCAAGGGCAACCGCACGCTCGACGAGCTGGGCTGGCAGCTGCACTACCTGCCCTACACGCCCAGCGTGCACGAAGACATGATTCTGCGCGGGCGCCGCATCCTGGCCGACCAGATGGAGTTCCTGCTGGCCAGCGTGCCGGCGCACAGCCGCCTGCGGCACAGCTGAGCAGGCAGCCTCCGCCAGAGCCGCCCAGGCACGCGCCTACAGATCCCCCATGAAAAAAGCCGCCCCGAAGGGCGGCTTTCACATGAGCCGGGCCTCAGGGCATCAGCTCTTGTAGGCAATGCGCTTGCCAGACCCCGGGGGCGTGGCGGTGAAGGTCACTTCCTGACCGGCGGTGCCGGCCAGGGCCTTCAGGGCAGCCAGGGTGCGCGTAGCGCCGTCGGCCGACACGAAGTTGCCCGAGGCCGTGTCCAGGAAGTAGCCGCGACGCACACCACCCTCCACCACCGACGCGACCAGGTCACATTCGGTCGTGTTGCCACCCAGCTCCTTGGAGACGAACGGGGCCTTGGCGCGGGCCACCAGCAGGTCGATGCGGCCCGACACGGCCGAGGCGTTGCCGCTGTTCAGCGTGATCTGCTGACCGACCACCGGGGCCAGGTCGGAGTCGAAGGCGTACATGAACTCGACCACGTCCTTGCGGGTGTTGTCGCCCTCGGTGCCCGACGGGAAGCCGGCGCCCAGCTGGTTGCGGAACACGATGGCCGAGAAGAAGCGGAACAGGGTGTCGACCGCACCGTCGTGGGTGAAGCCGAAGCCGCGGATCTGGTCACCCATTTCTGCCGTGCCCGGCTGACTGAAGAACGGCATGGAAGGCGCGCCGAACATGCCCACACGGGTGTACAGGTTGCGCAGGTGCGCGACCTTCACGGTCTGGGGCACGCCCTCGAAGGTGCGCAGCCCGCTGGTGCCGAAGTAGCCCTGGGCAGGGTCCAGCGTGTGGCAGCCATTGCAGTTCTGCGAGGTCTGGAAGGTGGCGGTGTTGACCAGCTTGATGCCGTCGGAGGCGCGGGTGCCGGTGTAGAAGTTCTTGCCGCGTTGCTGGGCCGCATTCAGGCTGTTGTCCAGGCTGCGCACCGGGTTGGGCGGCAGGAAAACGTTCAGCTGGAAGTTGGCGAACACCTGCATCTCTTCCTTGCTCATCGGCTTGTCCATGCCCAGCAGGCCCTCGAACGCCGGCGCAAAGTTCAGGAAGGACACATTGCTGTCGAACACGTCGTTGCCATACAGGCCCGTGGCCCGGTCACCGCGCCAGTGCATGGCGCCCGAGTTGCGCATGCCACGCAGGGTCTGGGTGACCATGGGGCCCTTCATCGGGTGGAAGGTGTTGGGGTTGTCGTCGCCGTTGATCTTGCTCTTCACGTTGAACAGCAGCTTGGCGATCGGGAACTGGGTGGAGTCGATGAACTTGCCCGGGATGGCGGCCGAGGTGACCGGGTCGTCGGGGTTGCCCAGCTCCCACGACAGCGCATCTTCGTCACCGAAGATGTGGCACGAGGCACAGGCGGCTTCGCCGTTGGCCGAGGTGCGGTTGGCGTCGTACAGGAACGGACGACCGGCCACGATGTTCGCGGGCTCGGGGTTGTTCATCGGGGCCTTGGCCACCTCGGCGCGCGACGCCAGGTCGATCACCTTGACCGCGTTGTCGAAGCGGGTCATGACGTACATCTGGCCACGGGCTTCGTCGAGCACCACGCCCGAGGGGCCGCCACCGCTGACGTTGATGTAGCGCGAGCTGGCCGTGCGCGGGTTGAAGGTGTTGGCCTCCAGTTCGGCCGTGTCGAACACGCCGATCTTGCTGGAGCCGTAGGCCGCCACATACAGGGTCTTGCCGTCAGAGGTGATGGCCATTTCCAGCGGGGTGGCCAGGCTGTGGTTCTTGGCCGTGGCGTCGAAGCCGCTGTCGTGGATCAGCTTGCTGTAGTCGATGTGCTTGTTCAGGTGGCGGGTCTTGACCTGGCCACCGCCAATCACGGTGATCTGCGACAGCGCGATCTTGCCCTGCAGGGTCGAGCCGGCGTACTTGCCAGGGCCCTCGAAGCGGGTCATGTTGTTCGCTTCGGTGTTCGACACATACAGCGTGCCGGTGCGGGGGTTGGCCACCATGTTGAACAGGGTGGTGCCCACACCAGGGAAGAAGGTCTTCTCGGTCAGGGTGTTGGCATCGACCGCGAACACGTCCTTGTCGGGCAGGCGGAACTTGACGGCCTTGGTCCAGTCGCGGCCCAGCACGTCTTCCCACTTGCCCGAGGTCTTGTTGAACTTGACGATCAGGCCCACCTCAGGCGCAGGCTTGCCTTCGAAGTTGGTCTTGGGGCCCGGCACGCCGCCCGGGTAGGTCACGCTCCGGATGATGCAGGACCGGGTGGTGTTGAACCCGTCGCAAACCACCTCGGTGTCGACCGGCGCTGTCTGGTTGCCCGACTTGAAGGTGCCCACATACAGGGTGTTGTTGTCGGGGCTGACGGCCAGCGCACGCGGGGTGTCCGCGAAGAAGGTCATGATGCGCTGCGGCAGGCCACCCAGCGCGGTCCCCAGGTTGTCAGGGTTGAACACCCAGACGTCCGAGCGGCCCACGCTGGGCGTGGTCAGTTGCGCATCGCCGGCGCCCGGCACGCCAGCCAGCGACGGGTCGGTGCGGTGCTGGCCTCGGTGGGCCGTGGTGATGAAGGCCTTGGCAGGCGAGCCTGCGAAGACCACGTCGCGCGGCTCGTCACCCACCAGCAGGGTGCGCACCACGCGGGGCGTGCCATTGAGGCTGACGACGCTGACACTGTCGGACAGGTGGTTGACCACCCAGACCTCGGTGTTGCTGCGGGCGGCCACGGCCACCGGCTCCAGCCCGACGGGCACGCGCGTGATCAGCTGCAGGCTGCCGTTGTTGATCTGGAAGATGTCCAGGGTGTTGTTCGGGGTGTTGACCGCGAACAGCTTGGTGCCATCGGGCGACTTGGCCAGGGGGCGCACATGGCCGCTGTCGAACGCGATGAATTCGGGGGCGGCGGCCTGGGCGGCGCCTGCGGCCAGCATCAGCGGGGCGGTCACGGCCAGTGCCTGAACCATGGCCGTGAAGGCCAGGGGGGCCAGCGCGCGGCGCATGCCTCGTGTGTCAGTGTTGAACATGGGGGTCTCCTGGGATGTCCCAACGGGGTGAACTTTTGTGAGTTCACTGTAGGGAACGGTCCGCAGAAGGTCTTGGGGAGCCACCCCGAGAGGCTTGTCATCCCCGGACGCCTGACCTCCATTCACGGGGGGTCAAATGACAAGCGGAGGGGTGTGCGGGTGCAGGTTTTCCCGCGGGTCGCACCGCCTGAAGCTGAACCTGGCCTGAACACACGAGTGGTGTGCAAGCTGCCTTGGGGCGGCGCTCCCGAAGACGTCAGCGAGCCAGCAGACCGCCGAAGCAGGTGGCCATCACCCATTCCAGAATCTGCTCGGTGGGGTGCCCACCGGCCTTGAGCACGCCCAGCACCGGGTCGCAGGCTCGGGCAAACAGGGTGTAGAGAATCACCTCGGGCGGCACGGCGCGGCTGAGCACGCCGTCGGCCTGCGCCTGGGTGATCCAGGCGCCCAGGGTTTCACTGACCTCGATCAGCAGACCCATGTAGACCATGTCGCCCACCAGGGCCGTTCGCAAGGCCGAGTTTTCGGACGGCAAAGAGGGCACTTCGCCTGCCAGCTGGGCGGTCATGGTCCAGCGGGTGATCGCTTCCAGGCGCTGCAGCGGCGTGGCACCGACCAGCGACTTGATTGTCGCCAGCTCAGCCTGCACGCGCTGCAGAAACCGGGTCATGGCAGCAGCAGCCAAGGCTTCTTTGGAGGCAAAGTGCTTGTACAGGCTGGCCTTGGCGATGCCGACGTCGGCCGCCACCTCGTCGACCGTCATGGACTCGAAGCCCTTTTCAGCCAGGAAACGCGCGGCCGACTCGATGATGGCCTGCTCGCGGGCCAGCAGCACCTGCTGCTTGAAAGACACTTTTGCCATGGTAACCATTGTATGCAGCACGCCGCCGAACGCCGCCTGAGGCATGGACAGAACCGGGACATCGGGCCAGAAAACGGCCCCTGTTCAGGTGGCGGGAGGCTCGCTGGCTGGCACATTCACCGCGTGAGCCGCCAGCACACGCTGCGGCCCGGGCACACCCCGACGCACTTCGTAACGGGCCTGGGCGTGAAAGATCGAATCGGCACGCACCGGGTGAGGTGTGGCGCGAAACTCGCAAAGCACGCGCTGCGGGTCCACATCGATGAGCGCATAGCCACGCTCATCGCTGCGAGCATGCAGCATGTCGGGATTGCTGCGTTTCATCCAGGCCGTGAGCAGTTCGCTGAGGCCTTGCGAGGAGATCGACGAGGTCACGAACTCGCTGGCCACAATCGGGGAAGCCACGTCGCCCGGGCGCAACCTCAGGTTGGCCGCCACATGCCGGTGCACGTCTCCTCCCAAAACCACCACATCGGGCACGCGGGGCTCGGCAATGGCGCGCATCAGGCGTTCCCGCGCCTGGGGAAATGCATCCCAACCGTCGGCATAAGCCAAAGGGCCCCAGGGCGTGCCGAAACCGCCTGGCGACAGTTGTGTGGTCTGAACAATCAGGCGCCAGGCCGACTGACTGGTGGCCAGGGTATCGGCCAGCCAGTGCTCTTGTGCCGAGCCCAGCAGGCTTCGCGCTGCAGTTTGGGCCGCGTCACAGCGCCACAACAGGCGCCCACGGTAGGGCGCATGCACCACATCGTGGCAGGGCTGTGGCGCACGGAACTGTCGGGTGTCGAGCAGCCAGAAAGTGGCCAGCCGCCCCCATGGGCGCAAGGCATGGAAGGGCGAATGACCGGCCACTGGCGCGCGCGTGGGCGACAAGGGTGTGTGCTCGAAGTACGCCTGATAGGCGCGGGCTCGCACCTGCAGGAACTGCTCCGGTGTCCAGTCTTCGGCCGACTGCCCGTCATAGTCGTTGAACACCTCGTGGTCATCCCAGACCATGAGCCAGGGGTGTGCGGCATGACTGGCCCGCAGGTCCGGGTCGAGCTTGTAGCTCGCATGGTGCATACGGTAGGCCGGCAGCGAGAACTCCAGGGCCTCGACGTCGATGGGGTGCGCACGGCGACGCCTGCGGTGATGTGCAGGGCCTTCATAGATGTAGTCGCCCACGAACACGACCACATCGAGGTCCTGGCGAGCGATGTCGCGGTGGGCGGTGTAGGCCCCTTGTTCGTAGTGCTGACAAGACGCCAGGGCCAGGCGCAGGCGTGGCACCTCCTGCTGTGGCATGGGCGCGGTGCGCGTGCGCCCCACAGGGCTGCGCACACCGCCGGCCACGAAGCCATAGTGATAGGTGGCAGCCCCGGCCAGTCCTTTGACCTCGACATGCACGCTGTGCGCTCGGGCGGTGTCGGTGACCACTTCACCCGACTGCACCACGTCAAGACCACGCTCGTCCCGAGAGACAAACCAGGTCACAGCCACTGGATGGTCTGGCATGCCCCCTTCTGGCTGCAGGGGCTTGGGGGCCAGGCGAGTCCAGAGCACCACCGAGCCAGGACCAGGGTCACCGCTGGCCACGCCCAGAGCAAACACCTCGGGTGGGGCCTGCCAAGCCAACCACGCAGCCCGCGTCGCCTGGACGGCCCGCGCCGGCTCGCGTGCGAACACCTGCTGCCAAGCCATGCTGGCTGCCAGCCAGTTGGCTTGCCTGAGGAAGTCTCTTCTGTGCATCAAGGCTCTGATTATCAGGGCGCTGAGTGACACGCAAGGGCACAATGGTTCGAACCGTCTGCCACAGGAGAGTGCCCCATGCCAAGCCGCCCGGAAAGCCCAGACCCCTCCCGCAGCGCCATGGGCGCCGAGGGCGCCTATGCGGGCCTGAACTTCTTTCAGGACTGGATGAAGGCTGCCTCCAGCGCCCTGCCCCACCTCACCGGTGCATCTCGCACAGGCGGTAGCGCATGGACCTTGCCCACCCTCGATCCGGAAGAGTTGGACAAACGCATCCAGGACCTCAAAACGGTTCAGTTCTGGCTCGAACAGAACGCCCGCATGATCGGCATGACCATTCAGACGCTGGAAGTCCAGCGCATGACGCTCAACACACTGCGCAGCATGAACATGCCACTTGACGCCGTGCGCGACACCCTCAAAGCCAGCACCCCCGCATGGGAACGCCCCACTGCCGCGCCAGGCCCGCAGGAGGCCTGCACCCAGCCCCCTGAGGCAACAGAGGCGGCCGACACCTCGATCGCTGGCGAGCCAGGAACCGCAACCAACCCGCTGCATTGGTGGAACACACTGACCACCCAGTTCACCCACCTGGCACAGCAGGCGGTGCAGGCTGGGCAGGATGCAGTGGCCGCAGCCACGCCGCCCATGCCCGGATCAGAGGCAGCGAGCAGCGCCGGGCGAGCCTCGCGGAAGGCAGCGCCAGCGCGCAATGACCGCAAGGCCGCCGCCCCCGGGGCAACCACGAAGCCGTCGCCCGCACGCAAGCGAAGCACGTCAGGCAAGGGCAACTGAGGATCAGAGGCATCCCCCCGAGGGAGTGCCCCCGGGGGTGTGCCCCCCACGGTGTGCCCCCGTGCGTGTGCACACCCGAAGGGGATGGCGAGCCATGGGAGAGGTTTGCACACTGCGAAACCATCGCAGCGCAACGACCCACACCATGAACGCCCGCTCCCCTTACCGCACCACGCCCATCCCGTTTTCAAACAACGCCCTGGTGTTCCAGACGCCTACCCGGGCTGGCTCTGCAGCACTGATCGCCAGTGAGCCGAAACGGTCGCCCTGGAGCACGGCGATCGCCCAACTTTCCAAGCCCGCAGGGTCAGACAGTGC
Source organism: Aquabacterium lacunae (assembly GCF_004310865.1). Classification (GTDB taxonomy): domain Bacteria; phylum Pseudomonadota; class Gammaproteobacteria; order Burkholderiales; family Burkholderiaceae_C; genus Aquabacterium; species Aquabacterium lacunae. The sequence continues at coordinate 396,921 of NZ_SIXI01000003.1, forward strand.
TGCGCCCAAAAACGCAGCCATGACGCCCGCACGCCCAGCCGAGCCATCAGCGCCACTTCGCTCCACCCGGGCGCGCTATGACGGCCCGCATGCACTGAGCATCCGCTCGGCCACCAGCGGTCGCCACTACCGGTTCGAGCATCCAGGCGCCGAGCAAGTGATTGACACCATCGACATCGCCCTGCTGCGCAAGATCGAAGGCATCACCATCCTCTGACTTCTCCCTCTACCTCGGGGGATCAGGGCATGAACAAGTCCGGTTTTCCCAAAAATTCTCCGCAACCCTCTTGTCACGCCCCCGGTGGAGTGCGGTATAAATGCGGCCAATTCGAACGACCGTTTGAATCGAACGATCGTTCGAAATGAACCGGCCCGCTGACGGCCGACCAGACCACATTCCCATCGACGGCCCGCGAGGGCTGCCCATTGCTTCCGAGGTGTCCCATGCCGCAATACAAAGCTCCCCTGCGTGACGTCAAGTTCCTGATGAACGAAGTGTTCGACTACGAAGGGCACTACAAGCAGCTGTCCAACGGTGGCGAAGCCACGCCCGACATGGTCGACGCCATCCTGGAAGGTTGCGCCACCTTCTGCGAAGAGATCCTCTCGCCCATCAACCACTCGGGCGACCTGGAAGGCTGCACCTTCAACGACGGCGTGGTCACCACCCCCAAGGGCTTCAAGGAAGCCTACGCCGAGTACGTGGCAGGCGGCTGGCAAGGCCTGTCGCACCCCACCGAGTACGGCGGCCAGGGTCTGCCCATGTCGCTGAACATGATGAAGTCGGAAATGATGGGCACGGCCAACTGGTCGTTCACCATGTACCCCGGCCTGTCGCTGGGTTGCATGAACACCATCATGCAGTACGGCGACGAGAAGCAGAAGAACACCTACCTGCCCAAGCTGGTCTCGGGCGAGTGGACCGGCACCATGTGCCTGACCGAACCCCAGTGCGGCACCGACCTGGGCCAGATCAAGACGAAGGCCGACCCCGCAGGTGACGGCACCTACAAGCTCAACGGCACCAAGATCTTCATCTCGGCCGGCGAGCACGACATGTCGGAAAACATCATCCACATCGTGCTGGCCCGCCTGCCGGACGCCCCCAAGGGCACCCGCGGCATCTCGCTGTTCATCGTGCCAAAGTTCCTGGTGAACGCCGACACCAGCGTGGGCACCCGCAACACCGTGAAGGCCGGCTCGATCGAGCACAAGATGGGCATCCGCGCCTCGGCCACCTGCGTGATGAACTTCGACGACGCCGTGGGCTACCTGATCGGCGAGCCCAACAAGGGCCTGGAAGCGATGTTCACCTTCATGAACACCGCCCGCATCGGCACCGCCGTGCAAGGCATTGCCCACGCCGAACTGTCGTACCAGGGCGCCCTGCCCTACGCCTACGAGCGCCGCTCCATGCGCGCCCTGTCGGGCAAGAAGGACGCAGAGTTCACCGCCGACGCCCTGATCCACCACGGCGACGTGCGCCGCATGCTGCTGACCCAGAAGGCCGTGGCCGAAGGCGGCCGCTCCATGATCTACCACGCTGCCAAGCTGGCCGACAACATGGTCAACGGCATCCTGGAGAACAACCAGGCCAAGTACGAAGACTATGACAACCGCCTGGGCTTCTACACCCCGATCCTCAAGGGTTTCCTGACCGAAATGGGCCTGGAAGCTGCCAACCTGGGCATGCAGGTGTTCGGTGGCCACGGCTACATCAAGGAACACGGCATGGAGCAGATCGCCCGTGACGCCCGCATCTCGACCCTGTACGAAGGCACCACCGGCATCCAGGCGCTCGACCTGCTGGGCCGCAAGACCCTGCTGCAGACCCGCGGCAAGTGCGTGTTCGAGTTCACCAGCGAAATGATCGACGAGGTCAAGGGCCACCTGCTGGACGGCGGCCCGATGGGCACCATGGCCCGCGCCCTGTTCAAGCGCGCCCTGCAGTGGAAGTGGTCGACCCTGCGCATCATGCTGCGTGCCAACAAGGACCGCGACGTGGTCTCGACCTCGTGCTACGACTTCATGATGTACGCCGGCTTCGTGATGATGGGCCACTTCTGGTTCAAGCAGGCCAAGGTCGCTTCGCAGAAGCTGGCTTCGGGTGGCAAGGAAACCAAGGAGTTCTACACCTCCAAGATCCAGACGGCCGAGTTCTACTTCGACCGCCTGCTGCCCCGTGCCGATGGCCACTACAAGGGCATGATGGCCACCAGCCAGTCGATCATGCAGATCAACAAGGATCACTTCGTCATGAACTGATCCGGCAGAATCGGGGGGCGCCCGCCCCTCGACCTGTCTGACTGCACACACAGCATGAGCCGCCCCACCCCCCCTTCTGAAACAGGCGGCTCCGCTCGGCGTTACGGCGGCGTTTCTGCCGCTGAACGCCAGGCGCAGCGCCGTGAACGACTGATCGAAGCCGGCCTGGACGTGTTCGGGCGCATGGGGTACACCGAGACCACCATGCGCATGATCTGCTCGCAGGCGCGCCTGACCGACCGCTATTTTTACGAGCAGTTCACCGACTGCGACGAGGTGTACAAGGTGGTGCACCAGCGCTTGTCGGCGGAGGTGGTCAAGCAGATCGCGATCGCAGCCGCTGGCGTGTCCTCTGACGACCCCATCGCGATGGTGAAGTCAGGATTGAAGGCGTTTTACACCTACATCCAGGAAGATCCGCGCCGTGCGCAGATCCTGCTGATCGATGCCGTCACCACCGGCCTGGCCAACCCCCTGAACGTGAACGCCTGGATCAGCCGCTACGTCGAGGTCATTCGCCATCGGTTCAAGACCCGGTACCCGCAGCTTGATTTCAACCCCGATGTGGAGCTGATTCTGGGCGGGTTTGTGGGGCAGGTCATCCACACCGGCTCGGTGTGGTACCAGCGCAAGTTCGACACCCCCGTGGACGGATTGGTTGATCACACCGCCTATGCCTGGATCGGCCTGCACCAATGGTTGTCGAGTCGAAACACGGCCGAAGCGAAAACCCCCTGATTCAGGGTGGCCAACTCCTTGCAAATCCCGCTGCGGCGGGATTTTTCATGCTCGCATGAAAATCACGTGCTGGCCACAATGAGATTCAAAACTCCCATTTGCATGAATGGTCGGCCCACGCAAATGAAATCGACAAGCCAAAGAAAAACCCGCCCATCAAGGGCGGGTTTTCAATGAGGCGCCTGAAAGTATCAGGGAGCCTTGGGGAAGCCCAGCAGCGGAGCGAACACGTTGTACAGCGGACGGCCGTACAGCTTCCACTCTTGCTTGTGGATGTTGTCGATCAGGGCGATGCCGGTGCGGTTGAACAGGCCCAGTTCGGGGTCCAGGGCGGCGCCAGCGACTTGCTTGATTTGGTCTTGGTTCAGGGTTTGCATTTTGGTAACTCCAGTCAGTGGGTTCTGTAGCGGACTGTCATCCTCCACAGAAACTACTGTAATGCGCCGGCATCATTCAACCCAGAGGAATTTCCTGCGTGAATTCCACAAATCTGACGAATCAAAACATCTAATCTAACACCACCCTCAACCATATCAGACAGGCGCATTTGAAAACCCTGGGAATCAGACAGTCCAGCGCTGTTTCATGAATTGCGCCATCCGCTCCAGGGCCTGATCAGACGATTTCAGCAAACCCGCATGGGCATGGAACACGTGCCAGCGCTGCAGGTACACCTCGCATTCGCAATGGCGCCCCAGGCGGGCGGCGGCCTCGGCCAGCCACACCGAGTTGTCGTACAGCACTTCGTCGTCACCCACCTGCACCAGCGCCGGGGGCATCGTGCTCAGATCGAACCCCATGGGGTTGGCCAGCGGGTTTTTCGGGTCGGCCTTCAGGGCCTTTTCGACGTCTTCGGCCCAGGCCAGTCGGATCATGGGGTCGCGCGGGATGCGGGCTTGGGCCGTGGAGTTGGGCAGCTCGTGCAGGCTGAAGGCTGGCGAGATCATCACCAGCGACGAGGGTGCAGGCAGGCCGGCCATCTCGATGGCCTTCCAGGTGACCAGGGCCAGATGCCCCCCGGCCGAGTCACCCGCGATCGAGATGCGGTCGGCGGAGTAGCCATCGGCCAGCAGCTGACGGTACGAGGCCACGCAGTCGTCGATCTGGGCTGGGAACACATGCTCGGGCGCCAGACGATAGTCAGGGGCCAGCACCTCGGCGCCGGTCAGCACCGCCAGGCGACGGGTGATGGTGCGGTGGGTCTTGGGGCTGCCCGCCACGAAGGCGCCGCCGTGGATGTACAGGATGGCGTGCTTGGGCTTGGGGCCCGCCTTGGGGCGCACACGCTCGACGGCGAAGGGGCCGATGTGCCCCGCCTCGACCACGGCGCGCTTGTCTTGCGGCATCAGGGCCGAGCCATTGGCCAGGGCTGCGCGCTGCACGGCAAAGGGCCAGGGCGGGCCCAGGAAGGGTTTGAGGGTGACCTTCAGGGCCACGCGCAGGGCCGCGGCCATGAGCGATTCCATGGCCCCCGTGGGGGGCTGGTAATGGCGAATGACCGGGGCCTGGGCCGAGGCGGCCGGTTGGCTGGGGCTGTGAAGGGCAGACATGGGCAACTCCTGAAGACAAGACCGGTGCGAACGGGCATCAGCCCAGCATGTCGCGCTTGGCAAACGCCGTGACGATGGGCTGGTACCACGAGCCCAGGAAGCGCACCAGCTTGTCGAGGAACTTGGCGTCGAGGCCCACCAGCACGCGGCGCTTGTTGCCTTCCACGGCGGCCAGGATCTGCAGGGCCGCGCTTTCGGCCGACGTGAAATTCAGCAGCTTGTCGAACTTGGCGCGGGCGGCTTCGGCGTTGCCGGTGGCCTTCTCGATGGACTCGTCCATCTTGGCGGCACGGGCGATGTTGGTGCGGATGCCACCCGGGTGCACGCAGGTGGCGCTCACGCCGCATTTGGCCATGTCCAGCTCCTGACGCAGCGCTTCGGTGAAGCCGCGCACGGCGAATTTCGAGGCGTTGTAGGTGCCCTGGGTGGGCACCGACAGCAGGCCGAACAGGCTGGAGGTGTTGACGATGTGGCCTTCGCCGGCCTTCTTGAGGTGCGGCAGGAAGGCCTGGGTGCCCCAGACCACGCCCCAGAAGTTGATGCCCATGATCCACTCGAAATCTTCGGGCTTGACGGTCTCGATGAAAGCGCCCAGGGCCACACCGGCGTTGTTGAACACCAGGTTGACCTTGCCGTGGTCGCGCACGACCTCGTCGGCCCAGGCGTTCATGGCTTCGCGGCTGGCCACGTTGACCTTGGCTGTGGTCACTTTCACACCCAGCTTGGAGGCCATCTGGGCGGTCTCGGCCAGACCCTTCTCGTTGACGTCGCTGAGCGCCAGGTGGCAGCCACGGCGAGCCAGTTCCAGTGCCAGGGTGCGGCCCATGCCGGAAGCAGCGCCAGTGATGGCGGCCACTTTGTTCTTGAAGTCCTTCATGTGGGGGTGCTCGTCAGGAGTGGATCAGAAGAGGCAGACAAGAGGCAGACGCCCGGAACGGGGGCCATGCGGGCAAGCGCAAATGGCCGGGCTGCGACTACCATAGCGGGGCGTGCCACTTGAATTGTGACAACATCCAGTTTCAAAACTGTATTTGACAATGGATCTTTCCAAAAACAGGGTTAACCCCAGTAATGCACCTGAATCAGGGGAATCTGCCACGGGCGGAGGACGGCGTTATGGCGGGATCGACAAGGACGAGCGACAGCGTCAGCGCCGCCTGCGTCTGGTCGAAGCTGGACTGGCTGTTTTCGGAGAGGTGGGCTTCCATGGCGCCACCGTGCGCCTGGTGTGCAAGCGGGCCGAACTGACCTCGCGCTACTTCTATGAGTCGTTCGACAGCATGGAGGCGCTGTTCGAAGCGGTGTACGTGTCGGTGAGCACCGAGCTCATGCGGCGCACGATGGCCTCGCTGGCCGTGACGCCGCTCAAGCCCGACCTGCTGGCCGAGGCGTCGCTGCGCACCTTCCTGGAATACATCCGCGAAGACACGCACCGCGCGCGCGTGGCCCTCATCGAAGCGCTCACGGTGGGCGCCGGCATGCACCGCATCAGTCAGGAATCGAACAAGGATTTCGCCCGGCTGATCGCCAGCTTCATCGGCATGCTCTATCCCACGCTGGAAGAGGAAACGCGCCTGAACCCGGTCTACATCGCCAACGGGCTGGTGGGCTCGAACATCCGCATCGCCACGCTCTGGGTGGAAGACAAATGCAGCCTGCCGCTCGACGACGTGCTCCGCAACATGTTCGCGTTCTACCAGGCCGCCATCACCTACGCCGACGTGCAGCTCAAGGCAGCCCGGGAAGAGCGCGCCAAGGCCTCGGGCAAGGCGCCCAAGGCCTGACGCGGCTCAGCGGTCGCTGCGCAGCGGGCCGTATTCGATGGGCACCCAGCGGAAGGCCTTGCCATCTTTGCCCACATGGCCGATGCCCGGGAACGGCAGGTGCGCACCCGACACCCAGTAGCCCTGCTTGGCGGCTTCCTTGAACATGGCCTTGCGGGTGCGGATGGCCTGCGTGCTGTCCACGTCGAACTCGATGGCCACTTCAGGTTTGACGAACTGGGTGGCGTGGCTGTGCACGATGTCACCCCACATCATCAGGCGCTTGTCGCCACTGCCCAGCAGGTAGCTGGTGTGGCCAGGCGTGTGCCCGGGCGTGGCCACAGCCTGGATGCCTTTGGCCACTTCGTCACCGGCCTTGAAGGTCTTGAGCTTGCCGGCGGCCTGGTAAGGGGCCACGGCCTTCTGGGCCATCTCGAAGAAGGGCTTCATGCCCTCGGGCTTGCTGGCCATCACCTCTTTGCTGAGCCAGAAGTCGGCCTCGGCCTGGCTGACATGCACGGTGGCATTGGAGAACACGGGCTTGCCATCGGCGGTGCTCAGGCCGCACACGTGGTCGGCATGCAGGTGGGTCAGCAGCACGGCATCGACCTGTTCAGGCTGGTGCCCCGCAGCCTTGAGGTTGGCCACCACATTGCCCAGGGTCGGGCCGAAGCAGCCGGCCGCCCCCGTGTCCACGAGGATGAGTTGCTCCCCGGTGTTGACCAGGTAAGCGTTCACGGCGGTCTGCACGCCCTTGCTTGACTCCAGGAACATGCGGGCCAGCAGCTTCTGCACTTCACGGCTGCTGGCGCCCTTGAGCAGCTTGGGCGCCAGGTCCACGTAGCCGTCGTACAGCGCGGTCACTTCCAGGGTGCCCAGGGCCATGCGGTAGTAGCCGGGCACCTGCACCTTCTGCTGCGGGGCGGCGGCATGGGCCACGGGCGCGGTCAGGGCAGACAGCGAGGCCAGGGCCATCAGGCCAGCCAGCACAGCGGGGCGAAAGGTCGAAATCATCAGCGGGCTCCATCCTGTGAATGAGGGTTCTCGATTGTGCGCAAGGCGTTTTCCCCCTGCACAGACCCATGACTTTCGCATGCGCATGTCATCCCGCGACAGGTGCACGCGAAAACCCTCTGCAGCCTGCGCAGGAATGCCCATAAGGTCACACGCCAAATCGACAGGGGGACGACAAGACAACGACAAACACTGCACGAAACGAGAGACCGCATGAAGCTGACGCACTGGATCCATCTGCCCCTGGGGTTGCTGCTGGCCCTGGGCCTGGCCCCGGACGAGGCGCAGGCCCACGTGAAGTGGTTCTCGAAGATCGTGGACTGCATGTCGGCCCCGCTCGACCCCTGGCCCGTGCTGCTCAAGCCCCTGTTTCTGGCGCTGTGGCTGCTGACCACGGTCGTGCTGGGCTGGGTGTTCTACGCCGAGCGCCTGCTGCTGCCACTGTTCCGCCGCATGCACGTGTGGATGGCGCCCCGCAAGCCGGCCGGGCAGCGCCACATGGCCACCCTGCTGCGGCTGGGCGTGGCCGTTTACTTCGCCTCGCTGATGTCGGGGCTGGGGCCTCGCCACGCCATGCTCACGCCGGAGCTGATTCTGGCCACCCCCTGGATCCCGGCCTGCCAGAGCCTGATCATGGTCAGCGTGCTGTGGCGGCGCACCTCGCCGCTGGCGGCTCTGGGCATCCTGGCGCTGTACGCGGTGGGCATGACGCAGGCCGGCTGGTTCCACATGCTTGACTACCTGTACTTCGTGGGTGTGGCCATCTTCCTGCTGATCGATGCGCTGGTGCCGGGCCGCCATCGGCACATGGCCTACACCGCCCTGCGCGTGGCTGCCAGCTTCAGCCTGGTGTGGGTGAGCGTGGAAAAATGGCTGTACCCGGCCTGGACCTACGACCTGCTGCAAGGAGATCTGCAGGCCTTGCGCTTCGGGCTGCCGCCCGATCTGGTCGTGATGGCAGGCGGCTTTGTCGAATTCACCCTGGCCTTCCTGCTGCTGTTCGGGCGGGTGTCGGCCCAGGCCGCGGCCGCGGTGTTTTTGTTGCTGATGGCAGCCGCCATCCCGGTGGCCGGCACCATCGACGCCATTGGTCATGCCCCACTGCTGATCGTGCTGCTGATGTTCTGCCTCAGCCAGAACCGCCTGGGCTACCGCGGGCACCGAGCCCGTCACGGGCATGACCTGCGCCACGTGCTGACCTTCGTGATCGCGGTGCCCGGGGTGATGGGCCTGTACAAGCTGGCCCATCAGCTGGCCTACCCGGCCACACCCGCAGTGCCCGAAGGCTCCTGGCTGGTGGCCTGTCTCTGTGCCAGCCTGTTGCTGGTGCACCTGTTGCGCACCGCGCCCGACTGGTGGCCTTCGCGCCTGCGCACGCTGCGCTTGCGGTCGCGCCTGTCGGGCCGCGATGGCGGCCGTGTCGGCAGTGGCAGCCCCACCCTGAGCGACGAGGTGCGGCAAGCCTGAGGGGCTCAGCACGCCACGATGTTCACGGCCAGCCCACCGCGGGCGGTTTCCTTGTACTTGTGGTGCATGTCGGCCCCGGTTTCGCGCATGGTCTGGATCACCTTGTCGAGGCTGACATGGTGGCGCCCGTCACCGTGCAGGGCCATGCGCGCGGCGTTCACGGCCTTCACGGCTGCGATGGCATTGCGCTCGATGCACGGGATCTGCACGAGCCCGCCCACCGGGTCGCAGGTCAGGCCCAGATGGTGCTCCATGCCGATCTCGGCGGCGTTCTCGACCTGGGCCGGCGTGCCGCCCATCACGGCACACAGGGCCCCTGCGGCCATGGAACAGGCCACGCCCACTTCGCCCTGGCAACCCACCTCGGCCCCACTGATGCTGGCGTTTTCCTTGTAGAGGATGCCGATGGCACCGGCGGTGAGCAGGAAGTCGCACACGGCGCGGTCATGCTGTTCGGGCCGATGCGCCAGGGTGTGCACGATGTGGTGGTGCAGCACCGCGGGCACGATGCCGGCGGCGCCGTTGGTGGGCGCGGTCACCACCCGGCCCCCGGCGGCGTTTTCTTCGTTCACCGCCAGGGCCCAGAGGTTGATCCAGTCGATCACCTGCAAAGGGTCATGGGCTTGCGGGCCTGCGGCCAGCAGGCGTTCGTGCCAGGCCTTCGCGCGCCGCCTGACCTTGAAGCCGCCAGGCAACACGCCATCGGCCTGCAGGCCGCGCTGCACACAGGCCTGCATGGTGCGCCAGATGCGCAGCAGGCCCGCGTCGATGTCGGCATCGGCACGCCAGTGGCGTTCGTTGCGGCGCATCACCTCGGCGATGCTGCAATGCAGGTGCTCGGTATGTTGCAACAGGGCTGCCGCACTGGGAAAGGGATGCGGCAGCACCGTGGTGTCGGGGGCCACCACCTTGTGGCGCTGCCCATCAGAAGCCACCTGCTCGCTGACCACGAAGCCCCCGCCCACCGAGTAATAGGCCTGCGCCTCCAGGCTGCGCCCTTGGGCGTCGAAGGCCTCGAAGCGCAGACCGTTGGGGTGAAAGGGCAGGCTCTGCCGGCGGTGGAAGACCAGGTCACGGGCCTCGTCGAAGGCCACGGCATGCTGGCCGCCCAGGGGCACCGAGGCCGTGGCCCGCAGGTGCGCCAGCAAAGCCGGGATCTGGTCGACATCGACCGTCTCGGGCTCGTGGCCTGCCAGCCCCAGCCACACGGCCTTGTCGCTGCCATGGCCTTTGCCGGTGGCACCCAGCGAACCATACAGACCCACCTGCACACGGGCGCAGGCGTTCAGCACACCCAGGGCCCGCAAGCGTTCGGTGAACAGCCGTGCGGCCCGCATGGGCCCCACGGTGTGTGAACTGGAAGGACCAATGCCGATCTTGAACAGGTCGAAAACGCTGACAGCCATGACCGTACGCAAGGAGCCTGTGTGGGCTCAGCTTACGACGATCAAGGCCTCACGGCATGCGGATTTGTGCGCAATGTGCACTCACCAGCCGCCGCCCAGCGCACGCACCAGGCCCACGGTCTGGCTGGCCCAGGCGCCGCGCAGCTGCACCGCCTGACGCTCGGCCGCCAGCAGGCTGCGCTGGGTGTCGAGCAAGGTGGCGTAGCTGTCTTCGCCGGCACGGTAGCGCTTGTCGGCCAGCACGGCCGAGCGGCGGGCTGCAGCCACCGCCTCATCGACCGATTCGGCCTGCTCGCGTGTGGTGCGCAAGCCGGTGAGCTGGCCGTCCACTTCTCCGAAAGCCTGCAGCACGGCCCCCCGGTAGTCGGCCACGGTTTCGTCGAGCGCCGCCTCGGCACGGGTGATGGCCGCCCGGTTGCGGCCGCCATCGATCAGGGGCAGGTTGAACACCGCGCTGACCAGCCAGGTGCGGGCGCTCATGGCGAACAGGTCCGACAGCTCGGGCGACGCCTGCCCGCCCTGGGCGGTCAGCACCAGCGCCGGGAACAGGGCCGATCGGGCCTGCCCCAGGCGGGCGTTGGCCGCCATCATGCGGGCCTGTGCGGCGGCCACGTCGGGACGGCGCTCCAGCAGGGCCGAGGGCAAGCCAGCCGGCACACCGGGCCAGCGCACGTCGGCCGGCAAAGGGGCCGGGGTCTGCCGGAAGGCGGCAGGCGGCTGGCCCAGCAACAGGGCCAGGGCTTGCTCGGCACGCTGGCGCTGGCCTTGCGCACCTTGCAGCTCGGCCCGGGTGCTGGCACGGTCGGCCTGCGCGCGGGCCACATCCAGCGCAGACACATCCCCCGCCTGATGGCGCTTGCTCACCAGGGCCAGCGTCTGCTCGCGCAGGGCCAGGGTCTGAGCTAGCAGGGCCACCTCGGCATCGAGCGCACGCAATTGGAAATGGGCCTGGGCCACATCGGCCTGCAGGGCCAGCTGCACCGACCGGGCCGAAGCTTCCACCGCCTGTGCATCCGCTTCGGCGGCCTGCACGCCCTGGGCCACGCGCTGGAACAGGTCCACCTCGTAACTCGCGCCCAGGCCCACTTGCCAGGCCGTGCCGGGCGGCACGCGGGTGCCCGCCGGCGCACCGGCCTCGACGGCCGACAGCTTCTGCCGAGAGCCGCCTGCCTGCAGGCCCAGCTGCACCGAGCGCTCGGCCTGTGCACCTTGCCACAAGGCCCGTGCGGCCTTCACGCGGGCAGCGGCCGCGGCCAGCCCCGGGTAGCCGGCTTCGGCCTGCTGCTGCAGGGTGTCCAGCACCGGGTCCTGGAACACGCGCCACCACTGGCCGCGGGGCTGGGCCTCGGCCGGTTCTGCGGCTTTCCATCGGCCTTGTGCGGCTTCGGCCTCGCTGTAGGCGGCAGGCACATCCAGCCTGGCTTCGGGCCAGGTGGGGGCACTGCTGCAGGCACTGAGCACCGCGGCCGACACGGCCACGGCCCAAGGTTTCAACACAGAAGGGATCATGCTTGCACCTCGTGGGTCAGTGCAGCGCTGTCTGCCACAGCGCGTGCGGGGGTCGGGCTGAAGCGCTCTGCCAGCTGGCGCACCAGCACATAGAACACCGGGGTGAGGAACAGGCCGAACAGGGTCACACCCAGCATGCCGGCGAACACGGCCACGCCCATGGCGTGGCGCATCTCGGCGCCAGCACCGGTCGAGAAGACCAGCGGCACCACCCCCATGATGAACGCGATGGACGTCATCAGGATGGGGCGCAGGCGCAGTCGGCATGCCTCCAGGGCCGCGTCCACGATGCCCTTGCCATGCTGCTCCAGCTCGCGGGCGAACTCGACGATCAGGATGGCGTTCTTGGCCGACAGCCCCACCAGCACGAACAAGGCAATCTGCGTGAAGATGTTGTTGTCGCCGCCGCTCCACCACACGCCCAGCAAGGCGCACAGCATCGACATCGGCACGATCAGGATCACGGCCAGTGGCAACGTCCAGCTTTCGTACTGCGCAGCCAGCACCAGGAAGACCAGCAGCACGCACAGCGGAAACACATAGACCATGGTGTTGCCCGCCAGGATCTCCTGGTAGGTCAGGTCGGTCCACTCGTAGCTCACGCCCTTGGGCAGTGTTTCTTCGGCCAGCTGGGCCATGATGGCCTGGGCCTGGCCCGACGACACGCCTGGCGCCGCCCCCCCGTTGATGTCGGCCGACACGTAGGCGTTGTAACGCTGCACGCGGTCGGGGCCGTAGCTGTCGCTCACCTTGACCAGGCTGGACAACGGCACCATGTCGCCACTGTCGCTGCGCACTTTCAGTTGCGCAATGGCTTCGGCGTTGTTGCGGAACGGCGCATCGGCCTGGGCCACCACCTGGAAGGTGCGGCCAAAGCGGTTGAAGTCGTTCACATACAGAGAGCCCAGGTTGATCTGCAGCGTGTCATAGATCGCCGACAGCGGCACGCCGAGCTGCTTGGCCTTGGTGCGGTCCACATCGGCAAACAGCTGCGGCACGTTGATCTGGTAGCTGCTGAACACGCCGGCCAGCTGCGGTGTCTGCCAGGCCTTCATCTGCAGGGCCATCACAGCCTTGTACAGCTCGTCATAGCCCACGTTGCCGCGGTCTTCGACGAACAGCTTGAAGCCACCAATGGCGCCCATGCCGTCCACCGCGGGGGGCGGGAACACCATGATGAAAGCGTCCTGGATCGCCCCCAGGCGTTGGTTGACCTCGGCCGCGATGGCGTCGCCCGACAACCCGGGGCCCTTGCGCTGGTCGAAATCATCGAGCGTGTAGAACACGATGCCGGCGTTGGGCGCATTGGTGAAGCCATTGATCGACAGGCCCGGGAAGGCCACCGATTCCTTCACCCCTGGCACCGACTGGGCAATGTCCGTCATGCGGCGGATGACCGCATCGGTGCGCTCCAGCGAGGCGGCATCGGGCAGTTGCGCAAAGCCGACCAGGTACTGCTTGTCTTGTGCGGGCACAAAGCCCGCCGGCACCTGCTTGAACACGAAGACGGCGGCCACACACAGCGCCAGGTACGCGCCCATGGTCAGGGCCTTGTGACGCAGGGTTCCCTGCACGCCCCCGTGGTACCCGAGCGAGGCGCGGTCGAAAACCCGGTTGAACCGCTTGAAAAAACCACCCAGCGCCCAGTCCATGGCGCGGGCCAGCTTGTCCTTGGGTGCGTCATGCGGCTTGAGCAGCACGGCGGCCAGCGCAGGCGACAGGGTCAGCGAGTTGAAGGCCGATATGACCGTCGAGATGGCGATCGTCAACGCGAACTGCTTGTAGAACTGCCCGGTCAGGCCCGACACATAGGCAATCGGGATGAACACCGCGCACAGCACCAGCGCAATCGCGATGATCGGCCCGGAGACCTCCTTCATGGCCTGGATGGTGGCGTCACGCGGGCTCAAGCCCAGCGCGATGTTGCGCTCGACGTTCTCGACCACCACGATGGCATCGTCCACGACGATGCCGATGGCCAGCACCAGGCCGAACAGAGACAGCGTGTTGATCGAAAACCCGAAGGCCAGCAGCACGGCAAACGTCCCGACGATGGACACGGGCACGGCCAGCAGCGGGATGATGGAGGCACGCCAGGTCTGCAGGAACACGATCACCACGATCACGACCAGGGCCACGGCCTCGATCAGCGTCTTGATCACCGCCTGGATCGAATCGCGGACGAACTGCGTCGGGTCGTAGACGATGGCGTAGTCCACATCGGGCGGGAAGGACTGCTTGAGCTCGTCCATCAACGCGCGCACATCGGTCGACAGCTGCAATGCGTTCGAGTTGGGCGCCGCGAAGATGCCCATGCCGATGGCCGGCTTGTTGTTGAGCAGCGAGCGCAAGGCGTACTGGTTGGACCCCAGCTCGATGCGCGCCACATCGCGCAGGTGGGTCACGCCACCCGAGGCGTTGGTCTTGACGATGATGTTGCCAAACTCGGCCTCGGTGGTCAGGCGCCCCTGGGTGTTGACCGAGAGCTGGAATGGGGCGCGGGTGTCGGGCGGCGCGCCCACGGTGCCGGCGGCCACCTGCACGTTCTGCTCGCGGATGGCAGCCACCACATCGGATGCCGTCATGCCGCGCTGGGCCACCTTTTGCGGGTCCAGCCAGATGCGCATGGCGTAATCACCCGAGCCAAAGACCTGCACATCCCCCATGCCGGAAAGCCGCGACAGGCGGTCCTTCACGTTGAGCGTGGCGTAGTTGCGCAGGTAGACGTCGTCGTAGGTGCCCTTGGGCGAGAGCAGGTGCACCACCATCGTGATGTTGGGCGAGCTCTTGACCGTGGTCACGCCGATCTGGCGCACCTCTTCGGGCAGGCGGGGCAAGGCACGCTGCACGCGGTTCTGCACCTGGGTTTCGGCCTGTTCAACGTTGGTGCCGATCTTGAAGGTCACGGTCAGCGTCATCACGCCGTCGGTGGTGGCCTGCGAGGACATGTAGAGCATGTTCTCGACGCCGTTGATCTGCTCCTCCAAGGGGGCAGCGACGGTTTCGGCGATGACCTTGGGGTTGGCGCCCGGGAACTGCGCGCGCACCACCACCGACGGCGGCACCACCTCGGGGTATTCCGAGATGGGCAGCTTGAAGATGGCGATGACGCCCGCGATGAACACGAGGATGGACAGCACCGCCGCAAAGATCGGCCTGTCCACAAAGCGTGTGGAGATGTTCATGAGATGGCCTTTCGCTTACTTGGCTGCGGCTTGGGATGCGGCCGGGCCAGAGGCTGTGGCGCTTTCCATGGGCACCACCTGCGGGGCCACAGGCGCACCGGGGCGCACGCGCTGCAAGCCATCGACGATCACGCGCTCTCCGGCCTTCAGGCCTGCGGTGACCACACGCAACTCGCCGACGGTCGCGCCCAGTTGCACGGCGCGGTATTCGGTCTGGTTGTTGGCGCCCACCACATACACGAACTTGCGGTTCTGGTCGGTGCCCACGGCCTTCTCGGCCACCAGGCTGGCGGGCACGCCACCGGCCTCGGTGCCCAGCTTCACGCGGGCGAACAGGCCCGGGGTGAGCAGGCCGTCCTTGTTGTCGACGATGGCACGCAGTCGCAGGCTGCCGGTCTGCGGGTCGATCTGGTTGTCCACGAACTCCAGCTTGCCCGGGTGGGGGAAGCCTGGTTCATGCGCCAGGCCCACGTTCACCTTCAAGGCCCCTGGGTTGCGGCGCGCCAGCTGGCCCAACTGCAGGTAGGTGGCTTCGTCGCCGTTGAAACTCACATACACCGGGTTGGCCGACACCAGGGTGGTCAGCACCTGGTTGCCATTGACCAGGTTGCCCTCGGTGACTTCCGCCTTGCCCACGCGGCCATCGAACGGCGCACGCACCTGGGTCCACTCCAGGTT
Organism: Aquabacterium lacunae; assembly: GCF_004310865.1. Classification (GTDB taxonomy): domain Bacteria; phylum Pseudomonadota; class Gammaproteobacteria; order Burkholderiales; family Burkholderiaceae_C; genus Aquabacterium; species Aquabacterium lacunae. Next base: position 412,496 of record NZ_SIXI01000003.1, read on the forward strand.
CAGCCGGGCGGCACTCAGCGCCGCTTCATCGGCCTTGGCCGTGGCCAGCAGCTGGCGCGCGTTGGCGGCGCGCTCGTCGTGGTCTTTCTGGGCAATCGCGTTGTCGTCCAGCAAACGTCGGGCACGCAGCAGCTCGGTCTGGGCCAGATCGGCCCGTGCCTTTGAACTGGCGGCCGCGGCGTCGAGGCGGTTCACCTCGGCCTGGTAGGCGCGCGGGTCGATGGTGAAGAGCACATCCCCCTTGCGCACCAGCGAGCCGGCCTTGAACCGCACACGCTCGACGGTGCCCGCCACGCGCGGACGGATCTCGGCACGGTCGACCGCCTCGATGCGGCCTGAGAACTCGCGCTCGTCGGCCACCGGGCGGGCCACCACGGCCGCCACGCTCACGGGGGTGGCCGGTGGGGCCGCCGAGGCCGCAGCCTGGGCCGTCTGTTCGGGGCCACAGCCGACCAGCAGGCCGGTGGCGCCCAGGGTGGCGAACACGGCCAGCACACCCCACGCCTGGCGGCGTGAGGCATGGGCCTCGGATCGATCAATGGCAGTGTGCTTGGGCATGGAGGCTCCCCAAAGTGAAAATGAAGCAGCCGCACACGCGCCTGCTCCGGGTGGCGACCACACCGGGGCAGACGTGTTGCGAACATTCAGGAGGGCCGCTGGTGCGGCCTGTCGTTGTCAGTGGCGCGGAAAGGGCGCAGGCGGCTCAGCGGGCCTGGCCAGGAAATCACGCGTGGCCAGCACGCAAGGGTCGTCAGCGGTCAGCTCGCATCGATCGGCGGCATCTCGCAAGGCATCGGGCGGTGGCAGGGCCACGTCATGGGCCACATTGCCGGCGGCACGCAACTGGGCGGCATAGGCCTTGGCCTCATCGGCCAGGGGATCGCCTTCGGTGTGAAAGATCAAAGCAGGCGGCAGGTCGGCCAGGCGGCGTGCATTGAGCGGGCTGGCGTAAGGGTGCAGCCGGTCGGCCGGGTTGGGCAGGTAGCGGCGGTAGGCCTCTTCGGCAGCCTGAACCAGCCCGCGCTGATCCGGGTCGTGCACGGCCCCGCGCATGGAGCCGCACCCCATGCGCGCATCGAGCATGGGCGTGATCAGCACCTGGCCCGCCAGGGCCGGCCCCAGGCGGTCGCGGCACACCAGCGCCGACACCGCCGCCAGGTTGCCACCGGCTTCGCACCCGGCCACGAACAGGCGTGCCCCCTTGGCCGCCAGCGTCGGGCGGTGCTGCATGGCGTGTGTCAGCACCACATGGGCGTCTTCCACCGGGGCCGGAAAGGCGCGGTCTGGCACCTCAGCGTAGTAAGGGGCCAGGATGTTGGCACCGCAGGCCTCGGCCATCACGCGCAGACAGGCATTGGCTTCATCCAGGTCAGGGGCGACAAAGCCACCGGGCGCAAAAAACACCATCAGCGCGGGCTTGGGTGCCTGGCTGCGGTACAGGCGCAGTCGCAGGGGCCCGCTGTGGCCGGCCCACCCGAACTCGCTGATCGCCGCTTGCGCATCCAACGCTGCCATTGACTGGACCACCACGTCACGCCCCTTGCATCGGCCCCATGCCGACGGTGAACGAACTGTAAAGGCCCGCTCTTTACGAATAAATACCCTTCTTTTGAAATGACTGTTCAGCCTGGCGAACAATCAAGCATGGACAAACTCAAAGCCATGGAAGTGTTCGTGCGCGTGGTCGACTTGGGCAGCTTCAGCCGGGCGGCCGAAGCCCTGGGCACCCCCAAGGCCACGGTGTCGACTTTGCTGCAGGAGCTGGAAGCCCAGCTGGGCGTGCGTTTGCTCAACCGCACCACCCGACGGGTCGGCCTGACGGCCGATGGGGCGGCGTACTACGAACGCTGCGTGCGCATCCTCGATGACCTGCGCGAAGCCGATGAATCGGTGTCATCGCGACACGGCCAGGCCGAAGGCCGGCTGAAGGTGGACATGCCCACCAGCCTGGCCAGCCTGCTGCTGCACCAGGACATCCCGGCACTGCTGGCCCGCTACCCCGGCTTGCAGCTGGAACTGGGCTGCTCGGACCGCCTGATCCATGTGGTCCATGAAGGGGTGGACTGCGTGCTGCGGGCTGGGGAGCTGCGCGACCCCACCCTGGTGGCCCGCCGCGTGGGCGAGCTGCGCATGGTGACCGTGGCCTCGCCGGGCTACCTGGCGCGACACGGTGTGCCCGAGCACCCCCAAGACCTGATGCAGGGCACCCATCGCAGCGTGGATTACTTCATGGCCAATGGCCGACTCTCGCCGTTCGAGTTCCGGCGAGGTTCAGAGCTTGTGCGGCTGGTGCCGCCCAGCGCGCTGGCCGTGAACGATTCCAATGCCTACCGGGACGCCTGTGTGGCCGGCCTGGGCTGGGGCCAGCTGCCCGACATCGTGCTCAAAGCAGTCCAGCCCCAGGGGCTGCTGCAGCCCATCCTGTCCGACTGGCGTGCCGAAGTGCTGCCCGTGCATGTGGTGTTCCCGTCCAACCGGCACCTGTCGACCCGGGTTCAGGCCTTTGTGGAATGGGCTGCCGAGGTGTTCGCACGATCTGGCCAAGCCTGACAGGCACAGCCCCTTGCCGCAGCACCTGGGGCGTGGCATGGTCGGCAGGCTTTCTGCACTACGCCATCCGATGTCAGACACCCCGATCTCGTCACACGGTCCGCCCCCGTCTCGCCCTCAGCGCATCGTCGGGCTGCTGCTGGCCGCTGGCAGCAGCCGGCGCTTCGGCAGCGACAAACGGCTGCAAACCATGCCACACCCATCGGCCATCCCCTTGGCCGTGCATTGCGCTCGCACGCTGGCGGGCGCCTGTGACGAGGTGTGGGTGCTGACCCGCGACGAAGCCCCTGCATTGCGCCAGGCCCTGGTGCAGCACCTGAGCGACACGGCCAGCCCCTGGCAACAGCTGGTGGCGCCCGAGGCGGCGCACGGCATGGGGCACACCCTGGCCGCCGGGGTGCGGGCCACACCGCAGGCCACGGGCTGGGTGGTGGCGCTGGCGGACATGCCGGCGCTTCAGGCCAGCACGGTGGCCGCTGTGGCCCGGGCTTTGCGTGAAGGGGCCCTGATCGCGGCCCCGGTGCACCAGGGGCACAGAGGCCACCCGGTGGGCTTTGCCGCCCACTGGCGAGCCAGCCTGCTGGCGCTGCAAGGCGATGCCGGCGCCCGTGACCTGTTGCGCACCCATGCCGACCGGGTCACCGCCGTGCCCGTGGACGACCCGGGTTGCCTGCTGGATGTGGACACGCCCCAGGCCTGGCAAGACTGGCTCACGCAACAAGGCTGACGCCCCAATGACAACGGGGCCCCAAAGGGCCCCGCGCTGCTCACCCCGGGGCATGACACCCTGGGGGAAGATTCACTGTGACAGTGGATCAGTAGCTGCCACGGCCACCGCCGTAACCGCCACGGTCGCCGCCACGGCCACCGCCGAAGCCGCCACCGCCGCCACCGCCGTAGCCACCACGGCCACCGCCGCCGCCACCGAAGCCGCCCGGGCGCTCTTCGCGGGGACGGGCTTCGTTGACGACCAGGTTACGGCCGTCGAACGATTGACCGTTCATGCCACGGATGGCGGCTTGCGCTTCGTCGCGCGAGCCCATTTCCACGAAGGCAAAGCCCTTCGAGCGGCCGGTTTCACGGTCCATCATGACCTTGGCGGAGTTCACTTGGCCGAACTGCGCGAAGTGCTGTTGGAGATCGTCGTCGCGCATCGAATAAGGCAGATTGCCGACGTAGAGTTTGCTGTCCATGGTGGACCCTTTCATTGCATGCCGCGGTGTCTCGAAGGCCTGCCGCGGCGTCAGGCCGGTTGCTGGGATAGCGGGTCTCGTGGCGGTCGCTTCAGCGACGGCGCGGCGGAGACGACGGGGCGCCACCGGAGCGAGGCTCCAGGTGACGGAAAGTGATGCGGCCCTTGTTCAGGTCATAGGGCGAGAGTTCCAGGCTCACCTTGTCACCGGCCAGGATGCGGATGCGGTGCTTGCGCATCTTGCCGCCGGTGTAGGCGATCAGGGTGTGACCGTTTTCGAGGGTGACGCGAAAGCGCGAGTCGGGCAGCACTTCGTCGACCTGACCGCGCATTTCAATGAGTTCTTCTTTGGCCAAAAGGCGTTCCTTACAAAGAGATGAGTGACCGTTGCCGACGCGCTCAGGCGGGCAAGGCGGGCTGACGCAGGTAACCCAGTCCCTGGCGCATCGCATAGCGGGCCGCGGCATGGGACGAGGCGAACAGTGGCGTGAAGCGGAACACCCGGTCATGGGTGGTCGAGCCATGACCACTGCGAATGGACAGCGAGGCCGAAAACTGGCCGCCGTCGATCTGCCGCGTGATGGGGGAGAGCAGGAAGCGTCCCACCTGGCGGGCTTGGAGAGAAAAATGATTCAAGAAAGCAGGGGGCCGACACACGGGGTGCGGCCAGAAGGCTCAGTGCGTGAGAGCAGGCCGGTCACTGCACAGCGCAGTGGAGAGGGGTGGTCTCAACCGAGGGGAACACAATGATTCTTGCCCCGGGTGTGTCGCCAGATGGCGTGAGCACAGAGAACATGAACCAGACGAAGCTTGCCTGGGGTCGGACACGGCGCGCGTTTGATGGCGAGATCGGTGCCCAGCACAGCTGCAGAGGTAAGCAAAACAGCAGCAAGTTAACGCACTTTAGCAGCAATCGCCGGTTCGTGCTTGTTTTTTGTGGCGCACCCGTGGCGGGCCCGGGGAAGCCCGCACACCGCTTGACGCTTCAGCCTCTCCAGGGGGTTAAATGAAGGGGTCGAAGCCCCGCCAGCCCCACCATGAGCCACGCCTGCCACGACCACTGCCACACGCCCTCCAGCGCTGCCCTCAGCCCGCGGTACCGGCGTGTGCTGTGGGCGGCCTTGCTGATCAATGCCGTCATGTTCCTGGTGGAGGTGGCCGGTGGCTTGCAATCGGGCTCGGTGTCCTTGCTGGCCGACGCGGTCGATTTTTTCGGCGATGCCGCCAACTATGGGGTGTCGCTGGCCGTGCTGGGCATGGCCGTGGTGTGGCGGGCCCGTGCCGCACTGGTCAAAGGCCTCAGCATGGCGGCATTTGGCGTGTTCGTGCTGGGCAAGGCCGCATGGGCCGCGCTGCAGGGCGTGCCGCCCGAGCCGCTCACCATGGGCGCCATCGGGGCGCTCGCGCTGGTGGCGAACGTGTCGGTGGCCGCCATGCTGTATGCCTGGCGAGAGGGCGATGCCAACATGCGTTCGGTGTGGCTGTGCAGCCGCAACGATGCGCTGGGCAATCTGGCCGTGATGGCCGGCGCACTGGGGGTGTTTGGCACGGGCACCGTCTGGCCCGACCTGGCCGTGGCCTGCGTGATGGCGGTGCTGGCGCTGACCGGCGCCCGCGAAGTGATCGCGCAGGCCCGGCAGGAGTTGGCCGAGGCCGCACACACCCATTGACCGGCCCGCGCGCGCAAGCCCTGCCGCACTGATTTCGCCTGGCGGCATGACCCTCAAGTTGTCGAGGCTTTGTCCGAAGACTCTGGACATGCACCGCGACCGGGGCGGCCCTGCCAGCCCCGGCTCTCTGACGCCGAGGACATCCCATGCTCACCTCCCTGCTTCGCACAGCCGCGCCGATCAGCCACACCTTCGACTGCCAGCGCCCTCCGCGCAGCCTCGGCGACATCGGCCTGCGCGGCGCGCGCGGCCTGCTGCTGGTGTTCGTGCCACCCCAGGCCCCCTTCGAGGCCGTGAACACCGCCTGGCAGGCCCTGGGCTCCGACGCCCTCACGGTGCTGTGCCTGTCGTCCACCGGCGCGCTGTGTGCGCAAAAGCAAGGCTCGGTGTACTGCGACGCCCAAAGCCAGCAAGGCAGCTGGCTGCACCTGCCGGCCTCGCTGGTGGCCCACCACGAAGTGCATGTGGTCGACCTGCACACCCAGGCTGCCCATTCGGCCAGGGCCCGCGTGCAGGCCATCCGCGCCGACCTCGACCGCCTGAACGTGAAGATGCCCCTGTCGGCCGAGCGGCATTTTGCGCTGGTGTATTGCGACGGTCTGTCGGCCTCTGAAGGCTTCCTGATGCAGGCCTGGTACGCCAGCGGCCGCTTCCCCTGCCTGGCCATTGGCGGCTCGGCCGGTGGCTCGCTCGATTTCAAATCCACCGAAATCGGCACGGCGCAGGGGGTGCTGCGCCAGCGCTCGGTGGTGGTGTTCTGCGAAATGGCCAAGGGCAAATCCTTTGCACCCTTCAAGAGCCAGAACTTCCAGCCCACCGAACACAGCTGGCTGGTGGCCGAGGCCGACCCGGTGGCCCGCACGGTGACCTCGGTGTTCGACCGCCAGCACCGCCCACGCCCCATTGTGGAAGCGCTGTGCGAGCACTTCCGCTGCGCGCCCCACCAGCTGAACGACCAGCTCAAGAGCTTCACCTTCGGCGTGAAGGTCGACAAGGAGTACTTCATCCGCTCGGTCTCGGGCATCAGCGACACGCACATCAGCTTCTTTTGCGACCTGGAGTTCGGCGATCGCCTGCACCTGATGAAGGCCACCCCCCTGGTCGACAGCACCCAGCGCGACTGGCAGCAGTTCATGGCCGGCAAGCCCAAGCCCCTGGGCCTGTTGCTGAACGACTGCGTGCTGCGCCGCGTGAACAACGAGCAGGCCCTGCCGGGAGCCCGTCTGTTCGAAGGTCTGCCCGCTGCGGGCTTTTCCAGCTTTGGCGAGGTCATGGGCGTGCCGATCAACCAGACGCTGTCGGCCCTGGTGTTCTTCGGCACCGACGTACGCGCCATGAGCCACTTCCCCGTGACCTATGCCGGCTACGCCGCGCACTACGCCCAGCGCGCCCTGCACCGCTGGGAGGCCATGCACACCCTGCAATCGAACACCCTGGGCCAGCTGGCCAGCTACCAGCAGGGCATCCAGACCTTGCTGCAGGCCCTGCCCCGGCTGGAGAAGGCCACGCACACGCAGAGCAGCGCCCTCGACCTGGCCGAAAGCAGCATTCGTTCGCTGAGCACCTCGGCCACCGACAGCCAGACCGCGCAGCAAAGCCTGGGCAGCGAACTGAGCGAGCTGGAGCGCATCTCCAAGAGCATCCACGAGATCACGGCGGGCATTGGCCGCATCGCCGACCAGACCAACCTGCTGGCCCTGAACGCCGCGGTGGAAGCCGCCCGTGCGGGCGACGCCGGGCGCGGCTTCTCGGTGGTGGCCGACGAGGTGCGCCGCCTGGCGCAGTCGTCCAAGGCGCAGGCCGACGCCACACGCAAGAGCATCCAGGAGGCCGTGGAGGCCATTGGCCGCATCCGCGATGTGGCCGGTCACACCGTGCAGACCACGCACGAAATGGCCCAGCAAAGCATCGATGCGGCCGAGCGCATTGCGACCATGAGCGCCGACACCGCCCACGAACGCGCCGACATCACGCACAGCCTGAGCAGCCTCAAGGACCTGTCGCACAGCGTGGAGGCCATGCACGACAGCATCGACCAGATCGCCCTGCTGGGCCGCCTGGCCGCGGTGTGAGCCCGCCGGGTGGGGTCAGCGCAGCGCCTGCCAGGCGGCGCCCACCACGGCCGACACCAGCACCACCCGGATCACGCTGAGCTCGTAGCGCACCAGCGCCACCGCCGCCGCCAGCCCCATCAGCGCAGCGGGCCAGTCGAAGGGCCCCGCCCAGCCCTGGGGCCACAGCACATGCCAGGCAAAGAACAGGGCCAGGTTCACGATCACGCCCACCACCGCGGCCGTGATGCCCGACAGCGGGGCCGTGAACTTGAGTTGCCCATGTGTGCTTTCGATGAACGGCGCGCCCATGAAGATGAACACGAACGATGGCAAGAAGGTGAAGAAGGTGACCACGCTGGCCGCCACCACGCCCGCCCAGGGCTGGGCCTCGGGCCCGAACAGCGCCTGCGTCCAGCCGCCCACGAAGCCCACATGGGCCACCACCATGATCAGCGGGCCGGGGGTGGTTTCACCCAGGGCCAGGCCGTCCATCATCTGCGGGGCGGTCAGCCACTGGAAGTGATCGACCGCGCCCTGGTACACATAGGGCAGCACCGCATAGGCCCCGCCAAAGGTCAGCAGGGCGGCCTTGGTGAAAAACCATCCCATCTGCGCCAGGGTGCCCTGCCAGCCCCACACGGCCACCAGTGCGCCCATGGCCAGGGCCCACATCCCCAGACCGAAGGCCAGCACACGCCAAAGCCGCGCGGCACTGAAGCGCGCATGGGCCGGCGTGGGGGTGTGGTCGTCGATGCAGGCCGGGCCATGCGAGGCACCGGCCTGGCCATGCGAGCCCCCTGCAGCAAAAGCCGCAGGGGCCACGCGGCCACCGATGGCCCCCACCACACCCGCGGCCAGCACGATCAAGGGGAAAGGCAGTTGCGCCGCGAAGATGCCCACGAAGGCCGCCGAGGCAATGCCCCACAGCCAGGCGTTCTTCAAGGCCCGCTTGCCGATGCGCACCGCCGCCGACACCACGATGGCCGTGACCGCAGGCTTGATGCCATACAGCGCGCCAGCCACCACGGGCACATGCCCCCAAGCCATGTACACCCATGACAAGCCGATGAGGATGAGCAGGGAAGGCAGCACGAACAGCCCACCCGCCACCAGCCCGCCCCAGGTGCGGTGCATCAACCAGCCGATGTAGGTGGCCAGCTGCTGCGCCTCAGGCCCGGGCAGCACCATGCAGTAGTTCAAAGCGTGCAGGAAGCGCCCCTCCGAGATCCAGCGTTTGCGTTCGACCAGGTCCTCGTGCATGAGCGCGATCTGCCCGGCAGGCCCGCCAAAACTCAGGAAACCCAGGCGCAGCCAGTACAGCAGCGCCTGCCAGAAGGTGGGGGGTTGGGGTGCTCGGTCGTGCATGCGCGCATGCTACGGGCCGGCCCGCACGCGATGCACCCCTTGCATGAATTCAATATTTCAATTATTGTTGAATCATGGAAGAACAAGACGTTGTCAAAGCCCTGGCCGCGCTGGCCCAGCCGGTTCGCCTGCGGGTGTTCCGCGCCCTGGTGGTCGCCGGGCCGCAAGGCCTCACGCCGGGTGACCTGAGCGCAAGGCTGGACGTGGCCGCCACGACCTTGTCCTTTCACCTGAAGGAGCTGGTGCATGCCGACCTGGTCTCGCAAGAGCGTGACGGCCGGCACCTGATCTACCGCGCCGCCTTCGACCACATGACCGCGCTGCTGGGCTACCTCACCGAGCACTGCTGCGCGGGCGAGCCCTGCAGTCCCAACCCCACACCGCGCGGCACCTGCTGCTGAAGGAGAGTCCCATGAAACGCTTCCATGTGCACATCCACGTCGAGGACCTGGCCCGCAACATCGACTTTTATTCGAAGATGTTCGGTGCCCGACCTGCGCGCGTCGAAAGCGACTATGCCAAGTGGATGCTGGACGAGCCGGCCGTGAACTTCGCCATCTCCACCCGCGGACATGGGCACCTGGGCCTGGACCACCTGGGCATTCAGGTGGACAACGAGGCCGACCTGGCCGCACTGAAGGCCCAGGCCGAACAGGCCGACCTGGCCCTGATCGACGAAGGCACCACCACCTGCTGTTATGCCCGCAGCGACAAGCACTGGGTGGTGGACCCGCAAGGCCTGCCCTGGGAGCACTTCCAGACCCTGGGCAGCATCCCCACGTTCAACGACCAGGCCCCCGCAGCACCCGCCACGACCGGCAGCGCAGGCGACAGCAGCGCCTGCTGCGCCCCTGCTGCGCCGGCCACACCCGTGGCCCTGAACCCGGCAGCCACACGTGGCAAGCCCGTGTGCGTGCCGGTCAAGGGCAGCCCGTCGTCTTGTTGCTGAGCCCACAGGAGCAGTTCCATGAGCAACCGCATTTTCAACGTGCTCTTCATTTGCACGGGCAACTCGGCGCGATCCATCCTGGCCGAGGGCCTGTTGAACCACCTGGGGCAGGGCCGCTTCATGGCCTGGTCTGCAGGCAGTCAGCCCAAGGGTGAAGTGCACCCCTTGGCCCTGGAAACGCTGGCATCTCTGCGTGTGCCCTCCCCCTCGGAGGGTTTTCGCAGCAAAAGCTGGCATGAATTCGCACAGGCTGGTTCACCGGCCCTGGATTTTGTCTTCACCGTCTGTGACAACGCCGCAGGAGAGGTGTGCCCGGTGTGGCCCGGACAGCCCATGACCGCCCACTGGGGCCAACCTGACCCCGCAGCCGTGTCGGGAAGCCCTGATGCCCAACGTCAGGCCTTCCTGTCTGCTGCACATGCCCTCAAGCGACGCATCGAACTCATGATGGCCCTGCCGCTGGACAAGCTGGCGCCGATGTCTCTGCAAGCACGCCTGGACGACATCGGTCGCCAATGATCTTCTTCACATCACCTTTGTTTCCTTCGTTGCCATGACCACCCACGTCCTCATCCTGTGCACCCACAACTCGGCCCGCAGCGTGCTGTCTGAAGGCATGCTCAACCACCTGGCCCGCCAGCGTGGCCTCGATGTGAAGGCCCACAGCGCAGGCAGCGCGCCCAGCGGCCGCCTCAACCCCTTCGCGCTGGAGGCCCTGCAGAACGCGGGCGTCGACACCACCGGCTACCGCAGCAAGAGCTGGGACGAGTTCACGTCGCCTGACGCGCCGCCGCTGTCGATCGTGATCACGGTGTGCGACAGCGCCGCCGCCGAAACCTGCCCCGTGTTTTTCGGGGGCCAGGGCCAGCCGGTGAAGGTGCACTGGGGCTACCCCGACCCGTCGAACGCCGAGGGCGGCGACGAGGGCAAGCGCCGCGCGTTCGAACTCACGCGGCAGGCCATCGGCTACAAGATGCTGCAACTGCTGAGCCTGCCGCTGGCCACGATGCCGCGCGACGCACTGGCCCAGGCCCTGGACACCATCGCCCGCAGCTGAGCCATGCCCACCTTGTTCCATCGCCTGCTGGGCGAAGCCCTGGGCACGGCCCTGCTGCTGGCCGTGGTGATCGGCTCGGGCATCATGGGTGAGCAGCTGGCCGGCGGCAACGTGGCCGTGGCCCTGCTGGCCAACACGCTGGCCACCGTGTTCGGCCTGTGGGTGCTGATCGAGCTGTTCGGCCCGCTCTGTGGCGCGCACTTCAACCCGGCCGTGTCGGCCGTGATGGCCTGGCGCGGCGAGCTGAGCCGCACGCACCTGCTGCCCTATGTGCTGGCCCAGCTGCTGGGCGCCATGCTGGGTGCCTGGCTGGCCCACACCATGTTCGACCTGCCCGTGCTGCAGTGGTCGGCCAAACTGCGCACCGGCACCGGCCAGTGGGTGGCCGAGGCCGTGGCCACCGCGGGCCTGCTGCTGGTGATCCTGCGGGCCCCCACGGCGCGTGTGGCACCGCTGGTGGCCGCCTACATCGGGGCGGCCTACTGGTTCACGGCCTCCACCTCGTTCGCCAACCCGGCCGCGGCCTTCGGCCGCATGTTCAGCGACACCTTCGCAGGCATCGCCCCCGTGTCGGTGCCCGGCTTCGTGGCCGCGCAATGCGTGGGCGCGGCCCTGGGCGTCGGGCTGCACCGCCTGCTGGGGCCTCAGGCCGCCCGTTGAACGGCATGGGCCTGCCGCAAGGCCTGGGCCGCAGCCACCATGTGGCGCAATGCCGGGATCACCTCGGCCCACTGCCGGGTTTTCAGGCCGCAGTCGGGGTTCACCCACAGCCGCTCGGCCGGGATGCGCTCGGCGGCCTTGCGCATCAGCTGCTCGATCTGTGCCTGCGTGGGCACGCGCGGCGAGTGGATGTCGTACACGCCCGGGCCGATCTGGTTGGGGTAGTCGAAATGCTCGAAGGCCTGCAGCAGCTCCATGTCGGAGCGCGAAGTCTCGATGGTGATCACGTCGGCGTCCAGCTCGGCAATGGCCGGCAGGATGTCGTTGAACTCCGAGTAGCACATGTGGGTGTGGATCTGGGTGGCATCGGCCACCCCGTTGGCCGCCACCCGGAAGGCATCGACCGCCCAGCGCAGGTAGGCGGGCCAGTCGGCCTGGCGCAGGGGCAGGCCCTCACGCAGGGCGGCCTCGTCGATCTGGATGATGCGCACGCCGGCACGCTCCAGGTCGAGCACCTCGTCGCGCACGGCCAGGGCCAGCTGCAGGCAGGTGTCGGCACGGGGCTGGTCGTCGCGCACGAACGACCAGTTCAGCAAGGTGACCGGCCCCGTCAGCATGCCCTTCATGGGCTTGTGCGTGAACGACTGGGCCAGGCGGGTCCAGGCCACGGTCATGGCCTGCGGGCGACGGATGTCGCCAAACAGGATGGGTGGCTTCACGCACCGTGAACCATACGACTGCACCCAGCCGAATCGGCTGATGGCAAAGCCCTCCAGCTGCTCGCCGAAGTACTCGACCATGTCGTTGCGTTCGGCTTCGCCATGCACCAGCACATCGAGGCCCAGGGCCTCTTGCTCACGCACGGCACGCTCGATCTCGGCGGCCATCAAGGCCTGGTAGGCCGCATCGCTCAGGCGCCCGGCCTTGTGTTCGCTGCGGGCCTGGCGAATGGCCAGGGTCTGCGGGAAAGAGCCGATGGTGGTGGTGGGGTACAAGGGCAGCTGCAATTGCTGCGCCTGCACCTGTGCACGCACGGCATGCGGGCTTTGCCGCTGCCCCCAGCGGGTGCTCGACACCGCCGCCCCCAGGGCCTCGTGCACGGCGTCGCGCACCACCGGGTGGTGCACACGGGCCGAGGTGCGGCGCGCCTGGCATGCGGCCTGGTTGGCCTGCAAGGCCGCGGCCACGGCTGCACGGCCCTCACGCAAGGCCTGGCCCAGCACCTGCAGCTCCTGCAGCTTCTGCTGGGCAAACGCCAGCCAGGGCTTGACCTCGGAATCAAGGTCGGTTTCGGTGTCGAGGTCCACCGGCACATGCAGCAGCGAGCACGACGGGGCCAGCCACAGCTGTCCGCCCAGGGCACCCTCCAGGCGCTCGGCCACGGGCTCCAGCCAGTCGAGCGTGGCGTTCAGGTCGGTCTTCCACACATTGCGGCCATCGACCACGCCCAGCGACAGCACCTTGTGCTTGGGCCACAGGTTCAGCAGCGGCTGCAGGTCCTCGCGGCCGCGCACGGCGTCCAGGTGCAGGCCCGCCACCGGCAGGTTCACGGCCAGGTGCAGGTTGTCACGCAGGGGGCCGAAGTAGGTGGTCAGCAGCAGCTTCACGGGACAGGCCTTGAGCTGGTGGTAAGCCGTCTGGAAGGCGTGTTTCCAGTCGGCACCCAGCTCGGTGGCCAGGATGGGCTCGTCCACCTGCACCCAGTGCACACCGCGGTCGGCCAGGGTCTGCAGCAGGCGCGTGTACACGGGCAGCAGGCGCTCCAGCAAGGCCAGCCGGTCGCTGCCGTCTTTCGACTTGCCCAGCGCCAGGTAGCTCACGGGCCCGAGGATCACGGGGCGCGGCTGCGGCCGGCCTTCCACCGGCGGGCAGGTTTCGGCGGCCACCTGCCGTGCTTCAACCAGCTGCTCGACCAGGCGCGAGGCGTCCAGCTCGAAGGTGGTGCCGGCATGGAACTCGGGCACGATGCAGTGGTAGTTGGTGTCGAACCACTTGGTCATCTCGGCCGCCGGGGCATCGGGCAAGGGCGCGCCATGCGGGCCCCGCGCGGTGGGCGCGGTGCGGCCACGGGCCACACGGAAGGCGGTGTCCAGCGGGTCCAGCGCCACACCGGCGAAGCGCTCGGGCACATGGCCCAGGGTCAGGCCCATGTCGAGCACATGGTCATAGAAGGAGAAATCTCCCACGGGCCAGAAATCAAGCCCTGCCTGGCGGGCCCAATGCAGGCGCCGCAGCCGTGCGCCCTGCGCTTTCAGGGTGGCGAGGCTGGCTTCGCCGCGCCAGTAGGCTTCGAGGGCGAACTTGAGTTCACGCTGGGCGCCGATGCGCGGAAAGCCCAGGGAATGGAGCTGAATCTGAAGGGTCATGGTCAGGGGCACTCGGGGTGCGTGGCTTGCAATGCCCGCAGACTAGGCGCTTGCAACCATGACGTAAAATGGTCTTTTCTCACCAATCCATGAATTTCATTCATCATGCTGGAGCGCATTCATCTGGCCATCGTGCGTGAGGTCGAACGGCAGGGCTCGCTCACGGCGGCGGCCGAGGTGCTGTGCCTGACGCAGTCGGCGCTGAGCCACAGCATGCGCAAGCTGGAACACCAGCTGGGCACCGACATCTGGCGGCGCGAAGGCCGCAGCCTGCACCTGACCCAGGCAGGCCAGTACGTGCTGGCCGTGGCCCAGAAGGTGCTGCCCCAGCTGGCCCAGGCCGAGGAGCGGCTGCAGCAGTTCGCCCAGGGCGAGCGGGGCACCTTGCGCATCGGCATGGAATGCCACCCCTGCTACCAGTGGCTGCTGCCGGTGGCGCAACGCTACCTGGCCGCCTGGCCCGATGTGGACGTGGACGTGCGCCAGAAGTTCCAGTTTGGCGGCATGGGCGCCCTGTTCGGCCACGAGATCGACATGCTGGTCACGCCCGACCCGCTGCACAAGCCAGGCGTGCATTTCGAGCCGGTGTTCGATTACGAGCTGGTCCTGGTGGTCAGCCAGGCGCACCCTCTGGCCGGGGCGCGGCAGGTCAAGCCGCGCCAGCTGGCCGACGAGGTGCTCTACACCTACCCGGTGCCCACCGACCGGCTGGACATCTTCACGCAGTTCCTGATGCCCGCGGGCATGGCCCCCAAGCGCCACAAGACGCTGGAGACCACCGACATCCTGCTGCAGATGGTGGCCAGCAACCGGGGCGTGACCGCCCTGCCCCGCTGGCTGGCCCAGGCCCACGCGCGCAAGCTGAAGCTGGCCACGGTGCGCCTGGGGCCCAAGGGCATTGCCAAGCAGATCCACCTGGGCGTGCGCGAGGCCGACCTGCACATCGGCTATGTGCAGGCCTTCATGGCGCTGGCTCAGAACAGCTCGGCCGCGGCCCCCTGACCTGCTGTCTTGGGGGTGGGGGCCAGGCGCTCGGCCGGCACACGCCCATGCCGCCAGAACAGCAGGGGCGTGAGGAAGGTGTCGAGCAAGGTGGCACTGACCAGCCCGCCAAAGATCACCACGGCCACCGGGTGCAGGATTTCGGTGCCCGGCCGCTCGGCCTCGAACAGCAGCGGCGCCAGGGCCAGGGCCGTGACGAGGGCCGTCATGAGCACGGGGCTGAGCCGCTCCACCGAGCCCCGCACGATCAGTGGCACCCCGAAGGGCTCGCCGTCCTGGTGCATCAGGTTCAGGTAGTGGCTGACCTTGAGGATGCCATTGCGCACCGAGATGCCGGCCAGCGTGACAAAGCCGATCAGGGCCGCCACCGACAGGGGCTGCCCCGCCAGCCACAGCCCCAGCACCGCCCCCACCAGCGCCAGCGGGATGTTCACCATGATCAGCAGCGACAGCCGCAAGGAGCGATAGCGGGTGTACAGCACCGCCACCATCAGGGTCAGCGACAGCACCGACAGCATCCCCACCCAGCGACTGGCCGTTTCCTGGGCCTGGAACTGCCCACCCAGGGTCACGAAATAACCTTCGGGCAGGGGCGTGCGGGCCAGCACCTGCCGCAGGTCGGCCACCACCTCGGACAGCGGCCGGCCCTGCGCATTGGCCGACAGCACGATGCGCCGGCGGCCGTCGTCGCGGCTGATCTGGTTGGGGCCCACGGTCTCTTCGATGCGGGCCAGACGGGCCAGGGGCACCGCCCCCGAAGGCGTGTCCAGCATCAGCTGGCCCAGGGCCTGTGGCGTGCGAGCCGCCTCGGGCAGGCGCAGCACCAGCGCGAAGCGGCGGTTGCCTTCGGCCACCTGCGTGATCTGCTCGCCCTGCACGTACGACTGCAGCACTTGCAGCACCTGCCCCGACGGCACGCCCAGCTGGGCCGCGGCCTCGTGGTCGATGCGCACAGCCACCTGCGGGGCCAGCACCTGTTTTTCGACCTCCAGGTCGGCCAAGCCGGGCACCTGCGCCAGGCGCGCCCGCAAGGCCTCGGCCTGCACGCGCAGGGTGTCGAGGTCATCGCCGTACAGCTTGATGGCGATCTGCGAGCGCACGCCCGACAGCATGTGGTCGATGCGGTGCGAGATGGGTTGCCCGATCGAAGTCGCCGCCGGCAGGCTGGCCAGCCGAGCGCGGATGTCGGCCTGGATCTCGTCCATGCTGCGCGACAGCTGTGCGGCGGGCAGCAGCCCCACGTCGAGCTCGCTGACATGCACGCCCTCGGCGTGTTCGTCGAGTTCGGCGCGGCCGCTGCGGCGGCCCACATGGGTGACCTCGGGCACTTCGCGCACCCGCTGCTCGGCCTGTCGGGCCAGCGCCGACGATTCGGCCAGCGTGACCCCGGGGTTCAGGCGCAAACCGATCAGCAAGGTACCTTCATTGAAGGGCGGCAGGAAGCTGGTGGGCAACCAGGCCACCGACGCACCGGCCACACCCACGGCCACGGCAGTCAGGGCCATCACGCGGCGCGGGGCCTGCAGCACCGACGTCAGCGCCCGCTGGTAACAGGCCTTGAGGGCCGCCAGCAAACGCGTGTCACCGTGGTCCAGGCGCTTCATGCGTGGCAGCAGGCTGGCCGCCAGCACCGGGGTGACCGTGACCGACACCAGCAGCGACGCCAGGGTGGACACGATGAAGGCCACGCCCAGCGGCACGAACAGGCGGCCCTCGATGCCCGGCAAGGCCAGCAGCGGCAGGAACACCAGCACGATGATGGCCGTGGCGTACACGATGCCCGAGCGCACTTCCATCGAGGCGCGTCGCACCACCTCCAGCACCGGCAGGCGGTCGGCCTGCGGCTTGCTGCGCTCCAGTCGCAGGCGTCGCAACACGTTCTCCACATCGACCACGGCGTCATCGACCAGGCCGCCAATGGCAATGGCCAGGCCGCCCAGGGTCATGGTGTTGATCGACTGCCCGAAGGCGGCAAACACCAGCACCGTGACCAGGATGGACACCGGGATGGCCGTGAGCGCGATCACGGTGGGCCGCACCGTGCCCAGGAACAGCACGAGCACCAGGGCCACGCACACCGAAGCCCCCACCAGCTTGCCCTGCAGGGTGCCGATGGCCGCTTCGATGAAGCTGGCCTGGCGGAACGTCACGCGGGGCGCCTGCATGCCGGCGGGCAAGCCGCCCTGGAGTTCGGCCAGGGCCGTCTCGATGCGGGCGGTCACGGCCAGGGTGTCGGCCGAGGGTTGCTTCTGGATGCCCAGGATCACGGCCGGCAGGCCTTCGAAACCGGCATCCCCGCGTTGCACCGCTGGTGCCACGCGCACATCGGCCACCTGCACCAGCCGGACCACCTGGCCGGCACGGGTGCCCACGGCCAGGTTCTTCAGGTCGTCCAGGCGCGAGGTCTGGCCCAGGTGGCGAATCAGGTACTCGCGGCCCTGCAGGGCCAGGAAGCCACCCGAGGTGTTCTGCGAGAACCCTTCCAGCGCAGCCCGCAACGGGGCATGGCCGATGCCCAGGGCGGCCATGCGTGCGGTGTCGGGCTGCACCTGGAACTGCCGCACTTCACCGCCGATCGGGATCACCTGCGCCACCCCGGGGATGGCCAGCAGGCGCGGCCGCAGCACCCAGTCGGCGTACTCGCGCACGGCCATGGGCGAGGTGCGCTTCACGTCGATCGGCATGGCCACCTGCAGGATCTCGCCCATGATCGAGCTGATGGGCCCCATGTGTGGCGCGATGCCGGGCGGCAACGCCGTTTCCAGCGTGCCCAGGCGCTCGGCCACCATCTGGCGGGCCTTGTAGATGTCGGTGCGCCAGTCGAAGGTGATGTACAGGAAGGACAGGCCCGCGCTCGATGTCGAGCGCACGCTGTCCACGCCGGGCAGGCCACTGAGCGCGGTCTCCAGGGGGAAGGTGATCAGTTGCTCGACCTCTTCCGGGGCCATGCCGCCGGCCTCGGTCATGAGGGTGACGGTGGGCTTGTTGAGGTCGGGGAAGACATCGACCGGCGTGCGCGACAGGGCCAGCACACCGGCCACCATCGACACCGCCGCCATGACCAGCACCAGCCACCGATGGGCCAGGCTGGTGTCCAGCAGGAACTTGAACATGGACGGGCTCCTCAGCGGGTCTGGTTGAGCAGGCTGGCACCCTGTGTGACGACGCGATCGCCGTCACGCAGGCCCGAGGTCACGCGCACCTGGGCCCCGTCCAGGGGCTCGGTGGTGACCACGCGGGGCTCGAAGTGCTCGGGGCTTTGCTTGACCCACACGATCGACAGGTTCGACGCATTGCGCTGCACGGCAGCGGCAGGCACCGGGTGCCCCGACACCGGCACCCCGGCCTGCACCCACACGC
Organism: Aquabacterium lacunae; assembly: GCF_004310865.1. Taxonomy (GTDB): domain Bacteria; phylum Pseudomonadota; class Gammaproteobacteria; order Burkholderiales; family Burkholderiaceae_C; genus Aquabacterium; species Aquabacterium lacunae. Next base: position 430,721 of record NZ_SIXI01000003.1, read on the forward strand.
GCACGGTCTGCCCCACGGCCAGGCCCGACACGCCAGGCCCCTGCGCGGCAAAGGCCAGGGGCAAGGCCTGTTCACGCAGGCTGCGCGCCACGCCCAGCGGGCGCAAGGCCACGCTCTGTTCGCCCACCTGCACCCAGGCCCGCGAGACCGCACCGCCCGCGGCGCCCAGCAGGGCGATGTGGGCCGGGTCATGCACCAGGGCCTCGATGCGCAGGCGCTGCGGATCGACCACCTCGAACACCAGCGCCCCGGCGTCGACCACCTGCCCGGCCACCGCCTGCGCCGACGCGATCACGCCCGACACAGGGGCCCTCAGCGCATCGCGGGCCTGCAGGCCCTGGCTCACGGCGGCCACCTGGGCCTGGAGGCCCGCGACCTCGATGCCCGCAGCCTCTCGCTCCTTGGCCGGCACGGTGTCAGACAAGGCCTGCAGGCGCTGAACGCGCCGTTCGGCCTGGGCCAGGGCAGCCTTCAGGGCCGCCAGCTGGGCCTGCTGGCCACTGCGCTCCAGCGTGCCCAGTGCGGGCACCACTTCGGCCAGCAACTGGCCTTGCCGAACGGCCTGCCCCAAGGCTGGAAAGCCCTGCGGCCCGGGCTGCAGGCGCCCGGCCACCAGGGCCTGCACGCGGCCACCGGCTTGCGGGTCCATCTGCACCTGGGCGGGCAGCTCCAGGCTGCGGGCCTGGGTCACGGCGCGCACGGGCTGCGTGCGCAGCACCCACTGGCGCTGCACCGGCTTGGGCAGGAACACGCGGCCGTCGGGCAGGCGCCTGGGCGAGAGGCCATCGGCCACCGCGGCCGCGGGTGCTTCGTCATCATGGTCATGGCCAGGCGAGGCCTGAGCCTCGGGCGGCATCACAGCGCCAGCCAGGCCCACGGCCAGCCCGGCCACCAGCCAGGCCCGCGCCCCCGCGCGGCGGCGTGCACGCCAGCCCCGGAACGCCAGACCCATGCGCGCCAGGCCAATGCCTGCGAGCACCAAGGCCAACAGCCCGGCCAGCAGCCAGACCACAGCGCCGAGCCCCCATGGCCCGCGGGCCTGGATGAAAGCGGTGAACCCGTTGCCGCCATGGCCATGCGCGTGTGCCTCGTCGTGATCAGGCTCGGCCGATGCCGCCCCGGGCAGACGCAGCACCGCATCGAGCTGCTCTGATCGGCCCTCGGCCTGCACCCGCACAGACACCGCGTGGTCGCCCGCCAGCAAGGGCTCGGGCCAGTCGGCGCTGAAGGTGCCAGGGGCCTGCGCGCGCAGCGGCAATTCTCGGCCCTTCACGGTCAAGCGCACCTGGGAGGCCGAAGTGGCGCCCTCCAGGGGGCGGTTGTCGGCCGCGTGATCGATGTACAGCGTGAGCTGGCGGCCTTGCAGCACACCGACCACCTCGGTGTGGTCTGAAACGGCCACAAAGCGCCATGGCGCATCGGCCGAGCCGCCCGAGATGGCCGAGACAGCCCGCGCTTCGGCGGCCAGGGGTTCGGCATGGTCGTGGTCGTGGTCGTGGCTGTGGTCGTGATCACCACCGGCCCAGGCCGCGCGGGTGAGCAGGGCCAGGCACCAGAAAAAAGGCATGAACCAGGAAGTCATGGGGTGTTTCCCGCCGTGCCGGGCGGAGCCGGCAGGGCTTGCAAAAGTTGTCGATGCAGGGTGGAAAGGCATGGGCATCACGGGGCGGGCCGCGGCCACACCGAGGCAGCCTCAGGCATTCGCCCCTGCGCCTGAAGCCAGGCCGACCATGCGGCTCGGCACTCGATCTCGGCACGGGCCAGGGCTGCCAAGGCCTGGTGGGCCTCCTGTTCGGCCCGCAGGCGGGTGGGCAGGTCGGCCTCACCCAGTTCAAAGGCACGCACCCAGAAGCCTCGGGCCTCCTGGGCCAGGCGCGCCTGGTGCTGCGTGGCCTGCCACTGCGCCACCATGGCCTGCCAGCGGGCCTGGGCGCTGTGCCACTCGGCCTTCAAGCGGGTCGCGGTCTGGGCCGTGGCCGCTTCGGCTTCGAGCTGGTCGGCCTGGGCCTGGAGGCGGCGGGCCGGCGCCTCACCCCCGTCACCCAGGGGCCAGCGCAGGCCCACCGTGACACTCTGGCGCCAGGCCTCTCCGGCCTGCTCGCGGCCGCGGGTGCCCAGCACCGTCAGTTCAGGGGGCGCGTCGGCCGCCACGGCTTGCCACCGGGCCTGGGCAGCCGCCTCGGCCTGTTGCGCATGCGCCAGTGACAGCAAGGGGTGGCCCTCGGGCTGCGGCAGGCCTGGCTCGCCCTGAGCCTCGGGGCTCAGCGGCGGCATGCCGGGCTCGGGCTGGGGCCCGGACACCTCAGCCGGAGCACCCTGCACCAGCGGCTCGCCCGTCAAGGCCTGCAGGCTGCTCAAGGCCTGCTGGTGCCGGGCCTGCACCTCGGCCAAGGCCGCCTGGGCCTGGGCCACCGCCATGGCCGCCTGGTGCCCATCGGCCCGGGCCAGATCACCCGCGGCCACACGGCGGGCCACATCGGCATGCAGCCGCTGCAGGCCCTCCGCTCGGGCCTGTGCAGCCTGCGCATCGGCCTGGGCACGCCACACCGCCCACCAGGCCTCGCGCAGTGCCCCGGCCAGCTGCCAGCGTTCGGCCTGCAGGCGGGCGTGCCACAGCTGCAGGCTGGCCTGCGCACGCTGCTGGGCCAGGGCGCGCTCGCCCACCCGCCACACGGGCCAGGCCAGGCCGGCCTCGATCTCGCGGCGGCCAGCGGCCTGGTTGACCGCACGGGCCGGGCCGTCGCCCACGGCCTGCAGCACCACGGCAGGCGCGCCGGCCCACAGGCTCTGGGCTGCAGCCTGCTGGGCCTGGGCCGCCTGCAGCCGCGGCTGGGCGGCCACGGCCATCGGGTGGCGCGCCCAGGCCTGTGCCAGCAAGGCACCCAAGGCATGCTCGGTGTGAATGCCAGAAGAGGATGGATGGGGCGGCACAGGGGACGGGGGCGCCGCCACCGCCGGGGTGCAGGTCAGGGCCAGGCACAGACACCAGGCCACCGCCTGCGACACAACAGGTGTTCGCATGGAAAGCTTCTCCGAGAAAGAACCGCCAGGGGCGGGCTTTGGCGAAGAGGCAAGCCACCGGAGCGCCCGGCCATGGGGGCCGCGAGCGCGTGTTCACCCTTCGCCGCTCAGGCGAAGGCGTGCCAGTTGGGGCGTTCGGGGCGCGGCCCCGTGGGGGAAGGCCGCGCGGCTTCGCGGTCGGTGTTCAGGCCATGAGGCCCCACCGCAGCCAGGGGCTCGCGGGCCGCGGGCCACAGGGCCACGCCATGCCCATGGCAACCGTGGCAATGGGCGTGGTCATGGTGGCCGTTGGCCCCTGCATCGGTGCTGACGCCAGGGTCAGCAGGGGGGGCTGCCCGCTGGGCAAGGTCATGCCCGTGGTCGTGGTGCCCCAGGTGCTGAGCCACCGCAGACGTTGCCTGCGGCTCGTGCTGGCAGTACGGCGCAGCCACAGCCCACAAAGACTGCAGCGGCAACCAGACCATCAGGAACCAAGCCAAGCAACGACGCATGATGAATGTATTTTAGAGGCTCAGCGACACCCTGGTGGCAGCGGGGTGGGCGGCTGGTTCAGCCACCCGCCGTCATCCCGCACACTCACGGGCACATCGCCCAGGCGCAGCTCACGCAGCCGGGCGGGCACCACTTCGAAACGGCCCTCGCGCAAGCGCTCGACATGGGCTTCACAGGTGACCAGGTGCGCCGGCAAGGTGCCCACCAGCTGCCACACCTGCTGGGCGTCCTGGTCGAACAGCACCACCCGGGCACTGGGCAGCCGCTGCAGGATCAGCACCTCTTGCGCCAGGTCGTCGTCCATCTGCAGCAGCACGGCCTCGCACGCGGTGTCGCGCTGTGTCAGGCAGCTGGGCACGTCGGCACTGAATCGCGCCATGCGCCCCGGGGTGTTCCAGGAGGCGGCCAGGAACGAGTCCGGCAGGCTGGCTCCCTGAGGCCACACGGCCTTGACGTTGCGACGCAAGCCCGCGGCGTCCAGCGTGAGGTCGGTGGTGCGGCGCTCGGGCATGTCGTAGCGGCTCTTCCAGGCCAAGGCAGCCTGAGCCCCCCGTGCCGCAGCGGCCGCTTCGGCGGCGGGCACGCCGGCCAGCTCGCCCTTGGCCAGCGCGCGCACGGCTTGATCGCCAAACCGACCCGATTCAAAACGCAGGTAGCGGAAGTCGAGCTGGTCGGCGCGGATGCGTCCTTCTCGCAGGCGCTGCAGCTGGTCGTTCACCCCGATGCGAGACGGGTCGAGCAAGGGGGTGAACAAGGCCAGCAGGGTGACCAGGATCCACCAGCTCACGCGCACATTCACCCAGGCAATGGGCGCCAGCCAGCCGTTGGCGCGGCTGACGGCGGCCCAGGCGTAACCCAGCGCATAGCCCAAGGCCACCACCTGGCAGGCTGCGGCAATGACGCGGTCGGCGCTCCAGCCATGCTGGGCCACGCGCAGCGACAGCGCGTACACAGCCAGCCCGACCAGCGGCAACAGCAAGCAGCACGCCAGGCGGGCGCAGAACCGCACCGCACGGTTGACCTGCTCTGCCCGCTCGCCGTTTTGAAACGCCGTGTTGATGAGCACCACCAGCGACGCGGCCGTGACCAGGAGCACCGAGGTGGCCTGGCGTGTGGCCCACAAGGGCTCCAGCCCGGTGAACGGCAGGCTGGCCAGAAAGCCCGCGGTGAGCACCGTCACCACCGGCAGGATCCAGGACAACAGCACCAGCAGCAGGCCGCGGATGCCCCGCACGATGTCGGGCTTGACGTCGGTGAGGTGCAGGGCCCAGGCCATGGCCATGGCGCTGACCGGCAGGTTGAACCACAACTCGCTCAGCAAGGCCCTCAGAAACCTGAGCCCGATCAGGCCGAACAGCGCCGCACCCAACCACAGCATCAGCCACAGGGCGCCCACGAAAAACAGCGAAAACAGCAACTGGATGCCCAGCTTCCAGGCCTGGTCGAAATAGGTGGTGTAGCTGGCCACGCGCCGGCCGTCTTGGGCGGCACTGAGCACCAGCGCCTGCGCCATGAACAGGCCCGCCGAGATGAAGGCCCAGGCATTGAAACTGGGGAACACCGTGGGCGAACGGCCCTGGGGCACCGGCCCCATGCGCCACAGGTCATACACGGCCAGTGCGGCCACCACCCCGAGGGCCACGGCCACCCACTGCCCCCAGGCCAGCCCCGACAGGCGGCCCCAGGCACTGCCCCCCAGCAGCGGCAACAGCACCGACAGCATCAGCAAAGGGGCGAACCACAAGGGCTCGGTGGCGGGCCAGACCTTGAGGTCATGGCTCTGGTACAGCGCATACAGGGCCGCACCTTGCAGCAAGCCCAGCAGGAGGCGGAAACGGGGAATGTGAGGCGAGTCGGTGCGCAAGAGAGATGTCCCTGTCCAATGATGCTGCGTGGGCAGACCCCAGCCGGGGGCATTGGTTCCCGCCCGGGCGGCGGTCAATGAGAAGATCTCGGCCATGGAACACGTGCCCCACTGGCTGCTCAATGCGCTGATTTTCCTGACCGCTGCTGTGGTGGCAGTGCCTTTGTCGAGGGCCCTCGGCCTGGGCGCCATCATTGGCTACCTGGTGGCCGGCATCGCCATCGGCCCCTGGGGCCTGGGCCTGATCGCCAACGTGGACGCCATCCTCCACTTCGCCGAGTTCGGTGTGGTGCTGATGCTGTTCCTGGTGGGCCTGGAGCTGGAGCCTCAGCGACTGTGGCGCCTGCGTGGCCCCATCTTCGGGCACGGCGCAGCGCAGTTGGCGGGTTGCACCCTGGTGCTGGGGCTGGGAGGCCTGTTGCTCGGCTGGGGCCCCATGCCCGCGCTGATCGCGGCGGTGGGTCTGTCGCTCTCGTCCACGGCCATTGCCTTGCAGGTGCTGGGTGAGCGCAAGCTGCTGCCCACCCCGGCGGGCCAGACCGGCTTCGGGGTGCTGCTGTTCCAGGACCTGGCCGCCATCCCCATCCTGGCGCTGCTGCCGCTGCTGGCCACCCAGGGCCCACCGGGCCAGGCCGTGGACCTGCACACGGCCACGTGGGGCGTGGGCAAGGCCCTGCTGGCCATTGTGGCCGTGGTGCTGGGTGGGCGCCTGCTGCTCAGGCCCTTGCTGCGCTGGATCGCGGCCAGCCGCACCGCCGAGATCTTCACCGCGGCCTCGCTGCTGCTGGTGGCCGCGCTGGCGGTGGCCATGCAGGCCTTGGGCCTGTCGATGGCGCTGGGCGCTTTCCTGGGGGGCGTGCTGCTGGCCGACAGCGAATACCGCCATGAGCTGGAAACCGACATCGAGCCCTTCAAGGGCCTGCTGATGGGCCTGTTCTTCATTGCCGTGGGCATGGGCATCGACGTGGGCACCCTGATGGCTCAGCCGTGGGCCCTGCTGGGCCTGATTGCCGCGTTCATGGGCCTGAAGACGCTGGTGATCGCTGGCGTGATGCGGCGCGTGGAAGGCGACGCCCGACAGCGCCACGTGACCACCCTGATGCTGGCGCAAGGCGGCGAATTCGCCTTCGTGGTGTTCCAGGCGGCCAGCCCCGACGTGCTGCCGCAAGCGCTGGCCTCGCTGCTGACCGGTGCGGTGGCGGTGTCGATGCTGCTGTCGCCCCTGCTGCTGATGGGCCTGGAGCGCGTCTTGACGGCGCATTCGGGCGCCCAGGCACGCCCGCACACGGCGCCGACCTTTGCGCAGCAAACCCCTTGCGTGATCATCTGCGGCTTCGGGCGCTATGGGCAGATCGTGGGGCGCATGCTGGGCACGCAGGATGTGCGCACCGTGGTGCTGGACCACGACCCCGACACCATCGACAACGCGCGCGATTTCGGCTCCGAGGTGTTCTATGGCGACGCCAGGCGGCTGGACCTGCTCAAGACCGCCGGGGCCGCTACGGCATCGGTCATCGTGGTGGCGGTGGACGATGTGCAGGCCTCGCTCGACATCGTCGACACGGTGCAGGCGCATTTCCCGCAGCTGAAGATCGCCGCGCGTGCGCGCAATGTGGGCCACTTCTACCAGCTGATGGACCGGCAGGTGGACCTGATCGAGCGCGAGGTGTTCGACGCTTCGCTGATGACCGCCCGCGCGGTGCTTGAGACCCTGGGCTGGGACGCGGCAGACGCGGAACAGGCCCGCCAGCGGTTCCGCGAGGCCAACCTGCGCCTGATGGCGCTCACGCACCCGCACCACACAGATCGGGCCCGCCTGATCTCCGTGGCCAAAGAGGGGCGGCAGCAGTTCCAGGCGCAGCTGGCCCAGGAACGCGCAGAACGGGCCGAACGGGCTGAACACGTTGAACGGAACCAGACCCGGCAGAACCCGCCAAGCCTCCCTTCCGAGCAGCCCTGACCCCCCGCCCCAAAAGTTTGTCAGGTTCAGCAGGCTGGCCACGACAGAGCTCCTGCAGGCACACATGACCGCCTGTTTCCCCTGCCAAGGAGCTATTTCATGATCAAGACCCTGCTGATGACGGCCCTGACCTTTGTGGCCTCTCAAGCCTTCGCGTTGAACATCACGCCCTATTCGGCGCAGGCTCTGAAGACCGCGCAGACCGCCGGCAAGCCGGTGGCGCTGCACTTCCATGCCGACTGGTGCAGCACCTGCCGTGCGCAGGAAAAGGCCTTCCAGGGCATGAAGGGTGCCCCCGCCCTGAAAGACGTCACCTTGCTGGTGGTGGATTACGACCAGGAAAAGCCCCTGCGCAAGGCCCTGAAGGTGCGCAGCCAGTCCACCGTGATCGTCTACAAGGGTGAGCAGCAGACCGCCATGCTGGCTGGCGAAACCGACACCGCCGCCCTGCAGCAGGCCCTGAAGTCGGCCCTCTGAAACCGCCTCTGAAGCCCCCGAAGCCTCACGCACCGAGCCCACCATGCCCCTTGACCTGTCGTGGCCCCAGCTGGGCCTGAGCCTGGCCGCTGGCAGCCTGACCACCCTGTCGCCCTGCGTGTTGCCCTTGCTGCCCCTGGTGGTGGGCGGGGCCACACAGCACAACCGGCTGGCCCCGGTGGCCATGGGGCTGGGCATGGCCACCACCTTCGCCCTGATCGGCCTGCTGGTGGGCACCCTGGGCCCGCTGATCGGGCTGGACACCGACCACGTGCGCGTGGCCGGGGCCCTGATGCTGATCGTGCTGGCCCTGGTGTTCTGGATCCCGTCGTGGAGCGAGCGCTTTGCCCAGTGGGCCATGCCCCTGGCCAGTTCGGCGCAGAACGCCAGCGCGGGGCTGGATGCCAGCTCGCTGGGTGGCGCCTTCTTGCTGGGCGGTGTGCTGGGCCTGGTGTGGAGCCCTTGCTCGGGACCCTTGCTGGCCTCGGCACTGGCCCTGGTGGTGAGCGAAGGAGGTGCCCTGCCCGGGGCCATCACGCTGGGCGTGTTCGGCGTGGGTGCGGCCGTGCCCCTGGTGGCCGTGGCCTATGCCTCACGCGCCGGTTTCGCCCGCTGGCGCGACCGCGCACTCCACAGCATGGACCGTGTGAAAAAAGGCTTTGGCGGCCTGCTGGCCCTGGCCGGGGTGGCCATCTTGATGGGCTGGGACAAGCGCCTGGAAGCCTGGGCCGTGGGCTTCCTGCCCGAGGCCTGGCTGCGCCTGACCACCGCGATCTGAGCCTTCAGGGCTCAGCAGCCACGCCTGGGTCGACGTTCAGCGTCAACAGGCCAGAAATGGCCCGGCTGGCTGGCAGCCTGCGCGGGCTGGTGTTATGGTCGGCACACACTCATCAGAAAGCATGCCCATGGCCAAGCCCAACTACCAGTTTGAAAAACGTCAGCGCGAACAGGCAAAGAAGCTGAAGAAGGTGGAAAAGGCTCAGCGCAAAGCCAACGCAGCCCCCACCGACGCCGCGCCGCATGAGCCTGCCAGCCAGGCAGAGCCCACCGCCAGCTGACGCACCCCAGGGGTAGAGCACATCACGCTGCGGGCTCAGGCTCGCCCTCGGCGTGCCGCTCGGGCTCGGTGGTCTGCAAGATCTCGCACAGCACCGACGTGGCGTACTGACCCGCCGGCAGGCTGAACGCCAGCACCAGCTGATCGGCCTGCGGCCATTCCCAGGTCATGTCCTGCGGCAGGGCCACCAGGGCGCGACGCTCCTGCTCCAGCCCGGCGTGCTCCATGCCATCACACAGGGTGGCGTGGCGCTCGGCCACCTGGCTTTCCAGCGCCAGGGCCTGGTCGGTGCTGGCCACACGGCCTCGCCCCCAAAGAGGCCCGGTGGGTCGGCCTGAGGCATCGGGCACATCGCCCGGCACGGTCTGGCCCCACAGGCCCTGCGCAATGCGCAGCCCCAGCACCTCGTTGAACACGAACGAGCGCACCGCCGACAGGAAGATGCCTTTCTTCTTCGGGTTGCGCACCCGAATCTCGCGGGCCAGCATGGCCCGGCCCTGCTCGACATTGGCGCCATCAAAACCGAAGCGCTGCGCGCCGAAGTAGTTGGGCACACCCTGCGTGGCCACGGCCTTCAGGTTGGCCTCGATGGCCTCGCGAGGCCCCACCACGTCGCGCAGCACCAGGCGGAAGCGATTGCCCTGCAGATCACCCGGGCGCAGCTTTTTCACGTGGCGGGCTTGCGCCAGCACCTTGAACTCCGGGTGCTGAAGCAGGGTCAGGTCGGGCGTTTCACCGGCCTTGCCCGTGGGCAGGTAGATGCTGAACCATTGCCGCGTGATGGCGTGGCGGTCTTTCAGGCCCGCGTAGCCCACGTCTCGCTCGTCCACGCCCGCGGCCTGGGCCAGCTGCTGCGCCACGTAGGCGGTGTTGGCGCCATTCTTTTCAATGTCCAGCCAGAGGTGCTCACCCTCGCCCGAAGGCAGCTGCAGCGGCAGCTCGGTCACGATGAAGTCTTCGTTGAACTGCTTCAAGGTGGCGCTGGCGCCCGTGGCCGGGTAGGCATGGGGCCATTGCGGCAAGGCATGGCGCGATGGGGAAGACATCAGGGGGCGTGCGGCAAGGGTGCGCCGAGTTGGGGGGCAAGGCTGCATTGTCGCAGCCGCGCACGGCCATTCAGCGGCGCAAGAACTTCAGCTGATGCGCCAGCATCTCCGGGAACAGCGGGTTGAAGTAGGGGTCGAAGTGGTTGGCCGCCACCTCGATCACCTGCACGTTGGGGTTGCCCACGCGCTTGACCTTGTCGGACACGAAAGGCGCCACCGTGTCGCCCGTGGCCCCGATCATCAGCATCGGGATCTTCACGTCTTTCAGGCGCAGCCAGGGGCGGTAAAACGGCATGGTCAGCACCGAACGCGCGGCCACGCGGTTGTCGTACTTGTGATCGGGGTGGGCCGCGAGGGCCGCCCGCATCGCGTCCATGCCACCGTCGCGGTCCATGGTCCCGAAATCGCCTTCTTCCGCCAGCGTCGGGATGAAGATGGGAGCACCCGGTTTGATCTGGTCGAGCACACCCAGACCGATCATTTTCACCAGCCGGCCCAGGGGCGTGGCGAGGGTTGCCGCCAGGCCGTCGAGCATGGGCACCTGCACGATGGCGCCCTTCAGCTCGGGATGCTGGGTGGCCAGATCGACCACGTGCCCGCCACCGAAGGAGGTGCCCCACAGCGTGATGTCATGCGCCAGCACCTGCGGTTGCGCCTTCAGGTGCGCCAGGGCCGTGTCGGCCACCCGCGTGCGACGCCAGGGGTTGATGCCCTGGCGCGGAAAGCCACCGCTGTTGCCCCACCCGGGGTAGTCGAACTCCATGACCGCGTAACCGGCCTCGACAAAGCTCAAGGCAAACGACGAGGTCAGGGCCATCTGGATGCTGCCCCAGCCGCCCACCACCAGGATGGCCGGCAGCTGCACGTCATCCGGCGCGTCCTTCGGCAGGTACAGCGTGGCAGCGCACAAGGCGCCCTCGGCCATGAAGGTGGACTTGATGGTGCGGGCGCTCTCCAACGGGAGGTTGGGGTAGATGCGTGTGGTCATGGGGAACTTCCGGAAGTCGTGGGGGCGATTGGGGTGGCGCGCCGTTCAGCGGCTGGGACGCACGGCGGTGAACCGGTAGGCACTGAGCGAAGAATGCCGCGTCAGCCAGCGGTAGCCGAAGGTGAAACCCGGCCAGTTCGTGCTGTTGTGCCCGTTGGCATCGACATACCAGCTCTTGCAGCCTTGCCACACCGTGGCGCGCAGGCGCTCCTGCACGGTGGCGTTGAAGCTGGCGTGGCGCTGTGCATCGACCTCGACCTCATCGGCACCGGCATGCTGTGCAGCCTTCATGCAGCGCAGCACATGCGCGATCTGGCTTTCCAGCATGTAGATGATCGAGCTGTGACCCAGGTTGGTGTTGGGCCCGTAGAGCATGAAGAAGTTGGGAAAGCCCGGCACCGTCATGCCCAGGTAGGCCTGCGCACCCTGGCGCCAGGCGGTGTTGAGCTCCAGCCCCTTGCGACCCGTGATCAACATGGGCGCCAGGAACTCGGTGGCGGCAAAGCCCGTGCCATACACGATGGCATCGGCCGGGTGGTGCTGACCATCGGTCGTCTCGATGCCCGTGGCCGTGATGCGGCGAATGCCCTGCGTCACCAGCTTCACGTGGGGCTTGGCCATGGTGGCCAGGTAGTCGTTGGACAGCAGGATGCGCTTGCAACCGATGGGGTAGTCGGGCGTGAGTTGCGCGCGCAGTGCGGCATCGGGCACCTGGCGGCGAAGCAGGCTCCGGAAGGGCATGCCCACGGCCAGGTCCATCAGACCCTTGATGCGCGTGAAGCCGATGGCGCGGCTTTCGTACTGGGCATAGATGCGTGCGCGATGCAGCTTCATGGTGATCGGCAGGGCCCGGAACATGGCCTTGCGCCAGCTGGCGTAGGGGCCATCGGGGCGCGGCAGGATGTAGGCCGCCGAGCGCTGGAACACCGACAACTGGCCCACCCGGTCGGCAATGGCCGGCACGAACTGGATGGCCGAGGCCCCGGTGCCGATCACGGCCACGCGCTTGCCGCGCAGGTCTTGCGAGTGGTCCCAGTGGGCCGAATGGCAGACCGGCCCCTGGAAACTGTTCATGCCCTCGATCTTGGGATACACCGGACGGCTGAGCTGGCCGGTGGCCGTGACCACATGCCGCGCCTGCAAGACCTGCCCGTTGGTCAGGGTGACCGTCCACAGCGCCAGCGACTCGTGGTAACTCGCAAAGGCCACTTCACTGTTGAACCGGATGGACGACAGCAAGCCGTATTTGCTGGCGCAGTGGCGCAGGTACTGGTGGATCTCGTCCTGGCGGGCGAACACGCGCGACCAGTTGGGGTTGGGCTCGAACGAGAACGAATACAGGTGCGAAGGCACGTCGCAGGCCGCGCCAGGGTAGGTGTTGTCGCGCCAGACGCCACCGACGTCGCTGCGCTTTTCCAGGATCAGGAATTCACCCAGGCCAGCCTTCTTCAGGGCAATGGCCATGCCGATGCCCGCAAAGCCGGCGCCGATGATGAGGGTGTGGAAACTGGTGCGGACTGATGGACCGGGGCGTTGCATGTCTGGAACCTCAAGATGCGACGAGGGTGGTGTCGTCGACCGCGGATCATGCGCAAAAGCACCGACGCCGGGAATGTTGCGGCAGGTCAAAGGCTTTATGATTTGGGCCAAACCCATCGGTATTGACCCTGCACGAGCCCCTTGTGAACTTCTGGGATTTCAAGCGCAGCACCGCCAGCGTGCGGCTGCTGGTCGAATTTGGCCAAGAGCAGGGGCTGGATGCCACCCGCCTGCTGGCCCGCTCGCGCCTGAAGCCCGCAGACCTGTCTGACCCAGTCATCGAGCTGGAGGCCGAGCAGGAGCTGTGCGTGGTGGCCAACCTGCTGCGCGCCTGCAAGCAGCCCGGGCTGGGCCTGGACGTGGGCATGCGCTATAACTTTGCCCTGTACGGCCTGTGGGGCTTGGGCCTGATCAGCAGCGCCACCGCAGGCGATGCCTTGGCCCTGGCCTTGCGCACCATTCCCCTGACCTTTGCGTTTTGCCGCATCTCGGGCGCCATGGACGGCGAGCTGTTCGCCGTGAACTTCGAGCCACCCGATGTCGAGCCTGCGTTGCAGCGCTTCCTGGTCGAACGCGATGTGGCCGCCGCCTCACGCCTGATGAAGGAAACCCTGGGCCCGGCCTTTGCCCTGAGCCGCTTCACCTTCCAGCACGCGGCCGAACGCGGCGCGGCCAGTGTGGACGAGCTCACGCGCATGGCCGGCATCCGCCCCGAGTTCGGCGCCCGCCGCAACAGCCTGTGCCTCGCCCCCCAGCTGCTGGCGCTGCCACTGCCGCAGGCCAACCCCGTGACGGTGGCCATGTGCGAGCGCGCCTGCGACGAGCTGATGGCCAAGCGCCGCGCCCGCCTGGGCACTGCCGAATGCCTGCGCCAGTACCTGGCCGCCGCCCCCGCGCAAGCCATGCCCGACCTGCCCCAGGCCGCGCGTGCGCTGGGACTGAGCGAACGCACCCTCAAGCGCCGGCTGCAGGAAGAGGGCCTGAGCTACCGCATGCTGCTGGCCGACGTGCGTGGCCAGCAAGCGCAAGGCCTGCTGAACGATGGCACCTTGTCATTGACCCAGATCGCCGAGCACATGGGCTTCAGCGACCTGTCGAGCTTTTCTCAAGCCTACAAGCGCTGGTTTGGGGTGGCGCCCAGCGTGGGGCGTGGTCAGTTGCCAGCGGCCCGCTGAACCTGCGGCCTTACTTCACCCACAGCACCTCGAACACCTGCCGGCCTGCCGCACCGGGCAGGGTCACCTCATCGCCCTCGCATTTGCCCAGCAGGGCCTGTCCCAGCGGCGCCTCGGTGCTGATGACCTGCACCGCCTGATCACCGCAGGCCAGCTTCATGCTGCCCCCGTCTGGCCCCAGGAACAGCCATTGCTGCTGCCCCGCAGCGTCGACCAGGCACACCAGGGCACCCAGCGCAATGCCCTGCCCGGCGTCGTGCGGTCGCGGGCGAAACTGGCGCCACAACGCGATGGCCCGGCGAATGGCCTCTGCGCGGCGTGCCTGGCCTGTGGCCAGGTAAGCCGCTTCAAGCCCCAGCGTGTCGTACTTGTTTTCAGCGATGTTTTCTTCGTGGGTGGCTGTTTCATGGGCCACCTGCGCCGCATGCTCGGCCTGGTGCAGGGTGTCGGTCAGGTGGGAGAGCACCTGCTGCACGAGGGAGGTTTTGTCCATGGTGAGCACCGCGCTCAAGCCACCGCTCGTTCACGGATCTGCGTCAGCACACCGACCAGCTGGGTCACCCTGGCGGGAGAGAACACGCCCAGTGGGCCTTGCGCATTCACATCGGTGAAGGGTGATTCGAACAAGCGCGAAGGCGCCATCACGCCAGCCTGGGTCAGCTCCTGCACCACCAGGTTGATGAACTCGATCTGGTTCGGTGTGGCGGTGGTGCCATGGACGAACTCGCTGAACGCCTGCATGGCCGCCTCGTGGTCCAGGCCGACCAATGAGCGCACAAACAGACCAAGCCCCTGACATTGCGTCTTGGCCTCACTGATGAGGGTTGGGGTGCCACCGGCCGCCAGCAACATTTTTTCCAACTCGTCCAGATCGGTGGTCGTCAGAGGCTGGTTGCGCCGCAACCGCTGCAAAGACAAATGCGTTTCGTGAGATTTCAGGAATGCCCGGGCCTTGTCTTTGAACTTGTCCATGTTCAAGCCCGTCGTGACCTGCGGCAGCTCAATGACCGAGGCCTCCCCCAGCGAATCTTCAAAGTCGGTGTAGACGATTTTCTTCTGCCCCTTGGGGATGAGCTTGATCAAGGCGCGCAGGCGCCGTCTCACCGTCTCCAGCATGGGCACGGTCACGCCCTCCCACCACTCGTCGCTGCACAACGCCTGGATCAGCACCGCCTCGGCCTTGATGGCGGGGATGGCCATCTGCCCTTCCAACTCGGAGGCAATGCGCTGGATGCGCTCCCGCAGCGAGGCGAAATCGGGCTTGGCCTGCAGCACGGCCAACTGCGCCCGCAACACCAGCATGTCAAAGCGCTTGGCCTCTTCGTCGTCATCGCTGAAGGCCGATGGCAGGCCTGCGAGCTGGTTGCTCAACTCGTCCACATCGTCGACACCCAGGGTGCTCCAGGCCTGCGGCTTGGCAAACTTCTCGACAAGGCGCCGCTGCGGGCGCACCACGAAGTTGTCCACGTTCATGGCCTGAACCGTCTCGTGGAGCAGCTGGGCAATGTCGCTGCGCACCTGCCCCTCGGTCAGGCTGTCACCATATGGCGGCGGGTCGATCTCGGCTGCCCCCGGCGCCGATGGGCCCCGCTTGTCGAGTTCAAGCACCAGCTGCACCCGCGCCTTGAACAGCCGCGTGGACAGTGCCTCGGTGCTCGCACCCTCAGAAAACTCAGGGTTCTGACTGAAAAATTCAAGGTTGCCGCAAAAGTCAAAGATGTAGAAATCCTGCTTGTCCAGGCCGGGGCCGAACAGGTCTTTGCACAGGCGAGTGCCACGCCCCACCATCTGCCAGAACTTGGTTTTCGAGCGAACCACCTTGAAGAACACCAGGTTGACCACCTCGGGCACGTCAATGCCCGTGTCCAGCATGTCCACCGACACCGCAATGTGCGGCATCTTGTCCTTGTTCGAGAAATCGTCGATGAGGGACTGGGCGTACTCGGTCTTGTAGGTCACCACACGAGCGAAATGCCCCTTGTGCTGCGGGTAGTGAATGTTGAAACGCTCGGCGATGAAATCAGCGTGAGGGTTGTTCTTGGCAAAGATGATGGTCTTGCCCAGCCGATCACCACCCGCCACCCGGTGGCCTTGGGTCATCAGGAGCTCCAGCACCTTGTCCACCGTGTCCGCGTTGAACAGCCACTTGTTCAGCTCGGCGGGGTCAACCTCGTCGGGCACCGTGCCCTCTTCATTCCAGTCGAGTGCGTCCCACTGCTCCTTCTCGTCATCGGTCAGCTCGCTGTACTTGATGCCCTCGCGCTGGAACTTCAGCGGAACCGAAATGGGCACGGGCTTGACCAGGTGCTTGTCATCAATGGCTTGCTGCAGCGTGTAGGCATCGGTGGGCACGCCAGACTCCAGATCGAACAAGCCATACGTGTTCTTGTCGATCTCGTCTTTGGGCGTGGCGGTCAGGCCCACCAGCAGGCAGTCGAAGTACTGAAAGATGGCACGGTACTTTTGATAGACCGAGCGGTGCGCCTCGTCAATCACGATCAGGTCGAAGTGCCCCACACCGAAGCGACGCTGCCCGTCTTGCGCCTCGTCGATCAGCCCCATCATGGTGGGGTAGGTGGACACGAACACCCGCCCCTCGGTGTGCTTGTCTGTCACCAGGTTCACGGGTGCGGCATCAGGCAGGAATTTCTTGAAACTGTTGACAGCCTGGTTGACCAGGGCCACCCGGTCGGCCAGGAACAGCACGCGCTTGGCCCAGTTGCTTCGCATCAGCACATCGACCAGCGCAATGACGGTGCGAGTTTTGCCACTGCCCGTGGCCATCACCAGCAACGACTTGCGCTGGTGGTCCACCTCGAAGGTTTCGCCCACGCGACGCACCGCACGGGTCTGGTAATAGCGCTCGACAATGGCGGGGTTGATGGTGGTCTCGGCCAGCTTCTTGCGGCTGCTGCGGCGCTGCACAAGCAGTTGCAACTCGTCTTTCTTGTAGAAGCCCTGCACCGGCCTTGGCGGATAGGCCGAGTCGTCCCACACCCAGTGCTCGTAACCGTTCGAATAAAAAATGACAGGCCGCTGCCCAAACATTTTTTCCAGGCAATCGGCATACAGCTTGGCCTGCTGCTGGCCCACCTTGGGGCTCTTGGTGGTGCGCTTGGCCTCCACCAGCATCAGCGGCATGCCGTTGTCATCCCAGAACACGTAGTCGACATAGCCCTTGCCCTCGTTGTTGGGCATACCGACCACTTCAATCTCGAAGTTTTTGGCGGGGTCGAGTGCCCAGCCCGCTTCGCGAAGCAACAGGTCGATGTAGGCCTTGCGGGTCTCGGCCTCAGAGTAATCGTGCGTGTCGGGCTCGGCGGCGTTGGCCTGCTTGGCGGCGGCCACCTCGGCGCGCAGTTGCTGCAACTGCGCATCCAGTGCGGCCTTCTCGTTGCGCAACGTGGACAGGGCTTCGTTGCTTTGCGCCAGCTCTTGCGAAAGCTTCTGCAGCTGAGGCAAGGTCAAGGCTGGCGCAGGCGTTGCAGCCTTCTTGGGCACCAGCGCCGCTGTGAAGCTCAGGCTTGGGTCAGGCCGGGCGGTGCGGCCGTAGCGTCGGGCCAGCCAGAAGGCAAAGTGAAACAGCTCCCGTGTGGCCAGGAGGGCATCGGCTTGCAGCACCTTCTTCTGGCTGTGCACCGCCATGTTGCCCAGGTCTTTGATGAGCTTGGCCTTGGTCATCAGCGCGTCACCCACCTGCAAACGGAAGCTGGGCGCGTGAATCAAAGCACTGAGGGTGTCTTGATACGGCAGCTGGAACGCTGGGTCATGGGCATACAGCCATGACACCGCCAACTCCAGCGTGCGCCGGGCATAAAAGCAGGCCGCCCGGGGGTCGGTTTCAATGGCCTGTTCACCCTGGCGCGCCGACTCATGCAGAAAGCCCCACTCGGCTTGCAAAAAACTGAAATTGCTCACAGACAGCGCCCCCCGACTGCTTGACATGTTTGGGGGCAGTTTGCCAGAGGATGTGACCGCTTTGGCACAAGCGGCCCAAGCGCCTCTGGGAAAAACCCAAGCACTGCAACAACTTAGACCGACAAGGCGAGCAACATGATGGGTGTGGCTTAACATGGCAAACACATGCCGCAGGTGCGCTGAGCGCGCAGCCCGCGACACACACATTTGGGGGGAATGTCACGCTTTTCACGCGGTTATCCGTGCACGCGCGTGAACCATTCGGTTAAGCTATGACTAAACAAGCTGTTTACTACCTGACCGAGATCAGGCCGGAGGACTTCACTGGCGATGGGGATGGCGCAGCAGCACCGCTCAGCCCCCATCGCTTCAAGGTGTCTTCGGCATGCACCCAGAACGATGCCAGCACGGCCAACGTTCTGGCGGAAATCAAGGCCCTGGGTAGCAAACTGGATCGGAACAAGGCCATGCTTGGCCTTGAGTTTTTGGTGAAGGTGGCGCAAAGCGGGCCACCGTTCACCAAGTCGTTGGACAAAAAGGCCCTGCATGAAACGCACACCTTCCACAGCGCCGTGTCTGGCCAGGACGAGAAGATCTGGCGTTACCGCCGGGGCGACATCCGGATCCTGCTCTATTACGCCGACGACAAAATCGTGCTGCTGTGCGGCACCCTGAGCAAACGCAAAGACCAGCTCAGCGAAGCCGAAACGAACGCAGCCGAACAAGCCGTCAACCGCTACCTCAGCGCCCGCCAGGATGGCCGGGTGACCTGGGTGACCCCGCCGACTGAACAATGACAAGATCTCTGGAGAACGCCATGTCACGACAAGCGTTGTTTGCCGACCTGCTGGCCGACACCCCCGACCTCGCCGCCGATGTGGCCAAGGTGGCGGTGGCCGCAGACCTGACCGTGCTGCTCGCCCAAGCGGGCCTGAGCCGTGCCGAGCTGGCCAAGCTACTTGGCTGGTCGCGCGCCCGCGTGACGCAAGTGCTGTCGGGCGAAGGCAACCTGACCATCGAAACCGTGTTTGCCGTGGCCCAAGCCCTGGGCCACACCTTTGATGTGGTGTTTCGTAAGCAAGACGAGCGGCGCGTGCCCCAGGCCTGGGAGCGTGGTACGGTCATGCAACTGGCCGGTGGCAGCAAGGTGATGCATTTGCTGGCGGCAAGCCAAGAGGTCAAGCCCAAAGTGGCTTGTGCGCAGGCATGGGCGACCGCAGCCACGCTGCACACCTGGCGACAAGACACGCTGGAAGCCGCGGATCAAGACCTGGAGTGGGCCCATGCAGCCTAGTCCTTTGCAATTGCTGCAGTGCTGCTTCGAGTCGGTCAACGTGGTGGCTGTGCCCGACTTCGACAACAGCCAGCGTGATTCGTCTTTCGTGTTCAACCCCACGGGCATGGAAATGTCGTCAGAGACGGCCGTGCAAGACCTGGGGGGCGACAAAGAATGGTGCGACTACGCCATCCGGCTGGTGGTGGGCTTTGAGCCCAAGCAGCCCAACGCCACGCCCTATCGCGGGCAACTGGCCTTGCAAGGCATGGTGCGCATGCACGGCGCCAAGACGCTGCTGGAACGCAAGCAACTGGCCGTGGTCAACGGTGTGTCGCTGATGTACGGCGTGGCGCGCGACATGGTGTGCACGCTGACCAGCCGAGGCGTACACGGCCAGATGCTGCTGCCCACGCTCAACTTCCGCAGCCTGGCTGAATCGGTGGCGCTGGACGATGCGCAAGCACCGCCCGCTGCCGAGCTGAAGGACAAGCCCAAGCCCGCAGCCAAGGCGCGCAAAAAGACGAAGACTTGAGGCTGGTCACGGCGCCACGCCGCCCTTCGCCAGCACCTTGTCCACCGCCTCGGCGATCAGCGGTGCCACCTGGCGCAACCCGTCCAGCGTCAAGCCACCGCTCTTGTACATGGCATACCAAGACTGACGCCAGCGGATGATGCGTTCACCGTCGCGCAGCTTGAGCCGCTTGAGGGTGAATTCGGCCTTGGCCCGCATGGCCGCCGGCACCGCATCGGTCACCCGCATCTGCAGCGAGGGCAACAAGATTTCAAACCAGCCCGCCTGCACTTCGTAGGGATCCAGCACCGTGTCGTCGGCGTTTTTTTTGGATGAGTTCAACGTGCCTGAGGCAAACCGGTAATTGCTCCATTCGTAAGTCAACTCCCTGTGATTCTTGCAGCTGAGGTAATGGTCAACCGTGCCGCCGGTCGGGTCGAGCATGGCCGCGTAGCCGCACAGGTTGGCAAAGCCCTCGGCAAGGTCTTGGGTGTGACCACTCCACAGCGCTG
The DNA here is from genome assembly GCF_004310865.1 of Aquabacterium lacunae. GTDB lineage: Bacteria > Pseudomonadota > Gammaproteobacteria > Burkholderiales > Burkholderiaceae_C > Aquabacterium > Aquabacterium lacunae. The sequence continues at coordinate 450,557 of NZ_SIXI01000003.1, forward strand.
GCGGTCTGTCAACGGTGGGGTTGGCCTTCAGCCAGGCGCGGCCAGGGGTTCTGACTTCGCCGTCGAAGTCATCGGGCTCAGGCACCTTGGCCACCGGGATCATGCTCGCCCCCCATCCACACCCTTGATGGCCTTGGTGCTCACCAGCCAACGCGGCCAGAACGGGTCGCCGGCCGGCAACAGCCGCTGCAAGGCAGCATGCACCGCCTTGCGCGAGCCCAGGCCAGGCACGTGCGAGCGCTCGCCGCGCATCAGAGCCTCAGCGGCCTCAATGGCCTGCTCGGCCTCCACCGAGCGGGCCTGCTCCAACCCAAAGGTCTCCGACACCAGCCAGTTGGTGGCGTCGCCCTGGGTGGCCCAGCCGCCCTGCTCGGCCACCACCTGGCCGCCTTGCAGCGAGAGGTGAATCAGGTCGTCGCGCTCGGCGTCGAACATGGGCTCCAGAGACGCAGTGACCAGCGGCGAATGCGTGGCCACGAGCATCTGAGGGGCGTGCCCACCGCTGCCCTGCAGCTTGTCAATGGCCGCCAGCAAGCTGGGTAGCACCGTGCGCTGCCAGCGGGGGTGCAAGTGGGTTTCGGGCTCGTCAAACAGGATGACCACGCGGTTCTCGGGCTGCTTGCCCAGCAGCTTGGCGGCGGTGCGGTGCTCGTGCCACGCCCACACCAGGAAGTAGGCCAGGGCCAACATGCGCCGCACACCGGCTGATGCCAGCGCCACGGGAATGGCCTGCGAGCCCATCAGCAGCGTGGGGCGGTCACGCCCCTCGCCGATGTACAGACGCTGCGGCGGCCCCACGCGCAGGCGCTCGCTGGGGGGCGACACCGCCTGCAGCACGGCTTCCAGCGCCTCGAACTGCGGCTTGCGACCCTCTTGCCAGTTGATCCAGTCGCGCTCCAGGCCTTCGCACACCCGGCGCCCCTCCATGTCCAGGCCGTTCCACACGTCGGCCGCACCGAAGTGGTAGGCCGCCGGGCGGTCGGGGTCGGTGCGCCAGTAGTTGCGTGCGGGGTCCCACACCGAGAAGCCGCCATCGATGCGGATGTAGATGACGATGCCCGGCATGGTGGGGCGGCTGGCGGGCAGGGGCCAAGAGGCGTCGGCACGGCGGTAGCTTGACGTCACCGGCGTGGCCGCCCGGGTTTTGCCCTTGACCAGGTAATCGATCGTGGCCTTTTTGTTGCCGGGTGCGGGCAGGGCCACCGGGCCCGCCCAAGTGCGTGTCAACGCCCACCACGCCAGATCCAGCAGAAAGCTCTTGCCCAGGCCGTTGTCACCGGCGATGAGGTTGATGCGCTCGGCCCAATCGACCTGCAGCGTGGGCGCCAGCCCCACCTGGCTGAGTTTCAAAGTTTTCAACATGACCCGTGGCCTCCAGTCTTGTGATTGTGCCGCCGCATTCAGAGTTCGCCACGGAAGGCGCGGTGTTGGAGGGAGGCGAACATGGCATCCAATTGCTTGGCCGACCTTTCACCCGAATTCGCCAGATTCATTTGTACTCGAAGTGCTTGGCCAAAGTGCTCTCGCAATTCGATGGGTGGGAGAGGGATGTCCAGGCCACGCAAGATGGCCAGGTTGATGTTCTTCTGCGCAGACTCTGGTGCATTTTCTTCAAGCGTCTTTTGCAAGAATGAAAGCCAGACCCGCACGTACTCAACGGTTGCCTCTTCGTTCGCGCTGAACCCTACAACGCTATCAGGGAAGCAGGCATCGAAAGTCAGGATGCCTGTCTTTGCGATGTTGGCCGCAATGGTGATGCACAGGGTGCCACGTGGCCACAGCTTGCTCTGTCGTACCCCGAGGTCCGAATAGGTGCTTTTATAAGCACGAATGTATCCGCCGGAATTGGCTACATCGCCTGTTTGAATAAGAGGATGCGCTCCACCAAGCAGTGCAGGGTCGTTTCGCGGCCTGTGCTTTGAAATCCCCCGATCCAAATTTCCAACGTCACCAAACTTGACGACCGGCCACCCCTTCGGGTTGGTGAGCGGATCGCCAAACATCTCCACAAAAATCGACTGGGCGAGGCTGTCGAGTTGGGCCAGGGCCTCGCGGCGCTTGATGCGCAGGGCGTCGGCTTGGTCGAGGATGGCGGCGATGCGGCGTTGTTCCGGGAGAGGGGGAAGCGGGATTTGCAGGTCACCAATTTGAGAAAGACTCAAGTTTTGAATCGTCCCGGTCACCGTGGCACCGCGCATCTGCCGCTGGGCTTCTACACTTTCAAGCCAGTGTCGAAGATATGACTGATCGACCTTCTCTGTAGTTCGAAGAATCGCAACGGCTTGATTGCAGTTCAGTTCCGGCGCATCGTCAGGAACAATCCCAGTACGCCCGATGGTTCCCGCAATTGAAATAAGGACGTCTCCAGGAGCTATCTGAGAGCGCTTCAATACCTTGTGGACGTCAGCACTAATGAAAAGTGTGTCGTCGGCATAGTTCACCTTGCCATCAAAAATGTTCTGAACCCGGAGGAATTTGACGCCGCTATCGGAGAACTCGAAGCCGACAGAAGTAGGTGTTGTCCCCTTGGTAATAAGGGAACAAAGTTCGCCAAGCTTAGTGGGCATTGAAATCACTTCAACATCCCCTCCAACGCCGCCATCCCCTGCTGAATCTCCTCTTCCAACTGCTTGAGCTTGGCCAGGATGTCCAGCGGCTTGTCGTGCTTCACCACCGCATGCACCACCTCCTTGTAGCGGTTGAGGCTCAGGTCATAACCCTGCGCGGCAATGTCCGCCTTGGGCACGCAAAAGCTCTGCGCGGTGCGCGGGCGGGCTTGCTCGGCGCCATCGCGCTGCGCCCAGCGGGCCAGGGCATCGGGCAGGTTGTTCTTCGCGTGTTCGGCCTCGGTCAAGGGCTGCGCCGGGCGCACGCCCAGCTTGTCGCCGTCCAGCAGGGGCTGGCGCTTGTCGTCCAGGCTCCAGCCGTCGGCCTGCAGGTCGTAAAACCACACGTGGTCGGTGCCGCCCGAGTTGGTTTTGGTGAACAGCACGATGGCCGTTGACACGCCCGCATACGGCTTGAAGGCGCCGGCCGGCAGCGAGATCACGCCGTCGAGCTTTTGCTCTTCCACCAGCATTTGCCGCAGCACCTTGTGCGCCTTGCTGGAACCAAACAGCACGCCGTCGGGCACGATCACGGCCGCGCGGCCACCGGGCTTGAGCAGCCGCAAAAACAGCGCCAGAAACAGCAGCTCGGTCTTCTTGGTCTTGACGATGGCTTGCAGGTCTTTGGCGGTGTTCTCGTAGTCCAGGCTGCCGGCAAAGGGCGGGTTGGCCAGGATCAGGCTGTAGGCCTCTTCGTCGCCCGCGTGGTCTTGCGCCAGCGAATCCTTGTAGCGGATGTCGGGGTTGTCCACCCCGTGCAGCGCCATGTTCATGCTGCCAATGCGCAGCATGGTGTGGTCGAAGTCGTAGCCGTTGAACATGCCGTGGTGGAAGTGCGCACGGGCCACCGGGTCGTTGAACAGCTGGGGGTGGACCTCGCGCAGGTATTCGCCCGCCGCCACCAGAAAGCCGCAGGTGCCGCTGGCCGGGTCGCAAATGGTGTCTTTGGGCGTGGGCTGGGTCAGGGCCACCATCAGCTGAATGATGTGGCGCGGCGTGCGGAACTGGCCGTTCTGGCCCGCCGCCGCAATCTTGCCCAGCATGTATTCGTACAGGTCGCCCTTGGTGTCGCGGTCGTCCATGGGCACCTGGTCGAGCATGTCCACCACCTTGGTCAGCAAGCCCGCAGTGGGGATGGTGTAGCGCGCATCTTTCATGTGCCGGGCATAGGTGGCGCCGTCGCCCCCGCCCGTCAGCAGGCCCGAGCGCAGGAAGGGAAACACGTGCTCACCCACCACGGTGTGCATCTCGGCCGGGGCAAAGTGCTTGAAATGCGACCAGCGCAGGTCTGAATACGGGCGGCCCTTGGCGTCCCCCCCCACCGGGAAAATGCGTTTGGCCATGGGCTGACCCAGCACGATGGCTTTGGATTCTTCCAGCGAGTGGGCGTCGTCCAGGCGGCGGATGAACAGCAGGTAGGTGATCTGTTCCAGCACCTCCATGGGGTTGGAGATGCCGCCTGACCAGAAGGCGTTCCAGATGGCATCGACTTGGCTGCGCAGTTCACCGGTCAACATGGTGTGGGGTTCTCATCAAAGGTCTTGGCGCGGGTTCAGCCCGGTGCGGGCCTGCCCATCAGAGCGGCGATACTACACACGTCGCTGAGCGCGGTGCATCCGCCACGCAGCGATCAGTTCAACACACAGGGACACCCATGCGAATTTTGACGACCCTTCTGGCCGTGGCCATCGGCCTGACCGGCTGCGCTTCTTCCAAACTGGCGGCGGACCAACGCTCGGCCATCAAGCGGGTCAGCGTGGCTGAGCCCACCATGCCGGAAAAGCCCACGGTGTTTGGCAACGGTTCGGGCGTGGGTTTCCTGCTGGGTGGTGCCCTGGGTGTCGGCCTGGCCAATGCCGGCAATGACCTGCCCACCCTGTACGCCCAGACCCTGGGCAAGTACAACATCGACGTCGCAGGCATTGCCAAGGCCGACCTCGAAGCTCAACTGCGCAAGCAAGGCTTCACGGTGGTGCCTCAGGGCCAGCCGGCCGATGCGGTGCTGCAACCCAAGGTGCAGGTGTACGGCCTGACCGGCAACATCTTCTCGTCGCCACCGGTGCGTTTCCCGCAACTGTGTTTGCGGGTCGACCTGGTCGGCGCATCGGCACAGAAGCCGGTGTGGGGGCAACTGGCGTGTCTGCATGTCATGCAGGATGCCATCCCGCAGATGGACGCCCGCTCGATCGAAGAACTGCTCCAGAACAAGGCCCTGCTCGACAGCGAAGTGCACAAGGCCTCCAGGCTGGTCACCGCCGAGATTTTCTCGAAGATGTGAGCGTGCAGCCCTTTAAACCTGCACTGTGAAAGTCTCGCTCGCCACTTGCCTTGGCGGCGAGCGTGGTAACGCCGGTGGCGATGATGACTGTGGCCAACAGGCCCACTCTGGTATAGCGGTACATGGTGTCTCTCCGAGAGAACGCGACATTTGCGTTCTCGAGAGACTACGAAACGATACTTAGCAGCGAATGAGGGCCGTAGCCTCGGTGTGCCTGCTCAATGTCCGCAATGGAGCCGAGACCGTGTATTCAGGGCTTGAATGCCAATGGCAGCTACCAGCCTCAAGCCGACATCCGCCACGCCATGTGGCAGCACCTCACACGCGCCTGCCACCACGCCTGCCACCACGCCTGGCTCACGCCCTAAGCCGCCCGCGGCACCCGCCCCACCCTCTCCCCGGCGTGGGTGCGTCAAGTCAGCGTCAAATCAGCGGCAAAACCGGGACAAGCCGCCATGGCCCACACCGCAGGGCCTGGGGGGCGCAAGATCAGGCTTCGTTGACTTCACCCCCAGGCCGCCATGACCGACGACCCTCGCTGCTGCGGCAGCGGCACCTGCATCATCGACAACGACGGGCGCTGCTGGTGCGGCCAGCGCTGGGACGGCCAGCGCATGGTCGGCCCTGACCGCGGCTGTGCCACGCCTGCTCCCGTGCCCACGGGCGACACGCCCGCCGAGGCCCTGCGTGCCCCCACCCACCCTGCCCCGCACTGAGCCCCCGGCTTCGGCGCCAGCGCGGCACGCCGCCGTGCCCCAGGGCCGCTGGTCGCGCAGCCTGCACCTGGGCCGGCTGGCGGGCGAGCTGCTGGCCGGGGCCGTGGCCACGGGCGCCGGTCAGCTGGCACGGGGCGAGCGCCCTTCGTGGGCCGGCAGTGTCCTGACACCGGGTAACGCGCAACGCCTGACCGAGCGCCTGGCGCAGATGCGGGGCGCGGTCATGAAGCTGGGGCAGCTGATGTCGATGGAGGGCCAGGACGTCTTGCCTGCGCCCTTTGCCGAGCTGCTGGCCCGCCTGCGCGACCAGGCCTATGCCATGCCCGCCACCCAGCTGGCCGACGTGCTGGAGCGCGAATACGGCCAGGGCTGGCACCAGCGCTTCCGGCACTTCAGCTTTGCGCCCATCGCGGCCGCGTCCATCGGCCAGGTGCACCGAGCCGAAACCCACGAGGGCGAGGTGCTGGCCCTGAAAATCCAGTACCCCGGCGTGCGCGCCAGCATCGACAGCGACGTGGACAACCTGGGCCTGTTGCTGCGCATGCCGGGCCTGACCCCGCCCGGCGTGGCGCTCGACACCCTGCTGGCCCCGCTGCGTGCGCAGCTGCAGGCCGAGACCGATTACGCCGCCGAGGCCCGCGCCGCCACCGACTACCGCGACAGGCTGGGCGACATGCCCGAGCTGTTCGTGCCCCGCGTGAACACGGCGCACAGCACGGCCCACATCCTGGCCATGGACTTCGCACCGGGGCAGGCCCTGGCCACGCTGATGCAGCCGGGCGTGCCGCAAAGCCAGCGCGACCGCGTGGCCACGGCGCTGTGCCGCCTGGCGGTGCGCGAGTTCTTCGACATGCGCCTGGTGCAGACAGACCCGAATTTCGGGAACTACCTGTACGACGCCGACACCGGCCGCATCGGCCTGCTGGACTTCGGCGCCGCGCAGGCCGTGAGCGACGCCCGCGTGGCGCAGCTGCGCGAGCTGGGCCGCGCACTGCGTCAGGCCCACCGCGCGCGCACCCACGAGGCGGCGCTGGCCGTGGGCCTGGTGCACGCGAGCGACACCCCGGCGCAGCAAACCGCCGTGGTCAACCTGCTGTTGACGGTGGGCGAGCCCTTGCGCACGCAAGGCCCCTACGACTTCGGCGCCTCGACCCTGGTCAAGGAGGTGTTCCAGCAGGGCCAGGAACAGTTCCTGGCGTCAGGCTACGGTCAGCCCCCGCCGGCTGACGTCATGCTGCTGCAGCGCAAGTTCATGGGCACCTTCCTGCTGTGCGCCCGGCTGGGCGCGCGGGTGGACCTGGGCGAGGTGTTCGGCTCGGCGCTGGATGAAGACGCGCGCTGAGCCTGCCAGCACAGGGCCTCAGACCTGCACGCCCGCCTGCATGGCCTGCTGGTCGGCGTGGTACGAGCTGCGCACCATGGCACCCACGGCGGCATGCGTGAAGCCCAGGCGCTTGGCCTCTTCTTCATAGGCCTTGAAGGTGTCGGGGTGCACGTAGCGGCGCACCGGCAGGTGGTGGCCGGAGGGGGCCAGGTACTGGCCAATGGTGATCATGTCGATGTCGTGCGCGCGCATGTCGCGCATCACCTGGTAGACCTCTTCGTCGGTCTCACCCAGGCCCACCATGATGCCGCTCTTGGTGGGCACGTCGGGGTGCAGGGCCTTGAACTTCTTGAGCAGGTTCAGGCTGAACTGGTAGTCACTGCCCGGGCGCGCTTCCTTGTACAGGCGGGGCGCGGTTTCCAGGTTGTGGTTCATCACGTCGGGCGGCGCGGCCTTCAGGATCTCCAGCGCACGGTCGTCACGCCCGCGGAAATCAGGCACCAGGATCTCGATGCGCGTGGCGGGCGATTGCTCGCGCACCTGCCGGATGCACTCCACGAAGTGGCCGGCACCACCGTCGCGCAAATCATCACGGTCCACGCTGGTGATCACCACATACTTCAGCTTCAGCGCCGCAATGGTCTTGGCCAGGTTGGCCGGCTCGTTCACATCCAGCGGGTCGGGCCGGCCGTGGCCCACATCGCAGAAGGGGCAGCGGCGGGTGCACTTGTCACCCATGATCATGAAGGTGGCCGTGCCGTGGCCGAAGCATTCACCGATGTTGGGGCACGAGGCCTCTTCGCACACGGTGTGCAGCTTGTGCTCGCGCAGGATGTTCTTGATTTCGTAGAAGCGGGTGCTGGGCGATCCGGCTTTCACGCGGATCCAGTCGGGCTTCTTGAGCACTTCGCCGGCCGGCACGATCTTGATGGGGATGCGTGCGGTCTTGGCCTGTGCCTTTTGCTTGGCGCTGGGGTCGTAAGCGGGGGTTGCCGAGGCCTCGGTGGAGGCGCCGGCAGGGGTCGTCGGTTCAATGCTCATGGCAGGGTTCGATCGGTCGGGCGGCGGGTTGCGCCCAGGCAGCACTTTAACGCACCGGGTTTGGGCGCGCGATGGTGGATGCCCACACGCGCCGCAGGCCCGGCGGGTTCACGGGGTGAAATCAGGGCGCCAGGCGCTGTTGCAGGTGGTGGCTCAGCACCTCGGCCAGTTCGGCCGGGGCCACGTGCACGCCCAGGCTGGCCAGGTCCACCGTGGCCAGGCCGGCATAGCCGCAGGGGTTGATGCGCAAGAAGGGGCTCAGGTCCATGCCCACGTTCAGCGACAGGCCATGGTAGGTGCAGTGGTTGCTGACCTTGATGCCCAGGGCCGCCACCTTGCCCAGGCCCTTGAAGGGGTCACGCGGGTCGGCCGGCTCGCGCAGGGCTTCGTGCGCAAACGGGTCGGCCACGCGCACGTAAATGCCGGGGGCGCCCGCCACGCGGTGGCCTGTCACGTTCACGTGCATCAGGGTGCGGATGATGGCCTCTTCCAGCCGGTACACATACTCCTTGACGAAGTAGCCCAGGCGCCGCAGGTCGAGCAGGGGGTAGGCCACGATCTGGCCCGGGCCGTGGTAGGTGACCTGCCCGCCGCGGTTGGTCTGCACCACCGGGATCTGCGCGGGGCCGGGCGGGTTCAGCAGCACATGCTCGGGCTTGCCGGCCAGCCCCTGGGTGAACACGGGCGGGTGCTCGCACACCCACAGTTCATCGGGCGTGTCGGGCGTGCGGGCTTCGGTGAAGGCCTGCATGGCCTGGAAGGTGGGTTCGTAGGGCACCTGGCCCAGCATCTTCACATTCATGCGGGCATGTTAGCCGCTGGGCGGCTGACATGCTCGGTGCAGGGTTCAGGGCTCAGGCCACGGCCTGGCGCTGGAACAGCAGGCCGGGCAGGCGGGCCACTTCGCCCATCAGCTCCAGCTCCAGCAGGCGGGCGCCCAGTTCGGCCGGGCCCAGGCCCGTGCGGGCCGACAAGGCCTCCTGGCTGATGGGGCCATGGCCCATGGCCTGCAAGACTGGGTCGTCGGTGTCGGGCGAGTCCGAGGTGTCGCTGGGTGCTGCGCCCAGGGCGTGCGCCGCAGCGGCCGAGTCCGGCACGCGCGCCCCACCCCACTGCAGTTCTTCCAGCACGTCGGCCACGGTTTCGACCAGGCGGGCGCCCTGGCGGATCAGGGCGTGGCAGCCGCGGGCCTGGGGCGCATGGATGCTGCCGGGAATGGCCATCACCTCGCGGCCCATTTCAGAGGCCAGGCGCGCCGTGATCAGCGAGCCCGACTGCACGGCGGCTTCCACCACCAGGGTGCCACGGCTCAGGCCGGCCACCAGGCGGTTGCGCCGCGGGAAATGGTCGGCCTTGGGCGGCGTGCCGGGTGCGAATTCGCTCACCATCAGACCCTGGGCGGCAATGGCCTGGGCCAGTGCGGCGTGCTTGCGCGGGTACACGGAGTCCAGGCCGGTGCCCACCACGGCCACGGTGCGGCCAGGGGCTGGACCAGGGGAGCCATCGGCATTCGAGGCTTCCAGCGCGCCACGGTGGGCGGCGCCGTCGATGCCGTCGGCCAGGCCCGACACCACGGTCAGGCCAGCTTCGCTCAGGGCCTTGGCAAAGGCCCGGGCATCGGCGAGGCCCTGGGGCGTGGCATGGCGGCTGCCCACCAGGGCCACGGCCGGGGCGCCCAGCAGGGCCAGGTCACCCTCCCACCACAGCAGCAGGGGCGGGTCGACCTCGTCTTGCAGCAGGCAACGGGGGTAGGCCGGGCAGGCCAGGCTCAGCACCCCGCGATTTGGCCCGCCTTGCAGCCAGGCCTGGGCCCTGGTCCACCAGGTGGGCAACTCGGGCACGCCCGTGGCCAGCCCCTTGCGCTCGCGCGGGGTGCTCAGGGCCTTGAGGGTGTCGGGGGCCGCGCTCAGCACGGCCTGGGGGCTGCCCAGGGCGGCCAGCAGTCGGCGGGCGGCCGCAGGGCCCACCCCGGGGGTGAGCACCAGTTGCAGCCAGGCGCGCAGGTCGTCGTCGTTCACGCAGGGTCGGGGCAGCGCTGCCGGGGCGGAAGGTCAGTTCTGGATGTCAGGGCTGTACATCACGGTTGAGTGAAGCGGTCACCCGGCTTGACGGGCTCCTGCACCGACAGGATCAAGGCGTACGACATCTTCTCGAAGGGGCGGAACACGTACAGCAGGCCATGACGCTCGTCGGGCAACTTCACGCTGCGCTTGTCGGGGTCGGTGATGTCACGGATCTCGGCACCGGCGCGCCACAGGGCCAGCACATGGCCCTTCTCCACGCCGTCACGCGTGCCACGGTTGATCACCACGATCTGGTTCTGGCCAGCCGTGAGGGCCTCGCCATAGATGCTGACGATGGCGCCCGCCATCTGGGCAGGGGCACGCGGCACCACCGATTCAAACTCGCGCGGAGGCACAGGCGACAAACGGTCACTGACCATCACTTCCTGACGCACGCGGGTGATCTGCAGGGTGCCCGGCACGATCAGCGGTTTGCCATCGGCACCCGTGCCCTCCACGCCTTCACGGGTCAGATCACCCGCACCCACGTACTGCGCTTCATAGCCGAGCACCTCGCGGGTGTCCGGGTCACGCAGGGGCTTGGGTTCGCGGAACAGGCGGAATTCCTTGCGGCCTTCTGTGTCGCCGCGCACGTACACGCTTTCACCGCGCGAGGCCAGCACACGGCCTTCCTGGGTGGCGATCACACGAGGGGCCTTCACCAGCTCGTCGCCGTTGTTGAAGATCACGGCCTCGTTGAAGAAAGGCTCCAGCAGGTGCACCGGCACGGTGGCAATCGCATCGGTCAGGCTGCCTTCGCGCACGCGGGGGCTGAGCTTGACGTCACCGCCACTGGTGCCGCTGCTGATGGGCGTGCCCAGGCGCAGGCGTGCGCGGCCATTCGACTTGTCGAGGTACAGCACCTGGCCCGGGAAGATCAGGTGCGGGTTGCGGATCTGCTGCAGGTTCATGCCCCACAGTTCGGGCCAACGCCAGGGGCTTTTGAGGAACAAACCGGAAATGCCCCACAGGGTTTCACCACGCTTGACGGTGTGGCTGTCGGGCGCATTGGGCGCCAGTTCGGACAGCGGCACGCCGGCTTCGGACACCTGCTGCGCCGTGGCCTTCTGCTGCGCCGAGATCGGGAAATTGGGCACCTGCGCCTGGACCGACGCCGAGGCCAGCAGGCCCAGGCTGATCGAGGCGGCCAGGGTCAAAGCGTGCAAGGTCTTCAAAACAGTCTCCAACGTGCACTCCGGCCGCGAGCGGCGCTCCCACATGAATCCCGGAGATTGGGCACAATCTGGTCAATGATCGCCTGATTCTGCCCGCAAATTGCAAGTCGCGGCAACGACGGTTGCCCGGTGTTACGGGCCCTGTTCGTGCCGCCCGCACCTGCAGCGTTGCACGGCTTCCACAAGAGATACGAGTTGACACCATGGCCCTGCTGCCCATCCTGACCTACCCCGACCCTCGCCTGCACACCGTGGCCAAGCCCGTGGCCGAGGTCGATGACCGCATCCGCCAGCTGGTCGATGACATGCTCGAGACCATGTACGAGGCCAAGGGCGTGGGCCTGGCCGCCACCCAGATCGATGTGCATGAGCGCGTGGTGGTGATCGACACCAGCGAAGAGCGCAATGAGCCGCGCGTGCTGATCAACCCGGAGATCATCTGGCGCAGCGACGAGATGCTGACCTGGGAAGAAGGCTGCCTGTCGGTGCCCACCATTTACGACAAGGTGGAGCGCCATGCCCGCGTGCGCGTGCGCGCCCTGGGCAAGGACGGTCAGCCCTATGAATTTGATGCCGACGACGACCTGCTGTCGGTGTGCGTGCAACACGAACTCGACCACCTGATGGGCAAGGTGTTCGTGGAGTACCTGTCCACGCTCAAGCGCAACCGCATCAAGACCAAGCTGGTCAAGCGCGCCCGCGACGAGTGAGGCGCCCGCGCATGAAGCTGATCTTTGCCGGTACGCCGGAGTTCGCCCGCGAGGCACTGGCCGCCCTGCACGCGGCCGGGCATGACATCGCCCTGGTGCTGACCCAGCCCGACCGCCCGGCCGGTCGCGGCATGAAGCTGCAGGCCTCGCCCGTCAAGCAGTTCGCGCTGGAACACGGCATGCCGGTGGCCCAGCCCCACAGCCTCAAGCTCGACGGCAAGCACCCGCAGGAAGCGGCCGAGGCCAAGGCCCTGATCGAATCGGTGGGCGCCGACTGCATGGTGGTGGCCGCCTACGGCCTGATCCTGCCGCAGTGGACGCTGAGCACCCCGCGCCTGGGCTGCCTGAACATCCACGCCTCGTTGCTGCCGCGCTGGCGAGGCGCTGCGCCCATCCACCGCGCCATCGAAGCGGGTGACGCCGACACTGGCATCACCATCATGCAGATGGACATTGGCCTGGACACGGGCGACATGCTGCTGGAAGCGCGGGAAGCCATCCAGCCCACCGACACCACCGCGGTGCTGCACGACCGCCTGGCCGCGCTGGGTGGCCGCCTGATCGTCGAGGCCCTGCAAGCCCTGAACGACCAGGCCAACGGCGGCCCGGGCCTGCAACGGGTGCCGCAACCGGCCGAAGGCATCACCTACGCGCACAAGATCGAAAAGGCCGAAGCGGCCATCGACTGGGCCCTGCCGGCGGCTGTGATCGAGCGCCGCGTGCGCGCCTTCGACCCTTTCCCCGGAGCCAGCTTTCAGGTGGGTGCCGACACCGTGAAGGCCTGGGCCGCCCGGGTGGTGCCCGGCACGGGCCAGCCCGGCGAGGTGCTGCAGGCCGACGGCGAGCACCTGGTGGTGGCCTGTGGCGAGCAGGCCCTGGCCCTGACCGTGCTGCAACGCCCGGGTGGCAAGCGCCAGCCGGTGCGCGAAGCCCTGCAGGCGCTGCCCGGCGTGACACCCGGCGCACGCCTGGCGTGAAGCGATGTAAAGCCCGGGCCCCAAGCTGAACCGAACTTGAACTCCGGCCCGTCTTCCCCATCTAATAGGGTGCCGCCATGTGGCGGCTTGCCCGGCCTCCCGAAGGAGCCCTGACATGTTCAACATGATGAAAACCGCGGTCCTGATGGCCGCCATCACTGCCCTGTTCATGGCCATTGGCGCCATGATCGGTGGCCGCACCGGCATGATGCTGGCCCTGGTCGTGGCCCTGGGCATGAATTTCTTCAGCTACTGGTTCTCCGACAAGATGGTGCTGAAGATGTACAACGCCCGCGAGGTCGATGCCTCGTCGGCACCGCACTTCTACCGCATGGTGCAAGAGCTGGCGCAGCGCGCCCAGATGCCCATGCCCAAGGTGTACATCATCGACGAAGCCGCCCCCAACGCGTTCGCCACCGGCCGCAACCCGGAAAACGCCGCCGTGGCGGCCACCACCGGCATCATCAACGTGCTGAGCGAGCGCGAGCTGCGCGGCGTGATGGCGCACGAGCTGGCCCACGTCAAGCACCGCGACATCCTGATCAGCACCATCAGCGCCACCATGGCCGGTGCCATCTCGATGCTGGCCAACTTCGCCGTGTTCTTCGGAGGGCGCGATGAAGAAGGCCGTCCGGCCAACCCGATCGCCGGCATCGCCATTGCCATCCTGGCCCCGCTGGCCGCCAGCCTGATCCAGATGGCCATCAGCCGCGCGCGCGAGTTCGAGGCCGACCGCGGCGGCGCCGAGATCTGCGGTGACCCGGCCGCCCTGGCCAGCGCGCTCGACAAGATCCACCGCTACGCCCGCGGCATCCCGATGGCAGCGGCCGAGGCCCACCCCGAAACCGCGCAGATGATGATCATGAACCCGCTGTCGGCCGAGGGCATCAAGGGCCTGTTTGCCACCCACCCGGCCACGGAAGAGCGCATCGCGCGCCTGATGGCCATGGCCCGCGGCGGCCGCTGACGCACCACACTGGTTCAAGTCTCACCCTGGGGCGCCGATACAGGACAGGCGACCGCTTGTCCTGCCATGTCGGCGGGCCCATGAGGCATGAACCAGATCACCGACCAGATCGCTCGACGCTCCCGCCGCTGGCTCCAGGCCTCCTGGGCTGCGCTGGCGTGCGGCTTGCTGGCCAGCCTGTGGGGCTGGCACATGGCATCAGATCGGGTGGCGCGCGAAGCCGACCAGCGCTTCGCGCAAGATGCCGCCACGCACACCCAACTGCTGAAGCAGACGCTCGACCACTACGGCGACCTGCTGCACACCTTCCAGGCCGCTTTGGAGGCCAACCCTCAGCTCGACCGCAACGCCTTTTTGCGGCTGTACCAGTCGATCAACCCGGCCGACTACCCCGGCATGGCCGCTGTGCAGTACGCACGCTGGGTCTCGGAGGCCGAACGCCCGGCGCTGGAGCAGGCGGTGCGCAACGACCGCAGCCGCAGCCCCCAAGGCTTCCCCACCTTCAAGGTGCACCCGCCAGGCCCACGCCCGCACTACATGGCCGTGGTGTATGCCGAACCGCTGGCCAGCAACCCGCGCATCCTGGGCTTCGACCAGGCCCATGACCCGGTGCGTCGCGAAGTGATGGAACGCGCCCGTGACAGCGCCCGCCTGGTGGCCTCAGCCCCGGTGGAGCTGGTGTCTGGCACCGCCCGGGCGCGCGGGTTTGTGCTGCGGGCCCCCGTGTTCGACACCCGCCTGCCGCTGGCCACCCCCGAGCAACGTGGCGCAGCCTTTCTGGGCCAGGTGGGCTGCGCGGTAGAAGCACATGGCCTGAGCGCCCGGGTCATGCCCCAGGCCATGCGTGAGACACTGCGTTGGCGGCTGGAAGACATCGGGCCAGACATGGCAGACCGGCCCTCTGCCGCGTCGGTGCTGTTCGACTCCCAAGGGGCCGATGTGCCCACCGAGAGCGTGGCCCTCGCCGATCGCCGCACGGCGCGGTTCAAGGCGCTGGGCCGCACTTACTCGACCACGCTGATGCGCCCTCCCGTGCGAGCGCCCTGGCAAGCCCTGCCCCTGGCCACGCTGGCGGCCGGCCTGATGAGCAGCCTGGGCCTGTGGTGGGCCTTGCGCAGCGTGGGCCGCCAGCAGGCCGAGGCCGCCGCCCTGGCCGAGTCGCTGGCACAAGATGCCACCGAAAGCGCACGGCAACTGCAGTCGGTGATGAACAGCACGCAAGATGCCATCCTGACCGTGGACACCCAAGGCCAGATCACCAGCGCCAACCGGGCGGCACGCGAGCTGCTGCAACTGCCCGAAGGGGCGGTGGCCATGACACTGCGTGAGCTGATTCCCTACGCAGGCGAGAGCCCACACGGCCAGATCGAAGCCCTGCTGGCCCGCCGGGGTCTGAGCCCAGAATCACCCGCCAAGCGCGTGAGCCTGACCGACCTGCGTGGCGAACTGGTGGCGGCCGAAGTGTCGGTCAATGCCCTGATCGGCCACACGCAGGCGGCCATGCTGCTGACCCTGCGCGACATGCGCGCCCAGGAAGCCGCCGAAGAGGCCTACCGGGCCGCACAGCGGCAACTCGACGAAGTCGATGAGATGCGCCGGGTGATCGTCCACCATGCGCCCTACGCCATCCTGGTGCTCAATCGCATCGGCGTGATCCAGGCCATCAACCCGGCCGGTGAAGCGCTGCTGGGCTTCCGATCGGGCGAACTGGTGGGGCGCTCGACCACACAGCGGTTTTTCGACCCCGAACAGGTGAGCGCGCGCAGCCAGAAGCTGGCCATGCGCCTGGCGCGTCCGGTGCGCGACATGCAGGTGCTGATCCACCTGGCCGAAGAAAGCCCGGACATGCCCTCGGAATGGACCCTGATCCGTGCCGACGGCCGCCGGATCGTGGCCGAAGTGACCGTGACGGTGCTCAGGAACGAAGCCCAGGAAATGACCGGCTACCTGGCCATGGCGCATGACGTGACCTCGCGCACCGAAGCCGAACTCCAACTGCAGCACCAGGCCCTGCACGACGCCCTGACCGGCCTGCCCAACCGCAACATGGTGCAAGAGCAGCTGCGCGGCGCTGTGCAGCAGTGCGAGCGCGATGGCGGCCACCTGGCCCTGATGTTCCTGGACATCGACCGATTCAAGAAGATCAACGACACGCTGGGACACCAGGTGGGTGACGGGCTGATCGCCGAAGTGGGCCAGCGCCTGCGCAAGGGCATGCGCACCACCGACATCGTGGCGCGCCTGGGCGGCGACGAATTCGTGGTGCTTCTGCCGCGCATTGCCCAGCTGGAAGACGCCAATGTGGTGGCCCAGAAAGTGATGGACCTGTTCCACGAGCCCATGCGTGTGGGACCGCACGAACTGCGCGTGACGCCCAGCGTGGGCCTGGTGCTCTACCCGGTGCATGGCGCCGACCCGGGCACCCTGATGCGCCACGCCGACCTGGCCATGTACCAGGCCAAGAGCCTGGGCCGCAACCGCGTGCAGGTGTTCAACAGCAACCTGGAAGCCACAACGGCCGACACCCTGAAGCTGGAAAACGAGCTGTACAAGGCCCTGGAGCGCAATGAGTTGCGCCTGTTCTACCAGCCCCAGTTCGATTGCCGCACGGGCCGCATCATTGGCGCCGAGGCGCTGTTGCGCTGGGAGCACCAGGGCAAGCTGGTGCCGCCACTGGACTTCATCCCCTTTGCCGAGGAGACCGGCCTGATCGTGCCCATCGGGGCCTGGGTGTTGCGCGAGGCCTGTCGCCAGGCCCAGGTGTGGCGCATGGACACCGGCTGGCCGCTGCGCATGGCCGTGAACCTGTCGGCCGTGCAGCTGGACCAGCCCGACATTGCCGACCAGGTGTCGGCCGCGCTCAAGCGCAGCGGACTGGACCCCAAGGCCCTGGAGGTCGAGATCACGGAAACCGTGGTGGTGCGTGAGTCACTGCGGGCGGCCGATGTGCTGACGCAACTTCGCCAGCTGGGCGTGTCGGTGGCCATCGACGATTTCGGCGTGGGCTACTCCAGCTTCGGCTACCTGCGCGAGTTGCCGGTCGATCGCTTCAAGCTCGATCGCTCGTTCCTGCAGGCCATCCCGCACTCGGCTGGCGACTGCCGCCTGGCCGCGGCCCTGATCGCCATGGCGCACCGACTGGAAGTGGGCATCGTGGCCGAGGGCGTGGAAACCGCCGAGCAGATGGCCTTCCTGAAGACGCACCAGTGCGACGAAGCGCAGGGCTATCACCTGGGCAGGCCCATGCCGGCCGAAGGGTTTGCCGAGATGCTGCGACACCATGTGCAAGCCGCCGCGCTGGTGGCCACCAAGGACTGATCAGGTCGAGCCCCAGGTGGGGCGCTCACCGATGGGGCTACGCCCGTTCACTGGGCGATCAGGCTGCGGCGGCGGCGCTCCACGTAATGCGGCGACCCCACCGAGGCGGCATCGGGGCACGTGGTGCCTGAACCATTGCAGGCGATCGATTCCACCGTGTACAGACGCACGGTTGCCGGGCCGAGGCTACCGTCTGCGCGTACATCTTCACCTTCGTAGTACGGGTCGGCCGTTGTGCTGCAACTGACCGTGACGCGAAAGCCCAGGTCAGTGCGCAGATCGAGTGTCTGGCTGGCGCCATTGCAAGCGCCATCCTTCCAGATGCCACGTCGGGCCTGATAGAAGCCCCACTGCACGCCCGCATTGCTGGCCTGCACGGCGCGCGAAGCGTTGATGTCCTGGCCGAAGGTGACCTGCTGGGTCCAGCCGAGCCGCACCACGGCCGCAGCCAGTGCAGCAAGCAGCACCAGCACCAGCATGGCGGCCACGGCGCCCAGGCCGTGCATCGACAGGCGGGTTCTCATGGGCATGGGTGCATGTTCCTCATGGCACGTTCGAGACGTGGGCCCCGGCGTTCAGCAGGGTGGTCTCGCCCCCCCGCGACACCTCGATCAGGATGGACAGGTAGCCGCTTTGCTGCGTGGCACCCTTGTTGGGGTCGTACGTGAAGGTGCAACGCTTGACCTTGCTGGCCAGCACGTCGGCCCCGACCACCGAGGGGCAGGCACTGGGGTAGGCGGCATTGAATCCGTAGTTCTTCAGCCGGTACAGCTTGCCCTTGCCGTCGCCATTGGCGTCGACCGTGCCGTCGGCTCCACTGCACACGTAGAACACGGCCTTCTGGTTGCCTGGCACCACCTGGAAGCGCCCACCGTCGTAGCCGTACGGAAACTGCTTGGGCGACACCGTGAACCGGTACATGCCCTGCGTGGCCGCGGGCGTGGTGATGCCCGTGATGGCCGATCGGTTGCTGCCTTCGTAAATGTCGTTGGCGCTCTGGTTGTTGATGACCACCTCGTCACCCACCGCGGCCATGGGCGACAGGGGGTTGAGCACATCGAACACGGTGGTGACGGTGGTGGTGTCCAGCGGCGCCGAGCAGGTGCTCGACGGCGTGCTGCAACCCGGCGGGTCATCATTGACCGTGTCAGGCCCGCGCCGGTACCGACCCGAGGTGAGAAACGGCACCACCTCGAAACACTGCTGCCCCCCGGGCATGCGGATCGAATTGGGCACGCCCATGCGCACATCACGCACCATGCGGCGCAAGGCCAGGTCGGCCTGGTCGATCAGCTCGGCGCGGGTGCGCACCCCCACATAGCTGCCCACCGTGGGCTTGACGACGATGGCCACCGTCACGGCCAGGAAGGCGGTGACCACGATGACCACCACCATCTCGACCATGGTGAAGCCGCGAGCGCGCCTCATGGTGTGCCCCCGGCGTAGTCGGTGCGCCAGCCCACCAGCTGCAGGCTCTCGGCCCCGCGGGAGGCCGTGACCTGGATGCGCAGAGAGCCGGCCACACCACCCAGCGTGCCCGATTGCACCGAGATGCTCACGGAATAGCCGGGCAGCTCGCTGATCGTGTTGCCTTCGATGTCGCAAACCTTGCCTGTGGTGGCATAGCCGTTGTAGTCGGACACTTCGTTGTAGGTGTCGCGGGCACAGCCGCTGGGCGCGGTGTTGGGCTCAGATTCTCGGAAGGGCTTGAGCTGGATCTCTTCCATGAACTGGTCCGCCACCACCAGCAACTGCTTGCGAACGGCCGGGTCGGCGCTGTTGCGTGTGGTGGCTGTGAACGCGGCCATCACCCCGGCCAGGCCCACGCCAATCACGACGATGGCCACGACCATCTCGATCAAGGTGAAGCCACGGGCCTTACTCGACATACCCGGTTTCCCCCACGATGTTGATGGTGGCCACCCCGGCGGCCGTGATGGCGCGGTTGGCTGCGGTGGTGCCTGCCCCATCGGAGGTGACACGCCCGTCGGGCTGGAAATACAAGGTGCCCGCGGGGGACACGGCCGTGCCGGGCGAGGTGCTGGCCGTGGCGTACACATGGCTGCCGCCCGGGCCCTGCAAAGGCGTGTTGCAGCTGCTGGCCGGGTTGGCCGACGCGATGTTGAGCGTGACGCTGCTGGCGCCGATGTCCACACACACCAGCCGGCGGTGCGACACGGCCGACTTCTGGGCATAGCGCAGCCCGCCCATCAGCGCATCGCGCCAGCCTTCGTCACGCGCGGCCAGTGCAGCGCCGAACTTGGGCACGGCCATGGCGGCCAGAATGCCCACCAGCACCAGCACCACCACCAGTTCGACCATGGTGTAGCCCCTGGTCGAAGGGGGCATGCGCACAGTCAGCGGGCGCGCATCAGTCCACATCCTGGATGCTCATGGTCTTGGTCGACTCGGGTGAATACACACCGAACGAGGCCGTGGCCTTGGGGTCGCAATAGCTCTTGGTGCCATTGGCTGCGGTGCACACGGTGCGCAGCCAGGTCATGGGGGTGGCCAGGGTGCCCAGGCTGAGGGTGACGTCCACCGTGCCGGTGTTCTTGGCCCCTGGCGCGGTCAGTTTCAAGGCACCGTTGCCCGACGCGAGTGTGAGCGCATTGCCGCCAGTGGTGAGCACCTGCACGCCACCCTTGTGGCTGCGGTTGTTGGAGGTCAGGAAGCCGTTCATGGGCAGGAGCGAGGTGGTGGTGCAGGTGTCGTCTGCCGCCGGGGCCCAGCTCTTGCCCGTCCAGTACTGCAGTTGCACAGGCATGGACAGCGTGGACTTCTCTGAACCATAGGCGTTGGACAGGCGGATGCGCCCTTGTCGCAGGTTCAGGCCACTGAGCGTCTGGGTGGTGGACGCGATCACAGCGCCCACGCCCGCCGTGTCCAGGCCTTGCACCGCCACCGAGACCGAATCGAAGGGTGACTGCAGGGTGCCTGCCGCAGGCAGCGGCACCGTGAAAGCCCGTGCACTGCTGGCGGTGCTCGTGGCGCTGCTGCTGAAATCGCTGCGCGGGATGGTCAGCGCGCTGCCGTTGTAGCTGACCTGCACGTCGTGCGTGGCGTACGCCCCGGTGTAGTTGGCCGTGGTGTCGCCATTGGTGTTTTGCGCCGTGACCTGCACCGGGAACGGCTGGCCCAGGTAGGTGAAGGCACCGCAGGCCTTGACGCCGCTGACCCCGAACTGCGCCGGGATCACCCGCAGGCGCTTGGCCTGCGACACCAGGTTGCTGGCCGCGCCCAGGTAGTCGGCCAGCGAGGCCGTGAAGTCCAGGGTGCCGACGTCGTCCCAGCTGGTGCTGGAGGCCAGCTCCCTCGTGCTGCTGTTCCATGTCAGCGCCGGCAGGGCATCAGGCTGAACCGAAGAGCCGGCCGGCAAAATCGCCGTGGCCAGCGTCGGCAAGGACAAGCCACTTTCCGAGCCGAAGCTGCCCGCCACCTGCCCGGACTGGGTCAGGGCCTGCACCTTCACGGGAATGGTCTCGCCCGCCTTGAACACGTTCTGGGACGATGCCACCTGCAAGCCCCCCGGGTACACGATGGCACGTGTGCGAGCCGTCAGGTTGGCCAGGCCCAGGGTGTTGGTCAGGCTGGTGCCCAGCACGGCAATGTCGAGCTGCACAGGCCCCACATCGTTGTAGTTGAACGAGGCATTCACGCTCTTGCCGCCCGAGATGGTCGAAGTGACCAGGTTCAGCGTGGAGGCCACGCCACTGGTCAGCGCCGTGCCGTTGATCACAGGCCGCGTGCCGTTGGCTGAGCTGTAGGTGGCCGTGACACTCAGTGGCAGCGTGACCGACAGCAGGGTGGACACACAGGCATTGACCTTCAGGGGCTGGGCACCGGTGTGAGTGCCGCTGCCGTCGCCCGCAGGCTGGTTGGGCAAGGACACCAGCAGTGTCACCTTGTCGACCTTGAAGTTGCAACTGCCGCCCGGGGCCGTGCCGAAGCCGCAGGTGGCTGCGCTGGAGGGCGCCGGCGTGACGCTGCTGGTCGAGACCGTGTACGTGGCGGTGGTGCTGAACAGCCCCAGGCTGAAGGTCTTGGCGATGGTGCCCGACACCGACTGTCCGCTGGGGATGCTGAAGCTGTTGCTGCCGCCACCCGAATTGAAGTTCAGGGTGCCGGTGACGCCAGCGGTGTAGGGGGCCGTGCAGGCCGCATTGGCGCAGGCCCGCACGCGGAAATTGCTGGCCGCACAGGTGCCGCCCGAGGAGGTGTCCGACAGCAGCTCAAGGTGGTGCAAGGCCACCACCGAAGCCGAGTTGTCGACATAGCTGAGCTCGTCCAGCTTGAAGGTGCGGCTGGAGTACGAACAGAACAGGATCAGTGCGCAACTGGTGAAGCGCGTGGCCTGGAACTCGACACTGTTGACGCTGACCCCCGAAGGCGGCACGTAGATCATGCGCGCGGTCTGGTTCACGTCGCTGCCGCTGGAGCCAAAGATCAACGAGAAAATGGACTCGAAGAGCCCCATGTTGTCGTAGCCCCCCACGCAACCACTGGTGTTGCTGGAGCAATTGCTGATGGTGACCGAGCTGCCGTTGCTCAGGTTGAACTTGACCGTGTTGTCGCTGTCGCCCGTTTGCAGGTTCCACAGGAAGCTGACATAGCGCGTGCCGCCCGTGAACGACACCACCAGCTTGGAGCCATTGGCCGAACCCGTGCCGCTGGTGACCTGCGCGTAGTTGTCGGCAAAGCCGGTGGGCAAGCTGGTGTTGGCGGTGGCCGTGAAGGCGCCCCCGCTGGAGCCCAACGAAGTGCTGCTGCCCACGCCCGAGGCATTGCTCAGGGTGGTGCTGCTGAAATTGATGGTTTTCAGGTTGGCATCGGTGAAGGTCTGCGGCTTGAAGCCGGCCTGGCTGGAACCGATGAATGACAGCTGGGCCCAGGCGGGCGCGACCAGCATCAGCGACAAGATCAGGGCGTGCCAGGCAGTGGCACCGGTGCGAGACAGAAGGTGTTTGAAGGTCATGACTGCAACTCTCCGAGCAGATGACTGCATGAAACGATGACCGCAGCCTGAAGTCCAGACCTTGCCAGCGCAGCGCCGTGACCTAAAGCCGAAAAAGTGGAAAAAAGAAACGACTCTTTCACATGCACAGGCGCACACCCAAGGGAAAGGCGCCAGACCACCCACGGGGCTGGCGCCTCTCGCATCACCCGGCAGTGGCTCAGTTGCCTGCGCCGATGCCCGTGTAGTTGCGGGTCAAGGCGGGGGTGACGCCCACGGCCGTGATGGTGCAGGTGGCGGTGGTGCCGATGGGGGTCAGCGCTGTGGTCGAGAGCGTGTACTTGGCGCTGTCCACACCACCTTGCACCAGATTGGCCGCGTCTTCGCAACTGTCGACCTTGATGCAGGCGTTGTCTGTGACCTGGTTGTTCTTGGCCGCGCAGCCCGCGTAATTGACCGACATGGCGCTGCCCAGCGTGCCGGCCATGCCTTCGATGGCGGCCACCTGCGCGTCAGACCGCAGATCGATGAACTTGGGCAGGGCCGTGGCGGCGAGGATGCCCAGGATGACGATGACCACGATCAGTTCGATCATCGTGAAACCGGCTTGAAGCTTGCGCATGTTGAACTCCAGGTGTGGGTGATGGTGAGGGTTGCGTGAGGTGCCTATGCCTCGAATGACGCGGTCGTTCGTGTGTTTCGGCACGTTTGGTCAGTTCTTGAGGGTGACTTTGCCCATGTCCCACATGGGCATGAACACCCCCAGAGCCAGCAGCAGCACGAGCGCACCCAGGAAGATCACCAGGACGGGCTCGATCTGTTGAGACAGGGACTTGAGCGAATACTCCACTTCGTTGCCGTACAGCTCGCCGATCTCGTCGAGCAGCTCATCGAGCATGCCGGTTTCTTCGCCAATGGCCAGCATCTGCAGCACCATGGGAGTGAACACGCCCGTGGCCACCGCAGCGCGCGTGAGCGTTTCGCCCCGCGTGACAGATTCACGCATTTGCTCGATGCGTGAGCTGATGTAAACGTTGTCGGCCGTCAGGGCCACGCTGGTCAGCGCCCTTTCCATGGGCACCCCGCTCTTGAGCGACAGCGCAAAGGCCCGCGCAAAGCGCGACAGCGTGGCCTGCGTCACGATGGTGCCCACCAGCGGCATGCGAAGCAGCGTGCGATGCCAGATGGCCTTGCCGTCGGGCGTCTGGATCCATTGCCGAAAGCCCATGAAGGCCAGCACGATCACGCCCAGCATCCACCAGCCGTATTCAAGCGTGAAGTTGGACGTGCCGATCAGGATGCGCGTGGGCAGCGGCAGCTCGGAGCCCAGGCTCTTGAACACGCCGGCAAAGGCCGGGATCACCAGGATGTTGATGACGGCAATGGCCGCCACCATGGCTGCGATGACGAACGAAGGGTAGCGAATGGCCGACTTGATCTGCTGGCGCATGAACTGCTCGAACTCCAGATGCTGGTAGAGCTTCCAGAACACGGCTTCGATCTGGCCCGAGGCCTCGCCCACGCGCACCATGGCGATGTAGAAGTTGTCGAACACCTTGGGGTGCTGCGCCAGCGAGGCCGACAGGTCCACGCCGGATTCCAGGCTGCGTCGCACCTCGTACAGCATCTGCTTCATGCGCGGGTTGTTGGCTGTTTCCTGCAGGCCCGCCAGAGCCCGCAGGATGGGCACGCCAGCCTTGAGCAGGGTGTAGATCTGGCGACTGAACAGCATCACGTCCTGAGGCTTGATCTGGGGGGTGCCAAACTCGATCTTGAACTGAGGTGCCTGCACACCGCCTTGCGTGCTGGTGCTTTGTCCGCCCGTGCTGGGCGCCACAGCGGCTGCGCCGCCGCCCGCACCACCTTCGGCCTGAATGGTCAGGGGCGTGAGGCCCTTGGCCAGCAGGATGTCGGCCACATCGCGCTGTGTGGGGGCATCCAGCTGGCCGTCCACCCGGCCCACGGGGCCCCGTGCGGTGTAGCGAAAGCGGCTCATGCGTCCACCTGGGCGCTGATGCCGATGGCCTCGGCCACGGTGCTGCGCCCTTGCAGGGCCAGCTGGGCCGCGTCATGGCGCAAGGTGTTGCGGCCAATGGCTTGGCGTGCGATCTTGGAGAACTCCGAGGGCTCGCAACGGCCCAGCGCCTCGATCAGCGGCAGGGTCATCTCCAGGTACTCGTACACGCCGGTGCGGCCGCGGTAACCCGTGTGGTTGCAGTCGGCACAACCCTTGCCATGCCACAGCGGTTTGACCGCTTCTTCTTCGGTGACCACGCTGCGCAGCCAGGCCATTTCCTGGTCGGTGGGGGTGTACGAGGTCTTGCAGCTCGGGCAGATCGTGCGCACCAGGCGCTGGGCCACGACCAGCTGCAGCGACAGCGCCACCATCCAGGCCGGCACGCCCATGTCGACCAGGCGGGCCGGGGTGGAGGCCGCATCGTTGGTGTGAAGGGTCGACAGCACCAGGTGGCCCGTCATGGCGGCACGCAGGCCGATCTCGGCCGTGACCTTGTCGCGCATTTCGCCCACCAGGATCACGTCCGGGTCTTGACGCAGCGCAGCGCGCAGGATGCGCTCGAAGCTCATGTCGATCTTTTCCTGCACCTGCACCTGGTTCAGGCCGGGCAGCCGGTATTCGATCGGGTCTTCGGCCGTGAGGATCTTGCGCTCGGTGGTGTTCAGGGCATTGAGCGCGGCGTACAGGGTGGTGGTCTTGCCGCTGCCGGTGGGGCCCGTCACCAGGATCAGGCCGCTGGGCTTGGCAATGGCACGCTCCAGGGCACCCCGCATGCCCTGGGGCATGTGCAGCTTGTCCATGTCGAGCATGCCCGCACTCTGGCTGAGCAGACGCATCACCACCGACTCGCCATGCTGCGAGGGCAGCGTCGAGATCCGCACGTCGACCGTGCCGTCTTTGAGGCGCACGGCAAAGCGGCCGTCTTGCGGCAGGCGCTTTTCAGAAATGTCCAGGCCGCTCATCAGCTTCAGGCGCAGGGCCACGGCCCCTGCGATCTTGCCGTCGGCTTCGGTCTGCACATGCAGCACCCCGTCGATGCGGTAGCGGATGCGCAGGGCCTTTTCCTGCGGCTCGATGTGGATGTCGGAGGCTCGGCTGCGCAGGGCCTGCTCGAACACCGAATACAGCAGGCGCACCACGGGCGCGTCTTCGTTGCTGGTGCTCTCGATGCCCAGCAGATCGCCCAGGTCGCTTTCGAGCTCGGCCAGCTCGGAGGTCAGCTCGCGGGCCAGGCCTTCGATTTCTTTGGTGCTGCGGTACACGCGGTCGAGCGCCACGGTCAGGTGGCCTTCGGTCACCACGGCCATGTCGATGCTTCGGCGCAGCAGGCGGCCCAGTTCGTCGTAGGCGTAAATGTCGGTCGGGTCGGCCATGCCCACCACCAGGCCCGAGCTGGGGTCGTCCAGCACGATGGCCTTCAGGCGCCGTGCATGGGCCTCCGGCAGCAACTGGGCCACGTCGGGGCGCAGCGGGTAGCGGCTCAGGTCCACAAACGGGGCATGGATCTGGCGGGCGATGGCCTTGGCGATCTGCGCTTCGGTGATCCACTGCTTGTCGACCAGCACCTGGCCCAGCTTGCGGCCGCTGGCACGCTGCTGCTGCAGGGCCTCGTCGAGCTGGATGGGCGTGATCAGCCCGTCCTGCACCAGCAGGTCACCCAGGCGAAATTTCTGAGGGCGGGTCATGGCGGGCTCCGGAAGGGTCAGCGCGGCAGCAGGTTGGCTTCCGGCTGGGCATCGCTCCAGCCCGAGCCGTCGGCCGAGATGATGGTGGGCTTGATCAGGATGACCAGCTCACGCTTGCCCACCGTCTTTTCCTTGTACTTGAAGGCATTGCCCAGCACCGGCACATCGCTGACCACGGGGATGCCACTGTCGCTTTGCGTACCGTACTGCTGCATCAGCCCGCCGATGGCCACGATCTGCCCGTCGAGCACCCGAACGATCGAGTCGGTCTCGTTGATGGAACTGGTGGCCAGCGGCAAGCGCAGCACGTTGCTGCCCAGGTCGAAGGTTTTCTGCTTCTCAGCCACCACACTGATGGCCGGGTGCACGTGCAGCATCACACCGCCGCGGTCGTCGATCTGCGGTGTCACGTCCAGCGAGATGCCACTGAAGAAGGGCTGCAAGGTCAGCTCCGGTGAGTTGACGGTGCCTGTGGCGGTGGTGACCAGGTTGCTCTTCACGTTGGTGAGGAACAGCTCGTCGGTGCCCACCTTGAGCACGGCCTTCTGGTTGTTCAGCGCGGCAATGCGCGGGCTGGACAGCACCTGCGTCTTGCCCTGGCTTTCCAGGAAGGACAGCAAGGCCGCGAAGTTGGCCCCCTGGAAGGCCAGGCCATAAAAGCCCTTGCCCAGTGCTTCGGTGACGACAGAAGAGGCCGGGTTGACGGTGGCACTGCTGTTGGACAAGGCACCGTTGTGCGACACGGTCTGCCCCGGGGCCACGCCCACGATGCCCGCCGTGACACTGCCACTGTTCACGCCCCGGAAGGCCGACCAGTTCACGCCCGTCTGCGCGGCACTGTTGAGCTGCACTTCCACGATCTTGGCTTCCAGCATCACCTGGCGCTCGATGGTGATCTGCACAGCCTTGAGGTACTCGCCCACCTGACGCAACTCGGCGGGAGTGCCTCGCACCACGATCACGCCCGCGCCCGGGTTGATCGTGACCGCACTGCCCTTGCCCAGGTTGACCAGGCTGTTGAGGGAATCACGCACATCGCGCCAGAAGTCGGTGTCGGAGGTCATGCTGACGGCCGACATTTCGAGCGCTGTGGCCGACTTGCCCGCGCCTGACGCGTTGCCGCCCCCTCCCGATGAGCCGCTGGCACTGCTGCCCGAGCCCGGGGCTTGCACGATGGAGCTGGACTGCACACGCAGGTCGCTCACGCCCTGACGGCGCCCCGGCAGGTAGCTGATCTTGAACATGCGGGTCTGCACGTCATTGGGGTAGACGAACACGCGGTTGCCCGTGAGCTTGAAGTCGTAGCCATACAGCTCGCGCAGGGCTTCCAGCGCTTCCATCACGGTGGTGTTGCGCAAACTGATGGACACCGAGCCGCCCAGGTCGGGCGGCACCAGGATGTTGTAAGGCCCACTGCCACCGAGCTGCAAGAACACCTGCGAGGCAGGCGCCTGGTTGACGACCAGGTCGAAGCGGCCTTCGGCGCCGGCACTGGCACGTGCGGCCATGCTGGCCTGGGCAGCCTGGGTGCTCAGGGTGGAAGGCGCCGCCATGCCGGTGCGCCCGCGCGCAGCCAGCTGCAGGTCAGGCGTGAGCGGGGTGGGCGCGCTCAGGGCGGCCACAGTCACCGGGGCCATGGGCGTCTGCACCTGCGTGCTGTCCTTGGGCTGGCTGCCCAGGCTGATGCTCATGCCCTGCACGGTCTGCAGCGCATCGCGGCTGCCCACCAGCGGCGCATGGCGCCCCCCCTGGGGCACGGCAGGGAAATGGTCGAGATCGGGCGTGGCCACCTGCGAGACCTTCAGGTGCATCGAGGCCACCACATGCCACCCCTGCGGCCTGGCCTTGCGTTGCTTGCCGGCTTCTGCAGGCGCATGCGCCAGCAGCACAGCGGCCGTCAACACGCCCAGGATCAGTTGAGAAGACTTCATGCTCATTCCTTGGCCTCCACAGGGGTGGCAGAAGAGTTCGGTGCACTGGCGGCCTTGGCCACCTTGGCAGCAGAGGGCAAGGCCTTGCGCGACCACAGGGCCAGGCGGCGGCTGCCGCCGCTGCCCGTGCGCAGGTTCACGCCAGAGCCGTCAATGGCCACCAGGGTGCCCAGCTCGGGCACCTTGTCGCCCAGTCGGTACACGCGGTCGTCGATGACTGCACTGCTCATGGCAGCGCCCCCCACCACCACCGAGCTCACGCGTGGCACATGCACGGCGGCGGGTCGCGCGGGCCGCATCACAGCGCCCATGCCTGCCCCCAGTGCCGGGCTGTTGCCCGCGCCCTGGGGCAGCCCCGGCGGCGCGGCCATCGGGATGGCGAAGGTCGGGCGGGTGGGGTCCGCCTGTGCGTGTGCCGTGCCCGCCCACCAGGGCAGGCCCAGCGCACCAGCGGCCCACAGGGCGCCCAGAACATGAGGTCGCAGGGTCATGGCGCAGTGATCTCCAGCGGTTCGGCGTCGGGGCTGACCGTCAGCACGCGCACATTGAGCAACAGGCGGCCGGTGTCGTCGGTGCTGAGCACCAGGCCTTGCCACAGCAGCTTGCGGGGCATCTGCTCGGCCGTGACCAGCCAGGCGAGCAGGTCGTTGAAGCCGCCGGTCATGACCACCTCCAGCCCTTGTCGGTACAGGCCCGAAGCGTCCTGCGGGCTCAGTCCCGCCTTGGTGATGTCTTCGGGGCTCAGGGTCTTCATGCTGACCAGGCCCAGATTGCCGTTGCGGGCCAGCAGGCCTTCGATCACCTGCCGCATCTCGCCGGCAGGCACCAGGCCTGACTGCAGCTCATCGAGGGCCTTGGCCTGCTGCTTGACGCTGGCGCGCAGGCGCTCCAGCTCTCCCTTGAGCTGCCCCTCCATCAGGGCCAGGTCCTGGCCTTGCCGAGCCACCTCGGCATCGCGGGCACGCACGGCCGACTCGGCCGTGGTGGCGCGCAGGCTGGCCGCCTTGTAGCGTGACCATGCCGGGGTGAACAGGCTCAGGTCCAGCAGATACCAGCACACCGCGGCACCGGCGATCACCAGCAGGCGACGCTCGCTGAGGGTTCGTGCAGCGTGCTGGCGGCGCCATTGGCGCCAGCGGCGTCGGGCCTGGTCTTCCAGCCCCTGCAGCTGACTGAAGTCGATCTTGCTCATGGCTGCGCTCCTGGCGCCGGCTGTGCGGTCGATGCACTGGACGCGGGGGCTTGGGCCGCCTCGACAGCCGATGCGGCCCCCACTGGCGCCCTGGCATTACCGCCCGCCCTGGCCTTGAGGGTAAAGGCCGTGATGCCGGCCAAGGCGGCCTGCTGTTCACCCAGTGATTTCATTTCGAGCTGCGCGAAGCGCTTGCCCTGAAACTGAGGCTCCTGCCCCAGGCGGGCCAGATAGCCCGGCAGCTGCTGCGGGCCGATCATGCGGCCACTGAGCTCCAGATCCTGCCCATTGGGCAAGATGGTCAGGCCCGTGATCCACAGGTCGCCCACGGCCTGGCGGGCCAGGGCCTTGAAGTACTCCGAATAGGGTGCACTGGTGCTGGCGGTCAGGCGCTGGATGGCGTCGTATTGGCTGCGCTGCGTGCGTTCGGTCTCGCGCAGGGCCTCGAGCTCCCCCATCGACTGAGGGCGTGGTGGGCCTTTGGGCAGATTCACCGCGCCGTCCACCAGGGCCTTTTCGGCGGTTTCGGCACGCATGGTCATGCGGGCAGACAAGGCGTTGAGGCCCATGCTCACCACCACCACCCCCCCCACCACACCGGCGGCCAGCTTCACGCCGAAGTCCAGCCCGAAGGGCTCGGGGCCCTGGGATTGCCGGGCTGTCAGGAGCTGCAGCTGGTGCTGCCCGCGAGCCTCGCCCACATCGCGCAGGGCTGCACCCAACGCACAAAGCTCGGCGAAAGTCGGGGTGGTCATCAGGGCCTGAGCGGCCTCGTCCTGCGGCTTGCAGTCCAGCCAGGCGCCCAGCTCCAGCTGGCGCACCGGCACGTAGACCAGGTCAGCCAACACCTCGACCATGCCTTCGGCTCCCGCCGGCATGG
The DNA here is from genome assembly GCF_004310865.1 of Aquabacterium lacunae. GTDB lineage: Bacteria > Pseudomonadota > Gammaproteobacteria > Burkholderiales > Burkholderiaceae_C > Aquabacterium > Aquabacterium lacunae. Next base: position 480,391 of record NZ_SIXI01000003.1, read on the forward strand.
CCACGGTCAGCTCCGACAGCTGCACCTGGCTGTGCATGCGCTCGAAGGTGTCCAGCGTGCGCAGCACCTCCAGGCCCGCGCGCCCCACGGCATTGCCGCGGCCCTCGACATTGCCCGCCACGGCGTGGGCCACCACCTCGATGGTGCGGGTCATCAGCAGCTCACCCTGGAAGGTGACCACCAGCATGCCGTAGTCGTCACCAAACACCATCAAGGCGTGGGCCTTGCCCTCGGTTTCGCCCAGGGCGCAAATGTTGCGCAGGGCCGATTCGGTCACCTCGTAGGCGGCCCATCGCATGCCCTCGTCGTCCGACTCCAGCTCGATCGTGCGGCCCTTGTCACCCGGCAGCATCACGGCCATGCACGAGCGCGACATGCGGTTCTGCGAACCTTCAGGCAGCGGCAACACATCGATGGCGGCTTCTTCCAGCGCGAAATCGACCTGGTCGCGCAGGCTCCAGCGCAAGGCATCGGCCCATTCGGGCTGGGGCACATCGGGGGCCGAAGTCGAAATCAGGGCGTATTCACCACGGGCCAGCACCAGCGATGCAGCCGGCACGGCGCGGCCGTGGGCGCGCTTGAGGTTGCGGATGAGGTCGGTGAGTCCGTCAGGCTGGGCCTGCCACAGCCACGACACCGAGGGGCGCCCCTCAGCGGGCAGGCTCAGGCGCACGGCTGCCGCGGTGCCGCCAATGCGTGCCACGCCGAGTCGTTGTGCGTTCCTGGTCCGTCGCTTGCCAAACAGCTTCATGGGGGGAGCCTTTAAGAGCCTGCCCCTCCATGGTGTCAAAACCTGTTTCAGTGGACGGAAAGATAAGCGGCGGTGCTTGGGGCTTATTTCACGCCCCGGCCGCTTTTCCGACCTCGCTCAGTTCAGCAAACGTTGCGGATCGGCATCGAGTTTGGCCAGTGCATCGCGCGTGGCACGCACCGTGAGCGATTCTTCTTCCAGCGGCACCAGCAAGCCGGCCTGCAAGAAAGCACCCAGCCGATTGAGCTGGAACAGCACGCCGCGCCCTTGCGGCGAGACGAACAGGGCCAGCAGCTTGTTGCGGCCTTGCCAGGCCAGCTGCACGCGCTCCTGACGGTCACGGTAGTCGAGCTGGAACCAGGCACCCAGCTTGAGCTCGCGCGCCCAGGCCAGCATGGCCGGCGTGGGCATGGTGCCCCCGGTGGCCACCACTTCCAGGTCTTCGCTGTCGTAACCCGACAGGTCACGCAGGGTGTCGGTGTCGAGTTCGACATCGTCCATCTCGGGCAGCAGCTGGTCCAGCGCATTGAGGCGCTGGGTGATCTCGCGCAGACGCTCGGGCGAAATCGTGGCCGACTTGGCCGTGAAGGCCGCCTGCAAGGCCACATTCAAGGCCTTGAGATGCTGCTCCTGGCGCTCGGCACTCAGGCCCGCGCGGGCCATGCCCTGACGCAGGAGCTTGAGCAGAGGCGGCAGGCGCTGGAGCACCTGGTTGCGTTCTTCGCGGCTGTTCTTGGCGCTGGCCGACCAGATCAGGTCGGCGGCCATCTGCTTGAGCTCGCGGGTGTCATCGCTGCCGGGGGCTCCCAGCACCGCACTTTGCGCCAGTACATCGGCCCAGACCTTGAACAGGAACTCGCGGATGCCCTCGTGCACGGGCACCGCCTCCAGCATCTTGCGCAATTCGATGGTGTACTGGATGGCGTAGGCCTCTCGCTGCTCCAGCTGCTGGGCCAGCGAGACGCCCTTGCGGCTGGCATCGTTGCCTTCCTTGAAATAGTTCTCCAGGAACTTTTCGAATTCGACCAGCACGGTCTGGAACACGCGGCGGCCGGTGTCGGGGTAGGCCTCGACGGTCTGCACCACACGGCGCACCTCTTTGAGCAGCAGGTCCCCCTGGGTTTCCGGCTGTTCGACGGCACCGGCCAGGCCCATCACGCAGGCGCCCATGCGGTCAATCAGCAGGCGCGCCGGGTGGTCCAGCGTGGCGAAAAAGTCGGGTTCGGCCACAGCCACACGCAGCACGGGCATCTGAAGGCGAGCAAACCACACCCGCACGGTGGCCGGCAGGCGCTCTTCCATCAGGATGGCCTGGAACAGCAGCGCCACCACCTCGATGGTGGCGCGCTCGGTGGGGCTGCCGGCCGCCTGTTTGAGCTCACGCTTGCGCTCGATCAGCTCGCGGGCCAGCGCAGCAGGCTCGGGGCGCTCACCCACCGGCACGTCGACCTGCTGACGCACGGCCGCCTCGGTGCGGGCCATGGCCTGGCTCAGGCCTGTTGCCAGGGCGACCGCCCCGTCTGGCTGGCCCATCAACTGGGTGGGGTCGAAGCCCGGCACCTGACGGGCCACCACCTGGTTCAGCTTGCCCAGCACCGCCTGGGAACGGGCAGCCTGCGGCACTCGGCCCAAACCGGGCGCCTGGGTCATGAGGCGGGTTTCGTCATAGGACACGGCCCCGGCACTGCCCATGGCCGTGACACGGTTGCTGCCGGCACCCAGCGCGCCAAGGCCGCCGCCTGACACGCGCGAGCCCACGCCGGGGCTGGGCGCCATGGGTTGCACGATGCCCACGTCACGGGCACGCCGAATGAAGGGGCGCAGATCGATCTCGGGGGCCACACCATGCTCCAGCAGCAGGCGGTTGGCTTCGTGGTAGGCCTCTTCAGCCAAGGCTGCCACCTCGTCGTGCAACACGTTCTGCAGCGTCTTCCAGTGGTCGGCGGTCAGCCCCGCAGCCATCCAGGCATCCAGCACCCAGCGCGAGAGCATGGCCGGCTTGAGCACATCGCCTGCAGCTTCGCCGGGATTGGGGTCCTCCGGCAACAGGCCCCGCAGGCGAGAACACAGGTCGGTGAATTGCCAGCCAGCCTTGTCAGCCACAGCCTGGGTCAGGCGCGATGCCATGAGGTCGAGTTCGACCACCGCATCATCGACCAGGCTGAAGATGGGGGCGCCGTTGGCGCCCTCTGCAGTGGCAGGCAGACCCATGGGACGGGTGCTGGGAGTGCCTCCGCGCTCCAGCACATCAAGGGCCGCCCGAAGCGACTGGTTCAGTCCCTGAGCCCAGGGCGCACTGCTGGCGGGCCAGGCCAGAACCAGCTCGCGCCGCCGGGCATACAGACCCGGTTCGGCCGTCTGCGAGGCCAGCAGACGCGCCCCTTCGGCGCACGCCGACACCAGCGATGCAGTGCCTCGGAGCACTGTATCCAGGAAGGTGCGGCGAGCAAGTCGCGCGAGGTCGCGCGGGGAACCGAGGGTCATCGAGCCTGCATGAGTAGAGTCAAATGACTCTACACCACAGCGCCGGCGTTCGGATCGTTGGGGTCGGCGTCTTTCTTGACGCTTTTCATCAGGTCTTCGCGTTTGATGCCCAACCACATGGCCAGGGCCGCCGCCACGAACACCGACGAGTAAATGCCGAACACGATGCCGATGGTCAGGGCCAGGGCAAAGTAGTGCAGCGTGGGGCCACCGAAGATCAGCATGGCCAGCACCATGGCCTCGGTCGAGCCGTGGGTGATGATGGTGCGGCTGGTGGTGCTGGTGATGGCGTGGTCGATCACCTCGCTCACGCTCATCTTGCGCTGCTTGCGGAAGGTTTCACGGATGCGGTCGAAGATCACGACCGATTCGTTCACCGAGTAGCCCAGCACGGCCAGCACGGCCGCCAGCACCGACAGCGAAAACTCCCACTGGAAGAAGGCAAAAAAGCCCAGGATGATGATGACGTCGTGCAGGTTGGCCACAATGCCGGCCACTGCGAACTTCCATTCGAAGCGGATGGCCAGGTAGATCATGATGCCCAGCACGGTCACGCCCAGGGCCAGGGCCCCGTCGCGGGCCAGTTCGTCGCCCACCTGCGGGCCCACGAACTCGCTGCGCTGCAAGCTGACAGGCTCGGTGGCCCCGGCTCGGCACACCTGGCGGGCGCCCTTGTCGCCCTGGTCCACCGACACCTGGCCACCTTCGGCCTTGCACACCGCGGCAAACACCTGCTCGACCACCTGGCCCTGCTTCATGTCGCCGCGCAGGGGCAGGCGCACCAGCACATCGCGCGAGGTGCCGAAGTTCTGCACCTGCACATCGCCGTACTTGAGCGATTCGACCGCCTCACGCACCTTCGGAATGTTGGCGCTCTGGGCGTACTGCAGCTCGATGAGCGAGCCCCCCGTGAATTCGATCGACAGGTGCAGCCCGCGCGTGACCAGGAAGAAGACCGCGGCAGCGAAGGTCAGGAACGAAATGACATTGAAAACCAGCGCATGCCGCATGAACGGGATGTCGCGCTTGATGCGGAAGAACTCCATGATTTACTCCTGTGCCTTCCAGACCTGGCCGATGGACACGCTCTTGAGCTTTTTCTGGCGGCCGTACCAGAGGTTGACCAGACCGCGCGAGAAGAACACAGCCGAGAACATCGAGGTGAGGATGCCCAGGCAGTGCACCACCGCAAAGCCACGCACCGGGCCCGAGCCGAAGGCCAGCAGCGAGACGCCGGCGATCAGGGTGGTGATGTTGGAGTCGAGGATGGTGGCCCAGGCGTGTTCGTAGCCGGCATGGATGGCCGACTGCGGCGGGGCTCCATTGCGAAGCTCTTCGCGCACGCGCTCGTTGATCAGCACGTTCGAGTCGATGGCCATGCCCAGCGTCAGGGCGATGGCCGCGATGCCGGGCAGTGTCAGCGTGGCCTGCAGCATGGACAGCACCGCCACCAGCAGCAGCAGGTTCACGGCCAGCGCGATGGTGGAGAACACGCCAAACAGCATGTAGTAGATGCACATGAACACCGCCACGGCCACAAAGCCGTAGACCAGGCTCTTGAAGCCCATTTCGATGTTCTCGGCACCCAGGCTGGGGCCCACGGTGCGCTCTTCGATGATTTCCATGGGCGCAGCCAGCGAACCGGCGCGCAGCAGCAGGGCGGTGTCGGCGGCTTCTTCCGGGGTCATGCGACCCGAGATCTGCACGCGGCCACCGCCGATTTCGCCGCGGATGACTGGCGCGGTGACCACTTCACCCTTGCCCTTTTCGAACAGCAGGATGGCCATGCGCTTGCCCACGTTCTCGCGGGTGACGTCGCGGAAGATGCGGGCGCCGCGCGAGTCGAGCGTGAGGTGAACGGCCGGCTCCTGGTTTTCATCGAAGCCCGACTGGGCATCGGTGAGGTTGTCGCCGGTCAGCACCACCTGGCGCTTGACAATCAGGGGCATGCCGCCACGCTCCTGGTACTTTTCGGTGCCAAAGGGCACCGAGCCGCCCGCCAGGGCGGCCTGGGCCTCGGCGCCGTCGTCGACCATGCGCACCTCCAGGGTGGCGGTGCGGCCGATGATGTCCTTGGCCTTGGCGGTGTCCTGCACGCCGGGCAGCTGCACGACCACGCGGTCGGCGCCTTGCTGCTGGATCACGGGCTCGGCCACGCCGAGTTCGTTGATCCGGTTGTGCAGGGTGGTGATGTTCTGCTTGAGCGCCTGATCCTGGATCTTGCGCAGGGCCTCGGGCTTGAGCACGCCTTGCAGGGTCAGGTCACCGCTGGCATCGGTGCCGGGCGTCCAGACCAGATCGGGCAGGTTGTCGGCCACCACCGCAGAGGCGGCCTTGCGGGTGGCCTCGTCGCGGAAGCGGATGACCAGATTGTCGCCGTCACGGCGGATGCCGCCATGGCGCAGGTCCTTGTCGCGCAGCAGGGTGCGCAGGTCACCCGACAGGCTTTCGGCCTTCTGGGTGACGGCCGCGCGCATGTCCACCTGCATCAGGAAGTGCACACCACCGCGCAGGTCCAGGCCCAGGTACATGGGCGCGGCATGCAGGCTGCGCAGCCACTGGGGCGAGCGCGACAGCAGGTTCAGCGCCACGATGTAACGCGGGTCGGCCGGGTCAGGGTTGAAGGCCTTGGTCAGGGCATCGCGGGCCTTGATCTGGGTGTCGGTGTCCTTGAACCGGGCCTTGATGGAGCCGCCCTCGAACTCGACGAAGTCAGGCTGGATGCCAGCCGCACTCAGGGCCGCTTCCACGCGCGCACGGTCGTCGGTGCTGAGTTTGACCGTGGACTTGCCGCTGGACAGCTGCACGGCCGGGGCTTCGCCGAAGAAGTTCGGCAGGCTGTAGAGGGTGCCGATCACCAGGGCTGTGGCGATCAGCAGGTATTTCCACCAGGCGTAACGGTTCATGTCCGACCTTCGATTACTTCAGGGTGCCCTTGGGCAGCACCTGGATGATGGCCACGCGCTGCACCTGCAGTTCGGTGCCGGGGGCCACTTCCAGGGACACGAAGGTGTCGCCCAGCTTGCTGATCTTGCCCAGCAGGCCACCCTGGGTGACGACTTCGTCGCCCTTGGCCAGGGCCGACAGCATGGCCTGGGTTTCCTTTTGCTTCTTCATCTGCGGGCGGATCATGAGGAAGTACATGACCACGAACATCAGGACGAGGGGCAGCATGCCCATCAGGCCACTGGTGGAAGAAGCGGCCGCATCGGCGGCGTAAGCATTGGAAATGAACACGACAGGATCCTTCTGCCCGGCACAGGCCCGGGCGGTCAACGATTGTATGCGGGGGGTGGCTCAGGGTTTTCGGCAGGCCGACCACCCCGAACGGGAGGGGGGGAGGACGAAAAAGGGTCAGAGCACGTACTTGGTCTGCGGATGACCGGTCACGGCACGGTAGATGGTGTCGAGCTGTTCGCGGCTGGTGGCGCGCACCGTGAGCGTCAGGCCGATGTACTTGCCCGAACTGCTGGGCCGGCGCACGAGGTGCCGCCCTGCGTCGAACTCGGGCGCGTGCGCGACGACGAGGGCGACGATCTGGTCGATGTAGGCCTCGTCGTGCAAGCCCATCACCTTGATGGGGAAATCACAGGGGTACTCGATCAGCGACTCTTCGGGCGGGATCTGGGGCGTGGTCATGGAAGGCTCCGACGGAAAAGGCGCGGGGATCACTGGATGGCCAGGCGCAGGGCGTCCCAGGCGCGGCCGAAGAACCCGGCGCTGGGCACCGCATCCAGTGACTGCAGGGGCATTTCCTGCCAGGTCTGACCCCCGATCTGCACCTTCAGCGTGCCAACACTCTGGCCACGGGTCAAGGGGGCCATGAGCGGGTCCTGGCGCACCACGCTGGTCTTGATCTGGCCCGCCTGACCGCGCGGCACCACCACCACCAGGGGCTGGGTGCGGCCCAGCTTCACGGTGCTGGCGGCGCCCTTCCACACCGGGGCGGTGGTCACGGCCTGGCCGCCATCGAACAGCTTGACCACGTCGAAGGCGCCATAGCCCCAGTTCAGCAGCTTCTGGCTTTCGTTGGCACGGGCCTCGGGCGAGGCAGTGCCCACCACCACGCTCAGCAGGCGGCGGGTGGCCCCCGGGTTGCCAGGCACCGGGCGCTTGGCGGTGGAGATCAGGCAGTAGCCGGCGGCGTCGGTGTAGCCGGTCTTCAGCCCATCGACCGTGGGGTCGCGGTAGAGCAGCAGGTTGCGGTTGGGCTGCTTGATGCCGTTGTAGGTGAACTCCTTCTGGGAGTAATACGGCAGCGACTGCGGGAAGTCGGTGATCAGGCGGGTGGCAATGACCGACAGCTCACGCACCGTGGTGGTGTGGCCTGGCGCGGTCAGGCCTTCGGGGTTCTTGAAGGTGGTCTGTTTCAGGCCGAAGGCCTGGGCCTGGCGGTTCATCATGTCGACGAAGTTCTCGACCGTGCCGCCCACCGCTTCGGCCAGGGCCACGGTGGCGTCGTTGCCGCTCTGAACGATCATGCCTTTGATCAGGTCATCGACCTTCACGCGGGTGTTGACCTGGATGAAGGTGCGCGAGGCCCCGGTCATGCCAGTGCGCCAGGCACGCTCGGACACTGGCAGTTCCTGGGTGAGCTGCAGCTTGTTGGCCTGCAGGGCCTGGAAGACGAGGTAGGCCGTCATCAGCTTGGTCAGCGACGCCGGCTCGACCGTCTGATCGGGCTGGCGCGAGGCCAGGGTCATGCCGGTGGACAGGTCCTGAAGGATGAAGGCGCGGGCGGCCACCTCCGGTGGCAAGGGCATCAGGGCCGAGGGGGCAGCCGACGCGCTGGCGGTGGGAGCCGACTGGGCCAGGGCCGGCGCGGCCAGCAGGCTCAGGCCGACCGACAGGGTCAGGGCCGACAGGGCACGGGAGAACGTGGAGGAAGAGGGCATTGTGTGAACACTGCAAAAGACCGGGGGGCAAATGGGGCCCGCCCGGAGGAACTCAAGCCCCGCACGCCGGTGCGGAGGTAAAGAAATGCCAAGGCACGTTGCGAACGCCGGCACCCCGCTCAGGGCGACACCGGCCGGCGGGCGGCCAGGTGCTGACGAACCACGTGGCGCACGGTGTGCAGCTGACCATGGAAAAAATGACCCGCGCCAGGCAGCACGGTCAGGGGCAGGCTCTGGGGCCGGGCCCAATCGAGGATGTCGGCCAAGGGCACCACGTCGTCTGACTCGCCTTGCAGCACCAGCGTGTCGGCCGGCACATGGGGCACACCGTAGCGCACCGCAGGGCTCACCAGCACCAGGGCGTGCAGGCCCTGGCCCTGCGCGGCCAGGCGCTCGGCCGCCACCGCGGCACACCGCCCGCCGAACGAGAAACCCGCCAGGGCCACCGGCAGGGTGCGCCAGGCCGGGTCCATGCGGTGGTGGGCCAGCACGGCCAGCAGGTCGTCGACCTCGCCACGGCCTTCGTCCCAGGCCCCCTCGGACCGGCCCACGCCACGGAAGTTGAACCGAACGGTCACCCAACCTTCCATCACGAAGGCCCGCACCAGGGTGTGAACCACCTTGTTGTCCATGGTGCCGCCCATCAAGGGGTGCGGGTGGGCCACCACCACCAGGCCGCGCGGGGGCTCGACGCCCTCCGAAGCTGCAGCGGCGGCATCCGGGCCTTCGACCACCACTTCGAGGGCGCCCGCGGGCCCCTCGATCAGCTCGGAAGCAGGTCGTCCGATCATGCGCGCACCTGCCCCCTCAGCGGCCGATGCAGGGCGACAGCACGAGGCGATCGACCACCTCGCCCTTGGCCAGGTGCTTGTCGACGATCTCGTCGATGTCGGCCTGGTCGACAAAGGTGTACCAGGTGCCTTCGGGGTAAACCACAGCCACCGGGCCTCCGGCACAGCGGTCCAGGCACCCGGCCTTGTTCACACGCACCTTGCCCTGGCCGGCCAGACCGGCCTCTTTCACGCGCTGCTTGCAATGGTCGAAGCCCGCCTTGGCACCGTGCAGGGCGCAGCAATCTTCGCCGTTGGGGCGTTCATTGAGGCAGAAAAAAATGTGGCGCTCGTAATAGCTCATGGGTGCATTCTAGGAGTGGGTGGGGGTGTCGAGGGCGCGGGAAGCCGCACGGCCCAGCAGCCAGACAAAGGCCGCATAGGGCCACAGCAGGCCGAACCACCTCGACAAACCGTGAAAACGCACGAAGCGCCCATGCTCCCATGCCTGCAGGGTGAGCGCATGGTAGGGGTCTTGCGGCAGGCCATGCACGAGCACCACCAGGCCCGCCAGCACCGCCATGCCGGCCAGCGCGGCGGCGGTGCGGCTGCGATCGAGGAGCAAGGCGCCGAGCACCGAGCCGAGCAGCAGGCCCTCGACAGCCTGCACGTTCAGCCACACCAGCAGGTGCTCGGGCCCGAAGTTCAGCGCGGCCGACAAGCTGGAGCCCAGCACGGCCATGGCCACGGCGCCGGCCAGCAGCACCAGGCGCAGCCCCATGGGACGCGCCACGGCGCAGGCCAGGCACATGGGTGCCAGCACGCCCAGGGCCACGATCAGCACATCCCGCAGGGGCTGCCACCAGGGCGCCGGCAGGGTCATGGCCAGCGGCAGGAACACCGACAAAGGGTCGGCCTCGGGCACCAGCCAGTGCTGCCAGGGGGTGTCGGCCAGCACATCGACCAGCCACAGCTTCAGGGGTGGCCACAATTGGCCCTGCGCCAATGGCAAAGGCGGCGGGAACAGCAGGCCCAGGGGCCACATCCACAGCAAGGCCAGCCCCCAGCCCGCCTGAGGGATGAACCAGCGCTCACGCAGGCGGTGCCAAACGTCGACCAGGCCGAGGGCATGCAGGGTGATGGCGGCCATCACGCCCCATGCTGCACCCAAGGTGTTGAGCGTCCAGTCAGAGATGGATGGGGTGCGCGTGGGCAGCATGAACTGCGCGAGCTCCAGTCCGTAGGACAAGGCCGAACAACCCAGCAGGGCCCCCACGGCCGCCAGGCCCACATGCCAGCCACTGCGCAGCAAGGCCAGGCACATGATGGCGCCCAGGGGCATGTAGCCCAGCAGGTTCTCGACCAGGTCCTTGGTCTGCTCGGAGGGCAGCTTGGGCAGGGCCCAGCCGAACACCCCCGGAGATGGCCAGACAAAGCCCGACAGGGGGTACAGCGTGGCGTACACCACCAAGGCCACGGCGATCCAGGTCAGGGGCCAGGCCGCACTGCGGTAAAGGGACATGCGGAAAGCCTTGGGCGGCAGGCGCGGGCAGGCCGCGTCAGAAAGGCTTGACGACCACCAGGATCACGATGGCGGCAAACAGCAGCACCGCCACCTCGTTGAACACCCGGAACCACACATGGCTCTTGGTGTTGGAGAAGTCTTCAAAGCGACGCAGGCGGGCCTTGCACACATGGTGGTACCCGATGGCGCCCACCACCAGGGCCAGCTTGGCGTGCATCCAGCCATTGCCCGGGCCGCGGCCAATGCCGTAATGCAGCCACAGGATCAGCCCCAGCACCAGGGCCACGCCCATCAGGATGCTGGTGAAGCGGTACAGTTTGCGGGCCATGAGCAACAGGCGCTCGCGCTCGGCATGGCTGTCCTTGGGCACCTCGGCCAGGTTCACGAAGATCCGGGGCAGGTAGAACAGGCCTGCAAACCAGCTGGCCACGAAGATGATGTGGAGGGCTTTGATCCAGAGCATGGAGGCATTATGCGGCGCCGCAACAAGCAGCCACCGGCCAGCCAAGGGCTGATTCTGGAAAAAAAAGAGCCCCGGCTGAATGCCGGGGCTGTGAAGCCTTAGCGCTGTCATCACGGTAAGGCACCTGCTCAGGGAGGAAAAGCAGGGGATGAGGCCTTGCGGCGTATCATCCGGGATCAATTATAGACCGGTTCGCCGAACATGCGAAGTCGAGATGTCCGAAATCGCACATTTCTCATCGTTTTGTCATGAAGACCGGGCCCCGCTGACGCCCCTGCCACGCACCGCACGCCATGTCCTTCCTGCAGCACTTCCCGCACCACCGCCCCCGCCGCCTGCGCAAAGACGAGTTCACACGCCGCCTGGTGCGTGAGCATGCGCTCACATCAGCGGATCTGATCTACCCGGTGTTCGTGCTGGACCAGGCCGAGGGTACGCAAGACATCCCCTCGATGCCAGGGGTGAAGCGCCTGGGCCGTTCGGCCCTGTTCGAGGCAGCCGAACAGTGCGTGGCCCTGGGTATTCCGGTCATGGCGCTGTTCCCTGTGATCGACCCCAGCCTGAAAACCCCCGACGGCCAGGAAGCGCTGAACCCCGAGGGGCTGGTGCCGCGCACCGTGCGCGAGCTGAAAAGCCGCTTCCCTGGGCTCGGTGTGATGACCGATGTGGCGCTCGACCCCTTCACCAGCCATGGGCAGGACGGCCTGCTCGATGACACCGGCTACATCCTGAACGACGAGACCGTGGCCGTGCTGACCCGCCAGGCCCTGGTGCAGGCCGAAGCCGGCGTGGACATCGTGGCCCCCTCCGACATGATGGACGGCCGGATCGGCGCCATCCGCCAGGCGCTGGAATCGCAGGGCCTGATCCACACCCGCATCATGGCCTACAGCGCCAAGTACGCCAGCGCCTTCTACGGGCCCTTCCGCGACGCGGTGGGCAGCAAGGGCAACCTGGGCAAGGCCGACAAGAAGGTCTACCAGATGGACCCGGCCAACAGCGACGAGGCCCTGCGCGAGGTGGGCCTGGACATCGCCGAGGGGGCCGACATGGTCATGGTCAAGCCCGGCATGCCCTACCTGGACATCGTGCGCCGCGTGAAGGACGAGTTCCACGTGCCGACCTTCGCCTACCAGGTCAGCGGTGAATACGCCATGCTCAAGGCCGCCGCCGCCAATGGCTGGCTGGACCACGACGCCGTGATGATGGAAAGCCTGCTGGCCTTCAAGCGTGCGGGCGCCGACGGCGTGCTGACCTACTTCGCACTGGAAGCCGCTCGCCAGCTGCAGGCACGTTAAGCTCCCCAGCATCCGCGTCTCGTCGATCACCTGCCCCTCCTGGGAGTGCCGTGCGTTTTTTCTGGATCCATGACGGTTTCACCGAACTGCCTGAGTGGCCCACCCACCTGCAGGGGCCGGGCTTTCTGTGGGTGACCTCCGGCAGGCGCGAGTTCGAGGTGCAGCTGGCCGACATCCAGGGGCAGCTGCAGCGTCTGACCGGCGGCAACCTGGTCGACCTGCACGTGTCCGACCTGCTGAACCCGCAGCTGCCCTCGCAGTACGACTACACCTCGTGGTATGACCTGCTGGTGTTCCGCCGCCTGGCCGCACGGCCGGGCACCGAGCGCATGTTCCTGGATGAAGAGCACGGCACGGCCAGTTCGGCCCGCCAGGCCCTGGCCAGCATCGACACCAGCCCCGTGGGCTTCGCGCTGTTCGACAAGCTGCTGCTGACCGTGCACCCCACCGATTGCTCGGTGCGTGACTTCTTCGTGCAGCGCTTCAGCCAGATCGGCGCGATGCAGAGCCGCTCGGAACACGACCCGCGCCCTGAGCCGCTGCTGAACCCCGCACCGGACGAAGACGCCCACCTGGGCGCCGATCCGGCCCTGCAAGGCCTGAACGACCACGGCGGGGGCCATGGGCGCGGCACGGGCAGCCGCATGCCGGCCAGCCCAGCCGACCTGATGCTGCGGGTGGTCAACCACATGGTCGACAGCTACCTCGACCTGCGCCGACTGCTGACCCGCCAGTTCGGCTACCTGCAGCACGAGCTGCTGTCGGCACGCAACCGATTCACCAGCTGGCAGGCCCTGCTGGAATCGCGCAACGCCCTGCACCTGCTGGAAGACACCTGCGAAGACCAGCGCAGTGCCGTGCAGGAATGGATCGACGCCCTCGACGAATGGCCCATGCCCGAGGACCGCGGCGCAGCCCGCGAGCGCGAGCTGCTGAGGGTGCGCTCTCGCGACGTGCACGAGCACATCGAACGGGTGCTGACCCATGTGCGCCGCCTGGAGGCCTCGGCCGAAAGCGCCGTGCAGATGCACTTCTCGCTGCAGGGCAGCCGCACCAACGACATCATGAAGACGCTGACGGTGCTGACGGCCGTGTTCCTGCCGCTGAACCTGATCACCGGGGTGTTCGGCATGAACTTCGACTTCCTGCCCCTGATCCACACCTCGGCCGGCTTCTGGGTGGCCCTGGGCCTGATGGGCCTGGTGGTGGTCGGCCTGCTGTGGTGGTTCAGGCGGCAGCGCTACCTGGGTGACTGAGTCACGCCACGCGGGCATTCAGCCCAGGTTGTCCTGCACGAAACCCCAGTTCACCAGCTTGTCGGTCACGGCATGGATGTGGTCGACGCGGCGGTTCTGGTAGTCGAGGTAGTAGGCGTGCTCCCAGACATCCAGGGCCAGCAAAGGCCTGGCACCCACGGTCAGAGGGCTGTCGCCACCACCGGTGCGGGTGACCCTCAACTGGCCATCTTGCAGCACCAGCCAGACCCAGCCGCTGCCGAACTGGGCCGCAGCGGCTTTGGCCAGCTCCTGCCGAAGCGCATCGACCGAGCCAAACGACTGCTCGATCTTCTGCTTCAGGGCGGCAGGCGGCACCCCGCCCCCCTTGGCCCTCAGGCCCTGCCAATAAAAGGTGTGGTTCCACACCTGACCCGCGTTGTTGAACAGGGCGGTCTTGGCAGGCTGCCCGGCCGAGCTGGTGATCAGGCTCTCCAGCGATTGCTCGGCCTGGGGCGTGTCCTGGATGAGCTTGACCAGGTTGTCGAAGTAACCCTTGTGGTGCTTGCCATAGTGAAAAGACAGGGTCTGCGCCGAGATGACCGGATCGAGCGCCTGCTCGGCAAACGGCAGAGGCGGCAGGCTCATGGCCGACGAGGCTCGCGCGGCAGAGGGCCACCAGGCGGCGCCGGTGGCCAGAGCCAGCCCGGCCGCTGAGGTGTTCACCAGGAACTGACGTCGGCCTTTGGCGCCTGTGTTGGTGGCCGTGGTGGCGGCAGGTGTGGTGGCAGGTGTGGTGGCGGCAATCGAAACGCGAGTGTGCATGGGAGGGCTCCTGTGGTGAATGGTGGCGTCATGGCGCCACCATATGCTGTCGCCACTAGGTGCCGCTGTCCATCCCACGATGTGAACTTGCGTCAGACAGCACCTCGCGCGCCAGACACAGGTCGTCCCAGGCCAGGGCCTTGTCGGCCGGGTTGCGCAGCAGATAGGCCGGGTGGTAGGTGACCACCAGCGGTACGCCTTGGAAGTCATGCACGCGACCGCGCAGCTTGCCGATGGGCTCGGCAGTTTTCAGCAGCGACTGCACGGCGAAGCGGCCCATCGCCACGATCAGGCGGGGCTGCACCAGCGCCACCTGACGCAACAGGAAAGGCTCGCACTGGGCCACTTCTTCGGGCTGGGGGTTGCGGTTGCCGGGGGGCCGGCACTTGATGACGTTGGCGATGAACACCTGCTCTTCAGGCGGCGCCTCGGCGCGGGTCAGTCCCACGGCCGTCAGCATGCGGTCGAGCAATTGGCCTGCGCGGCCCACGAAGGGCTCGCCGTGACGGTCTTCCTGCTCGCCAGGGGCTTCGCCCACCAGCATCCAGTGCGCCTGCGGATGGCCCACGCCGAACACGGTCTGCCGGCGGGAGTGACACAGGCCGCAGGCCTGGCAGCCAGACACAGCCTCGCGCAAGGCCGGCCAGTCCATGGCCTCGACGCCCACGGGGCGAGGGCCCAGCGCCAGGGCCTCAGCCGACACGGAGGGCAACACACGCGGGGCCTGGCCCCGCGCCTCGGGATCGGCCTTGGGCGGTCGACCCATGGCTGGCGAGGGTGGGGCCGCAGGCGCAAGCGCACTCGCGGGCCTCGTGCCGTGGGCCACGGGGCCCGCTGAGCCGGCCATTGCCGGTTCGGCAGACACGGTGGGCGCCACCGGCTCGCCCGGCGCCACCACCACGGGGCGCGCTTCGGCCTCATCGGCTGTGACGGGCCAGAAGTTCTGCACGCCCAGCTCGCGCAGCATGGCCAGTCGGCGATCAGTCCAGCGCGGCGTCAAGGGCCACCTCCCGCTTCATGACCACGGCGTCTTCTCGACCGCCCACAGCCGGGTAATAGTTCTTGCGCAGGCCCACCGCCAGGTACTGGTGGCGGGCATACAGCGCGCGGGCGCGCCCATTGCTCGGGCGCACTTCCAGCCAGATGGCTTCCTGACGGTGCGTGCGCGCCAGGGCCACCAGCAGGTCCAGCAGCAGGCTGGCCACGCCCTGCCCGCGCACGCGGTCGGCCACGGCGATGTTGAGCAGGTGCAGCTCGTCGACACCGAACATGACCACGCACACCCCGACCACCCCCCCATCGGGCAGGCAGGCCACCCGTGTCCAGTAGCCGCTGGCCAGCGAGGATCGGTAGTTGTCCGGCGTCCAGGCGTGGATCGGGTGCGCACAGGCCAGCTGCTCGAAGGCCACCACGGCAGGGATGTCCTCGGGCCTCATGGGGCGCAGCACCAGTTCCGCCAGCAAGGGCGACACCGATCCCGAACCCTGAGGGGCCACCCCAGACAGGGCCGCCATCAGGCACGCTCCGCCAAAGCCGCGGCCACCCGGTCGGCCGCTCGCTCTGCCGTGGTCTGGGCCACCTTGTCTCGCACGTACAAGGGCAGCGCCAGCGCCGCATCGCAAGCCAGCCCCTGGGCCCAGGCCTGCCGCGCCAGCACGGCCAGTGCGGCGCCCTCGGGTGCGGCTTCTGGCACACAGCCCACGCCGGCTGCACCCAGGGCCTGCGCCTGTTCGGGGAATGCCGCGAGCGCCGTGCCACAGGCCCACACCCGGCCGAGGCCCGTGGCATCGGGAGAAGCCGTCACATGAGCCAGCGCGGTGTCGGTCAGCCGGGCCGCAGGCCACAAGGCCGGCTGCGCCAGCGCACACCAGCCCTGCGCCGGGCGCCACCCCCAGGGCTGCGCATACACCTCGCTCATGCGGGCGTCTTGCAGCACCCACACCACGGTTGCCGGGTGGTCGCTCAACTGCGTCGCCAAAGGGGTGCAGCGCTGACGGGCCGATTCAGCCACCAGGGCCAGGGTGTCCAGCGGCAACACGGGCAGCCCCAGCCCCAGGGCCAGGCCTTGCGCCACCGAACACGCCGTGCGCAGGCCCGTGAAGGCCCCAGGCCCCCGGCCAAAGGCGATGGCCTGCAAGGCGCTGCGTGGCACACCCGCTTCGTCCAGCAAAGCCTGCACGCCAGGCAGCAGACTGGCCGAGGCCTGGGCGCCCCCGCCCAGCGCCCGCACCCAGGTGCGCTCGCCCTGACAAAGGGCGAGGTGCACGACCTCGGTGGCGGTGTCCAGGGCGATCAGGCAAGGCGTTTCAGACATGCCGCCAGTGTACCGACTGGCGGCCCACCGGCCCTTTGTGGCGCAACGCTTCCGCAGTCGCCACTATCATGCGCGCATGCTCAGCCGTCTGCCTGCCCTGCCCCCGCCTGCCTTGGTCAGTCGGGTGTTTGCGCTGGGGGTGTCCCTGGCCCTTGCGCATGGGACACAGGCACAAGCACAGGTGCCCACCGAGCACGCCTCCCGCTGGCCCAGCGCATTGGCCTCCGCCTGGCAGGCGACCGGCCTGTCCGCCCAGAGCGTGTCGGTGTGGGTGCAGGCTGTCGAGGCCGAGCAGCCCCTGCTGGCCATTGCCCCCGACAGCCCACGGCGCATGGCCTCGGTCATGAAGCTGGTGACCACCGGCGTCGCGCTTCAGACCCTGGGGCCGGCCGCCACCTGGCAGACACCGATCGGCCTGACCGGCACACTGAGCCCCGACGGCGACCTGCAGGGGTCGGTGCACATCCGGGCTTCGGGTGACCCTTCGCTGGACGGCATGCGCCTGCGCGAGGCCCTGACCCAGTGGCGCGAGCAGGGACTGCGACGCATCCGCGGTGACGTGGTGGTGGACCACAGCCTCTGGACCTTGCCGCCACATGACGCCGCAGCCTTCGACAACGCGCCCTGGAAGCCCTACAACGCCGGGGCCTCGGCCTGGCTGGTGGCCCACGGGGCGGTGACCCTGCGCTTCGAGCTGGACGGCCCCACCCGCCCCCGCGTGCGACTCAGCCCCCCGATGGACGGCGTGACGGTGATCAACCAGCTCACCTTGTCAGACGGCCCTTGTGGCAACTGGCGCGAAGGCATCCGGCTGGAGGCCCCATCGGACGTCGGCGAACGCAGTTTGCGTCTGCAAGGGCGCTACCCCACAGCGTGCCTGGCGCAGAACTGGCCGATCCGCTGGCCCTCCAGCACACCGCTCGAACACAGCGCCCGCACCTGGCTGGCCGCCTGGCAGGCCCTGGGCGGCAGCCTCGACGGACAGGTGCGCGAGGGCCCGTGGCCCCCTGGCCAGCCCGTGTGGTCCACCTGGACCTCACCGCCCTTGCACGAGGTGGTTCGCGACATCAACAAGTTCAGCAACAACGTGATGGCGCGCCAGCTCTTCCTGAGCCTGGCCACGCCGCATGGCCCGGCTCAGCCGCCGCTGGCTGGCGATGCCCTGACCGTGGCCCGCGACGTGGCCGCCCGGCACGTGCGCCTGCGCACCCAGGGCCCGGACGGGGCCAGCCCTTGTGAAGGTGAGCACCTGGTGCTGGACAACGGCGCCGGCCTGTCGCGCACCGAAGGCGCGACCGCCCGCTGCATGGGCCACTGGCTGAAGGCCCTGTGGCAGTCACCGCAAATGCCCGAATGGCTGGCGTCACTGCCGATTGCGGGCGTGGACGGCACCGCGCGCCGCATGACCGGCGCCGTGGGCCAGGCCCATCTGAAAACCGGCTCACTGGACGACGTGGTGAGCCTGGCGGGGGTGGTGCATGCCTCCCGTGGCCAGCGCTACCTGGTGGTGGCCGTCGTCAACGACCCGAAGGCCGAAAAGGCGCGCCCCGCGCTGCAGGCCCTGTTGCAATGGATTTCGCAGGACACCCCATGAGCTTGTTTGTGCCCGGCCTCAGCACCCTGGACGCCACCGTGATCGAAGGCGTCGGCAGCCTGGCGGCCATGCTGACCACCGGCTCCTTCATCCCTCAGGCCTGGCTGACGTTCCGCACGAAAGATGTCAGCGGCATCTCTCTGGGCATGTACAGCGCATTCACCACGGGCGTCGCCCTGTGGCTGCTGTACGGCATGGCCATGGGCTCGTGGCCCATCACGGTGGCCAACGCCATCACGCTGAGCCTGGCCATGGCCATTTTGCTGATGAAGCTGGTGTACGGAAAGCAATGACCGGCCCCTTGGGGGCCACGCACATCAGAACGGGTTGTTGCTGACCCGGGTGAAGGCCAGAGCACCGACTTTGGCCTGCCCCGTCGGCCCCAGCACATAGTCACTGGCCCACAGGTGGCTGTACAGCAGGGCACCCGCGACCGTCGAACTGCCGCCGACGGTTTGCGCGCCGTCGTACACACAGTCGAGCAGCGACGACGAGGCGGAACCGTCCGGCTTGAACAGGGCCGATGTGTTGCACATGGCCTGGGTGGTGTTGATGCTGCCGTAATTGGCGGGATTTTCGGCAATGTCCTTGATCAGGTCGTAAGCCTTGACCAAACCGACCTTGGTGCCGTCGTTGA
The DNA here is from genome assembly GCF_004310865.1 of Aquabacterium lacunae. Taxonomy (GTDB): domain Bacteria; phylum Pseudomonadota; class Gammaproteobacteria; order Burkholderiales; family Burkholderiaceae_C; genus Aquabacterium; species Aquabacterium lacunae. The sequence continues at coordinate 499,161 of NZ_SIXI01000003.1, forward strand.
CCACCCCGTTGAGACCGATGAGGCCCGCATTGAAGGCTTGCGTGAGCTCGTTGACCGTGGTGTTGTAACCGGCGGCACCAGGCGCCTTGCCAAGATCCGGAACGGTCACAACCACCACACGAGCCCCTGTCGACAACAGCCCATTGATGGCCTGACCGAGGCGCTCGCCACGGGCTTTGAGCTCGGTCTTGGCGGCATCCAGCTGACTGGGCGTGACCTTGACCAGGGCCAGTTGCTCCAGCACGTCATTCTGTCCAACCCACACAGTCACCAGCACGCCCTCACGCAGTTCGCCACGGCGTGCACCGAAGGTTGCGATCACGTCGTCCACCTTGGCGCCAACCTGGGCATAGGTTTCAGCCCCGGTCTTGTCGGCTGGGCAGGCCGTGCCGTAACCCAGGTTGTAGCTGTTGGCGAGCACCTGGATCCACAAACGACCTTCCAGGCTGCAGGCCCACAAGGTGCGTTGCTGCCGCTTGTGAACCGGGCTGGTGTTGAAGGTGGTCGAGGTCTCTTCGCGGATCAACCGCAGCGCGCCGGTATCGACCGAATAAACCGGGTTTGCATAAGTTTCCGCAGACAGACTGCTCAACACGGCGTCGTTGGTCTGGTACTCACCATCGATGAAGAAGGCCTGGTCCTTGACCACATAGTTCACGCCGTATTTCTGCCCCGCCACGGTGACGCCACCGACCGTCTGGGTGCCGATGAAACTGAGCTCGTCACCGAAGGAGATCATGCGTGAAGGCGTGAAGGTCTTGACCCGATCGCCCCCACCGCAGGCACTCAAGCCCACCGTCAGAGCGGCCGCGAGGGCCACAGCCCCCAGACGGCGCACGGCGCGGGCAGACGAAACAGAGCGGCGAACAGCGGCAATCGACATGGAATCTCCAGCAAAAGGGCCTGCGGCATGCACGGGCACGGAAGGCCACGCGGGCTGCAGCAGGACAAGCCTGCAAGCATACCGCCAGATTGTGTGCTGCCTGTGAAGGCGTTCGCCGGGGCGCCCTCAGGCCGCGGCGGCCCGCAGCAGGCGGTCGCGCACGCCGTCCCAGGCCGATTCGTCGGGCGGCGTTTCCACCCAGATTTCTTCGATGCCCAGGGCGTCCATGTCGCGCAGGTCGGCGAACAGGTCGTGCGCGGCCTGGGTGGCCTGCGCGGGCATGGCCTTGAAGATGACGCCTGGCTGCACGGGCCGGTGGGCCCAGGCGCTGCGCGAATAGGCGGCCACCTTGGGGATGGGGTTGTGCCAGCCGGCCAGCACCGGGATCAGGCCGTCGAGCGCCTTGAGCAAGGCGGCTTCGGGCATCAGGCGCACTTTGGCGCGCGGCGCGTAGTGGGCCAGCAGGGTGCCCGAGGCCCGGGGCGCGGTCGGGTCCGGGGCTTCGGGGCGCGACCAGCCGATGGGCTCGCCGGCCACCACCTCCAGCTCGTCGCGGGTCAGGCGGCCGGGACGCAGCAGCACCGGGTGACCGCGGCTGCAATCGACGATGGCCGATTCGATGCCCACCTGGCAGGCGCCGCCGTCGAGCACCCACAGGTCGTCGTCGACGAACTCGCCCATGACGTGGTCGGCCCGGGTGGGGCTGATGCGGCCGAATCGGTTGGCGCTCGGTGCGGCTACGCCCAGCACACCCAGCTGGGCGGCTTCACGCAACAGGGCCAGGGCCACCGGGTGGTCGGGGCAGCGCAGGCCGATGGTGTCCTGCCCGCCGGCCGAGGCCGCGGCCAGCCCAGGCTTGCGCGGCACGATCACCGTGAGCGGGCCGGGCCAGTAGCGGGCCATCAGGCGCTGGGCCACGGGCGGCAGGGCCTCGGCAAAAGCCAGGGCCGCATCGGCATGGTGCACGTGCACGATCAGGGGGTGGTTCGAAGGGCGCCCTTTGGCCGCGAAGATGCCGGCCACGGCCGCATCCTGGTCGGCACGGGCCCCCAGGCCATACACCGTCTCGGTGGGAAAGGCCACCAGGTGGCCCTCGGCCAGCCGGCGCGCGGCCTGGGCAATGGCGTGCGGGTCGGCCTGGGGGTCGAGGCGGGTGGGCTGGGCCATGGGATGTTGCCGGGGGTCAGAAAGCTTCGATGCCCAGCAGGGCAGCGGCCTTCAGTGCCACGTCACGCGCGGCTTCGGGCGTGGCGCCGGTCACGGTCAGGTGGCCCATCTTGCGGCCCTTGCGTGCGTCGGTCTTGCCGTACAGGTGCAAGTGGGTGCCGCTCAGGGTCAGCACGCCGGCCCAGTCAGGCTCGACCTGCGTGGTGCTGCCCGCCGGGAACCACAGATCACCCAGCAGGTTCAGCATCAGGCAGGGGCTGTGCAGCACGGGCTCGACCAGCGGCAGGCCGGTCATGCAGCGCACCTGCATCTCGAACTGCGACACGTCGCAGGCGTCGATGGTGTGGTGGCCGCTGTTGTGCGGGCGCGGGGCCATTTCATTGGCCACCAGGGTGCCATCGGCCAGCACGAAGAATTCGATGCACAGCACGCCCACATAGTTCAGCGAAGCGGCGATCTGGCGGGCGTTGGCCACGGCCTGCGCGGCCAGCTCGGGGGCCACACCAGGGGCCGGCGCGGTGGTCACGGCCAGGATGCCGTCGCGGTGCAGGTTGCGCTGCACGGGGAAGTTCACCACGGTGCCGTCGCGGCCGCGGGCCACGATCACGCTGACCTCGAAAGCCAGCGGCAGCATCTTTTCCAGCACGCAGGTGACCTGTTTCAGGTCGGCCCAGGCGGCGTTGAGCTCGTCACGCGTCTTCACGCGCACCTGGCCCTTGCCGTCGTAGCCCATGCGGGCGGTTTTCAAAATGCCGGGCAGCAGGCTGTCGGGCACGGCGGCCAGTTGTTCGGGCGAATCGATCACGGCGTGGGGTGCGCAGGGCACGCCGCAGCCGGTGAAGTGGGCCTTTTCACGGGCGCGGTCCTGGCACACGCTCACGGCCGCACCACTGGGCGCCACCGGGCGGGTGGCCGCCAGGGTGTCGAGCGCTTCGGCCGGCACGTTTTCGAACTCGGTGGTCACGGCCGCGGCCACGGCGCTCATGCGGGCCAGGCCGTCGGCATCGAGGTACGCCGTCTGGATGTGGGTGTGCGACACCAGGCCGGCCGGGCTGGTCGGGTCGGCATCGAGCACCGCCGTGGCGTACCCCATGCTCTGGGCCGCGTGCACGAACATGCGGCCCAGCTGGCCGCCCCCCATCACGCCCAGGGTGGCGCCGGGCAGGATCACGCCTTGGCTCATCACTTGGGGTCCAGGGTCAGGTCGGCCGTCATGGCCTCGGCCGCGGCGGTCTGGCGGGCGCGGAAGGCGTCCAGCTTGTCGCGCAGGGTGGCATCACCGTTGGCCAGCATGGCCACGGCGAACAGGGCCGCGTTGGCCGCCCCCGCGGTGCCGATGGCGAAGGTGGCCACGGGCACGCCCTTGGGCATCTGCACGATGGAATGCAGGGAATCGACCCCCTGCAGGTGGCGCGAAGGCACCGGCACGCCCAGCACGGGCACCGGGGTCTTGGCGGCCAGCATGCCCGGCAGGTGGGCCGCACCGCCGGCCCCGGCGATGATGGCTTGCAGGCCACGGCCACGGGCTGTCTCGGCGTAACGGAAGAGCTCGTCGGGCATGCGGTGGGCCGAAACCACCTTCGCTTCGAAAGGCACACCGAACTCGGTCAGAATCTCGGCAGCAAGGCGCATGACGTCCCAGTCGCTGCTGGACCCCATCACGACACCAATCACGGGCGATGCGCTGTTCACGCCGCTCTCCTCAGGTACAAAACCTCGATTTTAGGCTCGCATGATCGACATCACCCTGGAAAACTTCGAATCCGACCTCATGGCCGCCTCCATGCAGGTGCCTGTGCTGCTCGACATCTGGGCCCCCTGGTGCGGCCCCTGCAAGCAGCTGGGCCCCGTGCTGGAGAAGCTGGAAGCCGAGTACGGAGGCCGTTTCCTGCTGGCCAAGCTGAACGCCGACGACGAGCCCCAGATCGCGGGGCAGTTCTCGCAGATGTTCGGCGTGCGCTCGATTCCGTTCTGCGTGATGCTGGCTGGCGGGCGCCCGGTGGACGGCTTCGTGGGCGCCATTCCCGAGGCCCAGATCCGCGAGTTCCTTGACAAGTACGTGATGCCGGGCGATGGCCTGATGGCCGACGAGCCCGCGGACGACGTCGACTCGGTGGATGAAGCCGGCGCCGACGGTGCCGACCCGGCACTGGCCAAACTGCTGGAGGCCATCGACCGCGACCCGTCAACCGACGAGCCCCGCTTCGAGCTGGTCAAGCTGCTGCTGGAGCGCGGGCAGGTCGAAGCCGCCCAGGCCATCTTCGAGCCCATCGCCGCCAAGGGCACAGGCCCGGTGCCCGACCGGCGTGTGCAGGCCTTCGGCATGTACATCGAGGCCGCCGTGGTGGCCCCGAGCGCCCGCAGCGCGGCCGAACTCGACGCGGCCATTGCCGCCAACCGCCGCGATTTCGACGCCCGCTTCGAGCTGGCCCAGACCCATTTCGGCGCCGGCCGCTTCACCCACGCCATGGACGCCCTGCTGGAAATCATCATGCGCGACAAGGCCTGGTCCGACGAAAAGGCCCGCAAGACCTATGTCGGCATCCTGGAAGTGATGAGCAAGCCCGTGGTGCGCGAGCCCAAGCGCGCCCCCGGTCAGCCGGGCCAGCCCGGAGGCCCCGGTGCCCCAGGCGGCGCACCGGGGCAGCCCCCGAAGCTGGAAGTGGCCGGCAAGGTCGAGGTGCAACCGGCCGACCCGGTGATCGACGCCTACCGGCGCAAGTTGAGCATGGCGATCTTCTGATCACCCCTCATTCACGGGGTGTCGCCGTGCACGGAATTTCACCAACATAATCTGATTGATTCAGACAAAACGAGGGTTTCATGGTCCGGAATTTCACCCACCTGTGCGGCCTGGTCGGCATCCTGGCGCTGAGCGCCGGTGCCCACGCAGCCACCATCACCCCGACCTCTGTGTCAGGCTCCGGCGTCTACTCGGGCGCCCTGAGCGAATTGACAGACGGCATTTACCCCGCCGATTACAGCCTTTGGAATGCGCCAGGCACCGTGTCCTGGGTTGGAACGGCCCCGACCTTCGTGTTCGACCTCGGCCAGCTCTACACGCTGAAGGACATCACGCTCACGGTCGACAACAACGACTACTACTTCCTGCAGGTGTCGACCAACGGCTCGCAGTGGAATGCGTTGACCACAGTGCTGGCCTTTGATGGCCCCGTGACCAGCGGCATGGACACCTTCAGCAGCGAAACGGGCTCGCCCGACTACTCGGCGTTCATCGATTTCCAGCCCCAGACCGTCCGTTACGTTCGCTTGTCGGCGGTGGGTGGCGACGAACTGTATTCGGTGGGCGAGGTGTCGTTCCAAGGCGCCGCCGCCGTGCCTGAGCCACAGGCCATTGCGCTGATGCTGGCCGGTGTCGGCGTGGCCGGTGTGGCTGCCCGTCGCAAGCGCCAAAGCTGAAACTGACCAGCAGTCATTGAGGCTGCACGGGCGTCGACGCCCTGCCATGGTCCAGCCGCCTTCGGGCGGCTTTTTCATGGCCGCAACGCGCATACTCAACACCATGACCGATTCTCAAAGCCCATGCATTCGCCGCCCCTTTCGCCCCTGATTTCGGCTTCGGCCCTGCGCGCTCGCCTGAGCCGCGAAGAGGCCATCACCCTGCTGGACTGCCGTTTCAACCTGGTCGATGTGCTGGCCGGGCAGGCCGCATTCGGGCAGGGGCACATCCCGGGGGCGGTGTACGCCCACCTGGACTTCGACCTGTCGGGCCCCAAAACTGGCCAGAACGGGCGACACCCTCTGCCCACACGGGATGCCTTCGCCCAAACGCTCACACGCTGGGGCGTGCAGCCAGGCCGCACGATGGTCTGCTACGACGCGCAGGGCGGCATGTTTGCGGCGCGGGCCTGGTGGATGCTGCACTGGGCGGGGCACACCGACGTGCAGGTGCTCGATGGCGGCTGGGCCGCCTGGCAGACCTCCGCGGATGACGCCACGGCCGCCGGCGCGCCAGCCGATGCGCCCCTCCCCGACCCAGCCCTGCCCAGCATCGCTGTGGTGAGCACCGCCGATGTGCTGGCCAACCTCGAGGCCTCCGCTCCCTTCACCCTGCTCGATGCCCGCGCGCCCGATCGCTTCCGCGGTGAAAACGAAACGCTGGACCCGGTGGGCGGGCACATCCCCGGGGCTTTGAACCGCTTTTTCCAGCAGAACCTGCAGGCCGATGGCCGCTTCAAACCAGCCGCGCAATTGCGCGCCGAATTCACCCAGGCCCTGGGCACGGTGCCCGCTGAGCAGGTGGTGCACCAGTGCGGCTCGGGGGTCACTGCCTGCCACAACCTGCTGGCCATGACCGTGGCCGGCCTGCCGGGTTCGCGCCTGTACGCCGGCTCGTGGAGCGAGTGGTGCAGCGACCCGTCCCGCCCTGCAGAACGCTGATCCACGGGAAATCGAGCCCCCTCAAACGACTGCCATTCAGCGGAAACCCGAATGCCCTGAAGTGTCGCCAAACGAACAATTGCCCATCAGACAAAAAGGTCCGTCAGATGCCTGACGAGGCCAGCCCTTCTTCAACAAGGACAGACAGATGAGCAAGACCTTCCAGGCCGCACTGGCCAAAGTTTCCCTGGGCCTGAGCGCCCTGGCCCTGGCTGCCGCCGCACACGCTGTTGAAAACGGCCCCGCCCCCACCGAAACCTCGGTGACCGGCAACGGCTCGTTCGCCACCGCCAGCGCCAAGATCGCCACCCCCAACGGCTACGGCTCGGGCACCGTGTGGTACCCCACCGCCGGTTCGGGCTACGGCCTGATCGTGGTCGGCCCCGGCTTCACCGAAACCGAAAACGCCATCAACTGGTGGGGCGCCCGCCTGGCCTCGCACGGCTTCGTGGTCGTGACCGTGGGCACCAAGACCACGCTGGACCAGCCTGAAAGCCGCGGCAAGCAGTTCATGGCCGCCCTCAAGCAAGTGGTCTCGCTGGAAGCCACCGCGCCCTACAAGGGCAAGATCGACGCCTCCCGCCAGGCCGTGGCTGGCCACTCGATGGGTGGCGGCGGCACCCTGGCTGCCGCCCGCGACAACCCCAGCCTGAAGGCCGCCATCCCGCTGGCCCCGTGGCACACCCTGAAGGATTTCTCGTCGGTGAAGGTGCCCACCCTGGTCATCGCCTGCGAAAAGGACATCATCGCCCCCGTGTCGTCGCACGCCAAGCGCTTCTACGACAGCATGAACGCCGCCACGCCGCACGCGTTCGCCGAACTGGCCGGTGCCGACCACTTCTGCGTGAACAACAGCACCTCGGCCGCCAACAAGGCCACCGACACCAAGCTGGCCGTGTCCTGGCTGAAGGTGTTCATGGACAACGACCAGCGCTACCTGCCCTTCCTGAAGGAAACCAAGCCGGCCGCCAACCTGTCGCGCTACCTGACCGCCGGCTTCTGATGGCGCAGGCTGGCCCCAGGTCAGCCTCAGCCACCCGGCCCCCAAGCCCCGCCAGCCTCGTGCTGCGGGGCTTTGTTCATGGAGGATCCCGCGCAAGCGCTACGATGTGCCCATGAAAGTTGCCGCCCTGCAGATGGTCTCCACGCCCGACGTGGCCCGCAACCTGGCCACGGCCGAACGCCTGATCCGCCAGGCCGCGGCAGACGGCGCCGAGCTGGTGGCCCTGCCCGAATACTTCTGCCTGATGGGCCAGCGTGACCGCGACAAGCTGGCCATTGCCGAGCCCGACCTGGGCGACGCCCTGCCTTCGCCGAAAGCGCCCATGCAGAGCCTGCTGGCGCGCCTGGCCCGCGAACTGGGCCTGTGGCTGGTGGGCGGCACCCTGCCCCTGCACAGCCACACCCCAGAGCGCGTGTGCAACAGCGTGCTGGTGTACGCCCCGCAAGGCCAGCGGATGGCCCGTTACGACAAGATCCACCTGTTCTGCTTCGACGACGGCACCCAGCGCTACGACGAGGGCGCCACCCTGCAGGCGGGCCGCCAGCCCGTGGCCTTCACCGCCACCGACCGGCAGGGACAGCCCTGGCGCGTGGGCCTGGGCGTGTGCTACGACCTGCGCTTTCCCGAGCTGTTCCGGGCCCTGAGCCAGCCGGAGCCCTGCGACCTGTTCATCCTGCCTGCGGCCTTCACCCACACCACCGGCCAGGCCCACTGGGAAGTGCTGTTGCGTGCCCGCGCCATCGAGAACCTGGCCCATGTGCTGGCGCCGGCACAGGGGGGCCTGCACGAGAACGGCCGGCGCACCTTCGGCCACAGCCTGGCCATCGGGCCTTGGGGCGAGGTGCTGGCCGTTCAGGCCGAAGGCGAAGGTGTGGTCATGGCCACGCTGGACCGCTGCGCCCAGGCCACCCGCCGCCAGCAACTGCCCGCGCTGCAGCACCGCGTGCTCTGAGCCGGCCTGCGCGACCAGGGCGTGGCGCGCGCACCACCGCGGCTGCATCCTGGCTGTCCGCTTCAGACAGCCCACCCCATTTGCCAGGGTTTCACACATGGGCAGGCCTGTCGGGGCTCACGACACTGGGCCACACACCTCAGGAAGCGCCCATGCCTGCTCGCCACCACCCGAATCTTCTTGCGTCGCTCTGCCGGCCTTGGTGGGGCATGGCCCCGATGTCCACCGCCGTGTCCATGCTGCTCTCGCTGCTGGCGGCCGCGCTGCCCCACCCGGCCGAGGCGGCCACCGTGCGATGCACCGACACCATCGCGGCCGAGGCCCAGGTGCTCAACAACGGCTTCGGGTTCAACCCCAGCAACACTCGCCACGTGCTGACCGGTCTGCACAGCGGCAATGTGGGACGGCTTCAGCTGGCGCGCACCCACGTGGCCGTGGGCAGCCAGGAGAAAAAAGGCGTGCCCGCCGTGACCGACCAGGTGGTGTACTTCAGCGAGGGCCGCGACTTCGTGGCCGCCAACCGGCGCACCGGGTGCGAATACTGGCGCCAGAGCGCCGACAAGCGCAGCACCGCCCTGGTGGGCGGCAATGCCGTGCGCAGCTCGGCCATCTACCACCTGCCTGCGCACAACGGCCGCAAGGCCCTGGTGATGGGTGGCGACTTCTACGGCACCTTCTACGCGCTCGACGCGCAAACCGGCCAGCTGGTGTGGAAAGCCTTCCTGGGCACCGACACCAGCCGGCACTTCATCACCGGCTCACCGGTGGTGCACCAGGGCACGATGTTCGTGCCTGTGGCCACCAAGGAGGTCATCACCACCGTGCTGGACGTGCTGTCGGCCTGCTGCAGCAGCCACGGCATGCTGCAGGCACTCGACCCCTACACCGGCAAGATCAAATGGACGTACCACACCACGGCCAACGCGGTGTACGACGCCAAACTGGGCTTCAAGGGCCCCAACGGGGTGAGCCTGTGGGGCACGCCCACCATCGACGCGGCCCGCAACGCCGTGGTGATCGGCACCGCCCAGAACCTGAGCCCGCCCACCACCGCCAACTCGGATGCCGTCATTTCGCTGGACATGAGCACGGGCAAGGTGCGCTGGGTGTTCCAGGCCACCGCCAAAGACACCTGGAACGCCGCCTGCCTGATGCCCAAGGGGCTCGACGGCCACTGCGCCGTGCCGGGCGGCAAAGACCTCGACTTCGGCGCGCCGCCCATCCTGGCCACCTTGCCCGACGGCACGCAGGCCATCGTGGCCGGCAGCAAAAATGGTGTGGTCTACAGCCTGAACCCCGACACCGGGGCCCTGAACTGGCAGCAGCGGCTGGGTGTGGGCAGCACGCTGGGCGGCATCCACTGGGGCATGGCCATCGACCGGCAGCGCGTCTATGCAGCCGTCACCGACCTGTGGGTGAACAAGCTGGCCCGCTTGAACGTGAGCAACCTGATCGCCGCACCGGGCACCCTGGGCGCCGACATCCACGAAGAAGTGGGCGCCCGGCCCGGCATTTATGCGCTGGACCTGCGCACTGGCGAGCGGGTCTGGGAGCGTCACGACACGCATGAATCCGACGGTGTGCGCTACAACAGCATGTACTCGGCCGCACTGAGCGTGACCAACGACGTGCTGTTTGCCGGCAGCCTCAACGGCATCGTTCGGGCCCTGAGCACGCAAGACGGCCAGGAATTGTGGCGGGCCGACACCGCCGTGGCCACCCTCGATGTGCACGGCGTGCCTGGCCAGGGGGGCTCCATCGACTCGGCAGGGCCCGTGCCCGCCGGCACCGACCTGTATGTCAATTCGGGCTACAAGAGCTTTGGCGGCAAGAACGCCTACCAGGCCGGCGAAGGCAACACCCTGTTTGTGTTCCGACTGCCCTGAGTGCGGCCTGTGTTCAGAGCAAGGGTGGCAAGTTGTCGCCCTGGCTGCCGTCCATGCCCGGCAATTCATTGCCGAACAGGTTCAGCGCGCTGTGCTGAAACCGTGACCGGAAGGTCTTGCGGTCGATCAGCTTTTGCTGCGCCTCGGGCGGCAAGTCGGTGATGCGCAAGATGTTGCGCTCGAGCAAGGCGTCGATCAGGTCTTCCAGCACCCGCACCAGGCCGGCGTCCAGGCGGGCAAAGCCCTCCGAGGCGGCATCGGCGCGGTTGAAGAACGCCCGCACGTCGGGGTGTTCCTGCGGCAGCACCTCGGCGCCGGGCACGGCGTCCACATGGACGCTGGAGATCTGCCCCTGGGCATTGCGCAAGACGTAGAACATGCTTCCTCGACGGCAAGGTGACGAGCTTCCTTTGTAGCGGAAAGCAGTCCACAGCCCTGCGCAAAAGATCACGGACAAGACCGGTCAGTTCGGTGCTTTGTCATGGCCGCACCACCCTTCAGAGTCGGGCAGCGAGGTCGATATCCCCGAAGTACAAGGCCCCCGCGGAATGCGGCGGCTGCCCACTCACCGAAAGGAAATCTCCATGCCGATCCTGTCGCGTCGTTTGTTTGTCGCCACCCTGAGCCTGGCCGCCCTGGCCGCTGCACCTGCCGCCCAGGCGAACAGCGTGGCCACCAAGGACGAAGCCGTGGCCATGGTCAAGAAGGCCATCGCCTACGCCAAGGCCAACGGCAAGGACAAGCTGTTCGACGAGGTCAACAACAAGGCCGCCCAGTTCATCGACCGCGACCTCTACATCTACGTGGCCGATCCAGCAGGCAAAGTGCTGGCCCATGGCGCCAACGCCAAGCTGGTGGGCAGAGACCTGCAGACCCTGAAGGACGCCGATGGCAAGCCCTTCGTGCTGGACATCATCAAGATCGGCGAGAGCAACAAGCCGGGCTGGGTGGAATACCGCTGGCCCAACCCCGTCACCAAGCAGATCGACGACAAGGTCACCTATGTCGAAAAGCACGACGGTGTGATCTATTGCGCCGGCGTCTACAAGTGACCTGCCCGCTGGCCCATCAGCACGGCTGAAGGGCCCCAGGGAGGGCCGCTGCCCTGCCCTTGCCTTCCATCGCAGAAAGCCTGCCATGTCTGTGCTGACCAAATTCAAGGTGTCCCACCGCCTCGCACTGGGCTTTGGCCTGGTGTCGGCGATGTTGTCGGTCGTGTGTGCTGTGGGCGTGTTCAACGCCCAGCGGGCCAAAGGCCTGATCGAGTCGGAACTGCTGGCCTCGCAGACGCTGCAAACCGAAGCCTTGGCCATGTTGAGCGCCGTGCTGCAGCAAGACATCTCGGTGCGCAACATCGGCCTGCTGACCGACCCCAACGCCATGCAGGGGCAAGCCAACGAGGCCCGCAAGGCCAACAAGGCCGTGGGGGCCATCATCGAGCGGGTCGGGCAGCAACAACTCAATGAGCGCGACCGCGCCATGCTGGCCGAGATCCGCCAGCTCAACGACAAGAGCGTGCCGGTCACCGACGAGGCCATCGGCTTTGCCGTGTCCTACCAGCCGGAAGACGCGGTCAATGTCATCAACGGGCAGCTCGACGGGCTGTCACAGAAACGCCGCGCACTGGTCATGCAGTTCGCCGACCACCAGCGCGCCCGCACCGAGGCCGTGAGCCAGTCGCTGGTCAAAGGCGCACGCAACGCCGCCATGCTGATGCTGGGCGTGGGCCTGACCGGCCTGGTGCTGGCCGTGGCCGCCGCCATGCTGGTGGGTCGCTCGATCACGCAACCGCTGCGCGACGCCAACCACGCCGCCCGCCGCGTGGCCGAAGGCGACCTCACGGTCGACCTCAAGGCCGATTCGCGCGACGAAATCGGCGAGCTGGTGGGCGCCATGGGCGCCATGGCCGACAGCCTGCGCCGCATGATCGCCACCATGCGGCAATCGGCCGAGAACATCCACATGGCCTCGGCCGAGATCGCCAGCGGCAACCAGGACCTGTCCATCCGCACCGAGCAACAGGCCTCGTCGCTGCAATCGACCGTGTCCACCGTCACCGGCATCACCGAAACCGTGCGCCACAACGCCCTGTCGGCCCGTCAGGCCAGCGAGCTGGCCGTGAAGGCCGCCACCGTGGCCGAAGAGGGCGGCAACCGTGTCAACGAGGTGGTGCGCACCATGGACGCCATTTCCGATTCGTCGCGCAAGATCTCCGACATCGTGGGCGTGATCGACGGCATCGCCTTCCAGACCAACATCCTGGCGCTGAACGCCGCTGTGGAAGCCGCCCGCGCAGGCGAGCAGGGCCGCGGCTTTGCCGTGGTGGCCTCGGAAGTGCGCTCGCTGGCCCAACGCAGCGCCAACGCCGCCCGCGAGATCAAGACCCTGATCAGCAGCAATGTGGAGAAGGTGGAAACCGGTTCACGCCTGGTGACCGACGCCGGCAGCACCATGTCGGACATCGTGAGCTCCAGCCAGCGGGTGGCCCAGATCGTCTCCGAGATCACGCAGGCCACCACCGAGCAGGCCCAGGGCCTGGAGCTGGTGCACATGGCCATTGGCGGCATCGACCAGGCCACGCAGCAGAACGCGGCCCTGGTGGAGCAGGCCGCCGCCGCAGCCGAGAGCCTGAAGGATCAGACCCGCAGCCTCAACGACGCAGTGGCGATCTTCAAGACCGACGCCAACAGCCGGGTCGAAGCCGCGCTGTTTTGAGCACGACGGGCGGGCCCTGAACCCGGCCAGGTTCAGAGTTGGCCGTACGAGTGCAGGCCCGACAGGAACATGTTCACGCCCAGGAAGGCGAAGGTGGTGACCACCAGGCCCACCAGCGACCACCAGGCCGCGAAGGTGCCGCGCAGGCCCTTCATGAGCCGCATGTGCAGCCAGGCCGCGTAGTTCAGCCACACGATCAGGGCCCAGGTTTCCTTGGGGTCCCAGCTCCAGTAGCCGCCCCAGGCTTCGGCCGCCCAGAAGGCACCCAGGATGGTGGCGATGGTGAAGAAGGCAAAGCCCACGGCAATGGCCTTGTACATCACGTCGTCACACACTTCGGGCTTGGGCGTGAAGGCATTGATGGGGCCGCGCGCCAGGATGACCAGCACGAAAAAGCCCAGCACGCCGGCCAGCATGCGGCCGGTCTTGGCCACGGCCGAGGCGGTGTCGGGCGCGAGGTCACCGGCCAGGCTGAAACCCAGCAGGGGCAGGCCCATGGTCACCACCGGCACGCCCACCAGGCCCACCCACAGGGCTTTGGGCGTGGCGGTCTTGAGCAGGTAGGCCAGCGCCACCATGGCGGCCAGCGCGAAGGTGCCATAGCCCACGAAGTTGGCCGGCACGTGGATCTTCATCCACCAGCTCTTGAGCGCCGGCACCAGCGGCTGGATGCTGCTGGCGTCACGGGTGATGGCATACCACAGCATGAAGGCCACCGAGGCCATCACGATCAGCATGACGAAGGCGCCCAGGCCTTGCAAGGACTGGCCGGCACGGCGGAAGCGGTCTTCGTAATACAGCCAGTAGGCGGTGGTCAGCCAGGCGAACAGCACGAACACTTCGTACAGATTGCTCACCGGGATGTGGCCGATGTCCGGGGCAATCTGGTGGCTTTCGAACCAGCGCACCACCGTGCCGATGCAGGCCATGTACACGCCCGCCCAGGCCATCTTGGAGCCGATCATCAGCGGGGTCTGGCGGCGCAGCAGCAGCCCGGCCCAGTAGCTCACCGTGCTCATGGCAAACAGCACGCTCATCCACATGATGGCGCTCTTGCTGGACAGCACGTACTTCATCCAGAACAGCTGCTCGCCAGCGGCCAGGTCCACGCCGTAGTCGTCGGTGGCCCGGTTGTACAAGGCAATGGCCAGCGCAGCCCCCAGGCCCGTGCCGGCAAACAGCCAGCGCAAGGGGCTCCAGAACCAGCCCAGGGCAATGGCCGAAGGCGCAGCGCACAGGGTGATGCCCTTTTCGTAGACGTCCATCGCAGCGCCATAACGCTGGAAGGTCCAGGCCGTCACGGCCAGGATCGCCAGGGCAAAGGCCCAGTCCAGCGGGGTGCGCTGGCGGGACATGGAAGCGGCCGGTGGGGCCTGCAGGACGGTGCTCATGCGGGTCCTTTCTCTGTGGCAGGCAACAGGGCCTGGCGCAGTCGGTCAAATTCGTTGTCGGTGTCCAGCGTCTGGCGCGTGGACGACAGGGCCATCTTCAGCTGGGTGTGGCCACCCTCGGGCGCGGCCTGCAGCCACACCCACACGCGGCGCTCGCGCACGTACAGCATCGCGAACACCCCGATGATCAGCAGCACACAGCCCAGGTACACCAGGTTGCGACCCGGGGTGCGGGTGGCCTGGAACACGCTGGCCTGCTTTTGCTCGAAAGTGTCCAGCGTGAACACCACCGGCACCGGGTAGGCCATGGCGTCGGACATGGCCAGCACCGATTGCTGCATGAAGTTCTGGTCACGGGTCTCGGCCAGGTTCAGCGGCGGCAGGTCGGCCCTTTCACGGGCGATCTCGGTCAGCGCCAGGATGGCGCCATTGAGCATCTGGATCATGGTGCCCGAGGCACGCTCCTGCTCGGCAGGCGGCACCACGCGCTCGATGAACTGCCCCAGCCCCACCAGCCCGCCTTCGTTGCGCTGCTTGGGGTCGTACTGAAGGCCGGCAAAGATGTCGAGCACGCGCAAGGCCGAGGTGGCCAGCTGCTGCTGCAGCTCGGGCTTGTCGGTCGGGGCCGAGCCCCGTGCAAAGCGCTGCGAGGCCTCGGCGCGCAGGGCCGGGTCGAACAGGGCATTGCGCATCAGCAGCCAGCCCTGCATGGTCATGTTCTCGTCGGCCGGCACGCGCAAGAAGCGGAAGCCCTCCTGCAGCGAATTGCGCACGCCCAGCAGGAACACCGGCTGGTCGTTCAGGCGCACCGGCACCATGTAGTTCTGGAACTCGTGGGCCTGGCCGGCGCTGTCGCGCAGCTTGTACGTGATGCTGGGACCGATGTTGGTGAGCTTCTTGCCGCCCTTTTGCGCACCCGAGCCCAGCTGCTGGCTGAGCCCTTCGAGGTTCACGCCGCGCGGGTCGGTGCCACCGGCCTTGGCGCCCTGCGGGTCGGCGCGGCTGAGGTCTTCCACGTTGATCACGCGCAGCTCGCCGATCTCCAGCGTCATGGTCAGCCCGCCCATGGCCTGCGCCGGCAGCGGGATGCCACGCCCACCCACCGTGCCGGTGACCAGGGCCTCGCCTTCGATGCCACCGCCCACCAGGGCCACCGGCTTGAGCTTGACCTCCGAGCCCCCGTCCTGGAAGCTCGACTGGAACAGGGTCACGCCCTTGTAGGTGAAGGGCTTGTTGACCTCGACCACGGCCTCGTGGCGAGACTTGTCTTGCAGGTCATGCACCACGATCTCGCTGGCAAAGCGCTTGGGCATGCCGGTCTCGTAGTACTCGACGATGAACTTCTTGAGCTGCACATCAAACGGCAGCGGCTGCACCAGCATGCCCTTTTCCACGTTCACCACGGCCTGGCCATTGGTCTGGCCTTCGGGCACGTAGAGCTGAGCGCGGTAGGCCGGGTTGCTCAGGCTGAGCACGGCCTTGTCGCTGGGGTTTTCGCCCGTGCGGAAGGGTTGCAACTGGCTCCACCAGGCCTGCACGTTCACGACCAGATCGCCGTCGAGCAGACCGCCCACGCACACCAGCACGATGGACAGGTGGGCCGCGATGTAGCCCAGCTTGTTGGCAGACCCGCGTCGGGCGGCCACCATCACACCCGCAGGTTCTTTCTCGGAAGCTTGCGAGCGGGTCTGCGACTTGACCTGCCAGCCCAGGCTCTGCAGCCACTGCTGCACATGGCCCTGCGCCTGTTCGAGCCCCACAGGCAACTCGCCCTGGGCCTTGTGGTGGAAGGCGTCCAGCGAACGCACCCGCACATGCTCCTTGAAGGTGCGCAGGTCGACCAGGATCTTGGGGGTGTTCCGCGCGATGCACAGCGAGGTCGACACCACCAGAAACGCCAGGATCACCAGGAACCAGCCGGAGCTGTACACCCTGAACAAGCCCAACGCGCCGAACACCTCGGTCCAGAAAGGGCCGAAGGTGTCGACATACCCCACCAGGGGCTCACCCTGCTTGAGGATGGTGCCGATGGTCGAGGCGATGCAGATGACCGTCAGCAGCGTGATCGCAAAGCGCATCGACGCCAGCAGGTCCAGCAGGTCGCGCCAGACAGCACGCGCCGGGGGGCGGGACAAGGGTTCGATAACGGCAGACATTTGACGAAGTTCAATGAAAAGAACGCTGGCTCAAACTATAGGCGAGCGCACCCCGAACGGCATTGCGACAAGAAAAAGGCGGAGCCACTTTGGGTGGATCCGCCTGTTCAAGGGGGCCGAAACCGGTGTCTCGACCCTAGGGTTCAGGAGCAATGTCCGGATTTCAGTGCAGGCCGGCGATGTAGTCCGACAGTGCGGCGATTTCCTTGTCGCTCAGGTTGGCGGCGATGGTGCTCATCTGGGCGCTGTTGGTGCGCTCGCCCTGGCGGAAAGCCGTCAGCTGGGCTTTGGTGTAGTCGGCGTGCTGGCCGCCCAGGCGCGGGTATTGGGCCGGGATGCCGGCACCGTTGGGGCTGTGGCAGCCTGCGCAAGCCGGCACCGACTTGGCGGCGATGCCACCACGGTAGATCTTCTCACCCAGGGCCACGGTGTCCTTGTTCTGGGCGAAGCCTTCCTTGGCCTTCTTGGAAGCGTAGAACGCTGCCACGTTGCGCATGTCGTCGTCGCTCAGGGCCGAGGCAAAGCCCAGCATCACGGCGTTCTTGCGCTTGCCCGACTTGAATTCGTGCAGCTGCTTGACCAGGTACTCAGGGTGCTGGCCTTGCAGGATGGGGAAGGACGGCGCACCGCGCGAACCATCGATGGCATGGCAGGCCACGCAGACCTGGGAGGCCTTGGCCTCACCGGCGGCCAGATCAGGCTTGGCGGCCTTGGTGGCGCCAGCGGCGAACGCAGCGCCCGACAGGGTGGCGGCCACAGAGGCCACAGCGAACAGGTTGAGTAGACGGTTCATGGTGATCAGTGGGGTGATCAAAGGCGGCGCCATCGCCACCAAACCACGGGATTCTACAATGTCCCATGGCCCAAGATCCGCGACCCAAATCCAAGCCGGCACCCCGTCCGGTCCACAAAACCCCTCAGGCGCCTCGACAACGCGCCGCCACGCCGGCCGAACAGGCCTTGTCATGGGCCCATTCGGCACGTTTTTTCATCACGGCCGCCCGCATTGACCAGCTGCCGTTCAACGAGCTGCCCGAGATCGCCTTCGTGGGCCGCTCGAACGCCGGCAAGTCCACCGCCATCAACACCCTGGGGCAGCAGCGCCAGCTGGCTTATGCCTCCAAGATGCCGGGGCGCACGCAGCACATCAACCTGTTCCACCTGGGCCCGCGTGAGGCGCCCAACCAGGTCTGGGCCGACCTGCCGGGCTACGGCTATGCCGCGGTCGAACGCTCGGCCAAGCTGCGCTGGCAGGACGTGATGGCCCGCTACCTGGAAGTGCGCCGCAGCCTGTCGGCGGTGGTGCAGATGGTCGATTCGCGCCACGGCTTCACCGAACTCGACCTGCAGCTGCTGCAGTTCGTGGCCCCGCGCGTGCAGACCGGCGAAGTCAAGCTGCTGGTGCTGCTGACCAAGGCCGACAAGCTCAACCGCAAGGAAGGGGCCGAGGCGCTGCGCCAGGCCCAGGCGGCGCTGGGCGAGATGGCCTCGGAAGACGCGGACATCGGCGTCACGCTGTTCTCGGGCCTGAACAAGACCGGCGTGGGCGATGTGGCGCAGATCCTCCAGGGCTGGGCTGCCAGCCCCGAAGACGCCCTGCGCATCGCGCAGGAGCGCCAGGCCCTGAAAGAAGCCCAGGAAGGCCAGGAACCCCTGGCCGATGACGAAGGCACGCTGGGTGCCGACTTCGACGAGGGCTGAGGCCCTCTCGCTCAGGTTCCGATCAGGCCCTGATCAGGCGCCCGTCAGGCGGGTCAGCGCTTCGCGGTACTTGGCCGCGGTGTGCTCGATCACGTCGGCGGGCAGCGCGGGCGACGGCGCCGTCTTGTCCCACAGCTGGCCATTCACGGTGGCCTGCTCCAGCCAGTCGCGCAGGAACTGCTTGTCGTAGCTGGGCGGGTTCTGGCCGGCCGCAAAGGCGGCTTCGTAGCCTTCCACGGGCCAGAAGCGCGAGGAATCGGGGGTGAGCACCTCGTCCATCACGGTCAGGGTGCCTTGCTCGTCGAGGCCGAACTCGAACTTGGTGTCGGCAATGATGATGCCCTTGGTCAGGGCGTAGTCGGCCGCCTTTTTGTACAGGGCAATGGCCAGCTCGCGCACCTTCTCGGCCATCTCGGCCCCGATGATCTCGCTCATCTTGTCGAACGAGATGTTTTCGTCGTGGTCCCCCACGTCGGCCTTGGTGGCCGGGGTGAAGATGGGCTCGGGCAGCTTGCTGGCGTTCTTCAGGCCGGCCGGCAGCTTCACGCCGCACACCATGCCGTTGTCCTGGTACTCCTTCCAGCCCGAACCGGCCAGGTAGCCGCGCACCACGGCTTCCACCGGCAGCGGCTTGAGCTTCTTGACCAGCATGGCGCGGCCCTCGACCTGGGCGCGCTCGTCGGCACTGACCACGCTGGCCGGGTCGTCGCCGGTCAGGTGGTTGGGGGCCACGTCTTTCAGCAGCTCGAACCAGAACAGGGCCATCTGCGTGAGCAGCGCACCCTTGCCGGGGATCGGCTCGCCCATGATGACGTCGTAGGCGCTGATGCGGTCCGAGGCCACCATGAGGATGCGGTCGTTGCCCACAGCGTAGTTGTCGCGCACCTTGCCACGAGCAAGCAGGGGCAGAGACTTCAGGGCGGAGGTGTGCAGGGCGTGGGTCATGTCGGCAGGCAGCAAGGTCGCAAAACCCGTATTGTGCCGCCACCGTCACCCTCCCGTGCGCCTCAGGCGCCTGCGTGCCTGGCCTTGTTGGCGGCCATGGCGCGGGCCTGGTCGGCACGGCGATCGGCCTCGACCCTCTGGGCGGCCGGGCGCTCGCCGATGAACTTCATGTAGGCCTTCCAGTCGATGCCGGCGGCGGCCACCAGGTCTTCACCGTAGATGACCTTGCTGGCCAGAGCGGCCAGCGGCAGGCTCACGTGCACGGCACAGTCGGCCTGGGTGAAGCGGTCACCGGCGGCATAAGGGCTCAGCACCAGCAGCTGCTTGAGCGCGGCCAGCTTGGCCTGCAGGTCGGGCTTGACCCGGTCGATGAAGCTTTGCGGCAGCGTGCCGCCAAAAAAGGCCTGGGGATAGAGCTGGCGGGCGCACAGCTCGACATGCAGGTCCATGTAGGTGATGATCTCGCGCACCTTGGCCGCCTGCCAGGGGTCGGCCGGCATCAGCGGCGGGGTGGGCCATTGCGCCTCGATGTAGTCGAGGATGACCTGGCTTTCGCTCAGGAAGCCGTGCTCGGTCTCGATGTAGGGCACCTTGCCCAGGGGCGAGCGGTCTTCCTTGCCCTCTTTGCCGAAGTGCACCAGCACTTCTTCGAACGGCACGCCCTTTTCCAGCAGGGCCAGCTTGACCTTGTTGTAGTAGTTCGAGAGCGGGAATCCGTAAAGCTTGAGCATGGGGGCGTCTCCAGTGAAAGGTGGGCATCGGGCGCAGCCCGTGGGCCAGGGTGCGTTCGCGCGTTCATCCTGCCACGTCGCTGCCTGTCGTGCGCACCCGCGCCAGCCAGGCGTCGAGGTCGGGCAGCACTTCGTTCAGGTCCAGCGGCTTGGTCCAGTAACCCTGGAAGCCCTGGGCTGAGGCACGGTCCATGGTGTCCTGCAGGGCATCGGCTGACACGCCGATGGCCGGCACTTGCGCGAGGCCCGGCAAGGCACGGATCTGCTGCAGCAGGGCCATGCCGTCGGTGTCGGGCAGGTGCATGTCGAGCAACAACAAGCCCGGCATGTGCTGCGCCAACCACTGCAAGGCCTCCTGGCCCGTGCCCACGCGCACCAGGGTGCAGTCGGGGCGAAGCTCCAGCACCGACTCCATGACCAGGGCATTGACGTCGTTGTCTTCCACGTACAGCACCAGGGCCTGAGCCTGTGCCGCATCAGGCACAGCCGCCTGCCGCAGACCCAGCCCAGCGGACATGGCCACCTCGGAGGGCGACGCTGGCGTGGTCAGTGGCAAGGTCAGACGGAAACAGGCCCCGCCACCCGGTCGGTTGGTGACCTGCAGCCGCCCGGACATCATTTCGACCAGGCCGCGCGTGATGGCCAGCCCCAACCCCGCCCCCTCAATGCCCGTGCGCTCGGCACCCAATCGGTTGAAGGGCTCGAACAGCAGGCCCAACTGTTCGGCGGTGAAACCAGGCCCACGATCGAGCACCTCCAGGCTCAGCGCCCCGCCGTCAGCCCGCCAGCGCACCTCGGCTTGCCCGGCGCTCGCTCCGTACTTGATGGCGTTGCTGAGCAGGTTGGTCAGGCATTGCAGCAGGCGGTGCCGGTCGGCCAGGCACCACAGGGGCTCGGGCGACTCGCCCTGCACCACCACCCGGACCCCTCGGGTCTGGGCCTGGGGCACCAGCCACTGCACAGACTCATCGACCAGTTCGGCCACAGCCACCGGGGCCAGACTCAGGCGCAGACCGCCGGCCTGCATGCGGGTGATGTCGAGCACCTCGTCCACCAGTTGCAGCAAGGTGCGCCCCGCCTGCTCGATGCGGTGCACACGGTCCCGGTGCACGGGCGCCTGCACGCCCACCCCCGGGGCCAGCAACAGCTGCGCAAAGCCCAGGATGCCATTGAGCGGGGTGCGCAACTCGTGGCTCACACGGGCCAGGAATTCGTGGCGAGCGCGGTGCAGCCGTTCGGTGGCTTCGCGTTCGGCCACCTGGGCCTGCAAGCGCTTGCGCTCGGTCACGTCGGCCGTGTAGCCATGCCACAGCACGCCGCCATCGGGCTGCGCGTGGGGTGACGCGTGGGTTTCGCGCCAGCCCTCGCCTTCGGGCAGCAGCACCCGGTACTCGGCCCGCCAAGGGCTGAGCTGGCGGGCCGATTCGGCCAGGTCCTCGGCCACCTGGGCACGATCGTCAGGATGCAGGCTGCGCCACCAGGGGGCCGCATCGTCCACCACGCTCATGGGAGGCAGGCCGTGCATCTGCCGCAACTGGTCACTGGCATAGGGAAAGCTCCAGTGCCCAGCGGCGCTGCGCCGCATTTCGAACAGCAGGCCGGGCACCTGCTCGGCCGCCCGCTTGGCACTGAGCAGCTGCTCTTCCAGGCGCCGGCGCTCGCGCCAAGGGAAAAACACAAACTGGATGCGGCCGTCTGTGCCCGGCTGGCCCGGCAGGTAACGGGCCTTGATCAGCACGTCGAGGCGCTGTCCAGCCTCCGTGAGCACCGACATGGAGAGCTCGGCCAGCTCGCCATGCAGCTTGAGCAGGGGCAACAGATAGGAGTGGTAAAGCAGCCGGGCGGCCGGGGTCAACACCTGGTCGATGCTCCGGGCCTGCAGGCCCGCCAGCCCGTACCCCAGCATGTCGCACAGGGCCTGGTTCGCACGCAGGATCTGCCCACGGTCCGTGACCAGCATCAAGCCCACCGGCACATCGTCAATGTGCCAACCCTCGTTGGCGCTGTGCATCAACGGCTGTCAGTCTGCAGGTAATGCCGCAGCACCTCGATGGTTTCCTGCGGGTGGCTCATGTGCGGACAGTGCCCTGTGGCCTGCAGTTGCACCAGGGTGCTGCGCGGCAGGTGTTGATGCACATAGTGCCCTACAGACTCCGGGGCGATGGCGTCGTCGCTGCACTGCATCACCAGCACGGGCACCGGCACGTGGGGCAGGTCGGCCCGGTTGTCGCCGAAGAAGACCAGGCGAGCGAAACGCTGGCCGATGGCGGGGTCACCTGCACAAAAGCTGTTGGCCAGTTCCTGGCTGAGCTCCTGCCGGTCGGTGTTCTGCATCACGACGGGCGCCAGGTAATTCGCCCAGCCGATCATGTTGCTCTCCATCATGCCCAGCAGGCCCTCGATGTCGGCCGCCTCGAACCCTCCATGGTAGTGCGGCGGATCATTGATGTAGCGGGCCGACGGGCCGACCATCACGAGGTGAGCGAACAGTTCGGGTCGCGCAATGGCTGCGAGTGCACCGATCATGCTGCTGACCGAATGGCCCACAAACACCACCTGTTGCAGCCCCAAGGCATCACACACGTCGATCAGGTCCTGTGCATAGCCGTTGAGGGAGGCATACCGCTGGGGATTCCAAGCCGAGGCGTCCGAGCGCCCACACCCGACATAGTCAAACAGCACGACGCGGTGATCACGGGCCAGGTCGGGTGCGACGAAACGCCACATCTGCTGGTCACAGCCGAACCCATGCGCGAACACCAGGGTTTGCGCCCCCTCGCCCATCACGGTCACGTGGTTGCGCTCAAGGACAGTGGTGGTCGACATGCAAGCTCCCGGGCATGGCCCGTTCAGCAACATGCTCCGGGCTCGGTATGTGCCGGATATTGTCGGTGCCGCACCAGCCCACCGTCCAATGGCCCCAATACCTGGCGGGGTATTGGGGCCTGTCCGTTCAAAGACCCAGCAGCTTGAGCCGGTTGGCATGCGTGCGGTAGGTGGCCACGGGCGCAGCGCCCCACCCCACCAGCCCGGCCAGCTGGTTGACGGTGTGAAAATGGTTCATGGGGTAGTTGTTGCGCAGCACACGGCCCAGGTGGGCCGAGCACTGCCCGACCAGCCCGTCATTGGGCTTGCCCTTGAAGGCCAGCCCCGTGAGGGTCATGGCGTAGTCGAACGGGTTCAGCGGGTTGTAGAACTGGCCAATGCCTGTCCACGAGTAGTACCGAATGCCCTGAACCACCGGGGCACCTTCGCCGCAATCGGAAGCCGGCACCGCCGCCGGGAAGCGCCGGTTGAAATCGGCCGCGCCCGCGCTGTTGAGCGAGGCCAGCCCGCCCAGCGAGTTCTGGGGCAGTTCGGGATGCCCCGACAAGATGGCCTCGAGCTTGCCCACGCCATTGACCACCGACGACAGCACCGTGGTGAACTGCGGGCCTGCGGTGTCCGAGGTCTGCTGGATGAGGTCGGCCACGTCCGAGCCCTTGTTCGGACCCGACACTGCCGTGACCGAGGCCACCCAGTCGGGTCGCACGGCCGCCACGTAACGCGACGACTGGCTGCCATGGCTGTGTCCGATCAGGTGCACCTTCTTGGCGCCGGTCAGGGCGCGGATCTGCTCGACCTGTCGCAGCAATTGTTCGCCACGCACTTCCGAGCTGTTGAAGGCCGACACGGCCGTCACGTGCACATCGGCACCATGCTTGCGCAGGTCGTCCGGGATGCCATGCCAGTACTGCACCGGGCCCATCTGGTCGAATCCGGCCATGCCGTGGGCAAGCACGATGGGGTAACGGGTGCGGGCATAGCCGCCGGTGTCGGTGGCCTGGGCCTGGGGCGCCAGCACGGCCAGGGCCAGCAGGGGGGCGGTCAGCATCAGCGGCGAACGGGTCATCGGGGTCTCCTCATCAGGTGTGGGAACGCCCGAAAATTCTCGATCGCAGACAATGCAATCGAATTAACGTTTCGCGACAGACAAGGGGCCAAACACGCCACGCCGTGGCGAAGGCGATGCAAACGTCACGAAAGGGCCCTGGGGTGGCTCAGGGTTCTCACGAGGGCCACACTCAGGCACAACAAAAAGCCGCCCCGTGGGGCGGCTGGATGCTCATGCAGGCACCGAGGCTCAGGCCACGACCTGGGCCAGCTTGCCGCTGGCATAGGCGGCGGCGATGTCCACCAGGCTCACGGGCTTGATCTTGCCGGCCTGGCCTTCGCAACCGAACTCCAGGTAACGCTGCTTGCACACCTGCTTGGCGGCTTCGCGGGCGGGCTTGAGCCACTCGCGGGCGTCGAACTTGTCCGGGTTCTCGAACATGAACTTGCGCACGGCACCGGTCATGGCCAGGCGGATGTCGGTGTCGATGTTGATCTTGCGCACGCCGAACTTGATGGCTTCCTGGATTTCCTCGACGGGCACGCCGTAGGTTTCCTTCATCTTGCCGCCGTACTGGTTGATGATGGCCAGCAGCTCTTGCGGCACCGACGACGAACCGTGCATCACCAGGTGGGTGTTGGGGATCCGGGCGTGGATTTCCTTGACGCGGCTGATGGCCAGGATGTCACCGGTGGGCTTGCGCGAGAACTTGTAGGCGCCATGGCTGGTGCCAATCGCAATGGCCAGGGCGTCCAGCTGGGTTTCACGCACGAACACGGCGGCCTCTTCGGGGTCGGTCAGCATCTGGCTGTGGTCCAGCTTGCCTTCGGCGCCGATGCCGTCTTCTTCGCCGGCTTCACCGGTTTCCAGGTTGCCCAGGCAGCCCAGTTCGCCTTCGACGGTCACGCCCACCTTGTGGGCCATCTCGACCACCTTGCGGGTCACGTCGACGTTGTACTCGAACGAAGCCGGGGTCTTGCCGTCTTCCATCAGCGAGCCGTCCATCATCACCGAGCCGAAGCCCAGGTCGATGGCGCCCTGGCACACCTTGGGGCTGGTGCCGTGGTCCTGGTGCATCACCAGGGGGATGTGGGGGTAGGCTTCGACAGCGGCCTGGATCAGGTGCTTGATGAAGCTCTCGCCAGCGTACTTGCGGGCACCGGCGCTGGCCTGCAGGATCACGGGAGCACCGACTTCGTCGGCAGCGGCCATCACGGCCTGCACCTGCTCCAGGTTGTTGACGTTGAAAGCCGGAATGCCGTAGCCGTTTTCGGCGGCATGGTCCAGCAGCTGGCGCATGGAAACGAGTGCCATGTGGATCCCCAGAAAAGTTGATGAAAGACGGGTAGGTTCGTGGTCGGGCGGATTCTAACGAGCCCAGATGAGGCCGGCCCACCACAACCGAATGGGCACGCAGCAGCCGATCTGGCGCAAACCGCCAGCTTCACGCCTCTTTTTGTGGAGAATGTCACACAGAAATCCGCAGAATGCGGCTGCGGGCACCCCCCTTGTGTGCAGGGTGCCTGTTGCCTGTGGTGGGCTGCCTGTTGTCCATGACCCCTCCTCACACTCAAAGCCGCTTGCCACCCATCGACCGTTCGCTTCGTCAGGCGATCCGGGCTGAACAGGTGCGGATGCTGCTCGGGCACGCCAGTGTGGTCACTGTGCTGGCCACGGGCTTTGCTTGCCTTCTGGCCTATTACGCAGCCAGCCATGTGCCGCCTGAGCAGGTGCACCTGTGGCTGGCGCTGAAAGTGCTGGTCACGCTGCCGCGCATCGCACACGCCGAATGGTTCCGTCGCCACAAGGTGGCGCCAGATCGCCGCACGCTGAAGATGGTGACGGGCCTGCTGCTGCTCGACGGCCTGGCCTGGGGTCTCGCGGGCATCATGCTGATCCCGCTGCACGACCAGCAAAATGCCACGTTCATCAGCGCCTGCCTGATGGGCGTGGCCTCGGTGGCCACCTTCACGCTGCATGCCCACTGGGTGGCCAACCTGGCCTATTGCGTGCCCATGATCGTGCCGGCTGCGCTGCACCTGATGTCCCGCCAAGACGCCTTTGGCTATGTGGGGGGCAGTGCGCTGCTGCTGTTCCTGTCGGTGCTGATGCTGGTGTCTCGACGCGCCCACCGCAACATCGGCGAGATGCTGTGGCGCCGTTTCCTGATGGACCGCGTGGTGGCCGACAAGGAGGAGGCTCTGCGGCAGTCCGAGCGACAGCACGCGATCAAGAGCCAGTTCGTGGCCACCATGAGCCACGAACTGCGCACCCCACTGCACGGCATCCTGGGCGTGACACGCCTGCTGCTGGAAGACCACCCGGGCCCCCAGAGCAAGGACCGGCTGGGGCTGGTGCTGCGCTCCGGCGAGCACCTGTTGTCCATCATCAACCACATCCTCGATTTCTCGCGCATCGACGCCGGGCACCTGACCATCGAGAGCCAGCCCTTTGACCTTGACGCGCTGCTGGAAGACGTGGTCAACCTCACGGCCATCAATGCACAAGCCCGTCAGCTCACGCTCAAGGGGCACCTTCAGCTGCCCAAGCCCTGCTGGGTGCTGGGCGATGCGCCCCGTGTTCGTCAGGTCATCCTGAACCTGGTGGGCAATGCCATCAAGTTCACCGAAAAGGGCGGCATCGACCTGCGCGCCTTCCGTCACCCCGAGAGCGGGCTGATCGTGGTGCAGGTGCGCGACACGGGCGTGGGCATCGCGCCGGACGACCTGCGCGCCATCTTCGACCCTTACCGACAGGCCGGTAACGCCGTCGGCATGGCCGTGGGCGGCACCGGTCTGGGCCTGACCATTTCGCGCGAGATCAGCCGGGCCATGGGCGGTGACATCACGTGCACCAGCGCCGTGGGGCAAGGCTCGACCTTCGAGTTCAGCGCCTACCTGCCGCCCACGGAGTCGCCACAATCGAATCCGAATCTGCGCCGGACCCTCAACAAGCCCGGCCTGTTCAACGACGCCGGGCACAGCGAGATGCCCTCAGGCCCGCTGCAAGGCACCATCTTGCTGGCCGAAGACAACGACGTGAACGCCCTGATCGTGCAATCCCAGCTGGAACAACTGGGCCTGGAAGTGATCCATGCGCACAACGGACAGCAGGCCCTGAGCCGGCTGACCGATGCCACGCAAGCCAGACCCGACCTGGTGCTGATGGACTGCCAGATGCCCGTGATGGACGGCTTCGAGGCCACCCGACGCCTGCGCCAGCACGAGGCCCTCAACCGCCTGCCGCGCCTGCCCGTGGTGGCGCTGACCGCCAGCGCCATGGCCGAGGACAACGCCCGCTGCCTGAGCGCAGGCATGGACGCCCACTTGCCCAAGCCCTTCGAAGACGCCGACCTGGTGCGCCTGCTGTCGAGCTATCTGCAGCGTGCTCAGGGCGCCGCGACGACCTGATCCAGCTCTTTCGGGCTGCGGCGCGGGTTCGACCAGCCCGAACTGACCGCCGCAAACACCTGGATGTCGGGGTGGTAGGTCTGCTTCATGAACGGGTACAAGCGGTGGTGCTGCTCGTACCAGGTGTGATCCGCATGGAGCACATCGAAGGTCAGCACGCAGTGCTCGATGTAGCCGGCATACGGCAGTGCCACCCATTCGTCCTGACCGTTCACCGGCTTGAACCCCAGTGATCGGTAGATGCGGTCCAGCGGCCGGCGCGCGCCGACCACCATGTGCTGGACCTGCGTGGCATAGCAATACAGGTACAAGGCCTTGAACAGGGCCAGGCGCACATTCATCTGGTTGTAACCCGGGCGCACCGACAATCGACTCACCTCGACCAGCTGGTGCCCCTGCAGGTGCTGCGGCAAGGTCACGGCCTGCTCGATGGGCAAAGGCTGGTGGGCATTGAGGTGGATGCGGATGGTGCCGACCGCCTCACCGCTGAGCTTGTCTTCGGCCACGAACACCACGGTGCCGGGTGCGCGGTCGTACTGGTCGGGCTGCATGAGCCGCTCGCCCAGTTCGGGCACATGGTGCCCGTAAGACATGGCCCGCAATGTGCACACCTTGCCCAACTGGGCTTCGGTGCGCACCAGCCTGACCACGAAGGGCAAGGCGGCGGTCTGGACATCGTCATGGGCCAGAGTGGAATGCTCTGACGCAAACGCCCGATCTGGTGCCGAAGGCTGCATGTGTCATCTCCCTGAAACTGCGAGAAGGCGCAAAGGCTGCAAGGCCACGCTTTTCACATGGCAAAAATTCTTGCATGCCTTGTCAGTTTTGGGAAGGGCGATGACAGCCCTGTGGCAGTGAGCCCCCCTGCTTGCAGGGGCTGCCTTGCGGCAGGTCAGGCTTTCACTTCACACACCTTGAGCATGTTGGTGCCACCGGGGTAGCCCATGGGCTCGCCGCAGGTGATGGCATAGGTGTCTCCGGGCATAAGCACGCCACGTGCCACCAGCACCGCCTCGGCATGGCTCAAGGCCTCGTCACGGTCGGTGTAGCTGGGCACCAGCAAGGGGCGCACGTTGCGGTACAAGGCCATGCGGTGCATCGCATTGGGCTGCGCCGTCAGCGCGAAGATGGGCACGTGGATCTTGTGCCGGCTCATCCACAGCGCCGTCGAGCCCGATTCGGTCAGCGCGATGATGGCCTTGCAACCCAGGTGGTAGGCGGTGAACAGCGCCCCCATGGCGATCGACTGGTCGATGCGGGCGAAGGTCTTGTTGGTGAAGTCGGCGTCCAGAGAGACCTCTTCGGCGCGCTCGGCCTCCATGGCGATGGCCGCCATCTGCTCGACGGTTTCGACCGGGTACTTGCCGGCGGCCGTCTCGGCGCTCAGCATCACGGCGTCGGTGCCGTCCAGCACGGCATTGGCCACGTCCGACACCTCGGCGCGGGTGGGCACGGGGTTGACGATCATCGACTCCATCATCTGGGTCGCCGTGATCACCACCTTGTCCATCTCGCGGGCCAGCTTGATCATGCGCTTTTGCAGCGCGGGCACGGCGGCATTGCCCACCTCCACGGCCAGATCCCCACGGGCCACCATGATGCCGTCCGAGGCCTTCAGGATGCTTTCCAGGTTGGGGATGGCTTCGGTGCGCTCGATCTTGGCGATCAGGGCCGGCCGATGGCGCCACTGCTCACCGGCCACATTGGCCAGCTGGCGCGCCATTTCCATGTCGGTGGCGCTTTTGGGGAACGAGACGGCGATGTAGTCGCACCGAAAGCTGGCGGCCGTCTTGATGTCTTCCATGTCCTTGGCGGTCAGGGCTGGCGCGGTCAGGCCCCCACCCTGCTTGTTGATGCCCTTGTTGTTGGACAGCTCCCCACCGATCTTGACGACCGTGTGCACCTTCTCGCCTTCGACACGGTCGACCACCAGCACGATCAGGCCATCGTTGAGCAGCAGGGTGTCGCCGGGCTTCACGTCGCGCGGCAGCTCCTTGTAGTCCAGGCCCACGCCCTGCAGGTCACCGGGTTCGGTGCGGGCAGCGTCGAGCACGAAAGGCGCGCCGTTTTCCAGCTGCACCTTGCCCTCGGCGAACTTGCCCACGCGGATCTTGGGGCCCTGCAGGTCGGCCATGATGGCCACCACCTTGCCCACCTTGTGAGCCACCTCGCGCACCAGGTGGGCGCGGTCGACGTGGTCCTGCGCCTTGCCGTGCGAGAAGTTCAGCCGCACCACGTCCACGCCGGCGCGGAACATGCGCTCAAGCACGTCAGGGGAAGAAGAGGCGGGGCCCAGGGTGGCAACGATCTTGGTGGAGCGGGGCATGGTCATCGTGAAGAAGCAGCCCTCGTGGGGCCGATGGCCAAAGTTTCACATCAAAAAACCTCGGCCGATCATGCGGCGAGCCACAGAGAAACCCGCCACTCGTGCGCAATGTCGCAAGCCCTGGTGTGAGATTCGGACAAGATCATTACAATCACCGCAACATCAATCACCCAACTGTAATGCGGCGCACACCATGCCCCTGCCCTACACCAGCCCACCCACGGCCAAAGGCCTGATCCAGAGCCTGCTGCTGGCCGCCGAGGGCGAGGCCTTTCCGTCGCGGCAGCTGGTGGCCGCCGGGGCCCTGTTCGGCATCAGCGAGAACAACATCCGCGTGGCCCTGGTGCGGCTGCAGAACGAGGGCCTGGCCGAGGTCTCCGGGCGCGGCTGCTACACCCTGGGCCAGGGTGCGCAAGGCCTGGGCCAGGCCATTTCGGCCTGGCGGCATGTGGAAGCACGCATGGTGCCCTGGCAGGGCCAGTACGTCGGCGTGCACGTGGCAGCCCTGGCCCGCAGCGACCGCACCGCCCTGGCCCGTCGCGAACGGGCCCTGCAGATGCTGGGCTTTCGCGAAGTGAGCAAAGGCCTGCTGATGCGCCCGGACAACCTCGACGGCGGTGTGGGTGCCTGCCGCGAGCGCCTGTTGCAGCTGGGGGCCGATGCCGCCTCGCTGGTGTTCGGCATGCACACGCCGT
The DNA here is from genome assembly GCF_004310865.1 of Aquabacterium lacunae. Classification (GTDB taxonomy): domain Bacteria; phylum Pseudomonadota; class Gammaproteobacteria; order Burkholderiales; family Burkholderiaceae_C; genus Aquabacterium; species Aquabacterium lacunae. The sequence goes on from NZ_SIXI01000003.1 coordinate 529,397, forward strand.
GCGAGCAGATCACGGGCCAGCTGGGCGGGCTCTGGTCGGTGGTGCAACTCAACCAGCGGTACCGCCAGACCTGCGAACGGCTGCAGCGCTGGCTCGACACCCACCACCAGCTGCCCCCTGACCAGGCCGCCCGAGAGGCCTACCTGCTGGACAAGGTGGCCGTGCGGCAGGTGGTCTGGGACCCACTGCTGCCCGACGAATGGGTCGATGCCCCCGCTCGCCGCGAGATGTTCGCGCTGACACGCGCCTTCGACGCCGCCGGCCGCGACATCTGGACCCGCTTTTTCCGTTACAGCGACGGCGATTGATGCCGAACACTCCGTACACACGTCAACGTCTGCAGTGCCCACCATGTCCAGCCTGACCCTCGGCCCCGACACCCCCCGCCACATCGTGTTCTCGCACGCCAACAGCTTCCCGGCGGGCACCTACCGACGCCTGTTCCGACAATGGGAAGACGCCGGCTTCCAGGTGCATGCGGTGGAACGCTACGGCCATGACCCGCGTTACCCCGTCACCCGCGACTGGCCGCACCTGGTCGAACAGCTGCACCACCTCGTGCGCGACGACATCGGTGAACCCGTGTTCCTGGTGGGGCACTCGCTGGGCGGCTACCTCAGCATGATGCTGGCCAGCCGCCACCCGCAGTGGGCCCATGGTGTGGTGGTGCTCGACTCGCCCCTGCTGTATGGCTTGAAGGCTGCGGGCATCGGCCTGGCCAAGAACCTGGGGCGCATGCAGCACATCATGCCCTCGGCCGTGGCCATCCAGCGCACGCACGAATGGCCCACGGTGGAGGCCGCGCGCACGCACTTCGAGATCAAGGACAAGTTCGCCGCCTTCCACCCCGAGGTGCTGGCCGACTACCTCCAGTGCGGCCTGACCTCGCGCCCCGACCAGACCACCGTCACGCTGCAGTTCCGCCGCGAGATCGAGGCCCAGATCTACAACACCATGCCGCATCGGTTGCTGCAGGACTTCCGCCGCAAACCCCAGCAGTGCCCCATGGCCTTCATTGCCGGCCGGGATTCGAAAGAGCTGCGCAGCGTGGGACTGCAGGGCACACGCCAGCTGTTTGGGCAGCACCTGTCCTGGATCGAAGGCTCGCACCTGTACCCGCTGGAACAACCCGACACGACCGCCTCAGAAGTGCTCAAATGGCTGCAACAATTCGCGCAGCAACGTCAGGCAGCCTGAGGCCCCTTTGTCCCCTTCGACCGCCCCCCTTCCCGCAGATGAACGCATCCCCTTCCTGACCGTCACCAACTGGGTGCGGTCGGCCGCGGTGTGCGGCTTCCGGATCGAGCCCTTTTTCCTGGAAATGGGGCTGGACCTGGCACGGCTGCATCCCACCGAAGCCACGGTGTCGGTCGAAGAGATCCAGCTGCTGATGGCGCGTTGCGTGGCCGAAGCCCGCCGGCAAGACCCTCAGCTGCACTTCCCGCAGGTGCTGGGGGAAACCTTCGCCTTTGAATACCTGGCCGACGTCGAAACCTTCATCACCACCAGCCCGACGCTGCGGGCGGCCAGCCCTGCGCTGGACTGGATTTCGGCGCTGGTCAACCCGCACATGGCCCTCAAGCTGCAAGAGCATGGTCAACAAGCGCGGCTGATGCTGAGCTTCACCCGCGAAGACGCCACCCCCGGCACCACCTGGCACTTTGCAGAAGCCGTGTTCGTGACGTTCTGCAAGTTCGCCCGCCTGATGCTGGGTGAGCCGGCCCAGACCGGTCAGCTCAGCTTCCAGCACGCCCAGCCCGAGGGCGCACCGCCGCTGCGCAATGCGCTCGACCTGCCCGTGCTGTACGGCCAGCCCGTCAATGCCATCCTGTTCGAGCGGGCCCTGCTCGACCGCCCTTTGCGGGGCGCCCTGCCCTCGCTGCACCAGGCCGCCGGCCAGCGCGTGGCCGAACAACTGTCCCGTCAGCGCGAGCAGCAGCAACCCGCTGCCTCACGGCCTGACCCGCACAGCCTCACGGCCCAGATCGAAAGCCGCCTGCTGCGCACGCCCGCCCTGCTGGGCGAAGGCATCGAGGCCCTGGCGGCCGACCTGGGTCTGCACCCGCGCACCCTGCAGCGCCGCCTGCGCGAAGAAGGGCAGCAGCATTCGGGCATCGTCAACCAGATCCGCCACCAGCTGGCGGTCGACTGGCTCAAGCACAGCCACGACAGTGTCGAAGACATTGCCGAGCGCCTCGGGTTCGCCGACCGGCGCAGCTTCAGCCAGGCCTTCCAGCGCTGGCAGGGCGTCAGCCCCAGCGAGTTTCGCCGCCAGGGTAATCCCTAGGCTGCACTGTCGCTGAAACTGGCCGCCTTGTCGCGGTCTGGTCTTGTGAGGCTGCCCCGGGCTGCCTACAGTGGCCCCATTGGCTCCATGCCGTCCATGGTTTTGCAGTGCCCCCATGACCGACCACCACCAAGCTCCCCCCATCGTGCCGCGCATGAAGCTCGATTTCGGGCTGGACGCCGAGCGCGGCGCCGACATCCCGCGCCACTGGATGGACAACGACGCGTTCAAGACGCGCTTCTTTGACGCCATGTCCACCCTGTTCCCCGTGGGCGAAAAGTTCTTCATCACCTGCGTGCGCGATTTCCGCGATCGCATCACCGACCCGAAGGTGCTGCAGGACATCAAGGACTTCAACCTGCAAGAGGCCCAGCACAGCCTGGTGCACGGCCAGTACAACGACCGCCTCAAGGCCCAGGGCGTGGAAGTCGACATGATCCTCAAGGGGCAGGAGCACCGCCTGTTCCACGTGCTGCGCAAGCACCTGTCGCGCGAATTCACGCTGGGCATCACGGCAGCGGCCGAGCACATCACAGCCATCATGGCCGACGCGTTTGTGGAACGAGCCGAGATCATGAAGGGCGCCGAGCCCCGCATGCGTGCCGTCTACACCTGGCACGCCATGGAAGAGATGGAGCACAAGGCCGTGGCCTACGACGTGCTGGTGAACGTGGCCAAGGCCTCGTACTTCACCCGCGCCCTGTCGATGCTGCTGGTCACCGCCCTGTTCCCCTTCCACACCTTCCGCATCATGCGCCACATGTTCGATGTGGACGGCATCCGCGGCTGGGCCCGCATGCGCACCTGGGCCAAGGGCCTGTGGTGGTTGTACAAGCCAGGCGGCCTCTTCCTGCCCTTGGCCGGCCGCTACTTCGAATACCTCAAGCCGGGCTTTCACCCCTGGTCGCACCCGGTGGTCAAGAGCTACGAGCCCTGGCTGAACCTGATGAAGCAGCATGATCCGGTGGAAGCCGGCAACCGACTGTATGCCCGGCTGGCGGCCGAGCAAGGAGTGAACTGACATGAGCCAAGCACACGACATCACACCCCGCGAAAAACTCGACTTCGACCTGCAGGGCGACATCCCCAAGTACTGGTTCGGCGGTGACCCGTTCAAGACCCGCCTCTTCGACGCGATGTCGACCATCTTCCCGGAGGGCGAGCGCTACTTCATCAGCTGCGTGCGCGACTACCGTGACCAGGTGACCGACCCGCAACTGCAGCGCGACATCAAGGACTTCATCCGCCAGGAAGGCCAGCACGGCATCGTGCACTCGCAGTACAACGACCGGCTCAAAGCCCAGGGCATCGATGTGGACATGCTGGAAGGCCGCATGCGGCACCTGATGTTTAACGTGATCCGCAAGTACGTACCCAAAGCCGCCACGCTGGCCGACACGGCCGCGGCCGAGCACATGACGGCCATCATGGCGCATGGGTTTTTCGAGCGCAAGGAAGTGCTGGACAGCGCCGACCGGCGCATGCGCGCCATGTACGCCTGGCACGCCATGGAAGAGATCGAGCACAAGGCCGTGGCCTTCGACGTGATGCAAAAGGTGGCCAAAGTGGGCTACCTGCGCCGCACCATCGCCATGGTACTGGTGACCCTGGGCTTCAACTTCCATGCGCTGCTGATCACCCGCTACATGCTGCAGGTCGACGGCTTTTCGCGCTGGCAGCGCATCAAGATGTTCGCCAAGGGCCTGGCCTGGCTGTTCGGCCCTGGTGGGCTGTACATGCCCATGTTCGGGCACTACATCCAGTACTTCAAGCCTGGCTTCCACCCGTGGCAGATGGGCCAGATGCGCAGCTACCAGCTGTGGCTGGACACTTTCAACCGCACGGGTGACCCGATCGCTGCGGGCGAAGCCCTGCACGCAGCGGGCGCCTGACACGCCACTCAGGCCTGCCCCGTCTGTGAAAAAGCCTCCCCATGGGGAGGCTTTTCTTTGGGCGCCTGCTGCTGGCAGACCGCGGGGCTGGGGCCCGATCAGCCCGCTGCGCGCTTGCTCAGGATTTCGAAGGCCGGCAGGGTCTTGCCTTCCAGCACTTCCAGGAAGGCGCCGCCGCCGGTGGAGATGTAGCCCACCTGCTTCTCGATGCCGTACTTGGCGATGGCGGCCAGGGTGTCGCCACCACCGGCAATGCTGAAGGCGCTCGATTCGGCAATGGCTTGCGCGATGGCCTTGGTGCCCTGCTCGAAAGCTTCGAACTCGAACACGCCCACGGGGCCGTTCCACACCACGGTGCCAGCGGCCTTGAGCTGGGCGGCCAGCTTGGCGGCGGTCTTGGGGCCGATGTCCAGGATCATGTCGTCGTCGGCCACATCGGTGGCGGCCTTCACGGTGGCGGGGGCGTCGGCAGCAAAGGTCTTGGCCACGACCACGTCTTCAGGGATGGGCACGTTGGCGCCACGGGCGGCCATGCTGTCGATCACGGCCTTGGCCGCACCGATCAGGTCAGGCTCGGCCAGCGACTTACCGATCTTCAGGCCAGCGGCCAGCATGAAGGTGTTGGCAATGCCGCCGCCCACGATCAGGCCGTCCACGTTCTTGGCCAGCGATTCCAGGATGGTCAGCTTGGTCGACACCTTCGAGCCGGCCACGATGGCCAGCAGCGGGCGCTTGGGGTTGGCCAGGGCCTTGTTGATCGCGTCGATCTCGGCGGCCAGCAGCGGGCCGGCGCAGGCCACCTTGGCGAACTGGGCGATGCCGTAGGTCGTGCCTTCGGCGCGGTGGGCAGTGCCGAAGGCGTCGTGCACGAAGATGTCGCACAGGGCAGCCATCTTGCGGGCCAGCTCTTCGTTGTTCTTCTTTTCGCCCTTGTTCAGGCGGCAGTTTTCCAGCAGCACGACCTGGCCGGGCTGCACGGTCACGCCGTCGACCCAGTTGCTCACCAGGGGCACGTCACGGCCCAGCAGCTCGCCCAGGCGCTTGGCCACGGGGGCCAGCGAGTCTTCGGGCTTGAACTCGCCTTCGGTGGGGCGGCCCAGGTGCGAGGTCACCATCACGGCACCACCAGCCTTCAGGGCCATCTCGATGGCGGGCACCGAAGCGCGGATGCGGGTGTCTTCGGTGATGTGGCCGGCTTCGTCCTGGGGCACGTTCAGGTCAGCGCGGATGAACACGCGCTGGTTGGCCACCTTGCCTTGGGCCACGAGGTCTTCGAGTCGGAGGATGTTCATGGTGAGGGATGAAATCGAGGGAATCCACAGCCCACGTCGGGGCAACCCCACATTGTAGGCAAGGCCGTTTGCCCGCGGCCAGCCCCCTGTGCATGGGTTCAGGCAGGTTGGCGTGGACGGCTCGCGTCAGAGTGGCCAGCCCAGCACCACCCGGCAGAAGGTCAGCACGCCCATGCCCACCACGATGGTGCCCAGCATGTCGCGCCGCCAGGCGGCCCAGGCCATGGCCAGCACGGCGGCCGGCCAGCGGGGGTCTTGCCAGTGCGGCTGCCACTGCCCCTGCACCAGCAGGATGTCGGGCGCCACCACGGCGGCCAGCGCCGCCAGCGGGGCGTACTTCAGGCCGCGCTCCACCCAGGCGGGCAGGCGCCAGTCGGCACGGCTGATGAAAAAAAAGCTGCGGGTCAGCATGGAAATGCCCGCCAGGCCTGCCATGCCCAGCAGCATGTCGCCGGTGCTCAAGGGGCTGCTCATGGAGCCCCCTGGTCGGCGCCCGCAGGCGCCCTGGGCGCCTTGCCTGGCGCAGCCACCCGCTCGGCCAGCAGGCCTGCCGCCACGGCCGCGGCCACAGCCACCACAATGTGCAGCTTGAACGGCATGCCGTAGGCGGCCACAGCAGCCGTGCCCGCCAGCGCGGCGCTCAGGCCCGTGAGGCGATCTTTCACCAGCGTCACCAGCAAACCCAGCAGCGCCAGGGTGCCGGCAAAGCCCATGCCCCAGTGCATGGGGATCTGGTCCGCAAACCACACCCCGGCACAGCAGGTCAGCACCCAGGTCGACCAGTTCACGGCAAACAGCCCCATGAAGTACGCCAGAGCGTCGGGGTGCCGCGCGTCGGCTGGGGGGCTCTGTCCATGGCGCTGCTGGGTGAGCACGTAACACAGGTCAGCACACAGGTAGCCCGCCAGCAGGCGCTGGCGCCAGGGCAGTGCCATCAGGTGGCGCCGCATCTGCACGCTGAAGATCACGAAGCGAAGGTTCACGCAAAGCGCCGTCAGCCAGATCACCCACAGTGGCGTGCCGGTCATCATCAGGGGCACGGCCGCCAGCTGGGCCCCGGCCGAAAACACCGTCAGGGCCATGGTCAGCGCCAGGGGCACGCTCAGGCCCCCTTTGACCATGGCCACCCCGGTGATCAGGGCCCAGGCCAGCATGCCCGGGGTCACGGCCCACATGTCGCGCATGCCGCGTCGGCACTCCGGATGGCGCCACAACGCGGGTGACCACAGGCTCAGTGCGGCGTCCTCAGGCGGGCGCTGTGCCGGTGGCGTCTCCATGGCAGAAGGGGCATGCATGCACCCGATTGTGCCCGCACGCCCCTGCCCCTCGCTCTGGCGAGGTCAGTGTTCGTCTTTGGCTTTCTTGCCGCCCTTGCCTTTGCCGGTGTCCTCAGCCTCGGAGGCGGCTTCTTCGCCGTCCACCACCTCCTCACCCTCATCAGCGGCCGAGGGCTTGGGGGCCGCCTTCTTGGGTTTGGCGGGCGGCTCAGGCGGCGGACGTGGCACCACCGGCGCGATGCCGTCCAGCTTGTTCTCGCGCATGTACTCGTCCATCTCGCGCCACCCCCCGTGCACAGCCGATTTGTCGGCTTTGGGGTTCAGGGTGTAGCAGTCTTCGATGGCGCGCATGGCGTGCCGGCAGGCGCTGCCAATGGCCTTGGCCTCGGCCAGTGCGCGCTCCTGGGACTTGGCCGGGGTCTCGATGCCCAGCTGGTCACAGCCGCTCAGCATCAGCGCCACCGCCAGCGCCAACCCCTTGAAAATCGTTCGATCGTGCATGCGTTCGGTCAGGTCAGAAGAGCTCGATCTTCGGCCCTTCCGATTCGGCCAGCTCCAGCTTGGGGGCAGGGGCCTGACTCAGGGGCATCTCGACGTCGAGGTGGCGGATGCGCTCGACCTCGGCATGGGCCACTCTCTGCGAATGGGTGACGTAGTTGTTGGTCCAGCGCGCCATCAGTTCTTCCAGCTTTTCAGGCGGGGGCGGCGCCTTGCCACCCACCAGCTTGTACAGCGCGGCGCTGTGATCTGACAGGCTGCCCAGGGCCGACTCCACCTGCTCCAGCACCTGGCGATTGATGTCCTGGAACTGCATGTTGCCCAGGGCATTGATGATGTCGGTGGTCACCTCGCGCATGCCATCGTCCATGGTGCGAGACAGGTCCACCAGATAGGGCACGACCTCGGTGAGCTTCTGGCTGATCTCGCTGACATGCTGGGCCAGTTCGGTGAACTGGTCGTTGGCGCTGTCCGACTCCAGCTGCGAGGCCGACTCCAGCTCGCCATCGATGGCCAGGGCCACGGCGTTGATGCCTTCGGTGATCTGGCTGGCCGCTTCGGCCGTCTGAGCCGACAGGCGGCGCACTTCGGCCGCCACCACCTTGAAGCCTGCGCCTTCTGCACCGGCCCGGGCTGCTTCGATCGACGCGTTGATCGACAGCAGGTTGGTCTGACGAGAAATGTCGGCGATCATCACCGCCAGCGGTGTCAGGTGCCGAACCTGGTCGACCACCTTGCGGATGCGTTCCTGGTTCTGCTTGCGCGCCTCGACGAAGCTGCGCTGATGCTGGGTCAGCGACTGGAGGGCATCTCCATTGCGGCCGGCTTCGGTCAGCGAGCTTTGTGAGAGCACCTGCGAGCGCTGCACTGCGTTGTTGATCTGCTCCTGCAACTCGGCGCTGAGCCGGTGCACTCGGTTCAGCCGTTCGACCATCTCCAGCACGGCCGACTCCGATGTCTTGATGGTCACGGTCACCTGTTTTTGCAGGATGGCGAAGCACTGCTCCAGCAGGCCCAGATCATCCGAGATGATGTCGGGCAGCGAGTCCCTGCGCGGCCACAGACGGATGCGGCTGAGCAGCAGGCCCATGGCCACACTGCCAAAAGCCAGGGGCACCACCACCCAGGGGTTGGCGCCGATCCACAGGTGGTTCACCAGGGCCACCACCGTGCCCCAGGCCAGCGCTGCCAGCCCCTGCATCAAGGCCATGCGCAGCCGACGCTGCCGGGCGAATTTCAGCTCGGCATCCAGCGGGCTTTCCTTCGCGCTGTCATGATCGGTCTCGACGCTGTCCATGTGACACCCCTTCCGCCTCATGCACCCGGCAAGACTTGCTTGACGACCTTGAGCAAATCCGTGCCCGATACCGGCTTGACCAGCCATCCCGTGGCCCCCAAGCGCTTGGCTTCGTCCCGCTTGACCTGCTGACTTTCTGTCGTCAGGGCCAGGATGGGCGTGAAGCGCAGCACCTTGCGGGCTTCCGAGATCAAGGTCAGGCCGTCCATCTTCGGCATGTTGATGTCGGTGATGATCAGGTCAGGCTTCAATCCGGCTTTCAGCTTGGCCATGGCCTGCTCGCCATCGCCCGCCGTGTCCACCTTGAAGCCCCCGATCTCCAGCGTGCTCTTCAACGACATCAGCATCGTCGTTGAATCATCTACCAGGAATACTGATTTCATGATCTCTGTCCTCACCCAAGGCGCCAACCTGTCACGTTAAGTTCAAGCGGCTTGCGCCTGTTCGGCCCGTACTTTCAGTGCAGCCGCCAGCAAGGGGTCTGCAATCTCACCCAGAATCCGGGGCTGCACCGCCAGCAGGACCTGGAAGACCGCGGCGTGCAGGTGCTGGCACTTGCTCAGGTTAACGGCCGGACTGGGGTGATTCTTGAGCCACTGCAGCAAGGTTTCCGCGTCTTCGACCGACACCACACCCTCCAGGGCGGCATGCTTTTTGAGGTATCGAATGCCCATCACAGCAACTCCTTGGGGTTGAGGACCATCAGCACGCTGCCGTCGCCCATCAGGGCTGTGCCTGCGAAGCCCGTCAGGCCCGACAGCACGCCCTCCAGGGGCTTGAGGATGATGTCGCTGGCGCCGTGGAACTGGTCCACCAGCAAGCCGACGTGCTCACCCAGCAGGCGCACCACCAGCACGGCGGTTTCGCCCTCTTCATTGATCTGGGCCGGCTCATCCAGGGCCAGCAGCTCGTGCAGCGACTTCAGCGGCACGATGCGGCCCCGCAGCACGGTGGTGCTGGCCTGCTTGAACTTGTGGATGTCATCGACGTGCACGCGCACAGTCTCCACGATCATGTCCATGGGCACACCGAACCGGCGACCACCCACCTCGATGATCATGACATTCGTCACGGCCATCGACAGCGGCAGCGACAGCCGGATGGTGGTGCCCTTGCCGTGCACGCTGCTGAGCTGGACCGTGCCGTTGATGCGCTCGACAGCCGTGCGAACCACGTCCATGCCCACACCGCGGCCCGACAGGTCCGAGATCTGTTCGGCCGTCGAGAAGCCCGGCAGGAAGATCAGCTGCACGGCCTCGTGGTCGGTGAGCGAATGCGCCTTATCGGCCGGGATCAACCCACGTTCAACCGCCTTGTTGCGGATGCGGTTCGGGTCGATGCCCGCACCGTCGTCGATGATCTCGATGATCACCCGATCCGACTCCTGACGGGCCAGCACCTTGATCGAGCCCTGCGCCTGCTTGCCTGCAGCCCGCCGCGCTTCAGGCATCTCGATGCCGTGGTCGAGGCTGTTGCGCAAGATGTGGATCAGCGGGTCGGCCAGTGCTTCGATCACATTCTTGTCGGCCTCGGTCTCTTCGCCTTCGATCTCCAGGCTCACGTCCTTGCCCAGCTTCTTCGAGATGTCGCGCACCAGGCGACCGAAGCGCTGGAACACCGTGCCCACAGGCAGCATGCGCACCTGCATGATGGCGTGCTGCATGTCTTCTGCAATGCGGTTGATCACGGCGTATTGCGCCTTGATCTCTCGGGCCAGTTCCCTTTGCTGGAACACCTGCTCGGCGCGCTGCGCCAGGTAAGGCAAGGCGTTCTTGGCCACCACCATTTCGCCGATCAGGTCCATCAGTCGGTCGATCTTTTCCTGCCCCACCTTCAGCACCTTCTGGTTGCCGTGGTGGTTGCCCTCTTCGCCGCTGCCCAGCCCGGATTTTCGAGCCCCGGCATCACCGCCGCCCGCACCCGCAGTGGCGGCAAGATCGGCACCGCCACCCACCGGCGGATTCTGCTGGGCCCAGGTGGCCACCTGCGCTGCAGAGGCCTGGGGTGGCATGGCAGTCAGCGACGCCAACTGCTGCAGGGCATCGTCATCGCTCAGGCTGGACAGCAAGCCGCTCAGCGCACGGCGCACAGCCGCGAGCGTGCCCAATCCCAGGCCGGGACGCTTGAGCAGCATGATCTGGTCGTTCCACAACTGCAGCACACGCTTGCGTGCCACTTCACGCACACGCGCCTGCGGATCCTGCACCGGCTCAGCCGCCGCGGGCTCGGCTGGGGTGGAGCTCGCCAAATCGACCGCCATTGGCACATGGCGGGGATGCTCGGCCAGCACCAGGCAGTCCACCTGCTCCGGCACATAGCGGAAGTGCTCCTGCACGTAGGCCAGAGGGGCATCGCACACCAGCACGAAATCGAGGTTGCAGCGGTAGCAGTCCAGCGCATCAGTGGCCGGCCAGGGCTCCACGGTGGCCACGTCCAGGTGCACCAGGCCCGGTGTCAGCTTGACAAGGTTCCAGGGGTCTTCGCCCTTGAAGAAGCATTCCGGCTCAGGGCGGTAACGCACCGCCACCGCCTGAGGGTGCTGCGTTTCGAGAGCCTCGGGCCAGCGATCGGCCCAGTCGGGCCGAGGTGCTGCAGCGGGCATGGTAGCCACCGGCTCACTGGCAGCCGTGGACATGGACGCAGAAGCCACCATGGATGCTGCCACCTTGGCCGCCGAGCCATCGAGGTGAGCGCGCAGGCTGGCGGCCAAAGCCTGAGACCGGCCGTCGGCTGCCGGGTCGATGCTGCCCTTGGCCTCGATCTCATCGACCATCAGGGCCGTGAAGTCCATGGCCTCCAGCAGCGCATCGGCGATCTGGTCGTTGTAGCTCAGCGTCTGGTTGCGCACACGGTCGAGCAGGTCTTCGCCCGCATGGACCACCCGCTCCAGCGGCTTGAACTCGAACAGCCCGCAATTGCCTTTGAGCGTGTGCACCAGGCGGAACAGGTCGTTGAGCAGCTCACCATTGGTCGGATCCTTCTCCACCTGCAGCAGCCGCTGGCCAATGCCCTCCAGGCACTCGCGGGCCTCCAGGATGAACTGATCCAGCAGTTCGGTCTGGTTCATGCACTCACTCCTTCCGCGGCCTTCAGCGCGGCATCGCCATCACCCAGCAACAGGGCGGCGGTCAGCACCAGCTCCTGCGGCTTGGCCGGCTTGATCAGGTAACAGTTGGCACCGGCATCCTGTGCCGCTGTGGCGTCCTGCACCTGGGCCTCGGTCGAGACCATCATCACCGGGGCCTGGGGCACATCCTGCAGCTTTCGCAACTCGCGCACAAAGCTGTAGCCATCCATCTTGGGCATGTTGATGTCCACCACGAACAGGTCAAAGGGCTGATCGGCCGACAAGGCATGCACCTTTTCCAGCGCTTCCAGGCCATTGATCGCTTCTTCGATCTGCCAGCCGGCATCCCCCAGGATCTTGCGGTGGTACATGCGCACCGTGGCTGCGTCGTCGACAACAAGAATTCGGCTCATGCTCCCCCCTCCATCGGCTTCTGATAGACCATGGCGTCGGGGAAGCGACGCACGGCAAACAGTGATGAGATGCGGCTCATGGATTCCGAATGCCCCAGGCAGACAAAGCCGCCGGGCCGCAGGGCATCGAACATGGCCTCAGCCGCCATGCGGCGCGAGAGGTCATCGAAATAGATCAGCAGGTTGCGACAGAAGATGATGTCGATGTCGCGGAACTTGCGCGTGTCATTGACCTCGCTGAGGTTCACGCGGCTGAACTCCACCGCATCGACCAGATCGCGCGAGATCAGCCATTGCCCGTCCTTCTGCTCGGTGAAGTACTTGGCCAGGTAGGGCTTGGGCAGGTTGGCCACCGAACGGGGCGTGTACAAGCCCCTCTGCGCCGACTGCAGCACCTGCGTGTCGATGTCCGACGACAGGATCTCCACGTCGTAGTCATTGATGCGCGGCCAACGCTCGAGCAGGTAGATCGCGATCGAATACGGCTCTTCGCCCGTGGACGAAGGAATGGACCAGATGCGGATGCGCTGCCCGGCCCTGCGCCGCGATGCCACCTCGTCCATCATGCTGTTGACCAGGCACTCGAACTGGTACTGCTCGCGAAAGAAGTAGGTCTCATTGACCGTCATCGCGTTGACCAGCGCCTGCATCTCCTCGCCCTTCGACTCGAAGCGCAAGCCCACGAAGTACTGCCTGAAATTGTCGGAACCGGTGGCTTCGATGCGTTCGATCAGACGCTTGTCAACGAAGTAGCGTTTGCTGTCGTCGAACTGGATGCCTGTCTTGCGGTAGAAGAACTCGCGGAACTTCTGAAAGTCCGCGTCCGTGATCACCGGTGTTTCCAGCGCGGCGGTTCTCATGATCCCTGAATCCTTTGTTCGGCCAGGTCGGCCGCAAACCCGATGAAGGGGTCGCCACCGAAGCGCGAGCGCGCGCTCTGAATCGCAGGTCGCAGGCTTTCGCTGCCCACTTCCGCAGCCACTTCCAGCGCTGCGGCGACCACGTTCACATGCACATCGTTTTTCAACGAATGGCTCAGCCAGTCCACCACGCGCGGGTGCTTGAGGTCACCCAGCAGGTTCACCGTGAAGATGCGCACGTCCACATCGGCATCCCTGAGCAGGCCATCGATGCTGCCCCCCACGTCATCGGGCAGGCCCGACAAAGTCTCGATCGCGCCATTGCGCAGGTTCGGGTCTTCCGAGCGCAGCAAGGGCAACAAGCCCTGCACCACGGCCTGCCCCCCCACCTGGCTCAACGTGGTGAACATCACCTCGCGCACCGACAGGTCACGCTCCTGAGGCAAGGCCTCGCACAGCGGGGCCATCAGGTCGGGGTGCTGCACCAGGTCACGCGCCGCCCAGCGCCGCGTGCTCACGTCCGGGTCGTTCAGCTGTTCGAGCAGGCCCTGCCCATCCCGGCCGTAGTCCCTTGCCGCGATCTTGCGCAGTCCGACATTCTCCGAAATCTTCTTGAGGCCCATTTGCAATGCTCCGGTTCAACCCAGCCAGCTTTGCAGCTGCTCGGCGATGTCACTCGAAGGAAGTACCACCGAAGCACCCCCTTTCTGAATCAGCTCATGAGGCATGCCGAACACCACACACGACGCTTGTGATTCGGCGATCGTGCGCGAGCCCTGCCGGTGCATGCGCGACATCTGCTCGGCGCCATCGTTGCCCATGCCCGTGAGCAGCACGCCCACCATCTTGTCGGGCTTGTAGAGCTTCATGGCGCTTTCCACCAGCACATCCACCGACGGGTGCCAGGGGTGTCCTGGCGTCTCGGGCTTGGGCATCACCGTGGGGCGCCCCAGACGCTCGGCGATCACCACATCGCCCCCACCTCGGCCGATGTACACATTCCCCGGCTCCAGGGGGCACGGTGCGGTCACCTCGCGCACGCGCAGGTTGCACAGCCGGTCCATGCGCTGTGCGAAGGCATTCGTGAAATTGGGCGGCATGTGCTGCGCCACCACGATCGGCCACGGAAAGGAGGCCGGCAGGGGGGGCAGAATGTCTTCCAGGGTGCGGGGCCCGCCGGTCGACACGCCAATCAGCACCACACCCGTGGTGCCCAGCACGGCGGGTCGCGGGGCCAACGCGCCAGGAGAGCCTGACGATCGAGCTGGAGCAGGCGTCGGACTTGGCGGGCGCGAGGCCCCCATGGGCCGCCGCTTGGCCGACAGTGCAGGTCGAGCGCGCAAGGCCGCCTTCACCTTCTCCAGCAACTGCACCTTGATGTCATCGATGGTCAGCGAGATCGTGCCGCCCGGCTTGGTGATGAAGTCCACCGCGCCCAGTGCCAGCGCCTCGAAGGTGGCCAGGGCCCCTTGCTCGGTCAGCGAAGACACCATCACCACAGGCGTGGGCCGCGCCGACATGATCAGCGACAACGCCGTCAAGCCATCCATCTCTGGCATGTTGATGTCCAGCGTGATCGCATCGGGCAACCAGGCCATCAGCTCCGACACCGCCTCGGCCCCGGTGCGGGCCGTTTTCACTTCATAGCCGGCCCCCTCCAGCACCTGCACCAGCAGGCGCCGCATCAGGGCCGAATCGTCCACCACCAGCACCCGTGCCATGGTCAATCGCCTCCCGAGGGTGCATCAGGCCGCATGCGCCAGTGTGTCAGCGCCATCGCCCAGTTGCCGCATGACCGCCATTTCCTGACCTTCCAGCAAATGGCGCGGGTCGATGAGCATCACCAGGCGCTTGTCGCCATCCAGCTTGGCCACCTGCTGGATCAGTCGCGTCTGCTCGGCCGACAAAGCCGGGGCCTGCGTGATGTGCGCGCGCGGAATGCGAAGCACCTCGGCCACCGAATCCACGATGAAGCCCGTGCGCAGCCCGCCCAGCAGATAGACCATGATGCGCTGGCCCTCGTGGCGCTCGATGGCATCGAGCCCCAGCCGCTTGCGCTGGTCGATCACCGGCAGCACTGTGCCTCGCAGGTTGATCACCCCCTCCACGAAGTGGGGCGTCTTGGGCACTCGCGTCAGCACCTCGGGCACCCGCACGATCTCCTGCACCGACATGATCGGCACGCCGAACTCTTCAGCGCCCAGTCGGAAGATCACGGCCTGGATGTCGTCGTCGTCCGTGCTGAGGTCTTCGTTGTCATCGCGCATCGCAGCATCCTTGTTGTCAGGGCCCTGGGCAGAGGTGTCGCCCACATCGGCTGCAGCCTGAAGGGCATCCAGCCCCAGCAGGCGATCGGTCGCAATGATCGACACCAGCCGCTTGCCATCGTCCAGCCGACAAATCCTGGAAAACTCGTCCAGGCTGTGGTCGGCCGCCAGAATCCCCGGCATCGGGTCGGCCTGCGACAACGGCACGCTCATCACTTCCTTGACCGCATCCGTCACCAGCCCCACCTGACGCCCATCGGGCAAGGCCACCACCACGATGCGGTGCTGCTCGCTCAATCCGTCGTCACTCAGCCCGAACAGACTGCGCAGGCTCACCAGCGGCAACAGTCGGTCACGCAGAGAGATCAGCCCCAGCACGTGGTAAGGCGCATTGGGCACCGCCGTGATGCGCTCGGGCACCTGCACGATCTCCTGCACTGCGGCAATGTCGATGGCGTACTCCTGACCGGCCACGGCAAACGACACCAGGCGCAACTCCTCGCTGTCGCGTGCATCATCGGCCGGCTCATCCATGCGCGTGTCGCCAGCGCCGCCGTTGCCCTCGTAGCCCGAGCGTCCGGCTCCCACACCGGCGAACTGCCCGTCCACCAGTTTCTCGAAGTCCAGCGTCAACAGCATCTCGGGCTTGCCATCGGCCCCCGTCTGCTTGATCACCCCGGTCAGGTACTCGCCGGCCACCACGGACCGGATGGCATCGGCCGACTCGATCTGGCTGGGCTCCACGCTCACCACACTGGCCACACGGTCTACCACGAAGCCCAGCGGTTGCCCCAAGTTGATCACCAGCGCTCGCGTGGAATCATCATGCGGCTGCTCGCCACACCCGAACATCCGCCGCAGGCTGATGATCGGCAACACACGCCCGCGCAGGTTCGACAGCCCGTCGAGTGTGGCAGGTGCCAGCGGCAATCGGGCCACGTCCGGCACTCGGATGATCTCCTGTACCGGCCCCATGGGCACCGCAAACAACTCACCCGCCACCTGGAAGGTCACGAACTGGTTGTCCTGCAGTCGCCCGTCTTCGGCATCACCGTCTCCGGTGGCGCCCACTTCCTCGGAAAGGATGGCACTCACGGCGCATCTCCTTGTTCAAGGTCACGGTGGCACGGCCCTTCAGGAGCCGCTCTGCAGTTCGTCGGCCAGCGACGCGATCTCTTCGATCGCAGCGGCCAGCTCTTCGGCGCCTTGCGACTGCTGCCGCGCAGCCGCAGCAGCCTGCTCAGCGGCCTTTTCGGCCTCCTGCGCAGCACCCGACACCTGCTCCACACCCACCTTCACCTGCGACAGGGCCGTGACGATCTCCTGTGCCGCAGAGGCCGCCGTCTGGTTGCCCTTCTGCACCTCGGCCACATCGCTTTCGATCTTGCCCAGCGATGCAGTGGTCGACTTGGCCTTCTCCACCTCGCTCAGCGCCGACGAGCTGATCTCGACCAGGTCACGCCCCACCAGGGCAATCTGGTCCTGGATCGACTTCACCATGTCCTTGATGCGATCGGCGTTCTCAGCCGAATCGTGGGCCAGGTTGCGAATGTCGGTGGCCACCACCACGAATCCCTTGCCGTACTCGCCCGCGCGAGCCGCTTCGATCGATCCATTGACCGCCAGCATGTTGGTCTGGATCGACACCTGGGTGATCGCATCGACGATCTTGTCGATCTTGCGGGAGACCAGCTCCAGGTCCTTGATCTGGCGGATGCTGGCCTTGGTGGCTTCCACACTGTCCGAAATGCTTTTGATCAGGCCGTCCACCGCACGCTTGTTCTCCGTCATCAGGCTCTTGATGGTGCCTGCGCGCTCGTTGGCCTGGCTGGCGCGCTCTTCGGCCAGCTGCGCCCCGCGTTCAATCTGGCTGATGGCGGCGGCCGACTCGGCCGTGGCTGCTGCCTGGCTTTGAGCCCCTTTGCGGATCTGCTCCAGCGCCACCATGATCTGGCTGGCCGACCGGTTGATCTCCTGCACCGCCGACGACAGCTCTTCGGCAGAACTCGCCACCTCCTCGGCGCTCTTGGCCACATCGGTCGAGTTCTTCAGATCGTCGGCGATCTCGGACAGGCTTTGCGCCGTCTGCTCGCATTCGGCCAGGGCAGCGGTCTGCTCACCCACGGTCTTGGACGCCTCTTCGCACGCCGCAGATTGCTCCGACGACGCAGCGGAAATCTGCTCGGCCCCCTTCAGCGCCTGCTGTGCCGCCACATTGCTCTGCGTGGCAGCCGACGCAATCTCTTCGGCCCCACCGGCGATCAGGGCAGCGTCGGCCGAAATGCGCTGAAGCTGCTCCAGGATGATGTCGGTCTTCTCGACCTCTTCCTTCACAGCCGTGGCCGATTCATTGATACCCTCGGCGATCACCTTCACCTCGCCCTGGATCTGCCCCACCAGCTCCTGGATCTGCTTGGCGCTCTTCTCCGACGTCTCGGCCAGCGTGCGCACCTCATCGGCCACCACCGCGAAGCCCTTGCCATGCTTGCCAGCGCGCGCGGCCTCGATGGCGGCGTTCAGCGCCAGCAAGTTGGTCTGATCCGCAATACGGGCCACAGCCTTCACGATGTCACCGATGTTGGCTGCCTGGCGCTCCAGCTCGGCCACCATGCGCACCGACTCGGCCTGCCGGTCGGCGGCCACCGCCACGTTGGTCACGGTCGACTTGACCTCCAGATTGATCGTCGCAGCGAGCGCCTGCATGCCCAAGGCCATGTCCTTGGCCATGGATACAGCCGACAACTGGCGGGTGATCGCACCGGCCACCTGGGTGATGGCGGCCAGCGATTCCTGGGCTGCTCCGGCAGCCTCTTCAGCTCCGGTGGCGATCTGCTCGGTCGCACGGCGCAACTCCTCCGCAGCCGATGAAGATTCATTGATACCAGCGGCCAGCTGGCTGGTGGCTGCAGCCACCCGTTCAGCAGCCTGCTGCTGCTTGGCCAGCGTGCGCGCACGCTTGCGCTGCGCATCGGCATCTCGGGCCACGGTCTTGTTGACCACGCCTGCCACGGCGTGCAGGGCCACCGACGAATCGTCCCCGCTGCGGGGCTTGCGAACCAGCGACATATGAGCTCTCCTTGAGCATCCGTTGCATGCTTGGGCAAGTCGGCATCCGCCGACCGCCCGCCTAGACTCATTTCGGCGCGAGTTCGACAGGCTTGACTCGCCCCTTGCGGCTGAAAGCACCGCAAAAGGTCGGCATCAAAACCCGGATTGCCGCGCAGACAACAACGAGGTTAGGAATATTGAAACGGACGCAACAAGGTCAGACTTCACGGATAAAGCCTGAAGAAACCGGTCACATCATGAGAGCGTGCCACGTGCACGCAAGACTCCCGGGTCTCCACCCGGGACAACAACACGAACAACGCCTCACTGCACGCAAGCAGTGGGCTCGGAAACGACGAACTCCCACAAGTCGTTCTCCGCAAACCGCCCGGACACCCAAAAAGCCAGGTGGATCAGCACCCGCAGCGCTTCCGCATCAACCGGGTCGTCTGTGCGCAGCACAATGGATTCCAGCACCCATTCACGCTGCACGGCATCGAGCAGACCACTTTGGACAATCTGCCCCCACAGCGCAAGCGCGTCTGACTCAAGTGCTTCGATCTCAACGGGGGTCAACACGCGCATCCCGCGCACCTCAGTGGGCATCAAGGCCCAACTGATCGCTGCGCCGTCCAGAAACCCAAGCGCAGCCTCGACCTCAGGCCCCTCGAAGCCTGCAGCCACCATCTTCTTGTGCAAAAGCTCGCGCCCAGGCAAAGCGCCTGGGTGCCAATAACTTTCACAAACAAAAGACAAAGCGTCAAACATCTGGGAATCTAAAAAGCAAAAAGCCCTCGTCAAACTTAGGTATTTTGACGAGGGCTTGGGCATTGATTAGCCTGACGATGTCCTACTTTCACACGGGAATCCGCACTATCATCGGCGCTGAGTCGTTTCACTGTCCTGTTCGGGATGGGAAGGAGTGGGACCAACTCGCTATGGTCATCAGGCTGAACTGGTGAGTGTACTGCCTTGGGGCAGTTCACTGGCATGCGTATCAGCTTGGGCTGTGGGCTCGGGGTCGGTGTCATGCACTGACCTTTGCGCTCACAGTCGAGCGTTCAAATCTGTAGAGTCTTATCAGCTGTTGTCAGACGATTGCTCACGTCTTCGATGTCACTTCTTCACCTTCGAGAAGTCGACTAACGTGCAGTCTTTGAATGTCCTGACCACGATGGTCCAGGCTGCGCCTGTCATCGGATCAAAGTTATAGGGTCAAGCCTCACGGGCAATTAGTATTGGTTAGCTTAACGCATTACTGCGCTTCCACACCCAACCTATCAACGTCGTGGTCTACAACGACCCTTCAGGGGGCTCAAGGCCCCGGCAAGACTCATCTTGAGACGAGTTTCCCGCTTAGATGCTTTCAGCGGTTATCTCTTCCACACTTAGCTACTCGGCGATGCCACTGGCGTGACAACCGATACACCAGAGGTGTGTCCACTCCGGTCCTCTCGTACTAGGAGCAGGCTCTCTCAATCTTGCAGCGCCCACGGAAGATAGGGACCAAACTGTCTCACGACGTTTTAAACCCAGCTCACGTACCTCTTTAAATGGCGAACAGCCATACCCTTGGGACCGGCTACAGCCCCAGGATGAGATGAGCCGACATCGAGGTGCCAAACACCGCCGTCGATATGAACTCTTGGGCGGTATCAGCCTGTTATCCCCAGAGTACCTTTTATCCGTTGAGCGATGGCCCTTCCATACAGAACCACCGGATCACTTAGTCCTAGTTTCCTACCTGCTCGACTTGTCAGTCTCGCAGTCAAGCACGCTTTTGCCTATGCACTATGAGCACGATTTCCGACCGTGCCTAGCGTACCTTCGAACTCCTCCGTTACGCTTTGGGAGGAGACCGCCCCAGTCAAACTGCCCACCATACACTGTCCCCAATCCCGATTCAGGGACCAAGGTTAGAACCTCAAACACACCAGGGTGGTATTTCAACGTCGGCTCCACCAGAACTAGCGTCCTGGCTTCAAAGCCTCCCACCTATCCTACACAGATCTGTTCAAAGTCCAATGTAAAGCTACAGTAAAGGTTCATGGGGTCTTTCCGTCTTTCCGCGGGGAGATTGCATCATCACAAACATTTCAACTTCGCTGAGTCTCTGGAGGAGACAGTGTGGCCATCGTTACGCCATTCGTGCAGGTCGGAACTTACCCGACAAGGAATTTCGCTACCTTAGGACCGTTATAGTTACGGCCGCCGTTTACTGGGACTTCGATCAAGAGCTTGCACCCCATCAATTAATCTTCCAGCACCGGGCAGGCGTCACACCCTATACGTCGACTTTCGTCTTTGCAGAGTGCTGTGTTTTTATTAAACAGTCGCAGCCACCGATTCTCTGCGACCTCGTTGGGCTCCCCTTGTACAGGTTCACCTACTAAAGGCACACCTTCTTCCGAAGTTACGGTGTCAATTTGCCGAGTTCCTTCTCCAGAGTTCTCTCAAGCGCCTGAGAATACTCATCTCGCGCACCAGTGTCGGTTTGCGGTACGGTCGTGTGTAGCTGAAGCTTAGTGGCTTTTCCTGGAAGCAGGGTATCACTCACTTCGTCTGCAAGCAGACTCGTTATCACCCCTCATCTAAGATCCCCGGATTTGCCTAAGGACCACGACTACAGGCTTGAACCAACTATTCCAACAGTTGGCTGAGCTAACCTTCTCCGTCCCCACATCGCACTACACATCGGTACAGGAATATTGACCTGTTTCCCATCAGCTACGCATCTCTGCCTCGCCTTAGGGGCCGACTCACCCTACGCCGATGAACGTTGCGTAGGAAACCTTGCGCTTACGGCGAGGGGGCTTTTCACCCCCTTTAACGCTACTCATGTCAGCATTCGCACTTCTGATACCTCCAGCATCCTTTACAAGACACCTTCGCAGGCTTACAGAACGCTCTCCTACCACTCACAGTAAACTGTGAATCCGCAGCTTCGGTAACTGGCTTGAGCCCCGTTACATCTTCCGCGCAGGACGACTCGATCAGTGAGCTATTACGCTTTCTTTAAATGATGGCTGCTTCTAAGCCAACATCCTGACTGTTTTAGCCTTCCCACTTCGTTTCCCACTTAGCCAATTTTAGGGACCTTAGCTGGCGGTCTGGGTTGTTTCCCTCTTGTGTCCGGACGTTAGCACCCGGTGCACTGTCTCCCAAGCTGTACTCATCGGTATTCGGAGTTTGCATAGGTTTGGTAAGTCGCCATGACCCCCTAGCCTAAACAGTGCTCTACCCCCGATGGTAATACTTGAGGCACTACCTAAATAGTTTTCGGAGAGAACCAGCTATTTCCGAGTTTGTTTAGCCTTTCACCCCTATCCACAGCTCATCCGCTAGTTTTGCAACACTAGTCGGTTCGGACCTCCAGTGCGTGTTACCGCACCTTCATCCTGGCCATGGATAGATCACTCGGTTTCGGGTCTACACCCAGCGACTAGACGCCCTATTCGGACTCGATTTCTCTTCGGCTTCCCTATTCGGTTAACCTTGCCACTGAATGTAAGTCGCTGACCCATTATACAAAAGGTACGCCGTCACCCTTGCGGGCTCCGACTTTTTGTATGCATGCGGTTTCAGGATCTATTTCACTCCCCTCCCGGGGTTCTTTTCGCCTTTCCCTCACGGTACTTGTTCACTATCGGTCGATTACGAGTATTTAGCCTTGGAGGATGGTCCCCCCATCTTCAGACAGGATTTCACGTGTCCCGCCCTACTTATCGTGCACTCAGTTCCAC
Organism: Aquabacterium lacunae; assembly: GCF_004310865.1. Lineage (GTDB taxonomy): Bacteria > Pseudomonadota > Gammaproteobacteria > Burkholderiales > Burkholderiaceae_C > Aquabacterium > Aquabacterium lacunae. The sequence continues at coordinate 551,338 of NZ_SIXI01000003.1, forward strand.
AGAAGACTTTTCTCATACGGGGCTATCACCCACTATGGCCGGACTTTCCATTCCGTTCTGATAAGTCAACTGCTAAAGAGCACTAGGCTGTTCCGATTTCGCTCGCCACTACTTTCGGAATCTCGGTTGATGTCTTTTCCTCGAGTTACTTAGATGTTTCAGTTCACTCGGTTCGCCTCAACAACCTATGTATTCAGTTGTTGATACCCTTGCGGGTGGGTTTCCCCATTCGGATATCTCCGGATCAAAGCTAATTTGCCAGCTCCCCGAAGCTTTTCGCAGGCTATCACGTCCTTCATCGCCTGTAATCGCCAAGGCATCCACCACATGCACTTAGTCACTTGACCCTATAACTTTGAACCCTGCAGCTTTCGCTGCAGGCAAGTCAGAGTTCAAGGACTGCTTTGAGCGCCTGGAACTTCTTCCAGGCACGCGTTATTCGCCTTCTCTTTTGATGAATCATTCATCAAAGTTTGGTGACGCAATCATCTGATTGCTGGTGGCACGGTGCCAATTCCGTAGAACTGACTTTCCACCAGCAATGCTGATTCGACTCTACAAATTTTTAAAGAGCAGCGCGGCAACTTCTTGGAAGCTGCTGCAAACACAAACACTGTTCAATCCAGTGTTTGTGTTTGCAACCTTCATGGGTGCAGTGAATCAATGGTGGAGGATGACGGGATCGAACCGACGACCCCCTGCTTGCAAAGCAGGTGCTCTCCCAGCTGAGCTAATCCCCCCTTGGCTGCACCATGCTGCGTTGCTCGGCCGCTTGCATAGCGATGCTATGCAGCACAACCTCGCGCCTTGCCTGGCACACCCAACGACGCGCGACCAACAGGTCCGGTCGTTCCTGACAACTTGGTGGGTCTGGTTGGATTCGAACCAACGACCCCCGCCTTATCAAGACGGTGCTCTAACCGACTGAGCTACAGACCCAACTGTCTTCACTCTGCGCTCTCAATCAACAGCCGATAAGTGTGGATGCCTGGCACGCGTATCTCACAGCGTGTGCATTTTCTAGAAAGGAGGTGATCCAGCCGCACCTTCCGATACGGCTACCTTGTTACGACTTCACCCCAGTCACGAACCCTGCCGTGGTAATCGCCCTCCTTGCGGTTAGGCTAACTACTTCTGGCAGAACCCGCTCCCATGGTGTGACGGGCGGTGTGTACAAGACCCGGGAACGTATTCACCGCGGCAAGCTGATCCGCGATTACTAGCGATTCCGACTTCACGCAGTCGAGTTGCAGACTGCGATCCGGACTACGACCGGGTTTCTGGGATTGGCTCCCCCTCGCGGGTTGGCAGCCCTCTGTCCCGGCCATTGTATGACGTGTGTAGCCCTACCCATAAGGGCCATGAGGACCTGACGTCATCCCCACCTTCCTCCGGTTTGTCACCGGCAGTCTCATCAGAGTGCCCTTTCGTAGCAACTGATGACAAGGGTTGCGCTCGTTGCGGGACTTAACCCAACATCTCACGACACGAGCTGACGACGGCCATGCAGCACCTGTGTCCAGGTTCTCTTTCGAGCACTTCCACATCTCTGCAGAATTCCTGGCATGTCAAGGGTAGGTAAGGTTTTTCGCGTTGCATCGAATTAAACCACATCATCCACCGCTTGTGCGGGTCCCCGTCAATTCCTTTGAGTTTCAACCTTGCGGCCGTACTCCCCAGGCGGTCAACTTCACGCGTTAGCTTCGTTACTGAACAGCAAGCCGTCCAACAACCAGTTGACATCGTTTAGGGCGTGGACTACCAGGGTATCTAATCCTGTTTGCTCCCCACGCTTTCGTGCATGAGCGTCAGTACAGGTCCAGGGGATTGCCTTCGCCATCGGTGTTCCTCCGCATATCTACGCATTTCACTGCTACACGCGGAATTCCATCCCCCTCTACCGTACTCTAGCCATGCAGTCACAAAGGCAGTTCCCAGGTTGAGCCCGGGGATTTCACCTCTGTCTTGCATAACCGCCTGCGCACGCTTTACGCCCAGTAATTCCGATTAACGCTCGCACCCTACGTATTACCGCGGCTGCTGGCACGTAGTTAGCCGGTGCTTATTCTTCAGGTACCGTCATCCCCCCGGGGTATTAACCCAGAGGATTTCTTCCCTGACAAAAGCAGTTTACAACCCGAAGGCCTTCTTCCTGCACGCGGCATTGCTGGATCAGGCTTGCGCCCATTGTCCAAAATTCCCCACTGCTGCCTCCCGTAGGAGTCTGGGCCGTGTCTCAGTCCCAGTGTGGCTGGTCGTCCTCTCAGACCAACTACAGATCGTCGGCTTGGTAGGCCTTTACCCCACCAACTACCTAATCTGACATCGGCCGCTCCAATTGCGCGAGGTCTTGCGATCCCCCGCTTTCACCCTCAGGTCGTATGCGGTATTAGCTGCTCTTTCGAGCAGTTATCCCCCACAACTGGGCACGTTCCGATGCATTACTCACCCGTTCGCCACTCGTCAGCATCCGAAGACCTGTTACCGTTCGACTTGCATGTGTAAGGCATGCCGCCAGCGTTCAATCTGAGCCAGGATCAAACTCTTCAGTTTAATCTCTGCAAATAAAAAAACTCATCTCGGAATCGATCGAAGATTAGCATTAGCTTATCTTTAATCTCTTCATGAGTATTTGGCACCGCATCAAACAAATCCCGAAGAATCTGCCTGACGCCACTGCTTGGCAGCGCACCAAACACCCACGCTTATCGGCTGTTAATTTTTAAAGAACTGTTTCGCTTTCTCGACCACCGCCTTGCTGCTTTGTCTGCAGCGCCGTGATCAGCGAAGAGGCAAGACTTTATCTCGTCTTGACCATCTTGTCAAGCGCTTTGCTGGAGTTTTTTCAAATCACCGCGAAGATCACTTCAAAAGATGGCTCTTGCTTGACCCACAACTGGCCCGACTGGGGCCCAGTGTGCCCCGCGCTATGCGCCAGGCTGTGCGGTCGCAAGACCTGCTCGATTGCTGTGCGCAATGCACCTGTTTCTCAACCCCTGGCAACTTGCCAGCGCTCCATACAGAGGGAGCAAAAAGCCCTCGTCAAACTTAGGTATTTTGACGAGGGCTTGGGCATTGATTAGCCTGACGATGTCCTACTTTCACACGGGAATCCGCACTATCATCGGCGCTGAGTCGTTTCACTGTCCTGTTC
>NZ_SIXI01000040.1 GCF_004310865.1 Aquabacterium lacunae
GCGTTAGGCCTACAAGATGAAACATTGCGCCATCACGTTCCAGCCCAAAGACCACTCCTCGCTGGCGCGGACCAACGAGTTCTTTCAAATGGTCAAAGCCGCGAAAGCATCGGGCGATACAGAAGACACAGCGGCGTTCGAGTCCTACCTTAATGACCAAGAACGCCAATACTTCTGGCATCCAACTCCAGACGAAATGGCGCAATGGAACATGGAGTGGAATGCCACGCCCGTCAACGTTCGTCTGTCCCCGTCTATGCCAACACCACCGTGGGACTTCGAGTCAATGCTCGCATCCCTCTGGGATGGCGAATACGATCTCATTGAGATTCATGCCTATGAGGGCCATCACTCGATGTCCTTCGAGCCGCACGCCTATCCATTCGGTGGCACGGGCTGTATGGTTGCCATGCTGGAGTGCTTCGGCAACACAGTCATCGGAATCGATGACGGAACAGGGTTCGCTCCATTCAAGCCAAGGCCCATTTGGCAACCAAAGGCAAGCATTACTCAGCAGAAAAAGTCCTGGCAGTTCTGGCGCAAGTAAGAATGAGCACCTGTCACCAGCCTAACTGTCGGTTCAACGCGGACGCCAACACTGGCCATGGCTTCGCCATTTTTATGGCCAGTGTTGGTGCCCTACGCGCTTCGCGCTCCGGCGCCGGTTAACCTGGGCGTTAG
>NZ_SIXI01000041.1 GCF_004310865.1 Aquabacterium lacunae
AGATGCCGCAGGCATGGCCAGTGTTGGCGTCCGCTTGACCGCCGAGTTAGGCCACGGTGCCTGCGCGAAGCGCCCGTGCCAGTGCTCGGTGATGGCGTTACCACTTCCAGAGCGATGGCGTGCGCCAGTGGGCGTGCGTTGTTGCATAGAGAAGAGGTCGTCCGTTGGTTGGGAATATCCAAAAAGGCAGGCGAGCTTCGTCAGCCCGCAGTTAACTTTGTTTGCCTTTTAAGGAAATTTTTCTTGCAAGCTCTAGGAGGATCAAAAAATCCTCATCAAGCTGTTCGTACGGATTCCCAATGTAGCCACAACGACCGTTCGCGATGGATGCGTAGGAGCTGAGTTGCTGCAACTTGATTAAAAATTCCTCGTCGCTACCGCTCACAGGGGTTACTTTATGCTTCACACGGGCGCTCCTTTCCGGAAAAGCAGATTGAAGGGCGCTCCAAAGTATCTCTGCATTCATCTGAATCTGTGGAGACGTTGCTCGCATATAGACGAGTTGATAAATGGAATGCGGCGATTGTGTTGGCCTAACGCCCAAGGTAAGCTGCGCCGGAAGGAGCGCAGCGAGTGGAGGGCACCAACAAAGCCCATGAAAATGGCGAAGCCATGGGCTTTGTTGGCGTCCGCTTGACCGTAATGTTAGGCCACGGAT
>NZ_SIXI01000042.1 GCF_004310865.1 Aquabacterium lacunae
TGCCCAGCGCCTGGTGAGGGCGCCGGTGGTTGTAAAAGCCGATCCAGTCTGCGATCACGCGGCTGGCGTGCTGCAGGGTTTCGAACCGGTGGCGGTGCACGCACTGGTCTTTGAGCGTTCTGATCACGCGCTCGACCATGCCGTTTTGCTCTGGGCTGTACGGGGTGATGAACTCCTGCTGCAGGCCATAGCTTTTGACCAGGGCCGTGTAGCTGCGGCTGGTGAACACCAGTCCGTTGTCTGACCTCAGCAAGAACGGGTGCCGGACCTTGCCCAGGCAGCCATAGCGAGCGATCAGCGCCTGCTCCAGTGCCGCCTCAGCGGTCTTGGATCGGCCACTGCGACTGAGGTGCCAGCCCAGCAGCTCGCGGCTGTAGCAATCGATCACCAGCGCCAACGATGCCCAGCCATCACGCCCTGTCCACACGCGGCACAGATCGGTGGCCCAGCGCTCGTCTGGCGCCTTGGCCACCGAGGGCAATGCCTGGATGCGAGGCCTGAAGCCCACGGGCCGTTTGCGAACCTGCCAGCCCTTGAGCTGGAAGATCCGCTGCACGGTGTTCTTGTTGAAGCCGAGCAGGTGCGCCACGGTGCGGTAACCAAATGACGGGTTCTCTTCGATCATCGCCTTGATGGGCTTGACGAAGT
>NZ_SIXI01000043.1 GCF_004310865.1 Aquabacterium lacunae
TGGCCTAACGCCCAGGTTAACCGGCGCCGGAGCGCGAAGCGCGTAGGGCACCAACACTGGCCATCAAAATCGCGAAGCGATGGCCAGTGTTGGCGTCCGCGTTGAACCGACAGTTAGAAATTTCCTGTCGCCTCAAATTCTTCGACATCGGGGCAACCAAGTAATTTGCCAACCGTTCTACTCATGAATGCCTTTCCAAGTTTTGTGCTCAACATATCCTTCATGATTTTTGACCGGGAATTTTTCAAGTGCTGCGCATTATTTTTGCTTGCTGCGTATTCTGTGTTGAAATACTCTTCCGCAATTTTCGACAAGATCTTGACATCATCGCCATTGCTGCCGGAAAAGTTCTTGGTTAAGCAATCGAAGTATAAGGCTGCAGGCGCTCCAATAGAATCTACGATCGCAGATGCGCCACTAACTACTGCGGTTGAGGTGAGTGAGAACCTTGATATCGGTGGAGGGTATTCTGGGAATGTGAGTATTTCGTTATTTATAAGGTATCTATCGCCGCGGTTCAATATTTTTAGTGCAAACGGGACATTTTTTAATAATATTTCCCGTTGCTTTTCATTTAGGGCCTCGGTTGAATCCTCTATCAAGAAATCTCCTGCATAATTTCTTTTGATGCGCGCCTT
>NZ_SIXI01000044.1 GCF_004310865.1 Aquabacterium lacunae
GCGTTAGGCGCTCAGTTTTCCACCATTGCAGAACGCAAACCCAGATGCTCAACGAACGGATCGAAATCCCGGTCGCTGTAAAGCAAAGGCAGGTCGTCCTCGATGCACCGCGTCGCGATGATCGTGTCAATGGTTTTGCGTATCGTCACGCCCTGCGCCCTCAGGACACGGTAATTCCGCGCGGCCTGCAGCGCAATGTCCTGTCCACCCAGCGTGATCACGTCCAGGGAAGTCATCAGCCTTCGGGCCTGGTTGAAGTCCTTCTCGCTGCTGAACCCTTGCAGCACTTCGGCCAAGATCAAGTCGCCAACCGCCAATGGTTCGGTGCTCAGCAGCGAATCCAGCCGCTCAGTCTGTGGCGTCACCTGCCCGCGGAAGAAGTCGATCCAAACGCTGGAGTCCACAACGATCACTTGTCCGTCCTCATGGCGTTCAGGTCGCCTTCCCACTGCAGCTTGCCGCGAAAGCGACGCAGCTCTTCTTGCTGGCGCAATCGGAGCAGTGTGCGCAGGCCAAGCTCTACGGCTTCCTTCTTTGTCTTCAGGCCGGTCAAGCGAAGAGCATCGCTCATCAACTTGTCGTCAATCTCAATGTTGGTGCGCATGATGTGTACCC
>NZ_SIXI01000045.1 GCF_004310865.1 Aquabacterium lacunae
TCACGCCACCCTTGCCGTCGTCGATCAGCACGGTGAAGACGTCTTCACCGTTGTAGTTCGGCGCCGGGGTGTAGGTCCAGCTGCCGTCGGTATTGACCGTCACGGTGCCGTGTTGCGGCTGCTTGGCGGTGTCGGTGCTCAGGGCGTAGGTGGGCTTGTCGCCGTCCACATCGGTGGCCGTGACCGTGCCAGACACCGGGGTGTCTTCATTCGTGGTGGCCACGAACTTGTTGGTCACCGGGTCGAACTCGGGGTCTTCCGGGTTCGGGGTGGGCAGGTCATTCTTCGGCGCAATGGTCACCGTGATGCTGGCCTGCTGCGGCACCGAGCCCGGCTGGCCGTCGCTCACCGTGTACGGCACGTCGAAGCTGCCGTTGTAATCCTTGACCGGCGTGAACTCCAGCGAGCCATCGGGCTTCATGCTCACCGTGCCCTTGCCGGCAATCACCACCGGCTGCGTCACGCTGATCGGCTGGCCGTTGACCGTCAGGATGGTCAGCGGGTTGTTCTCCGGGTCGGTGTCGTTGGCACGCGGGTCGAAGCTGAACGGCGTGTCTTCATCGCCGCCGACCACGTCGTTGCGCGCC
>NZ_SIXI01000046.1 GCF_004310865.1 Aquabacterium lacunae
CACATCCTGCTGTCGCGCCAAGTGGGCGTGCCGTACATCCTGGTCTTCCTGAACAAGGCTGACATGGTGGACGACGCCGAACTGCTGGAACTGGTCGAAATGGAAGTGCGCGAGCTGCTGTCCAAGTACGACTTCCCCGGCGACGACACCCCGATCATCAAGGGTTCGGCCAAGCTGGCCCTGGAAGGCGACACCGGCGAGCTGGGCGAACAAGCCATCATGCGCCTGGCCGAAGCCCTGGACAGCTACATCCCCACGCCTGAGCGCGCTGTGGACGGCACCTTCCTGATGCCCGTGGAAGACGTGTTCTCGATCTCGGGTCGCGGCACCGTGGTGACCGGCCGTATCGAGCGCGGCGTGATCAAGGTTGGCGAAGAAATCGAAATCGTCGGTATCGCTGCCACCCAGAAGACCACCTGCACCGGCGTGGAAATGTTCCGCAAGCTGCTGGACCAAGGTCAAGCTGGCGACAACGTGGGCATCCTGCTGCGCGGCACCAAGCGTGAAGACGTGCAGCGCGGCCAAGTGCTGTGCAAGCCCGGTTCGATCAAGCCGCACAC
>NZ_SIXI01000047.1 GCF_004310865.1 Aquabacterium lacunae
GCGTTAGGCCTCTTGAAATGCCAATACAAGTCACAGCCGAACAAGAGCTAATAGTGGGCGAGTCCACTGTTGTCGCGGGCGATGCGCCTGAAAGTCCCTTCGTCGCCGTATTCGAAGACGATGGGCAAACAGGCTATTTCTATGCATTAGACACATCAATTGATGGCCAGCAAATACAAGATGCAATGCACATCTACAACGTAGCTGATGTCGCCGATCGCGCAAAGCCATCAACCATCAAAATTGGCTGGTCAACAGACAGTCACAAGACCGTACTTCTTATCAATGGCTATCCGCATGCAGTATTTGACTTCGAGGCACGGCGAGGCTACTGCCGCACTGGATTTCCTCCAGCACCGAGCAATGGAACATGGTCGACTAGCGGTCACGCCTGGGATGAATCATGCATTGCGCTGTTTTCGTGAATCTACGAAGCAGGCCTTCTACTAAGATGGGCAACATCGTGCCTTCGGGCCGCGGCCTAACTGGTTGTTCAACAGGACGTCTACCAGCTTCGCTGGCATCCGCCTGTTAACGCGGGCGTTAGGCC
>NZ_SIXI01000048.1 GCF_004310865.1 Aquabacterium lacunae
GGCGTTAGGCCACTGTTTGGCTGGTCTCTGGAAGCATTATTCGGGCGTGTTTTGCAGCATCGCGCGTCCTGCTCCGCTCATCATGCGGGAATGGTTTGGCTGGCTTCGGTTGCTTCCTGGCTAATCAACCGGCTGGCTTCGTTTCAGGCCTGGCGCTAACTCGCCAATTGGTTCGCAACGGGGCGCGGTTCGCTGGCTCAATCTGACTGTCAGTCCTTCGGCTGCCTGCTGGCCACCGTTCGGCGCCAAAGTGCCACGCGCCACCGTCAAGTGGGCTGCTTGTCCTTCGGCAATCAGCGCCAAGTTCTGTGCCGTGTCTTCGCCACGCCACCAGCTCGCAACATGAAGGCGCAGTCATGGCTTCGCCATCACTGCCCGGCGTCTTCGCGTTATGCTGGCTGCATTCGATGCGCTGCTTGATCGGCGCCAAACAAGAACTGTTGGGAGCACCTTTGCAAAGCTGTCCGCCCACTGGC
>NZ_SIXI01000049.1 GCF_004310865.1 Aquabacterium lacunae
CATCGTCGAGCTTTTGCGCTTCGGCGTTCGGGGTGTAGGTGTACGAGCCGTCGGCCTTGAGCGTCAGCGTGCCGTACAGGCCCGCAATCGGCTGGCCCACCGTGCCCACCACCACCGAGCCGTCGGCCCGGGTGAAGCTGATGGCCGAGACGCTGAGCTGGTCGCCCGCGTCGGCGTCGCTGTCCTTGCCCGTGGCGGCATCACCGCTGCGGATCACGCCGTTGGCCGCCGTGATGTCCAGGCTGCCGTCTTCGCTCACGCTGCGCTCGTCAGGGGCAGCCACCGGGGCGTTGTTGACGTTCGAGACGTTCAGCGTGAAGGTGTTCGGGGCTGCATCAAAGGCGCCGCTGGTGTCCTGCACCGAGAACGTGAAGCTGCCGTACGGCGCGCCGTTCTCGTTGGCATCGGGCACATAGGCCAGCTTGCCTGCGGCCAGGTCGGCCGCGCTGATCACCTGGCCTG
>NZ_SIXI01000004.1 GCF_004310865.1 Aquabacterium lacunae
AATGTGCTCACGTTGATCACTCCTGCCCCCCGCTGCTGCAAAAAACAGCAGGGTAGGTGGATAACGTGGCTCAAAATTGGACGTGACGGAGACCCTTCAGTGGCTCAGTTTTGCTCGTGATTCAACAATCCGCCCAATTCACCAGCCACGAGTGGCAGGACTTCCTCAAGAGCCACAACCTGGTGGCCAGCATGAGCCGTCGCGGCAACTGCCATGACAACGCTGTGGCCGAGAGCTTCTTCCAGTTGCTCAAGCGCGAGCGAATCAGGCGCCAGATCTATCCCTCCAGGGATATGGCCCGCAGCGATGTCTTTCACTACATCGAGATGTTCTACAACCCGCGACGCCGTCATGGCACTGCCGAAGGACTGTCTCCGGTAGAGTTCGAACGACGTCAATCCCAGCGACTCAAGAGTGTCTAGGGAAGCCGGGGCGATTCATGTGGTGGTTGAGTGCGAGTGCCAAGCCTGACTGCTACCCCACTGTCCCAAAATTGTCCCAAATTTTGAAACGGGCAAGAAAAAAGCACTTAGCATCGCTGCTAAGTGCTTGATTTTCTTGGTGGGCGGTGCAGGGTTCGAACCTGCGACCCCTGCCGTGTGAAGGCAGTGCTCTACCACTGAGCTAACCGCCCGAAACTGGTTCGGGCCTGTGGCCACCTGCTGATTTTCACTGCTTGAACACGTTTTACGTTGTTTTCTGCAGTGATCAGCGAAGAACTAGACTATAGCACAGTTTCCAGCGATGTCCACAAACTTTTTCCGCCAGCGGCCTTGTCGAGATCCTGCAACGCCTTCTGGAAAGCCTCCTGCTCTTCGGCTGTGGGCTCCACCACGGGCAGCTGGAACTGGCTGTAGTCGATGGCCGTGAACTGGCTGCCGCCCTGCCCCTGGCTGTCGCCCTCGCTGTCGGCGTCCATCAGCAGCGCGTCCTGGCCGCGCGTCATGTTGATGTACACCTCGGCCAGCAACTCGGCGTCCATCAGGGCGCCGTGCAGCGTGCGGTGGCTGTTGTCCACTTCCAGGCGTTTGCACAGCGAGTCGAGCGAGTTGCTCTTGCCCGGGAACATCTCGCGGGCCATCACCAGCGTGTCGATCACGCCCGACACGTGGTCGGTGAACAGGCCACGGCCCAGTCGCTTGAGCTCGGCGTTCAGGAAGCCCAGGTCGAAGGCCGCGTTGTGGATCACGATCTCGGCGCCCGCGCAGTACGCCATGATCTCGTCGACCAGGGTGGCGAACACGGGCTTGTCGGCCAGGAACTCGTCGGTCAGGCCGTGGATGCGCACGGCGTCTTCGTGGTTGGGCCGCTCGGGGTTGATGTAGAAGTGCAGGTGCCGGCCCGTGAGGCGCCGGTTGACCATTTCCACGCAACCGATTTCGATGATGCGGTCGCCGGACTCAGGGCTCAGGCCCGTGGTTTCGGTGTCAAGGAAGATCTGGCGGGTCATGTCGGTGATGAGGCAGGCGACGGGCCGCCCCAAGCCTGCCGCTCCCCCTCAGGGGGACGCGAGCAAAGCGAGCTTGGGGGTCAGTGATTCTCGCGCGCGTGGTTGATCGTGTACTTCGGGATCTCGACGGTCAGGTCGGCGCCGGCCACGATGGCCTGACAGCTCAGGCGCGAGTCAGGCTGCAGACCCCAAGCGCGGTCCAGCAGGTCTTCTTCGGTCTCTTCGATCTCGTTGAGGCTGCTGAAGCCCTGGCGCACGATCACGTGGCAGGTGGTGCAGGCGGCGCTCATGTCACAGGCGTGCTCGATTTCGATGTCGTTTTCGAGCAGGGCTTCGCAGATGGTGGTGCCAGGGGCCACCTTCAGTTCGGCACCGTTGGGGCACAGGGTGGCGTGGGGCAGGATCTTGATGATGGGCATCGGGAATCTCGTGTTCAGAGCTGGTCCACCTGGCGGCCTGACAGGGCCTGGCGGATGCTGCGGTTCATGCGTTCGGCGGCAAAGGCTTCTGTGCCCTTGGCCAGGGCCTGGGTGGCGGCCTCCAGGGCGTGCAGGTCACCCCGGTCACAGCGGCTACCGATCTGGGCCATCAGCTCGTCGATCTCGGCGCGCTGTTCGGCGCTCAGCAGGTCGCCGTCGGCGGCCAGTGCGGTGCGGGTGGCTTCCAGCATGCGTTCGGCATCGACACGGGCCTCACGCAGCGCGCGGTCCTTCATGTCTTCCTTGGCGGTGGCAAAGCCTTCTCGCAGCATGTTCGCCACCTGGTCGTCGCTCAGGCCGTAGCTGGGCTTGACCACCACCGAGGCCTCCACGCCCGACAGCTGCTCACGGGCCGACACGCTCAGCAGGCCGTCGGCGTCAACCTGGAAGGTCACGCGGATGCGTGCGGCGCCCGCGGCCATGGGCGGGATGCCTCGCAGCTCGAAACGCGCCAGCGAGCGGCAGTGTTCGACCTGCTCGCGCTCGCCCTGCACCACGTGCACGGCCAAGGCGGTCTGCCCGTCTTTGAAGGTGGTGAAGTCTTGCGCGCGGGCACACGGGATGGGCGTGTTGCGCGGGATGATGCGCTCGACCAGGCCGCCCATGGTTTCCAGGCCCAGCGACAGGGGCAGCACGTCCAGCAGCAGCAGCTCGCCCTGCTGGTTGTTGCCCGCCAGCTGGTTGGCCTGGATGGCCGCGCCCAGGGCCACCACCTCGTCGGGGTTCAGGTCGGTCAGGGGCGTCTGGCCGAAGAAGGCGCCCACGGCGTCGCGCACGGCGGGCATGCGGGTGGAACCACCCACCATGACCACGCCCTTGACCTCGTCGGGCTTGATCTTGGCGTCGCGCAGCACGCGCTTGACCGCGGCCAGCGACTTGTCGATCAGGGGCTTGGCCAGCTGCGCCAGCTGCTCGCGGGTGATGAACTCCGACAGCATGCCGCCCGACAGCTTGACGCTCAGGTGCGCGCTGCCATCGGTCGAGAGCTTTTCCTTCACGGTGCGCGCGGCCACCAGCACAGCGCGCTTGTCCTGCGGCGTCACGGCCTTCAGGCCCGCCAGGGCCAGGGCGGCCTCGGCCAGCGCGTGGTCGATGTCGTCACCGCCCAGGGCCGAATCACCGCCGGTGGCCACCACCTCGAACACCCCGCGGCTGAGCTGCAGCAGCGAGATGTCGAAGGTGCCACCGCCCAGGTCATAAATGGCGTACAGGCCTTCGGCGCCGTTGTCCAGGCCGTAGGCGATGGCCGCGGCCGTGGGTTCGTTGAGCAGGCGCAGCACGTTCAGGCCAGCCATCTGGGCCGCGTCTTTCGTGGCCTGGCGCTGGGCGTCGTCGAAATAGGCCGGCACCGTGATCACGGCACCGAACAGGTCGTCGTTGAAGGTGTCTTCGGCGCGCTGGCGCAGGCTGGCCAGGATCTCGGCCGAGACCTCCACCGGGCTCTTGGCACCGGCCACGGTCTGCACGGCCACCATGCCGGGCTGGTCGTCGAACTGGTAGGGCAACTTGCCGGCATCGGGCAGGTCAGCCAGTCGGCGGCCCATGAAGCGCTTGACCGACACGATGGTGTTGACAGGGTCGTCGGCCGCGGCAGCCATGGCGTCGTGGCCGATCTGGCGCCGGGTGCGGCCCTGGTCATCGAGGAAGTAGCGCACGGCCGAGGGCAGGATCACGCGGCCCTGTTCGTCGGGCAGGCACTCCGGGGTGCCGTGGCGCACCGAGGCCACCAGCGAGTGCGTGGTGCCCAGGTCGATGCCCACCGCGATGCGGCGCTGGTGGGGGTCGGGCGATTGCCCCGGTTCGGAGATTTGCAGGAGGGCCATGGGTCAGAGGTCTTCGTACTGTTCGAGGCGGCTGTCCACCTCTTCCAGCAGGCGGTCGATGAACATCAGCGCGCGCACTTCCTGCGCGGCACTCGCGGCATCGGCCGGCGGGGTGCCATCGAGCAGCTGGGTGACGCGGGCGATGCGGGCCTTGCGGTCGGCCAGCACATCGCCCTGCAGGGCTTCGACGTCGGCGGCCGAACCGGCTTCTTCCAGGGCTTCACGCCATTGCATCTGCTGCATCAGGAAGGCGCCGGGCATGGCCGTGTTGTTCTCGGCGTTCACGGGCACACCGGCCAGCTCGCACAGGTAGGCAGCGCGCTTGAGCGGGTCTTTCAGACGCTGGTGCGCCTCGTTCACGCGCACGGCCCATTGCATGGCCACGCGCTGCGAAGCCGCGCCCTCGGCCGCGAATCGGTCGGGGTGCACGCGGGCCTGCAGGCTCTTCCAGGCCGCATCCAGCTGCGCGCGTTCGAGCGCGAAGGTGCGGGGCAGACCCAGCAGGGTGAAATCATCGGCGTCGATGTTCATGGCGGTTCAAAGTGCGAAGCCCCACCAGGGGTGAGGCTTCAGGTGTCGCAAGGCCTGTGCCGATCGTGTCGGCTCAGACGCGGAACGATTCCCCACAACCGCAACGGTCACGTTCGTTGGGGTTGTTGAATTTGAAGCCTTCGTTCAGGCCTTCACGCACGAAATCGAGCTCGGTGCCATCGATGTAGGGCAGGCTCTTGGGATCGACCAGGATCTTGACGCCCAGCTGCTCGAAGACCACGTCTTCGGGGTTCACTTCGTCGGCGTACTCGATCTTGTAGGCCAGGCCCGAGCAACCCGTGGTCTTGACGCCCAGGCGCACGCCCACGCCTTTGCCACGGCGGCCCAGGTAGCGCGTGATGTGGCGCGCCGCAGCCTCGGTCAGGCCCACCGACATGTTGTCGTTGCCGGCCATCTCGGGCAGCGGGCCCTTTTCAGGGCCACTGGTGCAGGAGTTGAGTTCAGGCTGCATGCTTGGTCTTGTAGTCGCTGACAGCGGCTTTGATCGCATCTTCGGCCAGGATCGAGCAGTGGATCTTGACCGGGGGCAAAGCCAGCTCTTCGGCGATCTGGGTGTTCTTGATGGCCAGGGCTTCGTCGAGGGTCTTGCCACGCACCCACTCGGTGACCAGGCTGCTCGACGCAATGGCCGAGCCGCAGCCATAGGTCTTGAAGCGGGCGTCTTCGATGACGCCGGTGCTGGGGTTGACCTTGATCTGCAGCTTCATCACGTCGCCGCAGGCGGGCGCGCCCACCATGCCGGTGCCCACGGTCTCGTCGCCCTTTTCGAACGAACCGACGTTGCGGGGGTTTTCGTAATGGTCGATGACCTTGTCGCTGTATGCCATTTTCTTACCTCAATGTGCAGACCACTGGATCGTGCTCAGGTCGATCCCGTCCTTGTACATGTCCCACAGCGGAGACAACTCGCGCAGCTTGGCCACGCGGTCCTTCAGGGTGTTGACCACGAAGTCGACTTCTTCCTCGGTGGTGAAGCGGCCGATGGTCATGCGCAGCGAGCTGTGCGCCAGTTCGTCAGAGCGGCCCAGGGCGCGCAGCACGTAGCTGGGCTCCAGGCTGGCCGAGGTGCAGGCCGAGCCCGACGACACGGCGATGCCCTTGATGCCCATGATCAGCGACTCGCCTTCCACGTAGTTGAACGACACGTTCAGGTTGTGGGGAATGCGCTGATTCAGGTCACCGTTCACGAAGATCTGCTCGATGCCTTGCAGGCCGGCCAGCAGGCGATCACGCAGGGCACGCACGCGCTCGTTCTCGGCGTGCATTTCTTCCTTGGCGATGCGGAAGGCCTCGCCCATGCCCACGCACTGGTGGGTGGGCAGCGTGCCCGAACGCATGCCGCGCTCGTGGCCGCCGCCGTGCATCTGGGCTTCCAGGCGCACGCGGGGCTTGCGGCGCACGTACAGCGCGCCGATGCCCTTGGGGCCGTAGGTCTTGTGCGAGGCCAGGCTCATCAGGTCGATGGGCAGCTGGGCCATGTCGATGTCGATCTTGCCGGTGGCCTGGGCCGCGTCCACATGGAACACGATGCCCTTTTCGCGGCACAGCGCGCCAATGGCCGGGATGTCCTGGATGACACCGATCTCGTTGTTCACGTACATGACCGAGATCAGGATGGTGTCCGGGCGGATGGCGGCCTTGAGCACGTCCAGGTCCAGCAAGCCATCGTCCTTGACGTCCAGGTAGGTGGCCTCGAAGCCCTGGCGCTCCAGTTCACGCACGGTGTCCAGCACGGCCTTGTGCTCGGTCTTGACCGTGATGATGTGCTTGCCACGCGACTGGTAGAAGTGCGCCGCGCCCTTGATGGCCAGGTTGTTCGATTCGGTGGCGCCCGAGGTCCAGACGATCTCGCGCGGGTCGGCGCCGATCAGGTCGGCCACCTGGGTGCGGGCCTTCTCGACGGCCTCTTCCGCCTCCCAACCGTAGGCGTGGGTGCGCGAGGCGGGGTTGCCGAAGTGTTCGCGCAGCCAGGGGATCATGGCGTCGACGACACGCGGGTCGCACGGCGTGGTGGCGCCGTAGTCCATGTAGATGGGAAAGTGCGGGGTCATGTCCATGGTCGGACTCTCAATCGTTTCAGCCACACCGGCGGCTCAGGCCATCGGCACAGCGTTTCACAAAACCTTCAATTATCGAGCCTCAGGGCCCTTTGAAGGCCCTTGGCCCTTACTTGCTCAGGGTCGTGCCCAGGGCGAACACCGAGTTCGGTGCCGTGACCTTGATGGGCTTGACCACCGGCTGCGTGGAGATGGCACGCTTGATCGGCTGCGCCTCGATGGACACGCCCTTGGCCAGCTGGTCTTCCACCAGCTTCTTCAGGCTGATCGAATCGAGGTACTCGATCATCTTGGCGTTCAGGCTGGTCCAGAGGTCGTGCGTCATGCAGCGGCCGCCGTCATCGCCCATGCAGTTTTCCTTGCCACCGCAGCCTGTCGCGTCGATGGGTTCGTCAACGGCCACGATGATGTCGGCCACCGTGATGTCTTCGGCCTTGCGGCCCAGCGAGTACCCGCCGCCAGGACCGCGGGTGCTCTCTACCAGCTCATGGCGGCGCAGCTTGCCGAACAGCTGCTCCAGATAGGACAGCGAAATCTGCTGGCGCTGGCTGATGGCAGCCAGGGCGACGGGGCCGGTGTGCTCCCGAAGCGCCAGGTCGATCATGGCCGTGACGGCGAAACGGCCTTTGGTGGTCAAACGCATGCTGATCTCCTTGTCGGGGGCGCCAATGACCCTGTGATTGGCTAGGGTTTACCTGAATGTGCCCGGTCCGGGATCGCCGGATCGGAGGGGGCCATCAATTCCCGACTGAATGACTCGATTTTAGAGTACCCCACCGTTTTGGTCAACCTTATGCAAGGGAGTTCCCTTGGTTTACGTTGATTGACACGATAGCCAAGGCCTATCGAGGCACTCGGTTGCCGCGTCCCACGTCAGTGGTCGGCGCCTTCTCGCCCTCGGTAGGGCATGGCCGCTGTCAACTGCGCCACCAGCCCGGCGCAGGCCGCTTCCACCAGGTCCAGCACGTGCTCGAAACCGGCCTCACCGCCGTAGTACGGGTCGGGCACCGCCTGGGCACCCGCGTGGGGCGAGTCTTTCGGCAGGTAGTCGACCAGGCGACGCAGCTTGCGACGAATGGCCGGGTCGTTCGGCGCCCCGTTTTCCAGCAAATGCAGGTTGTCCCAGTCCATCGCCAGCAACAGGTCGAAACGCTCGTAATCAGACGGGGCCACGCGTCGCGCGCGCAGCACGCTCAAGTCGTAACCGCGACGGGCGGCGTGCTGCTGGCTGCGGGCGTCGGGCGCTTCACCCACATGGAAGGCATGCGTGCCCGCCGAATCGACCTCCACGAAGCCTTCCAGCCCCGCCAGCGCCAGCTGGTGGCGCAGCACCGCCTCTGCCGTGGGGCTGCGGCAGATGTTGCCCATGCAGACAAACAGAACCCGGTAAGGCGCCATGACTTCCACCTTGCAAAAAACACGGAAAACAACAGGTTGAACGGTGAATGCCCCGCGTTCAGAGGGTTTACACTTAATTACTGGTGTAAACCCTAGGCGATCTGGGTACACTGCACTGCATCAATTCACTGACTTCCTGGAGGTCATCATGGCTCAAACGATCGATTCGCTGAAGCACGACACCGCCGTCGAACTGGAAAAGGTGGGCGTGATCCTCGGTTTCCTGACCGGCCTGGTGCTGGCCATTGGCCTGCTGAGCGAGCCACTGGCCTCGACCGACCTGCCCAGCTGGGTGAGCATCGCCGGTGTGGCCGCCATCGTGGCCCTGTGCACCCGCGGTGGCCTGGCCGCCAGCCGCCTGTTCTCGCGCGGCTGAACACGCGCCTTGCGTGTGCCGAAGGGCCCCTGCGGGGGCCCTTTGTCATGGCTGTGTCCAGATCGCCGCAAGCAGCCTCAGGCCCGCTTGCCAGCCGAAATCGGCACGATGTGGTCGCCCCCGGCAGCGCCAAAGGCCTGCTCCTTCAGCAGAGACAGCTGGTCGCGCAGGCGCGCGGCCTTCTCGAACTCCAGGTTGCGGGCGGCTTCCAGCATGTCCTTTTCCAGCTGCTTGATGCGCTTGCCCAGGTCCTTCTCGCTGAGCGCACCGGCATCGGCCACCGAAGCAGCCAGCTGTTCGGCGGCGCGCAGGTCATCTTTGGCGGCGTTCGACATCACACCGTCGATCAGCTCCTTGACCTGCTTGCTCACGGTGCGCGGCGTGATGCCATGCGCCTCGTTGTGCGCGATCTGCTTGGCACGGCGGCGCTCGGTCTCGCCCATGGCCTTGCGCATGGATTCGGTGATGCGGTCGGCATACAAGATGGCGTGACCGTTCTGGTTGCGCGCCGCACGCCCGATGGTCTGGATCAGGCTGCGCTCGGCGCGCAGGAAGCCTTCCTTGTCGGCATCGAGGATGGCCACCAGTGACACCTCGGGGATGTCCAGGCCCTCACGCAGCAGGTTGATGCCCACCAGCACATCGAAAGTGCCCAAGCGCAGGTCGCGCAAAATTTCCACGCGCTCGACCGTGTCGATGTCGGAGTGCAGGTAGCGCACCTTCACGCCGTTTTCGGTCAGGTAGTCGGTCAGCTGCTCGGCCATGCGCTTGGTCAGCGTGGTGATCAGCACGCGCTCGTTCTTCTCGACGCGGATGCGGATCTCCTGCAGCACGTCGTCGACCTGGTGGGTGGCCGGGCGCACTTCCACAACGGGGTCCACCAGGCCGGTGGGGCGCACCACCTGCTCGACCACGGCCCCGGCGTGTGCCTGTTCGTAGGCGGCCGGCGTGGCCGATACGAACACCACCTGGCGCATCTTCTTTTCGAACTCTTCGAACTTCAGCGGCCGGTTGTCGAGGGCCGAGGGCAGGCGAAAGCCGAACTCCACCAGCGTGGTCTTGCGTGAGCGGTCGCCGTTGTACATGGCACCCAGCTGCCCGATCATCACGTGGCTTTCGTCCAGGAACATCAGCGCGTCGGGCGGCATGTAATCGACCAACGTGGGCGGCGCATCACCCGGCCTGGCGCCTGACAGGTGGCGGGTGTAGTTCTCGATGCCCTTGCAGTGGCCGATCTCCTGCAGCATTTCCAGATCGAACCGGGTGCGCTGCTCGATGCGCTGGGCCTCGACCAGCTTGCCTTCGGCCACGAAGAACTTCACGCGTTCGTTCAGCTCGTGCTTGATACCCTCAATGGCATTGAGCACCTGCTCGCGCGGGGTCACATAGTGGCTGGACGGGTAGACCACGAAGCGCGGGATCTTCTGGCGGATCTTGCCGGTGAGCGGGTCGAACAGGGCCAGGGAATCGACCTCGTCGTCGAACAGTTCCAGGCGCAGGGCCAGCTCGCTGTGTTCGGCCGGGAAGATGTCGATGGTGTCGCCCCGCACGCGGAAGGTGCCGCGCCCGAAATCCATGTCGTTGCGCTTGTACTGCATGCGGATCAGCTGCGCGATCACGTCACGCTGGTCCATCTTGTCGCCCACGCGCACGATGAACCGCATCTTGGTGTAGTCCTCCGGCTTGCCGATGCCGTAGATGGCCGACACGGTGGCCACGATCACCACGTCGCGCCGCTCCAGGATGCTCTTGGTGGCGCTCAGCCGCATCTGCTCGATGGCCTCGTTGATGGCGCTGTCCTTTTCGATGAACAGGTCGCGCTGCGGCACGTAGGCTTCGGGCTGGTAGTAGTCGTAGTAGCTGACGAAGTATTCGACCGCGTTCTTGGGGAAAAACTCGCGGAACTCGGCGTACAGCTGGGCCGCCAGGGTCTTGTTGGGCGCGAACACGATGGCCGGGCGCCCCGCGCGGGCGATCACGTTGGCCATGGTGAAGGTCTTGCCCGAGCCGGTCACGCCCAGCAGGGTCTGGTAGCTCAGGCCGTCTTCGATGCCCTCGACCAGCTGCCCGATGGCCGTGGGCTGGTCGCCCGCCGGCGGATAGGGCTGGAACAACTCGAACGGCGAATCAGGGTAAGACACGAAGGTGCCGCTGGCGGGAGCGGCCGGCGTGGCGTCGGACGGCTGGGTCATGCCCTTGAATGTACGCGCTTTGCGGACACCCCCGCAGGGCCGGGGGTTCCTGCGGGCTGTCATGCCAGTTTCACGGAGCGTGCGCAATCTGCACGCTGTCATCACCCGGTTGTCACCCTGTCGTCACGGAATCACCATGAAGTCTCGCGCCCTGCCCTTGCACGCTCGCCTGCCCGCCTGCCTGCCCGCTCGTTTGTCGACCCGCCTGTCGCTGGTGGCTGCCCTGGCCCTGACCGCCCTGGCCCCCACGGCCCAGGCCCAGAGCTTTTCGAACGTGCTGCAAGGCGCCTCGCTGGCCTGGACCCACGTGCACGCCGCCAACAACGGCGGAACCGCCGGTTTCTTGTCGGAAATCGTGGCGCATGACCGCGTGAACGGACAGCTGTGGGTGTCGGGTGTGACCGGCATCGACGTGCTGGACGCCACCACCGGCAGCCGCATCGACCACATCAACACCAGCGCCTTCGGCAGCGTCAACAGCGTGGCCATCCACAACGGCGTGGCCGCCCTGGCCCTGGAAGCCAGCGCGCGCACCAGCCCAGGCACCGTGCAGTTTTATGACACGCGCACCCGGCAGCTCACTGGCAGCGTGACCGTGGGCGCCCTGCCCGACATGCTGACCTTCACCCCCGACGGCAGCCGTGTGCTGGTGGCCAACGAAGGCACGCCCAGCAGCTATGGCGCGCGCCTGGCCGATTCGGGCGGGCACCGCAACTACGGCCTGTCAGCGCAAGACCCGGCCGGCAGCGTCAGCATCATCGACGTGCGCACCCGCACCGTGACGGCCACGGCCACCCTGGGCGGCGTGCCCACCACGGGCAGCCACTTGCGCACCAACACCGGCATGGACGCCGAACCGGAATACATCGCGGTGAACCGCGCGGGCACACAGGCCTATGTGTCGCTGCAAGAGGCCAACGGCATGGGCGTGCTCGACTTGCAGACCGGCACCTTCAGCAAGGTGGTGGGCCTGGGCGCCAAGGACTTCGGCGCCGCGGGCAACAGCATCGACCCGCTGAACAATGGCACCGTCAAGTTCAGCAACGTGAACGCCAAGGGCCTGTACATGCCCGATGGCATGGCCGCCATGGAGCGCAACGGCCAGACCTATGTGCTGATGGCCAACGAAGGAGACTTCCGCGAGGACGACGCCGACCGCTCGGCCGGCAGCAGCTTCGGTGGCACCGGCGAGCTGGCCAACCTGCGCGTGTCGAACACCGATTCGTCCAGCGGCAACCTGCTGGCCGCTGGCGCACGTTCCTTCTCGATCCGCGATGCCGACGGCAACCTGGTCTACGACAGCGGCGACACGCTGGACAAGGCCGCCTTCGAGGCTGGCCTGTACGACGACAACCGCAGCCGCGACAAGGGCGTCGAGCCCGAAGGCATCGAAGTGCTGACCCTGAACGGCCGCACCATCGCCTTCGTCGGCCTGGAGCGCACCACCCAGTCGGCCGTGGCCGCCTTCGACGTGACCGACCCCACGCAGGTGAGCTTCCTGCGCCTGCTGGTGGCCAGCGGGCAGCAAGCCCCCGAAGGCCTCGAAGCCTTCGAGCAGGGAGGGCGCTACTACCTGGCCTGGTCGGCCGAGGGTGGCAGCCTGAACACGGGCAACCGCACCACCGTGTTCGACCTGGGCGCCGTGGCCGCCGTGCCGGAACCCGGCACCTACAGCCTGCTGCTGACCGCCCTGGGCCTGGGTGCTGTGATCCGCCGCTGGCGCACCAAAACGGCCGTCTGACGCAAGGCTTCACGCCACGACCACGCAAGACAGGCGATAATGAAGGGTTTGTCCGGTGTCAAAAATCACCGGGCGCCCCTCCAGAAACCCCCGCTACCCCGAACTTTCGGAGACTGCTTGCATGGCCTCGCTGTTTGCATCCGTTGAAATGGCCCCCCGTGACCCGATCCTGGGCCTGAACGAACAATTCAACGCCGACCCCAACCCCAAAAAGGTGAACCTGGGCGTGGGCGTGTACACCGACGATCAAGGCAAGCTGCCCCTGCTCAAGTGCGTGGCCGCCGCTGAAAAGCAGATGTCGGAAGCCCCCAAGGCCCGCGGTTACCTGCCCATCGACGGCATCGTGGCCTATGACAAGGCCGTGCAAGGCCTGGTGTTCGGTGCCGAGCACCCCGCCGTCAAGGGCGGCCGCATCGCCACTGCCCAGGCCATCGGCGGCACCGGCGGTCTGAAGCTGGGCGCCGACTTCTTGAAGCGCCTGCAGCCCAATGCCCAGGTGCTGATCTCTGACCCCAGCTGGGAAAACCACCGCGCCCTGTTCGAAACCGCCGGCTTCCCGGTCGACGTGTACCCCTACTACGATGCCGCCAACCGTGGCATCAACTTCGAGGGCATGATCGCCAAGCTGAAGGCTGCTGCAGCCGGCACGATCGTGCTGCTGCACGCCTGCTGCCACAACCCGACCGGCTACGACCTGACAGACGCCCAGTGGGACGAAGTCATCGCCGTGATCAAGGCCCAGGGCCTGATCCCCTTCCTGGACATGGCTTACCAGGGCTTTGGCAACGGCATTGCCGAAGACGGCGCCGTGGTCATCAAGTTCCTGGACGCTGGCCTGAGCTACTTCGTGTCCACCAGCTTCTCCAAGAGCTTCTCGCTGTACGGCGAGCGCGTGGGCGCCCTGAGCATCGTCAGCGAAACCGCCGAAGAATGCGGCCGCGTGCTGAGCCAGCTCAAGCGCGTGATCCGCACCAACTACTCGAACCCGCCCACCCACGGTGCCCAGGTGGTGGCCATGGTGCTGACCAGCCCCGAGCTGCGCAAGATGTGGGAAGACGAGCTGGCCGAGATGCGCGACCGCATCAAGGTCATGCGCGGCGCCCTGGTCGAGAACCTGCAGGCCGCTGGCGTGCAAGGCGACCTGAGCTACATCACCCGCCAGAAGGGCATGTTCAGCTACTCCGGCCTGAACGCCCCCCAGATGCAGCGCCTGCGCAGCGAGTTCGGTGTGTACGGTGTCGACTCGGGCCGCATCTGCGTGGCCGCCCTGAACACCGGCAACCTCAAGTACGTGGCCGACGCCATCAAGGCCGTGATGTGATGCCTGCGCGGCCTGCACGGTCGCGCACTTCACCGCCAGGGAGCCCTTCGGGGCTCTTTTTTTTTCATCTCATCGCCTGCCATTCGGACCACAGGCGCTCGAAGGGCTGACCGCAGGCCTGTCATCGCACACCGCGACAGTGAATGAACTCAGGTGTCCCGCCATCGGCTGGACGACGTTTCACTGCACCCCACGGAGTTTGCGATGAAGGGCATGTCCCACCCCACCAACGACCTCACGCTGGCTGAATCGACGGCCCCGGGCATCCGGGAAGTGCTGGATCAGGTCCAGACGCACCGTCGCCAGTTCCTCAAAACCGGCCTCAGCGCCTCGGCGCTGGCCTCGGCTGGCGGCCTCACGCTGGGCGGCCTGGTCAGCTCGGTGCAGGCTGCACCGGTGGCCCCCAGCCTGGGCTTTGCAGGCATGGGCTTCGCCAACGTGCCCGCCAACACCCGTGCCCTCAATGCCTCGCTGGGCGGCTCGGCCACCGCCGTGGTCGACCGCGTGACGGTGCCCGCCGGCTACACCGCCCAGCTGCTGGTGGCCTGGGGTGACCCGATCATGCCCGGGGGCACGGCCTTCACCGGCACGGCCAGCGAAACCGCCGCCCAGCAAGCGCGGCAGTTCGGCATGCACAACGACGGCATGCACTTCTTCCCGTTCACGGGCGCCAGCGGCACCCTGCTGAGCGACCGCGGTGTCATCTGCGTGAACAACGAGTACACCCACGAACAGATCCTGTTCCCGGACGGCCCCAACCTCAGCGGCGGCAACTACACCCTGGAAAAGACCCGCAAGTCGCAGAACGCGCACGGCGTGTCGGTGGTCGAGGTGCGCCGCATCAACGGCCAGTGGTCGGTGGTCAAGAACTCGCCGTATGGCCGCCGCATCACGGCCAACACCTTCTGCCGCGTGTCCGGCCCCGCCGCAGGGCATGCCCTGCTGAAGGCCAAGGCCCACACCATCACCGACACGGCGACCACCCCCACGGGCGGCCTGACCGATGGCACCTATGCCTACGGCACGATCAACAACTGCGCCCATGGCATGACGCCCTGGGGCACCTACCTGACCTGCGAAGAAAACTGGAACGGCAACTTTGGCAGCACCAGCCCGGTGTCCACCTCGGTGAGCACCGAAATCGGCAAGCTCAATCGCCGTTACGGCCTGAGCGCCGGTGGCTTTGGCTACAACTGGCATGTCAATGACCCCCGCTTCGACCTGAACCTGAACCCGATGGAGCCGCATCTGTTCGGCTGGGTGGTCGAGATCGACCCGTTCAACCCGCGCGCCGTGCCGGTCAAGCGCACCGCCCTGGGTCGCTTCAAGCACGAGAGCGCGCAGTACGTGGTGGACGCCAACCAACGCATCGCTTTCTACATGGGCGACGACGAGCGCAACGAATACATCTACAAGTTCGTGTGCGCAGGCGCTTACAACCCAACGAACAAGGCCGCCAACCGCGACCTGCTGGACAGTGGCGTGCTGTATGTGGCGCGCTTTGACGCCAACCTGACCGGCCAGTGGCTGGCCCTGGAGCCAGGCACCGTCGGCGTCGATGGCGTGGCCCTGCGCGACAACCCCAACTTCGCGGGTGCCAACGACGCGGAAGTGAAGGCCAAGATCCTGGTCAAGACCCGCATGGCCGCTGACGCGGTGGGCGCCACCATGATGGACCGCCCGGAATGGACCGGCGCGCGCCCCCGCATCGGTGGCTTCCAGGAGATCGAGGTGTACTGCACGCTGACGAACAACTCGCAGCGTGGCACCAACAACGGCAGTCAGCCTTACACCAACCCGACCGATGGCTCGGGCGCATCGGGTGCCGCACGCCCGGCCATCGATGCCGCCAACCCCCGCGCCAACAACGTGCACGGCCACATCATCCGCTGGCGTGAGGCCGGCCAGTCGGTCACGGCCACCACGTTCAGCTGGGACCTGTTCGTGCAGGCTGGCGATGTGGCCACCAGCAAGACGCCCAACAGCAGCAATGACTTCAAGGGCAACATCATCGACTCGCCCAACGGAAGCGCCGACTACGGTGCGCCCGATGGCCTGTGGTTCGACGACTTCGGCCGCCTGTGGGTGCAGACCGACCAGGTGGGTGATGGCTCGGGTGATTTCGTCAACATCGGCAGCAACGTGATGGTGTGCTGCGACCCGAACACTGGCGAAACCCGCCGCTTCCTGACCTCGCCCAACCGTTGCGAAGTGACGGGCGTGACCATGACACCGGACGGCCGCACGCTGTTCGTGGGCATCCAGCACCCTGGCGAAGACGCCACCGCCGCCAACCCCACCCAGTTCTCGAACTGGCCTCAGAACCAGTGGCGTGTCGAGGCCGACGGTGTGACCCCGCTGCCTGCCGGCCGCCCCCGCTCGGGCGTGGTCGTGATCACCAAGGACGACGGCGGCCTGATCGGCAGCTGACACCCATGCAAACACAAGGAGTTCCCATGAAACGACAATTTGGCATGGCCCTGCTGGCCGCCACCCTGGGTGCCAACGTGCAGGCCGCCCCGATCGACAGCGCCTCGGCACCCTTCGCTGGCACCGTGATCGACTTCAACCAGTTCGACGGCCTGATCACCTCGGGCCCGCTGAGCCTGGGCCATGGCATCACCCTGACCAGCACACCGAACGTGGAAGTGGGTGCCAACGCCCAGGCCCTGGGCACCAACGGCACCTGGACCGTGCTGGGCGACGGCATTCATCGCGACGGCACTTTCCTGGCCACCCGTTTTGTCAGCCCTCGGGGTGAACTGGGTTTCAGCTTCGCGGCCCCCGCGCAGCGGGTCGGCGCATTCTTCAACCAGAACCAGGTGGCTGGCATCACCAACCGCCTGACCCTGCTGGCCTATGACGCCGATGGCAACGTGCTGGAAACCCAGACCGTGAGCATCGACACCGACGAGTTCGGCTACGACGAAGGCCGATTCCTGGGCTTCCAGCGCGCCACCGCCGACATCCACGGCTTTGCGGTGGCCGATGGCACGTTCGTGATGGACAACCTGACCGTCAGCGCCGTGCCGGAACCCCAGGCACTCGCCCTGCTGATGGCCGGTGTCGGTGTGACCTGGGTTGCCGCTCGCCGCCGCACAGGCTGAAGCCACAAGGTATTCAGTGTCCAGCCCATGCCTTGCGGCATGGGCTTTTTTCTTGTCCGGAAACATCGGACATCAGGGGGCACCCTGCCCTTTGTGCTCAATCGCGCACCCCGAGCTTGCGGGAGTCATGCTGCGGTGCGGAATAAGCACGTCCGAAAAGGCCTATTGCGTTGGATCATGCCCTTGGCGCAGTGCGATGATGGGTTTTAAGATTCATGTTGCAATGCAGCAAAAATGATCTGTCACGGCTTTGGCCGTTCCCGACACGTTCCTGAGGTCACCCATGCTCTACCAACTGTACGAAACCAACCGCGCCTGGCTCAGCCCCTTTTCGGAGTTTGCGAGTGCAGCCGCCAAGCTGTACAGCAACCCCCTGTCGCCCATGGCGCACATCCCGCAAGCCCAGCGCGTGGCGGCGGGCTTCGACCTGGCCCACCGGTTGACCAAGGAATACGAAAAGCCCGCCTTCGGCATCAATGCCGTCAATGTGGACGGCACCGAGGTGGTGGTGCAGGAGCAGGTGGTCAAGACCAACCCATTCTGCCGCCTGCTGCGCTTCAAGCGCTTCACCGATGACGCCGCCCTGCTGAGCAAAATGCGTTCGCAGCCGTCCATCCTGGTCGTGGCACCGCTCTCGGGCCACCACGCCACACTGCTGCGCGACACCGTGCGCACCCTGCTGCAGGACCACAAGGTGTACATCACCGACTGGACCGATGCCCGCATGGTGTCGCTGGAAGATGGCGCATTCCACCTGCACGATTACGTGAACTATGTGCAGGAGTTCATCCGTGAGGTCGGCCCGAATGTCCACGTGATCTCGGTGTGTCAGCCCACGGTGCCCGTGCTGGCCGCGATCTCGCTGATGGCCAGCCGCGGTGAGAAGACCCCGCTGACCATGACCATGATGGGCGGCCCCATCGACGCACGCAAATCGCCCACGGCCGTGAACAACCTGGCCATGAACAAGAGCTTCGAGTGGTTCGAGAACAATGTGATCTACCGCGTGCCGCCGAACTACCCCGGCGCCGGTCGCCGCGTGTACCCGGGCTTCCTGCAGCACACCGGTTTCGTGGCCATGAACCCCGACCGCCACGCCAACTCGCACTACGACTACTTCCTCGACCTGCTGCGCGGTGACGACGACAACGCCGAAGCCCACCGCAAGTTCTACGATGAGTACAACGCCGTGCTGGACATGCCCGCCGAGTACTACCTGGAGACCATCCGCACCGTGTTCCAGGAGTTCGCCCTGGTCAACGGCACCTGGATGGTGAAGAACCCCCAGGGCAAGGAAGAGCTGGTGCGCCCGCAGGACATCAAGACCACCTCGCTGCTGACCATCGAAGGCGAGCTGGACGACATCTCCGGCTCGGGCCAGACCGCCGCCGCACACGACCTGTGCACCGGCATCCCCAAGAACCGCGCCAAACACTACATCGTGGAAGGTGCCGGCCACTACGGCATCTTCTCGGGCCGCCGCTGGCGCGAGATGGCCTACCCGGTCATCCGCGAGTTCATCTTGACCCACAACGCCAAACCGGCCAGCAAGGCCAAGGCCGCCTGACACGGCACTGCAAATCCACCGGAGGACAGGCCCGCCATGTGCGGGCCTTTTTTTGTGCGCGCCAACCGGCGTAAACTCGCCACCCCATGCTCGACGCCGACGCCCTGAACGCCCTGCTGCCCCAGACGCAATGCACCAGTTGCGGCTACCCGGACTGCGCCCATTACGCGCAGGCCATGGCCCGTGGTGAGGCCGAGATCAACCTGTGCCCGCCCGGGGGGGCCGAAGGCATCGAACGCCTGGCCCGCGCCACCGGCCGGCCCGTGATCCCGCTGAACCCCGCGCATGGGATTGAGGGCCCGCGCTTTCTGGCTGTGGTCGACGAGGCCTGGTG
The DNA here is from genome assembly GCF_004310865.1 of Aquabacterium lacunae. Classification (GTDB taxonomy): domain Bacteria; phylum Pseudomonadota; class Gammaproteobacteria; order Burkholderiales; family Burkholderiaceae_C; genus Aquabacterium; species Aquabacterium lacunae. The sequence goes on from NZ_SIXI01000004.1 coordinate 18,398, forward strand.
CATTGGCTGCACCAAGTGCATCGAGGCCTGCCCCGTGGACTGCATCGTGGGGGCGCCCAAGCAGATGCACACCGTGATCGAGGCCGACTGCACGGGCTGCGAGCTGTGCATCCCGGCCTGCCCGGTCGACTGCATCAGCCTGGTGCCAGCACACACACATGAGCCCCACCCCACTGGCTGGGCCGCCTGGAGCCCGATCGAGGCCGAGAAGGCGCGCGCCGCCTACGAAGCCCGCAACACCCGCCGCGCCCGCCTCAAAGCCGAGCAAGAGGCTCGGCTGGAGGCCAAGGCCGCCCACAAGCTGGAGCACCTGGCCGAACTCACCAAGGTCAATGACGAGGCCGAACTGGCCCGCAAACGCGCCGTGGTGGAAGCTGCCATGGCCCGCGCCCGGGCCCGACGCCAGAGCCCGACCGGCTGAAAGCCGAGTCGCGCGCTGCCCCCCCTGACCGTCCGGCATCCCTCATCTGGAGGAATACAAGCGCATTGGGGTCATCACCCTGTCATGTGTGGCCTGAAAAATGCATCATGCACGCACAACAGCACCGCACAGGTGCAACAGGAAATGAGGAGTCGCGCATGAGAGCATTGATGAACCTGGCCATTGAACCTGCACTGCGCCTGTTCGAGGTGTCAGCCCTGGTCATGGTGTCGCCGTCCCAGCAGGCAGTTCAACGCGTTCTGAAAGTGCTGGCCGATACCCCCAAGGGCGCCGTGCAGATCGTGCGCGACCGCTACCCCAAATCACGCAGTCACCAGGTTTTGTCCCAGCAGCCTCTGGAAGGTTACGCCGCCGGCTGAGCCTCAGCCCGGTGCTTGGCCGGCCCCCTTGATGCCCACAGGCTGTGCCATCATCGGCACATGAGCCTACCGATGAAGCCGGCCGACATCGGCCCGATGTTCGCCACCTGGCAAGCCGCCAACCCCGAGCCCCAGACCGAGCTGGCATACAGCACGCCCTTCGAGTTGCTGACCGCCGTGCTGCTGTCGGCTCAGGCCACCGACGTGGGTGTGAACAAGGCCACTCGCAAGCTGTTCCCGGTGGCCAACACCCCCGAAGCCATCCTGGCCCTGGGTGAAGAAGGCCTGTGCGAATACATCAAGACCATCGGCTTGTACCGCAGCAAGGCCAAGCACCTGCTGGAAACCTGCCGCATGCTGATCGAGTTGCACGGCAGCGAAGTGCCGCGTGAACGCGAGGCCCTGGAAGCCCTGCCCGGCGTGGGCCGCAAGACTGCCAACGTGGTGCTGAATGTGGCCTTTGGCGAGCCCACCATGGCCGTGGACACGCACATCTTCCGGGTCGGCAATCGCACCGGCCTGGCCACAGGCAAGACACCACTGGCGGTCGAGCTGAAACTGCTCAAACGCATCCCGGCCGAGTACCGCCTGCACGCCCACCACTGGTTGATCCTGCATGGGCGCTATGTGTGCCAGGCCCGCAAGCCCCGCTGCTGGGAATGCGGTGTGGCCACCTGGTGCCGGTTCAAGGACAAGACGCCGGCGCCCTGAACGACAAAGCGCCCCGCAGGGCGCCTTTCAGCACAGCACAAGGCCCTCTCGGAAGGCTCAGGCCGCCTGACGTTGTTGACGGCGGCGCATGAACCCCACCACAGCCAGCCCTGTGAAGGTCAGGGCCCACTGCTCGGGCTCGGGCACCGGCATGGCGGCTGTGGCCATGGCCGTGCCGATGGCCTGGTGCACGCCAGCCGTGGGGTGCACGTTGTCCCACAGATAGTACTGGCTGGGGTTGCTGCAAAGCGAAGGTGTGGCGCCCGTGACCAGGCAGGGGGTGGTCACGTTGAAACCCCGGGCGGCATAGCCGTTGCGCAACGTGGTCAGGAAGCTGTAAGCGTCGTAGACCTGGACATCGAGACCCACCAACTGGGTCTCCAGACCGTTCATGGCGTTGTTCAGGTAGCTGTTGAACGCCAAGGTGAGTTGCCGGGCACCGGCCTGGTAAGTGGCGTCACGCTGCAGCGACGGGGCGGTGGTGGCCAGATCGGGCAGGTTGGGAATGAAGAAGTTGCGGGCACCAGCGGCATACAGCGCCGACACATCGGCCGCCAGGTTGCCGACCGCCGACGCCACCGTCGCGCCCGTGGGGTTGGTGAAGAAGTCGTTGCCACCAGCCCAGATGTAGTACAGGGCCTGGCTGTCGACCGCACCGCCCTTTTCACTGATGTACGCCGAAATCTGCTGCCGTGTGCCCGTGCTGGCAATCAGGCTCAGGCGGGTGGGGTTGGTCTCTGCCAGGCGATTGCCATTGCCTGTGTAAGCCCCGCCCACGGCGCGATCGTCCAGGCTCAGGCCCAGTTGCTGAGCCATGTATTCCACCGCCACCGGGCCATTGCTGAAGCGTCCTTGGTAATAAGGCGACGCAGGGAAAGTGACGTCCAGGTAGTCAACGGTGTTACCGTTGTCGACCAGGCTATCGCCAAAGGCCACGAGCTGACTGGCGGCTTGTGCGCCCTGAGCCAGCAGAGCGGCCGAAGCCAGCAGGCCAAGTCGGGCCACGAACGAAGTGATGCGCATGCGGATGTCTCCCCAGGTGAAGGTGGTGCCGCGTGGTTCCGCAGCTTTGGCGGCACCTTATCACCGGCTCGGCCTAGGCAGCGCCCTGCCCCTCCTTCAGAGGGCATCCCAAGGGGTGAAATGCGTCAGAACTCCCCCGGAGCGAGGGGGTGGTGCAGGCTCAGACGCAATTCGGTTTTCAGGCGGGTGTTGCGCAGCAGGCGAGATTCGCCCATGAACGACATCTGCATGGGGGAGAGCTGTGCGGCCGCTTCCGCACGGCTCAAACGCGGGCAACGGGGCAGGCCCGCCCGGTCGGCCACGAGGTCGAAGTAATCGCCCATTTTCAGGCGGGTGTCGTCGCACACGTGCAGCGTGCGCTGAGGCTTGCCGCGCCACAGGTACAGCGCACAGGCCCGTGCCAGGTCGTCGGCATGGATGTGGTTGGTGAACACATCGTCTTCGGGGCGCAGCAGGGGGGCACCACGGCGCACTCGCTCTCGCGGGTCACCGCCCTCACGGTCGGGTGCATAGATGCCCGGGATGCGCAGCACACCCGCTCGGGTGCCCTGGCGCAGGGCCATGCTGCGGCCCCATTGGCGCACCCAGCGCTCGGCGGCCACCCGGCGGCGGGCACGGTCGGTGGCCGGGGCCACGGCACGGGTCTCGTCAAACTCGGCACCGTGCGCGTTGCCGTACACGCCCGTGGTGCTGCCGTAGGCCAGGGCCTGCATGCCCCCCCGGCGCGCCAGCGCGGTCAACAGCGCCTGGGTGCGCGGGTCGTGGGCGCCGTGCCCGGGCGGAGGAGCCAGGTGCAGCACATAGGGCGCCAGGCCCGCCAGGCGCGCCAGCGAGGCCGGCTGATCCAGGTTGCCCAGCAGGGGCACCAGGCCCTGCGCGCGCAAGGCGACCACCTTGTCGGGCGACGAGGTCAGGGCGCGCACGCGGCAATGGCCGCGCAGCATGGTGGCCACGCGCAGACCCACGTCGCCGCAGCCCACGATCAGCACGCGGGTCTGGCGGAAGGTTCGGCAGGCAGAGATGGCAGGCGCACGCATGGTGGGGGCTTCGGCTTGAGCGAAAATCAGGGGTTGCCCGATTTTGAGGCCTCCCAGGATTCCCAGGACCGCGTCATGAGCTTTTCCGTCACCATCGTGCCCAGTGGCCGCCAGTTCACCATGCAGCGCGACGACACCGTGCTGAGCGCGGCCCTCCAGGCGGGCATTGGCCTGCCCTACGGCTGCAAGGACGGCGCCTGTGGTTCGTGCAAATGCAAGCTGGTGGAAGGCCGTGTGCTGCACGGCGCCCACCAGGCCAAGGCCCTGACCGAGGCCGAGGAGGCCGCGGGCCTGGTGCTGACCTGCTGCGCCACGCCGCAAAGCGACATCGTGCTGGAGTCGCGCCAGGTGGTGGCCCTGGGCGACAACCCTGTGGTCAAGATGCCCACGCGTGTGACCACACTGCGCCGTGCCGCGCCCGATGTGATGGTGCTGAACCTGCAACTGCCAGCCAACAACAGCTTCGGCTACCGGGCTGGCCAGTACATCGAGTTCATCCTGAAAGACGGCAACCGCCGCAGCTACTCGATGGCCAATGCCCCGCACACGGTGAAAGACCCGGCCGTCAATGGCATCGAACTGCACATCCGCCACATGCCGGGCGGCCTGTTCACCGACCATGTGTTCGGTGACATGAAGGAAAAGGAAATCCTGCGCATGGAAGGCCCGCTGGGCACTTTCTTCGTGCGCGAAGACAGCGAGCGCCCCATGGTGCTGCTGGCCTCGGGCACGGGCTTTGCACCGCTCAAGGCCATCATCGAGCACCTGCGTTTCAAGCAGAACACCCGCCCAGCGGTGCTGTACTGGGGTGCCCGCACCCGGGCCGATCTGTACATGCACGCGTGGGCCGAGCAGCAGGCTGCCGAGCTGCCCTGGCTGCGCTATGTGCCGGTGCTGTCGGAAGCCCTGCCTGCCGATGCCTGGCAAGGCCGCACGGGCTTCGTGCACCAGGCCGTGCTGGCCGACCTGCCCGACCTGTCGGGCCATGAGGTGTACGCCTGTGGCGCCCCCGTGATGGTGGCCGCTGCGCGCCACGATTTCGTGGCCCAGGCCGGCCTGCCCGACGAGTTCTTCTATGCCGACGCCTTCACCAGCGCGGCCGACAAGGCCTGAGCGCCCAATGCCCAGGCCCAGCGCCTTCAACCCTCATCGGAAAGCCTGACCATGTCCTACGACACGAACAACGTCTTCGCCAAGATCCTGCGTGGCGAGATCCCGAGCTTCAAGGTGCACGAAGACGAGCACACGCTGTGCTTCATGGACATCATGCCGCAGGTCGATGGCCATGCCCTGGTGATCCCCAAGCAGCCGGCCGAGACCCTGTTCGAACTCAGCGATGACAGCGCCCAGGCCTGCATGCGCACGGTGCGCCAGGTGGGTGAGGCCATGAAGAAGGCCCTGGGCGTGGAAGGCATCGTGCTGATGCAGCTCAACGGTACCGCCGCGGGGCAAACCGTGCCGCACTTTCACATCCACGTGATCCCGGGCTCGATCGCCGACCTGCGCAAGCCGCATGCCACGGCCATGGGCGACATGGACAAGATCAAGGGCCTGGCCGAACGGATCAAGGCCGCGCTGTGACCTGAAGCGGGTGCCGAGGCCATGGCGTCATGGCCGCACCCCGCAGGTTCAGGCCCCCAGGTAGGCCGCCTGCACCTGGGGGTCACCCAAGAGGTCGCAGGCCGCGCCTTGCAGGGTGATCTCGCCCGACTCCATCACGTAGGCGCGCTGCGCCATCTCCAGCGCACGGTGGGCGTTCTGCTCGACCAGCAGCACGGTCACGCCCTGGGCCGACACGTCGGCCACCACCTCGAAGATCTTGTCGACCATGATGGGCGACAGACCCATGGAGGGCTCGTCCAGCAGCAGCACCTTGGGGCGGGCCAGCAGGGCACGGCCCATGGCCAGCATCTGCTGCTCGCCGCCTGACAGCGTGCCGGCAAGCTGCTTGCGGCGCTCTTTCAGGCGAGGGAAGCGCGCATAGACCGATTCGATGTCGGTCTCGATGTCGCGGTCGCGGCGCAGGTAGGCGCCCATGCGCAGGTTCTCGTCGATCGACATGCGCGCGAAGATGCCGCGGCCCTCGGGCACCATGACCAGGCCCTGTGCCACCAGGTCCCAGGGCCCTTGGGCATGCACCGGCTGCCCGTTCAGGCGCACCTCGCCTCCTTGTGGCGCGAGCAGGCCACAGATGGCCTTGAGTGTGGTGGTCTTGCCGGCGCCATTGGCACCGATCAGGCTGACCAGTTCGCCCGGGTACAGGGCCAGGTTCACGCCCTTGACGGCCCGGATGCCACCGTAAGCCACACTGAGATCGTGCGTGCTCAGCACAGGGGATGTGTTCGTGTTCATGCGTGTGCGGTGCGGTTTCAGCGGGGCGCCGAGGGGGTGTCGGACGCATCCGGCAGGTCGGACAGGCCGTCATCGCGGTCGTCCACGCCTTCCTCCGGGTCTTCGAGGGCACCGCTGTCGGGGCTGTCGTGCGGGGTGTCGTAGGCCCGGTGGGCGCTGCCCAGGTAGGCCTCGATCACGGCGTCGTTGTTCTGCACCTCGGCCGGCAGGCCGTCGGCGATCACGTGGCCCTGGTCCAGCACCGTGATGCGGTCACACAGGCCCATCACCAGCTTCACGTCGTGCTCGATCAGCAGCACGGTGCGCCCCTGGTCACGGATCTTCTCGATCAAGGCGCGCAAGGCCACTTTCTCGGTGGCGTTCATGCCGGCGGCGGGCTCGTCGAGGGCCAGCAGCTTGGGCTCGGTGGCCAGTGCACGTGCGATTTCCAGGCGGCGCTGGTCACCGTAGCTCAAGGTGCGGGCCATGCGGTGGGCCTGGTCGGTCAGCCCCACGAAATCGAGCAAGGCCATGGCTGCATCGGTGATGGCCGCCTCCTCGCGATTGAAGGCCGGCGTGCGCAGCAAGGCCTGCCACCAGCCCACCTGCGTGCGCACATGGCGGCCCACGCGCACGTTGTCAAGCACGCTCATGTCACCGAACAGACGGATGTTCTGGAAGGTGCGTGCAATGCCGGCGCGCGCCACGCGGTGCACTTCGGTTGGCCGGTAGCGGCGGCCCTTGAGCTCGAAGTGGCCCTGGTCGGCCGTGACCAGCCCGGTGATGGTGTTGAAGAAGGTGGTCTTGCCAGCGCCATTGGGGCCGATCAGGCCGTGCACGGTGCCAGGCATGACATCGAGCCCGACGCCATTGAGCGCCTGCACACCGCCAAAGCGCTTGATGACGCCCGAGACTTTCAGCAACGGTGCGCCGCTCATGCCTTGCCCTCCGGTGCGGGCCACAGGCCACGGGGCCGGGCCAGCATGATGCCGATCATGGCCAGCGCCACCAGCAGCTGCCGCAAGATGGCGGCATCCAGCCGCCCGCCCGTGGCCGCCTGCAAGGGCCCCGCCACATGGCGCAGCACCTCGGGCAGGGCCGCCAGCAGGAAGGCGCCCAGCACCACGCCGGGCACATGGCCCAGGCCGCCCAGCACCACCATGGCCACCACCATGATGCTTTCCTGCAGGCTGAACGATTCAGGCGATACGAAGCCCTGGAAGCTGGCAAACAGCACCCCGGCCACACCACCGAAGGTGGCGCCCAGCCCGAAGGCCAGCAGCTTGAGGTTGCGTGTGTTCAGGCCCATGGCCTTGGCCGCGATCTCGTCTTCGCGGATGGCGCGCCAGGCCCGGCCCAGGCGGGAGTCCTGCAGGCGCAGGCAGGCCACCACGGCCAGCACGACCAGGCCCAGGAACAGGTAGTAGTGCAGCGTGACCGGTGGCAGCGTGAAGCCGCCCACGTGCCAGGGCTCACCGAGGCTGACCCCGAACACCGTGAGCGGGTCGATGCGGTCGATGCCCTTGGGGCCGTTGGTGATGTTGACCGGGTTGTCCAGGTTGTTCATGAACACCCGGATGATCTCGCCAAAGCCCAGCGTGACGATGGCCAGGTAGTCGCCCCGCAGCTTGAGTGTGGGCGCGCCCAGCAGCACACCCGCGATCGCGGCCAGGCCCGCGCCCAGCGGGATCACCAGCCAGATGGGCGTGTGCAGGCCATCGGGGAACAGGGCCGCCAGGGCCGGGAAGTTCTCGGTCAGGTGGGGCGAGCCCAGCAGCGCGAACATGTAGGCGCCCACGGCATAAAAGGCCACATAGCCCAGGTCGAGCAGGCCGGCAAAGCCCACCACGATGTTCAGGCCCAGGGCCAGCAGGATGTACAGCAGCGCCGTGTCGAGGATGCGCACCCAGGCCTGGCCCACGCCCTGCAGCAGCAGGGGCAGCACCATCAGGGCCACGGCGCACAGCGCGAAGGTGATCTTGCGGTTCATGTGCATGCCCTCCTCACGCCCGGTCGGCGACGCGTTCGCCCAGCAGGCCCTGCGGGCGGAACACCAGCACCAGGATCAGCACTGAGAACGCGAAGATGTCCTGGTAGTTCGAGCCCAGCAAGCCACCGGTGAGGTCACCGATGTAGCCGGCACCCAGGGCTTCGATCAGGCCCAGCAGGATGCCGCCCACCATGGCGCCCGGCAGGTTGCCGATGCCGCCAAACACGGCCGCCGTGAAGGCCTTCAAGCCCGGCAGGAAGCCCATGGTGTGCTGCACCGAGCCGTAATTGGCCGCCCACATCACGCCGGCCAGGGCCGCCAGGGCCGCCCCGATGACGAAGGTGGCGGAAATGATGCGGTCAGGGCGCACGCCCATGAGCTGCGCCACCCGCGGGTTCTCGGCGGTGGCGCGCATGGCCCGGCCCAGCGGCGTGCCATGGATCAGGGCCATCAGGCCGGCCATGGTGGCAGCGGCCACGCCGATGATCAGGACCTGCACCACGTTGATGGTGGCGCCCATGACCTCGTAGGGCTCGTCGGGCAGCAGGATGGGGAACGGCTTGTAGTCAGGCTTCCAGATGATCATGGCCAGCGTCTGCAACAGCAGCGACACGCCCATGGCCGTGATCAGCGGCGCCAGCCGGGGCGCATTGCGCAAGGGCCGGTAGGCCAGCTTCTCGATCACGAAGTTCAGCGCCATGCAGGCCACCATGGCCACCGCCAGCGCGATCAGCAGCAGCAGCCAGCCCGGCAGGCCTGCACCTTCCAGCTGGGTGACCACCGTCCAGCTGACCAGCGCCCCCACCATCAGCACCTCGCCGTGCGCGAAGTTGATCAGGTTGATGATGCCGTAGACCATGGTGTAGCCCAGCGCCACCAGGGCGTACATGCTGCCCAGCACCAGGCCGTTGATGAGTTGTTGGATGAAGATGTCCACCGGTGTCGACTTTCTGCGCACTGTGCGCGGGTCAGGCTGGGGCCACCCATGCAAAAAGCCCGCCAGTCGGCTTCAACCGTCAGGCGGGCTGCTGGGCCACGCGGCCGGATTATCGGCCATGTGCAGCGTGGGCAGGCTCAGAACAGCTTGGGCAGCTTGAGCAGATCGACGATGGTGCGGATCAGCTTGGGCTTGAAGCCGTCGTAGGGCGGGAAGAACAGCTTGGCCACCATGATCGGGCCCGACTTCAGCACGGCACGCTCGTGCGAGAAGGCCTTGAAGCCGAAGTAGCCGTGGGCATTGCCGATGCCCGAGTTGTTCACGCCGCCAAAGGGCAGGTTGCCGTGCGCATAGTGCAGCACGCAGTGGTTGATGCCCACGCCACCCGAGCTGGTGTGCGCAATGATGCGCTTGGTGCGGGCGTCGTTGCGGGCGAAGATGTACAGCGCCAGCGGCTTGGGGTCGGCGTTGATCCGGGCGATGACCTGGTCGATGTCGCGCCAGCCGATCACCGGCAGCACGGGCCCGAAGATCTCTTCGCTCATGATGGTGGCTTCGGCCGGGATGTTGTCCAGCAGCGTGGGCGCGATGAACGACGAGGCCACATCCACCTCACCGCCCAGCAGCACACGGGCGCCGCGCTTGCGGGCGTCGTCGATCAGGCCGGCAATGCGCTGGGTGTGGCGCTGGTTGATCACGCGGGTGAAGTGCGGCGAGGCCTTCTGGGCCTGGGCGTTGTCGCCGTAGCGCTCGGCGATCACGCGGCGGCATTCGGCCACGAACTTGTCCTTGACGGCTTCGTGCACGTACACGTGGTCGGGCGCCACGCAGATCTGGCCACAGTTGGTCAGCTTGCCCCACAGCAGGGTTTCGGCGGCCAGCTTGATGTCGGCCGATTCGTCCACGATCACGGGCGACTTGCCGCCCAGCTCCAGGGTGACGCTGGTCAGGTGCTTGGCGGCGGCGGTCATGACGATCTTGCCCACGGCCGGCGAGCCGGTGAAGAAGATGTGGTCGAACGGCAGGGCCAGCAGGGCGGTCGAGGTGGGTGTGGAGCCCTCGAAGATGGCCACCTGGTCGATGGGGAACAGCTCGCGCAGGATCTCGACCATCACGGCGCTGACATGCGGCGTCATTTCCGACGGCTTGACGATGGCCGTGTTGCCCGCAGCCAGGGCCGACACCAGCGGGCCGAAGCACAGGTTCAGCGGGAAGTTCCAGGGCGCGATGATCAGGCAGCGGCCACGGGGCTGCGCTTCGATCCAGGCCGAGGTGCCACCCGTGGTCATGGTGGGCCACACACGCTGCGGCTTCATCCACTTCTTGAGGTCACCGATGGCGTGGCGGATCTCGTCGAGCACCGGCATGAACTCGGTGGCTTCGACCTCCGAAGGCGGCTTGTGGTAATCCTTCTCGAAGGCGGCGTAGAAGGCCTCGCGGCGGGCCAGCATGGCATCGCGCAGCTTCTTGAGGCGGGCGATGCGCTCGGCCGCGGTGGAAGCGCGCCAGGCCAGGGCCGTGGGCAGCTGGGCATCGAAGGCGCGCTGGATGTCGGCCGGGTTGGCTTCACCGGGCTGGGTGCTGACCATGTGCATGAGGGGGGCGTTCATCTTGGCGTCTCCTTCGGGTGGGGCCGGCGGCCTGACAATGTCGGGCCGCGCCATCGGCGTCAATGTAGCGTGTTTGCCGGGATTGCACCTGCATTCGGCACGCGTTTGAAAACGCGCGTGCGCACATTCTGCGCGAAGACGGCATTGTGCCAGCACCGCGCCATTTTTTGAAACTATCCCGTCATCCAAATACCCTGCCATGCCCCCCCTTCAACAGATCACCTTCGACTTGCGTGGCGAATTCATCACCCTCGACAAATTGCTGAAAGCCTGCAGCCTGGCCAGCAGTGGCGGCGAGGCCAAATTCATGGTCTCTGAAGGCATGGTGCAGGTCGATGGCCAGGACGAATTGCGCAAGACCGCCAAGATCCGTGCGGGCCAGGTGGTCAGCGTGCGGGGTGCCCGCATCCGGGTGGAGGCCGACCCGAATGCACCCGAGGCCGCAAGCGGCGACCGCGAAATCAACGACTGACACGCTCTTTGATGCCGCGCAGGGCGACTGCGCACGAAAACCGCTGAAATCGGGGATTGACCCGAGTGCCGTCGCGTTTTCCCGCAGTATGGTGCCAGGGTGTTCCAGGAGTCTTCGATGTCGAACATCTACACACAGGACCTGCCCCGCACCGAGGCGAACTTTGCCGCCTTCAGCCCCCTGAGTTTTCTGGAGCGCGCCGCCCAGGTCTACCCTGACCGCCTGGCCATCGTGCATGGCGAGATGGCCCAGACCTGGGGCGAGACCTACCGCCGCTGCCGCCAGCTGGCCAGCGCCCTGCGCCAGCGCGGCGTGGGCCACGGCGACACCGTGGCCGTGATGCTGCCCAACACGCCCCCCATGGTGGAAGCCCACTTCGGCATCCCGATGGCCGGTGCCGTGATCAACACGCTGAACACCCGGCTCGACGCCGAGGCGATTGCCTTCATGCTGGACCACGGCGAGGCCAAGGTGGTGATCGTGGACCGGGAGTTCGCGCCCACCATGGCCCGCGCCATCGAACTGCGCCAGAGCACAGGCAGGCTGCTGGTGATCGACGCCGACGACGCCCTGTACGCCGGCACGCACGAACGCATCGGCCCGCTCACCTACGAAACCCTGCTGGCCAGCGGTGACGCCCAGTTCGAATGGCAACTGCCCGCCGACGAATGGGACGCCATCGCGCTGAACTACACCTCGGGCACCACCGGCAACCCCAAGGGCGTGGTGTACCACCACCGAGGCGCGGCCATGAACGCGGTGTCAAACATCCTGGAATGGGACATGCCCAAGCATGCGGTGTACCTGTGGACGCTGCCCATGTTCCATTGCAATGGCTGGTGCTTCCCCTGGACGGTGGCCGCCCGAGCGGGCGTGAACGTGTGCCTGCGCAAGGTGGAACCCAAGGCCATTTTCGAGGCCATGCGCCAGCACGGCGTCACGCATTACTGCGCGGCGCCCATCGTGCACGCGGGGCTGGTCAACGCCCCTGACGAACTGAAGGTGGGCCTGCCCGCCGGCATCCAGGCCATGGTGGCCGGCGCTGCACCGCCCGCGGCCATGATCGAAGGCATGGAAAAACTGGGCATTGGCCTGACCCATGTGTACGGCCTGACCGAGATCTACGGGCCCGCGGCCGTGTGCGTGAAGCACGAGGCCTGGGACGCCCTGGACATCGGTGAGCGCGCGCGCCTGAATGCACGGCAGGGCGTGAACTACCACCTGCAGCGTGGCATTGCCGTGAAAGACCCGACCACCCTGGCCGACGTGCCCGCCGACGGCGAGACCATGGGCGAGATCATGTTCCGCGGCAACATCACGATGAAGGGGTACCTGAAGAACCCCAAGGCCACGCAGGAAGCGTTTGCCGGCGGCTGGTTCCACACGGGCGACCTGGCCGTGCGCTACCCCGATGGCTACGTCAAGATCAAGGACCGCAGCAAGGACATCATCATTTCGGGGGGCGAAAACATCTCGTCCATCGAAGTGGAAGACGTGCTCTACCGTCACCCGGCCGTGCTGGCCGCCGCCGTGGTGGCCAAGCCCGACGACAAATGGGGCGAAACACCGTGCGCCTTTGTCGAGCTGAAAGCGGGTGTGGACATCACACCGCAAGACATCGTCGCGCATTGCAAGCAGCACCTGGCGGGCTTCAAGGTGCCCCGTGCGGTGGTGTTCGGAGAGCTGCCCAAGACCTCCACCGGCAAGATCCAGAAGTTCGAATTGCGTAAAAAGGCCGGATCTGCCCGCGCGATCGACGTTTAAGCGCACGCAGAGGTCCACAAGCCGGGCATGCTGGTCAAGTGTGAACCCAACCTGACAGTTGTCGAGCTTCAGCCCTTCGGATGCCCATCGCCACCGCCCACGTGTCCAGCGTCACACCCACCGCTCAGGAAGCTGCCCAAGAGGCGCAGCGACTGTCCGCCTTGCGCAGCCTGGAGGTGCTGGACACCCCGCCCGACCCCGATCTGGATCGCCTGACCCGCCTGGTGGCGCACGTGTTCAACGTGCCCACCTGCCTGGTGTCCATGGTCGACAGCGAACAGCTGTGGTTCAAGGCCCGCTGCGGCTTTGCCGACCCGCGTTTCCCGCGCGAAACCAGCATCTGCCACCACGTGGTGATGAAGCAGCAGACCCTGGTGATCAGCGACCTGAGCCGCGACCCGCTGTTCTCCAAGTACGCCTGGGTGCAGCAGCAGACCAATGGCTTTCGCTTCTATGCAGGCGCGCCGCTGCGCACCCGGGAAGGTCATGTGGTGGGCACCCTGTGCCTGCTCGACACCAGACCTCGCACCGAATTCACCGAAGCCGACCGCACCCGCCTGAGCACCTTTGCCGACGTGGTGATGTCCATCCTGCAATCGCACCAGCAACGGCTGGAGATCCGCCGCGAGCGCGAACTGCTGTCGTCGGGCCCGGTGGCCGCCCTGATCTGGGACACCCACACCCCGGCGAGCCTGCTGTACCGTTCAGGCAACCTGCACGACATCCTGGGTGAAGCGGCCATGCGGCACCTGGATGACGGCCAGCCTTTCGAGCAGCTGTTGCCCGCCGATCGACAGGACGCCTTCCGGGCTGCGCTGCAGGCCCACGCCCTGGGCCTGGACACCTGGCAGGAGATCACCTACCCGCTGGCCGACGGTGAACGCTGGGTGCAGCAGATCACCCGCGGCGACCTCGACAACCACGGCCAGCTGGTGCGTGTGCGCGGCTTCCTGCTGGACGTGACCGCCACCAAGCGCATGGAGGCGTCGCTTCGGCAGCAAGAGGCCGAGCGCCGACAGGTTCAGCGGCTTCAGGCCCTGATCAACGAGGCCCAGCAGAACTTCCTGCTCAGCAAGGACATCCAGGCCGCCTGCGAAGCGCTGTTCGAACCTTTGCTGCAGATCACCGGCAGCCGCTTTGGCTTCATCGGCATCACGCACATCGACGAAGTGGGACACAAAAGCCTCTTCGTGCCGACCATTTCGAACATTTCGTGGGACGAGGGCTCGCGCCACTGGTACGAGGAACATCAAAAGCGCCCCAACGCCATGCGCTTCAACAACCTCGACAACCTCTTTGGCCATGTGGTGACGCATGGCGAGGTGGTGTTGACCAACGCACCGGCCACCCACCCGGCCAGTCGCGGCACCCCCAAGGGACACCCCAACCTCGACTCTTTCCTGGGCATCCCGCTGAGCTTCAACGGCGAGGTGTTGGGCATGATCGGTCTGGGCAACCGCGAAGGGGGCTTCGATGAAGCGGTGCAGCAGCTGTTGCAACCCCTGGTGGTGACGCTGGGCACCCTGCTGCATGCGCGTGTGGTGGAAGACCAGCGCCAAGCCATGGAGGAGCAACTGCGGCACCTGGCCAGCGTCGATGCCCTGACCCAGTTGGCCAACCGGCGCGCCTTCATGGACGCGGCCGAACAACAATTCCGCCAGGCCCGGCGCTACCAGCAGCCCTGCACACTGGCCCTGCTGGACCTGGATCATTTCAAGCGCATCAACGACGAACACGGGCATGCCGGCGGGGACGCTGCGCTCAAGGCCTTCAGCCAGGTGATGAAGCAGTCGACCCGCGAAACCGACCTCATCGGACGGGTGGGTGGCGAGGAGTTTGCCGTGCTGCTGACCCAGACCAGCGAGCAGGAGGCATGGGTGGCGCTGGAACGCATCCGCCAGCAACTGAGCCAGACGACCGTGGCCCATGGAAACAGCACCATGCAGCTCACGGTGAGCATTGGCATGGCGCCCTGGCATTCGGCCCTGCATGGCCTGGAAGACTGGCTCACACAGGCGGATCACGCCCTGTACGGCGCCAAGTCGGGTGGCCGCAATTGCATGGTCTGCGCCACCACGCCTTCGATCGGCAGGACTGTCCAGCCAGCCGAACACCCAGATTGATCTATAAAGCAGGGCATGAACGCCCTGCCCCCTTCCGACGACAAGCCCCTGGCGGGCTGGCGGCTGAACCTTTACACCATCATCTTCGAGGCCGACACCCGGGCGGGTCGGTTGTTCGACCAGTGCCTGATCGGCGCCATCTTGCTGAGCGTGCTGGTGGTCACACTCGACAGCGTGTCCAGCATCCAGGCACGTTTCGGTTTCTGGCTGTCGGTGCTGGAGTGGTGCTTCACCATCGGCTTCACGGCCGAATACATCCTGCGGCTGCTGTGCGTGCGGCACCCCTGGCGCTACGCCACCAGCTTTTTCGGCATCATCGACCTGGTCTCGGTGGTGCCCACCTACCTGGCCCTGGTGGTGCCCGAGGCCCACTTCTTCATCGACGTGCGGATCTTGCGGCTGCTGCGCATGTTCCGGGTGTTCAAGCTCACCAGCTATGTCACCGAATACACCGCACTGGGCCGGGCCCTGATGGCCAGCCGGCGCAAGATCGCGGTGTTCCTGTCCTTCGTGCTGATGGTGGTGCTGATCATGGGCACCCTGATGTACGTGGTGGAAGGGCCCGAACACGGCTTCACCAGCATCCCCACGGCCATGTACTGGGCCGTGACCACCATGACCACCGTGGGCTTTGGTGACATCACCCCCAAGACCGACCTGGGGCGGTTCATTGCCTCGCTCATGATGCTGCTGGGCTGGGGCGTGCTGGCCGTGCCCACCGGCATCGTGACCTCCGAGATGACCGCACAGCGTCTGCCCCGGGTCACCACCACCCGCAGCTGCCACGAATGCCTGACCGAAGGTCACCTGCCAGAAGCGAACTTCTGCCGCCATTGCGGCGCACGATTGCCTGAGTACCAGCGCGAAGGTTGACACACCATGAACTTCCAGACCCTGAGCGAACACCGCTGCTTCGGCGGCGTGCAAGGCTTTTACCAGCTCGACAGCGCCGAGATCGGCCTGCCCATGCGCTTTGCGGTGTACCGTCCGCCCCAGGCCCTGGCCGGCGAGAAGCGCCCTGTGCTGATGTACCTGGCCGGCCTGACCTGCACCGAAGAAACCTTCGTGATCAAGGGTGGTGCCCAGCAATTCGCGGCCGAACATGGGCTGATCTTGCTGGCCCCCGACACCAGCCCGCGCGGCACGGGCGTGGAAGGCGCCGATGCCCACTGGGATTTCGGCACCGCCGCCGGCTTTTACCTCGACGCCACCCAAGCCCCGTGGGCCACGCACTGGCGCATGGAAAGCCACCTGATGAACGAACTGCTGCCTGGCGTGATCGACGCCTTCGGCGGTGAGCCCACGCGCACCGGCGTCTTCGGGCATTCGATGGGCGGCCATGGCGCCCTGACCCTGGCCCTGCGTCACCCGGGCCGCTTTGCCAGCGTGTCGGCCTTTGCGCCCATTGCGGCGCCCAGCCAGTGCCCCTGGGGGCACAAGGCCTTCGGCGGCTACCTGGGCGCTGACCGCAGCACCTGGGCCAGGCACGACGCCACCGAACTGGTCCAGGCGGGGCACCGCTGCGCGCCCATCCTGATCGACCAGGGGCTGGGCGACAAGTTCCTCGCCGAGCAGCTGCACCCGCATCTGTTCGAGCAAGCCTGCCTGGCCCATGGCCAGCCCTTGACCCTGCGCAAGCACGAAGGCTACGACCACGGGTACTACTTCATCAGCACCTTCATGCGCGACCACCTCGCACACCATGCCCGCCACCTGGGTTTGGGTGCTGGCCAAGGTGCCTGACACAACCCCCGGGGATTTGCCATGAACCTGTACACCGCCATCCAGGCCGCGCTGCCCGCCACACTCGACGAGCCAGCCATCCTGACCGAGGCCGGAGAGGCCTACACCTGGCGCGACCTGGACCGCGCCACAGCCATGATCGCCAACCTGCTCGACAGCCTGGACCTGCCCCCCGTGGGGCGCGGAGCCCAGCGCCGCCCGCCCGTGGTGGCTGCGCACATCGACAAGTCGGTTGAAGGCCTGATGCTGTACATGGCCACCCTGCGTGCGGGCGCCGTGTTCCTGCCGCTGAATCCGGCCTACAAGGCCGCCGAGCTGGACTACTTCGTGCAGGACGCGCGACCGGCCGTGCTGGTGTGCCGCAGCGACGACCTCGACTGGGTGGCTCCGCTGGCGGCCCACCGCGGCGTGGCCCACCTGTTCACCCTGAACACCGACCGCAGCGGCAGCCTGCTGGTGCATGCGGCCCAGCAGCCCGATGTGCACGCGGTCAAGCCCCGCAAGGCCTCCGACCTGGCCGCCATCCTGTACACCTCGGGCACCACCGGCCGCAGCAAAGGCGCCATGCTGTCGCACGGCAACCTGCTGAGCAATGCGCGCACGCTGCTGCGCCACTGGGACTGGCGCAGCGACGACTGCCTGGTGCATGCGCTGCCCACCTTCCACATCCATGGCCTGTTCGTGGCCTGTCACTGCGCGCTGCTGTCGGCCACGCCCATGCGCTGGCTGAGCCGGTTCGACCCCGCCCAGGTGCTGGCCCACCTGACCGACCTGAGGGCCCCACGCGCCACCGTGTTCATGGGCGTGCCCACCATGTACGGGCGCCTGCTGGCCCACGAAGGCCTGACGGCCCATGCGGTGTCGGGCATGCGGCTGTTCGTCAGTGGCTCGGCCCCCTTGCTGGCCAGCGCCCACGAGGCGTTCGAGCACCGCACCGGGCACACCATCCTGGAGCGCTACGGCATGAGCGAAACCGGCATGCTGTGCTCCAACCCCTGCCGCCCGGCCGATGGCCCCCGCCAGCCCGGCAGCGTGGGCCCGGCCCTGCCCGGCGTGGGCGTGCGCGTCATCGACGATGCGGGCCGGCCCTGCGGCACGGACACCCCCGGGCACGTGCAGGTGCAGGGCCCCAATGTGTTCAGCGGCTACCTGGGCATGCCCGACAAGACGGCCGAGTCCTTCACCGCCGATGGCTGGTTCATCACGGGCGATGTGGGCTTCATCGATGCCGCCGGCTATCTGCACCTGGTGGGACGGGCCAAAGACCTCATCATCACGGGCGGCTTCAACGTGTACCCTGCTGAAGTGGAGGGCCATGTCGACAAGCTGCCGGGTGTGATCGAGTCGGCGGTGGTGGGCGTGCCCCACCCGGATTTCGGCGAAGGCGTGGTGGCCGTCGTGGTGACCACCGATGGCCGGCCCCTGGACGAAGCCCGCCTGATCGACGCCCTCAAAGGCCAGATCGCCAGCTTCAAGGTGCCCAAACGCATCTTCTTCGTGGACGACCTGCCTCGCAACGCCATGGGCAAGGTGCAGAAGAACCTGCTGCGCCAGCACCATCAGCACGCCTTTTCTGAGCACACCCTCCCGGAGCACACGGCATGAGCGCCTTGAACATCCCGTCGCTGAAAGACCAGGTCAGCCCCGAAGAATGGCAGCTGCGCGTGGACCTGGCCGCGGCCTACCGCCTGGTGGCTTTGTACGGCTGGAGCGACCTCATCTTCACGCACATCTCGGCACGCCTGCCCGGCCCCGAGCACCACTTCCTGATCAACCCCTACGGGCTGATGTTCGACGAGATCACGGCGTCCAGCCTGGTCAAGGTCGACCTGAAGTGCCACAAGCTGATGGACTCACCCTTCCCTGTGAACCCGGCAGGCTTCAACATCCACAGCGCCATCCACGAAGGGCGTGAAGACGCGCTGTGCGTGATGCACACCCACAGCCGCGCCGGCGTGGCCGTGTCGGCTCAACGCTGTGGCGTGCTGCCCATCTCGCAGCAAAGCACCTTCGTGCTGCCCTCGCTGGCGTATCACAGCTACGAAGGCGTGGCCTTCCGCGAAGACGAGAAGCCCCGCCTGCAGGCCGACCTGGGCCAGGCCAACCACCTGATGCTGCGCAACCATGGCCTGCTGACCATCGGTCGCAGCGTGGCCGGGGCCTTCCTGAACATGTACGTGTTCGAAAGCACCTGCCAGATCCAGCTGGCCGCCCAGGCCGGTGGCCCACTCATCGAGGTCGATCCGGCCATCCTGGCCACCACCGGGCACGCCATGAAGGTGCAAACCGAGGGTCAGGGCGCCGCCTTCGTGTGGCCCTCGCTGATCCGCAAGCTCGATCGCATCGACCCCTCCTACAAGACCTGAGAGCAGCCTTGAGCATGAACAAGTGGACGATCGTGGGCGCCATGGTGCTGGGCGCCGTGGCCGTGGCGGTGGGCCTGGTGGTGGCCGGTGACCGACTGGGTGCCCTGCCGACGGTGGAAGGCCCCCCCCCCGATGGCATGAACGCACCCGCAGGAGCCGGATTGCCCTGGGATGTGCGGGCCACCCCCGACGGCGACAGCCTGCTGTTCGGGGCACCCCCTCAAGGGCTGCGCCTGAGCGTGCGGCCCGAAGCGGCCTCCACCCTGGCCGATGTGCAGCAACGCTGGCCCATCGAGCACCAGGTGGCGGTGGTGGCGGCTCCGGGTGAACAGGGTTCGCTGGAAGCCTTCATCGACCCGGCCCAGCTGGGCTTCGTGACCGGCAAGCTGGTGATTTCACTGGCCGCCACACCCGAGCAGCTCCAGGACATGCGCGAGCGGGCCGCCAAGGTCGATTTCATGGAGAGCACCACCCGCCGCTTCACACTGGGTGTGCATGACATGGCCACGGCTCTGAAGGCGTCGGTGCGCAGCGTGAGCCTGGTGCCCCAGGCACGGCTCGATGCGCAGACCGTGATCCAGCGCTTTGGCACGCCGGGCCTGCGCCTCACGCGCGGCTCAGGCGAACAGGCAGTGGAGCACCTGCTCTACCCCGACCGCGGCATCGACGTGGCCGTGCCTGTGAAGGGCAAGAGCGTGATCCAGTACGTGGCCCCCGCCGAATTTGAAGCCCGCCTGTTGCTGCCCCTGCAAGGCGCAGCACAGGCATCCAAGGCCTCGGCTGCCCCCGCCAGCGCGCCCGCTCAGGCGCGGCCCTGACGCCACCGCAGCAGCAGCTCGTCCTTGCGCTGCCATTGCTCGTTGACCCAGGCCTGCAGCTGGTTGCGGTAGGCGCCCACGCTGGCGTCGTCCACGTTCGACAGCGCGGCCGGGATCTGCACCTGGCGCACGTCCACCCGCACACGGCTGACACGGCCTGTCAGCAGGTCCCAGAAGGTGGGCACACCGTCGGGGTAATCGATCGTCACATCCACCAGGGCGTCGAACTGGGGCCCGATGGTTTCCAGGGCCATGCCCAGCCCACCCGTCTTGGGCTTGAGCAAGGTCTTGTAGGGTGATTTCTGCTGGTCGTGCTTGGCGCGGGTGTAGCGGGTGCCCTCGGCAAAGCTGATCACCGACGTGGGGATGACGCGGAATTTCTCGCACGACTTGCGGGCCGTCTCGATGTCCTTGGCGGCGGTCTTGCCCCCCTTGCGGCGCATGAAGGGGAAGTCCAGCGCCCACCAGGCCAGGCCCATGATGGGCACGTACAGCAGCTCGCGCTTGAGGAAAAACTTCAGCAGCGGGATGCGGCGGTTGAACACGCGCTGCAGCACCAGGATGTCGACCCAGCTCTGGTGGTTGGCATTGACCAGGTACCAGCCACGGGGCTTGAAGCCCTCCAGGCCCGAGACCTCCCAGGGCGTGCCATTGACGGCTTTCATCCAGGCGGTGTTGACCGCGATCCACCATTCGGCCAGGGCATTGAGCACGCTGTCGATCACCTTGCGCACGGCCGTGAAGGGCAGGACCATCTTGATGAGGGCCAGGGGGAAGAGCAGGCTGAAGACGGTGGCGATGTTGACCAGCAGCACCACGCTGGCCAGCACGCCCTTGACGGTCGAGACGATGGGATTCGACATGTGAAACGGAACCTGTGGTGAACACGGGAGAGCCCCGAGCCGCGATTATCTTCAGATTGCAGGACGAATGTATTGCAATCGAGCAGATTTCGGCTCAGGCGGCATGCGCCCCGCTGGCACCAACACCGCCACCGACCACACCCAGCTCCAGCGAGCGCCCAGACCGCTTGGCGCGGTACATGGCCTCATCAGCGGCATTGAGCAGCTCTTCGGCCTGAAGATCGGCGGGCGGAAAGAACGTGGCCCCCATGCTGGCACCCACCCAGACCTTGGTCACGCCCTGCGTGCGGATGGTGGGCACCACAAAGGCCAGTTCGATCTCGGTGCGGAGCTTGTCGATCAGGGCCTGCAGTTGCTGCACCGTGCCCACGCCCGGCGTGAGCACCACGAACTCGTCACCGCCCAGGCGGCACAGGGTGTCTGATTCGCGCAGGCAGCGCCGCATGCGACGGGCCACCTCGCGCAGCACCTCGTCACCCGCGCTGTGGCCGTGGGTGTCGTTCACGGCCTTGAAGCCATCAAGGTCGATGAACAGCACCGCGCCGGGCTGTCCGGTGCGTCGTGCATGGCTCAGCGACTGCTCCAGGCGGTCGAGCAGCAACAGGCGGTTGGGCAGCCGCGTGAGCGCGTCGTGCAGGGCGTCATGGCGCATCTGCTGGGCGTCCTGCTTGAGGTAACGCTGAATCAGGAACAGCTTGCGCTGGCGGTACTCGGCCAGGTAGGCCGCGGTGCCGGCCAGGATGTTGGCGCACACCAGGTGCAGGTTGTGGCTCATCCACACCTCGCGTGGGCGCTCCTGCAACCACACGAACAACACGTTGTAGGCCGCCAGCAGGATCAGATTGCCCAGCAGGGCCAGGCTGAAGCGAACGCCCACGAAGTCGTAAATGAACACGCACAGCAACAGCAAGGCGGCGTAGTAGTGCTCCAGCACACGGGGCGGCAGGAACCAGAAGATCGTGAGCGTGCTGGCACCGGCCACCAGACCCGAGAGCATCAGCACCGTGTGGCCCCATCGGTCGTACCAGGCGGCCCAGGTGGCCATGAGGGCCGCCACACCACACAGCATGCTGGCCAGCCGCACCTGCCAGACCAGGCCCTGCAGGGCCTCAGGCACGTAATACGGATCGAGGATGCCGAACAGGGCATACACGGCCAGGCCCACGATGGTGGCCAGTCGGGCGTGCCAGCGCAGACGCGGCAAGCTCACGGCCTGGTAGTGGGCCTCCAGGGCGCGGTCTCGGAACGACAGGCTGACGGGGTGCAGCTGTTCATGCAAGCTGCTCATGCGCGGCTCATGGCGGGGCTCAACCCTTGGGTTTGTGATGAGTGAAGCCCGCCATTATGCGGAAAATGGTTGAAATCGGACACCCGCACACGCCCTAGGTGCCTGGGTTACGCTGGCGGGCTGTTTCGATTTCTCCACGCCCCGCTGCAAGGACACCACGTGCTGAGCTGGTTCCAGAACCTCGTCGACCCCTATCCCGACACCCCTCCCCGCACACCGCCCCGGCAACTGCTGCCTTTTGTGTGGGCAGGCACCGAAGGCCTGAGGCCCTACCTGCTGGCCATGACCAGCCTCACGGCCCTGATCGCCGCCTTCGAAGCCCTGCTGTTTGCCTGGCTGGGCGACATCGTCGACTGGCTGGGGCGCGTGCCGCCCGCTCAACTGCTGCAGCAGGAAGGTCACCACCTGCTGATGCTGGCCGGTGTGCTGGTGGTCAGCCCTCTGGCGGTGTTCGTGCAGACCCTGCTCAAGCACCAGGCCCTGGCAGGCCCCTTCCCCATGCGGCTGCGCTGGAATTTCCACCGCCTGATGCTGGGCCAGAGCATGCACTTCTACCAGGACGAGTTCGCCGGGCGCATTGCCACCAAAGTGATGCAGACCGCCCTGGCCGTGCGGGACACCTGCTTCATCGTGGGCGACATCCTGGTCTTCGTGGTCATCTACTTCGTGACCATGACCGCCGTGGTGGGAGGCTTCGACGCCTGGCTGCTGCTGCCCTTCCTGGGCTGGCTGACCCTGTACGTGGCATCGGTCATCTTCTTTGTGCCGCGCCTGAGCCGATCGGCCCGCGAGCAGGCCGATGCCCGTTCGCTGATGACCGGTCGCATCACCGACGCGTACACCAACATTGCCACGGTCAAACTGTTCTCGCAAGGCCAGCGCGAGGCGGTGCACGCCCGCAGCGCCATGAAGGACTTCATGGTCACCGTGCACCAGCAGATGCGGCTGGTGTCAGGCTTCGAGGTGGTCAACCACAGCCTGAGCATGGCCCTGATCCTGTCGACCGCCGGCGTGGCGCTGTGGCTGTGGACCCAGGGGCAAGTGGGCATCGGTGCAGTCGCAGCAGCCACGGCCATGGCCCTGCGCCTCAATGGCATCTCGCACTGGATGATGTGGGAGATGGCCATGCTGTTCGAGCACATCGGCACCGTGCAGGACGGGCTCAACACGCTGTCGCGCCCGGCCCAGGTGCTCGACCAGCCCGACGCGAAGCCTCTGGTGGTGCAGCAAGGTGAGGTCCGGTTCGAGAACGTGACCTTCGGCTACAGCGCCGACAACCCCGTGATCAGCGGCCTGAACCTGACCATCCGCCCCGGCGAGAAAATCGGCCTGGTGGGCCGCTCCGGCGCAGGCAAATCGACCATCGTGAACCTGCTGCTG
This sequence comes from Aquabacterium lacunae, assembly GCF_004310865.1. Taxonomy (GTDB): domain Bacteria; phylum Pseudomonadota; class Gammaproteobacteria; order Burkholderiales; family Burkholderiaceae_C; genus Aquabacterium; species Aquabacterium lacunae. The sequence continues at coordinate 41,655 of NZ_SIXI01000004.1, forward strand.
CGCTTTTACGATGTGAGCGGTGGCCGGGTGCTGATCGATGGCCAGCATGTGGGCGACGTGCAGCAGGACAGCCTGCGGGCGCAGGTGGGCATGGTCACGCAGGACACCTCGCTGTTGCACCGCTCGGTGCGGGACAACATCCTGTATGGGCGCCCTGATGCGGGGGACGAGGCCATGGTACAGGCCGCGCACAGGGCCGAAGCACACGACTTCATCCAGGGCCTGAGCGATCCCAAGGGCCGCACCGGCTACGACGCCCACGTGGGCGAACGCGGCGTGAAGCTGTCGGGCGGTCAGCGCCAGCGCATCGCCATTGCGCGCGTGATGCTGAAAGACGCGCCCATCTTGCTGCTGGACGAAGCCACCAGCGCACTCGATTCGGAAGTGGAAGCAGCCATCCAGGCCAGCCTGTACCGGCTGATGGAGGGCAAGACCGTGGTGGCCATTGCGCACCGGCTGTCGACCATTGCCGCCATGGACCGGCTGGTGGTGCTTGACCAGGGGCGCATCGTGGAAGAAGGCGACCATGCCACGCTGCTGGCGCGAGGCGGCCTGTATGCCCGCCTGTGGGCCCACCAGAGCGGCGGATTCCTGGGCGAAGCAGACTGAAAGCCCGGCAGCAGGCATGAAAAAACCCGGGCCAGGCCCGGGTTTTCTTGACGAGGCCTGATCAGCCTTGCAGCGGCGTGATGCCGGCAATGGCCCATTCACGGCTTTCGTCGAGCGGACGCACCAGGTGCCACAGCTCGGCGAAGGGTTCGGCGCCGGCGCCCACTTCTTCACGGATCAGTCCGGCGAAGCGCACCGACACCACCCACTGGCCTTGTTCCTGGGCGGCATCGACCACCTGGGCGTCCAGCTGCATCACGTCGGTCTGCTGCTGCGCACCGCCGCGCTCGAGCAGGTCGGCCTTCAGGGAAGAGAACAGCTCTGGCGTGGTGAACTTGCGCAGGTCATCGACATTGGCTTCGTCGTTGGCGGCCTGCATGCGGATGAAGATCATCTTGGCCACGCGCTCGAAACCGGCGGTGTCGAAACCGTCAGGCAAGGCACCTGCGGCCTGCACCGGCTCGGCAGCACCCATGGCGCCCACGGGAGAAGCCGAAGCACCACCCTGGAAACCATTGAAGCTCTCACGCTGCATGGGCTGCTGCTGGCCATGGCCTTGCGAGAAGGGTGCACCGGCGCCAGCCAGTTGCGGGCCAGCGGCCTGCCCCTTGTTGGCGAAGCGACGCATCAGGAAGCCCACCAGCAACATCACGCCAACGGCAAGCAGGGCCATCATCATGAAGTTGGCCAGCTCGTCGCCAAAGCCGAAGTGGCTGGCCAGAGCGGCCAGACCCAAGCCAGCGGCCAGACCGGCAATCGGGCCCATCCAGCTGCGCTTGGGCGCGGCCTGCTGGGCGGCTGCCGCGGCGTTGGGCGCGCCTGCCTGGTTCTGCTGGGCCGGCTTGCCGGGCACGGCCTGGTTGGCCGGCGCACCAGGGGTGGCCTGCTGAGTGGGGGCGGTGGGTGCCTTGTCGGGCATGCTGCGCTGCATGCCGGCCGGACGGTTGCTGCCCAGGCGCTTGGCCTCGGCATCGAACGGGGTGAACACCAGCGCGGCACTGGCCAGCACCATGGACCAGGCCATCAGACCAGTCTTGATTGTCATGAGCGTCGGGCTCCGAGAAATGAACGTGAACTGAATCTTAACCAGTTCGGCGCACTTGTGTGTTTCGGGTGTGTGAAGACCGCCTCACTTCAGCGGTTCAACCCTTCAGCGCCGCGGGCTGCCGCTGGCGCCCCTTGTCGGCCACGAAATCGAGCAGCTCGCGGGCCTGCTCGTTGCCGATGGTGGCCTCGGCCAGCAGAAAGCCCCCCACCTCGCCAATGCCCACCACCAGGTCGGCGCCGGCGGCCTCCAGGAAGGTGCGCTGGCCCGGGTCCAGCAGCTCCACGATGATGCGGGCATGGGGGTTGGCCCGCCGCGCCACCATCACGTTCACGGCCGACAGCGCATCGGCGTGCTGCTTTTCGCCGTAGTTGGCCAGCACCACCACCGTGGCGGCGGTGGTCAGACTGGCGCGTTCGACCGATTCACCCCGGATCGGGTAGGGCGAGCGCGAAAACGAGGTGCCCAGCTCGTCGGTGGGTTTGTGCTCCAGGTCGGCCATGACCACGATGGGCGTGTGCTCCAGGGACGGTTCCTGGCGCAGCGTGCGGATGATCTGCGGGCCCTTGAGGTTCCAGCCGATGATGACGATGTGTTCGCTCAGTGCATGCATGGTCAACCCCATTTCTTCCCTCACCTTGCGCTCGATCAGCACCGCGGCGGCCAGCGCGCACAGCAGGGCCGTCAGCAGCTTGGACACCAGCAGGGCAAAGCCCAGCACCCACTGCCCACCCACGGTCTGCGGCACCACGGCCGAATCGCCCGAGGTGGTCATGGTCACCAGCATGGCGTAGATGCTGTGCCCGACGGTGGTGACCTTGGGGTTGTGGCCGTGTTCGAACCAGTGGGTGGCCAGCGCGCAACCGAACCACACCCCCAGGAAGATCAGGGTGAGTTCCGCAATGAAGCGGTAGCGGGCCACCGACATCAGGCGGATGAACAGGGCCAGCAAGGGACTTCGCGACGCGCTCATGGGCACCTCCCGACAACGGGGCGGAGCCCACGGCAAGCCAGAGCCCCGGCAACTTCAGTCTAGGACCGATGGTGCGCCGCTGTGCGGGCGAGCATGCGCACAAATGCACGGCGAATGCACAGGTTTTTGCTGTTCTGCGCGGCCCCGCCGGTGCGGACATCAGGGATGCCCCTCAGCCCTGCACGCCAGGTGCGCCAGCCCCGCAAGCAGGGGCCCTGGCATGGCCCCGTGCCGCTCAGGGGCAAGCCACGCAGCAGGCCCTCGCGGCGATAATGTCGGGTTGCCTTGCGCCCCCACCCGAGCCCGCCGCCATGTCCGAGTCCCTTGCCGCGCCCACCGCCCTGCCTGACGCCACCCGTGGCATGCCGGCAGCGCGCCCGCTGAGCGCCTACAAGCCCTACTGGGCCAAGCGCTTCGGCACGGCCAAGTTCCTGCCCACCACCCGCGCCGAAATGGACGCCCTGGGCTGGGACAGCTGCGACATCGTCATCGTGACGGGCGACGCCTATGTGGACCACCCCAGCTTCGGCATGGCCGTGATCGGCCGCATGCTGGAGAACCAGGGCTTTCGGGTGGGCATCATCGCCCAGCCCGACTGGCTGAGCGCCGAGCCCTTCAAGGCCCTGGGCCGCCCCAACCTGTTCTGGGGCGTGACCGCCGGCAACATGGATTCCATGATCAACCGGTACACGGCCGACCGCAAGATCCGCAGCGATGACGCCTACACGCCCGGTGGCCAGGGCGGCGCACGCCCCGACCGCTGCTCGGCCGTGTACGCCCAGCGCTGCCGCGAAGCCTACAAGGACGTGCCCATCGTGATGGGCGGCATCGAGGCCTCGCTGCGCCGCATCGCGCACTACGATTACTGGCAGGACAAGGTGCGCCGCTCCATCCTGATGGACGCCAAGGCCGACCTGCTGCTGTACGGCAATGCCGAACGCGCCATCGTGGAAGTGGCCCACCGCCTGGCCGCCCGCGAGCCCATCGAGTCCATCACCGACGTGCGCGGCACCGCCTTCATCCGCCGCCGCAACGACGCCACTGCGCAGGGCTGGTTCGAGCTGGACAGCACCGAGGTCGACCGCCCGGGCCGCATCGACCAGCACATCAACCCCTACATGGGCATGGCCCAGCAGGCCGCCGAACAGGGGCAAAGCTGCGCGCTGGAAGATGCCGGCGCCTTCGACCCCCTCAAGGGTGCCGCCCCCCAGGGCGCACAAGCCGACCTGGCCGGTGGTGCCAAGCCCATCAAGCTGGTGCCCAACCCGGCCCTGGCGCGCAAGGCCGACGCAGGCCAGACCGCCACCCCGCTGCGCGGCAAGATGACCCTGCCCCCGCGCGACCGCACCGTGATCCGCCTGCCGGCCTACGAGGCCCTGAAGGACGACCCGGTGCTGTACGCCCACGCCAACCGCGTGCTGCACCTGGAAACCAACCCGGGCAATGCCCGCGCCCTGGTGCAGCGCCACGGCGAAGGCCCCGGCGCACAAGATGTCTGGATCACGCCGCCGCCCATCCCCCTGACCACGGCCGAGATGGACCTGGTGTTCGACCTGCCCTATGCGCGGGCCCCGCACCCCAGCTACGGCAACGCCACCATCCCGGCCTGGGACATGATCCGCTTCAGCGTGAACATCATGCGCGGCTGCTTTGGCGGCTGCACCTTCTGCTCGATCACCGAGCACGAGGGCCGCATCATCCAGAGCCGCTCCGAGCAGTCCATCCTCAAAGAGATCAAGACCATCCGTGACAGCGTCAAGGGCTTCACGGGCGTCATCTCCGACCTGGGCGGCCCCACGGCCAACATGTTCCACCTGGGCTGCAAGTCACCCGAGATCGAGGCGGCCTGCCGCAAGCCCTCGTGCGTGTACCCCGACATCTGCCCGAACCTGAACACCGACCACTCGCGCCTGATCAGCCTGTACCGGCAGGCGCGGCACATCAAGGGCATCAAGAAGATCCTGATCGGCTCGGGCCTGCGCTACGACCTGGCCGTGCGCTCGCCCGAATACATCAAGGAACTGGTCACGCACCACGTGGGCGGCTACCTCAAGATCGCGCCCGAGCACACCGAGCAGGGCCCGCTGAGCAAGATGATGAAGCCCGGCATGGGCGCCTACGACCGCTTCAAGCAGCTGTTCGAGAAGTTCAGCGAAGAAGCCGGTAAGAAGCAGTACCTGATCCCCTACTTCATCGCGGCCCACCCGGGCACCACCGACGAAGACATGATGAACCTGGCGCTGTGGCTCAAGGCCAATGGCTTCAAGGCCGACCAGGTTCAAACCTTCTACCCCAGCCCCATGGCCACGGCCACGGCCATGTACCACTCAGGCCTGAACACGCTCAAGGGCATCAGCCGTGACCCGCGCAAGGGCGAGAAGGTCGACATCGTCAAGGGCGAAAAGCGCCGCCGCCTGCACAAGGCCTTCCTGCGCTACCACGACCCCAACAACTGGCCGCTGCTGCGCGAGGCGCTCAAGGCCATGGGTCGTGCCGACCTGATCGGCAACGGCAAGCACCAGCTCATTCCCACCTACCAGCCCACCACCGACGGCGGCTACCAGAGCGCACGCCGCAAGAACTCCACCCAAGCCGGCACCAGAACCTCGGTGGTGACGGTCGGGCGCGTGCAGCGCGGCGAGCCGACACCCGGTGAACGGAGCCCGGAACGGGCATCTGCACAGCCCGCTCGGGGCAGTGCCCCACGCAAAGGCCAGGTGCTGACCCAGCACACGGGCCTGCCCCCGCGTGACACTGGCAGCCGCGCCTCAGGGCGCCTGGGCACGGGCAAGGCCGCAGGCCCCACAGGCCGCAAGCCAGGCGGCCGACGCGACCGATAACCCCAGGCCTGCGCCCCGGAGAACGCCCCACCTTGGGGCTTTTCGCGCCTCAGGGGTTCAAGCCCGCCTGCACTGCAGCCGATAGCCCTCCTGCGGGGGCATGCGCCAGGGCCCCTGCGCAGCAGAAAACTCCCTGGCGCCTTGCACAAGGAGACAGGGATGACTCTGAATCACTGGCGCATCGGCACCCGCATCCGGGCCCTGGCCGTGCTGCTCTTGCTGGCCCTGAGCCTGATCGGTGCCGTGGCCTGCTACCACGTCCGTCAGGCCACCGTCCACCTGTCCGTGCTGGCCCACCAGGCGGGCACGGCACAGGAATCCATCGACCTGGCCCGAGGCGCCCAGGTGGCCTTCAAGACACAGGTGCAGGAGTGGAAAAACATCCTGCTGCGCGGCGGCAAGCCCGAGGCGTTCGAGAAACACCTCAAAGGTTTTCGCAAGGAGGGCGCACTCACCCAGGAGCGCCTGGGCCAACTGGCTCCACGCTACCAGGCACTGGGGCTGGACCCTGCTCAGGTGGCCCAATTGCAGACCACCCACCAGACCCTGGTGCGTGAGTACGAAGAGGCCCTGACCCTGTACGACGCCAGTCAGCCGGAGGCCAGCGCCCAGGTCGTGGACAAGGCCGTCAAGGGCAAGGACCGCCCCCCCACCGAACAGATGGACCGGCTGGTCGAACGTGTGCTGACGCACGCCCGCGAACTCAATGCCCGTGCGACCACCGAGGCCACCGCCCGTGAGACCAGCACCCTGTGGGGCCTGGCGTCCCTGTGGCTGTGCACCCTGGCCATGGGCATCACCGCAGCCGTGTTGATTCAGCGCTCGATCACGACACCGCTGCAACACGCCGTCCAGACCGTCACCGACGTGGCCAATGGCCAGCTGGGTCGTCGCACCGAGGTGACAGGCCGCGACGAAGTGGCCCAGCTGCTGCAGGCCATGAACCAGATGAGCGGCAGCCTGGAGGGGGTGGTCAGCCAGGTCCGCGCCTCGGCCACCCTGGTGGCTCAGGCATCGGCCGAGATCGAAACGGGCAACCTCGACCTGTCCACGCGCACCGAACAGCAGGCCGCCAACCTGCAGGCCAGCGCCCAGACAATCGACCAGCTCAGCGAAGGCGTGGGGCACAACTCTGAGGCGGCCAGTCAGGCGCGCGACCTGGCCCATCAGGCCAGTGAAATCGCCGAACAGGGCGGCCATGTGGTCAGCCAGGTGGTGCAAACCATGGCCAACATCCATGACAGCTCCACCCGCATTCACGACATCGTGGGGGTCATCGACTCGATCGCCTTCCAGACCAACATCCTGGCGCTGAACGCCGCCGTGGAAGCTGCACGGGCGGGGGAGCAGGGGCGCGGCTTCGCCGTGGTGGCCTCGGAGGTGCGCGCCCTGGCCCAGCGCAGCGCCACTGCTGCACAAGAGATCAAATCGCTCATTCAGACCAGCGTGGACCGCGTGCAGCAAGGCACCGAGCTGGTCGAGGATGCCGGCACCACCATCGAACGCACAGTCCGCTCGGTGCAGCAAGTGCGTCAGGTGATCGCCGACATCGCAGACGGGGCGCGCCTTCAGGCAGACGGGATTGCGCAGGTCAACCGAGCCGTGGTGGATCTGGACCAGACCATGCAACAAAACGCCGCCCTGGTGGAACAGGCCGCCGCTGCCGCCAGCTCACTGCGGGAGCAGGCACAAAGCCTGAACCGAGCTGTGGCCTTTTTCCATGATTGATCGCGCTACAGGTGGCCACTCGTTTGGCCGATAACCGGGGCTCAGGTTCGTGACGCACCTGAATCCATTCAACCTGGAGCATGACATCCATGACATTGCGTCACCTGCTGCTGAGCCTGGCTGCCCTGAGCCTGGGCATCACCACCACCGTCGGCGCCGTAGGCGGCTGGGGCCTCAACGCCCTGGGCCACGCGATGGACGACAACGTGGTCGCCACAGAAGCCACCCAGAATGCCACCATGGGCGACATGGCCCATGACGCCCTTCGAGGCGACGTGTACCAGGCCCTCCTGGCTGCACAGAATCAGCAAAGCGATGCCGTGCAGCTGGCACGGGCTTCCGCCAAGGAACATGCCATCGAGTTCCGGGAGCGCGTGGCCGCGCTGAAGGCCCAGCCCTTGCCTCCGGCACTCCAACAAGGCATCTCCCGCCTGGAGCCTACCGTGGCCGCCTACACCGCCAAGGGCGAAGAGATCGTGCAACTGGCCGCGAAGGATCATGCCAACGCCATGGCCCACCTCGGCGAGTTCAGCGCCTTGTTCACGCGGCTGGAACAAGAGCAAGAGGACGTGATCGAAGGCATCGAAGCCCATGCCAAGGCACAGGACCAGGCCGCACACCAGCAGCGGCGTGCCACCTGGCTCACCATGGGCATCGTCACAGCGCTGGGGCTGCTGGCCTTGCTGGCCACCCTGGCGCTGATCACCCGTCGCACAGAACAGCTGCTGGGCGAAGAGCCTGAAGCCCTGCGCCAACGCCTGACCCGCGTGGCCCAGGGTGATCTGGCCACGCAGTCTCACGATGGGCAAGTGCCCCCAGGCAGCGTGCTTGACAGCCTGCTGCACATGGTCGAGCGTGTGCGCCAGATGGTGGACAACGTGCGTCAGGACGCCGACAGCGTGGCGAGTGCTTCGACCGAGGTGTCAGCCGGCAGCGCCGACCTGGCCCGTCGAACGCAGGAACAGGCCAGCGCGCTGGAGCGCTCGGTGTCGGCCCTGTCGCAGCTGTCTGGCGCCGTCAGTCAGAATGCCGACAGCGCCCGCGAAGCCAATCATCTGGCACAGGGGGCCAGCGACGTCGCACAACAAGGCGGTTCGCTGGTCCAGCAGCTGGTGGGCACCATGCAGCAGATCCACCACTCGTCTCAGAAGATTGCGGACATCATCGGCGTGATCGATGGCATCGCCTTCCAGACCAACATCCTGGCGCTGAACGCCGCCGTGGAGGCAGCCCGTGCAGGAGAGCAAGGTCGGGGCTTTGCCGTGGTGGCGTCCGAGGTGCGCTCGCTGGCGCAGCGCAGCGCGAACGCCGCCCGCGAAATCAAGGGCCTGATCACGACCAGCGTGGAGCGTGTCACGGCAGGCGCCGAGCAGGCCGATGCGGCGGGCAGCACCATGGTCAACATCGTGGGCGCCATCGAGCAGGTGACCCGCCTGATGGCCGACATCAGCCAGGCCACGCAAGAGCAGACCCTGGGCCTGTCCCAGGTGGCCCAGGTGGTCCAGCACATGGACCGCGACACCCAGGCCAATGCGGCGCTGGTCGAAGAAACGGCCACGGCGGCGGCCAGCCTGCACCAGCAGGCGCGGCATCTCACCGACACGGTGTCGGTGTTCCGGGTGGTCAGCGCACGAGCTGGTTGAACAATTCGGCGCGCAGACCCTTGGGTGCCTGGCTGCAGTCGTCACCCAGCCAGCGGGCCACCGACTTCACCTCGGTGGTCTGCTTGCGCTTGGGATTGGTGTTGACGATCTTCTGCTCGATGCGGGTGTGCATGGGCGAGATGGCATCGACCAGGCCTTCGATCTTCATGATGTCCATGGAGTGCATGGACTGACGAGAGCCCGGCGGCTGCGGTGCGCGGCACTGGGTCTGGAAGGTGGTGCGTGTGCCTTCGACCTTCACGGTCGGGCTGCTGCACATGTCCTTGGCCATGTCGAGCAAACGCGACTGAAAATCGATCGACGTGTCGGACTGACATTCCAGACTGGGCTCGAACCCATCGGGCAAGCCCAGGGGCTTGAGGGCCTGGCGTACCTCGCGTGCCTCGGCATCAGAAAGCATCCCCAGAGGCCCCATCGAGGCAGGCGTGGCTTTGCCATCGATGGCCTGTCGAGTCCCTGTCATCCAAAGGCCAGGCTTGACCGGCACGGCCTGCCCCTGGGCTTGAACCTGAAGGGCAACCAGCAACACGCCAGCCACCCAGCAACGGGTGATGTGAGTCATGGCGGGCCCCTTACTGCTTGCCGAAAATCTGCTCTTCCAGCACGGCCAGCACCTTGGTCTCATCGACCAGGGTGTTGCGCACCACCGCGCACTCCTGGCGGATCTCGGCGTCGGTGGCCAACTTGAGCTTCTTGTGGATGGGCGCAGTGGCTTCAGGCTCGACCTGTCGGGTCTCCGTGCGAGCGATGACGGCGGGCATGCGCTCACGCAGATCGGCCGGCACCTTCGGACTGGCCGCCATTCGGCGCATGAAAACCAGCTTCGCTTGGAGCAGTTTCTCAATGCCAGCAGCCTGATCAAGACCTCGAGCGCGACAGTACTGGTTGATCGCCATCATGCCGGCGTGATGGTAGAGCGCGTCGAGCTCGCTCCTCTGGAGCTCGGGCGCAGCCGAGACAACCGCCGACGCAGCTGGGGCTGCGGGCTTGACGAGTTCAGCGGCATGGGCGCCAGTGGCCCCAAAAGCCAAAGTGGCCAGGGAAAGGCAAGTCAGTGTGCTTCGGATCATGGCGTTGGTGGACAAACGGCGAACAACAGAGGCATGGCAAGAGCGCCGCGTCTGGCGTTTGACTTTGACAGATCCGCACGTGCCCCAACGGCCCGGAAAACCCGAATGCCCGCGCCCCGTGTTCAGGGGGCCGTTACCATCACGTCCGCGCCCTTTCGGGCCATCTGACCATTCAAACACCCACAGACACCCCATCGGTGTTTCGGAGGACCCCTGTGAGCAGTTTCGAGGCAGCACAGCGCCGGCAGGCGCTGATCGCCATGGCCATCACCCCCTGGTTGCTGGCCCCCACGGCAGGAAAGGCCACCAGCACGCCCTTCCCCCGCACGCTGGAAGCGGGCGAAACGCCCTTGCGCCTGAACGGCTTCGGCACCCGCTACCGCTTCACCTTCAAGGTGTATGACCTGGCGCTGTACACGCCGCGCAAAGTGGGCTCGGTGGCCGAGTTGCTGGCGCTGCCGGGCCCCAAGCGGCTGGAGTTCATCGCCCGGCGCGAACTGTCGGGCACGGAGCTGGGCCGGCTCTTCCTCAAGGGCATGGCGGAAAATGCGAGCGCCGACCAGATGAACCGGCACACGCCGGCCACAGGCCGCCTCATTCAGGTGTTCTCGGGCAAGCCCAAGCTCATGCCGGGCGACGACTTCAGCATGGTGTTCGAGCCCGGCAAAGGCACCACCTTCTTCATCGAAGGCAAGGCACAAGGGGCCCCTGTGGGCAACGACGAGTTCTTCACCATGATCCTGCGCATCTGGTTCGGCGATGCACCGGTCGACCGCCTGCTGCGCGATGCCCTGCTCGATCGCTCACGCGCCGCCACCGACCCCACGCTGGCCACCGACTGAGGCGCGCAGGGCACGGCCGGCCGGGCAGCGCCTCGGCTTGCCCTTAAACTCGGTGTTTTCCAAGGCCGCCTGTCATGTCTGCTGTCTCTTCTTCAGGGAACCCGTCTGCGCTGTTCGACCTCAAGAGCGCTTCGCTCACGCTGGTCTCGTTCGTGCTTCGCACCGGCAACATCCCGGCCCTGGAAAAGGCCATGGAAGAGCGTTTCGCCGACACGCCCGACTTCTTCAGCCATGACCCGGTGGTGATCGACCTGACCCCGCTGGGCAGCCTGAACACGGCCCCTGATTTCCCCGCCCTGATCGCCCTGCTGCAGCGCTACAAGCTCAAGCCCGTGGCCGTGCGCGGTGGCAGCAGCAAGCAACTCGATGCCGCCGCCGCCGTGGGCCTGGGCGAAGCCCCCGACAGCCAGGCCGCGCCGGCCCGCACCGAAACCGTGGTGCAGGAAGTGGTGCGCGAGGTGGTGCGTGAAGTGCAGGTGCCTGTGGAAGTGCGCGTGGAAGTGCCCACCGCCGCCAAGACCGTGATCGTCGACAAGCCCTTGCGTTCGGGCCAGCAGGTCTACGCCAAGGGCGCCGACCTGGTCGTCATGGCGGCCGTGAACAACGGCGCCGAAGTGATCGCCGACGGCTCCATCCACATCTACGCGCCGCTGCGAGGCAAGGCCATTGCCGGCGCCAAGGGCAACACCGAGGCCCGCATCTTCTGCATGGGCCTGTCGCCCGAACTGATTTCGATTGCCGGCACCTACCGCACGACCGAGAACCCGCTGCCCGACAGCGTGGCCGGCAAACCGGCGCAGGTGCGGCTGGACGGCGAGCGCCTCGTGTTCGAGCCGCTCGACCTCTGACCCCCTTCATTCTGACCAGATCCAACCCCTTCGAAAGGACCGCCATCCATGGCCAAGATCATCGTGGTGACCTCCGGCAAAGGTGGCGTCGGCAAGACGACCACCAGCGCCAGCTTTGCTTCGGGCCTGGCCCTTCGCGGCCACAAGACCGCCGTCATCGACTTCGACGTGGGCTTGCGCAACCTCGACCTGATCATGGGCTGCGAACGCCGCGTGGTCTATGACCTGATCAACGTGATCCACGGCGAGGCCAACCTGAACCAGGCCCTGATCAAGGACAAGCAGTGCGAGAACCTGTTCATCCTGGCCGCCTCGCAGACGCGTGACAAGGAAGCCCTGACGCAAGATGGCGTCGAGCGCGTGCTGAAAGAGCTGGGCGAGATGGGCTTCGAGTACGTGATCTGCGACTCGCCGGCCGGCATCGAAACCGGGGCCCTGATGGCCATGCACTTTGCCGACGAAGCCATCGTGGTGACCAACCCGGAAGTGTCGTCGGTGCGCGACTCCGACCGCATCCTGGGCATGCTCAGCAGCAAGACCAAGCGTGCACAAGACGGTGGCGAGCCCATCAAGGAACACCTGCTGATCACCCGCTACAACCCCAACCGGGTCGAGGGTGGCCAGATGCTGTCGCTCGACGACGTGTACGACATCCTCAAGGTCAAGCTGATCGGCGTGATCCCCGAGTCGGAAAGCGTGCTGAACGCCTCCAACCAGGGCATCCCGGCCATCCACATGAAGGGCACCGATGTGGCCGAGGCCTACAGCGACGTGATCGACCGCTTCCTGGGCCAGGACAAGCCACTGCGCTTCATCGAGGCTGAAAAACCCGGGTTCTTCAAGCGACTGTTCGGAGGCAAGTGAACGCCATGGGATTCCTTTCCTTCTTCCTCGGGGAAAAGAAGCAGACGGCCTCGGTGGCCAAGGAGCGCCTGCAACTGATCCTCGCGCACGAGCGCAATGGCCGCTCGGCCAGCCCCAACTACCTGCCCGACCTGCAACGCGAGCTGGTGGCCGTGATCTCGAAGTACGTGGCCATCAACCCGGACGACATCAAGGTGTCGATGGAACGCCAGGACAACCTGGAAGTGCTCGAGGTCAAGATCGAGCTGCCAGACAACAAGTCCTGAGCACCGCAGCGGGTTGGTCATGAACTTGCGCATGTTGCAGTGCACAATGGCTTCAGTGCCCCACAAACGGGGCTTTGAACAGGGGCTGGCAACATGCGTTACGTGGTCTTCAATCAGAAAGGCGGGGTGGGCAAGTCCACCATCGCCTGCAACCTGGCCGCCATCAGCGCGCAGCAAGGCCTGCGCACGCTGCTGGTGGACCTGGACACCCAGGGCAATTCGTCGCATTACCTGCTGGGTGATTCGCTGGGCGATGACACGCCCACCGCGGCGGACTTCTTCGACCAGAGCCTGAAGTTCACGGCCCGCCCCAAGGACACCACCGAGTTCATCGTGGGCAGCCCCTGGGCGAACCTGTCGGTCATGCCCTCCAGCCCGGCGCTCGACGAGCTGCACGTGAAGCTGGAAAGCCGCCACAAGATCTACAAGCTGCGCGAGGCGCTGGAAGCCCTGGCCGACGACTTCGACCGCATCTACATCGACACGCCGCCTGCGCTGAACTTCTACACGCGATCGGCCCTGATCGCAGCACAGGGCTGCCTGATCCCGTTTGACTGCGATGATTTCTCGCGCCGCGCGCTGTACACGCTGCTGGAGAACGTGCAGGAGATCCAGGCCGACCACAACGACGAGCTGAAGGTCTCGGGCATCGTGGTGAACCAGTTCCAGGCCCGCGCCAGCCTGCCGCAGCAGCTGGTGCAGGAGCTGATCGACGAAGGCCTGCCGGTGCTGCAGCCCTACCTGAGCGCCTCGGTCAAGGTGAAGGAATCACACCAGCTGTCGCGGCCGATGGTGCACCTCGACGCCCGGCACAAGCTCACCCAGGAGCTGCTGGCGCTGCACAACGCCCTCTGACACCAGCAGGTCTTCGACCAGCTCCTGCACCAGCGCCCGCTGCGAGGGCGTGAGGTGCAGGCCCAGCTTGGTGCGGCGCCACAGCACGTCGTCGCCATGGCGGGCCCATTCGTGGCGCACCAGATGGCGCAGCTCGGCCTGGTACAGGCCGGGCACTTCGGTGGGGCCCAGCTCCGACAGGCTGCGGGCCTTGCCCACCACCTGGTCGATGGCCGTGCCATAGGTGTGGGCCCATCGCTGCAGCACCGGCGCAGGCAACCACGGCCACTGCGCCTGCAGGCGGGCCACCCAGGCCTGCATGCCCTGGTCAGGCCCGGTGGGCCGACGGCCCGTGTGCTGGGCCAGGCGTGCGGCCACGTCACCACCGGGCAGTGTGCTGTGGGCCGTCCAGGCACGGGCGGTGTGCCCCAGCAGGCCACACAACTGGTCTGCGGCCTGCTCGGCCAGCTTGCGGTAGGTGGTGATCTTGCCGCCCCACACGGTCATCACGGGGGTGCCACTGGCGCCATCGGTTTCGAGCAGGTAGTCACGCGTCACGGCGCTGGCGTTGGCGCTGGCGTCTTCCAGCAAGGGGCGCACGCCCGCGTAGCTCCAGCACACGTGGCCGGGCAGCACGGGCTGCTTGAAGTAGCGGCTGGCCTGCTCGCACAGGTAGCGCACTTCGTCTTCGGCGATGCGGGCCTGGTCGGGCACCGACGGGATCTCGACATCGGTGGTGCCGATGAGGGTGAAGCGCTGCTCGTAGGGGATGGCGAACACGATGCGGCCATCGGGCGCCTGGAAGATGTAGGCGTGCTGGTGGTCGAACAGGCGTGGCACCACGATGTGGCTGCCCTTGACCAGGCGCAGGCTGTGGGCCGACCGCACGCCGGTGCAATCGTTCAGGAACTGCGCCGCCCAGGGGCCGGCCGCATTGACCAGAGCGCGGCAACGCACGGTGCGGCTGGCGCCACCCTGCTCGGGCGACTGCTGCAACTGCACCGTCCAGCCGCCGTGTTCGCGAACGGCCGACACCACCCGGGTGCGCGTGAGCACCTGCGCGCCACGGGCCTGGGCGTCTTGCGCGTTCAGCACCACCAGGCGGGCGTCATCGACCCAGCCGTCAGAGTACACAAAGCCCTGGGTGTAGCCGGCCTTCAGCGGCGCCCCCAGCGGGTGGCCTTGCAGCTTCAGCCCGCGCGAACCGGGCAGGAATTCGCGCGTGGCCAGGTGGTCGTACAGGAACAGACCCAGGCGGATCATCCAGGCCGGGCGCAGGTGGTCGTCGTGCGGCAGCACGAAACGCAGCGGCCGCATGATGTGCGGCGCGCTGCGCAGCAGGGTTTCACGCTCCTGAAGCGCCTTGCGAACCAGGCCGAACTCACGGTGCTCCAGGTAGCGAAGCCCGCCATGGATCAGCTTGGTCGATGACGACGAGGTGTGCGAGGCCAGGTCGTCTTTCTCGGCCAGGATCACGCTGAGGCCCCGCCCCGCCAGGTCGCGCGCAATGCCCACGCCATTGATGCCGCCGCCCACCACCAGCACGGCACAATCGGCGACGTTCGGGTTCGTTTGTGTGTGTGTTGCGCTCATGAACTGCTCCATTGCGCGTGAATCTGCGCGTTACCCGCCTGATTCATCGCTCTTCGGATTCCTTTTTGACCATTTTAGTTCGATTTATTTCTTTTGCGCTCGCTTATGATCGCTTTCGCGCATTCTCGCGCACGATCTGTACGCTGACTGCTCTCGCCCATGAACCTCTCGCCCCGTCAATCGCAGCTGCTGGAGCTGGTCCGCACCCATGGCACCTTGGGTATCGACCGCCTGGCCGAAACCCTGAACGTGACGCTGCAGACCGTGCGCCGTGACGTGACCGCGCTGGCCGAGGCGCAACTGCTGCAGCGCTACCACGGCGGCGTGCGGGTGCCTTCCAGCACCACCGAGAACCTGGCCTACCAGCAGCGGCAGGCCCTGAACGCGGCCGGCAAGCAGCGCCTGGCGCGCGCCGTGGCCCAGGCCATTCCCAACCACTGCTCGCTGCTGATCAACCTGGGCACCACCACCGAGGCCATCGCGCACGAGTTGCGGCAGCACCAGGGCCTGCGCGTGATCACCAACAACCTGCAGGTGGCCCGCACCCTGGCCGGCGCGCCGGGCTGCGAGGTGATCGTGGCCGGGGGCGTGATGCGCCCGCACGATTTCGGCATCGTGGGCGAGACCACGGTCGATTTCATCCGGCAGTTCCGGGTCGACATCGGCCTGATCGGCATTTCCGGCATCGAGGCCGACGGCAGCCTGCGCGATTTCGACCTGCGCGAGGTGAAGGTGGCCCAGGCCCTGATCGAGCACAGCCGCCAGGTGTGGCTGGCCGCCGACCACAGCAAGTTCAACCGCCCGGCCATGGTCGAACTGGCGCGCCTGGAGCAGGTGGACCGCCTGTTCACCGACGCACCGCCACCCGCCCCGTTCGACACCCTGCTGCAAGACGCCGGCATCGACGTGGTGGTGGCCTGAAGCCGCTGCCCCCTGCCCCTCCTGCCCGACATCCACAAGCCCCCCCCCCTGAGGAGACCCCATGGCCCACCTGCTCGCCCTTGACCAGGGCACCTCCAGCTCACGCGCCATCGTGTTCAATGCCCAGGGCCAGCCGGTCACGGTGGCCCAGCGCGAATTCACGCAACACTTCCCCCGGCCGGGCTGGGTGGAACACGACGCCACCGAGATCTGGCACACGCAGCTGGCCGTGGCCCGCGAGGCCCTGAAGCAGGCCGGGTTGTCGGCGCACCAGGTGCACGCCATCGGCATCACCAACCAGCGCGAAACCACCGTGCTGTGGGAGCGCGCCACGGGCCGCCCGCTGGGCCACGCCATCGTGTGGCAAGACCGCCGGGGCGAGGCCCTGTGCCAGCGCCTGCGCGAGGCTGGCCACGCCGAGCTGATCCGCCAGCGCACGGGCCTGGTGGTCGATGCGTACTTCTCGGCCACCAAGCTGGCCTGGATGCTGGAGCACATTCCGGGTGCACGGCAGCGGGCCCAGTCGGGCGAGCTGGCCTTCGGCACCATCGACAGCTGGCTGCTGTGGCAGCTCACGGGCGGCACCACGGCAGCCGGCGCCGTGCACGCCACCGACGTGAGCAATGCCTCGCGCACCATGCTGTTCAACATCGAGCGCCAGTGCTGGGACGACGAGCTGCTGGCGCTGTTCGACATCCCGCGCAGCCTGCTGCCCGAGGTTCAGGCCTCGGCCCATCGGTTCGGGCAGACCTCGGCCGACGTGCTGGGCGCGCCCATCACCATCGGCGCGCTGGCCGGTGACCAGCAAAGCGCGCTGTTTGGCCAAGCCTGCTTCACGCCAGGCCTGGTCAAGAACACCTATGGCACAGGCTGCTTCATGCTGATGCACACGGGTGCGCAACGCTGCCCGTCGCAGAACGGGCTGATCACCACGCTGGCCGCCACCCCCCTGGCACCCGCACTCGGCACGCCCGCATTCGCTCAGGAAGGCAGCGTGTTCATTGGCGGGGCGGTGGTGCAATGGCTGCGCGACGGCCTGCAGGCCATCGAAGGCAGCCACCAGGTCGAACAGCTGGCGCTGAACGTGCCCGATGCGGGCGGCGTGTTCTTCGTGCCCAGCTTCACGGGCATGGGCGCTCCCTACTGGAAGCCGCACGCCACGGGCGCCATCCTGGGCCTGACACGCGGCACCACGGTGGCCCACATTGCGCGCGCCGCCCTGGAAAGCATCGCCTTTCAAAGCGCGGCCCTGCTGCAGGCCATGGGGCAGGACCTGGCCGCGGCCGGGGGCCAGCCCGTGAGCGAGTTGCGGGTCGATGGCGGCGCCTGCCGCAACGACCTGCTCATGCAGTTCCAGGCCGACCTGCTGGGCATCCCGGTGGTGCGCCCGGCCGTGACCGAGACCACGGCCCTGGGCGCCGCCTACCTGGCCGGCATCGCCACCGGCCTTTACGCGGGCACCGACGAGCTCAGCGCCCTGTGGCGGGCCGAGCGCCGCTTCCTGCCCACCCTGCCCCGCGAGGAGGCGGCCCAGAAAATGGCCGCCTGGCACGCAGCCGTCACGAGGGTGGTGGCCTGAGGCCGGGTGTTCCTGGGGTGACAGCGCGGACCAGCGGGCTAAGATGACCAACCGATTCTCATGCCACGCGACGCATTCAAGCGTGCGTGTCCCTCACAACACCAGGAGCCCTCATGCCCGCCTTGTTCCGTCACCTCGCCCTGCCCTTGTCTGTCGCCTCGCTGCTGGTGGTCGGCATGCCCCACGCTCAGGCAGCCTTGCCCACCACGGTGGGCGCCATCCAGGTCAGCATTGGCGGCATCGGCCCCGGCGTGGACCAGACGGCCTTCAAGAAGGTCAAGCTGCTGATCGGTGACGCCGTGTACCGAGGCACCGTCGACTATTTCGACGTGTCGGGCTATGGCAAGGAAGGCGGCTTTTCGGCCTGCATGGAAAAAGGCACCTTCGCGGCCGAGGGCAGTTTCGAGACGCTGCTCAAGGCCCTGAAGGCCGTGCGGGTCGACACCCGCACCTCTTTCTACAGCGTGGACACCGCCGAACGCTGCGTGTACCCGGTGGCGCCCGCCACTGCTCCTTGAAGCGCCAGGGCCTCAGCCGCCCAGGAAGTCACGCTTACCCACTTCAACCCCACCCTGGCGCAGCAGGTTGTAGGCCGTGGTGGCATGGAAGTACACGTTGGGGATCACGAAGGTGGTCAGGTACTGCTGCCCGGTGAACTCGAGGGTGCGGCTGGGCAAGGTCAGGGTGATGACCTTGCCTTCCGAGCCGTCGATCTGCTCCGGGCTGACACTGCGAATGAACGCCAGTGTGCGCTCGATGCGCACTTGCAGTTCAGCGAACGTGGTTTCGTTGTCGTCGAACTTCGGGTTGTCGAAGCCGGCCAGGCGGGCCACGCCCCCCTTGGCCATGTCACACGCGATCTGCACCTGCTTGACCAACGGGAACATGTCAGGGAACAGGCGCGATTGCAGGAAAGCGCTGGGGTCGATCTTGCGGGCCTCGCAATGGGCTGCGCCCTTGGCCAGCACCTGAGACAGGGCCTGCAAGGTGTTGCTCACGCCAGGCACGAAAGCTTGGTACATCGACAGGGGCTGAGTCATCCGGAAGTCTCCGCAGGTTGGGGTGTGGAGCGCAAGCCTACCGGATCTGCGCGCAGGCGTCAGACCGCGTCCAGGATGTCCCGCAATTCGTCTTCCCAGGTGGCCAGCTCCTGCTCGCCCACGAACAGCCAGTTCAGTGCGGCCTCGCCATGCTGCAGCCATTCGGCGTCGTCGGGGAGGCCCTCGTGGCGGCGCATCAGGCGTTCGGCCACCAGGCCCGCGGCGATCAGGTTGATCACGTCGGCATCGGCGGCTTCGCCCTTGCGCAGCAGGTCCAGGTCATGGTGCAGTCGGATGGCCGACGACACCAGCGGCGAGAGCTTCCACACCTTGGCCACCAGGGCGCCCACCACGGCGTGGTCGGTCTTGTGGTTGGCGTTCTCGGTGGCGATGAAGGGCCGGTCGATGCGGGCCGCGGCCTCCACCAGCGTACCGGCATAGCCCTTGACGCTTTGCAGCATCACCGGGAAGCCCACATGGCAGAACAGCCCGTAGGTCTGGGCCACATCGGCATGGATGCCCGGCATGGCCCTGGACAGGTACACCATGGCGGCCGAGCGTTTGGCCGAACGCTCCCAGAAGCGTTGCATGCTGGGGTTGCTGGGCACCTTGATGGCCCCGGCCGCCAGGAAGCGGGTCATGAGGGCGGCACTCTCGTCCAGGCCCAGCACGTTCAAGGCAGTCCCCAGCGTCTGCACGGGCAGTGTCTGGGCGTACACCGGGCTGTTGGCTGCCTTGATGAGGGTGGCCGACATGGCCACGTCCGACGTGGCAATGCGGGCCACCTCGTTCAGGTCGGGTTCGGCGTGCGACAGGGCTTCGCGCAGGCGCACCAGCAACTCGGGGCATGGCGGGATCTGCAAGGACTGCAGCGTGGCGCTCTTGCGGGCCTGCTCCAGCTCGGTCTGCACAGCGTCCAGTCGGGAAGGGGCCACAGCCTCGGTCATCTTGCGCGTTCCTGTCGGGTCTCTACCGGAGACTTATCGACAGGTGCTGGACAAGCTTGAGGGCGCCGCCTGGCCTCACGGTGCCACTGCGCGCTTCAGGCGGAGGCGCTGCCCCAGTGGGGTCATCGTGAAATTCATCACTTCCTGGGCCGGTTGGCCGTCGGGGGTGTCCACGCTGTCGATGTCGAAATGGGCCAGCAGCATGCCCAGGCACAGCTTCATTTCGACCATGGCCAGGTAACGGCCCGGGCACACGCGAGGGCCCGCGCCGAACGGAATGGACACGCGCTTGACACTGGCCTGCCCTTGCTGGGCGGCGGTGTCTTCTTCCAGCCAGCGCTCGGGACGGAACTCGCGGGCGGCCTCGAAGCAGGCCTCGCTCAGGCTGTCATGGCGCGACACGCACCACACCATGGTGCCGGCATCGACCTGAACCCCGGCCACCACCTGGGGCTTGAGGGCTTCCAGCATGCGGAAAGGTGCCACCGGTTTGAGGCGCATGGCCTCGTTGATGCAGGCGTCGAGGTAGTGCAGCTCACCCACACCGTCCATGGTCAAGGCCTCGAAGGGCAGCACCACGCGGCGCGCTTCTTCCACGGCCTTGCGCAGGGCCTGGGGCTGACGCCACAGGAGGTCCAGCAGCCAGGCCATGGTGTTGGCCGTGGTGTCTTCACCGGCCAGCAGCATGGTGAACACATTGCCCACCACGTCGTCTTCGGTCATGCCGCTGTCGGGCGCTTCCGAGGCCACGATCAAGGCTTCGATCAGGTTGGGTGGCTGGGCGCGGCGGGTGGGGTCGGCCGCCAGCCGGGCCCGGGCCTCGCGCATGAAATGCTCGATGGCCTGCACCACCTCGTGCACGCTGCGTTCGAGCACGCGGTCTTCTTCGGTCTTGAAGTAATGCCACACCGGGAAGATGCTGTTCAGGCGCTTGAACAGCATGGGGAAGATGCGGTCCATGTGCTGCTGGAGGATGTCGCCTTCGGCCTCGATGGTGTTGGTCTCCTGTCCGAAGGCCAGCCCAGTGATCACGTCCACCGTGAAGCGCATCAGGTCGGCCTGCAGCGGCACGGGCTGCCCGCTGGCCACCGCCTTGTCCAGCCGGCCGCGGAAACGCTCGGCCACCCGCTTGAGCTGAGGGAAGTACGCGCGGATGTGGGTGGGTGAAAACGCCGCCATGACCATGCGACGCTGCCGCTGCCAGTGCTCGCCCTCGGCCACGAACAGGCCTGGCGCCATGCCCAGCTCGCCGATGATGCGCGCCAGCCCCGAGGGGCGGCGAAAGCCTTCGGGCCGGTCGCGCATGGCGTTCGAGATGGCTTCATGGCTGCTGACCACCAGCACCTCGCGCTTGCCCAGCCTCATGCGGAAGGCCTCACCGTACTGCGCGGCCCAGCGCTCGATGTCGAGGTGGATGCGCGAGCGGTCCAGCTGCAGGGCATTGCCCACCACCGGCCAGGGCCGTGGGCCAGGCAGGTCTTTCAGGTGGCGCACCGAGGCGGCACTTCCGAGGGTCGAGGCTGTGGTCATGAGGGTTCTCCGCAAGCATTGAATGATCCCACGACACGAAACACCCTCTCGCCAGTGCGCCCCGGGCTTGCGGGTCAGGCATTCACCAATGCCCGACTGAAAGGTGTGCCGGGCCGCAGGCTGGGTACACTGCGCGCCGTGAACATCCTGCTTGCGCCCATGGAGGGCCTGCTGGACTGCTCGCTCCGCGACGCCCTGACCCGTGTGGGGGGCGTTTCGCGCTGTGTCTCCGAATTCATCCGGATCACCGACACCCTGTTGCCTGAGCGGGCATTCAAGCGCATCGTGCCTGAACTGAACCACGGCGGCCGCACCCCGGCCGGCGTGCCTGTGCGCGCCCAGTTGCTGGGCTCGGACGTGGCCTGCATGGCCGACAACGCGGCCAAGCTGGCCGGCCTGGGCCCCGAGGGCATCGACCTGAACTTCGGCTGTCCGGCCAAGGTGGTGAACCGCCACGGCGGTGGCGCCGCCCTGCTGCAAACGCCCGAGCTGATCCATGACATCGTGCTGGCCGTGCGCCGCGCCGTGCCGGCCCATGTGCCGGTATCGGCCAAGATGCGGCTGGGCTTTCACGACGACAGCCTGGCCGAGACCTGCGCCCAGGCCATCGAGGCCGGTGGTGCCAGCGAGCTGGTGGTGCACGCCCGCACCCGGGCCGATGGCTACCGCCCCCCGGCCTACTGGGACCGCATCGCCGACATCCGCCAGGCCGTGCGCCTGCCCGTGGTGGCCAACGGCGAGATCTGGACCGTGAGCGACGCCCGCCGCTGCCTGCGCGAAAGTGGCTGCACCGACCTGATGCTGGGGCGCGGCATCGTGGCCGACCCGGGCCTGGCCCTGGCCATCCGTGCGCAGGCCCTGGCCTTGCCCGGCGATGCGCCCCTGAACGACCAGCCTGCCGTGCCCTGGGGCGAGGTGGTCCCGCTGCTGCAGCTGTACTGGCAGCTGGTGCTGCCGCGGGTGGTGCCCAAGCACCGGGCTGGCCGCATCAAGCAGTGGCTGAACTACCTGCGCCGCACCTACCCCGAGGCCGAGGCCGCCTACATGGACTGCCGCACCCTGCGCGACAGCCGGGACATGCAGGTCTGGCTGCAAGGGCTTGGCGGGCTGGACGGGCTGGGCACGGCCGAGCACCCGGCGCAGCTGGCCTGAAAGGCGCAGCTCGCGTACCATGGCGGGTTAGTTTCCAGATTCCCGCACCGCCCATGGCCATCCAGTGGTTCCCCGGTCACATGCACGTGACCCAGAAAGCCATCAAAGAACGCATCAAGGACATCGATGTCGTCATTGAATTGCTGGACGCGCGCCTGCCCGGCGCCAGCCGCAACCCCCTGCTCGACCAGATCACGGGCCACCGGCTGCGCCTGAAGGTGCTCAACAAGCAGGACCTGGCCGACCCCGAGCGCACCGAGGCCTGGCTGGCCCACTACAACGGCCTGAAAGACACCCGCGCCATCGCGCTGGACGCCAGCGACAAGGCCCCGGCGCAGCGCCTGATCAAAGCCTGCCGCGAACTCGCGCCGCACCGCAGCGGCATGGACAAGCCCTTGCGCGTGCTGATCTGCGGCATCCCCAACGTGGGCAAGTCCACCCTGATGAACACGCTGGTGGGCCGCAAGGCCGCCAAGACGGGTGACGAGGCCGGTGTCACGCGCATGGAGCAGCGCATCAACCTGGCCAGTGACTTCTACCTGTTCGACACCCCGGGCATGCTGTGGCCCAAGCTGACGGTGGAAAAAGGTGGCTACCACCTGGCCGCCAGTGGCGCCGTGGGCCGCAACGCCTACGACGAAGAAGAGGTGGCCCTGGAGTTGCTGCAATCGCTCAAGGGCCCCTACCCCCACTTGCTGCAGGCCCGCTACAAGCTCGACCCGAGCCTGGACATTGCACAGGCCCACGAAGACACGCTGCTGGAGGCCATCGGGCGCAAGCGCGGCGCCGTGATCGGTGGCAACCGCGTGAACACCACCAAGGCCGCCGAAGTGGTGCTCAATGATTTCAGGCAGAACCTGCTGGGCCGCGTCACGCTGGAAACGCCCGAGCAGTTCGCGCAGTGGCAGGCCGAGGCCGATGCCCGCGAGGCTGCCCTGCAGAAAGTGCGCGAAGAAAAGGCCAAGGGCCGCAAACGCAGCTTCCGCGGTGAACGCGAAAGCTGGGAGCAGCCCGGCCAGGGCCCTGAAAGCGCCGACAGTGAAGACGGCACAGACAGCGAGCAGGCCTGATCAGCCCTCGCCCAGCCTGAAGGCGTGCACCGAGCTGACCAGCCGGTGCGACTGGCCCTTCAGGCTCTCGGCGGCGGCCGCCGACTGCTCCACCAGCGCCGCGTTCTGCTGCGTGACCTCGTCGAGCTGGCCCACCGCCTGCGACACCTGCGAAATGCCCGTCGATTGCTCGTGCGTGGAATGGCTGATCTCTTCGATCAGCTCCGAGACACGGCGCACCTGGGTCACGATCTCTTCCATGGTGTGCCCCGCATCCGACACCAGGCGCGAGCCGTTGTCCACCTTCTCCACCGAGTTGTGGATCAGCTGCTTGATCTCGCGGGCGGCATCGGCACTGCGGCGCGCCAGGCTGCGCACTTCGCCTGCCACCACGGCGAATCCACGGCCCTGCTCGCCCGCACGGGCAGCCTCCACTGCCGCGTTCAGCGCCAGGATGTTGGTCTGAAACGCGATGCCGTCGATCACGCCGATGATGTCGTTGATCTTGCGGCTGGCCTCTGAAATTTCGCCCATGGTGCCCACCACGTGCGACACGAGTTCGCCGCCGCGGCTGGCCACGTCACGAGCCTGCGAGGCCAGCTGGTTGGCTTGCAAGGCGGCTTCGGCGTTGTGGTTCACGCTGCTGGTGAGCTGCTCCATCGACGCGGCGGTCTGCTGCAGGTTGCTGGCCTGGGTTTCGGTGCGGTGACTGAGGTCGGAGTTGCCCAGGGCGATCTCGTCGGCGCCGGTGGCAATGGCCTCGCCCGCCTGGCGCACATCGCCCACCAGGGTGCGCAGGTGCTCGTTCATGTCACGCAGGGCATTGAGCAGCTCGCCAATCTCATCCTGTCGCTTCACATCGATGCGCGAGGTCAGGTCTCCTGCGGCCACCGTGCGCGCCACCCGTGTCGCCTCGGCAATCGGCACCAGAATGCCCTGCCGCAAGGCCCGAGAAAACAGCACCAGCGCCACCACACTGGCCAAGGAGGCCAGCCCGATCAACCACCAGGCTTGACGGGCTGCGGCCATCGATTCTTCGCTGAGGTGCTGGGCCCGCGTCTCCAGACCTTCCCCCAGGGCCTCCATCGGGTCTTCCAGCTCGGCGTAAGCGCTCTGAAACGCCGGCAACAGCGACGCGACCTGGTCAGGCTGGCTCAGCGCGGTGTCCAGCACCTTTTGCGCAGCACCCAGATAGGCTTCCAGCCGTGGTTTGACGGCCTCGACCGACTTCAGGTGCTCAGGCGGCAAAGACAAGGCCAGCTGCCCTTGGATGGACTCACGGAATGAGGCTGCATGCTCATCGAATTCAGCCCGGATGGCCTTGAACTCTGTGGTCTCCTGCTGAGTGCCGGCCAGGACGGCCCGCAAGGCATCCCCCCGCACAGCGTCGTGCATCATGTCGGCCTGCATCTGCAGGCGCAAGGCCGTGGTGTTCTCGGCCATCTGGCTGGACACGGCCGATTCACGCTGTGCGGCCACCAGCCCCACGGCACCGACAGTCAGCACGAACACGATGGCCATCACGCTGAAGCTCATCAGGCGATGCTTGATGGAAAGTTGCATGGGCAAGCCTCCCGGTTGATTCGCGCCTGACATGAACCCTGGCAGCACCCCGGCACGATCAATGGCGCTGTGTCGGTGTTTCGGCACTTCTGCACCGCACTGAAGCCCTTTGCTGCACCAGAGGCGACAATCAGACCTGCGCGCCGATCAACCATGTCAGATTCCACATTCCAGCCCCAGGGCCTGAGCCCCACCGATGAGCAACTGGCCATCCAGCTGGAGCGACGCCGTCACGTCATCATCGAGGCCAACGCGGGTGCCGCCAAGACCACCACCCTGGCCCTGCGCCTGGCCCAGGCGCTGCACCGCGGGGCCGATCCGGCCCGCATCCTGGCGCTGACCTACACCGAACCTGCGGTGCTGGCACTGCAGCAGGCCCTGGCCCGCATCGGCGTGCCCACGGCCCAGCGGCAGGGTTTGCGCGTGCAGACCTTCGACCGCTTTTGCCGCGACCTGCTGGCCACCTTCGAAGAGCCCGGCACCACCTGGCTCGACACCCCGGAGGCCCTGCGCCCGCACGTGCTGACGGCCCTGGCCCGCACACTCGACAACCCCGACGAGCGCCACCGCGAGCACTTCGCCCTGGAAGGCAATGGCGAGGGCAGCGTGGAAGGCCTGCTACTGAGCTTCCGCCAGCTCAAGGGCACGATGGACCTGTTTTTCCAGGCCTCGGAAAGCCCTGTCACCCCTGCGTTGGCCGAGAGCCTGGGCCACGACTACCTGGCCTTGCGCGTGTACGGGCGCTACGAACTGCTGCGCCGCGGCGGCCACCCCGACCGCCACGCCTTCCGCGCCCCGCACGACGCCACCTACGACCTGGCGCGCATGCTGCTGACCGACGACGACCGCCTGGCCCTGCCCGTGCACCCCTTGGCCCTGGGCCTGAACCTGGTGCTGGTCGACGAGATGCACGACACCAACCGGGCCATGTTCACGGTGCTGCAGCACCTGCTGCGCCACAACCCCTGCGCCTTCGTGGGCGTGGGCGACCGCGACCAGGTGATCCACTCGGTGGCAGGTGCCGACGCCCGCTTCATGGGCGAATGGTTCGAGCAGGAAGTGGCCGTGCCGCACCGCCCCCCCCTGCATGGCACCTGGCGCTTTGGCGCTTCCCTGGCCACGCCGGTGGCCCGCCTGGCTCGCAAGCCCTGCGTGGCCCTGCAACCCCAGGACACCCTGGTGGAGGTGCTGGCCCTGGACGACACCGCCATGCGCTGGCAGCTGCTTGACAGTGTGCCCGGTCACCCGCGGGCACGGCGCCCCCTGGCCAGCCGACCGGAAGAGCTGGCCGTGCTGCTGCGCCACCCCAGCCAGTCGGTGGCCCTGGAGGCCAGCCTGCTGCAGCACGGCGTGAACTACCGCACGCTGGGCTTCACCACCTTCCTGTGGCGGCCCGAGGTGCTGTTCTTGCGAGCCCTGATGGCCCATGCCTTCTCGGCGCTGGACCACAACCCCACCCCCGACACCCGCCAGCGCCTGCTGGGGGCGTTGCTCACCTTCACCGGCGCGCAGGTAGACACTGGCACCGACGACCTGCCCGGCAGCCCGGCCCATCGGCAGCTCACGGCGCAAGCACTCAAGGCCGTGGCCCACGAACCGGCCTTGCTGGCCATGTTCATGGACAACCAGGTGCTGCGCACGGCCGACCGCCGCGTGCGCGCCTGGGTGCACGAGGTGGTGGCCCTGATGCAGCAAGGCACGGTGGCCCCTTTGGTGCAAGCCCTGCAAGGCCCACTGCGCCCCGACTGGCTGGCCCGCCGCGTGATGGTGCGCCAGGAAGACGTGCAGCAGGTCGAACGCCACCTGCAGGCCCTGCTGGCCCTGGCCACCGAGTTCGACGACCTGCCTGCCTTCATGCGCGGCCTCGACAGTTTCGAGCTGCACCACCTCACGGGCCGCAAGGCGCAACAAGGCGTGGTGCTGGCCACGCTGGAGGCCACCAAGGGCCTGGAGTTCGAGCATGTCATCATGCCGGGGCTCAACAGCGGCGAATTCGGCGGCACCGGCCGCCACAGCGACAACCGCAACCTCTTTTACGTGGGCATCACCCGGGCACGCCGGGCGCTCACCCTGGTCCACCGTCCGGACAAGCCCACGCGATTCCTCAAAGACGCCGGCTGGCTGCCCTGAGCAGCCCCCACAATCAAGGCTTTTCAGCCTCTGGAAACCCACCTCCATGGCCCACACCCCCGACCACATCAGCATGGCCCTGTTCTGCGACTTCGAAAACGTCGCATTGGGCGTGCGTGATGCCAACTACGACAAGTTCGACATCAAGAAGGTGCTGGAGCGCCTGCTGCTCAAGGGCAGCATCGTCGTCAAGAAGTCCTACTGCGACTGGGAGCGCTACAAAGGCTTCAAGGCCGCCATGCACGAGGCCAACTTCGAGCTGATCGAGATCCCGCACGTGCGTCAGTCGGGCAAGAACTCGGCCGACATCCGCCTGGTGGTCGATGCGCTCGACCTGTGCTACACCAAGAGCCACGTGAACACCTTCGTGATCATCTCGGGCGATTCCGATTTCTCGCCGCTGGTCTCGAAGCTGCGCGAGAACGCCAAGCACGTGATCGGCGTGGGCGTGAAGCAGTCGACCTCCGACCTGCTGATCGCCAACTGCGACGAATTCATCTTCTACGACGACCTGGTGCGCGGCGAAGCCCAGCGCCAGGCCCGCCGCGACAGCCAGAACGGCCGCGATTCGGCCAACACGCCGCGCCGCAGCCCCGAAGAAGAAAAGCGCCGCCTGGAAGAGCTCGATGCGCGCCGCACCAAGGGCGTGATCCTGGCGGCCGAGACCTACGAAGCCCTGGTGACCGACCGCGACGACGGCGGCAAGATCTGGGCCTCGGTGCTCAAGGAAGCGCTCAAGCGCCGCAACCCCGGGTTCAACGAGAACTACTACGGGTTCAAGACCTTCGGCAACCTGCTGGAAGACGCGCAAGCCCGCGGCCTGCTGACCTTCGGCCGCGATGAAAAGAGCGGCGCCTTCGTGTCACGCGGCACGGGCGCACGGGCCGAACTGGCGGCGGACGACCGCACGGCCGAGGAACACGGCACAGAAACGCAGCCCAACGAGGCCGCACACGAACGCCAGGAGCGTGGCGATCGCAGCGAACGCCAGGAACGCGGCGACCGCACCGAGCGCGGTCGCCGTGGTGGCCGAGATCGCCGCGGCCGCGGGCGCGACCGGGACGAAGGCACCGCCCAGGGTGCTCCCGTGCCTGCGGCCTCGGCACCTCAAGGTGCCGCAGAAGCCCCTGCCTCCGCGTCAGCGTCCACGCCAGCACCTGTGCCCGCCGCGCCGGAGCCCGTGCAGGCTGCAGTGGCCAGCGAACCTGCGCCCACCGAAGGCCAGGGGCAGGCACCACGCAATGCCCGCAGCCGCACACGCAAGCCACGCACGGCCGACTTGGCCCCCGCCACCGAAACCCCCGCGGTGCAGCCGGTGGCCGCACCTGTTGTGCCGCCGGCTGCTGCCGAGCCCGCCACAGAAGTGGCCCCCAAGGCCACAACCAAGCGACCGGCCAGCAAGCAACCGGCCCGCAAGCGCGCCGCCAGCGCCCCCCGCAAGACCGCCAAGAAAACCGCGGCCGAGTAAGACTCCGGGCGTTCAGCCCTGGGACGCCCCCGGGGCTGACAGCGGTGCGGTTGCAAGCAAGCACTGCGCGGCCAGGGTCCGGCCACTGAGCCAGGCGCCTTCGACCTTGCCGCTGCCCAGCCAGTCACCGCACAAGCCCAGGCCCGTGCGGGCACAAAACTCGGCCTGACGCCCCAGCGGGGGCGCCGTGTCGGCATAGCGCCAGCGGTGGATGCTGTGGCTGAGCCCCTTGCTGCCCAGCGGTGCCAGGCTCTGCAGCCCCCGCACCTCCAGCAGCGCACTGAAGGCTTGCCACAGGGTGTGGGCCACCGCCTCGGGCTCGTCTTCGATGTGGGCTTCGCTCCACTCGGCCTCGCTGTGCAGCAGCCAGCAATTCCCCGTGCCGCCCGGCTGGGGCCGACCGGGCTTGCTGCTGTCGCAGGCCACCCAGCGCAAAGGCCCTTCGTTCACAAAGGCCGCGTCAAAGGGCACCGCCAAAGGCTGCTCGGTCTGCACCATCAGGGCCCAGCTGCCGCGCATGCGGGCCTGTGCGGCCAACGCCGCCCACTCGGCGTGCACGGGCAGCAACAAGGGCACAGCCTGCACCGACGGCACGGCCAGCAGCACGGCATCAAAAGCCTGCGCCAGCTCGCCATGCTCCTGCGTGCGCAAGCGCCATCGGCCATCGGCCTGGGGCAACAGGGCCTGCACCGTGTGCTGGAGTTGCACGGGCTGCGTCAGTTGCTGGGCCAGCCAGCCTGCCGGCGAGGTCATCCGAGGGGTGCCCACCCAGCGTTGCGGCGCTTCGGCGGCGAGCCCTGACGCGGCCTGCGGCGAGGTGCCGAACACGCTCAGGCGCGGCTGCCACACAGCCGCCACACCCGCGGCCACCCAGGCCTGCACCTCGGCATGGAAGGAGGCATCGCGGGCCGTGAAGTACTGCGCACCGTGGTCGCATTGCCAGCCCTCGCCGCGGCGGGTGCTCATGCGGCCCGCAGGCCCACGGCTTTTGTCGAACACTTGCACAGCCACGCCGGCCTGCTGCAGGGCCTGTGCACAGGCCAGACCGGCCATGCCAGCGCCTACCACCGCCACATTCAGGCCAGCCGCAAGGCCCACACCCTCAGAAATCTCGCTCATGTCAATGCCCAGGAAACATCAGCAGGCATCGTAACGAGCACGGGCCGCACAGGCGGCCCGAAGGGTTTGACAAGGCTGGGGCAGCGGCGGGTGCAAGCACCTCGTCACCCGCCCCGGGGCTCAGCTCATTGCAGGCCCATGCAGTTGGCGTAGAACGAGGTGGTGCCCGGCCAGTCCGAGAACACCCCCATCACGCCCACATCGCGGGCCAGCACATCCAGCACGCGCATCGTGTCGCCTTCACGGCTGACGGCGCTGTCGAAGCTCTGGAAGTAAAAGCCGTTGTTGCCGTCGGCCAGGATGCCACTGCGCTCCAGGCTCCAGGTGATCAGCTTCAGGCCTGCAGCACGGGCATCGCGAGCGGCTTGCGAGGGCACGATGCGCCCCTGCGAGTCGGCACCCAGCAGCGCGAAGATGGGCGGCGCCCAGATGTTGATGCCCTGGGCCTTGTAGCCGGCCAGTTCGGCGGCGGTGGGCAGGTCGGCGGCGGTGTTGGCATCGTCCAGGTACACGGCCTGGCGACCAAATGCGGGCTCTTTCTTGACCCAGTACAGCACATCGTCCTTGTTGAACGATTGCGGGAACACGCGCGAGGGATGCACGCCCGCGGCCTTGTACTCATCGATCATCTTCTGGGCGTACTGCTGCTGAGACAAGCCCTCAAAGGGCATGGTCACCGATGGCGACTTCAGCTCCGGCGTCATCTTCACACCCAGCTGCTTGAACAGGGCGATGCTCTCGGCATGGGTCATCAGCGTGCCGCTGCTAGGGCCGCTGTACAGGTCGGTGCGCCAGGCAGCGGTGCCGTCCACGTACTCCTGGGCGGTCACGGCATAGGGGTTGAAAGCATCCATCTTGCCGCGCAGGGTCTTGAACTCGGCCAGGGTGATGTCGCTGGTGCGGCACTCGGCACTGGCGGGCTTGACCAGCTTGCCCGATGCATCGAACTGGGCCGGCACGAAGGGCTGGGTGCACTTGGCGGCCAGCGGGGTCAGCAGGATGTTGGTGGTGGTGTGCAGGTCGTTCTGTGCATGGCGGCACACCAGCTGCTTGTCTTTGGTGAAGGTGACATCGCACTCGACGATGCCAGCGCCCATGCGAGCGGCGGCCGTGTACGACTCGACGGTGTGCTCAGGGAACTGCAGGGCCGCGCCGCGGTGACCGATCGAGAAGTCGGTGGGGCGCATCACATGGCGGGTGTCGGCGCAATGCTGCAGCTTGCGCTTGAGCATGCTGTCCTTCATGTCCTGCACCAGGAAATAGGGGCGGGGCCCCACCTGGACCGGGGTCGTCCAGGAAGCCAGGGCCGGCAACGCCGTGGCCGTCAGTGTCGCGGTCAGGGCCAGCAGGCCCGAAAGCTTCATCATGTTCATGCAGGGTCTCCACAAAGGTCAGGCAAGTGCCTGCCAATGTGTGAGTCCCCCATGTCCGGGGCGTGACGCGCCCATGAAGGGTGCGTGACAGCCCCTGGCCCTCAAGGCAAGGTCGCGGTGCCTTGCAGCCGGAAAGCCCCCACCACCTGCAGCATGTCGTGGGCCTGGGCGCGCAGACCATCGGCTGCGGCGGCACTCTGCTCCACCAGGGCCGCGTTCTGCTGCGTGACCTGGTCCATCTCGGACACGGCCTGCTCCACCTGGCCCACCCCCTGACTCTGCACCTGGCTGGAGTCGCTGATCTCACGCACCAGGTCGGCCACCCGGCGAATGGCCTGCACGGTGTCATCGACCGTGCGCCCCGCCTCATCGACCAGCTCGGTGCCCCGCTCGACCTGCTCCACGCTGCTCGTGATCAGGCCCTTGATCTCTCGGGCCGCCTCGGCACTGCGCTGCGCCAGCATGCGCACCTCGCCCGCCACCACCGCAAAGCCTCTGCCCTGCTCACCAGCGCGGGCCGCCTCCACGGCCGCGTTCAGCGCCAGGATGTTGGTCTGAAACGCGATGCTGTCGATCACGCCAATGATGTCGCCGATCTGTCGGCTGCTGGTGTGGATGCCCTTCATGTTGTCCACCACCTGCTCCATCACGTCACCGCCGCGGCTGGCCGCCTGCGTGGCCGTCTCGGCCAGACCGCGTGCCTGCTGGGCGCTGTCGGCGTTCAGACGCACGGCCTGGCCCAGGTCCCCCATGGTCGAGGTGGTTTGCTGCAAGGCCCCGGCCTGGCGCTCGGTGCGCTCCGAGAGGTGCAGGTTGCCCTGCGCGATCTCGCGGCTGGCCACGGCCAGGGATTCGGCATTGTGCTGCGCCGACCGCACCATGTGGCTGAGCGACTGCTGCAGCTGCACCAGGGCCTGAGACAGCTGCGTGAGCTCGTCTCGTCCCTCAGGACGGATGGCCTCGCACAGGTCGCCATCGGCCATGCGGTTCACCGAGGCGACCGAACGGTGCAAGGGCCGCAAGATGGAGCGGATGGTCACGCCGAACAGGCCGATGGACAAGGTGATGGTGCCCAGCAGCACGGCCCCCAGCACCCAGCGGCTGCCAGTGGCCACCTGTTTGAATCCCGCGGCACTGCGCTCGGCCTGCTGAGACGCCACGGCCACGGTCTGGTCGACAGCCTTGCGCTGAGCCACGTACAGCTCGTTGAAGGCTGCCAGTTCCAGGCGGATGTCTTCGCTGCCCATGCGCTGCAGGTCCAGGGCCTTGGCCTTGGCAATGAAGGCCTGTGCCCGCTCGTGCTGGGCACCCAGCAGGCTGCGCTTGACCGCCTCGGGCACGCTGCTTTCCTGCTCCCAGTACGTCACACGGGTGTCGTACTCGCTGGCCAGCCGCTCGATCTCGGCCTTGCCTTGCGCTGCACTCAGGCCGCCCTCGGCCAGTTGCGACAGCACCAGTCGCATTTCGATCAGGTACATCGGGGGGGGCAGGATGTCCGCCACCGCGTCCTTGCTCAGGCCCAGGTCTTCACTCAGTTCGGTCAGTTTGGCGGCACTGTAAAAGCCGGCGGCCACACACAGCAGCACTGCCAGCACATTGAACACCGCCAGTCCCAGCAGCCGCGACTGGAAACTGAACTGTCTGAGCCACCGCTCCATTGCATTCCCCATAGGTTCTGGGGGCATCTTTGCCCGTGGGGCCCACACCTGTGTTGGCCCTCAGGAGCGATATCGGCATGGAGCAGCGCGGTTTGACGGGAAACTTCAGGGAGCAATGCTCGCTTTTTCGGCCGTTTGGGGCTGGGCGAAGTACTGGCTCTGGATGACGATGACCATGTCAGGCCCGTCCTGGCTGAGGGTGACGGCCACCGTGCGCTCACCGCCCAACGACTCGGCCTGCAGCTTCAGTCCTTTGCCGTCATCGCCCGGTCCCTCGGAATAGGTACGCTCGCCCCGCCACAGCCCTCGCACCTGCTCTCGGTAGAAGTTCAGCACCTGGTCCGGGTGATCGCGCGTGAGCAGCTTGACCATGGCCAGCTGCCCCATGGGGGTCGAGGCCCGCATGCCAAACGAGGGATCCTGACGGGCACCTGGGTAGTAGGCCACCGACACATCGCTTTCGGTGGTCTGCGCGCCGCCGTAGGCCACCTGGGTGGCCGCACGCCCCTCGCGAGGCGCCTCTTTGACCACGGCGCCGGCCATGTTCACCGCCACCGGCGGCAAGGCGCTGCTGGCGCTGCCACCTGGCAGCGAAGCGCCCGCGACAACAGCCGATGCCCCCGATGCCCCAGAGGCTGAGGTATCGCTCACGGACGGAGAAGGGGACAGGTCACAGCCCTGAATGGCCGCCAGCACACTGAGGGCCAGCACCACCCGCCGGGCGAGCCCGAGCAGAGGGGGCATCGACACCTCGTTCAATGGGTCACAAACTGATGGCAGTGTGACCCAGCCCCCTGCCAATGCGCCACGGGGCTTGCCCGCTCGGGACTAGCCCCTGGTCTGGGCCGATCAGACGCCTTGACCACGCCGTCGCCGCCAGCCCGCCACGCCCATGCACAGCGCACCCACAGCCGCCAGGGCCACACTGGAGGGCTCGGGCACCGGGGTCACGCTGACCTGCAGGTGGTCCATGCCCCACGATTCGTCGTCCAGGTCCTGCACACCCGGTCCCTCCATCAGGAATGTGAGGGTGGCGGTGCTGGCCGTGTGGGCCAGGCCCTGCAGGCGCGGCTCCAGAAAAAAGTCGTAGGCACTGTCGGTGTAAAACGGGCCTGACGCGGGGCCCGTGAACCCCAGGCTCACCTTGCGGGCCAGTTCGCCCCCGGCCGGTGCCACATAGCTCTGCACCTGGTAGTCGGCCGCATTGGCGAAGCTCTCACGGAACACCAAGGCACCGTCGAGCGTGATCGACAGGAAGTCTCCCTGCGGGAACGTGCCGGTGCCATCCAGCGAATCGATCGCCGCCATCAGGAAACCCAGGCTGAGCTCGGTGTGGGCTGGCAGGCCAGCGAGCGTGAGCGTGACCAGGTTGCCCGTGGGCACTCGCAGCATCTGGCCGCTGAACGTCAGGCCCGTGGCGCCCAAGCCGGCAAAACCCTGAACACCGGTGGTGGCCGCCACACCCACCGCCAGCCCGGCGGGTATACCCGCTTCGAAATCGGTGCTGAACACCGTGGCGGCCTGGGCACTCTGGCCCAGTGCACACGCCATCGCCAGGGCCACCGCCCCCGCCTTGTAACGCACAGTCATGCTGAAAACCTCCCTGTGAAGGCTTCACGATAGCGGGCGCTGTGCGCGCTTCACATCCCTAAAATGAAAGCGGCCCCGAAGGGCCGCCTGCCGTCACTTCCAGCCGTCTTTCAGGCCCGTGATCTTGTTGAACACCGGCCGGCCCGGTGCGTGGTCCAGGCGGTCGGCCACGAAATAGCCAAAGCGCTCGAACTGGAACTTCTGGTCGGGCTGGGCAGCAGCCAGCGAGGGCTCCACATAGGCCGTGACCACCTTGAAGCTGTCGGGGTTCAGGCTGGCCTTGAAGTCCTTGCCACCGGCATCGGGGTGCGGGTCGGTGAACAGGCGGTCGTACACGCGCACCTCGGCGGCCACGCCATCGGCCACGCCCACCCAGGTGATCGCAGCCTTCACCTTCACGGTGTCGGCCCCCGGGGTGCCACTCTTGGTGTCGGGCACCACGGTGGCCAGCACCTCGGTGACACGGCCATCGGCATCCCGGGTGCAGCCGGTGCACTCGATCACGTAGCCACCCTTCAGGCGCACCTTGTTGCCGGGGAACAGGCGCTTGTAGCCCTTGGGCGGCACTTCTTCGAAGTCTTCGCGCTCGATCCACACCTCGCGGCCCAGCGAGAAGTGGCGCACGGGCGCCTCCACACCTTCGGGCGGGTGCGGCAAGGCGGGCAGGCTGCAGGGCTCGAGGTGACCAGCGCCCATCACCTCGTCCCAGTTGGTCAGCACCAGCTTGACGGGGTCGAGCACGGCCATGCCACGGTGGGCCTTGCTTTCCAGGTCGTCACGCAGGGCGATGTCCAGCGTGCTGTAGTCGATCCAGCTGTCGGCCTTGCTCACGCCGATGCGCTCGCAGAACAGCTGGATGGCCTCGGGCGTGTAGCCGCGGCGGCGCAGGCCCACGATGGTGGGCATGCGGGGGTCGTCCCAGCCGGTCACCACACCGTCGTCCACCAAGGCTTTCAGCTTGCGCTTGCTGGTGATCACATACGTCAGATTCAGACGGGCGAACTCGTACTGGCGGGGCACCGGTTGCTGGAACAGGCCCAGCGTGGCCAGGTTGTCCAGCAGCCAGTCGTAGAAGGGGCGCTGGTCTTCGAATTCGAGCGTGCAGATCGAATGGGTGATCTGCTCCAGCGCGTCTTCGATGGGGTGAGCGAAGGTGTACATCGGGTAGATGCACCAGGTGTCGCCCGTGTTGTGGTGCGTGGCGCGACGGATGCGATAGATGGCCGGGTCCCGCATGTTGATGTTCGGGCTGGCCATGTCGATCTTGGCGCGCAGCACCATCGAGCCATCGGGGTGCTGCCCATCACGCATTTCACGGAATCGGGCGAGGTTCTCGTCGGGCGTGCGGCTGCGGAAGGGGCTGTCGGTGCCGGGCGTGCTGAAGTCACCACGGTTCTTCTTCATGTCTTCGGGCGACTGCTCGTCGACATAGGCCAGGCCGGCGCCAATCAGCGCTTCGGCAGCGCGGTACATGAAGTCGAAGTAATTGCTGGCGTAGTACAGATGGCTTTCAGCCTGGCCGTTGAAGCTGGAATTCCAGCCAAAGCCCAGCCACTGGACCGCATCCAGGATGGAATCGACGTATTCCTTCTCTTCCTTCTCGGGATTGGTGTCGTCGAAACGCATGTGGCACACGCCGCCGTAGTCGCGCGCCAGCCCGAAGTTCAGGCAGATGCTCTTGGCGTGGCCCACGTGCAGGTAGCCGTTGGGCTCGGGCGGGAAGCGCGTGCGGATCTTGGCCGGGTCAGGCTGACCTGCGCCATGGTGGACGGCGTCGCCCGGCGTGCCGGCCCAGCGGCGGCTGGCGTGGGTGCCCTGCTCCAGGTCACGGTCGATGATGCCACGCAAGAAGTTGGTGGGCTTGTGGTCTTCTTTGTGCTCGGGGGCGCCAGAAGTGGGTGCGTTCATGGGGGATGTGTGCAAAGGATTGCCTCGATTCTATCGACCAGGGGACACCCCTCGCACTCGGTCTCCAAGAGGTCGCCACAAGCACCGGATTGCGGGGAGTGCCAACAGCCACCACATTGTGGAAAATTCAAGCAAAGCCTCAAGAGGCATGCTGTAACCATCGCCTCGGCGGTGGTGGTTCAAAAACTTTGGACACGAGGGATGCGCCGATGCGGTTGCGGCGACCACCACGCGAGACCCTGGGCCCCATCGCGGGCCTGCCTGGGCGCCATGGGGCCAGTCTGCCCTCGGCCCGTCAGGTGACAGCCTTGCTGCGGGTGCTGTTGCGGCACCCGAACCCTGAGCCCGATGCGCAACAGTGGCGCAGTCTGGCCCAGGCCCTGACCCGCGGTGACCCGCTCGCCGACGCCGTGGCCCGGTGGATGAAAGACGCCGGACTGGCCCACAGCATGCCGATGCTCGAAGCAGCCCTGGCTCGCGGGGTGGATCAGGTCCCCGCAGCGCCCGAGGTGTTGAAGCGTTTTTTTGCCCAGGTCGACACGCCCCCGCACTGGCTGGATGTGAACCTGCTTGCACGGGGGGCGCAAGCCTCCAACCTGGCGGGCCTGGCCGGCACCGACATCATGCGTGACCTGGCCCTGATGGCCGGCTACCAGTCATCGGCCATCAACCGCACGCTGGTGCTCACAGGGGCTTTGTCGCGCGGGGCTCAGCGTCGCCTGGCAGAAACCACGAAATGGTGGGTGGACTGCACCACCCCGGGCGGCATGGCGCGCTTTGCACCGGGCTTTCAGGGCACGGTCCGTGTGCGCCTGATGCATGCCCTGGTTCGTCAGCGGGTGCAGCATCTGCCCGAGTGGGATGCAGGCTGGCTGGGCGTGCCCATCAACCAGCAGGACATGCAGGCCACCTACCTGGGCTTTTGCGTGGTGTACCTGACCGGCTTGCGTTTTCTGGGCGTGTGGCTGCGCCGGGACGAAGTGCACGCCCTGATGCACCTGTGGCGCTACATCGGCTGGCTGATGGGGGTGGAAGACGAACTGCTGTTCGACGATTTCACACAGGCCCAGGTGGGGCTGTACCGCAACCTGCTGGCCCAACCGGCGCCCGACGACAGCAGCCGGGCCCTGGGCGCTGCGCTCATGAACGAGCCCCTGCACACACCCTATGGCCACCGCTGGACCTGGCTCAACGGCTTGCGCGGCCGCTATGAACGAGCACGGCACCTGAGCATTTCACGGCTGTTCCTGACCAACCCCAGCATGCGCAGCCTGGGCCTGCCCGGACACGTGCTGCCCTGGTACCCCGCCATGCGCCTGCCCTGGAACCTGCTGGTGCATGAAACTGCACGGCGTCTGCCCGGTGGACTGGATTGGCTGCAAGGCCACGGACAGCGCCAGCAGCAGGACCATCTGGCCACCATGTTCGGACGCCAGACTGCGCGTCTGGGCTCGGTGGATGAAGCAGGCGGCATGCCCGTCATCCCACCACGCCAGGCCGAGCCCCGGAAACGCACAGGCTGACAGCGCGCGATCCAGAACGCCTCAGGCACCCAAGGTGCGTGAGGCCATCGCGGCGGCGGCCGAACGGGTTTCCACACCCAGCTTCTGGAAGATGTGTTCCAGGTGCTTGTTGACGGTTCGGTGGCTCATGCCCAGGATCTCGGCAATGTCCCGGTTTGTTTTGCCTTTGGCCAGCCAGGTCAGCACCTCGGTTTCGCGCGGGGTGAGGGCTGGCAGCGGCTGGCGGCTGAGCTCGCCGCCCTCACTGGCATGGAAAGGCACGGCGCTGGCCGACTGCAAGCTCAGCAAGACCATGGTCTCACCCAGACCCGCAGCCCCCAGGTTGCGCGCCACCAGCACCTCGTCGGCAGGCCCCGGCGTGCCCAGACCGTG
Source organism: Aquabacterium lacunae (assembly GCF_004310865.1). GTDB lineage: Bacteria > Pseudomonadota > Gammaproteobacteria > Burkholderiales > Burkholderiaceae_C > Aquabacterium > Aquabacterium lacunae. The sequence continues at coordinate 79,753 of NZ_SIXI01000004.1, forward strand.
GCGCACCTCGTGCCCGGTCGGGCTGTTGACCAGGGATTGCATCCACTCGAATGGAAACGGCGCCTCAGCGGGCAGGTCAGGGAAGGCTTGCCGCAGCCACAGCTCGGCCTGTGGCGAGCGCCACGCCACGCGCAGGCGCGCATCGAGCAACAGCACCCCATGCCCACCGACATCGACGGCGTCGCGGGCCAGGCGCACCACACGGGCATTGCGCAAGTGGGTGCCCAGGCGGGCCAGCACCTCGTCCACGCGCAAGGGCTTGACCACATAGTCCACCCCGCCGGACTCGAACCCGGCCACGATGTCGGCCGTCTCGGACAGGCCCGTCATGAAGATGACGGGCACGTGGGCCCAGGCTCCGCGGGCCTTGATGCGCCGACAAGTCTCGAAGCCATCCAGCCCGGGCATCACGGCATCCAGCAAGATGGCATCGGGCACCACCAGCTCCAGCCGTTCCAGGGCCTGCGCGCCATCCTGGGCCACCATCACGGTGTAGCCCTCGCTGGCCAGCGCCGTGCAAAGCATGCGCAGGGCATCGGGCGCGTCGTCCACGACCAGCACCGTGCCCGCATGCCGGTCAATCGCGGGAGACATCATCGGGGTCCTCTTGGGGGTTGGCATGGGCCAGCGCCTGCTGCAACCCATCGAAATCCAGGTCATGGGCCAGCCGGCGCCAGTGCGCCAGATGCTCGCGCCAGGCCATGGGACAGGCTGCTTCGTCTTCCAGGCAACGCTGCAGTCCACTGAGCTCGCCTCGGCGCGCCATCTGGTGCACGTGGCGCCACCAACGCAGTGCACCCGGCTCGACAGCATCGGCGTGTGCAGCCACAGGTGGCGGGGTGCGCACGGGCAGGGTCAGTGCGGCATCGACCAGCGGGCGTCGGGGCTCACCCCGGATCCACACCAGCTTCAGGTGCCGGGCCAGCACGTCCAGCAGTTCCGACTCGATCACGGGCTTGGCCACAAAGGCCTGGCAATTGGCGGCCGTCAGGTTCTCGGGCCTGTTGTCGAACACGTTGGCCGACACCATGATGATGGGGACCTCGCTCCAACCTGCCGCTCGGGCTTCTCGCGCGGTGCGCCAGCCGTCGAGGTCGTCCATGCTCACGTCCAGCAACAACGCATCGGGGCGAACCTCCGGGAGCCGCTCCAGGCATTCCTGCCCACTGGCCGCCTCCCGCACCACAAAGCCCAAGGGCATCAGCAATCCCGCCAACAGGTGCCGGTGCATGGGCTGGTCGTCGACCACCAGCAGGGTCTTGCGGGGGCCCTCATAACCGGTCACGGGGCGCAGACGCAACTGGCGGCTGGCATCGTCGCGCGTGCCCGAAGCCCCGCTCGGTGCACTGGCCGACGCAGCGCCCAGGGCCGGGCCCATGGGCGCTGCGGGTGCCGCGATCTCACGCAGGTACAGGCGCGCACTGAAGGTGCTGCCGCCACCCTGCACACTGTGCACACTGAGTTCGCCGCCCATCAGTTCGGTGAGCAGGTGGGTGATGGTCAGGCCCAGACCCGTGCCAGGTACCGCGGCACGACGCCCGGCGCTGCCCCGCTCGAAGGGCAGAAAGATGCGTTCAAGGTCTTGCGGTGCGATGCCGATGCCGGTGTCCACCACCTCGAAGCGCAGCACCTCGCGGCGCGCATCGACCCGCAGCGTCACCTGGCCGTGGTCGGTGAACCGCACGGCATTGCTCAGCAGGTTCAGCAGGATCTGGCGCAGGCGGCGCGCATCGGCCTGAACCCAGCGTGGCACGCGCCCCAGGGTGGCCAGTTCAAAACGCAGGCCTTTCGCTTCGGCCTGGGGTTGCACCATGTGCACCACATCGTCCAGGAACTCGTGCAAGGGCAGCGGGGCCGGGTCCAGACGCAAACGACCTGCCTCGATGCGGGCCAGGTCCAGCAGGCCATCGATCAGGTCGAGCAGGTGTTCGCCGCTGCGCTCGATGGTGCGCAAGGCGCTGTGCCGGGTGGTCTCGCTCAAGCCACCCTTCAGCAAGATCTGGGTGTAGCCCAGGATGCTGTTGAGCGGGGTGCGCAGCTCGTGCGTCATGCCAGCCACATAGCGGGTCTTGGCCTGGTTGGCCGAATCGGCCTGGTCCTTGGCCTGCTGCAGGGCCAGGTCGGTGCGGCGGTGGGCGTCGATTTCCTGCTGCAGCAACTGGTTGTGCCGGCTGGATTCATCCTGCGCCATGCGCCGGCTCTCAGAAGCCAGCACGATCCACCACGCACACACGGCGGCCACCATCAGCAGCAGGGCATACACCTTCACAAACGGGCTGGCCGGCAGCAGGTGCTCGGCCACATGGCCCTGGCGCTCGGCACTGAGCGCCTGCAGAACCCCTTCCTGGTAGTAGACCACCCCCAGCACCAAGGCGAGCAGCAAGGCAATCGACAGGAACACCACGAGGTAGTGGCCCACGCGCACATTCACCAGGTCGGCCCATCGCGGCGGCAGGACCGCGGTCAGCCCGCCACTGACCTGCTCGGCTGCCCTCGAACGGCTCTTGCACCGGTCATGGCAGCGCGACTCCAATGTGCAGCACAGCGAACAGATGGGGGCGTCATAGGCCGGGCAGCCCGCCATGTCATCGACCTCGAAGGCGTTCTCGCACACACAGCAGCGCAGGGTCTTGCCGGGTGCGCCCATGGCCTCGGGCGGTCTGGCCAGGTAGTAGCGGCCTTGGGTGTACCAGGCCAGCAGCGGCGACAGCGCCATGGCAATGAACAGGGCGATCAAGGGCGACCAGGGCACCACCGCAGCGCCCATGAAGCCCGAATGGCAGACCACGGCCACCACCGCGCCGGCCAGCGTGGCACACAGCCCCACCGGGTTCAGGTCGTACAGGTAGGCGCGCTTGAACTCGATGCCGGCGGGCGACCAGCCCAAGGGTTTGTTGATGACAAGATCGGCCACCAGCGCGCCCACCCAGGCAATGGCCACGTTGCTGTAAAGGCCCAGCACGCTTTCCAGCGCGCTGAAAACGCCCAACGTCATGAGCAGCACGGCCATCAGCACGTTGAAGACGAGCCACACCACGCGGCCCGGGTGGCTGTGCGTCAGCCTTGCGAAAAAGTTCGACCACGCGAGAGAGCCCGCATAGGCATTGGTCACATTGATCTTGACCTGCGACACGATCACGAACACCACCGTGGCCGCCAGCGCCCAGCCCGACGAAGGAAACACCTCTTCGAAGCCCGCCAGGTACATCTGCGTGGGCTCGATGGCCTTGTCCACGGGCACCTCGTGCTGCAGGGCCAGGAAGGCCAGGAAGGCGCCGGCCATCATCTTGAGCATGCCGGGAATGATCCAGCCGGGGCCCGCCACCAGCACGGCCGTCCACCACTTCACACGGTTCTCGCGGGTCTTTTCGGGCAGGAAACGCAGGAAGTCGACCTGCTCGCCCACCTGCACCACCAGCGAAAAGGCCACCGTGGCGGCCAGCCCGAAGGCCCCCATGTCGAAGTCGGCATGCCCGGTGCTGCGCCCGGCCAGCGACGTGAACTCGCTGTATGCCTCGGGGCGGTGCCAGGCCACGGCCACGAAAGGGCACACCCACAAGGCCAGCCACACCGGCTGCGTCCACGCCTGCAGACGCGAGATCAAGGTCACGCCATACATCACCATCGGGATGATCACCAGCGACGACACCACATAACACACAGGCAAGGACCAATCCGTGACCATCTGGATGGCCAGCGCCATGATGGCCGCCTCCAGCGCAAAGAAGATGAAGGTGAAGCTGGCGTAGATGAGCGAGGTGATGGTGCTGCCCAGGTAACCGAAGCCCGCGCCACGGGTGAGCAGGTCCATGTCGACGCCATAGCGGGCGGCGTACACGCTGATGGGCAGGGCCGTCAGGAAGATCACCACCCCGACCAGCACGATGGCCCACAGCGCATTGGTGAAGCCGTAGTTCAGCGCAATGGCACCCCCGATGGCCTCCAGGGCCAGGAAAGACACCGAGCCAAACGCCGTGTTGGCCACACGCAGCTCGCTCCACTTGCGGAACGAGCGCGGCGTGTAGCGCAGCGCGTAGTCCTCCATGGTCTCGTTGGCGACCCAGGAGTTGTACTCACGGCGGATGCGAAAGATCTGTTGCCGGACCGGGGACACGACGCGCTCAGGTTGCTGCACCGGGCCAGGGTGTCAGCAAGAAGCGATCCAGCCTGGCAATACGCACACCCCTACGTTAATTGACGTATTCAGGGAAACCCTGGCCCTGCCTAAGGTTGCACCCAAGGCCGCGCCAGGCTCGCTGTTTGAAAAGGCATGCACCGGGACGCGGCACAGATTCCCCGTCTGCAACCCATTTTTGTGCAAGGAGCCTTTCCATGTCGAACCGCGAAGATGATCTGTCCCCGAACCGTCGCCGCCTGCTGCAAGGCATGGGCGCCCTGCCCCTGGCCGGCATGGCTGGCACCAGCGGGCTGGGCATGCTGGCCACCTCGGCCAACGCCCAGTCCTTCCCGACCGCCAAGGTGAACACCACCAAGTTGGCCGTGACCGACACCGAGGTCATCGTCGGTCAACTGCACTCGGCCACCGGCACCATGGCCATTTCGGAAACTGGCTCGATCCAGGCCGAACAGCTGGCCATCGACCAGATCAACGCCATGGGCGGCATCCTGGGCCGCAAGATCAAGGTGATCAAGGAAGACGGCGCGTCTGACTGGCCCACCTTCGCCGAAAAGTCGAAGAAGCTGCTGGTCAATGACCGCGTGGCCTGCGTGTTCGGCTGCTGGACCTCCGCCTCGCGCAAGGCCGTGCTGCCGGTGTTCGAAAAGGAAAACGGCCTGCTGTACTACCCCACCTTCTACGAAGGCCTGGAGCAGTCGAAGAACGTGATCTACACCGGCCAGGAAGCCACGCAGCAGATCATCTACGGGCTGGACTGGGGCTCGAAAGAGAAGAAGGCCAAAACCTTCTTCCTCGTGGGCTCGGACTACATCTGGCCGCGCACCTCCATGAAGATCGCACGCAAGCACATCGAGTCGGTGGGCAAGCTGGGCAGCGTGGTGGGTGAAGAGTACTACCCGCTGGGCCACACCAACTTCAACTCGCTGATCAACAAGATCAAGGTGGCCAAGCCCGACTGCATCTTCGCCGCCGTGGTGGGTGGCTCGAACGTGGCCTTCTACAAGCAGCTCAAGGCCGCCGGCATCACGGGTGCCAAGCAGTTCCTGCTGACCCTGTCGGTGACCGAGGACGAAATGCTGGGCGTGGGCGGCGAAAACTTCGCTGGCTTCTACAGCTCGATGAAGTACTTCCAGACGCTGGACAACCCCAACAACAAGGCCTTCGTGGCCGCCTTCAAGAAAGCCTACGGGCCCAAGGCCGTGATCGGCGACGTGACCCAGGCCGGCTACCTGGGCCCCTGGTTGTGGAAGGCTGCGGTCGAGAAGGCTGGCAGCTTCGACGTGGACAAGGTGGTGGCCGCCTCGCCCGGCATCGAACTCAAGACCGCGCCTGAAGGCTATGTGAAGGTTCACCAGAACCACCACCTGTGGAGCAAGTCGCGGATCGCCCAGGGCCTGCCCGACGGCACCTTCAAGGTGGTGGCCGAGTCGAAAGACCTGATCGAGCCCAACCCCTTCCCCAAGGGCTATCAGTGACCGTCCAGAGAGCGCGCGGGTGGCCTTGAGGTCATCTGCTTCCTGCACCGGCGCGGCTCCCGCCGCGTCGGGCAGGTTTTTTCTCCAGCCATCTTTTGACGACGCGGGGTGCCACCCATGACCTTTTCAGAAATGCTCAACATCGGCCTGATGCAGGGCTTCGCAGGCCTGAGCCTGTTTTCCGTGCTGCTGCTCATGGGCCTGGGCCTGGCCGTGATCTTCGGGCAGATGGGCGTGATCAACATGGCCCATGGCGAGTTCATGACCATCGGCGCCTACACCGTGTACCTGGGCTCCACGCTGGCCGAAAAGTACGCGCCCGGCTTCGTGCAGATGTACTTCCCGGTGGCCATCGTGGCGGCCTTCCTGCTGGCCTTTGGCGCCGGCTGGTTGACCGAGTGGGCCTTGATCCGGCACCTGTACAAACGCCCACTTGACACGCTGCTGGCCACCTGGGGCCTGAGCCTGGGCCTGCAGCAGGTGTTCCGCTCCACCTTCGGCCCCAAGGAAGTGAGTCCCACCCTGCCCGACTGGCTGATGGGCTCGTGGGCCCCCAGCGAAGGCCTGGACATTCCCATCAACGGCCTGTTCGTGATGGCCCTGACCCTGACCGTGACCGGCCTGCTGATGCTGGCCCTCTACAAGGCTCGCTGGGGTTTGCGTGTGCGGGCCACCGTGAGCAACCGCGTCATGGCCAACGCCATCGGCATCAACACGAAACAGACCGACCGGCTGACCTTTGCCATCGGCTGCGGCATTGCGGGTGTGGCCGGTGCGGCCTTCACCACCATCGGCTCCACCGGCCCCACCAGTGGCTCGCTCTACATCGTCGATTCCTTCCTGGTGGTCACCTTCGGTGGCGCCGGCAGCCTGCTGGGCACGGTGGTCTCGGCCTTCGGCATCGCACAGACCCAATCGGTCAGCGAGTTCTTCATGACCGGCTCGAACGCCAAGGTGCTGACCCTGCTGCTGGTGGTGTCCATCCTGATGCTGCGCCCGCAAGGTCTGTTCGCCTCGAAGGTGCGCCGCTGACACCTGCGCACTGCCTCATCGAACCCCGATCTCAAGCCGTCTACAGGAGCGTTCACATGAATCCGATGCAAGCCTGGATCGCCAAGCAGAAGCTCGGCAGCCTCTTGCTGCTGTCCATCCTGCTGCTGGTGGTCTTCCCCCTGGTGCTGGAGCCCTTCCGGCTCAACATGGTGGGCAAGTACCTGACCTACGCCTTCGTGGCCCTGGGCCTGGTCATGCTGTGGGGCCACGCCGGCATCCTCAGCCTGGGCCAAGGCGTGTTCTTCGGCCTGGGTGGCTACATGATGGCCATGTTCCTCAAGCTGGAGGCCTCTGACCCGGTCAGCACCAAGATCCAGTCCACCCCGGGCATCCCGGACTTCATGGACTGGAACCAGCTCACCGAGCTGCCGATGTGGTGGGTGCCCTTCAAGAGCCTGCCCTTTGCGCTGGCTGCGGTGCTGGTGGTGCCGGTGGTGCTGGCCTTCATCATCAGCTTCGCGATGTTCAAGCGCCGTGTGGGTGGGGTGTACTTCGCCATCATCACGCAGGCCGTAGCCCTGATCCTGACGGTGCTGATCATTGGCCAGCAGGGCTACACCGGCGGGGTCAACGGCATCACCGACCTCAAGACCCTGCTGGGCTGGGACATCCGCACCGACAGCGCGCGCCTGGTGCTGTACTACGTGTGCTGCGGCCTGCTGATCGCCAGCGTGCTGCTGTGCCGCTGGGTGCAGGCCTCCAAGCTGGGCACCTTGCTGCTGGCCATGCGCGACAAGGAAGACCGCGTGCGCTTCTCAGGCTATGACGTGGCCATGTTCAAGGTCTTCGCCTTCTGTCTGGCCGCCATGCTGTCGGCCATCGGTGGCGCTCTGTTCACTCTGCAGGTGGGCTTCATGTCGCCCAGCTTCGTGGGCATCGTGCCTTCGATCGAAATGGTCATCTTTGCCGCGGTGGGTGGGCGCATGAGCCTGGTGGGCAGCATCTACGGCGCCCTGCTGGTGAACTACGGCAAGACCTACTTCTCTGAAAGCGCGCCCGACCTGTGGCTGTTCCTGATGGCCGCCCTGTTCATCGGCGTGACCATGGCCTTCCCCAACGGCCTGGCCGGTCTGGTCGAAGAAAAGCTCAAGCCCTGGTGGGCCAAGCGCCAGGCCGATCGCAAGCTGCAGGCCGAACGCATCAAAGCTGCCCACGAGGCCTACCCCCACCCGCTGCCCCCGGGCAAGCCGAGCACAGCCAGCAACGGCCTGGGCCCCATCAACGGTCTGAGCGGCCACCAGGCCTGAACCCTGCCAGGAGCTGAGTCATGAACCCCAAGGAATTTGTCCTCTACATCGAAGACCTGTCTGTGTCCTTCGACGGCTTCAAGGCCATCGACAGCCTCAACCTGTACGTCGACAAGAACGAGCTGCGCGTGATCATCGGCCCCAACGGCGCCGGCAAGACCACGCTGCTGGACCTGATCTGCGGCAAGACCAAGGCCAGCGCAGGCAGCATCAAGTTCAAGGACCAGGAACTCACCCGCCGCACCGAACACGCCATCGTTCGGTCGGGCGTGGGCCGCAAGTTCCAGACCCCGTCCATCTACGAAAACCTGTCGGTGTTCCAGAACCTGGAGGTGTCGTACCCGCAGGGCCGCTCGGTGCTGGGTGCACTGGCCTTCAGGTGCACCGACGAGGTCAAGGCCCGCGTGCAGGTGGTGGCCGAAGAGATCGGCCTGGCCGACAAGCTGGACATGGAAGCCGGCCTGCTCAGCCATGGCCAGAAGCAGTGGCTGGAGATCGGCATGTTGCTGATGCAGGAGCCCGAGCTGCTGATGCTGGACGAGCCCATCGCCGGCATGAGCGCCAAGGAGCGCGAGCTGACCGCCGAGCTGCTCAAGCGCATCTGCAAGAACCGCTCAATGATCGTGATCGAGCACGACATGGCCTTTGTGGCGCAGATCGCCAGCAAGGTCACGGTCATGCACCAGGGAAAGATCCTGGCCGAGGGCACGATGGACCAGGTCCAGAGCGACCCGAAAGTCATCGACGTCTACCTGGGTCATTGACCCCACCACCCCAAGGAGCACGACATGTTGCAAGTCAATGACCTGTTCGTCAGCTATGGCCAGAGCGAAGCCCTGCATGGCATCAGCTTTGAAGCCCATAAAAACGAAACCGTGGCCATCATGGGCCGCAACGGCATGGGCAAGACCACGCTGTTCAAGAGCCTGATGGGCGTGCTGCCCACCAAGTCGGGCGAGATCTGTGTGGCCGGGCAGAGCGTGGTGAAAGACGAGAGCTTTCAGCGCGTGAAGAAGGGCATTGCCTACGTGCCCCAGGGCCGCATGATCTTCCCCACCCTCACGGTGGAAGAGAACATCCAGACCGGCCTGGAAAACAGCAAGCACAAGCGCATTCCCGACGACATCTATGCGCTGTTCCCGGTGCTGTTCGACATGAAGCACCGCAAGGGCGGCAACCTGTCGGGTGGCCAGCAACAGCAGCTGGCCATTGCGCGCGCGCTGGTCACCAACCCCAAGGTGCTGCTGCTGGACGAGCCCACCGAGGGCATCCAGCCTTCGATCATCAAGGACATCGCCAAGGCGCTCAACGAGATCCGCAAGCTGCGCGAAATCACCATCGTGGTGAGCGAGCAGGTGCTGAGCTTTGCCATGGACGTGGCCGACCGGCTCTTCGTGATCGAAGGCGGCCGCCTGGTGCACGAGACCACCCGCGCCGACACCGATGCCGACCGCATCAAAGCCTATTTGTCTGTTTGATCCCCTCTGTCTTTGATACCGAAGGAGCACTCCATGGCTGACACCCTGATCAAGGTCGACCTCACCCAGTCGCCCACCCTCAACGAGAACATCCACAACCGCTGGCACCCCGACATCCCGATGGCCTGCTGGGTGAACCCTGGCGACGAGTTCATCCTCGAGACCTTCGACTGGACGGGTGGCTTCATCAAGAACAACGACAGCGCCGACGACGTGCGCGACATCGACCTCAGCACGGTGCACTACCTGAGCGGCCCGGTGGGCGTGAAGGGCGCCGAGCCCGGCGACCTGCTGGTGGTCGACCTGCTCGACATCGGCGCCAAGCAGGACAGCCTGTGGGGCTTCAACGGCTTTTTCAGCAAGCAGAACGGTGGCGGCTTCCTGACCGAGCACTTCCCGTTGGCCCAGAAGTCGATCTGGGACATCCACGGCATGTTCACCAAGAGCCGCCACGTGCCGGGCGTGAGCTACGCCGGCCTGATCCACCCGGGCCTGATCGGCTGCCTGCCCGACCACAAAATGCTCGAAGCCTGGAACACGCGCGAGCAGGAACTGATCGACAGCAACCCCGGCGTGACCGGCCTGGCCAACCCGCCCTTCGCCGGCACCGCCCACATGGGCAAGCTCACGGGCGAAGCCAAAGAGAAAGCCGCCGCCACCGCCGCGCGCACCGTGCCCCCGCGTGAACACGGCGGCAACTGCGACATCAAAGACCTGTCGCGCGGCTCCAAGGTGTATTTCCCCGTGTATGTCGATGGCGCTGGCCTGAGTGTGGGCGACCTGCACTTCAGCCAAGGCGATGGCGAGATCACCTTCTGCGGCGCCATCGAAATGGCCGGTTGGGTGCACATGAAGGTCACGCTGATCAAGGGCGGCATGGCCAAGTACGGCATCAAGAACCCCATCTTCAAGCCCAGCCCCATCAAGCCGGTCTACAACGACTACCTGATCTTCGAAGGCATCTCGGTGGACGAGCAAGGCAAGCAGCTCTACCTCGATGTGAACGTGGCCTACCGCCAAGCTTGCCTCAACGCCATCGAATACCTCAAGAAGTTCGGCTACAGCGGCGCCCAGGCCTATTCCATTTTGGGCACGGCGCCGGTGCAGGGCCACATCAGCGGCGTGGTCGACGTGCCCAATGCCTGCGCCACCTTGTGGCTGCCCACAGAGATCTTCGACTTCGACATCAACCCCACGGCGGCGGGCCCGGTCACGCACCTCGATGGCAGCGTGCAGATGCCGATCTCGCCCGACATCGTGAAGTGATCCAGGAGCGCCACGCATGCCCACCTACGACTACGCCTGTCCTGCGTGCGGGGGCTTCGACGCCTTCCGCAGCCTCAGCCAGCGCAACGAACCGGCGCCCTGCCCTGACTGCGGCACGGCGTCACCGCGGGTCATCGTCAGCGCCCCACGGTTGGCATGCGTGAGTGCGGAAACACGCTTCGCCATGGACACCAATGAACGCGCGCGGCACGAGCCACGCTCGTCGAAAGCGCTGGACGGCAGCTACAGCCGCCTCAAGCACCCTGCCGGGTGCGGCTGTTGCTCGACCTCGCGCAAGGCCACCACGGTGCGTGCCCCCGACGGGGCCAAGAGCTTTCCCAGCAAACGCCCGTGGATGATCAGCCACTGACACGGTGCACGCGAGGGGGCACGCGAGGGGGACGCTCGGGTTAACCTAGCGGCTCCCATACCACCCCTCGCACACCGGCATGCCCCATGACGTCAGCCTGATCTCCACCCTGTCGGCCGCCTTTGCCCTGGCACTGCTCCTGGGCTTTGCGGCCACGCGCTTGCGGCTGCCGCCACTGGTGGGCTACTTGCTGGCGGGGGTCATGATTGGCCCGGCCACGCCGGGCTTTGTGGCCGATGTGAAGCTCTCGGGGCAGCTGGCCGAGATCGGCGTGATGCTGCTGATGTTTGGGGTGGGCCTGCACTTTTCAGTGGCCGACCTGATGGCGGTTCGACGCATCGCCGTGCCGGGGGCCATCGTCCAGATCGCGGTGGCCACGGCCCTGGGCATGGTGGCGGCTCACACATGGGAATGGTCGCTGGGCGCCTCTGTGGTGTTGGGTCTGAGCCTGTCGGTGGCCAGCACCGTCGTCCTGCTCAAGGCCCTCGAAGCACGCGGCGCCGTCGAAACCGGCAATGGGCGCATTGCCGTGGGCTGGCTGGTGGTCGAAGACCTGGTCATGGTGCTGGTGCTGGTGCTGCTGCCAGTGTTCTCCGGGCTGCTCCTGCACACCGATGGCAGCGCCGGCACGTCGGCCACCGACCCATGGTGGGTACCTGTGGTCTCGACCCTGGCCAAGGTCTTTGCCTTCATCGCCACCATGCTGATCGTGGGCAAAAGGCTGCTGCCCAAGGTGCTGTGGTGGGTGGCGCGTTCAGGCTCGCGCGAGTTGTTCACCCTCAGCGTGGTGGCCATCGCGGTGGGGGTGGCCTTTGGCGCGGCCAAACTCTTCGATGTGTCCTTTGCCCTGGGCGCATTCTTCGCCGGCATGATGATGCAGGAGTCCGAGTTCAGCCACCGCGCCGCCGAAGAGTCTCTGCCCCTGCGCGATGCGTTCTCGGTGTTGTTCTTCGTGTCGGTGGGCATGCTGTTCGACCCGGCCGTGCTGTGGCAGGCCCCGGGCAAACTGGCAGTGGCCGTGGCCATTGTGATGCTGGGCAAAACGCTCGCCGCCATGGCCCTGGTGCTGCTGATGCGTTACCCGCTCAACACGGCATTGACGGTGGGGGTGAGCCTGGCCCAGATCGGCGAGTTTTCCTTCATCCTCGCCAGCCTGGGCGTGGGCCTGGGCCTGCTCCACCCGGAAGGCCAGAACCTGATCCTGGCCACGGCCTTGGTGTCGATTGCCGCGAACTCGGCCCTCTTTGCCGCGATAGGGCCGGTGCTGAACTGGGCGCGGCAACACTCGGCGCTGGCACGCCGGCTCGAAGCCCGCGACGACCCCTTGGCCGAACTGCCCAGCTCCGTGGACCAGAAGCACCTGCACGGCCAGGTCGTGATCGTGGGCCACGACCGGCTGGGGCAGGACATCACCGAGCAACTGCTGGCCCAGCACCTCTCGGTGGTGGTGGCCGACGAGCGCCGCGAAGTGGTCGAAGCTTTGCGCGAACGCCAGATCCCGGCCGTGACCGGCGACCTGAACGATCCGGCCACCTTGATCCAGGCCCACATCGCGAGGGCCTCGTTACTGGTCATCACCCGACACGACACCCTGCTCACACGCCACCTGGTGGGCATCGCGCGCGAACTGAATCCCGGCATCCAGGTAGTGGTGCATGCCGCCAACGCCGAAGAAGCCCAGCTGCTGCAAGACAGCCTGAACATCACCGCGTGCTGGCCCGATCAGGTCATGGCGTCCGGGTTGTCACAACAGGTGCTCGCCCGGATCCAGCGGGCGCCCTGACCGCGGGGAGCGCGGCGCCACATCGGCGCGCGCGGCGTACGTCAAAGAACGTATTGGCCAAGCCATGGCGGGCTTTCAGACTCGGTCACCGTGACGCGCTCATCGCGTCTCACCTTTGACAAGGAGCCCCGCCATGCTTCACGGTGACATTTCCAGCAGCAGCGACACCGTCGGTGTCGCCGTGGTCAACTACAAGATGCCGCGCCTGCACACCACGGCCGAGGTGATTGCAAACGCGCACAAGATCCGCCAGATGGTCGAAGGCATGAAGCTGGGCCTGCCCGGCCTCGACCTGGTCATCTTCCCGGAGTACAGCACCCACGGGATCATGTACGACCCGGCCGAAATGATGGACACCGCCGTGGACATCCCGGGCGATGTGACCGAAGTGTTCGCACAGGCCTGCCGCAATGCCAAGGTCTGGGGCGTGTTCTCCCTGACCGGCGAGCGGCACGAAGAGCACCCGCACAAGGTGCCCTACAACACCCTGATCCTGATGAACGACCAGGGCGAGATTGTTCAGAAGTACCGCAAGATCGTGCCCTGGACGCCCATCGAAGGCTGGTACCCGGGCGACAAGACCTATGTGTCGGATGGCCCCAAGGGCCTGAAGATCAGCCTGATCATCTGCGACGACGGCAACTACCCCGAGATCTGGCGCGACTGCGCCATGAAGGGGGCCGAACTCATCGTGCGCTGCCAGGGCTACATGTACCCAGCCAAGGACCAGCAGGTGATGATGGCCAAGGCGATGGCCTGGGCCAACAACTGCTACGTGGCGGTGGCCAATGCCGCAGGCTTCGACGGGGTGTACAGCTACTTCGGCCACAGCGCCATCATCGGCTTTGACGGCCGCACGCTGGGCGAATGCGGTGAAGAGGAGTACGGCATCCAGTACGCCCAGCTCAGCAAACGCCTGATCCGAGATGCGCGCAGCACCGGGCAATCACAGAACCACCTGTTCAAGCTGCTGCACCGCGGCTACACCGGCAAGATCAATTCGGGCGAAGGCGACAAGGGGGTGGCCGACTGCCCCTACGACTTCTACCGCGAATGGGTGGCCGACCCGGCCGCCACGCAGGCCAAGGTGGAGGCCATCACGCGCAGCACCGTGGGCACGGCCGAATGCCCGATCGAAGGCATCCCGAACGATGCGCGCCTGAAGTACGAATGAGCCTGCCCATGGGGCTCGGTGGGCGGTCAGTCTGGGCTAAGCTCGCGGCTGCCCACCCACCCCAAGGAACCCCATGAAAGCCATCTGGAACGGCGTGACCATTGCCCAGAGCGACGCCACCATCGTGCTCGAAGGCAACCACTACTTCCCGCCCGAATCGGTCGATCGCAACTGCCTGCTGAGCAGCAACCACCGCACCATGTGCTCGCTCAAGGGCCAGGCCAGCTACCACGACCTCTTCGTCGATGGCAACGTGAACCCCAATGCCGCCTGGTTCTACCCCGAGCCCCGCGACGGCTACGAGCACATCAAAGGCCACATCGCCTTCTTCAAGGGTGTTCAGGTCGTCGAATGACCTGGCCGGTGCTGTATTCGTTCAGGCGCTGCCCTTATGCCATCCGGGCCCGGCTGGCCTTGAAGGCCTCGGGCACCCCAGTGGCCTTGCGCGAGGTGGTGCTGCGCAGCAAGCCCGCCGAGCTGCTGGCGGCCTCGCCCAAAGGCACGGTGCCCGTGCTGCAACTGCCCGATGGCACCGTGATCGACCAGAGCCTGGACATCATGCGCTGGGCGTTGAGCCAGCATGACCCGCACGGGTGGTTGCAGGCCGCAGCAGCCCCTGAGGCGCTGCGCTGGATCACCCTGAACGACGAGGCTTTCAAGCCCCTGCTCGACCGCTACAAGTACCCTGAACGGCACCCTGAGCGCTCCGCCGCCCAGTGGCGTGATCAGGGCATCGAGACGTTGCTGGGCCCCATGAACGACCGCCTGGTGCAAAGCACCCAGTTGCTGGGTGAGCGCGTCAGCCTGGCCGACATGGCGCTGCTGCCCTTTGTGCGGCAGTTTGCGCAGGTCGATGCCGACTGGTTCGCCCAGGCGCCCTTGCCCGGGCTGCAACGCTGGCTGCAGGCGCACCTGGCCACGCCATTGTTCGAGTCGGTCATGGCCAAGCACAGCCCCTGGGTGTCGGGAGCCCCCGAGGTGCTGTGCTGAATCTGCGCTGAATCAGCCCTGCGGGCTTCCCGGCTGGCCCTCGCGCGCGCGCTCGGCGTAGCGGTTGAAGCGCCAGGCTGAAGCCTCCAGCGAAATGCGCCGCCAGGTGCTTCGCTTTTCACCGGGGCTCATCTCGGGCCACAGCTGCACCTCGTCGAAGGTGCGGCCACAGCCCTTGCACAGGTCGTCGCCCTGGCTGGTCGAGCAAATCGCGATGCAGGGCGTGTCGGGCGTGGTGTCGTACCAGGCCATCCAGGCGGCCTTGGCGGCCGCAGGCATGCTGTCTTCGTCGCACTCGGTCTCGTGGTAGTACACCATCAGGGCATACACCTCGGCCAGCGCGCGCACTTCAGGGCCCAGGCTCACGCCATCGGGCGACGGCGTGCGGTCGCGCCACCAGTTGATGGCCGATTCGATGTCGGTGATGTGGATGCCTGCCATGGGGGTGCTCAGAAGATCCTGCTCAGGCCTGGCGGGCAGCCTTGGCCTGCGCCTCGGCTTCGGTGGCGGCCACCAGCGCCTGCAAGGCGGCATGCAGCTCGGCTTCGGCCACGCCTTCACCCAGGGCCACCGGCGCACCACTCAAGGCAGCCGCGCCTTCCTGCTTGAAGCGCTTGACCCAGTTGCCGGCCTCGCGGCCATCGGCGAAGGCGCTGCTTTGCAGCAGCACCTGGCCCGCAGGGGTGGTCACCTTGAAGTAGAACTGACCGTCGGCCTCCCGGTATTGCTTGACCAGCGGCGCGGCAGGCTTGTCAGCCACCGCCCCCGCCTGGGCCTGCACGGTGCCTGAGGCCACCATGCGGCGCAGGCCCACGGCATGGCGCAGCTCTTTCAGGAAGGGCGTGGCGCGGGCACGGGCCTTGTCGGCGCCGGCTTGCAGCACCGCTTCAATGCGCTCGGGGTGGGCCACCAGCTCGGCGTACTGCGCGCGCATGGGGCCCAGGTGGTCGTCGATCAGCTGCACCAGCTGCTGCTTGGCGTCGCCCCAGGCCAGGCCGGCGCGCAGGTCGGCACGGAACTGCTGGCGCTGGGCCTCGGTGGCAAAGGCGTCGTACAGCGTCACCAGGTGGGCACCTTCGGGGTCTTTGGGTTCGCCTGGCAGCTTCGAGTCGGTCACCACGCGGGCGATGGCTTCTTTCAGCGCCTTGGCGCCCCCTTCGAACAGGGGCACGGTGTTGTCGTAGCTCTTGCTCATCTTGCGGCCGTCCAGGCCGGGCAAGGTGGCCACGCTTTCTTCGATCTCGGCCTCGGGCAGCACGAACAGCTCTTTGCCACCGCCGTACAGGTGGTTGAAGCGCTGGGCCACGTCGCGCGCCATCTCGATGTGCTGCACCTGGTCGCGGCCCACGGGCACGCGGTGGGCGTTGAACATCAAAATGTCGGCCGCCATCAGCACGGGGTAGCAGAACAGGCCCATGGTCACGCCGTCATCCGGCTCGGCGCCCTTGGCTTCGTTGGCATCGACCGAGGCCTTGTAGGCGTGGGCCCGGTTCATCTGGCCCTTGGCGGTCACGCAGGTCAGCAGCCAGTTCAGCTCGGTGATCTCGGGGATGTCGCTTTGCGCGTAGAAGGTCACGCGCGAGGTGTCCAGGCCGGCCGCCAGCCAGGTGGCGGCGATCTCCAGGCGCGAGCGGGCGATGCGGGCCGGGTCGTCGCACTTGATGAGGGCGTGGTAGTCGGCCAGGAAAAAGAAGCTCTCGACCCCGGGCTCGCGGCTGGCGGCAATGGCCGGCCGGATGGCGCCCACATAGTTGCCCAGGTGGGGCGTGCCCGTGGTGGTGATGCCGGTGAGGACTCGTTGCGTCATGGGAAATCTGGGGGCTGCGCCAGGGCGTGGAAAGCACCCGGGCGGTTCAATCGGATCGAAGCGGCATTGTAGGGCGCCCCCTTCCCCGGTGTGGCGGGCAGCGCCGAGCGGCCCTACACTTCAGCCCGCATGAAAAACATCGTCATCCTGATTTCCGGGCGCGGCTCCAACATGGAGGCCATTGTCAAAGCCTGCGCGCAAGAACAGTGGCCTGCACGGGTGGCCGCCGTGGTCAGCAACAAGGCCAGCGCCAGCGGCCTGCAGTTCGCGGCCGAGCATGGCATTGCCACGGCCGTGGTCGACCACAAGGCCTTCGACAGCCGCGAGGCGTTTGACACCGAACTGGCCCGGGTGATCGATGGTTTCCAGCCCGATGTGGTGGTGCTGGCCGGCTTCATGCGCATCCTGACCGAAGGCTTCGTGCGCCACTACGACGGCCGCCTGCTGAACATCCACCCCTCGCTGCTGCCGGCTTTTCCGGGCCTGCACACGCACCAGCGCGCCATCGAGGCCGGCTGTCAGGTGGCCGGGGCCACGGTGCACCTGGTCACGCCCGAGCTGGACCATGGGCCCATCATTGCGCAGGCTGTGGTGCCCGTACTGCCCGGCGACAGCGACAGCAGCCTGGCGGCGCGCGTGCTGGTGCAGGAGCACCGCATGTACCCGCAGGCCGTGCGATGGTTCGTGGAAGGGGCGGTGCGGGTGGGCGCAGACGGCCGCGTGCACGTGGCTGAGCCCGCGGCACGCGTGTTCAGCGGCCTGGGCGACTGAGCCGGGCGGCCAAGCACCTCGGCACGGCCCGCCTGTCGCGTACAGGGCGCCTGGGCTCAGGCCGCTCGCTGCCGACGACGGGCCATGCCCGCCACCAGCGCCACGCCCACCAGGCCCAGGGCCCAGGCCTGAGGCTCTGGCACCGCGCTCACGCGCACGTTGTCCAGGCCGTTGAGCTCGTAACCGCTGGTGCTGTCCCAACCGATGTGCGATTCGAGCATCAGGGTCACACGGGTGACATTGCCCAGCACGCTGGCCCATGTGGCGCCATCGAGCGTGGTGCGGTAGGTGGTCCATTGCGCTGCAGGCGCCGCCTGGGGCACGACATCGCGCTCGACCACTGTGCTGCCCGATTCGATGCGCAAAGTGCCAAAGGTTCCCCAGTCGGTGGCTGCGCCATTCAGGTTGATGGCGTCAAAGGCGAAAGTGCCGTCGACGAAACGCGACCAGTCACCCAGATCGGCGGCTGGCAAGACCACCACCATGTCGCTGTCGTCGATGTCGCGCAGGCTCAGGAAACCAGGTTGATGCACCAGCGTCGCGCCATTGGCCACAAAGCCTTGTGCGCCAGAATCGAAGGTGTAAAGCAGATCGGCGGCTTGAACCTGGCATGAGGCCAGCACAAGCGCCGTCATGGCTGCATGGCGATGAAAGAGTCGCCCAGCAGGACGACAGACTCGCGCGCAGGTGTGAAGCATGGGGAACCTCCTGTTTGATGATGGGATGAGTTTAGAGCCTGGCGCCGCGCGTGACCAGTGCACCAAAGCACCGCCGCCCGGGGTTCACCTCACCCAATGAATGCGCAATTTGCGCATAATTCAGTCATGTCCGCCCCACAAGACTCAGGCTCACCAGGCACACCCGTGTCCAGAGTGGCCCATGCACTGGCCGTGCCGCTGGCACGCCTGGCGCTGGCCCGAGGCGTGCCCTGTGACGCGCTTCGCCAGGTGATCGAACAAGCATTTGTTGAAGCCGCACAGGAACACCTCAAGGACAGCGGCGTGTTGCCCCACCGGCAGACCAGCCGCATCGCTGCCGCCACTGGCCTGGGTCGACGGGAAGTCGACCGCGTGCTTCAACAACAGCGGGCCGGACAAGCGCCTGAACAACGCCCGACCTGGGCCAACGAAGTGTTCACACGCTGGGTCAGCGACCGCAGCCTGCGCAATGGGCGTGGCCAGCTCAAGCCTCTGCCCCGCATCGGTCATGCACCCAGCTTCGAAAGCCTGGCCCGCAGCGTGACGCTGCACGTGCACCCGCGCAGCCTGCTGGATGACCTGTGTCGGCTGGGCCTGGCACGCCACGACGCCCTGCGTGACACTGTGGAGTTGCTGCAGGAGCATTTCGTGCCGCAGGGCGATGAGGCTCAATTGCTGGCCCTGCTGCAAGACAACGTAGGGGCCCACCTGACTGGTGCCGTGCACAACGTGCTGCATGGGCAGATTCCGGGCGCTGTTCAACACCACGATCAGTCGGTGATGGGCGACGAGCTGTCTGACGAGTCTATCGCCTTGCTCAGAGCTCATGTGGAGCAGGCCTGGCAACAGCTGCTGGAAAGCACCACCAACCTGATGACCCGCTGCATGGCCGATGACCGAGAAGCGGGTCGACCGGTCCGCAGACGCATCCGCATTGGGCTGTACAGCCTGGACGACGACATGCCACCGAGCGCCCCGCCAGCGCCGTCAACGCCCCCTCCCGGCTGATCCAGTCGTCGCCTGCCAAGGGCGAAACACGGGCCCCAAACATCAAAAGACTCAGGAAGAAACACCATGCAGGAGACCTGCCCGACGCGCTCGCCGAGCGCCCCATGTATCAAATCCTCCGTTCGCCAACATGGCGTGGCCCTGGCTGTGATGCTTGTCCTGAGCGCTTGTGGTGGGGGTACACCGTCCGACCTGCAAACCGCAGCGATCACCAGCGGCGGCACCGGCAGCACAGGCCTGGGCGGGGGCAAGCCAGCAGCGCTGATCGGCCCGCTGTTGAAACAAGGCACACAGTGGTCGGTCAACGGCGTGCAGGTGAACACCAGCAGCAACACCGCGGTGAGCGACGACGAAGGGCAGCCCTTGGACACCGCAGTGCTGGCCGAAGGCATGACCGTGGCAATCGACGGCGACACAGTGTCCACACAAGGCGATGCATTGTCCACACAAGCCCTGCGAGTACGCCTGGAACCCGTGCTGTACGGACCGGTGCAGGCGATGGATCTGGCTCGGCGCGAACTGACCGTGATGGACCACGTGGTGCAGTGGAGCGACAGCACGGTGCTGTCAGACGCCTGGCCCCAGGGGCTTGGCAATGTGCAAGTGGGTGACCTGGTGGAGGTACACGGCTGGCAAGACCTGGCCCAAACCCGTTACGTGGCCACACGGCTGGCACCGCGCACCGTCGGCATGCACCTGGGTGAGTACACCGTTCAGGGTGTCCTGGCTGATCTGGATCTGGCGCGCGGGCAATGCCGGGTGGGCACTCAACGCATTGCTTACGCCTGGCCCGAGGCCTCCAGTGATCTGCGAAACGGCCAGTGGACACGCGGCAGTCTGTACACAACCCCACCAGTCAGCCCAGGGAGCACATGGAGTGCGGTGACCATGCGTGTCGACGCGCCTTGGTTGACTGACAAGGCTCAGATCAGCGTGCAAGGCCTTGTCACTGCGGTTCAATCGGGCGGCCAGAGCTTCACTGTGCAGTCGTGGCCGGTCAACGCCTCGGCGGCTGCCTGCAGCGTTTGCCCTCAACTGACGCCGGGGCAGCGCGTTCGGGTGGAAGGCACGCTGACACAAGGGGTGGTCAGTGCCAGTCTCGTGAAACTGCAGCCATGAACCTGACCTGAGCGTGGCGCCCGTCCCTGCTCAAGGCACCAGTGTCAGGAACAGGTAGGCCGCGAACACCACCAGGTGCACCGCCCCTTGCATGATGGTGGTGCGCCCGTGGGTCATGGTCAGGGTGCCCACACCGAAGGTCAGCACCAGCAGCACCAGGTCTTTGCCATCGATGCCCAGGTGCAGTGGCAGGCCCAGCCACACCGACAACGCCGCCACCACCGGGATGCTCAGACCGATCGAGGCCATGGCCGAGCCGATGGCCAGGTTCAGGCTGGTCTGCAGGCGGTTGGCATGCGCCGCCCGGATGGCGGCCAGGGTTTCGGGCAGCAGCACCAGCAGCGCAATCACCACACCGATCACGGCCTTGGGTGCACGGGCCGCATCCACCACGGCCTCGATGGTGGGGGACAGCACCTTGGCCAGGCCGATCACGGCCACCAGGGCCACCACCAGCAAGCCCACAGACACGGCCGTCTGCATGCCGGAAGGCGGTTGGGCATGGACCTCGTCGTCGTGCGCCGCCCCCACGGGCAGGAAGTAATCACGGTGGCGCACGGTCTGCACGAACACATAAGCCAGCCACAGCGCCAGCGAGGCCAGCCCGGCGAAAGCCAGCTGCGAGTTCGAGTAGGTGCCACCTGGGGTGGTGGTGGTGTAGGTGGGCAGCACCAGGGTCAGGCCCGCCAGGGCCATCAGTGCGGCCCAGCCGGCATTGGCGCCTTCGGCCCGGAAGGTCTGTTCGCGGTGACGCCATCCCCCGACCAGCAGGCACAGGCCCACCACCCCGGTGCCGATGACCATGATGGCGGCATACACCGTGTCGCGTGCCACATAGGCCGCCTTGTCGCCACCGGCCAGCATCAGGGTGACGATCAGGGCCACTTCGATCACGGTCACGGCCAGTGCCAGCACCAGCGTACCCAGGGGCTCGCCCACCTTGTGGGCCACCACCTCGGCATGGTGCACCGAGGCTAGCACGGCGGCCATGAGGCCCACGCCGCAGGCCACCAGCAAGCCGGTGGAGGGCACCGTGCCCCAGGTCAGGGCCAGCACGGCCATGGCCAGCACAGGAGAGGCCAGGGGGGCCAGGCGCATCAGCATCTCAACTCCCTTCGGGCAATGGCAGGAACTCGGGCCAGGGCCAGTTCAGCAACTCGGCCAGGCGGGTGACGACCCAGCCAGCTTCGGCTTCGCTCACGCCGGCATCAGGGCTGCACAGACCCAGGTGGCATCGCCGCAGAACCTCCTGCTCGTCCACCCCGATCTCGACATGCAGCCCCTGGCAATGCTGTACCAGGTGGTTGGCCAGGTCTTCGCACACCTCGTAGCGGTCGCGCAGCAAGGCCTGGGACACGGTCAGCCTGCCGCGGGCGTCACGGTACAGGGCAAGGAAGGAGTCTGGGATGAGGATCTGGCAATCGTCGGACATGAAGGGCCTGCGTGGGTCAGGCCCCATGGTAACGGCCCTTCAAAGACGTGGCATTCGGTGGGTGCGTCGCCACTGGGCCGGGGTGCTGCCTGTCCACTGCTTGAAAGCACGCTGGAAGGCGCTTTGCTCGGAGTAACCCAGCAAAAGCGCGATCTCGGCCAGGTCCAGTCGGGCCTCGGCCAGGTGCCCCTCGGCGAGGTGGCGGCGGGTGTCGTCAAGCAGTTGCTGAAAAGACAGCCCCTGGTCGGACAGGCGGCGCTGCAGGGTGCGCGCGCTCATGTGCAAGGTGTCGGCCAGCGCGGCCAGGGTGGGCCGTGCCTCGCGGATCAAGGGCACCAGGCGCCGACGCCAGGCCTCCACCTCGGCGGGCAAAGCAGACACCTGGGCGAGCAGCTGCTCGGCTTGCGCGTCCAGCAAGGCCAGCAGTGCAGGGTCTGACCGGCGCAGGGGCAGTTGCAGCTGTTCGTGCTGCAGGTGCACCTCGGTGGCGGGCTGGGCGAACAGCACTTCGCCACCGAAATAGTCGGTGTAGGGCGTGGGGTCGTCAGGTGGGGGGTTCACGAAGGTGACCCGCACCACCGGCAGGAAGCGCCCGGTCATGTCACGGGCCAGCTGCACCAGCGAGGCAATGGCCGTTTCGTCGACCAGGGCGCCGGGCTTGCCGCGCTCGGTGCCCCAGGCGAGCACCACGCGATCTGCCAGCACCTGAACGCTGACCGGGTTCACGTCGTAAACCGACGCGTGGTAACGCTCCAGCCGGGCCAGGGCTTCGGCCAGGTTGCCGCAGGCCAGGGCGGCATACCCCACCACCCCGAAATGACGGGGGCCGATGCCAGCTGCGACGCGCAGGCCCAGCGCTGGGCGATCGTCGGCCTGCTGTGCCTTTTCCAGCAGGGCCTGCCAGTGGCTCATCGGCACGAAATGCTGGGTGGGCGAAGGGGGCTCACCCAGGCAGGCTACCGCGTCCAGACCTGAGGTTGTCAGGTGGTCGTACAGCAGGGCGACATAGGAAGCAGCAACGCGCGTGTCAAGCATGGTCTCGAATCTCAGCACAGCGATGATGCCGTGCGTGCGCTCGCCGCGCATTCGGACAAGCCTGCCGAGACAAATCACCGAAGTGGCGCGAAACGTCAAGATCATGACCGCGCGTGTCAAGCCAGCACACGGCTTGGCGGCCGACCATGCCGCCATGCTGCACGACACCTTGATCTCCCTGGGTCTGGACTGGCGCGACACCCTGCTGGTGCTGCTGACCCCTCTGTTCCTGGCCTTTGTGGCCGCCGAGTGGTGGCACTTCCGGCGCCAGCCGGGGGTGTACGCACTGGGCGACAGCCTGGCAAGCCTGAACCTGGGCGGCGTGTACACGCTGGTCGACATCGCCCTGGTGCTGACCGTGGTCTTGCCCGTGATGGACTGGGTGCACACGCACCGCCTGTTCACGCTCGACGTGACGGTCTGGACATTCCCGCTGCTGTACCTGATGGTGGAGCTTTGCTACTACACCTTCCACCGCGCCAGCCACCGCATCCGCTGGCTCTGGTGCGCGCACGTGGTGCACCACGGCTCGGAGCACATGAACTTCACCACGGCCATGCGCCAGAGCTGGCTGTACGGCGTGGCCGGCAACTGGCTGTTCTACACGCCCCTGGTGTGGCTGGGCTTCGAGCCCCGCTGGGTGCTGGGTACGCTGTCGATCAACCTGGCGTACCAGTTCTTCATCCACACGCAGTGGGTGGGGCGCCTGCCCGACTGGGTGGAGGCCGTGTTCAACACCCCTTCGCACCACCGGGCGCACCATGGCCGCAACCCGCGCTACATCGACCGCAACTATGGCGGCTCCCTGATCGTGTTCGACCGCCTGTTCGGCACCTTCACGCCAGAAACCGAGCCCGTGGACTATGGCCTGGTGCGCCCGGTGCAGTCCACGAACCCGCTGTGGCTGACGCTGCACGAGTGGGTGGCCATGGGACGAGACATGGCCCGCCCCGGCCCGTGGGCGCAACGCCTGAAGCACCTGTGGGGCCCACCGGAGTGGACGCGTGAAACCGAGCGATCGGCCATGTCGCCACCCGAAACGGGCCGCAACAGGGATAATCCCGCCCATGCACCCGAATGCCCTCCTCGATCTCGCGACGCAGCTCGTCCGTGAGGTTCAAAAACTCGATGCCCCGGCCGACGGCCTGGTGTCCCTGTTCTTCCGCAAAAACAAGCTGCTGGGCCCGCGCGAGCGCCACGCCCTGGCCGAGACCACCTACGCCGTGCTGCGCCAGCGACTGCTGTGGCAGCACCTGGCCCAGTCGGGCCATGGCCCGATGGAGCGCCGCCTGGTGGCCCTGGCCTGGCAGGGCCAGCCCCATGTGCTGGCCGTGGGCCTGAGCACCGATGAATCGGCCTGGCTGGAACGCACCCGCCAGATCGACTTCAACACCCTGCCCGACAAGCTGCGCCACAACCTGCCCGACTGGCTGAGCAACGCCCTGCGCGCCCAGCTGCCCGACGAAGAGTTCTGGGCCCTGGTCAAGAGCTACTCGGAAGGCGCGCCGCTGGACCTGCGCGTGAACACGCTCAAGGACAAGCGCGAAGCCGTGCTGCAGGCCCTGCTCGATGCGGGCCAGCAGGCCGAAGCCACACCGTATTCGCCCCAAGGCATTCGTGTGCACGGCAAGCCCGCCCTGCAGAAGATGCCGCTGTACACCAATGGCCATGTGGAGGTGCAGGACGAAGGCAGCCAGCTGCTGGCCCTGCTGACCGGCGCCAAGCGCGGCGACATGGTCGTGGACTTCTGTGCCGGCGCGGGTGGCAAGACCCTGGCCCTGGGCGCCATGATGCGCAACACCGGTCGCCTGTATGCCTTTGACGTGTCGGGCCACCGCCTGGACAACCTCAAGCCCCGCCTGGCCCGCAGCGGCCTGTCGAACGTGTACCCCGCCCAGATCGCGCACGAGCGCGACGAGCGCATCAAGCGCCTGAGCGGCAAGATCGACCGCGTGCTGGTCGATGCACCATGCTCGGGCCTGGGCACCTTGCGGCGCAACCCTGACCTGAAGTGGCGCCAGAGCCCCAAGGCCGTGGCCGAACTGCAGGCCAAGCAACTGGCCATCCTGAACAGCGCCGCGCGCCTGCTCAAACCGGGTGGCCGTCTGGTGTATGCCACCTGCAGCGTGATGCCCGCTGAAAACGAGACCGTGGCCGAGCAGTTCACCCAGGAGCACCAGGATTTTGTGCCGGTCTCCAGCGCCGACCTGCTGACCCAGGCCGGCGTGGCCAACGCCGAAGGCCTGTGCAACGCCCAGGGCCAGTTGCGCCTGTGGCCGCACCGCCATGCCACCGACGGCTTCTATGCCGCCGTGTGGGAAAAGAAGGACTGAGGCTTCGGCCCACGCCCATGAAAAAAGGCCTGCAGCAGCAGGCCTTTTTCGTGTGGGGAGGCAGCCGAACCGGCCACCCGAACCCGATCGATCAGAACAGGCTTTCGCGCACGTAGACCACGTCGTCCTTTTGCAGCTTGTCCTGCATGCCCAGCGTCAGCACCTGCACCTTGCCGCTGGCGTCGCGGCGGTTCACGCGAATGCCCTTTTCAGTGCCGCGCTGGTTGATACCGCCCGAAGCTGCCAGGGCTTGCATCAGGGTCATGTCACGTTCCAGGCGCATGGCACCGGGGCGCTGTACTTCACCGTAAAAGTAAATGATGGGCGCACGGTCAACATACACGATGTCCTCGTTCTGCAGCACCGGGTCATCCACGTTGGCGTTGGACTCGAAGATGGCGGCGAAGTCGATTTCCTTGCGGAAGGGCTTGCCGTCACGCGCTCCCATCAACACCACGGTGTCAGAGGCTGAGCCCGTGACCATGCCACCGGCTTGCGCAATGATTTCGCTGAGCTTGATGTTGGCTTGGTCAAGCGGATAACGGCCAGGACGGCCGACCAGTCCAAGCACGGACACCAGGTTACCCCGAATCTGGGTGACCAGAACGGACACCTGGGGCTGCTTCAGGAAGTTGCCGTCACGCAGGGCGTCGGCCAGCTTCTTCTCGGCCTGGCTGACCGTCAGACCTGCCACTTTCACAGTGCCCAACAGAGGATACGAAAACCCGCCACCTTCAAGGATGCGCGTTTCCAGAGACAGGTCTGGATTCTGGTACACCTGGATCTTGATGATGTCGCCAGAGCCCAGCACGTATTCACCTTGCGGTGCAGCATGGGCCAGACCGGCCGTGAACATCCACAGGGCCAGCAGACCCTGGGCCAAAGAACGCATCCATTTCATCTCGACTGATCCTCACATTTGAACCGTTGGAGCCCCCTGAAGGCCGGTGCGCCGGGGGCCATGGGCTGTCTGATCCGACTGTACCACCGAGGTTCCGTGCCCTCGGTGACACCCCCCGCACTCAGCGGGCGCCGTGGTGCATCACGGACATCAGGTTTTCCCTGCCCAGGAACTCGGGCACCTGCCCGGCATGCAAGGGTCGGGCCATGAGATAGCCCTGGATGTCGTCGCAGCCCAGGGCGCGCAGCAACTCCAGCTGTTCGGCGGTTTCAACGCACTCGGCGGTGGTGGTCAGACGCAAGGCCTTGGCCAGGCTGATGATGGCCGTGACGACGGCCTGGGCGTCCATGTCGGTGGCCAGGTGGCGCACGAACATGCCGTCGATCTTGAGCTTGTCCATGCTGAATCGGCGCAGGTAGGCCAGCGACGAATAGCCGGTGCCGAAGTCGTCCAGGGCCACGCGCACGCCACGCTCGCGCAGGGCCATCAGCGTGGCCTGGGCGCCGTCGTGGTCGTCGATCAGGGCGCTTTCGGTGATTTCGAGTTCCAGCCGGCTGGCGGGCAAGCCAGAGTCGGCCAGGGCCTGCTCGACCAGGTCCACCACCGAGGTGCTGCGGAACTGCACGGCCGACAGGTTGACGGCCACCTTCAGGTGGGCGGGCCAGCGGGTGGCCTCCATGCACGACTGTCGCAGCACCCAGGTGCCCAGGGGCACGATCTGGCCGGTTTCCTCGGCCACCGGGATGAAATCGCCCGGGCTGATCAGGCCGCGCTCGGCGTGCTGCCAGCGCACCAGGGCCTCGAAGCCTGACACCTGGCCGGTTCGCACATTCACCTGGGGCTGGTACATCACCTCGAACTGTTCCTTGGCCAGGGCCACACCCAGTTCCTGCTGCAGTCGCACGCGGGTGTTGGCGCTCTCTTCCAGCACAGGGTCGAAGAAACGGCTGGTGTTGCGGCCAGCGGCCTTGGCGGCATACAGGGCCAGGTCGGCTCGCTTGAGCAGGTGGTCGGGGTCGCGGCCGTCACGCGGGAAACAGGCAATGCCCACGCTGGTCTTGGCCGACACCTGCACCTCGTCGAGCTGGAAGGGCTCGGAGATGGCCGTCAGGATCTTGCGGGCCAGGTCGTCCACCCAGAGGTCATCGCCCCCCTTGGGCACCAGCAGCGCGAATTCGTCCCCGCCCAGCCGCGCCAGCACCGAGCCGGTCGGGCCCAGCGTCTTCAGGCGCGCGCCCACGTGCCTGAGCAGCTTGTCGCCAATGGCATGGCCCAGCGAATCGTTGATGGTCTTGAAGTTGTCCAGGTCGATGAACAGCAGCGCGTATTCGCGCGCCTCTTCGCGGGCACGCAGCAAGGCATCCTGCAACTCGCGACCAAAGCAGTACCGGTTGGCCAGGCCGGTGAGCGAGTCGACATTGGCCAGGCGGGCCAGCTCTTCGCGGGCGCGGTGGGCCAAGGTGATATCGGAACCGACACCGCGCCAGCCCACGTGCTGGCCTTGCTCATCGTGCAGGGGCTTGGCCGTGAGCGAACACCAGCGCACCTCGTGGCCCACCTGCAAAGGCAGTTCCAGCTCCTTGAACGACACAGGGCGCTTGAGGCAGCGGGCCAGCAGTTCATGCGCGTCAGCGGCGTCTGCCAGTTGCAACGGCATGCGCTGGCGCAGGAAATCGGCAAACGGCAGTCGCTGCAGTTCGCGGTCGGTGGTCTGCAGGGAATGGGCAAGGCGAGCAGACACGTGACGCAAGCGCCCGTCGGCCCCCACCTCCCACAGCCAGTCGCTGGCATGCTCTTCGAAATCCTTGAGCAGCAGGTCGACCAGCTGGGCCTGGCGCTCGGCCTCGGCGTCGGCGCGCACGCGGCTCATGAACACCCGCGCGCTGCTGACGACCATGGCCAGCATGGTGGCCGCGTAAATGAACAGCACGCCCCAGATGGCGAAATAGGTGGCGTACTGCGAACGCCACAGACCGATGCCGGCTGCCACCGCGATCATCAGCACGTAAGTGCCTGCGGCTTCGACATGCGGGCTGAGGATGAACCCCCCGGCGCACAGCATGCCCACCACCACCGTGGCGATCAGCATCTGCGAGGGGTGATCGGCCACCTGGAACAGGCCCACCGGCATGGAGGCCCAGGCGACGGCGTACAGCGACACCTGCAAGGTCAGCACATTGAGTGCCTTGCGCGAGGCCCAGGGGCGCCCGCCGCCGCGCAGCATGCCGCGCCAGATGGTGCTGCCCAGCGAGAGCCCGCCGATCACGAAAATGCCCCAGGCCACCAGCCAGTAAGGCTGCACCTGCTCCCAGAACAGGGCGATGATGGCCACGCAATTGACCGCATTGCCCAGCAGCACCAGCGGCAGCAGGCGCAACACGGACTGGATCTGCCGCGCACGGAAGTACCGGGCTTGCGGACCGTCGAAGGCTTCGCTGGTGTGCACCAGGTCGTAGGCCGCCTTCAGACGCTCCAACCAGCTCGTGGGGGCGGGGGCGACGCTCAGGTCGCGTGGCGTGGAGGACAATGGCATGTGCCCACAGATTCTGTCATGGGGTGCTTATCGGCACCGCGGGGGGGACCCTTGAAGCGGGGGTAACCCTGGGGACTTCGGTCACGAACCGTGTCCCACCACCTCCCCTCATGCGACAGGGCCCTCCCCTGAAACCCTGATGCCCTGCCCCGGGGCAGTGAAAAGCGCGCGCCCGTCGATTGGCGTACCATCGCTGCCCCGCAGGACGTTTTCCCCGCCAGAAGAACATGAGTGCTGACAAAACCCTGTCTGTTGCCGAGCAGACCCTCCGCGACGCCGCCCTGGAATACCACCGCCTGCCCTCCCGCGGCAAGATCGCGGTGTCGCCCACCAAGCCCCTGTCGAACCAGCGTGATTTGTCGCTGGCCTACTCGCCGGGCGTGGCCTACCCCTGTCTGGCCATCGAGCAAGACCCCACCCTGGCAGCGGAATACACCTCGCGCGGCAACCTGGTCGCCGTGGTGACCAACGGCACCGCCGTGCTGGGCCTGGGCGACATCGGCCCGCTGGCCTCCAAGCCGGTCATGGAAGGCAAGGGCTGCCTGTTCAAGAAATTTGCCGGCATCGACGTGTTCGACATCGAACTGGCCGAGCGCGACCCGGACAAGCTGGTCGACATCATCGCCTCGCTGGAGCCCACGCTGGGCGGCATCAACCTGGAAGACATCAAGGCGCCTGAGTGCTTCTACATCGAGAAGCAGCTGTCGGCCCGCATGAACATTCCCGTGTTCCACGACGACCAGCACGGCACGGCCATCATCTCCAGCGCCGCCCTGCTCAACGGCCTGGAACTGGTGGGCAAGAAGATCGACGAGGTCAAGCTGGCCGTGTCGGGCGCCGGTGCCGCCGCCATCGCCTGCCTGGAAGTGATGGTGGGCCTGGGCGTCAAGCGCTCGAACATCTATGTGTGTGACTCCAAGGGCCTGATCCAGAGCGAGCGCGCCGACGCGCTGGCCGGCAAGCTGGACGAATCGAAGCAGCGCTTCTGCCAGGTCACCTCGGCCCGCACGCTGGCCGAGGTGATGCAGGGCGCCGACGTGTTCATGGGCTGCTCGACAGCCGGTGTGGTCACGGCCGAGATGGTCAAGACCATGGCCGACAAGCCCATCATCCTGGCGCTGGCCAACCCCGAGCCGGAGATCCGCCCCGAGGTCGCCAAGGCTGCGCGCCCCGATTGCATCATCGCCACCGGCCGCTCGGACTACCCCAACCAGGTCAACAACGTCCTGTGCTTCCCCTACATCTTCCGCGGCGCGCTCGATTGCGGCGCCACCAAGATCACCGAAGCCATGAAGCTGGCCTGCGTGCGCCAGATCGCCGACCTGGCCAAGGCTGAAATTTCGGACGAAGTGGCCGCTGCCTACCCGGGCCGCGAGCTGCGCTTCGGCCCCGACTACCTGATCCCCACGCCGTTCGATTCGCGCCTGATCCTGCGCATCGCGCCGGCCGTGGCCGAAGCCGCCGCCGCCTCGGGCGTGGCCACGCGCCCCATCACCGACCTGAAGGCCTACCGCGATTCGCTGTCGCAGTTCGTCTCGAACACCGGCCTGTTCATGCGCCCGCTGTTCCTGGGCGCCAAGGCCAACCCGCAGCGCAAGCGCATCGCCTACGCCGAAGGTGAAGACGACCGCGTGCTGCGCGCCGCCCAGATCGCTGTGGACGACGAGCTGGCCTTCCCCATCCTGGTGGGTCGTCCCGACGTGATCGCCCACCGCATCGAGCGCGCCGGCCTGCGCCTGGTGCCTGGCCAGAATTGCGAAGTGGTCAACCCGGCCAGCGATTCGCGCTTCAAGACCTATGTCGAGGCGTACCACAAGCTGCGCGGCCGTGACGGCTTCTCGCCCGACCTGGCCAAGGTGGCCCTGCGCCGCTCGAACTCGCTGATCGCCACCATGCTGGTCAAGATGGGTGACGCCGACGGCATGATCTGCGGCGTGATCGGTCGCTACGACTACCACCTCGACCATGTGCGCGAAGTGATCGGCACCAAGCCTGGCGCCCCGGTGCTGGCCGCGCTGAACGCGCTGATCCTGGACCAGCACAACCTGTTCATCGCCGACACCTTCATCAACGAAGACCCGACGGCCGAAGAGCTGGCCGACATCGCCGTGATGGCCGTGGAAGAAGTGCGTCGCTTCGGACTGCCGCCGCGCGTGGCCTTCCTGTCGCACTCGATGTTCGGCTCCAGCCGCCGCCCCTCGGCGCAGAAAATGCGCCGCGCCCGCGACATCTTCGTGGCCCGCATGCCCGACGTGCCGGCCGACGGCGAGATGCAGGGGGATGCCGCCCTGAGCGAATCGGTGCGCCACAAGCTGCTGCCCGACAGCACGCTGGACGGCACGGCCAACATCCTGATCTGCCCCAACCTCGATGCCGCGAACATCCTGTTCAACGTGCTGAAGATGACGGGCGGCAATGGCGTGACGGTCGGCCCCATCCTGATGGGTGCAGCCGCGCCGGTGCACATCCTGTCGCCCTCGGCCACGGTGCGTCGCATCGTGAACATGACGGCGGTGGCGGTGGGCCACTCGGCCTGATCGCCTGAACCGGCAGGCTGAGCCCGGGTGACACGCTTGAGCGGTGAGGCCGCATCCGGCTCTGCAGAGGCCACGGCCTCTGCGGGCACCCCGCTGCAAGGCTACCTGGCGGCCCTGGCCACCGTGGCCATCTGGGCGGGCTTCATCCTGCTGTCCCGCCTGGGCGGCAAGACGGGCCTGACCTCGTGGGACATCGTGGCCCTGCGCCTGGGCGTGGGCGGCGGCCTGCTGCTGCCCCTGTGCTGGGGCATCCGCCACCACTGGCGTGATCTGCGCCTGTGGGCCATGGCCGGCATCGGTGGGCTGCTGTTCCTGGTGCTGGTGTATGCCGGCTTCAAGCGGGCCCCGGCGGCGCATGGCGCCATCTTGCTGCCTGGCATGCAGCCCTTCCTGGTGGCCGCGCTGGCCTGGTGGCTGCTGGGCAGCCGCCCCACGCGACAGCGCCTGTGGGGCCTGGTGCCCATCGCGCTGGGGGTGGGCTGCGTGGCGGTGCCCGTGCTGGCCGGCCAGCACAGCGGGCCCTCCACCCTGTTCGGTGACGCGCTGCTGTTCGCTGGCTCCCTGGCCTGGGCGCTGTACAGCGTGCTGGTCAAGCGCTGGGCCTTCGACCCCTGGCTGCTGACCCGCTTCGTGGCCGTCACCTCGGCGGCGCTGTTCCTGCCCGTGTACCTGCTGTGGCTGCCCAAGGGCCTGGACACCGTGCCCCTGGGCATGCTGGTGCTGCAGGGCCTGTACCAGGGCATCGGCCCCACCATCGTGGCCATGGTGCTGTTTTTGCGGGCTGTGGCCATTCTGGGTGCCGAACGCACGGGGGCCCTGGTGGGCCTGGTGCCGGTGATCGCGGGGCTGGGGGCCGTGCCCCTGCTCGACGAGCCGCTGACCGGCTGGCTGGTGGCCGGACTCGTGCTGGTCTCCACGGGGGCGTGGTTGTCTTCACGGCCGGCACTGGCAAAAAAATACTGATCAGTCTATATTTGGAACATTGCGTTCAACGCCGTGTTTCAGATGCCTGTTTTGCATGCCGTGGCCCTGGCGGCCGTTTTCCTGTTTCTGGCCAAGGCCCTGGCCTGGGGCATCCAGCGTGTGCGCGGCAACGCGGGCATCGTCGACGGCATCTGGGCCTGGGCTCTTGGGCTGCTGGCACTGGGCTTTGCGGCCGTGGGCCCGGCCCCCGAGCCTGCGCGCTGGCTGATGGGCCTGATGGGCCTGGCCTGGGGCGCCCGACTGGGCACCTACCTGTGGCGCCGCAACTGGGCCAGCGCCGAAGACTGGCGCTATGCCCAGTTCCGAGCCGAGTGGGGCCCACAGGCCCAGTTCAAGATGTTCTGGTTCTTCCAGTTCCAGAACATCTTCACACTGCTGCTGGCCGGCAGCGCCTTCCTGCCCGCGGCCTACCGCGAAGGCCAGCCCCCTGTGTGGGCCCTGGTGCTGGCCGCCGTGATCTGGCTGGTGGCCGTGCTGGGTGAGGGCCTGGCCGACGCCCAGCTCAAGGCCTTCAAGGCCAACCCGGCCCACCGGGGCAAGGTGTGTGACGTGGGCCTGTGGCGTCATTCGCGCCACCCCAACTACTTTTTCGAATGCGTGCACTGGCTGGCCTACCTGCCACTGGCCTGGGGCAGCCCCTTGTGGGTGTACAGCCTGATCGCCCCCGCGGTGATGTGGCTGCTGATCACCAAGATGTCGGGCGTGCCCCTGCTGGAGCGCGAAATGGCCCAGCGCAAGCCGGGCTATGCCGAGTACATGCGACGCACCAACCAGCTCATCCCCGGGCCCGTGAAGGCCTGAACCACCGCGCACCACCACAGGAGTGCTTGAATGATCGATGCCATCAACTGGGCCGAACAGGGCCTGCTGCCCGACGGCCTGATCCGAACCGGCATGCGCCGCCTGATGGCGCAGCGCCTCGCAGAACACCACGCCAAACCGGTGTCGCAGCGCACGGCCGAGTTCCGCCAGTTCCTGGCCGAAATGCGCGCCAGCCCGATCGCCATCAACACGCACGACGCCAACGAGCAGCACTACGAAGTGCCGGCCGAGTTCTTCGACCTGCACCTGGGCCCGCGCCGCAAGTACTCGTGCTGCTGGTACGACACCGGCCGCGAAAGCCTGGCCCAGGCCGAAACCGCCATGCTGCGCCTGTATGCCCAGCGAGCCCGCCTCGACGAATTGCCCGCCGGCGCGCGCGTGCTCGACCTGGGCTGCGGCTGGGGCTCGCTGTCGCTGTGGCTGGCCGAGCACTATCCGCACCTGGAGGTGGTGGGCCTGAGCAACTCGAACGGCCAGCGCGAGTTCATCCAGCGCGAAGCCAAGCGCCTGGGCCTGGCCAACCTGCGCATCTGCACCGGCAACGTGGCCGAGTTCGAGTTCCCGGCCGACGTGCTGCTGGCCGGCTTCGACCGCGTGATGTCGATCGAGATGTTCGAGCACATGCGCAACCACGAGGCCCTGCTGGCCAAGGTGCGCCGCTGGATGACGCCCGAGGCCCTGCTGTTTGTGCACATCTTCGCGCACCCCACCCTGTGCTACCCCTACGAGGTGAAAGACCGCAGCGACTGGATGACGCAGTACTTCTTCCTGGGCGGCATCATGCCCAACGAGCACCTGCTGACCCAGCACCAGAACGACGTGCAGCTGGTGGACCAGTGGTGGGTCGATGGCACCCACTACCAGCAGACGGCCGAGCACTGGCTGGACGGCATGGACCAGAAGAAGGCGGCCATCATGCCGATCTTCCGCGATGCCTACGGGCACGACGCCGAACGCTGGTTCCAGCGCTGGCGCATGTTCTACATGGCCGTGGCCGAGTTCTTCGGCTACGACAAGGGTCGTGAGTGGGGCGTGGCGCACTACCTGTTCAAGGCACGGTGAGCACCATGGCACCGATGCACCCGCAGTGGCGATTCGACGGGCTGAGCCGCCGCGAGTGGCTGGGCAGCGTGGCAGCGTTGGGCCTGCTGCCGGGTGGGCTGATGGCCCAGGCTGCGCCACGCAGCCAGCGGGTGGTGGGTGTGGCCCAGGAACTGGGCAATGGCCGCTTCCTGTACACCGAGGTGCACGACCAGGTGCTGGCCGCTGACGGCGCCGTGGTCACCGCCTTGACCACCTACCACGCGGCCGATGGGCGCGAATTCGCCCGCAAGACGCTCGACTACCGTCAGAACCGCAGCGTGCCGGCCTTCCGGCTGGATCAGCCCCTGCACCGCTACAGCGAAGGGCTGCGCCTGATGGGTGATCAGGCCGAGGTGTTCAAGGTGGACCAGGGCAAGGAAAAACGCTCGCAGATCCAGTTGGGCGGCGGCGCTGTGGCGGCCGACTCCGGCTTCAACCAGCTGCTGATCGACGCCATGCCCCGTCTGCGCCAGGGTGAGACCTTGAGCTTCCGCCTGATCGTGGCCGGACAAACCGACCAGTTCAGGTTCCGTGCCAAAGCCATCGGCGAAGGCCGCGTGGAAGATGAACCTGCACTGCGCCTGAAGGTGGAGCCCGACTCGCTGCTGCGCTGGCTGGTGGACCCGCTGGAGCTGGCCTATGGCCTGCAACCGCCGCGCCTGCTGGATTACCGCGGGGTGTCGAACATCCTCAACCCCGACACCGGCGAGGTGTACCGCAAGGTGCGGGTGTCTTACCCCAAGGAACTGCCCGTCGAGGCCCGGGCGGCCCTCAAGGCCAAGGGCTGACGCCCATGCCGAGGCTGAGGCGGGTGCCGCCACCCGCGCTTGGCTGTAGGCTCAGTAGTGCGGCGGGATCTCGTCTCGCAAGCTGCGAAACACGGGCTGTTGCTGGTCGGCGCCCTGGTCGCGCAAGCGCAGCACCTCCTGCACCAGCAGGTCGATGGCCTGCTGCTGTGACGCCACCTGCTGGTTCAGGTGCTCGACCAGGTCTTCCATGAAGCCCACCTTGATCTCCAGCTCGATCAGGCGGTTTTCTTGCGGGGTGTTGGGGGGGTCTTGGTCGGCCATGCGCGATTGAACCACGACAATGTCGGGCTGGATGGTTTGACGAGTTTCCGAGATGACGCCCGCTGGCAAGATTCACCCCCTGCTCCGCCCGGCCGTGCTGCTGGAAGTGGCCTTGATCGTGGCCACCTGGTGGCTGGCCGACCTGGCCGTGAAGGCCTGGCACCTGCCCGTGCCCGCTGGCGTGCTGGGCCTGCTGGCCCTCAGTGCGCTGCTGTTGTCGGGCCTGCTGCCGCACCAGCGCATTGCCCAGGGCGCGCAAGCCCTGCTGGGCGACATGCTGCTGCTGTTCATTCCGCCCCTGATGGCCCTGGTGAACCACCCTGAGCTGCTGAGTGACCTGGGCGTGCGCTTGGCGGTGGCCGTGGTGGTGGGCACGCTGTGCGTGATGGCCTGCGTGGGCTGGGTGGTGCAGCAGTGCGTGCGGCTGGAAGCCCGCCGCCACGAAAGGCGCGCACCATGATGCCCCTGCCGACGCCAGCGGCCCTGAGCCCCTGGCAACAGGCCGAGGCCTGGGGCTTTCTGGTGCTCACCATTGCGCTGTACTTCGGGGCCAAACGCCTGTACCTGAAGCGCCCGGTGCTGTGGCTGTCGCCCATTCTGGTCACCCCGGGGGTGATGCTGACCCTGCTGGTGCTGCTGCAGGTGCCGTATGCGCTTTACTACCACCACACCCAATGGCTGACCTGGCTGCTGGGCCCGGCCACGGTGGCTTTTGCCCTGCCCATTTACCAGCAGCGCGACCTGATCCGCCGCTACCCCTTGAGCATCGCGCTGGGCGTGGTCACCGGCGTGGTGGTGGGCATGGCCAGCTCGTGGGCCTTGTCCTGGCTGCTGAACTTTCCCGACGGGCTGATGCGCAGCCTCATGGCCCGTTCGGTGTCCTCGCCCTTTGCCATCCCGGCCACCCTCACCTTCGAGGGCCAGCCTGAAATGGCCGTGATGTGCGTGCTGGTCACGGGTGTGTTCGGCATGCTGGTGGGCCAGGGCTGGCTGGGTTGGTTGCAGGTGCGCGAGCACGTGGCCGTGGGCTCGGCCTTTGGTGCGGCCACGCACGGCGTGGGAACGGCCAAAGCCTACCAGCTGGGCCAGGTGCAGGGAGCGGTGTCCAGCCTGACCATGATCTTTTCCGGCATCGTGCTGGTGCTGGTGGCACCCTGGGTGGCGCCCTGGCTGGGCTGACCGCCTGGCTCAGCCCTGCAGGGGCTCGGCCTGGGCCTTGTAGATGCCCACCGGCCCCACCACGCGCGCACTGACGTGGCACACCAGCAGCGCCGGGCCCAGGACAGGCCAGCCAAACAACTCAACCGCCATCACGGTGCAGGCCCAGGGCGTGCGTGCGGCACCCGCAAACACGGCCACCAGGCCGAGTGCTGCCAGCCAGGGCACAGGCACCGGGGCCACGGCGCCCCAGGCACTGCCCAGCAAGGCGCCCATGGCAAACAGCGGCGTCACTTCACCGCCCTTGAAGCCAGCGCCCACGCTCCAGGCCGTGAAGCCAGCTTTCAACAGGCTTTCCCACCAGGGCATGGCCTGCTCAAAGGCCTGATCGATCAGGTTCAGGCCCAAGCCGGCATGGCGCTCCAGGCCCAGGCCCAGCCAGGCCGCCACGATCAGCCAGCCGCCCAGGAAGGGCCGTGCCGGGGCCCAGGGCACATGGCGCTTGAACGCATCGGCCACGCCATGGCTGGCCCACACGAACAGACGGGCCAGCGCACCGGCCGAGACCGCCAGCACCAGCCACCAGGGCAAGGCCGCCCAGAAACCCGGCGAGGCCTCCAGCACCTGGTGCGTGTGCACCGTGCCCCAGGCCAGGGCCACCTGGTGCGCCAGCCAGGCGCAGGCCAGCACCGGGGCCACAAAACGCCAGCGGAGGCGCCGCCCCATGGCCACCACTTCGATGGCGAACACGGCCGCAGCCCAGGGCGTGCCAAACAGGGCGGCAAAGCCTGCGGCCATGCCGCAGCACAGCAGCAGGCGGCGCTCACCCGGGTGCAGACCGACATGTGGTGCCCACAGATCGGCCAGGGCCGCGCCCATCTGAACGGCGGTGCCCTCTCGTCCCACCGACGCACCAAACAATTGCGACACCAGCGTGCCCAGCACGATGAAGGGCGCCATCACCCAGGGCAAGGGTGCCGTGGGCTGGCGCACCTGCCGGATCAGCAGGTTGTTGCCGCCCTCGGCCTCGTTGCCCCAGCGGGCATACACCCAGGCCACCGCCAGGCCTGCCCAAGGCAGGCCCCACACCCACTGCGGGTGCGCAGCAAAAGCCTGCGTGACACGGGCCAATGCCCAGGCAAAACCGGCACAGGCCGACCCCACCGTGGCCGCCACCACGGCGATCAGGGCCAGCCACTGCCAGGTGGGCCGGCGCAGGTTCAGGCCAGGCCCACGGCCTGGTAGATCAGCGGCTTGCACTCGAAGTAATAGGGGTGCCAGAAAGCGAAGTGGCGTTGGGTCTGGAAGATGCCGGCCAGCCCCGCCTTGGGCGAGATCCACCAGTGCGTGCCCGCCAGCCCGCCCCACTGGAACTCGGCCACCGAGGCCGGCGTGTCGCCCCAGCCGGGCGCGAAGGTGACCGCGCCGCCCAGGCCAAAGCCCTTGCCCGGGATCTGGCCCATGTTGGCGAACTTGATGGTGCGCCCCTCAGGCAACTGGTTGCTCATCATCAGCGCGATGGTTTCGGGCTTGAGCAAGGCGGGCCCACCCGGCAGCATCGAGCGCAGCAGCGCCAGCATGTCGGGCAGTGTCGAGACCAGGCCGCCACCGCCCGACTGCCAGGGCACGTCCATCAGGTAGGCGTTGGGGTAAGGCGCGTGCTCTTTGTGGGTCAGGCCGGGCTTCATGGGGTTGAACACGTCAGCGCCCACGTAGTAAGAGGCAAAGCGTGCCTTGTGCTCTTCACGCAGCATGAAGCCGGTGTCGGCCATGCCCAGCGGCTCAAAAATGCGGGCGCGCAGGAAATCACCAAAGCGCTGGCCGCTCACCACCTCCACCAGCCGGCCCAGCACGTCGGTGGCAATCGAGTATTCCCAGCCCTCGCCGGGGTGGAACAGCAGGGGCAGCTCGCCCAGCTTGTCGACCATCTGCTCCAGCGTGTTCAGCGGGTGCAGCACGGCCTTTTGCTTGTAGGCCTCGAAGATCATGGTGCCCGGGTCGAGCAGGCCGTAGCTCAGGCCCGACGTGTGGGTCAGCAGGTGCCGCACCGTGATCGGGCCCTTGGCCGGCTCGGTGTCGGTGAGCGAGGTGGCGCCTGGGCGCAGCACCTGGCGGTTGCCCAGGGCAGGCAGGCAACGCTCGACCGGATCGTCCAGGCCCAGCTGGCCGCCTTCCACCAGCAGCATCACCGCGATCGAGGTGATCAGCTTGGTGTCGGAATACGAGCGCACCACATGGTGGGGTGTGAGCGGCTCCTGGCGCTCTTTGCTGGCCCAGCCCACGCTGTGCACGTCGACCAGGTCACGCCCTTGCAGCACGGCACAGTTCAGGCCGGCCAGGATGTCCTGATCCACATAACGCTGCATGGCGGCATGCAGGGCCGAGAAATCATGGCCACGGTCGACAACGTCCAGCTTTGCCATCGGGGCACTCCTTCACAAGGCGGCTGAGGTGGCAACGATTGTAGGTGTCGTACAGTGACTGAATGACAGCGCTTGCAGCACCCCCGGGCACCGTGGCTGTGGTCACGGGCCACAGCCGAGGCCTGGGCCTGGCCCTGGCGCACGCCTTGCTGGCCTTGGGCGTGCCCGTGCTGGGTCTGGCCCGCCAGGCCTGCCCCGAACACGTCACGCTGCACGCTCCCGGTGCCCCCAATGTCCCCGGTGCCACAGGTGCCCAGGTTGCCCGCCTGCAGCAGGAAGCCCTTGACCTGGCCGACCCCAACGCACTGGCCGACTGGCTGGCCACTGGCACCCTGGTCCGCTTCATGGCCGGGGCCTCGCAGGTGCTGCTGCTGAACAACGCCGGCACCGTGCAGCCCATGGGCGCACCGGGCCTGCAAGGCGCCGAGGCCATTGCGCAGGCCGTGGCCCTGAACGTGAGCGCACCCTTGATGCTGTGCGACGCCCTGCTGCAGCACCGCGCCCCGGGCCAGCCCGTGCGCGTGGTGCACATCGGCAGCGGGGCCGGCCGCACGGCCTATGCCGGCTGGTCGGTGTATGGCGCCACCAAGGCCGCGCTGGACCACCACGCCCGCTGCGTGCAGGCCGACGCCCTGCCCGGCGTGCGCGCCGAAAGCCTGGCCCCCGGTGTGCTGGACACCGACATGCAGGCCGACATCCGCGCCACCCGCACCGAACGCTTCCCCTTGCGGGCCCGCTTCGACCAGCTGCACGCCAGTGGTGCCCTGGTGCCGCCCGAACAGGCGGCCCGGCACTTGCTGGCGCATGTGCTGTCCGAGGCCTTTGGCCAGCACCCCTGCACCGACCTGCGCAACCTGCCCGCCCCGACATGAGCACCACCTTGCCCACCTTTTACACCGACACCACTGACGTGGGCCACCACATTGGCGGCCAGGCACTGCACACCGCCACCCGCCACGCCCCGGTGCACAACCCCACCACCGGCGCCGTGGCCCGGCGCGTGTGCCTGGCCGATGCGGCCACCGTGCACCAGGCCGTGGCCACGGCCCGCGCAGCTTTTCCGGCCTGGGCCGACACCCCGCCCATTCAGCGCGCCCGCGTGATGTTCCGCTTCCTGGCGCTGCTGAACCAGCACCGCGACACCCTGGCGGCCATGGTCACCAGCGAACACGGCAAGGTGTTCACCGACGCGCAAGGCGAGGTCACGCGCGGCATCGAGATCGTGGAATTTGCCTGTGGCATCCCGCAGCTGCTCAAAGGCGATCACACCGAGCAGGCCTCTACCGGCATCGACAACTGGACGGTGCGCCAGCCCCTGGGCGTGGTGGCCGGTGTCACGCCCTTCAACTTCCCCGTGATGGTGCCGTGCTGGATGTTCCCACTGGCCATTGCGACGGGCAACACCTTCGTGCTCAAGCCCAGCCCGCTCGACCCCTCGCCCTCGCTGTTCATGGCCCGGCTGCTGGAAGAAGCTGGCCTGCCGCCCGGCGTGTTCAATGTGGTGCAAGGCGACAAGGACGCGGTCGACGCCCTGATCGAGCACCCTGATGTGGCCGCCCTGAGCTTTGTGGGCTCGACCCCGATTGCGCGCAGCCTGTACGAGCGCGGTGCCCACCACGGCAAGCGCGTGCAGGCCCTGGGCGGCGCCAAGAACCACATGGTGGTGCTGCCCGATGCCGACCTGGACAAGGCCGCCGAGGCCTTGATCGGCGCGGCCTATGGCTCAGCCGGTGAACGCTGCATGGCCATTTCAGTGGCAGTGCTGGTGGGCGACGTGGCCGAGCGCCTGATGCCGCTGCTGGAAGCGCGCACGCGTGCCCTGAAGGTGACGAGCGGCCTGCATGCCGATGCCGAAATGGGCCCCATCATCAGCCAGGCGGCGCGCCAGCGCATAGTGGGCTGCATCGATGCGGGCGTGGCCGAAGGCGCCACCTTGCGTGTGGACGGCCGCCAGCACAGCAGCGCCGAACACCCCGATGGCTTCTGGCTGGGCGGCACGCTGTTCGACCACGTGCAGCCGCACATGAAGCTGTACCAGGACGAGATTTTCGGGCCGGTGCTGAGCTGCGTGCGCGTGGCCGATGCCGGGCAGGCCCTGGCCCTGGTGAACGGCCATGCCTTTGGCAACGGCGTGGCCCTGTTCACCCGCAGCGGCCAGGCCGCCCGCGAATTTGCCCGCCGCGTGCAGGTGGGCATGGTGGGCATCAATGTGCCCATTCCCGTGCCCATGGCCTGGCAAGGCTTTGGTGGCTGGAAGCAAAGCCTGTTTGGCGACATGCACGTGTACGGCGAAGAAGGCGTGCGCTTTTACACCCGTCAGAAATCCATCATGCAGCGTTGGCCCGACGAGGTGGACACGGGCAATGCGTTTGTGATGCCGACGGCCCGGTGAAGGACGGAAGGCCGAGCAGGTCAACACCACGGCCGTGGCTGTCATCTGTCAGGTCAACCGCATCAGGAAGACTCGGCAACAGCGGGCTGCCCCCGGGTCTTCCACAGCGACACCAGCACACCGCCAGCGATCAGACCGAAAGTCACACTCAGAGAGATCACCGCCGGGATCTTGCCGATGATGCCCACCAGGAAGATCTTGCTGCCGATGAACACCAGCACGAGGGCCAGGGCGTACTTCAGGTACTTGAAGCGGTGGATCATCGCAGCCAGCGCAAAGTAAAGCGCACGCAGGCCCAGGATCGCGAAGATGTTGCTGGTGTAGACAATGAACGGGTCGGTGGTGATCGCAAAGATGGCGGGCACCGAGTCGACCGCGAAGATCAGGTCCACGAACTCCACCAGCACCAGCGCCAGGAACAGAGGCGTTGCGAAGCGCTCCAGGCGCCCCGTCCGAGGGTCGGTCTCGCGCACCCAGAAGGCATTGCCACGCAGCCCGTCGGTCACGCGCATGTGCCGCTTGAGGAACTTCAGGAGCGGGTTGTTGGCGATGTCGGGCATGTGGTCGGCAATGACCCACATCTTGATGCCGGTGAAGATGAGGAAAGCACCGAACAGGTAAAGGATCCAGCTGAACTGGCTGACCAGGGTGGCACCCAGGCCAATCATGATCGCGCGCAGCACGATCACGCCCAGGATGCCCCAGAACAGCACACGGTGCTGGTACTGCCGTGGAATGGCGAAGAAGCTGAAGATCAAGGCGATGACAAAGACGTTGTCCATCGACAATGATTTTTCGATCATGAAGCCGGTGTAGTAGTCCATGCCGCTCTGTGCACCGAGGTACCACCAGACCCAGGCGCCGAACAACAAGGCCACACTGATGTAGCCGGCAGACAGCAGCAGGCTCTCGCGAACCCCGATCTCCTTGTCATCTTTGTGCAGAACGCCAAGGTCGAAGGCCAGCAAGGTGACGACGATGCCGACGAACGTGAGCCAGACCCAGGCAGGCTTGCCCAGGAAGTCTGTCGCGAAAAAATGAAGCAGGGTGTCCATGTGTGTTCGGTGGATGAAAAGGTGGGGGATTCGACCTTCTCGGGTCTGCGAATGCTGTGCAGTGTGTGGATGAATCCATCTCGAAAAAACCATCTTGAAACGCACCTAAACTTCGGTTTTTCCGCACTGGAGGGCACATGCTGAACTACCGTCATCTGCACTACTTCTGGGTCGTCACCAAAGAGGGCGGCTTTGCCCGGGCGGCCGAACGGCTGGACATGGCGGTACAGACCATCAGTGCACAGGTGCGAGAGCTGGAGAAGGCTTTGGGCCACCAGCTCCTCAAGCCCGCGGGCCGTGGCGTGGCACTGACCGAGGCGGGCCAGGCCGCCTTCGCGCGTGCGGAAGAGATCTTTCAGCTGGGCCAGGGCATCCCCGACGAGGTACGGGAAGCCGCCAGTGGCAAGGTGGCTCGCCTGGCGGTCGGGCTGTCCGACGGCATTTCCAAACTGGCCGCCCATGCGCTGCTGGCGCCCGTCTTGAACACACCCCATCTTCGGCTTGTCTGCCACGAGGGCGAGTTCGAGCAACTGCTCGGCGAGCTGGCGCTGCATCACCTGGACCTGGTGCTTGCCGGTCAGGCGGCCCCGCGCAACCCGAACCTGCGCCTGACCAGCGAGCGACTGGTCGACTCACCGGTCGAGTGGTATGGCCCTGCCCGGATGGTCGGCAAAACCGAGCGCGACCGTTTCCCGCAATGCCTGAATGACCTGCCCGTGCTGCTGCCCACAGGCCACTCGGCACTGCGCCCCACCCTGGACCACTGGTTCGACACGCAGGGGCTGCGGCCTCGCATCGTCGGGGAGTTCGAAGACAGTGCGCTGCTCGCGGTCTTTGCGGCCCGCGGGCTGGGCGTGTTCCCGGTCAGTCGGCTCGGAGCGGACGATGTCGGGTTGATGCGCGGGCTGCGATTGCTGGGCTGCAGCGAAGGCGTGAAAGAGGAGATCCATGCCATCCGCTCGCGTCGAGGCCAGCACCACCCCCTGGTGATGCAGGTGGTGGCGGCGAATCGATCTTGAACAGGTCTGTTGCGGTGTCCTGATCAGGCCAGCTGCCGTCGGTCCAGTCTCGAGGCGATCGGCGCCTGGGCATCGGCCAGCGGCCAATGACGTCGCACGGCTTCCAGCACCATGGTTTCTCCATCGGCCAGATGGCCATCGGCCCGGGCTGCCGCCAGCGCGAGGCGCAGCACCGTCCGTTGCAACACAGGGTCCGATATCTCGGCCATCAGTGCAGCCAAGGTGCCATCGTCGACGTTGTCAATGAGTGACCCACTCGCGTAGCCGGACGCCATCAGTTCTTCGCACAGGGTGTGAACGATGTGTGGCAAAAGTTGGGGCTCCAGCCCGAGTTCGTGTTCCGCCCCCAACTGCTTGAGGATGTCGAACTCGGAACTGCACACGTGGCCGTCAGAGATCAACACCAACGCGACGATGCGCGCGGCGGCTTCGGGGCTGTTGTGAGGGTAGCTTCGCACGGCAATTCTCCATTGAGGTGGGTCGGTCTGAAGTGACGATCAGGTGGGCAGGCTCAATCGCCCTGGCCACCATGGCGCCGGGTCAACTGACGTGTCCGGGGTCGGGCCTGGATCGGAATGGGCACGAGCACGGGGGCCTGCCGTGGCGCCCATGCCCTGAGGGCCGTCTTCAGGAAGTGAATCGCTTGTCCGAGCGGGGTCAGCAGACGAGAGAGGAGCAGCAGCAAGATCTTCATGGCGAGTGGCTGGGAAAGTGTCAACAAGCCAAACTGTGCGCCCGATTGATTTTCGAAAGAAGCGATGTTTACAGCACATCAATTCAGGAAAATCCGAACCAGCCGTCCACTCACACGCCCCGTCGACCAGCACCCCGACGCGAAGAAAAAACAGGAAGTCTGCGGCCAAAACTCGGGCCTGTGTTCAGGTTTATCCGATGTTCTGGTTCTCGAAATGCTGCTTTTCCAACGCTGTCACGGGCTCCACATTCCGTCTGTCACTCAACCGATGGAGACCCGCGATGCAAGTGCTCTTCAAATCCCGCCACCCCCAAGCCACCGACTTGCGCGATCTGGCCGAGCGCCGTGTGCGCTTCGTGCTGCGACGCCTGGTCTGGCTGGTACCGCGCGCCGAGGTGCAGATGTCCGATGTGAACGGCCCCCGTGGCGGCATCGACAAACGTTGCCAGGTGGAGCTCCGCACAGATGGTGGAGGGTCGGTGGTCGTGACCTCGATCGCTGGCGATTGGCGCACCGCACTGGACCAAGCACTGGCCCGCGCCGCCCGGTATGTCATGCGGCAGTGGCGTCGTGGCCATGACA
Organism: Aquabacterium lacunae; assembly: GCF_004310865.1. Taxonomy (GTDB): domain Bacteria; phylum Pseudomonadota; class Gammaproteobacteria; order Burkholderiales; family Burkholderiaceae_C; genus Aquabacterium; species Aquabacterium lacunae. The sequence goes on from NZ_SIXI01000004.1 coordinate 124,183, forward strand.
CCCGGCGGCTGCGCCAGCGCCTTGCCGGCCTCGAACCGTGAGCGCCAGCCCCCCGACTGTGCGCTGGTGGCACGAGGGCCGGGCGCAGGGCTCGGCAAGCCCTCACCCACCCGACCACCAAGGCTGGATGAAGGCAAACCAGCTGCCCACAGCAAACAGCAGCACCGACACCCCGTAAATGCGCACCGAGCGCCGTCGCTGGGCCATGCACGCCTGGCGCAGCCCTGGATCGAGCGGGCAAGGCGCATGGCGTTGCTGCCACTGCGCAGCCCCCCCGAGCAGCAGCATCACGGCACCGATGCAAAACACCCAGGCGCTGTGCTCGCTCAGCCAGACGATCTGCGGGAACACCGACACCAGGGTGGCCAGGCTAGCGCCTGCACCCAGCGTCACCAGCATGGCGGGCAAGGCGCAGCACAGCAGGGTGGACGTGCCCGCAAACAGCGCCAGCCACGAAGTGGCCGCGCTCCGCTTCTGTTCAATCTGCCCGTCCAGCGGGGCATTCGAAAGGGGCGGCGCCATGTCAACGCCCCGGGTTCGCCGCGCGGGTCTCGGTTCGAATCTGCGCCACGGTCGCCGCCACCGCTTCGGTGGCCACCACCTCGTAGCCTGATTCGCGGACCTCGTTGGCCACGCGCTCGGCATCCAGCGTCTGACCGGGCCGCTGCTCGATGGCGACCACCTTGTTGCGCAGGTCAATGAAGATCGGGCCGGCAGCAGGCAATGCCTTCAGGCGCTTCTCGATGCCCTGGGCGCAGAACGCGCAGACCATGCCGTTGACCTGCAACTTCACGCTGCGAGCGGCCTCAGCGGCAGAGGCCGTGACGGGCAAAGCAGCCACGACAGACACGGTCAGCACGCCGATCAGGCGGCGGGCGATGGAGGTGAACTGGAAAGGAGTCATGGTGAGTCTCAGGTGAATGTATTTGGAACGTGGTCCGACCCGTGGGCCAGCCAGGCTCAGTAGGACCACATCAGGTTGAGTTGGGCGCCGTCGCGGTTGCGCCCCACTTCGACGAACAGGCCGCGGTGGATGAACCGGAGCAAGGGCGTGAGCTCGTTTCGTGTGACGCTGCCATAGCGCACGCGCTTGCTCTCGACGATGAGCCAGGGTTGCACCTGCTCATAGTCCACCTCGTAAAACGAGAAGCCCGCGCGCAGCCAGGCGCTGTCATGCCGCACCAGGCCATCGCTGCGCTTGGGCTCGAACCCCGCCCCCAGGTAAAGACGCGTGGTCTCGTAGTCGGCCATCACCGCGGGAGACCAGAAGGTTTGCGCGCCCTGCCAGCCCTGCCCACGCACGCTGCCTGCCGCCCCCACGAACCACAGGTTGGCCTGCGCATGCGGCAGGTTCCAGCGGTGCAGAAGACGGGTGTAGGTGAGCCCCACGGCCTCACGGTGAAGGTGTCGATCGGCGTGTGCCGCGTGGGACATCGGCTCCTTCCACCGCGTGGTCATGGCGCCAATGGCGTCATGACCGGTGACGGCGAAATTGACCGCCAGGTCGCGCTCACCACCACGGCTGAAGTCAGCCATCGTCATCCAGCTGCCTTCGCTGGCCATGGGCAAAGCAAAAGCCGAAGTGGAGCAGCCCCAAAGGGCCGCCCAGCACGCATGACGGCCAAGGCGACGCAACGCGCCAAGTTCAAGGAAATGGATCATGTTCGAGGCGGGCCACAAGGGCCTCAGACTGAGAAGGGCAGACAGCGTCACGCGCGACGCATCGCGCCGCGCTGGCAGAGCCTTCAGCCTCGAGGGGGTCTGAACAGCGACTCGAGCGCCCCCACCGTCGCGCGGCCAAGATCGGCAGCTGGTGGCCGGGTGTCGGGGTGCATCACGGTGGACATGGCCGGCAAGGAAGTCACCAGCACAGGGGCACAGAACACACAGTCCGAGCACGCACTGTGGTCGTCCGGTGCGGTGTCGTCGGCCACCTGCGCCGCATGGCAAGGCGGAGGGTCGCCCACAACAACTGCTGTGTCAGACGCAACGTGCAGGCTGCCACCCAGGCCCATGCCGGCCCAGGCCCATGCGCGCATTGGCATCAGCGCCACCACCATCCACAGGCACGCGACCAGCCACACGGCGCGTCGCTGACGCGCTCGCAGTGGTTGGTGTCCGGGCGTGCGGGGCATGAAGTTCACATCAATAGGGTAGCAAAGCCCTGCACAGGCTCCCACCAAGGCGCCGCCTATGTCCACCCTGCCCAGAGGGTCTTGCTGCCACCTGGCGAAATGCGGGTTGGGCGCACTTCATGATCTCGTCAAAAGGCCGGCAGCAACGCCCACCAGACGCAGGCTGAAGTTGGCCCCAAAACCCTGGAACTTTTTGGTCTTAGCACTCTCTGAACAGGAGTGCTAACATGTTCCGAAGGAAGGACCCGAAAGGAGCCATTTCACATGACGATGACCACTGCCCTCGCCACCCGCGACCCCTGGAGTGTTGTGCCCTCGCTGGGCAACCTGGACGCCTACATTCGCAGCGTTCAGGCCATTCCCATGCTCGAGGCTGACGAGGAACAGGCCCTGGCCCGCCGCCTGCGCGACCAGCAAGACCTGCAGGCCGCGTCCAAGCTCGTGATGTCGCACCTGCGCCTGGTGGTCTCCATCTCGCGCCAGTACATGGGTTACGGCCTGCCCCAGGGTGACCTGATCCAGGAAGGCAACGTGGGCCTGATGAAGGCCGTCAAGCGTTTCGACCCTGACCAGGGCGTGCGTCTGGTGTCTTACGCCATGCACTGGATCAAGGCCGAGATCCATGAATACATCCTGAAGAACTGGCGCATGGTGAAGGTGGCCACCACCAAGGCCCAGCGCAAGCTGTTCTTCAACCTGCGCTCGCTCAAGCACCAGTTCAAGGGCGAGGCCGATGACGCCCACGTGGGCCGTGCCGCACTGTCCGAGGCCGACATCCACCGCGTGGCCGCCGAACTCGACGTGCGCCCTGAAGACGTCATCGAGATGGAAACGCGCATGGCCGGTGGCGACGTGGCCCTGGAAGCCCAGGCCGACGACGACCATGACCACGCGCCCGTGGCCCCGCTGGCCTACCTGGCCGACGAGGTGCACGAGCCCACCCGCATGCTCGACGCGGCCCGCCGCGACTGGCTGTCCGGCCAGGGCATTGCCTCGGCCCTGGAAGGCCTGGACGAGCGCAGCCGCCACATCGTCGAAGAACGCTGGCTGAAGGTGAACGACGATGGCTCGGGCGGCGCCACCCTGCACGACCTCGCTGCACAGTACGGCGTCAGCGCCGAGCGCATCCGCCAGATCGAGGTGGCTGCGCTCAAGAAGATGCGCAAGGTGCTGGAAGCGGCCTGAGTTTTCCTGCAGGTGGTATGCACGAACAAACGGCACCTTCGGGTGCCGTTTTTTTTGGCTTCACCTCAACGCATGAAGACTAGCCTTTGCGGACATCAGGACGACAAACGCTAGACACTTTCATGCCTTACCTTTCCAGCATCACCGGACGACTCCTGATCGTCACGTTGACCCTCACCTTGGCCCTGGTGGCCAGTGCGCTTTACAACAACCACCAGCTGCAACTCATTTCCGAGAACACGCGGCGCACGGGCGACAATCGCATCCCGCAACTGGCTGAAATGGCCGAACTGGAGCTGCAGGTCACGCGGGTGTCGCTTCAACTGCGTCACGCCATGTTGGCGCGAAACCCTGAAGAACGCAGCACTGCCCTGACCGACATCGGGCAACGCAAACAGCGCATTCAGGTGCTGCTGGACGAGTACGAATCAAGGCTGTTCACCGACATTGGCCGCAAGCGCTTTCAAACCGTGCGGCCTGCCGTCGAGACCTTCTGGCGCGTGGGCGGAGAAAACATCCGCCTGATCCAGGCCGGCGACAAAGACAGCGCATTCGCCCACCTGGTGGACCACACCATCCCGGCACGCAACGCCCTGCTCAAGCAACTGTCAGACACAGTGCAGTACCAGCGCGACAGCACCCTGAAGGACATGGCTGCGATCGAGCGCAGCGTTCACCAGACCCGCGTGATGCTGATCTCGCTGTTCGCGCTGGTGTGCGTGGGGCTGCTGGGCTTTTCGTGGTGGGCCAACCGGGCCATCAACTCACGCATTCAGGCCTCCAGAACCGTGATCGAGCGGGTGCGCGACGGCGACCTGAGCAAGCCGATTGCGACCGATCGGCACGACGAGTTCAAGCCCCTGCTGCAAGCCCTGCATGACATGCAGGATGGCCTGGGCCAGGTGGTGCGCGATGTGCGTCGCCATGCCGACCACGTGGCCAGCACCAGCACCATCATCGCGGAAGGCAGCCACTCGCTGTCCGAGCGCACCGACCACCAGAGCCAGGCGCTGCTGCGCACAGCCTCGACCATGGAACAGCTGGGACAGGCGGTCAAGACCAACACCGAGCACGCGGCACAGGCCGCCGAGATGGCGCAGCAAGCCAGTGACGTGGCCCGTCAAGGCGGCATGGCCGTTCAGAACGTGGTCGAGACCATGCGCGGCATCCATGAGGCCTCGCGCAAGATCTCGGAGATCATTTCCGTGATCGACGGCATCGCGTTCCAGACCAACATCCTGGCGCTCAATGCGGCGGTGGAAGCGGCGCGGGCCGGCGAAAACGGGCGCGGTTTTGCCGTGGTGGCCGGCGAAGTGCGCACCTTGGCTCAGCGCAGCGCCGGTGCGGCCCGAGAGATTCGATCCCTGATCACCGTCAGTGGTGAACAGGTGGAAAAGGGCAGCAAGCTGGTCGAGCACGCGGGCGACACCATGACCCAGATCGTGGGCGCGATCGAGCAGGTGACGGGCATCGTGCAGGACATCAGCCGCGCCAGTGCCGAGCAGCACGCCGGGGTGAGCGTCGTGGGGCAGGCGGTCAATGACATGGACAGGGCCACCCAGCAAAACCTGAACCTCGTGCAGCAATCCACCCAGGCGGCCGGCAACCTGCAGGAACAATCCACGGCACTGGTCGATTCGGTGGCCGTGTTCAAGGTGGGCTGACAGGCCTGCCCCAGCCACACCCACTCAGCGTCAGCCCTTCAAGCGCTGCAGAAGGCCCGCAGTGGCCGCATCCAGCCCGCGGGTGTCGCCGCTTTCCAGGCGGGGCAGCAGGTCTTTGCACATGGCCTTGCCCAGCTCCACGCCCCATTGGTCAAAGCTGTTGATGCCCCACAGCGCGCCGGTCACGAAGGTTCGGTGCTCGTACAGCGCCACCAGGGCGCCCAGGGCTTCGGGTGTGAGCTGCTCCAGCATCAGGGTGATGCTGGGCCGGTTGCCCGGGAAGGTGCGGTGCTGGGCCAGCACGTCGGGCGCCATCACCTTCGAGGCGGTGGGCACGGTTTCGCGCGCGGCCTCCTGGGCGGTCTTGCCCCACATCAGGGCCTGGGCCTGGGCCAGGCCATTGGCCAGCAGGGCCTGATGCTGGCGGGCCATCAGGCTGCGCAGCTCGGGTGACCAGGTCGCTTCATCGCGGTGGGCTGTGCGGCGCACCAGCACGAATTCCACCGGGACCACGTCAGTGCCCTGGTGCAGCATCTGGAAGAAGGCGTGCTGGCCGTTGGTGCCCGCCTCGCCCCACACCACGTCACTGGTGGCGTAAGGCAGCGGCAGGCCCTGCGCATCCACCCGCTTGCCATTGCTTTCCATCACCAGCTGCTGCAAGAAGGCCGGGAAGCGGCGCAGGCCCTGGTGATACGGGGCGATGCAGTGGCTGCTGTGGCCATGGAAGTTGCGGTTCCACAGGTCCATCAGGCCCAGCCACACGGGCAGGTTGCGCTCCAGAGGCGCCTGCGCAAAGTGGGTGTCCATGGCATGGGCACCGGCCAGCAGCGCCTTGAAGTGCTTGGCCCCCAGCGCCAGCGCAATCGGCAGGCCAATGGCCGACCACAGCGAAAATCGCCCGCCCACCCAGTCCCAGAAGCCGAAGGTGGTGCTGATGCCGAAGGCGCGCGCCGCTTCCACATTGGTGGTGGTGGCCACGAAGTGCCGGGCGATGTCGGTGCCGCCCTGGTCGAGGAACCACTGCCGCGCTGCGTGGGCGTTGGCCATGGTCTCCTGGGTGGTGAAGGTTTTCGAGGCCACGATGAACAGCGTGTGCTGCGGCCTGAGCGTGCGCAGCAGGGGCGCCAGGTCATGCCCGTCGACGTTCGAGATGAAGTGCACACGCAGCTTCGGGTGCACCCAGGCGTCCAGCGCCTGCACCACCATCTGCGGGCCCAGGTCAGAGCCGCCAATGCCGATGTTCACCACGTCGGTGATGCAGCCGGGCTCGGTGCCGCCTGCCGTGGCGCGCACCTGCTCCACATAGGCCAGCAGCGCGTCGAGCACGGCATGCACGGCGTAGCTTTGCGGCCCCTGGCCCTTGGGCGCGCGCAGGGCCGTGTGCAGCACCGCGCGGTCTTCGGTGTGGTTGATGGGCTGACCACTCAGCAGCGCGTCGCGCCTGGCCTCGAGCTGGCATTCGCGGGCCAGGCTCAGCAGGTGCTGGCCCGTGGCCACGTCCCAGCGGGCGCGCGACAGGTCGGCGAACACGTGAGGGGCCTCGATGGCCCAGCGCTCGAAACGGCCCGGGTCTTGCGCAAACAGCGTGCGCAGGTCCAGGTCACGGCCGTGGGCTTCCCAGTGGCCGCGCAAGCCGCCCCAGGCCACGGTCTGATCACAACGCGACGACATCGTCAAAACTCCCTGTGTGTCGGTGTGCAAGAAAGGTCAACGCTGGGCTTCGATCAAGGCGTCGAGTTTGCCAGCATCGACCGCGAAGGCCCGGATGCCTTCAGCCAGCTTCTCGGTGGCCATGGCGTCTTCGTTCAGGGCGTAGCGGAAGGCCGCTTCGCTCAGCGGGGCGGGGGCGGCCTGCAGTTCGCCGTGGAACACCAGGTGGCGCGGCACCGGGGCCTCGCTGGCCTGCAACTGGGCCAGCAGGTCGGGGCTGATGGTCAGCAGGTCGCAGCCGGCCAGCGCCAGGATCTGGCCCACGTTGCGGAAGCTGGCGCCCATCACCTCGGTGGCGATGCCGTGCTGCTTGTAGTGCGCATGGATGCGCGCCACCGACTTCACGCCCGGGTCGTTCACACCGGCGTTGGCGGCTTCGTCCCAGCTGGCGCCCGCGGTTTTCTTGTACCAGTCGTAGATGCGGCCCACGAAGGGGGAGATCAGCTGCACGCGGGCATCGCCGCAGGCCTGGGCCTGGCAGAACGCGAACAGCAGGGTCAGGTTGCAGCGGATGCCCTCTTGCTCGAGCACACGGGCCGCCTGAATGCCTTCCCAGGTGGAGGCAATCTTGATCAGCACACGCTCGCGGGGCGTGCCGGCGGCCTCGTACAGGCCCATGATGCGGCGGGCTCGAGCCACGGTGGCCGCGGTGTCGAAGCTGAGACGAGCATCGACCTCGGTCGAGACCCGACCCGGAATGACCTTCAGGATCTCCTGGCCGAACTTCACCAGGGTGTGGTCGACGATGTCTTCGAGGGCGGCGCCCTTGTGCGCGGCCACGGTGTCGGCCAGCAAGGGCGCGTATTCGGGCTTCTGAACCGCCTTGAGGATCAGCGAAGGGTTGGTGGTGGCGTCTTGCGGGGCAAACTGCGCCAGTTGCTTGAAATCACCGGTGTCGGCCACCACGGTGGTGACGGCTTTGAGCTGATCGAGTTGAGAGGCCATGGTTGTGACAGGGTTCGTGCGTCAGACAATCGATTTTGAGGCCTTTTTGTGACCCCACGCCCCCCTGTGTGGCTGATAGAGTGAACCCCATGGCCTTTGACCTCGTCTTCTTCGGTGGCACCGGCGACCTGACCTGGCGCAAGCTGATGCCCGCGCTGTTCCAGGCCTGGCGCCATGGCACCTTGCCCCCCGACGGCCGCATCCTGGCCGTGGCCCGCGACGACCGCGACGACAAGGCCTATCGATCCTGGCTGCAGCACAGGCTTCAAGAGGCCAACACGGCCAAGCGCCCCAGCGACGCCGAAGAGTTCGCCCGCTTCTCTCAGGCCATCGGCTACCTGCGCATGGACCTGTCTCAGCCGGCCGATTACCAGCGCCTGCAGGCCTGGCTGAACCAGCGCCAGGCCGACACCGTGGTCATGTACCTGGCCACCAGCCCCCACCTGTTCCCCGTGATCTGCGAGCAGCTGGGCGCCGCCGGCCTGAACCACGAGCGCGTGCGCGTGGTGCTGGAAAAGCCCCTGGGCCATGACCTGGCCAGCGCGCAGGCCATCAACCGGGTGGTGAGCTCGGTGTTCACCGAGCGGCAGGCCCTGCGCATCGACCATTACCTGGGCAAGCCCTCGGTGCAGAACCTGATGGCCCTGCGTTTTGGCAACGTGCTGTTCGAGCCCTTGTGGCGCCGCGAGAGCATCGCCAACATCCAGATCACGCTGGCCGAGAGCCTGGGCGTGGGCACCCGCGGTGACTTCTACGACCGCACCGGCGCCCTGCGCGACATGGTGCAGAACCACGCCTTGCAGCTGCTGACCATGATGGCCATGGAGCCGCCCTCCAGCGCCGATGCCGACGCCATCCGCGACGAAAAGCTCAAGGTGCTGCGCTCGCTCAAGCCTTTCGATCTGGCCAGCGTGGCGCGCGACGTGGTGCGCGCCCAGTACCGGGGCGGCACCCTGGCCGGCGAGGTGGTCAAGGGCTACCTGGACGAAGACAAGGTACCGGCCGACAGCCGCACCGAAACCTTCGTGGCCCTGAAATGCGAGGTGCAGAACTGGCGCTGGGCGGGCGTGCCCTTCTACCTGCGCACCGGCAAGCGCCTGGCGCAGCGCCATTCAGAAATCGTGGTGAACTTCCGCCCCACGCCCCACCCCATCTTCCCGGGCAGCGGTCAGCCCAACAAGCTGGTGATCAAGCTGCAGCCCGACGACGGCCTGCAGTTGCACCTGATGGCGGCGCGGGGCTCGGTGAACGGCGTGTTCCACCCCAGCGGCCAGGAAGTGCTGGCGCCGGTGTCGCTGGACCTGGATTTCGACAAGACCTTCGGCACCGAACGGGTGGGCGGCTACGAGCGCCTGCTGCTCGACGCCCTGGCCGGGCGACTGAACCTGTTCGTGCGCTCGGACGAGCAGGAGCAGGCCTGGCGCTGGGTGGAACCCGTGCTCGACGCCTGGCAGCGTGACCACACCACCCTGCGCACCTACACGGCCGGCACCTGGGGCCCGCCGGCGGCCAGCGCCCTGGTGGCGCGCGACGGTTTCGCGTGGGCTGAAGAGGCCTGAGCGTCAGGCCCCTGGGTGCTCTCACACCGCCGGGGTCAGCAGCCCGTCGATGCCGTACAGGCCCGCCAGGGCCATCAGCTTGGGCGGCATGGCCTTGACGGCGAACGCGCGCCCTCGGGCCTTGGCCATGCGCTGGCACTCCAGCAACACAGCCAGCGCGCTCGAATCGAACTGCTGCAGGGCCGAGCCATCGACCGTGAGCATGACCGCGTCATCGCCGTGCGATTTGCTGGCCTGCTCCAGGGTCTGCTGGAACAGGCGCAGGGTGTCACGCACCTCGGCGTGGGTCAGGGTGGCGGGCAGCAGCAACATGGCTCAGGGGCTGTGGGCAGCGCTGAATTCGATCAGGCCGATCAGGCCGGCTTGCGGTTGGCCAGCTGCTTGTTGCGCTCGGCCAGCTTGGCGATCAGGCCGTCAATGCCCGAGGCCGACACTTCCTGCGCGAAGCTGCTCTGGTAGGTCTGCACCAGCCAGGCGCCCATCACGTTCACGTCGTAGATCTTCCAGCCGTCGCCGGCTTTTTCGACGCGGTAGTCGAGCTGGATCGGGTCACCCTTGCCCTTGACCAGCGTGCGCACCACCTGGTCGGAGTCTTCCGGGCGGCCACGGCTGGGCTTGACCTCGACCTGCTGGTCGCGCACCTGCTGCACGGCACCGGCGTAGGTGTAGATCAGCAGGCTCTTGAACTCTTCCTGCAGACGCTTTTGCTGCTCGGGCGTGGCCTGACGCCAGTTCTTGCCGACGGCCGAAGCGGTCATGCGCTGGAAGTTCACGGAGGGCAGGATCTTGGCATCGACCAGGGCCACCACCTTGCGGATGTCACCGCCTTGCAGGCTCTTGTCGGCCTTGACCGCCGCCATGACCTCACCGGTCAGGGCCTTGATGAAGTTGTCGGCGGAGGCAGCTGCCTTCACCTCGGCAGCCACGGCGGCCGGAGCCGCCTGCTGGGCCTGGGCCACGCCCACGGGGGCCAGGCACAAAGCGCCCAGGGTCAGGGCCACGGTGGCCGACAGGGTCAGGAAGCGGTTCTTGGTCTCAGCTTGGCTCATCTTCAACTCCGGTCGGCGGGGAAAACGGCCCCGCCTGATGTCTTAACGCACGTCGAGGCTTTCTCGCAGACCGGCCATCTCTTCCGGTGTGGGGCCCGACATCTGCGGGGCCTGCTCGTTCACGGGCACCGCCACCAGCGAGGCAGTCTGGTGGGTGGGCAGCCAGCCCAGGGTGGGCCGGGCGGTGTTCAGGGTGCTGCCGGTGGGCAGCGACCAGCTGACGCCCTCTGCGGGCAAGGTGGGCTGCCACCAAGCCTGAGGCTCGTCATCATAGGCCTCTTCGGGCACGTCGCCGTTGTAGACCTGGCTGCGACGGCGTTGCAGGAAGGCATCGCGGATGAAGGTGTACTTGTCCAGGGCCACGTCACCCAGCAGGTCGGAAGCGCCCAGCAGGCGGGCCCGCACATCGATGATGTTCAGGCCACGCACCACATTGATGTCCCTCACTTCGCTGAAGGCCTGGGTGGGGCCGGCGTACAGGTCCAGCGGCAAGGCAGCGGTGTCGCGCACCGTGGAAGGGCCCAGGAAGGGCAGCACCACGTAAGCGCCCGAGGGCACGCCCCAGGTGCCCAGGGTCTGGCCGAAATCTTCGTCCTTGCGGTCCAGCTGCAGCTCGGTGGCCACATCGACCAGGCCCGCCACCCCCAGGGTGGAGTTGATGGCCACGCGCAGGATGTTCTGCGCGCCCTCGCCCACCCGCCCTTGCAGGAACAGGTTCACGGTGGCCCACACATCCTTCAGGTTGTTCAGGAAGTTGGTGACACCGGTCTGCACCGGCTGGGGCGTGACCGCCACATACCCGCGGGCCACCGGGGCCACCACGGCCGTGTCCACTGCCTCGTTGAAGCCGAACACCTTGCGGTTGAAGGCCTCCATGGGGTCCCGGTTCTGGGGCGTCGCGCAGGCGGTCAGCAAGGCCAGCGTGCCGAGGGCTGCGGCAGTGCGCACCGAGCGCACGGAAGGTGCCACACTCATTTCTTGTCTCCGCTGTCGCCATCGGCGGCCTTGCTGTACAGGAACTGGCTGATCAGGTTTTCCAGCACCACAGCCGACTGGGTCTGCTTGATGGTGTCGCCCTGGGCCAGGTTCAGCGTTTCGTAGCCAGGCTCCAGACCGATGTACTGCTCGCCCAGCAGGCCGGCCGTCAGGATCTTGGCCGAGGTGTCTTTCGGGAACTCGACGCCCTGGTTCAGCGTGATCTCGACGCGGGCCTGGAAGGTCTTGGCATCGAAGGTGATGGCCTTGACACGGCCCACCACCACACCGGCGCTCTTGACCGCGGCCTGGGGCTTGAGGCCGCCAATGTTGTCGAAGTTGGCCACCACGCTGTAGGTGGGCGAAAACGACAGGCTCAGCAGGTTGCCGGCCTTGAGGGCCAGGAACAGGATGGCGGCCGCGCCGATCAGCACGAACAGGCCCACCCAGACATCAATTTTTGAACGTTGCATGTGGTGCTCCGGGCGATGCGTTCTTCAGATGGAGAACATCATCGCCGTCAAGACGAAATCCAGACCCAGCACGGCCAGAGAGGCCATGACCACGGTGCGGGTGGTGGCGCGCGAGACGCCTTCGGGCGTGGGCTGGCACTCGAAACCTTGCAGCAGGGCAATGAAGGCCACCGTGATGCCGAACACCAGGCTCTTGACCAGGCCGTTGCCCACATCGGTGAACACATCGACACCGTTCTGCATCTGTGACCAGAAGGCGCCGGCATCAACCCCGATCAGCATGACGCCGACGACCCAGCCACCCAGCACGCCCACAGCCGAGAACACGGCGGCCAGCAGCGGCATGGCGATCACACCGGCCCAGAAACGCGGGGCCAGCACACGGCGGATCGGGTCGACGGCCATCATTTCCATGGCGGCCAGCTGCTCACCCGCCTTCATCAGGCCGATCTCGGCCGTGAGCGAGGTGCCCGCGCGGCCGGCAAACAGCAGGGCCGCCACCACGGGGCCGAGTTCTCGCACCAGCGACAAGGTGACCATCAGGCCCAAGGACTCGCTGGCGCCGTAACGCTGCAGGATGTAGTAGCCCTGCAGGCCCAGCACGAAACCCACGAACAGGCCCGACACCGTGATGATGGCCAGCGAATGATTGCCCAGGAAGTGGATCTGGTCGGCCAGCAGGCGGCCGCGACGCAAGGTGCTGGGCAACATGCCCAGCAGGCGCAGCAGCAGGCGCGATGCGTAGCCGATGTCGGCGGTTTTCTGGCGCACGGCCAGACCCAGGTTGGCGGGGTGCCAGGCACTCATCGGTTCACCCCGAAGTCATGGGCCAGGTCAGCGGCCGGCTGGTGGAACTGCACGGGGCCATCGGGGCGAGCATGCACGAACTGCCGCACCAGCGGATCGTCGCTGGCGCGCAGCTCGACCGGCGAGCCCTGCGCCACGATGCGACGGTTGGCCAGCAGCACCACGTGGTCGGCAATGAGAAAAGTTTCGTCAACATCGTGCGACACCACGATGCTGGTCAGGCCCATGGCGTCGTTCAGGTCGCGGATCAGGCGCGCCGCCACGCCCATCGAGATGGGGTCAAGCCCGGCGAAGGGCTCGTCGTACAGCATCAGTTCGGGATCGAGCGCCATGGCGCGGGCCAGGGCCACGCGACGTGCCATGCCGCCTGAAATCTGGCTGGGCAGCAGGTCACGCGAGCCACGCAGGCCCACGGCATTGAGCTTCATCAGCACCAGATCACGGATCAGGGCCTCGGGCAGATCGGTGTGCTCGCGCAGCGGAAAGGCCACGTTCTCGAACACCGACAGGTCGGTGAACAGCGCGCCCAGCTGGAACAGCATGCCCATGCGACGGCGAGCAGCCATCAGGCGGTTGCCTTCGAGGGTGGCCATGTCCTGCCCGTCGAAGAGCACCTGGCCCTTCATGGCCTTGATCTGTCGCCCGATCAGGCGCAACACCGTGGTCTTGCCACCGCCGGAGGTGCCCATCAGGGCCACCACCTTGCCACGTGGCACCACCAGGTCGATGTCTTCCAGGATGACGCGGTCGCCATAGCCGCAAGTCACCCCCCGCAGCTCAATGAAGGCTTCGGGCAGTCGGGAAGGCAGGACGGTGTCGGGCAGCTTGAACTGGGCCATCTGAAAAAAAGAATGGCCGGTAGGAACCGGCCACTCAATGATAGGTGATTCACCATCAGGCTGCAGGCACCCCGACGGGCGCCCACCACAGCCTGAGGGAAAGCGCGCAGGGATCAGCGCGGCAGCGTGGTCGAGCCCATCAGGAACTGATCGACCTCGCGGGCGGCCTGACGGCCTTCGCGGATGGCCCACACCACCAGCGACTGGCCACGGCGCACGTCACCGGCGGCGAACACGCCGGCCACGTTGGTCTTGTAGCCGCCGATGTCGGTCGACGCCTTGGCATTGCCGCGAGCGTCCTTCTCGACACCGAAGCCTTCCAGCAGGGTGTTCACGGGGTTGGTGAAGCCCATGGCCAGCAGCACCAGGTCGGCCTTGTAGGTCTTCTCGGTGCCAGCGATTTCGCTGAACTTGCCATCCTTGAACTCGACGTGCACGGTCTTCAGGCCAGTGACCTTGCCGTTTTCACCGAAGAATTCCTTGGTGGCAATGGCGAACTCCCGGGCGCAACCTTCTTCGTGGCTCGACGAGGTGCGCATCTTGATCGGCCAGTAGGGCCAGGTCAGCTCCTTGTTTTCCTCTTCCGGCGGCTGGGGCATCAGTTCGAACTGCACCACGCTCTTGGCGCCGTGGCGGTTGGAGGTGCCCACGCAGTCGGAGCCGGTGTCGCCACCGCCGATCACGATCACGTCCTTGCCAGTGGCCATGATCTGGTCCTTGACCTTGCCGCCCGCGTTCACGCGGTTCTGCATGGGCAGGAACTCCATGGCGAAGTGGATGCCAGCCAGGTCGCGGCCGGGCACGGGCAGGTCACGCGACTGCTCGGCACCACCGGTCAGGATCACGGCGTCGAAATCCTTCTTGAGCTGCTCGGGGCTGACGGTGTCCTTGGCCCAGTTGGTGACCTTCGAGCCTGCAGGCATGTCGCCGACGATGGTGTTGGTCTTGAAGACCACGCCTTCGGCTTCCATCTGCTTGACGCGCTTGTCGATGTGGCCCTTGTCGAACTTGAAGTCGGGGATGCCGAAACGCAGCAGACCACCGATGGTGTCGTTCTTCTCGAACACGGTCACGTCGTGGCCGACGCGGGCCAGCTGCTGGGCCGCGGCCATGCCGGCGGGGCCGGAGCCCACGACGGCGACCTTCTTGCCGGTCTTGACGGCAGCGGGCTGGGGCTTGATCCAGCCTTCGGCCCAGGCGCGGTCGACGATGGCGTGCTCGATCGACTTGATGCCGATCGGGTCGTTGTTGATGTTCAGCACGCAGGCGGCTTCACAGGGTGCCGGGCAGACACGGCCGGTGAAGTCGGGGAAGTTGTTCGTGCTGTGCAGAACTTCGATGGCCTGCTTCCAGTCTTGCTGGTACACCAGGTCATTGAAGTCCGGGATGATGTTGTTGACCGGGCAGCCGTTGTTGCAGAAGGGCGTGCCGCAGTCCATGCAGCGCGCACCTTGTTGCTTGGCCTGCTCGGGCGTCAAGCCGATGACGAACTCTTTGTAGTTCTTGACGCGCTTTTCGACGGGCTCGTAGCCCTCTTCCAGGCGCTCAAATTCCAGAAAGCCAGTGACTTTTCCCATTTCAAACTCCTAACACGCTGATCAGGCCTTGGCCTTGGTGGACTTGGCCTTGGCAACAGCGGCCGTGGCTTCTTGCTTGGCACCCATCTCGGTCAGGGCACGACGGTACTCGTGCGGGAAGACCTTCAGGAACTTGCCCTGGGCGGTGGCCCAGTTGTCCAGGATCTCGCGGGCACGGAGCGAGCCGGTCCAGCGGTGGTGATCCTCGATCAGCTTCTTCAGCAGGGCCTCATCGGCCTGACCCTTGTGCATCGGGATGCCGGCGTCGGCCTGCTCGGCCGCCGACAGCACCTTCTCCAGCGACACCTGCGCGGTGTTCACACGCTTGGCGAACTGGCCGTCTTCGTCATAGACGTAGGCCACGCCACCCGACATGCCGGCAGCGAAGTTGCGGCCGGTCTTGCCCAGCACCACCACGGTGCCGCCGGTCATGTATTCGCAACCGTGGTCGCCGGTGCCTTCCACCACAGCGGTGGCACCCGACAGGCGCACGCCGAAGCGCTCGCCACCCACACCGCGGAAGAAGGCTTCGCCTTCGGTGGCACCGTACAGCACGGTGTTGCCCACGATGATGTTGTCGGTGGCGTTGCCACGGAACTCGATGCTCGGACGCACCACAATGCGGCCACCCGACAGGCCCTTGCCGGTGTAGTCGTTGGCTTCACCGATCAGGTACAGCGTGATGCCCTGGGCCAGGAAGGCGCCGAACGATTGGCCGCCCGTGCCTTCCATCTGGATGAAGATGGATTGGTCAGGCAGACCATCGGGGTGGTGCTTGATCAGCTCACCCGACAGCATGGCACCCACGGTGCGGTTGACGTTGCGAGCCTCTTCCATGAACTGCACCTTCTCGCCACGCTGGATGGCGGGTTGGGCCTTCTCGATGAGGCGAACGTCCAGGGCCTTGTCCAGGCCGTGGTCTTGCGTGCTGGTGTGCAGGCGGGGCACGTCGGCGGGCACCGGGGGCAGCGCGAACACGCGGCTGAAGTCCAGGCCCTTGGCCTTCCAGTGCTCCACACCCTTCTTGGTGTCGAGCAGGTCGGCGCGACCGATCAGGTCGTCGAACTTCTTGATGCCCAGCTGGGCCATGATCTGACGTGCTTCTTCGGCGACGAAGAAGAAGTAGTTCACGACATGTTCGGGCTTGCCGGAGAACTTCTTGCGCAGCACCGGATCTTGCGTGGCCACGCCCACCGGGCAGGTGTTCAGGTGGCACTTGCGCATCATGATGCAGCCCTCGACCACCAGCGGTGCGGTGGCGAAGCCGAATTCGTCGGCACCCAGCAGGGCGCCCACGACCACGTCACGGCCGGTCTTGATCTGACCGTCGGTCTGCACGCGCACACGGCCCCGCAGGCGGTTCAGCACCAGGGTCTGCTGGGTTTCGGCCAGGCCGAGTTCCCACGGCGTGCCGCAGTGCTTGATGGACGACCAGGGCGAAGCACCGGTGCCACCGTCGTGGCCGGCGATCACGATGTGGTCGGCCTTGGCCTTGGCCACACCAGCGGCCACGGTACCGACGCCGACTTCCGACACCAGCTTGACCGAGATGTCGGCCTTGGGGTTGACGTTCTTGAGGTCGTGGATCAGCTGAGCCAGGTCTTCGATCGAGTAGATGTCGTGGTGCGGAGGCGGCGAGATCAGACCCACGCCCGGCACCGAGTGACGCAGCTTGCCGATGTAGTCGGACACCTTGCCGCCAGGCAGCTGACCGCCTTCACCGGGCTTGGCGCCCTGGGCCATCTTGATCTGGATCTGGTCGGCCGACACCAGGTACTCGGTGGTCACACCGAAGCGACCCGAGGCCACCTGCTTGATCTTCGAGCGCAGGCTGTCGCCTTCCTTCATCTCGTAGTCGGCCTCGATGCGCGAAGCGCCGACCACGTCCGACACCTTGGTGCCGGCCTTGATGGGAATGCCCTTGAGTTCGTTGCGATAGCGGTTCTCGTCTTCGCCGCCTTCACCGGTGTTCGACTTGCCGCCGATGCGGTTCATGGCCAGGGCCAGGGTGCTGTGGGCTTCGGTGGAGATCGAGCCCAGCGACATGGCGCCGGTGGCGAAACGCTTGACGATTTCCGAAGCGGGTTCGACTTCCTCGACCGGGATGGCCTTGGCGGGGTCGACCTTGAACTCGAACAGGCCGCGCAGGGTCAGGTGACGACGCGACTGGTCGTTGATGATGCGGGCGTATTCCTTGTAGGTGTCGAACTGGCCCGAGCGCGTGCTGTGCTGCAGCTTGGCGATGGCGTCCGGCGTCCACATGTGCTCTTCACCGCGGGTGCGCCAGGCGTATTCGCCGCCGGCGTCCAGGGCGTTGGCCAGCACGGGGTCGGTGCCGAATGCGGCGGTGTGGTTGCGGATGGCTTCTTCAGCCACTTCGAACACGCCGATGCCGCCCACTTGCGTGGGGGTGCCACGGAAGTACTTGTCGACCAGTTCCTTGTTCAGGCCGATGGCTTCGAAGATCTGGGCGCCGCAGTACGACATGTACGTGCTGATGCCCATCTTCGACATGATCTTCGAGAGACCCTTGCCGATGGCCTTGATGTAGTTGTAGATGGCCTTGTCGGCCGACAGGTCGCCCGGCAGATCCTTGGCCATGCCAGCCAGGGTTTCCATGGCCAGGTAGGGGTGCACGGCTTCGGCGCCATAACCGGCCAGCACGGCGAAGTGGTGCACTTCGCGGGCGGTGCCGGTTTCCACGACCAGACCGGCCGAGGTGCGCAGGCCCTTGCGGACCAGGTGCTGGTGGATGGCCGACAGGGCCAGCAGCGCCGGGATGGCGATGTTGGCGCGGTCCATCTTGCGATCGGTGATGATCAGGATGTTGTGGCCGCTCTCGATGGCTTCCACGGCTTCGGCACACAGCGAGGCCAGGCGGGCTTCCACACCTTCGTGGCCCCAGGCGGCCGGGTAGGTGATGTCCACCTCATAGGGCTTGAACTTGCCGCCGGTGTGCTTCTCGATGTTGCGCAGGCGGGCCATGTCGTCGAAGTCCAGCACGGGCTGGGACACTTCGAGGCGCATCGGCGGGTTCACCGCGTTGATGTCGAGCAGGTTGGGCTTGGGGCCCACGAACGACACCAGCGACATCACCACGGCTTCGCGGATGGGGTCGATGGGCGGG
The DNA here is from genome assembly GCF_004310865.1 of Aquabacterium lacunae. GTDB lineage: Bacteria > Pseudomonadota > Gammaproteobacteria > Burkholderiales > Burkholderiaceae_C > Aquabacterium > Aquabacterium lacunae. The sequence continues at coordinate 142,228 of NZ_SIXI01000004.1, forward strand.
TTCGTGACCTGGGCGAACAACTGCTTGAAGTAGTTGTACAGCGGCTTGTTCTTGTCCGACAGAACGGCCAGGGGCGAGTCGTTGCCCATGGAACCGGTGGCTTCTTCGCCGTTCTGCGCCATCGGGGCCATCAGGAACTTGATGTCTTCCTGGGTGAAGCCGAAGGCCTGCTGGCGGTCCAGCAGCGATTCGCCGAACTCACCGGCTGCGCCCTTGGCGTCGATGGTGTCCAGCTTGATGCGGACGTTCTCGATCCACTGGCGATAGGGCTTGGCCGAAGCGTACTGGGCCTTGAGCTCTTCGTCTTCGATGATGCGACCTTGCTCGAAGTCGATCAGCAGCATCTTGCCGGGCTGCAGACGCCACTTCTTGACGATCTTGTTCTCGGGGATGGGCAGCACGCCCGATTCCGAAGCCAGCACGATCACGTCGTCGTCGGTGATCAGGAAGCGGGCGGGACGCAGGCCGTTGCGGTCCAGCGTGGCGCCGATCTGGCGACCGTCGGTGAACACCATGGCGGCAGGGCCGTCCCACGGCTCCATCATGGCGGCGTGGTACTCATAGAAGGCGCGGCGGCGCTCGTCCATGGTGTTGTGCTGTTCCCAGGCTTCCGGGATCATCATCATGGCGGCCTGGGCCAGGGGGTAACCGGCCATCACCAGCAGTTCGAGCGCGTTGTCGAAGGTGGCGGTGTCGGACTGTCCGTCCAGGCTGATGGGGTACAGCTTCTTGAGGTCATCACCCAGCACGGGCGACTTCATCACGCCTTCGCGGGCGCGCATCCAGTTGAAGTTGCCCTTGACGGTGTTGATTTCACCGTTGTGGGCCACCATGCGGTACGGGTGAGCCAGCGGCCACTCGGGGAAGGTGTTGGTCGAGAAGCGCTGGTGCACCAGGGCCAGGGCCGACACCACGCGCTCGTCACGCAGGTCGTTGTAGTACTTGCCCACCTGGTCGGCCAGCAGCAAGCCCTTGTAGATGATGGTGCGGCACGACATGCTGGGCACGTAGTACTCGCTGCCATGGGTCAGGTTCAGGCTCTGGATCTTGCTGGAAGCCGTCTTGCGGATGACGTACAGCTTGCGCTCCAGGGCATCGGGCACCAGGATGTCGGGGCCGCGGCCCACGAAGACCTGACGGATGACGGGCTCTTTTTCGCGCACCAGGGGCGACATGGGCATGTCGGCATCGACCGGCACGTCACGCCAGCCCAGCAGCACCTGGCCTTCGGCCTTGATGGCGCGCTCGAGTTCTTGCTCGCAAGCCTGACGCGAAGCGCTTTCCTTGGGCAGGAAGATCATGCCGACGCCGTATTCGCCGGGCGGAGGCAGCTCGACACCCTGCTTGGCCATTTCGGCACGGTAGAACTCGTCGGGGATCTGGATCAGCAGACCGGCACCGTCACCCATCAGCGGGTCAGCGCCCACAGCACCACGGTGGTCGATGTTTTCCAGGATCTTCAGGCCTTGCTGAACGATGCTGTGCGCCTTCAGACCCTTGATGTGGGCCACGAAGCCCACGCCGCAAGCGTCATGCTCGGCGTTGACGTACATGCCGTGCTCGGCTGCGGCCTGGATTTCTTGTGCGGTGGCAGTGACCAGGTGGCCATCTGCGGCGGTGGGGAACGAGGTTCCCTTGTTCGCCTGGGTCATGGGGGCGCTCCAGTGAAGGAATGAAACGACAAATGCGGATGCCGGAGGATACCGCGGGATCCCCCACCCCTCAAGCCTTATTTCAAGGGGTCTGACCCCATTTTTAATTCCGAGCATCATACTCGGACAATAAATAAGGGACAGATCAACCAACCGGGTCGGATTCGGCTTTGCGAGGGCGCCCCCGACGTGCGGGCGCCAGGCGGCGCGGTGTCTGGCCAACCTGGGCACTTCGGCGCTCAAGTTCGGCCAGGAAGGCCTCGCTGCCCAGCGCCCAGCCCTTGCTGCTGGCCCTCACCAGCGCCTGAACCACCGCGACGGGCACGCCCTGCTGCAAGCGATCGCGCCAGATGGCTTCGCGCTCGAACGGGGTGTTGCCCAGGGCCCAGAAGGCCGCATGGTCGGTCACCACCGGGTCGGTGCGCCGGTTCAGGTGCTGCCCCAGACTGGAAAGCACCTGGGGCCCTTCGGCCAGCGGATCAGGCACCAGCCCCAGGCGCCAGGCATGCCCCTCGATGAAGGCCATCGCATCAAGCAAATAACGGGCCGGCTCCAGTACCGTGGCGCGGAATCGCCCGGCCCACAAGCTGCCGCTTCGGCCATGCCGGTGGTTGTGGCGCACCACAAAGCGCCGCCCCAGCGCCTGCATGAAACGCCCCAGGTCGCCCGGGCCGTTGGGGGTCGCCAGCACATGGAAGTGATCGGGCAGCACCACATAGGCATGAACCGCCACCCGGCACTCGCGAGAAGCATCGAGCAGGGCCGTGCGGAAATCGGCTGCATCGTCTGGCGTGGCCAGCAGGTGCGCGCCCGCGACCACCCGCTGAACGATCAGGTGGGGTTGGGACGGACAGTCGAGACGCGGCAATCGGGCCATGAGGGGGCAAATCGTGTCAGCAAATGACCAGTCCAATGCTTGTCGCATGCCCCTTGTTCGGGGGGGAACCCTGAATTTAGCAGGGTGAGCCCCGATGCCCCCTCCAAGGTGGGACCATTAAATTTACAACTGTCCTCATTTGATGCGCTGCGATGCGTCCGGATTGACCAAGGTCAGGCCCACACCGTCACCCCGGCTGATGATGACAGCACCTGAAGAAGTCTGGAGACCACACGATCATGCCCGCCACGCCAACCCTCCCTGCCAGCGTCTCGGCCACCCGCAAGGTGGCTTCGCTGCTGAGCCATCTGGGGGTGAGCGCCCACGCCGTTGACGACACCCTGGGCATCATCAATCCGTTGCTGACGGTGTCGCGTCTGCACGCCCGCATCGAACAGAAGGTTCAGGAGACGCCGTCGGCCTGCACCCTGGTACTGCAAGCTGGCGCGGCGTTCGAGGGGCTGGTGCCCGGGCAGTTCGTGGTGATCGGTGTGACCATCAACGGTGTGCGCCACCGCCGCGCCTATTCGCCCCGCAGTGTCGACGGCGCCACCCAGCGCATCGCCATCACGGTGCAGCGCCAGCCGGGCGGCCGCGTGTCCAACCATGTGCATGACCACCTCAAGGTGGGCGACATCATCGAGATCGAGCCGGCCGCCGGTGATTTCGTGCTGCCCGAGCGCACCCCGCCCGAGGTGCTGTTGATCGCCGGCGGCTCGGGCATCACACCCTGCATGTCGATGCTGCAACACCTGGAGCGCAGCAACAGCAGCGCGCGCATCACCTTGCTGTACTTCGCGCGCAGCAGCCAGGACCGCATCTTTGCCCAGGCCCTGCAGGAAATGGCCCTTCGCTGGCCCCAGCTGAACTATGTGCCGCTGGACAGCAGCGTCAACACCAGCACCGGCACGCCCACGGGCGCCACGCTGTGTGAAGAGGTGCTCGACCGGGCCATGCCCACCTGGCGCTCGGCCATGGCCTGGTGCTGCGGCCCTGCCCCGCTGATGGACACGGCCCGTCGCCTGTGGGCCGATGGCCGCACCAGCGGCACCCTCAAGCTGGAAGCCTTTGGCGTGGCCCGCCCCTCAGGTGACCCGAACGTGCGCCACCAGGTCAGCCTGCAGCGCCATGCCGAAGAGATCCATTTCGCCGCCCCCACCACCGAGACCCTGCTGGTGGCCGGTGAGCAGGCCGGCTATGCCATCAAGCACGGATGCCGCCAGGGCATCTGCCACGAATGCACGTGTCGCCTGAACCAGGGCGCGGTCAAGGACCTGACCACTGGCGACGTCATCGCCGGGCAGGGCCAGACCATCCGCCTGTGCGTGAGCAGCGCCCTGAGCGACGTGCAACTCGAATCCCTGAATTGAAAACCCTGACGATCGGAACCACATCATGAGCAGCAAGACCATCACCGTCGGGCCTCGCAGCATGGAAGAAATGGCCGCGTTCGAAAAAGAACTCAACGCCATCCGCGAGGAGGCGCTGGCCAAGGTGGGCGATGAAGACGCCCGCTACATCAAGAAGATCCTGTGGACCACGCGCCTGCTGGAAACCGCTGGCCGTGGCCTGATGATGTTCGGCTGGTTCCCGCCCACCTGGCTGCTGGGCGTGTTCCTGCTGGGCTGCGCCAAGATCATCGACAACATGGAGCTGGGCCACAACGTGATGCACGGCCAGTTCAACTTCATGAACGACCCGCGCTTCCAGGGTGACACCTTCGAGTGGGACAACACCTGCCCGCGCGAGGGCTGGCGCCACACCCACAACTTCGAGCACCACACCTACACCAACGTCATCGGCAAGGACCGCGACTTCGGTTACGGCATGCTGCGCATGTCCAATGACCTGAGCTGGCGCTGGTTCTACCACCCCGTGCAGTTCTTCTACATGCTGCTGCTGATGGTGGGCTTCGAGTGGTTCGTGGCCGTGCACGAACTGCAGACCGACAAGATCTTTGCCGGCAAGAAGAAGCTGTCGGACATGCAGACGCAATGGAACCTGATCAAGGCCAAGATGTGGCGTCAGGTGCGCAAGGACTACATCGTGTGGCCGCTGGTGGCCGCCGCGGTGGCCGCCCCCTTCGGCATGTCGATGGAAGCCGGCCTGGCCACCCTGGCGGGCAACTTCTTCGGCAACATCGTGCGCAACGTGTGGGCCGCTGCCATCATCTTCTGCGGCCACTTCACCGAAGACGTCTACACCTTCGACAAGCGGTCGATCGAGGGCGAGACCCGCGGCCAGTGGTACCTGCGTCAGATCCTGGGTTCGAGCAACATCACCGGTGGTTTCCTGCTGCACCTGATGAGCGGCAACCTGAGCCACCAGGTCGAGCACCACCTGTACCCCGACATGCCGGCCAGCCGCTACGCCGAAGTCGCACCCAAGGTGCGCGCCGTGTGCGCCAAATACGGCGTGCCCTACAGCACCGGCCGCTTCATGCCCCAGCTGTTCACCGTGATGAAGCGCGTGATCCGCTACAGCTTCCCGGGTGGCCCCCAGAAGGCCATGGCCTTCGAGGTGGACTCGGTGCTGCCCGAGAAGATCTGACACGGTTTCAGCATCGCGCAGGCGGTTTTCGCCCTGCAAGACAAGCCCGGCTCTGCCGGGCTTTTTTTTGGCCTGTGTTCACCCTGTTTTGGCGCGCACAAACCGCCATTTGTCGGATTTTTTCTGACACGAACTTCGGTGTGCACCTGACGGGCCTTACAGCGTGCTGCCTATTCAGAAAACCGGCCGGCCTGCCCAGAATTCATCCCATGCAGCAACAAGACTTCTCACGCTGCAAAACACAAGCCGGAACGCCCCCCAATTCTCGTTAGGAGCCCGCCATGAACGCCGACCAGATCCTGATGGAAATCCGTGAAGCCAACCTGTCCTACCTGATGCTGGCCCAGAGCCTGATCCGCGCCGACCGCGAGCAGGCCCTGTTCCGCCTGGGCATCTCGGAAGAGTCGGCCGATCTGGTCAGCAGCCTGTCGCCGGCCCAGATCATGCGGATTGCCTCCAGCAACACCCTGCTGTGCCGCATGCGCATCGACGACGACATGGTCTGGACCCTGCTGACCAACCACGGCAAGGCTGGCAGCGACAGCGTCAGCCGCCTGCACGCCAACATCCTGATGGCCGGCCGCCACCAGGAAGCGGCCTGACCCCGGCACCCCACGCCCTGCCCTGACCCGATCCACCGAACCCGACATCCACCGGAGCCGACCATGCGCACCAAGAGCCTGCTGACCGAAGCCAAGCAAATCGAACGGGCCGTCACCCTGATCCACCTGGGTGCCCGCCTGCAGGTGCTCGAGTCGGAAACCGACATGTCCTACGAACGCCTGCTGCGCCTGTACAAGGAAGTGGCCGGCAAGTCACCTTCCAAGGGCCAGCTGCCGTTTTCGACCGACTGGTTCATGACCTGGCAGCCCAACATCCACTCGTCGCTGTTCCTCAACATCCACGAGTACCTCAACAAGGCTGCCGAGATTGACGAGATCGACGTCGTCATCAAGGCCTACCAGCTCTACCTGGAGCAGACCCAGTCACAAGGCCTGGAGCCCCTGCTGTCGGTGACCCGCGCCTGGCGCCTGGTCAAATTCATCGACAACGGCATGCTGACCATGACCAAGTGCTCCAAGTGCGGTGGCCATTACGTCACCCACCCCCACGAAATCTCCCGCCACTACGTGTGCGGCCTGTGCAACCCGCCGGCACGTGCCGGCAAGGGCAAGGCTGCCGGCGCTCTGCAGGTTCACTGAGCGGTCCAGCCTGACTTTCGGCACTTCATCACGTTCTTGCTCGGGTCGCCCGTCAAGGGCACCGAGGAACGGTCGAAAGAAGGGTTGGACGGTTCGGCAACGAAGCGTTCTTGCTTGTCTCCTCCTGGCACTGACATGTGCTTTGTGCGGGCCCTGACCGGGCCCGCTTTTTTTGCGTGGGTCGGCCCTCGTCGGTGCACGCGCTTGCGTCGTGTGAAAAGCCTGCGGTGCACCGTGCTGTTTGCCACATCAGCCCCAGCGCCCCTGGCCGAAGATTCCGGCGTGAGTGACCCTTTGGTGGAAGCATCATGTTCGTAGCGATCGGATACATCGTCTGTCTCGGCTGCATCTTTGGCGCCTATGCGATCCACGGCGGCAACATGCAGGTGATCATCAAGGCCCTGCCCACCGAAATGATGGCCATTGCCGGTGGCGCCATCGGGGCCTTCCTGGTGAACAACCAGCCCAAGACCGTGAAGGCGGTGCTGGCCAACTTCGGCCCCTTGTTCAAGGGCTCGAAGTACAGCAAGGACCGCTACATGGAACTGATGGCCATGATGTTCGAGGTGCTCCAGAAGATCCGCAAAGAGGGCTTGATGTCCATCGAAAAGGACGTGGAAGACCCGCACAACTCGGCCCTGTTCGGCAAGTACCCCACCGTGGGCCACGACCACCACGTGGTCGACTTCATTGCCGACTACCTGCGCATGATGGTCTCGGGCAACCTCAATGCCCACGAGATCGAAACCATCATGGACAACGAGATCGACACCCACCACCACGAAGGCCACAGCGCCTGCGCGGCCGTGGCCCGCCTGGCCGGCGCCCTGCCCGCCTTCGGCATCGTGGCCGCCGTGCTGGGCGTGGTGAACACCATGGGCTCGGTGGGCCAGCCCCCCGCCGTGCTGGGCGGCATGATCGGCTCGGCCCTGGTGGGCACCTTCCTGGGCATTTTGCTGGCCTACGGCGTGGTGGAACCCCTGGGTGGCCTGATGGAGCAAAAGCTCGACGAAGGCACCAAGGAATTCCAGGTGATCAAGACCGTGCTGCTGGCCTCCATGCAGGGCTATGCGCCGCAGGTGGCCATCGAGTTCGGCCGCAAGGTGCTGTATTCGACCGAGAAGCCCACCTTCGCCGAGCTGGAAGCGCACGTGAAGAAGAAGTGATCACCGTGCCCGCCCTTCAAGTGAGCGAACAGCCCCAGAGAACACCCCACAGGACACCCCATGGCCGGTGATTCGAAAAAGGTCCAGCCGATCATCATCAAGCGCATCAAGAAGGGCGGCCATGCCGCTCACGGGGGTGCGTGGAAGATCGCCTATGCCGACTTCGTGACGGCCATGATGGCCTTCTTCCTGCTGATGTGGCTGCTGGGCTCGACCACCGAAGGCGACAAGAAGGGCATCGAAGATTATTTCAACAGCCCGCTGAAGATTGCCTTCTTCGGCGGCACCGGCGCCGGTGACGCCACCTCGCTGGTCAAGGGCGGGGGCAACAACCTGAGCGAATCGGTGGGCCAGGTCAAGAAGGGCAAGAGCGAAACCGCCGAGCAGAAAGCGCGCAAGAAGGCCATCCGGGCCGCCGCCGCCGCCGCCGAGGCCGAACGCCTGCGCGTGCTCAAGCAGAAGGTGCAGGAGGTGATCGCCAATGACGGTCGCCTGGCGCAGTACCAGAACCAGATCCAGCTGGACCTGACGGCCGAAGGCCTGCGCATCCAGATCGTCGACAACCAGAGTCGGCCCATGTTCGACAGTGGCGATGCCCTGGTCAAGGGCTACATGCGGGACATCCTGCGGGCCATTGGCGGTGTGCTGACCGAGGTGCCCAACAAGCTGACCATTGAAGGGCACACCGATGCCAAACCGTTCAGCGCTGGCGACCGTGGCTACAGCAACTGGGAGCTCTCGGCCGACCGGGCCAACGCTTCACGGCGAGAACTGATGGCCGGCGGGCTGGATGGCAACAAGGTGCTGCGGGTGCAAGGTCTGGCGGCATCGATGCTCTACGAGCGCAAGGATCCCGAGAGCCCTCTGAACCGACGCATCAGCATCATCGTGATGAACCGGGAAGCCGAGGACCGCGTGTTCCAGTCGGCCGAAGCCGAGGCGGTGGACCGCACAGAAGAAGAGTCAGATGAAAAATCTGAACAAGTCAGCCTCAAGAACTGATGGGGCCCGTCGATAACTTCCCTGTAGTTGACCGAGGGCTGCGCTTGTGCCCTCCAGGATCCAAGGAAACGCCATGAGCACACCGAACGCCGACATGAAATTTCTGGTCGTGGACGACTTTTCCACGATGCGCCGGATCGTGAAAGGGCTTCTCAAGGAGATCGGCTACAGCAACGCCGAAGAAGCCGAAGACGGCGCCGTGGCCCTGAACATGCTGAAAAACTCGAAGTACGACTTCGTGGTCAGCGACATCAACATGCCCAACATGAACGGCTTCGAGCTGCTCAAGGCCATCAAGGCCGATGACGCCCTGAAGCACCTGCCGGTGCTGATGGTGACCGCTGAAGCCCGCAAGGAAGACATCGTGCTGGCGGCCCAGACCGGAGCCGCCGGGTACATCGTCAAACCTTTCACCAAGGCCACCTTGGAAGAAAAGGTACAAAAAATCATGCAGAAGCTGACGGCCACGGCCTGACGCACCTGGGAGGCCCCATGACGACCGACAAATTGCCGGACAACATGCAGATGCCCGCAGCATCGCCCGAGATCTTCCAGCAGCTCGGGTCGCTGACCCGGCAGCTGCACGACACGCTCAACATGCTGGGCGTGCTGCCCGGCCTGAAGAACACGGTCGATGACCTGCCCGATGCACGCAGCCGGCTGACCTACATCGCCGAGAAGACGGGTGCCGCCGCCGAGAAGGTGCTGACCCTGGTGGACAAGGCCAAGGCCGACCAGGAACACATCGCCGACGAAACACGCAAGCTGGCCGCCATGATCACCGCCGACCCGGTGAAGGCTGTGGCCTCGGGCGCCGTGTTCAACTTCGTGCAGGACGTGGAAAAGACCACGCACCAGGTGGACAGCCACCTGACCGACATCATGATGGCGCAAGACTTTCATGACCTGACCGGCCAGGTGGTGGCCAAGGTGGTGCGGCTGGCCAATGACCTCGAAGGCCAGCTGGTCAAGCTGCTGGTGCAAGCAGCGCCGCCCGACCAGGCCCAGAAGGTGGAGGCCATGCTGACCCACAACCACGAAGAGCTCAATGGCCCCGTGGTGAATCCGGAAGGCCGCACCGACGTGGTGGCCAACCAGAGTGAGGTCGACGACCTGCTGGCTTCTCTCGGGTTCTGACACCCAAGCCCTGCCCCGTTCAGCCCCCCGACAACAGCGCCTCTCGCACGAGAGGCGCTTGTCTTCGTGACACCGACAGCCAGTCGTCGGTGCCTCGCACCAGCACGGCCCAACCCTCACCACCTTCGGGATCGTCACGACGCTCCAGCCGCTGCACGGCATGGCGGGCCACCAAGGCATTGCGGTGCACACGCAGCAGCGTGTCACCCAGCCGCGCTTCCAGCTCGCTCAGGGATTCGTCGATCACGTAGGCATGGTCATGCGTGCGCACGGTGACGTACTTGAGTTCGGCCTTGAGGTACAGGATGTCGGCCACCGGGATGCGGATGACACGGTCACGCTCGCGCACGATCAGGGGCGGCCCGGCGTCACTGCCGGTGTGCGACACGCCCACGCCCCCTGCCGAAACCGAATGCCCAGGCACCCTGGCGGCCCGGCGGCACCGCGCCACCGCCTGGGCCAGGCGCTCCAGACGCACCGGCTTGGTCAGGTAATCACGTGCGGCCAGATCAAATGCCTTGAGGGCGTGCTCGGCATGGGCCGTCACGAAGACCACCTCAGGCATCGGTGCCTGCTCAGCACGTTCGACCAGCCTGGCGGCCAGACGCAGCCCGTCCGGGCCCGGCATCTGGATGTCGAGGAAGCACACATCGGCCTGGCCAGGATGGGCGTCCAGCCACGCCAGGGCCGCACCGGCATCACCCACCGAGCCCACCACCGACACCGGGGCATCGAGCCGGGCCAGCAAGGCGGCCAGGCGCTGACGGGCCAGAGGCTCGTCGTCCACCAGCAAGGCACGAAGGGGTGCAGCCGGGCTCATGGTGCCTCCCCGGGGGGCACATGCCCCTGAGGCGTGTCAGGCCAGGCAAAGCGCACCCGGTAGCACTGTTGCGTGCTGCCCGGGGCCATCGGCAAGGGCCCGGCTTCGAATTCGGCCTCCACATCGTGCATCAGCAGCAGGCGCTGGCGCACGTTGCGCAAGGCGATGCCATGGCCCTTGCGGGCACTGCCCTGCGCGGCCGCATCGGCCGGCAGACCGTTGGTGACGGTGACCACCACCCGCTCGCCCTTCCGCTGGGTCTGAACACGGATCCAGCCGCCCTGCGGATCGGCCTCCACCCCATGGCGCACGGCGTTCTCCACCAGCGGTTGCAGCAGCAGCGTGGGCACCAGGGCAGCCTCGGTGGCCGGGTCCACCTGCCAGTTCACGCTCAAGCGCTCACCGAAGCGCAACTGCTCGATCGCCAGGTAACGCTGCGCCAGCTCCACCTCATCGGCCAGGGTGCTGCGGGTGGCCGGCGAGGCCAGCGCCCGGCGGAACAACTCGGCCAGGTCTTCGAGCACCGCCTCGGCACGGTCAGGGTCGACCTGCACCAGGGCGATGGCCGTGTTGAGCGTGTTGAACAGGAAGTGCGGTCGGATGCGGGCCTGCAACTCGACCAAGCGGGCCTGTGTGTGGGCGGGCAGCACACGCCCCTGGCGTGAGCGAAGCCAGCCCCACACCAGCAAGCCAAACGCCGCCCCGGACACCAAAGGGCCCGCCCAGGCCCAAGGCTGAGACAGGGCCAGGCTGGCCTCATGTGGCGCCATGGCCCAGGCCACCTGGGCATGGCTGAAAGACGCCGACACCATGCCCAGCACAGCAGCGGCCACGGCCTGGGCCGATGGGGACAGCCGCTGCAGCACCCGGCTCAGCGGGCAGGCCAGCACCAGCCAGCACAAGGCTGCAGGCAGGGCCTCGGCCGTGAGCAGCCCCAGCCGCAACAACCACTGAGACCCGCTGTACACCCCGTGCAACGAGAGCAGCAACACCAGCGCCTGCACCCCCAGCACCACGCGCAGCACCACACCCACGTGGCACACGTCAAACACGTGTGGCGTGGGGTCAGGCGCCTGTGGCGCGGTGTTCCCGAAGCCCGTGGCGGCCCACATGGTGGGCGCTCTCAGGGGGTCGAGATCACCGGGCTGGCTGCCAAGTGGGTCTCTCTCATTAAAATCCATGGTTTGCACATTCTGCGCGAATCGCGCGCCCACCGGATCTCCCCCATGAGCAGCAACCAACTCGACAAGAAGTCTCAGGCCTGGTCGGCCCTGTTTTCCGAGCCCATGAGCGAGCTGGTCAAGCGCTACACGGCCAGTGTGTTCTTCGACAAGCGCCTGTGGAAGGCCGACATCCAGGGCTCGCTGGCCCACGCCGAGATGCTGCAGGCCCAGGGCCTGATTTCGGCCGACGACTGGGCGGCCATCCAGAAGGGCATGGCACAGATCACGGCCGAGATCGAATCGGGCGCCTTCGAATGGAAGCTCGATCTCGAAGACGTGCACCTGAACATCGAAGCGCGCCTGACCCAGCTGGTGGGCGATGCCGGCAAGCGCCTGCACACCGGCCGTTCGCGCAACGACCAGGTGGCCACCGACGTGCGCCTGTGGCTGCGCGGCGAGGTCGATGAAATCGGCGTGCTGCTGGGCGAGCTGCAAAAGGCCCTGGTGGACGTGGCCGAGCAGAACGCCGACACCATCCTGCCGGGCTTCACCCACCTGCAGGTGGCCCAGCCCGTGGCCTTTGGCCACCACCTGCTGGCCTATGTGGAAATGTTCGCCCGCGACGCCGAGCGCATGGTCGACCTGCGCAAGCGCCTGAACCGCCTGCCCCTGGGCTCGGCGGCGCTGGCCGGCACCAGCTACCCGCTGGACCGCGAGCGCGTGGCCCGCACCCTGGGCTTCGAGGCCGTGTGCCAGAACAGCCTGGACGGCGTGTCTGACCGCGACTTCGCCATCGAGTTCACCGCCGCGGCCTCGCTGCTGATGGTGCACATCTCCCGCCTGAGCGAAGAACTCATCCTGTGGATGAGCCAGAGCTTCGCCTTCATCGACCTGGCCGACCGCTTCTGCACCGGCTCGTCGATCATGCCGCAGAAGAAGAACCCCGACGTGCCCGAACTGGCCCGCGGCAAGACCGGCCGCGTGGTGGGCCACCTGATGGGCCTGATCACCCTGATGAAGGGCCAGCCCCTGGCCTACAACAAGGACAACCAGGAAGACAAGGAACCCCTGTTCGACACGGTCGACACGCTGAAGGACACGCTGCGCATCTTCGCGGAAATGGCCGCCGGCATCACCGTCAAGCCCGAAGCGATGGAGCGTGCCGCCAAGAAGGGCTATGCCACCGCCACCGACCTGGCCGACTACCTGGTCAAGAAGGGCCTGCCCTTCCGTGACGCCCACGAAGTGGTGGCCCATGCCGTGAAGGACGCCATCGCCCTGGGGGTGGACCTGTCCGAGCTGTCGCTGACCCAGCTGCAGGCCTACAACCCGGCCATCGAGCAGGACGTGTTCGAGGTGCTGAGCCTGCGCGGCTCGCTGAACGCCCGCAACACGCTGGGCGGTACGGCGCCAAACCAGGTGCGCGCCCAGGTGGCCCGGCATCGCGCACGACTGGCCTGACCTGCGAGGCACCACAGAGCCCACCAGGCCCGCTGCCCTGCTCAGGGCGGTGGGCCTTTTTCATGGCGCGCATGCGCACACCTTGAGGCAGCACAAGGCGCGCTCTGGGGCCGGGGGCTACGCTGGCGGGCCGTTGAACGCCTGCTCGACACCCCGGAAAGCCCCAAGGAATTGCCCATGTCTGGTCCACTGACGCCTCCACCCGCCCACACACTGACCTGGTCCGATGCCCTGAGCCTGCAAATGCCCGTGATGGACCACACCCACGTGGAGTTCGTGGACCTGCTGGCCGCGGTGAACAGCAGCGACGACACGGCGCTGGTGGCGCGCTGGGCCGCTCTGGTGGCCCACACCGTCGAACACTTTGGACAGGAAGACGCCTGGATGGCCGCCACAGGCTTCGCGCCTGAAAACTGCCACGCCACGCAGCACAAGGTGGTGCTGCAGGTGCTGCGTGAAGGGCTGAAGGCCGGTGAAGCCGGCCAGCTGGCCGTGATCCGTCAGATGGCCAGCGAACTGGCGCTGTGGTTCCCCCACCATGCGCAGACCATGGACGCCTCGCTGGCCCTGCACATGAAGAGCATGGGCTACGACCCTGAAACGGGCCAGCTGGCCCGCCCCGAGCAACTGCCCGCTCAGGCCATCAGTGGCTGCGGTGGCGCCTGCAGCAGCGAGGCCAGCATCGAAAACAGCACCGAGGCTGCCACCGCGCCACAAGCCGACATCAGCCCCGCAGTGGCGTGACCAGCGGCGTGACGTTCGAGGCCGCAGGAACGGCGGCCTGTGCCTGGGTGTCGCTCGCCGCGCCCAGGAACCGTTCCCGGATCTGACGCTCGATGCCGGCGGCATCCAGGCCCTGCAGCGACAGCAGCTTGGCCGGGTCGCCGTGTTCGAGGAACTCGTCGCGCAGGCCCAGCGTCAGGGTCTGGCGCGGCAGGCCCAACTGGCCCAGGGCTTCCAGCACGGCCGAGCCCGCACCGCCCATCACACAGCCTTCTTCCACGGTCACGATCACGTCGTGCGTGCGGGCCAGTTCGGCCACGAGCGCAGTGTCCAGGGGCTTGATGAAGCGCATGTTGGCCACAGTGGCATTCAGGGCCTCGGCGGCCTGCAGGGCTGGGTACAGCAAGGTGCCGAATGCCAGAATGGCAATGCGCGGCTGGCCGGCCACGGCTGAGGCCTGACGGCGCACTTCGCCTTTGCCCCAGGGCAGCGCGTCGAGCGTGGGCTGCACGGCCACACCAGCGCCCGAGCCGCGCGGGTAACGCACGGCCACCGGGTGGTTCTGGGCGTAGGCGGCGCTCAGGGCCTGGCGGGTTTCGTTCTCGTCGGCCGGCGCGATCAGGCTCATGTTGGGGATGCAGCGCACGTAGGCGATGTCATACGCGCCCATGTGCGTGGCGCCGTCTGCGCCCACCACGCCCGCGCGGTCGAGTGCGAACACCACCGGCAGGTTCTGCAGGGCGATGTCGTGGATGAGCTGGTCGTAGCCGCGCTGCAAGAAGGTGCTGTAGATGGCCACGACCGGCTTGAGGCCTTCGCAGGCCAGGCCGCCGGCAAAGGTCACGGCGTGCTGCTCGGCAATGCCGACATCGAAGTAGCGCCCCGGGAACTTCTGGTGGAACTCGACCATGCCCGAGCCCTCGCGCATGGCCGGCGTGATGGCCACCAGGCGGGTGTCGTGCGCCGCCATGTCACACAGCCACTGGCCAAACACCTGCGTGAAGGTGGGCTTGGGCGGCGCATCAGAAGCGGCGGGCTTCTTCAAGCCCACGGCCGGGTCGAACTTGCCGGGGCCGTGGTAGGCAATCGGATCGGCTTCGGCCAGCTTGTAGCCATAGCCCTTCTTGGTGACCACGTGCAGGAACTGCGGGCCACCCCGGTCGCGGAGGTTTTCCAGCGTGGGGATCAGGCTGTCGAGGTCATGGCCGTCGATCGGGCCCACGTAGTTGAAGCCGAATTCTTCGAAGATGGTGGCCGGCACCACCAGGCCCTTGGCGTGTTCTTCCAGCTTCTTGGCCAGCTCGAACAGGGGGGGCACGTTGCTGAGCACCTGCTTGGCGCTTTCGCGGGCCTGGGCGTAAAAGCGGCCAGACATCAGGCGGGCCAGGTAGCGGTTCAGTGCACCCACCGGCGGCGAGATCGACATGTCGTTGTCGTTGAGCACGACCAGCAGGTCGGCCATCTTGCCGTGGTGCGGCACACCGCCGTTGTTCAAGGCCTCGAAGGCCATGCCGGCGGTCATGGCGCCATCTCCGATGATGGCCACAGCCTTGCGGGCTTCGCCGCGCAGTTGCGCGCCAATGGCCATGCCCAGCGCCGCCGAGATCGAAGTGGACGAATGCGCCGTGCCGAAGGTGTCGTATTCGCTTTCGTCGCGGCGGGGAAAGCCGCTCATGCCACCGTACTGGCGCAGCGTGGGCATGCGGTCACGGCGCCCGGTCAGGATCTTGTGCGGGTAGGTCTGGTGGCCCACGTCCCACACCAGGCGGTCGGTGGGGGTGTCGAACACATGGTGCAAGGCAATGGTCAGCTCGACCGTGCCCAGGTTCGACGACAGGTGCCCGCCGGTGCGCGCCACGTTCTGCAGCAGGTAGTCGCGCAGCTCCACGGCCAGCTGCTTGAGCTCGGCGCGCGACAGCCGCTTCAGGTCGGCCGGCGAGTCGATGCGGGACAGGAGGGGGTGGCTCATGGGGGACCTCTTGGAAGACTTTGTGTTCTGTGGCAACGCGCTTCAGTGCTCGCGCTGCACGATGCGCAGGGCCAGGGCCTGCAGCGCCTTCAACGATTGGGCGGGCAGGCCGCTGCCCTGCAAGGCCAGCAGGGCTTGATCGAGCAGACGGTCCGCTTCGGCTCGGGCCTGGTTCAGGCCCAGCAGGCTGACGTAAGTGGGCTTGTTGGCGTCGGCATCCTTGCCGGCGGTCTTGCCCAGGGTCTCGGCGCTCTGGGTGGCGTCCAGCACGTCATCGACAATCTGAAAGGCCAGCCCCATGGCTTCGCCGTAGGCCGTGAGCGCCTGCCAGCTGGTCGCCTGCTCGGGCACGGCGGCACAGGCTGCGCCCATCTGCACGCTGGCGCGCAACAGGGCGCCGGTCTTGCGGCGGTGCATGTCGCGCAGGGTGGCCTCGTCCAGGCCCTTGCCCACGCTGGCCAGGTCGATGGCCTGCCCGCCGGCCATGCCCGATTGCCCTGAGGCGCGTGCCAGCAGCCGCGACAGGCGGGCCTGAAGAGCGGCCGGCATCGCCTCGGGGTCTTCGTCAGGCGTGAGCACCTCGAAGGCCAAGGCCTGCATGGCGTCACCGGCCAGCATGGCCTGGGCCTCACCGTACTTCACGTGCACCGTGGGCTTGCCTCGGCGCAGCACGTCGTTGTCCATGCAGGGCATGTCGTCGTGCACCAGCGAATAGGCGTGGATCAGTTCCACCGCTGCGGCGGCGCGCCACATGGCATCGCGGCCGGCCGGGGTCTGATGGGCGCCAACGGCTTCAGCCGCGGCCAGCACCAGCAAGGCCCGCAGGCGCTTGCCGCCATCAAGCACGCCGTAGCGCATGGCATCGCCCAGGCCCGCCGGGGCGTCGGCTGGCACCCACTGGGCCAGACATTCTTCGACCTGGGCCAGGCGTTCGCCCGACCACTGTTGATACTGCGCGGCGTTCATTCGGCGTCCCACACCTTCAGCTGCCCGTCTTCCAGCACCTTGACCTGCTGCTCGATGGCGTCCAGGCGCGAGCGGCACAGCTGCAGCAACTGCGCGCCACGCTGGTAGTGCACCAGCAACTGGTCCAGCGGCAGGCTGCCGGCTTCCATGCGGGCCACCAGGTCTTCGAGCTCGGCCAGGGCGTCTTCGTAACGCTCGGGCAAGGCCACCGCCGAAGCGGCATCGGGGGCCGGGGCGTCGGGTGGGGTGGCGTTCTTGGGGGCTCGGGCCATGGGGGCAGTCCGTTCGGGCTGAGGGCAAACGCGTATTCTATTTCGTCCACCTTGCCATGGGCTCCCGTGTTCCCGGGTGAGGCGTGACGGATGGCCCCTTGGCCCGGGGGCCTGAAGGGTGCAAAAAAATGCCCCTCGGGTACAATCGCGGGTTTTCCTTCACGCCCCCAGGGGCGTTGAAACCTACGCCTTCCAACGTCGGTTCGTGAGCCGTGCCCCGCGCGCCACACCCACGTTCTCCAGGGCCCGCTTTCGGTGGGCCCCGGACACCGAAGGATCCATCACATGGTTTTTGGAGACCCTGGGGATCATGTCCGACCTGAGTCAAGCGCTCTCTTCGCTGCAACGCAGCCGTACGCAACTGCCGGTGTCCGCCTACTTCGATGCGGCACTTCACCAAGCGGAGCTTGAACGCATCTTTCAGTCCGGACCTCGCTACCTGGGTCACGCCCTGAGCGTGCCCGAGGTGGGCGATCACTACGCGCTGCCCCAGGAAGGCGAAGGCCGGGCCCTGGTGCGTTCGCACAAGGGCATTGAGCTGATCTCCAACGTGTGCCGCCACCGCCAGGCCGTGATGCTCAAGGGCCGAGGCACCAGCCGGCAGGCCAACATCGTGTGCCCGCTGCACCGCTGGACCTACAACCTGCAAGGCGAACTCATCGGCGCCCCGCATTTCGACCACGACCCCTGCCTGAACCTGAACAACTACAAGGTTCGCAACTGGAACGGGCTGCTGTTCGAAGACAACGGCCGCGACATCGCCGCCGACCTGGCTGGACTGGAACACCGCTTCGCCCCGGGTGGTGACCTCGACTTCTCGGGCTATGTGCTCGACAAGGTGCAACTGCACGAGTGCCACTACAACTGGAAGACCTTCATCGAGGTCTACCTCGAGGACTACCACGTAGGCCCCTTCCACCCGGGCCTGGGCAACTTCGTGACCTGCGACGACCTGCGCTGGGACATGGCCCCCGAGTATTCGATCCAGACGGTGGGCGTGGCCAAGAGCTTCGACAAGCCGGGCTCGGACACCTACAAGGCCTGGCACGACGTGGTGCTGCGTTACCGCGACGGCCGCAAGCCCTCGCAGGGCGCCGTGTGGCTGACCTATTACCCCACATTGATGGTGGAGTGGTACCCGCATGTGCTGGTGGTCTCGAACCTGTACCCCCAGGGCCCGGACAAGACCCTGAACGTGGTCGAGTTCTACTACCCCGAAGAAATCGCCGCCTTCGAGCGCGAGTTCGTCGAAGCCCAGCAGGCGGCCTACATGGAAACCTGCGTGGAAGACGACGAAATTGCAGAGCGCATGGACGCCGGCCGCAAGGCCCTGCTGCTGCGCGGCGACAACGAGGTCGGCCCCTACCAGAGCCCGATGGAAGACGGCATGCAGCACTTCCACGAGTGGTACCGCCGCCAGATGCTGGGCAGCCCCGCGGCCGCTGGCCTGGGCGAGTGAACACCCCTGGCAAGGCGGCTGGCCACGTGTCGGCCGCCTGGTTGATGGTGGGCGCCACGCTGCTGTTCGCCTTCATGGGCGTGTGCGTGAAAAAAGCCTCGGCAGAGGTCACCACGGCCGAGGTTGTTTTTTTCCGGGGGCTGGTGGGCGCCCTGATCGTGGGCGTGCTGGCGCGCTGGCAAGGGGTGAGCTTTCGCACCCGTGTGCCGGGCAAGCATGCCGTGCGTGGCCTGGCCGGCGTCACGGCCCTGAGCCTGTGGTTCTACGCCATCGGCCACCTGCCGCTGGCCACGGCCGTCACGCTGAACTACATGTCGTCGGTGTGGATGGCCGTGTTCCTGATGCTGCGCCAGCTCTGGCGCCAGTGGCGTGCCCTGCCCCACCGCCGCATCCACCCCGCGCTGCTGGGCGCCGTGCTGCTGGGCTTCGTGGGCGTGGTGCTGGTGCTGCGACCCACGCTGCAGCGCGACCAGTGGCTGGAGGCCCTCACCGGCGTGGGCTCGGGCATGCTGGCCGCCTGGGCCTACCTGGCCGTGGCCGAACTGGGGCGTGAAGGCGAGCCCGAACAGCGTGTGGTGTTCTATTTCTCGGTGTTCGGCACCTTCGCGGGGCTGGCCATCATGGGCGCCATGCACCTGGGCGGCGGCAGCACCTGGCAGGCCCCCTCGCTGGCCGGCTGGGGCTGGCTGCTGGGGATCGGCGTGTTCGCCTCGGTGGCCCAGCTGGCCATGACGCGCGCCTACGCCCAGGGCGAAGCGCTGGCCATGGCCAGCCTGCAGTACCTCGGCATCGTGCACGCCTACTGGCTGGGCGTGTGGGTGTTCGGCGAACCGCTGAAGTGGCTGTCGGTGCTGGGCGCGGCACTCATCGTGGCTTCAGGCCTTGCGGCCCACCGGCTCAACGCCGGGCTGCGCGACTGAGCGGCAGGCTCAGCACCGCAGCAGGCTCCCAGCCAACGGACACGGGCTCAGTGCGCGTGCCCGGCATGCCCATCGGGATCATGCGCATGTGCCTTGGTCGGCGCTGAAGGTGTTGCAGAGGGGGAAGCTTCAGAAGCCACGGAAGACGCTGACAGCGCCGCCCCCACAGCTGGCGCGTGCTCTGCATGCGAGGCTTCACCGGGGTGGTTGTGATGGTCGTGGTCATGCTCGACCACGCCGACGATCAGGGCAATGAAGCCCAGCCCCGCACCCAACCAGAAGATCTGGGCGGCTGTCTCGCGCCAGTTGAGCCGCTTCTGCAATTGCGGGATCAGGTCGGCCACCGCCACATAGATGAAGCTGGAGGCCGCCACCACCATCAGGTAGGGCAGGTATTCCTGCCAGGGCCCGATCAGCACATAGCCCAGCACACCGCCCACCACCGCCGCAAAGCCGGAGATGGCGTTGTACAGCAGGGCCTTGCCCTTGCTGAAGCCAGCGTTGATCAGGACGATGTAATCACCCACCTCCTGCGGAATCTCGTGCGCAATGATGGCCATGGCCGTGACCACACCCAGGTGCACATCGGCCATGAAGGCCGCCGCGATGATGATGCCGTCGCAGAAGTTGTGGATGCTGTCGCCCACCAGCACACTCAAGCCGCCACGCCCGGCCTGTTCGGCATCGAAGCCATGGTGGTGGTCATGGTGGTCATGCTCATGGTGATGCCCGTGCCGATACAGCTCGGCCTTTTCCAGCAGGAAAAAGAACATCAGGCCGCCCAGCAGGGTCAGGAACAGGTGCTCGGGCGCGATCGGGCTGTGGAAGGCCTCGGGCAGCACATGCAGCAGGGCGGTGCCCAGCAACACCCCCGTGGACAGGCTGACCAGGTGTTTGACGATGAGTGAAAGCAGGGGCGCCGACAAGGCGGCCGCCAGCACCACCGAGACCACGCCACCCAGAAAGGTCGCCAGGAGGATGTAAGCAAGCGTCATGGATCGATCTTAGCAATGCTGTCAAGCATCCATGGCATGCTTGCAGCTTGCGTGCCATGCGCCCCGCCGTTCCATGACCCAAATTCCAAACAAACGTCCTGCCCGCCCGGACCTGCTGGCCTCCATCGACATGGGCTCCAACAGCTTCCGGCTTGAGATCGCCGAGATCAGCCACGGTCGCTACAAGCGCATCGACTACATCAAGCAGACCGTGCGCCTGGGCGCGGGCCTGGATGCACAAGGCATGCTCACCGAAGAGGCCACACAGCGTGGACTGAGCTGCCTGGCCACCTTCGCGCGGCGCCTGGAAGGCTTCGACGCCCACCAGGTGCGCGCCGTGGCCACCCAAACCCTGCGCGAAGCCCGCAACCGCAATGCCTTCCTCGAACGCGGCCACGAGGCGCTGGGCTTTCCGATCGAGGTGATCTCGGGCCGGGAAGAAGCCCGCCTGATCTACCAGGGTGTGTCACGCCTGCAACCCAGTGAAGTGCCGCGTCTGGTGGTGGACATCGGCGGGCGCTCGACCGAGATGATCCTGGGCAAGGGCCGTGTGCCACTGACCACCGAATCGTTCGGCATCGGCAGCGTGAGCCTGTCGATGCGTCACTTTGCCGATGGCCGCTTCACAGCCGAAGCCTTCCGAGCGGCCCAGGTGCAGGCTGGCGCCGAGCTCGAAGAAGCCCTGGAGCCCTTCGCGCGCCACCATTGGCGCGAAGCCCTGGGGTCATCCGGCACCGTGGGCGCCATCTCACAGATCCTGGCCGCCAACGGCATCACCGACGGCAGCATCACCCCCGAGGCACTGCGCTGGTGCATCGAACAATGCCTGGCTGCTGGGCACATCGAGGCCCTGGCGCTGCCTGGCCTGAAGCCCGAACGCAAGGCGGTGCTGGGCGGTGGCCTGAGCATCTTGTACACGCTGGCGGTGCACTTCGGCATCGAGGTGATGCGACCCGCCAAGGGTGCGCTGCGCCAGGGCGTGATCTTCGACCTGGAAGAGCGTCTGGAGGCCGCACGCAACCGACAGCAGGTCGACCCGCGCGAACTGTCGGTGCGCGAATTGCAGCAACGTTTCCGGGTGGACGGCACCCAGGCACAGCGGGTGCGCGAACAAGCCACCACCCTGTGGCGCAACCTGCAGGACGTGCCGGGCTCTCGCACCCCGGCACCGATGCGCGAGCCCCTGCAAGAGCTGGCCTGGGCCGGCGCCCTGCATGAGATCGGCATGATGGTCTCGCACCACGACCACCACCGGCACAGCGCCTACCTGCTGGGGCATGTGGATGCCGCAGGGTTCTCGCAGTCACAGTTGCGGCACCTGGCCGATCTGGTGCTGGGGCAGCGCGGCGACCTGATCAAGGTGGTCCACCACCGCGACAACCCGAACGTGATGGACCAGGTGCTGTGCCTGCGACTGGCTGCGCTGCTGCACCACGCGCGCATGGACCTGCCCACCGGCGTGGCGCGGTTGAGGCGCCACGAGGGCGCGGCCGAACTCAAACTGCGTCGTCAGTGGGCCCAAGGGCAGTTGCGCATGATGCACCTGCTCCAGGAAGAATGTGAGCGCTGGGCCGACAAAGGCGACCGGCAGTTACGCATCACGCTGGACTGAAGGCGCGAAGGACAGGCCATGCGGTCATCGCAGGCCCAGGGCCTTGCGGTACACCTTGCCCCACACCGGATGCCCCGCCTCCGACTTGCTCAGCACAAAACCCGGGTCGGCCTGGCGGGCCAGCTGAAAAGCCGATGCACACAAGGCTTCGCGGCGGCTGGTGCAGTAAATGAACGCCAGATGCTTGTGGGCTGTGGCACGGTCTGGGCCCACGTTGAGGCCCAGCTGCAGTGACTGCTTCAGGCGCGCTTCGGCTTCTTTGTAGTCGGCATTGCGATAGGCCTCGACGCCCCGGGCCAGGCTGGCCTCACCTGGGGCGGCCATGCGCTCGGGCGGAGCCTCCACCACAGGTGGCGCGGGCGGCGGTGGTGGCGGGGTCTGGCAACCCGACAGCGCTGCCACACAGGCCCAGAAGGCCATCTTCCAGACGCGCGACATGCAGCCCATGCGCCCAGGCCATGCAGAGCGCTGCCCTCCGTCGACACCGGCGTCAGAACGCATGGCGCACCACCTGGGTCTGCCCGGACTTCACCTGCAACGTCACGGTGTAGGGCTCGGCTCCGTCGTTGCGGACCGTGACCACATGGCGTCCCGGCGGCAGCTTCAGTTGCGTCAACGGTGGCGCCACCCCTGCAGCCCGGCCATTGACGCTGACCTGCCCCCATGGGCTGATGGCCAGACGCAACACCCCAGGGGCTGGCGGCGGTGCCACCGCCACAGCGGGCGGCGCCGATGCGACGGGAGCAGCGACAGAAGCGGCCACCCAAGGCGCGACAGGCCCTGGCACCGCAGAAGCCGGCGCCTCGGACACCGCCACCGCGGGCATTGCGGACGCGGTGGATGAAGGCGCGGCCACCTTCACGGTCACTTGCTCGGCCACCTGCGCGGCGATCGGCTCTGCAGCCGGCACCGACGCACCGCTCAAGGCCGGCCGGTCCGCGCCCCTCAAAGCTGGCCTCGCCTGAGGTGCCGCCCCCCCGACAGCCGGCGCTGACGCGCGCTGCCAGGCCAGCCATGCCCCTGTCAGCAGCAGGCCCGCACTGGCCAGGCCTGCAACGCCCACCAGAGCCAGTGCCCAGCGGGGCTGCCCAGGTCGCGCGAGGTGGCTCGCATGCGCCCTGAGTTCAGACCGAGACCCTGCAGACGCGCTGGCGCCCGAGCCGCCAACCTTGTCCGACGCTGTCCCGGCCTCATCGTGCTCGCCCTGACCGCGCTGGCTGTCGAGCCAGTCACGGAGTTCTTGCGCCAGGGTGCGGGCCGACCGGGTGCGGCGCACCAGTTCGGGCGCCATCGCCCGCATGGCGATCTCGGACAGGGCCTGCGGCACCGTGCGGTTGACCTCATGGGGCGGGCGCACATGCGCCGTCAGCACGGCCTGGTGGATCTCGTCAACCGAGCCTCCCCCAAAGGCACGCCGCCCGGTCAGCAGCTCATAAAGGATCACACCCAGGGCGTACACATCGGCACGGCGATCGACCGGCTCGCGGCGGATCTGCTCGGGCGCCATGTAATAGGGCGAGCCGCCCACCACCTCACCGAAGCGGCTCAACCCATCGTTGGGGCCCTCGTGGCCGGCCTGGCGGATGCGGGCAATGCCGAAATCCAGCACGCGCGGCTGGGTGCGCCCCACCATGAAGATGTTGGCTGGCTTGAGGTCTCGGTGGATCACGCCCTTGTGGTGGGCATACGAAATGGCGTCGGCCACACGCCGCACGATGAGGGCGGCCTGCTGGAGCGTCGGGCGCCAGCCCATGGCCAGCAGCTGGCGCAGGTCCTTGCCGCGCAGCAGCTCCATGGCGATGTAGGCACCGTTGCCACCCGCACCGGCGTCGTACACGGTCACGATGTAGGGGTGGCTCAAGCTGCCGGCTGCACGGGCTTCATTCGTGAACAAGGCGTTGAACTGCTCACGCTCGGCCTCGGGAAGGTCCACCTGCAGGGTCTTGATGGCAATGAGGCGCGACAGCAGCGGATCATGGGCCACATGCACCATGCCCAGACCACCCTGGCCGATCAGGCGCTTGAGCGCATAACGCCCCACGTGGCCCAGGGTGGGCAGCTGATCGATGGGGGTGTCATCGCCCTGCGCAGGGTCCAGGGGCAAGGGCCGGGTGGACACCACCGTGCTGGTGTCGTCCAGATCCAGCGCAGCGCCGGGCTCCAGCGCCTCTTCGGGCGCGGGCTGCTGGCGGTCAGGCGTCATCCTTGAACCCTCCCCTGGCTCAGGACATGGCAGTGGCCGGGCGCGTCAGCGTTGTCGCTGCGCCTTGACCTCTTCGGCGCGCAGCAGCGGCGCCAGGTGGTCGAGCACGCCGTTGACGTACTTGTGCCCGTCGGTGCCACCAAAGCTCTTGGCCAGCTCCACGGCTTCATTGATCGCGACCTTGTAGGGCACGTCCATGCAATGGGCCAGCTCGTAGGTGCCCACCCACAGCACGGCGTGCTCGATGGGCGACAGCTCGTCCAGCGGGCGGTCGAGGAACTTCACCAGCTGGGCGTCGAGCGATTCACGCTGGGCCACACAGCCGTGCAGCAGCGCATCGAAGTGCACGCGGTCGCACTTGTGGAACTCGTCCTGCTCGCGCACATGGGCCTCGATGGCGCTGGTGTCGCGGGGGTTGAGCTGCCACTCGTACAGGCCCTGCAGGGCGAACTCGCGGGCACGGCGACGGGCCGACTTGGTGCGGTCGCGCAGCACACCGGGCTTGCCGGCTGGCGGCTTGGTGGGGGTGTGTTCGCTCACAGCAGTTCGTCCAGCAGATTGGCCATTTCAACGGCCACGATGGCCGCATCTTTGCTCTTGTCGATCACGCGGGCACGGGCCTGCGCTTCGTTCTCGACGGTCAGGATGGCGTTGGCCACAGGGATGTGGTGGTCCAGGCTGACGCGGGTGACACCGGCGCCACTTTCGTTGGCCACCAGCTCGAAGTGGTAGGTCTCACCGCGGATGATGCAACCCAGCGCCACCAGGGCGTCGAACTTCTCGCTGTCGGCCATGGCCTGCAGGGCCACGGGCACTTCCAGCGCACCCGGCACGGTCACGTGCTGGATGTGCTTGCGCTGCACACCCAGACTGACCAGGTGGTCGATGCACACGCGTGCCATCTCGCTGGTCAGCTCGTCGTTGAAACGCGCCTGCACGATGCCGATGCGGAGGTCTCGCCCGTCGAGGCGGTTGGATTGGCCTTTGTCAGCGCCTTGCATGGTCTGTGTATCCCGAAAAAGAACAAGTCAAAGAACGAACACGGAAAGTTCAGTGGCCCGGCGGCAGGCTTTGCCCGTCGGCGGTCAGGAACCCCGTCACTTCCAGCCCGAAGCCCACCATGGAAGGCATGCGACGCTGGTTGCCCATCAGGCGCATGCGGTGCACCCCCAGGGTCTTGAGGATCTGGGCGCCCACGCCATAGGTGCGCAGGTCGACCTGGGCCTTGGTGCCGGTGTCGGGCTGCGGGGCCGGCAGCAGCTGCTCCAGCAGGCGCTCCTGGTCTTCGCCGGCGTTCAGCAGCACCACCACGCCACGGCCGGCGTCCTTGATCTGCTGCAGGGCCTTGGGCAGGGGCCACGAGTGCACGCGGCTGTCGGCATCGAGCCAGTCGAGCACCGACAGGGGCTCGTGCACGCGCACCAGGATCTCGTCGTCGGCCTTGACCGAGCCAGGGGCCATGCCCAGGCTCAGGGCCAGGTGCACGGCGCCGGTGCGGTCCTTGAACACCTTGGCATCGAAGGCGCCAGCGGGCGTGACCAGGGTGCGGGTGCCCAGGGCTTCGATGATGGATTCGTTGCGGCTGCGGTATTCGATCAGGTCGGCGATGGTGCCGATCTTCAGGCCATGCTCCTTGGCGAACACTTCCAGGTCGGGCAGGCGGGCCATGGTGCCGTCGTCGTTCATGATCTCGCAGATCACGGACGAGGGGCTGAGACCGGCCATGCCGGCCAGGTCGCAACCGGCTTCGGTGTGGCCTGCGCGCATGAGCACGCCGCCATCTTGCGCCTGCAGCGGGAAGATGTGGCCGGGCTGCACCAGGTCGGTGGGCTTGGCGTGGCGGGCCACGGCGGCCTGCACAGTGCGGGCGCGGTCGGCGGCCGAAATGCCGGTGGTGACGCCCTCGCGGGCTTCGATCGACACCGTGAAGGCCGTGCCGTGCTTGGTGCCGTTGCGCGAGACCATGGGCGGCAGCTGCAGCTGTTCGCAACGCTCGCGGCTCAGGGTCAGGCAGATCAGCCCCCGGCCATACTTGGCCATGAAATTGATGGCTTCGGGGGTGACGTGGTCAGAGGCCAGGACCAGGTCGCCTTCGTTTTCGCGGTCTTCTTCATCCACCAGGATGACCATGCGGCCCGCGGCCAGTTCGGCGATCAGTTCGGGAATGGGAGAAATAGGCATCCCGCCATTGTAGGCGGGGCCCACTCCGTTTGGGGTGTCAAGTCCGTCAAACCCCTGATTTGCCCTCGGCCGAAAGCATTCTTTCCACATAGCGGGCGATCAGGTCGACCTCCAGGTTCACCTTCGAGCCGGCCTTCAGCTCGCCCAGCGTGGTGTTTTCCAGCGTATGGGGAATCAGGTTGATGCTGAACACGGTGCTGCCGTCGGTGGCGTCATCGACCGCATTGACGGTCAGGCTCACGCCATTGACCGTGATCGAGCCCTTGTAGGCCAGGAAGCGGGCCAGGGCCTTGCTGGCGCGGACCTGCAGCAGCCACGACTCGCCCACGGGGTCGAACCGCACCACCTCGCCCACGCCGTCCACATGGCCGGTCACCATGTGGCCGCCCAGGCGGTCGTGCGTGCGCAAGGCCTTTTCGAGGTTGACACGGCCCAGGCCATCGAGGCCCACGGTGCGCACCAGGCTTTCGGCCGAGACGTCAATGGTGAACCGGCGGGCAGGCAGGTCGAGCGTGGTGACGGTCATGCAGGCACCGTTGTGGGCGATGCTGTCGCCCAGGCCCACGTCGTCGAGGTAGCCTGCAGGGGCTTCGACCATCAGGCGGCGGCCGTGGCTGGCGTCAGGGCCCAGGGGTTGCGAGTCGACGATCTGGCCCAGGCCAGTGATGATGCCGGTGAACATGGAAGCAGGGCTTTCGTGAAAAGGGGCTTGGAATGCAGGGCTGAGGCAAAGGCTGGGGCGCCGGGTCAGAAGTCGGCTGCACCGGGGCAGCGCGCCAGCAGGCGCAGGTCGGCGCCCACCAGCGCCACGCTGTGCCAGGCCATGGTGGGGGCCTGATCCAGCGCAGCCAGTGCAGGAAGGTCGGCAAAACCGCGGCCTGCCCCCAGCAGCTTGGGCGCAAGATACACCAGCCATTCGTCGGCCAGGCCCGAGGCGATCAAAGACCCCGTGAGCGTGGCGCCCGCCTCCACGTGCAGCTCGTTCACCCCGCGTTCGGCCAGGGCGGCCAGCACGTCGGGCCAGGTCAGGGCCGGCAAGGCCAAGGTGGGCACTCCGGCGGCCGCCAGGGCCGTGTGGCGGGCATGCGCTTCAGGCTCGGCAAGGGCATCGGCCTGCAGGCCGATCACCAGGGCGCGTTCGGGCTCGCGCAGCACCGCAGCATGCAAGGGCGTGCGCCACTGGCGGTCCATCACCACGCGCAGGGGCTGGCGGGGCACCTCGCGGCTGCGCACATCCAGCCGAGGGTCATCGGCGAGCACGGTGCCGATGCCGGTCAGCACCGCCGTGGCACGGGCGCGCCAGTCGTGGCCGTCCAGCCGGGCCGCTTCCTGCGTGATCCATTGGCTGCGACCGTCGGGCAGCGCGGTGCGGCCGTCGAGCGAAGCCGCCATCTTCACGCGCACCCAGGGGCGCTTTCTCACCATGCGAGACAAGAAGCCGATGTTCAGCTCGCGGGCGGCCACGGCTTCGGGCGCATCGGGCGGCAACTCGACCACCTCGATGCCTGCCGCGCGAAGACGGGCCGTGCCCTGCCCGGCCACCAGCGGGTTGGGGTCGTGCAGGGCCACGACCACCCGAGCCAGCCCCTCGCGCACCAGGGCATCGGCACAGGGCGGGGTGCGGCCGTGGTGGGCGCAGGGCTCCAGGGTCACCCAGGCGGTGGCCCCCTTCACGCTCAGCCCCCGGGCCTGGGCATCGCGCAGGGCCATCACCTCGGCATGGGGCCCACCCGCCTGCTGGGTGTGCCCCTGGCCCAGCACCTGACCGTCGGGGGCCGTGATCACGCAGCCCACCCGCGGGTTGGGGTCGGACAAGGCAATCGCGCGGTGGGCCAAAGCCACCGCCATGGACATGGGGGCGAAACTCATGCCCTGATTGTCGCCGTGTTGTCAGCCTCCCGACCCGCCACCATTGGTCGGCATCTGGCGACCGTCCGTCGCCCGAGCCGCCCGCCGCACACCGAAGCCCCAAATAATGACAACATGAGACCTTTGCCGCACCGCCCACCGCTTCAACGCGGGTTCACCTTGGTCGAGTTGATGATCACCGTGGTCATCAGCGCCGTGTTGATCGCCATCGCCATCCCCAATTTCAGAACCCTGCTGCGCACGAAGCGTGTGGAAGCGGCCACCCAAGCCCTGGCGTCTTCTTTCAAGCTGGCGCGCATCGAGGCGCTCAAACGCGGCCGACAGGTCACCGTGTGTCGCAGTAACACTCCCGATGCAGCAGCGGCCTCTTGCGCTGCGGGCAACGGCAACTGGAACACAGGCTGGATCCTCTTTGAGGACATCTCGCCGCCGCGCGGCACCTTCAACGGGAACGACACCCTGATCAAGGTCGAGGCCCCAACGTCGAACGCCATCGACCTCACACCGACTGCGCTTTACTTTCTGACTTTCCGGCCAGATGGCCTGCCCGTGCAGGGCAACCCAGTGCCCAACATCACACTGAATGTCCTTCCCTACGGCGTATCGGCAACTGATGCAGGGTCGGCAAATCGCAACATCGTGATCAGCCGAGTAGGGCGCGTCTCCGTTAACTAAAGATTGAAGCCATGGCTTTGTTCCCATCTCGCCCTCGCCCTCGCCTTCGGCATCCCAATGGCATGACCATGATTGAAGTGCTGGTGGCTCTGCTGCTGCTGTCGATCGGGCTGCTCGCCATGGCTGGCATCCAGGCCAACAGCAGCCGCATTCAGCGCACCAACGAATTCCGCGGCGCGGCCAACGAATTGCTTCAGTCTTTCGCAGAAGCGGTTCGCGCCAATCCGTCAGGGGCCATCGCAGGCAATTACAACTTCAACGACACCGGCACGGCCGAGCCTGCCCGACCAGCCACCCTGTGCCAGGACGTGGCGGTCGCCTGCACTGCTGCGACCATCGCGCAGGCAGACCTCTTCCAGATCCGTCAGGCCATTCGTCGGCGCCTGCCTGAAGGCAACCTGTTCGCCACCTACGTCGCCCCTGCGCCGGGCGTGAACCCAACGACCAGCATGTCGGTCTGGGTGTACTGGACCGCACAGACCGAAAGTGGCAACGCACCAGACGACGCACTCTGGGCAGGCCTGGAAGACAACTGCCCAGCACAGGTCGCACAACTCACCCCACGCCGCATCTGCGTGATGCACACCATTTCGCTCTGACGCCATGGGCTCACCCAAGATGCTGACCAAGCCAGCCCTCCCCGCACCACACGGCCGCAGCCTGCTCGAGCTGCTGCTGGCCATGACCATTGCCCTGGTGGTGCTGGGTGCCATTCTGTTTTCCGTGAACCAGACCGGCCAGAGCAGCCGCCAGGACAACGAGCTGGCTCAACTCAACGAAGACGCCACCATTGCAGCCAACCTGATCCGCTGGCAGCTTCGCATGGCGGGCTACAGCCAGACCCGGGTGATCACATCCTCCACGGAAACACCGTCCAGGAACTTCGTTGGCTCGGCCGTGCTGGGTTGCGAAGGTGGCTACACCAACACCAACGCCGCTGCATGGCGCTGGGACCCGACCCTCAACCCACCCGCAGCCGTGATCTCTCAGGGCTGCGTGAATCCGGCCGCCGACTCAGCACCCGACGCACTGACCGTGCTGTTCGAGGGAGATGCATCGAACACCGTGCCCGCAGCTAACAATGCACCCACCGACTGCCTGGCCAACGGCGTGGTGGCCACCGTGCCGTCTGCCATTGAGGTCGGCGCACCCTACACACTGGTGGAAAACAGGTTTTTCATCCAGAACGTTGCGGGCGTGCCCACCTTGAGCTGCATCGGCAACGGCGGGGCTGCTGCATTCGGCGCACAAGCCACCTCACAACCCCTGCTGCCCAATGTGGTCGACATGCAGGTCACCTACGGGGTGGCCGCCCTGTTCCAACCCCCGGCAGACTCAGGCAGAAGCGCCTACCCGCTTTTTGAAGCTCGGCAGTTCCTGCGAGCCGACCAGGTGGACAACCTCATCCCTGGCAACCGCGACGCGTCATGGCAGCGCGTGGTCAGCGTCAACGTGTGCCTCCTGCTGAGCACACCCAATGACGCATTGCCAGAGCCCATGGACTATCAGGATTGCCGTGGCGTACGCCACCCCACCGCCGCAGATGCCAATGATCGGCGAGGCTACCGCGCGGTGAACGTCACGGTCGCGCTTCGGAACCGAGCAACCGCCTGCGCGAATGCCAACGCCACATTCCCCGACCTTTGCCGCTGACCCATCATGGCCCACACCCTTGCCCCACGATTCAGGCGCCCCCAGGAAGGGGTGGTGCTCATCATCGCCCTGGTCCTGATGCTGGCGATCGGGGTCACCACCACCATGACTCTGAAGTTCGTGATGTCCAGTGACCAGATCGGCTCCAGCATCCGTGATGGGCAGCTCGCCAGCCAAGCCGCAGAAGCGACGCTTCGGTGGTGCGAAGACCAGGTCATCCGCAACCAGCCCGGTGTTCGGGTGCTGCCCCCGCCGCCAGGCCAGTCAGGCATGGACCTCAACGCTGAAGACACCACCGAAACGTGGCGCGCGGAGGCCAACTGGGTCTTGAACACCAACGCCTTCGAGCCGCCTGCCGGGGTGCTGGCGGCCATCGACGGTGGCAATGCGGTGGCACGGAACTTCAATCAGTTGCCTCAATGCATGGCGCAGCAGATCAGGCTGCGCTCGATCGACAGCGACGTGGGCAACGCCACCAACGCCATCGTGCGTGTGGTGCGCGTGACCGTCCGCGGCTTTTCGCCCAACTACGACCGCACCCCAGGTGCCGCACAAGGCGGCGAAGTGTGGCTGCAGTCGACCCTCTACATTCCCTTCTGACACACGAGGTGATCATGAACACGCCGCATGATTTCCCGGGTCGCTTGCGCACCCTCACTCTTCAATTGTTGATCGCTTCCATGGTTTGGGCGCCTGCGGCGCCCACCTTGGCCGCGCCAGCCCAGATGCCGCTGCTGAACAAACCAGCCGAGTCCGTCGACCCCAATGTGTTTTACACCATCGACGACTCGGGCTCAATGGCGTGGTCCGCCCTGCCGGACGAGCGCGTCAACTACCTGCGCAGCCGCGAAACGTTGCCGAACCGCGGGGCGCGAACCACTTACCCAGTGAACCACCCCAACGAACCCGACAGAAACAAACAAGACACCTTCACCTGCGTTGTGCCCACGCACTCGGGAAAAGGCAGCAGCACTTGGCTGACCGCCTCCGGCGCGCCTCACCATGTGAATTTTCGGACACCCAACGTGACCAATGCTCGCCCTTACCCGGGCAATGAGCTTTACTACAACCCGAACATTCGGTATCGCCCGTGGATGAAAGCAGATGGCACCGAGTTCGCCAACTCGACGCCCGGCACCACATCCGCCAGCACCCTCGACGTTTATGTGGACCCGCTGCAGCTGGTCAAGCCCTCCAGCGCCACCTCCGCAGCCACGGCGTTCCTGAAGCCCAGAGAAGTCACGCCGCTGTCCCCTTTGAACAGTTCTTCACCCACCACAGGTTGGTGTGCTGAGGCAACACTGGGATATGACCGCAATGGCGTGCCCTTCCTGACACCCAATTTGGTCACCTACGAAACGCGCTACTTCAGTCCAGCGTCCTATTACGAAATCGGTCATGGCTGGGTGGACATCGGCGGCGCCGCCAGCACCGCCACATTCCCGCCCAATCGCAGCAAGAGTGCAGACCGGACCGATTGCGCCAGCAGCACCAAGTGCACACAAGCCGAAGAGCTGGCCAACTTTGCCAACTGGTTCACCTACTACCGAACCCGCAACCTGCTGGCCATCGGGGCCAGCAGCCGGGCATTCGCCCCCCAGAAATTCAACATGCGGTTGGGTTACGGGCGCATCAACAACACCACGGCCAACAGCCAGTACAACTCGATCGGCACATTGATCCGAGGGGTCAGGTCATTCTCCAACCCCCTGCAGCCGACCGACAGGCAGGCGTTCTTTGACTGGCTGTATGAGGTTCCGGCCTCGGGTGGCACGCCCCTTCGACGCGCGATGGACGATGTCGGCCAGTACTTCATGAACCGCACCGACAACGGTCCTTGGGCAGACGACCCCAAGCCACTGAGCACATCCACGGCCAACACCAACCACCTGGCGTGCCGAAAGAGCTTCCACCTGCTCATGACCGACGGCTACTGGAACTCGGAACAAGCGACCACCGCGGCAGCACGTGCCGACGTGGACAGCACCACAGGGCCCAAGCACACCAGTGACATGGCCATGCGCAGCGATCCCGACCAAGTTCGCACCTACACCTACACACCGGCCAATTCGCCACGCTATCAGGACAAATGGGCCAACACCCTGGCCGATGTCGCGATGTACTACTGGGTGAACGACCTGCGCCCAGACCTGCGCAACAAAGTGCCATTGCCCTCCAGCATTCCGACAGACACCGCAGCCGAGATTCAAAAGGCCGATGAAAACGCTTTGGACCACGCCTTCTGGCAACACCTGAACACCTACACCGTCAGCCTTGGCGTTCAGGGCACACTGCCAGCCACGGTCACAGACTCGCCCGGCAACAGCGGCATCACCCTCTGGCCCGCCAACAACGTCTGGCCACAGCCTGACAACGACAGCTATGTCAACGGCGGCGACGAAAAGATGGTGGATGACCTCTTCCATGCGGCGCGCAATGGCCGAGGTCGGTTCTTGACCACTCGCAACCCGGCTGACTTTGAATCAGCCATCAAGAGCTTCCTGCAGTCGGTGGCCGCCTCAGTGCCCACCGACAGCGGCGTGGCCGTGTCCGGCATCGTGCTCGACAGCAACAGCCGCAGCTACATCCCGTCTTACAACCCGTCTTCGTGGTTCGGCGACATCATCGCCTACAACATCGGCAGCGCTGGCACGGGCACCACAGTGGCCTGGAAGGCCAGCGAAGCCGTCCGTCCAGCGGCGACGCGCAACATCATCACGTGGAACCCGGAAACCCGGACGCCCACCACGTTCGGTGTGGATGGCGCCGGACTGAGCACTGCCATGCGCAACACCTTGGTGGGCACCCGCAACAGCACCGATGCCAACAAGCTCATCAACTACCTGCGAGGTGATCGCAGCGAAGAAGGCGCTCAGGTGCCGTCGCTGCGCTGCCGAGGCACCACAGGTGATGCGCCTTGTCAGGCACCTTTCAGCACGACCACACCTGCCCCGCTGGGGGACATTGTCAACAGTACGCCCCTGTTGGTCCGAGATGCGCTGGACCTGAACTACCAGTTCTTGCCCGACAAGATCAACGGCAAGGCATCCGGCAACACCACTTACCGTGAGTACATGGCCAGCAAAGGCAAGCGCTCACAAGGCTTGCTCTTTGCAGGCGCCAATGACGGCATGCTCCACGCCTTCACCGACCCCAAGACTGGTAGATCCGATGAGGTGCTGGCTTATGTGCCGTCCAGTGTGCTGGGGAACATGGCTCGTCTGGCGGACCTGGAGTACGGCAAGAGCACCGACCCGAGCAAAGCCCATCGCTTCTACGTGGACGGCCCATTGGTCGAATCTGATGCATACCTGAACGGCTCATGGCAGAACATGGTGCTGGGCTCGACGGGTGCTGGTGCCAGAACCGTGTTTGCCCTGCGGGTCAACACGACCTCTCCCGACCAGATGTCAGCCACCAACCTGATGTGGGAGCTTTCGGCCACCAGCAGCACGGCCGCCAGCAACGACCTGGCCAAACTGGGCCACGTGACACAACCCGTGGCCACAGGCGTCACGCGCAGCGGCCAATGGGTGGCCGTGTTCGGCAATGGGCCAGACAGCACGCACACCGACGGCGCCAAGGCTTACCTGTTCGTGGTCGATCTGGCCACCGGCAATCTGGTCACCACACTGAAGGCCAGCGACGAGTTGCGCAATGGACTGGGCGGCGTGAGCTTGATCACCGACATCAACCGCACCATCGTGGGCGCCTATGCAGGTGATCTGAAAGGCAAGATGTGGCGCTTTGACATGGAAAGCGCCAATCCATCAGATTGGAAGGTAGGACTGGGTGGCAAGCCCCTGTTCGAGGCCACCACACCGCAGCCCATCACCGCAGCCCCCACTTACCTGTCGCATCCGAAGGGTGGCCTGCTGGTGGTGTTTGGCACAGGCAAGCTCTATTCAGACACAGACGACGCCAGCACCCCCGAAAACGAAAACGATCCAGCCAATACGAGCCTGCAGACCCTGTTTGCAGTGCGCGACCGCACCAAGGTGGGCGGCAGTTCGCTGGCCACGGTTCAACCTGTGCAGTCCAAACTTCTCAAGCGGGAGTTCGAAATCATCAGCGGGTCGACCGACACCTGGACCATCAAGAAGGTGCCCACCGTCGACCTGACCCAGGACGGCTGGTACCTGAACCTGGAGATCCCTGTTTCAGGCTCGACCAGCCTGCCGCGACCGAGAGCCTTGTTCTCACCGCAGCTGCTGCCGGACGCCTTGATCATGGGCACCGTCGACCTCAAACAAGAAGATCGCTGCGACTCGGCCTCGGCAACCAGTTACATCCTGGTGCTCGACCCACTGACCGGCGGCACCATCGTGCTCAACTCCACCGACGCCAACGCGACCCGCACCATCGTCTCCGCCTACAAGCGCCCATTCCGTGGCAACCCCAAGGTGACCTACTCGCGCAAACCGAATGGGGGCGAGGGCGTGGTGATCTCTGGTGGCGGCAATTGCCCGACCTGCACGGGCGGCAGCAACACGATTGACGTCACGCTGCCGTCCAACTTCGTGCGCCGCAACTGGCGCCAGATCATCAACTTCCCGCAGTGACATGACACACCACCCTTTCACCCAGTCAGCTGGCCGCCAACGGGGCTTCACTCTGATCGAGCTGGTGATCGTGACGCTGATCATTGCCGTGCTGACGGCCGTGGCCCTGCCGAGCTACCAGAAGCATGCCGAGAACGCCCGGCGGGCCGACGCTCGCAACCTGCTGCTGGCGGCCCAGCAGTACATGCAGCGCTACTTCGCGGCTAACAACACGTACATCGGAGCCAACCTGCCGAACAACCTGTTGCAGTCGCCCGCGCAGGGCAAAGCGGAGTACCAGATCACGGTCACCAATGCGACGGTTTCGACCTTCGCCTTGCAAGCCACGCCTGCCGCTGGTGGCAGCATGACCCAAGACAAATGCGGGGTGCTGTCCCTCACGTCCACCGGGCAACGGGGCGCCAAAGGCGGCTCAGCGACCGGACAGGCCTTGGCCGATTGCTGGAAGTGATCCTCGAACAGCTCCGGGGCCTGCCCCGGGCTCAGCTTTTCTTGCCGCTTTCCTTGACCGCGGCCACGAACTCGGTCACGTCATCAAAGCTGCGGTACACCGAAGCAAAGCGCACATAGGCCACCTTGTCGAGCTTGCGCAGCTCCTTCATGACCCACTCGCCCAGCTGGGTGGACGACACTTCCTTGTCACCCGACTGCCGCAGCTTGCCTTCGATGGCTTCGATGGCCGTTTCCACGGCCTCTGCGCCCACGGGTCGCTTGCGCAAGGCCAGCATCAATGACGACTTCAGCTTGGCGCGGTCGTAGTCGGTGCGGCGTCCGTCTCGCTTGACGATCGACGGCAATTCGATTTCGGCGCGCTCGTAGGTGGTGAAGCGCTTGTCGCAGGCCGCGCATTTGCGGCGGCGGCGGGTCGAATCGCCTTCGTCGGAATCACGCGTTTCGACCACCTGGGTGTCAGGGTGTCCGCAAAACGGGCAGCGCATGGTGGAGCTCTCTGAAGGGTCGCGGTGTGTTCAAGGCACGCAGCCTGCATGCAGGCAACGGCACTGGCAGAAAAAAACCCGGCAGGGCGGGCGCCCATGCCGGGTTCGATTGCATCACGCGTTCACGTGGGAATCAACGGTAGACCGGGAACTGACGGGTCAGCGCCGACACCTGCTCGCGCACGCGGGCGATGGTGGCCTCGTCGTGCGGGTTGTCCAGCACGTCGGCGATCAGGTTGCCCACGGCCACGGCCTGCTCTTCCTTGAAGCCACGGGTGGTCATGGCCGGCGAGCCCAGGCGAATACCGCTGGTCACCATCGGCTTTTGCGGGTCATTGGGGATGCCGTTCTTGTTGCAGGTGATGTGTGCGGCACCCAGGATGGCCTCGGCTTCCTTGCCGGTCAGGTTCTTGGGGCGCAGGTCCACCAGCATCACGTGGCTTTCGGTGCGGCCCGACACGATGCGCAGGCCGCGCTTCGTGAGGGTATCAGCCAGGGCGGCGGCGTTCTTCACCACTTGCTGCTGGTAGGCCTTGAACTCGGGGCTCAGGGCTTCCTTGAAGGCCACGGCCTTGCCGGCGATCACGTGCATCAGGGGGCCGCCCTGGATACCGGGGAAGATGGCCGAGTTGATCTTCTTGGCGATCTCTTCCGAGCGCATCAGGATGATGCCGCCACGCGGGCCACGCAGGCTCTTGTGGGTGGTCGAGGTGACCACGTCGGCATGGGGCACCGGGTTGGGGTACACGCCCGCGGCGATCAGGCCAGCGTAGTGGGCCATGTCCACCATGAAGTAGGCGCCGATTTCCTTGGCAATGCGTGCAAAGCGCTCGAAGTCGATGCGCAGGGCGAAGGCCGAAGCGCCGGCGATGATCAGCTTGGGCTTGTGCTCACGGGCCAGGGCTTCCATGGCGTCGTAGTCGATGTCTTCCTGCGCGTTCAGGCCGTAGGACACCACCTTGAACCACTTGCCCGACATGTTCAGGGGCATGCCGTGGGTCAGGTGGCCGCCTTCGGCCAGGCTCAGGCCCATGATGGTGTCGCCGGGCTGCAGCAGGCCGAAGAACACGGCCTGGTTGGCTTGGGAACCCGAATTGGGCTGCACGTTGGCGAACTCGGCGCCGAACAGCTGCTTGAGTCGGTCAATGGCCAGTTGCTCGACCACGTCCACGTGCTCGCAACCGCCGTAGTAACGCTTGCCAGGGTAGCCTTCGGCGTACTTGTTGGTCAGCTGGGAGCCCTGGGCTTCCATGACGGCCGGCGAGGTGTAGTTCTCGGAGGCGATCAGTTCGATGTGGTCTTCCTGACGGGTGTTCTCGGCCTGGATGGCGGCGAACAGCTCGGGATCGACTTGGGCAATGGTGTGCTGGGCGCGGTCAAACATGACTTGGCAGTCCTCTTCAAGGTTGAAGACCCACCGCGTGGCAACCCGCGTGCGCCACCACAAGGTGCGCGGCACGTGCTGAACCACTTCAGAGGGCTGCCCAGGCGAACGGCGGTTCCCGCACAGGCCACCCTTGGCCCGAACGGGGCTGCGCTTCCCGGTGGTTCACCACCTCAGGCAGGGCAAGCCCACCATCTATCGCCAGTCGCGCAGCGAATCTCGGATTGTACCCAAGCCCCGGAAAGCGTGCAGCATGGCCGCCGCGTTCTCGGGGGCTCTTGGCGTCAGTTCGCCAGGGCGATCTGCTCGGCGGCCACCCGCTCGGGGGCGCCACGGTGGGCATTGACGGGCGCTTCGCTGGCCGAGGGGGCCGGCGAGACCGCCGGCGCAGCCCGCTGAGCCCCGGACGCCGCAGCGTCTGGCTGGTAAGCCGTGGGCACGGAAGGCACCACCTGCGTGGCCGCCGCCTCGATCACGGCCCCCGGCGGCGGCAGGGTGGCGTTGGTGGGCACGTGGCGGCCCGCTGCCACGCTGAGCAGGTAACGCTGCTCGGTCAGCACGCGGTTGGCGTAACCACCGTCATGGGCCAGGTTGGCCGCCCCCACGTAATACTTCAGCCCTTCTTCCAGACTGCCCGCGCGGGTGATGCACTCTTTGAGCACCTGCACGCCCACACGCAGGTTGGTCACCGGGTCAAAGGCCGCACGCTTGCCACCGAAGGCTTCGTACTTGTCGCGGTGGATGCCGGTCATGACCTGCATCAGGCCTTGCGCACCCACATGGCTCTGCGCAAAGGGGTTGAAGCTCGACTCCATGGCCATGATGGCCAGGATCAAGGTGGGCTCGACACCGGCGGCCTTGCCGACGCTCCAGGCTTCTTGCACCAGGCGCGAAATGGGCTCCTGCGCCACGCTGTAGCGGCGAGAGATCCACTGCACCACCAACTGCTGCTGACGGTTGAGCTCCGACACGTCGGCGGCGGTGGCGCGCTGGATGGCGTCCGGCTCGGCCATGGCCAGCAGGAAGTTCTCGTCTCGGGCCGTGTCGGCACCGCCTTGCGGTGCCAGGCGCGCCAGGGCGCGGTCGGACAACCAGGCCAGGGCATCGGTTTCCAGTTGATGTCGCAACTCGGGCCGTGTGCTGAGGAACACGGCGGTCAGCACCGCGCCCAGACCGACCACGGCCAGGGCATGATGACTCACATGGCGGACACCTCTTGCGACGTCGGCGCCGGTCTGGCGCCAGGTGTCCCATTGCTTGAACGCTGTCATGGTTCTCCTTTCTCGTCTGCGGCCCGGGCTGGTCGAGGCTCGACGGGTGGTCGGCATCACCAGGGCAACCCACACCTTGTGAGCAGGGGTTGCAGGGGCAACAGTGATAATCAGCGCGAGCAGGTGGCGGTCGACCCGGCACCTGTCCCTCGCTGGCAGCGTCGCGCCCTTGAACAGGGCGCAGGGTTTACCCCAGGAAAAGGCCCTGGAGCGATTCGAGCGCGGATTCTAGGCAGCCCCGAAATAACCAGTCAAGCATAAGAGATCGATCTCTTATAACTTTTATTCTATGAAATACCGTGACTTGCGTGACTTTGTGAACGGTCTGGAACGCCAGGGTGAACTGCGTCGGATCCAGGAACCGGTGTCTGTCCGTCTGGAAATGACGGCCCTGGCCGACCGGGTGCTGCGCGCTGGCGGTCCAGCCCTGTGGTTCGAGCAGCCGGTGAACACGCCCGCAGACGGCTCACAAAGTAACGCAAAACGTTACAAATTTCCGGTGCTGGCCAACTTGTTCGGCACGCCTCGGCGCGTGGCCCTGGGCATGGGCGCCGACGACGTGAGCGAATTGCGCGACATCGGCCGCGTGCTGGCCAGCCTGAAGGAGCCCGAACCGCCCCGTGGCCTGAAAGACGCCGGCAAGCTGCTGCAGATGGCCAAGGCCCTGTGGGACATGAAGCCCAGCACCGTGGGCCGTGCGCCCTGCCAGGCCGTGGTGCGCGAGGGCAGCGACATCGACCTGACAGACATTCCCGTGCAGTGGTGCTGGCCCGGCGACGCGGCCCCGCTGCTGACCTGGGGTCTGGTGGTCACGCGCGGCCCCCAGGGTGTGCCCAACCCGCGCCGCCGCCAGAACCTGGGCATCTACCGCCAGCAGCTGATCAGCAAACGTCAGGTGATCATGCGCTGGCTCGCCCACCGTGGTGGTGCGCTCGATTTCCGGGAGTTCGCCCTGGCCAATCCCGGCCAGCCCTTCCCCATTGCCGTGGCCTTCGGGGCCGACCCGGCCACCATCCTGGGTGCCGTCACACCCGTGCCCGACTCCTTGAGCGAATACCAGTTCGCCGGGCTGCTGCGAGGCAGTCGCACCGAGGTGGTCCACACCGCCGTGGGCGAACGTGGCGAAATGCTGCAGGTGCCGGCCTCGGCCGAGTTCGTGCTGGAAGGGCACATCCCCACGGCCCCCAAGGGCTACACCGGCACCAGCGAGCACGGCGTGCCCCTGATGGAGCGCAACGGCTACCTGCACGCACTGGAAGGCCCTTACGGCGACCACACCGGCTATTACAACGAGCAGGACTGGTTCCCGGTGTTCGAGGTGAACCGACTCACCCACCGCGAGAACCCCATTTACCACTCCACCTACACTGGCAAGCCGCCCGACGAGCCCGCCGTGCTGGGCGTGGCGCTCAATGAAGTGTTCGTGCCGA
Source organism: Aquabacterium lacunae (assembly GCF_004310865.1). Classification (GTDB taxonomy): domain Bacteria; phylum Pseudomonadota; class Gammaproteobacteria; order Burkholderiales; family Burkholderiaceae_C; genus Aquabacterium; species Aquabacterium lacunae. Next base: position 182,340 of record NZ_SIXI01000004.1, read on the forward strand.
TCCTGCAGAAGCAATTCCCCGAGATCGTCGACTTCTACCTGCCGCCCGAAGGCTGCAGTTACCGCATGGCCATCATCAGCATGAAGAAGGCCTACGCAGGGCACAGCAAGCGCCTGATGTTCGGCCTGTGGAGCTTCTTGCGCCAGTTCATGTACACCAAGTTCATCGTCATCGTCGACGACGACGTGAACATCCGCGACTGGCAGGAAGTGATCTGGGCCATCACCACCCGCATGGACCCGGTGCGCGACACCACCCTGGTGGACAACACCCCGATCGACTACCTGGACTTCGCCTCGCCGGTCAGCGGGCTGGGCGGCAAGATGGGCCTGGACGCCACCAACAAATGGCCTGGCGAGACCGACCGCGAATGGGGCCGCACCATCACCATGCCGCAGGCCGTGACCGACCGGGTGCTGCAGGTGCTGGAACGCGCAGGAATCCGCAACTGAGCTGGCTTTGAACCTGCGGCGCGGTCGAGGCCTTCGATGGGGCCTTGCCACGGCCCCCGCTTCGGCGTAGATTGAAGTCACCTGCACAGCAGGCACCCCCACTGACGCAGTCGCTGCGTCAGGGAAAGAGGCAACACCTCCCCTTGCCCTTTCCTTCGGTGGCTTGAAGCCACCCGGCCCCCGGCTTCGTCCGGGGGCTTCGCTTTTCAGGGGCTCTCCTCGGGCACGTGCAGCGGCACATGCGCCATGCCATGATCATGACGTCCCCCCAACGCCCGAGGTTCACATGCCCGACACCCACACGCCTGACCACGCATCGAGCACCATCACCCTGGCCGGTGGCTGCTTCTGGTGCATTGACGCCGTGTTCCGCCGCACCCGGGGCGTGCGCCATGTGGAATCGGGCTATTCCAACGGACATGCCCCCCACCCCAGCTACGAAGCAGTCTGCGGCGGTCAGACGGGCCATGCCGAAGTGGTCCAGGTTCAGTTCGACCCGGCCGTGCTGAGCCTGCAGCAGGTGCTGGAGATCTTCTTCACGGTGCACGACCCGACCACGCTGAACCGCCAGGGCAACGACGTGGGCACCCAGTACCGGTCAGGCATCTACTGGCATACACCGACGCAAGAGGCCGAGGTCAGGGACTGGGTGCAGGCACAACGGGACAGTGGCCGCTACACCCAGCCCATCGTCACCGAACTGGCGCCGCTGCAGAACTACCATCCGGCCGAGGCCTATCACCAGGCCTACTTCGAACACAACCCGCACGCGGGTTACTGCGCCTTCGTCGTGGCGCCCAAAGTGGGCAAGTTCCAAAAAGCCTTCCCCGCGCTGGACCTCAGCCAGCAAGGCTGAGCTGCGCGCCCCCCCGCGTGTGCACTTCACAGGCACCTCATGAAGCCTTTCAGGCGCTGCAGTCTCAGGGCGCCAGGCGCGACAAAGCCCACCCTGCACCAGCCTGCGTGAACACCAGGCGGTCATGCAGACGGCTGGGTCGGCCTTGCCAGAACTCCCAGCGGTCAGGCGTCAGGCGGAAACCACCCCAGTTGGCCGGCCGCACCGGGTCGGTGCCCTGACGGGCCTGTTCGGCCTCCCAGTTCACTTCCAGCACTTGCCGGGTGGCGATCACCTGACTTTGCGGCGAGGCCCAGGCGCCAATGCGCGAGCCCAGCGGGCGGGTGCGGTAGTAGCTGTCCGACTCGTCATCGCTCAGGCGCTCGACACGCCCTTCCACGCGCACCACCCGCTCCAGTTCAGGCCAGAAAAACTGCAGGCAGGCAAAGGGGTTGGCGGCCAGCTCCAGGCCTTTGCGGCTGTCGTAATTGGTGTACCAGCACAGGCCTCGCTCATCCAGCCCCTTGAGCAGCACCACACGCGACGACGGGCGCCCCTGTGCCCCCACCGTCGACAGTGTCATGGCATTGGCCTCCAGCACGCGGGCGTGCACGGCCTCGTCGAACCATTTCTGGAACTGGGCCAGGGGGGTGGGGGCCACATGGGTTTCATCAAGGGCAGCCTGTTCGTAGCTGCGGCGCATCTGCGCCAGTTCGTGTGCTTGGTTGTCCATGTGCGCAGTATCCGCCACCCCTGGTGCAGCGTCCATGCCCCGTGTCAAGCCCGCGTCAGGCACACGGCTGCCACCGTGACCCAAGCCACGCCAGCCACCCGATTACATCTGGTAACAGGGGATCACCCTTAGGGGCTTGTGCGGTGGTGCAGCGCAGCAAGCCCGCCTCAAAATGGTGCTTCCTCGTTTGGGAGCCCCATGAGCGATCAGCCCACCGTCATCCTGCTGGCCGACCCGGAAATGCACTGGCGCGCGGACGACCGCCAGGCCATCGGTCACTACAGCGTGCTGGACACGGCGCTGCGCAGGGTGCTGTCCAGTCAGTTGCCCCGCGTGCTGGTGGCCACCCCTGCACAAGCAGAAGTCGCTGCACGACTGCTACCGGGGCAAGACATCTTGCTTCAAGAGCCCCCCAATGCACAGCAGTGCGCCAGCGACTGGCTGGCTCAGGGTGTGGCCAAGGCCGTCATCGAACGCGGCGACAGCCCTGGCTGGGTGCTCCTGCCCATCGACATGCCCATGCTGCGCCTGGACACACTGCACGCGGTGGCCGCCGGCCTGAAAGCTGCCACCATGGTGTTCCCGTGCCACCGCCATTTGCGCGGCCTGCCGGTCGGTTTGTCTGCCGAGTTGCACAGTGAGCTGATCCGGGTGCGCTCCGACCAGGACCTGCGGCGGCTCACAGCTCGCTACCCCGGCATGGACATCGATGTCGACGATGCGGGCGTGCTCATGACCATGGACGCGCACACCGGCCTGAACCAATTGCGGGCCCAACTCACAGGCCCGGCCATGGGCTCCCTGGTGCGCAGCGGCCTGAGCGCGCTGCCACTTTGAAGCCGGTCAGCCTGGGCCTTCGGGGCACCAGACTGCAGGGTCAAGCCCTGGCATCACCCCATCGCAATGGGGTGGTTTCATCACCCTGGTAGGTGGTTTTGCCGTTCTTGTCGACGCAGTACTGGGGGGACGCCACGACATCTTCCAACGTGGCGCCTTCACTCAGGCGGGTGTAGTCGAACAGCACGCTGTGCTTCAGGCGACTGTTCTTGCGCAGCAGGCAGCCATGCCCCAGCCAGGCCGGTCCTTCGATGGTCACACCCGGTTCAATGCAAGTACCCGAACCGATGTACACCGGCCCCTCGATGTTGACCGTGTCCCAGTCGATACGGGTGTTCAAGCCGACCCACACCCCCGGGCGCACTTCCGTGCCTGGCATGTCCATCTGTGCCACCTCACCACGCAGCACGCGCAGGCTCACAGCCCAGTAATCCGCCACGCGGCCAATGTCGATCCAGTTGAAGTGGCGGGTCTGCGCATAAAACGGCATGCCGCGCTCGGCAAGCATCGGAAACAGCTGGCTGCCAATGTCAAATTCGACACCCGAAGGCACCAGTTCCAGAACCTCCGGCTCGAAGATGTAAATGCCGGTGGACGCGTAACGCGACAGCGCCTCGTGCGGCTTGGGCTTTTCCTGAAAGGAGGTGATGCGTCCGGTCTTGTCCGCCACCACGATGCCGTAGTTCTTGACTTCGTCCTCGGGCACTTCCAGCGTCACCACCGAGGCCATGGCCTTCTTGGACTTGTGCTCGAAAAGCGCTGCCTTGATGTCCAGATCGATGATGGCGTCGCCACACAGCACCAGGGTGGTCTCGTCAAAGAAGCCGCTGAAGTCCTGGATCTTCTTCATGCCGCCGGCAGACCCCACCGGCTTGGGCATGATCTCGCCGTGTTCACGCGCCCCTTCGTAGGAGTAGCCGATCTCAACACCCCAGCGGTGACCATCGCCAAAGTAGTTCTCAATCTTCCAATGATTGAACGCCACATTGACCATGATCTCTTTGATCCCGTAGCGGGCCAGATGCTCGATCAGGTACTCCATGACCGGCTTGCCCAGGATGGGCACCATCGGCTTGGGAATGTTTTTGGTCAGAGGACGCACCCGTGTGCCTTGTCCGGCCGCCAGGATCATTGCTTTTGCCATGTCAATCTCAACTCAAAATCAGAATGAAGACTCGCCAGACGGCGATGCGCAAGCCGCATGACCCACGCGCTCAGTCCTGTTTGTACACGTATCGGTCAGTCAGCATGCCACCAATGGGCGAGATACAACAACCCACTGCGCCCTGGATTCAGGGGGGCCCCACGCGGGGAAACAACCGATAATTGGTTGGTATTCAGCATTGGCCGATCACATCATGATTCTGATCACTGGAGGCGCCGGCTTCATCGGCGGCAACTTCGTTCACCACTGGTTCGAGCGCCGTGAGCGCCTGGGCCTGCCTCGCGAGCAGGTCGTGGTGTTCGACAAGCTGACCTACGCAGGCAACCCGGCCACCATCCAGGCCCAGATCGCCAGCGGTGACGCCATCCTGGTGCACGCCGACATCTGCGACCGCGATGCCGTGCGCAACGCACTGGCCACGCACAAGCCCCGCGCCGTGCTGCACTTCGCCGCTGAAAGCCATGTGGACCGCTCCATCCACGGCCCTGGCGAATTCATCCAGACCAACATGGTCGGCACCTTCACCCTGCTGGAAGAAGTGCGCGCCTACTGGGGCGCCATGGAGACCGCCGACAAGGCCGCCTTCCGCTTCCACCACGTCTCGACCGACGAGGTGTATGGCTCGCTGTCCGACACCGACCCGGCCTTCAGCGAAACCACGGCCTACCAGCCCAACAGCCCCTACTCGGCCAGCAAGGCGGGCAGCGACCACCTGGTGCGCGCCTACCACCACACCTATGGCCTGCCGGTGCTGACCACCAACTGCAGCAACAACTACGGCCCGTACCACTTTCCTGAAAAGCTGATCCCGCTGATGATCCTGAACGCGCTGGACGGCAAGCCCCTGCCCGTCTACGGCGACGGTCTGAACATCCGCGACTGGCTGTACGTGCGCGACCACTGCGAGGCCATCTGCCAGGTGCTGGAAAAGGGCACCCTGGGCGAGACCTACAACATCGGCGGCATCAACGAGATCAAGAACATCGATGTGGTGACCACCATCTGCCGCAAGCTCGATGAACTGCGCCCTCGCGCCGATGGCGCCAAGTACGAAAGTCAGATCACCTACGTGACCGACCGCCCGGGCCACGACCGCCGCTACGCGATCGACCCGACCAAGGTGCAGCGTGACATCGGCTGGCGCCCCGCGCAGACCTTCGAAACCGGCATCGACCACACCGTGCGCTGGTACCTCGAGAACACCGAGTGGATCGACACCGTGCGCTCGGGCGCCTACCGCGACTGGATCTCCCGCAACTACGAGGGCCGTCAAGGCTGAGGCACCGCATGAAGATCCTGCTGCTGGGCAAGGGCGGCCAGGTGGGCTGGGAGCTGCAACGCGCCCTGGCCCCTCTGGGCGAGCTCATCGCCCATGACCTCGACACCGCTGACTTCACCCGCCCCGACCAGGTGGCGGCCCTGGCCCGCGACACACGCGCCGACGTGATCGTCAATGCCGCAGCCCACACCGCCGTGGACAAGGCCGAAAGCGAGCCCGACCTGGTGCGCCTGATCAACGCCACCACCCCCGCGGCGCTGGCCGCCGTGGCAGCCGAGCAAGGCAGCTGGCTGGTGCACTACAGCACCGACTACGTGTTCGACGGCTCAGGCAGCACCGCCCGCACCGAAGACGCGCCTGTGGCCCCCTTGAGCGTGTACGGCCAGACCAAGCTGGAAGGCGAGCAGGCCATCACGGCCAGCGGCTGCCAGCACCTGATCTTCCGCACCAGCTGGGTGTTTGGCGCACGTGGCGGCAACTTCGCCAAGACCATGCTGAAGCTGGCCGCAGAACGCGAGGCCCTGAAGGTGATCAACGACCAGGTGGGCGCACCCACCGGCGCTGACCTGCTGGCCGACATCACGGCCCACGCCCTGCGCACCGCACAGCAACGCCCCGAAGTCAGCGGCCTGTACCACCTGGTGGCTGGCGGCGAAACCACCTGGTTCGACTACGCCCGCTTTGTCATCGAATGGGCACGCGCCCGCGGCGTGGCGGTGAAGGTGGCGCCTGACGCGATCGCGCCAGTGCCCACCACCGAGTACCCGACGCCGGCCAGGCGCCCACTGAACTCGCGCCTGAACACCAACAAACTTCAAGCCGCCTTCGGCCTGCGCCTGCCGCACTGGCAAGCGGGCGTCGAACGCATGCTGACCGAGCACCTGGGAGTCTGACACCATGAGCACCAAGCGCCGCAAGGGCATCATCCTGGCCGGGGGCTCCGGCACCCGGCTGCACCCCGCCACCCTGGCCATCAGCAAGCAGCTGCTGCCGGTGTACGACAAGCCCATGGTGTATTACCCGCTCAGCACCCTGATGCTGGCCGGCATCCAGGACATCCTGGTGATCAGCACCCCGCAAGACACGCCGCGCTTTCAGGCCCTGCTGGGCGATGGCAGCCAATGGGGCCTGAACCTGAGCTACTGCGTGCAGCCCAGCCCCGACGGCCTGGCGCAAGCCTTCATCCTCGGCAAGCAGCACGTGGGCAACAACCCCTCGGCGCTGGTGCTGGGTGACAACATCTACTACGGCCACAACTTCCAGCAACTGCTGCACAACGCCGATGCACGCACCGATGGCGCCAGCGTGTTCGCCTACCACGTGCATGACCCCGAGCGCTATGGCGTGGTCGACTTCGACGCGGAGCAACGGGCGCTGAGCATCGAAGAAAAGCCTGCCCAGCCCAAGAGCAACTACGCGGTCACCGGCCTGTACTTCTACGACGAGCAGGTCTGCGACATCGCCGCCAGCATCCAGCCCAGCCCACGCGGCGAGCTGGAGATCACCGACGTGAACGCTCGCTACCTGCAACAGGGCCAGCTCAGCGTCGAGATCATGGGCCGCGGCTACGCCTGGCTGGACACCGGCACCCACGACAGCCTGCTGGAAGCCGGCCAGTTCATCGCCACGCTGGAAAAGCGTCAGGGGCTGAAAGTGGCTTGCCTGGAAGAGATCGCCTACCGCTCGGGCTGGATCGGCGCCGAGCAGGTCGAGAAACTGGCCAAGCCCATGCTCAAGAACGGCTACGGCCAGTACCTGATGAAGGTCATCAAGGAAAAGATCTTCTGAGGCCCGCATGAAACTGATTCAAACCGCCATCCCCGACGTCGTGATCGTCGAGCCCAGCGTGTTCGGTGACGACCGCGGCTGGTTCATGGAAAGCTTCAACGAGGCTCGGTTCCATGCCCAACTGCAGGCCCTGGGCCTGCCGGTGCCACGCCCGTTCGTGCAGGACAACCATTCGTGCAGCCAGGCTGGGGTGCTGCGCGGCCTGCACTACCAGTTGCCCCCGCACCCGCAAGGCAAGCTGGTGCGCGTGGTCAAGGGCCGCGCCTTCGATGTCGCCGTCGACATCCGCAAGGACTCACCCACTTTCGGTCAATGGGTGGGTGTGGAGCTCACGGCCAGCAACCATCGCCAGCTGTGGATCCCAGAAGGCTTTGCGCACGGCTTCGTGTCCATGGAAGACGACACGCACTTCCTGTACAAGACCACCGATTACTACGCCAAAGAGTGCGAGCGCAGCATCGTCTGGAATGACCCCGACATCGGCATCGAATGGCCGGCTTTTGGCGGCGAGCCCAAGCTCGCACCGAAGGATGCGCAAGCGCCGGGCGTGAAATCAGCGGATCTGTTCTGAACCCCTGCGGTCATGACCTCCAGACTGTCATTGCTGCATTGCATCGGCTCGATCAATCCTGCAACGGGTGGGCCGATCGAGGCCGTGCGACAACTCTCGGCAGTTCACCAGCGACAAGGTCACCACATCGAACTGGCCAGTCTGGACCCACCAGAGGCACCATGGGTCCATCAATCGCCCATCCAATGCCACGCATTGGGCCCAGGGCTGTTGGGCAATTTCGGGTTTTCGCCGCGATACCAACGGTGGATCGAGGGCAATGCATCCCGATTTGATGCGGTGATCGTGCATGGCTTGTGGCAGTACCACGGCGTCGGCGTCAGGCAGGGCCTGCGTCGGCACCGGACACCGTACTTTGTCTATCCGCATGGCATGCTCGACCCCTGGTTCAAGCGCACCTACCCCTTCAAGCACCTCAAAAAGTGGCTGTTCTGGCCATGGGGGGAGTACCGCGTGCTGCGCGACGCGAATGGCGTGTTGTTCACCTGCGAGCAAGAAGCCCGACTCGCAGCGCAATCTTTCTGCCTGTACAGCACCCATGATCAAGTGGTGAGTTTCGGCACGGCCCCGCCACCAGCAGAGGCACGCCAACAGGCCTTGGCATTTGAGACGCGCTTTCCTGCTGCACAGGGCACCAGACGGCTGCTGTTTCTGGGGCGCGTGCATGAAAAGAAGGGGGTGGATCTGCTGTTGAAGGCCTGGGCACAGGTGGCACGCACCCACCCGCAAGCCCTGGCCTGCAGCCAGTTGGTGATGGCCGGGCCCGCCGATGACGCCTACGGGCAAGCCATGAAGGCTCTGGCCGTCGACCTGGGCATTGCAAGCCAAGTGGTCTGGACCGGCATGCTCTCGGGTGACGAAAAATGGGGGGCCTATCGCTGTTCAGACGCCTTCGTCCTTGCGTCGCATCAAGAGAACTTCGGGATATCGGTGGTCGAAGCATTGGCCTGCGCAAAACCTGTTCTGATCAGCCGGCAAGTCAACATCTGGCGTGAAATCGATGCTGCGCAGGCCGGCTGGATGGTGGACGACGACATTGGCAGCGTCGCGGCCGGGCTGGGCCAATGGGCCCAAAGCACCTCCACGGAGCGCGCTCAAATGGGCGATCGCGCCGTCGCTTTGTTTCAGCAACGCTTCCACATCGAAGCGGCAGCAAAGTCCTTGCTGGATGCGCTTTCAGCGCGCGCCTGACCCCAGCATCTGCGACAGATCCAGTCGGCGATCACGCCACAACAGGATGAGCAGGCCCGACAGGGTCACACCTGCCGAAGCCATCACCATCCAGACCAACTCACCGGTGCTTTGACCCGTGATGTACAAGCCGCACACGGCAAAGCCCACCACCATCAACTGAAACATCGCATCAAAGGCGTGACGGTTGTTGGAAGAACTCAGGCACACACGGTGGCGCATCATGGATTCGAACAAGGCTTCCAGCACGAGACACACAAAGATCCAGTGAAAGCCGATCACAGTCTGCTTCACCCACCAGTTCAGGAAGGGCTCGCCGAGCCACCAGCCGCCCACGGCTGCCAGGGAAAACAGGCCGATGATCGCCCACTGTCCCTTGCGATACAGCCGTTCAATCAACCCATGCTGACCGTTGGCGGCCATCCGGGTGTACTCGGTGAACAGCGAATAGCTCATTTGAGAGCTCAGCTGCAAAGGAAGCCTGGCCAAGGTGCGAATGGTCGAGTACGCCACCACCGCGGTCAGACCAGCCGTCGGCGCCAGGATCAGCAGAGGCACCTGCATGGACACAAAAATGATGAGCGGGCTCAAGGCATGCGTCACGGATGGCAGCCACAGGTGCTTGAATGGCTCACGGTCGCGCCAGTGCCCACGAAACAGTGTGGGCGTCAAACGTCGGGCTTGCACCGCCAGAGCCAGCATCATGAGCACACGTGCCGCCACCAGCCCGCCGGCCATCCAGACGAACTGATTGGTTCGGATCAAGGCCAACAGCAGCATCAGCTCCAGAATGCGGGCGGCCAGATACAACCATTGGTTCTGGTCGAAGCGGCCAGCGATCTTGAAACTGGCCACCAGCAACTCTGAAGGAAAACCCAGGATGATGTACAGGCACAGTACAAACAAGGTGGCATGAAACTCCAGGTCTCCTTGCGTGGCATGGTGCCAGGCAATCAGCGATGCCGACAACACCAGGACCAGCAACATCAGCGCCACCACCACGCGGCAGCCTGTGCGCAGCAAACGCGCAGCCTGCTCAACACGGCCCTCGACATGATGGCGATAGATCTCTGTGGAGAAGGCTGATGAGATCCCCATGTCCAGCATGACCAGCGACGTGGGAATCGAAAACAGGTAAAGCCACTGGCCGTACCGTTCGGTGCCCAGCGCTGACACAAACAAGGGCGGAATGAGAAAACTGATCAACAACGACATCACGTTGTTGAGCAAGCCAATCGAAAACACTCGGCGTATCCGCTGACGTGTCGCCCCGACTTCGGACGATGCTGGAAGCGTCATGAGATCCTGTCAGTGGCGGGCTCTGGACACCGTCAACTCGGGCAGAAGATCTGCACAGTCTTCCTCGAACTGACGCAGCACTCCCTCTTTGGACAGATTTTCTTCGGCGTAGCGTCGCCCTTGCCCACCAAGTGCCCGGCTGTCCTCGGGAGAATCGAGCAGACCACAAATGGCCGCAGCCAATGCGCGTGCGTCCTCTGGCGGGGTGACCACACCGCAGTCTGCGACCACGCGTGCCAGCTCTGTGCCCTGACGACAGGTGGCGATCACAGGACGCCCACTGGCCAGCATGCCCGTGAGCTTGGACGGCAACACGAGGTCTGCCGCTTCAGGGCTTTGGGTCAAGAGGTGGACATCGGCCAAACCCAGCCATTCACCCAGCCGCTCGGCAGGCTGCAGCGGCATGAATCGCACATTGGGCAGTCCCTCACACGCCTGCTGCAGGTCGTGCTTGACGACGCCCTCACCCCCGATCACAAACAAGATGTCTTTTCGTTCGACCAGCAGTCGGGCGGCACGTGGGATGACATCGAGTCCTTGTTTGCCGCCCAGCGTGCCAGAAAACAGCACCACCCGCATCGTGTCTGGCAGACCCAGCTCCTCGCGGTAGGCACTGGCCCTTTGCAGCACTTGCACCTGTGAGATGTCGACCCAATTCACGAATGACCGGATCTTGCCTGGCGCCACCTTTTTGGCGCGCAAACTCTCCAGCATCGGACTTGAGATGGAAGACACGACATCGAATCGACGCATCAGCAAAGACTCCATCCGGCAGACCAAGCTGCGCGCCCAACGTCCGGTCAAAAGCCCAAGGCTGAACGCCACGTCGACTTCGAAATCCTGCACATGCAGCCAAGCCTTGGCCCCGCTCAATCGGGCGACCATCCAGGCGGCCGGCGCATTGACCAGTGCAGGCGCGACACACACCACCACATCCGGCTTCCAGAACAGCTGCGCCAGGGCCACCGGGAATGAGGTCACCGCGAACGACAGAAGGTGCAGCAAGCGCGAACGCCCCGACAGCTCTCGTGGCACCCAGAGAGGGGCCCGCCAGACATCGACGCCCCGCCAGTCTTCGCGGCGATAAACGGGGGCCTCGTAGCCTTCGGCGAGCTGCCAGTTCGGGTAATAAGGGGGCGCACAGATCACCCGAACCTCATGCCCCTGCTCGACCAGCCAGCGGGCCATTTCACCAGAGTATTTGCCGACACCCGTCGGATCCGGTGCAAAGCTGATGGAGTACAGGAGGATCTTCACCCTGCAGCTCCTGCTCGTTGTGCAGCTGAATGGCGCGCAATCACGGACGTCCCCAATGGATGGAGTGGTTGTTGGATGTGGACAGGTCCAGCCATGACGCACCTTCAAGAGGCCAGGCAAGACTCAAGCCCCCACGGTTGGAGCACCGAGGGCACGTCAAGGTTTCACGCGCAAAAGCAACCATCTGTATCAAGCTGCCCCCCCAGGAGCCTTCATGCGCCGTGCGCGCAAAGGCTGACACGGGTTGCCCGCATACACGGTCCAAGGCGCCCGCAAAGATTTGCCGACCACCGATCGGGCACCCACCACGCAACCGTCCGGGATGGTCACGCCAGGACAAACGAACACCCCTGCGGCCAGCCAGCATTCGCGGCCGATCCGGATGGGCGCGTGGGTGAGCGGAAAGTGCGGGTCTTCGAAATCGTGGGAGCCTGTTGACAGATAGCAGTTTTGGGAGACCACGCTCATGGTCTGTACATGCAGCATCGAGAAGTTGTAGAGCTCCGCATCACGGCCGACAGCCACGTGATCTTCGAGCACCAGGTTCCAGGGCATCAGCACGCGAACGCCCGGCATGATCAGACAGGACTTGCCAATGCGAGCCCCCATCAACCTCAGGGCCCAGACGCGCAAAGGGCTGAACCACTTGGGCCAGAAACGCACCAAGGGTTCCAGCCCATACGTCCAGATCACCCGCCTGACCAGCACAGAGACAGGCCAGTGGGTCTTGCTTTTGCTCAGATCAGTCTGAGTCACTGAGACTCCCCCGCTTGATTCTGTGTCTTGACCATCGCCCGATGCCGCGTCCACGGTCGGGATTCATGCCATTGGACCAGCCACTGCACACTCCACGCAATCAGAAGAAGCACCGAGATATTGCGAATGAGCACGAAGCTTGAGGTCATGGAGCCCTCGACCTGGAGCAGGTTCTCCATGGTGGCAAAACATGCCAGCAGCCGCACCACGGGGGGCATGCCGGCGAGCAAGCGGTTGAACAGCGCGAACAGGCCGAGTGTCAGGGCCACATACAAGACCACCCCTGGCCACAGGAAATCGCACAGCCCAGCACTGATCAGGGAGTTGGCGCCGTCCCAAAACGGCATCGCGAGATGCGCATTGCAGGCGTATTCCTCGGTTCCCACCTCCGCCATGATTCGCCATTTGCCCGGCCAGATCACTGTGGGCACTGACGATGCCAGATTGAACTCCAGCAACTCGCCCCACATGGGTGGACGGGTCTGCAACTTCTCGACCAGTTCACCCAAGTAACCGAGGATGAAGGTGCGCGTCGCTTCGTTTTCAGCCGTTGCCTCCATCAACCCTGTCCGTTCGGCGTTCTTCAGAATGTCCACGGCACCGTTCCAGCGCTCTGACAACGTCGGATTGGGTCCGAGGGTGTACCCCGAGATGCGCATGGCCATGTAGGCCCGTGACGCACCAAAGAAGCAGGCGACCATGACCACCAGGCCCACCAACGTTCGCAAAGTCAACAGGCCCTTCAGACCTCGCGCGCCCAGAAAGCCGATCAAGCCCACAAGCACCCCGTACATGAAAATGCGGCGCCCCTGAATGAACAACATGACACCGATCAGCACCGCCGCAGCGATCACGAGCCAGCGGATGCCCCTGCGCTGCTCACGGGCAAACACATAACCACTCATGCCCAGCACGCCGGCCAGGCTGGCCGACAGCACAGCCCCCAGTGCAGACACCCGGGCGGACCCTTCTTCGCTGCCCATGCCACCCTGGAATCCGATGCGGCCTGCCGCAAACGCCACCACACCGGCGAAGGTCACCAGCAACATCAGGATCAGCGCCACCTTGCGATCCAGAGGGGAAATCTCGAGCCTGGGCAAGAGCTTGTGGGTGTCGATCCGCCCCACGATCAGCAAACCAGCCGTCAGGAGCATCACCCCCCCCAAAGCCACGGCCACAGATGCCTGTGACGCAAACGTCACGGCCAGCCAGCTGGTGCCGTGGTCGTAGCCTCGCATCAGCGAATTGAACGAGCCAAAACCATAACCCAGAGACAAACTGACCGCATAGACACTCCAGGGGGTGGAAAAGCTGCGGTCCATGACCATGGCCAGCAAGCCACCAAAGCCGACCATCGACGCCAGGAATGTACCCACCCACAAGGCATGCGAGGCCTGTGACATCGTCAGCGTCCAGAACGCCGCGATGAAGGCCAGGCCACTCAGGACCAAGGGCAGACTTGCCAGACGACCGGATGCGTCAGGCATGGCCGAATCGATGGGATGGACAACGGTCATGGTGTGTAAGCTTCGAAAACGCGCCGGAGGGAAGCCGCTGCCGCCCGCGTGGAGTAGGCCGCCATACCTGGCCGCGCCCACGAGAAATCACGAGGCAGAGGCAACAATTCGGCCAGAGATCGAGCCAGTGCTTCGGCGTCTTCGACGGGGCTGACCCGCACCCTCTCCCAACGGCCGAACTCGACGTGACAGCCCACACCCTCGGTGATCGCCACGGCGCATCCGGCCTGCAGGGCTTCGTTGACCACCAGCCCCCAGGCTTCGCCCTGATGACGCGACGGCAAGACGAACACGTCGGTGGCCAGGTACCAAGGCGCCAGAGCGCTCTGATTGATGAAGCCCGGAAAGTGCACCCGCACACCACACTCGGCATGAAGGGTTTCGGCATGCTTCTGCAATTGAGGCCCCATGTCGCCCGCCCCCACAAACACCAGATGAAGTCGGCGTGTCTGTTCAGGCGGCAGGCGCTTGACCGCCTCAAGAATCAGGTCTGGGTGCTTCTTGGCGATCAGCTTGCCAAAGAACCCGATCACCTGGGCATCGTCGGCGATGGACAGGCTGGCACGCATGGCACGGCGCGCCTCCAGCTTGCGGGTCTCATCCCAAGATTCAAGCGGGTCTGGCACCGAGAACCAGGCGTCGGATGTGTCGATGCTCCTCACCCCGTGGTCCAGCAGATGCTGTCGGTTGAGTTGCCCGAACACAAAGAAGTGCTGCGCACGCGCGTAATAAAAGCGATAAAGGCCACTGCGCACGCGCGACTTCAGCCAACCGCGCTGCTGGGCAAACATGGCGTCTTGCGTTTCCTGCCGCACAAGCACCGGAATGCCTTGCAGCACGGCACAGGTGTAAGCCCAAAGGTCAAAGTGGTACCTGGACTGGGTGAGCATCACGGCTGCCGGACGCACCTGTTTCAGCAAACCCCACAGGCCACGGCCATGGTATTGCCGAGGCGCTCCTGTGCACCCCTCGCGTTCATTGCCCATCACCCGGTGCCGATATCCACTCATCAGCGGCGTGTCCCAAGCCACCGTGACGCCGAACTCTGCATCACGGTAGCCCTTGACGGAGGTGTCGGACGCATAGACCACCTCGAACAAGCCCGGCTGCATGACCTCCAGCATCTGGTAGACCGGCGCCTTGTATTGCACCGGTTGCACATCCATCACCAGCACGCGCTGCCGTGGCGGGGTGGCACGTTGTGCAGCCACCTGCGCCAGGACTTTGCGACACAGGTCCTCGCTGCCGACCTGATTTCTGATGACGCGCGCGCGACCGGCTGCCTTGATGCGAGCGATGCGAGCGGGGTCGGCAAGAAGACCTCGACAGACTTCGACGCACTCTTCTGGTGAAGACCAGAACACCGCTTCATCGCCCTCGTCGTACAAAGCCTGATGCTCGGTCGTGCGCTCGGCACACAGCAACCCGCCTGCGTAGGGAATCTCCATGGAACGGGTGGTGTGCTGGTCCCGGTTGCCTTTGGACAGCATGCCCAGGCAGATGCGCGCATGCCGTATGGCATCGACGTAATCACGCCCAGAGATGGAGCCTCCGCGCCAGAAAGGCGCCAGCTCGGGCCAAACCGGTGAGCGCTGCCAGTTGTCGCCCCAAATGGCGGGCTTGAGGCCGGCACGAATCAGTGCCAGCAGCACCAGGTCCCTGCCCTCACCATTCATGTTGCGCCCGATGAAGACAATGTCGTTGTCGAATTGAGCGGGCACTCGCCCGTCAGGCACATCGACCGGCGCATGACGCACCTCGTCGTACGTCATGTAGGTGCGCATCACGGCTCGCGCGCCACATTGCAGGTACTCATCGACATTGAATGGGCGCACCACCACGCACAGGTTGTACTCGGGCAAGCCTTTCATGAAGGTGTTGAACCGCGCACCATCACGTCCGCCAGTGGGGTCGTCATGGTTGAACAACACCACCCGTCCGCAGAACAGACGCAAGCGTCGAACGGCCACATCATCCAACAGCTCTCCGCTGTCCACCCAGCACAGGTCATGCGGGGGCAACGCCTGGAGCTTTTCCTCGACCCACGTCTGAACCCGACGTCGGATCAGCGCATACCCTGTGCGGTAATGCAGCACGCCAGCCCATCCATTGAGGTGCTTGCTCAGCGCTTGGTAGGGACTGAGTCGGGTGACTTCATGACCGATTCGTTCAAGCGCATCGGATCGATGCCGCGAGGTGCTAGAGGGCGAAGTGTCGCCGATGTAGAGAATTTTCATGACGCGCGCGCACCCTGGCTGCGCAGCCTTTGGAAAAGCAAACTGGCCGCCTCGCCATATTGGGCCCAGCCGTTCAAGGTCTCGACCTTCAGGCGCGCAGCCTGCGCCATGCAGCGCCTGACGTCGGGCTGGTCAGCCAACTGCTGCAGCCGCTCCAACAGGTGCTCTGCGCTGGCGGCAGGCACATGGAAGCCTTCGCGCCCGTCAGCAAAGAGGTCCTCGGCACCGGTGTTCAGCGATGCAATCACAGGGCAGCCACAGGCCATGGCTTGCGCCATCACGAGGCCAAAACCATCTTCGACGCTCGGCAGCACCAGGACGTGACTGCGGCTCATGAGTTCGCACAACGCGTCAGTGCTCAAATGACCGAGCAATTCGATGGCCTCATGCCAGTGCCCGCGCTGGCGCAGCTTGTGCTGCAAAGACGGCGGAAACTGACCCGCGAATCTCAAGCGCTTGGCCGGGTGTTTCAGACGCATGAAGGCCTGGATCAGGTAAGGCACGCCTTTTCTCAGGCTGGCGCCGCCCGCGAACAGCACGTCGAAGGTGTCTGACGCCGGCACCGACCTTGGCTGAAACCGGCCCAAGTCAACACCGTAAGGAAGCACATGGACCTTGCCCTCCGGCACCCCATGCGCTAGGAAGGTCCTGCGGGCAAACGATGAGGGCACCGTGATGGCGTCGGCCTCGGCGTATTCCTGCAGTTCGACGTCCACGGTGGCCGGGTGCATGTCATCACAAGGCTCACCCCAACGCGCGAATTCTTCGGTCAACAACCGAGCCTGGGCCTGAATGTGGGTAGAGCCGCGATCACACACATGCACCATGCCCATGGCGCGTGCTGTTCGACCGGACAACAGCGCTCCGCCTGACAAGCCCACGAACACATCGGCCGCCTCCAGGCAACGGCTGACACGTCGGTCCAAGTCACGCATGGTGCAGTGCTCTGCCGCACGCGCCACAGGCGCAGACAGACTGATCCGCCCTGCAACGGCCATGTAAGGAGTGCGCAACCAGGGGTGGGTCTGAATCAGGTCAGCAGGCAACCCTTCCGACCGCAGTTTGAACATCGGATATCCCGTGTGGATGCGCAAAAGCTGCCCGCGACGATGCAACTGTCTGGCCAGATCGAAGCTGTGGAACTTGCCCACCGAGGACATCACCACCTTCACAGCATCTCCGACATGTCAGATGCTGCGGCGGCCAATCAAGTACGCGCGTTGATCAGGGGTCAGAGAACTCAGCAACTCCTGCAGGAATTGATGCTGGAGACGGTAGGAGCCTTGCGCGTCGGTGCTGATCTCCGAGACGCGCACCAGCGTTCCGTCAACCAGAAAGCCCTTCATGGCCATGCGGATCCGCTCCAGATTGCGCTCCTTGGAGCCGCGCGCAACGTCGTTGCCCACTCGGATGAAATAGGTCAAGGGCTCTGCACGCTGCGCGCCCAACCGTGTGTCGACATGGACAGCCTTGATGTCACCCCAAGGGGTCGACACCGTCGTGTCTTCTCGAGACTCGACCTTGAACCCCTGAGAGGGGTAGCACTGCTCCGGCGTGTGGAGCTGGGTGTCATTGGATTGATCCCGACCGTAAGCGATCGACAGCATGATCACGCGCCCCGTGGGCTGATGGACAAACGTTCGATTGAAGGTCTGGCTGTAGATGCGCTTGAGGCTGGCCTCTTGCACAGGGTCGATCACATTGGCAGGCTCAAACGGCAACGCAACCCACTGGGAAAACTTCGCAGGAATGATCTGGTCATACCGTGGCTCACCGGTGTGGTCGGCCCAATAGGTGGTCGGCTTGATGTACTCGGCCACAGCGACAGAGCCCAGCATGATGGCCATGGCCACGACCAGGCGCGCCACGCCCATGCGACGAGGTTGGAACAACATCTCAGGCTCCTTGCAACTGCTGATCACGAGACGGGCGAGACATCAGGCGCAGGAGACCGTCTGCGCCCACAGTCAAGGCCAGTGCAATGCCGAAGAGCACAATGCCTGCCAGACCGTGCAGATACCCCTGCCCCATTTCATCGCCCAGGTGATAGGTGATCAGCGCGAGAAACAGCACCCGCAGCATGTTGGCCAGGAAAGAGATCGGAACGATCAGGATGCCCAGGATGACGTTGCGCGTCATGGACGAGTGCTTGACCACATTCAGGTAAAAAATGCCAAGCGCCTCAAGCATGAACAGGGTGCGCATGCCTGCGCAAGCATCCGCCACCAGCAACTGGTAGGGACCGATGGCCAGGACCACGCCGGTGTGAGCGATCGGGTAACCGAAGAAATGAAGGATCTCTGTCACCACGATCGAGATGTGCAGCTTCACGAACTGGCTGATCGGATCCAGCACGAAGCCCGGGATCGGTACCATGAACATCATGAAGAACAAGGGGAACTTCAGCTTCATCAGCAAAGGCCACCCTCCCAGGAGCGCCACCATGCCGATCAGCATGGGCACAAAGGCGAAGGTCTCGAAGTAGATGATGTTCAACGCCCGCCCGGGGATGTAAAACGCCACCCCAATCAGGAAAAACACCCAGCCCGACCAGGTGCCAGCAGCGCTGCCGTCCAGGGTCCCTTCGAAGTCCTGCCACCGGGTCCAGAGCAACCACAGAGACAGGCACAGCATGATGGGGCCATGGCTGTGCTCGTCCTTGTTCCACAGACCTCCGTCTTCGTGGAAGAACAGGCTGTAAAGCGTGAGGGCAAACATGCCAAACAGTCCGATGGCCAGCACCAGGACATCGACATTGATTGGCAACAAGGAACCCCGCTCTGGGGTGCTTGATGTGGGTGTGGTTGTGGTTGTGGATGGATTCATGGACCGCTCTCCCTGCCCAGTGATTCTTGAAGTTGAGGCTCGCTCAGTGGTCATTCATGAGAACGCCACCAACGCGTACCGTCGACTTTTTGAGTTGCTTGACAAACTGCTGCATGTTGTCGACGCGGGTGCGCCCTGAACGCCCGACCAAAAGGCATGCGCCACAGTGCGCAGCGATCATGCGGGCGTCAGGCCCCAAGCTGGCTGCCGGCGTGTCCACCAGCAGGTAATCGAACTTGCCCAACAACTCCTTGATGAGCAACGAGAAGGCAGCCCTGTGCAGCAGTTCAGCCGGGTTGGGCGGCATCACGCCTGCGGGCAGCATGTAAAGATTGGGCAGGTGTTTGACTGGCTTGATGACATTGGCCGCAGCGCGCCCTGAAAGAATGCCCGAGAGTCCGCTGCTGACATCCACACCGAAGATTTCATGCAGGCGTGGGTTCCGCAGATCGGCGTCGACCAGCAAGGTGCGCCCAGGCAACTGACTGAAAGCCACAGCCAGGTTGGCCGCCACGAACGATTTGCCATCGCCGACGTCGCTGCTGACGATCGACAGCGCCTTGCGGTCATCGCCATGGCCCATGGGCCCGGAAAGCATCTGGGTGCGCAATTCCCGGAACGACTCCACCTGCTCGCTGAAGGGCGTGTTGGCGACCACCAGTTCGGCGTGCAGTTCACCTTCGGAGGTGGGCGTGTAGGGGTAGTGAAACTGCTGAGCCAACGCCCAGACGATGTCCTGGGAGGTGGCCAATCCAAGGGCCACAACCGCTTCGCCGAACCTGACGCCGTTGAGGTTCTGGTAATCCAGCGCGTCCTTGACCTGCTCGGCCGTCAGGCCTTTGGTCCTTCGCAGGATGTCGCCCAGGGAGTTTTCGGCCTGCTCAGGCATGACGGCTTCGCGGCCGATCATCGAGGGTTGCTCGGTCATCGGAGCGTTGGGGTGTGTGTTCTTGTACATGACAGCCTCAGCGGTTGAGCAATTTCAGACGTGGCATCGTCATCTGGCGAACACGATCCAGCCACCGACTGCTGCCGCGAGCACCGTCCAGTCGGAAGGTCGGCAACGACCCCACGTGCGGAAGCTGGAACAACACTTCGATCTGATCAACCGTGCGCAAACGCTGATCCATGCGCTCAATCAACGCCACCACCAAAGCCCCCAAAAACAGCCCGCCCATCAGGCCCAGGGACAGATTGGTCATGACGCGCGGACTGGTCGGAATGGCCGGCACCGCAGCAAACTCCAGGGGCTGGATGTTGTTCTGCTGGGCCTGGGCCTCCAGCGAGGTCAGATTCAGGCGCGACAGGATGCTGTCATAGGTGCGCTGTGCAAAGTCGACGTCTTTTTGCAGCATCGCAGCGTCGTCACGCAGTTGCTTGAGCTTCAACACCTTGGCGCGCTGCTCTTCCAGAGAAGCCTTGATCTGGCTGGCACGGTTCAAGTTGATCGAGTTGTTGGTGTGGATGCTGGCGCTGACCCGTCGCACTTCCGCCTCGAGCTTGCGGCGGGTGTCTTCCAGATTGGTCTTGAGCTCGATGGTGTTCGGATGGCTGTCGCCAAGGCGCGTCTGAAGCTGAGCCAGGGCCGTCTCGGCACGGACCACGTCCTGCTTGAGGCTGGACACCAATGGACTCGACATCACGTCCTGCATGGTATTGGCCTGCGTGGCGGCTGCAGTGCGCCGGCTGTCCGAGTCGGCCAGCACGGCCTGCATGCTCACGTACTGCTGGGACAGTTCGCTCAGACGCGAGGTTTCAATGTCCATGCGCTCGTCGGTCAAAACGATGCCCTGCTTCTGCTGGTACTCGGACAGCACACGCTGAGCCTGTTCCAGCTTGTCGCGAGCCTCCTTGGCCGATGCATCGAAAAAGCTGCCGTACCGTTTGGCCGGATCGGTTCGCATCTCCATGGAGATGTCCATGTAGGCCTGCACATATGCGTTGACGATCGTCGCCGCAAAGGCTGGATCCGAGGATTCGTAGGTGACGTTGATCACATTCGAGCCACGGGACGGCCGGGCCTGCAGGCCCGAGCCGATCAATTGAGCGACGTAGCCTTCGAAGCTGCCGGTCCCGCCAGTGTTCTTGCGCCACTGAGCCTGCAGCGCCGGCACTTCGGTCAGCCGCAGGTTGGACACCACGCGCTGAGACACGCGGGTGCTCGACAGCACATCCACCTGCGTGATCAGGAAGTTGGGAGACAACATGGCTTGTGGCGCAGCCCCCGCGATCGGGTCCATGTTTTTGACGTCCAGCAAGATGGACGCAGACGCGGTGTACACCTTCGGCGTCCACCATGTGATACCGGCCACCACGCCAAACACCAGCGCTGCCACGCCCACCAGAATCGCCCATCGGGCCTTCAGAACCGCCAATACATGTGCAACTGACATCTCCCCCCCATTCCTCAGATCTTGTGTTGTGACGCCGACGAAGGCTTCGGGCCTCTGGTCGGTCTGCCTGGCATCAATTCGCGTATCGCTTGAGATAGTCCTGGAAGGCCAAGGCAATGCCCTGTTCCAGCGGGGTTTTGGCCACCCAGCCCAACGCTCGCAATCGCGACACATCCATCAGCTTGCGAGGGGTTCCATCGGGCTTCGACGCATCGAACACCAGCTGCCCGGTGAACCCGACCACACGCGCCACTGTTTCAGCCAGCTCTCGGATGGTGAGATCGACGCCCGTACCAATGTTCAGCAGGGGGCCGTCATAGCCCTGCTCCATGAGGTAGACACAGGCATCGGCCAGGTCATCGGCATACAGGAACTCCCTCAACGGTGTCCCCGACCCCCAGACCACCAGCTCACGGTCGCCTCGCTGCTTGGCTTCGTGCGCCTTGCGGATCAAGGCTGGCAACACGTGGCTGTTGTTCAGGTCGTAATTGTCATTGGGGCCGTACAAGTTGGTGGGCATGACACTGATGTACTGACGCCCGTGCTGATGGTTGTAGGCCTCGCACAGTTTGATGCCAGCAATTTTGGCGATGGCATACGGTTCGTTGGTCGGCTCCAGCGGACCGGTCAGCAAGGAGCTTTCTTGCAAGGGTTGCGGGGCCAGCTTGGGATAGATGCACGAAGAACCGAGGAACATCATGCGTTGCACACCAGCGAGGTGCGCACCGTGCACCAGGTTGGATTCGATCATGAGGTTCTGGAACAGAAAGTCAGCGCGGTAAGTGTTGTTGGCGTGAATGCCACCGACCTTGGCGGCCGCCACAAAAATGTAGTCAGGTTTTTCGTCGGCCAGAAACTGGGCCACCGCATGCTGATCCAGCAGGTCCAGTTCCTGGCGACTGCGCACGATCACACGGGCATACCCCGCAGACTGAAGGCGTCGCACGATGGCCGACCCGACCATGCCTCGGTGTCCGGCGACAAAAATCTTGAGACTGCTGTTCATGTTCATTCTGGGGTGAGAGTTCACTGGGGTGATGGAGCCAGCCAGACCGTGCAAGTTCCGGTCCTTGACCACCCGCCCTGGGGGGAGGCAGCGAGTGTAAGACCCGAATTCCCGAGCTCATGGCACCCGAACCCCAGGGGATACCCCGGACATTTGGGGTATCCCCCGAGGAAGCGCCCCCTTTTGGGGGGAAGCGTCCTGTGACAATGTGTTCCCGCCTGATTTCGATTCAACCGCGCCCTCATGCCAACGCTACGCATCCTGGTGATCCACTGTGCCTACCAGTTGAGGGGCGGAGAGGACAGCGTGGTGGAGTCTGAGGTCGCCCTGCTCCAGCAACATGGGCATGACGTCAAGCTCTGGTTGAAGCACAACTCGGACATCGACCACATGCCGCGCTGGCAAGTGGCACTGGATACCATCTGGTCCCGCCGCAGCGTGCAGGAACTCAAAGCACGGGTGGCAGACTGGCGCCCCGACGTGATCCACGTTCACAACACCAGCCTCGTGATGTCGCCATCGGTGCTTTGGGCCGCCCATGAACTCTGCATCCCGGTGGTGCAGACGCTTCACAATTTCCGGCTCAGCTGCCTGAGCGCCACCTTTTTGCGGGACGGCAGGGTGTGCGAAGACTGCCTGGGGCACACGCCCTGGGAAGGCATTCGACATGGGTGTTACCGCGGGTCCAGGGTGCAGTCTGCCGTGCTGGCCTCCTCCATCATGGTGCACCGTTGGCGCCAGACCCACCCCCGGACGGTTCAGCGGTTCATCGCGCTGACGGCCTTTGCGCGAGACAAGCTCGTCCAGGCAGGCTTGCCTGGCGACAGGATCCGCATCAAACCAAATTTTGTGCCAAAGGCCCCAGACACGGCAGCTTCACCACGACGTGGCGCCCTTTATGTGGGCCGACTTTCTGTCGAAAAAGGCATCAATGTGTTGCTGGAAGCGGTGCAAAAACACCAGTTACCGGTCGAGGACCTGCTCGTCTTGGGCACCGGTCCCTTCGAGGCAGCCACTCGGCAAGCGCTGGGGGTTCGCTACCGGGGACATCAACCCCTGGAGGAAGTCTTGACGTGCATGCATCGCGCCAGTTTCTTGCTGCTCCCCAGCGTCTGTTACGAGGGCTTTCCCCGCACCGTGGTCGAGGCGTTCTCCAGGGGACTGCCCGTGATCGCCAGCCGACTCGGTTCGATGGCTGAACTGATCGAACACCAGCGCACCGGCCTGCTGTTCACACCAGGCGATTCGGCCGACCTGGCGCGCACGGTGAAATGGGCCCTGGACAACCCCGACAACATGGCCGCCATGGGTGAAAACGCTCGACAGGTTCACCAAACCCATTTCACTGAAGACCGAAACCATGACTTGCTGGTGTCGATCTATCAGGAAGCCATCGCAGAAGCCAAGCCTCACGCCCCCCGGAATGCGGGCCCGCAATGACCCTCGGTTGCGAAGTGCCCATCGGAACTTCGCTGCCCAAGATCGTTCTGACCACTGGATTTTGAAGTACCGCCCATGAATTCAAGCACCACCTCAGGGGCCCCCGTCAAACCGGAACTTCCGGTGATGGCGTTGGGTGCCTGGCTTCTGGCCTATGTTCTGTTCTACGCATCGACGTACAGCGTCCTGATGCGTGACACCTGGAGCACCGACGATCAAGGGCATGGCCCGATGATCATCGCAGCGGCTGCTTTCCTCGCGTGGCAGCGCCGTCATGACATCTTTGCGGGCTCGGCCCGCCCCGCCCCCGGTTGGGCGGGCGCTCTGATGGTGCTGGCCATGTTGATGTACGTGGTTGGGCATTCGCAGAACATCATTGAAATGGAAGCGCTGTCGCAGATCCCGGTGCTGATCGCCGGGCTTCTGCTGGTCCATGGGTGGTCGGCGGTGCGCAAGGTCTGGTTTCCGCTGTTCTTCCTGCTGTTTTCCATGCCGCTACCAGGCGCCTTGACACAGATGATCACCATGCCACTGAAGTTGGCGGTGTCCACGGTGGCCGAACAGGTGCTGTACTGGATGGACTACCCGATCGCGCGTGTGGGCGTGATGCTCACGGTCGGACATTACCAACTGCTGGTCGCCGACGCATGCTCGGGCTTGAATTCGCTGTTCACGCTGGAAGCCCTCGGGCTGCTGTACATGAACGTCATGAACTACACCAATCGCGCACGGAATGTGCTGCTGGCGGTGATGATCGTGCCCATTTCGTTCCTGTCGAACGTCACCCGCGTCATCGTCCTGGTGCTGCTGACCTACCACTACGGCGACGAAGTCGGGCAAGGCTTCGCTCATAACTTCTCGGGCATGGTCCTGTTCACGGTGGCCCTCGTGCTGACCTATTTGTTTGACTGCCTGCTGTCGATGTGGTTTGACAAAAAGAGGAAAAAAGCATGACCCCCGGGATGAAACGTCCTCCAATCTCCGTGCTGGTGGCCATCGCTGTGATGGGTGCATGCTGGCTGCTGGCGCGCTGGATGGTGCCCAACACCTACATGGCCGACGAGCGACACCGTGCCCCCATCCAGTCATTGGTGCCACACGCATTTGGCCAGTGGCAGGAAGAAGAATCTGGCATGGTGGTGGTCGCCGACCCCACCCTGCAAAGCTCGATCGACAAGCTGTACAGCGAGGTGGTCAATCGCACTTATGTGGACAGGAATGGCCACCGTGTGATGCTGTCGATTGCATACGGGAAGAACCAGAACTCCCACTCGACCGCTGCGCACCGGCCCGAGTTCTGTTACTCAGCGCAAGGATTCCTGGTCGAGCGCCATGGCAATCGCCCGCTGCAACTGAACGATCACGTCATCCCGACCGCACGCGTGGTGGGTAAACTGGCAGAACGCCATGAGCCCATCACTTACTGGGTGACGCTGGATGAAACGCCGACACTTCCAGGGCTGAGTCGCAAGATCCAGCAGCTCCGGTACGGCTTGCAAGGCAAGATTGCCGACGGCATGCTGGTTCGAATTTCAACCATTGGCAACTCAACGGAAGAAGAGTTTGCTGTCCACGATCGCTTTGTTCGGGAATGGCGTGAAGCCATGCCCGAAGCACACAAAGCCCGCTTCTTCGGCTCCTGAGCCCACACTCCCCATGAACAAGAAAGTCGCACTCATCACCGGCGTGACCGGTCAAGATGGCTCCTACCTGGCAGAGTTCCTGCTGAAGAAGGGTTATGAAGTTCACGGCATCAAGCGCCGCTCGTCGCTGTTCAACACCGACCGCATTGATCACCTGTACCAGGACCCGCACGTCGACAACCGCAACTTCATCCTGCACTACGGCGACCTGACCGACTCGACCTCGCTGACCCGCATCGTGCAGAAGGTGCAGCCCGACGAGATCTACAACCTGGCCGCCCAGAGCCACGTGGGCGTGAGCTTCGAAGAGCCCGAGTACACGGCCAATGCCGACGGCATCGGCACGCTGCGCCTGCTGGAAGCCATCCGCATCCTGGGCCTGGAGAAGAAGACCCGCTTCTACCAGGCCTCGACCAGCGAGCTGTATGGCCTGGTGCAAGAGATTCCCCAGAAGGAAACCACGCCCTTCTACCCCCGCAGCCCGTATGCGGTGGCCAAGCTGTACGCCTACTGGATCACGGTGAACTACCGCGAGGCCTATGGCATGTACGCCTGCAACGGCGTGCTGTTCAACCACGAAAGCCCGGTGCGCGGTGAAACCTTCGTAACCCGCAAGATCACGCGGGCCATCAGCCGCATTGCGCTGGGCCTGCAAGAGTGCCTGTACCTGGGCAACATGAGCGCCCTGCGCGACTGGGGCCACGCCAAGGACTACGTGGAAATGCAGTGGCTGATGCTGCAGCAAGATCAAGCCGAAGACTTCGTGATCGCCACGGGCGTGCAGTACAGCGTGCGCCAGTTTGTGGAGATGTCGGCCAAGGAGCTGGGTGTGACCCTGGCTTTTGAAGGCGAGGCCGAAGCCGAAGTGGGCCGCGTGGTCAAGGTCGAACCGGTGAACGGCGAAGTGCTGGCCAAGTGCAAGGTGGGCGATGTGATCGTGCGCGTGGACCCGCGCTACTACCGCCCCACCGAGGTCGAAACGCTGCTGGGCGACCCGACCAAGGCCAAGGAAAAGCTGGGCTGGGAGCCCAAGATCACGCTGCCCGAGCTGGTGGCCGAAATGGTCAAGAGCGACTACACCTCGGCCAAGCGCGACAGCCTGGTCAAGCTGGCGGGCTTCCAGGCCTACGACCACTACGAGTGATCCCGACCGGGTGGCGGCCCAGCAGCCGCCAAGCCCGGTTGCGCAACTGCCAGAGCACCCGCCAATGCCACCCGGGGGCGTGCAGGCTGCCGTCTGAGCCCGACACCCCGACCACTTGGGGGGGCGGCACCATCACGTAGCGCTGGACGGGCAAAGCCTGCAGCGCCTGCAACAGGCAATGCTCCAGGTACCAACCCCGGTCGTCATCAACCTGTTCGTGGGCCTGTGCCATGTGCTGGTCATAAAAGGCCGACTCCACCAGGTAAAACCGGCTGTCCACACTCCGGACGCGATGAAAACCCCGGATGTCGAAGGACGCCGGCCCCTGAAAACCTGCCAGGCACTCGGCAAAGTTCTGCACCCAGAGCTTGCCCGTGCATTTGGCCCACACCCGGGCCTCGCCCAGGTACAGGCTGTGCCGCAACGCGTAGGCCACGATCTGGCCCTCGCCATGGCCCTTGCCTTGCCGGCGCACAGCGGCCACATCGTTCTGAAAGGCCAGGCACTCCACCGGGGCCTCTCCCGGCTTCGCGGGTGGCACGCTGGCCGACAGATCGACGCCCGAGCCGTCACACAGCACCACCACGCTGACGCCTGGCGTACGGCGCCACAAGGCCACGCTCTCCAGGGTCAGACGCAAGCGCTCGCTTGCATCCTGCAGGGCCGTGTGCTGAGCCGACACGCGCACCGCCGAAGTCAGCAGCACCGGAATGTTGCCGATCCAGGTCACACCTTGGCCCCTTGCTGGCATGCCTGCAAACGCCACATGAGAAACGCCAGCCCCAATGCCCCTGCCATGGCGGCTGCCGCCGCCATGCCGGCGCCCCCTCGCCACTGAATGGCTGGCCATGCCAAGGCGCCCAAGGTCACGGCCTGAATCAGCACGGCCTGCACCACCCAGCCCGGGCGCCCTATGGCACGCACCTGCGCCACCGCCATGGCCATGAGCGCACCCACCCACATGGCCAGGCACTGCATCTGAAGGGCCGGCACCGCGGCCAGCCATGCGGGGCCCAAGACGAAGTTCAACAGGGGACCCGCCGCTGCAGCCAGCAACGTGGCCAGCACGCCGGCCGCCAAGGCTGTCCAGCCAAAGTAACGCCAAAACAAGGGTTGCGCGCCCGGAACGCCATGCGCATGGAATGCACGCGACAGGTTGGCAAAAGCGTGTTGCGATGCGGCCGACGGCAGATCGGTGACGACCAGCTGCGCCAGCCGAGCAGCAGTCTGGTAAAGACCGAACTCGACGCCTCCCAACCAGCGCGCCACCACCACCTTGTCAAACTGATTGAGCAGCACGGCCAGCGCGCTGGTGGCCCAGACCCACAGGCCAAACTGCCCCAGCGCCACGATGCGATGCCATTGCAGATTGGGCTGCCAGGGCTGGCGTGCCAGCCACGCCCCCGCCAGCAAGCGCCAGAGGTCTGAAGACAAGGTGCCCCAGACCAGCGCCACAGGCCCTGCGCCCAGCTTGAGTGCGCCGCACGTGACCGTCAGATCCACCAGAGCCCCGCTGGACTCGACCAGGCTCACCGAACGAAACGCCCGCTCCCGCTGCAGCAAAACGTAGCCCGGGTGCACAGCATTGCGAACCAAGGGGATGCAGGCCACCAGACCAATCAGCTCTGCGGCCTGCGGCAGACTGAACAGCGCGGCAAGGGGATCTCGAGCCAACCACAACACCATTGCCAGGCACAGGCCTCGCACCCATTGCAGGCTCCAGACAGCACCCAACTCCTGGGGCGTCAGCGGCGCATCGCGCTGCACCATGGCGGGCCCCAGCCCGGTGTCGGACAGCGCCTCCGCGACCAGCAGGACGGTCATGGCAACGGCCACCAACGCGAAAGCCTCTGGCCCCAACCAACGGGCGGCCACCAAAAACTTCAACGCCTGACAGCCCCGCAGACAGATTTGCTGCGCCAGCACCCAGGCCACATGCCCAGGGTCACGGCTGATCGACAAAGGATGGAATCGGTGCAAGGCCACAAACAACCAGAAATTCTGCCCTTCCGGCAGCCAGTCAACGCGAGAGAATACGCCCAAACCCGGGAGTCAGCCCCACAAACCCTGGTTACAAAGGGAACTCCCTTAGCCAGAGCCCCGGAACATGTGGCCCTCTCCGTTGTCCAATGGAGGTTTTGCTGCCAGGTTGTCACGGCAGCGCCAGAAGTCGTCCCATCGCATGAGCCTGCCCAAGATTTCCATCGTCACCTGCTCGTACCAGCAGGGTCAGTTCCTCGACGCCACGATGCGTTCGGTGCTGGACCAGCGATACCCCGAACTCGAATACATCGTCATCGACGGCGGGTCGAAAGACAACTCGGTCGACGTGATCCAACGCCACGCCGGTGACCTGGCCTATTGGGTGTCAGAGAAAGACAGGGGGCAGACTCACGCCCTGCAAAAGGGGTTCGAGCGAGCCACCGGAGAGATCCTGGGCTGGCTGTGCTCCGACGACCTGCTGCTGCCTGGTGCGCTTCAAGCCGTGGGCGAGTTCTTCAGGGACCACCCAGATGTGGACATGGTTTACGGCGATGCGCTCTGGATCGACGCGCAGGGCCGGTACATTCGCCCCAAAAAGGAAATGCCCTGGAGTCGATTCGTTTTCCTTTTCGACTTCAACTACATCGCACAGCCCTCATGCTTCTGGCGGCGCCGACTGCATGACAAAGTGGGTGGCCTGCAAGAAAAATGGAACCTGAACATGGATTCCGACCTCTGGCTGCGCTTTGCATCGGCCACACAGCCGGCCTACCAGCCGGGCTACTGGTCGGGCATTCGGGACTATCCAGAACAAAAAACCCGTGCCTTGCGACCTGCTGGACAAAAGGAATGGGATGCGCTGATCGCTCGTGAAGCACCGGCACTGGCCAGCTGGCCACGCAAGCCTCTCAACCTGACTGCACGCGCGCTTCGTGTGGGCAGCAAAATGCTCCATGGTGGGTACGGAGCGCAGCCCCCCCGCGCGCTGGTGGAGAGCCTGAAACGTTACGAGATCTCGGGAACCTGAGGCCGCCATGTCCAGCCGATCGACGCGAGCCAATGACATCTTGATGACCGGGCGTGTACGCACCCCGGACAGCCTGGAGATGACCGATTACTTTGTGCTGTTCAGCCTCTTCCTGGTGCTGGGTTGGTCGATCGACCCCATGCGTTGGCAGCTGGAATCGGTACCGGGCCTGAAGCGCTTCCCGCAGATCATGCTGGGGATCAACTTTGCGTTCATCTTCCTGGGCAAAGCGCTGTTTCAATTCAAAGCACCACGCGTGAGCGGCACACGAACGCTGCTGGAACATCGCTGGCTGGTGCTGTTTGCGCTGTTCGTCGTGGCCGGCAGCCTGTTCGCCAAGTACAAGAACCAGATCGACGAAACCTTCCTGACGCTGGGACTGTTCACACTGACGGCCCCACTGATGCATTGGTACACCCTCAATGCCAGGGCCCCGTGGAAGTTGCTAAAGGCCATCCTGGGTGTGTTCATTTTCTGGTCTCTGGTGACCCTGGCTGTTCAGTTTTACTTCTTTAGGCGCATTGAGATCTTCCATGCGCGGGAACACATCGTGCTGCCGATTGCCGGGGCCATGTTCTATTACCACCCCAACAAGATGGCCCGTGTTTTCGGTGTGCTGCTGGTGATCACGGCCGCCATTGCGGTCAGTAAAATCACGGCCTTCATCGTCGGCACCATGACCCTGATCTACCTGTTCGGGGTCTCGCTGTTCACACGGATTCACCGTCAGAAGGACGGACTGATCAAAACCTTTGTGGTGGTGGGATTCGTCTCGGCCGTGATCTTGGCGATTACCGCGGTCGTGGTCGCCTACTTCACCGCCGGTCAGGCGGCCCCGTCGGGGAACATCGGCTACCGCGCGCACACCTACGAAATGGCCTGGAAGAAATTCCTGGCTTCTCCGGTGTGGGGCAATGGTTTCACCAAGGAGGCGGTCATTGATTTCGACCTGTTCACGGTGGAAACCAACACCCAGCGCCTTCCCACCCACAGCGATCCGCTGGACATCCTGGCCGCAGGTGGGCTGATCGGCGGGCTGCTGTGGCTCGCCAGCTTGTGGCCCAAGGTGGTGAGGGCATTTCGAGAAGTCACCTTGCGCAGAGGCTCATTGCCCTGGGACCAGTTCATGGTTCACCAATCCATGATGATGATGGTGGTCGGGGGCGTGGTGGTGGCGGCCTTCAACCCCATCCTCAACATCCCGAACACTGCCATCGCATTCTGGTTGGCGCTCGGGTGCCTGGCCACGACCACCCAACTGGGTCTGCAGACCCTGTCGGAGCACAAAAGGAGCTGAGCGATGAAAGCAGCTGGTTGGCGAACAGGGCTGTTGATTCTGGTGGGCGTGACGGCATGGGGCACATCACACGCCGAGGTGATCAGGGTGAGCCCTGATCAGAACCTGGACGCAGCCGTGGCTCGCCTTCGTGCCGGCGACACCCTGTTGCTCAGCGCTGGTGTCTATCGACAGACCTTGCTGCTCAATGGCAAGCGTGGTGGCTTGGCCGAGCCCATCACGATCGAAGGTGTCGGCGATGCCACCATCATCCGAGGCTCCGACGTGCTCAAGCGCTGGACCCCTCTGGGCAATGACCTCTACAGCCATCCGCTGAAAGAGGAAAGCTCCATGGTGTTCGTCAATGGCAACGCGTTACAGCAGATCGGCGGCACCTTGTACGACGGGTACCCGCTGAACCCGCAGAGCGATTACAGAGACCTGCACAAAAGCGAGGGCGGCATCTGGCTGGGCCGGGTGCCTGACGTGAAACGCCCCCAGGAATTACCCCCGGAAAGCTTCTGGTACGACGCCACCCTGAAGACGCTTTACGTGCGCAGTCGTCAAGACCTGCAACATGCTCTGGTGGAGGCTTCGCAACGAACACGCGCGGTTGAAGCCGAAGGCGTGGGCAACATGGTGTTTCGCAAGTTCAGGGTGCAACATGCCAACACCGCGGTCCGGGGCCGCGGCGCCGCCATGACCGTGCGGGGCGACAACCTTGTGATTGAACAGATCACGGCCGACTGGAACGACGCGATTGGCTTGGGCACCAACGGCACGCAGGTGCGGGTTTCTGACGTGCGCGTGGCCTACAACGGGCAACTGGGCATGTCGGGTCAGGGATACAAGCACCACATCGAGCGTGTGACGGCGGTGCACAACAACCGTCGCAAGTTCAACAAATGGTGGGAAGCTGGCGGCTTCAAGTTCATCGGCAATGGTGGCTTGCGCGATTCGGTGTTCGAGCACTGCGTGGCCCTGCACAACCTGGGGGACGGCATCTGGTTCGACTGGAAGAACCGCAATGTCGACATCCGCCGCAACTTGTCGGCCTACAACACGGGCTTCGGGATTCACTTTGAAGCCAGCGGGCCAGGCCTGATCCAGCACAACGTGAGCGTTGGCAACGGACAGCGCGGCATCTACCTCTCAGCCTCGCACCAGACGCAGGTGCGCCACAACCTGATCATCGGCAATGGGCTGCAGGGCATCGCTTCAGCCCTGGAGGACCGCGCCGACGAGAACGGGGTGAAGTTCACCGCCAAAGGCAATCGCTTCCACCGCAATGTGATCGCATGGAACAAGGAAGGCGCCTTGTTCATTCCGGAAGATGACGCAGAGCGATCCAACCACAACGTGTTCCTGGGGCGCGAACGCCACATGATGTTCAGCGTGGAGTTCCCGTCACTCACCCGCCCCAGCCGCCAGGGCTTGACCGAGTGGAACCAGCAGACCGGGCAGGACACACGCTCCTGGTCCTGGGACGTGCCAATGCCAGCGACGTGGTCCACATACTTGAACAAGCAGTCCACCGACATGGCACCACTGGCCAGGCTGCTTCAGGATGTCCGCCGCACCCCTCCTGCTGACCAGAGCACGCTGGGCAGTGAGAACCGCGCCTTGAAGCTGCGTGTACCGATCGAAGACGCCGGCCCGGATTGGGTTCGTTGAAATCGAAACCCGATGGCGTCAACGTGGTGCCCACCGCCACGCGATGGGCCCTGGGCGTCAGTGATCGTTGAGGATCACACCCACCAAGTTCACCTGACCGATGCGCGCGGTGCTGGAGAGGTTCTGCATGACATGCAGATTGCTCTTGTCGCGTCGCGCCATCATGACGGCAGCGCCACACTTGGCAGCAATGACCGCATAGTCGGCGCCCAACGAGGCGGCAGGCGTGTCCACGATGATGCGGTCGAATTTGGCCAGCAGCTCACGGATCAGCAGACCAAAGGCCGGCCGCTCGACCAATTCGAGCGGGTTGGGCGGGACCACGCCGACAGGCAACACATACAGGCTGGGCAACTCGCGCACGTGATGGATCACGTTGCTGGCTGCACGGCCCGACAGAATGGTTGACAGGCCAGCGCCCTTGTCAGACAAACCGAAAATCTCGTGCTGGCGCGGGTTGCGCATGTCGGCATCGATCAGCAGTGTCTTGCCGGACAACTGGGAAAATGCAGCGGCCACGTTGGCGGCGAAGTAGCTCTTGCCGTCACCGGTGTCGGGACTGATCACCGAAATCGCCTGTTTGGGCTGATCAGGGTCACTGAACAGCTTCATGATCAGGTGGCTTCGGATGGTGCGGAAACCCTCCGCCTGCTCTGAGAACGGTTGGTTGGCAACCACCAGATCCGGGTGCAATCCCTTGGCGCTGTCTTGCGAATAGGGGTAATGGAACTGCTGAGCCAGGGCCCAGAGCACGTCGTCGGAACTGGCCAACCCCAGGGCCACGGCGGCTTCACCAAAGCGAACACCGTGCTCGCGCTGGTAGGCCAGCACTTTCTCGATTTGCTCGGCAGTCAGGCTGTTGGCCTGGCTGATGATCTCGCCAATGGTTCGTTCACCCGGGGCTTGCTGGGTCGTGTCCTGGAACTCGGATTCAAGCATGGTCGACACGGTGGGCTTGGATTGAGGGGCTTCCGTCATGGTCGAACTCAGCGGCTGGGGACGACCTGGCGGCCGAGTTTGAGGGTGTTCAGCATGCGACGAGCCATCGACAGCTTGCGGGGGCCCGGCGGAGGCAGCACACCAATCACGGGCAACTCCAGCACCTGGATGATGTCGGTGGTGGTGCGGACCCGGCGATCCAGCAGTTCGGCTGCCAGCGTGAGGAACAAAGTGATGATCACGCCCAGAGACAAGGCCAGCACGATGTTCAGGCCCATCTTGGGGAACGAATGGTCAGGTGGCTCCACTGCCGGGCTGAGCAGGTAGGAGTTCGACTGGTTGTTGCTGCCTTCCAGGCTGGACTGGCTCTGGCGCAGCGAAATGCTTTCGTAGATGCGCTGTGCGTTGGAAACTTCCTGTTCAAGCAGCACCAGCTGGTTGCGCTTTTCCTTCATTTCAAGCAGTTTGCTGCGCTGATCCTCATACGCCGCGCGTGCAGCCGCTTCACGTTCGCGAAGCACCGTGTCGTTGGACTTCACAACACCTGCCACCTTGGTGATCTCGCTGCGCAGACGTGCCTCGTGCTGGGCGATGCTGGCGCGCATCTGGATCACCTGGGGATGTTTGTCACCCAGGTTGATCTGAAGCTCGGCCAGGCTGGCCTGCAGGCGCGCAAGGTCGGCCTTGTGCTGCATGACGACACCGTTGGTCGCGACTTCCACAGTGCGCTCAGGACCGGATTCGGCCACATCACGGCGACTGGTGGATTCCACGCGCAGGGCGCGGATGCCGCTGAGTTGTGAGCCCAGTTCATTGAGCCGCACAGTTTCCATGTCCAGGCGCTCGTCGGTCAGCACCACGCCCTGCTGCTTCTGGGCCTGAGCCAACGCAGACTGAGCCTCTTCAAGTTGCTTGCGTGCCGCAGTCGCGCGCTCTTCAAAGAAGCCGGCGTACTGGCGTGCGGGGTCTGTGCGCAATTGCACCAGGGTGTCGAGGTAAGACTTGGCGAACGCGTTGGCCAGAACGGCCGCGAACGTTGGCTCGATGGATTCGTATTCGATCTCGAGCACCGTCGAATCTTTGGAGGGCTTGACGATCAGGCCCTTGAGCAGCGTTTTGCCCAGCCAGTCTTCAAATGAACCCTTGCCCTGGGTTTCTTTCTTCCATTTGGCCTGGGTTTCTTCGCTGCGCATCAGGTTGAGGTCTCTGACCACCTTGCGCGCCACATGGTCACTCTGGATGATGCTGGTTTGCGTGGCCAGCACAGCATCAGGCTGCATGATGCCGTTGGATGCAGCACCCGTGAGCGGATCCACCTTGAAGTCAACCACCACCGTCGCGGTGGCTCGGTAACTCTTGGGCCACAACTTGCCGTGCAAGACCGCCAGGGTCAGGATCAATCCGAACACGATCCACGCCAATCGACGATGGGCTTTCAGGATGCGATAGAACTGTTCAAACGTCATGTGCGGGCACTCGGGTACAGCAGTCCGCCCCAGCGGCCACCGGGGCGGGATTTACATCAGCAGGTTTTCGGCCGTTTTTGAGTTATTTCAAGCCCGACAGACCTTTGCTGAGGGAATCGGCGTCGAGCCCTGCCGAGGCAGCAGCCGATGCAGCTGGAATGACCGACGTCGCGGCAGGGGCCGCAGCCGAGGCACCCGATGCCGCTGCTGCCGGCTTCTCGGCGAACTTGCCGACATACTCGATCTTGGCCGCAGCGCGCATGTCCTTGATGTGTTTTTGCATCCACTCGTTGCGACGGGTTTCACCCAGGAATCGCTCGATCAGCGGTTTGGCCTGTTCGAAGGTCAGGGGTTGCGAGCGGCTGGCCGCCACCAGGATGGCCTTCATGCCACCCTCACCCTGCTGATAAAGCGCCTGGCCATCCTTGAGGGCACCGATGCGGTCGACCAGGTTCAGCGGGATGTTTTCAGCCGGCTGGGTCACTTGGTTGACCACGAACTTCAAGCCCGAATCTTTCAGTGTTTCAACGAAAGCCTGGGGGGAGCCTGCGGCTTCCAGCTTGGCCTGGAGGGCCTTGGTGGCTTCGGCTTCACCCGCGATGGTGAACTCTTGCAGCATGTACACGCGACGTTCGGAGAACAGCGCGGGCTTGGAGTCAAAGTACTTGCGCACTTCATCGGCGGAAGGGGTGGGCACGCCAGCAGCGGCTGCCTTCTGGATGTAGGCCTGTGCCAGGGTGGCTCGGCGCTGTGCGTCGAGCAACTGGACGATCTTGGGGTCGCGGTCCAGCTTGTCTTCCACGGCTTTTTCAACCGCGAGTTGCTGGTCGATCAGACCTTCGAGGATCTGGCGACCAGCGGCATCGGCCATTTCAGGGCGCAAGCCGGGCTGCCGCTCGAGCATGAGATTGATCTGATGGACGGTGAGTTCTTCACCGTTGACTTTGGCCGCAGCCTGACTGGCTCCCTTTTCGCCTTCCTTGTCCCCGCCGCAGCCGGCCAGCAGGGCGGCTGCCACGAGGGCGGGGACCAGTGCCACACGGGCCACGGCGAATTTGCGTTGCTTGTTGTGCATGACGAAGTGCATAGGACAGTAGAGAAGGAGATGTCGAACAGTGCGGTAGACCCGCTTTCGACGATCTGGTTCCTGCCTGTTTTGCATTCACAGGCAGGAGAGGCCAGAGTTTAAGAGGCCTCACCCCTCGTTTTGGGGTCAATTCGGCGATGGCGCCCCCGAGTATTCCCGCACGCCCCACGCGGATCAGTGTCTGGTCAACCCGAAGACGTGTTGCCACAGTTGCAGAACTGCGTCACGCAGTGGGGCCATGTCAGAGCGACCCGCCACCAGTTCCAGCCGGGTCGGCGCCTCATTCAGGCGCGCCCTGTGCTGCAAGCGTCGCAGGGTGCGGTAAGCGTCCCCCGCCGCGCGTCCGACGCCGGGCGGCAACAGGCCAGCGTCTTCGGCGATCTGCAACAGGGCGATGTTGCCCAGGTTGCCCAGCAATTCGGGGGTGCGGTGGCTGTGGGCCAGCACCAGGAATTGCACGGTGAATTCGACGTCGATCATGCCACCTGGGCTGTGCTTGAGGTCGAACTCTTCGGGCGGGCAGGCGTGGGCCGCACGCAGTTTCTCGCGCATGGCCACCACCTCGTCGCGCAGGGCAGGCACATCGCGCACCGTGGAGAGCACGGCGTTGCGGGTGTCTTCAAAGCGGGCGGCCAGGGCCGGCTCACCGGCACACCAGCGGGCACGGGTCAGGGCCTGGTGTTCCCAGGTCCAGGCGGTGTTGCTGCCGCGCTGGCGCTGGTAATCGTCATAGGCATGGAAGGACGACACCAGCAGGCCCGAGCTGCCATTGGGGCGCAGGGCCGTGTCGATGTCGAACAACTCGCCCGTGGAGGTGCGCAAGGTGAGCCAGTTCACCAGCTTGCGAGCGAAGGCCATGTAGGCATCGATCGGGCTGGGGGCGTCGGGGCCGCCGCCGTCGGTCGGGTCATCGTCCTGGGTGTCGTCGTACACGAAGACCAGGTCCAGGTCACTGCCGTAACCCAGCTCCTTGCCGCCCAGCTTGCCGTAAGCGATGACGGCAAAGTGCGGGGCACGGCCCACGCACCAGGAGGCCATCTTGCCAGGGCGCAGTTGCAGGTGGGACCAGGCCCAGCGCAGGGCCATTTCCAGTGTGGCATCCGCCAGGGCCGAGAGGTCATCGGCCACCTGCTCGACCGTGATCAGGCCTTCGACGTCGCGCACCAGGGTGCGGAACACCTCGGCGTGGTGGGCGCGGCGCAGGGTGTCAAGCAAGGCTTCCTCGTCGGCCTGGCCGGTGCGCTGCCAGGCTTCATGGCGCTCGGACAACTCGCGGATGAAGGTGGCGCGCTCGAAACGGCCGTCGAGCAGGCGGGGGTCGGCCAGCTCGTCGATCACGCCGGGGTGCTGCATCAGGTAGCGCATGGGCCAGCGGGCCAGGCCCAGCAAGCGCAGCAGGCGCCGCAGCACTTCAGGGCGTTCGGCCAGCATCGACAGGTAGCTGTCGCGGCGCAGCAAAGGGTTGAGCCAGTCGACAAAACGCAGCACCGCGGCTTCGCCCAGGGTGACGCCATCTTCTCCGGTGGGTTCGCTCAGGGCGATCTGGGTGGCGCGGCCGATCAGCTTGGCCAGGCGCAGTTTGGCCGCATCGGACAGCATGGCCACCTTGGGCTGCTGCACGAACTGGTGCACGTGGCTGCCAATGGCGGGCGGCAGGTGGGCCAGGAATTCTTCGCTGTCGACGGGACGGGGTGGGCCGCCACAGCCACCACCACGGCACGGGCCTTGGCCGGGCGCACGACCGTCGTGCAACAGGGCGTCGAACTCGGTGGCCACGAACTCGCGCACCTGGCACAAGGCTGCCATGAGCTGGCAGGCGCCGGTGTCGCAATCGTCCGAACGTTGGCCGAGCAGCTCGGGCGTTTCGTCCAGGCCCAGGCTGGCCGCAATCCAGGCCAGATCGACTGGCTGGGTGGGCAGCAGGTGGGTCTGCTGGTCGTCCAGGTACTGGATGCGGTGCTCGATGCGGCGCAGCAGCACGTAGCAGTTGGCCAGTCGCTGGGCCGTGTCGGCAGGGATCAAGCCCCGCGCGGCCAGGCGCTTGAGCGCCTTCAGCGTGGAACGGGTGCGAATTTCGGGGAACTGCCCGCCGCGCACCACCTGCAGCAGCTGCACGGTGAATTCGATTTCGCGGATGCCACCACGCGAGAGCTTGACGTCGTTGGCGCGCTCGGGGCGCCCGGCGGCCCGGCGGGTGGCTTCGTCGCGGATCTTGCGGTGCAGCTGGCGCAGGGCCTCGAAGACGCCGTAATCCAGGTAGCGGCGGAACACAAAGGGAATGACCACATCGCGCAAGGCCAGCGAAGCCTCCCGGCGGCTGCCACCGGGCATGGCCTCGACTGGGGCCACCACGCGGCTCTTGAGCCAGGCGAAGCGTTCCCATTCGCGCCCCTGCGTGAGGAAGTATTCCTCCAGCATGGACAGGCTGACCACGGCCGGCCCCGAGTTGCCGTTGGGGCGCAAGGCCAGGTCCACCCGGAACACGAAGCCGTCTTCGGTGGTGTCGCCAATGAGCGCGTACAGCCGCTTGACCACGTGGCTGAAGTATTCATGGATGGAGATCTGGCCGCTCAAGCCGCCACGGCCATCGTCCACCCCGGCGGTGGTGCCATCTTCTTCGTAGACGTAAATCAGGTCGATGTCGGACGAGACATTCAGTTCGCGCCCGCCCAGCTTGCCCATGCCCACCACCCACAGATCGACCCGGCGCCCCTGGGGCCCGATGGGTGCGCCATGTCGTTCGTCAAATTCGGCCTGGGCAGCGGTGAGCGCACGGTCGAGGGTGACCTCGGCCAGCTGGGTCATGGCAGCGGTGACATCGGCCAGCGCCGCATGGGCTTCGACGTCGAGCGTGGCCAGCCGCTCCAGCACCAGCTGCCTGGCCACCCGCAGGGCGGACGCCAGGGGGCGCCCCCCAGCCAGCAAGTGCTCGATCAGGGCCTGCAAGGGGGCCGCCAAGGGCACGCCAGGGTGCTGATCGGCAAACCAGGCGCGCTCGGTCTCGTACCGCCGCCGGATGCGTTGCACATAGCGGGAATGGCTGGCACTGGCGACCGGAGGAAGCGGCTCGTGGCCGGTGGCAGGAGAAAGCTCAGACATGAACCGGCAAAGGGCGTGTGCTAGGGTAGAAGGTTGTCGGGCCTGGGCCCCAGGGTGCACTGTTGGGGCCTCTGGGGGGCTGAGCCAGACACCGCGCTGCCTGATGCGCGCGGTGGCTCGACGATCGATCACGCTGTTTCATGCCCCATTCCCCATCCGAACACCACCCGACCCGGCCGGACACCGTGGGCCATCGTGCCCCACGTTCCGGCAGCCTGGTCAGAGGGCTTGCCCGCTGGACCCTGCTCACGGTGGGCGTGACCTTGGCCGCCCTGGTGGCTGCCTGGTGGATCCTGTTGCATCAGATTGTGCCCAAAATCGGCCAATGGCGTGAGCCGATCGCACAACAGGCCTCGGCGCTGCTGGGAATGCCGGTGCAGATCGGCCAGCTCAGTGGCAAGGCCCGCGGCTGGCTGCCCGAGCTCACCCTCGACAACGTGGTGCTGAACGACACCGCCGGGCAGCCTGCCCTGCGCCTGCCGCAGGTGGTGGTGCGCCTGTCGTCGGCCACGTTCTCGCCACGGGCACTCTGGCGCCAGGAAGTGCATGTCGACGAACTGACGCTGGTGCGGCCCAGCCTGGACATCCGTCGTGACACCCAGGGCCGCCTGCATGTGGCCGGCCGTGTGATCGACCTGCAGCAAGGCCCGACAGGCGACCACCAGCCCTTGCTCGACTGGTTGCTGAGCCAGCGCCTGCTGCGCATCGAACAAGGGCGAATCCAGTGGCACGACGAATGGCGGCAGGCGCCGCCTCTGGCGCTGGAGCAGGTCGACCTGAGCATGCGCATGCGCAACAACCTGATCCGCCGCAGCCACGACTGGACGCTGTCTGCGACGCCGCCGGCTGCGTTCGGCCAGCGAGGTCGCTTCGAGGCCCGCATCACGCAGCCACTGTGGCTGCGCGAGGGTGTGGCCACCAGCGAGCCCCACTGGTGGTCGCGGTGGATCGGCAGCCCCACAGCCTCCAGCGACTGGCGCAGCTGGTCGGGGCGGGCCAGCGTGGTGCTGCCGCAGGTGGATGTGCAGGCGCTGCGCCACCACGCGCAGTTGCCTTTTGACCTGCAAGGCGGGCACGGGGCGCTGAGCCTGCACCTGGACATGGTGCAGGGCCAGCCCCGGCAGGTGGGCCTGGACGTGTCCATCAGCGATGTGAACCTGCGGCTGGCGCGCGAACTGCCCGCGCTTCGCTTTCGGCGCATCGACGGGCACATCGAGGCCCTGCATGAGCCCACCCGCACACAACTGGCCTGGCAGAAACTCACGTTCCAGACCGACGACGGCCTGACCTGGCCAGCCAGCCAGGCCCGACTGCAATGGCGCCACCCTGCCGCCAGCCCGTCTGCAGGTACGGCAGGCCCTTCGGCGCTGCTGCCCGAACTGCAAGGCGAGGCCTGGGAGCGCACACTCGACGGACAACTCGACATCGACCACCTCGACCTGGCCATCCTGGCCCGCCTGGCCGACCGCCTGCCCCTGGCGGCCGGCCTGCGCGAACAGTTGCAGGCCCTGGCGCCGCGGGGTGTGGCGCGGCAGCTGTCGCTGAGCTGGGAGGGACCGGCCCTGGCGCCCCGCACTTACAGCACCCGCGGCCAGCTGGTGGGGGCCGCCTGGGACGCCGCTGGCTACCCAGGGCTGTCTGGCGCCAACCTGAGCTTCCAGGCCACGCAAAACGGTGGACAGGCCTCGGCGGACATCGGGCAAGGCTGGGTGGAATTCCCGGGTGTGTTCGACGAACCCCGCATTCCGGTTCAGCAACTCAAGGCCCAGGTGGGCTGGACCGTCACGCCCCGCGCAGGCCTGCCCCCGATGCTGGCCGTGGATGTGAAAGACGCGCACTTTGCCAACGACGACGCGGAAGGCACCGTGAGCGCCCGCTGGGAAACCGGCCCAGGCGAGGGCGTGGGGGCCGAAGGCCGCTACCCTGGCCGCATGACACTCAAAGGCATGCTCAGCCGGGCCCGGGGTGACCGGGTGTGGCGCTACTTGCCCTCCAGCATCCTGGTCGATGCCCGCCACTATGTGCGTGACGCCGTGCGGGAAGGGCATGCCAGCCAGGTTCAGTTTGCACTGAACGGCGACCTCTGGCACTTTCCTTTCCCCAAGGACCAGGGGGGGCATTTCCACGTGCATGTGCCCCTTCAGGATGTGACGCTGGACTACGTGCCGATGGCCCGCAAAGCCAGCGCGCAGGGTGCTGGAGCCTCTGCCGGAGCTTCTGCTGACCCTTACTGGCCCATGTTCAGCCGGCTCAATGGACGGCTGATCTTCGAAGGGCAGTCGATGCGCATCGAAGACGCCACAGCCGTGCTGCAAGGGGTGGGCTCCGGCGGCTACCGCCTGCAGAGCGTGCGCGGTGAGATCGATGACCTCGCGGCCGATGAACCCGTGTTGCGCATCGAGGGCAAAGGCCAGGGCCCCCTCGATGACCTGCTGCACTACGTGAACACATCGCCCGTGGGCGCCTGGACCGATCAGCTGCTTCAACAGGCCCAGGGCCGCGGCGATGCCCGACTGGAGTTGGCACTGGACATCCCGCTGGCACGGGTCGAAAAGGCCACCGTGAAGGGGCAGGTCAGCCTGCAGGACAAGGATCAGGCCGCGCTGCGTCTGTCGCCAGGCATGCCATGGCTGAGCCAGGCCCGCGGCACCGTGCAGTTCACCGAAAACAGCATCCAGGTGCAGACCCAGACCCGCGTGCTGGGCCAAGACATCCGCCTGTCGGGTGAGCGCGATGCCCAGGGGGTGCCCCGCTTCACGGCCAACGGGCTGCTGACCGCCGAAGGCCTGCG
The DNA here is from genome assembly GCF_004310865.1 of Aquabacterium lacunae. Taxonomy (GTDB): domain Bacteria; phylum Pseudomonadota; class Gammaproteobacteria; order Burkholderiales; family Burkholderiaceae_C; genus Aquabacterium; species Aquabacterium lacunae. The sequence goes on from NZ_SIXI01000004.1 coordinate 224,051, forward strand.
CAACAGCACCGAATGGCCCGCCCTGGCACGACTGGCTCGGCAAATGAGCGGCCAGACGCCGCTGACCGTCAGTGTGGCCCTGGCGCGCAGCCGGGGTGCCTCTGGGGGGGCTGCGAGCAACAAAGGAGGGAGCCTGCGCCCTGAACTCCAGCTCCACAGCACCCTGCAAGGCCTGGGTCTGACCTTGCCAGCCCCCTTCGCCAAAAATCCGCAAGACGCCTGGCCCCTGAAGATCACACATCGGACCGAAGGCGCTCAGGGCGAAAGCGATCACCTGTCGGTCGAACTGGCCTCGCCTCAGGCACTCAACCTGGACTACCGCCGCGAGCGCACAGAAGGTCGCATGAAGGTGCGGCAAGGCACATTGCTGCTGGGTACCAACTCAGGTGCGGGCGGCTATGCCGACCGCGTGATCGCACGCGCCCAACTGCCTGTACTCGACCTGGACGCCTGGCAAGCCGTGCTGGCCACACTGAACGAGCCAAGCGCCACACCGACCGCACCGTTGGCTGGCACGCCTGTCGCACCCAGCACAACGCCCGCGGCCGAGACCTGGTCCGAACTGTTGCCTTCAAGCGTGCAGTTCCGGGTGGCCGACCTGGTGTGGAGACAACGCCACTTCAAGGACATGTCAGTGGCCTTGAGCCAGCCGGCGCCGCGCCAGTGGCGTGCTCAGGTGGAAGCACCCTTGATGGCCGGCACGGTCGACGTGCGGCAGGACGGTGCCAACCGCAAAGTACAAGCTCGCCTCAGCCGCCTGTCGGTGCCCGCAGCAGAAGCCGACCAGCTCGAACGTCAGGGGGCGCTGCAGCTGATGGGCGAAGAAACCCCCGCGGTGCCCGCATTGGACTTGGTCATCGACCAGTTCGAATGGCGTGGTCTGCCGCTCGGCAGGCTGGAGGTTGAGGCCGTGAATCGCCCGCTCCAGGCCAGTGGCCTGACCGAATGGCGGCTGGCCCGCTTGAAACTGGCCTCTCCCGACGCCACGCTCACTGCCAGCGGCAACTGGGCACCCGTGGGGGCACAAGCCAGTGCGACGCCCTTCCCCCCGATGGGCAAGGGTGCCGCAGCCCACCGGGCCGCCTTCACGTTCACCCTGGACCTGCAAAACACTGGTGGTCTGATGGGGCGCCTGGGCCAGCCCCAGACCCTCAAGGGTGGACGGGGCAAGCTGTCAGGGCAGGTGTCGTGGCTGGGCTCGCCCCTGGAGCCTCACGCCGCCAGCCTGCAAGGGGAGATGAAGGTGATCATCGACGAAGGCCAGTTCCTGAAGGCTGAGCCCGGCATGGCGAAGCTGCTGGGCGTGCTGAGCCTGCAATCGCTGCCACGCCGTCTGGTGCTCGATTTCCGCGATGTGTTCCAGCAGGGCTTTGCCTTCGACCGCATTGAAGGCGATGTGCGCGTTCAGCAAGGCGTGGCCGACACCCGCAACCTGCGAATGCGTGGCGTGCAAGCCATCGTGCTGATGGAGGGGCAGGCCGACCTCAGCCAGGAAACGCAGAACCTGCGGGTGTTCGTGGTGCCCGAGATCAATGCGGGCACCGCGTCTTTGGCATATGCCGCCATCAACCCGGCTGTCGGACTGGGTACTTTCATTGCGCAGGTGCTGCTGCGCAAGACGGTGGTTGAAGCCAGCACCCGCGAATTCACGGTCAAGGGCTCCTGGGCTGACCCGCAGGTCGAACGTGTGCCACGCACTTCAGTGCCCACCGCAGAGCTGCCACAGGGCGGCACCGCCAAGGCACAATCGGGCGGCTGAGCCCCGTGGCCAGCCCTCTCTGCCAGCTTCCGCCCATCGCCGTCAACCTTCATCGCACATTGCCACCATGGACCGCACGCATGTTGAACACCTGCCTTGCACCCGCCGACACTGGCTGGCCCTGACCGCTGTCGCGCCACTGGCGTTGAGCGCCTGCAGCCAAGACCAGGGCTCACGTGCGCCCGACGTGCCGTTCACACAGCTCGACGGCAAGGTCGTGCCCATGGCAGACCTGCAAGGCAAAGTCACGTTGGTGAACTTCTGGGCCACCAGCTGCTCGACGTGCATCAAGGAAATGCCTGAACTGGTCGCCACCCATCAGAAGTTCCAGGCCCGCGGATTCGAGACCCTGGCCGTGGCCATGAGCTATGACCCCCCGGCCTACGTGATGCAGTTCGCCGAAAGCCGTCAACTGCCCTTCCGGGTGGCCATCGACCACTCTGGGGATCTGGCCAAAGGCTTCGGTGACGTGCAACTCACACCAACCACCTTCTTGCTGGACAAGCAGGGGCGCATCGTCAAGCGCTACGTCGGCGCCCCCGATTTCGCAGCCATGCACCAGCTGATCGACAAGTTGCTGAAGGCCTGATCAGCTGGGGCGGTGGCCGTCGGACGTCGGCACCACTGCACGCTCAACGCGCCCGGGTGAGTTCATGCACCAACGCAGCGGGCAGCGAATCGAGCAGCGCTTCTCGCCCCACACGGGCCATGCCCGTGGCGCTGTTGTCAGACAACTCGAACACCTGACCTTCTTCCAGCAGTTCGATGGCGACAAAATCTGGGGCCTCCAGGCGGATGCTGGCCAGCAACTGATCGAGGCGCAAGCCCTTGAGCGACGACTCGAACACCAGTGCATGCGGCAGGCTGTCGCGACAGAATGTGGTCGCCTCGGTCACGGTCGACACGAAATCGACCACCATGCCCATGGCTCGCAAAGACTCGCGCACCAGCAGTCGCAAATCGCGTCGATGAGCCACAACCAGCACATGGCTGCCCGCCAAGGGACGTGAGTTCAACGTGCTGGAAAAGCCAGGGACGTCGCTTGACAGGGGCAAGGTGTCGTCCATCAGGGTGTGGGATACCGTGCCCGGAAACTCAATTTGCACATCGACATGCCAGGGCATCACCGACCGTGTCACTTGCAAGCCCATGCTGCGTGCGTATTGATCGGCCAGGTGCCAGGCCAGCGCCTGCAGTCCTTCAGGCTGAGGTGTCTCCTGGCCGGCCTGCCACGTGTCAATGGCTCCGGTGACCACCCGCAAGCGCAAGATGCCATGCGCAGGCCATGGCTGCATGGACAGCGACCACTCGATGGCGCCGTGGGCACAACCGGCCGCCCAGTCGATCAGGCTGTTGAGCAAGGCGAACAGCATGGAGGCGTCCACCCGAACCTCGACCGACTCAAGCGTCTGGTGCACCGAGATGCCCCGGGCCTGCAACTCGCGCGCACGGTGTGACAGCACCGACTGAAGGGTGTGGGTGAGGTGAACTCGCTCATGGCTGGGGTGCACACGCCCGGTGGCCAGCCGCGTGATCTGCTGACATTGAATGCCAGCCTGACGCGCACGGGTGACCTCGCCAAGCAAGGCCTTGAGGCCTGATCGGTCGATCTTGCCTGTGCCCACCAGGGCATCGATGCGTTCCAGGGCCGTGGTCAGCGGTTCAGCCAGTTCGCGCCCCACCTGTGTGAGCAGCTCCTGAAATCGCATCAGCTCGGCCTGGGTGCGTTGCAACACCGCCTGGTCGACCGACTGCCCTTCGGTGCCTGGGGCCAACTCAGGCGAATCGGCACCCAGCAGGGTGTCGTGTGGCAGCTGGAAGATGGGTTCTGATCGCTCCATGGCAGGATGCTGGTGTGAGGTCCCTGAAAACAATGAGTGTGGGCGCATGCCCCACTGTCGTCCACCCCCGGCACGGGTGAAAGCCCGCACGCCAGATTTCACCCCATGGAAGGATTTGACACAAGATGCCCCGTCTGCCCTCACGTGTCGCCCGGCCCACCTCGCTCTGCGGCCTCATGGGTGCCCTGGGCCTCCTGCTGACCCTGGGCGGGTGCAGCCCTGCCCTGGACTGGCGCACGCTCAATCCCACCGAAGCCCCTGGGCTGAGCATGGCGTTTCCCTGTAAGCCCGACATGCTGAGCCGGCCTCAGGCCCTGGCCAGCCTGGGCCAGCGTGCCGTGCAACTGACGCAGTGGCAATGCGAGGCCGACGGCATCCGATGGAGCCTGATGCGCGCCCAGGCCGACACGCCCGAGATGCGCCTGCAACTGCTCAAGGCCCTGCGCGAAGGCCTGGGGCGCAACATGAGCCCACCCGAAGGCCAGGAGGCACGCCTGAAGCGCGTGGCCGACCTGAAGCATCCGGCAGGCCGCACGCCGCACCCCGACGAGGGCCAGTACCTGATCGAAGGCCAGTTACCGCGCATTGATGCGCCTCCGGCGCCCATGCATGCCGTGTTGTGGCAGTTCAGCAAAGGCATGGACGTGTACCAGTTGGGCGCCTGGCACCCCACGTTGCGGCCCGACGACCCCCGCCTCGCACCATTTGCAGAAGGTGTGAATTTTCGTGACTGACCGACCGATAATCAGCTTTGTATGCCCGGCCTGCTGATCATTGCCCACGCGCCCCTGGCGACTGCCCTTCGGCAGGCCGCTGCGCACACCTTTGCCGATGCGGCCGAGCACATCGAGGCCCTGGACGTGCAGGCCAACCTGAGTTGCGAGGAAATCGAAGCCCAGGCCCGCATCCTGCTGACCGGCCTGACCGAGCGAGACGAACGCCACGAAGCCCTGATCCTGACCGACGTGTTCGGCGCCACCCCGTGCAACGTGGTGCAGCGCCTGGCCGACGGACAACTCATCAAGGTCATCACCGGGGTGAACGTGCCCATGCTGTGGCGCGCCCTGAATTACCGACACGAACCCCTTGACACCCTGGTCACGCGCGCCGTGGCGGGCGGCACCCAGGGCGTGATGCAGATCGCCTCGCCACGTCCGCAAAACCAGGCGATCCACCCAAGCCATGATCAAGACCACCGTCACCATCAGCAATAAGCTGGGCCTGCACGCCCGCGCATCGGCCAAGCTCACCAAGCTGGCCAGCAGCTTCCCCTGCGACGTCTTCCTGACCCGCAACGACCGCCGCGTCAATGCCAAGAGCATCATGGGCGTGATGATGCTCGCAGCCGGCCTGGGCACCACGGTGGAACTCGAGTGCAGCGGCACCAAAGAGCAGGAAGCCAACGACGCCATCGTGGCCCTGATCAACGACAAGTTCGGCGAAGGCGAATGAGCCCTCGGGGCCCGCTCTGGCCCCGCCGCACTGACCACCGCCCCGCAATGGCCCGCGAGACTGTCTCGCAGAGGCCACATTTCCGGTCAAACCCTGAGGCCGATCCCCCGTCTGCGGAGGCCACGCAAGCCCTTGAAGGCTTGACACTTCATGGTTCATGTACAGATTCGCTGCGCCGCGTCGATGACACACAGGCCTGAACGTCACAACTGAGGAATTCCCATGCAACGCTCCAAGAAGTCGACCCTTTCCATGACGCTGGTGGCGGGCGCCGTGGCAAGTGCCCTGGCCTTGTCGGCCCAGGCCGCTGAAAACCGCGCGCAACGCTACACCGCCGGCCTGGGCGGCACCGACATGACCACCATGCTCACCCCGGGCTGGTACGGCCAGGTTGCGGCCATTCACTACCACGCCACCAAGCTGAAAGACGCTGGCGGCAACCGCGTGGGCACCTTGAGTGGCGGCTCGGTGAGCGCAGCCCAGGTGGGCCAGGCCGCAGGCGGTGCCCTGATCGGGACGGGACTCGCAGGCTTCGCGGCCGGTGCAGCCACCAACGTGGCCGCCCGAGTGGGTGCTGCAGGTCTGCAGTACAGCACCAACCTGGACAACATCCGCACCGACGCCTACGTGCTGCTGCCCCGCCTGACCTACATCAGCAACCAGAAACTGCTGGGTGCGCACGTGGGCTTCACCGTGATGATGCCCATCATCGAGCGCCAGACCCGCATCAACGGCAGCAACAGCTTTGTCAACCAGACCGCCAACATCGCCGCCGGCTACAACGACACCAACCCGGCCATCAACGTGGGCGCCCCCACGGCTGCGGCCAGCGTCAACGCCGGCATCCAGTCGAATGTGAACAGCCAGGTCGCAGCGACGCTGGCGGGCCGCTCCGGCACGCGCGCCGGCCATGGCGACCTCGAATTCGCCCCCGTGTTCAACTGGGAAATTGGCGACCACCAGACCGCCACCCTGACGCCCACGATCGTGCTGCCCACCGGCCGCTATGACGCTGGCGCCCCCGTGAACCCCGGCTTCGGTGATTTCTACACATTCCGCCCGTCGTTCCAGTACGGGTTCATCGGTGACGGCTGGGACGTGGGCGCTCGCGCCATCTTCTCGTTCAACACCCGCAACAAGGACACCGGCTACAAGAGCGGCACCATGTTCAACCTGGACTTCGCCCTCATGAAGTTCGTGTCGGACGACGTGCGCCTGGGCCTGCAGGGTTATGTGGTGCAGCAACTGACCGACGACAAGAGCGATGTGGCCGCCACCCAGGCCACCATCAACGCAGCTGATGGCGCCAAGATGCGTGCCTACGCCCTGGGCCCGGCCCTGGGCTGGATCGTCAACGGCGGCGAAATGGTCGTCGAAGGCAAGCTGCTCAAGGAGTTTGGTGCACGCAATCGCTCGGAAGGCGGCACCTACATGCTGATGCTGTCCAAGCCTTTCGGTCTGTGATCGGAGTCGAGGGAGTCTCCCATGCATCTGCCAACGATCGCTCCCTCCCGTGGCACCACCGATGAACACGACGGCAGCCGCCGACAGTTCATGGTGAGTGCCGCCGGCGCAGCCCTGCTGCCGTTCGCCACCGAAGCGCAGGCCGACGTCGAATTGGAAGGGGTCACCCTGGAAGAAACCATCACCGTGGGCGGGCGCAAGCTGGTGCTCAATGGTGCCGGTGTACGCCGTCGGGGCTATTTCAAAGCCGATGTGACCGCGCTGTACCTGCCGGAAAAACGTACCACGCCCGAGTCGATCTTCAAGCTGGACGGCTATCGCCGCATCCAGCTGAACATCCTGCGTGATTTCACCTCATCGACCATTTCGCGCATCTTCATCTCCGACTTCAAGCAGGCGGCCACCGAAGAAGAGTTCAAGAAACTCATCGAAGTGATCAGTCTGGTCGGTGGCGCGTACAGCAACGTCAAACGGGTCACCAAGGGCGACGTGGTCGATCTGGACTGGGTGCCGGGCAAGGGCTGGATGGCCTTTCTCAATGGCAAAGGCCTGCAGGTCCAGGGTGCAGGCACTGACGCCATCAACAATGAACTGGCCTACCAGATCTACCTGCGCATGTACATCGGTGCCTCAGCGCCTGAAGACCTGCGCAATGGCCTGCTGGGACTGACCAAGTTGAACAGGGTCTGAGTCTGAGGCCTGCGCCGAGGCGCTTTGTGTCAAGAAGGCCGGAAGCCGTTGGGGTGTCAAGCTTTTGGGAACTGCGAAGCCAGTGCCGGAGGCAGCGGCGAATCCAGCAGCCCCGCCACCAGTCGCAACGCATTGGCGGCTTCGATGCGCATCAGCCCGCCCGGGCTGTGATTCAAGGCCTCTTCCACCCAGGCCCGCAACAACTGCGGCCGTATCGACCATGACAGCTCCTGCACGCCCGCCAGGGCGTGGATCAGCTCGTCGGCGCCCGGCGGCACACAGTCAGGCAGCTGGTCAGCCGGCACGCCGCAACGGCGCATGACCCCACGAAACCAGGCGCGGCCAGTGCCTTCAGGCGGTCCTTTCGGTACGACCACCGGCACCAGCCGGGCCAGGTAAGCCGAGAAAGTGGCCACATGAAACCGCTCGTCTTCGGACAACTGGCTGAGGTCTCGCCCCTGTCCGGTGATGGGTCGGATCAGGCCCAACGGCGCTCCGGCCGCCACCTCACCCATGCGGTGCCGCGCCACCAGCCACCACAGGCGGTCCATGGCTGACACCCGACCATCGGCCTTGAGCAAGTTGCGCAGGCTGATGACCAGGTCCCGACGGCTGCTCAGTGATTCGTATGCCAGTTGCCCCAGCAGACGCTCATACTCGGGCACCCGCCAGGCCGGGGGCAAGGCCAGCACGTCACGCAAGATACCGGGCGCCCAGGGGTGGCCGAAACTCTGCTCACGCCAGAAGCCTTCTTCAGCCTGCTGCCCAGGGCGCACCATGAACGCCAGCAAGGCCAGTCGCCGTTGGAGAGGTCCTGACAAGGCCCGCAGTCGGCCCAGAGCCTCGGTGGCTTCAGGGGTCAAGCCCGGTGGCGTGATCAGGCGGGCTGGCACGCGGGGTGGCAGCGACGCGGGCTCGCTGTCACCCGCCATGCCGGAGGCTCTGAAGGCGCTGTCGTCGAGCGCCATGCGAGGCTCGAGCACAGCGTCCTTCATCTCGAGCAGGGCTGGGGTGGGCAACGGCGGCAACAGGGCCCCGTAGAGGCGCATGACCCGCTCGCTCAAGGGTGGGTGGCCACTGAGCCAGCCGGCTGTGCCGGGCAGGTGCAGCCACAACACTGCCAGGGCGTCAGCGCCAGGGTGGCGAAAGCCGTCGACCTCAGACTGCCTTTCGTGCATCAGCTTGCGGAGCACACGACCCAGGCCATCAACGTCTCGGGTCAGGTGGGTGGCGCGGGCGTCGCAGCGCACATCCAGCTCGCGAAACACCGCCATCGGCAACAGGCGCCCAGCCACCCAGCCTGGCCAACCGATTGCCGCCAGCAACGCGCCTGCTGCCCAGCGCCACGGAGGCACCTGCCCCTCTGCATCAGGGGCCATCAGTCCACGCCCAGCATCGTGCACGCACGACAGGCCCTTCACCATGGCCACGATTTGCCGGTCGGTGCGGCCATGTCGCACGGCCAGTCGGGCGAAGGCATGGGCCAGCAACCCCTGCAACTCGCCGCGGTTCAGCCGGTTCAGCGCACCTTGCGTCACACACAGCGAAGCGTCTGCGGGCTGCCAGCCGGCCATCAGCACATTGATGCCCGGCTCCTGGGGCAGCACGAACACGCGGGGCACAGGCTGCCCGGCGGCCAATGCCACCTCATCGATCACGTTGAGCAAACGGCGGTACAGCGCGTCACCGCTGTCCTTCACCTCGAGCCCTCCCAGACGCAAAGCCAGGCCCTGGCTGCCGTGCCGGCGCAGTCGCCAGCCCTCCCAGGCTGTCACCAACAGCACCCCCAGCGCCAGCACCAGACTCACCAGCACGAACGGGGCCAGCGGCCAGCCGCGATGAAAGGGGAACACTGCCTTGAACACAAGGGCAAGCAGCACATTACCCACCACCAGCAGGGCCAGAAGGTGCAGCATGAAGAGCGGCCAGACCGGCCTGGGTGGCGGAACCTGATCCGACAGGGCCACAGGCGGCGCACGCCGAGTCACCGCACTCATGCGGCGCCTCGCGCAGGCGGCATCGCCTCACCCCAAGTAGGCAAGGTTGGCAAAGGCCGATGCCTGGCCAACCACGACACCACGCGCGAAGGCCAGCGTTCACAGGCCAACAGGTGGACCTGGGCTTCCCGGTTGTAATTCGCCAAGGCGAAGTCCAAGCTCTGCTCAGCCTGGCGCCAAGCGGCATGCTCGCCGTCGCTCAACAGGGCATGCGGGTCGTCCAGTACCGCCAGGGCCACCTCACGGGCGGAGGCCAGGGCCAGGCCACAACTGCGCAAGCTGGCCGCGTCGTGGCGTTGCACTCGGGCCAGCGCCACGGCTGCCTGCAGTTGCTGATCGGCTGCCCGACATCGCTCGGCCAGGTCATGACCACCAGAAACGGCAGCCAGTGCCTCGGAATGGGTCAGCCAGGCAGGGCTGCGCTGCGCCAGCAACAGCGCCACCTGACCAAAGGCCTGTACTGCGTTTTGCCGAAGGGACAACAGGCGCTGATGCACACCCACCGTCCAGAACAGCAGCAACGTGCTCAGCGCCATCAGGAGCCACACCCCCATGCTGACCCCTCAGTTGGCAGGCTGGGCCGCCTGCCGGGCGGCCAGCCATTGTTCATGCCCGTCGCGGCGCAATTCGCATGCGGGACACTGACCACAGCCATAGCCCCACGCGTGGCGCACCAACCGATCGCCGAGGTAGCAGGTGTGGGTGTGCTCTGTGATGATCGCGTTCAGGCGCTCGCCGCCCAGCGAGTCACTGAGCGCCCAGGTCTGGGCCTTGGTCAGCCACATCAGCGGTGTTTCGACCGTCATGGGGGCATCCAGGCCCAGGCTCAGGGCCACCTGCAAGGCCTTGAGGGTGTTGTCCCGGCAATCGGGGTAGCCCGAGAAATCGGTTTCACACATGCCGCCCACCAGCACGCTGGCCCCCCGGCGGTAGGCCAGCGCCGCAGCAAAGTTCAGGAAGATCAGGTTGCGCCCCGGCACAAAGGTGTTGGGCAGGCCATTGGCCGCCATCTCGATGGCTCGGGTTTCGGTCAGGGCTGTGTCGGAAATCTGGCCCAGCAGGCGCAGGTCCAGCAGGTGGTCGTTGCCCAGGCGCTCCCCCCAGGCCGGAAAGGCCTTGCTCAATTCACTGCGCACGCGGCTGCGGCAGTGCAACTCGACCCGGTGGCGCTGTCCGTAGTCGAAACCGATGGTCTCGACATGCGTGTAACGAGACAAGGCCCAGGCCAGACACACGGTGGAATCCTGGCCGCCCGAAAAGACAACGAGGGCGGTGCGGGGGTCCAGGGAATCGAGGGCGGACATGGGCGGGGCGAGCAGTTGCAGACAGGGAGGACAGCACTGTATCGGACTTGCCCCACAGGGCTGGCGCACGCAGCGGCAAAGCTCCCTTGTACACAAAGCCGATCCATCGCCCAAGCCCCTGTTCACCCGGGTTCGCGGGGTGAAAATGCCCATCATTTGCCCAGCCTGCGCGGTTTGCGCGACAATCTAGGGTTTTCGTCAAGAGTGCTCACCGATCATGGCCGCGTTCCAAGAAGAAACCGTCACTTCCGTCCACCACTGGAATGACACGCTGTTCAGCTTTCGCACCACGCGTGATCCGTCGCTGCGTTTTTCCAGCGGCCACTTCGTGATGATTGGCCTGCAGGTCGACGGCAAGCCGCTGATGCGCGCGTACTCGGTGGCCAGCGCCAACTACGAAGAACACCTCGAATTCCTGTCGATCAAGGTGCAGGACGGCCCCCTGACCTCGCGCCTGCAGAAGATCCAGGTGGGCGACAAGATCCTGGTGGGCCGCAAGGCCGTGGGCACCCTGGTGGTCGACGACCTCAAGCCCGCCAAGAACCTGTACCTGTTCGGCACTGGCACCGGCCTGGCCCCGTTCATGAGCATCATCCAGGACCCGTACACCTACGAGAAGTTCGAGAAGGTCGTGCTGGTGCACGGCGTGCGCCTGGTCAGCGAGCTGGCCTACCACGACTTCATCACCCACGAGCTGCCCAACCACGAGCTGCTGGGCGAGCTGGTGCGCGACAAGCTGATCTACTACCCGCTGGTCACCCGCGAAGCATTCCGCAACCAGGGCCGCCTGACCGACCAGATCGTCAACGGCGAGCTGGCCAAGGGTGTGGGCCTGCCGCAGCTGAGCCCCGAGAACGACCGCGCCATGATGTGCGGCAGCCCCTCGATGCTGAAAGACCTCTGCAAGATCCTGGACGACGCCGGCTTCCAGGTGTCCGAGTCGCAAGGCGTGCCGGGCGACTACGTGATCGAACGCGCCTTCGTCGAGAAGTGATGCCGGGGTGACAGGCGCCCCTGCGCCCTGCCCCTCTCATCAGGCCAGCCCCGTGCTGGCCTTTTTCATGCCTGGGCCGCTGGCGAGCGCCGCATGATCCAACGCAATCCGCGGTGCATGTCGGCGCGCAACTTTTCGGCGCGGGGATGATCCCAGTACTTGTCGAAGAAATAGTGCATCACGGTGTTGACGATCGGCTCCACGAAGGTCACGACGCCGGCGATGGTGAGGCTGCCGGTCATGGCATAGGTCACGGAAAATGCGGTGATCACGTGCATGACGCCGAAAGTTGCGGTCTTGGCCATGTGGAACTCCATGCGGTGAGGTGACTGAGAATGGTTCTCATTGTTCACCTCGCCATCCGATCAAGCAATTTGATTCAAACAACAAAACCGATAGCCCATGACAATCAACAAACCCAGCCAGCGCTCGTGGTTGCGCTTCATTGGCTCCTGGCTGACCCCGCTGATCGCCCTGGTGGTGTGGCTGGGCTTCTGGCCTGTGCCCATCCAGCCCGTGGCCTGGCAGGCCCCGACCGATGCGGGCCACACCGCCCCCCATGCGCCCAACACCCGGCTGGCAGGTCTTCAGCAATGGCCGCTGCCCGAGGGCCAGGAAGGGCCTGAGCACATCACGGCCCACCGAGGGCAGGTGTACACCGCCCTGGCCAACGGCGATGTGGTGCGACTGGGCCCTGAAGGCCAGCTCGACAAACTGGCCAACACCGGCGGCCGACCGCTGGGGCTGGAGATCTCGCCCGACGGCACCCTGTACATCGCCGATGCCATGAAGGGCCTGCTGGCCATGCGGCTGGAAGGCGGGGCCAGCACCCTCAAGCCCCTGGTGACCGAGGTGGACCACCCCGTGCCCAACGACCCCATCCGCTACGCCGACGCCGTGGCGCTGGACGTGCGCGGCAATGTGTGGTTCTCTGACGCCACACGCCGCTTCAGCGCCCGCGAAGTGGGCAGCACCTTCGACGCCAGCGTGCTGGACATCCTGGAAAACAGCTGCACCGGCCGCCTGCTGGTGCTCGATCCCGCCACGCAGCGCCACCGCGAAGCCTTGTCAGGCCTGTGCTTCCCCAACGGCCTGGCGTTTTCCGCCGATGGCCGCAGCCTGTTCGTGGCCGAAACCGGGCGCTACCGCATCCTGAAGGTCGATCTGGCTGCCTTGTCCACCACGCGCTCCAGCCAGGGCATGAGCAATGTGCCCAGCCTGAAAGACGCCATGGACCAGGGCGCCGCCCGCATCCTGATCGACAACCTGCCCGGCTACCCCGACAACCTGACCCGCGGCGAAAACGGCCGCCTCTGGACGGGCTTGACCAAACCCCGCAGCAAGCTGCTGGACCTGGCCGCCGACAAGCCCTGGCTGCGCGAGGTGATGGTGCGCCTGCCCAAGGCCCTGTGTCCCGTACCGCCGGCCTACGGCCATGTGATCGCCTTCGACGAGAACGGCCAGATCGTGGACGACCTGCAAGACCCGAAAGGCGCCTACCCGGAAACCACCGCCGCCACCGAGGTGGGCGGCAAGCTGTTCATCCAGAGCCTGCACGCGCACAGCGTGGGCTGGATGCCGTACAGCGGGCCGGCACGCTGAGCCGCATCAACACCGTATCAAGGCCTGAACCAGCCGTCGTACCCGGTCTTGCAGATCAACAGGCCCACCACCACCAGGAACACGGTGCGCACGAACTGCGCGCCGTGTTTCAGGGCCAGGCGGGTGCCCACGCTGCTGCCGGCGATGTTGGCCAGCGCCGCCGGGATGGCGAGCGCCCAGGCTACATGCCCGTGCGGGATGTAGAAGGCCAACGCGGCGGCATTGGTGGCCAGGTTCAAGCGCTTGGCGGCCGCGCTGGCATGCAGGAAATCCCAGCCCAGGCCGCGCACCATGGCGAAGATGAAGAAGCTGCCCGTGCCGGGCCCGAAGATGCCGTCGTACAGGCCGATGACCAGCCCGATCAGGGTGGCCAGCAGCGTTTCCACCGGCGCCGACCAGTGCGGCAGGTGATGCTGCCCCAGGTCCTTGCGCCACAGCGTGTACAGCCACACCGCCGCCAGCACGCCGGGCAACACCGCCCGGAAATGCTGTGAGGGCACCTGCGTGGACAACCAGGCCCCCGTGGCGCTGCCCGCCATGGTGGCCCCGAACGCCCACAGCAGGCGCAAGGAGGGCAGCCGCACGCGGCGCCCGTACTGCCACGCCGACCAGGCCGTGCCGGCAATGGCCGTGGCCTTGTTGGTGCCCAGCAGCGTGGCCGGAGCCGCGTTGGGGAACAAGCCGAACAGCGCGGGCACGGTGATCATGCCCCCGCCGCCCACGATGGCATCGACCAGGCCGGCGCTGGCCGCCGCCAGCAGCATCAGGCCGACGGAAACGGCATCGAGTTCAAGCAAAACGGCAGTCGATCAGAGGGGGGCGGTCAGGTGCGCACTTCGCCCTGGCCCAGCACCACGAACTTCATCGAGGTCAGGCCCTCCAGGCCCACCGGGCCACGGGCGTGGAACTTGTCGGTGCTGATGCCGATCTCGGCGCCCAGACCGTATTCGAAGCCATCGGCAAAGCGGGTGGAGGCGTTGATCATCACGCTGGCCGAATCGACCTCACGGATGAAACGCATGCCGTTGGGGTGGTTCGTGGTCAGGATCGAATCGGTGTGGTGCGAGCCATAGCGGTTGATGTGCGCAATGGCTTCGTCCAGCGAATCGACCACCTTCACGGCGATGACCGGGGCCAGGTACTCTTCGAACCAGTCTTGCTCGGTGGCGTCGACCACCTTCGCGCCCGGCACGTCGGCCAGGATGGCCTTGGCGCGGGCGTCACAGCGCATTTCCACGCCCTTGTCGGCGAAGACCTTGCCGATCAAAGGCAGGAAGGCTGAGGCTTGCGCCACGTGCACCAGCAGCGATTCGGTCGCGTTGCAGGGGCTGTACTTCTGGGTCTTGGCGTTGTCGGTCACCTTCACGGCCAGGGCCAGGTCCACCGCCTCGTCCACGTAGGTGTGGCAGTTGCCATCGAGGTGCTTGATGACCGGCACGCGCGCTTCGTTGCTGATGCGCTCGATCAGGCCCTTGCCGCCACGGGGAATGATCACATCCACAAACTCGGGCATGGCGATCAGGCGGCCCACGGCGGCGCGGTCGGTGGTGGGCACCAGCTGCACGGCATCAGACGGCAGGCCGGCTTCGACCAGGGCGGCCTGCACCAGCTTCCACAGCGCCAGGTTGGAATGGATCGCTTCCGAGCCGCCACGCAGCACGCAACCGTTGCCGCTCTTGATGGCCAGCGAAGCGGCTTCGATGGTCACGTTGGGGCGGCTTTCGTAGATCATGCCGAACACGCCGATGGGCACGCGCATCTGGCCCACGCTGATGCCCGTGGGGCGGCGGCGCACATTGGTGATCTCACCGACCGGGTCGGGCAAGGCCGCCACCTGTTCGCAGCTTTCGGCCATGGTGGCAATCACCTTGTCGGTCAGGCGCAGGCGGTCGACCATGGGCTCGGCCAGGCCATTGGCGATGGCGGCGTTCACGTCTTGCGCGTTGGCGACCTTCAGGGCCTCGGCACTCGCACGGATCTGGGCGCCCAGGGCCAGCAGGGCCTGGTTCTTGGCGGCGGTCGAGGCAGCGGCCATGGTGGTGGCGGCGCGGCGGGCGGCCTGGCCCAGGCGGTTCATGACGGCGTCAACCGAGTCGACGGCTTGATCGGTGGATTGGGCAGCGGTGTTCATGGGGCATGATTGTCGCAAACCCCGCGCCATGACGCACCAGGTCATCCACATTCACCCCGACGCCCCCCGCAAGCCGGCGGAGGGCCAGCCCTGCAATGGCTGTGGCGTGTGCTGCCTGGCCGAGCCCTGCCCCGTGGGCATGGTGATCAGCCGCAAGCGGGTGGGCGCGTGCACCGCGCTGCAATGGCACGAGGCCGAGGGCCGCTACCGCTGTGGCCTGCTGATGCGCCCGGCACGCTGGCCCTGGCAACGCCTGGCCCGGGCCTGGGCCGCGCGGGTGATCTCGGCGGGCAGCGGATGTGACGCCAGCCTGAGCGCCGAGCCCACGCCCGCCGAAGATTGTCCAACCCGCGACAGAGACGAAACAGGGCCCCCATGAGGCGGTTTCTTGGGGCTTGGCCTGGCCCCATGCTTGCATACGATGAAACCATCGAAGCCCGGAGCCCCACCGCCATGCGCAAGCTGCTGCAAAACACCCTGTTCGCCGCCATGACCGCCTGGGCGCTGTACGGCGTTCAGGCCCACATCGAGGGCCAGGAAGGCCACGGGCACATGGCGTTCCTCACCAGCCCCGTGAGCCTGGCTCAGCGGTGACCGAACATCATCAGCTGCGCCAGCGCCTGGCGCGCCGGTGACACCTGCTGAAGCAGGCCCAGCCCCAGGCCCCGCAAGGTGGCCAGCACGGGCGGGGTCCAGGTGAAGCTGCGGGCCAGGAAGTCGGTGCCCGCGATCAGCGCCAGTCGGTCGGGCTGGCGTTTGCGTTCGAAACGCGCCAGGGCTTGCGCCACCGCGGCCCGAGACCCTGCGGCCATGCCCTCGCGCGACACCTGCGCGGCCACCGGGCGCAAGGCCTCCAGCAACTCATGCACATCGCGCAAGCCGAGGTTCAGGCCCTGCCCGGCCACCGGGTGCAGGGTCTGGGCCGCATTGCCGATGCGCGCCACCAGGCCATCGTCGACCAGGCGCGCGTGGGCATTGAGCCCCAACGGGAAGGCCTTCAGGGGCGAGACCTCCAGGATCTCGCCCACCTGCTCGGGGAACAGTGAATTGAGCAAGATGCGGCGCTGGGCGTCGTTCAGCGCCAGCACCGGGTCGTCGGCCTTCTGCACGCACCACACCAGCGCCGCGCGGCGCCCCACGGTGCCGCCGGGCACCACGGCACCTGGCGGCAGAGGCAGCAAGGCGGCCGGGCCAGCCGGCGTGAAGCGCTCATGGGCCACCCCCTCAGGCCCGCCGGCCAGGCGCACCTGACCCACCCAGGCGGTCTGCCCGTAGTCACGGCTCAGCCCCTGCGGCCAGCTCAGCGCTGGCTGGTCGGCAAAGACACCCCCTTCAGCCACCACGGCCAGGTCAAAAGTTTCCGCGATGTCGGCGTCCACCTCGACCCCGCCGTCCACCGGCTTGAAGCCGCGCACGGGCGTGCCAAACCGCAGGTGCAGCCGCTGCCCTTGCCCGACATGCCCGGCCTGGGCAGCCACCGCCGCCTCGTAGGCCTTCTGCAAGGGGGCCACCAGGGTGCCGTAAGCCAGCACCGAGCCCAGCTGCGGCACACGTTGCTCGGCCGCCGTGATGCGCACCACGGGCTGCTGGGCACCCGGCCAGACCAGCGTGGGCTGCTGCTGGGACACCTGCACCTCGCGGATGGGGCACACCTTGCCCGAACCCTCGATGGCGCCCCACACGCCCAGGCGCTGCAGGAACTGCACACTGCCTTGCGACAGGGCCAGGGTGCGCGGGTCGCCCGACACGTCCTTGTCGGCCGGACGGGCGTCGAACACCGTGACGTCCAGCTCGGGCAGGCGCTGGGCGGCCGCCAGGGCCAGGGCCAGACCGGCCGGCCCGGCACCGATCACGGCCAGGCGCAGGCGCGCAGACGGGGTCGATGCATCGCGCACGGCCGCAGGCGGCGTGGCAGCTTGGGAAGGGGCTTGGGGCGAAGTGGGCATGGCTGTCGCTCGGACCAGGACACAGCCCCGATTGTCGCGCGAGCCCGGGCCCGGCGAGGGGTTTCGATGCGGCTTCCTATAATCGCGGGCATCGATTCGGCCCTGATTGGACCTTGCCTGTGGCTTCCCCTGCAACTCCCGTTGATTACCGCGCCCTGATGGCCCCCGAAATGGAAGAGGTCAATGCGGTGATCCATCGCCGCCTGAGCTCCCAGGTGGCCCTGGTCAACCAGATCTCGCATTACATCGTGCAGGCCGGGGGCAAACGGGTGCGCCCGCTGCTGCTGTTGCTGGTGGCCCGCGCCCTGGGCCACGACACGCCACACCGCCATGAAATGGCGGCCGTGGTCGAGTTCATCCACACGGCCACCCTGCTGCACGACGACGTGGTCGACGAATCGGAGCTGCGCCGGGGCCGCCAGACCGCCAACGCCATGTTCGGCAACGCGGCCAGCGTGCTGGTGGGCGACTTCCTGTACTCGCGCGCCTTCCAGATGATGGTGTCGACCGACCGCATGCGCGTGCTGGAAGTGCTGGCCGACGCCACCAACATCATCGCCGAGGGCGAGGTGCTGCAGCTGATGAACATGCACGACCCCGACATCTCGGTGGCCGACTACCTCAAGGTGATCGAATACAAGACCGCCAAGCTGTTCGAAGCCAGCGCCCGCCTGGGCGCCGTGATCTGCGACGCGCCCCAAGCCGTCGAAGACGCCTGCGCCGCCTACGGACGCGCCGTGGGCACCGCGTTCCAGCTGGTCGATGACCTGCTGGACTACGAAGGCACCACGGCCGAACTGGGCAAGAACATCGGCGACGACCTGCGCGAAGGCAAACCCACCCTGCCGTTGCTGGAAGCCATGTCGCGCGGCACCGCCGAACAGCGCGAGATGATCCGCAATGCCATCATCCATGGCGAGGTCGAGCGCATGCCCGACATCGTCGCCGTGGTCAAAGCCACGGGCGCCCTGGAAGCCACCCGCGAAGCCGCCGTGGCCCAGGCCGAGGCTGCCAAGGCCCACCTGGCGGTGCTGCCAGAGTCTGTGTTCAAGGAATCTCTGCTACAATTGGCGATTCATTCGGTGCACCGCTCAGCTTGAGTGGCAGCCGCCGAAAACGGGGTGTAGCTTAGCCTGGTAGAGCGCTACGTTCGGGACGTAGAGGCCGGAGGTTCGAATCCTCTCACCCCGACCAGGACACCTCACAAAGCCCCTGCATGCAGGGGCTTTGTGCTTTTCGGATGCGACCAGTCTGCTGCCTTAGGGACTTCAATTCGCGTGGCGACCGCCACGAGCCTCCGCCCCCAGCCCTTTGCGTGCCAGGTGCACCATCAGCAAAGCCGGTGGCATGCGCAACCAATGCCCGCGGATGTAGAGGGCTGTCTGCGCCAACGGCGTCCAGGCATCGGAGAGCATCGGGTGTTGCGGAACCAACGCACGGTCGAAACATGCGTCGAGTACCGCCTGGCGCCAGCCCTTCGCCTGACCAGGCGCTGCACCAGCCAGCGCCTCCAGACATGCTGCGGGGACCGGCTCCTCCAGTTGCCTTTGCAGCTGCCGCAACGCTTGTCGCAATGGTATGCACAAAGACAGGTGCTGAGCCCGCGACACCAACTGCCCCCAAAAGGCCTCACCACATTGAGCCACGTTGGCGCGGATCAGGGCCTGCAGGTCCAGCAAGCCTCGGAACCCTTGCTCGAAACTGCCCTCATGCATCAGGTGCGTGGCGCTGTGCAACACCATGTCGACATCACCAAGCACCCGGTACCCACCACGCACCGGCACAGACCCGGCCAACAGCAGGGCGGAAGAAGGGCTCAATCGTGCCGTCCGGGGCAAGATGGCATGGTGAACATCGACGACCGTGCCACGCCTGATGTGCACCATGGGCGGCAGCTCATGCATCCACCGACGGTAATAGCGCTGGTCATAGTCGGATTTGCCCGACGAGGACCAACCGGCAGCCAGCAAAGCCGACTCCACACGGTCGAGATCGGCACCAGGCACCAGGATGTCGACATCTGAGACGGTTCGGCCCAGACCGGCATCCATCCCGGCCAGGATGTAGGCCGCACCCTTGAGCAGTACCACCTGCACACCCAGGCCCTGGACTGCCCCCATGATCTCCTGAACCTCGAAGTCCAGTTCCAGATGCTGCCTGCGGGTCACCAACTCCGCAGCCACGAGATGGGCACGCACGGGGTCTGGAACTTCGGCCCATCGCCCCGACCGCCTGATCATGGCAGCCAGCCGCCCCATCACATCGGCTGCACGCGCCAGTCGGATGACTGTTTCCCACGCCTGGGGTGACGGCAAAGGCTCATCCTGCCGCCCAGACAGACACCGCACCAGCGTGCGAATCGCCTCATGCATGCTCGGCCTCCAGCGCATCGAACCAGGCCAAGGCATCGTTCAGACGGCTGTAGGTCAGCTCGTGGCTGCTGCTGCGATCCACCAGGTCTGCCAAGGCATGAAAACCAGCATGCCCATGCAGATGTCGATTGAAGCTGTTGCGCTGCAACTGCAGCAGCGTGTGGGGCCGTGACAAAGGCGCAGCCTGCAAATCAGCGCCCGCCATGTAACGGGGGAAAACCACCCAGGCGGGGCGCGCCCTGACATCGGCCAACTCAATGCAGTGTGAGGCCACCTGCAAATGGCACACCGTGCCCTTCTGTGTGTCTCGTGCGACGGGTCCCATGTTCAAGGTCCCCTTGCGTCCGCTGATCAATTCAATGGAAGCGTTCTTCAGGCTGATCGGCCGCGGATTGGGCACCAGCATGCCATCGACCGGATCCAGCATGGCGAGCTCATCCGACAGGAGGCGCCAGCCATGCAGCATCAGCGCCGCACACAAAGTGCTCTTGCCCGATCCCGGCGGTGCGGGCAGCAAGACCGCAAGACCGTTTTTTTCCAGCACCGCAGCGTGGATGTGAATCCACCTGTGGCAATGGCTGGTGACGCACCAGTTCAGCCCCCACTCAAAAAAAGCGTACGCTTCGCTGCGGGCCAATGGCGTGAAAGGCCGTCGACCGTCGAGCTCGAAGTGAGATTGCGGTGACCAAGGCCACCCACCCGCCTTGACGGCCACTCTGAAGTCCACAAACCCCGTGGGCTCCAGCCACGCCTGGTGCTCGGCGTACAGGGCATGCAGTCCGTCGGCGACCACTGGCACATCGCTTCGAACGTGCACCACAAACGGTGACACGCTGAGAAACAGGCCATCACCTTGCAACGCTTTC
Source organism: Aquabacterium lacunae (assembly GCF_004310865.1). GTDB lineage: Bacteria > Pseudomonadota > Gammaproteobacteria > Burkholderiales > Burkholderiaceae_C > Aquabacterium > Aquabacterium lacunae. The sequence continues at coordinate 244,469 of NZ_SIXI01000004.1, forward strand.
AGCAACTGAGGCCGGCTCCAATGCGACAAGACGGGCATCAGGCACCTTGCACAATGAAGCCTTGTTCGGCCAGGGCCACCATCAACGCGGCCACCTGCTCGCACTCGGTCGCTGTGGCTGACTGGTCGAGCAGCCTTTGCGCATATTGGTCAGCGGTGCCACCTGGGTGGTCGGCGATCATGGCCATCAGCTCGGCCGCCACGGGCGTGACTTCGTACAGCGAACCATCGGCCTCATCATGCACCACCCCACCCTCGGGCCAGCCTCGCAGGGCATACCGGCCAGCGTTAGGCCAATACCGAACGCCAGGCGTCAACACGAAGTGGTGCTGTTGATGAGACAGGGCGCGAACTGCCCAGGTTGAGTCGAATACACGCGGGCAAAGTACTGCAGCGTGGTGGGGAGGTCCCAGTTGACCCCGGCCACGGGACTCCAAACGCCTTTGTTTTCCCAAATGGCGCGCACCTGGGCCATGGTGATGAAGCTGTTGCCGCCGTACAGGTGGGCAGACAGGTAAGCTGCAGCCAGATAAACGCCGAGTTTGACCTGTGCCGAGGTGGTGTTGACCGGGTCAACATGCATCACCGACCGGAGCGTGGCGGTGCTGGAAAAACCGCAGCCGGTGTAGCTCTTGAACCCGCAGTGGGAATAGAGGGAGTTGACGAGGAATCGCCAGTCACCAGGCGACGTGGAGCACCGGGTGCGGCAATCGGCGAGCGGCAGGTAAGAACCCGTGGTGGTACGACCAGGCGCAGCACTCATGTGGCTGGCCACGAAGGAGGCGTAGCAAGACGGCCGGACGGTGCTGTAGGCACTGGTGCTGGCCAAAACCAGATCGGATTGCACAGCTGCCAACACGGGCGCTGCCGCCAACCCGGCGCGCATCAGATCTCGCCGAGACACAGGCGACTGCAAGCGACTGGTGCCGGCCGTTTCGGTTTTCGGTTCCTGCTGTCGTTCGCTCATGTCCACACCTTACGATTCACCGTTCTCACCCTGCACACCGGCTCACAACTGCTTCCAGAGGCCTTCGACTTCCGCCTGGCCCTTGAATTCAGACCCCAGCTTGCGAAGGACTGACAAGGTTTCCCGAGCGCCATTTTTATCACCGGACGCCAACTGATAGCGCGCCAGGGCCAACTTCAACTCAGGCTGAGACGGCTGGAGCTGCACGACCTGCTTTTGCAACTCCAGGGCCTTCGCCCACTGCTTGCCCTCTGCCAGCAACATGGCCCAGGTGTCGAGCACCATGGGATTCTTGGGGGCCAGCTTGTCCGCTTTCTGCACGAGCAGCAATGCTTCGCTTTTCCCTTGTTTGCCTTGGGCCCAGGCCAGGTTGTTCAGCGCCATCACGTTGTTGGGCTGCGCAGCGACCACTGCAGCGTAGAGCTTCTCTGCCAGAGGATACCGGTTTTCCGCCAAAGCGCGCTCCCCCATGTAAGTGAGGAACCCCCAATCTTTGGGGTGCTCCCTCATCCTTTGGGCGGACACCTTGTCCGCTTCTTCGACCTGACCAGACGCCCTGAGGGCCGCGTCCAGCTTCACCGCCAGGGTGGTCAACTCCGGCTGGAGACCTGACGCAGTGCGGTAGGGCGCCACGGCTTGTGCGGGCTGACCCGCCTGAACTTGAAGATCGCCTTCGAGCACAAAACCAACCGGCTGCTTGGGGCGTTGCGACTGAACCTGTCGGGCCACGGCCAGGGCCTCCGGGATGCGTTTGAGCTGAATGTTGACATTGACCAAAGCCGTCTGGGCAGCCAGCAATTGCGGCTCGACCTCAAGCGCCTTGTTCAGGCTGTCTCGGGCTGCCGGCCAGTTTTTGGCCGCCGCGTGCACTGAGGCGATCTGCACGTGCGGCATGCCAGATTCAGGCGCCTTCGCTGCAATCTTTCCATACGACGACAATGCCTGGTTGTGTTCGCCGGCGGCCACCTGAACGGCTGCGAGAGCCTCGATCACCCTGACATTGTCGGGCGCGGCCGCCAACGCCGCCTGCGCGGTAGACAGTGCGCCCCGAACGTCTTTCTGGCGCAACTGGTAACTCACCAAAGCCAGGCGCGGCTCCATGACATCGGGGCTGGCGTCGATCGCCTTCTGAAGCTGGGCCACCACCTCCGAAGGCGCCGCTCCGCGCACAGCCTTGAGTTCGGCAAACGCCATCAGCGCCGCAGAGTGCTTGGGCTCTGTGGCCAGGAATGCCGCCACTTTGCTCTCAGCCTCGGCCAGTTTTTTCTCCAAAACATCCTGGGCCACCAGCGCTTTGACCAGCGGAAAAAACTTGGGATGCTGAGCGATCGCCGCCTGCAACACCTGACGGGAACCTGCGGCGTCGCCCTTGAGCATGAGCACCCGACTGCGCAGCAGCACCGGCATGGGGTCGTCCTTGCGCTTGCCTTGCAGTTGGTCCAGCGCCTTCAGCGCACCCGCCAGATCGCCCTTCTGAACCAGTGTGTTGATCAACGCCATGTCGGCCATGACGCCCGTGTCCGTCGCCGCAATGCGCCGAAGGTCCTGAATCCCTTGCTCGGTCTCTCCACCCTGAAGTCGGCTGACAGCGAGTGCCGTCTGTTTGGCCGGGTCATTGGGGGTCATGCCTGCAGCCTTGCGCAACAAGGCATCTGCCTTGTCCTGGCTGCCCTGGAGGAGGTAGGCCTGACCAGCCGCAGCGATGAGGTCGCTGTCCGAACTGTCGATCACGTCCTCAGGGACCAAATCAATGGCCTTGTCCACCTGCCCAAGCTGCATGTAGGTCAGCATCAGCAGCCGACGAGCCACCGTGGAGTTAGGCGACGCCTTGACCGCCTTGCGCAACAAGGGTTCAGCCTGGAGCAAAGCCCCCGACTTGAACTCGACGACACCCGCCAGCTCCTGCACCTGAGGATTGTCGGGAGACTTGATCAGCAACTTCTGAAGGATCTCGCGTGTCTTGGGCAGGTCATTGGCCGCAAACGCCACCTGCGCTTCCATGAATTGCGTGAAGGGCAAGCCAGGGTCGAGTTTCTGCAGCTGCCCCAAGGCTTCAGAGGCCTCTTTCACACGTCCCAGGCTGAGGTGCACCCGCACGATGCCGACCAGCGCATCGCGAGCGCGGGGCTTCACTTCAACTGCCTTGCGATAGGCCTCAAGTGCCTCATCTGACCTCTTGAGGCCGTAGTGATACAGGTCACCCTTGAGTTTCCATGCATCCGCGTCGTCAGGGTACTGTTTCAAGACTGAGGCCAACAGGGCATCGGCCTCATCGTACTTGCGTGCGCCCGCCAGGAATCTGGCCTTGAACACCTTGGCGCCGGCGTGCTCGGGCTGCAGCTGCAAGGCGGCGTCCACCACCTCCTGCGCACGCTCTCCTCGGTTCAGGCCGAGGTGAGCCTCGGCCACCAGCACCAGAAGGTCGGTTTGTGCCTTGGGGGTCGACAGCTTTTGGCGAGCAAACTGGTCAACGACTTTCTGATGCTGCAACTGAACCAGCATGGTTTCAACAAGCCGCGGCACCACCAGATCAGGGCTGTACCCCAGACTCAGTGCCTTGCGGTACTCGCTTTCGGCGCCGACAGCATCACCTGTGGCCTGAAGAGATTGCGCCAGCAGCCACCGAGCTTCTGCCGAGTCAGGCTGCTGCTGGATCAGGTTCTTGAGCTGAATCACGGCGGCCGCATGGTCGCGCTTTTCCGCGTAAGCCTTCGCAGACGACATCAGCTCGGCAGGGTCGCTGCCACTGCATGCGATCAAACTGCCACAGACCAGCCACACAGCCAGCCAGACCGATCGCCTGGTTTGAAAAACAAGAGACACAAAACCCCCAAATCTGGACACGGTCAGCGAAGCCCAAGGCGGTGCATCAGGTCATACAGAGTGGGTCGGCTGACCCCAAGCAACTCTGCGGCCTGCAACACATTGCCATCCACACGAGCCAGTGCGGTGATGACCGCACGGCGTTCAGCCATCTCACGCACCTTGCGCAGGTCGAGCCCCTCGTCCGGCGACAACGACTCATCCAGCGGAGGCAAGCCGAGGTCGTCCGGCAGGATGCGCGGGCCATCTGCCATGATGCAGGCGCGCTTGATGCAATTTTCCAACTCTCGAATATTGCCAGGCCAGGCGTGGTGCTCAATGGCGCGCACGGCCTCGGGAGACAGGGACAAGGCGGCTCGCCCTGGCTGGGTGGCAAACCGCGCCACAAAAGCATGAGCGATCAGCACGGCATCACCCAAGCGCTGGCGAAGCGCTGGGATCTCGACCACGATTTCTGCCAGGCGATAGAAGAGATCTTCGCGGAACTGCCCCTGCGCGATCAGTTGCTTGAGATCCTGGTGGGTCGCACACACGATGCGCACATCCACACTGATCTCCTGACGCCCGCCCACGCGCTCGATGACTCGCTCCTGCAAAAAGCGAAGCAGCTTGGCTTGCAGAGGCAACGGCAGGTCACCGATTTCGTCCAGCATCAAGGTGCCACCGTGCGCGGTCTCGATCTTGCCTTGAGTGGTCTTGACCGCCCCCGTGAATGCACCTTTTTCATGCCCGAACAACTCTGTTTCAAGCAGATTTTCGGGAATGGCAGCGCAGTTGATCGCCACGAATTTGCCGGTATGGCGGCCGCTGGCCTGGTGCAGCCCTCTGGCCATGACCTCTTTGCCTGTGCCACTCTCGCCCAGCAGCATGACCGTGGCATCGGTGTTGGCCACTTTTTCGATCATGCGGCATACCTTCAGCATACCGGGGTCGCGGGTGATCAGCCCCGCCATGGCGTCAGGCGCCTGGGCATGGCGCAAGCGGCGATTTTCCTGCTGCAACTCGTGCAACCGGAAAGCGCGCTCCACGGTCAGGGCCAAAACCTCCGGCTCGAAGGGTTTGGCCAGAAAATCATATGCGCCCTCGTCCACGGCCTTGAGCGCATGCGCTTGATCGTTCTGTCCCGTCAACACAATGACCTTCGTGTCTGGGAACGCTGCCATGATCTCGGCCAGCAAGGCAAAGCCTTCGGTGGCATGGTCGGCGGCTGGAGGCAGGCCCAGGTCCATGGTCACCACAGGTGGCTGATGGCGTCTCATCAACGCCATGGCCTCCTGTCGGTCAGCTGCCGCCACAGACTCCAGGCGATCGAGCGACCAGCGAATCTGCTTTTGCAAGGCCAGATCGTCTTCCACGACCAGGACGGAAGGGGTTTTCGCTTGGCTCATGGTCGCACTCCGGCCTCAGGCACCCCGAGCGTGCCCGTGTCCAGCAAGGGCAGCATCAAGCTGATCCGGGTACCGCCCCCAACCTTGCTGTCCACATTCATCTTGCCCCCCAACTCTTGCACGTATTGAGCGCTCTCGAATGCACCAATGCCCATGCCTGCAGACTTGGTGGTCTGAAAAGGCCGGAAAAGGCGCGCACGGACAAACTCTTCGCTCATGCCGACACCATTGTCCTGGACTTCCAGGCAAGCATGGCTGCCAAATCGGTGCGACTTGACCCACACCCGGTGTCCGGTCGATTCCGTAGCGTCCAACGCATTGTGGATCAGATGTCCGACCACACGCGCCAGACGTTCTTCGTGGCCTCGCGCCCAAAGCCCTGGCTGAAGATCGAGATCCAGCTCGCGGCCCCGGGCCTTGGCCAAGGGCAGCGCGCCTTCCACAACTTTGGCCAGATCAACCCCGACAGGGCCGCCTGAGGCCGGGCTGCCGCCCTCCCTCAGCTGCAACATCAGCTGCTTCATGCGCTCGAGCGCGTTGTCCACGGTCATGACCATGTCGTCCTGAAACTCGGGGTTGTCCTTGAGGCGACGCGCATTTTTGGTCATCAAAGACAGCTGAGTGACGATGTTCTTGAGGTCATGAACCACAAAGGCCGACATGCGATTGAACGATTCGAACTGTCGGGCTTGCATCAAGGCTTCCGAGGCGCGCAGTTGGGCCAGGACGCTGGCAGCCTGACACGCTGCAGTCTTGAGCAAGTCTGTGACTTCCCAGTTGATGTCCCAGGCCGTGCGAGACGCTGCCAGCACCACAAAACCGATGTCCTCCCCACCTATTTTCAAAGGCACGATGAGCCAAGCAGCCTCGAGTTCGGCCAGCCAACGCGGCACATCGACCCGGTCGTAACGTTCCGGGTGCTGCCGATGCTCGACCAGATTGATCACCCATCCCGTCTTCGCCATGAAGCCCATCAGCGGCGAGTCAGCCGGCTCGGTGCACACAGCCTCAGGCATGTTCCACCGCGCCACTTGCGCGAAGGCATCGCTGCCCAGCGGCCGAAGCCACAGGGCACCACCCGGGCTTTCGACCATGCCTGCAAGCCCCTGAATGACCCGCTGGTTCAAGGCATCCGGATCATGGTGTGCCGACAGCGCTCGGGTGAACTTGAGCCACTCGTCGCGGTAGTCGTAGCGATAACGGAAAAAGTGCTTGCCCAGCCAGACCCGCAGGGTGGCCCGTACCGTGCCCGAAAGCGCAAAAGCCACCAACAGCACCAATGCGCAGAACATGAGGCCGACGCGCAGCACCTGCCCCACGTCACCACCAAACAGCTGGATGTAATAGCCCGAGGCGGCCACCAGCATCAAGTAACAACCCGCCAGCAAAGCAGACAGTGAGTGGAAGGCCACCTGCCTGGAGAGCTTGATGCGCTGAGCCCAATTGTGCTGACGCCAGCCCGCCACCATCAGCAGGGGGACCATCAGGGCGTGCACATACCCGCGAGCGGCCAAGGTCGACGCATCCAGGCGGCCCAGGATCGCGGCTTCTGAGAACAAATAAAAATCGAACAGGAAGGTGCCCGCCAACCCCAGACAGACAGGCTTGATGCCCCATCGCCCGTCCACGGACACCCCCCGGTAAACCTGCTCGATCAGGACCAGTCCGGTGACCGCCATCAACGTGAATGCCAAATGGCTGCCAGTCAAGCCGCCCCACAAGGGCAACAGGATGGCAAGGACGGCCACCACACGATCAAATGCGATCGAGCGGACACCACTGACACGCCGGCGCGTCAAAAGCCACCAGAGGCTGAGGATCCAAAAGGCATAGCGCAAGGCATCGAGCCAACGTTCGGCCAGCACCCAGGGAGAATCGAACCAGACCGTGAACGGCGCGCTGGCGGCCCAGGCGATTGAAATGACAGCGGCTGGCAGCAACAGCCGACTGCCTTGCCGGTTGCGCCATGCGAACAGCACCCACACGGCAAGCGCCATGTGGGCAAGCCCGGCCATGACCAGCCCGGTCAGCAACAGCTGAGGCTGAGTCATGCCCACCAGGCTCACTGCGCGCCCTTCCCTGTCAGCACCACCCCGATGGTTTCGAAGAGGACAACCAGATCGAGAAAGAGCGAGTGGTTCTTGACGTAGTACAGGTCGTACTGCAGCTTCTGGGTGGTGTCTTCCAGCGTCGAGCCGTACTGGTAGCGGACCTGCGCCCACCCGGTCACGCCGGGCTTGATGCTGTGACGGACCGCATAAAAAGGAATCTGCTGGGTGAGTTGTTCAACGAAGAACTGCCGCTCGGGACGGGGCCCGACCAGGCTCATGTCCCCCTTGAGCACACTGAACAACTGAGGCAGTTCGTCGACGCGGCATTTTCGGATCACGCGCCCCACGCGCGTGACGCGGCTGTCACCCGCGGTGGCCCACCGAGGAACGCCGTCTTTTTCAGCGTCGGTACGCATGCTGCGGAACTTGACGACATGAAAGAGGCGCCCTCCCTGCCCAACACGCTCCTGGCTGTACAGGATCGGACCACGGCTGTCCAGCTTGATCAGGATGGCGGTCAGGAGCATCACGGGAGCGGCCAGTGCCAGCAACACCAGAGAGCCCATCAGGTCGACCAGGCGCTTGACGAGGGTGCGAACCATGCCCTGCTCGAAGCCATCACCAAAGATCAGGTACCCAGCCGACATGGTGTCCAGGCGAATCTGCCCCACTTTTTGCTCGAAGTGGGTGGCCACGTCCATGACCCGAACCCCGTCAAGCTTGCAGTCAAGCAGATCGCGCATGGGCATGCTGCCACCACGCCGCTCGGTCAAGGCGACAATGATTTCATCGACCTCCTGCTCGACCACGATGTCGGACAGCTTGCGAGGGTGCCGGTACAGCCGTTGCGAGGGCATGTCGATCTGCGTTTCGTTGGGGCTGACATAAAAACCCACCACATCCACACGCGGATCGCTCTGCAACAGCGACTCGGCGGCCGCCTGCGCCCTCAGCCCAGCACCGTAGATCAGCACGCGGGTGCGTGTGACGGACGCTGGCAGCATCGACACACTCAACTCGCGCTGCAAGATGACCAGGGCCTTGGCGGCCATGAGCACCGCAAAAACCAGCCAGATGCTCTTGTCAATGACCTTTGGCATGAGAACCAGAAGGCCCAGCGTGATGGCGCCTGAGGCCACCCAGGCCACGCCAGCGCGGATGCGCATCACGCCCAGAGAGAAGGAACGCGCGTTTTCGTACAAGCCCAGGGTGGCATTGACCATGACGAAGTTGGCCGCCACCAGCGCTCCGGTGAGGGATGCGTCCAGGATGGAAACCGGTTTTCTCAGGCTGGCCTGCAGCCAGACCGCAAAAAAAGCGGCCACCATGACCGCAGCGGCCTCCACCGCCACCTGCAAAGCCGACCGTTTGTGAAAATAGTGCCCGAAGATTTTGATCATGTGCGGCGCTTCCGGCATTGAAACTGCCGGACATCGCTCCGAAACTACTGGTAACAGGCGATCTTACGCGGATCCCTTCACTCGAGCACTCCCTAAAAGAAGCGTCCAACCGAGCAGGAAATGCAACAGAAATGCCACGCGGGGGAACTCATGTGCGCTGATCAAGAGGCCCAGCAAAGCCATGCTCCCCACCGCAGCATGCAGCCCAGCCCACCGGAGAGCCGCTCCTGAGCGCAAAGCCCAGAGCGCCATCCCACCGAAAATGATCAGGCCAACCACACCACGCTCAAGCCCAACCTCCAAAAAGAGGTTGTCACTGTGCCAGGGGACAAAGTGTCGGGTCGCGACCGGCCACCACCCGGATAAACCCTCAGTGAATTGCCAATTGCGCCCCGTCATGGTCTTTCCAGCCTGACGCCAGCGAACTTCAAACACACGGATTTCAGCGCCAGGACTCAAGACGGAAAGCGTCACTTGCTGAGGGACCCGTGACCGCGCCGCACCCCCCGGAGGTTTTGGGGCCGATGCCGGCCACTCCCACGACCGAGTCACCACCCCAAGACTTGCAGGCCAGTTCACATCCAGCGACTCACACTGCATCGGATGAAACAGCCACTGATCACACCGACTGATGCGCACCGTCAGGTCCCGATTCGACCGGGCTGTCAGCGCAAATCCATCAGGCCCGCTGCTGCCCCACGAAACCGCCTGGTTGAGGCCAAACGCTCCACCAAGATCTGCCCGAGTGGGCGGCCCTGCCAAAAGCAAGTGGGCGGGGAGCCCGGCCGCCGGCGGCACCCAGCGGGCCCGACCGGCCATCTCAGCCGAGCCGGTCGAGGCACTGTACGCAGCGGGCACTTGGGCCAAGCCCAATCCGGCCACCCAATGTGTGGTCGAGGTCATCAGCGTCAGTTGCTGCCCCCAGTGACGCCATCGGCCCACAGCGTCAGCGGTGCTCTGCTCCAAGCGACTCACCGCAAAACTGGCAGACACCACCAAGGCCAGCCACCACAGGGTCAATGCGCCAGAGATCCAGCCGTGCATCAGGCGCCGATGAGGGCTGACCTGACGCCACACGGGCCGCACCGCCAGCCCATGCAACCACAACACCCCAACGGCTGAGGCAACCAGGACACCCCGCGAAAATGTCGTGACCACCGCGTAGATGCCCAAGGCCACCAGACCCGCCCACATGCACCGGCTGGCCGTTGACCGTGCCAGCCAGAGCGACCACCACGTCCAAGGCAAGGCCATCGCAAGATAGGCATCGATTGCGCCCCCTCCAAGGCTCATGTCCCAGAACGTCCCCGCCGTTCGGTACTGGGTTGCCATGTCCCAGACGCCCACCGTGACATGGCGCTCCCAGACAACGGCCAGACCGACCCAGCACAACCCTGCGCACATGGCTGTGCGCCAGCAAGACAAGGTGCGGGCGCGGGCCAGCCAGGGAGACAGCAGCCACAGGGTCAGCACCGGCCAGACCGATCCGCGAAGCGCACGCCATGGCGCTGCAGCGCCCTCGTGGTCGGCCCATCGCCAACCCTCGTGCCAGGGCACCACCACCGCTGCGTCAAGGTGACGCAAGCCCTGGAAAACGCCCCAAAAGGCCCACGACCACAGAAGCAACCAAGCGGCAGGATGACCGAACTCCAACGCCTGGGGTGGCGCCTCACCGTGTGACCTCTGCCGCCACCGGGCCAGGCACCAGCCGCCCGCCGATGCCGCAACGAGCAGTTCGAACTCGTCCACCTGCCGCCATCCAGTCCACAGTCCCGCATGGGCCAGGGGCAGGCATGTCAACAAGACAGCCATGCTGAACACCGGACGAACAGCCCCTAGCCAGCACCAGGGCATCAACCAGAACACCGCTGACCAGCCACCGAACCAGGGGTGAGCATGCAACACAGCCGCTGACCACGCCAGCAGGCCCAGGGCACCGCCCCACCACGCAGTCGTCACGGCAGACGAAGCCCAGCGACTCACACCAGCAACTCGACCGCAGCAGGGTGGCTCAGGAATGCCGCAGGGCTTGCGGACGCACCGTAGGCGCCCGACTGGAAAACCACCAGCAAATCACCAGGAGAGGCTCTCGGAAGTGTCACTGCCTGGCCGAATGTATCCAAGGGCGTGCAAAGGGGGCCGCTGACCGTGACGTCTTCGGTGGGAAGGCCCGCGTGGAGGCGATTGCCCAGGCACATCGGGTACGGGCGTCTCAACACCTGGCCCAGGTTGCCACTGGCAGCCAGGTGGTGGTGCATGCCACCGTCAATGACGACATGAACGCGTCCACTTGAGACTTTTCGCTCCATGACCTGCGCGACATAAATGCCCGCCTCTCCAACCAGGAATCGACCCAACTCGATCACCACACGGGCCTGCGGCCACTCGCGGGCCACGCGCTGGCCAATCACCTCCAGGCCTGTGCGCATTGGGGCAAGGTCCAGCGCCTGTTCATGCGCGAAATAGGGGATGCCCCAACCGCCCCCCAGGTTCAACGATCGAACCGGAGCAGGCAGCATGGGCTGCCAGGCCTTGAGCATGTCCAGCGTGCGGTGCATGGCCTGAAGCAACACCTCTGCCTGCAGAACCTGTGATCCTGCGTACACATGGAAGCCCTCGAACAACAAGGCGGGATGGGCCGCCAGGGTCAACGCTTCTGGTACGTCTGCAGCGTCCAGACCAAAGACCTGTCCAGCCCCTCCCATGCGCATGCCAGCGGTACGCAGCTCGACATCCGGATTGACGCGCAGGCCCACGCGGGCCCGAATGTGCAACTGCTCGGACACGACGATGATTCGATTGAGCTCAGCCAAAGACTCCACGTGTAGCAAGACACCAGCGGCCACCGCTTGCCTCAGCTCGGCATCACGCTTGGCGGGCCCAGCAAAACTGATGGACTGTGGCGCACCCCCCGCGTTGAGCGCGGCGGTCAACTCGGCTGCCGATGCCACGTCCATGCCGTCCACCCGGCTGGCCAGCCAACTCAGCAACGCAGGCATCGGGTTGGCTTTCACGGCGTAATGCAGATGAAAAACCGGAGGCAGCACGCCACGCACCTCCTCCACGCGTCGCGCGAGGGAGAGCCGCTCGATGGCAAAAAAAGGGGTCTGTCCAGCACGCTCTGCCAGACGTGACAACGGCACCCCCCCCAAGCACAACTGCCCTGCATTCACCTCAAATCCACGCATGAGACCTCCATACGACACGGTCCAGCTTGCCATTCGGATTTCTTGGCAGGTCTTCGCTCACCCACACCACATGTCGTGGACACAGATAGGCCGGCGCGTGTTGCCGAAAATGCGCCAGCAAAGCCCGTGTGGCGTCATGGCCAGCCTCTCCCCCAGCAAGGGCTGAGACAGCCAGGCAGATCTTTTGCCCGAGTGCCGGATCATCCAGACCGATCGCCACCGCCTCCCGGGCCAGACCGGAGGCCAGCGCGACCTGTTCAACCTCGGTGGGGCTGACCCGATACCCCGATGTCTTGATCATTTCGTCAGTCCGCCCCACGAAGTACAGAAACCCGTCTTCGTCTTTCCTCACGAGATCTCCAGAGTACACCGCCTGCTCAGGCGGCGTCTCTTGAGTGCCCGTCGCGCCTGCGGGCGGCCAGGAACGAAATCTCAGCGATTGATCCTCCGGACGCCGCCAGTAGCCCAGCGAGACCAATGGCCCTGCATGCACCAGCTCCCCGATCTCGCCGGGCGCACATGCTTGCCCCTGTGCATTGATCACATGAACTTCGGCATAAGGAATGGCTCTGCCCATGGAATCAGGTCGTTGAGACAACTCCTGCGGCGGCAGGTAGGTCGACCGAAACGCTTCAGTCAGCCCGTACATCAGAAAGGGAGTGGCCTGTGGCGCTTTGGCTTGCATGGCTCGCAACACGGGTATCGGCATGCGCCCGCCGGTGTTGGCCCAGAATCGGAGCGAATCGGCACACCCCTCTGGCCACTCCAATGCCACCAGCTGGCTGAACAGCGGTGGCACTGCCGTGATGCCAGTCACCCGATGACGCGCGATGGCCTTGAGCACATCCTGCGGAAACAGGTGATTCAGCAGCGCCACCTGGGCGCCACTCCACAGGGCGGTCGTGAGCTGACTGAAACCCGCATCAAATGACAGGGGCAGCACCGCCAGCAGCACATCGTCAGGGCAGAGCGAAAGGTAAGAGGACACGCTGACGGCTCCCGCAATCAGATTGCGGTGAGACACCATCACACCCTTGGGCAGACCTGTGCTTCCAGATGTGTAGAAGATGACGGCCAGCCCATCGGGCTTCGCGGCCACACGAGAAACTGGTGCGCACGATGGCTGCAGCCACTGCCACGGCGAACCATCATCCGCAGCCGGCAGGATCGCCACCTGCGAGGGCCCCGAATCAGGCCCCTGACCCCACACGGGCGCCAGCACGGACCAGCGGTTGTCCAGGGTGACGAGGCCCCATGCGTCACAGTCCCGCAGGATGTGATGCACCTGCGCCGCCTTGAGCACCGGGTTGATGGGCACCAGCACGCCGCCCGCCATCAAAACGCCCAGCATGGCCGCCACACCGTCGAGGCGCTTGTCGAGCCAGACACCCACGCAATCCCCAGGCTGCAAACCTGCGTCCAGCCAGGACTGGGCCCAGTGGTTGGCACGCTGAGCCAAGGCGCGGAACGACCACACCTGCTCGGCTGAGCCTGCGGCCGGTCGATCAGGCCACGCCTCGGCCGCACGCAAGACCACCTGCCCCAGGGTCAAAGGCAAATCGCTCAAGCATGGCAGGTCAATGTCAGACATGCTGCGATGTTAAGCGAGGCCTCTAGAATGAGCGCATGCCTGACCTCCAAGATGTGCTCCACGTGCTGGACCGCGCCCTGCAGTTGCAGGGTCGAGCCCTGCACTTCACGCCCGAAACGCCTTTGCTGGGGGCCTTGCCTGAGTTGGACTCGATGGGCGTGGTCGCCTTGCTGTCAGAACTGGAAACCCACTTCGGTGTGTTCTTTGACGACAGTGCCATCAGCGCAGACTCTTTCGCCACGGTGGCGCAAGTGTGCAAACTGGTCGAGCAGGCCACGGCCTCTTCCTGACATGGGCACGCCAGCCGGGACGCCCATCCACTTCACTGGCACACGCGGCCCCCTGTTCGGCGTCTTGCACCAGCCCTGTTCTGCCCATTTCAAAGGACTGGTGCTGCTGCTGCCACCTTGGGGAGAAGAACTCAATCACACCCGGCGACTGGTGCGACAGGCGGCCACACGAATGGCCGACATGGGGTGGATGGTGCTGCGCCATGACCCCTGGGGCTGCGGCGACAGCGGTGGAGAGCTTCACGAAGCCACCTGGCGCGACTGGCAGAACGATGCTTTGCAAGCCTGGGAGTGGCTCACGCGGCAAGCACCCACAGCCCATGCCGGCGGCCTGAGTCATTGGGTGTGGGGCGTTCGGGCCGGCGCCTTGATGTCGGCATCGCTGCTTGACGCCTTCCAGGGACGGACGTCGGCTTTGGCATCTCCGCAACATGTGCTTTGGTGGCAGCCCGTGCTGCACGGCAAGCACATGGTTCAGCAATGGCTGCGGCAACAACAGGCTGCACGCTGGACTCGGAGCGATGCCACCACCACGACGCAAGCCACCACAGCCCCGACCTTGTGGCTGGGAGGGCAAGCGCTGTCAGCCGATCTGCTGGACCATATGCAACGGTGCCCCATGCCCAATCCCCCCCAAGGCGCAAGGCACCTGGTGTGGCTGGACACCGCGGCACCCGACACCATCGCCTCCACGCCCCACCCAACCCCAGCGCAAGCGCTGACCCTGCAGGCTTGGCAGGCTGCAGGCTGCAGTGCCCATTGGCAGAATGTCGAGGGCCCGAACTACTGGTTGACGCTGGGTCTGGAAAGTGCGTCGCACCTGCTGGACCAAACACTCGCATGCATGGACGCTGCACATGGCTCCCCCTGATCTCTGCACAACCCCTCAAGACTGGGTCAGCATTGACAGCCTGTGCTTTGAGCGCGCGGTACCCCTGACCTTGTCACCTGCGCCTGCAATCGCACCCATCCACAGCATGGCCATCTTGAGCCGTCCTGCCCGCGCGCACCGCTCTGGCATCTGCGTGGTGATGCTGTCGGGCGGGCTGCAGGCACGCACAGGCGCCCATCGCATGTTCACCACCCTGGCCCGAGCGCTGGCCGCAAATGGCCACAGTGCTGTGCGGTTTGACTGGCCTGGGCTGGGCGATGCAGATGGATCGGCAATGCCGTTTGAACAACTGGCCCCCATGCTGCCGCAGCTCCAACAGCAGTGCTTGGCGGCGATGCCTGACACAGACCGCATCGTGTGGCTCGGGCTGTGTGATGGCGCATCGGTGGCACTGATGCATTTGGCAGACCCAACCACCGTCCGACCAGATGCCCTGATCCTGCTGAACCCCTGGGTGCGCAGCGAGCAAAGCCAGGCCCAGACCGTGGTGCGGCACTACTACAAGCAACGCCTGCTCGAAGGCAGTTTCTGGCGCAAATTGTTGAGTGGCCAGGTGGGGCTGGATGCTGCCCGATCGGCCAGCCGCCTTCTGAGGGCCAGTCGACAACGCACGCCCGCCCAACCGGGCTTTCAGCAGCAGATGGCCAAAGGCTGGAAAAACTTCGGTCGCCCCCTGTGGCTGGTCGTGGCGGGTCAGGACCTCACAGGGCTGGAATTCATGGAACATGCGGGGCGCGATCTTGCTTGGCGCGGCGCTTTGGAGGCCCCCGCGGTCCATGTGTCCACCATGGCGGGCGCCGACCACACGTTCTCAGGGTCACAGGACATGCCAGAACTCATTCGGCTGATGATGGAGTGGTTGTCCGCGCAATGGCCGCAAGGCCCCAATTGACACGTTGCCGCGCTGAGGCCAGGCACACGCCCCCCACATGCCTCAGCAATGCAGGCCAACACCTTGGGTCACGCCAGCGAAACGCCACGAGTCCCCACAGTGGGCGCCTCACGCTCATCCAGTCCTTTTTATAGGCGTCGTCGCCCATCAGGAAGTCCACCGTCGACACCCTGTCCACGTCCATGACATGGGCCATCATGGCCGCCAACAACACCGACCCCACTGACAAGGCGTCGAATCCTGGCCGCTGGGCCAGCTTGTAGATGTCTGCCTGACCGTCGTGCACCAGCCAGACCTGAGCTGCCACCACCTCTCCGTCCAGGCGCAAAAGCCCCAAGCGCAGTGCACCTTGTTCAGCCGCCAGGCTCATCAAACCGGGCATGAACTGCGGGCACGGCTCAACACCTTTCCAGCTGTCGGCATACACCGCCTGGTAAGCCTCAATGGCCTCGCTCAGCACCTCTCCAGGCTCTGACACGATGTCGATGGATGTGCTGCTGCGGCGCGCCAATTTGCGACGCGCACGCTGCACGGTGTTTCGCAAGCGCGACGGACGCTCGGCCCAGTAGGCTTCAAACCCGCCCGCCAGGGAGACAGGCTCCAGCCAGTTCACGCCACACTCAAAGTGCCAGCACGCAAAACCCGCCAAGCGAAGGGCTCGCTCAACATCCGACACCCAGAGGTCAGACGCACGGAATGGCTGCAGCCTGACCGAATGCACCTCAGTGCGACGCTTCAACCACCTCGCGCCGGCCTGTGGATCGATCGGGGCGGCGGAAAGGCCAGGCCCTCCGCAGGGCCCGAAACGCGGTGTGTAGTAACTGCTCAGCGAATACAGTGCCCCTCCCGCTCGCACCACAGGCAGGGCCACACCAGCCTCGGCGACGGCGCACTGAGCCCAGTTCAAGCGCTCGTCCCCCGAGCGAGGAAAGCCATGGTCCCACAGCAGGTCGAACCACTCGGGCTGCTGGTAGAGGCACTGGCTCACTGCAGGGCCCCCACCAGCAACGCACGCCCCTTGGGCAAGGGCTCCACCCTCAACGGATGGCGATAGACCTCCGTCAGGGCTGACACCTCGGCGCCATCCACAAGTGGCGGGCTGTCAGCCACCCATTCAGGTTGCCAGTGCCCGGGCCGCAGATCACCCGCCTGCGCGTCCTGCACTGCATCAAGGCCCACCCGCAGGTTCCCGCCACTGGGCACCCCCTCCGGAACACGCCAAGTACCCCGTCCCACCACCAGATTGCGCCACACCTGTCCGCCTGACAACGGTCCTGCCACCTGCAGGAATCGCCCACCGAAAGGATGCAGATTGACCCAGGAGTTGTGCACCGCATGCAACTCGTTTCTGGCCCAGGGCTGCCCCTCTTCCAGCATGGAAAGAACAGCCCCGTTCTGAGTGCTGCGAGACTGCCCGATGACGTTGCCAATCAGAAAAACCTGCCCGCCATTCGGGAAGTTCAACTCATAGCTGGCTTGCCCCCCCGGGTTGTCTGTGATGCGGTTGGCCACCAACTTCGACACCTGGGCCCTGCTCTTGACCAGGTGCCCCACCTTCCCGTGGTGGAAATGGTTGCCACGCAACTCCAGCAAGCGGATGCGCCCGGCATACACCGCATGCGCATAGCCCATGCCATCACCCAGGCGCGCGAACTCAGTGAAAGACACTTGCACTTCGGTTGTTGCCTCATCAGGATCGCCGTTGATCAGAATCCCTGACTCACTGTCCTGAAAAACACAATGCTCGACTCTGAGGCGACCACCCTCGAACCGGATACCAGCGCCGTTGCGGTCCGCCACACGCGCGCCCTGGAAGGCCAGGTGACGCACCTCAAAGCTGCCGCCGCCCAGGACCAGCAGGGCCTTGCCTTCGGCCAGATCCGAACTTGCCATCAATCGGGCCAGGCCACCGTCGCCCCGGATCGAGACGCTTTTGCCGCGCCAGACCGCGCCATTTGTCCAATGGACTCCCGGCTGCAGCAAGACCACGTCCCCGTCAACTGCTTGCGCAGCTGCGTCGGCCAGGCTGCCCACCCTCTTGCGCGTTTCCCCTCGCAGCAACCAGATCGCAGGGGATTCCTGGAAGGGGTTCAAGGAGCCTGGCACCTCCCGCATGGCCGACGGCTCGACTGACGAATCAGGAGAAGCAGGCACATCGCTGTCGAGTTGGTCGTTCAACCACCTCATGGCACCCAGCGCAGGAGAGCCCAGCATCTGAAGACGGGGGTGACCATCCAGCCGCCGCTCCAGATGACGCAAGATCTCCAAAGGAATGAAGCCGGAGCAGTCCCAGCAAGCCACCAGTCCAGCGCTGATGACAATCGCCACACAGGCACCAGCAGCGACGAGAAAATGCCTGAAACGTTTCATGAACCAAGGGGTGTACACGCCAGAGGCCTGACGCATGCAAAGGGCGACAGACAAGCCGGGACTCAAGGAGCAGCACAGCCGGCGCAGAGGGCGGCCTCCTGATCTGGGACTCTACACCCGGCAAGAACTGAGAGATGATTCGTCATCCCTCGCGATCTGCCGCCGACATGCCCACATCGACTGAACACTGCCTCCAGACATCCTTGGTGATCCCTTCTCACAACCGGGCCTCCTTGATTGGCGAGACCGTCGAATCTGCACTCGCACAGACTCATCCGTTTGCATCGATCACCGTGGTGAACGACGGTTCAACCGATGACACCTTGAAGGTGCTGGCGGAGTTCGGCCATCGTATTCAGGTCATCAGCACCCAGAATCAGGGGGTTCAAGCCGCACGCAACATTGGCATTGCCGCAAGCAACTGCCCACTCGTCGCCTTTCTCGACTCTGATGACCTGCTGGCGCCCACTTACCTGGATGAAACCGCAGGATGGATGGTCGCTCACCCTGAGGTAGACGCCACCTACAACAACTTCCTGACGATCGAAGACGCGCACACACGCCCGCCAAAGCTCACACAAGCCAGCTTCGACTGGCTGGAAGGGTCTCGTCGAGACGGAGACTTCCACCTGGACATCCCCGACCTTCTGCTGAGGTCACTGCGCTTTCAGCCCTTGTTTCCGAGCGGACAAATGGTGAGGCGCACCTTCCTGCAACAGCATGGTGGGTACGACCCTCGTTTCAGAGGGGTCGGCTCCGAAGACTGGGAATTCACTCTGCGGGTGATCACGAACGGCCAGTTGGCTTTGTGCGAGAAACCCCTGGTGAAGGTGCGCAAGCATGCCGCAAATGAGTCCAAAGACAACGTTCGGATGCGGATGGGAGAAACCGAGGTGCTGGCCCACTGCTTGGCTCACCACCCAAGCGCCTCAGCGTTCAAGCAGGAGATTACACAGTCCATCGAAGAGCGCCTCCACGCCGCCTTGAATTCGGCCTTCGACAACCGCGACTTTCACTCAGTGCGCCACATCGTAGCCAAAATCTCATCCCCATTGCCAGCCAAAACCCGCCTGAAGACTTTCATCTCCTCCTCTCCTGCGCCAGTGAGCGATTGGCTCTGGCACGCAATCCAGTTGTTGTCGCGCTCGGGGGCGTGAGCTGTCGAGCTTCATCCTGCCAGAGGCCGGTCGATATAAGGGCAAGTCGCGGTCCAGCCTGGCTGGCGCCACCCTCGATCGGCACACCGGCAGATCGACACAACTTTGAAGCAGTTGTAAGCAATGGATACCAATTCAGGACTCAGGATTTTTCACGCTGGCAGCGAGTGCCTCGCTGGCTATGATCGGCGCAAGTTTTCTCTGCCAGAGGTCCGCAAGATGTTCAAATCAGTAGCCGAGATAAAGGCCGTTGGCCTCTGTGCTGCAGCAGCACTGACCTTGAGCCTGGCCGGTTGTGGCGGAGGGGGGCCGAAGACAGAAACGCCAAGCGCACTGAACACTGGGGGACAGCTTTCCGCTTCAGGCGGCGGCGGGACAGTCTCATCGGCCAACCAGCCAGCTGCCTCGGTGACTGTGATGACCGACCCTTCCCTGGCGAACATTCTCCAAGACAACGTCAGCGGGTTCACCTGCGCACAAGGCGCCATCACCTGCGTACAGGTACGGTCGAGCAGCGCATCGGCACAGAGCAATGTCCCGATGACTTTCGGACAACCCTTCCGCCAGGGAGATCTTCCCAGCGGCAAACACCTGGTGGCCAAAACTTCTGGCGGTGCGATCATTCCTGTGCAACTGGATGCGCTGGCCAGCCGCGCCGATGGATCGGCTCGGTTCGGCGTTGTGTCCATCCAACTCCCGACCCTTCAGGCAGGGGGGAAGGAGGTCGTCAGTTTCTTTGTGACCGACCAAGCGCCCGTCACGCCACCCCGCCCCGTCGGAACAAACTACTCGCTGGACCTCACCATGCGGCTCTATCAGCCGCAGATGACCATGCTGACCTTCGGTAACCCAAATGGCTGGACCGATGGAACACCCTTCGTGGTCGGCGAAACCGTGGAACTGGATCTTGGCGGTGAAGTCCATTCGATCACCATCGACGCCCAACTGGCGGGTGGGAGCCTGACCAATACCGAGCGCCTCGCCAAAGCGTTCATGAACAAAATCAATCAGGACTCCACACGTTTCTTGGCCCACAAGATCGGAGACGTCGGGGCCTGGAACAACCTCTGGATCACCACCCGATCCAATGAGGGTGGCGCCTTCACGGTCACACGACGCAACACTGGGGGCTCAGCTCCCATCACCATCACCAACAAGGTGAATTACGCCGCGGCACGAACGCTGACCGCTTCAGCAGGCAATGCCGTTCGCACGGCCATCAGCCAGGATGCAAAGCTGCACCTCAGGGGGCCTGTGGCCCACGAGTACACGGTCGTCGTCCCGTTCAAGGACACCGCAACGAATCAGGCGCACCCCCAACTCACCGCAAGGCTGCATGTCCGCTTGCTCGATGGTGGCGCACGCGCTCGCACGGATGTGGTCATCGAGAACAACTGGGCCTACAGCCCATCTCCAGGCAATTACCTGTATGAACTGACCGGCACAAGCAACGGCCAGACCGTGCTGTCGCAACCAGCGCTGACGCACTACCACCACGCTCGCTGGCACAAGGTCGTGTGGCAAGGGCAGGCTGTTCAGGCCCAGGTACGGCACCACATGCCCTACTTCATGGCCACGCGGGTCGTGTGGAATTACAACCTGAAGCTGACCGTTCCAGACAGCCTGCTGCAGACCGAAAGCACTCGACTGGCCAGCGCCACATCAGGTCCGATGGCGAACGTGTTCCTGACTCCATACTTCGGCACCACAGGGGGGCGTCAGGAGATCGGGCCGTACCCGCGCTGGACCGCCCTGTTTCTGGTGACGCAGGATGATCGGGCACGCGCCAGCATGATGGCCAACGCCGACGCGGCAGGCAGTGTGCCGATCCACTACCGTGATGAAGTGACAGACGCCCCACTGGACCTGGACCGACACCCTACGGCCGCCACACTGTTTGGCTACAACTCGGGCACCAACAACGACAGGTTCCCCGAGGTGCTGGACACGGGCACCATCTGGACACCAGACATTGCTCACCAAGGCTCGTTTGCCTTTGTGCCCTACCTGATCACCGGAGACCAGTTCTATCTGGACGAGTTGATGTTCTGGGCTGCCTGGAACATGACGGCGATCGCTCCCGGCTATCGGAATTATGCAGACGGGATTCTGAATGACCAGGTGCGTGGTCAAGCCTGGGGACTGCGGGCACTCGGTGAAGCCGCGCGCATCGCGCCAGACTCGCACGGACTCAAGGGCTACTTCAATACGCGGCTCCAGAAAAACATCACCTGGCACAACCAGAAGACCGCGTATGGCAGCGATGTGTCCCCCCTGGGTCTCCTCGAGAAGCCGGACCAGCGCGGCCTGTCCGGGCTGTGGCAAAACGATTTCCTGAGCATCGTGATGTCTCAACTGGTCGACGACGGCGTCACAGGCATCAAGCCTGCGCTGGACTGGATCAGCGAGTACAACGTCGGTCGCTTCACGCATGAGACTGAAGGCTACTGCCTGTACAAGGCCGCTCGTGACTACGTGAATGTGCGAGACGGTTCCGGACAGTTTTACACCACATGGCGCTCGCTGTACCAAGCCAACTTCCCGGAAACATCCTGCCCCGCAGGCGTGGACCCCAACAGCCTGCCAGACAGCGCCAGCGCGCACTCGGCCATCGCCCGAGCCATGCTTGCCGCGTCGTTCAACGCGCAACTGAGTGTGAGCGCCAACAGCGCGCTGACCGCCGAGGCCCTGTTGGGTTACCGTAACTGGACGTCACGAACCCCGCTCATCGACGGAAAGTACGCGACAGAAGATCCCACCTGGGCCATCATTCCGCGCGCCAACTGACACTTCCACGCGGCACAGAAGCCAGCCCGACGGCTGGCTTCTTTTCTTTTTGACACAGACGTCTGTACGATGCTCGCCTGCCTTGTGCGTCCTGAATGAACACCCTGCGAAAGTCCTTGCTGCTCACGTTCTTTTCGACGAACGGAGCAACTGCAGTCCAGTTTGCTGTGACGGTCGTGCTGGCACGCCTGCTTTCCCCTGAGGACATTGGCGTGTTCTCCATCACGGCCGTGATGGTCTCCATCGCACACCTGTTTCGCGATTTTGGTGTCGGGGCCTACCTCCAGCAGGAAAAGGAGTTGACCCCAGAGAAAGTCAGTGCCGCATTTGGCATGCTTCTGACTTCCTCCTGGTTGATTGCACTGGCCGTGTTCGCGCTCAGTTGGCCAGCCAGTGCTTTTTATGGACAAGAGGGGATTCAGGATGTGATGCAAGTGATGGCCATCGGGTTTGCCGTGATCCCATTCGGCGCCGTGACGCACAGCATCCTGACCCGTGAGTACAAGGCTACCGAGCAAGCATACGTTCGGATTGTCGGCACGGCTGCTTACGCGATTTCTGCCATCAGCCTGGCTCACGCGGGCTTCGGCTATATGTCGATGGCGTGGGCCAGCCTCATCAACATCATCGCGACCGCTTTGGGGTATCTGCCATTCAAACCCGAGGTGATGACCTGGCGACCACGCTTCCGTGGCTGGAGAAAAGTGATGCACTTCGGTGCTGGTGCGACGCTCAGCAACAGCCTCGAAGCCGTGCACACCGCCATGCCAGACATGATGCTGGGCAAGCTCAGTGGCCCGCACGATGTGGGACTGCTGAGCAGAGGATTAGGCACCACCAACCTGTTGAACCAGGTGATAGGCCCCACTTTGTCTTACGCGGTCCTGCCTTACCTTGCCAAGGCGCACCACAGCGGACAGGCCTTGGATCAGCACCTGGAAAAAGCACGGGCCTACGCCACAGGCATCATGTGGCCTGCCCTGGCATGCACCGGCTTTTATGCCCAGCCCCTGATTGCGTTCCTTTATGGGGAGAAATGGCTCCCGGCCACCCCCATCGTTCAGTGGGGATGCCTGATGCTGCTCCTGTCAACTCCTTTCAGCTTCAATGGTGCAGCCTACATGGCGATTGGTCGCCCCTTGCTCGCTGTACTTCCCACGCTGGCCAGCCTGATATTGCGGGGAGCGCTGATTCTTTGGCTGTATGACGGCACCTTGGAATCATTTGCCGCCGGTTTGTGCATGGCAGCGGTGGCGGGATACCCCATCCATGCCTGGCTGCAACACCGCATTCTCGGAGTCAGTGCCCGCGCGTTTCTGCGAAGCCAGTACAAGAGCTTCTGGGTCTGCGTGGCATGCGGCTGCGTTGGTGCAGCACTGGCCCATCTGAGCAAGCCCTGGGCCGCGGGATGGCAGTTGCTGCTGGCAGGCCTGATCATTCCCGTCTGGTGGCTGATCTGCCTCAGAATGTTGAGGCATCCCCTTCTGGCAGAGGTTCAACCCTTGGTGGTTAGATTCCCCCGGTTGGCTGGATGGCTCCAAGCTTGAGTGTCGCCACACGCCGTTATGCATCCCTCTCACCCATTGCCCCAACGAATCCAACAACTGCTCGCTGCTGCAGCATCGCGTTGGCACAAACGCCGATATCAAACGGCCGTCAAGGGCATTTTGCAAACCCCTCCAGTCGAGCGTGGGAGCAGAGATTTCACGGCACTGTCCATGGTGCACCAACGCGATGTGCTGCCCTACCTGTGCGCCCTGAAATCGTTCGCGCGGCACGCCGAGCCCTCCGATGTGGCGGTTGTGTGCGACCCCAGCATCGACGACGCATCTCGGGCGCTATTCCGCAAGCACATCCCGCACATCAGGTTGCTGGAAGCCTGTGACTTCCAGCATGACAGTCATCCAACCGGCGGAACCTGGGAGCGACTTGCCGCGATTGCACACAACGCCAGCCGTCAATACACCGTTCAGGTGGATGCGGACACGCTGACCTTGGATTCCATCCCAGAGGTCACTGACGCCATTGATGCGGGCCACGGATTCGTGATCGGTGAAGAAACAGGCCAACGCATCGTGTCGTTGGCGGCGACAGCGGCGCATGCGAGCCAGTGGACGGATGAACACATCCAGGCCTTCATCGAGAAACGCATGCACGCGCATCCTCCAGCACTGTCGCTGTACGTGCGCGGATGCTCGGGATTCACTGGTTTCCCAATCGACCCGCTGATGACCGAAAAGATGCGCGATTTTTCTCGCAGGATGCAGGCCATTGCAGGGCAGCGCTGGACGGAATGGGGCACTGAGCAGATCACCAGCAACTACCTGGTCGCCAATGCCAAAGGCAGTGCGGTATTGCCATTTCCTGCATATTGCACCCCAGATTCGTCGTTGCAGCATGTGCGCTTTGCGCATTTCATCGGCTACATGCGTTTCACGAATGCCCTTTATCGCGACGCCACGACGGCACTCATCGGGCAACTGAGCCATCAGGCGCTCGCTTGATCGACGCAAGCCATCCGGGACTCCCGTGAACAAGCTCCCTTCACCTCCTCAATCGTGCCAGACCGGTTCACTGAACTGGCTCAAGGAGCATGCGCAGTTGATGCTGTTCAAGGGGCTGCTGATCTCGATGCGCCAGCAAAAGATTGCGAACCGGCTGAGCATCCTGACCTTTCACAAACTGCCAGCAGCCCCCGATCCGCTGCTCCCCAGAGAACTTCTGGCCTCCGACTTCGTCCAGATGCTGGCGCAGCTGAAAGTCACCCGAAAAGTGCTGCCCCTGGAAGATGCGCTGCAACGACTCCGTCAAGGTCGGCTCCCCGAGGGCGCGGTGGTCCTGACCTTCGACGATGGCTACGGTGACTGGCATCAGCACATCACGCCATCGCTGCTTCGACATGACCTGCATGCGACGTTCTTCATCACCACAGGCATCCTCGACGGACAAGCGCTCTGGCATGAGCGACTGATCGAATGCATACGGCGCATGCCAGCCGACGGCCTGACTGCGCCTTGCCCATGGACAGGGGCCGCTCATACGCACACAGCCACTCGGGAAGAGCACCTTCACCTGGCGCTCAAACATGCCAAAACCCTGACATTGAGGCAGAGAGAGGAAATGCTGAGCGCACTGGAGCACGAGCTTGGCGGAACGACACCGGGCGACTTCCGGGAGGCCGATGTGCGGCAGTTGTCCAATCAGGGTTTTGGCATCGGTGCCCACACTCAGCAACATCCCATATTGCTGCACTGCTCCCCCCACGAAGCCCGGGAGGAAATCGCGAGATCCAAGCACACCCTGGAGCACATCACACGAGCCCCAGTCCCTTTCTTTGCATATCCGAACGGCAAGCCTGGAGGAGACTTCGACAGCACCCATGTAGAAATGGTCAAGCATTGCGGATTCAAGGCAGCCTTCACCACCAGTGCTGGCACTGTCGACAGATCCAGTGACTGGTTCCAGCTGCCGAGACTGGGCCCCTGGAAAGCTTCAGCCACCGGCTTTGAACTTCAACTGATCCGCAACCTGTTCCACGTCGAGCGACGCGTCTGACACCCATGGCTGACAAGCATCACCCCTCGGCCCGCATACTGCTGATCGCCAATACCTTTCCACCCATCCACGGAGGATCGGCCGTGGTCTATGGAGGACTGTGCGAGCACCTGCCATCAGGCAGCATCCACGTCCTCACGGCATCCAGGCGCCACACAGACCGCCAGGAGATTCGTGGGCACCAAGCGCATGATGCATCGACCGGCTACCCGGTCGACCGCATGGATTACCTGCGCCCCCCCAGTCTCCCGCCATCAGGATCCATATGGGAATCGCTACGTCGCTTGCTCTGGATCGACCTGCCGCTCAACATCAGGATCCTGCTGAAGGTGCTGCACATGATCCGCAAGCATCG
This sequence comes from Aquabacterium lacunae, assembly GCF_004310865.1. Classification (GTDB taxonomy): domain Bacteria; phylum Pseudomonadota; class Gammaproteobacteria; order Burkholderiales; family Burkholderiaceae_C; genus Aquabacterium; species Aquabacterium lacunae. The sequence continues at coordinate 270,174 of NZ_SIXI01000004.1, forward strand.
ACTCAACGTCGTGTGCGTGGGTGAGTTGGTGTCCCATGGCTGGCTCGCACCGGCTTTGAAAAGACTGACCTCGTGCCGAATCATCATGTACATCCATGGAGAGGAGGTCACCACCCACACGTCGGGCCGTCTCAGTGGCGACCGTCGAGCCAGTTACCTGGCCAGCGCAGATGCCGTGGTAGCCGTGAGCAGCTTCACTGCACAAGCCCTGCAGCAGATGTTGAGGGTGCCGGCCGAAAAGATACGGCTGATACCCAACGGCGTGGATACCCGCCGCTTTCATCCCGCCGAGCCCGACACAGAGTTTCTTGCCCGTGAAGGGCTCTCAGGATGCCGCTTTGTGCTGACGGTGGCGCGACTGGTCGAACGCAAAGGCATCGATATGGCAATCCAAGCCATGTCGATCGTGAAGCAATCGATTGCGGACGTGAAGCTCGTGATCGTGGGTGAGGGACCTCACCGCACGGCTCTGGAGGCGCGCATCGAGCAGTTGGGGCTGCAGCACGCTGTCCGATTGACCGGTAGCCGCTCCTTCGAAGATGTGCTCAAGCTCTTCCAGGGATGTGAACTGTTCCTGATGCCGAACAGAACCCTGCCCGACGGCGACACAGAAGGATTCGGCCTGGTGTTCCGTGAGGCAAACGCATGCGGTAAAGCCGTCATCGGCGGTGCGGCTGGTGGCGCGGTGGACGCCATTGCTCACGGTCAATCCGGCTATCTGGTCGATGGCACTCGACCCGAAGACATTGCCGCACGCGTGATCGAACTCCTTTGCGATGCTCCGTTGAGAACCCGGATGGAAGCAACTGGGTTGGCACTGGCCCGTGCTGGAAGCACGGCTGCAGTGGCTCAGCAATTCCTGCACCTGTGCGAGGCACTGGTGGCGGGTGCAGATTCGCCCACGCCATGAATCATTGGTTCGCGATGCATTTCGAGCTGCGCCGGGGGCAGGTCGACACACCCTCTCACGCGATGGAGGGTCTCAGAGGTCTCGCAGTGACGCTGGTGTTCCTCGTTCACTATGTCACGCTCACCTCCCCTTGGGTGACGCGCGACGGGCTGACCGACCAATGGGCACAGTACATCCACCGCTTGGGCAATGCCGGGGTCGACCTTTTCTTCGTGCTCAGTGGCTACCTGATCTACCGGACTCTGATGACTCGGCCGCAGCCATACATCGGCTTCATGCGCCGGCGCATCCGACGCATCTACCCAGCCTTCCTGGTGGTCTTTGCAGTGCACCTGGCGCTGGCGCTGTCCATGGGCAGCAGCAAGCTGCCGACAGATGGTGTCGAACGGTGGATCTACATTCTGCAAAACCTGCTGCTTCTGCCTGGCCTGTTTCCCATCGAACCCCTCATTGCCGTCGCGTGGTCATTGAGCTACGAGTTCTTTTTTTACATTGCCCTTCCATTCTGGATCTCAGGTCTGCGGCTTCGCCAACAGCCAGCCAGCCGCCGAATCCTCCTGCTGTGTGGGGTAGCGCTCGCCATGCTGCTGACTCCGCAAATCTTGGGCTCACACATTCGCATGACGCTGTTCGTCGCTGGAATGATGGTTCACGAACTCATGCAAGGTGGACGACGCGTCTCGGCTGCCACAGGCATGACGGCTGGCCTTTTGGCACTTGCATCCACACAGCTCGCGCCGTCGGGTCCATGGAGCGGAACCTGCATGACGGGTTCACTCAGTGTGGGATTTGGCCTTCTGTGTGCTGCAAGCCTGAATCACCAGACGAGCAAACTGACGACCATCCTGTCGTGGCCACCGATCCGATGGCTGGGCAACATGAGTTACTCCTATTACCTGATGCATGGTCTGGCGCTGCATGCATGGGTGAACGTGCTGGCAAGGCTGGCACCACCCGATCAGCATCCTGATGCCTTGTTTTGGCTGAGCATGCTGCCCGCGTTCATGTTCACCCTGCTGCCCTCTGCCGCACTGTTTCTGTTTGTTGAAAAGCCGCTGTCACTGACTTCTTCATCCGCCGCCCCGTCCAGGGCGACAGCGACCTGATCAGACTGAAGTCAAGGCCTGGCCAAACGGACTGTCAGGGTATCTTGAGCCCTTCCGTAGCGCCGCAGGACGTGGTGGATCAATGCAGCCCGAGCGGCATGCGCAAAGGGAGATGCAGACCACAACAGCCACCGGACCATCTCCCATTTGCCTGCAGCAGCCCCATCCTGCCGGATGTCATGCCCTGCCGTGTTGCACAGGGTCCAGAAGAGCTTGCGCATCGCCTTCAGGCGCCCAGACCAAGTGGCTTCGTGCTTGGCGGATAACAGCAACGAATTGCGGGTGATGTAATAAGTCTTGAGCGCGACCCTGCGTCCACCGAAGGACCGGGATTCCTTGTGCAGGACACGAGCAGCAGGTATGACATAAGCGGCAAAGCCGGCCTTGACGGCCCTGCGGTAATAGTCGGTCTCTTCCAGTTGCAGGAAAAAGCGTTCATCGAGCAAACCAACCCGCTCAAAAATGATCCGGTCGATCAACAAGGCAGCACCGAACGCATGGTCGAGCAGAACAGGCTCGTCACGCGAGGCTGAAGGCAGATTCGCAACCGGATCCAACTGAGCGATGGAAGGCTCATCAAAATAATAGATCGATGGATGCAGAAGACATGGCCCGATTTCTCTGGCTGCCCGGAGCACAGCACACATGGCCCCAGGCAGAACCTCGGTGTCATTGTTGAGCAACAGCACATGTGAGGCGCCGCGTTCGAGGGCCCAGCGAACCCCCACGTTGTTTCCTCCCGCCCACCCCAGGTTCTCTCCGGTGGCAATCACGGAAACACCGGGAAAGGCCGTTCTGATGGCGTCGGCTTCTGGAGCGCCAGAGCCGTTATCAACGACCAACACTTGCAACCCGGCTTCGACATCGCTCGCCAGCGAGGCCAGACACTGCAAAGTGTCCTGCAAGCCATTCCAGTTCAGGATAACGACAGTGAGTCCTGATAAGGACAAGCTGGCCGAGCCTTTGTTTTCTTGCGCAAACACATCAAACTCCTGACGTATGCTGAACCGGCAGACGCAAGCTGCCGGCGAAGATCAGAGAATGCAGGCCAGTCACCCTGTGTCTCATCCACTTCGCCATCCAGACAGGCACAGCGACGGACAAGACAAAAATGAACGCCCCGATCAGCAAAGGATGCTCCGACAACCAGGGCCCTTTGGCAGCCAGCCTGAAAAGCGGCACTTGAATGAACTGATGGAGCAGAAAGATCTCAAGGCTGAACTGTCCGATCGTGCGAAACAGGCTCAATCGACCAGCCCCAATGCGGGACATCAGGCACAACATGAGCAGTCCCATCAGGTTGGCTGCCAACAGAGCCAGGAACCAACCTGGCTGGGCAATGCCTGGCAATGCAAAGGTACCCACCTCAAATTGGCGGTCGGATTGCATCACCCACAGATGAGCCGCTGCAGCTCCAGCGGTCACGGCCAGCAAAGCAAGCACATGACGCCATCGCGAACCCGCGATGTACATGCCAACCCACGACAGGCATGGCCACACCAGGGCGCAGATCGCCAGGGCATGGAGTGCAGGGCCACACCCCCACCAGAGCACGGCGCCACCAGAAATCTTCAGCAATTCGGCTGGCCATAACAATGCGACCCCAGCAGAGCCCAGCACAAGGCCTCGGGCCCAGACACTGTCGCGCTGTGCAAACTTTCCAAGCAGCACAAAGGTCAGCAAGGCCGGCAGGAACCACAACACGGACATGCCGCAACCGTCCTTGATGACGCCCATGCCGGCTTGCATCAGGCCGGTGACAAATCGCTCATGTTCAAAAGCGCCCAGCATCAACCACTGCCCCAAGGCCGCCAAAGCGTAAAACACCAGCCAAGGCACCAGGTACCGAGGCGTTCGTTTGCGGAGAAAAGTCCAGCCATCATCTTGGTTGCGATCAAGTCCGATCCTTGAGACCAGGAAGAATGCCAGCACATGCACCGTCAAAGGATGAAACCAGGACGGGGCGACCAGCCGAAATCCATCGTTGTGATCAGCAACGACCAGGAGGATGGCAAGGGCCTTGAGGCCGTCCAGATGGATCCAGCGGTGATTCATGGGGTGTCCGACGGCTGGGCGTGAGCTGTGTGAGCCTGCGGTCGGCGCAGCGCCAGGTTTGGCGCCGCCGAGTGTGAGGCGTGGTCGCGGACCTGAACCCAGACCATTTGCAGGAGCATCACCAGGTAATAAGGCAGTTCGAAATAAGCGGCGCTCAACGCTGCGCCTCCAACTGCGTAAACAAGCAGGCACGCACTCAGCATGTCTGCCAGACTGTGCGCCCACCCCAACTGCAGCGGATTCTTCCGGGCAAGGCGTCGGATGCGCCACCAGTTGTAGAACGCATTGCCCAACAGTGCAACAAACAGCAGCAGCCCCACGAATCCCTGATCACCCAGTACTTCGAAGTAGATGCTGTGAGTGGCCGCTGCATAGCTCACATCCGGCGTTTCGACAAAGCCCAGAAGTCCCGGTTCGTATCGAAAACGGTCGAAGATGCCGTCGAACTGTCCGGCATGGTATCCGCCGCCAAACACTGGATTCTCGACGGCAATGGCACTCGCTCGTTTCCAAGCCGTGACCCGCCCCATGAAGGAATCATCGTCATTGGCCTCCTTGATCGTGTCCATCCGATCAAACCAGCGATCTGGTGCCAGCTGAACGACCAGCATCGCCAGCATGGCGGCCAGCGCCATGCCGACCAGCTTTCGTTTGCTGAGCATGATCAGCCAGAGTCCCATCACGATCAACGAGAGCAAGCCGCCACGCGAGTTGGTCGCCAGAACCGCCAGAAAGGTCAGGAGGCCCACTGCAATCACACCCCATCGCAACAACCATCGCTCGGCGTGACGACCGACATAAATCAGGAGCGGAATGACCATCAGCAGCACGATGGCGTAATGGTTGTTGTCACCGAATTTTGGGATGCCATGGGCATTGTGATTCCCGGCACTGCTGAGGTATTTGAGTCCATCCAGCATGCCGTGAAAGCTCACGCTGATCGCAATGAGGATGACATAGATGTTCAGTCGTTCGCGAGATGTGAGAAACACCGGAATGATCAGACACAGCAGCACGGTCTTGGCCATGTTGCTGAACAACTCCCAGTTTCTAGGCAAACCCGAATAAGCCAGCAAGGCGCACATCAGGCCATGCAGGATCAACAGCAGCATGATGATCGATGTACCCCCACCCCAATAGGCGGTCTGCCCCCCACGTCGTGTCATCACCAGTTGCACCAGTGAGATCAAGGCAAACAGCTGGACCACAGGAACACTGAGCATGAAGCCGTAGACGTGAGACTGGATGGCGATCATTCCGCCCCAGCTCCAAAGCAGAAAGGCGCACAAAGGGCTGCGCAACGCCAATGGCAGGAAGGCAACAAGAAAAGACAAGACCAGCAGGTCTCTCATGGACGCTTCCCATCAACGGCTTTTCCCGTGTTGGTCTTGAGCGCGAACAAACGGTCGATCCAGCTGACAGCCTGATTGCTTTCAACGTGGCGAGTGTGCAGCAGCAGCAACAGAAAAAACACAAGCATGGCCAACAGGAAGACTCCTTCCAGCATGAATCACCCCCTTTGGTGGAACAGCCGCTGATAAGTTCGCAGGACGAGCTTCAGTGAATGGTATTCAACGACATGCTGACGAGCCGGATGTCCGGAAGGGACGCCCGACGCACGCGCTGCCCCGATGGCATGTGCCATCGCAGACACATCCTCTGTGGGCACCAATTGTCCAAACGTTGCCTGCTGCAACAAGCCTCGATTGCCGCCAACGTCGGTGGCAATGATCCGCAGGCCGGTCGCCATCGCTTCCTGCAGCGTGCAAGAGGTTCCTTCAGCCCGAGAAGGCAACACAAAGCAGTCCATGAAGCGGAGGAGTTCTGGCACGTCAGCACGCGTTCCTGGCAACCAGAGACGCTCTCGAATGCCTGCCTGTGCCGCATCACGCTCCAGAACACCACGCAAAGGTCCATCACCCACGATCACGAGGCGAGCGTCGCTGGATGTCACCGGGTCTGTCCTCACCCAATGTGCAAAGGCCTGGACAAGCAATTGATGATTTTTGATGGGCTCAAGCCGCCCGACTGCACCGACCACCCACTCTCGCCCCCTGTTGAAAGGAAAGCCCTCAGGGGGATCATCTTCACCCTGCAGGGGGCGGAAACGATCAGTGTCCACCCCGTTGGGAATCAGCGAAACTCGCTGACGGTCGATTCCAATGACATTCAGCAAATATTCTTCAAGCTGGGCCGAAACAACGACGAATCGATGAACAGATCGTTGATAAAGGCGCCGCAGCCACTGGTATTTGATGTTGCTTCCATCAGGATCCGATATATCCCATCCGTGCTCAGCATGAATGCGCAAAGGAACCCTTGCCGCCCACGCAACGGGCATGAACTCCAGTGCAGCCAGATTGCATGTGTGCAGAACATCGGGCGCGAGTTGCCTCAACAGCCGGTAAACCTGTGGGTACATCGCAAAGGGTTGTCCGGGTCTCTTGTGAAGCGACACGAACCGGACGTCATCACGCTCGATGCGGAGAGCGAAATCATCATCAATCTGGGTCAGCGCAACAATCGTGTGTCGAAACTGGTCGTGCGGCAAACCATTGACCAGTTGAACAATGACGTTCTCCAGCCCACCGGCTGCGAAGCGATAGACCAGGTGCACGATGTGGGTGCGCGACGTCATGCTTGCACTCCCTGCGCCTGGATGCGCTCGAACAGTTTCAGCTGCCCCTGCGTGGTGGCCTCCCAGCTGAACCGCTCGGCGTGTCGGCGTGTGGCCTCTCGCTCGGGGGGATCAGCCCGCAGTGCCAGCCAGGCATCGGCCAGCGCCTCAGGGGTGCGGGCGTCCAGCAAGCGCCCGGCTGCTGCACAAGTGACCACCTCGGGTGTACCCCAGATGTTGGTGGCCAGCACCGGGGTGCCGCAGGCCATGGACTCCAACAACACATTGGCCCAGCCCTCACGGCTGGAGCAAAGGGCCAAAGCGTCGGCTGCGCTGTACCACCAGGCCAGTTCTTCGTGCGCAATCAGACCAACGAAGCGCACACGATTGGCCACACCCAAGGCTTGCGCCTGCTGTTGCAAGGCCTGTTGTTCTGGGCCAGCACCAGCGATCAGCAGCTGAACATCGGGCAAATGACGCATGGCCTCGATGGCAATGTGGTGTCCTTTGCGCTCGATGAGATGCCCCACAGACAGCAGGTACGCCGCATCGGGCTGCAACCCCAGACGCTCCCGGGCCTCTTGGCGCAGCTTGGGGCTGAAGCGCTGCAAATCAACACCGTTGCGCAAGGTGTGCAAACGGTCAGGGCTGGCGCCCAGTTCGGCCAGGGTGTCCATCAAGGCCTGGCACACACCAATGGAGGCATGGGCCGCAGCGGCCGTCTGCAGTATGAGCTTGCGCGGCCAGGCATGCTGCGGAATGAGGTTCAGGTCGGTACCACGCGCCGTGACCACAAAGGGTTTGCTCAACCACCTGGACAGCAACATGGCGGCGACACCGTCGGGGTAGTAGTAGTGGGCGTCAATGAGGTCAAAATCGAACCCCTCCCGCTGCAGGCGGCGAATGGTCGGCCAGGCACCGACGGCCAGCGTCCATGGCGCCACATTCATGCCCACCTTGGGCGGCAAGACATAACGGGGGTGATGCACCTCGATGCCATTGCGTGTCTCGTGGCGCGGCGTGGACGCAAACTGCGCGTACTCGCCGAACCGTGGGTGGGTGGAGGGGAACCAGGGCACAGGGGCCACCACTTTCACCTCGACGCGGCCCGTGCGCATGAGCTCACGCAGGCGCGTCTCGACGAACACGCCATGGGCGGGTCGTACCGCACTCGGGTACAGGGTGGAAAACAGAAGGATGCGGGTGGCGCGGCTCACCGGGCAGCCTCCTTGGCGAGGGCCACCACACGATCGGCATTGCCCAACCAGGTCAGGTTCAAGCGGTCGATGGTGTCATGCGCACCCTGAGCCAATCGCTGGCGAAGCCCTGTGTCTTCACACAGGCGAGTGAGCGCCGCCTCCAGTTGGCCTGGCGCCTGATCCTGAAACAGCACGGCATTGAGCCCGTCGGTCAGCACCTCTTGCAGGTTGGGCACCGCAGGTGCGACGATGGCTTTGCCCAGCGCCAGATACTCCATCAGTTTCAGTGGCGATGCATAGGCCGTGACCGCCGGCTGCAAGGCCACATCGAATGCCGCCACGTGGGCGGGCACACGGTCACGATCGATCACCCCGGTGAAGGTCACACGCTCAGCCAAACCCAGGTGCCTGGCTTGCTGCTCAAGTTCTGCGCGCACAGGCCCATCGCCCACGATGAGCAGATGGATGTTCGACGGTGCTGCCGGGGTGGCCATCCAGGCAACGATGCGGTCAACTCCATGCCAGTCACGCACGAATCCGGTGAAACCCAGGACCAACCGCCCCGACAGCCCCAACTGCGCCTTGGCCTGATCAGGCTGGGGCGCTTGCGCAAAGTGCGCGCGGTTGATGCCGTTCGGGATGACCACCACCCGCTCACGCGGCACACCACAGGCCAGCACGTGCTTGGCCAGCACATGGGTCACCGGCAGCACACGGTCGGCCCCACGCCATGCAGCGCCTTCGGCCCATGCAGCCAGCCAGGGCAAAGCCAGCCCGCCACTGTGCCTGGAGCGCTCCTCCACCAGCGGCGCATTGACTTCAAGCAGCAATGGCACCCCGAGCCGGCGACTCGCCATGCGTCCAGACAACAGGAACAGGTTGTAGCGCTCGTAAATGACGTCAGGCTGAAACTCTTGGGCCGCTGCCATCAGTTTGCGATAGGCCACCAGGCTGTAGGCCAGCTCCATCAGCTCGTACACCGCCTTGGGCAGCTTGGCCTTGAGTTGGTGCACCCAACCCATGTCACTGCCCATTTGACCTGGGCTGTCGCTGTGTTCAGGCATGGGCGCCACCACACGCACCTCGTGGCCCTGGCTGCGCAAGGCTTCGATCATCTCTTCTATGTGCACGGCCTGACCATCTTTGGAGGCTGTGCGGTGGTGGTACAGAATCTTCATGGGTGGTCTTGAACTGCGCGCTCCTGCAAGCGCAGAAATGCGTCAAACATCATCAGCATCCACAAGCCGTCAGCATGATCAGCCAAGCCCTGTTGATGCGCTTTCACCCAGCGATGCAGCTCGGCGGCATCGAACAGGCCGCTGTCCAGCATGCGATCACTCAACACGGCCTGCTGCATGCGCTGCGCCAGCGGCCCCCGCAACCAGCGGGCCAGCGGCACCGAAAAGCCCATCTTGGGCCGGTACAGCACATCGTGCGGCAGCAAGGGCTCGAAAGCCTTTTTGAACACGTGCTTGCCCTCTCCCCCATGGATCTTGTGACGGCTGGGCAAGGTTGCCAGCCACTGCACCAGTTCGTGGTCCATCAGGGGTTCACGCACTTCCAGCGAGTGCGCCATGCTGGCTCGGTCCACCTTGGTGTTGATGTCTCCCACCAGCCAGGTCTTGAAATCGATGTACTGGATGAGTGCCAGTGGATCGTCGGTGCCTGCACGCGACGCATGCGCCTGGAACAGCTCCTGGCTCTGGTAGCCGCCCAGTGCTCGTTTGAAGCCGTCGCTGTAAAGGCGTGACCTGGCATCGGCACGCAAACGGGACATGCTGTGGTGATAGGCCTGAGCCGCGTCCATGGCCAGGGCCTGGAATGTGGTCTTGGCCCTCATGAACCGGGGCGCCCAGTCCATCTTGGGGTACAGACGCCCCAGAGGGTTGAACACCATCTGACGCAGGCCAAGTGGCAGCGACTGCCGTGCGGATTCCTCGGCCAGGTGCATGCGGTAGCGGCGGTAACCACCCATGGCTTCATCACCGCCATCGCCCGACAGCGCCACGGTGACGTGCTTGCGCGCCATCTGGCAGACACGGTAAGTAGGGATGGCAGAGCTGTCCGCAAAGGGCTCGTCGTACAGATGCGCCAGTCGATCGATCAGGTCAAAGTCATCGCTGCCGACGATCTCCAGGCGGTGATCGGTGCGATGTCGATCAGCCACCATTTGGGCAAACTCGGATTCATTGAACTGCGGGTCATCGAAACCGATGGCACAGGTGCGGACAGGCTGTCCGGCATGCCCTGCCATGGCCGCGACCACCGCGCTGGAGTCCACCCCCCCGGAGAGAAAGGCCCCCAGAGGCACATCGGCGATCATGCGCAACTTCACCGATTCCTTGACACGCGCCAGGAGCTCGGCCTGCGCGTCGGCCTCCGCAATCGGGTTGTCCAGCGTGAACTGCACATCCCAATAGCACTGTGGCGTGGGCGCCTTGGGCTGCCCCCTGCGCCAAGTGAGTGTGTGGCCGGCAGGAAGCTTCTGCGCATCGCGGTAGATGGACCTGGGATCTGGCACATAGCCCAGCGAAAAGTAATCCTCCACCGCGCGAGGATCGATCGTTCGCACGAAGCGGGGATGCGCCGTGATCACCTTGAGCTCTGAACCAAACACCAAGGTGCCGTCTGCCAACACGGCGTAGTGCAACGGTTTGACACCCAAGCGATCTCGCGCCATGAACAGCGTCTGCTGACGGCGGTCCCAAATGGCGAAGGCGAACATGCCCCGCAAGCGGTGGACACAGGCTTCACCCCATGCGAGCCATGCCTGCAGGATCACCTCGGTGTCGCTGCGGGTCCGGAAACGATGCCCCAGGGCCTCCAACTCCTGCCGCAATGTCTGGAAGTTGTACACCTCGCCGTTGAACACAATGACCACTGAACGGTCCTCGCTGAACAACGGTTGCTGCCCCATGGACAGGTCAATCACAGACAAGCGCCGATGGCCCAGTGCCACACCCGGCTCCAGGTGAACATCGGCTTCGTCAGGCCCTCGGTGAGCCTGTACGTCATTGATGCGAGCCATCAGCGCAGCGTCAAACAAACGGGTGCCCTGGAGGTCAAACAGGCCTGAAATACCGCACATCAGCGCTGTCCTTGTGTGGCCAGGAGGGCTGCATCGATCTGCGCGTCGTGCGCCCTGGCGAACCGGGTCAGCCGAGCCACCGCCTCGGCATCGTCCTGGGTGTACAACGTGATGATTGCACCGTCATCACCCTGCCCACGCAGCAGCTGCCAGCCACCCAACAGCTTGGCATGAGCCGGACGCACCTCGATCTGTCCATTGAGCCAGAACAACTGCCACACCCTCAACCCCTTGCGTGATGCACCGGGCGCCAGATGCCGCTCCATCACCTCGGACTCCTTGAGGGTGACAAAGCCTTCGCGCCAAGGGACCTGCCTTGCGCGCTCAGCCGACACCGACCACATCGGGTCTTCGTTCTGAGCCAGGCGGTTCTCGGCACTGATGAGTTTGGAGTCGCCGCCCTGCCTGCGGTAGTAGGCCAGATGCAGGCCCACCTCCCCCTGATCGACTGGGTAGACCCGGTGAACACTTGCTCGGGCCCCGCGGTAGTCTGGCTCCCAGCGCCCGTCGGGTGCGCGCCCAGCGCCCATGGCCGCTGGGGCCGCGAGGAGCACCGGCTCGGTCGACAAGCTGTCTCGCACGTGCGTGAGCCATGCCCAGGGAAGGGCCAGCGCCATGGCGGCGAGCATCACAGCCACAGCACCTCGAAGGCGCCAAGGTACGGCTGCGATCGGCAGTGCCTGAGGCTGGCCAGCGCCTGCGGACGTTACCGAAGCGGGATCATGCCAACGCCCACCGAGCCAGAACAGCAAGAGCAGGACAAACCCGAAAAACACCCAGCCGTAAATCAAGTGGTCGACCCCTGTGGCGATGGTGTTGCCCGAGTAGTGACCGAGCATCACGATGAGGTAGGCCCGCAACCAGTTGGCGATCAAAGCCACCGCCACCGACAACACGAGGAAGCGGACACGCAAGCGCATGCTGGTGTAGTTGAGGTAACCGTACAGGCAGCCCGCCATCACGGAGGCCACGAGGTAGCGAATGCCACTGCAAGCCTCGACCACCGACCACGAGCCGGAGGGAATGACGAACTGCAACCCCTCTCGGTACACAGGCACACCCGACGCCCGAACGGCCAAAACTGTGAAGTCGGCCGTGCGGTTCATCAACCATGGCAGCAGGAAATCACCAAATGGCACGCACAGGAAGACAAAGCACAGCGGGAAAGTCAATGCACGGGCGAGGGCCCAGCCACCGACCAAAGGCACCGCCATCACCATCATGGCCACCAGCGCAAACTGCCTGAGGGCATTGACGCTGACCAGCTCGCCAGCCAACCATGCCAAAGCGATCAAGGCCATGGGCACCACGGCACTGAACGCCGGCAGAGGAGAAAGCGACTGCCACTGTTGCCGTGCGCGCCAGATCAGCCACAGACACAACGGCGGCACCACAAAACCATGTGCGTAGGTCTCTGACCGTTCCCAGATGTCCACCATGGACAACGCAGTGGGTAGCCACGTCAGCAGCACCAGCACCCAAACCAGGCCAATGCCCGCCCATGCCAGGCGCCAACGAGCAGGCAAGGTCTGGGGGTTCATGAACGGACTCCTTGCGGCCACAAGGCATCCAGGCCGGACAAATGGGCCTGCCAGCTGAAATGCTCGACGACGAAGTGGCGAGCATTCAGTCCGGCCTGCACATGCGCCTGCGGGGACGAAAGCGAGCGATCGATCGCCTGGCTCCACTCCTCGGGTGAATCAGCCACCCACAGCCCTTGCGCCGGAGTGGCGGAAATGGCCTCGGCACAGCCGTGAACCGTGATGACGGGCTGGGCCATGGCCATGGCTTCCAGGATCTTGTTCTGGATGCCCCGGGCCACACGCAAGGGCGCCACCACCGCATGTGCATGTTGCAGATAGGGGCGAACGTCTGGCACGGTACCCGTGACGGTCACGCCAGGCCCTTGGAGGGCGCGAACTTCGGGCGTGGGGTTGCGACCGACCACATGGAAGGTGGCATGAGGCCACCGCTGTCGCACCTGCGGCAGCACTTCCCTCGCGAACCAGATGACACCATCCACATTGGGCCAGTAATCCATGGCACCGGTGAACACAATGGGTCGGTCAGTCGACGCGAACGGCGATGGGCTGTGAGGCTCGGGCGCAAACACACTGGCATCCACGCCATTGCACAGGGCTTGAACCTTGTGCTGGCTCTCAGGAGCCAGCGAGCGAAAGAGCGCCGCCTCCTTGTCGGTCACCAGGAAAGCGTGCTCGGAAATGGCCACAGCCTCTCGCTCAAACGCCAGCAGGCATCGGCTTTCACGTTGGTACAACCAGGCCATGGGGCCACGACGCGCCTGCGCGTACTGCGCCCACTTCACAGAATCGACATCGACAAGGTCAAGCAACATGGGCACCTGCGCAATGTGGGGCATCGCAAACTGGGCCATGGCACCAGAAAAGACCACCGCGGCCTCCGGACGGTGATCACGGACCACCGACGCCACCCAATCGCGCATGCGCTGGCTGCGATAGAACCGCACTGACAAGGGTTCCTCACACAGCATGGCTGGCAGGCTGCGGAGCTTGCCCCATGCGGGTGAGAGGCGTTCGACATGCAGATCCGGGCACAGCGCACGCAAAGCGGGCAGGTGCGCTTCGTCTTGCGGATCATCGATGAATGTTCCCAGGAACACCCTGTGGCGCCTCTGCAGGTGCTTCAGCAGGTGGTACGACCGCACCTTGTCGCCCTTGTCCGGGGGGTAAGGCATGCGGTGGACGAGGTACAGAACATTGCCCATGTCAGCCCAGATTGCGGACGATGAAGGGCCCCAGCCAGTTCGCCAGACCGATCGGCATCTTGCGCCACGTCTGGATCATCAGCTTGTACTTGCGATTGGAGGGGTTGTTCTGCGGGATGCTGTCCCGGGTGTACAGACGGTATTCGTAATGCAGCGGCTGCGGTTCAAAACCCCAGTTCTTCTTGAACGCATACGAGCCGGTCTCTTTCTTGCTGCGACCGTAATCGAACACCTTCAAACCACGCGCACAGGCCCGGCGCATCAACTCCCAGTACTTGAAATCGTTGGCTGCCAGGTCGCGGGCAGCCACAGCGTCCCCGGCGTAATACGGCAGCACTTCATCACGGAAGTAAAAGCTCATGACACTGCTGACGGGGACCCCCTCGGCATCACACACGGTCATGACCTCGCAGTCACGACCGAAGGTGTCCATCAGACACTGGAAATACTTGCGAGGCATGGCCGGCGTGCCATGGCGATGGACATTGTCGGCATACAGCGCAAAAAAACGCCCGACGTCTGAATCGATCTCGGAGGTCAGCCCGTTCTTGATGCCCTTGCGGACCATGGCACGCTGCTTGCGCGGGATGGCCAACATGTTCGCCTCTTCGTCAGGCAGGATCTCCTTGCGGAATGTCACGTAAAGGTCCTGCAAGGGCCAATCGTCATGTCGACGCGACACATTGCGAAACTCGAGGTGATCCACCTGCAGCTGCCGGGCCAGCTGGTCTGCATGCGCCTCCAGCGCGTTGCCAGCCTCCTGACTGGCAGCCAACAACCCGCCGTAAACGGCAAAAGGCAGACTGGTCAAAGACCGGCCAAACAACAGGCTGTCCACATGGGCCATGGGCAAGACACCGACGACCGTCTGGCCTTCCAGTGCGCACAGATAGTGGGTGTCGTGACCGAACACGTCCCGCACCACATGGGCCCAGGCAGCCCTGTGGAAGAACGTGGCCTGAGGATGGTCCTGCACGAAGGCATCCCAGGCCTGAGCCAACGCCCGATCCCAGGGCTCGAGGCGCACGACGCGCAACTTGACCGGCTCACGCATGCTGCACCTGGGTCTCGGCCGTCGGCAGGAAGATCTGATCCATGCGTCCCCAACGGAAATCCGCAAGCAAACGCTCCAGCCTGGGCTGCATCCGCGACAGGTTCAGGTAGTGCCTGAACTTTGACTTGGGGTCAGCGCCTGCCACGCGAGGCTGCTCGGGATCCACCTCCCAAGGGTGGAAGTAAAAAACAGCCGCCTGACCCTCACGCTCATTGACCTGCCGAATCATCCAGCGGGAGAGCGCATACGGGAACAGGCGAAAGAACCCACCCCCACTGGATGGCAGGTTTCGCCCGGCGAGGTGCAAGGTGGTCGGTGGCACCTCGATCAAACCCTGACGGGCCGCGTAGGCGAACCGAGGGGCATCCGGCATGCCGTAATGGTCATGGGCAATCGGGTAGATGCTTGAGCTGTAGCGGTGACCCGTCTGCAGCAGCACATCCAACGCCCACAGATTGTCCTGACCAATCGAAAAACTGGGGGCGCGGTAGCCCAGTACCGCCTGCCCTGCAGCATCCTCCAGCGAGGCCTTGGCTCGCATCAAGTCTTGACGGAAGCCCTCGGGTGTCAAATCACTGACCCGCTCATGGCCATGGCCATGGCTGGCCACCTCGTGACCGCGCCTGGCGATCTCGTGAACGAGCGCGGGGTAGCGGTCCGACAACCAGCCCAATGTGAAGAATGTGGCCCGGGTGTCATGACGGTCCAGCATGTCGAGGATCAGGTGCACATTGCGCTCGACGCGGCACTCTCGGGTGGGCCATTCGTCTCGGCGGATGTAGGGCGCAAAGGCCGAAACCTGGAAGTAATCTTCCACATCGATGGTCAGGGCATTGACAACCGACCGATGCGGGGTGGGGGACACGGTCACTGTTTCTCCTGCAACTTCTTGAGTGCGGCCATCAGCTCGAGGCTGAGTTTTTCCTGTCGCAGCAAGCTGCGCTCGATGCGTGCCATCTGGGCAGCCAATGAAGCAGATGGCAGACCGTCAGCAGCCACCGCGCCAGCCACACGGGGCACAGTGCCATGTGGAGCAGCATCACCCGACGTGGACTCGGCCACGGCAGGCATGGCTTGCGAGGGATCGCCCTCGATCTCTGACAGCCAACTTTGCTCTTCGTGCAGCTCTTCGATGACGGATGCCAGCATGGCGGCTGAGACGTGTGATTCACCCGCCAGAAAGGCACTCAGCAACACGCGATCACACAAGGTGTTGATGCGGCGAGGCAGGCCACCGGTGTACTCGTGGATGGTGGCAAACACTGCCACATCGAACGACGGCTTGCCCGTGGAGCCAGCACGCTTGAGTCGGTGCTCGATGTAGCCACGGGTTTCATCTTCTGCCATGGCACCCAGGTGACAGCTGGCCGTCACCCGTTGCCTCAGCTGCAGCATTTCAGGGCTGAGCAAAATGTTGCGAAACTCTGGTTGCCCGACCAGGAATGTTTGCAGCAATGCGCGATTGCCATGCTGGAAGTTCGACAACATGCGCAACTCTTCAACCGCCTGGGGTTTGAGGTTCTGCGCCTCGTCCACGATGAGCAGGCAACGCTTGCCCAGGGTGGCCTGGGTGATGAAGAAGGCTTCCAGCGCCATCAACAACTCTGCCTTGTTGACGTCCCGAACGCGCACGCCAAATGCGGCACCCACCATGCGCAAGGTGTCATCGGCCCCCAGCTGGGTGCTCACCAGCTGCGCGGCCACCACGGCCTTGGGGTCGATGCTGTCGAGCAGACTGCGCACCACCGTGGTCTTGCCTGCACCGACTTCCCCTGTGATGACAATGAACCCTTCAGCGCGCATCACACCGTATTCAAGGTAGGCCCGAGCACGCCGATGCGGTTTGCTGCCGAAGTAGAAGGTGGGGTCTGGGTTGAGCTGAAACGGTTTGCTGCTCAGCCCGAAAAACGACTCGTACATGGTGTCAGAACTGGTGCAGGAGGTTACCGATCAGCTCGTTTTCGTGGGTGGCACTGTTCAGCGTCTGCGAGCGACTTTGACGCCACTGCAAACCACCTGATGTGCGCAATCCAAAACGGGTGGAAAGGCCCAGTTGGCCCGTGTGTGTGGCACTGCGAACACCCGTTCGCGGCGCCTCACTGCTCTGCGCCGACCAGCCAGCCGACAATGTGGCCACGGGTGTGAGCCGGTGACTGAAGGTCAACTGCCAACCGGTGGTCTGAATCTCGCCGCCCTGATCAAGGTCATCGCCGACCTGGCGAGCGTCACCAGACAATGTGCGGGTGTCACTTTGAGTCCAGTTCACGGCATAGGTCTGTCGGGTGGTGGTCCAGAGAAACGATGCAGTCTGCGAACGGCGGAGGGTGGGCCGAGAGGTCAGGTAACTCACAGCAACTGGCGTGCTGCCTGACAAACCTCGACGGCGGAGTTCTGCATCCACCAGGCGTGCCCGCGCAATCGGGTCGGCCTCCAGGGGGGTCAGCTGAAGATCAAACAGCTCTCGCAGGGTACCCAGCACCGCGGTTTCGGTGCCAGTGCCCAGACTCAGGTCCCGCACATCGGTCAAAGTGAAAGCACTGCGCGCCATGCGATGGCTGAAGGCAATGTCGTGGCTGCGCCCGAAAAAACGCTCCACCACATTGCCGCTGAAGCGGGTGCGCTCCGACGGTCGCCAGACCAGACCCGCGCCGTAGGTGGCCTGAGCCCCCTGCCCAGCCCGCTGCTGGTTGGACGTCTCGGAGCCCACCCGCAGATTGCCTGCCCATTGGGCACCCCAAGGCCAGTTCATTTGCCCTTGCAAGGAAGTCAGACGGGCCTTGATGGCCGCGCCCTGGTAGGAGGACACCTGCTCGGCGCCCGTCAAAGACCAACTCGCGCCGCTGGCCAGGGGCTGGGACAATGCCAGCGAACTGGTTTGCCCCAGTGAGTCTGGTCGATTGCCTGCGTCGGATTGCTGAAGATTCCAGGCATGACGCGCCTCCAGGGAAATGCGATGGGGCAACAAGCCTCGGACGACCGGCGACAGACGCCAGCTGGAAGTTTGGGCGTGGTTCACATCGGACACAGCACTGCCAGACAAAGTGCCCAAGGCAGACACCGGCTGACGACTGACCGTGCCGGCCAAGTCCAGGTAGGCATGCTGATCCACCAGCTCGAGCTGCAACGCACTGTTCAATGCATGCCGCAGCTGCTGGGGCTCATTGCCGGCCGTGCGCGATTGAAGGGTCAAGCCATAGTCGACCGAGCCGCGCAAGCCAGGGCGCGTGCTAGACCACAGAAACCCCGGCGACAACTCCACCTGCGCCCCACCACTGGCCGATGACACCGCACCTCCGCCCAGCTGATCAGACCATCGCACACGCGAGTCCAGCCGGTACTCGATTCGCGAGCGACCGCTTGCGCCCGCCTGCGCGGTCTGCGCGGTCTGCGCTTGCACGTGAGCCGAAGGCAAAAGCACCCCAAGCACCCCAAGCACCGACAGCAGGCAAGTCCATGTGCGACGGGTGGTCATCAGCCCCCCTGCCCCGATCCTGACGGTGGAGCCGGCAGGGACGGTGATTGCGCATTGGAGGCCATGTCGGCATGGCTGTAACCATATCCATGGCCATATCCATAGCCGTAACCGTAGGCTTCCCCACCAGATGTTCGGGCCTGGTTGAGCACCATCAATTTGACCGGGCAGGCCTCGATGGTGGACAACGCAGCCTTCACCTGCGATTGCAAGGTTTTCTCAGCCTGAACCACCATCACGATCTGCCCCATGTGCGTGGCCAGCACACGCGATTCGGTGGTGAGCAACAGCGGTGGCGAATCGAAAATGATGATGCGGTCAGGGTAACGCTTCCCCATGTCCTCGACCAAGCGGGTCATGGCAGCGCTTGCGAGCAACTCGGTGGCACTGTCACGCGGCGAGCCGCTGGGCAAGAGCGTGAGGTTCTCGATGTTGGTGCGCAAAAGCACCTGAGACATCTCCACCTTGTCGTCCACCAGCAGGTCCAGCAAACCCGGTCCAGGGGGCAAACCGAGCACTTTCATCAAGGAGGGCCTGGCAACGTCGGCATCGACCAGCATGACGGTGTAGTCCACTTCCATGGCCAGGCTAAGGGCCAGGTTCACGGCGGTGAAGCTCTTGCCCTCACCTGGCATCGAGCTGGTGACCATGATCAGGTTGCCATGCAGCACGTGGGCCGCGCTGCGCCCGCGCGCATTGTCCAGCAACGGGCGTTTGATGACACGGTACTGATCTGCTACCGACGACCGAGGCGACGAAGGCGTCACGAACCCCATGGCTGCGAGGCGGTCGAAATCGATCTCGATGGAACGCGAGACTGGCTGACCGAGGGGTTGACGTGCCTTCTTTTCGGAGGGCATGTCGGGCGAGGGCACCGTGGCTCGTTCGGCAGGAACCGGCAGCCCAGGCGCAGAGGGCCCAGGCAGAGGCGGCAGGTCATCGGGCATCTGAGCCCCCGCCTGCCGCAGTTGCGCCAGACGCAGAGCGGCCTGTTCGATGGAGTTGGTCATGACGTCTCGCCCCTCAACCCGAAAAACCGGTGCGGAACACCAGGTAGGCCACCAGCCCCACAAACAAGATCACCAACGCGGCCAAGGCCAACAAAAACCTGAAGAGGCTGCGCCGCTCAATGCGACGGCGCGCGTCATTGACCACCAGCGAGACCACCCCCAGCAAGGGCATGCCCGACACCTGGCGCAGCGAGGCAGCGTCGAAAAACACCGGGCGGATCTGTGACAGCAGGAAGGCGACGCCCATGCCCGCAGCCAGGCCGACGATGAGTGCGCCCGGCATGAGCAGGGCACGGTTGGGCGCTGCGGGCTTGTTGCCCGCGCGCGGCGGATCGATCACGCGGAAATCGGCCACGTTGGACGCGGTTTCAAGCTCACTGGACAAGTTGGCAGACTCACGCCGAGACACCAGATCGTTGTAGTTCTTCTGGTGGATCTCGTAGTCGCGGTTCAACTGGGCCAATTCAGTTTCCAGCTGGGGTGCGAGTTTGAGTCTGGCTTGCGCCTGGGCCAGCCGGGCGTTGTACTCACCCACACGGGCACGCAAGCCTGCCACCTGCACCTCGGCCGTGGCCATGGTGCGGCTGAGTTCCTGCAGGGCGGGACTGCTTTCCAGCAACGCAGACGGTTGCTTGGCCGCAGCCACGCGCTTTTCTTCTTGCTCCCGCTTCTTTTGATCTTCAAGTTCTTTGATCAGGCGGCGGGTGTTGAGCACATCGGGATGCTGCTCGGTGAAGCGCTGCAGCAAGGCATCCAGCTGGCGCTTTTGCGCATCCAGTCGACTGTCGATTTCAGGTGTTGCGATGGAGGATCCCCCATCACTGACCCGTGTCAGTGCACCACGGGCCTGATCGATCTGGCGACGCGCGGCTTCACGTGCACTCTCAGCCTCACGCAGCTGCAGGCTGGCTTCGCTGAGTTGCGCCGTGAGCTGCGCGATCTGGCCCGCCGAATCGGTCTCACCCTGCAGCTCGATGTTCCGAAGCTTGAACTCTTTCAGGCGGGTTTCTGCCTCCGACAGCTTGTTTTCGTACGATTTGATCTGCTCGTCGAGAAAGCGGCGCGCTGAGTCGGTGTCGGTCCTGGAGGCACCCAGGCTGGACTCGACAAAAATGGTGACCAGCGCCTGCACCACGCGTTGCGCCCGCTCGGGGGAAGTGTCGCGGTAAGACAAGGTGTACAGGTTGTCGCGCCCTGTGGTGCGAACCTGGATCTCTTTGGTGACCTGATCGATCAGGGCGTCTCGCTCTGCTTTGGTCTTGATGCTGAGGTCGAGGTCGGCGTTCCGGATCAGGCGCTCGATCGTGGGGCGACTGATCAGGGTACGGCTCAACATCTGAACCTGCTGCTCGACGTTTGGCTGGACCGCCAGACCGCTCATGAGCGGACGGAGGATCGATTCGGTGTCCACGTGAACACGCGCAGATGCCTCATACCGATCCTGCATGAGGAACACGAACGCCGCCATGGCCAAGGCCACCACCCAGGCCACCGCCATGGCGACGCGCCGGTACATCCACATGCCACGGGCCACCGTGGACAGTTGTTTGATCAGCTCATCCATGCCAGTGCCATCGCTCCGCTTGGTGGAATTGCAACCACGACCACCCAGCGGGTCAGAACAGGCCTTGGGGAATGATCAGCACGTCGCCAGGCTGCATCTCGACGTTGGCCGAAATGTCACCTCGCTTGATCAGATCATGAAGCCGAACGGCATAGCGTTTGTTGCCTTCGGCAGCACGAACCAAGGTGGCGCGGTTGCCGTCGGCAAAGTCAGTGAGCCCGCCCACCGCGATCATGACGTCCAGCACTGACATTTTCTGTTTGAAGGGAAGCGCCTGCGGACGTGCCGCCTCGCCAACCACTCGGATCTGCTGGCTGTAGGGCCCGACGAACCCCGTGACGATCACCGTGACCACAGGATCACGAACAAATTTGCCGAGGGCGCCTTCGATGTCACGCGCCAGTTGCGCCGAGGTCTTGCCCTGAGCCACCAACTCTTCCACCAGAGGCGCAGAGATTTTGCCGTCAGGGCGCACAGGCACCGACATGGACAACTCAGGGTTGCGCCACACCGTGATGCTCAAGGCGTCGCCCGGACCGATGATGTAATCAGACGACCCACTTTCGACCACCGCGGGCGCCGCGGGGTGGGGGCTGGAGGCACACCCGGCCAACCAGGCCGCAAGCATCATGACAGTGCACCAGCGAACAAGGGCCGACACGCCCGCATGGAAGAACCTCAAGACAACCTCCAGATGTAAGAATTCCTTCAGACCGAAGGCACTGTATCGCAATCCGACACCCAACAGAACCCACCATTGAGGCGGTTCCACCCCCCTACATTCGATGGTGCGGCGGGCCTCTTTTTGCACGAGACGGAAAGGAATTCGACATCGGTCAGGCCAAGCGCCACAGAAAAGTGTCAGTTTTTTTTACACGATTGAGGTGAGCAGGCCACCCAGATCGCGCAAGTCGTTGAATTTGTTGGGGCTGCAACTTTTGGCACACCGTTTGCTTATTTGCGAGCAGTTCAAGCTCACCATTTTCTGGAGCCATCATGAAACATCAAATTCTGGGTCTGTCGCTCGCCGCCGGCATGGGCATGCTGCACGCCGCTGCTTCCGCCACTCCGTTCACCATCAACACTGGCGTTGACTTCGGCTCCAATGGCAGCACGACGACCAGCGCCGCCAACTCGCTGGGTTATTCCGGAACCCTGTCCACGATCGGCTACCAAGGCAGTCCGTACACCGTGGGCACCGAGGTGATCGAATCCAACCGCACCACCCAGCTGAACAACCTGGGCTTCGTCTCGGGCGTGAACCAGAACATCCTGGGCACCCAACTGCAGATCGCCAGCGGTGCGACCTCTTCGGCACTGCCGAACGTGGGTCAGCTGGACATCGACACGATCAACAGCCCCGTCAGCCCCTTTGATTCGAACGGTTTCATCTCGGCTTCGACCGCGGCAGGCACCATCCCTTCGCTGTACAGCCTGGTGCCCGGCAGCTGGGGCCTGACTTACGACTACACCTTCAAGGGTTCGGTGGTTTCGGCTGACGGTCTGGTGAACTACACCAGCGGCGACATCACGGTGTACTTCGTGAACGCGACCGTGTCAAAGAAGGTTCTGGGTCTGACCGTGCAGAACACCGTGAACGGCATCAACAACCAGGACATCTCTGGTGTGTTGAACTTCTCTGGCATGAGTGCCTCTGAACTGGCCTTCGCACAGCAATTCTGGACCGATGTGTCGCCCAATGGCATGAACTTCTACGACAAGTGGCTGGCCGACCCGCTCGCCATCACCTGGTTGCTGTCAAACAACGTGAAGCCGGCCACCCCGACCGATGAGCAACTGTTCAACGGTACAGGCGACGCCGACGGCAAACCCTGGATGTTCCGTCAAGCCACGATGAACGGCTTCCTGTCGTTCAATGTGCCTGAGCCGGGCTCTGTGGCCCTGATCGGCCTGGCCCTGGCCGGCCTGGGTCTGGCGACCCGCCGCCGTCAGCAAGCCTGATTGGTTCTGCTCCGCGCGAAAAGCCCGCCTTGGCGGGCTTTTTCTTTTCCCGGGTACCATGCGCGGATGGTTCGCATCCTGTTCGTTTGCATGGGCAATCTGTGCCGATCGCCAATGGCCGCCAGTGTTTTCACGCACCAGGCGGCCCGTCATCCATTGGGAGCAGGCGTGCAGGTGTCATCCGCGGGCACTTCTTCCAGGCATCAGGGTGAGGCAGCCGACCCCCGAGCGGTTCAGGCACTGGCGCGCGGCGGCTACCCAGTCGATGCAAGATTCAAGGCCAGGACATTGAATTCAGCCCTGATCTGTGACAGTGATCTGGTGCTGACCATGGACCAGGCGGTGCACCTGCAAACGCTCAGACGCAGCCCACCTCAGGGGCATGCCCGGATCCACATGCTGATGCCTTTTGCAGGACACCCGGTGGGCTCCGAGATACCCGACCCCTACTTCGGCAACCAGTCAGGATTCGAGCATGTCTTGAAACTGCTGGAAGGCACTGTGGACACGGTGCTCCGTCGGGCCCATGCCTTGCGCTCCCTGACAGACAGTGTGCAGCCCAGCGTCACGCGCCCTGGGCCTTGATGCACCAGAATCACCAAGTTGGCCGCCAGCCCATGTACACCGCATCGTCGGCGTAGGTGGCCAGTGCACGCTGGCCTGCGGCCTCCAGCGACATGACCTGCCAGCCCAGGCGCTGCCAGAACGCCAGCGACCCATTGACCGACACCAGCGTCGAGCCCTGCAGGGCCTGTGCTTGCGCAAGCTGCCGGGCTGCAGCCACCAGGGCCTGCGCCGCGCCCTGCCCACGCAAGGCCTGGCCAATGGCGAGGTCATGCAGGTACAGCACCTCCGGCTGTGCGGCGTGCGCGAACGCCTGCCCCAGTGGCGACACCTTGCCCCACACCGAGCGGTACGCCACCAGGTAGGCCGCCACCTGCCCCTGCGCATCACAAGCCACCCAGGCGGTGTCGCCACAGGCTTGCCAGCGCGCCAGCAAGACATCGGCGGGCTCGTTCATGTGCGGCGGGTAGCACTGGGCCTGCACTGCCAGCATGGCGGGCACGTCATCGGCCTGCATGGGCCGGATCAGGATCGGCCGTGTGCTCATGCCCGCAAGGCCCGCAGCAACTGGTCGACATGGCCTGCCGTGTGCGCGGCCGACAGCGAAATGCGCAAGCGGGCCGTGCCTTCGGGCACGGTGGGTGGACGAATGGCTGGCACCCACACGCCTTGCGAGTCGAGCGACTGCATCACGGCCAGGGCCTGGTCGTTGCTGCCGATCACCAGGGGCTGGATGGCCGTGGGAGAAGGCCACAGGGCCCAGGGCAGGCCTGCCGCCTCGATGCCCTCGACCAGCTGCGCACGCAAGGCCGCCAGGTGCTGGCGGCGTTGGGGTTCGTGACGGATGAGATGCAGGCCCGCACGCAAGGCCTCGGCCACCATGGCCGGCGCCCCCGTGGCGAACATGTAGGTGCGTGCCGCCTGCATGACCCATTCGATCACCGACGGGTGCCCGGCCACGAACGCACCTGCCACCCCGGCGGCCTTGCCCAGCGTGGCCATGTACACGAGGCGGTCGAGGCGCCCCTGCCAGGTCGGAGCCACCCCGTTCACACCGGCCATGCCGAAATGGGCCAGCACCCCTTCGCCGTGTTCGCCCAGCACGCCGAAGCCATGGGCATCGTCGATCACCAGCCAGGCGTCGTGGCGCTCGCACAAGGTCAGCAGCGCAGGCACGTCGGCCACGGTGCCATCCATGCTGAACACCGCATCACTGACCACCAGCTTGTGGCGCGCGGTGCTGGCGCCCAGGGCCTGGTCCAACGCGCTCAGGTCACCATGCGGGGTGATGTGGATGTCGGCACGCGACAGGCGTGCGCCATCGATCAGGCAGGCGTGGTTGAGGGCATCGGAAAAGATCGCATCGCCCTTGCCCACCAGCGCTGGCAACAGGCCCACGTTGGCCGCATAACCGGCATAGAAATACAGGGCACGGGGCAGG
This sequence comes from Aquabacterium lacunae, assembly GCF_004310865.1. GTDB lineage: Bacteria > Pseudomonadota > Gammaproteobacteria > Burkholderiales > Burkholderiaceae_C > Aquabacterium > Aquabacterium lacunae. Next base: position 294,962 of record NZ_SIXI01000004.1, read on the forward strand.
CCCACGTGGGCGGCCAGTTCGGCTTCCAGCGCCTCATGCGCGGGGCTGTGGCCACACACCAGTGGCGAGGCGGTCGATCCCACGCCGTACTGCGCCACGGCACGCTGGGCGGCTTCGATCAGGGCCGGGTGCTGCGACAGGCCCAGGTAATCGTTGCTGCCGAAGGACAGCCTCGGCTGGCCATTGATGAGGTAGGTGGTGCCGCGGCAGTCGGCCTGGTCGGCGGGCAGCTCGACCGGGGCCCGCAGGGGCTGCACCTGGCGGCGGATGCGTTGACGCTGCGCCCGCTGCCAGTCGGCCAGGCGCGCTTCAAGGGCTTGAACAAGAGACATCGCCCAAGGGTATCAGGGCTTGCGACAACCGTCTCACGGCCTCGTCAATGGCCTGAGGGCCCAGCGTGACGAAGGACAGCCGCATGCAGTGCGCGCTGGGTGCATCGGCCGGCGCACGCCCGGGTTGCGGCAGATCGAAGGCCGCGCCCGGCACATAGGCCACGCCCTGGGCCAGGGCGCGCGGCAGCAAGGCCGTGGTGCAGGTGCCGGGCGGGCCTTGCACCCAGAAGAACATGCCACCCTCGGGCAGGGCCCAGTGCCATCCGGGTGGCATGTGCCGCTGCAACGCCTGAGCCATGGCATCGCGCTGCTGTCGATACCGGGCACGCACCTGCTGCAGATGCCCTTCCAGCGAGAAGCCTTGCTGCAGCAGGCTCAGCACCAGCGCCTGATCAAAGGTGGAGGTGTGCAGGTCAGCGCCCTGCTTGGCCAGCAGCAGGCGGTGCCCCAGGGTGTCCATGCGCGAAGCCGGGCACACGAGGAAGCCCAGCCGCAGGCCAGGGGCCAGCACCTTCGACCAGCTGCCCAGGTGCACCACGTCGTCGGGCGCCAGACTGGCCAGGCTGGGCGGAGGCGGCTGGTCGTACCAGAGCGCGCCGTAGGGGTCGTCTTCGATCAGCGGCACGCCCGCCTGGGCCACCTGCTGCACACAGGCCAGGCGCTCGGCCAGGCCCATGGCGTGTGCGGTGGGGTTGTGGAAGTTGGGCACCGCATAGGCCAGGCGAGCCTGAGGCGGCACGGCATGGTCAGGTCGCCAGGCCAGCCACTGCGGCCTGTAGGGTGAAAAGCTCTGCACCGCACCCAGGTAGGTGGGCGAGCCCATGCACACGGGCTGCCCGGGGTCGATCAGCACCTTGCCCAGCAGGTCGAGCCCCTGCTGCGAACCCGTGGTGATCAGCACCTGCTCGGCCTGCACGCGATGCCCCTGCGCCCGGAGGTGGTCGGCCACCCACTGGCGCAAGGCTGGCAGGCCCTCGCTGGTGCTGTACTGCAGGCTGCGGTGGGCCTGATCGCGCCACACTCGCGCACTGGCCTCGGCCAGGGCCTCGACCGGAAAGGCCTCGGGCGCAGGCAGCCCGCCGGCCAGCGACAACACCTCGGGGTTCTGCGTGAGCTGCAGGATGTTGCGCACCGCCGAAGGCTGCAATGCGTGTGCGGCATCAGACAGCCGCCAGGTGGACGAGGTTGGCGCAGTGCGCATGGTCGGGGTCTCCGAAAGGTTCATGCCCAGGGCATGGGGAAGGTGATCGGCCGGGTGACGCGGTGTCAGCGCCGCAAGCTGCGCTGCCCGAACCACATGCACAAGGCCACGCACAGACCGACGGGCAAGGCCCAGGCGCTCACGGCCTCGCTCAGCAGGGCATGGGCCAGCACCACGGCCACCAGCGGTTGCAGCAGCTGACACTGGCTCACCCGCAGGGCATCACGGGCCAGGGCGGCGTACCAGGCCAGAAAGCCCAGCCAGCTCGACACCACGCCCACGTACAGCAGGGCCCACCACGCGGGCGCACCGACCTGCGCGCAGGCCTGCTGCAGCGCCTGGGTCGACACCTGGCCGCCCAGCGCCTGTTGCACCGCCCACAGGGTGAGCGGCGCCGTCAAGGGCAAGGCCAGCAACTGGGCCCACGACATCACCTGTGCAGCCGGCATGTGCCGGGCTGCACGTGCTCCCCCCACATAGGCCATGGCAGCGCCCAGCAAACCCACCAGCAAGCTCCCCCAGGCCCAGCCCACCGGGTGAACGCGGCCAGCGCCCTCCCCTGCAAGGCCCGGGGCAAGCCCCACGGCCGACGCAGCGGCCTGCGCCGATTGCTGCCACCCGAACCAGGCCACCAGCGCTGCGCCCGCCAGACCGGCCCACCAGAAACGCGCCGGCGGGCGCTGCCCCATCCACACGCTGGCCAGCGCGGCCGTGAACAGGGGCAATATGGCGGTGCCCATGGCCACCTGCCAGGCCGGCAGCTGGCTCACGGCCCAGCCCATGCCCAGCGGAAAGGCCAGTACCCCACCCGCCACCACAGCCACCAGGCAAGGCCACTGGGCTCGTGCGGGCCATGCGGCACGCGTGTGCCACAGGTACAGCGCCGACACCAGGGCCGCCAGCACGCTGCGCGCCGTGGCGATGAAGGCGGGCGGCAGTTGCGCATGCCCTTCTTGCACGGTGGCCAGGCGGGTCATGGGGATGGTCATGGCGAACATCAGCACCGCCAGCAGGCCCAGCACCAGGGGGTGCTGAAACCGGGTGAGCCAGGCGCTTCGGGCAGACCGAGCGGGTGACCCCTGGGCCAGGGTCGGGGCTTGCGTGATCGAGTTCATGTGTGGCAATGTAGGCAGCCACACCAACACAGAACCAGCACAGAACAGCGATCAAAGCATCACTCTGTACCGGTCATGCCACCAGCACACGCATGCCTGCCTCACTGACACGCGACAGCGACCAGACCCTCACCGAACAGCTGGTTCAGCGCTTTGCCGACCGCATCGAGCAGCACCTGCTGCCGCCGGGCACCCGGCTGCCCTCGGTGCGCGAATGCGCCAAGGCGCACCAGGTCAGCCCCTACACCGTGGTGGCCGCCTACGACCAGCTTCAGGCCCGTGGCCTGGTGGAAGCGCGCAGCCAGCGCGGCTTCTTCGTGCGGCAGGCCACCGTGCGCAAGCCCCGTGACACCCAGGCGCCATCCCGCATCTTCGAGCCCAGCCGCCCCATCGACGCCACCGCGCTGATCCGGGGCATGTTCCACCAGCCCGGGCACCGCGCCATGCCGGCCCTTGGCACCTTGCCGCCCGAGTGGCTGGATGCGCCCATGCTGGGTGCCGCCTTGCGCAAGGCCACGCAAGCCGAAAAGCTGGGCTCGCTCAGCCTGCACTACGGTGACCCGCTGGGCGATGAATCACTGCGTCAGGCGCTGAGCCACAAGCTGAGCGAATGGCGCCTGAAAGCACCCCCCTCGCAAATCATCACCACCGTGGGGGCGGCCAACGCGCTGGACATTGTCTCGCGCACCTTGCTGCAGGCCGGTGACGCCGTGCTGGTGGACGAGCCCGGCTGGGCCGCCGAATTCGCCCGCCTGCAGCTGATGGGTGCGCGCATCCTGCCCGTGCCGCGCGGGCCCGATGGCCCCGACCTGGCGGTGCTGGCGCAGCTGGCCGCCGCGCACAAGCCCAAGCTGTACGTGACCGTGTCGGTGCTGCACAATCCCACCAGCGCCATGCTGTCGCCCGGGCATGCCCACCAGGTGCTGCGCCTGGCCGAACAGCACAACTTCCACATCCTCGAAGACGACATCTACGCCATGCTGGCGCCGCCACACGCCACGCGCCTGAGCGTGCTCGATGACCTGCAGCGCACGATCTCGGTGGGCAGCTTTTCGAAGGTGCTGGCCCCCGGCTGGCGCGTGGGCTACATCGCCGCGCCCGCCGCGCTGGTGGACCGGCTGGTGCACACCAAGCTGCTGAGCACGCTCACCACGCCGCCCGTGCTGGAGCGGGCCGTGGCGCAATGTCTGGAACAAGGCACGCTGCGCCGGCATGTGGAGCGGGTGGTGCAACAGCTCGACGCGGCCCGCAGCCGCTGCGCGCAACTGGTTCGCCAGCACGGTTGCCGGTTCGTGAGCGAGCCTCAGGGCCTGTTCGGGTGGGTGGAAGTGGGCGTGGACACCGAACGCCTGACCCACCCCATGCTGGACGCCGGCTGGTTGATCGCACCGGGCACCCTGTTCCATGCCAACCGGCAACCCACCACGCTGATGCGCATCAACGTGGCCACGGCGCAAGACGCATCGTTCTGGAAGGCCTTGCAGCAAGCGCGCAAAGGTCTGCGCTGAAGGTCTCCGCTGTAAGCCTGATTCAGCGGCTGCTGGCGATTTCGACCACGTCGGCCTGCCAGCCGAACAGCTGCCGCGAGGCGCGCTCACGCTGCGCGGCCGTGGTCTGGTTCTGCAGGCTGGCGGCAAAGCCGCAACCGGCCTGGACCCAGCGCTGCATCTGGGCCTTGCGCAGGGGCTCTTGGGGGTCGATGCCGTCGAGTACCAGGGCCTGCAGGCGGGCACCGGCCTGTGCCGGGCTCAGCTTCTGTTCGGGCACGTCCTTGAGCAGCTGCTGGTAGCCCCGCTGGAAGCGCTGAAACTCCTGCAGGATGGTGCTGGCATTGAAGGGCAAAGCCTGCACCTCGCGCGCCCACTGCGTGCGCTGAGGCTCGGTGAAATCGCCGTACACCAGCGAGCCCCACTTTTCCATGAACTTCACGGCCAGCTGGGCTTGCTTCTGCGGGTCGGGGTCGATGTAGCGGTCACGAAACTCGTCGTTGGTGTCATCGAAGAACTCGGCCACCCGCTGACGCTGCCTGGGGCCCAGCTGCACCATGACGGCGCCCGCCAGCGGGGCGGCCTCGGCCACGGCAGCCTTGGCCACCTGGAGGTAGGCCTCGCGGCGTTCGCAGGCCAGGGCCGGGGTGATGGGCCCCTTCACATCGAGTGCCGCCAGGCGCAGCAGCTCGGCCACCTGGGGCATCTGCTCGGCGCGCTGCCACTGGAACCAGCGGCGAATGGCACCCTGCGCCAGTTCGTATTGATCGTCGGTGAAGTGGTGGGCCACGTTGGTGCGCCATTGCACATACCGGGGGGCCTGGTTGTACACCGTCTGCAGCAGGTTGCAGGCCGTGAGCAGCACCGCCACCGACACCGCGGCCACAACCCGCCCACGGCGACGCAGGGCTGGGTTCGAGGGCGTCAGCAACAGGTCGGATGAAGGTTCACGCATGCCACCACCTTAGCCTCATCGCGCCGGGCTGTCATGCGTGAAGGCGCTGTCAACGCGTCAGACAAAGCCGCGTTGAAGCTGGGCCAGTGCCTCGCGGGCCTGGGCCACGGTACGCGCCATGATCTCGTCCACCGAGACCACATCGTGCACCAGGCCCTGGCTCTGGCCGATCAGCTGCACGCCCTCGTCGTGGTTGGCCTCGTACATGGCCTTGCGCATGGCCAGCGTGGCCGCGCCGAAATAGGCGGTGCGCACGGCCTGGGCCGGGCCCTGGGCCATGGCATCGCGGGCCAGGTCCATCAAGGGGCGGTCGATCTCCAGCGCGGCCTGCACCGAACGGGTCAGGGCCACCGGCGGGCTCAGCGGGCGTGCGGTGTACTTGCGGCCGCCTGCGGTGTCCATCACGCGGCAGGGGTAGGTGTCGAAGTTCTTCGAGTAGATGGTGGCTTCGGCCGCCTTGGACACCACCAGCTGCTTGGTGTCGGCATGCAGCGGGCTTTCCAGCGAGGTGGCAAAACGGGTGCCCATGGCCACGGCGTCGGCGCCCAGGGCCAGCGCAGCCACCAGGCCACGGCCATCGGCCACACCGCCGGCGGCAATGATGGGCAGGTCGCACAGGTCGCGCACCGCAGGCAGCAGCACCATCGACGTGACTTTTCCGCCATGGGCAGCGGCTTCGTGGCCGGTCACGATCAGGCCGTCGACCCCGCTGTCGATGGCGGCCCGGGCATGCTTTTCGTTGGAGACGGTGGCGATCACCTTGCCACCATAAGCATGGGCGCGCTCGATCACCCAGTCGCCCTTGCCCATCGAGATGTTGAGCACGGGCACCTGCGCATCGAGGGCCACGCTCACGCATTCACGCGCGCCGGGCAGCGCCAGGCTGCAGCCCACGGCAAAGGGCTTGTCGGTGATGGCGCGGATGTCGGCAATGGCCTGCGCGCATTCCTGGGTGGACAGCCCCCCCGAGGCCAGGATGCCCAGGCCACCGGCGCGGCTCACGGCGCCCACCAGGCGGGGCACGGCCACATAGGTCATGCCCGGCAGCACGATGGGGTGTTCAATGCCCAGCAGGCGGGTGAGGCGGGTGGCGATGGAGGGCTGCGGCGAATTCATGGCGGAATTGTCGCGCCAACCGGCGAGGCCTGCAGATCGCCCAGGCTGTGTTGCCCGCTTCGGGTGCCTCCACGCATGTCAGGCCTTGGTCAGCTCCGCCAGCTGTTTCACCAGGTGGTTCATGCGGCCCTCGGGCGTGTTGGCATAGCCCATGACCAGGCCATTGAAACCGTCGATGCCCCCGGTGCCATACAGCGACAGGGGGCGCGGGCTTTGCCCGGCCTGGTGGGCGAGCCAGGCCAGGGCACGGTCGTCGTGGGTGGCCGGCAGGCTGAGCACCAGGTGCATGCCGGCCTGCCCGCCCAGCACCTGGCCAGGCAGCGGCCAGTGCCGCGCCAGCGCCTCGCGCAGCGCCGCCTGCCGCGCGCGGTACAGGCGCCGCATGCGCCGCAGATGCCGGGTGAAATGCCCCTCGTCGATGAAGTCGGCCAGGGCCCACTGGCTGAGTGCGTGCCCGCGCGGGCACCAGGCGCCCACCACCCCGGCCACCCGATCGACCACGGCCTCGGGCACCACGAAAAAGCCCAGGCGCAGCGCCGGGAACACGGTCTTGCTGAAGGTGCCCACGTACACCACCGGGGCATGCGGCTCCAGGCCCTGCATGGCGGCCAACGGCGGGCCATCGTGCCGGAACTCGCTGTCGTAGTCGTCTTCCACCAACCAGCTGCCGTGCGCGTGGGCCCGTGCGATCAGGTGCAGGCGCCGGCTCAGGCTCAGCGTGCAGCCCAGCGGGTACTGGTGGGAGGGCGTGGTGTAGACCAGCCGGGGCGTGCGCTCTGACCACCAGGCCTCGGGCGGGTCGATGCCTTCCGGGCCCACGGTGATGGGTTGCAGCTTCAGGCCCGCCGACACGAAGGCCGAGCGGGCGCCGCCATACCCAGGGTGTTCGATCCAGGCCAGGTCACCAGGGTCAGCCAGCAAGCGTGCCACCAGCTCCAGCGCCTGTTGCGTGCCGTCGGTCACGAACACCTGGTCGGCATGGCACTGCAGGCCACGCGCCGCGCGCATGTAGGTGGCAATGGCCTGGCGCAGCTCGGGCTCACCCGCTGCGGGGCGATAGCTCAGGCTGTCGGCACCCGCCATTTGCCGCGCGCGGGCCATGCTGCGGCCCCACACAGCTTGCGGAAACGCATCGAGCGCCGGGATGCCCGGCATGAAAGGCTGCAGGTCATCGGCCACAGTGCGGCGGCGATCGAAGCCCTCGCTGCGTTGCGACATGCGGTGCCAGGGCAGGCTGCGGGGGTTGGTGACAGGCGGGCTGGGCGGCCGGCCCACGGGCGCCACCACCGTGCCCTGGCGCGTCGGCTGCACATGCCCCTCGGCCGTCAGCAGCTCGTAGGCATGGATCACGCCGTTGCGTGACATGCCCAGCTCCAGCGCCAGCTCGCGACTGCCCGGCAGCCGCGCGCCGGGCAACAACCGCCCCTGCCCGATGGCCTGTTTCAGGCGCTCGTACAAGGCGCGCTGCAAGGTCTGCCCCTGGCCCATGGCCTGAGCCCGGAAGGTGGTGGGCTCCAGCAGATCGTTCAGCTCGCTCATCGTGGCTCCATGGTGTGTGGCTTGGGTGGTTCTTCTCATGGTGCCACGGGTGGCGCACGATGCACCCACTTCATCCAAACCAATCAGTCAGGAGCACCATGCACCCACCCGCCAGCGCCCGAGTCACCGTGCGGCGCGCCGCCGAGCGCGGCCACTATGACGCCGACACCGTGCACGCCATCGTCGATGCGGCCTGGCTGTGCCATGTGGCCTTCACCGACACGCGCGGGCAGGCGCCCGACAGCGAGCCTTTTTCCGTGAACCTGCCCACGGCCTGCTGGCGGGTGGGCGACCGCCTGTACATCCATGGCTCCAACGGCAGCCCGATGATGAAGCGGCTGGCAGCCGGGGTCAGTGCCTGCGTGGCCATCACCCTCCTCGATGGGCTGGTGCTGGCGCGTTCAGCCTTCTCTCATTCGATGAACTTCCGTTCGGTGGTGGCTTATGGCTGCTTCGAGGTGGTGGCCGATGCCGACAAGCCCGCCGTGCTGGCCGCCTTCATGGAGCGGTTGATCCCCGGCCGGCAGGCCGAAGTGCGTGAGGGTGATGACAGCGAGCTGAAAGCCACGCTGGTGCTGTCGATGCCCCTGAACGAAGCCAGCGCCAAGGTGCGCAGCTGGGGCCCGCGCGACAAGGAAGGAGATGCCGAACACCCGGCCTGGGCCGGGGTGGTCCCGCTGCACCTGCAGCCGGGCTTGCCGGTGCCCGACGACACCTCGCGCGCACGCGGCCAGGCCGTGCCAGACAGCCTTCGGCAGTGGCTGGCGCGGAACTGGGAAGCACAGCCCATGACAGACTCGGTGGGCGAATGAACAACCAACCCACCATGAACACCCCAGCATTCATCACGCGCCGCGTGGGCATCTACCTGTTCGACGAGGTCGAGGCCCTGGATTTCGCGGGCCCCTACGAGGTGTTCACCACGGCCAGCCGGGTGGCAGGCAAGCTGTGGCCTGGGCAGCCGGCCCCGTTCGAGGTGTGCGCGGTGGCGCACGATGCACAGGCTCGTCGGGCCCGTGCCGGCTTGCGCCTGCTGCCCGACCACTCTCTGCACGACCACCCACCGCTGGACGTGCTGGTGATCCCGGGTGGCGTGGTCGATGCCGAGCGAGTGCGCGCCGATGTGATCGCGTGGATCGCGGTGCAGGCCGCCCGCTGCGAGCTGACCGTGTCGGTGTGCACCGGTGCGTTCCTGCTGGCCCAGGCCGGGGTGCTGGAAGGCCACCGGGCTACCACGCACTGGGAAGACCTCGCCGATTTGCGGGCACAGTTCCCGACCCTGCAGGTGCTGGAACAAGTGCGCTGGGTGGACGAAGGCCGGGTGATCACGTCGGCGGGCATCTCGGCAGGCATCGACATGAGCCTGCATGTGGTGGCACGCCTGGTGAGCCCTGCACTGGCCCAGGCCACGGCACGGCAGATGGACTACCGCTGGCAAGCCGAGGCCTGAAGGTCTTGCGCTTCAGCGGGGCGTGAACAGGTACAGACGCCCGGCCGTGCGCAAGGGGTCGGCGGCCGTGGCCGCGATCTGGCCGGCATCATTGAGGCCTGGCGCGTTCAGCAGGGCCTGACCACTGCCAATGCTCACCAGTTGCTGCAGTGCGGTCAACGTGCCCTGTCGCCACACAAACGCACCCGAGGTGCTCACGCCTTTGTAGGTGACCAGCCCATTCTGGGTGCCCACCACAGTGCCGGCCCGGTTGATGCCCGTGACCGTGCCACTGCCGACACCCAGGCGCTGGTAAGTGGCGCCGTCCCACACGTGCATCAGCGTGGCACCGCTGGCGTCACGCACCGAAGCATGGCCCACGGCCAGCCCGTGGTCATTGAGTGCCACAGGCAGAAAGGCATTGCCTGCGGCCAGCATCGGCAACGCTCGCCACGCACTGCCATTCCACCACTGGCTGACCAGCGGTTCGCTGTAGCAACCGGTCGTGCTCACACACCCCGTGGGGCAGCAACCCGATGACGGCCTGAGCAGGCCCATGGCCACCTGGCCCAGGTTGTTGAACCCGAGGTCAGAGAGCGGCTGGGTGTAGCCGTCGCTGCGCAAGAAAGGCGCGGTGCGGAGTTCTTGCCCGCTGCGCTCGCGCACCAGCACCGCGGTGTTGCCCGCCGCGTCCAGCACCGGGAAGGCCAAGGCCCCCTGGTCATTGAGCACCACGCTGCTGCCCGAGAAAAAGCCCGAGGCGCCCAGGTTCAGCGCCTGCCATGCCCCATTGCGCCACAGGCTGACGCCAGCAGCGCTCGACACCTGGTGGCGAAGCAGCACCTCGCCCAAGGCGTTGAACCCCACCACGCGAACGCTGTCGGCACTGGTGGTGGGCACCACGGCATCGGGCAGCGTTTGTGGTGTCGTGCGCTGCCCGGCCTTCCACAGCACGGGCCGCAGGAAGGTGGTGCTGACCGTGGTCGAGCGGAACAGGTTGAACAGCAGGCCACCCGGGTTGTCGCCGATGCCGCCCACCCGCTTCACGGTTTTCTTGTAGCCGCACTCGGCCAGCACGTCCCCGCGGGCGTTCACGCGCGGCTGCACACACCCGGTCGTGCCGCTGGGCAGGGTCAGTTCGGTGGTGGTGTAGCCGCTGGGGGACTGGGCCTGGGCCAGCCCCACCATGCCGACCAGGACGGACGCCATGAGAATTCGATGCATGCAATGCCTCCTGTTTTGGTGTGAAGGCATGCTAGCGGTGCAGCGGCCTTGTGCCCCTTGGCAGCAACCCGCGGACACCTGGCTCAGCGGGCGGCGACCAACGCTCCCCTCAGGGCAGTTGCAGGGGCAGCTGGTCGGCCTGCGCCTCGGCATCGAAAGGCCAATGCGCCAGCATCGGCGCCTGCAGGTGGTTCTGCAGCGTGGCCAGGTTGGCGGCCTGCTCGGGCATGTGGGGGTCGATCACGTTGGCCACCCAGCCGGCCAGGGTCAGCCCGCGCGACAAGATGGCCTCCTGCGTGAGCAAGGCATGGTTCAGGCAGCCCAGGCGCAGGCCCACGGTCAGCACCACGGGCAGGCGCAGGCGCGCGGCCAGGTCGGCACTGGTCACGAAGCCTTCCGGGCCGTCGTGCAGGGGCACGATGAAGCCGCCCGCGCCTTCCACCACCACCGCATCGGCATGAGCCTGCAGCGCATGGAAGCTGGCCTCCAGGTGGCCCAGGTCGATCACCGCCTCGTCATTGCGCGCGGCAATGTGCGGCGACACGGCATCGGGCAGGGCATAGGGGTTGTCGAAGGCCGGCGGCACCTGCAGGCTGGAGGCTGCGCGCAGGGCCGCCACGTCTTCATTGAGCCAGTGGCCTGAGAGCCCACTTTGGCCGCCCTGCCCCTCCACCCACTCGCATCCCGCGGCCACGGGCTTCATGCCCACCACACGGGCATGGCCGGCGCGGCGCAGGGCGTGGATCAGGGCGCAGCTGGTGCGGGTCTTGCCCACGCCGGTGTCGGTGCCGGTCACGAAGTAAGCGGTCATGCAGCAATGTGTCTCGCGAAAGGGTCAGGCCATGTTCAAGGGGCGGTCGGTGGGCGTGGCGACAGGGCTGCCGGCCAGCGCGTCGCACTCGGGCAGCACACGGTCGAGCACACGCAGGCACCCGTCGATCAGGTGGCGCTGGTCGGCCTCGGTCAGCACGTAAGGTGGCATGGCGTAGAGGGTGTGGCCGATGGGGCGCAGCAGCAGGCCTTCGTCCATGGCGGCGCGGTGGAACCGGGCGGCGAAGGTGGGCTCGCCCACGTCGATGTCCCAGGCCCAGACCATGCCCAGGTGCCGGTGCGCCTTCACCCGGGGGTGTCGGGTCAGCGGTTCGGCCAGGGCGTTGAAGCGGGCGGCGGCCACGCGGTTGTGGTCCAGCACGCCCAGGCCCTGGGTGTCACGGGCCTCGAAGGTGTCGAGCACGGCCAGCGCGGCGCGGCAGGCCAGCGGGTTGCCCGTGTACGAGTGCGAATGCAGGAAACCGTGGGTGGTGTGGTCGTGCCAGAAGGCGTCGTACACCGCGTCGGTGGTCAGCACGCACGACAGCGGCAGCACGCCACCGGTCAGGCCCTTGCTCAGGCAGATGAAGTCGGGGCGCACCGGCTGCCCGTCGGCACCGAGGGCCTGCTGGTGCGCGAACAGCGTGCCGGTGCGGCCAAAGCCCACGGCGATCTCGTCGGCGATCCAGTGCACATTGAAGCGGGTGCACAACTCGCGCACCGCCACCAGGTAGGCGGCGTCGTGCATGGCCATGCCGGCGGCACCCTGCACCAGCGGCTCCATGATGAAAGCGGCCGTGTGCGCATGGTGCTCGACCAGGTAGGCCTCGAGCGCGGCCACGCAGTGTTGCAGGTGCTCGGCCGCCAACACGCCCGGTGCGGCCCGGCGCGGGTCGGGCGAGGGCAAGGTGGCGCTCAGGCGCAGCAGCGGTGCGTAGGCTTCGCGGAACAGCGGGATGTCGGTCACCGACAGGGCCCCGGCGGTTTCGCCGTGGTAGCCGCCTTGCAGGCCGATGAAACGGTGCTTGCCGGGGCGGCCCTGGTTGCGCCAGCTGTGTGCGCTCATCTTCAGGGCGATCTCGGTGGCGCTGGCGCCATCACTGGCGTAAAACGCATGGCCCAGGCCCGTGAGCGCGGCCAGGCGCTCTGACAGCTCGACCACCGGCGGGTGGGTCAGGCCGGCCAGCATGGTGTGGTCCAGCCGGTGCAGCTGGTCGGTGATGGCCTCGCGGATGGGCGCGAAGTTGTGCCCGAACAGGTTCACCCACCAGGAACTCACCGCATCCAGGATGCGATGCCCCTGGTCGTCGATCAACCAGGGCCCTTCGGCAGCCACGATGGCGCGGGGCGGGAACTGTTCGTGCACCTTCATCTGGGTGCACGGGTGCCACACGGCGTGGCGGCTGCGTTCTGACCAGTTCATGGGCGGCAGTGTGCCAGCCGGATCAAAGCCCTGTCACGAACCCTGCCCAGGGCCAGGTCAGGCCGGGCGGTACACGCAGCGGTCACCGGCCGCACGCGACACCGACACGGCAGACACCTGCGGCAGTTGCTGGTGCACGCGGGCGTAGATGAACACGCACAGGTTTTCCAGCGTGGGCGCGCCCAGGCCGGCCACTTCGTCGAGGAAGTGGTGGTCGAGCTGCTCGCGCACCTCGGCGATCACGGCGCGCAGCACGGCCAGGTCGACCACCATGCCGGATTCGGCCTGGCGCTCACCGCACACGAACACTTCGGCCGTGTAGGTGTGGCCATGGATGCGGCGGCTGCCCGCGGCTTCCTCCGCGGACACCTTGCGCTTGAGCGTGTGGGCCGCATCGAAAGAAAAGGTCTGACTCAACTCGAACATGATGATCCTTGCGCGGCCGCTTCAGCGAATGCCCAGGGTCTTGTGCGTCTGCACGCTCAACAACCAGCTGGGGTGGTCCAGGCACCACTGAACGGCCCACTCCATCGCAGCCCGCCGCGCCTGCGGCTGCGCACTGTCCATGGCTTGCACCCGGCGCTGGGCGAAGTCCAGTTGCTCGAAGGCCAGCAGGTCAGCCTCCGAAAACCCGGCCTGAGGCACCACCACCTTCAGCTCGTGGCCCGAGGTCTGCACCAGGGTGCTGCCGGCCTTGGGGCTCACGCAGATCCAGTCCAGGCCTTCCGGGGCCGCGATCGTGCCATTGGTTTCGACCGCAATCTCGAAACCCTGAGCATGCAGGGCATCGATCAGTGCGCGGTTGACCTGCAGCAGGGGCTCGCCACCGGTCAGCACCACGAAGCGGCGGCCTTGCTGGCCTGCCGGGGTGGCCGGCCAGAACGAGGCGATGCGCTCGGCCAGGGCCTGCGCAGTGTCGAACTTGCCGCCGCCCAGGCCGTCGGTGCCCACGAAATCGGTGTCGCAGAACTGGCAGACGGCGCTGGCGCGGTCCTGCTCACGGCCCGTCCAGAGGTTGCAGCCTGCAAAGCGGCAGAACACGGCCGGACGCCCGGCATGTGTGCCTTCACCCTGCAGGGTGTAGAAAATTTCCTTAACGCTGAAGGTCATCGAACAACTCGTGCAAGCGTGAACACCACGCGTGAATCTGCGCGCTCAGGCCAGCACCCGGCAAGGTGCACCCTGAACCCAGGCCCGAAGGCCGATCAGCGACGGCCCCGAAAGGCCGTCCACCACACCGTGCCGGCCGAAGCCAGCACCAGGGCGGCGTAGGTGAGCATGGCGCCATCGCGCCCCAGCACCACCACACCCACCACCAACACCCCCACGCCCACGGCGGCAATGCGCCGGGCCATCAAGGCCCAGCTGACCGATTTCAACGCGCGGAACCACACCACCCGAACCAGGGTGGGCAGGATCAGGGCCATGCCCAAAGCAGGCGCCAGAAAGTTCACGAAGTGGAAGATTGCGTCGAGCGGGCCCATGGACTGCGGTGTGGGGCAAACCCGCCATTCTGACAGGCCATCGCAAGATTTTATAATCTCTGGAATGAGCGTCCTGGCCCTGGGTTTGAACCACACCACCGCAGCCGTCGACCTGCGGGGTCGTTTTGCGTTCAGCGTGGACCAGTTGGGGCCGACGCTGGCCGCCCTGCGCGAGCGCCTGTCGGGCGAAGCCGCCCTGCTGTCCACCTGCAACCGCACCGAGCTGTACTGCGCCGCGCCCGCCCTGGCCGGTGGCGGCCGCCAGTTGCAGCACCGCGCCATCGAATGGCTGGCCGGCGTGGGCCAGGTCAGCCCCGACGAGCTGCTGCGCCACACCTACGTGCTCGAAGGTGGGGCCGCGGCCCGGCACGCCTTCCGCGTGGCCAGCGGGCTGGATTCCATGGTGCTGGGCGAGGCCCAGATCCTGGGCCAGATGAAGCAGGCCGTGCGCGAGGCCGACGCCGCCGGCACCCTGGGCACCACCTTGCACCAGCTGTTCCAGCGCAGCTTTGCCGTGGCCAAGGAGGTGCGCACCTCGACCGAAATCGGCGCGCACTCCATCAGCATGGCTGCGGCGGCCGTGCGCCTGGCCGGCCAGGTGTTCGAAGACCTCGGCCGCACCAAGGTGCTGTTCGTGGGCGCCGGTGAAATGATCGAGCTGTGCGCCACCCACTTCGCGGCGCGCACCCCGAAGGCCATGGCCGTGGCCAACCGCACGCTCGAGCGTGGCGAAAAGCTGGCCAGCCACCTGGGCGCCGAGGCCATGCGCCTGGGTGACCTGCCCCAGCGCCTGCACGAGTTCGACATCGTGGTCTCGTGCACGGCCAGCACCCTGCCCATCATCGGGCTGGGCGCGGTCGAACGCGCCATCAAGGCCCGCCGCCGCAAGCCCATCTTCATGGTCGACCTTGCCGTGCCGCGCGACATCGAGCCCGAGGTGGGCCAGCTGGCCGACGCCTACCTGTACACGGTCGACGACCTCAGCGCCGTGGTGCAGACCGCCGGCACCAAACGCCAGGCCGCCGTGGCCCAGGCCGAAGCCATCATCGAAACCGGCGTGCAGGGTTTCGTGCACTGGCTGGACCAGCGCGCCACCGTGCCGCTCATTCAAGCCCTGCAGTCGCAAGCCGACGTGTGGCGCGCCACCGAACTGGCCCGCGCCCGCAAGATGCTGGCCAAGGGCGACGATGTCGAAGCCGTGCTGGAAGCCCTGTCGCGGGGCCTGACCCAGAAGATGCTGCACGGCGCGCTGGCCGAACTGCACAGCGCCGACCCGCACCACCGCCCGCAAGTGGCCGAGACCGTGTCGCGCCTGTTCCTGCGGGGTGAAGTCACCCCGGAGCGCCGCTCGTGAGCGGGGGCCTGGCCCCTTCGCTCGCTGCTTCGCTGGACCGCCTCTCCCACCGACTCGCCGAGCTGGACGCCACACTGGCCGACGGCAGTGCCGCGTCCGACCCGAAACGCTACCGGGCCCTGTCGCAGGAGCATGCCGAGGTGGCGCGCGTGGTGGCCATGGCCCGCGAGCACGCCCAGCGGCAAGACGACCTGCACACCGCCCGCCAGATGCTGGACGACGCCAGCGGCGACGCCGAGCTCAAGGCCATGGCGCAGGAAGAAATCACCCAGGCCCAGGCCGACATCGCGCGCCTGGAGGCCGAGCTGCAGACCCAGCTGCTGCCCAAGGACCCCGACGACGCGCGCAACGCCTTCCTCGAAATCCGGGCGGGCACCGGCGGCGACGAATCGGCCCTGTTCGCGGGCGATCTGGCCCGCATGTACACCCGCCACGCCGAACGCCAGGGCTGGAGCGTCGAGATCATGTCGGCCAGCGAGAGCGACCTGGGCGGCTACAAAGAAGTGGTGTTGCGCCTGGAAGGCCATGGCGTGTACGGCCACATGAAGTTCGAATCGGGCGGCCACCGCGTGCAGCGCGTGCCGGCCACCGAAACGCAAGGTCGCATCCACACCAGCGCCTGCACCGTGGCCGTGCTGCCCGAGCCCGATGAAGCCGAAGAGGTGCAGCTGAATCCGGCCGACCTGCGCATCGACACCTACCGCGCCAGCGGCGCAGGCGGCCAGCACATCAACAAGACCGATTCGGCCGTGCGCGTGACCCACCTGCCCACCGGCCTGGTGGCCGAGTGCCAGGACGACCGCAGCCAGCACCGCAACAAGGCCAAGGCCCTGGCCGTGCTGGCCGCCCGCCTGCGCGACAAAGAACGCAGCGAACGCCAGGCCCGCGAGGCCGCCACCCGCAAGGGCCTGATCGGCTCGGGCGACCGCTCCGACCGCATCCGCACCTACAACTTCCCGCAGGGCCGGCTGACCGACCACCGCATCAACCTCACGCTGTACAAGCTCACCACCATCATGGAAGGCGACCTGGGCGACGTGACTGCTGCCCTGCTGGCCGCCCAGGCCGCCGAACAGCTGGCCGAGCTGGAAGCGGCCAGCGGCTTTGGCCCGACGGCCTGAACGGACCCGCATGAGCGCCCCCGACACCGTGGCCCAGGCCCTGAACCACGCCCGCCGCCTGGGCGTGGACCGCCTGGACGCCCAGTTGCTGCTCGGCCACCTGCTGGGCGGGCGCAGCCGCACCTGGCTGATGGCGCACGACACCGACGCCCTGCCACCGGGCTGCTTCGAGGCCTTCGACGCGCTGCTGCAGCGCCGCTTGGCCCACGAGCCGGTGGCCTACCTGCTGGGCCACAAAGAGTTCTTCGGCCTGCCACTGCAGGTGGGCCCGGGCGTGCTGGTGCCCCGCCCCGACACCGAAGTGCTGGTGGAATGGGCCCTGGACTGCCTGCCTGATGCACGCAAAGGGCATGAAGACCACGCTGAACCGCCACGCCGCGTGCTCGATCTGGGCACCGGCAGCGGCGCCATCGCCCTGGCCATCCAGTCGCAACGCCCGCAGGCGCAGGTCACGGCCGTGGACGCCAGCGATGTCGCCCTGGCCGTGGCCCGGGCCAACGCCCAGGCGCTGCAGCTGCCCGTGCGTTGCCTGCTGGGCTCGTGGTTCGAGCCCGTCGCCGGTGAAGTGTTCGACGTGATCGTGAGCAACCCGCCCTACATCGCCGAGGGTGACCCGCACCTGGCCGCCCTGGTGCATGAGCCGATCAGCGCCCTGACCGCTGGCCCCGACGGCCTGTCCGACCTGCGGCACCTGGTGGCCCAGGCCCACCAGCACCTCGCCCCCGGTGGCTGGCTGCTGTTGGAACACGGCCACGACCAGCACGCCCCCGTGAAAGCCCTGCTGGAGGCCACCGGCTTCCAGCAAGTGAGTGGTCGCTTCGACCTGGGCGGGCATGTGCGCTGCACCGGCGGGCAAACCCGCCCGGACTGACCCGGACCGCCCCCTGGGCGAGGGGGCCCCATCCGTGAAAAAGCCGATACGAGTGCTCACATCTCTGCTGGTGTGGGCAACACATTCGGCCTACGATGAAACGCAAGGGATGCCGAAAAGCAGGCATGCCCGACGTTCAGGAGCCCATCATGCGCGCGCTTCACTCCCCCACCGGTTCACCTCGCCGCCGCCGTGCCGCCGCCCTGGCGCTGGCGCTCACACTGGCAGGCACTGCGGCACAGGCCGAACTCAGACCCACCGAGTTCAACCTGTGGCCCCACTGGGAAGGGCGCATGGGCCTGGTGGTGGCAGAAACCGGTGCCCCGCTGGGCAACCCGTTCGCCTTGACCGGCAACCCCGGCGCCAGTTCCACCAGCGGCCTGCGCCTCCAAAGTGCTCACCTGCTGGGTGACTACGCCTGGGGCTCGGGTTTCCGTGCCACGGTCGGGCTGGTGCGCGGCAACACGGCCGTGCCGTTTCAAGAGCCCTCGGCCGACGGTGGCCTGAGCCTGGGTGCCCAGGTGCTCGACCCCGAGCGCGCCGCCAACGAACACCAGACCGTGCCGTACGTGGGTGCCGGGTACTCGGCTCGCCTGAACGGCCAGCCCTCCGGCGCCGGCACCTGGCGCTTCAATGCCGACCTGGGCATCATTTCCCTGAATTCGCAGAACATCGGGCGCATCAGCCGGGTCTTCCAGGGCGAAGCCGGGGTGGACGACCTGGTGCGCGAAATGCGCCTGCGCCCGGTGATCAAGTTCACCGTGAAGTACTCGTTTTAGGCACAATCGCGGGTTTTGTCCCTGTGCACACCGGGGCATGACAGGCCTGATATAAACGGCCGGTCGGTGCATCGACGCGCCCTTGCCGTCGGTGCCCAGCCCCCGCACACCAGCCTTTACGAGACACCCATGAGCGACGTTCAGCAACGCATCGACACCCTGGTCAAGGGCCACAAAGTGGTCCTGTTCATGAAGGGCACCGCCCAGTTCCCGCAATGCGGCTTTTCGGGCCGCGCCATCCAGATCCTCAAGGCCTGCGGCGTGTCCGATCTGGTCACCGTGAACGTGCTGGAAGACGAAGGCATCCGCCAGGGCATCAAGGAATACGCCAACTGGCCCACCATCCCGCAGCTGTACGTGAACGGCGAATTCGTCGGCGGCTCGGACATCATGATGGAGATGTACCAGTCGGGCGAGCTGCAGCAAGAGCTGGCCAAGTGATGCGTCAGCGCCGCCTGATCGTCGGGATCACCGGCGCCAGCGGCGCGGTCTACGGGGTGCGCCTGCTCGAGCGCGCACGCGCCCTGGGGGTGAACACCCACCTCGTGGCCACCTCGGCCGGGCTGTTGAACGCGCACCACGAACTGGGCCTGGACCGCCAGGCCCTGAACGCCCTGGCCACCGAGGCCCACTCACCGGGTGACGTGGGCGCCTGCATCGCCAGTGGCAGCTTCGCCACCGACGCCATGGTGATCGCGCCCTGCTCCATGAAAACGCTGGCCGCCGTGGCCCACGGCCTGGGCGACAACCTGCTCACCCGGGCAGCCGACGTGACCCTGAAAGAGCGCCGCCGCCTGGTGCTGATGGTGCGCGAAACGCCCTTCAACCTGGCCCACCTGCGCAACATGACCGCCGTGACCGAGATGGGCGGCATCGTGTTCCCGCCGCTGCCGGCTTTCTATCACCGGCCGCAAAGCATCGACGAACTCGTGAACGAGACGGTCGAGCGCGTGCTGCAACTGGTGGGCATCGACGAGGCTGCGCCTCAAAGCTGGCAAGGGCTGTGAGCCATGGGGGCACCCCAGGGCCCCGCGCGCTCCAGATCAGCCGCCAAACCGAACAGTTCTGCCTCGCGCCCCTCACCGGCCATGCACTGAACACCGACCGGCAAACCTTGGGCACTGGTGTGCACGGGCACACTCATGGCGGGCAGCCCCAGCCAATTGGCCAGCGGGGTGCAGGGCACATGACACCAAAGGGAGTGCCGACGAGCCTTCACCGAAGGCAGGCTCAGCAAACGCTCAGCGCCTATCCAAGGCAACAACCATCGGGCCACATGCACCTGCCAGTCAGGCGCCGAGAAGGCTCCCAGGGGCAGACCTGTGCGTCCGGTCACTGGCGTCAACCACACATCGAAGCGCTCGTTGAACCGACGCCAGGCCTTCTCATGGCGATGCCAGTCGTGCACGGCCTCGGCAGCGCGGCGGGCCGGGATGGCGGCACCCAGGGCAGCCGCCAGCCGGGTGTCAGGCTCCAGAGACCGCACGCGTTTGGCACCTTGCGCCACGAGCTCCGACACGCCCTCGCGGGCAATGAGGCACATCAGCTGTTCGACCTGTGCCTGCCAATCGGGCCAAGCCAGCGCCGGGCCTGCCTCTTCCACTAAGTGGCCCATGTCTTGCAAGCGTCTGGCGGTGGCACGCACGGCTTCTGCGCAGTCGGCATCGGCCACCTGCCCGGGGCCAAACGCGAGCGAAAAAGCAATGCGCAAGGGTTTCGCACCCCTCTGTGCGGCCGTCAGACAGCTCGGGGCATCCGCATCTCGTGCCTGCCGCATCCGCACGGCATCGAGCATGGCCGCACTGTCACGCACCGAACGGGTCAGCACATGGTGCACCGCAGCGCCGCGCCATACCTCCTCAGCTTCGTGCGACCAGGACACCCGCCCTCGGCCGGGCTTGAAGCCGAACACCCCACATGCTGCGGCAGGTATCCGGATCGAACCTCCCACATCATTGCCCCCGGCCATCGGCACCATGCCAGAGGCCACCGCGGCAGCGGCCCCACCCGATGACCCGCCCGCTGACAGGCCACGGCGCCAGGGGTTGTGCACCGCACCCCAATGCCGAGACTCGGTCTGAGGTTTGAGACCCAGCTCGCAGGCATTGCTCAGCCCCAATGGCAGCAGCCCGGCAGCCATCCATCGCTGCGTGATCACAGAAGAGTCCTTGGCCACTCTGCCGCGCCAGGCTGCGCTGCCCAGGCAGTGCAGTTCACCAGCCAGTTGCTGATGCATGTCTTTGAGCAGGAACGGCACCCCCGCGAAAGGTGGCCTGCCGTCCAGGGTCATGCCGGTGGGTGAGAACTGCCGGGCCCAGTGCATGGCACGCTCGCGCCACTGCGCCACGACGGCATTGAGCCTGGGGTTGTGCGCGTCGATCTGAGCGAAAGCCGCCGCCATGAGTTCAGCGGCAGAGAAGTCACCCTGGCGCAGGCTCTGGGCCATGGCGGTGGCGTCCATGGCAGCATAGGTATCGGCTGGAAGGGTCATCGGGTGAAGCAGAATGGAACAGCCGCCACCTTAGTCACCGTGAGCATTCAAGCGTGAGCCTGAACAGCCCACAGTTGTTGTCCAATCAGCCCATGTCCACCCCGTCGCACCAGACACCGCTGGATCACTTGCGCGTGCCCGCCACCCACGCCTGGCAGTTGCGGCAATGGCTGATCGACCAAGGTCACGCAGAGTCTGCGTGGCTGAAGCTGGCGCAACTTGACCGCAGCGTTCTCGGTGATGGGCTCGGTCATCTCACGGTGGCGCAATGTCAGCGCTTGCTTCAGGCCGCCCGTCAACTCTCTCAAGACCCCGCACTGGGCTACAGGCTGGGCCTGAGCACTCCCCTGACCGCCCACGGTCCATTGGCCCTGGGGCTGTTGAGCAGCCGAGATGGCATGCAGGCCTTGTCGCTGCTGATGCAGTTCGTCGAGCAACAAAACCCGACAGTCACCCTGAGCCTGGAGATGCAATCGCCGGGCTTGCTGCGGCTGGTGCTGACTGACCGCATGCCCGAGACGCCCATCCGCCCCGTGCAGCTGCAATGGGTGATGCTGGCCATGTGCCTGGGTGGCCTGGAGGTGCTGGGTCGCACACAATCGGCCCAATGGTCAGGCTGTACGCTGCATTGGCCCTGGCCCGAACCGGCGTGGCATGCCGCATGGGCCACGCAGTTACCAGACAGCCACTTCGACGCCTCGTCACTGGCTTGCACCGTGCCCCTGGCCTGGCTTGAATCGACGCGCAGCGGCCACGCGCCGGCCACGGTGGCCTGGGCCAGGCAGCACCTTCAGAACCAGACGCCCCCCTCATCGGTCGTGGGGCGCAGCACACCAGGCTTGCTGACCACACAGGTCAGACAAGCGCTGCACGACGCTTTGCAGCAAGGGGAGAACCTGTCGCTTGAGGCCGTGGCCCACAAGTTGCACAGGTCAGCCACCAGCCTGAAGCGACACCTTCAGGCCGAGCACACCCGCTTTTCAGCCCTGCAGGCGCAGGTGCAATCTGAACAGGCCAAGGCTTTGTTGGCGCAAGGCGGGCCAGGGATCGGTGACATCGCCATGCGCTTGGGCTTTGAGAACACCGCCAACTTCACGCGGGCTTTCAAACGGTGGACAGGGTTGCCGCCCAGCGAATGGTTGCAGCAGCAGCCGGTCAGCGATTCAACGCCCCACCCTCGGCCTGCGCCAGCTGTGAGGTCTGCAGATGCCGCTCCCAGCGGTTCCACGCCGCATTGACCAGGTTGGGATATTCCGCCCGGCCACGGCTGCCGTTGTAGCGGCCCAGGGCCAGGAACATGTTGCCCTTCTCGATGTCGAGGTAGTGCCGCAGGATCACGCAGCCAAAGCGGATGTTGGTCTGTTTGTGGAACAGCACGCCGGCATCGCCGGTGCCGATCAGGCGGGCCCAGAAGGGCATCACCTGCATCAGGCCCCGCGCACCCGCCACCGAAATGGCATGCTGGCGAAAGCCGCTTTCCACTTCGATCAGGCCCAACACCAGGGTGGGCTCCAGCCGGGCGCGCTTGGCCTCGTACCAGATGGTCTGCAGCAGTTCGCGCCGCACCATCTCGTTGGGCTCGCGCTTGAGCAGGCGCTGCTCGGCCTTCAGCACCCACTGTTCATACTGCTGGCGCTGCGCTGCATCGGCGAACACGGGCACGGGAGGTGCCTTGTTGCCCACGGCGGCCGACAGCGCGGTGCGCACGGCATTGGCCAGCGGCTCTTCGGCCTGCGCGCCGGCCCAGGCCGAGGTGCCAGCCCCCAGACCACCACCCAGGCCGCACACCAGCGCCAGGGCCAGCCCCCAGGCCGGGGCGCCGTTCACGCGGTGAGTCGCAGAAGGGGCAGCCGGGTGTGCAGCCATGGCGTCAGGCCTCAGGCCTTGGTGCTGGCCGAGAGGCGGCCCATCACATGGTTGAACACGTCGGCCACGGCCACCTTGGCGGCTTCGGCATCTTGGCGGCCCTGCACTTCGGCCACGCCTTCTTTCAGGCCCTTGTCGCCGAACACCACGCGGTGCGGCACGCCGATCAGCTCCCAGTCGGCGAACATGGCACCGGGGCGCTCGCCACGGTCATCCAGGATCACATCGACGCCCTGGGCCAGCAGCTGGCTGTGCAGTTCGTCGGCCGCGGCCTTGACAGCCTCGGAGCGGTCATAGCCCACCGGGCAGATCACCACGGTGAAGGGCGCGATGGCGTCGGGCCACACGATGCCGCGTTCGTCGTGCTTCTGCTCGATGGCCGCGCCCAGGATGCGGGTCACGCCGATGCCGTAGCAGCCCATCTCGAAGTGCTTGGGCTTGCCATCCACATCGAGGAAGGTGGCGTTCATGGCCTTGGAGTACTTGGTGCCCAGGTAGAACACGTGGCCCACTTCGATGCCGCGCTGGATGGCCAGCACACCCTTTCCGTCGGGCGAGGGGTCGCCTTCGACCACGTTGCGGATGTCGGCCACCAGATCGGGCTCGGGCAGGTCTCGGCCCCAGTTCACGCCGCGGATGTGGAAGCCTTCTTCGTTGGCGCCACACACCCAGTCGGCCATGTTCGCCACGGTGCGGTCGGCCACCACCTTGACCGGCTTTTGCAGACCGATGGGGCCCAGGTAGCCCGGCTTGGTGCCGAAATGCGCCACGATTTCGCTTTCGGTGGCGAAGCGGAAGCCGGCCTTCAAACCTGTGCCATCGGCCAGCTGGATCTTGCCGGCCTTGACTTCATTGAGGTCGTGGTCGCCACGCACCAGCAGCAGCCACACCGTGCTCTGGACGATCTCGCCCTGCTCGTTGGTCTCGTCGGTGGCCAGCACCAGCGACTTGACGGTCTGGCTCAGGGGCAGGCCCAGCAGCTCGGCCACATCGGCGCAGGTGCTCTTGCCGGGGGTGGCGACCTTCTCCATCGCTTGCGAAGCAGCGCCGCGCTGGGCGATCAAGGCCACGGCCTCGGCCAGCTCGATGTTGGCGGCGTAGTCGCTGGTGGGGCAGTACACGATGGCGTCTTCGCCCGTGTCGGCGATCACCTGGAACTCGTGCGAACGGTCACCCCCGATGGCGCCGGTGTCGGCGGCCACGGCGCGGAACTGCAGGCCCAGGCGCTCGAAGATGCGGGTGTAGGCGGCGTACATGCCGTCGTAGGTCTTGCCGGCCGATTCCACGTCACGGTCGAAGGAATAAGCGTCCTTCATGGTGAATTCGCGGCCCCGCATGATGCCGAAACGCGGGCGGCGCTCGTCGCGGAACTTGGTCTGGATCTGATAGAAGTTCTTGGGCAGCTGGCGGTAGCTGCGCAGCTCCTGGCGGGCGATGTCGGTGATCACTTCTTCGGCCGTGGGCTGGATCACGAAATCGCGGCCATGGCGGTCCTTGAAGCGCAGCATCTCTTCGCCCATCTTCTCGAAGCGGCCGGTTTCCACCCACAGCTCGGCAGGCTGCACCACGGGCATGGTCAGCTCGACGCAGCCGGCGTTGTTCAGCTCTTCACGGATGATGTTCTCGACCTTGCGGATGGTGCGCAGGCCCATGGGCATGTAGTTGTACAGGCCGGCGCCCAGCTTCTTGATCAGGCCGGCGCGCATCATGAGCTTGTGGCTGACGATTTCAGCGTCGGCCGGGGCTTCCTTGAGGGTGGAGATGAAGAACTGGGAGGCTTTCATGGGTGCGAGCGATGGCCGGAAAGGACAAAGGCAGATTATCCCCCGGGCAGCCCACCTTGGCATGGGGCTTCCATGGCGAAACCCGGCCTGCCCATGATGGCAGCTCCCGGTGACACGGCATGCGCGGAAACCCCGAGGCTTCTTGCCCCTGTTGGGAGCGGGCACCCCCTAGCTTCGGGGGGCTCGCGGTGCAATAATCACACCAGTTCAAAAGATTCCGGAGTTGATCATGCTCGACCGTGAAGGCTTCCGCCCCAACGTCGGCATCATCCTGCTCAACCACCGCAACCAGGTGTTCTGGGGCAAACGCATCAGAACCCACTCCTGGCAGTTCCCGCAAGGCGGGATCAAGCACGGAGAGTCGCCCGAGCAGGCGATGTTCCGAGAGCTGCACGAAGAAGTGGGCTTGCGCCCCGAGCACGTGCGCATCGTTGCGCGCACGCGCGACTGGCTCCGCTACGAAGTGCCGCAGCATTTCATTCGCCGCGATGCGCGTGGGCATTACCGCGGCCAGAAACAGATCTGGTTCCTGTTGCAGCTCACTGGCCGCGACTCCGACATGAACCTGCGTGCCACCAGCCACCCCGAGTTTGACGCCTGGCGCTGGAACGAATACTGGGTGCCGCTGGATGCCGTGATCGAGTTCAAGCGTGGGGTGTATGAAACCGCGCTGAACGAGTTGTCGCGCTTTTTGCCGGCGCCCGGCAAGGGCCCCGGCACGGGCAACCGTTACCTGCGCAGCCACATGCGGGGCAACAAGGTGCCCCCAGAGCTCGACCCGGGTCAGGAAGAAGTGATCATCCGCGTGCTGGAAGAGCCCTGGCCCTCGCCCACCTCGGCCTGAGCCTTGGCCCGCCAGTCGCGCGGGCTGCAGCCCATCTCGCGCTTGAAGGCCTGCGCGAACGCGGCCGATGACTGGTAGCCCACCTGCTGGGCCACCTCTGCCACGCCTTGTCGGCCGTCCCGCAGGCGGCGTGCGGCCAGGTGCATGCGGTGGCTGGTCAGGTAGGTCAGCGGGGGCACGCCCAGCAACTGGCTGAACCGCTCGGCCAGCACCGTGCGTGACACACACCCCTCGCTGGCCAGTTCCGCCAGGGTCCACGGGTGGGCCGGGTGGCGGTGCATGGCGCCCAGAACCCGCGAGACCATGCTGTCCTTCAGGCCCATCAACCATCCGCTGGGCCCGCGTGCGCCGTCGGCCACCAGGTAAGAGCGCAGGCTCTGAATGAACAGCACATCGCCCAGGCGGTCGATGATGGCCTGCCGGGCCGGCCGGTCGCGCGAGAGTTCCTGCTCCAGGTAGGTCAGGCCGATCATCAGCCATTGCGGCACGCCCTTGGCGCCCCACTGCAGCGTCAGCCAGGGCGGCAAACCGCCCCACAACCAGGCCGAAGTCACCCCCTCGATCTGAAAGGCCCCACTGAGCGTGCGGCCCACCACCTCCAGCGAGCCTGGCGGCATGGCGTCGACCGGGCCGGCCTGCACGCCGTGGGCCTGCCAGTGCGGGCGAACGTCGATGGGGGGCATCAGTTGCTGCAGGTTGTCCTGCCCACACAGGCGGTGGGCGCTGCCCCGGGGAATGAAGGCCACGTCACCGGCCTCCAGCAACACCGGGGCCGAGCCGTCCATGGGGTCGAGCCACACGCGACCCTGGGTGACCAGGTGGAAGCTGGGCTGCCCGGCCTCGCTCACCCGCAGCTGGCCGGTGGGGCCCAGGCGGGTGCGCACGAACACCGCCTGGCGGATCCGCACGTCGGCAAGCAAATGACTCAAGGCGTCCATGGGCGTGATGGTGCCGCAAGATCGGCCCCAAATCATCGCGAACGTCCGCAAGCGCGCTTTTGTCCGCCAACTTTGGCACTTTCCAGGGGGAGCCTGCTTGGCAAAGCTGGCGCGGGGCGCTGCAATGCGCTCACTTTGTAACCTTTGCACTGCCGCCATGACCACACTGACCCGCCTGGGCCTGCGCACCCTCAGCCAGTTCGCCGGCTCTCCGAAGCTCGACCAACTGAAACTCCGCAAGCCGACCGAGAAGGTGCTGTACCACGGCACCAAGACGGGCTTTCGCGTGGTGGTGGCCGCCAGCCGCGCCTTCAAGGCCGTGAAAAGCCTGGGCGGTGCCGAGCGCCTGCCCAAGCGCGGTGGTGGCGACCTGTTCGACCTGACCCCCTCGGAAGACCAGGCCATGATCGTGGACGCCATCCGAGCGTTCGCGATGGAGCAGCTGCGCCCGGCCGCCTCGAAGTGCGACGCCGACTACGCCGCCCCGGCCGAGCTGCTGGCCCAATGCGCCGAACTGGGCGTGGCCAGCATGAGCATCCCCGAGCAGCTGGACGGCGTGGGCACCGAGCGCGCCGCCGTGACCAATGCCCTGATTGCTGAAGCGTTGGCCGAAGGCGACATGGGCCTGGCCTTTGCCTGCCTGGCCCCCGCGGCCGTGAGCAACGCCATCAGCCTGTGGGGCACGGCCCAGCAGCAAAGCGCCTACCTGCCGGCGTTTGCTGGCGAGAAGCCGCCGGCCGCCGCCCTGTGCGTGATGGAGCCCCAGGCCCTGTTCGACCCCTTCAGCCTGAGCACCAAGGCCCGCCTGGTGAACGGCCAGTACGTCATCAACGGCCTGAAGTCGATGGTGCCGCTGGCCAGCACGGCCGAGCTGTTCATCATCGCGGCCGACATCGAAGGCCACGGCCCCGGTCTGCTGATCGTGGAGTCGAGCACCCCCGGCCTGAGCCTGGACGAAGACCTCAGCATGGGCCTGCGCCCCGCCGGTTGCGCCCGCCTGAAGCTGCAGGATGTGGCCGTGCCCGCCACCGCCCTGCTGGGCGAAGGCAAGGCCGATGTGTATGCCGAATGCATCCAGCTCAGCCGCCTGGGCTGGTGCGCGCTGGCCGTGGGCTGCGCCAAGGCCGTGATGGACTACATGATCCCCTACGTGAACGAGCGCGAAGCCTTCGGTGAGCCCATCAGCCACCGCCAGTCGGTGGCCTTTGCGATCTCGAACATGGCCATTGAAATCGACGGCATGCGTCTGCTGACCTGGCGCGCCGCCACCCTGGCCGACAGCGACCAGCCCTTCGCCGAGGCCGTGGCCATTGCCCGCCGCCTGTGCGCCGACAAGGGCATGCAGATCGGCAGCGACGGCGTGCAACTGCTGGGCGGCCATGGCTTCGTGAAGGAGCACCCCGCCGAACGCTGGTACCGCGACCTGCGTGCCGTGGCCGTGATGGAAGGTGGCGTCTTGCTGTGACACCCCACAGCCCCGTCCCCGCCCTGCCCCATCACCCTCAAGGATTGCAAACATGATCAACCTCGAAGTTCCTCGCAAGTTCAAGCCCCTGGTGCGCCAGGCCCAGGAAGTGGCCGGCGAAGTGCTGCGCCCCATCTCGCGCAAATACGACCGCGCCGAGCACGACCGCCCCGTTGAACTGGACATGCTGGCCGCCGTGATCGACGGCATGAACGAAGGCAACAGCGAAGTCGGCGGCACCGGTGCCACCGGCGTGCGCCGTGACGCCGCCGCCAACGATGGCGTCAATCGCAACGGCACCAACCTGTCCACCGCCCTGAGCATTGCAGAGCTGTGCTGGGGCGACGTGGGCATGCTGCTGGCCATGCCCCGCCAGGGCCTGGGCAACTCGGCCATCGCCTCGGTGGCCAACGACGAGCAGCTCAAGCGCTTCAAGGGCCGCTGGGCCGCCATGGCCATCACCGAACCGGGCTGTGGCTCCGATTCGGCCAACATCCGCACCACGGCCCGCCTCGATGGCGACCACTACGTGCTCAACGGCGAAAAGATCTACGTCACCTCGGGCGATCGCGCCGACCTGGTGGTGGTGTGGGCCACGCTGGACAAGAGCCTGGGCCGCTCGGCCATCAAGTCGTTCGTGGTCGAAAAGGGCACACCCGGCTTCGAGCTGGCCCGCCTGGAGCACAAGCTGGGCATTCGCGCCTCGGACACCGCCGCCTTCATCCTGAAGGACTGCCGCGTGCCCAAGGAGAACCTGCTGGGCGACCCGGACATCCAGCCGGAAAAGAGCTTCGCCGGCGTGATGCAGACCTTCGACAACACGCGCCCGCTGGTGGCGGCCATGGCCGTGGGCCTGACCCGCGCCTGCATCGAAGAGATGGAACGCATCCTGAAAGAGTGCGGTGTGGTGCCCGACTACAACCGCCCGCTGCACCGCCAGCCCTCGGCCGTGGCCGAGCTGGTGACCATGAAGGCCGATTACGAAGCCGCCCGCCTGCTGACCATGCAGGCCGCCTGGATGGCCGACAACACGCAGCCCAACTCGCTGCAGGCCTCGCTGGCCAAGGCCAAGGCCGGCCGCACCTGCGTGAACGTGGCCCTGAAGTGCGTGGAGCTGGCCGGCAGCATCGGCTACACCGAGACCGCCCTGCTGGAGAAGTGGTCGCGTGACGCGAAGATCCTGGACATCTTCGAAGGCACGCAGCAGATCCAGCAGCTGATCATTGCCCGCCGCCTGTTGGGCAAGAGCTCGGCCGAGCTGAAGTGAACCGTCCGCAGACCTCGCACTGACCGACCACGAGCCCTCCGCCAGAACGGGAGCCGATGGGCGCGCGAGAGGCGATGAAAAGGCCCGCCACTGTCAGACAGCGGTGGGCCTTGTTCGTGGGCACAGCGCAGTGCAGCCTGGTGTCAACGCTGTGACACGCCCTCGACCTGGATGCGCAAGGTCACGCCCATGTCGAAGCCCCAGTCCTTGCCGGCGTCCATGCCGAATTCGTCGCGCTGCAATGTGGCCAGCGCGTCGGCACCGCACAGCTCGGCGCCCTTGAGCATCGGGTGGGCGATGCACTTGAACGACTGCAGCTTCAAGGTGATCGGGCGGGTGACGCCGCGCATCGTGAGGATGCCTGGCACCGTGGTGGGCTTGCCATCCACCCACTGGGCCAGCTGGCCTTTGAACACGGCCGTGGGGTACTTCGCCGTGTCGAACAACTCGGCGCTGCGGGCCTTGTCGTTCATGATGTCCAGGCCGTAGTCGATGCTGTTCATGTCGATGGTGACCTCGACCGAACCCGTCTGCGCGGCCTTGTCGAGCACCACCTGCCCGCTGCTCTTGTTGAACTTGCCGCGCCACACCGACACGCCGCCCATGTGGTCAGCCTCGAAGCTGGGGAAGGTGTGCGTGGGCGCCAGCGTGTAGGTCACCGGTGCGGCCGAAGCCTGCACGGCGCCCAAGGCCAACATGGCGGCACACAGCGCGCGAGGAACAAAACGGTGCAACATGGGCAGCCCCTGTGAGTGATCAGGGGGCCAGCATACGCCAGCCAGCCGGCACCTTCGGGCCAGCCCCTTCAGGCCAGCACCTCAGGCCAGCACCAGGTTGTCGCGGTGGATCAGCTCAGGCTCGTTGGCAAAGCCCAGCACGGCTTCGATTTCGGTGGAGGCCTTGCGCGCGATCAGGCGGGCTTCGCTGCTGGCGTAGTTGGCCAGGCCCCGGGCCACGTCCTGGCCCTGCAGGTTGCGCACGGCCACCACGTCACCGCGGTGGAACTCGCCCACCACCTCGACCAGGCCGATGGGCAACAGGCTCTTGCCTTCGTCGCGCAGCTTGGCCACCGCACCGTCGTCGATCACGACCGCACCGCGCAGCTGCAGGTGGTCGGCCATCCATTGCTTGCGGGCCGTGAGCTTGGCCGTGGCCGCCACGAACAGCGAGCCGATGGCTTCGCCCTGCGTGAGGCGCACCAGCACATCGGGCTCGCGGCCCCAGGCGATCACGGTGCTGGCACCGCTGCCGGCCGCACGCTTGGCCGCGATCACCTTGGTGATCATGCCGCCCGTGCCCACGCCGCTGCCGGCGCCACCGGCCATCTGCTCCAGGGCCGGATCACCGGCGGTGCAGACATCGATGAAGCGGGCGTTGGGGTCTTTGCGCGGGTCGGCGCTGTACAGGCCCTTCTGGTCGGTCAGGATGACCAGGGCATCGGCTTCGACCAGGTTGGCCACCAGCGCGCCCAGGGTGTCGTTGTCACCGAACTTGATTTCGTCGGTGACCACGGTGTCGTTCTCGTTGATGACCGGCACCACGCGGTGCGACAGCAGGGTCAGCAGCGTGGTGCGGGCATTCAGGTAGCGCTCGCGGTCGGCCAGGTCGGCGTGCGTGAGCAGCACCTGGGCGCTGCCCATGCCGTGCTCGCTGAGCTTGCTTTCGTACATCTGCGCCAGGCCCATCTGGCCCACGGCGGCCGCGGCCTGCAGCTCATGCACTTCCTTCGGGCGCTTGGCCCAGCCCAGGCGCTTCATGCCTTCGGCAATGGCGCCCGACGACACCATGATCACCTCGCGGCCGTCGGCGGCCAGCGCAGCCAGCTGGCGGCACCAGTTGCCGATGGCGTCGGCATCGACCCCTTTGCCTTCGTTGGTCACCAGGCTGGAGCCCACCTTCACGACGATGCGGCGGGCGTTCTTCAACACGTCATTCATGAGGCAGGTCGGCAGGCAGGTGCAAAGCAGCGGGCTGTGCGGGGTTCAGGCGAAGTGGTGAGTGTGCCGCATGTGCGGCACGGGCCGCATCAGCGGAAGCGCGGATCGGTCGGGTCGGGCAGGTAGGCCTCGTCAGCCTCAGGTGCCGCGGGCTTTTTCGACGCCTTGGCAGGCACCTTCTTTGCAGCGGCTTTCTTGGCCGCAGGCTTGGCGGCCTCGACCTTCTTGGCGGGGGCCTTCTTCGCCGGGGCCTTTTCTGCAGGGGCTTTCTCGGCTGCGGCCTTTTTCACCGCAGTTTTCTTCGCTGCCGCTTTCTTGGCGGGCACCTTCTTGGCCGCGGCCTTGCGGGCCGGCTTGGCGGCGGTGGCTGCGCCCTCATCCTTCACGGGCACCAGGTCTTCGAAGGCCTCGTTTTCCTGGGCGGCGGCCTTGGCGGCCTGGCGCGAAGTCAGCGCGGCCACGGGCTGCACCGGCACGGTGTCGTCGTCACCCTCGAAGCGCAGGTCGCGGTCTTCGTGGTGTTCCTGTTCGGCCGCCACGTGCTGGTAGATGGCCTGCACCAGGGGCTCGCAGCCTTCGCGGGTCAGGGCCGAGATCTCGAAGACCGGGCCCTTCCAGCCGTAACGCTTGACGAAGCTGACCACGCGCTGCACGCGCTCTTCGGCCGGCACCATGTCCAGCTTGTTGAGCACCAGCCAGCGCTGCTTGTTGTACAGCGATTCGTCGTAGATTTTCAGTTCCTTGACGATGGCCTTGGCCTGCTTGACCGGGTCGACACCCTCGTCGAACGGGGCCAGGTCGACCACATGCAGCAGCAGGCGGGTGCGCTGCAGGTGACGCAGGAACAAATGGCCCAGGCCCGCGCCTTCCGAGGCGCCTTCGATCAGGCCGGGGATGTCGGCCACCACGAAGCTCTTTTCAGGGCCCACACGCACCACGCCCAGGTTGGGGTGCAGCGTGGTGAAGGGGTAGTCGGCGATCTTGGGGCGGGCGTTGGAAATGGCCGTGATCAGGGTGGACTTGCCGGCATTGGGCATGCCCAGCAGGCCCACGTCGGCCAGCACGCGCAGCTCCAGCTTGAGCTTGTAGGCCTGGCCGGGCCAGCCCAGCGTTTTCTTGCGGGGCGCGCGATTGGTGCTGCTCTTGAAGTGCAGGTTGCCAAAACCGCCGTCGCCACCCTTGGCCAGCAGGCGGCGCTCGCCGTGCTCCAGCAACTCCATCAGCACTTCGCCGGTGTCGAAGTCGCGCACGATGGTGCCCACGGGCATGCGCAGCACCACGTCTTCACCGGCCGCACCGAACTGGTCGGCGCCACGGCCAGCCTCGCCATTGCGGGCCTCGTGGCGGCGCGCGTAGCGGTAGTCGATCAGGGTGTTGATGTTGCGGTCGGCTTCCAGGTAGATGTGGCCACCGCGCCCGCCGTCGCCCCCGTTGGGGCCGCCGAAGGGGATGAACTTCTCGCGACGGAAACTGATGCAACCGCTGCCGCCGTTGCCTGCGACCACATCAATGATGGCTTCATCGACGAATTTCATGGTGTTGCTTGTGCTTTCAGAGCGCCGTCGCGAGACGGTTCGGGAATCAGAGAGACACCCTGCGGGAGGATGCCAGAAGAACAAAAGCCCCGGCAAGCCGGGGCTCGGTCCCAGGGGCAGCGTGAGCCGCCCTCAGCGGGATGTGCCGGATCAGACCGGGGTCACAATGACCGTCTTGCGGTTTTGAGGACCCTTGACGGTGAAAGACACGGTGCCGTCCACCAGGGCGAACAGGCTGTGATCGCGGCCGGTGCCGACGTTGGAACCAGCGTGGAAGCGGGTGCCGCGTTGACGCACGATGATCGAACCGGCGGAGATGGTTTGACCACCATACACCTTCACGCCGAGCATCTTCGGTTGGGAGTCGCGGCCGTTCCGCGTGGAACCGCCGCCTTTTTTCTGTGCCATGTGGTAGCTCCTTGGGGGCTAGACAGGTAGGTTGATATCAGCCGAAGGGCAACGATCAGGCGCTCACGGAGCTGATTTCCAGCTCGGTGTAGTTCTGACGATGGCCTTGGCGCTTCTGATAGTGCTTGCGACGGCGCATCTTGAAGATGCGGACCTTGTCGTGACGGCCGTGGGACACCACGGTTGCCTTGACAGAAGCGCCAGCCACCAGGGGCGTGCCAACCTTGAGTTCAGCGCCGGTACCGACAGCCAAAACCTGGTCGATCACGATTTCCTGGCCAACTTCCGCAGCAATCTGTTCTACTTTGATCTTTTCGCCTGCAGCAACTTTGTATTGCTTGCCGCCGGTTTTTATGACCGCGTACATGTGTGGACCTTTGAAAAAATGAACGAGAAATCTTCACCCATCAAAGGGCGAAGCTCTCCATGCTACCACGGTCACCCCGTTTTGGGAAGTGGGCAGACTCCAAAGGTTCGCCCGCTGCATCGACCAGGGCCAGCCCGCCCGCGGGTGCGGTCTCGGCTGGTTCATCGGCCTCGGCATCGGCTTTCGGGAAGCGAAACGCGCCCGAGCGCTGGGTGAGGCCCTCGCCGCCCGAGGCCCCGCCCGACATCCCGCCGGGCCCCTCCGAGCCCGGCGCACCCCAGCCGAAAAAGGCCTGCACCTCCTGGCGCTTGGCCATGGCGTCGGTGAAGCCCAGGTGGATCAGCTCGCGCGTGAACGACGATTCGAACAGCAGGTACGACGCCAGGGCCGTGCCACGGGCGGTCTTGCCGCGGCCGTACACGCCCACGGCGCGCAGCATGGCCCGCACCGCCGGCGGCAGCGCCCACAGGTGGCGGGCAGCGATGTCGTCGATGCGCTGCGACGGCGCGATCACCAGGATGTCGACCGGGCGCAGCGGCGTCATGGCGCGCTGCTCGGGTGTGAGCAACTCCAGCGTGCGGTTCACACGCTGCAGGCGTTCGATGTCCACCGCCAGCGCATCCAGGAAGATGCTGGACATGGCGTGGCCCGCGATCTGGGCCAGGTTGGGGTACTCGACGATGGTCTGGCGCTGGGCGGTGGGCTCGTGCAGGCGCCCCGCCCCGATCACCAGGATGCGGTCGGCGCCCAGGTGCACGGCGGGTGAGATGGGCGCGGCCTGGCGCATGGAGCCGTCACCGAAGTAATGGGGCTGCCCCTGCACGCCCAGCTTCTGCGAGGGGAAGATGAAAGGAATGGCGGCCGAGGCCATGAGGTGGTCGACCGTGATGCGGTCTTTCACGCTGATGCGCTGCGAACGCGTCCAGGGCGAGATGTCGTGCGCCGTGTCGTAGAAGGTGACGTGCTCGCCCGTGGTGTAGCTGGACGCCGTCACGGCCAGGGCGTCCAGCACCCCGTCTTCCAGCAGCTTGGGCAGGCGGTTGAAGCGGATGGCATCACCCAGCAGCTCGCGCAGCGGGTCGTTGTCGAGCAGCGAGCGGGGGCGTACCTTGCGCCAGCGGGCCACGGCCCAGCCCAGCGAGAACAGCGTGAGCCACTGGGCCCCGCTGCGGATCACGCCCAGCGAATCGGCCGCGTAGATCTGCTCGCAGTGCATGTCGCGCCACAGCTCGGCCATCAGGCGCACGGCGGCCTCGAAACGGTCGGCGCGCGAGGCCAGGGCCACGCCGTTGAGCGCACCGGCCGAGGTGCCGCAGATGATGCGGAAGGGGTTGCCGCGCTCGGGGTCACCGCTGTCGCGGCGGATCAGCATCAGCGCCTGCAACACCCCCACCTGGTAGGCCGCGCGGGCCCCACCACCGGTGAGGATCAGACCATTCTTGCCAGGCAGACTCATGGTTCGATGATCGGCAGTTTTGCTGCCGGGTTGAGCACTGAAATGCGGGCTGTGGGGGGCTGGGTACCTGGGCCGGGCTCCAGGCTGCCCGGCTCACCAGCCGCAGGCCGAGTCTTCGGGCTTGCCCAGCCCGTACACGTTGCGCAGCGTGTCCCAGGCTTCCTGCGCGGTCTCGACGTAGCGGAACAGGTTCACGTCTTCCGGGCTGATCATGCCGGTGTCGACCAGGTGGTCGAAGTCGACCAGCTTGCTCCAGAACTCGCGCCCAAAGAGCAGCACAGGGCGTTTGCGGCACTTGCCGGTCTGCATGAGGGTCAGGGCCTCAAAGAGCTCATCAAGCGTGCCGAAACCACCGGGGAAGCACACCAGCGCCACCGAGCGCATCAGGAAGTGCATCTTGCGCAGCGCGAAGTAGTGGAACTGGAAGCACAACCTGGGGGTGATGTAGGGGTTGGGCTCTTGTTCGTGCGGCAGCACGATGTTCAGGCCGATGCTCTTGCCGCCCACCTCGAAGGCGCCGCGGTTGCCCGCCTCCATCACGCCCGGGCCACCGCCGGTGACCACGTAGATGGGGCTTTGCAGCTGGGCCGAATGGGTGGTGACCATGCCGGCAAAGGCCCGGGCCTCTTCGTAATAGCGCGACATGGCCACTTGCGACTTCGCCTTGCGCACGGCCTGATCGCGCGCTGCGCCCTCGGGCAGCGATTCCGCAGCGGTCAGGTGCTGCTGGGCCACATCGGCCGGCAGGATGCGCGCGCTGCCGAACATCACGATGGTCGACTCGATGTTCTCTTCGCGCTGGATCATCTCGGGCTTGAGCAGCTCGAGCTGCATGCGCACCGAGCGCAACTCGGGGTGCAGCAGGAACTCGGGGTCGGCAAAGGCCAGGTCGTAGCTGCTGTCGGGGCCGGAATACAGCGAGGGTTTGCTGGCCTGTGCGGCATCCTGCCCTGCGGTGGCGAAGTTACGTGCCAGCAGTTCCTTGGGGTTGTTCATGCGTACCGCCTTCTTGTGGTGCCTGGGAATTCACGATAGCAGCAGGGCCGGCGCGCTGCCGGCGAGGCCGTGAACTTGTGCCCAATATGCGACGACCACGCGCTGTGTGAAGGCATGAAAAAACCCGGCCAGGGCCGGGTTTGTCGGGCGCTGGGCCTGCCGTGGCGGCAGGCCGACGCAGCGATCAGCTCAGTTGGTCGCTGATCAGCTTGGTCATCTCGAACATCGAGACCTGGTCCTTCTTGAAGATGACCTTCAGCTTGGCATCGGCATTGATGTTGCGCTTGTTGGCCGCATCTTGCAGGTTGTGCTTCTTGATGTATTCCCAGACCTTCTTGGTCACTTCGGTGCGCGGCAGCGGCTTGTCGCCGATCACGGCGGCCAGGGCGGCGCTCGGGGTCAGGGCCTTCATGAAGGCGGCGTTGGGCGTGCGCTTGGCAGCGGGGGCCTTCTTTGCAGCGGGAGCTGCCGTCTTGGTTGCCGCAGCCTTCTTGGCGGGGGCCTTCTTCGCAGTTGCCATGTGAATTCTCTCCATCAAGGTGAAATCTGTACGGGCTGGGGGGCGGCGCGCTGGGTGAACTGGACACGCGCAGGCCTCTCGAAACGCCAGCGTCGCACATGGTAATGCCAGAAATCAGGCATTTCGGGCCGTGGCAACGCTTTGTGGGGGGCGAAGGCGCACAAAAGCAGCGGGCCTCCTGACAAATGGCAAGGCCACCCGCCGAAATTCTCAGCTTTTGCACCGCAACGGTGCCGTTCTGTCGCCAACACACCCTCGATGCAGGGGGCAATCTGTTGTTCAATGCGGGCACTGCTTTACCGGAGCCTTCCCATGTCAGCCAGCACCGTGCTGTCCCAGCCCTTCACCCTGCCCAGCGGCGCGGTGGTCAAGAACCGCCTGCTGAAGTCGGCCATGAGCGAAGCCCTGGCCCGTCGCGACGGCAAGCCCACGCCCGAGCTGACCCGCCTGTATGGCGAATGGGCCGACGGCGGCATCGGCCTGTGTGTGACCGGCAACGTGATGATCGACAAGCGCGCACTGGGTGAACCCGGCAACGTGATCGTCGAAGACGAGACCCACCTGGCCGAATTGCGCGCGTGGGCCCAGGCCGCCACGCGCGGCGGCGCCCACTGCTGGGTGCAGTTGAACCACCCGGGCAAGCAGGCGCCCAAGGGCCTGAACAAGGAAACGGTGTCGCCCTCGGCCATCCCCTTCCGCGCCGACATGCAGGCCTTTTTCGGCACCCCGCGTGAGCTGACCGATGCCGAGGTGCGCGACCTGATCGCGCGCTTCGGACGTGC
Organism: Aquabacterium lacunae; assembly: GCF_004310865.1. Lineage (GTDB taxonomy): Bacteria > Pseudomonadota > Gammaproteobacteria > Burkholderiales > Burkholderiaceae_C > Aquabacterium > Aquabacterium lacunae. Next base: position 331,858 of record NZ_SIXI01000004.1, read on the forward strand.
CGCCGGGGTGTGCAAGCAGGCGGGCTTCACGGGTGTGCAGATCCACGGGGCGCACGGCTACCTGGTCAGCCAGTTCCTGTCGCCGCACCACAACCAGCGCACCGACGAATGGGGCGGCACCGCCGAGAAGCGCCGCCGCTTCGTGCTGGCGGTGTACCGCGCCATGCGCGAGGCCGTGGGCCCCGGCTTTCCGATCGGCATCAAGCTGAACTCGGCCGACTTCCAGCGCGGCGGTTTCACGGAAGAAGAATCGCTGGACACCATCAAGGCGCTGGCCGACGCCGGCATCGACCTGATCGAGATTTCGGGCGGCACCTACGAGGCCCCGGCCATGACGGGCGTGAAGGCCAGCAAAGAACCTGTGAAGGACAGCACCCGCCAGCGCGAGGCCTACTTCATGGCCTTTGCCGAGAAGGCCCGTCAGGCCGTGAAGGTGCCGCTGGTGGTGACCGGCGGCTTCCGCAGCGCGCAGGGCATGGCCGACGCCATCACCAGCGGCGCGGTGGACTTCGTGGGCATTGCCCGCATCATGGCGGTGGAGCCCCGTGTGTGCCTGCGCCTGCTCCAGGGCCAGGACCCGCTGGAGACCGTGCGCATGCGCAAGACCGGCATCCCCATGATCGACAAGATGGGCCTGCTGGAGGTGACCTGGTACACCGGGCAGCTCAAGCGCATCGGCCGGGGCGAGGCGCCCAAGCCCAATGAGTCGTCGCTGTGGGTGTTCATCAAGTACATCGCCTCGATGGCGGGCGTGGGCCGCAAGAAAAAGCCCACGCGCCTGCGCGCCACGGCGTCCTGAGGCTCAGCCGCCCTGCTCAGCCGCCCCGCTCGGCCGATGTCAGCACGGCCGAACTCAGCACCGCTGAACTCACCTCGGCCGGAGTGGCACAGCCCGTGAGGGCCAGCGCGATCTCGAACTCGTCGCGCAACAACCGGATGGCGTGCGCCACGCCCAGGGCGCCGGCCACGGCCAGGGCGTGCACATGCGGCCGCCCCACCAGCACCGCATCGGCGCCCAGCGCCAGGGCCTTGAGCACGTCGGTACCTCGGCGAATGCCACCATCGACCAGCACGGGCCACTCAGGCCCCACAGCCTGGCGCACGGCCGGCAGCAGCGCGGCCGTGGCGGGCATGGTGTCGAGCACGCGGCCCCCGTGGTTGGACACGATCAGGCCATCGACGCCCAGGGCCTGGGCCTGCTGCGCATCCAGCGGGTGCGTGATGCCCTTGAGCCAAAGGGGCAGGCGCGTGTGGGCCTTCAGCCAGGCGATGTCGCTCCAGGTGGGGGCGTGGGCCAGCAGGCCACCACACAAGCCCGCCGCCAGCCCTGGCGCAGCGGCATCGGCTGCGGCCATGCCGGGCAAGGCCAGCCCCTGCAGGTTCACAGCGCGCACATCGGCTGGCAGGCGAAAGCCCGCGCGGCGCTCGGCGTCACGCGCGCCCTGCACGGGCGCATCGACCGTGAGCACCAGGGCTTCGAAGCCCGCGGCCTCGGCGCGCTGCACCAGCTGCAGCGTGTGCTCGCGCTGGGCCATGGCGTACAGCTGGAACCACAAGGGGCCACGCTCGGCCTCGCCCAGCACCAGCTCGGCCACGCGCTCCATGGGCACGCTGGCCTGGGTGCTGAGCACCAGCCCCGCGCCCTGGGCCGCCGCCGCCATGGCCGTGGCCAGCTCGCCGTCGGGATGCACCAGGCGCAGGTAAGCGACCGGCGCCAGCATGATGGGGTGCGGCAGGCGCAGGCCCGGGCGCTCGATGCGCGTGTGGCCGTGAGCCAGCGGGCGCAGCACGCGCGGCTGCAAGGGCAGGCCTTGCCAGGCGCGCTGGTTGGCCTGAACCGTCAGCCCATCGGCCGCGCCGCCTTGCAGCCAGGCCACGCGGGCGGCGTCCAGCCGCTGCAGGGCATGGCGCTCGTAGTCGGCCAGGCTGGCCACATCAGGTGGGATGCGGCCCGTCGCAGGGCTCACGTCTGGCCCCACATGCGCAACAGGTTGTGGTACGTGCCGGCCAGGCGCACGGTGGCCTCGTCTTCACCATGGCGGGTGCGAAGGTCCATGAGGGCGCCGTCAAGGTCGAACAGCAGGCGGCGTTGCTCGTCGCTGCGCACCATGCTCTCCACCCAGAAAAAGCTGGCCACACGGGCCCCACGTGTGACGGGCTCGACCCGGTGCACGCTGGTGCTGGGGTACAGCACCATGTGGCCCGCAGGCAGCTTCACGCGGCGCGGCCCGAAGGTGTCTTCGATGACCAGCTCGCCGCCCTCGTATTCATCGGGCTCGGCCAGGAACAGCGTGCAGCTGATGTCGCTGCGGATGCGCTCCTGCCCACCAGGCATGGCCATCATGGCGCCATCGACATGGTTGCCGTAGTGGTTGGCCGCACCCCTGTAGCGATTGAACAAGGGGGGCAGCACCTTGCGGGGCAAGGTGGCCGACAGGAACAGCGGGTTGCGGTTGAGCGCCCGCAGGATCAAGGCCTGCATGGCGCGCGAAGCCTCGCTGCCCTGGGCCAGCTGTTCGTTCTGCTTGACCTTGACCGCCTGCTCACCCGCCGTGCGCCGCCCATCGATCCACTCGCCCGCGTCGACGGTGGCACGCACCATCTTCCATTCGTCAGGCGCAAGAACCGCAGGGATGTGCAACAACATGGCGAAAAGGCCGGGCGGGCTTCGCCCGGCAAGGGTCAGACAAGAGAGCCGTCGTCAGAAGCGGGCCTTGAGGGTCAGCTCGGCCGAGCGGGCCGCACCGGGTGCATAGAAGCCGCCGTACAGCGAGTCAGCATACAGCTCGTTGGTGGCGTTCTTGACATTGAGCTTGACCGAGTAGCGCTCGCTGATGGTGTACTCGGCCATCAGGTCCAGGGTGGTGAAGGCCTTGGCCGTGACCACGCGCGAGGTCAGCGGGGTCTGCTTGCTGCGGTGGGTCAGGCCGCCGCCCACGCGCCACTCGGGGGTCAGGCGGTAGGTGGTCCACACGCTGCCGCTGTGCTTGGGTGTGAGCCCAGGGCGGTCACCCTTGCGAGGCGAGTTGCCGGTGGTGACATTACTTTCGTCGATGCGGGCCTCGGGGATCCAGGTCCACGACGCGAAGGCATCCCAGTGGCTGGTGATGCGGCCGGCCACGTCCACGTCGACACCTGCCGCGTGGCGCTTGCCCGACAGCAACTCCATGGTGGCGGCCGAATCGGGGTCGGTGTTGCGCTCGTGGTACTTCTCGGTGTGGAACAGCGAGACGCCCAGGTTCATCAGGCCATCGAGCAGGTCGAACTTGCCGCCCACTTCCAGGTTGCGGCTCTTTTCAGCCGGCGTGTTGGCCACACGGCCGGTCGGCCCCTGAACGGCGAACTGATACGCATCGCCCGAGGTGTTGTAGGACGTGCCGTACGACACATGGTACGACGCCCAGTCATTGGGCTGGAACAGTGTGCCAAAGCGGCTGCTCCACAGGCGGTCGTGGCGGCTGAAGCGGGTGTTGGTGGTGGTGTGGTACGACGCGTTGAAGTTGTCATGGCGCAGGCCTGCGATCAGCTTGACCTCGGGGGTGAGCTCGACCATGTCCTGGGCATAGGCCGATGCCGTGCGCGAGTTGAAGCTGTTGTACGGCGTGGCGCCCCGCGTGTCGGCGATCGTCGCGCCGTCGTTGGGCGTGCCCACCGTGGTGGTGGGTCGGGTGCCTGTGCCGGGGAAGTTGTTGGCGCGCAGGGCTTCGTCGTATTGCAGGTCCAGGCCGGCGGTGAGGTGGTGGCGCATGCCCAGCCACTGGAACTTGTCGGTGTAGTCGGTCTGCAGACTGGTGCTGTCGGTGATCGAGCGGCGGCCCTTGGCGGTGCGGCTCAGCACGGTGCTGTCGCTCAGGTTGCCCAGGGTGGTCGTGGCGCCATTGGTGGTGCCGTAGCGGATGACCGAAGCCCAGATGTCGCGTTCGTATCGACCCGAGCGCAGCGTGGTCTTGAGCTCGGCACCGTCACCGAATCGGTGCACATGGCCCAGGGTGGCGTAGTGGGCCGAGCCCTGGTTGTAGTCACTCTCCAGGCCGTAGTAGGCATCGGCCTTCAGTTTGGGCACGATCTCGCCATTGACGAGGAACCAGGGGTGGTTGTAATTGGGGCGGTTGTCGTAGCTCAGCGCGTAAAAGCCGATGCTGAATTCATCGGCGGTGCCGATGCCCCAACGGAAGGTGGGCGCCACACCGTTCTTGAGCACACGGGCGCCCTCATTGGCCGTGTCTTCGGCCATCACGTTCAGGCGGAAGGCGGCCGAATCACCGGTCTTGAAGTTGAAGTCGCCGGTCACGCGCTTCTTGTCGGCGGTGCCCACGGTCACTTCCACGTCGTGCTGGGTCATCAGGAAGGGCTGCTTGCTGACCTGGTTGACCACACCGCCGGTGGAGCCACGACCGAACAGCATCGAGGCCGAGCCCTTGAGCACTTCCACGCGGTCGTTGTTGAAGGTGTCACGCTCATACAGCGAGGCATCGCGGATGCCGTCGACATACACATCGCCGGCCTGGGTCAGGGAGAAGCCGCGCAGGCGCACATCTTCTTCGCCGGTTTCGCCGGCCAGGAAGGTGACGCCAGCGGTGGCGCGCAGGATGTCGCGGAAATCGTCGAGGTTGCGGTCGTCCATCAGCTTTTCCGTCATCACGGTCATGGACTGCGGAATGTCGCGGATGGCCTGGTTGCCCTTGCCGATGCGGCTGGTGGTGGCCTGGTAGGTTTTCTTGGCCTCGGGCGTGGGGTCGGCCTTGGCCTTGACCTTCACGTCAGGCAGGGCCTGTGCGGCGGTTTCGGTGGGCACGGTTTCCTGGGCCAGCACCGGCATCACGGCCAGCGACAGGCCCAGCCCCGCGGCCACGGCGCCCAAAGGCAGTACAGGTTGGGCCACGCGCGAACGTTGGGCACGACGACGAGAAGACATGCAGTTCTCCAGCAACTTGAAAGGAATCGGATTCAGCGAAGGACCTCACCCGGTGCACAAGACGAGATCAATGACGCTAATGATAACGATTCTTATTTAGATTTCAAGAAGCATGAAGATCGAATGTGGCGCGTTGGCCACCGCGACTGCGGGGCTGCAGACCCACCTGGGCCTGGCGCTGGTGCAAAACCCATGAAAAACGGCCGGGAAACCCGGCCGTGGTGAGGCTTGGAGGGCGGCCTGGCCGCCCTGCCCGCCTGGGGCGATCTCAGCGCATGATCAGTGGGCGCTGCGCTCGATCTTGGGCGCAGTCTTGACGCTCCAGACCATGGTGATGGCCAGGATGCCGATGACCACGCCCAGCGAGACCAGCACCGGGATCTTGTAGATGTCGATCAGCATCATCTTGGTGCCGATGAACACCAGGATCAGGGCCAGGCCATAGCTCAGCAGGTGGAACTTGGCAGCCATGGCAGCCAGCAGGAAGTACATCGCACGCAGGCCCAGGATGGCGAAGATGTTCGACGTCAGCACGATGAAGGGATCAGACGTGATGGCGTAGATGGCCGGGATGGAGTCCACCGCGAAGATCACGTCGGTGAAGCCCACCAGCGCCACCACCAGCAGCAAGGGGGTGGCCACCTTCACGCCGTTCTGCACGGTCCAGAAGTTCTCGCCATCGAAGTGCTTGGTGACGGGCAGCACTCGGCGCAGCAGCTTGAGCGCGGGGTTGTCTTCCAGGTTGGATTCCTTGTCAGCCGCCCACCACATCTTCACGCCGGTGAAGAACAGGAAGGCACCGAACAGGTACAGGATCCAGTGGAACTGCGCGATCAGCCAGCCGCCGATCAGGATCATCACCGTGCGCAGCACGATGGCCCCGATGATGCCGATCATCAGCACCCGCTTCTGGTAGGCCGGGGGCACCGCGAAGTAGGTGAAGATCATCAGGAAGACAAAGATGTTGTCGACCGCGAGTGATTTTTCGATCAGGTAGCCGGTGAGGAACTCGAGCGCCTTGGTGTTGGCCACCGCGGTGCCCTGCTCCTGCGCAAAGGCCCACCACAGCAGGCCATTGAAGGCAAAACTGAGGGCCACCCAGATGGCCGACCAGCGAATGGCCTCGGGCACAGACACCTCATGGGCGCCCTGCTTCTTGAGGACCACGAAATCAACGAAAAGAGCCGCCAGAACAAAGGCGACGAAAACGAGCCAGAGCCACGTGGGCGCCATGGACATCATGAGGGTTCTCCGGAGTGAACGAACATGCCACAGCACCATGCTGTGGACCAAAGCGCCGAAAGGTCTTGCTGTTGGACGGGAAGTGTCTGTGCGGGCCCCGGGCTGCAGACTGCATGGTGCAGGCCACTGCCGTGCTGACGAGGCACGCCCTGGCGGGCGCCAGGTGCTACTCCCCTTTCGGACGGACAAAGTATAGCCACGGGTGGATGCACCCAGACCATTGAGGGGCTTTGTCTTGGGCAAAAAGACAAGACGGCTCGGCAGCCGTTCACACAAAAAAAGCCGCCGAGGCCGAAACCCCGGCGGCACAAAGGCTCCGTCCCCCACGACGTTGCCAACACGAAAACAATGGGCCCCGCTCAGTTCCAGCCTGGTCCATGGCGCACACAGCGCAAGCTGCAGGCGTGGCGCCCCTGGCTCAAGCCCTGCACCAGCAGGCGCCAGGCGGCCGACTCAGGCTCGCCCGGCTGACGGGGCGCCTCCAGGGTCAGCAACAGCCCCCCTCGCAGGTCGAAGCCCTCCAGGCGAGAACGCAGGCCCTCCGGGCTCGGCACCATCACCAGCCACAACTCGTGCAGGACATCCAGACGCAGGCCCAGTTCAGTGTGGGCAAGTGGCCCCTCGCAAGCCTGTGACCGGCGCTGCTGCAGCAGACAAGCGCCTCCCTGCCAGTGCACCGGGCCCCAAGGTCCACGCACGCGCAGCACACCCTGGCTACCGCCGACGGTCAGCTGCCAGGGCAGCTGGATCTCATCGGACAGTCGCCAGATGTGCTCCAGGCTGGCCAAGGGCAGGCGGTGGGTGTGCACACCCTCCAGCGCAGCCCAGGCCTGCTGACGCCCCAGGCCTGCAGCGGCGATCAGTTGCGACAAAGCGAGCGGGCTGCGCAGGCCCGCCCAGGCATCTCCCAAGGCCAGCAGGTCCACGTCTTGAAGGCGAGCCCGCGGTGCGGCGACCGACGCCACGGGCTGCGCCGGGAACCAGGCGGTGGCGCCCGCTTCAGTGCGCCACACAGGCACACTCGCGCGGTCGGCATCAGCGGCACCACTTTGCACACCACCCAAGGTGCCACCAGAGGCGCCACCCACGCGCTGCCAGACACCGTGATGGCCCAGCCAGACCCCCGGGTTTTCGACCTGCACGGTCCAGGCAGGCACCTCGGCCGACACCTGGCCCTCGGCCTGGTTCAGCAGTGCAATGGCAACGGGTGCGTTCATGAGCCCTCCTTGACAGGTCGACGGACCGGTTGATCCGTCTCGGGCTCAGTTTATGCGAATGATTCTCATTTGCACGAGAATCCATGCGGGGAAAGGGGTCAGCCCTGGGCGTCGCGCAGGTCGTCCTTGAGGTTTTGCATCCAGACCCGGGCCCGGGCGTCCAGCACCTGCAGCTCGATCAGGTCGGCGCTGGAAGGCGCCGGGTAGCGCTTGCGCACCGCCTGCACCCGGTCCAATGCGCCCTGAAGATCACCCATCAGGGCAGCGGCCTCCGCTTCGGCGCGCACTGCGCGCAGGGGCTGATTCAGGCGGGTGAACACAGCGCCCAGCAACTGCCAGGCGGCCAGGTCCTGCCCCTGGGCTTCGGCTTGCAAGGCCTGCAGGCGCGAGGCCGCATCGCCCAGCGCTGCCTGCACCTCACCTCGCCCATCACGCACTTCGGGCAGGTTGAGGGCCGCACGGGCGCGCAGCATCAGCTCGGGCCGGGCCTGGGGCTGGAGCGCCGACGCACTGCCGGGCTCCAGCGGGCGGCCTGTCATCAGGCTGGGCTGCAACATGGCCAGGCCCTGGGCCGCGCGCCCCGTGTCGATCAGGCCTTCGGCCCAGGTCAGCTGCCACAGGCGGCGCGCGGTGGGCGCCTGGGCATCGGGCAAGGCGGCCACGTCCTCGCGCACCTTGCGCGACAAGGCGTCCACCTGGGCAGCATCTCTCAGTGCCACGGCGGCCACCAGGCCGGTGTAATGGGCCACCAGCGGGTTCACCCCAGCGGGCAAGCGCTCGTTGGGCAACTCGGCTTGAGCGAGCATGGGGCCCAGGGAGGTGCTGCGCGGGTCCATCAGCACCCGCGAGCGCGCCGACACCATCTGCTGTGCCACGGCCAGCGCCTGCGCGCTGGCACTGAGCGGTCGGTTCGCACGCAAGCCGCCCAGGCTGCTGCCACCGAGGCGGGCTTGTGCCTCGCCGATGCGCTCCGTGGTCAGGGGGTGGGTGCGCAGGTAGGGGAAGCTGTTGTCGTCGTTCAGCCGCGAAGCGCGAGCCAGCAGCTCGAACATGCGGGCCATGCCTGTGGGGTCGAAACCGGCGTCATCGAGCACGCCCTGCCCCACGCGGTCGGCCTCGCGCTCCATGTCGCGCGAGAAGTTCAGCTGCCCCTGCTGGGCCAGCCCCTGACCGCCCAGGATGAGGGCCTGCCCGGCCTGCGGGCTGCGGCTCAGGGCGATGGCACCCAGCACCATCGACGCAATGCTGACCCACGAGGCTTCTTTCGACTGGTTCATCAGCCGGGCGATGTGCCGCTGCGTGACGTGCGACAGCTCGTGCGCCAGCACCGAGGCGAACTCTTCCGGCGTGGCCGTGACCGCCAGCAACCCGAAATGGATGCCGATGTAGCCGCCCGGCAAAGCGAAGGCGTTGACGCTGCGATCCTTCACCAGGAAGGGCTGCCATGCATAGACGGCATCGAAGTCTTCGGTGATCTCGCCGCGGCGGCGCGCACTGGTCAGCAGGCTGTCCCAGATGCGCTGCACATGTTCTTGCACCAGCGGATCATCTACCACCGCCGGATCTCGGCGCACCGAGCGCATGATGCGATCGCCCAGCTTGCGCTCGGCCACCGGGCTGAGCGACTGCGAACTGACATCACCCATCGAGGGCAAGGCCACACCGGGAGCACCCGGCGCAGCCGCTTGCGAAGGCACTGCACAGGCACACGCCACCACGAGGGCTGCAGCCAGGGGCACGGGGCGGGTGTGAGACCGACGGCGAGGGAGCAGGGCCATCTCGGCGGGTGGAAGTCAGACAGACCCACAGCATACGCCGCCCGCCTGTCGCACAAGCCCGGAAAGCCGCCACAATCGGGTTCAGCTTCCTGTTTTACACCCAGCAACCTGCGATGAACCCGCTCACCCATTTCGACGCCCAGGGCCAGGCCCACATGGTGGATGTGTCAGCCAAGGCCGACACCCTGCGCGTGGCCGTGGCTGAGGGCTGCATCCGCATGCAGGCCAGCACGCTGGCACTGGTCACGCAAGGCACAGCCGGCAAGGGTGATGTGCTGGGCGTGGCGCGCATTGCCGCCATCCAGGGCACCAAGCGCACCTCCGAGCTGATCCCGCTGTGCCACCCCCTGCCCCTGAGCAAGGTGGCCGTGGCCTTCGAGGTTCAGGCCGAGCCGCCGGCCATCTGGTGCCGCGTCACGGCCCAGACTGTGGGCCCCACGGGTGTGGAAATGGAAGCCCTGACCGGTGTGCAGGTGGGCCTGCTCACGGTGTATGACATGCTCAAGGCCGCCGACAAGGGCATGACCCTGGACGGCATTCGCCTGCTGTCCAAGACCGGCGGCAAAAGCGGTGACTGGCAGCACCCGGACGGTCAGCGCACGCCGGCCTGATCCGGCATCAATTCGCGCCAGTGGTAGCTGCGTTCAGGCGGCTGGCATTGCCACGCCAGGGGCTGCCCGGGCTCGGGCTGGAAGCAAGGCTTGAGGAAAGCATTGCTGCGCGGGGGTTTGAACTCGCGCAGGCGAGCCACCACGTACCGCGCCTTGTCGAGCTGCCCCTCGGCATGCAGTGCGCGCGCATAAGCCACCATCAGCCGCGTGTCGACGATGTTGTGCAAGGTGCGCGAAAAATCATGCACCGGGCGCGGCGCCTCGTCGAGATCAGGTCCGTTCACATGCGCGTAGTCGGCCTGGTAGCCGAACCACAGGCGCTTACGGGCCGATTCGATGCGGTCGTTCAGCGGGGCATGGCCATAGCGCGGGGCGTACACGTTCACAGCCCATTGGTAATCGAGCGCACACCACACTGCGCCGGCCGCCATGGCCGCACCGGCCACGGCACGCCAATCTGCAAAGGCAACACCCGAGGGCACCTGATGAGTCCCTGCAGGCGGCACCACCTCCAGAGGCGCCCCAGCCGCTGCAGCCAGGCCCACCGCCCAGGCCGCTGCGGTCGGCAGCAAGAAGTAGGTGTACCACAAGGGGTACTCCAGCAGGCTGTGCAGACCTGCCATGGCCACCAGCGAACCACTCAAGCACACCAGGCTGTGGCGTTCGGCAGCCTCAACATCCCCCTCGGGGGGCAGGCCCCACTGTTGCCACAAGGCCCAGAAGGCCAGCACCACACCCACGATCACCACCGCGGCCATTGGCAGGCCCAACTCCACAAGCCACTGCAGCACGATGTTGTGCGTGTGGTCAAAGAAGGCCGTGGGCCGGCCCGGGAAGGCCGTGAAGGTCCAGGCCACGTTGAACTCGCCCCAGCCCACACCGGTCCAGGGGTGCTGCGCCACCAGTTGCAGCACATTGGCCCAGATGGCAAAGCGCGAGCTGGAGATGTCGCTGCCGTCTCCCAGGCGGGCCGCTGCAGCGAAAGCGTGACCTTCGGCCGCATGGCTCCACCAGTACATGAACGCCCACCAGGCGGCGTACCACAGCGGTGCCGAGGCCGCAGCCAGGCGCAAGGCCGCAGGCATGCGCCGGTCACGCAGCGCCCACACCAGCAGCAGCGCACTGCCCACCATGCCGGTGCGAGACGCCGTCATCACCACACCGCCCATGGCCAGCGCCACCAGCGTGGCCGTGGCCAGCACCGACCACTGCCCGCGGCGGGCCACCCACACCGCCGCCATGCTGCCAAGCACCAGCATGGTGGCCAGGTGGTTGGGCTGACGCAGATTGGCCACGGCGCGGCCCGCCATGGTGGGGATGGCCAGCAGGCGGCCATCAGGCACCGATGGCAGGAACACCTGGATGAACGACAGCAGCACAGCCACGGCGACCGTCAGCACCAGGGCCCGGGCCAGCAGATCCATCACGGTGGAAGCGCCCCGCTCCTGGCTGGTGCGAAACAACACATGCAGCAACACCAAGGCACAGGCCATGGAGCCCATGGCCATGAGCGCCAGGCCTTCGGCCAGCCCGCGCCATACCATCGACACGCCTGCGGCGGTCATGCACACCAGAAGTGCCACCGACAGGCCCACCAGCCCTTTGCTGCGCAACCGGGCCACTGGCGACCCGGGCGCCACCAATTGCTGCGCACCTGCACGCCCCAGCGCCCAGACGCACGCCCCCCACCCCGCCACCGACAGGATCTGGTTGTAGAAGGTGATCATGGGCGGGTCACTGGGCGCCAGCAAAGTCGGCAACAGCACAGCGGCCAGGAACCAGGGCCACAAACGCAACTGCCAGGGCGAAGTGAGCCGCGCGAATGAAAACGTGAACGGATGCATGGCGCCCATTGTCTGCGAGCTTGCGTTTCGCTCAGGGACTACCCTTCCTTGAATCGAGGGGCGGGAGTGTCCCGAGGTGGCGCACATATTGAATGCACAAACAAGCAGAATGCATTCGCATGTCACCTACGGCCCCCCGATCACCTTCACCGCGTTCACGCACCCAGGATGTCGACACCCGGGATGCCATCGTGCGTGCGGCCCTGACCCTCTTCGCCAAGCACGGCGTCGACGGTGTGTCGCTTCGCCAGATCGTGGGTGCCGCCGGTCAGGCCAACCCCTCGGCGGTGCACTACCACTTCCAGAGCAAGGAGGGCCTGGTGGCCGCCGTGCTGCGCCATGTGCAAGACCAGCTGCTGCCCATGCAGGAACAGGCACTGGCCACCATGGACGAGGCCGCCACACGCGATGAACTCACCGTGCGCGACGTCATGCGCCTGTGGGTGACCCCGGCCGTGCTGATCTATGCCGGCTCGGCAGAAGGCCGCATGGCCATTCGCTTCCTGTCACGCCTGACCTGGCAACCCCAGCACATGGGCCAGGATCAGCTGGTGGGCTGCAGCCAGGCTCACATGGTGCGTGTGTGCGAGCACCTCGAACGCCTGATTCCCCACCGCAGCCGCGAGCGGCTGTTCTTCCTGACCGTGCTGGCCACAGCCAACATGCTGCACGCCCTCTCGGATGCCAGCGTGCTGATGCGCCAGACCGTGCTGGGCCTGGACCGCCTGGTCGAGGACAAGCCGTTCGAAGTGGTCGACTGGATCGTCGATTACCTGGCCGACGGTCTGACGGGTCAGCCACAGATCATGTCCACGGCCGGCGCTCCGCGCGCAGCCTGAGGCGGCACCGCCTGCAAGCTCGTGTCGCCAGGGGCCATCAATGCCCTTGCATGAAAGCGGCGTGAACGCATCACCGATACTGGCACATTGCCTGCCACGCCGAGCGACCGATGCACCCTGCCCCTTTGTTGACCGAGCGCCAAGAGCGCTGGATGCTGTGGTGCCTGGCCGCCGTGCAGTTCACCCACATCGTGGACTTCATGGTCATGATGCCACTGGGGCCACAGCTCACGCAGCTGTTCGGACTGTCTGACGCACAATTCGGCCTGCTGGTGTCGGCGTATTCGCTGGCCGCCGGGGCATCGGGTCTCACGGCCTCCTTGTTCATCGACCGCATCGAGCGGCGCCGCACGCTGGTGGGCCTGTACGCCGGTTTCGCACTGGCCACCCTGGCCTGCGGCCTGGCACCGACCTACATCAGCCTGATGGTGGCACGGGTGCTGGCCGGCGTGTTCGGCGGTGTGCTGGGCGCCCTGGTGCAGACCATCGTGGCCGACACCGTGCCTTATCAACGGCGGGGCCAGGCCATGGGCGTGGTGATGGCCGCCTTCTCACTGTCCACGGTGGCGGGTGTGCCTGCCTCGTTGTGGCTGGCCTCCGTCTGGGGCTGGCACGCCCCTTTCATCGTGCTGGCGGCAGCCTCGGTGCTGATCTTGCTGGCGGCACTGCGCCTGGTGCCCGAACTGCGAGGCCACCTGCAGGCCCAGACCTCGGGCATGAGGCCCTGGCATGGCTTGGCCGAAGTGCTCAAGGTGCCCGCCCACTGGAAGGCCTTCACCCTGTCGACCCTGATGATGCTGGGCAGCTTTTCCATCATCCCCTACATCACCATCTACACCACCACCAATCTGGGCCTTCAGCCCCAGCAGGTGCCCTGGGTGTACCTGGCGGGCGGCGTGGCCACGCTGTTCACCTCACGCTTGTGGGGGCGGTTGGCCGACACCTGGGGCAAAGAGAAGGTGTACCGTGGCCTGGTGGTGGCAGCAGTGCTGCCCATGATGGCCCTGACACACATGCAGCAGGCCAGTCTGCCACTGCTGCTGGTGGTCACCACCGCGTTTTTCGTGCTGGTGTCAGGACGCATGGTGCCCGGCATGGCACTGCTGACCGCCACACCACCTGCCCACTTGCGTGGCGGCTTCATGAGCGTGAACAACGCCATCATGTCGGCCACCATGGGTTTGGCCTCGTGGGTGGGTGGGCTGCTCATCAGCCGTGCGCCCAACGGCCTGGTCACCGGCTATGAACGGTGCGGCTGGCTGGCCTTGGTCACCAGCGCGCTGCTCGTGGTGTGGGTGGGGCAACTCAAACCTCGCGAAACCGGCGCGCTTGCGAACGGATGAATGACGCGCCAACGAAAAAGCCCTGCGCAGGCAGGGCTTGGAGAGGTTGACCCGCTTGATGCAAGCGGCCGTGACCGGATGAACCTCAGGGTGCAGGAATGTCTGCGATGGTCAAAGGTTTGTCGTTGACCTTGGGGATGCGCAAAGCGGTGGACACGTCGATCTTGATGTTGCCCCAGTCTGTGGACACCAGCACGGCCTTCAGAGGCACCGACAGCGCCAAGGTCTTGCCGATTTCGTCGCTGGTCACCGGCTGGAAATACAGCTCGCTGATCGATTGCTTCATGGTCAGCGCCAGACCCTTGAGGCTGATCTTCAGGTCGCCATTGTCCTTGAATGAATAGATGGGAACGTGGTTCAGCACGGTGCCTGCCGAGGTGAACACATCGCCGTACAGCATCTTGTCGGTGAAATTCACATCAAAGTTGGCCAGCACCACCCAGTTCTTGACGCCACCCTTGCCGGTGCGCACCAGTTGCAGTGCCGAGCGACTGGCCTGGCCCGACTTCGGCTTGATCTTCAGGTCCCAACCCACGGCCACGTCGGCCTTGGTGACGGGCTGGTTGTAGCTGGGAACCAGCACATTTTCGTCCAGATCAGGGTCGTAGACCGACACATCACCGATCTTGGTCATGTTGCCCAGCGGCACGAAACTCACCCCGGCGCCAGTCGCCGAGCCGTAACCAGCATACGACAGCGTCAGGACCGAGGTTGCCTTCAGGCCCGCCGTGTTGAGGGTCAGCGCAGAGGCACCGGTCGAGACTGCCAGGCCGGCAACAGCCATCACACCCGTCAGGGCGAAACGATGAAAGGTCATCTTGAGATCTCCGTCTAAATCGTTGTGTCGAGGGATGACTCATGATGCCGACTCGTTTGATTCATGTGTATGAATCAATCTAATGGCTTCCCCTGAACCGGGGGTACGACATGTGCATTCGCCACAAAAATCCCCCACAGGAGACCCCGGGTATCCCCGCGGTGACCCAAGATGCAAAAAAAAAGCCTCCCCGAACGGGAGGCTTTGCGCAGGGTGCCCCTCGTCGCCTGAGCGACAAGGGATCACACGACAGCGATCACTGAGCGGCAGCGAAGTCGGCGGCGGTCAGCGGCTTGGTCGACACGGCGGGCGAGCGCTTGAACGAGGTCACGTTGATGACGATGTTGCCCCAGTCCAGTTCGATCAGGGTGGCACGCAGTGCACCCGACAGGGCCAGAGCATTGGACACTTCTTCAGCAGCGCCAGCGGCGAACTTCAGGGTGTTGACCGAACCGGTCTGGTTCAGCACCAGGCCCTTCAGGCTGATCTTGGTGTCCTTGGGGTCGGTGAAGGTGTACAGCGGGGCAGCAGCGATCACGGTGCCGTCCGACTTGATGATGTCAGCGAAAACGGTGGTCTTTTCGAAGTCGACCTTGAAGTTGGCAACGCCGATCCAGCGGGCGCCACGCACGATCTTCAGGCCCGAGCGAATAGCTTCGCCAGACACCGGGGTGATCTTCAGGTCGAAACCGACATTGACGGTGGCCTTGGTCACCGGCTGGTTGAACGAGGCGGCAGGCACGTCTTCCTGCAGTTCCTCGTCGAAGGAAATGACGTCAGCCAGGCGGGTCATGTTGCCGATGGCCTTGAAGTCAACGCCAGCGCCAGTGGACGAACCGTAGGCAGCAGGGGTGAAGGTCAGGACCGAGTTGGCTTTCAGGCCAGCGGTATTCAGGGTCAGGGCCGAGGCAGCGCCAGTGGTAGCGATCAGGGCGGCAGCGAAAGCAAGCTTGAAGGTGTTAGCCATCTGTGTACTCCGTTTGTGAGAGTGTTTGTTGAACCGACGACTTCATCTTGCCTGCAGCGCATTCAATCGTGGCCGCTGAACTCCTTGGGTTTGCCCTAGGGCATGGCATGAACCGAGGGGTTTCGTCCCCCATCAAACACGGGGTACGGATCAGGGCAAACGCGAGGAATGCCTGAGAAGCACACTTTTGAAGGGCCTGAAATTCTCTTGTTCAGTTGCAAGCCCACGGGCCGGTGTTCAACGCCCCAACCAGAGGGTTTACACGGTGCATGTCCAGCGGAGCGGGGGGCAAACTGCCCGCGGGGCTCGCCCCAACCATCCATTCATCACTCAGGAGTTCACATGCAACGACACTTGCTGGCTGCGGCAGCTGCCCTGTCCTTGGCCCTCATCACACCCGTTGGTGCACAAGCGCAAACAGTCACCTTGCAGCCTGGTCAGGACCACCTGCTTCAACCCAGTGATCCCAGCTTGCCTCCGGTGGCGATCACTGTGCTGCCCACGCAGCAACGCGCACAGTTCAGCATGCTGCCCGGTGTGTCTTGCCAAGGGTTGGGTGCTGTTGCTGTGTCGGCCCTTGTGGAACAAGACCCATACTGCATCCAATTCGGATTCAATGCTTTTGGCCAAGATTTCAAGGGGCAGGTCACCGCCAATGCTGGCACAAGCTACAAGGCGCACTATCTGTCAGAGGCGGCCATTGCAGGCGGTTTGACAACGACCTACCGTATCGATCTCTCAGCGCCATGGAGTGAAGTGAAAATCGACCTGACTGAAGGATCGATCATAGAGGGACTGTTCAAAAGCGGTTTCAACTGGACATTTTCTCGCTCAGCCATGGGCATTGGCGGCAAAGTTTCTGAAACAGAGTTTCGCCTAGTTGCTCGTGATAAAACGGTCTACACCAACTTCAATGGAGCCTCTTCGGCAACAAGCACAAGACCGCAAATGAAGTACAGCCAATTGAACGCGCCAGTCTGGGGCTTTACCGATTGGATTGGCCCAAAAATTCCGCTGAACCAAATCGCAGGCAAAACACGCGAACAACAAACTGAAGCATTTCAAAAGGCGGGCTTCACCGTTCGGAAAACGATCGACGGCGCACTGTTGGTCACGGGAAGGTATTTCACCAGAGGTTTGGCGTTGACTGGTACTGGTGCCAGCCTTTACTGGCGCAGCTTTGGCGGAGTCAACGCTGCGCGATCGGTGCTTGCATCGAGCTATGAACAAAATGATAGCTTGGCATCCGATCCACGCGAACAAGCGAACAAAGCCGAGTTTTCGATTCAGATGAGTTATCTGATTCGGAACTGACGCCTTTCGGATCAATTCAACCAATACGTATCAAAAATCGCGCCCAATTGAGAGCATGTAAATCGTGTTGGTCAATTGGGTGTCTGTTTTTCTGACGTAGGTGCCAGACGAATTCCCAGAAAAACTCTGCGCTGCGCGGGTGGTGATCGCGGTGATCCCGCCCAACGCATCATAAAGTCGGCTTCTGCTGGACCCGTCAGCGCCTCTGACCGCCAGGAGGCCTTCGCCTGCCAAGATCACGCCCGTCACGTTGTCCACCAATCCAGCCTGGTCATTGCCCAGGTCGAGGATGGCCGGCGTGTTCTTGTCAAAGCGGCTGTTGCGAGTCACCAAGGTGGCCTGCGTCTTCAGCTTGACGGACCCGATCGAGAAGTTGACGCGCCACGAATCATTGAGCGCATACCGAAACCCCAGCATGGGGCCTGCACCGAACGCGTTCTTGATCGACACCGAGGTGTCGCCAGGATTGCTTCCCCCCACATAGGCATTGAGCGCCGGCGTCGCCTTGGTGTCATAAAAAATGGCGTACATGGCCAGGGCACCCGTGTAAGGCCTGAACCTGGACGACGCGCTGCCCCAGTAGCGCCCGAACATCACCGTGGGCGGCAACAGCTTGCTGCTCAAGATCTGCTGCCCCTCCAGGCCAAACGGGGACAACACTTCGACCTCCTGCCCATCGCCGTCCAGCACCACGCGATATCGTGGCCGCCCGGTGGCGGTCACTGACGTGGTCAGCGGGGCCGCCAGCACATAGGTCTCCACCGCCCATTGGTGGTCATCGTCCAGGTAATAGCCCAAGCTGATGCCACCCGTGGACATGGAACGACTGGCCTGCCCACGTATGCCCGGGGGTGTGCCCAGTGCGTCCAAACCCAGGTTCGACATGGTGGCGCTGAGACGTGGCAAGGCATTGGCAAACCGCGCCATGTTCCTGGCGATGTCTTTGGCATCGGTTTCCGAACCCGTGATGCCGTCCTGGGCCATCATGCGCAAGATGTCATTGAACAGGCGATTCGAAGGCGAACCAGGTGTGTCCACTGTGGCGCCACCCACCATGGTTTGCAGCAAGCTCAGAGGCAGCACCTTGCCATTGGGGCCGTCAACATCGTAGGTTTCCCCGGACTTGGTCTGCACGTTCACATGGATGGCGCCCGCATTCCAGAACGTGCGGTCGCGAAGCGCAGAAGAAATCTTGAGCGACAACGACGGTTCCGCAGCAGCGGCCGGCACCGCCGCACTGAGCCAGACGAGCGCACACGCGGCAAGCCTGGGAAATGATGGGCCCATGGACATGAAAACTCTCCTGAATATTTGTGATCCCGGATGAACCGGGTGCCAAGATGCTAGGAGAGCTTCCGGCCGCGGGCAAGGCACCCGCAAAGGGGGCGTGTTTACCCGCTTCCCCAAAGAAAAAGGAGGCCATAGGCCTCCTTGATGAATGCTGTGGCCCGGATCAGAAGTCGCGGCCGATGGACAGCATGTAGATCGTGTTGTTAAGGACTGTGTCCGTCTTTCTGACATAGGTACCCGTGTTGTTACCAGAGACAACCTGAGAAACACGAGTCACGATACCAGTGACACCTCCGAGGTCTGCGAACAGCTTCTGGCGACTGGCAGTCGTGCCCTTGATCGCAGCGACGCCCTCGCCGGTCAGGATCGTGCCGGTAATGTTGTTAAGAAGACCCGCCTCATCGTTACCAAAGTCCAGTACGGCCGGTGTGTCTTTGGTGAATCGGCTGTTACGAGTTGTCAGCGTCGCGGTGGTTTTGAGCTTGACCGACCCCAATGAGAAGTTGACGCGCCAAGAATCACCCAATGCATACCTGAAACCCAGCATTGGGCCAGCGCCAAAGGCGTTCTTGATGGATACCGTGGTATCGCCAGGATTGCTACCACCCACGTAACTGTTCAGTGCTTGTTCTGCTTTGGTGTCATAGAAAATTGCATACATGGCCAACGCGCCCGTGTAAGGCCTGAATTTGGCATTAGCGTCCCCCCAGTACCTACCGAACATCACCGTGGGCGGCAACAATTTGGATGTGAGAATATTTTGTCCCTCTAACCCGAAAGGTGAGAGCACTTCCACCTGCTGCCCGTCAGCGTCCTCAACAATCCGATAACGTGCCTTGCCAGTTGCTGAAACGGCTGTGGTCAGAGGCGCGGCGAGCACATAGGTTTCTACCGCCCACTTGTGTTCGTCATCCAAGTAGTAACCGATACTGAGCCCACCAGTAGACATCTTGGGTTGAGCAACGCCCTTGATACCCGTGGGTGTACCCAAAGAATCCAGTCCGAGAGCGTCCATATCGCTCTTCAGCAATGACAAACCATTGTTATTACCAGCCAAGGCTGTTGCCAAATTCCGAAGGTCGGTATCAGAGGCAGAGATCTTGTCCAGAGCGACGATCTTGAGGAATTCGTTGTACAAACGATTTGCGGGTGTCCCAGCCGTATTGGCACTGCCAGTGCCGATGAACTGAGGCAGCATGCTCTTGTTGATCACCTTCCCATTCGGCCCATCGACGTCATAGGTATCACCCGACTTGGTCTTCACGTTCACGTGGATGGCGCCAGCATTCCAGAAGGTGCGCTCGCGCAAGGCGCTGGCAATCTTCAGGGACAGGGTGTCGCCAGCGGCTGCAGCCAGGGGCGAGAAGGTGCAACCAGCAGCCATCAGGGCAGCCACCACGCCGGTACGCGCCAACACGGAACGGTTCATGTCGTCTCCAAAAACTTGTGCTTCACACTACAACAAACAAAAAGCCGCTCGAATGCTAGCGCATGAGCGGCTTGTCACAAGGCCAGGCTTACACCACCTGGCCTTGCGTGCAACACCAATTACTTGGCGCGGCGACGGGCGGCGAAGCCCAGACCCACCAGACCGATGGCCATCATGGCGTAGGTGCTGGGTTCCGGCACTTCACGCACCGAGAACTTCAGGACCGAGTTCACGTCACCGTAGCTCTGCACAGCGGTCAGAGCCGAGATGCCAGCGTTGGTCAGGCCCAGCGAGTTCTTGAAGAAGTCGAAGCCAGCGGTGGTCACGCGCAGGTCGCCGATCTGGTTTTGGGCTTCAGCGGTGTAGTACACGCCGCGAGCGTCGGTCAGGCGCTGGATGTTGGTGAAACCAGCAGCGCTCATGGCGGCCACGGGGTCAGCAGCGGTCAGAGCCGAAGGAGGGATGGTGGTCGGGCCGGTCAGGGTGCCGATGGTCCACAGGGTTTGGGTGCCCAGGTCATAGGTCACGGCAGGACGGGTGCCCACAGCGCTCTTCACGCCGAACAGGGTGGCCGACACGGTGCGGTTGACCAGGTCGAACGACAGGTTGGTCACGCTGGCGAAACCACCGGTCAGGGTGCTGTTGCGCACGCCAGTTTGCTTGGCACCACCGGCCGAGCCCACACGCAGCACTTGGCCGGTCTGGTCATCAGCGGTCACCGAGGTCACGGGGGCCGAAGCGAAAGCCGAATAGCGGCTCAGGATGTCGGTTTCGTCTTGGCGCAGTTCGCCGCCGGTGGCGGGCGACACGGGTTCGATGGTGACTTGACCGGCGTTCAGGGCCGAGATCAGGCCGCCAGCGGTCGAGGGGTCAGAACCGTCGTAGCAGAACGAGCTGTCGCAGTTGCTGAAGGTCAGGGTGCCCGACGAACCGGTCAGCAGGGTCAGTTCGGCTTGACGGCCCGAACCTGCGGGATCGCTCACAACCACGGCTTGGCCGACGTTACCGGTCACGGCAGCGGCGTTGGCGGCACCAGCGGCGACCAGCGCAGCGGCAACAACCAGAGACTTCATTTCGAATTTCATGTCTATCTCCACTAAAGCGGCCCTTTTGGCAATTTTTTACTGCCGGGAGGTCAGGCATCCGCGTCTTCCTGTCCACCAAGCACAAGCTCTGAAGCCTGTACGGACAAAGCATACCGGGGGTGCCGAGCGCTTCACAACCGGAGGTCACAGTAACGACCGGTAAAACGCCTCAGGAAAACACCAAACCGAGGCACTTACCCCTCAGTCGGGGGTGCGGGTAATCACTGAACATTAAGAGTTACCCGCACGAACTTCCGCTTGCCGACCTGCACCACGTGCTGGCCAGCCCCCAGTTTCAGTGCGCGGTCGGTCACCACGGCGCCGTCCACCCGCACGCCACCCTGGTCCAGCATGCGGTTGGCCTCGCTGGTGGAGGGCACCAGGCCGGTCTGCTTGAGCAGGGCGCCAATGCCCAGGCCGTCGGCAGCAATGCCCAGGGTGGCCTCGGGGATGTCATCGGGAATGCCGCCCTTCGATCGGTTCACGAAATCCTGCAGGGCCGCTTCGGCCGCGGCCTGGCTGTGGAAGCGGGCCACGATCTCCTGGGCCAGCATGACCTTGGCGTCGCGGGGGTTGCGGCCGCCCTCGCACTCGGCCTTCAGGCGGCCGATCTCGTCCATGGGGCGGAAGCTCAGCAGCGTGAAGTATTTCCACATCAGGGTGTCGCTCACGCTCATGAGCTTGCCGAACATGTCGTTCGGGGCCTCGCTGATGCCGATGTAGTTGTTCTTGGATTTCGACATCTTCTCGACGCCGTCCAGGCCCTCCAGCAGGGGCATGGTCAGGATGCACTGGGCTTCCTGGCCGTATTCGGCCTGCAGGTGGCGCCCCATCAGCAGGTTGAACTTCTGGTCGGTGCCGCCCAGCTCCAGGTCAGACTTCAGGGCCACCGAGTCGTAGCCCTGCATCAGGGGGTACAGGAACTCGTGCACGCTGATGGAGGTGCCGGCGTGGAAGCGGTCGTGGAAGTCGTTGCGCTCCATCATGCGGGCCACGGTGTAACGGCTGGCCAGCTGGATCATGCCGCGCGCGCCCAGGGCGTCGCACCATTCGCTGTTGTAGCGAATCTCGGTGCGGGCCGGGTCGAGCACCAGGCTCGCCTGCTTGTAATAGGTCTCGGCATTGGCCTTGACCTGCTCGGGCGTGAGCGGCGGGCGGGTGGTGTTGCGGCCCGACGGGTCACCGATCAGGGAGGTGAAGTCACCGATCAGGAAGATCACCTGGTGGCCCAGGTCCTGCAGCTGGCGCAGCTTGTTGAGCACCACGGTGTGGCCCAGGTGGATGTCGGGCGCCGTGGGGTCCAGGCCCAGCTTGATGCGCAAGGGCACGCCCGTGGCCTCCGAACGGGCCAGCTTGGCCACCCATTCGTTTTCAGGCAGCAGCTCTTCCACGCCTCGGCGGGTGACCGCCAGGGCCTCCAGCACGCGGTCGGTGACAGGGTGTTTGGGGGCGTTGGCAGCGGCTTGATCTGGGGCAGACATGGAAGATCTCACGGATGTGTAAAGACGGCCGATAAGGCTGGCAGGGAGATGACACCGGAAGGCTGGCGGCTATACTGCGCACACTTTTCCGAGGGTGTCATGCCTTTGTCACATCGCGAAATGCGATGTGCACACGGCGCGGCGGGGATTCTAGGGGACAGCTTTTGGCTTCTGAACACTTGCATCGACTGTTGACTCTGGCTGAGGCGGCCCAGGAGGCCGTGCATCGTCACCCCCGCCGCCTGATGGCCGCCACCCTGGTGGTGCTGGCCGGCTCGGCGGCCACCGCATTCGGTGTGGCCCCGCTGGCCGCCGACGACAGCCGCATCGCCCCCACCATCCAGCAGATTGAAGAAGCGCTGCCGCTGCCCCAGCTGCCCGAGCAAGTGGCGGCCCTGGACAACGCCTCGCTGCGCCTGTACCGCAGCGCCCTGACCCACCCCTCCGACACGGTGGACAGCCTGCTGCGCCGCCTTGGCGTGGACGATGCGCAAGCCGCACAGTTCATCCGCGCCGATGCGGTGGCCAGCCAGGTCATGACCGGCCGCAGCGGCCGCATGCTCAAGGCCATCGTGGAAGAAGGCCGCCTGGTGGAACTGGTGGTGCGCGGCCCGTCACAAGACGCCGAACAGCTCGACACCCACTTCACCCGCATCACGGTGCAGCGCGCCGGTGGTCGCCCTGATGGCGAGTTCTCGGCCCGCGCCGAACAGGCCCCGCTGCAGGTGCAGTCGCAGGTGGCCTC
The DNA here is from genome assembly GCF_004310865.1 of Aquabacterium lacunae. GTDB lineage: Bacteria > Pseudomonadota > Gammaproteobacteria > Burkholderiales > Burkholderiaceae_C > Aquabacterium > Aquabacterium lacunae. The sequence continues at coordinate 354,775 of NZ_SIXI01000004.1, forward strand.
GGGCACGATCCAGTCGTCGCTGTACCAGGCCACCGACGACGCCAAGGTGCCCGACGCCATCGCCAACCAGATGGCCGAGATCTTCGGCTCCGAGATCGACTTCCGACGCGAACTGCGCAAGGGGGATGCCTTCAGTGTGGTCTATGAAGCCCACACGGCCGATGGTGAACCCATCACCTGGGGCGGCTCGGCCGGCAAGGTGCTGGCCGCACGCTTCATCAACCAGGGCAAGGTGCACGACGCCGTCTGGTTCCAGGAACCGGGCCGCAAGGCCGCCTATTACGACCTGAGCGGCAAGAGCAAGAACAAATCGTTCCTGGCCTCGCCGCTGGCCTTCTCGCGCGTGACCTCGGGCTTTGCCATGCGATTCCACCCCATCCTGCAGCGCTGGAAGGCGCACCTGGGGGTGGACTATGGCGCGCCCACCGGCACCCCGGTGCGCTCGGTGGGTGACGGCGTGGTGGCCTTTGCCGGTGTGCAGAACGGCTATGGCAACGTGGTGCAGGTTCAGCACTCGGGCAACCGCATGACCGTGTACGCCCACCTCAGCCGCATCAATGTGCGCAAGGGCCAGGCCATCAGCCAGGGTGACAACATCGGCGCTGTGGGGGCCACGGGCTGGGCCACCGGTCCGCATCTGCACTTCGAATTCAAGGTCAATGGCGCCCATGTGGATCCGATGCAGATCGCGCGCGCCTCGGAAAGCACGCAGCTGTCACCCGTCGCGCTGGCGCAGTTCCGCCGCATGGCCGTGCTGACGGCGCCACGCCTGGACATGGCCGACCAGATGCAGACGGCCGGCGCCAGCAGCGGCCCCCGCTTCGAATAAGCCCATGGCGCAGCCACAGGCCTTCATCGGCCTGATGTCGGGCACCTCGATGGACGGTGTCGACGGCGTGCTCGGGCTGATCGGGCCCGATGGCCAATGGCTGGGCTCACTGGCGCATGCGCACCAGCCCTTTCCCGAGCCGCTGCGCCAGGAACTGATGGCCTTGAACACCCCGGGCGCCGACGAACTGAACCGGGCGGCCCTCGCCAGCCAGGCGCTGAGCGTGGTGTATGCCGAGGTGGTGATGGCGCTGCGCCAGGCGCAACCCGATGTGCCTGTGCAAGCCGCGGGCGCCCATGGCCAGACCGTGCGACACCGCCCCGAGCTGGGCTACACCCTGCAGTTGCTGGCCCCTGCCCTGCTGGCCGAGCTGTCGGGCGTGAATGTGGTCGCCGATTTCCGCAGCCGCGATGTGGCCGCAGGCGGGCAAGGTGCGCCGCTGGTGCCCATCTTCCATGACGCCCTGTTCGGTCGCCCGGATGCCGTGGTGGCCGGGCTGAACATCGGCGGCATCTCGAACATCAGCCTGCTGGCGCCAGGCCAGCCCCCCAGGGGCCACGACTGCGGCCCCGGCAATGTGCTGATGGACCTGTGGGTGCAGGCCCACCGCGGCCTGCCCTATGACGCCGATGGCGCCTGGGCGGCCACCGGGCAGGTGCAGGCCGACTGGCTGGCGCTCGCCCTGGCCGACCCCTATTTCGCGCAGGCCGCGCCCAAAAGCACCGGGCGTGACCTGTTCCACGCCGACTGGCTGCAGGCCTGGCTGGCCCGCTGCGGTTTGCCCGATGCCGCCACGCAGGCCGCACGCGCCGCCGATGTGCAGGCCACGCTGTGCGAGCTGACGGCCGCCTGCTGTGCAGCCGACGTGCTGCACGGTGGTGCCCGCGAGGTGCTGGTGTGTGGCGGTGGCGCGCTGAACGGCCACCTGATGGCCCGCCTGGCGTCCAAGGTGCAAGGCGCCGCACCCGGCACGGTGGTGCACACCAGTGCCGCACGGCAGCTGCCCCCCATGGAAGTGGAAGCCGCCGCCTTCGCGTGGCTGGCCTGGGCCCACCATGCAAAACGGCCGGGCAATGTGCCGGCCGTCACGGGGGCCCGTGGGCCCCGGGTGCTGGGTGCGCTGTACCCAGCCTGAGTGCCTCGCCTGAATCGGCAAGGCAGCGCCTGAGGTGTCAGCTCAGACCGAGAAACTCGAACCGCAACCGCAGGTGGTGGTAGCGTTCGGGTTGCGGATCACGAACTGGGCGCCTTCGAGGTCGTCCTTGTAGTCGATCTCGGCACCGATCAGGTACTGCAGGCTCATGGCGTCGATCAGCAGGGTCACGCCGTTCTTGCTCATGGGGGTGTCGTCTTCGTTCTGGATTTCGTCGAAAGTGAAACCATACTGGAAGCCCGAACAGCCGCCACCTTGCACGAACACACGCAGCTTCAGGTCAGGGTTGCCTTCTTCGGCCACCAGTTCAGCCACCTTGGCGGCAGCGGCATCGGTGAAAACAATCGGGGCCGGCGGTGCGTCAGGCACCTCGGCGGTGGTCAGTGCTGCGGTGGCAGTGCTCATACAGTTCTCCAGAAATTCAATGCGCCGGCTCAGCCGTTGTTGGCGGCCAGCTTCAAGGCAGGCTTGTCTTCGGTCTTCATGGGGTGCAGTTCACCATTGATGGTGGCCCCCTGGTGCATTTCAAGCGCCTCGTACTTCACATCGCCCACGATACGCGCTTTGGGCTGAAGTTCGAGCAGGTCTTCCGATTCAACCGGACCCTGCACAAGGCCATTGATGATGACATGGCCCGCACGGATCTTGCCCGTGACCTTGGCCTTTTCGCTGATGACCAGCAGGGTGCGCTTGTCACCGATGGCGATGATGTCGCCCACCACTTCGCCGTCGATGCGCAAGCCGTCGCTGAAACGGATCTCGCCCTGCATGACGGTGCCTTCACCGATCAGGGTGCGGAGAGGGGGGGTCTTCTTCCAGCCAAACATGCGAACTCCAGGTCAGTGCCGATCAGAGGGGCGCAAGATTTACACCAATCGCCACCAGCGTCAATGCCCTGATTGTGCGGTGCGTCACAGCTTCTGGCTTTGCGTGGCGTGCACGCGGCCCTGCTCGTCCAGCACCCGCACCTGCACCTGCTTGACCACGACAGTGGAGGGGTATTCGGCCACCCCTTCCAGGCGGGCGTACTGGCGCAACTGCAGCGGCTTGCTCACCTGGGGCATCTGCACGTTCCAGGGCTTGCCATCGACCAGCCCGGACAGGCTGACTTCGTAGCGCCCGCGGAAATCAGGCAACGCGCGACCACCCTGCTGCATCACCAGCAACTGGTAGCGCAGCTGGCCAGGGGCCGGCAGGTCGATCTGCAGGCCGCGGATGTTCATGCCATCGCCCGCCGAGGGCATCAGGCGCTCGAAAAAGCCCAGGTCGTCTTTGAGCACCTGGTTTTCCAGCTCCAGGGCCTTGACCTGCTCGGCCAGACGGCTCTGGGCGGCTTTTTCGGCCTTGAGCAGGCTGTCGGCGGTGTTGGCGATGGCCTGGGCGCTTTCGCGCTCGCGGCGCAGGGTGTCGATGTCGCTGCGGGCCTGCTGCAAAGCCACCTTCAGCTCGGCCGAATCCTGGCCCAGGCCGGCGATGTTCTTGCCGAACTCGAAGGCCCACAAGGCCAGCGCACCGGAAAAACCGAGCACCACGGCCACGGCGGCCCAGCGCAGCGGCCACGGCAGGTGGCTGCGGACTGTCATGCGCGGCGAGCTGATCGACAGCCGCCGCCGCAGCAGGCGCCAGCGCATCAGGGCAGCACCGGCACCAGGTTCAGGCCCAGGTGCTCTTCCAGGCCGAACATCAGGTTCATGCACTGCACGGCCTGACCCGAGGCGCCCTTGCACAGGTTGTCTTCCACCACCAGCACCATCACGGTGTCGGGGCGGGGCTTGTGCACTGCGATGCGCACCGTGTTGCTGGCGCGCACGCTGCGGGTTTCGGGGGCGCTGCCAGCCGGCAGCACGTCGACGAAGCGCTCGCCCTGGTAGGCGGCTTCGAAGGTGGCCTGCAGGTCGGCGGCCTGGCCGGCGCTGTTCAGGCGGGCATACACCGTGGAATGGATGCCGCGGATCAGGGGCAGCAGGTGGGGCACGAACAGGCAGTCGATGTCGTCGCGGCCTGCGATGGTGCGCAGCTGCTGGTTGATCTCGGGGCCGTGACGGTGGCCCTTGACGCCATAGGCCTTGAAGTTGTCGGCGGCTTCGGCCATCAGGGTGTGCACTTCGGCCTTGCGACCGGCGCCCGACACGCCCGAGGCGCAGTTGGCGATGATGCCGGTGGGCTCGATCAGGCCGGCACGCAGCAGCGGGGCCAGGCCCAGCTGCACCGAGGTGGGGTAGCAGCCCGGATTGCCGATGACACGCGCGGCCTGGATGGCCTCGCGGTTGAGTTCAGGCAGACCGTACACGGCTTCGGCCAGGATGTCGGGACAGGTGTGGGCCATGCCGTACCACTGTTCGAACTCGGCGGTGTCTTTCAGGCGGAAATCGGCCGCCAGGTCGATCACCTTCACGCCAGCGGCCAGCAGCTCGGGCGTCTGAGCCATGGCCACACCATGCGGGGTGGCAAAGAACACCACATCGCAGGCCTTCAGGTCGGCTTCGTCCGGGGTGACGAAGGGGATGTCGACGTGGCCGCGCAGGCTGGGGTACATGTCGGACACCGGCATGCCAGCCTCTTTGCGCGAGGTGATGGCCTTGATCTGCACCTGAGGGTGCTGCGCCAGCAGGCGCAACAGCTCGACGCCCGTGTAACCGGTGCCACCGACGATGCCAACTTTGACCATGACCAATCCTTTGCGAGAACCTGCGGGAAAACCGCGATTGTAGAGATCTCGCAGGGCCGATCCCTGTTTCGCCAGGGAATCGGGAGGCCGACGCCGGTTTCCAGGGCTTTTTCGGCCATCACACAAGGCCCGCAGGGCTCAACCTGTGCGTGCGAATGCCGACACCAAGGCATTGCCGGTCGGGCTCGGAATGCCCGACGGCCGGCGCGCAGTCGCCGTACCGGACTGCCCGTCGGCTCGCATGGACTTTTCCCAGGTGAGCCCACATGGTCAATTTTCGCAACGCACTGGTGGCCTGGAGCTGCCTGCTCAGCCTCGGCGTCGCTCAAGCGCAATGGGCAGGACTGACACCCTGGTCCCCCCCGTGGCTCAGCCCGCCGCTGAGCGATTGGCAACGCGCCAACCAGTTGCAGCAACTGGGTGGTGCCCGCTGGCTGGCGCAGGGTGTGAACGGCCATGGGGTGATCGTGGCCGTGCTGGACACCGGACTCAACCGCCAGGTGGCTGATTTTGCAAATTGGCAGCGGGTGCTGCCAGGCATCAATGCCATCGACGGCAGCCAGAACGTGCAGGACGAAAGTGGCCATGGCACCCAGGTGGCCAGCCTGCTCGCTGCACCCATCAATGGTGCCGGTGTGGTGGGTGTGGCCCCCATGGCCACCTTGCTGCCCATCAAAGTGGTGGCTGGCGACCTGGCCAGCAGCGCCGCCGTGACCGCTGGTTTACAAGCGGCGCAGCGCGCCGGCGCCCGCGTGGTGAACATGAGCCTGGCGGCCACCGGCCCGACGGCCACGCAGGCCCTGAAAGAGCTGGCCGCCACCGACCGTACCCTGGTGGTGGTGGCCGCAGGCAACCAGGGGCAACCTGAGGCCGCATGGCCCGCCCGCTACGCCGGCACCGCCTGGGCCCAAGGCACGATGCTGGTGGTGGGCGCGGTCGACGTCAACCGCCAACTGGCCAGCTTCAGCAACCAGGCAGGCAGCGCGGCCGCCCACTACCTGGTGGCACCCGGTGTGAACATCCAGGGGGCCGGCACCTCGGGCACCCTCACCCTCAGTGGCACCTCGCAGGCCACGCCAGCGGTGTCGGGCGCTGCGGCCCTGCTGCTGTCGAAATGGCCCTACCTGCGGGCCAGCCAGGTGGGCGCCATCTTGCTGCAGACCGCCGATGACCTCGGCGCCCCGGGCGTGGACCCGGTGTATGGGCACGGCCTGCTGAACATCGACCGCGCCTTGAGCCCGGTGGGCAGCTTCACCTACCGCACGGCCCGCGGCGTGACCTTCACGGTGCCCCTGAGCAGCGGCAGGGTGCTGTCCAGCCAGCCTCGCGTGGCCAGCCCCCAGGCCTTCCAGGGCCTGATCACCCAGGTGTTCGACGCGCACGGTCGCCACTTCACGCGCGACGAAGGTCAGGCCCTGGCCGCGCGCACGCGTTTGCGTCTGGACACCCTGCTGGGCCAGGATGGCCTGCTGGGCGAGCTCAGCCTTCGCCCCCTGGGGGCCGGGCTGCTGGGCTGGAGCTACCAGGCGCAGACACGCCCCACCCAGAGCCCCAGGGGGCCATGGGGCCCTGCCGACCCCTTCTCACCCCAGGCCAAGGCCCCGCTCGCCCAGTTCCACGCCTGGCAATGGCGCAGCCCCACACAGGCAGGCGCGCCCACAGGCTGGCAAGTGGCGGTGGGTGACGGCGGCACGGCCACCATGGCCTTAGGTGCCGGCAGCCTGAGTGGCCTGGACGGCATCCAGCACACCGCGTGGGCGCCCCAGGAGTGGCAAAGCTGGCTGGCCAGCCCCCTGATCGGTTTGTCACCGAAGCACCGGCTCGGCGCCATTGGCGTGCCCCTGGCGCCTGGCTGGCAACTGCGCGGTGCCTGGCTGAACCCGCAGGCCGACGACAGCCAGGCCCGCGGTCGACTGCAGGCCACTGAACTGCACCACGAAGGCCCTGGCCACCGGCTGAATTTGAACTTCAGTGTGTTGGACGAACACGGCTTTCTGGGCGGCTACTCACGCGAGCCCCTGGGCCTGAACCAGCAAACCAGAACGGTGGGCGTGACCTTGGCCGGCGCCTGGCAACTCGACACGCACTGGGCCCTGGGCCTGCAGTGGACCCGCGCCGACAGCCCGGCCCCGGCAAACCACGGCCTGCTGCTGGCCAGCACCCGACTGCTGGCCGACGGCCATGCCGTGGGCCTGATGCGGCGTGACACCTGGGTCCCGGGGGACCGCTTGAGCCTGACCCACCAGGCCCCACTGCGCGCAAGCCAAGGCAGCCTGACCTACCAGGTGATCGACCAGGTCGACCCCGACACCGGTGTGCCGCACTACGCCGAACACACGGTGCAACTCAAACCCGAAGCACGCGAACGCCTGACCGAGCTGCGCTACACACGCCCCGACGGCCCAGGTCGCCAATGGGCTGTGGCCCTGGCCTGGCGGGTGCATCCCGACCACGACGCCACCGCCTCGGCCGAGCTGGCGCTGGGCCTGTCGTACAACATCCGGTTCTGACGCCACGCAACGAGTGTGCAGGCATGAAAAAACCCGCCAGGTTGCCCGGGCGGGTTTTTCGGAAGACCACCAGCGCACCGAAGTGCCCTGGCAGCGTCCAGTCGATCAGCGCTTGCTGAACTGCTTGCGGCGACGGGCGCCGTGCAGACCGACCTTCTTACGCTCGACTTCGCGGGCGTCGCGGGTCACGTAACCAGCGCGGCTCAGTTCGGGCTTCAGGGTGGCGTCGAAATCGATCAGGGCGCGGGTCACACCGTGACGGACGGCACCAGCTTGACCGGATTCGCCACCACCGTGGACGTTGACCTTAATGTCGAAGGCTTCACCGTTGTTGGTCAGCACCAGGGGCTGCTTGACCACCATGATGGAGGTCTGACGGCCGAAGTACTGTTCCAGAGGACGACCATTGATCGTGATCTGGCCGGTACCCTTCTTGATGAAGACGCGGGCAACCGACGACTTGCGACGGCCGGTGCCATAGTTCCAGTTACCGATGGGCATGGTGGCTCCTTAGATGTCCAGCGTCTTGGGTTGCTGAGCGGTGTGCGGGTGTTCACCACCGGCATAAACCTTCAGCTTCTTGATCATGGCGTAGCCCAGGGGGCCCTTCGGCAGCATGCCCTTCACGGCCTTTTCCAGGGCGCGGCCGGGGTGCTTGGCCTGCATGTCCTTGAAGCGCGTGGCGTAGATGCCGCCAGGGAAGCCCGAGTGACGGTAGTAGATCTTGTCGTTGGCCTTGGTGCCAGTGACGCGGATCTTGTCGGCGTTCACGATGACGATGTAGTCACCGGTGTCGACGTGGGGGGTGTAAATGGCCTTGTGCTTGCCGCGCAGACGGAGTGCCACTTCGCTGGCGACACGTCCGAGCACCTTGTCGGTGGCGTCAATCACAAACCACTCGTGTTGAACTTCGGCCGGCTTGGCGCTGAAAGTCTTCATGAGAGTTCCTTGAGAGATCAAAAAAAGGCTGACGCTTGCCTTGGTGCCACTTCTGTTCCGGGATCGGCGCCATGGGCCCCAGGCCCACAGGTCAGACCGACCTGGAACCTGCGCCCGCTGCCCTCACCGTGATGGTGGCCTCGCGGTTCGCTGCCGACCCTGACGCCTGCCACCACAAATGCCGGTGGACCGCGTGTGTTCAGGACCGAACATGCCCGGCGTGCATTCACCCGTTCTTTGCAGACCAGTGCAGCATGCCGCTCAATCCCCGGCAGCCAAGACGGGGAATTTGACACTCTAGCACGGGTTTCGCACCACTGCAATGCCCTGATCCAGATCAGGACACCGGCTTCAATGGGTTGCAGACCGACCGATAACCCGGCAGACTGGTGGAAACCCTGATACACGGCATCCACATGATGGTCACCGTCAAACCTGTGCACGAACTCGATCAGTTCGGCCCATCGGGGGCTCCCGGTTCCGCCGTTTCGGCACGCCAAGAAGCCCGTCGCCTGGCCCGACGCCAACACCTTGCCCATGCCTGGATCCCGATCCGGCAGCTGAAACCGCGCCACCGCGCCAAGATCGTCGACCACCTGCTGCAACTCGACGAGGGTGATCGGTACCTGCGCTTCGGCTTTCAAGCCACCGCAGAGCAGATGAAGGCCTACGCGGCCTCCATCAACTTCAAGCGCGACGACGTGTTCGGTGTGTTCAACCGCCGCCTGCAGCTGATTGCGGTGTCACACCTGGCCGATCTGGGGGACCTGAACCACCCGGCCATGGCCCAGGGCCGCGGGCACGCCATGGAGTTTGGCGTGTCCGTGCTGCCGTCGGCACGCGGTCTGGGCCTGGGGCAGCGCCTGTTCAACCATGCCGTGATGCACGCCCGCAACCGGCACGCCCACGCGCTGGTGATCCACGCCCTGACCGAAAACCGCCCCATGCTCAAGATTGCCGCCCGCGCGGGGGCCTTGGTGGAGACCAACGGCGCTGACTCAGAGGCCTGGCTGCGTCTGCCCAAAGACAATCTGGCCAGCCACCTCGAAGGCACGGCGCAGGACATGGGCGCCGAACTGGTGTTCCGCTGGAAGGCACAGGTTCAGGCGGTGCGCCACCGCCTGCAACAGTGGCTGTCGGTGTGAACGCGGTCACGACGCACACGACCCGTTCCACGCTTTGAATTTTTGCGGGCCGATCTCACAAATGCTCACCGTTGTGACCGCCTGCGAACCCCACTCCCCTCCGCCTAGGGATTTCCAGCAGTCCCGATGACGCCTACGATGCTTCCATGCTGTTGACCACCACCCTCTTGATCGCAGGCCCCACGCTCGCCTTGCTGGCGGGCGGCGCTGCCGTGCACTGGTGGCACACCCGAAGGCAGCGCTCGGCCCAGGCCTGGCCCACGGCCTTCAGCCTGACAGCCCGCCCCCTGTTCACCACCGAAGAGCGGCTGCTGTTCCGCGAACTGCAGGCCGCCTTGCCCCAGCATGTGGTGCTGGCCAAGGTGAACCTGCTGCGCTTTTGCCATGCCACGCGCGAGTCGGAAGCACGCCTGTGGTTCGAGCGCCTGCACCCGCTGAACGTGTCGTTCGTGGTGTGCACGCCCCACGGCACCGTGATCTCGGCCATCGACCTGGAGGCGCCCAACCGCCCCACCTCGGGCCGCACCTTGCGCCTGAAAGAATCGGTGCTGGACGCCTGCCGTGTGCGCTACCTGCGCGTGCCCAGCGGCCAGCGCCTTGACCCGCACGCACTGGCCCAACTGGCTCTGGGTGCGCAGCAGTTTTCTGGCACGCAGGCCGCGACACCAGGTTCAAGCGGGTTGGCGGGCGCCTCAGGCGCCCTGTCGCCCCTGGCCCAAGCCCGGGCGGAACTGGCGCAAAAGCTGCAACACCGCCGCACCGAGCGCGCGCACCGCAACAGCGCCAACCGCACCCGCCACGACACGGGCTACACCGAATCCACCTTCGGTGATTCCTTCTTCGCCATGGATAGCCGCTTCGATGCCGACGCGGCCAATTCGGTGCCGGCCCCGCTGTCGGCGCCCGACGCGCCAGGGCTGGCAGCCGCCGGCTCACGCTGAGCCCGCGGCCTCACCCCTCCAGTCGCCTCAGTGCCCCAGCAGCAAGGCGTTCACGCGGCGCACATAGGCCGCCGGGTCTTCCAGCTGCCCGCCTTCGGCCAGCAGGGCCTGGTCGAACAGCACCTGGGCCAGGTCATCAAAGCGATCGGCCGTGTCCAGCTTTTTCACCAGGGCGTGCTCGGGGTTGATCTCCAGCACGGGCTTGACGTCTGGCGCATCTTGCCCGGCCTGCTTCAGCAGGCGCGCCAGGTGGCCCGACACCTCGCCCTCACCCACCACCAGGCAGGCCGGTGAGTCGACCAGGCGGGTGGTCACGCGCACTTCTTTGGCACGGTCTTTCAGCGAGGCCTGCAGGCGCTCGACCAGCGGCTTGAACTGCTCGGCCACCTCGTCGGCCTTCTTCTTTTCTTCTTCGTCCTGCAGCTTGCCCAGGTCGACCGCACCCTTGGCCACGCTCTGCAGCGAATGGCCTTCGAACTCGTACAGGTGCGACAGCAGCCACTCGTCGACGCGGTCGGTCAGCAGCAGCACCTCGATGCCCTTCTTGCGGAAGATCTCCAGCTGGGGGCTGTTCTTGGCGGCAGCCAGCGAATCGGACGCAATCACATAGATGTCGTCCTGGCCTTCCTTCATGCGCGACACGTAATCGGCCAGCGACACGGTGGGTTCGCCCGACTCGTCGTGCGTCGAGGCAAAGCGCAGCAGCTTGGCCAGGCGCTCGCGGTTGGCGAAATCTTCGCCCACACCTTCTTTCAGCACCTGCCCGAATTCCTTCCAGAAGGCGGCGTACTGCTCGCGCTTGGCCGCGTCTTCGTTGTTCGCAAGGTCTTCCAGCATCGACAGCACGCGCTTGGTGCAGCCCTCGCGGATGGCCTTGACGTCGCGGCTTTCCTGCAGGATCTCGCGGCTGACGTTCAGCGGCAGGTCGGCCGAATCGACCACACCCTTCACAAAGCGCAGGTAGCTGGGCAGCAGGGCCTCGGCATCGTCCATGATGAACACGCGCTTGACGTACAGCTTCAGGCCGCCGTGCTTGTCGCGGTTCCAGATGTCGTACGGCGCCTTCTTGGGGATGTAGAGCAGCTGGGTGTATTCGCTGCGGCCTTCCACGCGGTTGTGCGTGTGGGCCAGCGGGCCTTCGCTGTCGTGGCTGATCTGCTTGTAGAACTCGTCGTACTGTTCCTGCGTGATCTCGCCCTTGCTGCGCGTCCACAGCGCGGCGGCGCGGTTCACGGTGTCCCAGGTGTCTTCGAGCACGTACTCGCTCTTCTCGGCGTCCCAGGTTTCCTTTTGCATCAGGATGGGCAGCGAGATGTGGTCGGAATACTTGCCGATGATGCTGCGCAGCTTCCAGGCCGACAGGAACTCGTCTTCGCCTTCGCGCAGGTGCAGGATGATGTCGGTGCCACGGGTGGGCTTGGTGATGGCTTCGACCTCGAAATCACCCGTGCCTTCGCTGACCCAGCGCACGCCCTCTTCAGCCTTCAGGCCGGCGCGGCGGGTTTCCACCGTGATCTTGTCGGCCACGATGTAGCCGCTGTAAAAGCCCACGCCGAACTGGCCGATGAGCTGGGCGTCTTTCTTCTGGTCGCCCGACAGGCGGCCCATGAACTCTTTGGTGCCGCTCTTGGCGATGGTGCCCAGGTGGTCGATGGCCTCCTGCGTGCTCATGCCGATGCCGTTGTCGCGGATGGTGAGGGTGCGGTTGCCCTTGTCGACCAGCACGCGCACCTCGAGGTTGGGCGCGTCTTCGTAGAAGCTGGCGTTGTCGAGCGCCTCGAAGCGCAGCTTGTCGCAGGCGTCAGAGGCGTTGGAGATCAGCTCGCGCAGGAAGATTTCCTTGTTGGAGTACAGCGAGTGCGTGACCAGGTGCAGCAGTTGCTTGACCTCGGCCTGGAAGGAATGGGTGGTCTTGTCCATGGCTGTTCGTGTGCAGTCTGTGGATGGGCAATGTGTGAACGTGGGGGCCGCCAGCAGAGCAGCCACCCGACGCCGCCACAGGTGAGGCACAGGCAGCCGATTTCAAGGGGTGGGGTGGCATGAGGCCTTGGGGCGGCAAAAAATTTCGCGAGGCCCTTGCAAAGCTGCAAAAAGGCAGGCTATACTTTCGGTCTCGATGGCGCTTTAGCTCAGCCGGTTAGAGCGACGGAATCATAATCCGCAGGTCCGGGGTTCGAATCCCTGAAGCGCCACCAGAACACAGCCAAGTAACGCGATTACCTGGTACGAAAAGCCACCCTCGCGGTGGCTTTTTGTTTGGTGCCGTAGGGCCACTTGCTGGCGATCTGTAGGCACATTGCGCCGATGCCCACCGCGCGCGCAACCAGTAAACGACCGGTCTTTGAACCACACATAGGCATCGGACTTTTGCTTCGACTTGCTGCGCACTGATTTGACAGCGCCAATGGCATCTTTAATCAGTGGATGCTCAGTTCACGGCCCAGCAGGGCCGCACCAAGGGCGGTGCCTCGACCTGAAAGCCGCTCTGCCTGAGGCCACACAACAGATGAGCGGCCGCCTGTTCTTCGATGGCCAGCCGCACTATTTTCACCGCCGAGCCCAGGTGTGGTGTGAACACTGTGGCGGGGTGGCCAAGCAATCGGGCGTCAATGTCGCAAGGTCGGTCATCCAGCCCCCAGTCTTCCAGCTCGAACACATCGGCAGCGTAGGCACCCAGGTGTCCGCCGGCCAGCGCATCGGCCACATCTGATTCCCGAACCACCGAGCCTCGGCCCACGTTGATGAGCACCATGTCGGGCTTGGCCTGTCGCAAAAGGGCCGCGTTGACCAGGTGCCGGGTTTGCGGACTCAAGGGCAGGGCCAAGAAGACGAAGTCGCTTTGCGCGAAGGCTTCGGGCAAGCTCACCTGCTGAACCGACATGCTGCGTGAATGCAAGTCAACGCCCAGCACCTTTGAACAGCCAAAGCCCCGGAGCCGTTCCACGATGGCCAGTCCCACGGCCCCAAGTCCGATCACCGATGCCACAGCGCCATGCAGGCCCTTGCCATACAGGCTGGGCCGCCAGCCCTGAAAGCCGGCACGAACCTTGGCATCACCGGCCATGAGGTTGCGTCCCGCTGCGATGGCCAGCCCCAGCGCCAACTCTGCCGTGGGTTCAGTGAGCAGGTCGGGCACATAGCTCACCCGTACACCGCGTTGCTTGCAGACCTGCAGGTCAAAGTTGTCGTAGCCCTTGAGAGCGCAGGCAATCACCTTCAGGCGCGGGGCGGCAGCCAAGGTTTCGGCATTCACCCGATCGGTCATGAAGGCCATCAAGCCATCGGCATCCGCCAAGTGCTGGTGCAGTGTGTGCGGCGACCAGGGCTCGGGGCCAGGGTTCATCACGACATCCAGACTTTCTTGCAGCAGCCTGAGCACGCGCTCGTGCAAGGGTTGGGTCACGACCACGCGGGGTCGACCGAGAGGGGCATTCAGATTCATGTGGATTGATACGAAGAACGGCGAGCTGTGGACACCAGTACACGCCCGGGAAAGAGGCAGCGCTCCAAAGCCAGCAAGGCCTGCATGAGCACCCTTGGGTGTTGACCTACTTCAGCTTGCGCCGCAGCAATGCGCCCAGGCTGTCCACCACCAACACACAGGCCAGGACGCACAACAAGATGGCGCTGACCTGGTCGTAGTTCACCAGCCTGAGCGCAGCCATCAGTTCAAAGCCGATGCCGCCTGCACCGACGATGCCCAGAACGGCAGATGCCCTGAAGTGGTACTCCCAGCGGTAAATGGTGATGTCCCCCAGCTGCGGCATCACCTGTGGCAACACTGCATGGGCGATGACCTGGAATCGGCTCGCGCCGGCCGCCCTGGCGGCCTCCAGTGGCTTGGGGTCCACGTGCTCGATGGCTTCGGCGTAGAACTTGCCCACCATGCCCGCCGAGTGCAGGGCCAACGCGAGTACACCGGGCAAGGCCCCGAAGCCTACCGCCGCCACGAAGACGATGCCCAGAATGATTTCGGGAACTGAGCGGAAGGCCGCCAACAACGTGCGCGCCAGTTGCCCAATGGTTGCGTGGGGCGTGGTGTTGGGAGCGGCGAGCAGTGCCAATGGCAGGGACAGCACCACCGTGAGTGCGGTCCCTGCCACGGACATGGCCAGTGTGTCGGCCAAAGGTTGAACCCAATGACGCCAGCGTTCAAAGTTGGGCGGCACCATCTCTGAGGCCAATTGCGCCATGGCCGGAGCACCCTCTGCAAACCGCTGAGCGTCAAAGAACCCTGTGACTTGCAGGGCCCCCAGACACACCATCAGCAGCACCGAGCACAGCCCCAGCAATCGCAGACGCCTTGCGGCGTCCTCCTGCAAGAGCGCTTCCATCAAGGGTGCCGAACTCATTTCATCTTGCCCAGATCGAGTTTGAGCACGCGCGCGGTCTCACGCAGCACGTCGTAAGCCTTGTCGTCTGTGGCCTGGAACCCCTGAACCCGGAAGCTCTTGAGCACCTCCGCATCCTTCATGTTCAGAAATGCATTGCGAATGGCCTGCTTCAGCTCGGGCTTCAAATCAGCCTGCATCACCATGGGGTAGTTGGGAATGGGTGCGGTCAACTCCATTTGAACGATCTTGCTGCCATCCACCGTGCCACGAGACATCAGGTTGTCCAGGATGGGTTTGGACAAGGCGCCGGCAGGCACCTGGCCCGCTTGAACCGCTCTGGCCACTGCATCGTGCGTGCCCAGATGTACCGGGCGATAGTCCTTCTCGCCATCGAGCTTGGCCTTGGTCAGCAGGTGGGCGCGAGGCGCCAAGTGGCTGGAAGTGGAGGCCTGATCGCCAAAGCCAAACGCCTGACCACGAACGTCAGCCAACGACTTCACCGGGCCACCGGCCGTGGCGATCAGCACCGATTGGTAGGTGGGTGAGCCGCGCTCTACCCCCACGGCAAATGGCTCGATCGTTGGCGCCTTGGACTTTGCGAGCACGTAAGAGAAGGGGCCAAAGTAGGCCACTTCAATGCGGCCGAATCGCATGGCTTCGATCATCGACGAGTAGTCTGTCGTGACGATGATCTCCACATCCTTGCTCAGGGTCTTCTCCAGATACTCCTTCAGGGGCTGGGCATTCTGGATGATCGTCGAAGCGTTCTCGTCGGGCAGCAGGGCCACGCGCAGCTTCTTGGGGTCTTTGCCTTGAGCCCACGCGGGTGTGGCAAGCAGACAGGCCAGCACGGCAGAGGCGCCCAGGCGAAGAAATGGACGGCGAAGGTTCATGGGGATGTCTCCATCAGCGAAGGGTTGAAAGGGTTGGCGTGAAAGGATTCGGGTTCGACGCCTGCAGCGCAGGCCGTGGTGGACGCACCTCGGGAGCCATAGAGGCGCGCCTGCAAATCAGGACTCAGATCGGGAGCGGGCACATCAAAGAGCACCTCGCCGGATCGCAGGCCGACGATGCGGTCAGCAAACGTTTTGGCAAGATCCACCTGGTGCAGGCTGACCAAGGCCGTCAACCCGTCGTTTTTGCAGATGCCGTGCAACAGGCTCAGAACGGAATGCGCTGTGGCAGGGTCCAGGCTGGCCACAGGCTCATCGGCCAACAAGACTTGGGGTGACTGCACCAGGGCCCGGGCAATGCCCACCCGCTGCTGCTGCCCGCCCGAGAGCATGTCGGCGCGAAACATGGCCTTGTCCAACAGACCGACGCGCTCAATGGCACCCAGTGCGAGCAGGCGTTCTCGCTTTGACCATGGCCACAGGCTGGCCAGCGATGGCCTTGACCCCACCAGGCCCAACAGCACATTGCTCAGCACCGTTTGCCGACCGATGAGGTGATGCTGCTGAAACACCATGGCGCACTGACGCCGCAGGGCCCTCAAGCGCGCCGCGCGTGAGCCCTGCTCTACCGCACCTTGGAGCTGTACCGAACCCGTGCTGGGTTGCACCAATTGGTTGATGGAGCGCAGCAGCGTCGACTTTCCAGCTCCTGATGCCCCGAGCAAGACCGCAAACTCACCTGGGGTGAAGGACAAATCCGCCGGTTTGAGCGCGCACATGCCACTTGGATACGTCACGCCCACGCCCCGCAGCGTCAACACCCCCCTACCCGACAGCGCAGCAGGCTCCTTCGCGAACAACTGGGTCATCTTTACTCCAACGCGTTTGCACCTGGCGCAGTCTGAGGGGCTCGCGTGTCACACACATGACGTTTTCAGCCGCAAGAATTCAGGTAACCATTGATCACATCTATGAACGGAATCAGCCTGCTTGCGGCCCTGAAGGCCTTCGATGCCACCGCTCGCTTGGGCAGCATGACCCAGGCTGCCAAACAACTGGGCCTACAACAACCCACGGTGTCGGCCCACGTGCTTCGGCTGGAGCAGGAGTTCGAGGTGGAGCTGTTTCACCGGCGCGGGCGACGCCTGGAGCTCTCTGGATTTGGCTGTTTGCTGCTGGAGCAGACCCGCAGGGTGTTCAGCGGCGAAGAAGACGCGCAGGCCCTGTTGCTCGCCGCCCGCCAGCACTATGTCGGGCGTTTGCAGATTCATGCCATCGGCCCGTACAACGTGCTGCCCATCTTGAAGCACTACCGCCTGCGCATGCCCAATGTGAACCTGAGCGTCGCAGTCGCCGACTCACAGACCATCATCTCCCGCATTCTTGACTGGCGGGGCGATGTCGGCATCGTGCTCGGAGCGCCCGTCGACCCTCAGTTGTTTCGCATGCCGCTACGCAAGCAAGCCCTGGTGGTGTTCTGCCACAAACACCACCCACTGGCGGCCAAGACCGCCATCACCATGAAAGACTTGGCAGGGCAGGGTTTGGTTTCTAGGGAAGAGGGCTCCACCACACGACGGGTGTTCGAACAAACGCTGCGCAAGCACCAAGTGACCATGAGAACTGTGTTGGAGATGGGCAGTCGTGAGGCCGTTCGAGAAGCCGTTGCACAAGGTTTTGGCATCGGTGTGGTCGCTCAGCCGGCATACATCGCTGACGAGCGCTTGGTACAACTGCCGCTGGCCGACGCGACGATGCACACCGAAGTACACGTGGTGTGCCGTCAGGAGCGCAGCCAAGTCCCGTTGATCCAGGCCTTTATTGAGGCCGCTCGGCTGTTCTCGACGGATACAAAGCGCATTCAGGACACCGGCAGCGACCCGTGCAAAGCTGGTTTGATGTGACGGCCGATCCATAGCACCTGCTTTGCATGAAATCCAGAGCACGCGTCTATGCCTGCCATGGCGCACGATGTGACCCGCAGGTCCGGGGTTCGAATCCCTGAAGCGCCACCAAAATTCAGAAGCCCTGTGAGTCCTCGACTCGCAGGGCTTTTTTCTTGCCCTGATTCACGCGCGGCTTTGGCCCGCCTGATGACAGCTGCTTCGGATCCAGTTGGGCCTTGTCAGCTGCAGGGAAGGATTTCTGAGCCCCTGACAACTGGCCTGACCGTCGGCAACAACAACCCGCGCCAGCGTCGTGCAGCACCAGCTGTGCGGAGGACAACCCATCGCACCCTGGTCAACGTCACCAGCACGAACCGCATGTTTGCAAAGAGCATTGCCTTTCAGGGTATCACCCATTCGGGTGTCGTTATTTTTTACACACCGAAATCGAATGCCCACAAAAAGCATCGCAAGCCCTTGATTTTAAATATAAATATGCATATGGCATGCTTTGTGCTTTTTGAATCCAGGGCAGCCCCCTCTCCCCCCTATTCATCAACAGCCTTCAGGATGTCATCGAAATGTTTGTCACACAACTTTTCCGCCCGAGCCAACTCGCAGCTGCCGCAGTGCTGGCGCTTGCTTCCGTCTGTGCGCACGCAGGCCCGATCAGCTTCACCATCGCAGGCCCCGGCACCACTTCCGCCACCTCGTCCGGTGGTGTGAGCACACTGAGCTACGCGTTGAACCCCGCAGGCTTCGGCACGCAAACTTGGCAGGTGCAAGGCATTGCCGACGCGGCTGGCGACTACTCCTTCAACTGGGACTACTCGGGCTTCCACGCCTACTTTTCGGTCACTGCATTCCTGAACACTTCGT
The DNA here is from genome assembly GCF_004310865.1 of Aquabacterium lacunae. Classification (GTDB taxonomy): domain Bacteria; phylum Pseudomonadota; class Gammaproteobacteria; order Burkholderiales; family Burkholderiaceae_C; genus Aquabacterium; species Aquabacterium lacunae. The sequence continues at coordinate 372,952 of NZ_SIXI01000004.1, forward strand.
CAGGCCAAACGCTGGTCAACGCGGGCCCGAACAACTGCTGCACCACGCCCTCGGCTGGCTTCAACTACACGGGCAGCTACACGTTCACTGGCCTCCAGGCCGGTGACACCTTCGGCTTCAACCTGGGTGGCGGAAACTTTGACTCCAACAACCAGTTGAACGGCACCCTGACCCTGACCCAGACCTCGCAAGTGCCCGAACCCGGCACCCTGGCGCTGGTGGGCCTGACGCTCGCCGGCCTGGCCGCCGCAGGTCGCCGCAAGAAGGCCTGACGCCACCGCATCGCGCTGGCTCCATGCAGCCCTGCTCAGGCTGCAAGGACACTCGCATCTGGGCCCCAAGCGTTTGCCTGGGGCCCTTTTCTTTCCAGGCCATGCCGCTCGGACGCCTGGCGCGGTTGAATCTCAAAGCGCGGCTACAAAGCGTCGATTTTCTTTACAAAAGCTTACCAAGAGGGCAGTGAAATACTCGCAAGCAATTGATTTGATTGAATAATTTTCTGTGGCATGGAAGGTGCTTAAATTTTATGACGGTCATGCAGGGACTCACACGCCCAGCAAAGCCCGATCACCCCACCAAATCAAGCAGTTGTCCACCATGAAAAAAATTCTCAATTCGTTGCTCGTCTCTGCCGCCGTGTTGTTGCCTGCCGCACAAGCCGATGCCGCAGTGGTCACCTGGGACATCGTCACGACTTTCCAGGACTTGAAGGGCACCGTCACCTTCGACAATGCACCCATCGCCGGGTTGCAAGACGGTGCATACGACGGCAATGACACGCACATCTACAACGCCGTGTTGACACTGACCAGCGCCAGCCTGGGCATCAACTACGTCAACAACAGCGCGTATTTCCAGCCGCTGACCAACACATTCGACAACAAACACATCGACACCTGCTATCCCTGCGGAGTTTCCAGCAACGCGGGGAACATCAGCCTGACTTTCAGTCCTTACTCTGACCAAGGTAGCCCGGCCGTCGGCGCGTCGTCGTACTACCTGTACGTCAACGGTGCCGGCTTCCAGAACGCCGCCTACCGCTGGGCATTCAGTGACACGGGTGGCCAAAACAACACCAACCTCAGCAACGTGCCGGAACCCTCGGCATTGGCCCTGGCAGCCCTGACATTGGTGGGTGTGGCCGTGGCAGGCCGCAAGCGCGTGGCCGCTTGATTTTCGGCCATGGTTTGATGTCCGAGCGCTGACAAGGCGCCACAGAGACAGCCCGTGAGAAAAAGGCTCAGGCGTTGCCGCCTGAGCCTTTTTTCTTTACCCCAAGACTCATGACCCAGCGCGGGCGCTTCTCCAGCATGACGCTGATCGCGTCAATGACCTGCGCATCCTTGGCTGCCCGATCCGTCGTGGGCTTGTACAACGCCGACTGCGGACATCCCACGGCCTGACAGGCGCGCACACGGGACAGATGATGTTTGTCGACCATGATCTGCACCGCAGCTCGCCTGGCGATCAGCGTCACAATTTTCGCGACAGCACGTCCTTGATCGCGGCGTTCTCCGCTTCGAGCTCCTTGACGCGCTTGAGCTCATCAGCCGACATGCCCGCGCACTTGCTCTTCCATTGGCGGCGCGTCGCCGCGCTGATGCCATGCTTGCGGCAAACCTCCGCCGCGGCCAGGTCCGTCTCGCCCTCGCTCAGGATCGCCAGGATCTGGCTCTCTGTGAATCTCGACCTCCTCATCGCATCTTCCTTGAAGATGCGGAAGTCTCTATTCTCAGCTCGTCTACTCAGAGGGGGCGCTTACGCTATGGACTGGTTGCGCCGAGTGTGGCCGGCACCTGGGCTGAGCGCTCTCGCCGACGCACCCGCTGCTGCAGGTGGCGACGCAGCACCCGGTTCATGTCGCGCGGCACAAAGGGTTTGCTGATGTAGTCGTTCATGCCCACTTCCAGGCAGCGCCGGTGATCGTCGAACTGGTCGCCGGCGCTCATGGCCACGATCGGCATGGGCACCCAGCCACGGCTGGTCTCCATGGCACGGATGCGCCGCGTGGCCTCGATGCCGCCCATCTCCGGCATGTGAAAGTCCATCAGCACCAGGTCTGGCTCGTTCGTGTCCAGCCATTCGAGGGCGCGCCGGCCGTTCTCGGCCACCACCACATCCAGGCCCAGGTTGGCCAGCGCGGCCTGCGCCACCAGGGCGTTGACCGGGTTGTCTTCGACCACCAGCACGCGCCCGCTCAGGCGCAGGCCCAGGTCTTCAGCCGAGTGTTCGCTCGGTTGCTCGCTGGCGTGGGCCGGAGCACCTGCATCGGGGCGACTGCTCCGCGGCAGTTCGAGGGCGAACGAGAAGTTGGTGCCCACGCCCACCTGGCTGTCGCAGCGCAGCTTGCCGCCCATGGCCACGCAGATCTGCTGCGAGATGCTCAGGCCCAGCCCGGTGCCACCCACCAGGGTGTCGTCGCTGGCTTCGACCTGGTGAAAGGCGTCGAACACCTTGTCCAGGTGCGTCTCGGGGATGCCCCGGCCGGTGTCCTGCACCTCGAAGACCACGCGGCAGGCGCCGGCATCGTTGGCGTGTGCGCCCTGGCCGGCCAGCGCCAGCCGCACGACCACATGCCCTTGAGCGGTGAACTTGACGGCATTGCCCACCAGGTTCGTGAGCACCTGACGCAGCCGATCGGGGTCGACCTCCAGCCACAGGTCGTCGGGCAGATCTGATCGCAGCATCACGACCAGGCCTTTGTCCTGCGCCACGACCTGCGAGAGTTCACACACATGGCGGGCCAGTTCGTTGAGCAGCACAGGCCGGGCATGCAAGCGCACGCCATGGTCCTTGAGCCGAGAGAAGTCGAGCACGTCGTTGATGACACCCAGCAGGTGCTCGCCCGCGTTTTGCAGCAGCCCGAGCTGGGACTGGCCTTCACGCGAGGGCGTGTGGGCCTGCAGCATGCGCGACAGGCCGAGGATGCCGTGCAGCGGGGTGCGCATTTCGTGGCTCATGGTGGCCAGGAAGCGGCCCTTGGCGGCGCTCAGCGACTCGGCCTCGCGCAGGGCGTGAGCGCGGGCTTGCGCCAGCTCTTCGCTCTCGAAGCGCAGGCGCAACATCTCGCTGATGCGGCGGTGCCCGCGGGTGGCCTCCAGCCACAAGATCACCACGAAGCCGATGAGGCTGACGGCGCCGAACCATCCCAGCAGCCCGCCAGTGTGCACACCGTACACGGCGCAAGACAGCAGGATGGGCACGGTCCAGGCGCGCACGTTGTCGCGGTCGCTGCTGACCTGCGCAGCGCCGGTGGCGGCCATGCCGATCAGCACGCCAATCAGCGCGATGGCCAGTTGCTGGTCAGGCCCGGTGGGCAACACCCAAGGCAGCGCGCTCCAGCACAGGCTGAACACCAGCGTGAGCGCCAGGTAGCTGTGCTGCCAGAAACGGGCCTGCCGGTTGGCCGAGCGAAGGTAGGCCATGGCGTGCAAGGCACGGGTGGCGGCCAGCACCAGGGCAGCGACCAGCCAGCACAGCGTTGGCAAGCCCAGGGGGCCGGGCTGAACAAAGTGCAGCAGACCGCCGATGAGCAGGGTGAAGCCGGCCAGCGTCCAGGCGGTGACGGGCATGTGGCCATACAGCATCCGGACGCGCGCATGGGTGATGCGAGCCTCCAGGGCCTGAGCCTGGGCCGACGGCGTGTCGGTGGATGTGGCGGCTGTCTGAGCAGGGCGGAGACGAGGGGCGTCCATGGACGGAGGGCAGACCAGGCTGCGAGCCGGGGTGGCTGCGCTGGCTTCAGTGTCACGCAAGCCGATGGCGTGCGCATGCGGTTATCCACCATCCAGGGGGCCAGCGGTGTGCACTTTGCACTGGTTCAGCGAGAAGTGGGCGGGGTAAGAGGGCTTCTGTTTGCGCGCAGCATTTCCTGAACATCCTTCAGCCCCGGGCTGCTGTTTGGTCGACAGGCCATGGGCCACCATGGGTCCATGATGAAAGGAGCTGCACCATGCCTTGGCTGATCTGGGGTGTCTTTGCTGCTTTGGTGGGTCTGACGGCCCTGGGCACCTGGGGCCTGACCGCCCTGCTGGAGGCCGCACTGCCCGCCCTGGGCGATTCGCCTGAGGCCATGCGGCAGGTGCTGGCCCAGTGGCAACCGCCCGAGTGGCTGGGCTGGCTGGTGGACACCGGCTCATGGGCCCAGGTTCAGCAGGCGGGCCTGTGGGTGCTGGAGATGTTGTCGCATGCAGGCCCCTACGTCGGCGGCGTGGCCAGCTGGCTCGGCCCGCTGATGTGGGTGTTGTGGGCGCTGTTCAGCGTGGTGCTGCTGGTGGTGGCCGGCGGGTTGCATGCGCTGGTGACACGGCCCCAATCGGTGCTGACCCCGCGCGTGGTGGGTGGCCTGGCTGCAGCAGGCCGGGCCCGCGTGCTCGGCGGGCCCAAGATGTGGCTGGCCCTGGCGCTGTGGCAACGCTGGCGGCGTCAGCGCTGAGGCACTGCAACGTCCATCACCAGCCGGATGCCCACCAGCGTGTACCGGGTGGTGGCGCTGTTCCAGTTCCGGTAGCTGCAACGTGCATACAAAGGCCAGGTGTGCCACGAGCCGCCACGGCGCACGCGCACGCTGCCCTCTGCGGGGCCGGTGGGGTTGTGCACGGTCTGGCCTGCAGGCTGGCCCGGCCGGGCGTAAGTGTCGTCGGCGTGGAAGTCGGCCGTCCACTCCCACACATTGCCATGCAGGTCATGCAAGCCAAAGGCATTCGGCGTGAACCGCCCCACAGGGGCCGTGAAGGCAAAGCCGTCATTCACCGGCAAGGCCTGCTCGCGCCACAAGGGCCAGTGCTCGGCGGCGTCACGGTCGAACACATTGGCCGAGCCCTGAAGGCTGTCGGGTGCATCACCCGTGTGGAACTGCGTGCTGCTGCCGGCGCGGCAAGCGTATTCCCACTCGGCCTCGGTGGGCAGGCGATAGCGCCGCCCCTCCTGCTGGCTGAGCCATTGGGCCAGGGCCTGCGCGTCATGCCAGGTCACGTTCACGACGGGGTGTGAGTCGGTCTGGGCAAATCCGGGGTTGGCCCATGAAAATCGTGGCGCACGGCCAGCAAAGGCATCGCCCTTGCCCTGCACGCCGGGGTGCTGCGGGTCGTATCCATAGCCACCCGTGCCGTCGGCCACCGATTCGGGCAGATGGCCCGAGGCCGCCAGGAAGGCACGCCACTGGCCCACGGTCACCTCATGGCGGGCCATGTAGAAGCTGCTCAGGCGCACCCGGTGTGCAGGCTGCTCGTCTTTCAGGTCCAGCAGGCGCTCGCGTGGCAGGCCGGGGAACCACCGCGCCATGTCGTCTACCGAAGCCGGGTTGCCCATGGTGAACTCGCCCGCAGGCAGGCGCACCATCTGCATGCCCAGGCGGTTGGTCACGATGGGCTCGGGCGGAGGAACTGGACCATCGGGCGGCTGCGCCCCGGCCTGCAGGGCCACCAACGAGACCAGCGCGCAGGCCAGTCGGCCCGCCCCGCACGCAGGCAAACGGTCATGGATCAAGGTGTGCATGGGCACAGGTTAACGCAGCGTGCCGGGCTTGATAATCCGGGCATGAACCTGCCTGCCCTGATCCTGGCCGCCGGACGCGGCGAACGCATGCGCCCCCTGACCGACCACACCCCCAAGCCGCTGCTGGCGGTGCGGGGCAAGGCCCTGATCGAATGGCACCTGGAGGCCCTGGCCCGCGACGGCGTGCGCGAGGTGGTGATCAACACCGCCCACCTCGAAGAACAGTTCGCGCCCCGCCTGGGTGACGGCAGCCGCTGGGGCCTGCGCATCCGCTATTCGAACGAGGGTCAGGACCATGGCGGCGCCCTGGAAACCGCCGGCGGCATGGCCAAGGCCCTGCCCCTGCTAGGCGACGCCTTCTGGGTGCTGGCCGGTGACGTGTTCGTGCCGGGCTTCCGGTTCGACCCGGAGGCTGCCGCGGTGTTTGCCGCAGGCGACGACTGGGGCCAGCTGTGGCTGGTGGACAACCCGCCTCACAACCCCCTGGGTGATTTCGTGCTGGATGACGAAGGCCGGATCCAGCGCCGCACCGAAGGCGGCTGTGCAGGCCTGACCTACTCCACCATCGGGCTGTACCGCCCGGTCATGGTCGAGGGCATTGCCGTGGGCGAAAAAGCCGCCTTGCGCCCCTGCCTGGAGCGCGCCATCGACGCAGGCCGCCTGAGTGGCGAACACCACGGTGGACCGTGGGTGGATGTGGGCACGCCTGAACGGCTGGCGCAGCTGAACCAGACGCACTGAGCGCACACCCGATGACGCAGGGCCTGCACCTGACCGCCGACCTTTATGGGTGTGCCGCCGACCACCCCTGGATGACCTGCGCCGATGCGCTGCGTCAGGCCTGCCTGGACGCCGTGACGCAATGTGGATTGCATCCGGTGGGGGAATGCTTTCACCGCTTCCCCAGCCCCGCCCAAGGTGGCCCGGGAGGAGTCACCGGCATGGTGTTGCTGGCGGAATCGCACCTGGCCGTGCACACCTGGCCGGAAAGCGGCCTGGTCACACTGGACGTGTTCGTGTGCAACCAGGGGCAAGACAACCGCAGCAAAGCATGGGCACTGCGCGAGGCCTTGATGAAGGACCTGGCCCCAGCACAGGCCAGCCTTCATGCCCTGGAGCGCGGTTTGCCAGAGGCTTGAAGCACCTGATCGGCCGCACGCTGGCCGTGCGCAAAAGCCTCTTCGAGCACCGAAAATGCCGAAAGATCGCTGTGGGCCCAATGCAGGCGGGGTGCCTCGGGCACACCTGACACCAGCGCGCGCAAGGCCGCATGCCCGCGCAGACCGGGCACCGGAATCACCATGCCGTGCCCCCAGCGCATCAGGTCCATCTGCAGAACCTGCTCGGGCAATTCAGGATGCACCTGCACCAGATCGGCCAGCACGCGGGCAGCCCATTCGGCCCACCCCGCCTGGGCCAGGGCCTGCCTGGCCTGCCGCGCCTGCTGGGGGCTGTCGCCCCCCAAGGCCCAGTAATGCGTCAGCAGCGTCGGGCCGGTGGGCGGTGCCAGGGCTTGGTGCCGGGCGTTCACGTAGCCCAAGGACGGCATGCGCTGATCGGCCGCACCCTGGTCGCTGTAGAACACGTTGTCCCACGACAGAGGGGCTCCGGCACGGGCCACAGGCGCCTGCGCCAGCAGCACTTGGGTGACCAACCAGGGTGCCTGGTGCAACCAGGGTTGTACCGCCTGCAAGGCAGACACGGGGTTGCGCACCATGCGGGCAGCCACCCACAAGGGCACTGCCATCACCACCTGCTGTGCCTGCCACGGCTCCAGGGCCTGGCGCTGCGCCGACCACACCCACACCGTCGCCCCATGGCGCTCAGCCTGAACCTGCACCACCGCCTGGCCCGTGCGCACCCGGTCACCCAAGGGCGCCGCCAGCCGCCGCACCAGCTCGGCGTTACCGTCGGGCCAGGTCAGCACGCCATCGCCTTCGTGGCTGTCACCGTCGATGCGCATGTGCCGGCTGGCCACATACTGAATGCCCGCCCAGGCCGACACGGCCTGCAAGCTGGCGCCATAGTCGTCGCGGCAGGCGTAATCGAGCCACCAGCGCAGGGCTGGCGCGGTGAAACCCTGCGCATCGAGCCACTGCGCAAAGCTCAGGCCATCGAGCGCCGCGTGTCCGGTTGTCCAGGGCTGCTGATGCGTGGGCATGGCAAAGCCCAGCGATGCACCCAGGGCCTGCACAGTCGATTCAAACCGCCGGACCTGGCCTTGTTCGGCCGCTGACAGCCCCTCAAAAGGCAACAGGCCTTCTTGCCAGTGCCCCCGCCAGGCACCAGAGGGCAAAGCCCCATCGGGCAGAAACAAGCGTTCTTGCGGGCTGTGGCACAGGTGGCGCTCATCGCCCACCCAGCGCCCATGGCGCCAGTGGATCAGGCCCTGGGCCTGCAGCCAGGCACTCAGGCCTGCGTGCGCTCCGCCTGAAGCTGCGGGCACAGGCAGGTAATGGGCGCCCAGGGGGCAGGGCAAGCCTTGCACCACATGGCCTTTGGCATTGCCGCCGGGGCGATCGTCCAGATCGAGCACGACCACGTCGTCCAGCCCCTGCGACACCAAACGTTGTGCCGCGGCCAGGCCGGCCACGCCCGCGCCCACCACCAGGGTGTGCACGGTGCGAACCGGTGCGCCGACCGCTGGAGGCGAGCGAAGGGATGCCTGATCTCGCCACGCGTGGCCTCGGGCCATGGACCCGCCCACCCAGGCGCCGGTGATGTGTGGCGGCAAGGCCTGTCCCCAGCGCCATGGCGCACCCGCGCCGCACCCTGAAAGCCAGGGCCAGGCGGTGGCAGCAGCGGTCGCCAGGCCAGCACGCGCACCCGTGCCCAGAAGCTCACGCCTGGACGGGTTCATTCGTGGATGCGCCCCCACTCGGCCTCGAACGTGTGCACCAGCGTCTGGTTGCTCAGGCGGTTGGGCTCGGCCTGCACCCTGGCCATGTCGGGCGGGAAATCGAACAGCGCAGGTGCGCCTTGGGGCGTGAGGAACTTCAAGCCCGCCGGTAAGCGTTGAGGCCAGCGGTCGGGCATGGGGCGATGCGACGCCACGATGAAGCCCCATTCGCCAAAGCTGGGCACATGCACATGGTAGGGCTGCGTGCGCAGGTCAACCGCCTCCAGCGTGCTGGCCACGGTCCAGAAGCTTTGGCGGGCGATCAGCGGCGACGTGGTCTGCACCACGGCAAATCCCGACGCACTCAGGTGCTCAGCCACCAGGCTGTAGAAAGTGGTGGTGTACAGCTTGCCGATGGCGTGGTTGGTTGGGTCAGGGAAGTCGATGACGATGACGTCGAAGACCTCGTCGTGCTGCTGCAGCCAGGTGAAGGCATCGGCATTGACGACACGCACCCTGGGGTCGCGCAGGGCGCCGCGGTTGAGCGCCACCAGGGCGGGCTGCTGGCTGAACAGACGCGTCATGGCCGGGTCCAGCTCGACCAGGGTCACCGCCTGCACGGAGGGGTGCTTGAGCACCTCGCGCACGGCCATGCCGTCGCCTCCCCCCAGCACCAGCACGCGCTGAGCTGCGCCATGGGCCGACATCGCCGGGTGCACCAGGGCCTCGTGGTAGCGGTATTCGTCGCGGGCGGCGAACTGCAAATTGCCGTTGAGGTACAGCCGCGTGCTGCCGTTGGCACCGGTCAGCACGATACGCTGGTACGGCGTGCTTTCTCGCAGCACCACGCCGTTGCCGTAGAAGCGGTCTTCGGCCCAGGTGGTCAGCGGCTGGGCCCCGACCATGGCCAGCACCAGCATCCCCATGATGAGCAGGCATGTAGCGGCATGGCGGCGCACGGCCGCCACCTCGTGTCGGAACATCCAGAGGGCCCACACCGCCACGAGCACATTGAGCAGCCCGAAGAACACGCCCGTGCGCACCACGCCCAGGTGGGGCACCAGCAACAAGGGAAACGCCAGGGAGACGACGAGCGCGCCCAGGTAGTCGAAGGTGAGCACGTCCGACACCACGTCCTTGAGTGCGTGCTGACGGGCAAACCTCGCCTGCAGGATGCGCATCACCAGGGGGATCTCCAGACCCACCAGCACACCGATCAGCCCCACCGCGCCGTACAGCAAGACCCTGAAGCTCCAGAGCTCGCCCACGGGCAGGAAGGCATGGGCCACGAACAGGGCCGCCGGCATGAGGCCGCCGAACAGGCCCACCATCAGCTCGATGCGCAGGAAGTGTCCGACCAGGCCATCCACCAGGTGCCGCGACAGCCACGAGCCCACGCCCATGGCGAACAGGTAGGTGCCAATGACCGTCGAAAACTGAAGGATGGAATCGCCCAGCAGGTAGCTGGCCAGGGCCCCGGCGGCGAGCTCGTACACCAGCCCGCATGCGGCCACCACGAACACCGAGGCCAGCAGCAGCAACTCGGCCGGTCGAACGCGTGCCGAGGGACTCCGTACCGAATCGGTCATGCCTGAAAGCACCGCCACGCCGTCACCACCGGCATCTCCCGATCAACCATGGATGGCCGCCGCCACGATCATGCCGATCGACAGGCACATGGCGGCCACCACGATGGCAAGGGCCACGTTGCGGCGTTCGACGATCTCGCCCCACAGGTCGTAGGGCGTGAGCTTGTCCACGATGATGAAACACAGCCAGAACAGGACCACCCCGATCAGGGCGAAGGCAATGGAGCCGACGAACACTCCGGGCTGAAGCCAAGGCAAATCCAACATGATCACGCTCTCCTATTTGTGAAAACCACCGCTGCTGTAGCCACCATACGAGCCCCCATGACCGCCAGATGAGCCCCCCGAGGAACCGCTGCCCTGCTCAGCCAGACACCGCTGGTGCTCCACGCTTTGGGCGCCATACAGATCGGCGATGCGGTCGCACTCGTCAGGCTGCACAAACACATACACGATGAAGCCGATGAACGCGAGGACAATCAACCAGCCACCGACACCCAGGTCGGTGACGTCTTCCCCCATGGCGGTCTGGGCCTGCTCGCTGAGCTTGTGCAGCACCGACACCTTGCGCTCGGGCAGCCCAAAGGCCTTGCGCACTTCGTCGTCACGCAGTGTGCGCCCGGCCGACCAGTGCAGCTCCTGGCCCGTGGCTTCGCTGTACAAACGCCGATGGGCCTGCCCGCCGGTGCCCTGGTAATCGACATTCAGGCTGCGCTCTTCGCGCTGGACACGCCAGTAGAACTCGCCCAGCACCGCAGTGGTGATGGCCTCGTAGGCCTCCATGCGCTTGTACCAGGTGCCCTTGTATTGCGCGCGCTCACCGTCCACCTTGGGTGCCCCGGTCAGGCTGGCCGACAAGGTCCACTGTTCATCGGCTTCGGTCAGGAAAGCAAAGCCTTCGGTCTGGTTGTAGAGCAGGTATTCGCGCCAGAAGTACACGGGCTCGCCCTGCACCACCGCCACCTGCCGGCGCTCTCGCACGCCCACCACCTGCCAGGACCTCCGCGTGTCGCCCAGGGACAGCCGTCCGACGCACCCCAGCGGCAACTGGCTGTCGAGCGTGACCAGGTCCTGGTGGTGCGCCAGGCCTTCGAGCTCCCCATCTTTCAGGGTGATCACGGCATGGCAATGCCCGCAAGCCACCGACACCGACTGCGAAAGCTTCACCTCGACCGCACTGCCACAGTGAGGACACTCCACCCCGCGGCCAGGGCGCTGAGCCTCCCGGGCGACCAGGCGCTTTTCACCGCCCTCATCGGCAGCGGTGACGGGGGCACCATCCGCCGCCAGCAAGCCGAGATCGGCCAGCGCCACCGATTGCCCTCGGTAGGCCTCAGGGCCTTCGGGCGCCCACTCCAGCGCCATGACCTCGCCCGCGGGGTTGCGCAACTCGACCAGGGGCTGGCGGTGGCCGAAATCCGGGCGCCGCGACAGTTCACCCTGCGCCGCCACGCATTCGGCCTGCACGTTCCAGGTCACGGTCCAGGAAGTGCCCAGCAAAGACACCGAAGCCCCCGGCGTCAGGGCCTTGGGCTGGGGCACGGGAGGGCAAGGCGTGACCGATTCGGTGACGACACAGGTGCCGTTGTCTTCACTGAGCCAGGCGGTTCGCCCGTCGTCGAACAGCAGGTTCCATTCGGTCCAGCGACTGCCGTCGGGCCGCCCGGCCTCGTCAGGGGCCGACCATTGCACGCGCCCCACCGCGACGAAACTGCGCGCCTGCCAGCGACCGGTGCACCCCAGGCTCAAGGGGCTGTGATCATGGAAGACATCGGAGGTCTGGCCCACCCGGCGCAGGCTGTCGCCATCGCGCAGCAGGGTGCTTTTGCAATAGCTGCACACGGCCATCACCGACGCCGGTGATTTCAGCTCCACCGGCGCGCCACAGAACGAGCACGTCATGCGCCAGACGCGCTGCGGCGTCGGCTCAGTCATCACCGACCTTCATCTGCCAGCGCCGGGCTCAGACCAGCTTGCGCAGCAGTTCGGCCTTTTTGGCTGAGAACTCGTCGTCGGTCAGGATGCCCTTGGCCTTGAGATCACCCAGCTTCTCCAATGTGGCCAGGATCTCGTCGGGCTGCAGGGCCACCACAGCCGGGGCGGGGGCCGCAGTGGCCTGTCCCTGCAAACCTTGCTGAAGCGTCTGCGCCATCATCTGGCCCATGGCCAGACCGGCCCCCAGGCCCGCAGCGTCACCGGCCAGACTGCCCTGCCCTCCGGCTGCGGCGAGCGACGGCACGGCTTGAGCGGTCTGGTACTGCATGAAGCGGCCCATGTCCTGACCGACCATGCCCATGCCGATCTTCTGGTCCAGCACCTTTTGCAGTTCTTCTGGCAACGACACGTTCTGCATGGTCAGGCCATCCAGCTGCAAGCCCATGGCCTCCACGGCAGGGCGCGCAGCCTCGGACAGCACCTTGGCGAAGGCCACCTGGTTGGCGGCCAGGTCCAGGAAGGGCACGCCGCTGTTGGCCACGGCGTCGCTGAGGTGCTGCAGCAGCACGGCGCGCAATTGCCCGTCGAGGTCGGCCACGCCATAGCTGGCCCGGGTGCCCGAGATCTGCGTGTGGAACTTGCGCGCATCGACCAGGCGCACACTGTAGTTGCCAAAAGCACGCAGGCGCACAGCACCGAAATCCCGGTCACGCAAGGTGATGGGCTGACTGGTGCCCCAGCGCAGGTCCATCTGCTGTCGGGTGCTGAAGAAGTAGACGTCGCTCTTGAAGGGCGAATCGAACAGCTTGTCCCAGTTTTTGAGGTTCGTCAGCACGGGCAAGGTGCGGGTGGTCAGCGTGTGCGTTCCCGGGCCGAACAGGTCGGCAATCTGCCCTTCATTGACGAACAGGGCCAACTGGGTTTCTCGCACCACAAGTTGTGCGCCATTCTGGATTTCGCGGTCCTGGAAGGGATAGCGCCAGGCCAGCACGCCATCGGCCTCTTCGTTCCATTCGATGACATCGACAAACTGCTTCTTGATGAAATCCATCAGTGCCATGACCGTCCTCCAGCAACTCGTTGGGTTGTTTGTCTCGAGTATAGGGCTCGGCTTAAAATGCGCGTTTTCACAGCCTCTGGATCTACACCATGAACCGCTGTTTCACAGCGCCCCTGACGCGGCGGGGTGCCTGGGCCTGCGTGGCCCTTGTGCTGCTGGCCGCCCACGGCCTGGCCTCTGCGGCCACCTACCTGCCACGCGAGCTGCCCAAAGGTTCGCTGCGCGGCGAACTCACCCTCGGCAACTGGCCTGAAGCCCAACTGGGCAAGCAGGGTGTGCGCATGGCACCCGGCGCGCGCATCAAGGCGGCCGACAACACCCTGGTCATGCCCAACCTGATTGCCGGCACCAAGCTGAAGGTGAATTACACGGTCGATCTGTATGGCCTGGTGCACGAGGTCTGGGTCTTGCGCCCCGACGAGCTGGCCAAGCTGTGGCCCGAAACCCCTGAACAGGCGTCGAAGTGGACCTTCGACCCCGTGACCCGCACCTGGACGAAGTGACATGAATGCCCCCCTGCCCGGTCAGGCGACCGTGAACCTGAACGACCTGCCCGCCCCCGCTGATGCGGCTGACGCGGCTGCCAACACCGCCGACACCCATGCGACCGCCGCCGCTGCGTCAGGTAAGAAGGTCTACATCAAGACCTACGGCTGCCAGATGAACGAGTACGACTCGTCCAAGATGTCGGACGTGATGAACGCGGCCCAGGGCTACACGCCCACCGACAACCCGGAAGAGGCTGACCTGATCCTGTTCAACACCTGCTCGATCCGCGAGAAGGCGCAGGAAAAGGTGTTCTCCGACCTGGGCCGTGTCAAACACCTCAAAGAAAAGGGCGTGATGATCGGCGTGGGCGGTTGCGTGGCCAGCCAGGAAGGCGCCGCCATCATCGAACGGGCGCCTTATGTGGACGTGGTCTTCGGCCCGCAAACGTTGCACCGCCTGCCCCAGATGCTGGCGCAGCGCCAGGCCAGCAAGCGCCAGCAGGTCGACATCTCCTTCCCCGAGATCGAGAAGTTCGACCACCTGCCGCCACCGCGCAAGGAAGGCGCCTCAGCCTTCGTGTCGATCATGGAAGGCTGCTCGAAGTACTGCAGCTACTGCGTGGTGCCCTACACCCGCGGTGAAGAGGTGTCGCGCCCCTTTGAAGACGTGCTGACCGAAGTGGCCGACCTGGCCGACCAGGGCGTCAAGGAAGTGACGCTGCTGGGCCAGAACGTGAACGGCTACCGCGGCCTGATCGGCGAGGGCCCGGACATCGCCGATTTCGCCATGCTGATCGAGTACGTGGCCGAGATCCCCGGCATCGAACGCATCCGCTTCACCACCAGCCACCCCAACGAATTCAGCCAGCGCCTGATCGACGTGTATGGCAAGACCAGCAAGCTGGTGAACCACGTGCACCTGCCTGTGCAGCACGGCTCGGACCGCATCCTGATGGCCATGAAGCGCGGCTACACGGCCCTGGAGTTCAAGAGCACCATCCGCAAGCTGCGCGCCGTGCGCCCGGACATCCGCATCTCGTCGGACTTCATCGTGGGCTTCCCCGGTGAAACCGACGAAGACTTCGACAAGCTCATGAAGCTGGCCACCGACATCGAGTTCGACGCCTCGTTCAGCTTCATCTTCAGCGCACGCCCGGGCACACCGGCCGCCGCCCTGGAAGACAGCACGCCGCACGAGGTCAAGCTCAAGCGACTGCAAACCCTGCAGGCCTACCTGGAAAGCAATGTGCAGCGCTACAGCCAGATGCTGGTGGGCACCACGCAGAAGATCCTGGTGGAAGGCCCCAGCCGCAAGGACCCGTCCGAGCTGATGGGCCGCACCGAGTGCAACCGCATCGTCAACTTCCCCGCAGGCCCTACCCAGACCCTGCGCGACCGACTGGTGGGCCAGCTGATCGACGTGAAGATCGTGCACGCCTACCCGCACTCGCTGCGTGCCGAGGTCGTGACCGCCTGATTCAGGGGGTGGCGCCTGAGGCTTTCCCTGCTGTTCTAAGGCTCGGCGTGCGCCGAAGATGAACGCTTTGCGTTCAACAGGGAAAGACCATGAGCGAATCGAAAGTGTCGCGCCGCGGCTGGTTGGGCGGCATGGGGGCCTCGGCGGCCGCCGGCCTGCTGGGCGGCGGTGCTGCCAGCACGGGCACCGAAGCCCAGGCGGCCAGCGTGTCGCCCGGACGCATCGAGGCCGAGGTGCTGGTGATCGGGGCCGGTTATGCCGGTCTGGCGTGCACCCGAGCCTTACAGCAAGCCGGTCGCGATGTCGTGCTGCTGGAAGCGCGCAGCCGCCCCGGTGGACGCTGCCTGAACCAGGCCATGCCTGCACCGTTTCAGCGCTACACCCTGGAAGCTGGCGCTGCCTACCTGGCCCCGCAGCAAACGCGCATGCGCGAGCTCGCCGCAGAGCTGGGCATCGGCCTGTTCCCCACCTACAACACGGGCAAACTGGTCAGCTACCTCAATGGGCGACGCGGCACCTACAGCGGCGTGGTGCCCACGGCCAACCTGGTGGCCGCGGCCGAACTGGGCCTGGCCTTGCTGAACCTTGACGGCCTGGCAGCGAAGCTGGACCCCGAAGTTCCGTGGGCGCACCCCAAGGCGGCCGAGTGGGACAGCCAGACTTTCCAGACCTGGATGGACAAGAACCTGTTGTCGGGCGACGCCAAAGACATGATGCGCCTGGCCGTGTTGAGCCTGCTGTCGTGCGAACCGCGCGAAGTGTCGCTGCTGTTCGTGCTGTTGTATGTGCGCGCCGCGGGCAGCCTGACCACCTTGCTCAGCACCGAAGGCGGCGGCCAGCAAGACCGTGTGGTGGGTGGCAGCCAGCGCATTGCCTTGGGGCTGGCACAACAGCTGCAAGGGCGCCTGCTGTACAACATGCCGGTGCACCGCATCACGCAGACCGCACAAGACATCGTCGTGCAAGGCGATGGCTTCGAGGCCCACGCCCAACGCGTGGTCATGGCGATGTCACCCGGTATGGCAGGCCGGATGCGTTACGACGGCATGCTGGACGCCGCCATGCAGCAGCGGCGGCAACTCATGCAGCGCATGCCCATGGGCGCCATCTGGAAAGTGCATTGTGTGTACGACCGCCCGTTCTGGCGCGACGATGGACTCAATGGGCAGGTGACAAGCGACCAGGGGCTGACCAAAGTCACCTTCGACAGCACCCCACCGGAAGCCGGTGCACCCGGCGTGCTGATGGGCTTCATCGACGGGCAGGACGCGCTGGATGCCTGCGCCATGGCCCCGGCCGAACGCAAGCAGAAAGTGCTCGATGCGCTGGTGGCCTATTTCGGCCCCAAGGCCGCTCAGCCACTGGCCTACTCGGAACAGAACTGGCAGGCCGAAGACTACTCAGCAGGTGGCCCCACCGCCTACACGGCACCGGGTGTGCTGACCGCACTGGGCCCAGCGTTGCGCACGCCCTGTGGTCGCCTGCACTGGGCGGGCACCGAAACGGCCACTGTGTGGCTGGGCTACATGGAAGGGGCTGTGCGTTCAGGCGAGCGGGCCGCCCGTGAGGTGCTGGCCCGCTTGTGAAACACCGACTCAGCGGCGGCTGATGCGACGGTTGTCCACGCAGCCGCCACCTTCGACCTCCAGCACGCGGGCGGTGAAGGTGCTGCCACTCAAAGCACCCTTGGCTTCCAGCCGCGCACCATTGACCAGGCAGCTGCTGCGACCCTCCCGGTACAAAGCCCCTGCGGTCTCCACCGAGTAGGTGGTCGAACCCGTCGAGACCGTCACCAGGGTACCGCTGACGGCCGTGACTGTGCCCTCCACTTCGTCCACGTTCGACGCGCTGCTGCTGGAGTCGTCATCAGAGTCGGCCCCCTCCACGTCGACCACGCGAGCGATCACGTCTGAGCTGGCGCTGGCTGCGGTGTTCAGGCTGCCCTTGAAACTGACTTCGGCCCCCACCACCAGCAGGTCGGCGGTGCTGCCATGGGCAAAACGGGCATCGCTGACATCGACCACCACCTCGCGACTGTCTGGCAGGAACGAGGCCTCGTTCAAGGCCACGGTCAGCAGCTTGCTGGTGCTGTTGTAGCTGACCACGGTGCCCTCACCACGGGCGCGGTTGGCGCGGGTGTCGGCAATGCTGCCGGCACTGCTCGATTCGATCTTGATCAGGCTGGCCTGCACGGTGGCCGTGGTGCTGTCCGTGCTGCTGACCACAATGCCCTTGGCTTCGATGCGCATGCCGGCGGTCAGGCTGGCCAGGGTGGTGGTGGTGCGTGTGCTTTCATCGACCACCGCGCCACCCGTGGCCAGGGTGATGACCACACCATTGCCCAGACGGCTGTCATTGACCACCACCTGGTTGGCAGTGGCATTGACGCTGACCACCGTGCCATGCACCTCGGCCTGGTTGCGGATGAAATCACGCAGGTCGCTCTTGGGTCGCTTGACGATGATCGGGGACACGATGGTCTGCCCGCTGGCATTGAGGCTGGTGGTGAAACGCGCCAGGTCGAAGTCAAGCACCAGGGCGTTTTCCGCGGCAGGGTTGTATTCGATCTCGACGCGCAAAGTCTTGGTCGATCCATCGCCTGTGAAGAAGGCGTTCACCGAACTGCCATCACTGGTCTTGACCAGGGTGATCTCGTCGGCCAGCGTGACACGCACTGCACGGTAGGTGCCCACAGGAATGGTGGATTGAGACATGAGCTGGCCCACCGAATCGAGCGAACTCAGGTTGTAGATCTGAGCGGTGTCACTGCTGAACAAGGTGACCTCGTTGCCGCTGGTGTCGATGGCCGTGATCTTGAGCACACCGACCCAGACCTGGCTGTAGTCGTCAGACACGGCGTCGGTGATGTAAGTGGACATGGCCACTTGCTGACCACCGGCGCCGGCCGTGCTGCCACCACCGCCCCCGCAAGCCACGAGGGTGGCCAGGGCAGCAGCCGACAAGGGCCAGGCAATCAGCTGGAAAAGGGGGCGTGACATCAGGTTCATGGCGATCTCCATTGCTTCGCTAAATGTGCGATTCACACATTTAAGCAGCAATCGCCACCAGTTGTCCAGCGCGCGCTGACAGAAAGTCACAACTTCAGGCTGCCCCATCCACGGGCCATGCAGTACCGAGCCATGAAAAAAGGCCCTGAAGCAGGGCCTTGGGTTGTGTGCAAACTGGAAGCTGCCGCAGGCTCAGGGTGGCGACGAACCGATGCCTGAGGGTTCTGCGAGCCCGCCGTCGGCCGACATGTGCAGCAACTCGGCACTGCTGTCGGGCCACGTCTCCAGTTCGCTGAAGGCACTGGGCGGCAACACCGCGCTCAGCACACGGTCACGGCCCAGGCGCTTGGCTTCGTACAAAGCGGTGTCGGCCCGCTCCAGGGTCTGTCCCAGGCTGGCATTGGCCACGTGGATGGCCACGCCCGCCGAGAAGGTCACGCGCAGCTCCGGGCGGCTGGAAGACACCACCGCCTGGCGCAGCTGAGATTGCAGGCGCCACAGAGGGGCCATGGCCTGCGGGCTGCTGGAGTTGGGAAACAGCATGATGAACTCTTCACCACCCCAACGAGCCAGCACATCGGTTTCGCGCAGCACGGCCGCGGCAATGCGTGAGAACGAGATCAGCACTTCGTCGCCCACACGGTGACCATGGGTGTCGTTGATGCGCTTGAAGTGGTCCAGGTCGATCAGGGCCACCGAGAAGCGCTCACCATAGCGCTCCAGGCGGTCCACACTGGCATCGAGCAGCTCCTGCATGTGCCGGCGGTTGTACAGCCCAGTCAACCCGTCGCGGGTGGCCAACTCCTGCACCTTGGCCAGGGCCGCCTCCAGCTCTCGCCGTTGCTGGCGCAAGCGGTTGCGCCATTCGGCCAGCTGCAATGAAGCGTAAATCAGCACCGGCACGGTGCCGCCCAGCAGCTCGAAGCGCAGCAGTTCGTGCCCGCCAGGGTAGTAGACCGGATCGAGCCGACTCAGCACCGCCATGCAAGGCCCCAGCACAGCCATCGTGGCGATGCCCGTCACCAGGGTGTGGGTGGGGCTGTGGGTGTACATGCCGAACACCATGACCAGGGTGATCAGCCCCAGGACCACACCGCGGTCACCCGGCCGAATGGCGATGTAGGCCAGGCTGATGGCCACCAACGCCACGGTGAACAAGGGCACCGTGAGCGCTGGATCTTTGAGTCGGCGAGTGCACCCGCTGCGAATAGCGGCCAGCATCAGCAGGTTCAGCGGCACAACAGCCCACAGCAGCACATCGACCATCCAGGGACGGATCATGCCCAACTGCGACACATGGTGAGCCACCACCGAGCAGGCCAGGTAAACCAGCACGCACAGGCCCACGCCCAGCACACGCTCGCGAGTGGCCCGGTCAAAGCCCAGCATCCAGTGCAGCAAGGGCCTGACCGCCTGCCGAAAAGTCATGGGGCGGATTTCCGCGGTGCGGAAGTCTGGCGCAGCGCTCATGCGGCCCCCCCTTGCGGCCAGGGCCGCTGCGCCCACACAGGGGATGCAGCCCCCGCCTGCCCGGGCACCGACGGGCTGGGCGCGGCCAATGCCACCCGGTTGCGTCCTGCATGCTTGGCCTCGTACAAGGCCAGATCGGCACGTTCGATCACCTGCTCCAGGCTTTCGCCCACCTGCCACACGGCCAAGCCGGCCGACAGGGTCACGCGCAAGGACTCGTGTTCGCTCATGGGCAGTTCCGACAACTTCTGGCGGATGCGCTCCAGCGCCACCAGGGCTTGATCTCCCTCGACATGAGGCATCAGCACCAGGAACTCTTCGCCCCCCCATCGGGCCGAATGGTCCAACGCGCGCAATTCCGCCTTGATCAGGCCAGCAAAACGACGCAGCACCTCATCGCCCATGCGATGACCGTACAGGTCATTGATCCGCTTGAAGTGGTCCAGGTCCAGCACGGCCACGCTCAGGGGTGTGCCAGCGCGTGCGGCACGGGCCATCTCGTCGGCCATGACCTGCTCGATCTGCCGGCGGTTGAGCAAGCCCGTCAGCATGTCGGTGGTGGCCAGGGCCTGCACCTGCCCCAGCGTGTCCTGCAGACGCTGAGCCTGAGCGGCGATCTTCTCGCGCAGCTCGGCGACCCACATGGCCACCAGGGCCAGGGCCCACAAGGTCACGCCGCCCACCACCGCGTGAGACACCAGCACCACCGGATCGACCACCGGGGTGGCCCACAGGCCCAACCACAGCTGCGCCGCGCCCATCAGGCCGATGGCCCACAGACCCAGCAACAGACTCTGCCGGGGGCGCACACGGAACATGGTCAGCGCGATGGACTGGGCCAGCAAGACAAAGATGTCGGCCCGCAACGGGCCCAGCAGCGCATAGGCCACCACCGTGTTGAAGATGGCGGCCATGGCGTGAGGCATGGTCAGCACCGGGTCGCGGAAACGCCTTGACCAGCCCGACCGCACGAGGGCGAACACGAGGGTCCAGGTGCACACCATCAGCCAGGTGATGAGGCGAGCCACCTCGGTGGGCATGTAGCCCAGCCAGACGGCATGCCACATCACCGCCAGGGTGAGGACGTAGAGTTGAGCACTGCCCACGCAAAAGCCGACGTGCCGTCTGAGGACGGGATCTTCGCCGGCGAACCAGTGCCAAAGGGAGGTCAGCCAGGGAGGTGTGTGCATGGGTTACATACCTGATGTGACCCGTTATCGGCACTCCTTCAGCCGGGTTGAGTCATGATTTGCCGCGCCATGAAAAAACCCTCCCGAAGGAGGGTTTGTCAGCAAGCGTTCCCTGGCCACGGCTCAGTCCACCGGGCTCCAGGCCTGCACCGACACCTGCCCGGCGAACAGTGGGTGTTCGCGGGCCTCCTGCCAGGTCAGCACCGGGGTCACACAGCCATCGGCAGCGTCAAAGCGCGTGGTCCAGTCGGCCAGGGGCCGGCTGCGAACCAGCGCTGCCACCGCCGCCTTCAGCGCCTGGCTTTCAGGCGAGTGGGGCATGAGCCCACGCTGCCAGTGCTTGTCGGCCCACTGCGGCCGCTCGAAGACGGCGCAGGCGGCCTTCCAGAACTTGTGCTCCAGAGCGCCCACGGCCAGGTGGCGCCCGTCGGCGCAGGTGTACAGGTTGTAGCAAGGCAGCACGCCATTGAGCAGGTCTTCACCCGCGCCCGGCATGCGCCCGCCCAGCAGCGGCGCCATGAGCTGCCCCGTGGCCTGGGGCATCACCAGCTGGGCGTGCAGGCCATGGGCCATGCTGACGTCGATGTGGCGCCCTACCCCGCCGCGCCGTGCCGCCAGCACCGCCGACAGCACCGCGATCACGGCCAGCGAGCTGCCCGCGGCCAGGTCGCCCCACTGCACATTCGACAAGGCCAGCTCGCCCGTGGTGGGCGAGCGCATCTGGTCGAGCACCCCCGACAGCGCCAGGAAGTTCAGGTCATGGCCAGCCTTGTTCGCCCAGGGACCTTGCTGGCCGTAGCCCGTGATGGAGACCATCACCAGCCGCGGGTTCAGGGCCTTCAGGCGCTCATGGTGCAGGCCCATGGCCTGCAGCACGCCGGGGCGGAAGCTGTCGAGCATCACGTCGGCCTCCATCACCCATTCGCGCAGCCGGTCGAGATCGGCCGGCTGGCGAAAGTCGATGGTGCGACATTCCTTGCCGTGGTTCAGCGCCTCGAACAAAGGGGCCAGGGGCCGCGCGGGGTCGCCCTCGGGCGGCTCCACCTTGACGATGGTGGCCCCCAGGTCGGCCAGCATGCGCGTGGCATAAGGCCCTGGCAGGTTGCGCGACAGGTCGAGCACCTGCAGGCCATCGAGCAGGCCCGCCAGGGGCCCCAGCGCGCGCGGCAGGGCCGTGCTCATGCGGCCTGGCCTTGCGCTGCCGTGGCGTCTTCGAAGCGGCCGCCTTCGGCTGCCAGCTTCACCACGATGGCGGCGGGCTCGAAGCGCCGCCCATACAAGGCCGCCAGCTCACGCGCACGGGCCACGAACTGCCTGGGGCCCACGGCGTTGATGAACTGCAGCGCACCGCCCTGGTGGGGCGCAAAGCCCCAGCCGAAGATCGAGCCGATGTTGGTGTCGGCCACCGAGCGCACCACGCCTTCTTCAAAACAACGCGCGGCCTCGTTGGCCTGGGCATACAGCAGGCGGTCGACCAGTTCCTGCTGGCTGGGCTGCTGCGCCACCGGCGGGTAGATGGCCAGCAGGCCGGGCCACAGGCTCTTGTCCTTGCCGTTGTAGTCGTAAAAGCCCTGGGCCGCCTTCTTGCCGATGCGGCCTTCGGTGCCGCCAATGCGCTGCACCACGGCAAAGCCCGGGTGCACATCCGGCAGGGGCGCGCCTTCATCGATGAGGTCCTTGCGGGTCTGCTCGGCGATGTGCAGCGACAGGCTCAGCGAGACCTCATCTTGCAGGGCCAGAGGTGGCATGGGCATGCCTGCCTTCAGACCGGCCATTTCCACCGAACGCGGGTGGATGCCCTCGCCCAGCATGGCCATGCCTTCCATGATGTAGGTGGTGAACACGCGCGAGGTGTAGAAGCCGCGCTTGTCATTGACGACGATCGGGGTCTTGCCGATCTGCAGCACGTAGTCGAAGCCACGGGCCAGGGTTTCGTCCGACGTGTCCTGGCCCACGATGATCTCGACCAGCGGCATTTTGTCGACCGGCGAGAAGAAGTGCAGGCCGATGAAGTGGGCCGGGCGTGCGCTGGCCTGGGCCAGACCAGTGATCGGCAGCGTGGACGTGTTCGAAGCGTACACGGCCGTGGGCGCGATCACGGCCTCGGCCTGCTGTGTGCAGCGGGCCTTGATGCCACGGTCTTCGAACACGGCCTCGATCACCAGGTCACAGCCTTCCAGCGTGGCGTACTCGGTGGTGGTCTGGATGCGGGCCAGCAGCGCGTCGCGCTTGTCCGGCGTGCTCTTGCCACGGGCAATGGCCTTGTCCAGCAGGCCTTGCGAATAGGCCTTGCCCTTCTCGGCGTTCTCCAGGCTGGTGTCCAGCAGCACCACATCGATGCCGGCCTTGGCCGACACATAGGCGATGCCCGCGCCCATCATGCCGGCGCCCAGGATGCCGACCTTGCGCACCTTGCCCTCAGGCACACCCTTGGGCCGCGACTGGCCCTTCTTGATGGCGTTGAGTTGGTGCCACAAGGTGCCGATCATGTTCTTGCTGACCTGCGAGACCACGCAGGCCGCAAAGTAGCGCGACTCCACCTGCGAGCCGGCGTCGAAGTCGAGCAGGCACCCCTCGAACAGGCAGCTCATGATGTGGGTGAGCGCCGGGTAGTTGCCATGCGCCTTGGCATTGGCGATGGAAGGCGAAATGGCCAGCACCTGCACCACGGCCGGGCTCTTGCTGTCGCCACCAGGAATGCGGAAGCCCTTGGTGTCCCACGGTTGCTGGGGCTTGGGGTTGGCCAGGCACCAGGCCTTGGCCTTGGCCAGCAGCTCGTCGCGGTTGGCGGCCAGATCGGTCACCAGGCCCATGGCATGGGCCTTGGCCGCGGTCAGCTCCTTGCCCTGGGTGATCAGCTCCATGGCCTTCTGGATGCCGATCAGGCGCGGCACGCGCTGCGTGCCACCGCCACCGGGCAGCAGGCCCAGCTTCACTTCAGGCAGGCCGAACTTGGCCTTGGGGTCGTCGATGGCGATGCGCGCATGGCAGGCCAGGGCCAGCTCCAGGCCACCGCCTAGGGCGGTGCCGTTCAGCGCGGCCACCACGGGCTTGCCGCTCTTTTCCATGCGGCGCAGCAGGCCCTTGAGGTCTTCGCACAGCTGGAAGGCCTCTTCGGGCGTGGTGATCTGCGTGAGCTGGTCGATGTCGGCACCCACGATGAAGCTGGGCTTGCCCGAGGTGATCACCAGGCCCTTGAGGCTGGCGTCGGTTTCCAGCTGCTGCACCAGGCCGGCGAAAGGCTCGATCAGCGTGGGGTTGAGCACGTTCATGGCGCGCCCGGGCATGTCGATGATGGCCAGGCCGATGCCGTCGGCATCGATGTCGAAGGTGAAGGCTTGAGGTTGAGTCATGGTGTGGGCCTCCCGGGTCAGACGCGTTCGATGATGGTGGCGATGCCCATGCCGGCACCGATGCACAAGGTGGCCAGGGCCGTGGCTTTGCCCGTGCGCTCGAGTTCATCGAGGGCCGTGCCCAGGATGATGGCGCCCGTGGCACCCAGAGGGTGGCCCAGCGCGATGGCGCCGCCGTTCACGTTCACACGGTCCATCGGCACACCCAGGTCTTTCGCGGTCTTCATGGGCACGGTGGCGAAGGCCTCGTTGATCTCCCACAGGTCGATGTCACCCGGCGTCATGCCCAGCTTGTTCAGTGCCTTGTGGCAGGCCGGCGTGGGGCCGGTCAGCATGATGGTGGGCTCGGAGCCGCACTCCACCGCCATGCGCACGCGGGCACGGGGCTTGAGGCCGGCCTTGAGGCCTGCTTCCTTGCTGCCCAGCAGCAGCAGCGCAGCGCCATCCACAATGCCCGACGAATTGCCGGCATGGTGCGCGTGCAGCACCTTCTCGATGGTGGTGTACTTGGACAGCGCGGTGGCGTCAAAGCCCATGGTGCCCATCATCTCGAACGAAGGGCTGAGCTTGGACAGCGTCTCCACGCTGGTGCCGGGGCGCACGGTTTCATCGCGGTCGAGCATGAGCATGCCGTTGATGTCGCGCACGGGCACGACCGACTTGCTGAAGCGGCCTTCGGCCTGGGCGGCCGCGGCACGGCGGTGCGATTCGGCCGCGTAGGCATCGAGGTCGGTGCGCGAGAAGCCTTCCAGCGTGGCGATCAGGTCGGCGCTGATGCCCTGGGGCACGAAGGCCGTGCCCGTGTTGATGCGCGGGTCCATCACCCAGGCGCCCCCGTCAGAACCCATGGGCCAGCGGCTCATGCTTTCCACGCCACCGGCCACGACCATGTCGTCCAGGCCCGCGCGGATCTTGGCCGCGGCCATGTTGATGGCCTCCAGGCCCGAAGCACAAAAGCGGGACAAGGTCACACCGGCGACCGATTGCGACCAGCCCGCGTCCAGCACGGCGGTGCGGGCAATGTCGGCGCCCTGCTCACCCACGGGTGTCACGCAACCCAGGATCACGTCATCGACCAGCGACGTGTCGAGCTGGTTGCGTTGCTGCAGCGCCTGCAACAGCGTGCGCAACAGCCACACCGGCGTGGCCTGGTGCAGGCTGCCGTCTTTCTTGCCCTTGCCGCGCGGCGTGCGCACGGCGTCGAAAATGTAGGCTTCGATCATGGAAGCTCCTCAGAAGATGTTGGCGTGGCGTGCAAGGTGGTGGATCACAGAAAGCGTGATGCCAGCTCTTTCATGATTTCGTTGGTGCCGCCATAAATGCGCTGCACGCGTGAATCGGCCCACAGGCGGGCGATCGGGTACTCCTTCATGTAGCCGTAGCCGCCGAACAGCTGCAGGCATTCGTCGATCAGCTTGCACTGGTTGTCGGTGATCCAGTACTTGATCAGCGCAGCGCGGTCGACCCCCAGTTCGCCCTTGAGGTGCGACACCATGGCCGCGTCGACCAGCGCATTCGAGGCCATCAGCAAGGCCTGGCATTCGGCCAGCTTGAATCGGGTGTTCTGGAAGCTGAAGATGGGCTTGCCAAAGGCCTTGCGCTCTTTGGTGTAGGCCAGCGTTTCCTTCATGGCCAGCTCCATGGCCGCAATGCCGGCCAGGGCCACCAGCAGGCGCTCCTGCGGCAGCTCCTGCATCAGCTGGAAAAAGCCCATGCCCTCTTGTTCACCGATCAGGTTGTGCTTGCTCACGACCACGTCGTCAAAGAACAGCTCGGAGGTGTCCTGCGCATCCATGCCGATCTTGTCGAGGTTGCGGCCACGGCGGAAGCCCGGGGCCTCGTCGGTCTCCACCACCATCAGCGAGATGCCCTGGGCGCCCTGGTCCTTGTCGGTCTTGCAGACCACGATGATCAGGTTGGCCAGCTGGCCGTTGGTGATGAAGGTCTTGCTGCCGTTGATCTTGTAGGTGTGGCCATCCTCCGACTTCTGGGCCAGTGTGCGCACGCCCTGCAGGTCAGAGCCGGTGCCGGGCTCGGTCATGGCGATGGCGCCGATCAGCTCGCCGGTGGCCAGTTTGGGCAGCCAGCGCTTCTTCTGTTCTTCGGTGCCGTAATGCAGGATGTACGGGGCCACGATGCCCGAGTGCAGCGAGCCACCGAAACCGCCAATCCCGGCTTCGCCCTGGGCCAGCACCAGCGCGGCCTCGTGCCCGAAATCACCGCCCGCGCCGCCGTACGCTTCCGGCATCGAGGCACACAGGAAGCCGTTGGCACCGGCCTCGCGCCAGGCTTCGGCCGTCATCACGCCGTCGTGGCGCCATTGCTCGTCCTTGGGGCCCCACTGTTCCTTGAAGAAACGGGTGGCCGACTCCTTGAGCATGCGGTGCTCGTCGGTCATCCAGGCGGGTGCAAAGCTGTGAATGGGCATGGAAAGTCTCCGAAGGTCCTGGTGAACAGATGTCAACCACTCAGGTAATTTGAATTACCGCCAATGGTTTACCCTTGATTGCAGTTGAAAGGATGGCAGCGCAACGGCTTGTTCACGCACATCTTCACTGCTCAATGGGCTTTCCACGGGGTGGCTGTGTGGCTTGATCTTGCAATGCAGCCCACCAGACAGCAAGGCCAAAGGAACGTTTTCTGCCAAAGCAGCATCATTTGGTAAGCTTGATTTCCATGAGCACACCTGCCTCCCTGAACAGCCTGCGCCCCGAAACACGTGAACGGCTGGAGAACGCCGTGCTGTCACTGTTTTCCAGCCGAGACTTCCATGATGTGGGGTTGATCGACGTGGCGCGCGAGGCCCACGTGTCGCTGCAGACCATCTACAAGTACTTCGGCAGCAAGGAAGCGCTGGTGTACGCCATGCTCGATGTGATGCTGGGGCGCCTGGCCGAGCGCATGATCGACCACCTGCAAGGCATCGACGACGTGCGCGAGCGCCTGCGCAAGACCCTGTGGGTCACGCTCGACTTCCTCGACCGCCACCCCGCTGTGCTGCTGTTGCTGTTCACGGCCGTGCCTGTGGTCAAGCACCGCAACATCCGCATCTACGAAAGCCCGGAACTGATGGGCGCCTTCCTGGGCGTGTTCGCGGACGGCCAGGCGCGGGGTGTGCTGAACCCTCGTGTGTCCACCAAAGTGCTGCTGGACGTGTTCATGGGCCTGGTGGGGCGGGTGGCCCTGATGCACATCGTTCGCCGAGAGAAAACCCCGCTGCTGTCGCACTTCGACGAGTGGTTCGGCATCATCTGGCGGGCCATGGCTCACAGCGAGTGATCACGGCCCGGCGGCCCACAAAGCAAAACCCCGGAGGCTTGCACCTCCGGGGCTGTCGGTCTTGATCGTCAAAAAGCGCCGCCAGTCAGCGGCGCTCATTCATGTTCAGATCAGCACCTTGAGCAGGGCCGAGCCGGTCTTGACCAGGGGGGTGCCCACGATCACGCCGGCGTTGTACAGACCGGAACCCAGGGCCACACCGGCCTGAGCGCCCGTCTTCACGGCCGAAGTCAGGATGCCGGCGCCGGCGACTTGTTGCACTTGCTTTTGGTTCAGTTGTTGCATGGTACTTCTCCAATCAATATGTATTCAGACCACAGGAATATAAAGAACAGGCAGAAAACCCTTGCGAGAATTCAAGCACCCATTCTTGGCCGCGACGAAATCAACAGCCCCATATATTCAATGTCAATGGGCTTAAATGAATAAGCCCACGGAGCTCTTGAATATCAGATCAGCACCTTCAGCAGGGCCGAACCGGTCTTCACCAGCGGGGTGCCGACGATCACGCCAGCGTTGTACAGGCCAGAGCCCAGGGCCACGCCTGCTTGGGCACCCGTCTTCACGGCCGAGGTCAGGATGCCAGCGCCGGCGACTTGTTGCACTTGCTTTTGGTTCAGTTGTTGCATTTTGCTTGTTCCAGTCAGTGTGAGGTTTTTGGAATCTGTGGGCCGCTGGCTTGTTGCTTTGCGAATCCACAACTTCACTTTACCCTTTGCAAAACAGCCTCTCCCAGCGGGGAATATCACCCCGCCCCACATTTCCCCTCAAAAAGGGGGATGGGTTATCACGAAGCTCGGCTTGGCGCGATCTGGTAATTCAAACCGAAAATGGGAATTAATATTTCCGAACACAATTTCACAATGCAAAAACGGTAATGTCTGCTTCTGACAGATTGTCGGCAATGTGACCTTTTTCATGCACATGACAGTGTCGAGTCCGTGAACTCCCTCAGACGTGTCACCTTTTGACAAGGTGCTCGGCGAGGCTCGCCCTCCTCCAGGACAGGCGGCAGGTGCTGGAACAGCCGCACACAGGGTTTACACGATTTGGCGCTTTGTGCCCCCTGCGTCTTCCGCAACTGAATGCCCGCCGCTGGATGCGCCATGACGTCAAAAACGTCACGCCTGCAGGCAAAAGAGCCCGCCCTCCCTCTGGTGTCCGCGGCAGAGGCCTGCCAACATGGCACGCATGAGCACCACTGGCATTGCCCTGTCTGGCATGAACGCCGCGATGTTGCAGCTCGACGTGAGCGCCAACAACATCGCCAATGCACAGACGCCCAACTACCGCAAACAGGCGGTGGCACTCGAGGCTGCGCCTGAAGCTCAGGGCGTCAAGGCCACCATCGTGCAAACGCGCGAGGCCCAGTCGTCCATCGAAGGCGATGTGGTCGGGCAGATGGCCGCGACCTACTACTTCCGCGCGAACCTGAAAGTGCTTCAGACCGAGGAGCGCATGATGGGCTCGCTGCTCGACGCCCGCGCCTGACCACCTCGGGTTAGTGCGGGGGGCTGGCTGTCGTCGGTGCTTCCCTGGTGTCGGCTGCATCCCTGTGCAACGGAAGCGACGGCTTCTACAGTGCTCGCATGGCTGCAGTACACCCCACTTCGCACACACCGGCCGCATGCGCACCTGAATGGGCTGGCACCGAACAGCTCCGGCGTGGCACGCATGCCATCGCCCTGCAACGCTGGGGAGACCCCCGTAAGCCCGTGCTGGTGCTGGTGCATGGCTATCCAGACGATCGCAGCATCTGGGCTCCGATGGCACGCCTGCTGGCTGACGAGTTCCATGTCGTCGCCTACGACGTGCGGGGGGCCGGTGCATCAGGCAAACCCTGGCGTCAGCGCCACTACCGGCTGCAAGAGCTCAGTGCCGACCTGCGGGCTGTGATCGACCATGTCAGCCCCGATCGGGCGGTGCACGTGGTGGCGCACGACTGGGGCTCGGTGCAGAGCTGGGAAAGCGTCACCGACCCGGGCTTCAAGGGGCGCATCGCCAGCTACACCTCCTGTTCAGGCCCGTGCCTGGACCACATGGGACACTGGATTCAACGCCGTCTGTCTCAACCCTCGTGGGCCCACAGCCAGGCCCTGCTGGGCCAGCTGCTGAAATCCTGGTACGTGTACCTGTTCCATCTGCCGGTGCTGCCCGAGCTGCTGTGGATGCTGGTGTTCGGCCCGGCCTTTGCCCCCTTGCTCAGGCTGATGGAGGGCATTCGCACCGAAGGGCGTGCCAATCAGGCCCGCGATGCGGTGCGAGGTGTCCGCCTGTACCGCGCCAATGTGTTCCCGCGCCTGTGGGCCCCGCGTGAGCGGCATGCCGTGGCGCCCGTGCAGCTGCTGATCCCGCTGCAAGACCGCTTCATCAGCCCGGCGCTGTACGACGACCTGCACCGCTGGGTGCCCGAACTCACCCGACACACATTTCAGGCCGGACACTGGCTGCCGCTCAGTCACCCCAGTGAAATGGCTGGGGCCGTGCGCCGCTTTGTGCGACAGCACGGAGGCGGAGACCGCCGCCCCGTCGCCTCACCGCCACCTGGCCCCACCAAGAGTTAGGGGGGAAGAGGGGTACGGCGCTTGCATGCATCCAGGCAGTGTCATTAACCTGACACTGTAGGCCCATGTCATGCACCAACGTGGGCCAGCCCGGCAGTCAAGGGCAAGCGAGGTGTTTCCCTTGACAGCCCCACGGGCTGGGGAGAAGCTGCATGTCGCACATCGTGATCACGGGTGGCGCCGGATTCGCTGGCTCCCACATCGTCGATGAGGTCTGTCGCGCCTATCCAGACGACCGGGTTCTGATCCTGGACAAGATGACCTACGCCGGTGATGTCCGCAA
The DNA here is from genome assembly GCF_004310865.1 of Aquabacterium lacunae. Taxonomy (GTDB): domain Bacteria; phylum Pseudomonadota; class Gammaproteobacteria; order Burkholderiales; family Burkholderiaceae_C; genus Aquabacterium; species Aquabacterium lacunae. The sequence goes on from NZ_SIXI01000004.1 coordinate 402,983, forward strand.
CGTGTCCCACCACGTGTTTTCCAACCGCGCGCAACTGATGGTCGGTGATGTGGCCGATCTGGACGTGTGCAGGCGCGCTGTCCAGGGTGCACGCTTGGTGATCCATGCTGCAGCGGAAAGCCACGTCGACAACTCCTTCGGCAACTCGCTGGAGTTCACCCGCACCAACGTGGTGGGCACTCACAGCCTGATGGAGGCTTGCCGGCAACAAGGCGTCCAGCGCATCGTCCATGTGAGCACAGACGAGGTGTATGGCGAGGTGCACAGCGGCAGCGTCGATGAACACACGGTGCTGCGACCCACGAACCCCTATTCGTCGTCCAAAGCCGCTGCAGAAATGATCCTGCGCGGGTATGTGCAGTCTTACCACCTGCCCATCGTCACCGTCCGCGCCAACAACCTGTTTGGCTCGAGACAATTCCCTGAAAAGATCATCCCGCGGTTCATCTGTCACATGCTGCTGGAACGACCGCTGCCCTTGCATGGCAACGGTCAGAACCGACGCCACTACCTCAGCGCCATCGACTTCGCCAAGGCGGTGGTCTTTGTCTGTGAGAAAGGCCAGGAGGGGGAGGTCTACAACATCGGCACGACCGACGAATTCACCAACCTGCAGGTTGCCGAAATGATTGCTGCGCATTTCGGCCCTTTGCGATCGGAGCTCTTCGAGTTCGTCCCAGATCGGCCCTTCAACGATGCCCGATACGCGATCTCATGGGAGCGGCTGTCCTCCATGGGGTGGACCCCCACGCGCCACCTGCACAGCGAACTGCCAGCGCTGATCGCCTGGTACCGTGCACACCTGGCCCGATACGTCGAGCTGTTCGGCGTGGAAGCACTGGACAGAGCATGCCCGGAGTTCCCCACCGTCGATCTGTCAGACCTGCCCGTCCCCGCAGCCCTGCGATCCGATCGATGGCCATTGGCCGACAAGGAACTGGCGGTAACGGCTGCGTCTGACGTGCAGTGAGGGCTCGCACATGGGCGCTGTCAAAGAACCCCTGTCGGATCGGTGGGAACGTCCGCCCGTCACACCGGGCAAGACGCTGCACCGCCCTGTCGACCTGCGCTGGCGTGCTGACCTGGACGATCTGGCGCTGCGCGGCCTGTTGGCACTGGCTGCCGCGGTCTCTGTGCCTCTGGTCTGGTGGTTGCTGGGGCCCGATGACTGGAGTACACGACACGCGGATTTCAGGTGCTGGTGGATGGGTTTGCCCACGCTGAGCATGCTGGGAAGCACCAGCACGCAGCGCTGGACAGGCGGACGACTGCCCGTGGGGCTGGCATGGGTGCATTCGGCATGGCACAGCACCTGGTCATGCATGGCGCTTTACGCACTGGGCGCGGCGCTGCACTTGCAAGGGCCCGGTCCATGGCTGCTGCTGTCGCTCTGGCTGCTGCCACCCACACTGGCCATGACGGGTTTCAGAGCTTGGAGCGCTTGGCGCAAACGCTGGGCCCCACGCATGAATGTGGTGCTTGCAGGCACCGCCCAAGGCTTGCAAGGACTGAGGGTGCAAGCGCAACAGCACCGGGGACTCAACGTGATCGGCGAAGCATTGTTGTCACAGAGGTCCCCGCTGTCAGCAGCCCACCCTGCCGCGGAACCTGCAGCCACCTGTGATGGCGTGCTCATATCGCCCGAAGGCATGTCGGGCACCGACTGGCAACGCCATGCCCAGATGTGGCGCCAACTCACGCCCAACGTGTACGTGTGCACCGACGCCTTCTGGGCGACTCACACCCTGGCGCAACCCAGCCGCCGAGGGCCAGAAGGCACCTGGTCACTGGGCCCGGAGTCACTCCCGCTGTCGGGAAGACTGGGCAAGCGGCTCTTCGACATCGTGTTCTCCGGACTGGCACTGACCGCCTTCTTGCCAGCAGGCCTGGTGATCGCCCTGGCGATCCAGCTCGAATCACCCGGGCCAGTCTTCTTTGTCCAGCCGCGCTGCGGGCGCCATGGACGCATCTTCCCCCTGGTCAAGTTCCGCAGCATGCGCCACGACCCGAGCCCCCAGGAGATCCGCCTGACCGAACGAGGTGATGCCCGGGTCACACGCGTGGGTGACTTCCTTCGCCGAACCAGCCTGGATGAGTTCCCGCAATTTGTGAATGTGCTGCTGGGCCACATGTCGGTGGTGGGCCCACGCCCACATCCGCCTGGCGTGAAGGCCGGGCAACGCACCTATGAAGAAGTCATCCCACACTTCATGGCGCGCTACCAAGTGCGTCCTGGCCTGACCGGCTGGGCGCAGGTGCATGGACTTCGCGGCAACACCTTCACCGAGCAGGACATCGTCGAGCGTTTCGAAAAAGACATCGAATACATCCAACGCTGGTCGTGGCCACTGGATCTGCTGATCATCCTGCGCACGGTGCTGGGTGGCTTCGGAGGGCGCAATGCATTCTGACTCGAACACCAAGGGCCAGGCACACGTCAGCCTCATCGTGCCCACCTGGAATGCCGAACGTCACATTCCTGATCTGCTCAGGGCGTTGTCCAGCAGTCGCAGACCGCCTGATCAGGTGCTGTGGATTGATTCTTCCTCGGTCGACCAGACCGTCCCCCTTCTGAAGCGTCATGGTCAGAGGGTGCTGGTGATAAGGCAGGAAGAATTCGGGCACGGCTGCACACGCAACCTGGCGCTTGAACACTGCATGCCCACCGACATCGTGATCTACCTGACCCAGGATGCGGTTCCTCAGGGCACCGACTGGCTCTCACAACTGATCGCTCCCTTCGACGATGCCGCGGTGGCAGTGAGCTACGGACGGCAGACACCCAGACCGGACGCCCATTTGCTGGAACGCCACGCCAGACATTTCAACTACCCATCGCAAGGCCAGCGCAGCCAATGGAGTGACCTCGACCGACTCGGCATCAAGGGGGTGTTCTGCTCCAACTCGTTCGCGGCGTACCGAGTGAGTGCCTTGCGCAGCATCGGCGGCTTTCCCGAGCAACTGCCCCTGGGAGAGGACATGGCCGCAGCGATTCGCCTGCTGGCGCAAGGCTGGGTTCGCGTCTACCAGGCAGAGGCCCAGGCCGTGCACAGCCACAATCACCCGCTGCCTGTAGAGTTTCGACGCTATTTCGACATTGGGGCGCTGCTCGCGATGGACCCGGCGCTGCAACGCGCTCACCTCGCCGCGTCGGGTGAAGGCCTTCGGTACGTGCTCACTGAATGGCGGGCTGCCTGGCAAGCACGATCTGCCAGCACGCTGTGTCAGATTCCACTGCGCGCCATCGCCAAACTCGGCGGGTTTCACCTGGGACGAAGGTTCCGCCATCTGCCGCCGTCTTGGTTGCCCTGGTTGGGCTTGCACCGCCAGTTCTGGAGACAGGCATGCAAGTGACGGTGGTGGGCACTCACAGCATGATCGCGCAAGCGCTCAGCACCTTGCCGGCCACAGCCGGGTGGCGTTGGCTGACACATGCGCAAGCCGCTGATCCAGTCGAGACTTTCGACAACACCGATGTGGTGCTGAACTGTGCATTCGCGCCAGCCCTGCGCACGGGCGCCTTGGACCCCGCCGATGACATCGACATGAAGCTGGCGCTTCGCTTGATGCCACACCCTCGCGCTCACCTGATCACCCTGAGCACCCGCATGGTCTATGGCCTGTCCGTGGATGGCACCCCGTGGCGAGAGTCGATGCCTTGCAACCCTCACACCCCTTATGGGCGCAACAAGCTCCAAATCGAAGCACAACTCCACTCCCTGCTGGGCCCACGCCTGACCGTGCTTCGACTGAGCAATGTGTTCGGCCTGGAGCTGGCCAACGGTCGCCGCAGTTTCATGGCCCAGGCCCAACAGGCGCTGCTGTCACGCGGCTGCATCTCGCTTGACGTCAGTCCCTTCGTGGCGCGTGACTTCATTCCGCTCGATCACCTGGCCGCATCACTGCTGAAGGTCATCCACGGGGTCCAGCCAGGCTGCTACAACCTGGGGGCCGGGGTGGCAGTGCCCGTCGGCCGTGTCATGCAGCGGCTCACCATGGGCCTGGGTCGTGGTCAGATGCTGGTCACCGACTGGCGCGAACACGACCCCTTCGCGCTGGACATCGGCCGAGCTGTCCAGACCTTCAGCATCAGGCCACTGTCAGCCGACGAAGTACTGGCTGCTTGCGACACCTTGGGCGCCACATTGCGCGAACGATCGGAGGCCATGTCATGCAGCACCTGACCATCTCCATCGTCAATTACAAGACGCCAGCGTTGGTGATCCGCGCAATCGATTCGATCAAACGCCACCCGCCGCAACGCGCCACGGTGTCGGTACAGGTGGTTGACAACGGATCAGCAGATGGCAGCCTGACACTGATCGGCCAGGCACACCCCGACGTGACGCTCATCGATGCCGGCGGCAATCTGGGCTTTGCGGCTGGCAACAACCTGGTCTTGCGCTCGCTGTCCGCAGGGCATGCCCTGCTGTTGAACAGCGACGCCGAAGTCGAAGCCGGCACACTGGATGCTTTGCTGGCTGCATTGGATGACGACACCCTAGCAGGTGCCGTCAGTGCCCGGGTGGTCAATGCCGATGATGGCGCCGATCAAGACTACCCCAGCCACTTTCCAAGCCTGGGTCAGATGCTCAAACGCGCACTGCTTGGGCCCGACTTTCCTGCCAGTGGCGAGACTTGCCCGGTGCCCATGGAAAGGCTGCATGGCGCCTGCATGCTGATCCGTGATCGGGCCCTGATGGCCGTGGGCTGCCTGGACGAAGGCTTCTTCATGTACGACGAAGATGTGGACTGGTGCCTGAGGGCGCGTCATGCAGGCTGGCGCCTCCTGCTGGTGCCAAAGGCCCGCGTGCTTCACCGAGGCGGTGCATCGTCGGGCAGATCGCCACATGGTGCTCGCGCCAGGCTGGAGGCGTCGCCCACGGCACTGCGCATGCGCTTTGAACTGCGTCGCAGCCGCTACCTGCTGTATCGCAAGCACCGCACGGCTGTCGAGATCCTGGCCTTGAAGCTGCTGACGGATCTGACCTTGCTGGCGCACAGTTTGCGTGTGCTGACCACCGCAGCGACCGATCCCTCGGGCCGAGGAGCGGCCATGGCCATGGTGCGGACCGATCTGCGGATCATGGGACTGAACCCTTTTGATCTGAATGCTGGTGCGCGGAGAACGCCATCATGAGCCCTGTACTGGCCGTCTCCACAGGCTTGCTGATGGCCATGCTGATCGTGTGGTGGCCCTGGGCTGGCGTGGCGGCGCCCGTGGTGCTTTGCGCACTGCTGCTGGTGTGCCGGCACCCCTTGTGGATGTTGCCGGTGTGGTTCATCTCCCTGGGCATCCCCGTGCAGAAGAGCCTGGCCGGCCTGCCGTTGACCCTGAGCGACGCTCTGCTGGTGGGGTGGTGGATGCTGCTCCCCTTCCTGAAATGGCCTGGCAGCGAACGCGCTCAACCCAGCAGATGGCGACTGCCCGACATCACCCGCGCCATGCTTCCATTTCTGGTGGCTGCCGCGTTGTCCCAGTGGGGATCGATCAATCCGTCAGCAAGCTTCAAACAACTGTTGCGCCTTGTTGAATGGTTTGTGCTGTTGCCATGGGTGCTGACCAGCTTGCGCTGGGACCTTCAAACCCGTCGCTTTGCTGCGCTGGTGCTGATGGTGGCGCCTTGCGCCTTCGCGCTGGACGGCGTGGTCGAGTACATCACCCACGGTCGGTCAGTCAGCGGCATGCTGGGCATCGGAGTGCCTGTCCCGGAGGGAACACAGACCATCCGGCACACCTTCGATGTCTCGGGGCGTGCTGGGAGCACCTTCGGCGGCGCACAGGGCTTGGCCATGTTCCTGGCCATGTCGGGCAGTGTGGCTTGGGCCCATTGCCTGCGCCCCACCGCGTCATGGCATCGCCCTCTGGCGCTGCTGAGCCTGCTGGTGAGTGCGGCTGGGTTGGCCGTTTCGCAATCACGGGGGGGCATGCTAGGAGCGGCGGTCATGCTGACTGTGATCGCGCTGTCTTGCCATGCCGGTCTGCGACGTGGCAGCCGTTGGGGCCTGCTGCTGGTCGCACTGGCTGCGTGGCTGGGGCTTTCGCTTTGGCCGCAATGGGACGGCAGCGTAGAGGGCCTCGTGCCCGGTCGTCCGGAGGCGGTACTTGATCGCCTCATCATCTGGGGCAAAGCCCTCCAGGTGGCCAGCGAATCGCCGTGGTTCGGGGTGGGGCTGAGCAACTTCCGTGACGCCTTCTATGGCCAGGAACCATGGCTGCATGTGCCGCTGGGCTACGCATCGACCCATGCGCACAACACGTACCTCGAGATCCTGGCCGATACGGGTGGCGTCGGTCTGGCGTGCTACCTGCTTTTTCTGTTCTGGATGGGTCGTGGCCTGTGGCTGCGCTGGCAGGCACGGGGTGACACCTTCACCCTCGCCGCCCTGGGCGCCCTGGGCGCCTACCTGGTGTTCGCTACGGTCGACATGCTGCTGCTGCAGAACATGCACATGCTGCTGGTGACCCTGCTGACCTTGGGTCTCAACCAGGAGGATGGGCGGCGCCTGGGCATGGGACGTGAGTCCAAGCACCACAGGGTGCCCGGCAGCGTGTACACAACAGGAGGACGATGGGCATGAAGGTGATGATGCTGGTCGAAAGCCTGACCCTGGGAGGGCTCCCCAACCATGTGCTGACTGTCAGCCGCGCCTTGCAGGATGCGGGCGATGACATGGTCCTGGTTCACGCGACACCTGTGGTGCCCGACCATCTTGAAACCCATGGCCTGACGCTGGTGGACCTCAGCGGCCCATTGGCCAGCGGCCACGCTGACGTGCTCGTGGACGCCATGCAGGCCCTGCAGCCTGATGTGCTGCATGTGCACCTGTGCAGTCATCCCGCCTGGTTGGAAGCGATCACCCGCATGCCGCAACCCAAGGTCAGGTCGTTCCACGACTACACCTCCATGTGCCTGCGCATGGGACGTCGCCGCTACCCTGGAGACCGCTGCCACCGACCACTGGGCGCCAGTTGTCTGATGTTCGGTTGCTGGCTGGGTGCGCCCGAGCAAGGTGAACTGTTGCCACGCCTGATCCCGGTACGACAGAAGCTGGCGGAGGCCCGCCAGTACCGCGACTTTGATGCGGCCGTGGTGGGCAGTCAGCACATGCTGCGCATGCTGAAGGTCAATGGCTACCAGGACACGCAATGTCATCTCATCCCGTACTTCAATCGATTTGATGCCACTGCTCGGGTCGATGACGCAGCCCTGCCACACCGCCCCGGTCGCCCGGGCAGCGACCGCCCTGTGGAGATGCTGTTCACGGGGCAGGCGATTGCCGGCAAGGGCCTGCTCGTGCTGTTGGACGCCTTGAGAGACCTGCCTGGCACCTGGCGATTCACGGCCGTGACGGCGGGGCCCCAGCTCAATCTGGCAAGGGACAAAGCTGCCCAGCTGACGATGACCGATCGTGTTCGTTTCCTGGACTGGCTGCCGCAAAGCCAGCTGGCCGAGCTCTACAGCCAATCAGACCTGCTGGTGGTGCCCTCCGTATGGGACGACCCGGGGCCCCTTGTCGGCCTGGAAGCCATGTCGCACGGAACACCCGTGGTGGCCTTTCCTGTTGGCGGGTTGACCGACTATGTGCGCAATGGTCAGACCGGCTGGCTGGCTGAACAGGTCAGTGTCACAGCACTGCAGGGAGCGCTCATGCGGGCCATGGCCGACCTGACAGAGCCCGAGAGGTGGCGCCATCGCGCCCGTCAGCATGTGGCAAAGCACCACAGCAAACATGTGCACATCGACAGCCTGCGCCGACTCCATCAACAGCTTCTGGAGGTGACCCCATGAAGGCGTTGTCCACCACACTGCCTTGGCTGGTCTTGAGCCAACGCCTGCAGGCTGCATCCTCTGTCCACCGAGACGAATTGCTGTCTGTGCAAAGACTTCGTGGCCTGGCGGTCCTCATGGTGCTGATCGTCCACATCGAAGACATCGCGATGAAGATGCCCGGCTGGGGGAACGTGCACGGAACGTACGCTCGGGCGTTCGGCTATTCAGCGCCAGACCTCTTCTTCGTGATCAGCGGCTTCATCATGAGCCACATCACCTTCAGTCAGCCGTTCGAGCCTCGTCGCTGGCTGCTCAGCCGCTTCATCCGCATCTACCCGCTTTTCTTTCTGTTTTGCCTTCTGGCCACCGTTCTGTGGCTGATCAATCCGGCAATGACCATGGGCAGCGGCAACCACACCTGGTCATCGGTGCTGTTGTCATGGCTGGCCTGGCCCCAGGCGGGCCTGCCATTGCTGTTCATTGGCTGGACGCTCGAGCACGAAATCGTTTTCTACGCCACCGTGTTCTTCACCGCCAGCGTACTGGGCCGCGAGCGTCTGCTGCCCGTCATGCTCACCCTCAGCGCACTGGCCGCTGTGCGTTGGTGGTGGACCCATCAAGGCGGCGCGCCCTGGTGGGACTGGCACCTCACTTCGCTGTTCATCTGGCAATTCACTCTGGGTGTCCTCGTGCATCACACCCTCGATCGGCTGGCCCGCTGGCCTGCGTGGGCATGGTGCGTGCTGGCCGTGCTGTGCGGCGCTTCGGCTGTGCTGTGGGCGCATCCAGGCGCCATCAATGAAGAACATCCGGTGAGGGTGATCACCTTCGGCCTGACTTATGCGTGCGTGCTCATTGCATGGCTGGTCCATGAACGCAAACAGCGCCTGCAGGGCACTTTTCGAGCTCAACGGGATGCCTGGGTCTGGGCTGGCGATGCATCCTATTCGCTGTACCTGACCCACCCCTTCGTTCTGGCCACTGTCGGCAAGGCCTTGGCATTGATGCACCTCGCGCCTTGGGCCCAGTGGCTGTGTGTGCTGGTGGTCACGGGACTGGTGCTGTCAACCGGCATGCTGGTCCATCTTCTGCTTGAGCGTCCGATCATCGACTTCGGCCGTCGCTTGACCCGCAGGCCCATCCAACGCGCACAGACACCATGAGTGCATTGCCACACCCCCGGCTGCAGCCCCGGATCGAACCTCCCGTCCCGGCGACGGCTGCAGGTGAACTCGATGGCCCTCTGCAAGGGCTGGCTGCACAGCTCCTGCGTCAGTGCACGGCGTCGTCATCGCCCCACCTCATGCTGGTGGGGGTCGATGCAGGCGCTGGCTGCAGCACCGTGGCAGCTCATGCCACCCGGCAGCTGGCCCCAGGGCATGGCGGTGCCACCTGGGTCCGCGTGGATGACACTGCAACTGCAGACTTTGATCCGCAAGTGCCGCCGCACGCAGACACCCAAGGCGTTCGCCGCACCCGCATGCGGATTGCAGATTGCATGGCCCTTTTCCGGAGTCCGCAGGGGGGCATGCCCCCCCGCTGGTTGCAGGCAGAACCGCTGGTTCTTTGGGATCTGCCTCCCATCAGCCGATCCCCCGCTGCGTTGTTGATGGCGCCGCACAGCCAGGGCGTGATCCTTGTGGCCCGGGCCGGCCACACACGCAAAGCAGTGCTCCGCCACACAGCCCGACAGTTCGAACAGGCTGGCACCCAAGTCCTGGGTGTCGTGCTGAATCGAACGCACAACTGGATTCCCGAATGGCTTTACCGATTGATCTGATGCGACAGCAACACCGAAACACTCGACGGCTGCCCCTGGTGCGGTGGTGTACAGCCTTGGCTGCCCTGTGGATGTCTGGGTGCACGACCGTGTATGTGGCCGAACTGCCTGGCGCTGAAGGTCTGCCGCTGGGAGACACGCCAGGCGCCTTGCTGCCCGCCTATCGCCTGCAACCTGGCGACGATCTGGACGTGAAGTTCGCCTACACCAGCGAGCTCAATGAAAGCCAGAAGATCCGACCCGACGGGTTCATCACCCTGCAATTGATCGATGACGTGAAGGCCGCGGGCCTGACCCCGCTGGAACTCGACGCAGATCTGACACAACGGCTTTCTGCCAAGGTGAAAAATCCCACACTTTCGGTCATTGTTCGTTCATTCGCCGGCCACCGAGCGTACGTCGGCGGCGAAGTTGGCACCCCGCAGGTGGTGCCACTGGATGGCGGGATCACCGCTCTGCAGGCCATCCAGCGCGCGGGCGGCCAGCGTGCTGCTGCCCAGATGGAATCGGTGATCCTGATCCGCAAGGGCCCTGAAGGGCAACCCATGCCCTACCGACTGAACCTGACCGAAGACGCACTCGCTGAAGGCAAGCCAGACACACGGGTGGCACTGATGCCGTCGGATGTGATCTACCTGCCCCGCACGCGGGTGGCCAACGCCAACCGGTTCGTGCAGCAATACATCACTGACTTGCTGTTGCTGCGCGGTGTGAACTTCGGCTTCAACGTCAACCAGGAACACCTGAAGGACTGAGCATGCGTGTGAGCAGGGTGCTGTGCTGGCTGGTGCTGGGGTTGAGCCTGTGGCAGGCCCAGGCTGCCGCATCAGCAGGTCGCATGCCTGCCTTGGGCATCAATGTGCTCTGGGGGCCGGGAGACGACGCCACACTGCAGCAACGATTTCAGAAGGTACGGCGACTCGGTCTGCAGGAAGTTCGGATCGACTGGGAATGGCGCATCGTCGAGAAGCAAAAGGGCAAGTACGACTGGCGCGCCCTGGATCGTCTGGTCAACACAGCACACAAGGAAGGGGTGCGGCTGCTGCCCATCGTGCACTACGCGCCTGCCTGGGCGCTGCCCGATCTGCACAAGGCCGACGACGTCTATGAATTGGCCCCCTCACCCGATCACCTGGGCGACTATGCCCGTTTCCTGAAGGCCTCCATTGAACGGTATGGGCCTCAGGGCAATGCACCCATCACGTGGACACCGATCACACACTGGCAGGTGTGGAACGAGCCCAACGTCAAGATGTTTTGGGGGCCCAAGCCGGACGCGAGGGCATTCACGGCCTTGTACAAGGTTGTCCACGAACACCTTCGCCCCGTGCGGGCGCGCATCCAGCTGGTGCACGCCGGCCTGGCCAAACCCGACATCGAGTTCATGTGGCAGTTGTGGGAGGCGAACCCTGCACATGGCGAGACCTTCGACGTGATGGCTGTACACAGCTACCTGTTTCACTGGTGGGACGGCATTCGAGAAGCGGAGGCCATGGACAAGGACGATCGAAAAGCCAGCGCCATGGGCTTTGTCGGCAGCATCGATGACCCGGGCTTCCTGGGCAAGGTGTTCAACATCCAGCTGTTCATGACATTGCGAAAATCGGGGGGCAAACCGATCTGGATCACCGAGATGGGCTACTTCGTGAGCAACAAGCGCCTGGGCGTTGACGAGGCTGGGCAAGCCCGCCGTCTTCAGCAGGATCTGAGCTTTGTGACGCAGCGCCTGACCGATCGCCCTTACGGCACAGGTGCACGCAGCATCCCCACCGGCGTGCAACGCGTGTACTGGTTCGCCCTGGAAGACTACCCTTCACCCGATGGCATGGGCAGCTTCGGTGTCTACCGACCCGACGGCAGCCTGCGTCCTGCTGGGGATGCCCTTCGACGACTGACACAGCGCCCGCCCTCAGACAGGAGTCCCCCATGACAGCCCGTGACCTGCTGCAGGTGGTGTTTCGCCGCCGAGCCGCCATCCTGACCTTCATGGCAGCGGTGGTGGTCGGCGTGTACGCCAGCCTGCGCCTGATCTCACCCACCTACGAGGCACAAGCCTCGCTGCTGGTCAAGCTTGGACAGGAAGACATCTACATGCCAGCCCTGCCGTCCAGCCAGTTCAGAACACCTGTGATGTCCGTGATTCGGGAAGAGCAGCTGCGTTCAGAAGCCAGCATCCTGACCGACCCCGCGCTGGCTCGTCAGGTGATCCGCACCCTCGGCCCTTCCGCGGTCTTTCCTGGCATTGACGTGGTACACCCCTGGTACACCCCCAAGGGCGTCCTGCAGCGCCTGACCTGGATGTACAACGCCCTTGAAGATCATTTTTTTCCTCTGTCCAGCCAACGCAGCCTGGAAGACAAGGCCGTGAGCGCCTTCCAAAGAGCCGTCAAGGCAGAAGCACTGAAAAGCTCGAACACCCTGGAAGTGAGCATGCGCAACAAGTCACCTGACGCTGCTGCCCTGACCGTCAACACCCTGGTCAACCTGTACCTGCAAGAGCGTGTGCGCATCCACCAACGAGAGCAAAGCGACTTTTTTGCCCGCCAACTGGCGCAACTCGATCGCCAGCTCAAGGGCACCGAAGAGGCCGTGGAAAGCTACCGCAGCACGCACCACGTGTCTGATCTCGACCAGCAACGCTCTGCACAGATTGCCGCGCTCAATGACGCGGGCAAGCGTCTGGATGACACGCTGGTGGCCATGGCTCAGCAGGAGAGTCGTGCCGCAGTGCTCAAGCAGCAGCTCCAGCAGATGCCGGCCACCATGCAGCTGGCCGGTGGAGAAAGCGCCAACAACCTCGCGCTGAGTGAACTGAACAAGCAACTGGCCGACGTCGCCCGTCGAGAAGCCGACATCCGCCAACGATTTTCGGACCTCGACCCCAGGCTGGAAGGCTTGGCTGAAGAACGCAAGGCCCTGATGCAACTGCTGCAGGACCAGCAGGCACAACGGGTGCGGAGCAGTGAGACCGGACTGAACCCAGCCCATGCCCGCATCCGCGATGACCTGCTGCAGACTGAGGCGCAACTGGCGGGCTTGCGTCGCAGTGCTGCGAGCCTGAAGGCACTGCAGCAAGAAATCGAAGGGCGTCTGGAGCGATTCAACCGGCAAGATGCGCAAGACAAACAACTGACGCAGCAACTGGACGTGCTTCGGTCCTCCCGACAGCTTTACCTGGAGAAGCAGGAAGAAGCCCGGCTGGCTCAAGCGCAGGCCGCAGCACGGCTGGGCAATGTGTCGATCATCAGTGCTGCCGCTCGGCCCACTCAACCGGTGAGCCCCAAGTTGTGGATGGTGCTGGTGGGTGCGCTGGCGGGAGCGCTGCTTGGCGGTCTGGGGCTGGCCTTCCTGCTCGACCATGTCGACGACAGGATCCACCAGGCGCACGACATCGTCGGTACGCTGGGACTGCCACTGTTGGCCAAAGTGCCCGAACTGGCAGCCTGACCGATGAACACCAGCCGTCGATGGGCCAGGCCGCAGCCAGTGCTGTGGGTGGTGGCGGGGCAGGCCTGTCTGAGCCTGGCCGGCTTCCTGTTGCTGGTGGCCCTGGGCCGCTGGGGATCGCCCGAAGCCCTGGGTTTGTTCTCCTTGGGATGGTCGGTGTGTTTCCTGAGCCTTTCCATCGCAGACACCCTGGTCTACACACCCGGTGCGTGGCTCCAGACACAACACCACCATGCGAACGACACTGACCATTCACTGGCAGCTCGCACCCTGGCTGTTCTGTTGGTTGGCCTGCTGCCCATCAGCGCCCTGATCGGTGTGCTGCAGCTGGTGCTGCCAGAGACACTGGGCCGCCTCGATGGCAGCTTGGCCTGCGCAGTTACCGCCCTGTGCCTTCGAGATTTCGCCCGCCGGCACTGGATCCAGACCCGGCGGCCCCAATTGAGTTTCGCTGCAGAAGGCAGCAGCGCGCTCATCTTGCTCACAGGTCTGCTGTCGCTGCACATGACCCTGGGGTTGAGCGCAACTGGGGCGATGTGGATGCTCGCACTCAGCGGCATCGGCCCGTTGCTGCCTGCTGTGCGAGCCCGTCATCTGGTCGCACTGTGCAGAGCCTTCGCTCACCTGGGCAACACGGCACGCGCATGCTGGGCCTATGGGCGGTGGCTGCTGATGGGCGGGCTCTTTCATGTGGGCACGCAGCAGGCCTTGCCATGGCTGGCAGCCCATGTCGGTGGCACCACCATGGCGGGGTGGTGGGCGGCTGGCATGTCGGTGTCGAATGCGATGTCGCCACTGCTGACAGCACTGACCAATCACCATCGCCCGCGGTTCATGGTGGCTCAAAGCACTGCGGGCAGGCAAGGTCTGCAACAAGCCGTCCGAGACAGTTTGTCAGGCTATCTGATTGCCCCCTGGGGGATGTGCCTCGCGGCCTGGGTGGCTTCACCGATCATGGTGCAGGGCATCTACGGACCATCGTTCGACCCCACCGCACATGCACTGCCATGGCTGTGCGCGGTGGTGGGCTTGACTGCAGCGGCAGCCCCCGCACAGCTGGCCTTGCTGGCCCGAGGCCAGTCGCACAGCAACCCGGTGTTTCACGGCGTGACCCTGATGGGACTTGGCGTGGGCGGGTTGCTGTGGGTCAGCACGACCGCGCCCACGGTCGAGGGTCTCGCCCAAGCCTATCTGGGTGCCAGCCTACTGGGCACCACCGTCTTGTGGCAGATGTATGGCCGGAGCTGGGCCCTGATCAAAACAGCTGCAGGCTGATCCAGTAGGCGACACCGGCGACAAACGCCGACGCCGGGATGGTGAGCACCCACGCCCACACGATGTTGCCGGCCACCCCCCAGCGCACGGCGCTGGCCCGCTGCACCGAGCCCACCCCCACGATGGCACCGGTGATGGTGTGCGTGGTCGAGACCGGCACACCGATGGCCGTGGCCAGGAACAGCGTCATGGCGCCGCCGGTCTCGGCGCAGAAGCCGCCCACAGGCTTGAGCTTGGTGATCTTCTGCCCCATGGTCTTGACGATGCGCCAACCACCGAACATGGTGCCAATGCCAATGGCGGCATAGCAGGACACGATCACCCAGGTGGGCGGTGCCTTGTCGGCACTGGCGGCATAGCCGGTCGAGATCAGCAGCATCCAGATGATGCCGATGGTCTTCTGCGCGTCATTGCCGCCATGGCCCAGGCTGTAAGCCCCGGCCGAAACCAGCTGCAAGCGACGGAACCAGCGATCGACCTTGGAAGGTGGCGTGCGACGGCACACCCAGGCCACGAGCACCATCATGAGCGAGCCCAGTGTGAAACCCAGCGCGGGCGACACGAAGATGAAGGTGACGGTGCGCAAGATGCCCGTGCCGATCAGGGCACTGGCGCCAGCCTTGGCCAGCACCGCGCCCACGATGCCGCCGATCAGGGCATGCGACGAGCTGCTGGGGATGCCGTAGTACCAGGTGATCACGTTCCAGGTGATGGCGCCCGTGAGGGCCCCGAACACCACGTGCACATCGACCACCCCGGGTTGGGCAATGCCCTTGCCCACGGTGGCGGCCACACTGAGGTGGAAGACGAAAATGGCGACGAAATTGAAGAACGCCGCGAACAGCACGGCCTGCGTCGGGCGCAACACGCCCGTCGAGACCACCGTGGCGATCGAATTGGCCGCGTCGTGAAAGCCGTTCATGAAATCGAACAGCAGCGCCAGCACGACCAGCGCGGCGATGACCCACAGGGCCACCTGCATGGTTTCCATCAGAGCCTCCCGGGATCAGGAGTTTTCGAGGATCACACCCTCGATCAGCTTGGCCACGTCCTCGCACTTGTCGGTGACGGTTTCCAGCAGTTCGTAGATGGCCTTGAGCTTGATGACTTCGCGCACATCGGGCTCGTCACGGAACAGCTTGCTCATGGCCGCGCGCATGACACGGTCGGCATCGCTTTCCAGCTGGTCGATTTCTTCGCAGGTCTTGAGCGCGGCCTGGGCCACCTTCTGGTCACCAATGTCGTGCAGCAGGCCCACGGCATCTTTCAGGCGCTCGACGCTGCGCACGCACAGATCGGTCAGGCGCTCGATCTCTTCGGTCATGCGGCGCACGTCGTACAGCGCCATGGTTTCGGCCGAGTCCTGCAGCAGGTCGGCCACGTCGTCCATGGTGTTGATCAGCGAGTGGATCTGCTCACGGTCCAGCGGGGTGATGAAGGTCAGGTGCAGCAGCCGGTTGACCTCGCGGGTGACCGAGTCGGCCGCGTTCTCGGCGTTGTCCACCTGCTTGTTGTACTTCTCGCGCAGGGCGGGGTCGTTGTAGTTCTTGACCAGCGCCGCAAAGGCGTGCGCGGCTTCGACCACGTGTTGAGCGTGCTGGTTGAACAGCTCAAAAAAATTGCCCTCACGGGGCAGCAGCTTGCCAAAGATCATGGTGGACTGGGGTGTGTCACTGGCGTGACATTGACTTGTGTTATGTCGCCATTCTACCGAGGGCGCCCCGAAGGGCTGCCCCACCCCGCGGCCCACCTCACACGGTCAGGCTGCGCTCCTTGGCCCAGCGCGCCATGCTGGGCTTGAGGCCCTTCTTGATGGCCGCGTAAGTGGCGCGGTCACGGGTGGCCAGGTCTTGTGCCAGGTTGATGGCTGCAGGCAGCACGGCTTCACCCGGCAACGCCTGGCTGACCACCTCGCGCCGGGCGCACTCTTCGCCGCCCCAGGCGTTGCCGGTCAGGGCCAGCTCGAAGCCCGCCCCCTGGCTGGGCAGCAGGCGCACGATGTCAAGCAGGGCCGGCGTGAACGCCATCTTCACCTTCACTTCCGAATAGCAGAAGCGGCCCTTGTCGGCACGCATCAGGCGGAAGTCGCACACCGTGGCCAGCAAAGCGCCGCCCGCATAGGCATTGCCGTTGATGGCCGCGATCACGGGCACGTTCAGCAGGCTCAGGCGCACCAGCATGTCTTCCATGCGCTGAACGAAGCCCATGAGGTCACCACTCTGCATCAGCCAGGGCAGGTCGATGCCATTGCTGAAGCACTTGGGGTCGTCGCTGGTGATCACCAGGGCGGCCTCGCCTTTGTGTGCCTGGATCTGGTCCATCACGGCGTGGTACTCGGCCAGCACCGCGTCGTTCAGCGTGTTGCCGTTGGCGCCATTGCGCAAGGTGAGAACGAAAACGGAGCCTTGTTGCTCCAGGGTCATGGTGCTCATGCAGCAGTCCTTGAGGGTGGTTCAGCGCCGTGGCCGGCGAACCCCGCAGTATGGCAAAAAGCCATGCCGACAGGCACTGCGATTCAGCCCTGGCCGTTGGCCAGATCAGGGCAGTGGCGGAACCTGGGCACGTCCTGCCCATTGATGTGCACGGTCTCGCAGAACATGGCCGCAGGCCGCACCCACAGGCCCTGCTGGCCGTACAGCGCGCGGTAGAGCACCAGCGGTTCGAGGGTCTCGCTGTGGCGCACCACGCCCAGAACCTCGTAGGGCAGTTGCTTGTAGTGCTCGTAGCGGCCCAATGGCACATGCGGCAGTGGGGGCAGGTCGTCGTCTGAAGCCATGTTGGGGTGTTGGCCCGTGTGGGCTGATTGCAAAAGTGTGTGCCGAAGCCCGCATTCGCGGACAAACCGGCCCGCAGCGCAGAACCGGGCCCCAAGGGTAACCGCAAGCCCCGGGGCAACCCGGATGCCCACCCCGCCAACACGGGGTAGAACCTGAGCAGCGCCCAGGCCCACACGGCTGCAGCGCCCCCTGAAGTCTTCCTTCCACCACCCCCACGGAGACCGCATGGCCCCGCACGCCACAGCCCCACATCACGCCTTCTGGCCCGCCCGCTTGCCTCGCACCCTCACGGTGCCCGAGACCCCGCTGTGGCACAACCTGACCACCAGTGCCGCGCGCTACCCGCACAAGGCGGCTTACCTGTTTGCAGGCGCCAGCCTGAGCTACACCGAGCTGCTGCAGCAGGCCGAAGCCCTGGCCGGCTGGCTGCAACAGGTGGCGCGGGTTGAGCCCGGCGAACGCGTGCTGCTGTTCATGCAGAACTGCCCGCAGTACGTGGTGAGCTGCTACGCCATCTTGCGCGCCCGCGCCGTGGTGGTGCCGGTGAACCCGATGAACAAGGCCGACGAATTCGGCCATTACATCAGCGATGCCGACGCCCGCGTGGCCCTGTGCACGGCGGAGCTGGCGCAGGTCGTGCACAGCGCCAACGAGGCCCAGCCAGCCCACCAGCGCCTGCAGCACCTGCTGGTGACACGCTACGCCGACGCCATGCCGCCCACCGACGCGCCCGACAGCCCCATGCCGTCGGCCATGCAGGCCTGGCTGCGCGCCGAACACCCGCTGCCCGCGGGGGCCACCGCCTGGGCCCAGGCCCTGCAGGCCGAACACACACCGGCGCCGTATGAGGGCCAGTCCGACGACCTCGCCCTGCTGCCCTACACCTCGGGCACCACCGGCTTGCCCAAGGGCTGCATGCATTCGCACCGATCGCTGATGCACAACGCCGTGGGCAGTGGCCTGTGGGGCCATGTGGGCGCCGATTCGGTCACGCTGGGCGTGGTGCCGCTGTTCCACATCACCGGCATGCTGTATGGCGTGCTGACCCCGGTGCTGTACGGCTCGACCGTGGTGCTGATGCCGCGCTGGGACCGCGAACTGGCCGCGGCCCTGATCGCACAGCATCAGGTCAGCCACTGGACCTGCATCCCCACCATGATCATGGACCTCTTTGGCAGCCCGAACTACCCGCAGTTCAATCTGAGCAGCCTGCGCTTTCTGAGTGGCGGCGGCGCGGCCATGCCCGAGGCCGTGGCCCAGCGACTGAAAGACGAGTTCGGCATCAGCTTTGCCGAAGGCTACGGCCTGACCGAAACCTCGGCACCTTCGCACGCCAACCCGCCCGAGCGCGCCAAGCTGCAATGCCTGGGCATGCCCATGTTCGGCACCGACTCGCGCGTGGTCGACCCGGTCACGCTGCAGGATGTGCCCACCGGCGAAGTGGGCGAGATCATCACCAGCGGGCCCATGGTGTTCCAGGGCTACTGGAAGCACCCCGAGGCCACTGCCGCAGCCTTCATCGAGCGGGAGGGTCGCCGCTACTTCCGCACGGGTGACCTGGGCCGCGTGGACGATGAAGGCTACTTCTTCATCACCGACCGCCTCAAGCGCATGATCAATGCCAGCGGCTTCAAGGTGTGGCCTTCCGAAGTGGAAATGCTGCTGTACCGGCACCCGGCAGTGCTGGAGGCCTGCGTGATCGCCAGCCGGGACGCCTACCGCGGCGAAACGGTGAAAGCCGTGCTGGTGTTGCGCCCCGAGGCCCGTGGCACCACACAGCCCGACGACATCATCGGCTGGGCCAAGGACCACATGGCCGCCTACAAGTACCCGCGCATCGTCGAGTTTGCCGACGGCCTGCCCAAATCGGGCGCCGGCAAGGTGCTGTGGCGGGTGTTGCAGGCCGAGGAAGACCGAAAGGCTCAGGCCGCCGAAGCCACCTGAGCCTGGTGATCTGCCCGAACCGGGCCGCTCAGATCAACGGGCCACGCCCAGGGTGTAGGTACCGGTGCTGCCCGACAGCCCGCTGACCCGATTCACCCCGAGCACCACCGGCACGGCGGTGCCGCCCGAATTGGTCACGTAAATGGTCTCGGTCAGTCCACTGCCATTGCGGCTGGCCACGAGCAGCTTGCCATTGCTCATGTACACGGCCAGGTCGTAGTTCGACGCACTGTTGGGCTTGAGCGTGAGGGTCACCCGCGTGCCCGCCGGGATGCTGAGCTTGAAGTAGTCGACATCGCTGGTGCTGCCGATGGTGCCGCTGACCGTCATGGGGATGCTGGCGATGTTATTGCCCGCAGAAAAGCTGTTGTTGCTCTCGGTTTCCTTCATGCCGGTGCTGGGCGCAGGCGCCGGGGCAGGTGCTGGAGCAGGTGCGGGAGCGGGGGCCGTGCTGGTGGTGCCCGCCGCTGCATTGACTGCGGCCTGCGCATTGACGATGCCCGAGCCGCAACCACTGCAGGCCGCAGGGAAGGCCCTGGAAGTGGACTTCAAGGTGCTGGCCACGGTGTCGGGCGACAGGCTGCTGTTGACCGACAGCATCAGGGCCACCACGCCGCTCACATGCGGTGTGGCCATCGAAGTGCCCATGTACTGGGCGTAGTTGTCGCTGCCTGGTGTGGTGGTGCCGCTGTTGAGGGTCGACAAGATGCCGAAGCTGCCGTCGCCACCGGGCGCGGCCAGCGCCACCTTGCTGCCGAAGTTCGAGTAGGAAGCCTTGCCACCGGTCTTGCCCACGGCTGCCACGGTGATCACCCCAGCGCAGCTGGCCGGGGTCTTGTTGGCCACGTCGGCATTCTCATTGCCGGCCGCCACCACCACCACGGCCCCGCGGCTGCGGGCCGCGTTGATGGCGTTTTGTGTGGTGGTGTCGCAGGTGCCATTGCCGCCCAGCGACAGGTTGATCACCTTGGCTGGCGTGGCATTGGCCGGCACGCCGGCGACGGTGCCACCCGAGGCCCACACGATGCCATCGGCAATGTCCGAGGTGTAGCCCCCGCAGCGCCCCAGCACACGCACGGGTTGCACCTTGGCACCATGGGCCACACCGGCCACACCGATGCCGTTGTTGGCGGCTGCGCCCACCGAGCCCGCTACGTGCGTGCCGTGCCAGGTGCTGTTGCTGGCGGGCGAGCCTGAATAACAGAAGCCCGAAGCCACGGCATCACCCGGGTCGGTCGGGTCGGCGTCTCGGCCCGTGCCGTCGTTCGACACCTTGGTGTCGGCGATGAAGTCATAGCCCGCGACCAGGTTGGCCTTGAGGTCGGCATGGGCACGCACACCCGTGTCCAGCACGGCCACCACCACGTTCCTGCCGGTGCTGCGGTCCCAGGCCGTGGGCAGGTTCATGCCAGCAGCGGCGTCGAAGTAGGCCCATTGCTGCGCGTACATCGGGTCAGAGGGCGTGGCCTGCGGGTGCAGGATGCGGTCGGGTTCTGCGTATTCGACATTGGCATCGCCGCTTCGCAGGTCGGCCGCCAGGGCCTTGAGCTGGGTGACGGGCATCGCGCGGCTGACCTGGATCACATCCGAGCCCGAGGCCATGCGCCGCAGGTGCGACAGGCGCACACCTTGCCGGTTGCCCGCCACCTGCGCGATCCTCAGCGCCGAACTGCTCGGGGCCGTGACCACCAGCGAGGCGTTGCGGTACTTCACGATGAGGCGATCGGTGACCGGCTCTGTTGAAGCCGCCTTGAGCAGCAAGGTGGGCTGGGCCTGGGCGGGGGCGTGGCTCAGACAGGCCAGCGCGATCACACTGCAAGCCAGGGGCGAAACGAACAAGAGGGCGACGTGCATAGGGCCTCAACAACAGACAGCCCGGCGGGACGTGACGGCGCCCGACCGGCAGCCCCGCTGCCATGGCAGCGAAGCTGCGTTAGGCCGGTGGCTTTGCGTCCCGGGCTTTCACCCGGTTTGCGATGCGTGAATGCTAGCGAGGACCCGGTAGCGGGCCTAGGTGGACAAGCGATCGGCGCCCCGCAAAGGCGCCCGCAGTGCGCAATAGCGCACGCATGTCAGGGCTGCACAGCGTGTTCAGCCAGGCAGGGTTTCATCCGGGAAAAACAGCTCGGCCCCCGGCACCCTCAGCACCACATGGCTTTCGGCCACGGCCACACAGGGCAGGATGCAGCCTTGGGCCTTTTCATCCAGCGACAGGCTGGGCCACTCGATGGTGTGCCGCACCTGGCCAGACACCTTCACGCACAGGCAGGTGCGGCAAGTGCCGTTCTGGCACGAGCGCGGCAGCCACACGCCCACGGCCTGGGCCGCCTTGAGCAGGCTGACGTGCCCGCTGGCATGGAACACCCAGCCCTGGGGCTCGATGCGCACCTCGAACTCGGCGGTGGGGGAAGCGTCGACCGGGGACATGCCTGCCAGCGTCAGAGGAAGCGCTCCAGCAACTTGCGGGAATGCTTGTCCATGCCCATGCGATCCGGGATGGACCACACCACGCCATGGCTGCTGTTGATCAGCAGGGCCGAGCCCGGCAGGCGGCGGATGTCGTCTTCCGACTTCAGAATGAAACTGGTGGGCCCTCGGTCGGTTTCGACCGTCCAGGTGCTGGGCGTGGCGAACGTGGACACATCGAGCAGCGCACGGATCACCGGCACGAAATCACGGCTGGCCAGCTCTTCACGGATCAGCTCGGCCATGGCGGCCGGCACCTGCGACAGGCGATCGATCCACAGCAGCTCGTGGCCGTCGCTGCCCACCAGCGACACACCCTCGTCGGGCGCACTCAAAGGAAAGGCCCGCACAGGCACGACGCCCTCGTGGCGCTGCCCCTGGGCATCGGTGTAGACCAGCAGGCCGTGGGCATCGCGCTGCAGGCTGAGGTTCTGGAAGGTCATGGGTTCAGGGTTCCGGCGAAGGCCATTCAAGGGTCACCAGGCTCATTCGGCATCCAGGGCCGCGTCCTGCTCGGCCTTGCGGGCCTGGGCTTCGTACAGGCGCCAGTAGGCGCCCTGGCGGGCCATCAGTTCGTCGTGCGGGCCCACCTCCACCACCTGGCCGCGGTCCATCACCACCAGGCGATCGGCCTTGCGCAGCGTGGACAGGCGGTGCGCAATGGCGATGGTGGTGCGGCCTTGCACCAGGTTGTCGAGCGCGCGCTGGATTTCCTTTTCGGTCTCGGTGTCGACCGCCGAAGTGGCCTCGTCCAGGATCAGGATGCGCGGGTTGATCAGCAGCGCGCGGGCAATGCTGATGCGCTGGCGCTCGCCGCCCGACAGGCCCTGGCCACGTTCACCCACCAGCGAGTCATAGCCCTGCGGCAGGCGCAGGATGAACTCGTGCGCGTGGGCTGCACGGGCCGCGGCCACGATCTCTTCGCGGGTGGCGTCGGGCTTGCCGTAGGCGATGTTCTCGGCGATGGTGCCAAAGAACAGGAAGGGTTCCTGCAGCACCAGGCCGATGTGGCGGCGGAAATCCGACACGCCGATGCGGCGGATGTCGACGCCGTCGAGCTTGATGGCGCCATCGGTCACGTCGTAGAAGCGGCAGATCAGGTTGACCAGCGTGCTCTTGCCCGAGCCGCTGTGGCCCACCAGGCCGATCATCTCGCCCGGCTTGATCTCCAGGTTCAGGCTGCGGATGACCGAACGGCTGCCATAACGGAAGCCCACCGACTCCATCTGCAGGCCGCCCTGCACCGTCTTGAGCGGCACCGGGTGGGCCGGCTCGGGCACGCTGCTGACGTGGTCGAGGATGTCGAAGATGCGCTTGGCGCCGGCCGCAGCCTTCTGCGTGACCGACACGATGCGGCTCATGGAATCGAGGCGCCCGTAAAAGCGCCCGATGTAGGCCAGGAAGGCGGTCAGCACACCCACGGTGATGTCGTGGTGCGAGATCAGCCAGATGCCGAAGGCCCAGACCACCAGCAAGCCGATCTCTGTCATCAGGGCCACGGTGGGCGAAAACAGCGACCAGGTCTTGTTCAGGCGGTCGTTGATCTCGAGGTTGTGCTGGTTGGCATCCTTGAAGCGCTGGGCTTCTCGGGCCTCCTGGGCAAAGGCCTTGACCACGCGGATGCCCGGGATGGTGTCGGCCAGCACGTTGGTGACCTCGCCCCACACGCGGTCGATCTTTTCAAAGCCGGTGCGCAATCGGTCACGCACCAGGTGGATCAGCCAGGCGATGAAAGGCAGCGGGATCAGGGTGACCAGCGCCAGCCAGGGGTTGATCGACAGCAGGATGCCGGCGGTCATGGTGATCATGAGCACGTCGGTGGCGAAATCGAGCGCATGCAGCGACAGGAACACGCTGAGGCGGTCGGTTTCCGAACCGATGCGGGCCATCAGGTCACCTGTGCGCTTGGAGCCGAAATAATCGAGCGACAGGCCCAGCAGGTGGTCGAAGGTGGCGGTGCGCAGGTCGGCACTGATGCGCTCGGACACCAGGGCCAGCAGGTAGGTGCGCGCCCAGCTCAAGGCCCAGGCCACCACGGCCGAGCCCAGCAGCCCGCTGAGCAGCCAGGCCACCAGGTGCGGGTCGATGGCCTGCCCGTTCTGGAACGGGATCAGCACCTTGTCCATCAGGGGAATGGTGAGGTAAGGCGCCACCAGGGTGGCCGCAGTGGAGGCCAAGGTCAGCAGAAAGCCGGCCAGCAGCTGCCCTTGGTAAGGTTTGGCGAAGCGCCACAGGCGCAGCAACACCCAGGTCGACGGTGGGGTTTCCAGCTCGCGGCTGCAAACCGGGCAATCGTCGGCATCGGGCGGCAACTGAGCCTTGCAGCTCGGGCACTGGGTCAGGTCCTCGTCCGACACCTGGGGGCCGTGGGCCATGTCGTGCAGTCGGCGCTCGAACTGTTCCACCAGACGCAAAACGGGCACCTGGCTGCCCAGGGTGAAACGCCAGACGTGCAAGCGACTGGCCGCGTCGTGCAGGGCCAGGGTGCCCACCCCGGCATGGTCGTGGTGCTGAAGGCGCAGACCCGGGTTCAGGGGCCAGGCACGCCACTGCCCACCCTCTTCCAGGGTCAACAGGCGCTGATCTGTGAGGATAATCGGGGCTTTTGTGAAGCGAAGTTTCGCATTCAGGTCAACCTCGGCATTGGCCAGGACGTTTTCATTCACTGCAAGAGGCGCTTGCAGGGCCGCCCGTTCGGGGCCAACATGAACGCCAGAGGCATCCGCGTGAGCGTGTTGGTGCATGGTGGTGATGGTTGGACGAGGCACTCGGACAACGCCTCAAGAACCTCCGCAAGGTTGGCATTCTCGCGCAAGCCGGCCACCCCGCAACCCAGACTTGCAGCCCATGAGCAAGAAGAACGACATCCAACTGCTTCGCATCACCCACCTGCGAGGTCCGAACATCTGGACCTACCGCCCCGCGCTGGAAGTCTGGCTCGACCTCGGTGAACTGGAAGATTTCCCCAGCAACCTGCTGCCCGGCCTGACCGAGCGCCTGACCGGCTGGCTGCCGGCCCTGGTCGAGCACCACTGCGGTGTGGGTGAGCGTGGCGGCTTCCTGCAGCGCCTGGAAGAAGGCACCTGGATGGGCCACGTGCTGGAACACGTGGTGATCGAGTTGCTGAACCTGGCCGGCATGCCCACCGGCTTTGGTCAGACCCGCAGCACCAGCCAGCGCGGCGTGTACCGCATGGTGTTCCGGGCCCGCGACGAACAGGTGGCCCGTTGTGCACTGCAGCAAGGCCACGCCCTGCTGATGGCAGCCATCAACGACGAACCCTTTGACGTGAAAGCGGCCGTCGAACTGGTGCGCGAACAGATCGACGACTGCTACCTGGGACCATCCACCGCCGCCATCGTGGGGGCCGCCACCGACCGCGGCATCCCGCACATCCGCCTGAACGACGGCAACCTGGTGCAGCTGGGCTACGGCGCGGCGCAGCGGCGCATCTGGACGGCCGAGACCGACAAGACCAGCGCCATTGCCGAAAACATCGCCAGCAACAAGGACCTGACCAAGTCGCTGCTCAAATCGTGCGGCGTGCCGGTGCCCGAAGGCGAAGTAGTCGACAGCCCCGAGGCCGCCTGGGAAGCCGCACAAGACATCGGCCTGCCCGTGGTGCTCAAGCCGCTGGACGGCAACCATGGCCGTGGCGTGTCGCTGGAGCTGACCGAGCGCGCCGACATCGAAGCGGCCTTCAAGGTGGCCGAGGCCGAGGGCAGCGACGTGATCGTGGAGCGTTATGTGCCCGGCGACGAGCACCGCCTGCTGGTGGTGGGCGGTCAGGTGGTGGCCGCCGCCCGCGGTGAAAGCCTGTGGATCACGGGCAATGGCCGCGACAGCGTGCGCCGCCTGATCGACGACCAGCTCAATTCCGACCCGCGCCGCGGCGAGGCCGAAGAATTCCCGCTGGAAACCATCATCCTGGAGCGCGAGCCGGCCATGTGCCTGCTGCTGGAACGGCAAGGCCTGAACCCCGAATCGGTGCCTGCCGCCGGGCAGCGCGTGCTGGTGCAGCGCAACGGCAACGTGGCCATCGACTGCACCGACGACGTGCACCCCGACGTGGCCTTTGCCGCCTCGCTGGCCGCGCGCGTGGTGGGCCTGGACATCGCCGGCATCGACCTGGTGGTGAGCGACATCTCCAAGCCGCTGGCCCCGCAACGTGGCGCCATCGTGGAAGTGAACGCGGGACCCGGCCTGCTGATGCACCTCAAGCCCGCAGAAGGCCTGCCCCGCCCGGTGGGCCAGGCCATTGCCGACCACCTGTTCAGCGCCGACGAAACCGGCCGCATCCCCCTGATCGGCATTGGCGGCACGCAAGGCGGCGCCACCATCGCCCGCCTGACCGCCTGGTTCCTGCACCTGAGCGGCAAGCACGTGGGCCTGGCCTGCGGCGACGGTCTGTTTCTGGCCAACCGCCGCGTGGAAACACGCCCCAGCGCCACGTTCGATGCAGGCCAGCGCCTGCTGATGAACCGCGACGTGAACGCCGTGGTGATCGAAAACGGCCCGGCCAGCATCCTGGGGCACGGCCTGGCCTACGACCGCTGCCAGGTGGGCGTGGTGACCGATGCAGCCAGCATCGACGGCCTGGTCCACCACGACGTGCACGAGCACGCGCAGCTGTTCAAGGTGCTTCGCACCCAGATCGACGTGGTGCTGGACCAGGGCACCGGCGTGCTCAATGCCGATGACGCCCTGCTGGCCGACATGGCCGAGCTGTGCGATGGCAGCGTGCTGCTGTACACCACGAACCCCGAGCACCCGGCGGTGCAGGCCCACCGTGCCAGGGACGGCCGGGCCCTGATCGGCCTGCCCGAACACATTCAGATCTTCCAGGGCCAGCAGCCCGCAGGCCGCGTGCCTTTGCAGGGCGCTGCCGCACAGCGCGTGCTGGCCACTCTGCAGGAGCGCCATGGCCTGAACGCTGACGATGCCCGACGCGCCCTGATGGCCGCCGTCGGCGCCGCCTGGTCGCTGGGTGTGGCGCCCGAGCTGGTCAATGCCGGCCTGGAAACCTTTGCCACCACGCTGCCCGCCTGAACGAAAGCGCACGACCGAGAAAGACACGCATGGACGTTTCACGCATCCGAGCCCTGCGCGGCCCCAACCTCTGGAGCCGTCACACTTCCATCGAAGCCGTCGTCAGCTGCAACGACAACGAACGCGACGTGGCCCAGTTGCCCGGCTTCGAAGCCCGCCTGCGCGAGCTGTTCCCGGCCCTGGGGCCGCTGCGCCCGGCCGGCCGGCCGGACGCCATCTCGATGGCCCACGTGCTGGAAACCACCGCCCTGGCCTTGCAGGCCCAGGCCGGCTGTCCGGTCACCTTCAGCCGCACCACGCAGACCGTGGAAGAAGGCACCTACCAGGTGGTGGTCGAGTACAGCCAGGAGGCCGTGGGCCGCAAGGCGTTCGCCCTCGCCGAGGACCTGGTGGGCATGGCGCAGCAGGCTGGCAGTTTCGACATCGACACGGCCATCGCCGAATTGCGCGACCTCGACGAAGACATCCGCCTGGGCCCCAGCACCGGCAGCATCGTGGATGCGGCCGTGGCGCGTGGCATTCCCTACCGCCGCCTGACCGAAGGCTCGCTGGTGCAGTTCGGC
The DNA here is from genome assembly GCF_004310865.1 of Aquabacterium lacunae. Lineage (GTDB taxonomy): Bacteria > Pseudomonadota > Gammaproteobacteria > Burkholderiales > Burkholderiaceae_C > Aquabacterium > Aquabacterium lacunae. The sequence continues at coordinate 430,059 of NZ_SIXI01000004.1, forward strand.
TGGGGCAGCAAGCAGCGCCGCATCTGGGCCGCCGAGGTCGATTCCACCTCGGCCGTGGCCGAATCGATCGCCCAAGACAAAGACCTGACCAAGCGCCTGCTGGCCTCGGCCGGCGTGCCCGTGCCCATCGGCCGGCCGGTCACCGACGTGGACGACGCCTGGGCCGTGGCGCAAGAAATTGGGCTGCCCGTGGTGGTCAAGCCGCAAGATGGCAACCAGGGCAAGGGCGTGACGGTCAACATCGTCTCGCGCGAACACCTCGAAATCGCCTACCGGGTGGCTGAAGACATCGGCCAGGTCATGGTCGAGAAGTACCTGCCCGGCAGCGACTACCGCCTGCTGGTGGTGGGCGACAAGATGGTGGCAGCGGCTCGCCGTGACCCGCCCCACGTGATCGGCGACGGTGCGCACACCGTGCGCGAACTGGTCGAACGCGTGAATGCCGACCCGCGCCGTGGTGATGGCCACGCCACCTCGCTGACCAAGATCCGCTTCGACGACATCGCCGTGGCCCGCCTGAAGGTGCAGGGCCTGACGCCCGAGTCGGTGCCCGACAAGGGGCAGCGCGTGATCCTGCGCAACAACGCCAACCTGTCGACCGGTGGCACCGCCACCGACGTGACCGACGACGTGCACCCCGACGTGGCGGCCCGTGCCGTGGCGGCAGCCCGCACCATCGGCCTGGACATCTGCGGTGTGGACGTGCTGGCCGAAAGCGTGCACAAGCCACTGGAAGCCCAAAGTGGCGGCATCGTGGAGGTGAACGCCGCCCCTGGCCTGCGCATGCACCTGTCGCCTTCGTACGGCAAGGGCCGTCAGGTGGGCGAAGCCATGATCCAGCACCTGTACAAGGCCGGTGACGACGGCCGCATCCCGGTGGTGGCCGTGACCGGCACCAACGGCAAGACCACCACCGCGCGCCTGGCGGCCCACCTGTTTGCAGCCACCGGTCTGCGCGTGGGCATGACCAACACCGATGGCGTGTACGTCAACGGTCGCCAGATCGACAGCGGTGACTGCTCGGGCCCGCGCAGCGCACGCAATGTGCTGATGCACCCCGATGTCGATGCCGCCGTGTTCGAGACCGCCCGCGGAGGCATCCTGCGCGAAGGCCTGGGCTTCGACCGCTGCCAGGTGGCCGTGGTGACCAACCTGGGCGCCGGTGACCACCTGGGCCTGAACTACATCACCACGGTGGAAGACCTGGCCGTGCTCAAGCGCGTGATCGTCATGAACGTGGCCGAGACCGGCTACGCCGTGCTGAACGCCGCCGACCCGTTGGTGGCCGCCATGGCGCCCAAGTGTCCGGGCCAGGTCATCTTCTTCGCGCAAGACCACCACGACCCCGTGCTCACGGCCCACCGTGCACAAGGCAAGCGCACCATCAGCGTCGATGGCGACCACATCGTGGTCAGCGAAGGCGCCTGGCGCGAGACCATCGCCCTGCGCGACATCCCGCTGACCCGTGGCGGCCGCATCGGCTTCCAGGTGGACAACGCCATGGCCGCCATCGGCGCGGCCTGGGGCTGCGGCCTCGATTGGGACGCCATTCGCCACGGCCTGCGCAGCTTCGCCAACGACGCCGACAACGCGCCCGGCCGCTTCAATGTGATGGAGTTCCGCGGCGCCACCGTGATCGCCGACTACGGCCACAACCCGGACGCCATGCGCGCCCTGGTGCAGGCCGTGGACGCCCTGCCCGCCAAGCGCCGCTCGGTGGTGATCTCGGGCGCCGGTGACCGCCGCGACGAAGACATCCGCGAGCAGACCCAGATCCTGGGGGCGGCCTTCGACGACGTGGTGCTGTACCAGGACGCCTGCCAGCGTGGCCGGGCCGACGGCGAAGTGCTGGCCCTGCTGCGCGAAGGCCTGCAGGGCGCCAGCCGCACCCGCCAGGTCGACGAGATCACGGGTGAGTTCAAGGCCATCGACCTGGCCCTGGAACGCCTGCAACCGGGCGATCTGTGCCTGGTGCTGGTCGACCAGGTGGAAGAAGCCCTGGCCCACCTGCGCGCCCGCGTGGCGGGCACGGCCTGAGTTTCAGGCTCAGGACGGGTGCTGTGGCACCGGTGACGCCTGCTGCCACTGGCGCAGGGCCTCGTCCCAACGGGGCAGCACCTGCGCCAGGGCCCGGGCCTTCACCGGCCCGAAGCCCTTGATGCCGTCGGGCATCTGCAACAGCGCCTGCGCCTGTTTCAGCGTCGCGGCGGTTGCTGCGTCTGCCCCATCTGCCCCACCTGCGCCACCTGCGCCTGCCGCAGTGGGTGACAGGCGCCCGACCACGGCCTGCAGCGTGGCTTCGTAGCGCGTGATCAGGGCCCGCTCGGTGCGGCGCTCCTCGGTGTGGCCCAACGGGTCCAGCACCGTGCCCCGCAACACCTTGCCACAGGCCAGCAGGCTCAGGGCCCAGCGCCACCCCGGCCCGAAGGCCCGCTTGCGCTCGCCCAGCACGGGCGGAGCCAGGTGAAAGCGCAGCTGCACCGACCCCTCGTATTGCGCAGCCACCTGCGCGTGGAACGTGCGGTCGCTCAGCAGGCGCGCCACTTCGTACTCGTCCTTGTAGGCCATCAGGCGGAACAGCTGCTGCGCCGCGGTGCGGCACAAGGCTTCGTGGGCCGACAAGGCCAGCAGCGGCTGCAAGCTGGCCTCATAACGTCGGGCCCAGGCCGCGTTCTGGTACTGCGTCAGGAAGGCCATGTGGCGGGCCATCAAGGCCTGCAGCGGTTCCGCGGGGTGGCCCGGCTCTGCTCCGTGGGCACGGGGCACCCAGGTCACGGGCCTGGCCGGCAGCGCCTGGCGCATCACGCCCGGCAGGTCAAGGGCGGCACGCCGCCCCCAGTCGAAGGCCGACAGGTTCTGCGCCACTTGCGAGGCGTTCAGCTCCATGGCGCGACACAAGGCTTCGCGGCTCAGTGGAATCCAGCCCTTCTGCCAACAATAGCCCAGCATCAGCGGGTTGGTGAACAGCGCATCGCCCAGCAGGCCTTCGGCCAGCGCCTGGGCATCGAAGCGGACCAGGCGCTGGCCGCTGCCGTCGTCGCCCACGGCCGTCTGGAGCACCGTGTCGCAGGCCTGCTCGGGGTAGCGCCAGCTCGGCTGGTGCACCACGGCGGCCGTGGGGGCGCCGTGCGTGTTCAAGGCCACGTGCGTGCGGCCGGCCGCCATCACGCTCAGGGTGGTGGGCTGGGCTGCCACGATGGCGTCGCAGGCCATGACCAGGTCGGCCTCGGCCGTGGGCACGCGCGTGGTGTGCAGGCAGGCCGGGTCGTCGGCGATCTGGATGTGGCTCCAGGTGGCACCGCCCTTTTGGGCCAGCCCCGCTGCGTCTTGCGTGATCACGCCCTTGCCGTCGATGTGCGCGGCCACGCCCAGCAGCTGCCCGATGGTGATCACACCCGTGCCGCCCACGCCGGCCACCACGATGCCCCAGGGGCGGGGTGCAGCGGGCACCTCAGGTTCAGGCAGGTCAGACAGCGCGTGCCCGCGGGCGGGCGCGAACGACCTGGCGGGAGCGGCTTCTGCGGCGGGGGTTGCAGTGGACGTTGTGGTGGACGTTGCGCCCGCCTGGGCCTGCGGCGCCTTCAGGCGCGGGGCCTGGCCATCGGCGCCCTCCACCGTCAACAGGCTGGGGCAAAAGCCTTTCAGGCACGAGAGGTCCTGGTTGCAGCTGCTGGGGTTGATGCGGCGCTTGCGGCCCAGGGGCGTGTCCACCGGCTCCACGCTCAGGCAGTTCGATTGCACCGAGCAGTCGCCGCAGCCTTCGCACACGGTTTCATGGATCACCACGTGCGAGCGGGCCATTGGCGCCTTGCCACGCTTGCGGCGGCGGCGCAATTCGGTGGCGCAGGTCTGGTCGTAGACCAGGACGGTACAACCCGGTGTGGCACGCAGCTCGCGCTGCAAGGCATCGAGCTCATCGCGGTGGTGCACGGTCACGCCCGGGGCCAGGTCATCGACCTCGTCGTACTTGCTTGGGTCGTCGGTCACCACCACGGTGCGCACCACGCCTTCGGCCTGCAGCTCGCGCGTGATGGCGGGCACCGACAGGTTGCCGTCGAGCGGCTGGCCGCCGGTCATGGCCACCGCGTCGTTGTAGAGAATCTTGTAGGTGATGTCCACACGGGCTGCGATCGATTGCCGCACGGCCAGCAGGCCCGAGTGGAAGTAGGTGCCATCGCCCAGGTTGGCGAACACATGGGCCTCGTTCGTGAACGGGGCCTGGCCCACCCAGCCCACGCCCTCACCGCCCATGGCCGTGAAGGTGCTGGTGCGGCGGTCCATCCAGTTGACCATGTAGTGGCAACCGATGCCGGCCATGGCACGCGAGCCCTCGGGCACACGGGTGGAGGTGTTGTGCGGGCAGCCACTGCAGAACCAGGGCGGCCGCTCGGCGCTGCCGGTGGTGGCCAGCAAGGCCTCGGCCTCGCGCTCCTTGGCCTCGATCACGGCCAGGCGCTCGGCCACATGGCGGCGCACATCCGCATCCACGCGGGCCAGCAGGCCGGTGGCCTCCAGGCGTTGCGCAATGGCCTTGGCGATGAGCGCAGGGTTCAGGTCGGCCTTGGCGCGCAGCAGCCAGTGGCCACTGGGGTTGGGGCGGCTCCACTCGCCACCCGAGCGGTCGGCATGGTCGGGCCCGAACTTGCCCAGCACCTGCGGGCGCACGTCTTCGCGCCAGTTGTACAGCTCCTCCTTGAGCTGGTACTCGATCATCTGGCGCTTTTCTTCGATCACCAGGATCTCTTGCAGACCGGTGGCGAACTCGCGCGTGATGCTGGCCTCCAGCGGCCACACCACACCCACCTTGTGCACACGCAGGCCCAGACGCGCGGCCAGGTCATCGTCAATGCCCAGGTCGACCAGGGCCTGGCGCGTGTCGTTGTAGGCCTTGCCACTGGCGATCAGGCCCAGGCGGGCCTCGGGGCTGTCGATCACGGTGTGGTTCAGCCGGTTGGCGCGCACATAGGCCAGGGCGGCATACCACTTGTGGTCCATCAGCCGGGCCTCTTGCGCCAGGGCCGTGTCAGGCCAGCGGATGTGCAGGCCGCCTTCGGGCATGTCGAACTCGGGCAGCACGATGTGCACGCGGTCGGGGTCGACCCACACGCTGGTTGAGGATTCGACCACCTCCTGGATGGTCTTGAGCCCGGCCCACAGGCCCGAGAAACGGCTCAGGGCCCAGGCGTGCAGGCCCAGGTCCAGGATCTCCTGCACATTGGCCGGGAAGAACACCGGGATGCCGCAGGCCTTGAACACGTGGTCGCTCTGGTGGGCCAGCGACGAACTCTTGGCCACGTGGTCGTCACCGGCCACCGCGATCACGCCGCCATGCCGCGCCGTGCCGGCCATGTTGGCGTGCTTGAACACGTCCACGCTGCGGTCCACCCCCGGGCCCTTTCCGTACCAGAGGCTGAACACGCCATCGAAGCGGCGCTGCTCGGGGTACAGATCGAGTTGCTGCGAGCCCCACACGGCCGTGGCCGCGAGCTCTTCGTTCACCCCGGGCTGGAACACCACCTGGTGCTGCTGCAGGTGCGCACGCGCCTTCCACAGCGACTGGTCATAAGCGCCCAGGGGCGAGCCCCGGTAGCCGCTGACGAAGCCGGCAGTGTTGAGGCCCGCAGCCACATCGCGTGTGCGCTGCAGCATGGGCAATCGCACCAGGGCCTGTACGCCGCTCATGAAGGCGCGGCCATGGTCGAGGGCGTACTTGTCGTCCAGCGTGAGCGACGCCAGCGCACGGCGCACCGAATCGGGCAAGGGAGCGTTCATCACGACCTCCTTTGCGGTGGGAACCACCTCGCGGGCTTGACCACCGCGCTTTCAGTGTAGGCAGCATGCGCGCCTTGTGCACGCCCTTAAGGGTCAATACCGGGGTGCTGGCGCGGCAATTTGTCGCACCATGAATTCGCCGCTCGGTCCCATACTGGCTTCAAGAGGTCTCAGCCCATGCCGGTCATTGAATCGCGTCTGAACCCACGCAGCGAGAGCTTCCTGGCCCATGCCCAGGCGGTGCGTGCCCTCAATGCCGACCTGCACCAGCAATTGGCCCGGGTGGCCGAAGGCGGTGGTGCGGCAGCGCGTCAGAAGCATGTGGCGCGCGGCAAGCTGCTGCCGCGCGACCGCATCGACGCCTTGCTCGATGAAGGCTCGCCCTTTCTGGAAGTGGCGCCGCTGGCCGCACTGAACCTGTACGACAACCAGGCCCCGGGTGCGGGTGTGATCGCGGGCATTGGCCGCATCCACGGCACCGAGTGCATGGTGGTGTGCAACGACGCCACCGTGAAAGGCGGCACCTACTTCCCGCTCACGGTGAAGAAGCACCTGCGCGCACAAGAGATCGCGCTGCAGAACCAGCTACCATGCGTGTACCTGGTCGATTCGGGCGGCGCCTTCCTGCCCCTGCAGGACGAGGTGTTCCCTGACCGTGACCACTTCGGCCGCATCTTCTACAACCAGGCCCAGATGAGCGCGGCGGGCATCCCGCAGATCGCCGTGGTGCTGGGCTCGTGCACGGCCGGTGGCGCCTATGTGCCGGCCATGTGCGACGAGACCATCATCGTGCGCGAGCAAGGCACCATCTTCCTGGGCGGCCCGCCGCTGGTCAAAGCCGCCACCGGTGAAGACGTGAGCGCCGAAGACCTGGGCGGCGGCGACGTGCACACGCGCCTGTCGGGCGTGGCCGACCACCTGGCCGAGAACGACCTGCACGCCCTGGCCCTGGCCCGTCAGGCCGTGGCACGCCTGAACCGCACGCCGCGCCAGCCGGTGCCGCATGCGCCGGTGGCCCCACGCTACAGCGCCGATGAACTCGATGGCCTGGCGCCCATCGACCCGCGCCAGCCGCTCGACATGCACGAGGTTGTCGCTCGCCTGGTCGATGACTCGGTCTTCGATGAATTCAAGGCCCGCTACGGCAGCACCTTGCTCACGGGCTTTGCGCGCATCGAAGGCATGGAGGTGGGCATCGTGGCCAACCAGGGCATCCTGTTCGCCGAAAGCGCCGACAAGGGCGCGCACTTCATCGAGCTGTGCTGCCAACGCGGCACGCCGCTGGTGTTCCTGCAGAACATCACCGGCTTCATGGTGGGCCGGCAGGCCGAGAACGCCGGCATTGCACGCGCCGGGGCCAAGCTGGTGATGGCCGTGTCGTGCGCGCAAGTGCCCAAGTTCACCGTGGTGCTGGGCGGCAGCTTTGGCGCGGGCAACTACGGCATGTGTGGCCGAGCCTTCAACCCGCGCATGCTGTGGATGTGGCCCACGGCCCGCATCAGCGTGATGGGTGGCGAGCAGGCCGCTTCGGTACTGGCCACCGTGAAACGCGACAGCCTGCAGGCGCAGGGCCAGGCCTGGTCGGCCGACGACGAAGCCGCGTTCAAGGCGCCCATCCGCGCGCAGTACGAACAGCAAGGCCACCCGTACCACGCCACCGCACGCCTGTGGGACGACGGCCTGATCTGCCCGGCCGACACGCGGCGTGTGCTGGGCCTGGGCCTGGCCATGGCCCGCCCCCTGATGCCCACAGGCCAGCCGCCCACGCGCTTTGGCGTGTTCCGCATGTGACCCAGCCTTTGAAGCCGGATGTGAACCTTCCACGTGAGCCCCACCCCGCAGGAGACGACCATGCCCGATGCTTCCCCTGTGACCTTGCACCATGAAGGCTGGCGCTGCACCATCACGCTGGACCGGCCCGAGCGCCACAACGCCTTCGATGCCGAGGTGATCGCGCAGCTGACCCAGGCCTTTGCGCAGGCGGCTGAGCCCGCCGACACGCGCGTGGTGGTGCTGGCGGCCCGCGGCAGCACCTTCTGCGCGGGCGCCGACCTGCGCTGGATGAAGGCCATGGCCTTGCAGACACCCGCTCAGAACGTGGCCGACGCCGAAGCCCTGGCCGCCCTGCTGCATACCGTGCACCAGTGCCCGGTGCCGGTGGTGGCGCAGGTGCAGGGCGATTGCATGGGCGGTGGCGTGGGCCTGGTGGCCGCTTGCGATGTGGCCCTGGCCTCGCACCAGGCCCACTTTGCACTGAGCGAAGTGCGCCTGGGCCTGGTGCCCGCCACCATCAGCCCTTACCTGGTGCAGGCCATGGGCCCGCGTGAAGCCACGCGCTGGGCCTTGTCGGGCCAGCGCTTCGAGGCGGCCACGGCCCTGCAGACCGGGCTGGTGCACGAGGTGCTGCCGGCGCTGGAACTGCCCGAGCGCGTGCAGGCCTTGTGCGCGCAGTACCGCGCCTGCGGACCGCAGGCCCTGCGCCAGTGCAAGGCCCTGATGCGCGAGGTGGCGCAGGCCCCGCTGGATGCGGCCTTGCGCCAGCGCACGGCCCACTGGATCGCGCAGGTGCGCAGCAGCCCCGAAGCGCAAGCCGGCCTGGCCGCCTTTTTGAATCGCCAGCCCATGCCCTGGGCTGCGCCGGAGGCCTGAGCCATGCCCAAGCGCTCCTTGTCGACACCCCAGCCGCCCGGCACGCTGCTGATCGCCAACCGCGGCGAGATCGCCTGCCGCATTGCGCACACGGCCCGCCAGCTGGGCTGGCACACCGTGGCCGTGTTCTCCGAGGCCGATGCCGGGGCCGCGCATGTGCTGGCCTGCGACCGGGCCGTGTGCATTGGCCCGGCACCGGCCAGCCAAAGCTACCTGAACGTGCCAAGCCTGCTGCAGGCAGCCCGTGACACGGGTGCGCATGCGGTGCACCCGGGCTATGGATTCCTGAGCGAGAACGCCGACTTCGCCCAGGCCTGTCTCGACGCGGGGCTGCTGTTCGTGGGCCCACCGCCCGAGGCCATCCGGGCCATGGGCGACAAGGCCGCGGCCAAGCGTTGCATGGCCGAAGCCGGGGTGCCCCTGGTGCCCGGTTACCACGGCGAGGCGCAAGACCTGCCCACGCTGCAGGCTGAGGCCGAGCGCATCGGCTACCCCGTGATGGTCAAGGCCGTGGCCGGTGGGGGCGGCAAGGGCATGCGCCTGGTGCACGCACCCTCGCAGTTCGCTGCCGCCCTGGCCGCGTGCCAGCGCGAAGCCCAGGCCAGCTTTGGCGATGCCCGCGTGCTGCTGGAGCAAGGCCTGATCGCGCCCCGGCACATCGAGGTGCAGGTGTTCTGCGACCGGCATGGCCAGGGCGTGCACCTGTTCGAGCGCGACTGCTCGGTGCAGCGACGCCACCAGAAGGTGCTGGAAGAAGCCCCGGCCCCCGGCCTGAGCCCGCTGCTGCGCGAACGCATGGGCCAGGCCGCCGTGCTGGCCGCCCAGAGCGTGGGCTATGTGGGCGCCGGCACGGTGGAGTTCATCTGCGCACAAGACGTGGCCCGCACTGGCCGTTTCTACTTCATGGAAATGAACACGCGCCTGCAGGTGGAGCACCCCGTGACCGAAGCGCTCACGGGCCTCGACCTGGTGGCGTGGCAACTGCGCGTGGCCCGCGGCGAGCCCCTGCCGCTGGCGCAAGAACAGATCCGCACGCAGGGCCACGCCATCGAAGCGCGCCTGTGCGCCGAGCAACCCCGCGCGGGCTTCCTGCCGGCCACGGGCACCGTGCACCACCTGCGCTGGCCACCGCACCGCGCCTGGGCCCCGGCCCCGCTGCGCGTGGACACGGGCCTGCGTGAGGGCGATGCCGTCACGCCACACTACGACGCCATGGTGGCCAAGCTGATCGCCCATGGGCCCGACCGCGCCACCGCCATCGCACGGCTGCAGGCCGGCCTGGCCCAGCTGCAACTGGCGGGCGTGGCCCACAACGGCGAGTTGCTGCAACGGGTGCTGGCCCTGCCCGCCTTCCAGCAGGGCCTGGTGCACACCCACCTGATCGACGACCACAGCGACACGCTGCTGGCCCTGCCCGATGCACAGGCCGTGCAGCTGGCCCTGGCCGCCTTGGCGCAGCACCTGCGGCAAGCCCCTGTCAATACACCTGCCAACACACCTGGCCAGACACCGCACACTGGCGGACCCCCCCCCGACCCCTGGGCACGTGGCGATGGCTGGCGCCTGCACGGCCAGCCAAGCCTTCATGGCGAGATGCTGTGGCTCGATGCGCCCACGCCCCAGCGGCTCGGCCTGCCCCGCCACACCGACGCACAGACAGACGCACACACCGCCCACCTGCTGCCCGCCTGCACCGTGGTGCCCCGCCCGCAGGGTGATGCATTTGACGTGTTCACGCCACTGGGCACCTTCGCCTTCGCACGCTGCCAGCCCTTGCAGGACGGGCTGCGCGCCCAGCAGGCACGGGCGCAGGGCCACACCGGCACGGCCAGCCTGCACGCGCCCATGCCGGGCCGCGTGCTGGCCATCGACGTGCAAGCCGGACAGCGCGTGCAGGCCGGCCAGCGCCTGGCTCTGACCGAGGCCATGAAGATGGAACACGCCGTGTGCGCCCCGCACGACGGCGTGGTCAGCGAACTGCTGTGCGCCGTGGGCGAAGCCGTCGCGCAGGGCCAGCCCCTGCTGCGTCTGCAGGGCCTGCACAGTGATGACGCCCCCACCGCATCACCCGCATCCACCACAGCACGCACTGTCTCGTCTGCCCCCACCCGCCCCCATGCGCCTTGAGAGGAACCCGCCATGCTGCACCTGCCCTCCCTGGACCACGGCCTGAGCCCCGAACTGCAGGCCCTGCGCGACAGCGTGCGTGATTTCGCGCAGGCCGAGATCGCGCCCCTGGCCGCTCAGGCCGACCGCGACGACGCCTTCCCCCGGCATCTGTGGCCACGACTGGGCGCCATGGGCCTGCTGGGCATCACGGTCAGCGAGGCCTGGGGTGGCAGCGGCCAGGGCTACCTGGCGCACCTGATCGCCATGGAAGAAATCAGCCGGGCGGCGGGCGGCATTGCGCTGAGCTATGGCGCGCACTCCAACCTGTGCGTCAACCAAATCCACCGGCATGGCACCGACGCGCAAAAGGCCCGCTACCTGCCACCGCTGATCTCGGGCGAACACGTGGGCGCGCTGGCCATGAGCGAGCCCGAGGCCGGCTCTGACGTGGTCAGCATGAAACTCACGGCCACGCTGGGCCCGGGCGGCGACCACCACGTGCTGCAGGGCCGCAAGATGTGGATCACCAACGGCCCGGTGGCCGACACCCTGGTGGTGTACGCCAAGACCGCCCCCGAGCGCGGCGCGCGGGGCATCACGGCCTTCCTGATCGAACGCGGCATGCCGGGGTTTTCGGTGGCACAGCGGCTCGACAAGCTGGGCATGCGCGGCTCACCCACGGGCGAGCTGGTGTTCGAGCAGGTGCGCGTGCCTGTGGAGCAGGTGCTGGGCGAGGTCAATGGGGGCGTGCGCGTGCTCATGAGCGGCCTGGACATCGAACGCGCTGTGCTGGCCGGGGGCCCGCTGGGCCTGATGCAGGCCGTGCTCGACCAGGTGCTGCCGTATGTGCACCAGCGGCGCCAGTTCGGCCAGGCCATCGGCGAGTTCCAGCTGATCCAGGCCAAGGTGGCCGACCTGTACACCACGCTGCAGGCGGCCCGCTGCTTCGCCTACACCGTGGGCCGCAACCTCGACGCCTGCGGCGAACAGGGGGCGCGCCACCTGCGCAAGGACTGTGCGGCCCTGATCCTGTGGGTGGCCGAGCAGGCCACGCGCATGGCCAGCGACGGCATCCAGATCCACGGAGGCAACGGCTACATCAACGACTACCCCCTGGGCCGCCTGTGGCGCGACGCCAAGCTCTACGAGATCGGGGCCGGCACGTCCGAAATCCGTCGCATGCTGATCGGGCGCGAGCTGTTCGAAGAAACCCTGTGACGCACGCCCCTGAGGATGCTGGGCGCCTGTAATACACTCGAATCAAACGCAACAGCGTGTGGCAGAAGTCCTGCAGTTCGAGGTGCACAACGCCGATCTCACTGGCGCATGGCCCCAGCACGGCGGGCCTGCTCGCACCGAGGAGACCGCATGCCCCCGTTCCTGCGCACCGCGCTGGCCCTGACCGTGGCCGGCTGCATGACCTGTTCCCCCCTGACGGCTCAGGCCGCCTCCCTGGAAGGCGTGACGGTGGACGACACCGTGACCGTCAATGGTCAGAAGCTGGTGCTCAATGGCATGGCGGTGCGCAAGCGGGGCTATTTCAAGACCGAGGTGTCGGCCTTGTACCTGCCGCAGCGCACCGACAACCCCGAGGTGGTCTACCGCACCAATGCCATGCGCTACATCCGCATGACCCTGCTGCGCGACCTGCCGCCAGCCACCGCCTCGCGCTTTTTCATCAAGGAATTCACCCAGAACGCCACCGAGGCCGAGGCCAAGCAGCTCATCAACGAGCTGGGCACGCTGGGGGGCATCTACGGCAGCCTCAACAAGATCAACAAGGGCGATGTGGTCGAGATCATCTGGACCCCGGGCCCCGGCATGACCGCCCGCTACAACGGCAAGCTGATCACCGAACAGGGTGTGCCCAACCCGCTGTGGTGGGCCGTGTACATGCGCGGCTATGTGGGCCCGAACGTGTCAGACACCTACCGCAACGGCCTGATGGGGGCCAGCCTGAGCAACTGACCCGGTCGTGGCACCGCAAATCGCGGCTCAGCGCTTGGGTTCGCGACGTTGCCAGAGCTGCTCGCGCAGCCGGCTGACGAACTGCTCGCGATTGAAGCCACAGCGCTCGGCCGCTGCGGGCCAGCCCTGGGCCACCTGAGGGGCCAACTGGCGCACCAGGGCCTGGAGGTCTTGCGCGTGGCCATACCAGCGGGCACGCGACAGCGTGGCGGCCGCGCAGGCCCCTTCATCCGGGTTCGCTTTCAGGAACTCGGCCCAGGCGCCCGGGTTGAAGCGGGCTTGCTGGTGGGTGCAGAAACTCAGCAGTTGTTGTTCGACTTGTCGGTTCATGTTGCCTCGACAACAGTGACATGCATGCCTTCAAAACGCGACACAGACGCGATTGGATGACAGCCGGGGCACCACACACGCAAAAAAATGCGGGGTTTTCCGGGCCTGTTGTCCGAAAAACCCCGCCAAGACCGCGGGTCGACTCTGAAAACGTTCAGCGCAAGGCCTGCCCCACCCCCCTCAAGGCGGGCGAAACCTCGGCATCGATCAAGAAGACAGGCACCTCGCGCACCAGGTGCGACAGGCGGCCCTTGTCCTCGAACCGGCGGCGGAAATCGGAATGGTCAAACCAGGGACCCAGGCGCGGCACGATGCCGCCGCCGATGTAGATGCCCCCGCGCGCGCCCAGCAGCAAGGCCAGGTCACCCGCGGCACTGCCCAGCAGGCCGCAGAACATCTGCAGCACCTGCTCGGACACCTTGCAGTCGCCCGTCATGCCATGCTGTGAAATGGCGGCCGCCGTGCGCTCGGGCAGGCGGGCGTGGTCACCCGTGACCTGCTCCAGCGCGTCCAGCAGGTGGATGAGCCCCGGCCCCGACAGCACCCGCTCGGCCGACACGCGGCCATTGAAGCGGCGCTGCAGCGCCTTGAGCACCCAGATTTCCTGCTCGGTCTCGGGCGCCAGGCTGATGTGCCCGCCCTCGCCTTCGATGGGCGCCCAGTGCAGCTGCCCGTTCACGGTCAGGGGCAGCAGCCCCCCCATGCCCAGGCCGGTGCCCGCCCCCAGCACGCCGATGGCCTTGCCAGGAGCCCCCTGCTGTGGCCCCATGCTCACGACCCGTCTTTCGTGAGGCAACAGCAGGGGGATGGCAAGCGCTAAAGCGGTGAAGTCATTGATGACGACCAGTTCGTGCACCCCCAGCGAGCAGCGCATGCCCTCGATGGAAAACGACCAGTGGTGGTTGGTCATCTGGATGTGGTCGCCGTGCACCGGGTTGGCAATGCCCACGCCCACGCGCTGCGGCAGGGGCCGGCCCGTGCGCTGCAACCAGGCCCGCAGGGCCGATTCGAGCGAGTCGTGCTCGGCGCAGGGCAGCGTCAGCACGTCCTGCAGCTCAGCGCCAGGGCCCGCCTGCCAGGCGAAGCGGGCGTTGGTGCCGCCCACATCGGCCAATACACGGGTGTCGGCACCAATGCGAGCGCGAGTGTCCATTTCAGCCATGGTGTGCAAGCCTTCTGGTGTCCAGGGGTCAGACCGCGTCGATGCGGCGCTCGGTGCCGGCGTCGAACAGGTGCACATCGTGCGGGGCCCAGTCCAGGTGCACGGCGTCGCCCTCGGCGTGCGGCACGCGGCCCGGCACGCGCACCACCACCGAGCCCAGCGGGGTGTCCACATAGGCGTAGGTTTCGGGGCCGGTGGGCTCCAGCATGCGCAGCGTGCCCGGCAGGCCCTGCTCGGCAAAGCGGATCGCCTCGGGGCGCAGGCCGTAGATCACACCCTGGGCACTGCTGGCCGCCAGGGCTTGCTGCTCGGCCGCGCCCAGGGGCAAGTCCAGGCCATGGGCCGTCAGGCCTGCGCCGTGGCGGTCGGCTTGCACCGTGTTCATGGCCGGCGAGCCGATGAACTGCGCCACGTACAGCGTGGCCGGGCGGGCATAGATGTCATCGGGCGTGCCCAGCTGCTGCACGATTCCGTCGCGCATCACGGCAATGCGGTCGCCCAGCGTCATGGCCTCGACCTGGTCGTGCGTCACGTACACGGTGGTGGTCTGGGTGCGCTGGTGCAGGCGCTTGATCTCGGCGCGCATTTCCACGCGCAGCTTGGCGTCCAGGTTGGACAGCGGCTCGTCGAACAGGAAGAGCGCCGGGTTGCGCGCCAGGGCGCGGCCCATGGCCACCCGCTGGCGCTGGCCACCCGACAGCTGACCCGGCTTGCGATCCAGCAGGTGCTCGATCTGCAGCATCTTGGCCACGCGCTGGATGGCTTCCTGGCGCTCGGCCTTCGGCACCTTGCGCATCTCCAGGCCAAAGGCGATGTTCTCGGCCACGTTCATGTTCGGGTAGAGCGCATAGCTCTGGAACACCATGGCGATGTCGCGGTCCTTCGGCGGGGCGTGGGTCACGTCGCGGTCACCGATCAGGATCTGGCCCGAGGTGGGCGAATCCAGGCCGGCGATCATCGACAGCAGGGTCGACTTGCCGCAGCCCGAGGGGCCCACGAGGATGAGGAATTCGCCCTTCTCGACTTCGATGTCGATGGACTTGAGGATGTGCGTAGGGCCATAGCTCTTGCGAACCTGGCGGATGGACAGTGCGCCCATGATGATTCCTTTCAACCCTTGACGGCGCCGGCCGTGAGGCCACGCACGAAGTACTTGCCCGCCACGATGTAGACAAAGAGCGTGGGCAAGCCGGCGATCATGGCGGCGGCCATGTCGACGTTGTATTCCTTGACGGAGCTGGAGGTGTTGGCCAGGTTGTTCAGGCCCACCATCAGCGGCTTGGAGTCGGTGCTGGAGAAGACCACGCCAAACAGGAAGTCGTTCCAGATCTGGGTGAACTGCCAGATCAGGGTCACGACCAGGATGGGCGTGGACAGCGGCAGCACGATGCGCCAGAAGATGCGCCAGAAGCCGGCGCCATCGAGCATGGCGGCCTTGATCAGCTCGTTGGGCAAGGCGGCGTAGTAGTTGCGGAAGAACAGCGTGGTGCTGGGCAGGCCGCACAGCACGTGCACCAGGGTCAGGCCCCAGATCGAGCTGGCCAGCCCCAGGTAGCCGAGCACCTGCGACATGGGCAGCAGGATCACCTGCAGCGGCATGAACACGCCGAACAGCATCAGCGCGAACAGGGTCTCGCTGCCGCGGAACTTCCACTGGGTCAGCACATAGCCGTTGATGGCCCCGAGCACCGTGGACACGGCCACCGCCGGGATCACCATCCACACCGAGTTCCAGAAGAAAGGCTGCAAGCCGTTGCAGTCGGTGCCGGTGCAGGCACTCGACCAGGCCTTGGTCCAGGCCTCGAAGGTGGGCAGGTGCGGCAAGGCCAGCAGACTGCCCTCGCGGATTTCGTCCATGCTCTTGAACGAGGTCGCCAGCATCACATACAGCGGGGCCAGGAAGAAGCCGGCCAGACCCAGCAGCACGGCCCACAGCAGCAGGCGCGTCCAGTCGAAGCCGCCCGAAGTGCCGGCCATCACGGGGGCCGGCGGCGCGAAATGTCGAGAAGAAGAACTCATGGTGGGGGCCTCACTTGCGCTGACGCAGTTCGCTGTACAGGTAAGGCACGACGATGGCGGCCACCGTGGCCAGCATCACCGTGGCCGATGCGGCACCGACATTGATCTGTCCACGCGTGAAGGCCATGGAGTACATGAAGGTGGCTGGCATGTCGGTGGCAAAACCAGGCCCGCCAGCGGTCAGGGCCATGACCAGGTCGAAGCTCTTGATGGCGATGTGGGCCATGACCATGATGGTCGAGAAAAACACCGGGCGCAGGCTGGGCACCAGGATGCGCCAGTAGATGCGGGCGGTGGACGCCCCGTCGAGCTGGGCGGCCTTGATGATCGAATCGTCGATGCCGCGCAGTCCCGCCAGGAACAGGGCCATCACGAAGCCGGCGCTCTGCCAGATGCCCGCAATGGCCACGCAGTAGATGGCCTTGTCCGGGTCGACGATCCAGTCGAAGGTGAAGTGCTCGAAGCCCCAGTTGCGCACGGTGTTTTCAATGCCCATGCCGGGGTTGAGCATCCACTTCCAGGCCGCACCGGTCACGATGAAGCTCAGGGCCATGGGGTAGAGGTAGATGGTGCGCAGCACACCTTCGGCGCGGATCTTCTGATCGAGCAAGATGGCCAGCAGCAGGCCCAGGCCCATCGAGCCGCCCAGGAACAGGCCACCGAACACCAGCAGGTTCCAGGCCGAGGTCAGGAAGCGTTCGCTTTCCCAGAGTTGCAGGTAGGCGTCAAAGCCCTGGAATTCGTAATTGGGCATCAGGCGCGAGGCCGACACCGAGAGGTAACCGTTCCAGGCAATCAGCCCGTAAATGAACAGCAGCGAGAGCACGAAGGTCGGGGCCACCACCAGTTTGGGCAGCCAGTCTGTGCTCGGCGATCTTGGGGTTGTGCGCATGATCGAAGCGGAACAACCTGCCCCGGTGGGGGCAGGCGGGGGTGAATTTCCAAAAGAAATCAGAGCGGTGAGGGGCGGGCCTCGTGAGCCCGCCCTCCCGACAGGGGCAGTGCAGGTTCAACGAACCTTGGCGGCACTGACCAGCTTCTTCATGGTGTCGGCGGCCGTGGCCTTGTCGCTGTTCCAGAACTGCGAGATCACATCCTGGATGGCGCCCTGTGCAGCCGACGGCACGGCCATGCCGTGGGCGATCGACGGCACCAGGCCACCTGACTTGGCGGTGTCACCGAAGTCCTTGGCCGAGGCCTTGGCGCAGGCATCGAACTTGTCGAGGTTCAGGCCGGTGCGCACCGGGATCGAGCCCTTGTTCAGGTTGAACAGTTCCTGGAAGGCAGGCGACATCAGGGTCGAGGCCAGGTCACGCTGGGCCTTGATGTTGTCGGCGTTCTTCAGCTGGAACATGGCAAAGCTGTCCACGTTGTAGGTGAAGGCCTTGGCGGTGCCGGGGGCGGCCACGCACTCGAAATCCTTGCCCGGGGTCTTGCCCGCGGCCACGAATTCGCCCTTGGCCCAGTCGCCCATCAGCTGCATGCCGGCTTCGCCCCGGATCACCATGGCGGTGGTCAGGTTCCAGTCACGGCCCGGCGAGTTCTTGTCGGTGTAGCCCTTGATCTTCTTGAAGGTCTCGAGCACTTCCTTCATCTTCGCGCTTTGCAGCGTGGCGGGGTCCAGCTGCACCAGGGCCTTTTTGTAGAACTCGGTGCCACCGACGCCCAGGGCCACGCTTTCGAAGGTGGTGAAGTCCTGCCAGTTCTGGCCACCATGGGCCACGGGCACGATACCGGCCTTCTTCAGGGCTTCGGCTGCGGCAAAGAACTCGGGCCAGGTGGTGGGCACCTTGGCGCCGGCCTTCTTGAAGGCTTCGGGGTTCACCCACAGCCAGTTCACGCGATGCACGTTCACCGGGGCGGCGATGTAGTGGCCCTTGTGCTTCAAGCCGTTGGCGATGGGCCCGGGCAGCAGGCTGTCCCACTTCTCGGCCTTGGCCACGTCGTCCAGGTTGGTCAGCACACCTTCCTTGGCCCACTCCTGCAGCGACGGGCCCTTGATCTGGGCGGCGGCCGGGGCATTGCCCGACACCACGCGCGACTTCAGCACGGTCATGGCCGAATCACCACCGCCGCCGGCCACAGCGAAGTCCTTCCACGAATGGCCTTTGGCCTTCAGGGTGGCGGCCAGCGCCTGGGCGGCCTTGGCTTCGCCACCGGCGGTCCACCAGTGCAGCACTTCGACTTCACCGGCAAAGGCCGAGCCACACAGGGTGGCGGCGGCCAGGGCCACGCTCAGGGCGCGGCGCGAGATCTTGAATGCGTTCATTGCGGATGCTCCTTGCAACACGTCAACCGGGGTGAATGATCACCCCAGGCTCGATTTACCACCAGATTTCGGCTTGGACACCGAAGCTGGTGCCCGAGGTCTTGTTGTCGCCCAGACCGGTCAGGCCGGTGGCGCCAGCGGCGGTGTTGGCCGCGCCGTTCCAGGTGGCACGGGTGACGTACAGGCGCAGCTCAGGACGGTCCCAGAAGCCCTTGCCAGCGGCCAGCGTGGGCGCGATGGTGACCTTGGTCAGGCGCGAGGCTTCGGCATTGCTGGGCTTGACGCGGTCGACACCGACTTCGCCCAGCAGCTTGAAGTTGCGGGTGAAGGCGTACGACAGGCGGCCACCCAGCGAGGTGATGGTGGTGTCGACGGTGTCGGAGTTGTTGCGCTGGACCATCGCGATGGCCTGACCACCCAGCTGAGGCGTCAGCTGGAACTGGTAGCCGTCGACCAGGCGGATCTTCTTGACGTCGGTGCCGTCGGTCAGGGTGCCAAAGTTGCCGGTCAGGCCCGCCGAGCCTTGCGACATCTGGATCCACACGTTGTTGCTGCCACCCAGCACGCCTTCCTGCGTGTGGCGCACGCTGACGGCCAGACCCGACTTGCCGCCGGTGAAGTCACCCTTGGTGGCGTTCAGCACCACGTTCAGCTTGCCACCTTCGTTGACCGGCACATCACGCCACCAGGCGTTCAGGCGGTTACCGGGCTGGTCGCCGGCCACGTTGCTGCTGGCGTCGTCCGAGCGGTAGAAGGCCAGGTCGAGCTTGCCGCCCAGGGCGTCGATCTGGGCGCCCGCGCCGGTGCCGTCCAGCTGTTCAAAGAACTTGTCGACGATGTGCACGTCGGCACCGCGGTGGTAGCGCTTGCCCGCCCAGAAGCTGGCGCTGGGCGCGAAGTCCAGGCCGGCCACTTCGGTGTACATCTGGGCCATGCCCAGCTTGGCGTCGCCGGCGTCGCTGGCATTGCCCTTGTAGATGCTGGGCATCAGGCGAACCTTGAACTGCTCGCCCGTTTCCTTCTTGATGGTGCCGGTGAACAGGAACTCACCGTAGAAATCGCACTCGTTGCCGAGGCGGTACTTGAACTCGGCGCCCGACAGGCCATAGCAGGCGCGGTTGGCGTCTTTCGACGTGGCTTGCGGGCCAGCGCGGAAGTAGCCGTTCGATTCGAGGGACAGCTGGGCCGAAGCGGGCAGGGCCACCAGGGCGCCCAGGATCATGGGCAGCGTGCGGGAGAGGTGCTTGATCTTCATGTTGTCTCTTCGGTGAGGTTGATGAATGCCTGCCAGCGTCGCCCCTCAGCGGCGTGCGACATGCCGTGGTCGGCGGGCATCGAAGTATTAACGATCACTTAATGAGAACAGTCAGAATCTTCGCCTATTGCCTTTTTGCGTTAATGAATGTAGGGGTTCGTTCAAGATGTTGAACGTTTTCATCATGCGAGAGGCAGCCGCACTTGCACGCTCAGGCCTTGCGGCATGCGTGACGCCAGTTGCACCGAACCGCCATGGCGTTCGGCAATTTCACGCACGATGGCCAGGCCCAGGCCGCAACCGGTGCCCTCGTGGGTGGCCCTGAAGAAACGGCGAAACACGGCCTCGTGGTGGGCCTCGGGAATGCCTGGCCCCGTGTCGTCGATGCGCACGCACACCTGCGCGCCTTCGCGGTGCAGGCTGAGGGTGACCTCGGCACCCGCCCCCGCATAGCGGATGGCGTTGTCAATGACATTGAACAGGGCCTCGCGGATCAGCAAGGCATTGCCCTGCACCATGCAGGGCGCAGCGGGCGCCGGCAGGTCGTCTGGCCGCTCGTCTTCGGCCAGGCCCAGGTCCACGCGGGCCTGCAGCGCACGGGGCACGAGTTCGGCCGTGAGCTCCTGCACCAGGCGGTGCAGATCGAAACGGCTCTGGCCCATGGCGTCCATCGATTCAGGCTCGGCGCGCGCCAGGGTCAGCAACTGGTTGACCAGGTGGGCGCTGCGCGTGGCGCTTTCGTGCACACGCTGCAAGCGCACCTTCAGTTCCGGGTCGGCCGTGGCCTTCAGGGCCAGCTCGGTCTGGCTTTTGAGACCGGCCAACGGCGTGCGCAACTGGTGGGCGGCATCGCTGATGAAACGCCGCTGGCTGGCGACGCTGCCTTGCACGCGACCCAGCAGGTCATTGAGCGCACTGACCACCACCTCGACCTCTTCGGGCACAGGCCCCAGTGCGATCGGGTTGTGATCGCCCGGCGCACGTGAACCCACGGCCTGCTGCAAGCGCGACAAGGGTGCAAGCCCCTTGCGAACGCCCCACCACACCCCCACCGACATGGCCATCACCAGCAGCACCAGCGGGATGGCGATGTCACCCAGGATGCGGCTGGCCAGCGCGTCCCGGCTGACACGGCTCTTGGCGATCTGCACCAGCATGGTCTGCGGGTTGTCGGCTTCGCCATAGGCCAGGTACAAGGCCACCACGCGCACACCCATGCGGCGGGCATCGACCTTCAATGCGTCATCGTAGAAGCGGGGTTCGCCATCGAGACCTGAGGCGGCACGGGCCAGGTCACCAGGAGGCGCTGGCAACACCCGATTGCCCAGGATGAACTGCCCGGGCGGTGAGCTCACCATGTAGTAAACCTGCTCGTCGGGGTCTGTCTCCAGGATGTCGCGCGCGGCGCGCGGCAGGTCGATCAGCAGGCCGCTGCCCAAAGGCTTGACCTGCCGGGCCAGGGCTCGAGAGGACTGGTACAGGCTGCGGTCAAGGGCCAGGTTGGCATGGTGCAGGGCCACCTGGTAGGACATGAAGGCCGCGGCCACCCACAGCACCAGCTGGGGCGCGATCATCCACACCAGCAGGTATTGGCGCAAAGGCGCCGTGCCCGGCGACAGGCGAGAACGCAGGGTGCGCCACCAGGCCATGGGGCCTCAGGCGTTTTCCAGCAGGTAGCCCAGGCCCCGCACCGTGCGGATCGACAGGCCAGAGTCTTCCAGCTTGCGACGCAGGCGGTGCACGATCACCTCCAGCGAGCCCGAGGGCATGTGGGGCTCGGCGGGCGCATCGCCCGACCACTCGGTGGCGATCTGGTCCTTGGTGACCACCTTGCCTTCGTGCGTGAGCAGCAGGTCGAGCAGCGACCATTCTCGCGGCGACAGATCGACCGGCTGGCCTTGCACCGTCATGCGGCGGGCGTCACGGTCGAAGCTGAGCTTGCCCGCCACCTGCACGGCATTGGCGGCCTTGGCCGGCGTGGCGGCGCTGGCGCTCAAACGGGCGCGCCGCAACAAGGCGCGGATGCGCGCTTCCAGCTCGGGGAAATCAAAAGGCTTGGTGAGGTAGTCATCTGCACCGGCGTTCAGGCCGGCCACGCGGCTTTCCAGGCCATCGAGCGCCGTCAGCACCATCAAGGGCAAGGCGGGCCGGGCGGCGTGCGCGCGCTTGACCACGGTGAGGCCGTCGACCAGCGGCAGGCCGATGTCGATCACACCGAGGTCGAAGTTGTGGCGTGTGAGCAGGTACTCGGCCACCGCGCCGTTTTCGGCCACTTCCACCTCGAAACCGGCATGGCGCAGGTTGGCCGACAGGGCATCGGCCAGGATGGGGTCGTCTTCGGCAAGGAGCAGGCGCATGGCCTGATTCTCGCACGCTGCCCCCTGTGCACGCCTGGTCCTGCACATCAGGGTCTAGACTGATGCCATGCGCCTGACCGACCAGATCGAACGCCAGCTCGAAAGCCTGCCTGCGGCCGAACAACGCGTGGCCCGTGTGATCCTCCATGACCCGCGCACAGCCATGGGCCGCCCGGTGGCCGAACTGGCCGCCGAAGCGAAAGTGAGCAACCCGACCGTGGTGCGCTTTTGCCGCAGCATGGGCTTTGAAGGCTGGAGCGATTTCAAGCTGCAGCTGGCGGCCAGCCTGGGCCAGGGCGGCACGCCCTTCGTGCACCAGCGGGTGCAGGCGGGCGATACCGGGCGCGAGCTGGTGCACAAGGTGACGGCGCACAGCATCGAGGTGCTGAGCCGCTTTGCAGAGACCGCCTCGCAAAAGCGCATCGACCAGGCCGTGACGGCGCTGTCGCGCACAGTGCGCGAGGGCGGGCGCATCGAGTGCCACGGCGTGGGCAACTCGGGCATCGTGGCCCAGGACGCGCAACTGAAGTTCTACCGCATGGGTTGCCACGCCACGGCCGTGGCCGACGGGCACCTGCAGATCATCGGGGCCACGCTGCTGCAAAAGCGCGATTGCCTGGTGGTGATCTCCAGTGCGGGCCGCAGCCAGGGCCTCATCGACGCGATGGAACTGGCCCAGCGCCAAGGCGCCATGACGATCGCGATCACGGCCAGCGGCTCGCCTCTGGCGTCTCTGGCCCGCATCCACCTGGCGGCCGACCACCCCGAGGGCTATGAAGAGTTCAGCCCGATGGCCTCTCGCCTGCTGCACCTGCTGGTGATCGACGTGCTGGCCACGGGCGTGGCCCTGCAGCTGGGGCCCGACCTGCCGGCCCGCCTGCTGCAGGTCAAGCGCAACCTGATCAGCAAGCGTTACCGCACCGGCTGATCGACGAAAGCGCGGGTTTCCAGCCAGCTGGGCGGCTGGCAGCCCTGGCGCTGCACGTTCAGTGCCGCTGCGGCCATGGCGTGCTGCAAGGCATCGGTCAGTTCGCGCGGGCCCAGGGCCTGCAAGGCGGTGGCGCGCAGTTGCCCCGCATGGTGCAGCCAGGCCAGCAGACCCGCCTGGAAGCAGTCGCCCGCACCCACGGTGTCCACCACATGAATGCCCGCGCGAACGGGCAGACGCACCAGGTGCTGGGCCGTGACCAGGGCTGCGCCCTCGCCACCCAGGGTCAGGGCCACCAGGCTGGCGCGGTGACCCTCAGGCTGCCAGCCATCCAACAGGCGATGCGCCACCGCGCGCAGGCTGCGGTCATCGTTCGCATCAAGGTGCCAGCCCAGTGCGGCCACGTCTTCGTCGCTCAGCTTGACCACGTCGGCCTGGGCCAGGGCCCACTGCACGGCCTGCCGGTAGGCCATCTGGCGCAGCGGGTCGCTGCCGGCCACCACCATGCGCAGGTTGGCATCGACCGAGACCAGGCCACCCCGCGCCCGCGTGGCCGCGATCACGGCCAGCGCACGCTGTTCGTCGGGCGGCATCAGGGCCAGGCCGCCCACATGCAGGGCCTGCACCGCCTCGGGCAGACGCTGCAGCAGCTCGTCCAGGCTGCCGTCGCGGTCGGCCACGGCCTCGCGGTGGAACACGTACTGCGGCACGCCCTGCTCGCCCAGGGACACCACCGCCAGCGAAGTGGGCAGGTGGCTGCGCCATGGCGGGTCAATGGCCACACCGTCGTCACGCAGGCCTTGCACGAAGCGTTCGCCAAAGGTGTCGGTCGACAGCGGGTTCAGGTAACGGATGGGCAGGCCCTGGCGCGCCACGGCCCGCGTGAAGTTGCACACCGAGCCCCCAAGGCAGGGCTCGTAACGGCCATCGGGGTGTTCGATCAGGTCGACAAGGGCTTCGCCCAGCGCGGCAAACATGGGGTGCTTTCTCCAGATGAAAAGGCCGTGCAGGCACGGGCCCACAGCGGCGCCCAAGGGCCCCGCAGGCCCCTGGCTCGGTCGCCAGTGTGCGAGACGGACCTAGGGTTTGACATGAGGGTTTCCCATTAATACAACCACTTGATTTATTAATGAAGCGTTTGGATACTTCGGTCCGTCGGCCCACATGGCCGACCATGCCAAGACCCACAACCCCCTACCGAGGAGCTTTTCCATGACCTCTCGTCGTTCGCTGGCGGTGTCCCTGGGCGCTGTCGCGCTCGCCCTGGCCGCTGCCCAGGCTTCGGCGGCCGATCAGCCCATCGTCGGCCTGATCACCAAGACCGAGACCAACCCCTTCTTCGTCAAGATGAAGGAAGGCGCGGCCGAAGCCGCCAAGGCCAAGGGGGCCAAGCTGCTGACCGCCGCCGGCAAGCAAGATGGCGACAACGCCGGCCAGGTCACGGCCATCGAAAACATGATCGCGGCCGGTGCCAAGACCATCCTGATCACCCCGTCGGACGCCAAGGCCATCGTGCCGGCCATCAAGAAGGCCCGCGACAAAGGCGTGATGGTGATCGCCCTGGACAGCCCCACCGACCCGCAAGAGGCCGTGGACGCGCTGTTCGCCACCGACAACTACAAGGCCGGTGTGCTGATCGGCCAATACGCCAAGGCCGCGCTGGCCGGCAAGCCCGCCAAGATCGCCACGCTCGACCTGTTCCCCGGCCACCCGGTGGGTGCCCAGCGCCACAACGGCTTCCTCAAGGGCTTTGGCCTGGCCGCCAACGCCGCCACCTCGAATGAGCTGAGCAAGCCCGCCGAAGTGGTGTGCATGGCCGACTCCTACGGTGACCAGGCCAAGGGTCAGACCGCGATGGAGAACTGCCTGCAGAAGAACCCCGACATCAACCTGGTCTACGCCATCAACGAGCCGGCTGCGGCAGGCGCCTTCAAGGCCCTGAAGTCAGCAGGCAAGGACAAGAACGTGGTGATCGTGGCCGTCGACGGCGGTTGCCAGGGCGTGAAGGACGTGGCCGCCGGCAAGATCGCCGCCACCTCGCAACAATACCCGCTGAAGATGGCCGCCATGGGCGTGGAAGCGGGTGTGGCGTATGCCAAGACCGGCAAAAAGGTGGCGGGTTACACCGACACCGGCGTGACCCTGATCGCGGGCAAGCCTGTGGCCGGCGTGGACAGCAAGGACACCACCACCGGCCTGAACCTGTGCTGGGGCAAGAAGTGATCTGACCATGCAGGCCTCCACCACCTCCTCTCACACACCCGCCACCAAGGGCGCTCTGACCATGAAAGACTGGACGAAACATCTGCCGCCGATGTCGACGCTGGGCCCGCTGCTGGCCCTGCTGGCGGCCTGCGCCTTCTTTGCGCTCAAGACCGACAACTTCCTGTCCGCTCAGAACTTCTCGCTGGTGATGCAGCAGGTGATGGTGGTGGGCCTGCTGGCCATCGGTCAGACCCTGATCATCCTGACGGCGGGCATCGACCTGTCGTGCGGCATGCTGATGGCGCTGGGCTCCATCGTCATGACCAAGCTGGCCACCGAGATGGGCCTGCACCCGCTGGTGGCCATGGCCATTGGCGTGGGTGCCACCACGGCGTTTGGCCTGGTCAATGGCCTGCTGGTCACGCGCATCAAGCTGCCCCCGTTCATCGTGACGCTGGGCACCATGAACATTGCTTTCGCGATCACGCAGATCTACTCCGAATCGCAGACCGTGACCGATCTGCCCGAAGCCATGACCTGGCTGGGTGACCCGGTCATGCTGCTGGGCACGCCCGTGGCGCGTGGCGTGCTGGTGCTGCTGGGCCTGTATGCCGCGGTGTGGTTCGCCCTGACCCACACCGCGCCGGGCCGCCACCTGTACGCCGTGGGCAACAACACCGAAGCCGCCCGCCTGACCGGCATCTCCACGCAGCGCGTGCTGCTGTGGGTGTACGCCCTGGCCGGCACCTTCTACGGCATCGCCTCGCTGCTGTCGGTGGCCCGCACCGGCGTGGGTGACCCGCAAGCCGGGCAGACCGAGAACCTCGACTCCATCACGGCCGTGGTGCTGGGCGGCACCAGCCTGTTCGGTGGGCGCGGCGTGATCATCGGCACCCTGATCGGCGCACTGATCGTGGGCGTGTTCCGCAACGGCCTGACCCTGATGGGCGTTTCGTCGGTGTACCAGATCCTGGTCACGGGCGTGCTGGTGATCCTGGCGGTGGCCGCCGACCAGCTCTCGCAGAAACAAGCCCGCTGAAGGCGGTTTCACGCAACGCACACCGGAAAACACCCCATGCACGCTGCAGCCCCCACCTCCAGCAACCCCGTGGTCCTTCAGGCCACCGGCCTGGTCAAACGTTATGGCCAGGTCACGGCCCTCGATGGCGCCGACTTCGAATTGCGCGCCGGGGAGATCCTGGCCGTCATCGGCGACAACGGCGCCGGCAAATCTTCATTGATCAAGGCGCTGTCGGGCGCCACCATCCCCGACCAGGGCGAGATCCTGATGCACGGTCAGGCCATCCACATGAAAAGCCCGATCGACGCCCGCCGCCAGGGCATCGAAACCGTGTACCAGGACCTGGCCGTGGCCCCGGCCATGACCATCGCCGAAAACCTGTTCCTGGGCCGCGAGCTCATCAAACCCGGCTTCGTCTCGCAGATGCTGCGCGTGATCGACAAGAAGCGCATGCTGGAAGAGGCCATCGAACGCATGAACGACCTGAAGGTGGGCATCCGCTCCATGACGCAGGCCGTCGAGACCCTGTCGGGTGGCCAGCGCCAGTGCGTGGCCGTGGCCCGTGCAGCCGCCTTCGCCAGGAACGTGGTCATCATGGACGAGCCCACCGCCGCCCTGGGCGTGAAGGAAGGCAACATGGTGCTGGAGCTGATCCGCCGCGTGCGCGACAAGGGCCTGCCCGTGATCCTGATCAGCCACAACATGCCCCATGTGTTCGAGATCGCCGACCGCATCCATGTGCAGCGCCTGGGCAAGCGGGCCGCCGTGCTCAACCCCAAGATGGTGAGCATGGCCGACACCGTGTCCGTCATGACTGGCGCCATGCGCCCTGACCAGCTGCCCGCGGAGGCCCTGTGCTGAAAGGCATCGACCCCCTGCTGACGCCCGAGCTGCTCAAGGTCATGGCCGAGATGGGCCATGGCGACGAGCTGATCATTGCCGACGCCAACTTCACGGCCGCCTCGCTGGCGCGTGCCAACGGCCAGCCCATCGTGCGGGTGCCCTGCGCCACCGTGATGCGCATGACCGAGGCCGTGCTCAGCCTGCTGCCCCTGGGCACCCCGCAGGAGCAGCCCGTGGGCTTCATGCAGGTGTGCCACCTGCCTGCCGGCCAGGCTTCGGGCCTGCAGCGTGACGTGCAAGGCATGTTGCGCAACCGCGGCTGGCTGGCCCCCGAGCACACCGAGTTCATCGAGCGCTTCGCCTTTTACGAGCGCACGCGTCGCGCTTTTGCCATCGTGCTGACCGGCGACCCCCAACCTTATGGCAATGTGCTGGTCAAGAAAGGCGTGATCGGCGAGGCCCTGCGGCCCTGACCGCGCCACCCCTGCCGTCCTGACCGTGTTCGCCCCCATGCCCCGCCCTGCCCACCCCGCCTCAGCACCCCTGCCAGCCCGGGGTTCCAACCAGGTCGGCGTGCGGCAGTACAACGAACGCGTGGTGCTGCAGGCCATCCGCCAGCACGGTGCCCTGCCCAAGGCCGAACTGGCGCGCCTGACGCACCTGAGCGCGCAGGCCGTCTCGCTCATCATCGACCGGCTGCTGGCCGAAGACCTGGTGACCAAGCAGGCCCCGGTGCGCGGTGGCCGCGTGGGCCAGCCCTCGGTGCCCATTGCGCTGAACCCCGACGGCGCCTTCGCCGTGGGCATCAAGGTGGGCCGCCGCAGCATGGACGCGCTGCTGGTCGATTTCACAGGGGCCGTGCGCATGCGCCACAGCACACCCTACGCCTGGCCCGACCCGCAGCAGCTGTTCGCCGACGTGGGCCGTGACGTGCAGCGCCTGCAGGCCCACCTGAGCACCCTGGGCCCCGGCCTGGCCGAGCGCCTGCAGGGTGTGGGCGTGGCCGCGCCCTTCTTTTTGGGCGGCTGGCAGACCCTGCTGGGCATGCCCGAAGCACAAGCCCGCCAGTGGCAGCACCTGGACATGGCCGCGTGCATGCAAGACACCACCGACCTGCCCGTGCACTTCGTGAAAGACACCTCGGCCGCCTGCGTGGCCGAACTGGTGGCCGGTGTGGGCCGCTCGGTGCGCAGCTTCCTGTACGTGTTCGTCGACACCTTCATCGGCGGTGGCCTGGTGCTCGACAGCCGCCTGCACGCGGGCCGCCACGGCAACGGCGGTGCGGTGGGCTCCCTGCCCCTGCACATCCAACCCGACAGCGCCCACACCACGGGCGTGCCGCCTCAGTTGCTGAGCGTGGCCTCGCTGCAGAACCTGGAACAGGCCTTCGAGCAGGCCGGGCTGGACCCCACCGCCGCCTACGACGACCGCGCGCTGCTGGCCGACTGGGCCCCGCACAGCCAGGCCTGGCTGGCGCAAACCGCCCGTGGCATTGCCATGGCGGCCAACGTCACGGCCAGCCTGCTCGACATCGACGGCGTCATCGTCGACGGCTCGTTCTCGCGCTCGCTGCACAGCCTGCTGACCCAGCAGGTGCAGCAGGCCCTGAACCAGTACCACTGGGAGGGCATCTACCGCCCCGACATCATCGCCGGCACCATCGGTTCCGATGCCCGTGCCCTGGGTGGCGCCCTGATGCCGCTGTACGCCAATTTCGCGCCCGACCGCGAAGTGTTCCTGAAGCTGGAAGCCTGACCCGGCGCCCGGCCCTGCTGTTTTCCTGCCCTCTTTGCTTCGTGACGCTTTTCAGTTGCGCAAGATTTCATTAAGATGGCGATGTAACAACGTTACTTTCAAACAAGTAACACCATTACCAAGGACGACCCCGTGTCCAGCACCCCGCTCCCTTCTTCGCACACCCCCACGCCCGAAGCCCTCGACCTGCTGATCTTCGGCGCCACGGGCGATCTGTCGATCCGCAAGCTGCTGCCGGCCCTGTACATGGCCTTCGTGCACGACCGCCTGCCGGTGGGCACCCGCATCTACGCACTGGGCCGTCAGGCCATGGACCGTGCGGCCTATGTGCAGCAGGTGCTGGGCGCGGCGCGTGCCTTCATCGAGGCCCACGCCCTGAACGACGCCGACCTCGACCGCTTCGCCAGCCTGTTCGACTACGTGCCGCTCGATGCCGGGCAGGCCGCCGACTACGCCGTGCTGGCGCAGCGCTGCGCCCGCCCTGGCGCCACCCGCGTGTTCTACCTGGCCACAGCCCCCAGCCTGTTTGCCAGCATCTGCGAACACCTGGCCGGCGCCGGCCTGGTCGACGAACGCGCCCGCGTGGTGCTGGAAAAGCCCCTGGGCCATGACCTGGCCTCGGCCCGCCTGATCAACCAGCAGGTGGGGCGCTTCTTTGCCGAACAGCAGATCTACCGGATCGACCACTACCTGGGCAAGGAAACCGTGCAGAACCTGATGGTGCTGCGCTTTGGCAACAGCATCTTCGAGCCCCTGTGGCGCGCACCGAACATCCGCAGCGTGCAGATCACGGTGGCCGAATCGGTGGGGGTGGGCACACGCGCCGGCTTCTACGACGGCACCGGCGCCCTGCGAGACATGGTGCAGAACCACCTGCTGCAGCTGCTGTGCATCGTGGCCATGGAGCCGCCCGTGTCGCTCGACCCCGACGCGATCCGCGATGAAAAGCTCAAGGTGCTGAAATCGCTGCGCCGCCTCGGCCCGGCCGAGCTGGCCCGCGACGTGGTGCGCGGCCAGTACACCGCCGGCAGCATGGGCGGTGAAGCCGTGCCCGGCTACCTGCAAGAGGCCAATGTGCCGCCGCACAGCCAGACCGAAACCTTCGTCGCGCTCAAGGCCCATGTGGACAACTGGCGCTGGGCCAACGTGCCCTTCTTCCTGCGCACCGGCAAGCGCATGGCCGAGCGCAAGAGCGAGATCGTCATCGAGTTCGCCAACCAGCCCTTCTCCATCTTCCCCGATGCCTACCAGAGCGCCAACCGCCTGGTGATCCAGCTGCAGCCGGAAGAATCGGTGCAGCTGCAGATCATGGCCAAAGAGCCCGGCAGCGGCATGCGACGCCGTCCGGTCAGCCTCGACCTGGACCTGCACCAGGCCTTCACCGAGCGCCGCGCCGAGGCCTACGAGCGCCTGCTGGTCGATGTGGTGCGCGGCCGCCTGACCCACTTCATGCGCCACGACGAACTCGAAGCCGCCTGGACCTGGGCCGAGCCCATCTTGAACGGCTGGGCCGAACAGCACGAAGCCCCCCGCCCTTACGCGGCCGGCACCTGGGGCCCTGCGGCCTCGTCGGCCCTGGCCGCCCGCACCGACATGCCCTGGTCGGAAGAGGCCTGAGCCTCGGCGCCTGCCTCCAGCACACAAGGAATCCACACCATGAACCCCACCGAACCCACCCGATTCGGCCCTGCCGCCGACCACCTCACCCGCCACCCCCATGCCAGCGAAGCGGCATTGGCCGACGCGCTGGCCCATGACATCGCCCAGCGCCTGAGCGCCGCCATCGAGGCGCGTGGCCAGGCCCTGCTGTGCGTGTCGGGCGGCAAGAGCCCCGTGCCGCTGTTCCAGGCCCTGTCGGGCCTGCCGCTGCCCTGGGCACAGGTGACGGTCACGCTGGTCGATGAACGCTGCGTGCCGGCTGAACACGCCGACAGCAACGCCGCCCTGGTGCGCCAGCACCTGCTGCAAGGCCCGGCGGCAGCCGCCCGCTTTCTGGCCTGGGTGCCGCCCACCCACACCCCTGACCACACCCGAGTGCAGCGCCCGGCCTGGCCCCAGGCCCGCGCCGTCTACGCCGAGTGGGTCGAGGCCCTGAACACCCAGCTGGCCCCGCTGTGGCCGGCGGATGTGGTGGTGCTGGGCATGGGCCTGGACGGCCACACCGCCTCCATCTTCGGCCAGGGCGAGGGCATGGCCGACGCCCTGAGCACACCCGATCTGGTGGTGGCCACCCGCCCGCCCCACGCACCGCATGACCGCCTCACCCTGAGCCTGGCCGCCCTGCAGGGCGCCCGCCACCGCGTGCTGCAGATCAGCGGCGCGGGCAAGGCGCAAGTGCTGCAACAGGCGCTGCAAGCACCCAACAAGGCCCGCCCTGTCGGCCTTGTCCTGCAACCTGGCGCTGCCAATCCGTCGCACACTGTGTCGGTGTGGATGGGAGCCTGACCATGACGACAAGCCCGCTGAACCCTGGCCTGCACCCGGTGCTGGCCGCCGTGACCGAGCGCATCACGCGCCGAAGCGCCGCCGCCCGCGCCGACTACCTGGCCCTGATGGCCCGTGCCCGCAAGGCCGGCACCCAGCGCAAGGGCATGGGCTGCGCCAACCTGGCCCATGCCTTTGCCGCCAGCCCGGCCCACGACAAGCTGGCCATCAAGGAGCAGAAGGCCCCCAACATCGGCATCGTCACGGCCTACAACGACATGCTGTCGGCCCACCAGCCCTATGCCACCTACCCCGAGTTCATCAAGCAGGTGGCCCGTGCCCACGGCGGCACCGCCCAGGTGGCCGGTGGCGTGCCCGCCATGTGCGACGGCATCACCCAGGGCGCCGAGGGCATGGAGCTGTCGCTGTTCTCGCGTGACGTGATCGCCATGGCCGCGGCCGTGGCCCTGTCCCACAAAACCTTTGATGCCGCCCTGTACCTGGGCGTGTGCGACAAGATCGTGCCCGGCCTGCTGATCGGGGCCCTGCGCTTTGGCCACCTGGCCACCGTGTTCGTGCCTGCCGGCCCCATGACCTCGGGCCTGCCCAATGACCAGAAGGCCAAGGTGCGCCAGCAGTACGCACAAGGCCAGGTCACGCGCGATGCCCTGCTGGAAGCCGAATCGGCCTCGTACCACAGCGCGGGCACCTGCACCTTCTACGGCACGGCCAACTCCAACCAGATGATGATGGAGATCATGGGCCTGCATCTGCCGGGCTCGTCCTTCATCAACCCGGGCACCACGCTGCGCGAGGCCCTGACGGCCGAAGCCGTGCGCCGCGCCCTGGCCCAGGTGCCCGCCGAAGCCGGTGGCCAGGCCCCCATGTCCCTGGCCGACATCGTCGATGAAAAGGCCATCGTCAACACCATCGTGGGCCTGCTGGCCACGGGCGGCTCGACCAACCACACCATCCACCTGATCGCCATGGCGCGCTCGGCCGGCGTGCTGATCGACTGGGACGACTTCTCCGAGCTGTCGGCCGTGGTGCCACTGCTGGCGCGCATCTACCCCAACGGCTCGGCCGACGTGAACCACTTCCAAGCCGCCGGTGGCATGGGCTTTCTGATCCGCGAACTGCTGGCCGCAGGCCTGCTGCACGACGACGTGAACACCGTGGTGGGCCGTGGCCTGCACCGCTACACGCAAGAGCCCTGGCTGAACGACGGCCAGCTGGCCTGGCGCGACGTGCCCGCCACCAGTGGCGACCTGGGCGTGCTGCGCCCGGTGGCCGAGCCCTTCAGCGCCGACGGTGGCCTCAAGCTGATGCAGGGCAACCTGGGCCGCGCCGTGATCAAGACCTCGGCCGTCAAGCCCGAGCACCGCGTGGTGCGCGCCCCGGCCATCGTCTTCCATGACCAGCAGGACATGCTAGAGGCCTTCCAGAAGGGTGAGCTGGAGCGCGACTTCGTGGCCGTGCTGACCTACCAGGGCCCGCGCGCCAACGGCATGCCCGAGCTGCACAAGCTCACGCCTGCCCTGGGCGTGCTGCAGGACAAGGGCTTCAAGGTGGCCCTGGTCACCGACGGCCGCATGTCGGGCGCCTCGGGCAAGGTGCCCGCGGCCATCCACGTGAGCCCAGAGGCTGTGGACAACGGCCCCATCGCCCGCGTGCGCACCGGCGATGTCATCGTGCTCGATGGCACCACCGGCGAACTGCGCGCCGAGGTCGATGCCGCCACCTGGGCGGCGCGCAGCACCGAAGCCCCCGACCTGTCGGGCAACGAAGCCGGTGTGGGCCGCGAGCTGTTCGGCCTGTTCCGCCAGAACGCCGGCAGCGCCGAATCGGGCGGCAGCCCGCTGTTCGGTCACGCCCTCCACCTGTGAAGCCCATGACCATGCACACCCCTGCAACCCTGCCTGCTTTCAAGTCCCGTGTGGTGCCCGTGGTGGCCCTGAGCCATGCCGACCAGGCCGTGCCCCTGGCCCGCGCCCTGCTGGCCGGTGGTGTCGACGTGATCGAGATCACCCTGCGCCACCCTTGTGCGCTCGACGCCATCGCCCGTGTGGCCGCCGAGGTGCCCGAGATGGCCCTGGGCG
This sequence comes from Aquabacterium lacunae, assembly GCF_004310865.1. Taxonomy (GTDB): domain Bacteria; phylum Pseudomonadota; class Gammaproteobacteria; order Burkholderiales; family Burkholderiaceae_C; genus Aquabacterium; species Aquabacterium lacunae. Next base: position 463,224 of record NZ_SIXI01000004.1, read on the forward strand.
CCGGCACGCTGCTGCAACCGGCCGATGTGGACAAGGTGCTGCGCGCAGGCGCACGCTTCGCCCTGTCGCCCGGCCACACCGACGCCCTGCTCGACGCCGTGCTGGCCGCGGGCCTGCCCTTCGTGCCCGGCGTGATGACGCCGGCCGAAGTGATGCATTGCCGCGACCGCGGTTTCGATTTCATGAAGCTGTTCCCGGCCGCGCAGGCCGGTGGCCAGGCCATGCTCAAGGCGATTGCCGGGCCCATTCCCGACGTGCGTTTTTGCCCCACCGGCGGCGTGACCGAAGACAACTTCACCACCCTGCTGGCCGAACGCAATGTGGCCGTGGTGGGCGGCTCCTGGCTCTGTCCACTGGCCGACATCGAGGCCGGCCGATGGAACCACATCACCACCCTGGCCCAGCGCGCCACCGACAAGGTCGCCGCCGCCGGCCTGGCGCGCTGAGCGCCCCTCGCCCTAGCACACCGTTTCAACCCCTGGCCCCACCCGGGCCCGGGCCCTTCCTGGGGGCCGCCCACAAGGTGGCCCCTGCCCAAGGACACCCACCGTGCCACACGCTTCCCAACCCCAAGCCACACCGGCCTGGCAAGGCCTCGCCCTGAGCGCCGCCCAGCCCCTGCCCCCGCTGCGTGAGCTGCTGCAAGACAGCGCCCGCACCCTGGCCCTGCGCGCTCAGGCCTGCGGCCTGACCCTGGATTTCAGCCGACAGCGCCTGACCCCGCTGGTGCTGCAGCAACTGCTCGACCTGGCCCGCCAGCAAGGCCTGGCCGACCAGCGTGACGCACTGTTTGCCGGCGAGCGCATCAACCGCACCGAAGACCGCGCCGTGCTGCACATGGCGCTGCGCGCCCCCGCAGGCTGCCACACCCACCCCTGGCCCGCCGACATCACCGAGCAGGTGCTGGCCGAGCGCGAGCGCATGCTGGCCCTGGCCGAGCGCATCCGCCAGGGCCACTGGCTGGGCCCGCGCCGCCAGCCCATCACCGACCTGGTGGCCATCGGCATTGGCGGCTCCGACCTGGGGCCCCGCATGGCCGTGCACGCCCTGCAGCAAGACACGGCCCCGGCCGTGCGCGTGCACTTCGTGTCCAACCCAGACGCCACCGCGCTGCACGATGTGCTGGCCACGCTCGACCCGCTGCGCACTGGCTTCGTGGTGGCCTCCAAAACCTTCACCACGCAGGAAACCCTGCTGAACGCCGAGAGCGCGCGGCACTGGCTGCAGGCTGCAGGGGTGTCCGACTGGGCGCGGCAGTTCATCGCCATCACCACCGCCCCCGACAAGGCCACGGCACTCGGCTTTGCGCCCGAGCACACCCTGCGCTTCTGGGACTGGGTGGGCGGACGTTACTCGCTGTGGTCGAGCATCGGCCTGCCGCTGGCGGTGGCTGTGGGCCGCGAACAATTCGAGGCTTTCCTGGCCGGCGCCCATGCGCTGGACACCCACTTCCGCACCGCACCGCTGGCGCAGAACCTGCCGGTGCTGATGGCCCTGCTGGGCCTGTGGCAGCGCAACTTCCTGAACGCGCCCACGCAGCTGGTCACCAGCTACAGCGCGCGCCTGGGCCTGCTGCCGGCCTACCTGCAGCAGATGGACATGGAATCGAACGGCAAGCGCGTGCACCCAGACGGCCAGCCCGTGCGCGTGGCCACCGGCCCCATCGTGTGGGGTGGCCTGGGCATCGACGGCCAGCATGCCTACTACCAGCTGCTGCACCAGGGCACCCACCGCGTGGCCATCGATTTCATCGGGGTGCGCCAGCAGGCCAGCCTGCCGGATGCACCGCCCGCCCATGCAGCGCACCTGCGCTTCAACCAGGCCAACCTGCTGGCCCAGGCCCAGGCCCTGGCCCTGGGGCGCGATGCCCAGGCCACCGCCGCCAGCCTGCGCGCCGCAGGCCTGAGCGAAGCCGAGGTGCAGCGCCTGACCCCGCACCGCAGCTTCGACGGCAATGTGTCGAGCAATGTCCTGTGGCTGGATGCGCTCACGCCCTTCACCCTGGGTGCCCTGGTGGCCCTGTACGAGCACAAGGTGTTCTGTCAGGCCGCGCTGTGGCAAGTGCATGCCTTTGACCAGTGGGGCGTGGAGCTCGGCAAGGTCGTGGCACAGGGCCTGCAGCACAGCCTGCACACCGGCGAGCTGCCCGCGGGCGTGGACAGCGCCACGGCCGCGTCGCTGCGGTTCTTGCGCGAGGTGCCACCCCTGACGCCTGCCGCCCTGCCCACCGCCGCATCCGCAGTGACACCCCTGGCGACACCCACTGTGGCGCCAACGCCGCGCATGGATCTTGCACAAGCCCCATCGGCATGAAACAAACGGGGTGGTGCGCACCCTCTTCATGCGCCCCTCACCCACCCGACCCAACACTCACCCTCCTTCGCACACCATGGCCACTGCGAAAAAAGCCCCGACCCCTTCGGCAAAACGCACCGCTCGCGCCTCGGCCCCTCGCGCCGCCGCCAGCGCCCCCTCGCTGATTGACGACATCCGCGTGCTGGGCCGCATCCTGGGTGATGTGATCCGCGAACAGGAGGGCCGCGAGGTGTTCGAGCTCATCGAACGCATCCGCCAGCTGGCCGTGGCCTACCGCAGCAAGCGCGACGCCGACGCGGGCAAGCACCTCGACAAGCTGCTCAAGGGCCTGTCGGCAGACCGCGCCGTGTCGGTCATCCGGGCCTTCAGCTACTTCTCGCACCTGGCCAACATCGCCGAAGACCAGCACCAGGTGCGGCAATCACGCCTGCAGGCCGCACAAGGCGCGGCGCAGGCCAGCCCCGGCACGCTGGCCCACAGCCTGAGCCGCCTGCTCGACGCCGGCCACAGCAGCGAAGACGTGGCCGAGCTGCTCGCACGCGCCTACCTCTCGCCCGTGCTCACGGCCCACCCCACCGAAGTGCAGCGCAAGTCCATCCTCGACACCGAACGCCACATCGGGCAGCTGCTGGCCCAGCGTCACCTGCTGGTGGCCGCAGGCGATGCCACCGCGCTGCACGACACCGACCTGGCCCTGCGCGCCCGCATCACGCAGCTGTGGCAGACGCGCATGCTGCGTTACACCAAGCTCACGGTGGCCGACGAGATCGAAAACGTGCTGAGCTATTACCCCGGCACCTTCCTCACCGAGATCCCGCGCCTGTACGGGCAGCTCGAAGCCGCACTGCCCGGTCTGGAGGTGGCGCCCTTTTTGCGCATGGGCCACTGGATCGGGGGAGACCGCGACGGCAACCCCAATGTCACGGCCGACACGCTGAAGCTGGCCCTGTCGCGCCAGGCCGAAGTGGCCCTGCGCCACTACCTGCGCCAGGTGCACGAGCTGGGCGCCGAGCTGTCGATGTCGGGCCGGCTGGTGGGCGTGTCGCCCGACATGCAGGCCCTGGCCGACCGCTCGCCCGACCACAACCCCCACCGCGAGGACGAGCCCTACCGCCGCGCCCTGACCGGTGTGTACGCCCGCCTGGCCGCCACGCTGCACGCACTGACCGGTGGCGAGGCCCTGCGCCATGCGGTGGCACCCTCGACCCCCTACCCCGATGCCCAGGCCTTCCTGGCCGACCTGCACACGGTCGATGCCTCGCTGCGCGCCCACCATGCCGCGGCCCTGGCCGACCTGAACGTGCGGCCGCTGATGCGGGCCGTGCAGGTGTTCGGCTTCCACCTGGCCACGCTGGACCTGCGCCAGAGCTCCGACCAGCATGAGCTGGTGGTGGCCGAGCTGCTGCAGCACGCGGGCCTGGAAGACTACGCCACGCTCGACGAAGCCCAGCGCCAGGCCGTGCTGCTGCGCCTGTTGCGCGAACCGCGCCCCCTGCGTGTGCCTGGCGCCGAGTACAGCGATCTGGCCCGCAAGGAACTCGCCATCTTTGAAGCGGCGGCCGTGGCCCGCAAGCAATACGGCCCCGAGGCCCTGAAGCACTACATCATCAGCCACACCGAAACCGTGTCGGACCTGCTGGAGGTGCTGCTGCTGCAAAAGGAATGCGGCCTGATGCACGGCACCCTGGGCCACCCGCAAGCCCGAGCCGAACTCATCGTCTCGCCCCTGTTCGAGACCATTGCCGACCTGCGCAGCGCCACCGCCATCATCGGCGGCTACCTGGAACTGCCCGGTGTGGCCGAGCTGGTGCAGCGCTCGGGTGGCGAGCAGGACATCATGCTGGGCTACAGCGACAGCAACAAAGATGGCGGCTTCTTCACCAGCAACTGGGAGCTCTACCGCGCCGAGGTGGCCCTGGTGGCGCACTTCCAGCAGCTGCAGGCCTCGCACGGCATCCGCCTGCGCCTGTTCCATGGCCGCGGCGGCACCGTGGGCCGGGGCGGTGGCCCTTCGTACCAGGCCATCCTGGCGCAACCGCCGGGCACCGTGAACGGCCAGATCCGCCTGACCGAACAGGGCGAGGTGATCGGCTCGAAATACGCCAACCCCGAAGTGGGCCGCCGACACCTGGAAACCCTGGTGGCGGCCACGCTGGAAGCCAGCCTGCTGCAGCCCGAACAGCCCGTGCCGGAAGAGTTCCTGGAGGCGGCCGACTTCCTGTCGAATGCCAACATGGCGACCTACCGCGCCCTGGTGTACGACACCCCTGGCTTTGCCGATTACTTCTTTGCCACCACGCCCATCCGCGAGATCGCCGAGCTGAACATCGGCTCGCGCCCGGCCTCGCGCAAGTCCACCCGCCGCATCGAAGACCTGCGCGCCATTCCTTGGGGCTTCTCGTGGGGCCAGTGCCGCGTGGCCCTGCCGGGCTGGTTCGGGCTGGGTTCGGCCATCGAGGCCTACCTGTCACGCCCGGGCACGAAACGTGAGGCCCAGCTCAAGCGCCTGCAGAAAATGGCCAAGACCTGGCCCTTCCTGCGCACGCTGCTGTCGAACATGGACATGGTGCTGGCCAAGAGCGACCTGGCCATTGCCGAGCGTTATGTCAGCCTGATCGAAGACAAGCGCCTGGGCAAGAAGATCTTCGCGGCCATCGTGGCCGAATGGCAGCGCACCAACGAGGCCCTGAGCCTGTTGACCGGCAGCAAGAGCCGGCTGTCCACCCAGCCGGAACTGGCCGCCACGCTGGCTTTCCGATTCCCTTATGTGGACCCGCTGAACCACCTGCAGGTCGAGCTGATGCGCCGCCACCGCAAGGCCCCGGCCTTGCCACCGGGCACCTCGCACGACACACCGCCACCCGTGGGCGCGGTGGAGTCACCCACGCAACGCCTGCGCCGGGGCATTCACCTGTCGATCAACGGGGTGGCTTCGGCGCTGCGCAACACGGGCTGAGGCCCTCTGCCCCCGGGCCAGAAAACACAAACGGCTCCCGAAGGAGCCGTTTTGATGTGCCAGACCGAGCCGCTTCAAACCTTGCGGCGACGGCTCCAGACCAGCCCTGCGCCACACAGCGCCATCAGCGCCAGCGAGCCAGGCTCAGGGACGCCGGTGGGCGGCGGTGGCGTCTCGTTCACCGTGCCAGCCACCGACATCAGCTTGAACGAATCGCAGTTGCTGTCGTTGCCCAGTGCGATGACCATCCAGTAGCTGGAAAACACGTTGGTGGTCCATGAAGCTGATCCACCAAACGATGTGCCGTTGGAGGCACCCACATCGGGCTTGTGCTGAACCTGCACCCATCCGGTCGAGCCGATGGGTGTCATGCTGGAGGGGCCTGTCGGCGTACCGCCCATCCACGCGTACACGGTGATGTCGGAATCGTTGAAACCATTGACCGGGTTGTCAGTGGCGTTCCAACCAATCGACAACGCGTTCAGCGACACCGACTGGGTGAATCGCATCACCAAGGAATCGTAAGTGCCGCCATTGTCGATCGCATGCGGACCCGACGTGTTGGTGTCACCGTTGGCCATGATCCCCAGGCCGTTGCCCTGGAACGACACCACGGCCGCGTTGGCAGCGCTGGTGGTCGAACTCCAGGTCAAACCGGCCACGTCAACATCCACGCCGCCGGAGTTGGTGGCGCAGTTGATGGCACCCCAGGAGCCCGCCGCAGCCACCGTGCCATCGCCACAGGTGCTGAACGAACTGGACCAGTTGGTTGCAGCCAACGCCTGCGCGCACAGACCCACAGCCATCGCAGAAGCGATGACAGCGCGGCGGGCAATGTGTTGTATCAAATGGGTCATGTTGTGGCTTCCCGACCTGTCTTGTTTTGTAACAACCAAGCAAGATGCAGGCCGCATTCAAAAAGTCTTTCAGAAACAATGTGTTGCGTTTTCAGCATGATCGCGCAACACGGAGTCTGTCAAAAATCCCGACAGTCACTTGAGCGTCTTGAGCAGCGCCCTGGCATCTTCCGCACCGTCAAAAGAACTCGCCGTGCGCAAAGCCTCCTGAAGTTCTTGTCGTGCCTCGGCAGCGCGGCCTGTGGCGGCCAGCACCGCGCCGAGGTGGTAGCGGATTTCCGGATGCGAGGGTGCACGCAAACGAGCATCTCGTAACAAGCCCAGAGCTTGCTCCACTCGGCCTCGTTTGAACAGCACCCAACCGAGGGTATCGACCACCAGCGGATGGGTGGGGGCCAGCTTGTGGGCACGTTCGGCCGTTTCAAGGGCCTGAGGCGCATTGAGCCTCAGTTGCACATTGGCCAGGCTGTTGAGCGCATCGACCTGCCGGGGGTTCTGCGTCACCACAGAACGGTAGACCGATTCCGCCTCTTGCCAGCGCCCCAACTGCACCAGCGCACGCCCCACGGCCAGAGACAACGTGTCATCACGCGGCGTTTTGCGCAGCTGCAGTTGCCCCACCGACAGAGCCTCCGCCTGCTGCCCCGCAGACTCGAGCGCCGACATGAGCTGCCGCGCGGTCAAGGCGCTGGGCTCCACCTTGTGCGCCTGCCGGAAGGCCGCCACCGCCGCAGGAACCTGTCCACGCGACAGGGCCACCTGCCCAACAAGGCTATGCCCCACCGCCCTGGCAGGCAGGTCCCGGGCCAAAGCCTGTGCGCGTTGCCCAGCTTTCTCGGGCTGCCCTTGCCGCAATTCGACTTGCACCATCAGCCCGCGCGCCTGCACATGGGCGGGGTCTGCGTTCAAGGCCTTGTCCAGGCTGTAGGCCGCACCCTGGAGGTGTGACGCTGCGAGCTGCGCCTTGGCCACCTCGACCTGGAGGTCTGGGTTGTACTCGGCCACTCGGGTGGCAGTGGACAGTGTGGCCCTGGCCTGGGTGGTGTCCTGCATCGCAATCTGGGTGCGGGCATGCATCAGCAAGACGTTCAGGTTGTCCGGCTGTTTATCCAGGGCCAATTTGCCTTCTTCCAGCGCCTCTTTCCATTGCGTGCGCTGTTGGTACCACTGGATCAGGGCCATGTTCCAGCGCAGGTCGTTGCGTTCACTGACCTCGCGCGCGCGGATCAACCAGCGGATGGCATCGTCGGCGCGACCGCGACGCTCCAGAATGCGCCCCATTTCCGCCAGTGCGTCGCTGGATTTGGGCGCATCGCGCATCACGGTCTTCAGCCGGGCTTCGGCGGCATCCAGGGCGCCGGCCGAGATGTCCATGCGCGCCAGTTGCAACCTGGCCGAAACCAGCTGTGGAGACAGGCTGAGTGCCTTTTCATACGCCAGACGGGCATCGGCGGGCTTGCGTGCGCGCATCAGGATGTCACCCAGCAAGTTGTGCATGCCCGCCTGAGAAGGCTGGCGACTCACCAGGTCGCGGATCACCTTCAGGGCCTGCTCATGTCGTCCTTGCTGACTGTACAGCTGGGCCAGCGTCACACCAGCCCCCACTTGCCGGTTGTCTTTTTTCCAGGCCAGCTCGAATTCCTTGATGGCATCGTCAGCGCGGCCGTTGCGCATCAGGCTCATGCCCAGGGCCACCCGGGACTCGGGCTGGTCCTGCTGAGCCAGGGCCTCCTGAAACAAGCGGGTGGCGCGCGCGGCATTGCCTTGCGCCATGTGGGCAGACCCGAGCAAGGTCAAGGCCATGGCATCGTTGGGTTGACGGCGGAGATGCGACTCCAACAGGGGGATGGCGGACTTCGGGTGCCCCTCCAGAAGATGCAGCCGAGCAATCAGGCGCACCACCGGGGTGTCTGGCTGAGCACGGTTATAGGCTTCCAGGTACTGGCGTGCCTTGGCATGGCTACCCAGTCCGTAATGCGACAGGCCGTTGAGCATCAGCAGGTGTGGCCGGTGGCGAACAAAAGGCATCGGCACCGGATCCAGCAAGCGGGTGACCTCCTGGAACGCGGCCCGCGCCACGTCGGCACGTCCGTCTCGCTCGGCCAGCACAGCCCGAAGGTAGGCCGCACGCGGCTCTCGCGGTGCCACTTTGGCGATCTGCTCAAGTCGCCGAGCAGCCGCTTCACCTTGGTTGCGGTCGACCAGAATACCGGCCGCGGCCACCAGCGATTCAACATGATCGGGCGCAATCGAAAGGGCCTTGACGTGATCGGCCAGAGCTTGATCGAGTTGCCCCTGCACATGCCTGACCGTGGCCCGCGCGTTGTAGGCTTCGGGGTCCTGCGGATTGATCACCAAGGCCTGCTCGGCGGCCTTGAGTGCAGCATCGAACTGCCGCTGCCTGACACGCACCGGCACCTCGGCCAACCACACATCGGCGCGACGGTCATTGAGCGCTCGGGCCTGGGCGATCGTGTCCAGGCTGGATCGGAAGTCTCCCAGGTCCGACTGCGCGGCAGCCCTTTGAAGCAGCAAGGAAGCCATCACCTCAGGGGGCAGTCCGGACGGCTGCAACTGCGGGTGCACCAGCATGTCGGTCTGACGGCCCTGCGAATTCAGGGCCTGCGCCAGATGGACCACCACCTCGGAGCGACTGATGCCGAGCTTGAGGGCTTCTGTGTACGCCACTTCTGCACCGATGACATCGCCATTTTGGTGAAGGGCTCGTCCCAGCTGATACTGAAGCGCGAGCTTGCCCGGCTCCTTCTTGATGGCGTTTTTGAGCTGAATGATGGCGCCAGCGAAGTCTTTGGCATCCATGCGACGCAAAGCGTCTTCATGGTAATCAATTGACCAGGCCGAAGGCGCCGCCAAAGCCAGGCTCAGCAGCCACGCCAGCCGCCATTGCAGTGTGTGGTGAGCGCGAAAAACGGAGTTCAGGGGCATCATGCTGCCGATTGTGACGTCAATGGCCACGCGCCAAGCCCCCTTGATGCGGGCCCCCCGACCACCCAGTTCAAGCCCCCGTGCACCACCATGCGGTAGATGTGCCCCACATCACCCTGCCTCAGGCAGCCATGGTCCGGGAGGGATCGTCGACGACGCCATGCAGGCGCATGGTCGAAGCCTCGGGGCTGCGGCCAGGCGTGGACCGCGCGGCCACTTGCGCCAACTCATGGGCCGAGAGGGGCTGTCGGGTGCCTTCGGGCAACGGCTGGCGGGTGGCGCACAGCCACAGGGCCGACGCCAATGAGCCCGGACGCATCAAGGACCACGGCGATACGTGGCGTGCGCCCACAGCCATCATGCGCGCGGCCCACCGGGGATCTCGCACGGCGGCCGCACAGAACAGGTGTTCAGCCGCATTGAGCTGCAGACGCCGCGCGAAGTCGTCGATGAAGAAGCGGTGGGGTCCGAAGTGCTGGCGCACCTGACGGGCGTAGGCCTTCAGGCCCTCGCGCCGCCAGCGCTCGTCTTTCAGCCGACCGGACAGGGCCTCGGCCAGCCACTCAGCGCCCTGCAGAGCCCAGCCGCAGCCCACGCCGTGGACGTAGTCCACGCTCTGAAGAGCGTCCCCCACCAGGGCCATGCCTCGCACCACCGGTGGACGGTACAGATTGGGGTGGTCACGCACGACCATCAGGTCGCCTGCCACGTCGGCCTCGTGCAGCTGCGGGGCATCGGGGAGACTGCGGATGCGCGCCAGCAAGGCGTCATGCACCTCAGGCCGTTCCAGCCCGTCGAACCGATCCGGCGGCGCACACCAGGCCAGCAGGGTCACACTGTCGTCGTTGGGGAACACATAGGCCACCTCGGGGCCCGTGAGCCACATCTGCGAACGCTGCCCGCGCTGCAGGTCGACACCACGCATGGCCAACATCACACCATGGCGCCGGTTCTGCGACTGCCGCGGCACCACGCCCGCCAGACGGGCCATCTCGCTGTGCCGGCCGTCGGCGGCCACCACCAGCGGGGTGCGAAGGCTGCGCTCGCCGATGGCGCCCTGCACACGCACGCCTGCGATTCGGCCTTGATGGTCAATCAGCCCGCGAGCTGACACCCCCGTGAGCAGGGTCACTCCGCGTGTGTCCGAGGCGAGCTGTCGCACCATGGGGTCGAGGCGAGCACGGCGGATGTTGTAGCCATGCAGCGGCTGGCCTGGTGGGTGATGTTCAGGGTGGTCCGCGATCCAGCCGTGCGGAGTGTGCAGCTCCATGATGTTGGGCACCCCACCCGCCGTCTCGATCAATGGCACCAGGCCCAGCCGCTCCAGCACCGGCCAAGCCGAGGCCTGGATGTAATGGGTGCACAACTGCTTGTGGGTGTCGTGCCGCGCATGGCGCTCGATCAGGGCCACACGGGCCCCGCCTCGGGCCAGCAGGATGGCTGTGGCGCAGCCGGCCAGGCTGGCACCGACCACCACGACATCGAAATCGGCTTGCGGCATGGTCGCTCCTGAAATGAGTGCGACAGGCCGACGCCACTGCACCGTGCAGCCCGTCCCGCGATGCGGGATGCCCCATTGCAGCACGAAGCCTTGGTGTCCGAAAGACGGGGTATTCCCCCTGATGGCTGCAGAGCCGCGCCATCAGCCCGCGGGCAACACACGGGGCGCCATGCCCAGGTCACGCCACCACTCGGGGTGGCAGCTGAACAGCAGCACCTGGTGGCGTGTGGCGGCGTCGAACAGCACGCGCTTCATCTGGGTCAGGCGCTGGGCATCGGTGTGCACCAGGGCATCGTCCAGCATGATCAGCGTGGGCCGCCCCGCCTCGCGCAGCAGGTCGGCATAGGCCAGTCGGCTGATCAGGCCCAGTTGCTCGCGTGCGCCGAAGCTCAATTCGTCGAGGACGCCCCGTTCAGCCAGCCCGCCAGCCTGTGGCCGCTGCAGCACCGTGGGCACCAGCGTGGGACTGAGCGTGAGTTCAGCCCCGGGGAACAGCAGGCCCAGGTAGCGCTGGAGGTGATGTTGCAAAGGCGCCTGCAGGCGCGTCAGGGCAGCCTGCCGGTGGACCTGCAGGCGATCGCGCAGCAAGGTCAGCGCTTCGGCGCGTTGTTGCAGCTCGGCCAGGCGGCGTGCAGCGCGGGCGGCCTCGGCCTGAGCCAGGGCGAGCCGCTCTTCCAGCCCCTGCGCGCCTTGCTGGGCCAGCGCCTGCTCGCTCAGGGCCAGCTGCGTGCTGCGCTGCTGGTGGGTCTGCCGAACCTGGGCCAGGCTGCGCCCCAGGCGGCTCACGTCCTGCGCCAGAATGTCCGGGCGCGCCTGGCTGATCTGCTGCTGACACTGCTGCACGCGGGCCTGCTGGGTCTGCAGCAAGGTGTGCAGCTCGGTCAGTCGGGCCTGGGCCTCGGCCTGTTCCCGCAGCTGGTCGGGCTGCTGCGCCTGCTGTTCGGCCAGGGCCCACTCGCGCTGGGTGGAATCGGCCAGTGCACGGGCCGCGGCTTGTTCGCTCTGGGCCTGAGCGTGCGCCGCGGTGGCGCGCTGCAGGGCCTGCTCGGCCAGCTTGCAGGCGGCCTCGGCTTCCGCCACGGTGGCCGCTAAACCTGCGCCGGGTTCGGCCAATGCCGAGTCTGCCGCGGGGTCTGATGCCGCGGTGTCTCCGGCGCGCGCCAAGGCCTGCTGCAAGGTGTCCACGTCCTGTGCCAGGCGTGCGGCGTGCGCGCGCAGGGCGGGCAGGCCATGAGGTGCGACCAGTTGCAAGGCCTGCTCGGCCAGGGCCTGTTGCTGCTGACGTCGTACCTGCTCGGCCAGACGGGCCTCCGCACTTTCCAGGTCAGGCACCCCCAGCTCGTTCAAGGCCGCCAGCCAGGCTGCCTCCGCCGCCTGGGCCGTGTGGTGCTGCCGGGTCAAGGCCTGAGGGTCGGCGCCACCCGGTTCGATCTGCAAGGCACCCAGGCCAGGCAGGGTCAGGCGGGTGGCGCCCAGCAACAGCTGCTCGCCCTGGCCTTGCAAGCTCAGGGTTTCAGCATCTGTCAGGCCTTGTGCTTGCAAATGCTGCCCGGGCAACAGGTCAAAACGCAAGCGTGTGGCCAGGCCCTCCAGCCTCAGACGCGCCTGCGCCACATCGGCCTGCAGGGTGCGCAGGCGCCGGATGTCTGACTCTTTCAACGACAACGCGGTGGTGCCTTGGGGCTGAGCGACAGCCAGGAGCGCACGCTCGGCCGCCTCGGCCTGCTGCACCGATTGCGCGGCTTGGGCCTGGTCGCGCCGCAGGGCCTGCAGGTCACGTTGCCACTGGCGGCATTGCTCTGCCTGCTGCGCGCGCTGCAACACAGCCTGTGCTTTCAGCCAGGCTGCTTCGGCCAGGTCGCGCTGGGTCTGCGCCTGAAGCAGGGCCTGCTCGGCACGCTGGGCACGCTCGGCCGCCAGGCGGGCCTGCTCGGCACGCTGAACCAGTCCCTGGGCCTGGCGGGCGCTGTGGCTCAGCACCTGCTGGGCCCACTGCTGCTGGCGTTGCAGTTCGGCTTCCCGGGCCTGAGCCTCATCCAGCTGCTGCCGCGCTTGTTCGGCCAGGTTCAAGGCTTCACGGGCCTGGGTCAATTGCTGCTCCAGGGCCTCCCAGGGTCGCTCGGCTTCGTCGCGCTGGTGCTCGGCGCGCAACTGACTCAGAGCATCGACCTCCTGCTGGTACTGGCTCACCTGGGCCTGCAGGTCCTGCACACGGGCCTTCGTGGCGTCCAGCTGCGCCAGGGCCTCGGCCAGGGCGCCTTTGGGCCGCCCGGTGGCGGTCAGCAGCACCTCACGCAAGGCGTCCACCTGGGCCAGCACCGCATCGCCCTCGGTGGCGGCCAGCCCGGTCAGGCCCGGTGCATCGGCACCGCCTTGGCCATGTCGGGCCAAGGCCTGGTGCAAATGGGCATGGGCATGGTCGGCCGCCGCCTGCAAGTCCTGCCCGGTGCCCTGGCTCACCCACAACAGGCCCGGGATGCCCCAGTGCTCGGCCTTGCTGGCCCCCTTGGCCGCGAAGCCAAAACCCAGCCATTGGGCCAGGTGGTCTTCGGCCTCGGCGCCTTGCCAGCTCTGCGCCCCGATGCGCAGGTCACAGCGGCGCTTGCTGCCCAGGAACGATTTGCTCAACTCACCGGCCACGCCATCGTGCTCGAAGCCGAGCACCACCTGCGGCGTGGCGCCACTGTCGCCCCAAGGCCGCAGATCATCCACCGCCGTGGAGCGGTAGCGCTCGAAGAAAGCCGCCCGAATCGCCCGCACCAGGGTGCTCTTGCCCGCTTCGTTGGGGCCACAGATCAGGTTCAGCCCGGGCTGCAGGTCACGCAGCTCGAAAGGCTGGCGAAAGCGCCGCAGCTGCTCGACCTTCAGGCGCGTCAGGTGAAAGCTCATGCCGTGCCCCCCTGGCGCTCGGCCAGCACACCCGCCAGGATGGCCAGGGCTTCGCGGTGCACGGCCTGCTGCTCGGGCGTGCCGTGGGCCTGACCGTGTCGCAGGTCATCGATGACCGGGGCCAGGTAACCATCGGCCTTCAGGCGCGCCAGGTCCTCGTCGGAAGGCTGCAGGCGCACGGCACCCAAGGGGGCATCCAGATGGCGCAAGCGCGCGCTCGCCTGTGCCAGCGCTTCGCGCAGGGTCTGGTGGCCTGGCAGGTCGAGGGCGCCGCTCAGGGCCAGCTGCACCACGGCACCGTCAGGCAACTGCTGCAGGCTGTGCACCAGGGCTTGCACGTCAGAGGCCACATGCAGCGCGGCCTCCAGGCTGAACCAGCGGTGCCGCGCCGTGGGCAGGCGTGTCACGGTGGGGGCCTGCCCCGGCTCGGGCACATCCACCAGCAAGGCGTGACCCGCATCGTTGTCGCGGAAACGATCCGGCTCGGGCGTGCCGCTGTACCAGGTACGGGCATTGACCTCGCGGCAGCCATGCCAGTCTCCCAAAGCCAGGTAATCCAGCCGCGCGCGCTCGGCGCGGTCAGGCGCGATCGGGTTGGGCGAATCGATGTGCTCGGCCAACAGGCCCTGCACGCTGCCATGGGCCAGGCCCACGCGCACCAGGCCCGCAGGCGTGTCGGCCAGGTCGAACCACGCGGTGGCATCGTCGAAGGTGTGGCGTTGCGTCAAAGGGGCCGGCAGCACGGCCAGCCCGGCCTGCGGCAGCAGCACAGGCTCGGGGCGCAGGGCCAGGTGCACATGGGCGGGCACCACGCCCAGGCGCTGCGCGCGGGTCCACACGCTTTCGGCCAGGGCCGCGTCGTGGTTGCCGGGCATCAACACCCAAGGGCCATCAAAGCCTTTCAGGGCATTGAACAGCTGGCGCACCGTGCGCTCGGACACCGTCTGCAGGTCGAACACATCGCCCGCCACCAGCACGGCATCGGCCGCATGCTGCACCGCCAGGGCCGCCAGCCGCTCCACCGCGGCCACGCGCGCCTCGGCCAGGGGCACGGCGTCTTCTTCCGGGAAGGTGGTGTACTGGCGACCGATCTGCCAGTCGGCGGTGTGGAGGATGCGGGGCATGGGGGGCGTGTTCAGGGCGCACACGCAAGCGTGCCCCGGCACTGTACAACCCCATGCGGCTCAGGCCGCGCCGGGCACACGCATCAGCTGGTCGCGCACCCAGGTTTGCGACAGGTCCAGCCACTCGCGGTAGTGGCCCATGGCGCAGTGGTCGTCATTCGGGTAGAGCTTGAGTGTCGCACGGGGTGCCTGGGCGGCCAGGTCACGCGAGTCCTGCGTGCTCAGCAGGGTGTCGTGGTCCCCGTTGATCACCAGCAGCGGGATCTGGATCTGCGCATACAGCGGGCGCAACGACAAGGCCCTCAAGGCCCGCATCAGCCCATGAAGGCTGGTCGCCCCCGTGGTGTGCTGCAAGGCTTTGACGATGATGTCGGGGATGCCGATGGTGTTGCCGACCTGGAAGGTGCGGTGGGTGGGCGCGCCGCACGCCACCGCGCATTGCAAGCGGCGGCTGGTGGCGGCCAGGCGTGCGGCCCAGTAGGCCCCGAAACTCACGCCCACCAGGCCGATGCGGCCAGGGTCCACACGCGGGTGGCGGGCCAGGTGTTCAATCACCCCGTGGTAGATGCTTTCCGAGTCCACCGACATGCGCTGGCGGTGCGCGTAGGTGCCGGGCATCTCCATGAAAAACACCGCCAGGCCGCTGTCGTGGTAACGCAGCAGCGGGATGGCCAGCTCCTGCACCGTGCCTTCCAGGCCATTGGTCACCACCACCAGCGGGCATCGTTGCGAGCCTGCGGGCGTGGCCAGGTAGCCCTTGACGGTCTCGCCGTTCACCTCGATGGCCACGCGCTCGATGACCATGCCCAGCAAGGGCGCGACCACCTGGGTGAGGCCATCGAACAACTGCGCCGACCGGTGATACGCCTGCAGCCTGCCGGCTGTGTGCCCCGGGAAGGCGCTGACCTGGTAGTAAGTGATGGCCTTGACCGTGCAGCGCAAGGCTTCCAGCGCCTGCTGGGCCGACGACCCCTCGTCGCCGGCGACCCCCAAGGGGGCGCTACGCTCCGACATCAAGGTGGCCACCTGCGCCCCCCAAGGGGCCAGGGCCGCACGGGCCTGCGTGCAGGCAGGGTTCGAGGCGAAACCGGGCACACACGCCTCGGCCGCCTGCAACTGGGCCTCGGCCAGCGCGTTCCAGTGACCGCACCAGGCCTCGTCGGTGAACGAGCGAACACCGTTCATCTGATCACGGAACTGCGCGGCGTCCAGCCCGCCCATGGCGGCATAACGCTGCACGAACAAGGCCGGCAGGAAGTAGCCAGCCCCCAGGCGCCGGGCGGCGTGCTCGGTGGTGCGGGTCAGCAGGCAGGTCGTGATGAACAGGCGACGCAGCGCGTCGCGGAAGGGCTTGGGCATGCGGGCTCTCTGGCGGGCGTTTATTGAACTCATGTTCAATAAATGATTATGCGTAGACTGTTGAACCCATGTCAAACAAAACACCCTCTCCCACGAAGCGCCCGGTGCGCCAAGCGACAGGCGCGCGCCTCGCCCCCGACGCGCGCCGGGCCCACCTCTTGTCGGTGGGCGCAGCGGCGTTTGGCGCGCATGCTTACGACGACGTGCAGATCGACCAGATCGCGCAGCAGGCGGGGGTCTCGCGGGGGCTGCTCTACCACTACTTCCCAGGCAAGCAGGAGTTCTTCGCGGCCATCGTCGAAGACGGGTACGACGACATCCTGAGGGTGACCCTGCCGGACCCGGCCTTGCCGCCGCTGGCCCAACTCCAGGCCTCGCTGGAGGCCTACTTCGACCACGTCGCCGAGCACCCACACACCTACCGGGCGCTGTTTCGCAGCGCGGCCAGCGCCCACCAGGGCGTGCAAGCCGTGGTGCAGCGCAACCTGGACACCCAGGCCCAGCGCATCATGGTTGCCTTGGCCCCCATGTCGCCGCCCAGCCCTTTGCTGACACTGTCTGTGCGTGCCTGGCTGGCCTTCCTGGTGCACGCCGCGCTGGACTGGCTGGACAGCCAGCCGCCACTCGACCGTCAGGCCGTGATCCGTGCCTGCACGGCGGCTTTGGTGGGTGCGGTGGGGGGGGTGGGGGGTGTGCCCCCCGGCACCTGAGATGTTTGACCGCAGCGCATGGATCGACAGCTCGCATGGAAACAGATCACAAGCTGTAAGCCGAAGATACAGCTTTGGTTGCGTACCCTTGATTTACAATTCATAATACGTGAATCCTGAATACAAGCATTGGCCTGTATGCATGAATTCCCAGTTCGCAATCCAGACCAGTTGCCAGCCTTGCTGCAATCGTTTCGCAAGGCCGCTGGTTTGACGCAAGCCGAAACCGCGCTGCGCCTGGGCGTCACGCAGCAAACCTACTCTGCGCTGGAACGCCATGCCAGCAAGGTCAGCGCCGAGCGCCTGCTCCTGCTCCTCAACCTGCTCGGTGTCGAGGTGGTGCTGCACGCCAAGCCCACCTCCAACACCGGCACCGGCGTCCGGGCAGCAGAGCCACCCGCAGATCCCGCAGACCACCACGGCCCAGCATGGTGAGCCCACGCCATGGGAAGACGCTCTCACACCCGCGCCCTGAGCCTGTGGATGAACGGTGTCCGAGTGGGCACCTGGCTCACGGCACCGCGCAGCCCGGACACACTGCAATACGACCCCCACTGGGTGCAAAGCCGCGAAGGCCGGCCCCTGTCCTTGTCGCTGCCCTTCACGCCGGGCAACGCCCCGCATCGGGGCGAGCGTGTGCGCCACCATTTCGACAACCTGCTGCCCGACAGCCCAGACATCCGGGCGCGCCTGGCTCGCCGTTACCGGGCCACGTCCACCGAGGCCTTTGATGTGCTGGCACAGGCCGGCCAGGACTGCGTGGGTGCGCTCCAGATCCTGGAGGGAGATGCCAGTCCAGCCGTGGCCTCAGTGCAAGCGCGCCCGCTGAATCACAGCGAAGTGGCCGCCGTATTGCGACACGCCACCGCCGCCACGGCCCCGGGATTCATGGAAGACGACGACTTCCGCATCTCGATTGCAGGCGCGCAAGAAAAGACCGCGCTGCTCAGGCTGGATGGTCAATGGTGCGTGCCGCAAGGTGCCACCCCCACCACCCACATCCTCAAGCTGCCATTGGGCCTGGTGGGTGGCATGGGCCTGGACCTGCGCGAATCGGTTGAGAACGAGTGGTTGTGCGCGCAGATCCTGGCGGCCTATGGCCTGCCTGTGGCCCGTTGCGAGCCTGTTCAATTCGAAGATGTCAAAGCGTTGGCGGTCGAGCGCTTTGACCGCATGTGGTGGGCAGCGCCCGACGGGCAGCAGCACCTCATCCGCCTGCCACAAGAAGACCTGTGCCAGGCCACCGCGACCGCCCCTGATCTGAAGTACGAATCCCAAGGCGGCCCCGGCATCGACCGCATCATGTCGGTGCTGTCCGGCTCGATCACACCTGAGCAAGACAAGCGCACCTTCTTCCTGGCGCAGGTGCTGTTCTGGATGCTGTGCGCGCCCGACGGCCACGCCAAGAACTTCAGCCTGTTCATCCGGCCGGGAGGGCGCTTTCAACTCACGCCGCTGTACGACGTGATCTCGGCCTACCCCATCCTCGGCGATGGGCCCAACCAGATCTCACCGTTCAAGGTCAAACTGGCCATGGCTGTGCGTGGCAAAAACACGCACTGGAAGATGAACGACATCCAGCGGCAACATTGGGTGGCGGTGGGAGCTCGGCACGGTGTGGTCACCGAGCATGGCCAACCCGTCGACAAGCTGCTGGACGATCTGGTGGCACGCACACCTGAGGTCATCCGTCAAATCAGGCACAAGCTGCCTGAGGGGTTTCCGATGCCATTGGCCCACTGCATCCTGCAGGGGGTGGAGCAAGCCTCACTGAAACTTTTGGCATGACCACAAGCAGGGCACACGGAGCCCAGCGGCGAGGAATTGTCGGAACGAGGCCTGCGCATGAATTGCAGAGCCTTCCTTGAGGGGGCTGAGGTGGGGCTGTTTGCCCCAGGTCACTCAAGTGGCGCGCCCGGCTGGGATCGAACCAGCAACCCCTGCCTTCGGAGGGCAGTACTCTATCCATTGAGCTACGGGCGCAGCGCAACCGCATTCTAGCAGGCGCACTTGTCAAGCCCGTCACGCAAAACGCAGCATTTGGGCGTGCGTGCGCCACTTGTTGTGGTGACTGGGCGCCGATCACCGTTCAACTGGCTTCATCCCTGCTTGACGCGGGTTTTATAATCTTGCGATTGTTTACGTCACCGCCCCACCGAGGACTCACATGAGCCAAGCGCCCCAATCCCACGACGAAGGCCCCATCCAGACGCCCCAGCAGCTGATGCTGGCCATCGTGCTGGCTTTCGTGGTGCCCGTCACCATCATCGCCCTGCTGGTCAACTACGTGAACTCGGCTGCCAAGGGTGGCGCGGGCTCCAGCGCCCTGGCGCCTGAAGCCGTGGCCCAGCGCATCATGCCGGTGGCCGCAGTGAAGGTGCAGGCCGTCACGGCAGCGCCCGGTTCGCGTGGCGGTGAAGACGTGTACAAGGCCCAGTGTGCTTCGTGCCACGGCGCCGGCGCCCTGGGCGCACCCAAGTACGGTGACGGTGGCGCCTGGGCCGCCCGCATCGGCAAGGGCCTGGACACCCTGACCGACCACGCCGTCAAGGGTTTCAACGCCATGCCCGCGCAAGGCGGTGGTGATTTCGTCGAAGTCGAGATCAAGCGCGCCGTGGCCTACATGGCCAACGCCGGTGGCGCCAAGTTCGAAGAACCGCCGGTGGCTGCAGCCGAAGGCGCCAGCGAAGCCAAGTGACGCCGCGCGGGGCCTGATCGCCCCGCTGCCCCGCAGGCACAAAAAAGCCGACCCGTCGAGGTCGGCTTTTTCATGGCCCGCCGAACTCAGGCGGCAGCCGGTTGTGGGTTCAGCACCACCCCGTGGCGCTGCACCAAGTCGCGGCCCTGCACCTCTTCGGGTGCCCAGCCCAGGGACTCCATGGCCTCGGCCGCCGCCACCATGTCCTGCGAGCGCACGACACCCAGGCCATGCTCGGTCTGCAGGTACAGGCGCCCGTCTTCGTCCAGGTAGGTGGCCTGCACCTGCGCCACCGGCATGCCCGTGTGCGTTTCCAGACGCCAGCCCCCCGGCACGGCGGCATCGGCCATCACGCCGATCACCCAGGGGGCCGCCTCCAGCCACACGTACACGCGCTGGGGGCCGTTCTGAAAGAACCATTGGCCCTGCGCATCGTGCTCGTAGTTGCGGGCAATGAAGTCCTTGAGCTTGCCGTGCGTCACACGGCTTCCTTTGGCCTGCGGAAAGGGCCCGGAGCGCTGCGTGGGCTCGTCGCGCAGGTACCAGTCACCCCGCGCGTCCAGGCCCAGCCAGCCGTGGCAGTGCGGCACATTGGGCCACTTCTTGATGGCGGCCTTGACGATGTCATCCATGGCGTTGTCCTTGTTCGGTTGGCGCGGTGGCGCGCGGCACGTGCTGGGCCAGCCAACGGCCCACCGCTTCGGGCATGGGCCGCACATGGCCCGGCCATCGCCCGCCCGGAAAACCCACATGCCCACCATGGCGCGGACGCCAGAGCGTCACCCAGCCGCTCACCTGATCGGCCCGAGGCAGGCTACCCGCAGGCACGAAAGGGTCGTTCTGGGCGTTCAAGGCCAGGGCCGGCACACCCACCAGCCCCTGGAGTCTGGGGCCTGCCGAGCAGCGCGCCCAGTAGTCTTCGGTGTTGGCAAAGCCATGCAGAGGTGCCGTCACGACGTTGTCGTAGGCGTACAGGTCAGCGGCTGCACGCAAGGCCTGCTCGTCGATGAAGCCGGGGAAGCGCTGCAGCTTGTGCAGCATCTTGGGCTTCATGGTCGACAGGAACATGCGCGTGTACACCAGCCGGTTGAAACCCCGCCCGATGGCATGCCCTGCCGCGGCCAGGTCCAGGGGCGAGCACACCGCAGCCACAGCCAGCACCTTCTGGCGGGCTGCATGGCCCATCTCCTGCGCCCAGCGCAGCAAGGCATTGCCACCCAGCGAGATGCCCACGGCCACGCGCGGGCCCTCCGGGTGAGCCTGCTGAACCTGCCCCAGCATCCAGTCGATTTCGGCGAAATCGCCGCTGTGGTACGCCCGAGGCAGCCGGTTCAGTTCACCCGAGCAGCCCCGAAAGTGCGGCACCACACAGCCCCAGTGCTGCTCGCGGGCCCAATGGGCAAAGGCCTGCGCGTAATGGCTGGCCGACGAGCCCTCCAGCCCGTGGAACACCACCAGCACGGGCGAGGTGGGCGCCAGGGGCTCGACCAGCCAGTCGAAATCAATGAAGTCGCCATCGGGCGTGTCCACCCGCACGCGGCGGCCGGTCAGGGGGCGGCTGTCGGCCTTCCAGTGGCGCGCGGCTCGCGCGGGCCAGATGGTCTGCAGGTTGCCGCCCAGGGCGCCTGGCGCGTGCAGCCACCAGGGCGGCTGCCAGTGGTCCATGGCCATGCTCAGCGCACCCTCAATGCAGCACCGGCCCGGCCTCGACCATCTCCAGCATCTGGTCGGCCTGGCCCGGGCTGGCATGGTGGGCCACCATGCGCCAGCCCAGCTCCGACCGCACGAACACATTGGTGGCCAGCACATAGGCCGTCTGCAGGCCTTCGCTGGTGATGGCCTGCACCTTCTCCAGCACGTGGTGCACGGCGCAGGTGGCCGTCTCCATGCGGCGGGTGCTCACGGGCGTGATGGCCATGCCGCCGTTGGACAGCACCGTCTCGAAGCCGGCCCGGATCGCGCCCGGCCCCACCAGGCGGGGCCCATTGGGGTGCACGCAGGCCACCTCCTCGTCCTCGGCCCAGAGCGACATCAGCCGCTCCACATCGCCCTGCTGCAGGGCTTCATAGAAGGCCTGCTCGGTCTCTTCGGCCGTGGCCATCAAGGCCGCCTGGGCGCTGCGGGTGCGGGCATCAGCCATGGGCTACTCCAGAGATCAGCGGAAGACCACCGTCTTGTGGCCGTTCATCAGCACCCGGTGCTCGGTGTGCCACTTCACGGCACGCGCCAGCACCAGGCACTCCACATCGCGACCCACAGCCGTGAAGTCTTCGGGGCTCAGTGTGTGGTCCACGCGCTCCACATCCTGCTCGATGATCGGGCCTTCATCCAGGTCGGCCGTCACGTAGTGCGCGGTGGCCCCGATCAGCTTCACGCCACGGTCGTGCGCCTGATAGTAGGGGCGCGCGCCCTTGAAGCTGGGCAGGAAGCTGTGGTGGATGTTGATCGCGCGGCCTTTGAGGAACTGGCAGAACTCGGTGCTCAGGATCTGCATGTAGCGCGCCAGCACCACCAGGTCGATGCCGTGCTGGATCACCAGGCTTTCCACCTGCTGCTCCTGCTCGCGCTTGACCTCGGCCGAAGCGCCCGTGGGCAGGGGCAAGTGGTGGAACGGGATGCCATAGCTGGCCGCCAGCTCGGCGTAATCGGGGTGGTTCGAAACGATGGCCGGGATCTCGATGTCCAGCCAGCCGGATCGCCAGCGGAACAACAGGTCGTTCAGGCAATGGCCATGCTTGCTCACCATCACCAGCACACGGGGCTTGCGCACCAGGCTGTGGATCATGGCCTGCATCTGGAACTGCTCGCGCACATGGCTGAACAGCTTCTCCAGCGTGGCCACATCGGCCAGGTGTTCGGGTGCATGAAAGTGCACGCGCATGAAGAACAGCCCCGTGCTGTCTTCGCAGCCCAGGTCACCGAACTGCTGCGAATCGACGATGTTGCAACCGGCCTGGTACAGCAAGCCCGAGACGGCATGCACGATGCCCTTGGCATCGGGGCACGACAGGGTGAGAACGAAATCGCGTGTGCTTTTCATGATCGCCACATTGTAGAAGGCGCGCCACGTTTGCTGCGGGGCACAAGTCCTGCACAATGCGGAAGTCCGTTCCTCGAAACGCACCCACCTTCACAACGAGGTCGAATGAGGCAAACCGCTGACTTGGCCGCCCTGCTCGGGCGAGTGGCCCTGGGAGATCGCGTGGCATTCGACACGCTTTATCGCGCATCCAGCTCGCATCTGCTGGGCGTGATCCTGCGTATCCAACATGACCGAGCCCAGGCCGAAGATGTCCTCCAGGAGGTGTACATCAACGTCTGGCGAGCTGCGCAGAGCTACAACGCGGCGCTGGCCAATCCCACCACCTGGCTGGTGAGCATTGCCCGCAACCGCGCGATCGACAGCCTGCGGCGGAAGGCGTCCAGTCCGGACACCGTCTCCAGCATCGCCCGTGGCTCCGACGATGAGGACGAGCATGACCTGCTGGAACGCATGGCCGACGACAGCCCCGGCCCCCTGGAACAACTGGAAGCGGCCACCCGGGCCCGATCACTCGAGCGCTGCATGGATCAGCTCTCGGCCGATCAGCGCGGCAGCCTGGCCCTGGCTTACTACCAGGGCCTGTCGCACAGCGAAGTGGCCGACCAGATGGGGCAGCCCCTGGGCACCGTCAAAAGCTGGGTGCGACGCGGCATGCAGAGCCTCAAGACCTGCCTGGAGAGAGCCGCCGAGGCTCTGAACTGACATGGACTACAGCCGCCCCCTTCTGGCCGAACGCCTGGCCGCCGAGTACGTGCTCGGCACCCTGCGCGGCCCGGCTCGCCGCCGTTTCGAAGCCCTGTTGCCCGCCCATCCTGGCCTGAGGCATCAGGTTCAGCACTGGGAACAGCGTCTGCACGTGCTGGCGGCTGACATCCCCCCGGTCAACCCGCGCCCGGTGGTGTGGCAGCGCATCCAGCAACGCCTGTTCCCTGCCGCCGCCGAGCCCCTGCGGCCCTGGTGGCAACGCCTGGCGCTGTGGCAAGGCCTGGCCACCGTCGCCACGGTGGCCGCCATCAGCCTGGGCGTGCTGCTGCAGCAACCCACCCCCAGCCAGCCGCCCATCGTGGTCGTGCTGCAAAGCACCGACCCGGCGCTGCAGAAGGCCTCCACAGGCGCTGCAGCGCAGTTTGTGGCCAGCATCAGCGGAGACGGCCAGAGCCTGGTGCTCAAGCCCATCGCAGGCGCCAGCATCACGGCCCAGCAGGCGCTGGAGTTGTGGGCCTTGCCCAGCGGTGGCGGCGCACCGCGCTCGTTGGGCCTGGTCTCGGCCCAGGACAGCACCACCGTGCTGCGCAAGGCCTTGCTGCAAGGCAACGACGGCTTTGCCATCAGCGTGGAGCCCCCAGGCGGTTCGCCCACTGGCGCCCCCACCGGCCCGGTCATTTCCGTGGGAAAGTTCCGCACCTGACCTGATTTCGCACACGGCGCTGCATCCAAAGCAGCGCCGCTTCCGTAACCATCGGCATCGCGGGCCGATTGGGTCCGTGAACTTCAACCTGATGAACACGGAGCCTTTCATGTCCTTCAAGACCCACGCCGCCCTGAGCCTGATCGCTGTCGCCGCCACCCTCGGCGGTTGCGCCATGTCGCCCAAGGTCGACAACGCTGCATTGCCCGAGGCCGTTCGCGCGCCTGCCGGCCACAAGCAGAGCGGCTACACCGTCACCAGCGGTGGCGAGATCACCTACGAGTGCCGCACCAAGAAGGACGCGCCTGACCAGTTCGCCTGGGCTTTCGTGGCGCCCGTGGCCGCGCTGAACGAAGGCGGCAAGGCCGTGGGCAAGTACTACGCAGGCCCCACCTGGGAATACAACGACGGCTCGAAGTTCACCGGCAAGCAAGTGGCCGTGGCCCCGGGTGAAGCGGGTGCCATTCCGCTGCAACTGGTCAAGGCCGACCCGTCATCGGGCAATGGCGCCCTCAGCAACGTGACCTACGTGCAGCGCCTGAACACCAAGGGTGGCGTGGCCCCCGCACTGCCCTGCGGCGCCGCCCAGGCGGGCCAGAAGCAGGTCGTGAAGTACCAGGCCGACTACGTGTTCTACAAGGCCAGCAGCGGCTACTGATGCACCGGGGCGCATGACAGCGCCCCCATCAGCTGCCCATGAAAAAAGCCCGCCAGGCCTGAGCCTGCGGGCTTTTGTTCTTCCGGCCGCCGCACAGGCAGCCCGGCACCGCGCCATCAATGATGGTGAAGGTGCTCGCCGTCTTTCAGCTTGTACACCGTGCCACAGTAGGGGCACTTGCCTTCACCCGACTTCGACAGGTTGATGAACACGCGCGGGTGGTTGCTCCACAGCGGCATCTTGGGGTTCGGGCAGAACACCACGCCTTCGCCTTGCACGTCGGCAGCGGTCACTTCCACGGGTTGGGTGCTGGTGTTGCTCATGGGGATCACTCCACCTGGGTCAGCCAATGGGCGTACTTGGGATTGCGACCGTTCACGATGTCAAAGAAGGCCGACTGGATCTTCTCGGTGATCGGGCCACGCGAGCCAATGCCGATCTGGATGCGGTCGAGTTCGCGGATCGGGGTCACTTCGGCGGCGGTGCCGGTGAAGAAGGCCTCGTCGGCGATGTAGACCTCGTCGCGGGTGATGCGCTTTTCCTTGATCTCCAGGCCCAGGTCCTTGGCGATCGCGAAAATGGTGTTGCGGGTGATGCCGTTCAGAGCACCGGCCGACAGGTCCGGCGTGTAGATCATGCCGTTCTTGATGATGAACAGGTTCTCACCCGCACCTTCCGACACGAAACCGGCGCTGTCCAGCAGCATGGCTTCGTCGTAGCCATCGTCCGTGGCTTCCATGTTGGCCAGGATCGAGTTGGTGTAGTTGCTCACCGCCTTGGCCTGCGTCATCGTGATGTTCACGTGGTGACGGGTGTAGCTCGAGGTCTTGACGCGGATGCCGCGCTTCATGCCCTCTTCGCCCAGGTAGGCGCCCCAGGTCCAGGCGGCCACCATCAGGTGCACCTTGGCACCCTTGGGGCTCACGCCCAGCTTTTCAGAACCCAGCCACACCAGGGGGCGGATGTAGCCGCTTTCCAGGTTGTTGGCCTTGACCACCTCGATCTGGGCCTGCTCGATCTGCTCGATGGTGAACGGCATCGGCATGCGCAGGATCTTGGCGCTGTTGAACAGACGCTCGGTGTGCTCGCGCAGGCGGAAAATGGCCGGGCCCTTGGCGGTGTTGTAGGCGCGCACGCCCTCGAAGGCGCCGCAACCATAGTGCAGCGTGTGGGTCAGCACGTGGACCTTGGCGTCACGCCACTCCACCAGTTGGCCGTCCATCCAGATCTTGCCGTCGCGATCGTCCATCGACATGGGGAATCCTTTCGGGTGACACCTCGCGCCGCAGGTTCACGCGGGCCGGTGCACGTTGCTCACTTGTACGAAACCGATGATTGTACCGTCAGCACACCCCACGACCACACCCCGCCCCAGAGGGAGCCACCGTGGCGCCGCCCTGCCGCCACAGGCAAGCCACCGGCGCGGCGAAGATCGGCTTTGCATGGTTGGCGCAAGCCCCCCCAGCCCTGGCCACGACCAGCAGGACCAACAAAAAAGCCACTCGATGAGTGGCTTGGATGTTCGCAGCAAGTGCTGCGAATTGCTTTGGTTGCGGGGGCTGGATTTGAACCAACGACCTTCGGGTTATGAGCCCGACGAGCTACCAGACTGCTCCACCCCGCGATGGAAGACTTAGATTATGGCACGAAAATGACTGCCGGGGCAAGTATTGATGGCACGCGCGCTCAAAAAGATCAGAGCAGCGGTCAGCCACTCGCACAAGAAAAAACCCACCAAGGCAAAGCCTGGTGGGTTTCGAGGACCGGAATCAGCAAGGAGCCCCCGTCGAGGCCCCTGCCGGATCACTCGGCAGCAGCAGGTGCAGCGGCTTCTTCGGTGCGCTCGACCAGCTCCATGTAGGCCATGGGGGCGTTGTCGCCCACGCGGAAGCCCATCTTCAGGATGCGGGTGTAGCCACCAGGACGCTTAGCGAAGCGGGGGCCCAGCACATTGAACAGCTTCAGGACGTTGTCGCGATCGCGCAGGCGGTTGAAGGCCAGACGCTTGTTGGCAACGGTGTCTTCCTTGGCCAGGGTGATCAGCGGCTCGACGATGCGGCGCAGTTCCTTGGCCTTGGGGACGGTGGTCTTGATGGCTTCGTGCTCGATCAGCGAGTTGGCCATGTTGCGGAACATGGCAGCGCGGTGAGACGAAGTGCGGTTCAGCTTGCGAAGGCCGTTTCCGTGACGCATGGTGCTTTCCTTTCTTTATTCACCGACAGCCGGATGAAGGTACTGCCGGGTGCACCGGGTGGGCTCATGCCCACCCTCGGGTTATGACCCTTTCGTGCCGAAGCACTCAGGGCCGGATCTTTCAGCGAGGTCGAAACCTGCGCGATCAGGCGATCAGCGCTTGTCCAGACCTTGGGGCGGCCAGGCTTCCAGGCGCGAGCCCAGGGCCAGACCACGGGAAGCCAGCACTTCCTTGATTTCGTTGAGCGACTTGCGACCCAGGTTCGGGGTCTTGAGCAGCTCGGTCTCGGTGCGCTGGATGAGGTCGCCGATGTAATAGATGTTCTCTGCCTTGAGGCAGTTGGCCGAACGGACGGTGAGCTCGAGCTCGTCGACCGGGCGCAGCAGGATGGGGTCGAATGTGGCCGCCGAAGCCTTGGGGGCGTCGAACATGCCGCCGATCGGGTCACCTTCCAGCTGCGCGAACACAGCCAGCTGCTCGACCAGGATCTTGGCCGATGCGCGGATCGCTTCCTCGGGCGAGATGGCGCCGTTGGTTTCGATTTCCATGACCAGCTTGTCCAGGTCGGTGCGTTGTTCCACACGGGCGCTTTCGACCGTGTAGCTCACGCGCTTGACCGGCGAGAACGAAGCGTCCAGCACGATGCGGCCGATGGCCTTGGTCTCTTCGCCGTAACGACGCAGGTTGCCCGGCACATAGCCGCGGCCCTTTTCGACCTTGATCTGCATGTCCAGCTTGCCGCCTTGCGACAGGTGGCAAATGACATGGCCAGGGTTCACGATCTCGACGTCATGAGGCGTCTGGATGTCGGCGGCGGTGACGGGGCCTTCGCCGTCCTTGCGCAGCACCAGGGTGACTTCGTCGCGGTTGTGCAGACGGAAGACCACGCCCTTGAGGTTCAGCATGATGTGCACGACGTCTTCCTGGACACCGTCCAGCGTCGAGTACTCGTGCAGAACACCAGCGATGGTGACTTCGGTCGGAGCAAAACCCACCATCGACGACAGCAGCACGCGGCGCAGCGCGTTACCGAGCGTGTGGCCGTAGCCGCGCTCGAACGGCTCCAGCGTGACGCGTGCACGGTGGCCGCCGAGCGGCTCCACCTGGATGGCTTTGGGTTTCAGCAACGTGGTTTGCATGAGGCCTTCCTGTCAATACCCTCGGCTCGTTACACCGATAAGGCTGATGGACCAACCGGCTTGAGCCGGTACTCTTTTGAAAAACGGCAACAGGGCCCGAGATGCCGACGCTTCGTCAGCCACCTCCAGGCCCTGAGAAAGATCAGCGCGAATACAGTTCGACGATCAGCGATTCGTTGATGTCGGAACCGAACTCGTCGCGGTCAGGCGACTTCTTGAACACGCCTTCCAGCTTGGCGCCGTCCACTTGCACCCAGCCGGGCAGACCGATGGACTCGGCCAGCTTGAAAGCTTCTTGCACGCGAACTTGCTTCTTGGCCTTTTCACGCACGGCCACCACGTCACCCGACTTGACCAGGTACGACGGGATGTTGACCACTTGACCGTTCACGGTCACGCCCTTGTGGCCCACCAGCTGGCGAGCTTCAGCGCGGGTCGAGCCGAAGCCCATGCGGTACACGACGTTGTCCAGACGGCTTTCCAGCAGCGTCAGCAGGTTCACGCCGGTCGAGCCCTTGCGGCGCTCGGCTTCAGCGAAGTAGCGGCGGAATTGCTTCTCCAGCACGCCGTACATGCGCTTGACCTTTTGCTTTTCGCGCAGTTGCAGACCGAAGTCAGAGGTGCGCGAGCCGGAAGTGCGGCCGTGTTGACCGGGCTTCGAATCGAACTTGGCCTTGTCGCTGATGGGGCGACGGGCGCTCTTCAGGAAAAGGTCGGTGCCTTCACGGCGGGCCAATTTGGCCTTGGGACCGAGATAACGTGCCACGTGGGTGTCCTCGAAAAAATCTGACGTCAAGGGCAGCCTGCGCTGCGCTGCTCGACGCGAGTCTGGGCCGTCTTGTGAAGCCCTAGACGGTGGTCTTGGAAGTGCACAAGCGACGCAGCCACTGATTTGTCCAGCGGCAGGCAGTGCTTTGTGCGGGATAACCTGTGATTATAACCACAGGAATTGACAAGCACAAAAACCCGACGAGAACACAAGGTTCTTGTCAAGTCTTCGGGCAGACAATATGTCGGGCTTCACTTAGAGGCCTTCGCAGGACGCACACCCTGCGCGGGCCACCGAGAGAATCCACAGACGGGCGCGAGGCCCGCCAGACATCAGATGCGGCGACGCTTCTGAGGACGGCAGCCGTTGTGAGGAACGGGCGTGACGTCAGAAATCGAGTTGATGCGGATGCCCAGCGAAGCCAGGGCGCGCACCGACGACTCGCGACCAGGACCGGGGCCCTTGATCTCGACGTCCAGGTTCTTGATGCCTTGTTCTTGCGCGGCGCGACCGGCCACTTCAGCAGCCACCTGGGCAGCGAACGGGGTCGACTTGCGCGAGCCCTTGAAGCCCTGACCACCCGACGAAGCCCACGACAGGGCGTTGCCTTGACGGTCGGTGATGGTGATGATCGTGTTGTTGAACGAGGCGTGCACGTGGGCAATGCCGTCTGCAATGTTCTTGCGGACCTTCTTGCTCACGCGGCGAGCCGCGTTGTTGGCAGGTGCTTTGGCCATAAAAATTACTCTCTCGACGGGCCCCCATCAATCAGGGAGGGGGCTGTATCTTACAGGAAGCCGAAGAAGATCACTTCTTGCCGGCGATCGCCTTGCGCGGGCCCTTGCGGGTGCGGGCGTTCGTGCGGGTGCGCTGGCCACGGCAGGGCAGGCCACGGCGATGACGGAAACCGCGGTAGCAGCCGATGTCCATCAGACGCTTGATGTTCATGGACAGTTCGCGACGCAGGTCACCTTCGATGGTGAGCTTGCCCACTTCGTCCCGGAGCTTCTCCAGGTCGGCGTCGGTCAGTTCCTTGATCTTCTTGTTGAAAGGGATGCCAGCCGCATTGCAGATCTGCTGGGCAGTGGTGCGACCAATGCCATAGATGTGCGTCAAGCCAATTTCAGTGTGCTTGTGCGGAGGGATGTTGATGCCAGCAATACGTGCCATAGCTGTCCTCTGATACCGTGATGTGTCGCCGCGTGCCGGGCATCAGCCCTGGCGCTGCTTGTGGCGGGGGTCGGTGCAGATCACACGCACCACGCCCTTGCGACGGATGATTTTGCAATTGCGGCAC
Source organism: Aquabacterium lacunae (assembly GCF_004310865.1). Lineage (GTDB taxonomy): Bacteria > Pseudomonadota > Gammaproteobacteria > Burkholderiales > Burkholderiaceae_C > Aquabacterium > Aquabacterium lacunae. The sequence continues at coordinate 493,088 of NZ_SIXI01000004.1, forward strand.
ATCTTCTTGACGGATGCCGAAACTTTCATGGTCTTCTCCTGAACCGCCGATTGCTCGGCAGAATTCACATAGCGTTACCGGGTCGGGTCTGCTGTTCGCTCACGTCGCCCGGAACACGATGCGAGCACGGGTCAATTCTTTCGCGCCTGGAGTCAGCTCTTGAAGTTGGCCTTCTTGAGCAGCGACTCGTACTGCTGGGACATCACGTAGGACTGGACCTGGGCCCAGAAGTCCATCGTGACGACCACGATGATCAGCAGCGACGTACCACCGAAGTAGAACGGAACGTTGTACTTCAACACCAGGAACTCGGGCAGCAGGCACACCAGGGTGATGTAAGCCGCGCCAGCCAGAGTCAGACGCGCGAGGATCTTGTCGATGTACTTGGCGGTGTTGTCACCCGGGCGAATGCCAGGAATGAACGCACCACTCTTCTTCAGGTTGTCTGCGGTCTCACGGCTGTTGAACACCAGGGCCGTGTAGAAGAAGCAGAAGAACACGATGGCAGCAGCGTACAGCAGCACGTAGATCGGTTGACCCGGCGACAGGGCCGAGGCCAGATCCTTGAGCCACCGCATGCTCTCGCCCGTGGCGAACCAGCCCACGGCCGTGGTCGGCAGCAGGATGATCGAAGAGGCGAAGATCGGGGGAATCACGCCGGCCATGTTGACCTTCAGGGGCAGGTGCGACGACTGGCCACCATAGACCTTGTTGCCGACCTGACGCTTGGCGTAATTGACCAGGATCTTGCGTTGGCCCCGCTCGACGAACACCACGCCGTAGGTCACGGCCACCACCACTGCGATGATGAACAGCGCAGCAGGGATGCTCATGGCACCGGTGCGAATCAGCTCGAACAGACCACCGATCGCGCTGGGCAAGCCAGCGGCAATGCCTGCAAAGATCAGGATCGAGATGCCGTTGCCCAGGCCACGCTCGGTGATCTGCTCACCCAGCCACATCAGGAACATCGTGCCAGCGGTCAGCGACACCACGGTGGTCAGCTGGAAGCCGAACCCGGGGTTGATGACCAGGCCAGGTGTGCCCTGCAGTGCCACTGCGATGCCGAAGGACTGGAACAGGGCCAGACCCACGGTGCCGAAACGCGTGTACTGCGTGATCTTGCGACGGCCAGCCTCGCCTTCCTTCTTCAGCGCCTCGAGGTGAGGCACCACGTAGCCCATCATCTGCATGATGATGGACGCCGAGATGTAGGGCATGATGCCCAGCGCGAAGACGGTGAAGCGCGACAGCGCACCGCCCGAGAACATGTTGAACAGGCTCAGGATGCCGCCCGACTGGCCCTTGAACAGCTGTTGAAGCTGTGCGGGGTCGATGCCAGGAACGGGGATGTGGGCCCCGATGCGGTAGACGACCAGCGCCAGCAGCAGAAAGATCAGACGACGTTGCAGGTCGCCAAACTTGCCGCTCTGTGCCAGTTGAGTGGGAGACGTTGCCATGAGTCCTGTTCGCGCTCGTGTTCGCAGCCTGAGGCTTATTCAGCCAGAGAACCGCCAGCAGCTTCGATCGCAGCCTTGGCGCCAGCGGTGGCACCAACGCCCTTGAGGGTGACCTTGGACGTCAGTTCGCCCGACTTGATCACCTTCACGACCTTGGCCAGTTGAGGCACCAGGCCAGCCTGCTTCAGGACGATCAGGTCCACTTCGGCAGCGCCCAGCGCCTGCAGTTCGCCCAGGGTGACCTCGGCGTTGTACTTCAGGGTCATCGACTTGAAACCGCGCTTGGGCAGACGGCGTTGCAGAGGCATTTGACCGCCTTCGAAGCCGACCTTGTGGTAGCCGCCCGAACGCGACTTCTGACCCTTGTGACCGCGACCAGCGGTCTTGCCCAGGCCCGAGCCAATGCCACGGCCGACGCGGCGCTTGGCGTGCTTCGAACCCGATGCGGGCTTGATGGAATTGAGTTGCATGGTATTCCCCAGAGTCGGAAGTGGTTTACACCACCTCGACCATGTAGCGAACCTTGTTGATCATGCCGCGCACTGCGGGCGTGTCTTCGAGGGTCGAGGTGCTGTGCATGCGACGCAGGCCCAGACCACGCACGGTGGCGCGGTGGTCGGCACGGGTGCCGATGGGGCTGCGAACCAGCTTAACGGTGAGAGTCTTCTTCTCGCTCATGTTCAGTACTCCCCGGCTCAGTTGAAGAGCTCTTCGACCGACTTGCCACGCTTGGAGGCGATTTCGGACGGAGTGGTCGACTTGCGCAGAGCGTCGAAGGTGGCGCGAACCAGGTTGTAGGGGTTGGTCGAACCGATGGCCTTGGCCACCACGTCCGTCACACCCATCACCTCGAACACGGCACGCATCGGGCCGCCAGCAATGATGCCGGTACCGGCAGGTGCCGGAGCGATCAGAACGCGCGAGGCGCCGTGCTCGCCCACCACGTTGTGGTAGACGGTACCGTTCTTCAGCGAAACCTTCAGCATGTTGCGACGGGCTTCGTCCATGGCCTTGGACACGGCCAGAGGCACTTCACGCGCCTTGCCCTTGCCCATGCCGATGCGACCATCGCCATCGCCGACCACGGTCAGGGCTGCGAAACCCATGATCCGACCGCCCTTGACCACTTTGGTCACGCGGTTCACCTGGATCATCTTTTCGCGCAGACCGTCGTCGCGACCTTCGTCAGCCACCTTGGGTTGAAACTTTGCCATTTGTGATTCCTTCCAGTGCCAGCGGCTTAGAACTGCAGGCCGGCTTCACGCGCGGCTTCAGCCAAGGCCTTGATGCGGCCGTGGTAGGCGCAGCCCGAGCGGTCGAAAGCAACCTTCTCGACGCCAACGGCCTTGGCCTTCTCGGCGATGCGCTTGCCGATCAGCGTGGCAGCGTTGACGTTGCCACCCTTGCCAGCGGCGCCCAGCTGTTCGCGGACTTCCTTCTCGGCGGTCGAGGCAGCTGCCAGGACCTTCGAGCCGTCGCCGGTGGTGACTTGGGCGTAGATGTGCAGGTTGGTACGGATAACCGTCAGACGAACGGCGCCTTGCAAAGCAATGCGAGCGCGCGTTTGACGCGAGCGACGCAGGCGCTGTTCCTTCTTGTTGATGGACATGGTTCAGCTCCTTACTTCTTCTTGGTCTCTTTCAAGACCACGCGCTCGTCGGAATAGCGGATGCCCTTGCCCTTGTAAGGCTCGGGCGGACGGAAGGCACGCACTTCGGCGGCGATCTGACCCACCACTTGACGGTCAACACCCTTGATCAGGATCTCGGTCTGAGACGGGGTCTCGACCTTGATGCCTGCGGGCATGTCCTTGACCACGGGGTGCGAGAAGCCGATCGACAGATTCAGCTTCTGACCTTGGGCCTGGGCACGGAAGCCCACGCCGACCAGGGTCAGCTTCTTCTCGAAACCCTTGCTCACGCCGTTGACCATGTTGGCCACCAGGGCGCGCACGGTACCGGACATCGCGTTGGCTTCGGCGCTGTCGTTGGCCGGGGCCACCTTCAGCTCGTTGCCGTCCTTGGCCACGGAAGCCAGGGGCGATTGAGGGCGGGTCATGGTGCCCAGGGCACCCTTGACGGTGATTTGTTCAGCAGTGACCTGCACGTCCACACCTTGGGGGACGGCGATCGGCATCTTTCCTACGCGGGACATGTCGATGCTCCTATCAGGCGACGTAGCAGAGCACTTCGCCACCGATGCCGGCAGCGCGAGCCTTGCGGTCGGTCATCACGCCCTTGGGGGTGGTGACGATGGCAACACCCAGGCCATTCATGACCTTGGGGATGTCCTGGCAGCCCTTGTAAACGCGCAGACCAGGCTTGGACACACGTTCGATGCGCTCGATCACGGGGCGACCGGCGTAATACTTGAGGGCAATTTCCAGGGTGGGCTTGGTAGCCTCGCCGGAGACGGCAAAACCGTCAATGTAGCCTTCGTCCTTCAGGACTTGGGCGATCGCGACTTTCAGCTTGGACGAGGGCAGTGCAACGCTGGCCTTCGAGACCATTTGTGCGTTGCGAATGCGCGTCAGCATGTCGGCGATGGGATCACTCATGCTCATGGGATAACTCCTGTTCGTTCCAGGCCGACTTACCAGCTGGCCTTGGTGACACCGGGGATGTCACCGGCAAAAGCCAGTTCGCGGATCTTCATGCGGCCCAGGCCGAACTGACGGAAGGTGCCACGGGGGCGGCCAGTCAGATGGCAACGGTTGCGCAGGCGGGTGGGGTTGGCGTTGCGAGGCAGCTTTTGCAGCTCCAGGCGGGCGGCGTAACGCTCTTCTTCCGACTTCGAGGTGTCATCGATGACGGCCTTGAGTTCGGCGTACTTCTTGGCGTACTTGGCGACCAGCTTTTCGCGCTTTTCTTCGCGTTGCTTCAGGGAAACTTTAGCCACGTTCCACCTCAGTTCTTGAACGGGAATTTGAAGGCAGCCAGCAGAGCCTTGGCTTCTTCGTCGGTCTTGGCAGACGTCGTGATGCTGATGTTCAGACCACGGATCGCGTCGATCTTGTCGTACTCGATTTCCGGGAAAATGATCTGTTCCTTGACACCGACGTTGTAGTTGCCGCGGCCGTCGAACGAACGACCCGAGATGCCACGGAAGTCACGGACGCGGGGCAGCGACACGGTCACGAAGCGGTCCAGGAATTCGTACATGCGGGCACCACGCAGGGTGACCATGCAGCCGATGGGCATGTTTTCGCGGATCTTGAAACCAGCGATGGCCTTGCGCGACTTGGTCACGACAGGCTTCTGGCCAGCGATCTTGGTCAGGTCGCCAACGGCGTGTTCCATGACCTTCTTGTCGTTCACGGCTTCCGAGACACCCATGTTCAGGGTGATCTTGGTCAGACGGGGCACTTCCATGATCGACTTGTAGCCAAACTTGGCCATCAGATCAGGAACGACCTTGGTGCGGTAGAAGTCTTGCAGACGAGCGGTTTGTTGAGTCATCTTGTCCCTCATCAAGCCTTGATTTCTTCGCCGCTGGACTTGTAGACGCGCACTTTCTTGCCGTCTTCCAGGAGCTTGATACCCACGCGATCAGCCTTGCCCGTGGCGCCATTGAAGATGGCGACGTTGGACTGGTGGATCGGCATGGTCTTGTCGACGATGCCGCCGGTCGTGCCCTTCAGGGGGTTGGGGCGAACGTGCTTCTTGGCAACGTTCACACCTTCGACCAGCAGATGGTCGGCATCGACGCGAGCAGCGATGGTGCCGCGCTTGCCTTTGTCGCGACCGGTCAACACGATGACCTGGTCGCCTTTACGCAGTTTGTTCATGGGCTGTCCTTTGCTATGCCAGCGGGTGCTTACAGAACTTCAGGCGCCAGGGACACGATCTTCATGAAGCGCTCGGTACGCAGTTCACGCGTCACGGGGCCGAAGATGCGGGTGCCGATCGGCTCCAGCTTGGTGTTCAGCAGCACGGCGGCGTTGCCGTCAAACTTGATGAGAGAGCCGTCTTGACGACGCACGCCCTTGGCGGTGCGGACGACCACAGCGCTGTAGACCTCGCCTTTTTTGACGCGGCCACGCGGAGCGGCTTCCTTGATGGACACCTTGATGATGTCACCGATGCCTGCATAGCGGCGCTTGGAGCCACCGAGCACCTTGATGCACATGACGCTCTTGGCGCCAGTGTTGTCTGCGACATCGAGTCGCGATTGCATTTGGATCATGTTGTACCCCAACTTGAACCCGTCGGTTGCGCAACCCCTGCAAAACCCTTTTGCAGACCAGTTACACGACGACGACCGGACAGTCTTGGGCCCGTGGAACGGGCGGATCTGACTAAACAGCCTGTTTTGTCAGTGACACCCTCCGCAGCAGCCCGACATGATCGAAACCGGTGTGCGCCAGCTTCAATCCGCCTTGACTGAGGGACAGGCCGACAAAATAGCCTTTACTCAGCGAAGCCTTGCATTGTGCCAGAGGTTTTCCTTTGGCGTCAAGCATGTGCACCTTTTGACCGCCATTTGGCGCCCGCACCCCCGGCTTGAGGGGTGCGCGGTGCAGCGTCATTGCGCGCGAGGCTGCCGCTCAGGCCGTGCCGCCGACGGTCAGGCCGTCGATGCGCAAGGTGGGCTGCCCCACGCCGACCGGCACGCTCTGCCCGTCTTTGCCGCAGGTGCCCACGCCGCTGTCGAGCTTCATGTCGTTGCCGATCATGCTGACGCGGGTGAGGGCGTCGGGGCCGTTACCGATCAGGGTGGCGCCCTTGACCGGGTACTGGATCTTGCCGTTTTCGACCCAGTAGGCCTCGGAGGCCGAGAACACGAACTTGCCGCTGGTGATGTCGACCTGGCCGCCACCGAAGTTGACGGCGTACAGGCCGCGGTCGATGGAAGCGACGATTTCGCCAGGATCCTTGTCACCCGCCAGCATGTAGGTGTTGGTCATGCGGGGCATGGGCAGGTGGGCGTAGCTTTCGCGGCGACCGTTGCCGGTGGGCGCCATTTTCATCAGGCGCGCATTGGTGGCGTCCTGGATGTAGCCGCGCAGGATGCCGTCTTCGATCAGCACGGTGCGCTGGCTGGCGCAGCCTTCGTCGTCGACATTGAGCGAGCCGCGGCGGTCGGTCAGGGTGCCGTCGTCGAGCACGGTGACGCCTTTGGCCGCCACGCGCTGGCCGATGCGGCCGGAAAACACGCTGGAGCCTTTGCGGTTGAAGTCGCCTTCCAGGCCATGGCCCACGGCCTCGTGCAGCAGGATGCCGGGCCAGCCGTTGCCCAGCACCACGGTCATCTCGCCTGCCGGCGCGGCCTGCGCGGCCAGGTTGACGGTGGCGGCGTGCACGGCCTGGTCCACGTACTGCTGGATGAGGTCGTCGGTGAAGTAGGCCAGCCCGTAGCGACCACCACCACCCGATGAGCCCACTTCGCGGCGACCACCCTCTTCGGCGATGACCGAGATGGACAGGCGCACCAGGGGACGCACATCAGCGGCCAGGGTGCCGTCGGCACGGGCCACCAGCACCACGTCGTATTCCATGCCCAGGCCGGCCATGACCTGCACGACGCGCGGGTCTTTGGCGCGGGCCATGCCTTCGGCTTTTTCGAGCAAGGCCACCTTGGCGGCGCTGTCGAGGGTGGCGATGGGGTCGAGCGACGGGTAGAGGCTGCGCGACGGGGCCACCCGGGTGCCGCCGACCTTGACCTTGCGGCTCTGGCCCGCCGAGGCGATGGTGCGCACGGTGCGGGCCGCGTCGAGCAGTGCAGCCTCGGAGATGTCGTCAGAGTAGGCGAAGGCGGTTTTCTCGCCAGCGATGGCGCGCACGCCGACACCCTGGTCGATGCTGAAGCTGCCCGACTTGACGATGCCTTCTTCCAGGCTCCAGCCCTCGGAGCGCGTGAACTGGAAGTAGATGTCGGCGTCGTCGACGCGGTGCTCGGTGATGACCTTCAGGGCCTTGAGCAGGTGGACCTCGTCGAGCCCGTAGGGCGCGAGCAGCAGGTCACGGGCGGTCTGGAGGCGGGCGAGGGTGGCGTCGACGGCGATCATGGGCACATTGTAGAAACAAGATGGGCCGCGCGGGGCTCGGGGCCACCAGCGGTGCGCGGGGCGTGTGTCACCCCGGGAACATCATGGCAGCTTCAGCAGGGCCCGCACGCGGATCTGGTCCTTGTCCTGGAAATTGCTGCGGACATAGCGGTCCATCTCGTCTTTTTTCTGCGGCTCGGACAGGTTGCTCAGGCCCTGGAGGCGGTCCCATTCGTTGCGGGCCGCGGCCAGTCGGCGCTCCCAGTCGGCCCACTGGGCGTCCACAGCATCGAGGCGGGTGGCCGCTTCTTCGCCATAACGGGCCACGCGCTCGGCGCGCACGGCCTCCGGATCCTTGCCAGGCTCCATCTGGGGCACGGGCTCGCCGGGGTGCGGTGGCGGCGCCTTGCCAGACTCAAGTTGCTGGTAATAGGCCTGGAAGTGCGATTCGTCGTCAGCGAAGAAGGCCTGCGCCCAGTCGGCCCCCAGGATCTGGCGACGCACGGCTTTCTGTTCTTCAAAGACCGGCATCCAGGTGCTGCGGTCGCTCTGGATGAACTTGTTGCGCCACTCGTAGGTGCGCACCTTCCAGTAGCGGTCGAAGATGAGCATGATCTCGCCGGCCAGCTTTTCGCCATGGGTGCGGCGGGCTTCGTCTTCGATCAGCAGGCGGATCTCCTGGATGGTGACTTCACCGATGCCCAGGATGTAGTACTCGAAACGGCTGCGCAGCCCTTCGCAGGGGCGCAACTTCTGGTCCATGGCCACACACCATTCACCGGACGGCTCGGTACCCGCAAAGGAGCCTTCCTTGAACAGGCGGTGGCGGATCTGATCGGCGGTACGGGCCGGCGGCTCATCGTCGGAGGCAAACAGCGAGCCACCATTGCCGCCGCTCTGCCACGTGTTGACGCCGCTGTCGGAGATTGCCTCGCCCTCGGCGTGAGGCGCCGCCTGGCGATGTGTCATGAACCAGCTGCCCGCGCCCACCGTCAGCGCTGCGGCCAGCCCCACCAACCATTTCGTCTGTGTCTGCATCGCATACTTCCTGTGCTGCGGTTGCCTGTCTCTCATTTGTCGGGAGGGGTGCCGTGAGGCACGGACGCGAGCTTACCCCCTCCGGCGCGGTCTGGCCATGGTGGTGCAGAGGAAAACAAACGGCCGGCACCCAAGGCACCGGCCGCTTCACCCAGGGTTTCGGCCCCTGGCGCCGAGGGGGCGACACAGCCGCCCTACCGTGCCCACAGGCTCAGCCTGGGCTCACAGGCCCTTCCACTTCAGGCGGTTGACCATGCTGACGTAGTAGGACTTGGGGTCGGGTGCCCAGGTGCCGATGGAGCCCAGCACCTGGTTGATTTCGTCCAGGTGGTTCCAGGGCAGGGCCATGTTGATCTGCTTGCCCCACTTGGCTTCGGCCGGCGACACCAGGCCGTCGTTGGCAGCACCTTCGTAATAATCGGCGGTGATGGCGAGCAGCGAATCAGAGATGTCGCCGCCGTTGCTGGTCTTGACCTTGTTGCCTGCGTACGAATAGAAGAACTGGCCGTTGGCGGCCTTCTCGACGTTCTGGCCGTTGGGGAACTTGGCGTTGAAGGCGGCGGCACCCGAGCTGCTCAAAGCATTCAGCGCTGTCTTGAGGTCAGCCTCAGAGGAGGTCTTGTTGCCAGTCAGCCAGGCAATCAGCTTCAGGCCCCCGGTGGCCGCCTTGTCGAAGCCGCCATCTGGGGTCATGTTGGCAAGGATCTTGTCGGCCACTTTGGAGCCGTAATGGGTGCCCGACATGGTCGAGACCGAAGCGATGTCGCCACGGGTGGCCGCCGAGTAGCGCACGGTGGGACCGCCATGGCTGTGACCGATCAGGTTGAACTTGACCACACCGTCTTTGGCCTTCCACTGGTCGAGCTGCTTGTTGAGCTCTTCACCGCGGAACTCGGTGGTCTGCGACGGATTGACCGAAGCGATGTAGACCTTGGCACCCTCCTTTTCGAGCGCGCCGGGGATCTGGTAGAAATAGTTCACCACGCCCAGGATGCTGTCAAAACCGATGAAGCCATGCACCAGCACGATGGGGTACTTGGTCTTGGCGGCGGTGCCAGCGTGAGCGACGGGGGTGATGGCCACAGCGGCTGCGGCCACGGCCACGGCGGTGGCCACACGACGGATAGCGGACGAGTTCATGAGGGTCTCCTGATCAAGCATCTGCTTGTTTGCGTAACTGATGTTTCAGTATGTCAGTTGCGCAAGGCGATGTGATCGGCATTTCCCCGATGCGGGAGAACCCGACACGTTGAATGATTCATCGACATCGTCGGTGAAAAAAAGGCCGGCACGAAGCCGGCCTGTCAACATGCTCTCTATGACGGAGGCGCTGCCGGCCCCTGAGGGCTCGGACGCCTGCACTTCGAACCGTCGGAAACAAGTGCAACGCCCATTATTCTGACGAATTCATCCATCAGATGATGGGGTTTACGCTGGGTCTGTGGCGTCATCGCCCCGCTGCCGAGAGGCCAGCGCTGCCTGGTAAAGCTGCTTGCTGGGCAAGCCGGTGAGTTCGGCCACCAGGCGGGCCGCTTCTTTGACCGGGTGATGGGCGGCCAGGGCCGAGATGCAGGCCAGCACCGGGGCAGGCAGCGCGGCATCGTCGTCCCGGGCCTCGGGGGGGCGGGCGTGCCAGACCACGGCGAATTCGCCACGGGCGTGCTGCCCTTCCTTGAGCCAGGCGGGCCACTGGGCGGCCGGCATGCGCACCACGTCTTCGAACTGCTTGGTGAGTTCGCGCCCGACGGTGAGGGTGCGCTCGGGATCGACCGCGGCCAGGTCACGGGCGAGCTCTTCCACGCGGTGGGGCGATTCGAAAAACACCAGGGCCTGCGCACTGCCCTGCAAGGCCTTGAGTGCGGCCAGGCGGGCCTGGGCCTTGGGCGGCAAAAAACCCACGAAAGCAAACCCCTGCGCAGCGGTGTCGCCCGCCACCGACAACAAGGAAACGACCGCGCTGGCACCCGGGATGGGCAGGGTGCGAAGGCCTGCGGCCTGCACCGCATGCACGAGTCGCGCGCCCGGATCGGACACCGCAGGCGTGCCCGCATCGGACACATAGGCCACGCGCTGCCCGGCCTGCAAGGCCTGAACCACCTGTTCGGCAGCCTGGTTCTCGTTGTGCTCGTGCACGGCCATGAGCTTCTTGCTCAGCCCCAGGTGTTGCAGCAGGCGCTGGGTCATGCGGGTGTCTTCGCAGGCCACCACGTCGACCAGTTCGAGCACATGGATGGCCCGCAGGCTGATGTCGGCCAGGTTGCCGATGGGGGTGCCCACGACATAGAGCGCACCTGCGGGATACTGCTGGGCAGCGGCGGCCGCACGGGCCGTGTCAAGGAGCAAGGTGGCGTCCATGGTGACGACGAAATCCAGGGGAGATGAAGGGGAAGATCAGGCCCTGGCCCATCTGCAGGCACAGGGGCTGAGCCTGGTCGAGCGCAATTATCGGGTGGCGCGCGGGCCTTCGGCGCGCGGGGCCGAGGTGGACCTGATCATGCGCGATACCGACGGCACCCTGGTGTTCGTGGAGGTGCGCAAGCGCACCGACCGCTCGCATGGCGGCGCCGCAGCCACCGTGGGCCGAGGCAAGCAGCAGCGCTGCATCCGCGGCGCAAAGCATTATCTGATGCAGCTGAACCGCCTTCCGCCCTGCCGTTTTGACGTGGTGGCCATCGATGGCGAATGCATCGAATGGTTGCCAGCCGCCTTTGACGCAGGCAGCTGACTTATCATCGGCGCGCGTATTGAATTGACCCGATGCCCCAGACCCAGATCCAGCAGACGTTTGCCGAAGTGGCCGACGGTCTTTACCAGTCGGCCGAACGACTGGCCATCCAGCTCGAGGCGGCCGCGCACGCCATCGTGCACAGCCTGACCAGCGGCGGCAAGGTGCTGTGCGCCGGGCAGGCCGAAGCCGCCTGGCTGGCCCGGCATGCCGCGCACCTGCTGGCCCTGGGTGCCGGGCGCGAGCGTCCGCCCCTGGCCTCGGTCAACGTGGCGGGGCCAGGCGGCCCCGGCATGCAGGCCGTGCCGGGCGAAATGGACGCTTTCGTGCGGGCCATTGGCCATCCGGGCGACATCTGGCTGGCGTTCTCGCTGGAAGCTGACGAAGGCGAAGTGGCCATGGCCACGGCCACGGCCCGCGAGATGGACCTGATCCTGGTGGTGATGACCGGCGAAGCCGCCACCGTGCTCGGCCCCATGGTGCGTGACACCGATGTGTGGGTGCCCGTGCCGGGCCGCAACACCCCTGAACTGTTCAGCGCCAGCTGGTTGGCGCTGCAAGCCTTGATGGAGGCCGTCGATGGCTGCCTCCTGGGAGAAGACGCATGAACCGAATCTTCAAGACCCGTCGATGGCTGGCCGCTGCGGCCGCCGTGGTGGTCGCCTCGCAACTGAGCGCTTGCGCGCCGCTGGTGCTGGGCAGCGCCGTGGGGGGAGCCTTCGTGGCCACCGACCGCCGCACCTCGGGGGCGCAGCTGGAAGATCAGGGCATCGAGATCAAGGCCAGCAGCCGCCTGAAGGAGTCGCTGGGCGAGCGTGCCCACATCAACGTCAATTCATACAACCGGCTGGCCCTGCTGACCGGCGAAGTGGCCAGCGAGGCCGATCGCCAGCTGGCCGAACGCACGGTGGCGCAGGTCGAAAACGTGCAGAAGGTGGTCAATGAGCTGGGCATCATGGGTGCGTCGTCGCTGACCGCACGTGCCAACGATGTGCTGATCGCCACCAAGGTGAAGGCCACGCTGGTCGATGCCCGCGATGTGCACTCGAATGCCTTCCGTGTGGTGGTCGAGCGCGGCGAGGTCTACTTGCAGGGCATGGTGACCGAGCGTGAAGGGCAGCGCGCGGCCGAGCTGGCCGCCTCGGTGTCCGGCGTGCAGCGGGTGATCAAGGTGTTCCACCTGATCAGCGAGGAAGAGCTGGCCCGTCGCACCCCGAAGGCCCCCGAGCAACCCAACGAACGCCCCAGCCACCGCTGAACGCGACCGGGGTCGAACCCGGTGCCGGCCTGAACGTCTGCTTCAACGCAAACGGCGGATCAGGCTGGAGGTGTCCCAGCGGCCGCCGCCCATGGCCTGCACATCGGCGTAGAACTGATCGATCAGGGCCGTGACGGGCATCGTGGCCTGTTGCCGGCGGGCTTCGTCGAGCACCAGGCCCAGGTCCTTGCGCATCCAGTCGACGGCAAAGCCGAAATCGAATTCGTCTTTCACCATGGTGGGGCCGCGGTGCTGCATCTGCCAGCTGCCGGCCGCGCCCTGGGTGATCACGTGCAGCACCTGGGCCATGTCCAGCCCGGCCTTCTGACCGAAGGCCAGCCCCTCGGCCAGGCCCTGCAGCAGGCCGGCGACGCACACCTGGTTGACCATCTTGGCCAGCTGGCCATTGCCCGCTGCGCCCAGGTGCGTGACCGCACGGCTGTAGGCCATCAGCACAGGCTGCACACGGGCAAAGGCCTGGGCATCACCCCCACACATGACCGTGAGCGCACCGTTGAGCGCACCCAGGTTGCCGCCCGAGACCGGCGCGTCGATGACGGTGTGCCCCTGGGGCGCCAGCTCGGCGGCCAGGCGCCTGGCGATGTCGGCCGAGGTGGTGGTGTGGTCGACCACGATGCCCCCCTGGGGCAAGGTGGTGCAGGCGCCCTGGGGGCCTCGCAGTACCTGCTGAAGGTCGGTGTCATTGCCCACGCAGGTGACCACCAGCTGGGCCTGCGCTGCGGCCTCGGCGGGCGTGGCAGCGCAGGTGCCGCCGTGCGTGGCCACCCAGGCCTGGGCCTTGGCGGCGGTGCGGTTGTACACGGTGACCTGGTGCCCGGCGCGCAGCAGGTGCGCGGCCATCGGGGCACCCATGGTGCCCAGGCCCAGGAAGGCAATGCGCAGAGGCGAAACGGCCTCGTAGGTCTTGTCGGCGATCATGCCGACATGATCACATGATCTGCAGGTGCTCGGTGCCGGCCGACAGGTCGGTGCTGCGGGCGCGGTGGCTGTTGAGCTTGATCTGCAAGCGCAGGTCGTTCACCGAATCGGCGTTGCGCAGCGCGTCTTCGAAGGTGATGTAGTTGCCCTCGTACAGGTCGAACAGGGCCTGGTCGAAGGTCTGCATGCCCAGCTCGCGCGACTTCTTCATGATCTCCTTGATCTCGCCCACCTCGCCCTTGAAGATCAGGTCGGAGACCAGCGGCGTGGCCAGCAGGATCTCGACGGCCGCCGCGCGGCCCTTGCCCTCCTGGCGCGGGATCAGGCGCTGCGACACCAGGGCCTTGAGGTTGAGCGACAGGTCCATCAGCAGCTGGGCGCGGCGCTCTTCGGGGAAGAAGTTGATGATGCGGTCCAGCGCCTGGTTGGCGCTGTTGGCGTGCAGGGTGGCCAGGCACAGGTGACCGGTTTCGGCGAAAGCCACAGCGTGCTCCATGGTCTCGCGATCGCGGATTTCGCCCATGAGGATGACGTCAGGCGCCTGGCGCAGCGTGTTCTTCAGCGCGATGTCCCAGCCCTCGGTGTCCAGGCCCACTTCGCGCTGCGTGACGATGCAGTTCTTGTGCGGGTGCACAAACTCGACCGGGTCTTCGATGGTGATGATGTGCCCGAACGAGTTCTCGTTGCGGTGGTCGACCATGGCGGCCAGCGTGGTCGATTTGCCCGAGCCCGTGGCCCCCACCAAGATGACCAGGCCGCGCTTTTGCGCCACCACATCTTTGAGCACCTGGGGCAAGCCCATGCCGTCGATGGTGGGCAGCTGTTGCGGGATCACGCGCAGCACCATGCCGATGCTGCCCTGCTGCACGAAGGCGTTCACGCGAAAGCGGCCCACCCCCGACGGCGAAATGGCGAAGTTGCACTCCTTGGTGCGCTCGAACTCGGCCGCCTGCTTGTCGTTCATGATGGCGCGGGCCAGGGCGATGGTGTGCTGTGGCGTGAGCGGCTGGGGCGACACCTTGGTGACCTTGCCATCGACCTTGATGGCCGGCGGAAACTCGCTGGTCAGAAACAGGTCAGAGCCGCCGCGCGTGACCATCAGGCGCAGCAAGTCGTTGATGAATTTCGAGGCCTGATCGCGTTCCATGAATGCACCTGCGTAGAAACGAACGGGTCAGCGGGGCGTGGGCCCCTGGCTGGCCAGCAAGGCGCCCAGACGGGCACTGAGTTGTCGGGTGCGCAGCGACAGGCGCCGCGCCATGCTGTAGGTCAGGGCCATGCCGATGCGAGGATCGTCGATGGCCATGTCGTCGAGGGCCTGCCCGGTGAGCACGGCCAACCGACAAGGCGTGAGGGTGAGGCAGGACGCGAAGCGGGCACCAGCGTCGAGCAGCGACATCTCGCCCACCACATCGCCCTCTCGGGCCTCGGCCAGGCGGGCACGCTCGCCGGTGGGCTGCACACGGTCAACGGCCACCACCCCGCTGAGGATGATGAGGGCGTAGTCGCCTTTTTCGTCCTGGTGGATGAGCTCACGCCCCGCGGGCACCGTGACGAATTCCAGCACGCGGCCGACCTGTTCACGCTCGGCAGGCATCAAGGCGGCAAAAAAGTGATCGGCGCCCCATGCCTGATTCAGCAGAGGCATGCCCTCTTCCGGCGCGAGGGCATGGGCGCCCACGCCGAGCGCACGGGCGGTCCAGGCCGACGTGGCGCGCACGGCCTCGGGACGCTCCATGAACTGGGTGGCGAAGTAGCCTTCGTCGTCGGCCGCCGGGGCCTCACGCGCGGCTGCATGCCCTCCCAGGATGCGCTCGAACAGGTGTTTCATGCCCTCATTGTGACGCGATCAGACACGATTGGGCGCGGCCTGATGCATCTCGTCACACGCCCGGCGGAGGGATCAGCCCGGGAAGTTCTCCGGGAACTTGGCCTTGGCGCGCGCCTCGGCGGGCGAGATCACGTTGCGGCGCACCAGGTCGGTCAGGTTCTGGTCGAGGGTCTGCATGCCCACGCTGTTGCCGGTCTGGATGGCCGAGTACATCTGGGCGATCTTGTTTTCGCGGATCAGGTTGCGGATGGCCGCCGTGCCGATCATGATTTCGTGCGCCGCCACGCGGCCGCTGCCGTCCTTGGTCTTGCACAGGGTCTGCGAGATCACGGCCTGCAGCGATTCCGACAGCATGGCGCGCACCATGTCCTTCTCGGCCGCGGGGAAGACGTCGACGATCCGGTCGATGGTCTTGGCGGCGCTGGAGGTGTGCAGGGTGCCGAAGACCAGGTGGCCGGTTTCGGCAGCGGTCAGGGCCAGGCGGATGGTTTCCAGGTCGCGCATTTCACCCACGAGGATGGCGTCAGGGTCTTCCCGCAGGGCCGAACGCAGCGCATTGGAAAAGCTCATGGTGTGCGGTCCCACCTCGCGCTGGTTGATCAGGCACTTTTTGGATTCGTGCACGAATTCGATCGGGTCTTCCACCGTCAGGATGTGGCCGTATTCGGTCTCGTTGAGGTGGTTGACCATGCCGGCCAGCGTGGTCGATTTGCCCGAGCCGGTGGGGCCGGTGACCAGCACCAGGCCGCGCGGCTTCAAGGCCAGGTCGGCGAACACCTTGGGCGCATTGAGCTGCTCCAGCGTCAGGATCTTGCTGGGAATGGTGCGGAAGACCGCGCCCGAGCCCCGGTTGTGGTTGAAGGCGTTGACCCGGAAGCGCGCCAGGCCCTGGATCTCGAAGGAAAAGTCGCATTCCAGCGTTTCTTCGTAGGCCTTGCGCTGGGCATCGTTCATGATGTCGTACACCATGTCGTGCACCGCCTTGTGGTCCAGCGGGTCGACATTGATGCGTCGCACGTCGCCATGCACCCGGATCATGGGTGGCAGGCCCGCCGAGAGGTGGAGGTCGGAGGCCTTGTTCTTCACAGAGAACGCCAGCAGTTGGGTGATGTCCATGGTGGATGATTGCGCTTGGGTCCAACAAGAAAAACCATTATCGCGATGATCGAGCAGAACCTACAACGGGTGAACAGCCGGATACAACAGGCCTGTTCTGCCCACCAGCGCCCGGAAGGCGCCGTGACCTTGCTGGCCGTGAGCAAGACCTTCGACGCCAGTGCGGTGCGCGACGCCTTTGCCGCGGGGCAGCGCCGCTTCGGCGAGAACTATGTGCAGGAAGCGCTGGACAAGATCGCGGCGCTGGGCGATGTGCGCGCACAGATCGAATGGCACCTGATCGGGCCGCTGCAGAGCAACAAGACGCGCCCGGTGGCCGACCAGTTCGACTGGGTGCACAGCGTGGACCGGCTGAAGATCGCGCAGCGCCTGAGCGAGCAGCGCCCCGCGCAGCTGCCGCCGCTGCAGGTGCTGCTGCAGGTGAACACCAGCGGCGAAGACAGCAAGAACGGCCTGTCGGTGGCCGATGAAGCGGGCCTGCTGGCCCTGGCCCGCGAGGTGAGCGCCCTGCCCCGCCTGCAGCTGCGTGGCCTGATGGCCCTGCCCGCCCCCGACACCGATGATGCTGGCCAGCGGGCCGCCCACCACCGGCTGCGCACCCTGTTCGACCGGCTGGTGGCCGCCGGCCTGCCTCTGGACACCCTGTCGATGGGCATGAGCGCCGACCTGGAAGCGGCCATTGCCGAAGGCTCGACCCTGGTGCGCGTGGGCACGGCCATTTTCGGCGGCCGGCCTCAGGCATGATCTCACCCATGAACACGACGAACTCTCTCATCGCTTTTGTGGGTGGCGGCAACATGGCCACGGCCATCATCGGCGGCCTGCTGCGCCAGGGCCGCGCCCCGGCCAGCATCCTGGTGATCGACCCCAGCGAAGCGCAACGCGAGCGCCTGGCCGCCCAGGGCCTGCAGACCGCGGCCGCACCTTCGCAAGCCCTGCAACAGGCCCAGGTGGTGGTGTGGGCCGTCAAGCCCCAGCAGTTCAAAGAGGCCGCGGCCCAGTGCAGCGGCTGGACCACCCAGGCGCTGCACTACAGCGTGATGGCCGGACTGCGCACCGACGACATGGCGCGACTGCTGGGCACGCCCCGCATCGTGCGGGCCATGCCCAACACACCTGCCCTGGTGGGCCAGGGCATGACCGGCCTGTTCGCCCGCGCCGAAGTGGATGCCGATGAAAAGGCGCTGGTGCAGGCCATGGTCGAGCCCACGGGCCAGGCCCTGTGGGTGCAAGCCGAAAGCCAGCTGGACACCGTGACGGCGCTGTCGGGCTCGGGCCCGGCCTATGTGTTCTATTTCATCGAGGCCATGATGCAGGCCGCGCAGGACATGGGCCTGAGCGCCGAGCAGGGCCGCACGCTGGCCTTGGCCACCTTTGGCGGTGCCACGGCCCTGGCCAGCCAGTCGGCCGACAGCCCGGCCACGCTGCGCGAGAAAGTCACCTCCAAGGGAGGCACCACCTACGCGGCCCTGACCTCGATGGAAACCGCTGGTGTGAAAGCCGCTTTCGTGGCGGCCATGCGCGCCGCTGAACAGCGCGCGGGCGAGCTGGGCGACGAATTCGGACGCTGAGTCAATCGGGCGCTAGCCTGTGGCCTCACAAACAGACCGAGGATCATGGGCGAGCGACCAATTCTGGGGTGACCGCCCAGATGAGCTGATCTGCAGACCGCCTGACACCGACCAACGCTCCACCAGGCGCCCAAACAAGCTCAAGGCCGCCCTGTGATGAGAAATCCACCGCATACGCATCTCTCAAATGCCGAACGACATTCAGGCCATGACGCGGGTCTCGCAGCAGATCATCGACACTTTTGGGCAGCTCGCGCGCGCGTCCCGGCGTGGCCAGCGCATATCGCTCGATCGCAGCCACGTACTGTCGCGCAACCCATTGCTGATGCGCGGCTCGCTGCCGCTCTGCCTGTGCCGACCACACGTTGGAGACTTGCACCAACGAAACACTCATCAGCGCCACCATGAGCAACACGATCAGGTAGGTGAACCCCTGTTGCTGCTCAGACCTACCAGTCCGAAAACTTTGACCCATCGCGAGCTAGTCCCTCTGCACCGCTTTTGAGATCGGTGATGCCACGCCCCCCCTCCTCTCGGAGAAGGATCCAACCATCCACCGTCTGCCCAACCGGATCAAAAGGCACCTCCCTGATGTAGCGCTTGACGACCAGGTCAGTAAGCTCCTGCGGATACGCGCCGGTGTCGGCCTTGAACTTGTCAAGCGCCTCTCTGGTCAGCCTCAAATTGGTTTTCAATGCTGCCTCGTCTGCGCGCCCCAATGAATCCACGAACCTTGGAGCGACCAGCGACAAGAGCGTCGCAATCACCGCGAGCGTTACCAGCAGCTCGATCAATGTGAATCCACGCGCTTTCATGCTGGCGTCACCAATGGGCATACGGAACACCGTTGAGCCCAACACCGTCAGACCCAGATCGAACATCGAACACATCCGCACCAGGCACAGGCGCATCTGGCGGACTCTGATAGCTTCTCAGCCGCCAGGTTTGCTCTGCTGCCAAATCATCGGCGGCAAACGGATCTCGTGGCAAGCGCCGAAGGATGAAGATCATCTCGCCCTTGGCAGATTTGGCATCTGGGACACCACTGGTGAGCACAGAAAGATCTGGGGGGTATCCCGACGCTCCTTCTACCCTGATCACATGTCCCATATCGACCAGCTGCTTGTATCGGTCAATGGCGCCACGGATCTGCCTCAATCCTGATCGCAACTCTTCCTCTTTGCTGCGCTTGGCAGACAACTCGGCCAACGGAAGCGCAATCATGGCCAAGACAGACATGATCGACACCACCACCAGCATTTCGATGAGAGTGAAACCACCCGATGAGCGCGCAGCAGTGGTCATTTGGACTTGAACCTTTCGGGCGGTTCCACACCCGCTTCCAACGCACGCTTCATCGATTCAGGCATGCGCAGCCGAGGGGCTTGCGGCGCAGAAGGCATCACTGCGCCTGGAGGACTCGTGGCAGCCACGCCCTCGAAGTTCGTTGCCGTCTGCTGCGCAGTGCCAATACCCACATGGGGCAGTGCGCGTTCGCGGAACTCCACAGAGCGCGCGCCATTGCTCGATTCGGTGCCAGCGACGAACTCAGCGCCACTCAGGATAGGAGTATCGAGGTCGCGTACGATTTGAGGCGTGATCAAGAGCACGATTTCAGTCTTCTTGTCGCTCCCGGAGCTGGCGCCAAAAATCTTGTTCAACACAGGGAACTCGTTCAGGCCAGGCCACCCGCCATTTGACTGCCGCTCTTCTCGCTGGATCAAACCGGCCAAGACGTTGGTTTCACCATCGCGGACACGCAGGGTGGTAGCCGTGGTGCGCGTGCCCAATCGATAAGTTTGAGTGCCGCTTGATCGCGTGATTGTGTCCAGGATGTTGGACACCTCCAGGTTCAGTTTCATCGTGACCTCGCCATCCAGAGAGATCGTCGGCTCGATGTCCATCTTCAAGCCCACATCCAGATAACTCACCGACTCTGCCACCCCCACATTGGCGGTCGTGGATGTGGTGATCACCGGGACCTTTTCACCGATCAGCACTTTCGCTGTCTGTCGATTCTTCACACGCACGGTGGGGTTGGCAAGAATGTTGGCGTCCCCCACCTGACTGCGAAGCGTCAACGAGGCCAATGGGCTGGGCAAGGTGATGCGCAACAGCCCTTGACTCGCTGCCTTGAACTCATCTGCGGTCAACACCCCAGGCGTGCCAGCCGCACCCTGTACGCTTGCAGAAATCGACTCAGGAAGCCGCAGCCCCATCTCGAGCAGGCGATTGGCACTGACCTCCATGACTTCCAGCTTCAACATGACCTCGGGCTCAGCCATGTCCTGCGCGGCAATGAGTCGCTCAGCAAGCCGGACGACCTCAGGCGCATCCCGGATCATGAGCAGATTGACGCGCTCGTCCACGAAGACCTCTTTCACCCGGCCGATCGACTTCAGCATTGCCGCAACCTTCGACGCCTCGGCATTGTTCAGGTAAAACGCGCGCACCACCACGTCTTTGTAATCAGCGGTGCGCGCGGAACCCTTGGGGTAGATGAGCAGCGTGTCACCGTCCAGGGGCTTATGCTCCAGCTGATTGGTCGCAAGGACAATGCGCAGCACATCTTCGACAGGTTTGTTGCTCACAGCAATGCTGATGCGCGCGTCCGACTGCACGTCCTTGTCAAGGACGAAATTCAGACCAGAAGCAAGCCTGATTGCGTCAAAGGCGCTTTTGATGGATGCGCTTTGAAGCGTCACCGATACAGGTGTTCGGAACTTTTGCGCCAGCTGTGCTGTGCCTACGACAGCGTCAGTTGCGGTCAGCGCAGAGGCTGAGGCTGTCTTGAGAAGGGCTTGAGCAGCCCGGTGGTTGACGTTCTCAGACAGAATCTGACGCGTCCACTCTTGAGCCAAATGCGCGTCTCCGCTTTGAAGCGCATTGCGGGCGTTTTCAAGCATGGCTTGGTGCCTGCGCGCGAGTTCAGCCCTTGCAAGGCCAGACCTCGCCACAGGCAAATCTGGCTGCAATCGCAAGGCCGTGCCAAACAATCCTTCAGCACGAGAGACCTCACCACCATCCAGGGCTCGATGTGCATCGATCAGCAACTGTGCCACCACCTGTTGTCGTTTTGAATACAGGGCTCGGCGATAGTCCGTGTTGTCCGGCGAAGCGCTCACCGCCTCGGCCAGCAAGTCGATGCCCTCGACCCCAGCGCCC
Source organism: Aquabacterium lacunae (assembly GCF_004310865.1). Taxonomy (GTDB): domain Bacteria; phylum Pseudomonadota; class Gammaproteobacteria; order Burkholderiales; family Burkholderiaceae_C; genus Aquabacterium; species Aquabacterium lacunae. Next base: position 514,177 of record NZ_SIXI01000004.1, read on the forward strand.
CTGTCAACGGCAGCCAAACCGGCCTTGTAAGCGCCGTAACCCGCACAGCCTGTCAAGTGAATCGCCAATGTAAAAACACACAAGCCAGTGACCCGGCGCATCAATGCTTTACTCATCAATCCCCCTTCGCGGGCACTTCTAAGCGCCAAGAGCCATCGCCCTGGCGTGGCGTGATCACCAGATGCGTCTGATGCTCCCACGCAACCCGGTAATCGCCAATGATCGAGGCACCCTCGTGAATCAAGCGCACCCCATGCGGAGTGTTCAAGAAGACCCCATCAGCCCCCATGCCACGCCAACGCCCGATGACCTCAAATGGCGCGCCGGGTGATGGCGATGGGTCGGCAGCCACATCTGTCACGCGGGTTGCAGGTGCTACAACGACAACGCGCGAACCTGTGCGCGAGGTGTTCGCCGCAGTATCGGGCGCAGGCTCATGAGAGGCTCGGGCGGCACCTCGAACCTCAAACAGATGCGGTGGCGGCATCAACGGTTCGACGGGTGAGGCAGGCAATTGCACAGGGAGTGGCTTGGGTGCCTCGGCTGCGAACGCGTGGGATGCTCGATCAACCGCTGCCACAACGGCACCTGCTGAGGTGACCGGCGACCCGGTATCAGGCCAGGTCAGCAAACGCATAACGCCCAAACCCACAGAAACCAACAGCAGCCACTGGAATCGATTCAGATTCATGGAGCCCCTCCCGCAGAGGGTTGCCAATGGCACTTCATGACCAGCATGGCCCGCATGCGCTGGTCGTCTGCGGTTTCGCGCAACAACTCCAGTTGCTGCAAGGACCAACAACCGCCCATTGCCTGCAATCGCTCAGACAACACGGACCACTGGCTTGGGAGCCCTTCCCACTCCAGAGAAACCTGCCAAGCTGGTGGCAACTGTTTCGTTTCTTCGATGTGGGTCACGCCCATTCGCTTCCACGCCGTGCCCTCTGGCAGCACAGCCCCCAACCCAGCCATCCACTCTGTCTCGTGTGCAGCAACAGGCCAACTTGCCCAAGCGGGTGGTACTGGCGGGCTGCCGCGCGGCAAGGCAAGAGGCGGCTTGTTGAGCATGGCGACACGGGCACTCATGGCCCGAGCTTCGTCATGCCACTTCCACGCCCACAAGTGCAGCGTGGCGCCAGATGCCACCAATGCCCACGCAAACACCCAGTGAAGTGTCGTTCTGCGATGGGTTCGTGGGCCGATCGCACCGAGCGCTGGCATGTCGATGCTCACAACGACACCTTCATGACAAATCGCCATTCCGTTGCAGAGACTTGTTCTTGCGCATCGAGTTGCAATGACCGCACACCTCGCACAGCCGACAGCGCACGGAGCGATCGGGTGATCGCAGCGGGATCATGTGTGGTCCCTTCAATGAACCAGATGTTTTGCTCTGCTGCCCACGCCACTCGGGTCAAGTACATCGGCGGGCGAACGCCGTTGGCAAGCACCAAGCTTGCATGGAGCCAGTCCACCTGGATCGCTGCCAAAGCAGCCCGCCCCTTGGGCACCTCACTTCGCTCACGCGCCTTGACCTCAACCTCTTGGGCCAGGCGATCACGCCGCATGCGCTCAGTGGCGCTGGCCTCTGCCGCAGTCAAACCAGCAGTCGCCGCGCCAATTTGGCGCCATGACACACCCGTCAACACCAGCCCACTGCACACCACGCACACGGCTACGCACATCAGCACATGCCAAGATGGCGCTGGTTTTTCCACATCGCGACTGAAGTCGATCTGCCTCGTGAGCCAAAAGTGCCAGTTCACCCCTGCCCCCCTTCTGCCACGCACAAAGGCCATGCCCGCAAACGCAAGGCCTGCTGATGCCAGTCCAACCTGAAGGTTGCAGACGGCTGCGGCACAAGCTGCGGACCGTCTTCACCATGCAGGCGCAGCCAGTTCGCCCTTGACTGCTTGGGGAAGGCCGTTTGCTCCCAACAGATGCCACCGCCCGCCTTGGGCGTCACGATGAGTTCTCTGTCCTCTTCCTGCCAATGCACCCGGGAAGCATCTGCAGCCAACACCCGACGGATACTGGGCCAAACAGCCAGCAAGGTCGGTTGAACACTGATCAGTCGGCCGTGATTGCCCCGAATCACATCTCGGAGCGTCTCTGCCAAGGTTTTTTGCCAGCCATGCACAACGGCTTGGGGCTGCCCAGCGCGAAACGACGTCTGCGCGATCCAATCCGCCGAAGCCCCGCCATGAAGCTCTGCCCAGCGGGCGCAGGCCATCGCACACACCTCGTCAACCTGCAAGCCAGACCCTTCCACATCGAACGCAATGACCGGCGACCACCAACTGTCAAGCACGACCTGCCAACGTTGCCTCGGGGCCAATGCTGCGGCCACTGACATCAACATCTCAGGCGTTGGCTGCTCGGCTGCAGGCAATGCCAGATGCATGGCAGGCGACCCGTCAGGCAATGCCACCCAGGCAGCCTTGCGAGTGAGGTGCAGCACCGCACAACGTGGGTACCCGCTCCACCTGAGCAAAAGGTCAGGCCACCACACGGTCAACTTCCTCCCTTGTGGTCAAGCCACGCGCCAACAAATCAAGTGCCAGCTCACGCATGGGCACCCAACCGGCGGCTCGTGCAGCCCTCTGCTGAACTTCAATTGGCGCACGCCGCCCCCAACACTCCCGCACCTCTGCCGTGAACACGAGCACCTCGGCCAACGCCAAGCGCCCCGAGTAGCCGGTGTGTTTACAGGCATCGCAGCCCCGCCCGACCGATCGCGCCACCGCATGCGCTTGTGGCTCAGAGCAGTGCACACACAGACGCCTCAGCAGACGTTGAGACACCACCCCATTGAGTGCTGCAGCCGCTGTCAGTGGATCGACGCCGAACTGCTGAAGTCGGCCCCACACGTCAAACGGGTTGTTCGCATGCACGGTGGTCAACACCAAGTGCCCTGTCAACGCCGATTGCACGGCCATGTGTGCCGTCTCAGCATCGCGAATTTCACCGACCAAGATCTTGTCCGGGTCGTGCCTCAAGATGGATCGGAGCCCTTTGGCAAAGGTGAGGCCTTTGCGCTCGTTGACCGGAATTTGCAACACGCCTGGCAGCTCATACTCGACTGGGTCTTCAATGGTGATGATCTTTTCATGCCCTTGATGGGTTTCAGCCACCGCGGCGTACAAGGTCGTGGTTTTGCCTGAACCGGTCGGCCCCGTGACCAACAACATGCCATGGGGCATGCTGGCCAGCTGCTTGACCGATTGCACAGCCATGGGGCTCAACCCCAATGAGGCCAGGGACAGGCTGCCGGACGCATGCAGCAAATGCTGACGGTCCAGCACGCGAAGCACTGCATCCTCGCCATGAATGCTCGGCATGATCGACACACGCACATCGATCAAACGGCCATCGTGTCTGACCTGCATGCGACCGTCTTGAGGAACGCGTCGCTCTGCGATGTCCAGCCCCGCCAACACCTTCACACGGCTGATGACCTGCGCTGCGAAGTCTGCGCCAGGCTGCTCACGCCACATCGAAAGCACACCCTGAAGCCGCAGCTTCACCACCATGCGCGCTGCATCGCACTCAAGGTGGATGTCTGAAGCCGAAGCGCGCAGCGCCTCAAACAAGGCTGCGTTGACAAACTTGACCGCAGGCGCATCGTCACCCACCAAGCGCTCAAGGCTGATGGTCTCGGCTCCATCGGCCGCAGGCAGGACCGCGTCAGCGGCGTATTGCAGCGATGCCTGCAAGGGCTGCTCTACCAAGCGAAGCCAGTTCTGCAGCCATTCGTCAGGCACTTGCTGCACGGTCACCACATCAGCCAACCCCATCAGCCACCCCAGCAGGGCTTGATCGATTGGCTGGCTGTGGCGGACATGCTGCCCTCCTGATGGCGCCGTCAAGACAGCACACCGGTTGCGAAGTGCCTCTGCCAGCCCCCACCTTGCGTGCCACCACGGCTGCCAATGCATGTCTGCCTGCAGGGTGTTCATTGCGTCCATGACCGCTGCGCTCAATTGATGGCTGTGGCTAACTCAAAAATAGGCAGGTACATCAGCACCACGACCACCCCAATGCCCAGGCCCACCAGGGCCATCACCACAGGCTCCAGCACCTTCATGGTGCGTTCGAGCTCTCTGGTCAATTCTGCCTCGTGAAACTCTGCAGCTTTCACGAACATGGTGCTCATGCCTGCGCCCTGCTGCGCGGCCAACAACAAGCGCTCGGCCACCACAGTGGCCAAGTTGGCGCGCTTCAGCGCCTCCACAGGTGCACACCCCTCTTGCACCCATTGCTCCATCTGGCGCGAGCGCAAGCGCCCCTTTGGCGGCAATACCGGCCGGGCCAAAGCGCAGGCCTCCGGAAAGGTCAGCCCTGCGCCCAACAACATGCCCATGACACGGTACCAGCGTGCCTGCCAATGCAAAGCGACTCGCCGGGCCATGAACCGAGGCATGCGAACCTGGCGAAAGCACGCCAACCACCAAGCTGGGCGCAACCACGCCCCAAACACCATGACCACCACCCCCGCAGCGACGACCCATGCCCACTGCCCGTGATGCTGCAGCCACCCCGCCCATGCCAACATGGCGTCAGCCGCCCAGGGCAGGTCACCGCCCATGCCGTTGAAGATGCGGGCAAATCTGGGCACCACATGAAGCATGAGGAACAACATGACCATGGCGCCCACCGTGAGCAGCAAAGCTGGGTACAGCGCCATGGACACGATTCGGTGCTTCAGTTCAGCCATCTGGGCTTCGTGAGCACGGTAGCTTTCCAACACCTCAGGCAACTGCCCCGAATGCTCGGCCGCGCCCACCATGGCCACCAACATGTCTGGGAAACAGCCTGCCTTGCGCATGCCAGCAGACAATGTGCTGCCATCGTTCACGTGAGCCAGCAGGCTTTGGGTGTGATTGGCACTCCCAGCCTGGGGTTGCCACACGGTAGCCTGCGCATTGAGTGTGCGCAATGATTCGGTGGTGCTCAAGCCGGCACGCAACAAAGCCAGCCACTGCTCCAGCCACACCAGCAACGCTGCTGACTCGCTGCGAGCGGCATGCGCCGCACCCAACGCTTTCACCCAAGGTTGAAGGGGGGCTGCGTGCAGCACTTGCCCACCCTGCGCATGGACACGTTGCACGGCCTCTTGCACAGAACTGGCTTGCAACACCTGCACCTTGGCCGTGGCACCAGGCCTGTCGGCCACACACACACGCACCTTCATGGCGGGCTCACGGCGCTGGGGTAGCCCAGATGCTGAGGTCTGCGGCCTCACCGGTACCACCGGGCGCACGGTCAGCGCCGGTGGACCACAAGTCGTACTCGGCTGTTCGGTCTTTGCCGGGCTGGCTGTAACGATAGGCTTGGCCCCATGGGTCGGGGGGAACGGCGTTTTGCAAATAAGGCCCAGACCACCGCGGCAAACCGGGCGGCGCTTCCACCAACGCGCGCAGGCCCTGTGCAGTGGTGGGGTAAGCGCCTACGTCAAGTCGGTAGGTGTCCAGTGCCTTCTGGAAAGCCTGCAGTTGCGCCCGCGCCGCCTTGACCTCACTTTTGCCCACCTGCCCGAAATAGCGCGGCGCCACAAAACTGGCCAACAAGCCGATGATCACCATGACCACCAACAGCTCCAACAAGGTAAAGCCTGACGCGCGACGCATCCCTGAGTGTTCCTTTTGACGTAATGGAACTGATGATACGGCGGATTCAATGGAACCTCGTATCAGCTGCGCGCGAATTCGCTGGGTCAACACAGCATGGAAAACGCCTTGCGCACCAAGCCCCTGGAAGTCAAAGAGCAGTATGAGAAGCAACTGCGTGAACTGCAGGAGGCCTATGGCGAAGCCATGCTGGAGCTGCGTGCCAGAAAAAAGCTGGCGTCCCTGCTGGGCAACGAAGACGAGAAATGATCCTCGGCCTTCAGCAGGGACTGGCCCAAGACGGATTCAAGGTCAGCCTGGTCAAGCTGTGCCAGTGGTTCGACATGCCAAGGCGTACGGTGTATTACCGCAGCACCAAGGCAGCGCCCAAGGTACAGGAGTACTTCGTCAAGCCCATCAAGGCGATGATCGAAGAGAACCCGTCATTTGGTTACCGCACCGTGGCGCACCTGCTCGGCTTCAACAAGAACACCGTGCAGCGGATCTTCCAGCTCAAGGGCTGGCAGGT
>NZ_SIXI01000050.1 GCF_004310865.1 Aquabacterium lacunae
CTCATTTGGGGCTGGTGTGTTGATGTTTTCTCCCAGCCGTCCAATTGAGGTGCACCCAAGCAATATTGATGAAGTTAGTGCGATTGCAATAAGTTTACTGCACCTAGATCCTAGTGAAATTTTTTTTGCAACTCTCATGATGCACAGATTGGTGAATTATTTAATTTTTTAAGTGATTAACTTTGTAGCGCTAAAACGGTAATGGCCTAACGCCCAAGGTAAGCGGCGCCGGAAGGAGCGCAGCGAGTGGAGGGCACCAACACTGGCCATGAAGATGCCGAAGGCATGGCCAGTGTTGGCGTCCGCTTGACCGCCCAGTTAGGCCACGGTGCCTGCGCGAAGCGCCCGTGCCAGTGCTCGGTGATGGCGTTACCACTTCCAGAGCGATGGCGTGCGCCAGTGGGCGGACAGCTTTGCAAAGGTGCTCCCAACAGTTCTTGTTT
>NZ_SIXI01000051.1 GCF_004310865.1 Aquabacterium lacunae
AGCCGAAGGCTGGAGGGCACCTCGACGGGCCACGCCGCAGGCGTGGAACGTTGAGGCGTCCGCGTGCAACGCCCCGTTAGGCTGGGGTAGATGCCCGCGCCGTGGCGATGACCGCAGGCCTGGTTGAGCTGGGCATTTAGACTGGTTCACTGCCTCGGTGATGGAGTTACCACTTCCAGAGCGATGGCGTGCGCCGGTGGGCGTGTTGGTGGAATTGCAAGGCATGGCAGAGCCGCAAGCCCTTGCCGAGCTTGAAGATTCCAGAGAGATTGCCGCAGCCACTGTCATTTCCAGAGTGGTATTTTGAAGAGGCCTAACGCCCGAGTTCACCGGCGCCGGAGCACCGAAGGTGCGGAGGGCACCAACACTGGCCATGAGAATGCCGAAGGCATGGCCAGTGTTGGCGTCCGCGTGCAACGACCTGTTAGCCCGGGCTTG
>NZ_SIXI01000052.1 GCF_004310865.1 Aquabacterium lacunae
GAAGTCTGCTGGCCTGCGGATGGAGTTGACCGAAAGGTCAACATCCAGCGACGGCCAGTAGAGGTGGTCCGGAGCGGGGTGCTCGACGGTAGTGATCTGATCCACCGTGGCCTGTTTGAACCACGGGAACTGATCGAAGGGCAGGTGGAGCTCTTCGTCGCCAAGCAGAAGCCAGAAGCCGTGCTTGGAGATGTGCGTGACTTCAGCCGCCGAAGTGATGTTGCCAGGCATCTTGGATTTCCTTGATGTGAGCTTGAACGACGACTTGTGCCTCGGTGATCTGCTTCGGGGACAGGCCAGTTGATGTGGCGAGGTGAACGATGGGAGTGAGCCAGAACTTGGCCTCGCCATCGGGGTGAGCCACATGCACATGGATGCGAGGCTCTTCACGGGAGAAGAAGAACAGCCGGAAGGGGCCGTCACGGACGACAGTTG
>NZ_SIXI01000053.1 GCF_004310865.1 Aquabacterium lacunae
GCGAGGTGAACGATGGGAGTGAGCCAGAACTTGGCCTCGCCATCGGGGTGAGCCACATGCACATGGATGCGAGGCTCTTCACGGGAGAAGAAGAACAGCCGGAAGGGGCCGTCACGGACGACAGTTGTTGCCATGCGTAGACTCTAGCCGATTCATGCGGTGCATCCAAGCCGCGCGGGCTGCGTTCGCCTAACGCCCAAGGTAAGCGGCGCCGTAAGGAGCGTAGCGACTGAAGGGCACCAACAAGGGCCAAGACAATGGCGAAGCCTTGGCCCTTGTTGGCGTCCGCTTGACCGCCCAGTTAGGCGACGCGGATTGACATCCGAAGTGCAACACCTTTGTTTGTGAGGTGGGGGAGCGGAGATACTGCTGCTTCCTCTTTCCGGCAAGACAGGGGTTGCAACCTTGATGTATCACCAACTCACCCGAGAGGAA
>NZ_SIXI01000054.1 GCF_004310865.1 Aquabacterium lacunae
CTCATTTGGGGCTGGTGTGTTGATGTTTTCTCCCAGCCGTCCAATTGAGGTGCACCCAAGCAATATTGATGAAGTTAGTGCGATTGCAATAAGTTTACTGCACCTAGATCCTAGTGAAATTTTTTTTTGCAACTCTCATGATGCACAGATTGGTGAATTATTTAATTTTTTAAGTGATTAACTTTGTAGCGCTAAAACGGTAATGGCCTAACGCAATGTAGGACTCACGCCGGAGGCGTGAATCGGTTATCGGCGGCGTAGAAGCCGCATAACCTGGGCGCACTGCTGCAAGGCAAGTGCTTGTCGCACAAGCAAAAAGGTGTTGCTTGAGACATGTCGCTCCCGTGTTATGCGATGGTTGTTACAAACGAAGGCTACCGGAACCGGCGG
>NZ_SIXI01000055.1 GCF_004310865.1 Aquabacterium lacunae
ACGGTCAGCCTGGTGCTGGATCCGGCCACGAACAAGCCGGTGCTGTCGTTCACGCCCGCGGCGAACTTCAACGGTGACGTCAGCTTCACCTACACCGTCACCGACGGCACGACCGAAGTCAGCCCGACCGTGTCGGTGTCGGTCAAGCCGGTGTCGGACACGCCGGAAGGCGCCGACGTCACCCGCGCCACGCAGGAAGACGTGCCTTACGTGGTCAAGGGCGAAGACCTGGGCCTGACCGACGTCGATGGCGACGCCCTGAAGGCCGTGCGCATCGACACGCTGCCGACCGATGGCAGCCTGCAGCTCAATGGCGTGCCGGTCACGGCAGGCCAGGTGATCAGCGCGGCCGACCTGGCCGCAGGCAAGCTGG
>NZ_SIXI01000056.1 GCF_004310865.1 Aquabacterium lacunae
TGGTCGTGGCCTGGTCGTTCGAGCCGGCCGGCGAGTCGCTCACCGGCTTGACGTCGATCGTGAAGGTGTTCGGGGTGGCGTCGGCGCCGATCGTGGCGGCCTGGCCGGCCACGCCGGTGATGACCGCGAAGTCGAACTTGGCGTATGCCGTGCCGTTCTCGTCGGCCGCCGGCTTGAACACCAGCTTGCCCGCCGCAATGTCAGCGGCAGAGATTTCCTGGCCAGCCGTCACGGCCACGCCATCGAGCAGCAGTGCGCCCTTGGCCGGCACCGTGGTGATGCGCACGGCCTGCAGGCTGTCGCCTGCGTCCACGTCGGTGGCCTTGAAGTCGCCCGACAGGAACACGTAGCTGCCGTCTTCG
>NZ_SIXI01000057.1 GCF_004310865.1 Aquabacterium lacunae
GCGGCGAAGCCAAGGCGTACGACCAGATCGACGCAGCGCCTGAAGAAAAGGCCCGCGGCATCACCATCAACACCGCTCACGTCGAGTACGAAACGGCCAACCGCCACTACGCTCACGTGGACTGCCCGGGTCACGCCGACTACGTCAAGAACATGATCACCGGTGCCGCCCAGATGGACGGCGCCATTCTGGTGTGCTCGGCCGCTGACGGCCCGATGCCCCAGACCCGTGAGCACATCCTGCTGTCGCGCCAAGTGGGCGTGCCGTACATCCTGGTCTTCCTGAACAAGGCTGACATGGTGGACGACGCCGAACTGCTGGAACTGGTCGAAATGGAAGTGCGCGAGCTGCTGTCCAAGT
>NZ_SIXI01000058.1 GCF_004310865.1 Aquabacterium lacunae
ATTGACGCACGCCATTGCTCTGGAGGTGGTAACGCAATCACTGAGTTTGGGTACGGGTTCTTCGCGCAGGCGCTGTGGCCTAACTCGGCGGTCAAGCGGACGCCAACACTGGCCATGCCTTCGGCATTCTCATGGCCTGTGTTGGTGCCCTGCGCACCTGCGGTGCTCCGGCGCCGCTTACCTTGGGCGTTAGGCCACTGTTTGGCTGGTCTCTGGAAGCATTTTCAGGGCGTGTTTTGCGGCATCGCGCGCCCTGCTCTGCTCGTCATGCGGGAATGGCTTGGCTGGCCTCGGTTGCTTCCTGGCTAATCAGCCAGCTGGCTTCGCTCAAGGCCTGGCGCTAACTCGCCAATT
>NZ_SIXI01000059.1 GCF_004310865.1 Aquabacterium lacunae
TGTTCCGCAAGCTGCTGGACCAAGGTCAAGCTGGCGACAACGTGGGCATCCTGCTGCGCGGCACCAAGCGTGAAGACGTGCAGCGCGGCCAAGTGCTGTGCAAGCCCGGTTCGATCAAGCCGCACACGCACTTCACCGGCGAAATCTACGTGCTGAGCAAGGACGAAGGCGGCCGTCACACCCCGTTCTTCAACAACTACCGTCCTCAGTTCTACTTTCGCACCACCGACGTGACCGGCTCGATCGAGCTGCCGGCCGACAAGGAAATGGTGATGCCTGGCGACAACGTGTCGATCACCGTCAAGCTGATCGCCCCGATCGCCATGGAAGAAGGCCTGCGCTTCG
>NZ_SIXI01000005.1 GCF_004310865.1 Aquabacterium lacunae
TGTTCCGCAAGCTGCTGGACCAAGGTCAAGCTGGCGACAACGTGGGCATCCTGCTGCGCGGCACCAAGCGTGAAGACGTGCAGCGCGGCCAAGTGCTGTGCAAGCCCGGTTCGATCAAGCCGCACACCCACTTCACCGGCGAAATCTACGTGCTGAGCAAGGACGAAGGCGGCCGTCACACCCCGTTCTTCAACAACTACCGTCCTCAGTTCTACTTCCGCACCACCGACGTGACCGGCTCGATCGAGCTGCCGGCCGACAAGGAAATGGTGATGCCTGGCGACAACGTGTCGATCACCGTCAAGCTGATCGCCCCGATCGCCATGGAAGAAGGCCTGCGCTTCGCCATCCGTGAAGGCGGTCGTACCGTCGGCGCCGGCGTGGTGGCCAAGATCCTCGACTGATTCGCATGACACTGGCCCGTCGCGGTGTCTTGCCGCACGGGCTTCTTCATCGCTCTTTGATTAAAGGAAGTGTGTCATGGCACAACAGAAGATCCGCATCCGCCTGAAGGCCTTCGATTACAAGCTGATCGACCAGTCGTCGGCTGAAATCGTTGAAACCGCCAAGCGCACCGGCGCCATCGTCAAGGGCCCCGTGCCTCTGCCGACCCGCCTGCAACGTTTCGACATCCTGCGTTCGCCGCACGTCAACAAGACCTCGCGCGACCAGTTCGAAATCCGCACCCATCAGCGCCTGATGGACATCGTCGATCCCACCGACAAGACGGTTGACGCTCTGATGAAGCTCGACCTGCCTGCCGGCGTGGACGTCGAAATCAAGCTGCAGTGATGTGCGGCCGGTTCATCCGGCCCACACCCGCCAGCAAACCGCCCCACGGGGCGGTTTTTTTTCGCCTGGGTTCCCCCATGGGTGGGCAGGGCGCGAAAGGGAAAACGCTGAGTCGTATCGAGAAGCCCGTTTGCAAAATAAGAGGTCTGAAAAAAGACGGACGACAGTGGCACAAAGCTGCTGCGCACCAATTCATCCATTGGAGGAACAGATGGCGAATCGCCCCGCAAGCGTGAGAAGCATGTGGCGGGCCACATGGGCGGCCTTCGTTTTGTCAGTTGCAGGCGTTGTGCAGGCAAGCTCAGTTACGCTGCCAGTGGCGCCAGCGGAACCCGAGCGACGTCCGATTGATGATCACTTTCTGGGCGGCCAGGTCCAGATGTCACTGTCGACCTGTGACGCAAACAGCTGTTTCGATGGCGTCGACCTGGGCACGCTGGGCGGCAGCATCCTGGCATTCAACACATTTGGCGTGCAGTTGCAGGGCCTGGACGGCGCCACCGTGACAGAGCGCTTTCTCGACGCCCAGACACCTGCCTCGCGCACAGGTGTCGAATGGCGCAGTGCGTGGCAGTCCGTCACCATCGACCAACGAGATGGTCGGGTGCTTTCGCTCCAGGCCCAAGGCGGGCTTGAGCTGCATGCGCCAGACCAACCGGGGCAGTGGCGCGGCGGGCGCCTGGCTCTGCGCGACCTGACCTTCGACTTGGCGCAAGGCGTGGTTGTGGCGTCTGTGTCAGGAACTGCCTGGACGTCGCCATCGAACGCACATCAGTCATTCGATGTCGGTCGGGTGCCTGTCATGACCTTCAGCCTGACCGCGCCTGCACCTGCATGGGCCGACACACGTCAAAGCGACAACCTGCCTGCGGTGTTGGCCCAAGGGGGGTATCGGGTGATCGACATCCAATCTCGCGGGGGCCTAGGGCATTACACCTACGGGCTTACGTTCGGGCTCTCGAACCTGGCCTTGTCGTCGGAAGGCATGCGCATCTTGAGTGCCACTTTGAGCAGCGACAGGAGCTTGGGAGCCATGCTGCCAGCGGGCGACTTTGCCGTGCCCTCGGTTCTGACTGCACAAGTGGTGGCGGTGGGGCTGCCTGTGCCAGAGCCCGAGGGCTGGGCCCTGGCGCTGTGTGGGCTGGCGGGCCTGTTTGTGAAGGTCGTGCGCCAGCGAGCACCCTGGTCACTGCGTGCGGCCCCGCTGGATGCAGTGTCGCCCTGCTGAGCCGCCTTCAAGTGTGAGCAGCGGAAACAGAAAGGACCAACCCGCCAGCAAACCGCACCACGGGGCGGTTTTTTTTCGCCCGGACCTTGGGGGGGGCTGTGCGGCCTGGCCGGCCTGTGTGTTCAGGGCGTGCCCAGTTCCCTCGTGGGTGGGTCATGGGCAACAAGGACAGGGAAACCCTTTTGCCTTGAGAACAACGAGTCGGCAAAATGACCAGCCTGTCACGGCAACGCACTGTGGCAGGCTTGCGCATTCCAATCAACAGGAGGACTTGATGACCCACTTTGTTTTGAAAAAGACCCTGGCTGCCGTCGCAGTCGTGCTGGCCGCAATGCCTCTGGCACATGCCGCGCCAAACGCCGTGTTCGCGGGGGGGGCGGGCGTGCTGAGCTTCAGCAATTGCGACGCCTCATTTTGTTATGACGGTTCAGACCCCTCCACGGCTGGCGGACTGATCTCTGCGCTCAACGCAGGCCAGGTGAACATCCGCGGCGTTGGCGGCGCGCTGGTCACCCAAGGGGCGCTTGACCCGGCTGACATCCTCACGCGTTACGCCGCCTCGGCCGCCGCCCAAGTCACGGGCGCCACGTTGTCTGATGCGGGTGAGGTCCTCAGCGTGCAGTCAGCGGGCGGCGTAGAGCTGTTCGCCGCGCGGAACTCGACCCTGACCGGAGGTTCGGCCAAGGTCACCAACCTGCGCTTCGACCTGACCAACAAGACCATCTACGCCAACTTGGATGGGCTGCGCAGTGCCGTGGGCACCCGCCCCGCGGCGTCGTTCACCTTGGTTGGACAGGCTTTGTGGACCTTTGACCGCATTTCAGGCCCCACGGTCCTCCCCCCCGCTGCCTTGGGCGCGGCCGATTCCGTTGCGGCCATGACTGCCGCGGGCTTCACGGTCACTAAACGCTTCGACGGTGTTGATCCTCACGTGCAGTACACAGCGAACAACACCATCAGCGGCCTGAAGGTGACCCCCGAAGGCTTTGATTTCTTCAAGAACAGTTTGGGGCTGACCAACGCAGGCATCTCGGCCCTGACTGCGGTCACCGACTACGGCGTGGTGAATGCCACGTTGAACTTCCGGACGCCGCCCTTGTTCACGCCGTCACCCGTGCCGGAACCCACCACCATGAGCCTGTCCTTGTTGGGCTTGATCGGGTTCGCCGCGGCCGCACGCCGACGCAGCCAGGTGCAAGCGGCCTGACGGTCCGCACCGCAGCAAAGGCCAATGGCTTGCGCTGCGAACGAGGGAAGGGGCGCCGCGGGCGCCCTTTCGCATTGTGCTGAGACATCTCAGTTGCCACCAATGGTAAGAAAATCGGGCAAACCCTGGTGCGTTTGGCGCAAAAGCGATCCAGCATGAGCATTCCATCACGGTATTGGGCCGTGCTGGGTTCATGAACCGAATCCAACAGGAGAACACAATGATCAATCAGGCGTGGAAAAAGACGCTGGCCGCCACCGCAGTGATGGCCGCAGCACCCCTGGTGCAGGCTGCTGCATACGACATCAGCTTCACTGGCGGCAGCGGTGTGCTGACCTTCAGCAACTGCGATGCCCAGTTCTGCTATGACGGCAGTGACCCTGCCACCGCCGGCGGCTTGATCTCTGCGCTCAACGCAGGTCAGGTGAACATCAATGGCGTGGGTGGTGCGGTTGTCAGCCAGGGCATGCTGGACCCAGAAGATCCGCTGAGCCGTTACACCGCGTCGGCCCGTGCCAACGTCACAGGCGCCACCTTGTCCGCATCGGGCGAGGTGCTGGGCGTGCAATCCGAGGGTGGCGTGGAATTGTTCGCCACGCGCAACTCGACCCTGTCGGGCGGCTCGGCCAAGGTCACGAACCTGCGTTTCGACCTGACCAACAAGACCATCTACGCCGACCTGGATGGTTTCCGCAATGCCGTGGGCTCCCCCACGAGCGCATCGTTCCGGCCCTCCTTGTCGATCAACCTGCCCAATCAGGCGTTGTGGACCTACGACAGCATTTCGGGCCCCACCGCCATCAGCCCCGCCGATCTGGCGGGCGCCGATCCGCTGGCGGCCCTGGCCGCCAAGGGCTTCACGGTCACGCCGGTGCCCGGCGCCAATGGCGTCGACGTCCTGATCACTGCGCGCAACACGATCAGCGGCCTGAAGGTCACCACCGAAGGCTTCAACTTCTTCAGGAACAGCTTGGGTCTGACCAATGCCGGGATCAGCGCCTTGACTGCCGTCACCGACTACGGCGTGGTGAACTCCACCCTGAACTTCCGCGCTACGGCCGCCGCTGCAGTGCCTGAGCCCGAAACTGTGGGCCTGGCCCTGGTCGGTGTGATCGTGGCCGGTGTGGCGGCCCGCCGTCGTCGTCAACTGCAGGCAGCCTGACGGGAAGCACCACTGCGAAAGCCGCCTGGCTGCGCAGCACACAAAGGGGCGCCCTTCGGCGCCCCTTTTGCGTCTGAGCGGGCCTTGCGCTTGCCAAATGTGCGGGCATTTGATAGCATCGCAGGCTTTCCCGCAAAGGACGGGTTGCTCATGCCTTTTCCAAAAGGTGTTGGCGGCCCGTGTGGCGCAGGGAAGAAAGCCAAAAGCGCGCTGGGCAACCGGTGTGTTCCAAGCAACCCAAGTCGCCCCGGCCAATCGTTGTCGGGTGTGTGAACAGGCCCCACAAATCCGTTGCAGGATCAAGGGGTTGGAGAAAAATATGAGTCTTAGCAATCGCCTCGGATTGCTGGGTCGCAAGGTGGGCATGATGCGCATCTACACAGACGACGGCGATGCCGTGCCTGTGACGGTGCTCGACGTGTCGAACAACCGCGTGGCTCAGGTCAAAACCGTTGAGACCGACGGCTACACCGCCCTGCAGGTGGTGTTTGGTGCCCGCAAGGCATCGCGCGTGACCAAGCCTGAAGCTGGTCACATGGCCAAGGCTGGCGTGGAAGCCGGTGAATTCGTCAAGGAATTCCGCGTTCCCGCCGAAGTCGCTGCCGAATACAAGGCCGGTACCACCATCGCCCCCGCCGCCCTGTTCCAGGCCGGTCAGCTGGTTGACGTGCAAGGCACCTCGATCGGTAAGGGCTTCACTGGCACCATCAAGCGCCACAACTTCGGTTCGCAACGTGCATCGCACGGTAACTCGCGCTCGCACAACGTTCCCGGCTCCATCTCGATGGCCCAGGATCCCGGCCGCGTGTTCCCTGGCAAGCGCATGTCCGGCCAGATGGGCAATGACACCGTGACCACGCAAAACCTCGACGTCGTGCGCGTTGACGAAGCCCGTCAACTGCTGCTGGTCAAGGGTGCCGTCCCCGGTGCCAAGGGTGGCTTCGTCACCGTGCGCCCGGCCGTGAAGGTCAAGGTCAAGAAAGGAGCCAACTGATGGCACAGCTCGAACTCCTGAACGAACAGGGTCAGGCTGCTTCCAAGGTTGAAGCTTCCGACACCGTGTTCGGCCGTGAGTACAACGAAGCTCTGATTCACCAGATCGTCGTTGCTTACAAGGCCAATGCCCGTCAAGGCACCCGCGCTCAGAAAGACCGCGAACAGGTCAAGCACACCACCAAGAAGCCCTGGCGCCAAAAGGGCACCGGCCGCGCTCGTGCTGGTATGTCGTCGTCGCCTCTGTGGCGTGGCGGTGGTCGCATCTTCCCGAACAGCCCCGACGAAAACTTCACCCAGAAAGTGAACAAGAAGATGTACCGCGCCGGCATGGCCGCCATCTTCTCGCAACTGGCTCGTGAAGGCCGTCTGGCTGTGGTCGATTCGCTGACCGTCGAAGCCCCCAAGACCAAGCTGCTGGCTGCCAAGCTGAAGGCCATGAATCTGGAACACGTGCTGGTCATCGCCGACAACGTCGACGACAACCTGTTCCTGGCCTCGCGCAACCTGCCCAACGTGCTGGTCGTTGAGCCCCGTTACGCCGATCCCGTGTCTCTGGTCTTCTACAAGAAGGTTGTGGTGACCAAGGCTGCGATCGCCCAGCTGCAGGAGATGTTCGCATGAGCACTCTGAAATTCGATGAAAACCGCCTGATGCAAGTGCTGGTCGCTCCGATCATTTCGGAAAAGGCCACCGCTGCTGCCGAGCGCGGTCAAGTGGTGTTCAAGGTGCTGCGCGATGCCACCAAGCCCGAGATCAAGGCCGCTGTTGAGCTGCTGTTCAAGGTCGAAGTGAAGTCGGTGCAAGTCCTGAACCAAAAGGGCAAAGTCAAGCGCTTTGGTGGCCGCATCGGCCGTCGTGACCACGCCAAGAAGGCTTTTGTGAGCCTGAAGGACGGTCAAGAGCTGAACTTCTCCGGGGAGGCCGCGTAATCATGGCTGTCGTGAAAGTCAAACCGACCTCGCCTGGCCGCCGTGCCGTGGTGAAGGTGGTGCACAAGCACCTGCACAAGGGCAAGCCTGAGGCTTCGCTGCTTGAGCCGCAAAAGCAAAACTCTGGCCGTAACAACAACGGTCACATCACCGTTCGCCACAAGGGCGGCGGTCACAAGCACCACTACCGCGTGGTGGACTTCGTGCGCAACAAGGACGGCATCCCCGCCAAGGTTGAACGCATCGAGTACGACCCGAACCGCACGGCCCACATCGCTCTGGTGTGCTACGCCGACGGCGAACGTCGTTACGTGATCGCTCCGCGTGGTCTGGAAGTGGGCGCCACCATCCTGTCGGGCTCTGAAGCTCCGATCAAGGCTGGCAACACCCTGCCGATCCGCAACATCCCCGTGGGCTCGACCATCCACAACATCGAACTGAAGCCTGGCAAGGGCGGTCAGATCGCTCGTTCGGCTGGCACCTCGGCTGTTCTGATGGCTCGTGAAGGTACTTACGCTCAGGTCCGCCTGCGCTCGGGTGAAGTTCGCAAGATCCACATCGAATGCCGCGCCACCCTGGGTGAAGTGAGCAACGAAGAGCACAGCCTGCGTCAATACGGCAAGGCCGGCGCCATCCGCTGGAAGGGCATCCGCCCGACCGTCCGTGGTACCGCCATGAACCCGATCGACCACCCGCACGGTGGTGGTGAGGGCCGTACTGGTGAAGGTCAGGTCCCTGTGTCGCCGTGGAACACCCCGGCCAAGGGCTACCGCACCCGCAACAACAAGCGCACGCAGGCATTCATTGTCTCGCGTCGCAAGAAGTAAGAGGTAGGCTGATATGGCTCGTTCTCTGAAGAAAGGTCCTTTCGTGGACCACCACTTGATCGCCAAGGTTGAAAAGGCCAACGCGAACAAGGACAAGAAGCCGGTCAAGACCTGGTCGCGTCGTTCGACCATCCTGCCCGAATTCATCGGCCTGACCATTGCCGTGCACAACGGCAAGCAGCATGTGCCCGTGTACGTGACCGACCAGATGGTTGGCCACAAGCTTGGCGAGTTCGCCCTGACCCGTACGTTCAAGGGTCACCCTGGCGACAAGAAGGCCAAAAAGTAAGGAGCAGCGACGATGGAAACCAAAGCAATCGTTCGCGGCGTTCGCCTCTCTGTGGACAAGGGCCGCCTCGTGGCTGACCTGATCCGCGGCAAGAAGGTCGATCAGGCCCTCAACATCCTGACGTTCACCCAGAAGAAGGCTGCCGGCATTGTCAAGAAGGCACTGGAATCTGCGATCGCCAACGCCGAACACAATGACGGCGCTGACATCGACGAACTGAAGGTCACCAGCATCTATGTGGAGCAAGGCACCACGCTGAAGCGTTTCACCGCCCGTGCAAAGGGCCGTGGCAACCGCATCAGCAAGCCGACTTGCCACATCTATGTGACCGTGGGCAACTAAGCAGAGGCTGAACCATGGGACAGAAAATCCACCCAACCGGCTTCCGTTTGGCCGTCACCCGCAACTGGGCTTCGCGTTGGTACGCCACCAACCGCAACTTCGCCTCGATGCTGGCTGAAGACCTGGAAGTCCGCGAATTCCTGAAGAAGAAGCTGAAGAATGCCGCCGTGTCGCGCATTCTGATCGAGCGTCCTGCCAAGAGCGCCCGCATCACCATTTTCTCGGCTCGTCCGGGCGTGGTGATCGGCAAGAAGGGTGAGGACATCGAGAACCTGAAGGCTGAACTGGCCAAGCGCCTGAACGTGCCGGTCTCGGTGAACATCGAAGAAGTGCGCAAGCCTGAAGTCGATGCTCAACTGATCGCCGACTCGATCACGCAGCAGCTGGAAAAGCGCATCATGTTCCGTCGCGCCATGAAGCGTGCGATGCAGAACGCCATGCGTCTGGGTGCCCAAGGCATCAAGATCATGTCCGGTGGCCGTCTGAACGGCATCGAAATCGCTCGCACCGAGTGGTACCGTGAAGGCCGTGTGCCCCTGCACACCCTGAAGGCTGACATCGATTACGGCTTCTCCGAAGCCCACACCACCTACGGTGTGATCGGTGTGAAGGTCTGGGTCTACCGCGGTGACCGCCTGGCCAACGGCGAGGCTCCCGTGCTGAAGGGCGAAGACCGTGAAGACGATCGTCGCAACCGTCGTGGCCCCCGTGGCGACCGTCCGAACGACCGTCGCGGTCCCCGTGGCGGCCGTGGTGGCCCGCGCGCTGACGGCGCCCCCAGCGATGGCAGCGACAAGCCTGCCGCCGCTGCTGACGCCGCTGGCGCCAAGCGTGTCCGCAAGGCCGCGCCTGCCGCCGAAGCCAAAGGAGAATAAACATGCTGCAACCTAATCGTCGCAAGTTCCGCAAGGAGCACAAAGGCCGTAACACGGGTGTCGCCACCCGTGGCGCCGACGTGTCCTTCGGCGATTTCGGCCTGAAGGCCACCGAGCGTGGTCGTCTGACCGCCCGTCAGATCGAAGCTGCTCGTCGTGCCATCTCGCGTCACGTCAAGCGTGGCGGCCGCATCTTCATCCGCATCTTCCCCGACAAGCCGATCACCAACAAACCGGCTGAAGTGCGTATGGGCAACGGCAAGGGTTCGGTCGAATACTACGTCGCCGAAATCACCCCCGGCAAGGTGCTGTACGAAATCCAGGGCGTGCCTGAAGAACTCGCTCGCGAGGCCTTCAAGCTGGCCGCTGCCAAACTGCCTCTGATGACCACGTTCGTGGGCCGTCAGTTCGGCATCTGATTGACGCGCAAGGAGAAAGAAATGGCTAACAAAGCCTCTGAACTGCGCGCCAAAGATGTGGCCGCACTGGAATCGGAAATCAAGGCCCTGCTGAAGTCGCACTTCAACATGCGCATGCAGCGTGCCACCCAGCAGCTGAACGACACGTCTGCCCTGGGCAAGACCCGTCGTGACATCGCTCGCGCCAAGACCATCCTGGCCGAGAAGAAGAAGCAAGGAGCCGCTCAATGACGGAAGCTCAAACCAAGGCCAAGGTCGTCCGCACCCTGGTTGGCAAGGTCGTCTCTGACGCCCGCGCCAAGACCGTGACCGTGCTGGTCGAGCGTCGTGTGAAGCACGCCCTGTACGGCAAGATCGTGATGAAGTCGGCCAAGTACCACGCCCATGATGAGAACAACGAGTTCCACAAGGGTGACGTGGTCGAAATCACCGAAAGCCGTCCGCTGTCGAAGACCAAGAACTGGGTGGTCTCCCGCCTGGTTGAAAAGGCTGCTGCAGTGTGATGCACGGGGTGCCTTGGCGGGCACCCCAGGTTGGCCCGGCGCCGGCAGCATTTTTTGCTGAACGGTGCAAGGGCTGGCCCTGAAGGCCGCGGGGGTTCCTGCGGCCTTTGTCATTTGAGAACCGGCTCTCCAGCGATACTGGTGGCCGGTTTTTCTTTTTTTCGGAGACGGGAATGATCCAAGTGGGTGACAAGCTGCCTGGCGGCAAGCTGTTCGAGTACATCGAAGTGGAAGGCAACGGCTGCAGCCTGGGGCCCAATGCCTTCGATGTGGCCCAGAGCGTCGCAGGCAAGACCATCGCCATCTTTGGTCTGCCCGGCGCCTTCACGCCCACCTGTTCGGCCCAGCACGCCCCCGGTTACATCGCCCAGGCTGAGGCCTTCAAGGCGGCCGGTGTCGACGAGATCTGGTGCGTGTCGGTGAACGATGCCTTCGTGATGGGCGCCTGGGGCCGTGAGCTGGGTGCGCAAGGCAAGGTGCGCATGATGGCCGATGGCAGCGCCGAGTTCGCCAAGGCCCTGGGCCTCACGCTGGACCTGAGCGCCAGGGGGCTGGGTTTGCGTGCCGGCCGTTTCTCGATGCTGGTGAAAGACGGTGTCGTGACCCAGCTGAACGATGAGAAGGGCGGCGGCTATGCCGTCAGCGACGCCGACACCTTGCTCAAGCAGGTGCGCGGCTGAGTCGAGCCTGCATGCCGAACAGCCGGGCTCTCGGCCCTTTGTTCAGGCGTTGGGCTGTGCAGCCGAAACGATCCAATGGGGGCCATGTGCCCCCTTTTTGCTTCTTCCACAGCTCACCACCCGTACCGTTGGCGGCCATGGGCCAGTGCGACACGCCGCTGCTTGACGCGTGCGGTGCTGGCTGCAAGCTTGGGCTTGCTGGGTGGTTGCGCCCAGGTGGCCGTGGAGCGGCTGAACAGTGGCGGGCCTGCCAGCTACGCTTTGTACGGTCCGAACGGCGACGCCTTGCAGGCCGAAGCCAGTAGGCGGTGCGCCCAGGGCCATGAGGTGCATCGGCAGGCCGACAAGGCTGCAGGGCTGACGCCAGATTGGGCGTTGCCGAGGTGGTGGAACCTGGCCATGCAGCGCCTGGATGGTGACGACCGCCGGGCTCAGCTGGTGATCACCTGCCGCTGACCTCCGGGGCGGTTCACCACAAGCTGGCCACCAGGTTGATGGTCAGGGCCAGCACCGTGGTGTTGAAGAGGAAGGCCAGCACACAGTGCACCAGGGCCAGCCTCCGCATGCGCCGGCTGGTGAACGCCACGTCGGCGGTCTGGGCCGAGGTGCCGATCACGAACGACAAATACAGGAAATCGACGAAATCGGGCGCGTCGCTGCCGGGAAAGTCGAGCCCGCCCTCCCCACGGTGGTGGGTGCCCAGGTGGTAGCCGTGGGCGTAGTGCAAGGCGAACACGAAGTGGATGAAGGCCCACGACACCGCAATCGTGGCCCCTGCCAGACCCAGGTGCAGCAGCCTTTCGCTGCCATGCAGGCCTTTGGCCCGCAGCACCTCGGCGCCGATCGCGGCCATGCTGGCCACGGCGGCCAGCACCGAGCTGCTCAGCACCAGGGCCTGTCCGGCGTCCAGACGCTGTGCGCGTGCCAGGCTGTCCTGAGGGCGCTCGCGGAGCACCAGCAGGGTGGCGGCCACCATGTAGCCCAGCACGCCCACGTCCCAGGCCACCAGGGCGGCGGCCATGCCATGGCCTGGCCAGGCGCGCGACAGCAGCAGCCCGAGCACCAGCCCCAGCAGCAGCGCACCGAAGAGCATCGGGCGCCCTTGCACCTGCACCCACAGGCGTGACGGGGCATGTGGGGCGGGGCGTTGCATGGCTTCAGGCCTCGCGCACGATGGCCTGAAGCAGCTGCCAGCACTGGGCCACCGCGGGGATGTGCACGGCTTCGCCGGGTGCATGTGCGCCGGTGATGGTGGGCCCGAAGGAGACGATGTCCATGCCTGGGTACACCGCGGCGATCAGGCCGCATTCGAGGCCGGCGTGGATGACCTGCCGCTGGCTGGCGCAGCCGAAGGTGCGCAGGAACACCTGCTCGCAATGCTGAAGCAGGGGCGACTGGGGCGCAGGTGTCCAGCCGGGATAGGCCCCGCTGATTTCTGGCGTGGTGCCAGCCAGCATCCACAGGGCCGACAGCTGGGCGGCCAGTTCGCGGTTGCCCGCCTCGCGCAGCGAGCGCACCATGAAATTCACGTGCGCACCCTGAGGGCCCCAGGCCACGATGCCCAGGTTGTTGGAGGTGTCGACCACACCGGGCACGGCCTGGCTCATGCGGTGCACACCGTGGGGCGATGCGCGAAGGGCCTGCAGCCAGCGCTGCTGGGCCGGCCAGGGCGCGAGGCCGGGCCGGTGGGCCAGGTGCGCAGAGGGCACCGCGCTGGCGTGCAGCGTGAGCCCGGGTTCCTGCCCGTGCTGGCTTTGCTGCAGCCACTGAGACCAGAGCGCCAGGGCATCGGGCAGTGCCTCGGCATGGGCCTGAGGCACCAGCACCAGGGCTTGGGCCTCTCGGGGGATGGCGTTGCGGGCGTTGCCGCCGACCAGCTCCACAATGCGCAGGCGGCAGCGTGCCTGCAGGTCATGCAGCACCTGCACCAGCAGGGCAATCGCATTGCCGCGCTGCTCATGGATGTCGACGCCGGAGTGCCCGCCGCGCAAGCCCTGCAGGCTGATCTGCAAGGCGTGATGTCCTGTGGGCAGGGGCTCGGGCTGCCAGGCCTCGCGAACGTCCACGTCGAGCCCACCGGCACACCCCAGGTAGAACTCGCCCCAGGCTTCGGTGTCGAGGTTGAGCATGCGTCGCGCCTGCAGCCAGCCGGGTTGCAGGCCGTGGGCGCCCCCCATGCCGGCTTCTTCGTCGACCGTGAACAGCGCCTCCAGCGGCGGGTGGGGGGTGTCGCGGCATGCCAGCAGCGCCAGCATCAGCGCCGCGCCGATGCCGTTGTCGGCACCCAGGGTGGTGTCGGGCGCACGCACCCAGTCGCCATCGACCACCGCGTGGATCGGGTCTCGCTCGAAATCATGGGCGCTGTGGGCCTGCTTCTGACACACCATGTCGAGGTGGGCCTGCAGGGCCAGGGGTGCGGTGCTGGCGGGGCGGTGCTGGGCCGGCTTGCGGATCAGCAGGTTGCCGGCGGCGTCCACCTCGGTGGCCAGGCCTTGGGATGCGGCCCAGTCGAGCAGGTGCTGCCGGATGGCGCCTTCGTGTTTCGACGGCCTGGGGATGCGGCAGAAGTGGGCGAAGTGCGACCACACGGCCTGCGGGTGCAAGGCCAGCAACTCAGCGTTGAGTGCATTGACCGAAGCGGCATCAGGCGATGTGTCGGTGGGCGAGGCGGTGTGGGCCATGGCAAGACGTGCCGCGCAGGCTGTGCGAGAGGACGACAGAAAGCGAAAGGGCCCCGGCAAGGGGCCCTGACAGATCAGACCGGGGCGAACCCCAGGATCACTTCTTGGCCTTCTTGGCGGCAGGCTTGGCAGCGGGTTTGGCTGCGGCCTTCTTGGCGGGCTTGGCGGCGGCCTTGGGGGCTGCGGCAGCCTTGGCGGCCTTCTTGGCAGCGCCCTTGGGGTCGACGGCGGCCTTGAAGGTGGCACCCGGGGTGAACTTGGGCAGCTTGGCGGCAGCGATCTTGATCTTTTCGCCGTTGCTGGGGTTCACGCCGTTGCGGGCGGCACGGGCGTGCAGCTTGAACGAGCCAAAGCCGGGGATGGTGACGGCGTCGCCCTTCTTGACGGAGGCAACGATGGTGTCCAGCAGGGTCTCCAGGACTCGGCCGGCTTCGGCCTTGGACAGCGAGTGCTTCTCGGCCAGGCGTTCGATGAGATCGGTCTTGTTCATGATGGCGTCATGTGTCGAAACACCCACCAAGCGTGGGCCCTTGATTGTGCACCGATTGCCCAGGGCAAAAACAGTGTCTTTGTGGGGAAGGCGCATGCGCGCAACACCAGTGTTCATCGGGGCTGTGGCCGATTGTCCGGGTTCTGGGCTCCCCCGAGCCGAGGGGTGTGGGGCCTGGACACACTGAGCCGGACTCTCACAATCAAGTGGCGCCCCGGTTCCGAGCCGTGGTGCCTAGACTGCGCCCACTGTTGCCAACCGAGGAGTACACAACATGTCCGGATCCCTGCTGCAGACCAGTTTCGTCATCCACGCCGTGGTGTTCACGGCGGTCAATGCCGGCCTGATGGCCCTGAACCAGAAGTATTCTCCAGGCACCGACTGGGCCCCCATCGTGGCCTGGGGCTGGGGCATCGGCCTGGCGGCCCACGGTGCGGTGTGGGCGATCTGGGGCCGGCGCAAGTGAGCCGCAGGCGCTGAGCGATTCTGCGCAATAACCCCTTGCACACACCCGGGGCACTCGTGCTACATTGGTGCGCATGAGCAAGGCACGCTTTTACTTTTGGCACTTTCAACTCCCGCTGAACACCGGCGCAGGAGTGGCCAACGCCTGAAGCGGCCACACAGATCCCTGAAGACCGCCGGAACCCCCGGCGGTTTTTTTTCGACTGAACACAAACCCCCACTGAACACGTAGCGAGCACCCGATGAGCAAGTCCAGCGCCCCCCATGGTTACGAACCGCCCGTTGACAAGACCTCCCGCACTGACGACCAACGGATTCGCAACGTGACCCCTCTGCCCCCGCCCGAAAGCCTGATCCGCTTCTTCCCGATCCGTGGCACCGCGACCGAGTCGCTGGTGGCCGACACCCGCAAGACCATCCGCAAGATCATCAACGGCAAGGACGACCGCATGCTGGTCATCATTGGCCCATGCTCGATCCACGACCCGTCTGCGGCCATCGAGTACGCGCGCAAGCTGATGGTGCAGCGCGAGAAGTTCAAGGACACGCTCGAAGTGGTCATGCGCGTGTACTTCGAAAAGCCGCGCACCACCGTGGGCTGGAAGGGCCTGATCAACGACCCCTACCTCGACGAGAGCTACAAGATCGACGAAGGCCTGCGCATGGCCCGTCATCTGCTGCTGGAGATCAACCGCCTGGGCATGCCCGCGGCCAGCGAGTTCCTGGACACCATCAGCCCGCAGTACATCGGCGACCTGATCAGCTGGGGCGCCATCGGCGCGCGCACCACCGAAAGCCAGGTGCACCGCGAACTGGCCTCTGGCATCTCGGCGCCCATCGGCTTCAAGAACGGCACCGACGGCAACATCAAGATCGCCACCGATGCCATCCAGTCGGCCTCGCGCCCGCACCACTTCCTGTCGGTGCACAAGAACGGCCAGGTGGCCATCGTGGAAACGGCGGGCAACCCCGACTGCCACGTGATCCTGCGCGGCGGCAAGGCGCCCAACTACGACGCCGCCAGCGTGTCGGCGGCCTGTGAAGACCTGGCCAAGGCCGGCCTGCCCGCCTCGCTGATGGTGGACTTCAGCCACGCCAACAGCTCCAAGCAGCACGAGCGTCAGGTGGTGGTGGCCGAAGACATCGCGCAGCAGCTGCGCGGTGGTTCGAAGCAGGTGTTCGGCGTGATGGTGGAAAGCCACCTGTGCGCGGGCGCCCAGAAGTTCACCCCGGGCAAGGACGATCCGGCCAAGCTGGCCTACGGTCAGTCGATCACCGACGCCTGCATCGGCTGGGACGACTCCGAGAAGGTGCTGCAGATCCTGTCGGACGCTGTGGCCGCTCGCCGCGCCCGCTGAGGCGCGGCCCTTCAGGCGCAGGAAAGGTCGGGTGTGAGGGTTCTGCTGGCCGAAGACGAGCACGCCCTGGGCGAATGGCTCTCGAAGGCGCTGGCGCAGTCGGACATCCAGGTGGACTGGGTGGATGACGGCCAGCTGGCCGAGCGTGCGCTGGACGACAGCGATTACGATGCGCTCATCCTCGACCTGGGCCTGCCCGGCCTGACGGGACGGCAGCTGCTGCAGCGGCTGCGTGCCCGCGACCGGCGCCTGCCGGTGCTGATCCTGACGGCGCGTGACTCGCTGGCCGAGCGGGTGCAGGCGCTGAACCAGGGCGCCGACGATTTCCTCGCCAAGCCCTTCGCCCTGGAAGAGCTGGAAGCGCGCCTGATGGCCCTGGTGCGCCGCGCCCGCGGGGCCGACAACCCGCGCCTGGCCTGCGGGCCCTTGCAGTACGACACGGCCACCAAACAGTTCACGCTGGCCGACCAGATGCTGCACCTGTCACCGCGTGAGCACGCGGTGCTGCGTGCCCTGATCCAGCGCACGGGCGAGCCCATGAGCAAGGCCCAGATCATTGCCCGCGTGTTTTCCGACCAGGACGACGTGCTGCCCGATGTGATCGAGGTGCTGGTGCACCGGCTGCGCAAGCGCCTGGAAGGCACGGGCCTGGCCATCGTGACCTACCGCGGGCTGGGCTATGCCCTGGAAATGGCGGCCTGAGGCCCGCGGGGCCGGTGCACCCGCTGCGGGGCCCGGGGGCTCCGGCGCTCGGGGCATGAGCCTGCGCCGCCGATTGCTGCTCTGCCTGCTGCCGCTGACGCTGCTGATCACGGTGGCCGAACTGTGGTCCACCCAGCGCGAGGCGCTGGCGGCGGCCAACAGCGCCTATGACCGCTCCATCAGCGGTGCTCTCAAGGCCATCGAGGCCAACATCTCGACCGCCTCGGGCGGGCTGGCGGTGGAGTTGCCCTACCGCTTGTTCGAGCTGCTGGAGCTGACCGCCTCGGGCCATGTGTACTTTCGGGTGGCTTCGCGCGACGGCCTGGTCACCGTGGGCAACCTGGACCTGCCTCAGCCCCCCGAGGGCACGCTCAAGCCGCATGTGCCGGTGTTTGCCGACGCCGAGTACCTGGGCGAGCGCGTGCGCATGGGCTCATTGCTCACGCACGTGAAGCTGCTGGGTGAGCGCGGACCCGACACCCCGGTGGTGATCCAGGTGGCCGAACAGGCCCGCTCGCGCGAGCAGTTCGCCGAGCAGTTCGTGCGCACCAGCCTGTTGCGGGCGGGCGTGGTGCTGCTGGTGCTGATCGGCTCGGGCGTGGTGGTGGTGAGCTGGGGCCTGCGGCCCCTGCGCCGCCTGGAGGCCGAGGTGCGCCAGCGTGGCCCTTCTGACGTCTCGCCACTGGACACCGCAGGCCTGCCGCGCGACGTGCGTCCGCTGGTGCAGGCGGTGAACACACAGATGGCCAGGCGGCAGGCGCTGGCCGACCAGCAACGGCAGTTCCTGGACGACGCCTCGCACCAGTTGCGCACCCCCTTGACCACCCTGCGCACGCAGGCGGCCTATGCGCTGAGGCGCTGGCAGGAGGCGCCAGCCCAGGCCGAGGTGCGCGACAGCCTGCAGGCCATCGTCGAGCAGATCGACGCGGCGACGCGCAGCACCAACCAGATGCTCAGCCTGGCCCGATCCGACGCGGCCGAGCCCCAGTGGCAGCCTTTCGACCTGGCCGAAACCTTGCGGCAGGCCGTGCGCCCCCTGTTGCGCCGGGCCCGCCAGCGGGGGCTGGACCTGGGCGTGGAAGTGCCCGACGAATTGCCGGCGCAGGGCGACGAAACGCTGTGGCGCGAGGCCCTGGCCAACCTGCTGGACAACGCCTTGCGCTACGCCCGGCGGGGCACGCCCGTGACCGCCATGGCGCGGGCCCAAGCCGACGCCCAGGGGCGTCTGGGCTGGGTCATCACCGTGATCAGCGAAAGCGAGCCCCTGCCCGAAAGCCTGCGCCTGCAACTGGCCCAGGCCGAGCAGGCCACCTCGCCTGACGAAGGGCGTTTTGTGCGGGGGCAGGGCAGCCGCCAGGGGGGGGCCGGGCTGGGCCTGGCCATTGCGCGCCGCATTGCCCAGCGCCATGGTGGCAGCCTGCAGATCGATGCCCGCGCGTCTGGCGCGTTCGAGGCGACGCTGCATTGGCATGGCGGTCCGGCGGGCTCGGGCAGCCCGCGCTGAGCACAGCGCCTGCGCAGGTCTGGCGCAGCCTTCTCGCATCACCTGGGGTTTGTCCCCGGCGGAATTGAAAGCCAGTTGAAAGGCAGGGATTTCTACAGTCCGTGCTCAGCAGGTGTGGCCAACCACATGGCCCGCCGCACCTGGATCCCCCACACTTTCCGAGAGCCGAGGAGCCCGTCGATGAAAAGCCCCCAGACCTTGCGCGCAGTCCTGACCGCTGTGGCCCTGCTGCCCATGGCCGCCACCCTGGCCGTGGCCGGCCCGCTGGACAAATCTGAATGCATCGCCCCTGCCAAGCCGGGTGGTGGCTTTGACCTGACCTGCAAGATGGCGCAGACCATGCTGTCGGAGAACAAGTTGAGCAGCGACCCGATGCGGGTGACCTACATGCCGGGTGGCATCGGTGCCGTGGCGTACAACGCCGTGGTGGCCCAGCGCCCGGGAGAGCCCAACACGATTGTGGCTTTCTCCAGTGGGTCCCTGCTCAACCTGTCGCAAGGCAAGTTCGGCAAGTACACCGTGAGCGATGTGCGCTGGCTGGCCGCCCTGGGTGCCGACTACGGCGCCGTGATCGTGCGCAAGGATTCGCCCTTCAAGACCCTGAAGGACGTGGCAGCCGCCCTCAAGCAAGACCCCACCAAGGTGATCTTCGGCGCCGGTGGCACCGTGGGCAGCCAGGACTGGATGAAGGCGGCCCTGACCGCCCGCGCCGCCGGCGTGAACCCCCGTGCCATGCGCTTTGTGGCCTTCGAAGGTGGCGGTGAATCGGTCACTGCCCTGCAAGGCGGCCACATCCACGTGTACTCGGGTGACGCGGCCGAAGCGGCCCAGCAGATCCAGGCGGGCACCCCGATCCGTGTGCTGGCCGTGTTCGCCGACCAGCGCCTGCCCGGCATGCTGAAAGATGTGCCCACCGCCAAAGAGCAGGGTTTCGACATCAGCTGGCCCATCATCCGTGGCTTCTACATGGGCCCCAAGGTCTCTGACGCCGATTTCAACGCCTGGAGCGCCGCCTTCCAGAAGGCCATGGCCAACCCCAGCTACGCCAAGCTGCGTGAAGAGCGCGGCCTGTTCCCGCTCAGCCTGACCGGCACCGAGCTGGACGTGTATGTCAAGCGCCACACGCACCAGTACGGCAAGCTCGCTGCCGAGCTGGGCCTGGTCGTCAGCAAGTGACCGGGGGTGCCACATGGCTGATCGTGCATTGGGCCTGGTGTGCCTGATCCTGGCCGCCGGCATGGCCTGGCTGGCCCGGGGCTATGAGGCCCCGATTTCCTACGAGCCGGTGGGCCCTGCGGCCTTCCCGCTGCTGCTGGCGGGCCTGATGGCCGCCCTCAGCCTGTGGCTGATCGTTCGCCCGGCGCCCCAGGGTGCCGAGGCCGAAGGCGAGCCCCTGATCGGGCCGGCCACGGCCAAGGTGCTGGCCCTGGTGGGCGTGATGCTGGTGTACGCCGTGCTGTTCCAGTGGCTGGGCTTCATCGTGGCCACGGCCCTGATGACCGTGCCGGTGGCGCGCGTGTTCGGTGGCACCTGGCGCCAGAGCGTGATCGCGGGCGTCGCCCTGGGCGTGAGCTTCTTCCTGATCTTCGATCGCGTGTTCGACGTGATCCTGCCGGCCGGCCTGCTGAGTTTCCTGGGCTGAGCCCGGCAAGGAGTTTTCCATGAGTTCAACCTTTGAACACCTGATGACGGGGTTCGGCGTGGCCCTCACGCCGATCAACCTGATGCTGGCCGCCGTGGGCGGCTTCATTGGCACCATCGTGGGCATGCTGCCGGGCCTGGGCCCGATCAACGGCGTGGCCATCCTGATGCCGCTGGCTTTTGCATTGAACCTGCCGCCCGAGTCGGCGCTGATCCTGCTGGTGGCGGTGTACCTGGGCTGTGAATACGGCGGGCGCATCTCGTCGATCCTGCTGAACGTGCCCGGCGATGCCGCGGCCATCATGACGGCGGTGGACGGCTACCCCATGGCCCGCAAGGGCTTCGGTGGTGTGGCGCTGTCGATCTCGGCCTGGAGCTCGTTCGTGGGCTCGATGATCGCGATCGTGGGCCTGGTGATCGCCGCGCCGCTGCTGGCCAACTGGGCGCTGGCCTTCGGCCCGGCCGAGTACTTCGCGCTGATGGTGTTTGCCTTCGCCTGCCTGACCGGCCTGATGGGTGACCAGCCTGTCAAGGCCGGCCTGGCCGCCGTGCTGGGCCTGGCCCTGGCCACCGTGGGCATCGACGCCAACTCGGGTGTGTACCGATTCACCTTCGACTCCATCCACCTGGCCGACGGCATCCAGTTCGTGGCCGTGGTGGTGGGCGTGTTCTCGCTCAGCGAGATCTTGCTGATGGTCGAACAGGTGGTGGCGGGCAACACCATGATCACGCAGACCGGTCGCAACATGTTCAACCTCAAGGAGATGGCGCAGACTTGGTGGACCACGGTGCGCTCGTCCATCGTGGGCTTCTTCGTGGGCGTGCTGCCCGGTGCCGGCGCCACCATCGCCAGCGCCATGACCTACTCGATGGAAAAGCGCCTGACCGACACCGAAGGCACGTTCGGCAAGGGCGACATCCGCGGGGTGGCGGCGCCAGAAGCGGCCAACAACTCGGCGGCTGCCGGCTCCTTCGTGCCCATGCTGACCCTGGGCGTGCCGGGTTCGGGCACCACCGCCGTGATGGTGGGCGCGCTGGCGCTCTACAACATCACGCCGGGCCCGGCCCTGTTCGAGCAGCGTCCGACCCTGGTGTGGGGCCTGATCGCCTCGATGTTCATCGGCAACTTCATGCTGCTGGCCATGAACATCCCCATGATCCGCCTGTTCACCCGCATCCTGGCGGTGCCGAACTGGGCCCTGGTGCCGGGCATCGTGGCTGTCAGTGCCGTGGGGGTGTACGCCATCCACGCCACCACCTTCGACCTGGTGCTGATGACCCTGCTGGGTGTGGTGGGCTACGTGCTGCGCAAGCTGCACATGCCCATGGCCCCGCTGATCCTGGGTTTCGTGCTGGGCGAGCTGATCGAGCAGAACCTGCGCCGTGCCCTGTCGATGACCAACGGCGACTGGCACATCCTGGTCGAAAGCGGCATCTCGCGTGGCTTCTGGGTGTGCACCGTGCTGATGCTGGTGGTGCCCTTCGCGGTGCGCGCCTACCTGTCTCGCCGCCGCGCCGGCCAGAAGAGCGCCCCGGCTGCCGTGGGCCCTGACGAGACGGCGCCCCAGGCCTGATCGCCGTGGGCAGGGCCTGAGGCAGGCCCGCCCGGTCCCCCTGTTTTCCCCACTGACACACACAGGTCAGGGCCCGCAAGGGCCCTGTCGGGGCGAAGCCTTGCCCTGATGCCCACAACAGGCGCGCCGAGCCTGCCGCGTGCGCCCATTCTTTCCGGAGACCCCCATGAAGACGACCCGCTTGAACCGCGTTCTGGCCCGTGGCCTGGGCGCCACCCTGGCCCTGATGGCTGCTGTGCCGGCTGCACAGGCCAGCGATGTGAAGATCTACGGCATCCTGGACGTGGGCCTGCGCCACGCGCCCAACCTGTCGGTCAGCGAAGACGCCATCACCAAGGTGGACGACGGCATGCGCAGCCGCATCGGCTTTCGCGGCACCGAAGACCTGGCCCCCGGCCTGAAGGCCTTCTTCCGCCTGGAGCACAGCCTGCGCATGGACACTGGCGCCCAGCGCGACAGCGTGTTCTGGGACGACAAGGCCTGGGTGGGCCTGGACAGCCAGCAGTTCGGTCAGGTGATGCTGGGCCGCTTGCGCTCGCCCACCGACGAATACACCAACGGCACCCGCTTCGAAGCCTTCATGGGCCACACCCTGGGCGCCAGCGGTGGCCGCGCGGCCTCCAGCACCGACGCCTGGAACAACGGCGTGTACTACATCAGCCCCGCGTGGAACGGCCTGATGGTGGGTGCCGGCTTCTCGGCTGGCGAAGGCACCGTGAAGTCGTCGTCGGGTGCGCACGTGGAATACACCAACGGCCCGCTGGATGTGGCCCTGGCCTGGCAGCGCGACGGTGAAAGCCTGAGCAACCAGAAGAGCACCGTGACCCTGGCCGGCACCTACAAGCTGCCCGTGGCCCTGCTGCTGGCCACCTATGCCCGTTCGACCGATGTGGGCACCGCCGACAGCGGCGAGCGCAGCACCTACACCGTGGGGGCCCGCGTGCCGACGGGTTCGGGTGAAGTGCGCGTGTCCTACCGCCTGACCGAAGACGACCAGATCAAGGCCGTGGCCGACCGCAGCAGCGATGTCGATGTGCGTCACCTGGGCGTGGGCTACCACCACCCCTTGAGCAAGCGCACCAGCATCAACGCCACCGTGTCGTACGACAACCGAAAGACCTACACGGCCGCTGGCGCCACCGCCACCGACCGCTCGGGCCCGGGCTTTGAGGTGGGCCTGCGCGTGGCCTTCTGAGCCACCGTGCTGAAACGCCCCTTGCCCCGGCTTGACCGCGCATGAGCACGCCCCACCCGCCAGACCATGTCCAGCCGCTGGGTTGGCGCGTGGGGTGCGGGTGGTGCGTGTGCGTGCTGGCCGCCTGGGGCTGGGCCCGCTTTGGCGGGCCTTTGCCATTTTTGCTGGCCCCCATGCTGGCCTTTGCACTGGCCCGCGGGCTGGGGTGGCCCCTGGCCGAATGGCGCCACGGCCGGGCGCTGGGTCAGTGCGTGCTGGGTGTGGGCCTGGGCCTGCGCTTCACCGACGAGGTGGTGGCGGGCCTGCTGGACCGCTGGCCCCTGATCGTGGGCATGGCCGTGCTGGCCTTGCTGCCCACCTGGATCGGCTACCAGGCCTACCGGCGCTGGGGCCGTGTGTCACCCGTGAGCGCCTGCCTGTGTGCCCTGCCGGGCGGCGCTTCTGAAATGGCCGTGCTGGCCGATCGCCATGGGGCCAGTGCCTCCGCCGTCGCCCTGACGCAGGGCCTGCGTGTGACGCTGGTGGTGTCGGTGGTGCCTTGGGCGCTGATGGCCTCGGGCAGCCTGCACCCGGGTGTGGCGGTGGCGTCGGTGGTGCCTGCTGGCACACCTGCCGGGTGGGCGGCCTTGCCTGCGGCCTGGCATGCCGGTGGGCCGGCCTGGGCCTTCACCTTGGCCTGGGCCGCCCTGATCAGCCTGCCCACGGCCTGGCTGCACCGCAGGCGGTGGTCGAACGTGTGGATGATGGTGCCTCTGCTGGCCACGGCCGCGCTCATGGTGGTCTGGGAGGCCCTGCCCACCGGGGGGCTGACCGGCTGGCTGCCCCCCTGGGCCCACAGGCCGATGCTGATGTGGCCCCCGGGTGCCTTGGAGGCCGCCCAGCTGTGCCTGGGCATGACCCTGGGCGGCCGGCTGGACCGTGCGGCCTGGCAGGCGGCGCCCCGTCTCACGGCGGTCGCCCTGGGTGTGGTGCTGGCCAGTCTGCTGATGTGCCTGGGCCTGGCCGGTGTGGCGGCCTGGGCCCTGCCAGGGGTGCCCCAGGCCTGGCTGACCCACAGCCTGTCGCTGGCCCCCGGGGGCATGGCCGAGATGGCCTTGCTGGCCAGGCAAAGCGGCGCCTGGCTGCCCGAGGTGATCGCCACCCACGTGGTGCGCCTGGGTCTGGTGCTCTGGATGGCGCCCTGGTGGGTCGGGTGGGTGCAACAGCGTCACGCCCGGCTGTCATCTGATGTGACTTCACCCCCATAGGAGGGGTGAGGGTTTGATGGCGGGTGGCTTACGCTAGCGGCAATTGCCCCTCAGTAACATTTCTAAACGTGTCGCAGCCAGCCTTCCTGCTGATCGATGACCACGCCCTGTTTCGCACCGGGCTGCGCATGCTGCTGGCCGATGCGGCCCCAGACGCCCGGCTGGTCGAGGTCGACTCGATGGAAGCCCTGATGGCGGCCCCGCCCGCTTTCACGCCTGAACTCATCCTGCTGGACGTGACCTTGCCGGGCATCCACGGCCTGGCCGGACTCGCCTGGCTGCGCCAGCACTTCGGCGCCGTGCCGGTGTTGATGCTGTCGGCGCGTGACGACGAAGCCGTCGTCAGTGAGGCCTTGCGCCTGGGGGCCAACGGTTTTGTGTCGAAATCGGCGCCCCCTCAGGCCCTGCTGCAGGCCCTCAAGCAGGCGCGCCAGGGCCACGACGTCTGGCCCGCACCACCTCAGCCCACCGTGCTGTCGGCGCGTGAACCCCTGGCCGAGCCCTCGGGCTGGCGGCCCACGGCCCTGCAGCAGCGCATCCTGCAGGCCCTGGCTCTGTACAAGTCGAACAAGGCGTTGTCCAAGGCCCTGGAGCTGCCCGAGCACATCGTGCGGGCTGAACTCTCCATGCTGATGGAGCGCATGGGCGTGCTCAGCCGCGCCGACGCCCTGGTGGCCGCGCGTCAGCAAGGATGGGTGAGCGACACCGAGGTCGTCGGCACGCCCGTGGCCTCATGAACACCCGCCAGCCTTTGCTGGCGTCTCCCCCGCAGCCCTTGTGGCAGCAGGCCTGGCGTTTCGAGGCCACCCCTTTGCTGGCCGCCCAGTGCACCCTGATCCGCCAGAACGTGGTGGTGGGGCAGGCGGCCTCCATCCCGGCCGCCCTGATGGTGGCACTGGTCTACCAGCACCTGTATGCCGACACCAGCATCTGGAACTGGGCCTTCATCAGTTGCGTGATCGACCTCATGTGCATCGGCCTGGTGCGCTACACCCGCGACCCGGTCACGCCACAAGAGGCCCTGGTCATGGCCCAGGTGTTGCGCGTCATTGCCCTGTTCATCGGTGGCATGTGGGGCGCACTGGCCCTGTTCTTCATCCAGCCCGATCAGCCGCATTCCATCATGCTGGTGCTGGCCATGCTGGCCGGGATCTCGTCCAGCGGCATGATCGTGTTCGCCCCGGCCTGGCCCGTCAGCCTGGCGCACCTGTTGCCCGTGTGCCTGCCGCCGGTGTGGGTGTTGTTGCAGGGCGATCCGGCGGCCATGGGCATCGGCGTGGGCACCTGCATTTACCTGGCCACCATGCTGCCGGTGTCGCACCGCACGGCCCAGACGGTGCGAGAAGCCCTGGCCTTGCGGTTTGCCAATGACCAGCTGGTCAGCCGCCTGCGCGACCAGACCCAGCGTGCCCTGGAGGCCCGGGAACAGACCGAGTCGGCCCTGCACGAGGCCGAAGAGGCCAACCGGGCCAAGGTGGTCTTCATGGCCGCGGCCAGCCATGACCTGCGCCAGCCCCTGCATGCCTTGGGGCTGTTTGCCAGCACCCTGGCGCGCACGCCCATGTCGGCACACCAGCGCCACCTGCTCAACCAGATCGAGCAGTCGGGGCAGGCGGCCCGCGAGTTGCTCAGCACCCTGCTCGATTTTTCTCAGGTGGACACGGGGGTGGTGAAGTCGTCGGCCGAGGTGTTCGCGCTGCAGCCGCTGCTGCGCCGCCTGGAATCCGAGTTCGCCCCCCAGGCCGATGCGCAGCAGCTGCATTACCGCAGCCGCGACTGTGCCTGGGCGGTGCATGCCGACCCGGCCCTGGTCGAGCGCATCCTGCGCAACCTGATCACCAACGCCTTGCGCTACACCGAGCGCGGCGGTGTGCTGGTGGGGGTACGCCGCCGGGGTGATCGGGCCGTGATCGAGGTCTGGGATTCGGGCCTGGGCATCCCGCAGCACGAGCTGCAGGCCATCTTCCGCGAGTTCCACCAGCTGGGCAACCCCGAGCGTGACCGCCGCAAGGGCCTTGGCCTGGGGCTGGCCATTGTCGATGGCCTGGCGCGTGTGATGGGGGCCGAGGTGTCGGTGTCGTCACGCCCCGGGCGCGGCTCGGTGTTCAGGTTGAGCCTGCCACTGTCGCCAGAATCGGTGGCACTGCCCAGCCTGCCCGAGCACGATGCCTCTGACCTGCAGGGTGCCCGCGTGCTGCTGATCGACGACGACGAGAACGTGCGCGTGGCCATGCGCGAGCTGTTGCTGAGCTGGGGCGCACAGATCGAAACCGCTGAATCGATGGACCAGGCCATGGCCGTGCTGTCGCACTTCACGCCAGAGGTGCTCGTGGTCGATTACCGCCTGCGGGGCCACCAGACAGGCCGTGAAGCCATTCAGCGGGTGCGGGCGCGGCTGGGGCAGGCCCTGCCTGCCTTGATGGTGACCGGCGACACCGGCCCCGAGCGAGAACTCGAAGCCCGGGCCGTGGGGGCGGTGCTGCTGCACAAGCCGGTGGCCACGCCGGTGTTCAAGCAGGCGCTTCAGCAGGCGCTGCTGGACCATGCGCTCATGGCGCAGCGCTGGCAGGCGCCGGGGGCCGCCTCAGCATGAGGCACAGGGTCAGCGCCAGCAGGGCCAGCCACAGCCCCTGCCCAGGCACACCGAACTGATCGAACATCCAGCCGCTGACGGTGGGCCCCAGGGCGCCGCCCGCGGTGTAGCCGGCGATCATGGCCGAGGTGCCGGCCAGCGCCGAGGTGTCGGCGAAGTCGTGCGCCACCCGGATCATGCTGAGCGTGTACAGCGCGCCGCCCAGGCCGCCCCACAGGCCGGCACACACCCACAGCAAGACAGGCCATTGCCCGGCCGCCATGAAGCACACGCCAGAGGCGGCCAGCAGGGCGCCAGCTCCCAGGAAGAGGCGCTGTGCGGGCCAGCGGTCGGCCAGCCAGCCCACCGGGTACTGCAGCAGGAAGCTGCCCACCCCCAGCACCCCGGCGATGGTGGTGGCGCGGCCCAGGTCGAGGCCGGTTTCGGCGCCATAGGCCGTGGTGACCGAGCCCAGACCCACTTCGAAAACCCCGCCGACGATGGCTGCCAGCAGCAGGGCCGGCCGAAAGCGCGCCGCCTGCCACAGGCCCATGTGGGCCTGCCCTTCGTGCATGGCCTGCAGGCGCAGCACCGAGGGCGCCAGCGTGAGCACCAGCCCGGCGGCCAGGCCGGCCGAGGCCAGGCCATTGGCCTGCGCGCTGTCCAGTCCCAGCAGGCTGGGTAGGAAGGGCCCCAGCATCATGGCCGCACCCAGCAGGGCCTGGTACAGGCCGGTCAGGCGCCCGCGGTGGCTCACCGGCACGTTGTGCGCGATCAGGGCCTCTGTGGCGTTCCAGGCGGCGGCAGCGCCCAGCCCCGACAGCAGGCTCAGGGCGCACCACAGCCCGTAGTGGTCGGTCAGGAGGTAACCCAGGCTGGCCAGCAGTTCCAGCAGCAGCCCGAGGCGGTAGGCACGCCCCACGCCGATGCGGGCGAACAGGCGCGGCACCCAGGGCACCAGCGCGGCCACGGCGATGAACGGCAGGGTGGCGAACCAGCCGATGGCCGTGCTGCTGGCGCCCATTTGCTGCAGGCGCACGGCCAGCACCGGGTTGAGCAGGCTGAAGCTCAGCACCACCAGGGCGGTGCCCAGCATCACGCGCCACAAACCAGGGGGCAGGTGCAGGGGGGCGGGGGCAGCAGCGGTCAGTTGAGCCAGCCCTTGCGTCGGAAGTACCAGAACGGCGTGATGGCCGAGGCGATCATCAGGGCCACGGCAAAGGGGTAGCCGAATTGCCAGTTCAGCTCGGGCATGGCGTTGAAGTTCATGCCGTAGATGCTGGCGATCAGGGTGGGCGGCAGGAAGGCCACCGAGGCCACCGAGAAGATCTTGATGATCTTGTTCTGGTTGATGTTGATGAAGCCCACGGTGGCGTCCATCAGGAAGTTGATCTTGTCGAACAGGAAGGCCGTGTGGCTGTCGAGCGAGTCGATGTCGCGCAGGATCTGGCGGGCCTCTTCGAACTGGTCGGGGCTGAGCATGCGGGCGCGCATCATGAAGCTCACGGCGCGGCGCGTGTCCATCACGTTGCGGCGGATGCGGCCGTTCAGGTCTTCATGACGGGCGATGGCGGCCAGGGCTTCGGCGGCGGCCTGGTCGTTCACCTCGTTGTGCAGCACGCGCTTGCTGACCTTTTCCAGCTCGTCGTAGATCTGCTCGAGCGTGTCGGCCGAGTACTCGGCGTCGGCGTCATAGAGCTTGAGCAGCACGTCCTTGGCGTCTTCGATCAGGGCCGGGATGCGCCGCGCGCGCATGCGCAGCAGGCGGAACACCGGCAGGTCTTCCTTGTGGATCGAAAACAGGATGTTGTGGTGCAGGATGAAGGCCACGCGCACGTTGCGCGGGGTTTCGTCGTCGTCGATCAGGAAGTCGGAGCGGATGTGGATGTTGCCCTCTTCCTCGTAGAAGCGGGCCGATTCTTCCAGGTCGTCGTCGATGATGTCCTGCGGGATGACCAGGCCGAACTTCAGGGCAATCCAGCCCTTTTCTTCAGGCGTGGGGTCTTCCAGGTCGACCCAGATCGGGGTGACCGGCGAGAGCGCTTCCAGGTTTTCGATTTCTTCCTGGAACAGGCGGCCATTGGCCAGCGTGAACACGTTGAGCATGGGAACTCCGGCGTGTGGGCCGCGCCATGCAGCCATGGCGCACGCCCAGGGGCGAGGGAAGGGGTGATGTGGTGTGTGTACCGCCCTCCTCCCGCAACAAGCCTTCAGGCTTGTGTCACCGGGCTCCGCACCTCGATCAGGCATGAGGCGGGGTGGCTCGGTGGCTGGAGTGGGCGGTCACCGAGGGTGACTGTCCAAGGTGATGGCTCCAAGTGCGCACTCAAACGAGTGCATTCGCATTATGGCCCGATTGCCCATGGCCATTGGCCGATCAGGCCGTGTGGATGCCCGCAAATTTGTGGGTGCGGGGTCAGCGGTCAACGTCGTAGTAGTACAGGTTGGTGGCCGCCTGGTCATGGCCCTCGAAGATGCGGCGCACCAGGTCGGGGTGGCGCACCAGGTACCAGTCGCCGAAGGTGTCGAACTTGCGGCACGAGGTGATGATGCCGTCGCGCCAGACCGTGCCGTAGCGCTGCCCGCGTTGCAGGCCCAGGGCCTTCATGCGGTAGGCGAAGTGCAGGTCTTCCACGCTGACCAGGCTTTCGTCGAAGCCGCCCAGGGTGTCGAACACCTCGCGCTGGCACCAGAACATGCCGGCCGAGATGCGGAAGTCGGGCACATGGCGGGCCACCACGAAGCCAGTGGCCACGATGCCCAGCGACCAGCGCTCGGGCGTCATCCAGGCGCCACCGCCCACCCAGCGTGGGTCATGCACCTTGCGCAGCACGGCGGCCACGGTGCCGGGGCGCATCCAGCTGTCGGCGTCGAGCGTGACCACCACGGGCGAGCGCCCGGCTCGCACGGCCGCATTGCGCACGGCGGCGATGCACTTGCGCGGCTCGTCCACGCAGCGGGCGCCCAGCGATTCGGCGATGGCCTGGGTGGCGTCGGTGCAGCGGTTCAGGGCCACGCACACCTCGGCCGTGTGGCCCGAGCGCTGGGCCGAGGCCAGCACGCTCTCGATGGCGCGGCCGATGTACTTGGCTTCGTTGTGGGCCGGGATGGCCACCGACAGGTCAGGCACCGCAGGGGTCATGGCATTCGCTGGGTGAATGGTGGGGGATGCACAAATATCATTGGTGTGCATGGGGCGCCGCGCGTACGATGCCGCTCGACCCCTTTCAGAACACGCCATCATCCCACGAGGACACCCATGGACTTCCAGCCCAGCGCCCGCGCCCGCGAGACCGCCGCCAAGGTTCGCGCCTTCATCGACGAACACATCGCACCGGTCGAATCGCAGCACTGGCAGGAGATTCACGAAGCGCGCCATGGCGGCCACTGGAACGAGTGGAAGATCCCGGCCCGCGTGGAAGCACTCAAGGCCAAGGCCCGCGCCGAAGGGCTGTGGAACCTGTTCCTGCCCGACCCCGAGTTGGGGGCTGGCCTGAGCGTGCTGGAGTACGCCTTCAGCGCCGAGCAGACCGGCCGCAGCCTGATGGCGCCCGAGATCTTCAACTGCAACGCGCCCGACACCGGCAACATGGAAGTGCTGTGGAAGTACGGCAGCGCCGAGCAGAAGGCCCAGTGGCTGACGCCGCTGCTGGCCGGCGAGATCCGTTCGGTGTTTTTCATGACCGAGCCCGATGTGGCCTCGTCAGACGCCACCAACATGGCCGCCACGGCCGTGGTCGAGGGCGACGAGATCGTGCTCAACGGCAAGAAGTGGTGGTCGTCGGGCGTGGGCGACCCGCGCTGCAAGATCGGCATCTTCATGGCCCTGACGCCCAACCCCGAGGCCGGCCGCCATGGCCAACACTCGATGGTGCTGGTGCCGCTCGACAGCCCCGGCGTCGAGATCAAGCGCATGCTGCCCGTGTTCGGTGAATACGACGAGCCGCACGGCCACGGCGAGGTGCACTTCACCAACGTGCGACTGCCGCTGAGCAACGTGATCGCCGGGCCGGGGCGTGGCTTCGAGATCGCGCAAGGGCGCCTGGGCCCGGGCCGCATCCACCACTGCATGCGCTGCATCGGCGCGGCAGAAAAATCGCTGGAGCTGGCCATCCAGCGCGGCATCGACCGCGTGGCGTTCAAGAAGCAGCTGGTGAACCTGGGGGGCAACCGCGAGCGCATTGCCGAGGCCCGCG
The DNA here is from genome assembly GCF_004310865.1 of Aquabacterium lacunae. GTDB lineage: Bacteria > Pseudomonadota > Gammaproteobacteria > Burkholderiales > Burkholderiaceae_C > Aquabacterium > Aquabacterium lacunae. The sequence continues at coordinate 29,875 of NZ_SIXI01000005.1, forward strand.
TGGCCATCGACCAGGCCCGCCTGCTGACCCTGCAAGCGGCCTGGAAGATCGACACCCACGGTGTGATGAGCGCCCTGACCGACGTGTCGGCCATCAAGGTGGTGGCACCCAGCATGCTGCAGAACGTGGTCGATTTCGCCATCCAGATGCACGGGGGCATGGGCGTGTCGCACGACACCCCGCTCACGGCCTTCTTCAACCAGGCGCGCAGCCTGCGTCTGGCCGACGGCCCGGACGAGGTGCACAAGGGCATGATCGCCCGCCTGGAGCTGATGAAGTACGGCCTGAAGTGAGGCGGGGTTCAGCACACCATGGGAGCCATCTACCTGCTGCGCCACGGCCAGGCCTCGTTTGGCAGCCACAACTACGACCAGCTGTCGCCGCTGGGCCATGAGCAGGGCCGCGTGCTGGGCCGCGCCCTGAAGGCGCGAGGCGTGGTGCCCGACCGCATCTTGTGCGGCACCATGCAGCGCCACCGCGAAACGGCCGTGGCCGCGTTGGAAGCGTTTGAGGGCCTGAACGTGCCCATTGAAGAACACGCCGGTGTCAACGAGTTCGACCACGAGAACGTGATCGAAGTGGCCGAGCCGCGCTATGTGGACAAGGTGGCCATGATGGCCGAGATGGCCGCCACGGGTGACCCGCGCCGCGCCTTCCAGACCTTCTTCCGCGAGGCCGTGGCACGCTGGGTGAATGGTCACCACGACGGCGAGTACAAAGAGCCCTGGTCGGTGTTCAAGCTGCGGGCCGTGACCGCCCTGGGCGATGTGGTGGCGCGCACCAGCCCCAAGGGCAACACCCTGGTGTTCACCTCGGGGGGCACCATCAGCGTGGTGTGCGCGCACCTGCTGGGCCTGAACGACCTGCAGGCCTTCACCATCAACTGGACGCTGGCCAATGCCGGCATCACCAAGCTGCTGGCGGGCCGTGACGGGCTGCACCTGATCTCGGTGAACGAGCACGCGCACCTGGAGGGCACGCCCAGCCCGATGCTCACGTATCGGTGAACAAAAGTGTTTCGTTTATTCTCTCGGGCTTGACCTGAACCCCCGAGACCCGAGATGAGCAACTTTGCCAAGACCCTGCGCTGGGCCGCCGTGGCCGCCCTGGCCCTGACTGCCGTGGGCGTGGCCGTGAGCTGGGCCCCTGACGTGCCCGTGGCCCAGCTGGAAGCGCGCTGGGCGCCGCCGCCCTCGCAGTTCATCACGGTGAATGGCCAGCGCGTGCACCTGCGCGACGAAGGCCCGCGCACCGATGCCGAGCCCATCGTGCTGATCCATGGCACCTCGTCGAGCCTGCACACCTGGGACGGCTGGGCCGATGGCCTGAAGGCCGAGCGCCGCGTGATCCGCTTCGACATCCCGGGCTTTGGCCTGACGGGCCGCGAGCCAGGGCAGGACCTGTCGGTGCCGGCCTATGCGGAGTTCGTCAAGGCGGTGCTGGACCAGCTGGGCGTGCAGCGCGCGGTGGTGGGCGGCAATTCGCTGGGCGGCGAGATCGCCTGGGTGTTTGGCGTGCGCCACCCCGAGCGCGTGAGCCGCCTGGTGCTGGTCGATGCCGGTGCCTACCCCTTCCCGCTGGACACCATGCCCATTGGCTTTCGGATGGCCACGGTGCCCGCCCTCAAGCCCACGGTGCGCTGGCTGATGCCGCCTGGCACCATCGAAAACAGCGTGCGCGACGTGTACGGTGACCCGAGCAAGGTCACGCCCGAGCTGGTCGAGCGCTACCGCGCGATGGCCCTGCGCGCCGGCAACCGCGAGGCCCTGTTCGAGCGCTTCGAGCAGTCGCCGATCGGTGCGCTGGCCGATGAGGTCAAGCAGGTGACACAGCCCACGTTGATCTTGTGGGGCCTGAAGGACAAACTCATCCCCCCGGCCCATGTGGACCGGTTCCTGGCCGACATTCCTGGCAGCCAGGCGGTGCGCTTCGACGGGCTGGGCCATGTGCCCCAGGAAGAAGACCCGCAGGCCACGCTGGCGGCGGTGAAGGCCTTCCTGGCGCGCCCCCTCTGACATCCTGCAGACCATGACAACCTGGACCCGCCTGACCTTGGCCGTGCTGTTGGGGGCTGCGGCCCTGGTGGGGGTGGGCGTGGCCAACTCCTGGGCACCTGACCTGCCGGTCGATGCGCTCACCGCCCGCTGGGGCACGCCCCCTTCGCAGTTCGTGCGCATCGAAGGCATGCCCGTGCACGTGCGCGACGAAGGCCCGCGCGACGACCCGGCGCCCATCGTGCTGCTGCACGGCACGGGCGCCAGCCTGCACACCTGGGACGGCTGGGTGGCCGAGCTGGCCAGCGAGCACCGTGTGGTGCGCATCGACTTGCCCGGCTTTGGCCTGACCGGCCCCAACCCCGATGGCCGCTACACCCTGCCCCGCTACTCGCAGTTCATGAACGCGGTGTTCGAGGCCCTGAGGCTGCAGCACGTGACCCTGGTGGGCAATTCGCTGGGCGGCGCCGTGGCCTGGAAAACCGCGGTGGATTTCCCCGAGAAGGTGTCGCGCCTGGTGCTGGTCGACGCGGGCGGCTACCCCAGCCAGGCCACCTCGGTGCCGATCGGCTTCCGGTTGGCAGCCAACCCCGACCTGGCCTGGCTGATGGACCGTGTGCTGCCGCGTGCCACGGTGGAATCGAGCGTGCGCAATGTCTATGGTGACCCGGCCAAGGTCACGCCCGAGCTGGTCGATCGTTACTTCGAACTGACCCGCCGCGAGGGCAACCGGCAGGCGCTGCGCGACCGTTTCGCGCAGATGAAAGGCGGCGAGCTGTCGGCCCACATCCGGCGCGTCAAGCAGCCCACCCTGATCCTGTGGGGCAGCGAAGACCGCCTGATCCCGACCACGGTGGCGCAGCAGTTCATGCGCGACATCGAAGGCGCGCAGATCGTGACTTTTGATGGCCTGGGCCATGTGCCCCAGGAAGAAGACCCGGTGCGCACGGTGCGGCCCTTCCAGCAGTTCCTGCTGAGCACGCCGGTGGTGAGCCCGGCCGACACCGACCCTGCCGACACCGCAGCACCGGCGCCCTGAACAGGGCCTCAGAGCCGGGCGGCCAGTTCCGCTGCCTGGGCGATGGCCCGTTTGGCATCGAGCTCGGAGGCCGTGTGCGCACCGCCGATCAGGTGCACGCTGAAGCCGCGCGCCTCCAGCACCTGCGCCAGCGGCCGGTGGGGCTCCTGCCCGGCGCACAGCACGATGTGGTCCACATCCAGCCAGGCAGGACTGCGGCGGTCTTTGCCAAAGCTGATCAACAGGCCCTGGTCACTGATCTGCTCGTAGTTCACGCCCGAGAGCATCTGCACCTGCCGCATCTTCATCTCGGCGCGGTGGATCCAGCCGGTGGTCTTGCCCAGGCGCGCACCGGGCTTGCCAGGGCTGCGCTGCAGCAGGGTCACTTCGCGTGCCGGGGCATGGGGCCGAGGGCCCTGCGGGGCCAGGCCACCGGGCGCCAGGGCCGGGTCGGTCACGCCCCATTCGGCCTGCCAGGCGGCCACATCGAGCGCGGTGGAGGGGCCTGCCTGCGTGAGGCAGTGCGCCACGTCAAAGCCGATGCCGCCGGCACCGATCACGGCCACCTTGTGCCCCACCACCCGGCGGTGCAGCAGCACGTCGAGGTAGTTCAGCACCTTGGGGTGGTCTTGCCCCGGAATGCGCGGGTTGCGTGGCACCACGCCGGTGGCCAGCACCACCTCGTCGTATGGGGCCAGCAGGTCGGCATCGGCCTGCACGCCCAGGTGCAGCTGCACGCCCGTCTGCGCCACGCGACGCCGGAAGTAGCGCAGCATCTCGTCGAACTCTTCCTTGCCCGGCACCTGGCGTGCCATGTTGAGCTGGCCGCCCAGGTCGGCTTGCTGCTCGAACAGGTGCACCGTGTGGCCACGTTCGGCCAGCAGCGTGGCGGCGGTCAGGCCGGCCGGGCCCGCGCCCACCACCGCGATCTGTTTGCGCTGTGGGGCGCGGCGGAAGTTCAGCTCGGTTTCGCGGCAGGCGCGCGGGTTGACCAGGCAGCTGGCCTTTTTGTTCAAAAAGACGTGGTCCAGGCAGGCCTGGTTGCAGGCGATGCAGGTGTTGATGTCCTGCGCACGCCCTTCGGCCGCCTTCTTGACGAAGTGCGGGTCGGCCAGCAGCGGGCGCGCCATCGAGACCATGTCGGCGCAGCCGTCGGCCAGCACCTGCTCGGCCACTTCGGGCGTGTTGATGCGGTTGGAGGTGACCAGCGGCGTGTCGATGCCCCGGGCGCGCAGCTCGGCCCGCATTTTCTGCGTGACCCAGGCAAAGGCCGCGCGGGGCACGCTGGTGGCGATGGTGGGGATGCGGGCCTCGTGCCAGCCGATGCCGGTGTTGATCAGGCTGGCGCCGGCGCGGGCAATGCCTTCGCCCAGCTGCACGGCCTCGGCCCAGGTGCTGCCCTCGGGCACCAGGTCGATCATCGACAGGCGGTAGATGACGATGAAATCAGGGCCCACGGCCTCGCGGGTGCGGGCCATGATCTCCAGCGGCAGGCGCATGCGCTGGCTGGCGTCGCCGCCCCATTCGTCGTGGCGCTGGTTGGTGTGCCGCGCCAGGAACTGGTTGATCAGGTAGCCCTCGGAGCCCATGATCTCGACGCCGTCGTAGCCCGCGTCACGCGCGCGGCGGGCGCAATCGACAAAGGCCTGGACCTGCCGCTGCACACCCCGGGCCGACAGGGCCCAGGGCTTGAACATCGAGATGGGCGACTGGATGGCCGACGGCGCCACGGCCAGCGGGTGGTAGGCGTAGCGACCCGTGTGCAGGATCTGCAGCGCGATGCGGCCACCGGCTTCGTGCACCGCTTGCGTGACGGTGCGGTGGCGCTGCACGGCGCGGTCGCTGGCCAGCATGCCGGCAAAGGGCTTGACCCATCCGGCCATGTTGGGCGCAAAGCCGCCGGTCACGATCAGGCCCACGCCGCCTTTGGCGCGTTCGCGGAAGTAGGCAGCCAGGCGGCTCAGGTCCCGGGCGTCTTCCAGGCCCGTGTGCATCGAGCCCATCAGCACGCGGTTGCGCAGCGTGGTGTGGCCGAGGTGCAGGGGGCTGAGCAGGTGGGGGTAGGCCGCGCTCATTCCCGTTCGATCTGGCGGGCCAGCACCAGCGAGCCGCGGGGGTCTCGCACGCCCTTGACCTCAAGGAACTGGCCGATGGCCAGGCCGCTCTCGCTGCCCAGGTTCTTGAAGTCGGTGCGGTTGTCCCAGGCCACCGTCAGGGTGCCACCCGAGACCTGAAGCCGCAGCTGATCGGTGCCGGTGTTCAGGCTTTGCACCGTGCCATGCAACTCGATCTCTCGCGTGCCTTCGACCCCGCCGCCGTGGTCGTCGCTGTCGCTTTCCAGGCTGATCTTGCTGGCCACCAGCACGCCGTTCTGCAGGCTGCCCTCGACCTCGACGCGGGTGCCATTGGCCAGGTTCAGGTTGCTGGGGGCGCGGCGTGTGCTGCTGGTGAACTGCACGGGCACGCCGTTGATGTCGAAGCTGCCCGCGGTGCTGTTGCCGCCGAGGTGGGCGATCAGGCCTTCGGCGCGGCCCTCTCGGCGCTCGCCGAAGCTGCGGGTTTCGCTGCTCAGGCGCTGCACGGTCCAGGGGCTGGTGGCGCCTGTGGGGGCCAGGCGAAGGCGCACGAAGCTGCCCACAGTGGGTGCGTTGACGCCCACGCCGAGCGTGTAAGCCTGGCTGTTGATCGTCACCGACGACCCGCTGACTGCCGTGACCTTGCCCCGCACGCGATAGGTTTCGCGTTCGTCGTTGTAAGCGTTGAAGGTGCTCTGCGCCAGGCACTCCACGCGCGTGGCGGTGTACCCGCTGTCGGCGGGGAATCCGTACACCTTGACCAGTTCACAGCCATTGCCGCCCAGGCCGCTCAGGCCCTGGGTGTTGCTGTCGTCGTAGAAGGTGTCGGCCGTGACCTTGACGGTCTGCCCCAGCAAGGTGATCGTGCTGCTGCTGACGTTCACATTGGCCTGAGGCAAGGGCCCCAGCAGCTCGTAGCCCACCTGCACGCTCTCGGCGCGGGCCACCGTCTGCCCGGCGCTGCTGGTGCTGGTGTCGCCACCACTGACGGTGACCACCATGCCCAATGCCAGGGCGGGGCTGCTGTCGCCATCGAGCGAAACGGTGCCCACGCTGCTGTTGTCGTAGCGCACGCCATTGACGATGATCGAGCCGAAACCTGAGATCGAGCCGGTGGTGTACGAACCGGTGCCGCCGCTGCCGATGCCGCTGCCATTGCTGGCGGTGGTGCTGCCACCGCCACAGGCCGTGAGCCAGGTGGCGCAAGCCAGGGCGGTGGCCGCCAACAGGCGGCGAAAGATTGGAGCAGGCATGGGCACCTCAGGGCAACGGGTCGTCGCCGGCGGCTGGGTCGGCGCGGGTGGTGTAGCTGTACAGGCCAATGCGCAGGCGCTCGCTGAGCGCACGGCCTTCGGCCTGGTCTTCGTCGATCAGGGCTTGCAGCTCCGGGGTGATCAGCTTGAGCAAGGCTTGCCACTGCTGACGCAGCATGGGCTTGATGCGCGCGGCCGATTCGGCCGACAGCTCATGCGCCCACAGGGCCTGCTCGAAATGCGGGGTGTCTTCCTGGTGCAGCACGTTGTCCACGGCGGCATCAAAGTGGTCGCCCACATTCTCGCCAAGAAAGCCCAGCATGCGCGCGCGGTCCCCCTTGGGCACGAAGGCTTCGCGTGTGATGTGCACGGTGTCGGTGGGCAGGTCGAGCCGGGCCAGGTCAAGTCGAAGCAGTTCGTCGAGGATGGAGCGGGGGTGCACATCGCGCGTGACCGATTGCGCGAGTGTTTCGAAGCTGGGGGCATCGCCCTGGCGCGGCAGGGCCTTGAGCGTGCCATTGCGGTGGCGGTACTGGCGATCGCTCAGCCAGCGGGTGAACACCTCGGAGGCCACTGAGGGGCGTGTGCGCGCGGCCGGTGCAGCCTCCTGCGTGATGCGCGTGACCTCGCGCCGGTTCAGACCCGTGACCGTGCTGATCCGGCTGACCATGCGGTGCGGCAGGATCTCGGGGTGCTGCGAGCGGATGCTGTCGCGTGCGGCGTCGACCAGGCTGCGCCGCAGCAACTCTTCCACCATCCCATGGCGCAGCCCGTGGGCCACGGCCAGGCGCGCCATGGGGGCGAGCACGGAGGCCAGGGCCTGCTCCAGGGCTTTGTCTGGCGCCTGTTCAGGTTCGGAGGGTGGGGAAGGGTTGGAAGCCATGATGAACTGCACGCCCATGTTAAATGGGGAATTGGCACAGTTCAAGCCACCCCACCCTGGGTGGGGTGGCCCACGAACACCCACGCGACAGGGTGCTGCTCAGGCGCCGTCGTGGGTGCGGAAGGTGTGCTGGGTGCGAGGGCCACCCATCAACACCCGCTGCATCGGGCCTTGGCCCATCAGGCGCACCACAGCGCGGTGTGGGCTGTCAGGCGTGGGGCTCAAGGCCTGGTAGTGCACCGTCAGGGCATTCAGGCTGGGGCACTGGAGGTGCCAGCGCAGCCGGGCGTGCACGCCATCGTCATGCCGCCACAGCTCGGGCGCATCCCTGGCCGTCTGCGTGGGCTGTGGGGTCGCGGTGCATGCGCCTGCCGCACTGCGCACCGCCAGCTGCGACTGGGCCCAGCTCAGCAGCTCGGCCCAGCGTGGGCGAACTTCTTCGGCGCTGAGTTGCCCGTCTTCGTTGCTGTCCAGCAGCAGTTCGTCGTCGAGGTCGCGCAGCGCGAGGTCCCATTGCACGGTCAGCTGCTGTCCTGGCAGCACTTGCAGCCTCAGGTGGCTGTCGCCCGTCGGATGGGCCAGGCTGGGCAGCGGCATCAGGGCCAGCAGAAGGCAGCTCAGTGCCATCAGGCCGAGCAGCCGGGCCGGCTGCCGTTGCAGGGCGCGGCGGGCGCGTGCACGCGAGCGGATGTGTGTGGCGGTGAAGGGCCAGGGGGTCATGTGCGCACTCCCAGTCGCACATCGGTCCAACCGGCCTGGCGACAGAAATCGATCACGGCCCGGGCCGCGTCAGGGCGCCCGGCGGCCCGGGCGGCTTCGAGCACCAGGCGTGCGTCGATGGGTTCTTTCTGAATGCCCCAGTTGACCAGCGCCAGACGCAGGGCTTCCTGCGGGCGCTTGCGCACGCGCAACTCGAAGCGAGCTTCTTCGCGCCAGTGGATGCTGTCTCCGCGGTGGCGAGCAGCGGCCAGGCGCTCGCCCATCTGGCGTGCCAATGCTGGGGCTTGCGGGTGCTTGAGCACGGTGGCGGCTTCGGCCAGTCGCAGCAGCAGGCCGTCGTGCCGGGTGCGGCCTTGCAGGCGCGCCCACACGGTCTGGGCCTGGCCCTGGTCCAGCAACCAATCGGCCAGGGCGCCTTCGCTGTAGGGGTCCCGGGCGATGCTGGCCAGTGTGTCGTAGAGCTGGGCGGCTTCCTGCTGTTCGCCCAGGCGCTCGGCCAGTTCGGCTCGCACCAGCACCAGGTGCGGCAGCAGCGCCTTGGGCGCGCGCCACATCAGCCGAGACAGGCTTTGGCGCGCTTCCTGGGCGCGGCCTTGGAAGCTGTCCAGATCGGCCTGACACAAGGTGGCCTGCCAGGTGGCGCCGTTGCGCTGCATGCCGTCGCAGGCTTGACGGGCCTCTGCGTAACGGCCGGTCAGCTGGCGCACGGTGGCCAGCGTCCACCAGGCCTGGGTGTGTTCGGGGTGTTGTTGCGTGAGGGCGTGCAGCTCGGCATGTGCAGCATCAAAATCGTGCAGGGCCTGGCGCACCGTGGCACGCACCAGGCGCACTTCGGGCGGGGCGTCGGCCTGCAGCCACCAGGGGGCCAGCGCGGCCTGGGCCTGGGCCAGGTAACGGGTGTCACCCTCTTCGCGGGCCAGGCTCAGGGCCTGGGCGGCCACCTGCAGAGCCTGTGGCAGGTGCGTGGGTTGTTCGGTCAAGGCGCGACGCGCCTGGCGCAACTGGCGCTGGGCGTCAGTGAGCGGTCGGTCGTGCAGGGTGTCGAGGTGGGCTTGAGGCTGGCTGGGCCAGGTCACCGCGGCGGCTTGGGCCAGGGGCGTGCCCAGGCTCAGCGCCATCGACACGGCCACAGCGCTCAGGTGGGCGGTGGTGGCCGGGTGCATCGTGAACAGAGAACGCAAGCGCATGCGGGTCTCCAGAAAGCGGCCCCTGGGGGGGCAGTGGGTGCCCCGCACCCGCTGGCACAGGCCAGCTCAGGTGCGGGGCGCAACGCCTCGTCAGACCTCGTCAGAGGGCATGTCGGCGTCGTTGGCGGTGGCCGCCGGGGAGGCGGTGCTGTCGGTGGCGATCACCTCGGGCTCGAAGGCGCTGGCGTTGTCGTCCGGCGCTGACGCATCGGCGGGGCTGGCAATGGCCGCACCGTTTTCGTTCACCGTCTGGGCGCTGGCGTTCAGCTCGGCCACCGTGGGGGCTGGGGCGGGTGCTGCCGTCACCGGGGTGGGGTCGTCGCCGCCACCACCGCAGGCGCTCAGCAAGGCGCTGCCCACCAACAAGGCCATCAGGGCGTGTCGTTGCTTGTTCATGTCAGACCGTCCTTTCGGGCTCATTGGGCGCGGGTGCCGCCCAGCGGAGTGTTGAGGTAGGGGAAGCGGTTGAGCAGGGGCACCAGCTCCTGGTCAGCCTTGTCGGTGATCTGCAGCACGGCGTTGCCCAGGGGCACATTGGCGGGCGTGCAGCTGTTGCCAAACACCGGCGCGCCCAGGCCCAGGTCGGTGGCAGCTTGTGTGCACAGGCCACCCATGGCAGCGACCAGGGCAATGTCGACCACGTCGTCCTTCGGGCGACGGCCGTTCGGGAATCCGGCCAGGTCAGACACCTTGCCGTTGCTGTCCAGGGTGCTTTGACCGGCCACTGCGGCGCTCACACCACCGGCCTTGATGATGCCGCCCACCAGGCCCAGAGGGCTTTGGTCTGCGTAAGGCACTGCCTTCAGGCCTGTGTTCAGGCGAAGGATTTCCGACGGTGTCACCGTGGCCAGCTGGTTCACGGTGGGGATGCCGGTCAGGAACACGGTGACCAGGTCACTGCGGCTGAAGCTGGGGGCTTTGGCCGTTCCGTTCACGCCCGTGGGCACGTCGTCTTCGACCACGGCGCCGATCAGCGCGGGCAGCGTGGGGTTGGTCACGTAGCTCAGGAACTGACCGTCCTTGCCGGGTTGTGAGCCGTTGAAGCGGTCCTTGTCCTTCAGGCCGATCACCACTTCATTGACCAGCGGGTTGCCCAGGCGAGACACCTGCACCCAGGCGCCGCCACCGGCCATGGTGGTCTGATGACCGCTTCGCGGCGAGGCGCTCAGCAGAGGGGCCTGAGGCAGGCTGGCGGTGGTCCAGCCACCGATCACGCCGTTGCCACCGGCGGTCACGCACTCTGCGGGCACTTCGATGGCCAGCGACGTCACGTTCTTGTCTTCGATGATGTTGGCAGTGCCGTCGCCGCGAGCCGAAATCAGCGCGCTCAGCGGCGCATTGACCAGGTCGAAAATGGTGCCCAGGTTCACGGCAAATCCGTCACGGCGTTGGCCGGCGAAAACCTTGGCCATCTTGCTGGTGGTGCAGCCGGGCACCTGGAAGCTGAAGATGTGCTTTTGCGCGTAGGTCTCGTATTCGCTGGGGGTGCCGTTGGTCTTCAGGCCGATGTAGTCCACCGGCTTGTCGAAGGTGTCCACCACGGTGCGCTTGCCACTGCGGCGGTCACCGCGCACCAGGGCCAGCTCGTAGGTTTCACGCACGTTCGAACGTGCGTCGTTCACGTCAACGATCTTGCCGATGGCGGTCAGCGGGATCGACACGCCGTTGCTGGCTGCGTCCACGCCCTTGAAGTTCTTGAGCTTGTTCTTGAAGCGGAACTGGAAGGTCAGGTCTTCCTTGGCGTCGCCGTTGCTGTCGATGTGGATCTCGTACAGCGCGTTGGGGTCCATCTTGAAGTAGTTGGGGCCGCCGTAGGCGTCTTGCAGGGGCTGATAGTTGGCGATCAGGGTGACGTAACCCGAGCGGCCACCCGTGCCATTGGCTTGAACGCCCTCATAGCTGTTGAACATGTAGAAGTCGGACGCATCGACCTTCGGCGCCGTGGTGATGAACGGCGCTTCGCGGTGGCTGGAGGCCTGCACGGCCGTGGCGCAGGCGGCCAGGGCGGCAGCGGCCACGAGGCCATGGCGCAGGGTGCTGAACTTGATCGCAGAACGCATGAGTGACTCCGGTGTTGGTTGGGGAGACTGGCAAGTTCAGGGTTATACGGAGAAGTTTTCTGGTTGGATGCAGCAGAGTGCGCAGGATCGGCATCTGCCTTGAAACAGTGAACCTTGTCGTGAGAAAGTGCACAGGCGAAAAAAAAGCACCCCGGAGGGTGCTTGGATCAAGGGCCTCGCGGGGCCCACAGCATGCTGACGGGAGGTCAGTCGTGTTGATGCAAAGTTAACACAAGCCCCGAGGGCGTCCCTCGGGGAATGCGTGAGTTTGGCCACAAAGGGCCGCAGGACTTCAGGCCTGCGCCTTCTTCTTCAGACGCCAGGCGTGCAGCAGCGGCTCGGTGTAACCCGAGGGCTGTTCCTTGCCCTTGAAGACCAGGTCCAGGGCGGCCTGGAAGGCGGCGCCGTTGGGGTTGGCCACCAGGCTTTCGTAGGCAGCGTCGCCAGCGTTCTGGCCGTCGACCACGGCGGCCATGCGGGCAAAGCTGTCACGCACCTGGGCTTCGGTGATCACGCCATGGTGCAGCCAGTTGGCCACGTGCTGGCTGGAGATGCGCAGGGTGGCGCGGTCTTCCATCAGGCCGATGTTGTGGATGTCGGGCACCTTCGAGCAGCCCACGCCCTGGTCGATCCAGCGCACCACGTAACCCAGGATGCCCTGGATGTTGTTGTCCAGCTCTTGCTGCTTCTCGGCGTCCGACCAGTTGGCCTGGGCCACCACCGGGATGGTCAGCAGCTTGTCCATCAGGGCCTGAGCGTCTTCGCCCGACTTCTCGATGTCCTGCTGGATGGCGGCCACGCTGACCTGGTGGTAGTGGGTGGCGTGCAGGGTGGCGGCGGTGGGCGACGGGGTCCAGGCGGTGTTGGCACCGGCCTTGGGGTGACCGATCTTCTGCTTGAGCATCTCGGCCATCAGGTCGGGCATGGCCCACATGCCCTTGCCGATCTGGGCGCGACCGCGCAGGCCCATCTGCAGGCCGATCAGCACGTTGCGGCGCTCGTAGGCGGCGATCCAGTCGCTGCCCTTGATGTCGCCCTTGCGCATCATGGGGCCGGCCAGCATGGCGGTGTGCATTTCGTCGCCAGTGCGGTCCAGGAAGCCGGTGTTGATGAAGGCCACGCGGGTGGAAGCCGCGGCAATGCAGGCCTTCAGGTTGGCCGAGGTGCGGCGCTCTTCGTCCATGATGCCCAGCTTGACGGTGCTGTCGGCCAGGCCCAGCAGCTGCTCGACGCGACCGAACAGCTCGGCGGCGAAGGCCACTTCAGCGGGGCCGTGCATCTTGGGCTTGACGATGTAGACCGAGCCGGTGCGCGAGTTGCGGATGGCCTGGCCGTTGATCTGGCCACGGCCTTGCAGGTCATGCAGGGCGATGGTGGTGGTGACCACGGCGTCCATGATGCCTTCGGGGATTTCCTTGCCTTCGGCACCCCACAGGATGGCCGGGTTGGTCATCAGGTGGCCCACATTGCGCACGAACATCAGCGAACGGCCGTGCAGCTTGACTTCGCCACCCTTGGCGCCGGTGTACACGCGGTCGCCGTTGAGCTTGCGGGTGAAGCTCTTGCCGCCCTTGGCCACTTCTTCGGTCAGGGTGCCCAGCTGAATGCCCAGCCAGTTGGTGTAGCCCAGCACCTTGTCTTGGGCGTCCACGGCGGCCACCGAGTCTTCCAGGTCCAGGATGGTGGACACGGCCGATTCCAGGATCACGTCGGCCACACCGGCGGCATCGGTCTTGCCGATGGCGGTTTCAGCGTTGATCTGGATGTCGATGTGCATGCCGTTGTTGACCAGCAGCACGCTGGTGGGCTTGGCGGCGTCACCCTGGAAGCCCACCAGCTGCTCGGGGTTCTGCAGGCCGGTGGTCTTGCCATTGGTCAGGGCCACGACCAGCTGGCCATTGGCGATGCTGTAGCCGGTGCTTTCCTTGTGCGAAGCGCCTTCCAGGGGCACGGCCTGGTCCAGGAAGTTGCGGGCCCAGGCGATCACCTTGGCGCCACGCACGGGGTTGTAGCCCTTGCCCTTGTCGGCGCCGTCGGTTTCAGGGATGGCGTCGGTGCCGTACAGGGCGTCGTACAGGCTGCCCCAGCGGGCGTTGGCCGCGTTCAGGGCGTAGCGGGCGTTCAGGATGGGCACGACCAGCTGCGGGCCGGCCTGCAGGGCCAGCTCGGCATCGACGTTGGCGGTGGTGGCCTTCACGTCAGCGGGCACGGGCACCAGGTAGCCGATCTTTTCCAGGTGGGCCTTGTAGGCGGCCATGTCGGCGATGGGGCCGGGGTTGGCGGTGTGCCAGGCGTCCATCTCGGTCTGGATGCGGTCACGCTCGGCCAGCAGGGCGGCGTTCTTGGGGGCCAGCTCATTGACGATGGCGTCAAAGCCCGCCCAGAACTTGGCGCTGTCGATGCCGGTGCCAGGCAGCACCTTGTCTTCGACGAAGCGGAAGAGCTCGGTGGCCACTTGCAGGCTGTGAACCTTGGTGCGATCGGTCATGGGGGAACCTCGTCAATGAAAGAGAGAAAACACAAAGAAAACGTCGGGGGCGCGCAGTCAACCTGCCAGCGTAGCGTCTGCGCCGCGCAAGGCAAGCATGGCCCCAAGGCTGCGCAGTTTATTCGATACTGAATGAATGATTAATGGCTCGAATATTGTTTGATTCATGACTTTTTTGCAAAAGTGAAGGGCTGCGCGGGAAAGCCGGGGTGGGCGCTGCACCTCGCTGAGGTTACGCTGCGCATATAACGCCAATGAAGCAATGGAGGCAGCATGCGTGGTGTGACGAATCGATCAGGGGGCTGGACGGGCTTGGCCTGGTCGCTCGGGCTGACGGTGGGGCTGGCCTGTGCCGCACCCGTGCAGGCCCAAAGCAGCTATGCGCTCAGCACGCTCAAGCCAGCCACCACCGCCGTGCCGTTGAGCGTGTCCCCGTTGAGCACCTGGGCCATCGACGCCAATGACCATGTGCTGGGCACTGCCGAGCACTTCATGGGCTACGCCTGGTTGTTCACAGCCCTGGCGTACAGGCCGGTGTACACCCCGTTTGTGACTCGCTGGCCTGCCTCCACCTCCGCCAGCGTGAGCCCCAGCAAGTGGGTCAGCGCCGCCAATCAGTTGTCGGCGGCCTCGCCCAACGGGCAACAGCTGATGCTGGTCAATGACGAGACCTTGTACGACGTGGCCAGCAAAAAGGTGGTGGGGGCCTTGCCCACGCTCGCCCCCCGGGCCTTGAGCGTGGCCGTCAACAACTCAGGTCAGGTGCTGGCCCGGATCGAGGCGAGCCGCACTGTTTCGCTGGCGCCCGCCAGCACGGGCGAGTTCAGCTGGCTGATCACCCATGCAGCCACCTGGCGCGCGGCGACCGGTCTGACCCGCTTGCCCGAAGGCGCGGCGGCTTCGTCTCAAGGGTATGCCATCAATGCCAGCGGCACCGTGGCAGGTGCCGTCACAGACGACGCCACCCGCGTGCAACAGGCCGCGCTGTGGGTGAATGGGGCCTTGCAGCGCATGGCCCAGGTGCCACAGACCGCCAGTGCCGCCATCCAGATCAACGACAAGGGGCAGGTGCTGGTTCGGCGCGAGCCGGTGGCGTCTTGTCCGACCGGGCCCACCGTCCTGCTCAATTGTCATGTGAACGCGGGCACCGTGTACCTGCACGACAACGGCGTGGAGTCGGCCTTGTTGCCGGCCGACGCCCGTCGCTGGATCGCCTCGGCCCGCTTGAACAATCAAGGGGTGGTGGTGGGACGTTACCAGACCGGGACGGTGTTGCCCACGCAGCAACTGGGGCCCACCCGTGACGAGACCTACACCGTGCCAGGCGCGAGCTCGGATGCTGGCGGTGACGGCCGGGCCTTCATCTGGCAGCGCGGCGTGTTTTCGGACCTGACCGACTGGGTGAAGGCCCGTGGTGTGAGCCTGCCCGCCGGTGCCGTGCTGACCCATGCCGTGGCACTCAATGACAAGGGCTCCATCGTCGCGCAAATGCGCCTGAGCACCGGAGCCGTCCAGATGGTGCGCCTGACCGCCCGCCCTTGACCTATGCTGACGGCCTGGAGAAGCAGCCGTCGAGGCCTGGGTGGACCGACTCAAACAGATTGAAACCTTCGTGGCCGTGGCCACGCGGGGCAGCCTGACTGCCGCGGCGCAAGCCGAGGGCGTGGCCCCCGCCGTGATCGGCCGGCGCATGGACGCCCTGGAAGAGCGCCTGGGTGTGAAACTGCTGGTGCGCACCACGAGGCGTCTGGCCCTGACCCATGAAGGCGCGGCATTCCTGGAGAACTGCCAGCGCCTGATCACCGACTTCAACACCGCCGAGGCCGAGGTGTCTGAAGGGGGAGTCAAGGCCCGTGGGCATTTGCGCATCACAGCGCCCGCAGGGTTCGGGCGTCGGCATGTGGCGCCCCTGGTTCCGCAGTTCCTGGCCGAGCACCCCGATGTGAGCCTGTCATTGAACCTGTCGGACCGCCTGGTCGATCTGGTCAACGATGGTTACGACTGCGCGATCCGGGTGGGCGACCTGCCCGACTCCAGTCTGGTGAGCCAGCGCCTGGCCGACAACCGGCGCATGGTGGTGGCCAGCCCAGCCTACCTGGCGCGGGCGGGCACGCCCAGGCATCCTGCCGACATCACCCGGCACGAGGGGCTGATCCTGAGTTCGGAAGCCAGCCAGACGCGTGGGTGGGCTTTCACGGTCGAGGGGCAGGTGCAGCACGTGCGGCCGCGTGCGCGACTGGACTGCACCGACGGACAGGTGCTGCACGCCTGGTGCCTGCAGGGCCTGGGGTTGGCCTGGCGCTCGTGGTGGGAAGTGGCCGCTGACCTGAAGGCGGGCCGCCTGGTGACGGTGCTGGACGACTTTGCCGCGCCGACCAATGGCATTTATGCCGTGTATGCCCAGCGCAAACACCTGCCGGTGCGGCTGAGGCTGTGGATCGACTTCGTCAAGGCCCAGTACGCCGACCCGGCCTACTGGGCGCAACAGGCCGTGGGCCACGAGCCCATGGCCTGAGCCGGCTCACTTCGAGGCGGCAGCGGCGGCCGGGCCACCGTCCTTTTCGCACTTCTTGATGAAGCTGTTCTTGGCGGCACCGGCCAGTTTCTTGTCGGCAGCGGCGGTGGCGCAGGCGCCCTTGGGCGCGTCCTTCTCGCACTTCTTGATGAAGCTGGTCTTGGCCGCGCCGGCCAGTTTCTTCTCGGCGGCCTTGGCTTCGCAGGTGGCTTCGGCGTGGGCCAGGCCGGCGGTGAAGGCCAGGGCGAGGGTGGCGATGATCAGGCGCATGGAGGTTCTCCGTGGGTGGACGTGCGTGGAATGTGACCGCGGCCAGCGGTGGTCCGTGGCCGTGACATTTTTAACGCAAATGCAGTGCCAGGGGTTGACCCGGCGCAGCCGCACACCCCGCCAAGCCCCTCACATGATCCGGCGCGGGTCGGCCAGGCGCTCGTGGGCCGCGTGCAGCCGGCGCACCAGCACCCGGATGAAGGCCTCGTCGAAGTGGTGCCTGCAGCCCTGGCTCAGTGCGGCCATGGTGTCGGGCGTGAACGAAATGGTGGTGGCCGGTTCGGACACCACCACGTCGGTGCTGTGGCGGCGCAGTTCGGGGTTGGGCGCCAGGTAGGCCATCTCGCCCACCGAGGTGCCTGCGCCCAGCAGGGCCACGCGCTTGCCGTTGCGGTACACCTCCACATTGCCCTGGGCGATGATGTGGAAGGTGCGCCCTTCTTCGCCGCGCTTGTACAGCGCGTGGCCAAACGGGAAGCGCTGCCACTTGGCGCGGTGCACCACCTCCCACAGCTCGACGTCACCGAAGCTGTTGAAGAAGTCGAGTGCGCGCAGCAGGTTGAAGCGCTCGGAGTCCAGCACGCCCTGCAGCTGCCCGCGCGGCACCTTGTGGCTGGCGATCAGGTCGGACAGCGCCTGGCCGAAGGCGTCCCAGTTGGCGTAGCGGTCTTCCGGGCGTTTGGCCAGGGCCTTGAGCACCACCTCGTCCACCGCCGGCGGCACGCCGGTGCGCAGGGTGGACGGGCCCACCGGCACCACGTTGTAGATCTGGTTCATCAGCACGGCCTGCGAGCCGGCCTCGAACGGCGGCTTGCCGCTGATCAGGTGGTACAGCACGGCGCCCAGCGCGTACATGTCGGCGCGGCTGTCGAGCACGGCACCTTCCAGCTGCTCGGGCGGCATGTAGGCCAGCGAGCCCACCTGGTGCACCTGGGTGGCGTCGGCCTCCAGGTTGAGCACGCTGCCGAAATCGGTGATCTTCACATCGGTGACCAGGCCTTTGGGGTCGGTCACGGCCAGGATGTTGGCGGGCTTCACATCGCGGTGGATCAGGCCTTGCCGGTACACATAGCCCAGGGCCATGGCCAGCTTGAAGCCGATTTCCACGATCAGCTCCAGCGGCAGCAGGGCATCGGGGCGGCAGAACTGCTTGAGCGTGGTGCCGGGCACGTACTCCATGACCACATACGGGGCCACCGGGTCGGCCACTGCATCGTGGATCTGCACCACGTTGGGGTGGTGCAGGCGGCCCACCAGGGCGGCTTCGGCCGCGAAAAAGCGCGCAAAGATCGGCCCGTCCATCGCGTCGCTCAGCATGCTCGAGCGCACCCGCTTGAGCGCCACCGTGCGGTCAAAGAACTCGTCGCGACACAGGAACACCTCGCTGGTGGCGCCTTCGCCCAGCTTCTGGAGGATCTGGTACTTGCCGATCTGGCCCAGCCCGCCCCCGAGTTCGATGTCGATCCCGATGTCGCTCATGAGGGCCCATGATTCCACGCCCACCCAATTTGCAGCTGGCGAAAAGCCGCCTTGCAGCGTCTTATTTCACGGGGGGCGTGCGCGCGGGTGCCCCCGGCCTAAAATGCCGGGATGATTCAAGCCAAGCGTGATCTCCTGGTGGCCCTGGGCGAGGCCCTGCGCCAAGTGGCGCCCGATGCCCCCGCGTCGTTCAGCCCTGTGTTCGAGGCGCCCAAGCAGGCCGCCCACGGCGACCTGGCCGTGACCGCCGCCATGCAGCTGGCCAAGCCCATGAAGAAGAACCCGCGAGAGCTGGCAACCGCCCTGGTGGCGGCGCTGGAAGCCCAGAGCGCCGTGCAGCAGTGGGTGCAGCTGCCCATCGAGGTGGCCGGCCCCGGTTTCATCAACCTGCGCCTCAGGCCCGAAGCCAAGCAGGGCATCGTCACCGATGTGCTGGCCGCTGGCGACAAGTTCGGCTGGCAGGCCGAAGCTGGCAAGAAGGTGCTGGTCGAGTTCGTGTCGGCCAACCCCACCGGCCCGCTGCACGTGGGCCATGGCCGCCAGGGCGCGCTGGGCGATGCGCTGTGCAACCTGTTCGAGACGCAGGGCCAGCAGGTCACCCGCGAGTTCTATTACAACGACGCCGGTGTGCAGATCGCCACGCTGGCGGCCTCCACCCAGGCACGCCTGAAGGGCCTCAAGCCTGGTGATGCCGAGTGGCCTGAATCGGCCTACAACGGCGACTACATCGCCGACATCGCCGAGGCCTTCTTGGCCAAGGCCACCGTCAAGGCCGACGATCGCGAGTTCACCGCCAGCGGTGACGTGAACGACCTCGACAGCATCCGCCAGTTCGCCGTGGCCTACCTGCGCCACGAGCAAGACCTGGACTTGAAGGCCTTTGGCGTTCGCTTCGACAACTACTACCTCGAATCCAGTCTGTACACCTCGGGCCGGGTCGAGGCGGCGGTGCAAAAGCTGAAGGACGCGGGCAAAACCTTCGAAGACGGCGGCGCCCTGTGGCTGCGCTCCACCGACTATGGTGACGACAAAGACCGCGTCATGAAGAAGTCGGACGGCGGCTACACCTACTTCGTGCCCGATGTGGCCTATCACATCGCCAAGTGGGAGCGCGGCTTCCAGCAGTGCGTGAACATCCAGGGCTCGGACCACCACGGCACCATCGCCCGTGTGCGTGCCGGCCTGCAGGCGGCTGGCGTGGGCATCCCCCAGGGCTGGCCCGACTACGTGCTGCACAAGATGGTCACCGTGATGAAGAACGGTGAGGAGGTCAAGATCTCCAAGCGCGCAGGCAGCTACGTCACACTGCGCGACCTGATCGAGTGGACCAGCAAAGATGCCGTGCGCTTCTTCCTGATCAGCCGCAAGGCCGACACGGAGTTCGTGTTCGACGTTGACCTGGCGCTCAAGCAGAACGACGAGAACCCCGTGTTTTACGTGCAGTACGCGCATGCGCGCATCTGCTCGGTGCGTGCGCAATATGCTGACAAGGGGGCTGATCTGGCGGCCCTGAACACGGCCAAGCTGGCCCTGCTGGTGGCTCCGACCGAGCTGTCGCTGATGAGCAAGCTGGCCGAATACCCGGCCATGCTGAGTGCCGCGGCGCAAGGTCTGGCCCCCCACGACGTGGCCTTCTACCTGCGCGACCTGGCCAGTGCCTTCCACAGCTATTACGCTGCCGAGCGATTCCTGGTCGATGATGCCGAGCTCAGCCGCGCCCGTGTGGCCCTGCTGTCGGCCACGGCCCAGGTGCTGCGCAACGGCCTGGCCCTGCTGGGCGTGAGTGCCCCCGAGAAGATGTAAGGACACCCCATGCAAACGCAACAGGGACAACGGCAGCAAAGGCAGCGCGGAGGCTTCTTCCTCGGCATGATCGTGGGCCTGCTGATCGGGCTGGCCATGGCCCTGGCCGTGGCGCTGTACGTGACGAAGGCGCCGCTGCCCTTCATCGACAAGGTGCCCCAGCGCACGGCCGATCAGGACGCGGCCGAGGCCGAGCACAACAAGAACTGGGACCCCAATGCCCCCCTGTATGGCAACAACCCGGCCAAGCCCAAGCCCGTGCCCCCCGCGGCTTCGGAAGCGGTGAGCACCCAGGCGCCTGAAGCGGCGTCGGCGCCGGCGCCGGCGTCGGCCGCTTCGGCGGCGCCCAAGGCCGAGAAAGCCGCTGACAAGGCCAAGGCCGCCGAGAAAGCGGCGGACAAAGCCAGCGGTGCAGCCTCGGGCGCGCGCAACCCTGCGGCCATCCTGTCGGGAGAACCCGTGTCGTCCGGCGGTGCGGCTGATGCGTTGACCTACTATGTGCAGGCTGGGGCCTATGCCAGCTCGGCAGAAGCCGAGCAGCAACGCGCCAAGCTGTCGATGATGGGCATGGAGGCCCGCGTCTCCGAGCGCGAAGTCAACGGCCGCACCATGTACCGGGTTCGCCTGGGCCCCTTCTCGCAGAAGGAACTCGCCGACCAGACGCGGGTCACCCTGTCGGGCAATGGGGTCGAGTCGGCCCTGGTGCGAGTGCAGAAATGACCGTTTCGTTTTCCTGAAAGGACACCCTGTGATGAACCGCCGCGAGTTTTCCAAGCACGCCACCTTGATGGGGGCTGCAGGCCTGGTGCTGGGCGCATCGCCCCTGGCGCAGGCCCAGGGCATGGCACCGGTGGAGGGCACGAATTACGTTCGCCTGTCGCAGCGCGCTCCGGTGTCGGCACCTGCGGGCAAGATCGAGGTCGTCGAGTTCTTCTGGTACGGCTGCCCGCATTGCCATCACTTCGACCCTGCTTTGAGCGCATGGGCCGCCAAGCTGCCCGCCGATGTGGCTTTCCGTCGCGTGCCGGTGGCCTTCCGCGAAAACCCCTTCGTGATCCACCAGAAGCTGTACTTCACCCTGGAAGGCATGGGCCTGCTGGGCAGCCTGCACATGAAGGTGTTCAACGCCATCCATGAGCAGCAGATGAAGCTGGACACGGTCGACGCCATCACCGACTACCTGGTCAAGCAAGGCGTGGACAAGGACAAGTTCCTGGCCATGTTCAACTCGTTTGGCATGCAGAACAAGGTCAAGCAGGCGCGTGCGCTGGCCGAGGCCTACCGCATCGATGGTGTGCCCACGCTGGGCATCCAGGGGCAGTACTTCACGTCGGTGTCATTGAACGGCACCCCGGACAAGACACTGGCCACGGTGAACTTCCTGGTCGACAAGGTCCGCAAGGGCAAGTGAGCCTTGGGCCGCCCGGCCCTCCCCGGGCCCTCCAGCAGCCCATGCCCCGCCGGATTTCTTTGACTGTGCAGCACGGAGATGGGTGAAATCCCGTGCTGCACAGGCGCTTCATGGCTAGAATGAATGCAAATTTCGTGCCTCATTCTGAAAGCCTTGCGCGTGTCCACCCCTGTCGTCCTGTCTCACCTGTGTGCCCCGAGGGCTCTCAAGCCCCTGCTGGCCGGCGTGCTGTCATGCGCCTTGTGGAGTGGCCTGGGCTGGGGCCTGGCCCATGCCGACAAGGCCGATCGGTTCGCGCCCATCAATTTCGCGGCCGACAGCGCCCGGGTCGATGACAACAGCCGCCTGAACGTGCTCAAGGGCAATGTGGAGCTCACCAAGGGCACCATCGTGCTCAAGGCCGATCAGGTCGAGGTGCGTCAACTGGCCGAAGGTGCCCAGAGCGCCGTGGCCACCGGGGGCGAAGGCGGCCGCGCCTATTTCCGCCAGCGCCGCGAAGGCCTCGACGAATTCATCGAGGGCCAGAGCGAGCGCATCGAATTCGACGGCAAGGCCGACCAGGTGCGCTTCATCGGCAAGGCCGTGATGCGCCGTCTGCGAGGCGCCACCGTGGCCGACGAGGTGACCGGCCAGACCATCGTGTACGACAACCGCACCGAGGTGTTCCAGGTGGTCGGGCGCACCGGCGCCACCACCACAGGCGGGCCAGGCACCAGTTCGGGCCGTGTGCGTGGCACCATCGCCCCCCGCAAAGAGGCGCCGGGCAAGGCCGACGGCGCCACAGAGGCCCCTTGGCCCGGTGAGCAAAGCCAGGCACCTCAGGGCGGCGCTTCGCTGGCGGCCTCCACCAGCCTGTCGGCCACAGACAACCAGCGGGGCCAGCCATGAGCGCCATGCCTCACACCGCAGCCACACCCAGCCGCCTGCGCGCCGAAGGCCTCAAAAAGCGCTACGGCGCCCGCACCGTGGTGCACGATGTGCACGTGGCCGTGAGTGCCGGCGAAGTGGTGGGCCTGCTGGGGCCCAACGGTGCCGGCAAGACCACCAGCTTCTACATGATCGTGGGTCTGGTGCGGGCCGACGCCGGCCTGATCGACATCGACGGGCAGCGGGTCGAGACGCTGCCCATCCATCAGCGTTCGCGCATGGGCCTGAGCTACCTGCCGCAAGAGGCCTCCATCTTTCGCAAGCTGAACGTGGAAGAGAACATCCGTGCCGTGCTCGAACTGCAGGTCGATGAGGCGGGCAAGCCCCTGAAGGCTGCCGAGATCGAATCGCGCCTCGACGGCCTGCTGAAAGACCTCAGCATCGAGCGCCTGCGCACCAGCCCGTCGCTGGCGCTGTCAGGCGGGGAGCGACGCCGCGTCGAGATCGCGCGGGCCCTGGCCACGCAGCCGCGCTTCATCCTGCTGGACGAGCCCTTCGCGGGCGTCGACCCGATCGCCGTGATCGAGATCCAGCGCATCATCGGATTCCTGAAGGAGCGCGGCATCGGCGTGCTCATCACCGACCACAACGTGCGCGAGACGCTGGGCATCTGCGACCGCGCCTACATCATCAGCGAGGGGCGGGTGCTGGCCGAAGGGCGGCCTTCCGACATCGTGCACAACGCCGATGTCCGCAAGGTCTACCTGGGCGAGCACTTCCGCATGTGAGGCCTGGCCTCACGCAACGAGAGCGATCATGAAGCCGTCCTTGCAGTTCCGTCTGTCGCAGCACCTGGCGCTCACGCCCCAGCTGCAGCAGTCGATCCGCCTGTTGCAGCTGTCCACCCTGGAGCTGCACCAGGAGATCGAGCAGATGCTCGAGATGAACCCCTTCCTCGAGCCGGAAGGCGAAGACGGTTTCGACAACAGCCTGGTCAGCCTGGAGGCCGAACGCGCCCAGGCCGAGAAAGGCACCCGCGAAGAAGCGCGCGAAGAAGTGCGTGAAGACAGCGGCGGCAGCGAGGGCGACAGCCTGGACACGGCCGAGCTGGGCACCACCGAGCGCGACGACTGGGAAAACGGCACCGAGCGCGACGACTTCGACGGCATCAGCGAGGCGCCTTCGCGCCAGAGCGGCGATGGCGACGACGACTTCGACCCCATGTCGCGCAACAGCGCGGCCGTGAGCCTGCAGGACCACCTGCGCGAGCAGCTGCTGGGCACGCGCCTGGGCGCCGCCGACATGGCCGCGGTCGAGATGCTGATCGAATCGCTGAACGAAGACGGCTACCTGGCCGATTCGCTGGAAGAGATCGCCGAATCGCTGCTGCCGCCCGACATCGCCGAGATGGACCCGATGGAGGCCGAAGAGCTGCGTGACGAGGTGCTCAGCCGCCTGCGTTGCGCGCTGAAGTGGCTGCAGCACATGGACCCGGTGGGCGTGGGCGCGGCCAACCTGTCGGAATGCCTGGAGATCCAGCTGCGCACCTTGCCGCGCAGCGAAGCCCAGCTGATCGCCATCCTGATCTGCAAGAGCCACCTGGAGCTGCTGGCCCGGCGCGACTACAAGAAGCTGATGTCGGCCACGGGCGCCGACGAGGCCTTGCTGAAAGAGGCCCAGGCCCTGATCGTGCAGCTGGAGCCCAAGCCGGGCCGCCGCTTCACGCGGGCCGAGGCCAACATCATCGTGCCCGACGTGATCGTGACCAAGAACGGCCGCGGCTTCAAGGTGATGCTCAACCCCGACGTGATGCCCAAGCTGCGCATCAACGATCTGTACGCCAGCGCGCTCAAGCAAAGCCGTGCGCCACGCGGCTCGGCCGCCACCGAAGGCCACGCCAACATGAGCGCGCGGCTGCAGGAGGCCCGCTGGTTCGTCAAGAACATCCAGCAGCGCTTTGACACCATCTTGCGCGTGTCGCAGGCCATCGTCGACCGGCAGAAGAACTTCTTCACCCATGGCGAAATCGCCATGAAGCCGCTGGTGCTGCGCGAGATCGCCGACGAACTGGGCCTGCACGAATCGACCATTTCCCGCGTGACCACGGCCAAGTACATGGCCACGCAGTTCGGCACCTTCGAGCTCAAGTACTTCTTCGGCTCGTCGCTGAACACCGAGGCCGGTGGCAATGCGTCGAGCACGGCCGTGCGGGCTTTGATCAAGCAGCTGGTGTCGGCCGAAGACCCGAAGAAGCCGCTGTCGGACAGCCAGCTCAGTCAGATGCTCGAAGAGCAGGGCATCCAGGTGGCGCGCCGCACGGTGGCCAAGTACCGCGAGGCGCTCAAGATCGCGCCCGCCAACCTGCGCAAGACCCTCTGAGATGGACCTGTTGCTGCGTGTGTGGGCGGCCCTGCCCTGGCAGGACTGGACGGCCCTGTTGCTGTTCGTGGTGGGCTGGGTGGCCTACGCCGCCTTTGCGGCCTGGCGCGCCAAGGTCGAGCGCACCCTGCTGTCGAGCACCAACCACTACCGTCGCCTGTGGATGTACCAGGTGACCTACCGCGACCAGCGCATCGTCGATGCCGCCATCACGCAGAACCTGGCCTCCAGCCCCTCGTTCTGGGCCTCGACCACCATCCTGATCCTCGGCGGTTTGCTGGCCGTGCTGGGCGCCAGCGAAAAAGCCACCGAGATCGTGCGGGACCTGCCGTTTGCGGCCCGCACCTCCATGCTGGTGTTCGACCTCAAGGTCGTGGTGATGCTGGCCGTGTTCGTGTACGCCTTTTTCCGCTTCACGTGGTCGATGCGGGTGTACTCGTTCGGCGCCATCATGGTGGGCGCTGCGCCCAACAAGGAAATCTTCGACCAGGGCCTGGCCGACCGACAGGAGTTCGCCAACCGCGCCGGGCAGCTCATGGGCATGGCCGCCGAGAGTTTTGCCGACGGGCTGCGGGCGTACTACATGTCCTTTGCCGTGATCGCGTGGTTCATCTCGCCCGAGTTCTTCGCGCTCAGCACACTGGCTGTGCTGTCGGTGCTGTACCGCCGCGAGTTCCGCTCGGACGTGTCGGTGGTGCTCAAGGCCGATGCGCCCATTTCGGCGTCCACCATCGCGGCGTCACAGGCTACATCTCAAGCGGCTTCGCCGGCCTCGGTCCCGTCCCGCACCCAACCCTGATTCCCCCATCGCCGCGCCGTCGGCGACACTACCGCCCATGAACGACCACGCTCCCCGCCGCAAGGGCCCTCCGCGCCCCATGGGCACTGCACCCCGCCGCCCCGATGACCGCGGCGGGCGTGGCCCCGACCGGGGCTTTGACCGGGGGCCTGCCCGCGGCCCCGACCGTGGCCCGGATCGCGCCTCGCAGGGCGGGCGCCCGCGCCCTTTTGACGATGACCGCGCGCCCATCCAGCCGGTGCGCCGTGACCTGCGGCCCGTGCTGTTCATGCCCTGCGCCATGGGCGTGGAGCCACTGCTGGCCGAAGAACTCACGCCCTTGCTGGCCTCGCTGAACCTGCTGGTCATTGAAGAAAAGGGCGGCGTGCTGGTGCGCTCGGGCCAGGCCGATGGCCGTGCGCCCATCGACCTGGCGTTCGACCTGAGCAGCCCCCAGGCCACCACCCTGATCGAAGCCTGCGCCCTGATCAACCTGCACAGCCGCCTGGCCCAGCGGGTGCTGTGGCGCGTGGCCTTTGGCCCCTACCAGACCGAAGACCAGCTGTACATGCTGGGGCGCTGCGTGATCTGGCCCGAGTGGATGCGCGTGGACCAGACCCTGCGCGTGGACGTGACCGCGCGCCACAGCCCGCTCAAGAGCCTGAACTTCGCGGCCTTGCGCATCAAGGACGCGGTGTGCGACAGCCTGCGCGAAGAGCTGGGCGAGCGCCCCGACGTGGACACCCGCCACCCCGACCTGGCCCTGCACCTGCACCTCGACGGCCAGGCCGCCCACCTGTACGTCGACACCTCGGGCGAGGCCCTGTTCAAGCGCGGCTGGCGCGAAGACAAGGGCGAGGCCCCGCTGAAGGAAACGCTGGCAGCGGCCATGCTGGCAGCGGCCGGCTGGAAGGGCCGCCCGGAAGACGGCACCTTGCTCGACCCCTGCTGCGGCTCGGGCACCATCGCCATCGAGGCCGCGCAGATTGCCTGCGGCATCGCGTCCGGCCTGCAGCGCCGCTTTGCCTTTGAAAAGCTGCTGCCCTTCCAGCCGCACCAGGCGCGCTGGCAGCAGTTGCGCCAGCAGGCGCGGGCCCAGCAGCACCCACCGCGCGTGCGCATCGTCACGGGCGACGTGTCGTTCCGCATGACCGACTTCGCCACCCGCAACGCCGAGCGCGCCGGCGTGCTGCACGCCATCGAGTTCAAGACGGCCGATGCCTTGCAACGCCCCGCCCCCGACGAGACCGGCGTGATGATGTTCAACCCGCCGTATGGCGAGCGCATCGACCCCAAGGGCACGGGCGCGGGCGGCCGCCAGGCGCCGCAGGCCGAGCGCGCGCCACGCGAAGACTTCATCGACCGCGACGCCAGCGACTTTTTCCAGCGCCTGTCGAGCCACTGGAAAAAGCAGTACAGCGGCTGGACCGCCTGGGTGCTGTCGCCCGACATGAAGCTGCCTTCGGCCATGCGCCTGAAGGAAAGCCGCCGGGTGGTGATGTTCAACGGTCCGATCGAATGCCGTCTGTTCCGCTTTGACCTGGTCAAGGGCTCGCTGCGCGAGGTCCCGCCTGCGGCCCGCCCGGATGCCAGTGCTGGCTCAGAGGCGCAGGGCTGAGCCTTGGTGGCTCACTGCACCGTCAGGGTCTGCCACGGTGTTTCGTGGCTGACTTGCAGTGTGGCGTTGTTCACGTACTGCAGGCGCAGCTGGTAAGTGCCTGCGGGTGGCTTCACCCAGGCCTCGGTGTGTCCGTGGTTGAAATCCAGCGTTTCGGCGCCATTGGGGCCCTTCATCAGCAGCTGAAAGTGGCCTGACGCCTTGTCGCGGATCTGGGTGTGGCTGATGTTCAGACCAGAGGCATGCATCTGCACGCGGAACGGTCGCTTGACCACATCGCCGGGCTGGGGCGTCAGCAGACTCACCCCTTTGCGCAACAGCGACTCGGGTTTCACGCTCGCCCGCTGTTGCGTGACCTGTACCGTGATGGCCGGGCTGTAGATGAAGTAGGGGATGTGCTTGTGGTTGGCCAGCAGCATGCGCAGGCGGTAGGTGCCTGGCTTGAGGTTCAGCACGGCCTCCATCTGGCCTTTGCCGAAGTGCAGGTACTGGTCGTTGAACGGCAGTGGCTTGGTGAAGTCCAGCGGCAGATCTCGGTTGATCAGCAGGTGGTGGTGACCGGCACCTTGTACTTCTTCGCTGATGCTGGCCAGACCCTGGCGGGTGAGCCCGAACTTGAGCACGAAGGGTGATTCGAGCTTTTGCCCGTCACGCAGGTTGGTGATGTAGTTGACCGGGTCACGGGCCTGCATGGGCACCACCACCCAGGGGTGGGCGTCGGTGGCCACACCATGGCCGGCCGGAGCCGAGTCGGCGTGGCTGGAAGGGACTGAGGTCTGGGCGCTGGGTGCGGTGGTCAGACTGAGCAGTGCGGCCAGAAGCGACAGGCCGCGTGTCGTGTGGGTGTTCATCGATCAAGTACTGCTGAGACCGGCGGCCAGGGACAGCGCCATCAAAGGCGCGGTGTCGGCGCGCAGCACCCGACCTCCCAGTCCGACCGGCGTCCATCCGGTTTGAAGGCATTGTTGCACCTCTTCGGGGCTCAGGCCGCCTTCCGGGCCATTGAGGAAGCACAGGGTCTGCCCGGGGCGTTGGGCTTGAATCCAGGGCAATGCCCCTGTCTGAGGGGCAAAGCTGAGCACCGCCCGAGCCCAGTCGGTGGGCACGGTTGGCAACCATTGGCGGAGGTTTTTCACAGGGTGAATTTCGGGCACGCGGGTGCGACCGCTTTGCTCGCTGGCGGCCACGGCCACGCCCTGCCAATGCGCCACCTTGCGTGTGGCCCGGTCGCCGTCCAGGCGCAGCACCGACCGGCTGGCCATCAGGGGCTGGATGACGGTGGCGCCCAGTTCGGTGGCCTTCTCGACCACCGTGTCCATGCGGTCGTTGGCGGGCATGACCACGGCCAGCACCACGTGGCGGTCGAGTTCGCGTTCGACGGCGGTGTGGGCCTCGAGCCGCACCGCCACTTGCTTGCGGCCCATGGCGCTCACCTGGGCCTGCCACTCGCCGCCCTGCCCGCTGAACAGCGTGACGGTGTCGCCAGGCTGCAGGCGCAGCACCTGCACATGGCGAGCGGCCGACTCGGGCAGGTCGAATTCGGTGTCGGGCACGGGGGACAGGTCAGGAACGTAAAGGCGCGGCATGGTGAGCAACAAAGCAAAACGCCCCGCGGCCAAAGCCAGCAGGGCGCGCGGGAAGTGACGTGGGCACGTCAGCCCGGAGTGTGCCTCAAGGCTGAGCGTTCTGATTCACTTGTCTCCTCGGTTCAGGTCGGTGCGCACGGTCAGGAAGGGTTGCACCAAGCGGCCTGTGGTGTAGGTGTCGCTGGCGTCGGTGCGGGTCTTCTGGATGTCGATCACGCCGCCTGCAGCGTTGGCGTTCGGGCCAAAGAAGCCACCGCTGACCTTGCCGGTCACGCTGCCGTCGGTGGCGCTGAAGCTTTGCGACTGGAAGCGCGAGCCGTCGATGGTGCCGTTGTCGATGTTGAAGCCCACGCCGCGCACCAGTTGGGTCTGCCCGTTGGCCAGTTGCTGGTAGCGCAGGCCGGCGGTGTCGGCGCCACCGTTGACCACCCCCGTGAAGGTCCGCTGGCCGAAGTTGACCGTCAGTTGCACGTTGTCTGGCACCTCGGCCGTGCGCTCGCTGAACAAGCGGCCGCTGTAGTTGGCAATGACCTGTCCCTGGTTCAGGGCCGTCATGTCGGCGGCGGACGTCAGCCGTCCAGCCACCCCGACCACGGTCGAGGAGGACTCTCCCTCGGTGCGGGCCATGATGTTGCCGGTGTACCAAGCCACTTGCACATCCAACAGGTTGTGGTCCCATTCGAGCGGAATCAGGGACATGGAGTCACCTGCGTACCCACAGCATGAGCCCGTGATCGACAGTGTGGAGGGGCCTGTACGGGGCACGGCTTCGCTGGCCAGCGCCGTGGCCGTCAGCGTGATGCTGGCCGGGAAAGGGTCGGTGGCCTCGTTCGGGCCTTCTGCCTCTGTGGCCGAAAAAGCATAGGGGTGGAAGCTGCTGCTGGGCCGTTTCGCCATCAGAGCTGCGGCTTTCTCGAACGGGAGGGCAATGCCGATTTCGAACTGGCTGGGCTCGGGCACCGTGAAGGTGCCAAAGCCGCACAGGCCGCCCGATTCACAGGGCAGGTCGAGCGTGGGCAGTGCGGGTGCGGTCGGCGCGGGGGGGCTGGTCGTCTGGGCAGTGGCCAGCGTGCGGTACCAGTTGGTCTGTGCGGGCAATTCGGACAGGCGAGGCGTGTTGCCCGATGCCGTGGGTTCGAACTGTTCCCAGAAGCCCCAGCGGTTCACCGAGTCTTCTGCGATGGTGGTGTTCCCGTACAGGACCACGCTCTTGAGTTGCTCTTCCGTGGGGTTGGCTTGCGCGCTGATGGCGGCCGCCAGAGCGACCAGGCTCAACACGTGACGGGGCGAGACGTTTGACTTCATGATGAACTCCTGACTCAGAAACTGCGGCCGAAGGAGACCAGCAGCAGGTTGCGCTGGAACTGGTAAAGGGCCAGATTGGCGGTGTTGTCGACGTGGGCGAGGGTGGTGTTCACGCTCCAGCCCTTGAACGCGTGGTCGCCTGTGAACCGGTGGCTGAAGCCCAGTTCCCAGCGGCGCTCGATTTCTCGGCGCGACACGCCAAACACGGCTTCGGTGCCTTCAAAGCGCGATTGGCGCCAGTCCCAGCGGGCCAAGACTTCACCCCCTGGCCAGGCTTGCCAGCTGACGGCGGCAAAGCCTTCCTGGCCAGCGTTGGAGTAACGGCTGTCGGAGGCCTGTTCATCAAAAGCTTTCAGGCCGCCCTGCAGGGCCCAGCGTCCGCCTTGCAGCAGGCGGCCCAAGGTCACCCCGACGTTGCGCACGTCGCTGTCGCGACCCAGGTCCACACTGCGTCGGAAGTCACGCTTGAGGAATTGCGCGTCCAGTCCGAACTCGGTTTCACGCCCCAGGTTCCACGTGATGGAGGGGCTGATCGAGCTGTACAGGCCCAGGTCGTTGCCGCCCAGCCAGATCTGGTCGAGCTGCAAGCTGGTGTTGGCGCGCCATTGCCCGGAGACCATCCAGGTCGGGCCCGTGGCGGCCGACAGCACGGCAACATCCTGTTCGTTTTCGCGGTGGTGCAACTTGCCGTACCCATTCAGGCTGGTTTGCCAGCCCAGTCGCCCGGCTTGCTGACCCAGGCGGAACGGGGTGGCGCGTTGCCATTGGTGTGTCACCCCCCCTTGCACAAACTGAGACCAGTCCGAGCGAGGGCGGAACGCGGGGTTCAGGGTGAGGGTGCCCAGCGAGGTGGACCCCAGCAGGTCGCTGGAGGGGCCCGCATTGACGTTGTCGTCATGCGACAGACCGGCGGTCAGTGAATAGCTCACGGTGCTCCGCTGGCCGTCGGCCATGCGCTGCTCGAGTTCCAGTTGCTTGACGAAGCTGCTCACCGACAGCCGGACGATCTCGGGGGTGGCGGGATCGGCCAGCACCCTTTGGGCTTCTTGCAGGGCGCGGTCGAAGTTCAGGGTGCGGTAGTACGCCACAGCCAGTTCCAGCCGCGCGCGGTTCAAGGTCGGATGGGCATTGAGCAGGGATTCCAGCGTGTCGATGGCCTGGAACGGTTGACCTGTTTCGCGCTGGTACAGGCCCTGGCGGTAACGGGTTTCGATCTCCGACGTCACCGATGCCGATTCACTGGCCTGTGCCAGCGTGCCCGCGGCGGCCAGCAGGCACAGGAGGGTGGAACGTGAGAGTGCATGGGGGAACCGCATGGGCAACTGTCTCCAAACGTAAAATTTACGCGGAGTGTGCGCAAGTGCGGCCTTCCTGTCGATGCCTTGAGGGGCCCGGAGCAGGGGCTCTCCCCCTGACTCTAGGGGGGATGGACGGTGCTCAGGCCGCGTGTGTCCCCAGGACTGGGGACTCGGCTTTTTGCTGGCCGAGCTCCTTGCGGAAGCGGTTGAGCTCCTGCACCGAGGTGAAGCTGCGCTCCATCAGCAGGCTCAGGTTGTGCAGGATGCGGTCGACCACCTTCTGCTCCCACTGGGCGTCGAACTGGATCTGGCGATCGAGCCAGGCTTCCAGCCACTGCGGGTCAGGCAGGCGCGACTGCACGGTGTCGCGCGGGAAAAGCTTTTGCGACACGTGCAGGTTGGTGGGGTGCAAGGCCTGGGCCGTGCGCCGGGCGCTGGCCATCAGCACGCCCACCTTGGCGAAGGCGGCGCGGGCGTCGTCACCGAAGCGGTTCAGGGCGCGCTTCATGTAGCGCAGGTAGGCGCCGCCATGGCGGGCTTCGTCTTTGGCCAGGGTTTCGTAGATGTGGCGGATGACCGGCTCGGTGTGCCACTCGGCCGCACGGCGGTACCAGTGGTTCAGGCGGATCTCGCCACAGAAGTGCAGCATCAGGGTTTCGAGCGTGGGCGCCGGGTCGAACTCGAAGCGCACCTCGTGCAGTTCGGCCTCGGTGGGCACCAGGTCGGGGCGGAAGCGGCGCAGGTATTCCATCAGCACCAGCGAGTGCTTCTGTTCTTCGAAGAACCACACGCTCATGAAGGCCGAGAAGTCGCTGTCGTCGCGGTTGTCGCGCAGGAACATCTCGGTGGCGGGCAAGGCCGCCCACTCGGTGATGGCGTTCATCTTGATGGTGTGCGCCTGCTCGTCGGTCAGCAGGCCGGCATCGAACCGGTCCCAGGGGATGTCGGTGTCCATGTTCCAGCGCACGGCTTCCAGTTGCTTGAACAGTTCGGGGTACAGCATGGCCATGTCGGTCTCTCCGTGTTGAAGCGGGGCGCCCCCTCACTGCGGGCGACCACCAGCTTATACGTGGTTCATGACAAATCGGATGGGGGCAGATGCGGGGCCTGTGCCGCCAAATGCACACGGGCGGCCTCGCGCACGGCCTCTCGCTCGGCCGGGGCCATGCGGGACAGGTGTTTGACCATCAGGGCGGTGCGCGGGTTCCCTGCCAGTTCGCTTTCGTGGCGGTCGAGGAAGGCCCAGTACAAGGTGGTGATGGGGCAGGCGCGTGGCCCCGTGCGCTCGGTGGGCTTGTAGCGGCAGCCCTGGCAGTGGTTGCTCATGCGGTGGATGTAAGCCCCCGAGGCCGCGTAGGGCTTGCTGGTGAAGCGCCCGCCGTTGGCGTACAGCGCCATGCCGGCCACATTGGGCAGCTCGACCCACTCGATGGCGTCCACGTACACGGCCAGGTACCAGTCGGCCACCTGCTGCGGCGAGGTGCCGGCCAGCAGGGTGTACAGGCCGGTCACCATCAGGCGCTGGATGTGGTGCGCGTAGCCATGTTGCAGGGTCTGGCCGATGGCGTCGCGCAGGCAGGCCATGTCGGTGTCGCCCGTCCAGAACCAGGCAGGCAAGGGGTTGTGGGCCTGCAGGTGGTTGGCCTGGGCCAGGCCGGGCATGTCCAGCCAGTACATGCCCCGGATGAACTCGCGCCAACCCAGGATCTGGCGGATGAAGCCTTCGGCGCTGGCCAAGGGCACCTCGCCGCGCCGCCAGGCCTGCTCGGCGGCGGCGATCACCTCGCGCGGGTCGAGCAGGTGCAGGTTCAGGGCCACCGACAGCAGCGAGTGCCAGCCGAAGGGCTCGCCGGCCCACTGGGCGTCTTGATACGGGCCGAACTGCGCCAGTCGGGTGCTGACGAAGGTGTGCAGGGCGTGCAGGGCCTGCGCCCGTGTGACGGGCCAGGCGAAGCTGTCGAGGCCGCCCGGGTGGTCAGGAAAGCGCTCGCGCACCTCCTGCAGCACCTGCCGGGTCAGGGCGTCGGGCTCGAAGCGCGCAGGCGGTGCAGCGGACAGTTCCAGCCCCGGGCCGCCTTTCGGGAAGGGCTGGCGGTTGTCGGCGTCGAAGTTCCAGGCGCCGCCGACCGGTTGGGGCTGGCCCTTGCCCTCGCCTGAGCCTTGTCCGGCGGGCTCCATCAGCACGCCGGTGCGCTGGCGCATCCAGCGGTAGAAAAACTCCATGCGCAGCTGATGCTTGCCGCGCGCCCATTGGGCGAATTCGGCACGGCTGCACAGGAAATGCAGGTCGTCGATCAGGCGCAGGGGCAGGTTCAGCTCGGTGCACAGGGCTTTCAGGCCTTGCGCCAGCCGCCATTCGCCGGGTTCCAGCACGGTCAGGCTGGCGGGGCCTTCGCCCTGCGCGCGCCAGCCCTCGATCAGTGCACGCAGGCGATCGATCAGGCCGGGCAGGTGCGCGAGGTGCGCATCGCCCAGCCGCACATGGGTGTTGGCCTGGGCCCAGGGCGTGCCGGCCAGGGCCGCGCTGAACTGCCGCATGGCCGCGATGAACACGGCGATGCGGGCCGGGTGGCTCCACACGTGGGTGGCCTCGCCCGGGGCTTCGATCAGCAGGGCGTGGTCGAGTGCCGGGTCGTGCTCGCGCAGCAACGGGTGGTCTGTCGCGAGCTGGTCGCCCAGGATGAGCAGCAGGTGTCGCATGGGGAAGTGGGCAGGTGGCGCCCGTGGGCGCGCACCGAGGGTTCAGGGGGCTCGGGGTGGGCTGGACGTGGCGCGCGCCTCGCGCTTGCAGCGTTCGCTGCAGTGGCGCACCTCGTCCCAGCACCGCGCCCAGGCCTTGCGCCAGGCCATGGGGCGCTGGCAGTGCTGACACAGCTTGTGCGGCAGGTGGGCTTTCAGGCCCCGCACGGCGGGGCGTCGGGCGTCAGGCATGGGCCGCCATCATCGCTCAGGGCCGCGGTTGCCCATGACGGGCCCGCCACAGCGCGATGGCCGAGCTCAGGCCGCTCATGTCATGGATGACCTGCACGCCTTCGGGTGGTTTGCGCTGCAGCATGGGGTGCGAGCCGCCCACCCACAGCTCGACCTTGCTGGGCAGCTTGCTGCGCAGGTCGGACAGGCCGTCCTGGATCATCTGGGGCGGGGCATGCGGCGAAAAGCTCAGCGCCACCACGTCGGCCTGGCAGGTCTGCACGGCGTGCACCAGGTCCCACATGGGGGTTTGCGGGCCCAGGTTGATGGGCTGGGCTTCTTCCAGGCACAGCCAGCTCTCCACCATCAGCAGGCCCAGGCTGTGGTGTTCACCCGGCAGGGTGGACAACAGCACGCGCGGGGTGACCGCCGCCCGGGGCAGGGGGAAGGCTTGGATGGCCGCGTGCAGGGTTTGCTGCACGTAGTGGCTCACCCAGTGTTCCTGGTAGATCTGGAAGCGCCCGCGCAGCCAGCCGTTGCCGATGGCCACCAGCAGGGGCGAGGCCAGCTCGGCAATGAAGCGGGCCAGGCCCAGGTGGCTCAGGCCACGGGCCAAGTCGGTGCGCAGGGCCAGCGGGTCGTGCTTGTCGACATGCGCCAGGCACAGGTCCACCCAGGGGTGTGGCTGGTCGGCCTGGCTGCGTTCGTTCCAGGTGGGCGCCGAGTCACACGACAGCAAGTGCGCGCGCCCGTTGCGGGGCACGGCCTCGGTGTAGTCGGTGTCGGCCTCCGTGCGTCCTGGCCCCCGGCGACGCGTGGGGCCCGACAGCCCCTGGGCGTCGGCGCTGCGCTCGGACAGCGCCTGCAGATCGTCCATGGGCAGGCCCACCAGGCGGCTGGGACGGTGCCCCACGTCCAGCAGGCGCTTGATCAGGCGCAGTTTTTCGATCTGGTCGAGCGGGTAGCAGCGTTCGCCCTGGGCGTCGCGCACCGGCTGCGGGAAGGCGTAACGCCTTTCCCACACACGCAGCGTGTCTTTGCTCAGGCCGGTGTCGCGTTCGACGGCGGCGATCGACATCATCAGGGGGCGTTGGTTGAGTGTGGTGTCCATGGTCAAGGGTTCGTCAAGACTTGGAATAACATCGGTCTGGACCGGGAATACGCCGCATTCGCCCAGGACAAACGGTTTGTCCAAAACCGCTTTCATGGCTAATATACGCAAAACCATCCTGTTTGACCAAGACAAACGAGGTTCACATGAGCGCAACGAGGTTTTTTCGCACGGCCTTGCCGGCTTTCCTGATCGGTGCAGCGGTTCTGGGGGGCGGTGCAGCCCAGGCTGCCGAGCCCACGTCGGGTGCTTGTTCAGGCATCCTGAACAAAACGTTCCTGCGGCTGCAGGACGAAAAGCCGCAAGACCTTTGCCAGTACAGCGGCAAGGTGGTGCTGGTGGTCAACACCGCCAGCTACTGCGGCTTCACCAAGCAGTACAAGGGCCTGGAAGCCCTGCACAGCAAGTACAAGGACAAGGGCCTGGTGGTGCTGGGCTTCCCGTCGAATGATTTCGGCAGCCAGGAGCCGGGCAGCGCCAAACAGATCGCCGAGTTCTGCGAGAACACCTACGGCGTGAAATTCCCCATGTTCGCCAAGAGCAGCGTGCGCGGCGACCAGGTCAACCCGCTCTACGCCGAGTTGATCAAGGCCAGCGGCACCACGCCCAAGTGGAACTTCTACAAGTACCTGATCGACCGCAGCGGTCAGTCGGTGAAGTCCTATTCCAGCTTGACAGAGCCGGATGACCGTGACCTGATCAAGGACATTGAGAAGGCCCTGGCATCCAAGGGGTGAACTCTTGCGTATGATTTGTGACTGCTCGTTCGTGGGTGGTCCTCAGTTTTGTGCCGAAGAGCTGTCCAGCGAACAACGTTGACCTGGACAACTCGGGGTGGACAGATCCTCCTCCCCCCGTGTGACGCCCCGGGCGCTCTTCGGTGTTTTATTCGCAGGGATGACGCAAAGGGTGGTTCGATGAAACGCATCGCAGTGGTCGGGTCCGGCATTGCCGGCATGGGCGCCGCCCTGGCGCTCACACAGGCCGGAGGCACGCGGGTCACCCTGTTCGAGGCGGGCACCTGGTTGGGCGGGCATGCCCACACGGTCGATGTCACCCTGCCCGGGCCCGAGGGGCGCCCCGTCACCCACGGGGTGGACACCGGTTTTCTGGTGTTCAACGAGCGCACCTACCCCAATTTGATCGAGATGTTCGCCGAGCTGGAAGTGCCCACGGCGAAATCTGACATGTCGTTTTCAGTGCAGGTGCCCGAGGCGCAGCAACGCCTGTCGGGCGTGGCCGGCTGGCTGTCGGGCCTGCAGTGGTGTGGCTCCAGCCTGGACACCGTGTTCGCCCAACGGCGCAATCTGGTGTCGCCCCGCTTCTGGCGCATGCTGTCCGACCTGCTGCGCTTCAACAAGGTCACCACGGCCATGGCGGTGCAGGGCAATGACCGCCGCATGGCCCAGCCGATTGCCGATTTTCTGGCCGAGCACCGTTTCGGCCCCGAGTTCCGCGATGCTTACCTGCTGCCCATGGTGGCCTGCATCTGGTCGTGCCCCACCGAGCAGATGCTGCAGTTCCCCATCGGCACCCTCATCCGGTTCTGCCACAACCATGGCCTCTTGCAGGTGAACAACCGGCCGCAATGGTTCACTGTGGCCGGTGGCTCGCGCGAGTACGTGCAGCGCCTGACCCGGCGCCTGACCGATGTGCGCCTGCGCACCCCCATCCGCCGCGTGGTGCGGCTGGGCGAGGGGGGCGACGGTGGCGTGCTGGTGCACACCGACGACGGTCCCGAGGTGTTCGACGAAGTCGTGATGGCCTGCCACAGCGACCAGGCCCTGGCCCTGCTGGGAGAAGGCGCCACCGCCGACGAGCGTGCGGTGCTGGGTGCCATCCGGTACCACGACAACGTGGCCGTGCTGCACACCGACGCCTCGCTGCTGCCCTCGCAGCGCAAGGCCTGGGCGGCCTGGAACTACGAGCGTGCGGCCCCCGACGCCGATGACCAGCACCATGTGTGCCTGCACTACCTGCTCAACGTGCTGCAGCCCTTGCCCTTCGAGCAGCCCGTGGTGGTGTCGCTGAACCCGCTGCGCGCGCCCGACCCTGCCACCGTGCTGGCCTCGTTTGACTACGCTCACCCGGTGTTCGACCTGGCCGCGGTGCAGGCCCAGAAACAGCTGCCGCGCATCCAGGGCCGACACCACGTGTGGTTCTGTGGTGCCTGGACGGGTTATGGCTTTCACGAAGACGGTCTGAAATCAGGGCGTGAAGCCGCAGGCGGCCTGCTGGCTCGCCTGGGCCGCACCACCCTGCAAGATGCGCAACGCCTGGCCGATCGCTACCTGGTGGAAGATTCTCCGGCCCGCGCCGTCGGGGCAGCCGACGCAGGTCGTGCCGCGCCCCGTCAGGAAACCGTGTGAAGGCGGCAGGAGCGGTGATGCACCCGGCCCATCCCAGCACCCCGGCGCACACCGGCGCGCAAAGCCCGTTGCCAACCCACGCATTGCCACAGCCCTTGATCGGCACGGGCCCGGTGCGCCATGCGCGCACACGCCCACGCGCGCACACCTTCCAGTACAGCCACTACTTCTGGATGCTGCCCATGCGCAGGCTGGCCGGTCACCCCGTGGCCGCTGTGCGGCGCAACCGCTGGGGCCTGCTGAGCTTCCATGACACCGACCACGGCCACGGCGGGCGCGACGCGCTCGCCTGGCTCGACGCCCTGTTGCTCGAAGCGGGTCTGCCCGAGGCCGACCGCCTGGGGGGCGAGGTGTGGTTGCAGACCTTTCCCCGGGTGCTGGGCTTCACCTTCAAACCCGTGAGTTTCTGGTGGGTGCACCGCGCCGACCGTTCCCTGGCCGCCGTGGTGGTCGAGGTGAACAACACCTTCGGGGAGCGCCACGCCTACCTGCTGCACGGCCCGGCCCTCAAGCTGGGCGCCGAGGTGGGGGCGGCCAAGGTGTTCCATGTTTCGCCCTTTTGCGAAGCGCGCGGCCGCTACCGGTTTCGCTTCATGCGCACCGGCCCCTGGGGCACGGGCGGCAGCGCCGACCAGCCTGAGCGCCTGGTGGTGCGTGTGGACCACGACGATGCGCAAGGCCCGCTGGTGCAGACCAGCCAGGCGGGCACTCTGGCCCTTCTCACCGAACGCAGCGCCCGTCAGGCCTTCTGGCGCTGGCCCCTCATGACCCTGGCCGTGGTCTGGCGCATCCACTGGCAGGCGTTGCACGTATGGCTCAAAGGAACGCCTTTTCACCGAAAGCCCGAGCCGCCCGCCGCTTTTGTCACCCGAAGTGATGCATCCTGAGTTCGTCGGCCCCACCGCCTTGTGGCGGGCTGCACCCTGTCAACCCCTTTGGCCCGATCACCCCTACCGACCATGAACCCCACCTCTCTCGATCAATCGGTTTCGAACGTCGCCTCCCGTGCCCTGCCGGCCCGGGCTCCGGCCGCCGCCCGTGTGGTCATCCAGGTGCTGCAACGCATGCAGATCGGTTCGCTCGATGTGCAGTGGCCTGACGGCAGCACGGCCCGATTTGGTCAGGCCGAACCGCCCTCCCACCTGCCCCGCGCGGGCCTGCGCCTGCACGACTGGCATGTGTGTGGCGCGGCGCTCAAGTCGGGCGACATCGGTTTTGCCGAAAGCTACATCGACGGTCACTGGAGCACCCCCGACCTCACCGCCCTGATGAAGGTGCTGATCGCCAACCGCGAGGCCATCGAGCAGGTGGTGTACGGCAGCTGGCTGGGGCGCCTGGTGTACCGCCTCAAGCACCTGCTGAACCACAACTCCAAGGCCAACAGCCGCAAGAACATCCACGCCCACTACGACCTGGGCAACGAGTTCTATCGGCTGTGGCTCGACGGCACCATGAACTATTCGAGTGCCTGGTTCGACGGAGACCTCAACAAGCCTCTGCCCGATGCCCAGCACGCCAAGGTGCGCCGCGCGCTGACCGAGGCCGGCGTGATCGGTGGCCCGGCGGGCCAGCGCGTGCTGGAGATCGGTTGCGGCTGGGGCGCCCTGGCCGAAAAGGCCGTGCTGGAAGGCGGCGCACAGGTCACGGGTGTGACCCTGTCGACCGAGCAGCTGGCCTGGGCCCGCGAACGCCTGGCTGGCCATGGCGTGGCCGACCGCGCCGACCTGCGCCTGCAGGATTACCGCGACATCTCCGACGCACCGTTTGACGCCGTGCTGTCCATCGAAATGTTCGAGGCCGTGGGCCAGTCGTACTGGCCAGGCTACTTCGAGACCGTGTCGCGCCTGCTCAAGCCGGGCGGCAAGGCCTGCATCCAGACCATCACCATCCGCGATGACCTGTTCGAGCGCTACAGCCGCTCGACCGACTTCATCCAGCAGTACATCTTCCCGGGCGGCATGCTGCCCAGTGATGCCCAGTTCCGTGCGCACGCCGAGCGCGCCGGCCTGAAGGTGGTCAATGCCGCGGCCTTCGGCCCCGATTACGCCGAGACCCTGCGCCGTTGGCGTGTGGCCTACCACCAGCACCAGCCGCGCATCCAGAAACTGGGCTTCGACGAGCGATTTGGCCGCATCTGGGATTTCTACCTCTGCTATTGCGAGGCCGCCTTCGACATGGGCAACACCAGCGTCGTGCAGTACACGCTGGAACGCGCCTGACATGGAGGCGTCGTCGGGCCCACAGTCGGGGCAGCTGACCGGCTGGCGGGGCCATCTGCGCTACGGGGCCCTTGGCTATCCGCTGGCCTTCGTGGCCCTGCCGCTGTACGTGATCCTGCCGGCGCACTATGGCGACACGCTGGGTGTGCCGCTGGCCGCCCTGGGCTTCGTGCTGCTGGCCAGTCGCTTGCTGGACGCCCTGGCCGACCCCTTGCTGGGCCTGTGGGCCGACAGCCGCCTGGCCCGTGCCAGTGGCCCCTGGGCCGGCATGGCCGTGGCCGCGGTGGTGCTGGCCGCCGGGGTGTGGGCCGTGTTCTTCCCGCCGGTCGAAGGCACCGGGCCTCGCCTGGTGTGGTGCGCACTCACCCTCACGCTCACGTACTGGGCGTACAGCGCCTGTGCCATCGCCCACCAGGCCTGGGGCGCCCGCATGGGCGGTGACGCGCCAGCCCGCGCCCGCTGGGTGGCCTGGCGCGAGGGGCTGGCCTTGGCCGGGGTGCTCACGGCCAACGGCATCGCCACCACCCTGGGGCCTGCCGTGATGGCGGCCACCCTGAGTGTGAGCCTGGTGGTGGCGCTGGCCCTGCTGCGGCGCGCCCCCCGCCCGCCCTGCCAGCCGGAAAGCGCCCCGACCCCCGGCTTCACCTGGGCCGACTGGCTCAGCCCCCTGCACAATCCCGAATTCCGCCGCCTGCTGGGCATTTTCCTGCTCAACGGGATTGCCAATGCGGTGCCCGCCACCCTGGTCATGTTCTATGTGCAGGACGTTCTGCACCAGGCCGAGGCCCTGCCGGTGTTCCTGGGGGCCTATTTCCTGACCGGTGCCATCAGCGTGCCGCTGTGGTTGCGTGCCGTGAAGCGGTTCGGGCCGTCGCGGGCCTGGGTGCTGGGCATGGCCGGTTATGTGCTGTGTTTCGGCCCGGTGATCACCCTGGAGGCCGGTGACGCCACGGCTTACACCTTGATCTGCCTGGCCAGTGGCCTGATGCTCGGCGCTGACCTGACCTTGCCGTCCACCTTGCTGGCCGGGGTGGTGCAGCGTCAGTCGCTGGCGACTCGGGGGGCGCCCGGCGCATCGCAGCCATCGGTGCCCCAGGAGGGCATCTACACCGGCTGGTGGCAGCTGGCCACCAAGCTCAACCTGGCGCTGGCCGCGGGCCTGGCCTTGCCCGCCTTGCAGGCGTGGGGGTACACGCCAGGCACCCAGTCACCCGAAGCCTTGTGGCACCTCACGCTGGTGTATGGCGCATTGCCCTGCGCCCTGAAACTGCTGGCCGGTCTGGCCTGGTGGCGCTGGTGGGCCCGGGCCGGGCTGGAGTGAATGCCGCCATGTGAAAGGGCGGAGCGGGCAAAAAAAACCCCGCCGAAGCGGGGGGCGCAAAGAACCTTGCCAAAGAACCTTTGCATGGCGCTCGACCCTGAGGAGCGCGTGTTCACAGAGCTTGTTCGGTGTGTGGCCTGATTGTTCTTGGTGGTTCTGCGCCGCGCTCTGTGACGGCTGGCAGAGGCCTGAGGCACACCGCTTGTCTTCCTCCGATCCTCCCTGTTCCCGTGGTGACAGCAACGGTACTCAATGTAAAGCGACCACCCCCCCGCCCGCATCCCTCTCAAGGGGGGAAGCCCCCAGCAAGTGGGACGACAGCGGCGTGCATTCCGGCACGAACAGTGCCGAGGCGGTGGGGCCAGCACTCAAGTCGGGGGATGACGCCGCCGACACCCATGTCAATGATGGATTGAAGCTTGGGGTGCCGCCCCCATGTCACCCACCAGATCACGGATTTGGAGTACCGTTTCCATGCACATGCTCTACAACTCAGACAACTACGCGGTGGTCCAGATCGACGTGGTGGCCGAGCAGGCGGCACTCGGTCGTGACGAGTCGTCGCTCACTCGCGGTGGCTACGAGATCGTCGACAAGTTCGCGCGCAAGGAACTGTTCATCGAAGGCGCACTGGCCGAACAGTTCAAGGAAGGCGTCGATGCCCTCATCGAAAGTTCACCCAGCGTGGAGGAATTCGATGCCTACCTGGAAATGTATGCCGGTTTGGCGCACCATCCAGTTGTGATGCATTGAGCATCGAGCGCCCCTGCGGAGGGGGTGAGACATCAAGAACTCCGCACCGACGTCGATGTGCCATGAAAGACGTTTGTTCGCTGTGAGGCGAGCGTGGCCTGCAGGGGTCGCGCGCTGCGGGAGCTTGAATGTCCGATTTTGATCTGGCCCCGATGATGGCTCGGTCTGCTTTCTGGCTGACCTGGCTGATGGCGGCTGCCGCCCTGTTCCTGCACACGCGTTTGACGGCGCGCATTCGCACATCCGACCGCGACACCGGCATGGGCTGGTGGCTGGCGGGTACGCTGGTGCTGGGCACTGCGGTGTGGGCCGAAGCCTTGCTGACGGTGCTGGCTGTGGCCCCTGAGGGCCGCACCCGGCACCTGCTGGCCCTGGTCGGTGCCGCGTGGGTGCCCGCCGTGGGCGCCGTGGGCGTGTCCCTGTGGATGGGCAGCCAACCCCGCCTCAACCTGCTGGGGCAGATCGGGTGCGTGGTGCTGGCTGTGGGCGGTTTGCTGATGGGGCCTTATCTGTTGGTCGCCTCCACGGTCTGGCGTCCGGGTGTGGCTTGGGTCTGGCCCAGCATGGCGGTTTGCGGGGTCTTGATGGCCCTGGCCTGTGCCGCGGTGTGGGTATGGCGACAGTCTCTGGTCGATGCCGATGTGCCCTGGTGGTGGTGGCTGGCCGGAGCGCTGGGCGCGTCCGCCTTGTTCCGTGCGGCGCAGTGGGCCTTGCTGATGTCGGTGCAGTGGCCCTCAGACGGCCAGTCCATGGGTGATCACAGCCTGCCACCCGAAGCCGTGCAGCCCCTGGTCGCTGGCAGCGCGCTCATCATGATGGCCGTGCTGCAGTTGGCCGTGATCCTGGAACAGCGCTGGCGTTCGCGTGAACGCCAGCTCACGGATTCTCTGGCCCGGGCGCACAGCACCATTGCCCAGGGCAGCCTGACCGACTCACTGACAGGCCTGCCCAATCGCACGGGATTTGACGTTGCCTTGCAGCAGGCCGTGCAGCAAGGCGGGCACCGCCTGGCGGTGATGCTGCTCAGCCTGGACGGCTTCCGCTCCCTGCTGGACCTGTACGGGCACGATGCGGCCGAATCCATGCTGCGGCAGGTGGGCGCGCGTCTGCGCGGCATGTTGCGCACCGAAGACTTGGTGGCCCGGGTGGAGGGGGAAGACTTCCTGCTGCTGGTCCACAACCTGGGCGACCGTCCAGCCGTGGCGCAGTTGGCTCAGCGTCTGGGTGACCTGGTGCGCCAGCCGCTGGTGCTCGATGCAGGTGACCTGGTCCTCAGTGCATCCATCGGGGTGGCCCTGTTCCCCGACGAGCCCCAGCCCGAGCGGCTTGTGCAGCACGCTGGCGAGGCCCTCCAGGTGGCCCGATCGGGCGGCGGTGCGGCACAGTGCCTGTATGAGCCGGGCATCGATCGGGTGGTCGAGGGCCAGGTGGCCATGCAGCGTGATCTGCGCCACGCGGTCGAGCGCGGCGAGCTGCGCCTGCAGTACCAGCCCAAGCTGGTGGCCGATTCGGGGCAGCTGGGAGGCGTCGAAGCCTTGCTGCGTTGGCTGCACCCCACCCGGGGCTTTGTGAGCCCGGCCGAATTCATCCCCGTGGCTGAACGCTTTGGGCTGATTGGCGAGCTGGGCCAATGGGTGCTGGATGAAGCCTGTCGTCAGATGCGCGCCTGGATGGACACAGGCCAGGAAATCCCAGTGGCCGTCAACGTCTCCGTGCATCAGCTCCGCCAAGCCGACCTGGCCGAGCGTGTGCAGCGTTCGCTCGCCCATCACCACGTGCCGGCGCGACTGCTCACCCTTGAGATCACTGAATCGGTGGCCATGGAAAACCTTGACACCTCATTGCGCATGTTCGACATGCTGGCCAGTCTGGGGGTGCACCTGTCGATCGATGACTTCGGCACGGGGTACTCCAGCCTGGCCTACCTGCGCCGCCTGCCCGCCACCCAGCTCAAGATCGACCGATCCTTTGTGCGAGACCTGGACGACGGTACCGAAGGCTCCCGCGCCATCGTGCAGGCCGTGGTGCACATGGCCCATGCCCTGCAAC
The DNA here is from genome assembly GCF_004310865.1 of Aquabacterium lacunae. Lineage (GTDB taxonomy): Bacteria > Pseudomonadota > Gammaproteobacteria > Burkholderiales > Burkholderiaceae_C > Aquabacterium > Aquabacterium lacunae. The sequence goes on from NZ_SIXI01000005.1 coordinate 73,594, forward strand.
TGCGCGTCGTGGCCGAAGGCGTCGAAACGGAAACGCAGGCCACGCACCTGCGCCAGCTGGGCTGTGACGAACTCCAGGGCTTTTTGTTTGCCCGACCCATGCCGCCCGAGGCTCTGGTGGCTTGGCAGACCGAGCGCCAGGCGCGCAGCGCCGATGCGGGGATCCGAGAAGCCGTGGGGCGTTCATCGCGTTTCGGTGACCTCACCCCAGTCTGATCGTCAGGTGCAACATGACCTCTCCCGTCTGGTGGTACCCCGCACTGGCCCTGCTGGCCGCTGTGGCCGGCATGTGGGGCGTGATCGCTTTGCATGGCTGGATCCAGCGTCGCTGGCAACCGTCCACAGTCGATGCGTGCGACACCCTGATGCCGCCCACTGCCCTGGGCACCGACAGCCAGATGCTGGCGCAAGACCTGGCCCTGGCCGATGACCTGGCCCAGTGCCTGACCCGGGGCGGGGCGGGTCTGTCGCTGCTGTACCAGCCCAAGATGGCAGCACAGGGTCACTTCACCGGGGCTGAGGCCTTGCTGCGCTGGCAGCACCCCGTGATCGGCCGGGTCGACCCGGGCACCTTTTTGGCTGTGGCTGAGCGTCATCACCTCATGCCGCGCCTGGGGCAATGGGTGTTGCACGAGGCCTGTCGCCAGATGGCCGAATGGCACACCCAGGGCTGGCGTGTGGGGGTGGCAGTGAACCTGTCGCGTCAGCAGGTGGCCGATCCCGACCTGCCCCTTCGGGTGGCCCAGGCCCTGGCCCAGCACCACGTGCGCTCCGAGCTGCTCACACTCGAGCTCAATGATGCGGTCCACCTGCACGCCCCGACCGTATGGCAGCAGGGCCTGGCCCAGCGACTCAAGGCCCTGGCCCAAGACGGGGTGCGCCTGAGTCTGGACGACGGGCAGTCGCCCGTGGGTTGGCTGCAGGGGCTGGGGAGCGGCGTGGCGCACGAAATCAAGATGGACGGCCGGTTGCTGGCCGGCGAACCGCCCGACCCTGCGCGTCTGGCCGACATCAGCTTGGCCCATGCCGCAGGCTTGCGCGTCGTGGCCGTGGGCGTGGAAGACCCTGCCCTTGCCGAGCGCCTGCGCCAGATGGGTTGTGATGAACTGCAGGGTTATCTGTTTGCCAAGGCCATGCCGGGCCGTCACCTGGCCATGTGGTTGCGCGAGGGCCTGAGCGCCGACGCCCGGCGCCTGTCTCCCCAGAGCCTCACGGCCCTTGAGCCCCACCCCATCACCCGATCGGCCACGCAGTCTCGCAGTTTTCCTACAATCACGGGATGACTGCCCCTTTGCCCATCCAACGCCGCCCCTACACCCGCGCCGCCCAGCTGCCCGACATCCTGCGTGAGCGCATCGTGGTGCTCGACGGCGCCATGGGCACCATGATCCAGCGCTACAAGCTGGGCGAGGCCGACTACCGGGGCACCCGCTTTGCCGAGCATGGCAAAGACCTCAAGGGCAACAACGAGCTGCTGCAGCTGACCAAGCCCGAAGTGATCCGCGAGATCCACGAGCAGTACCTGGCCGCCGGTGCCGACATCATCGAAACCAACACCTTCGGCGCCACCACCGTGGCGCAAGACGACTACGAGCTGCCCGAGCTGGCCATCGAGATGAACCAGGTGGCCGCGCGCATGGCCCGCGAAGCCTGCGACAAGTACAGCACTCCCGACAAGCCCCGCTTTGCCGCCGGCGCCATCGGCCCCACGCCCAAGACTGCCAGCATCAGCCCTGACGTGAACGACCCCGGGGCCCGCAACGTCGATTTCGACACCCTGCGCCAGGCCTACTACGAGCAGGCCCAGGCCCTGATGGACGGCGGCTGCGACCTCTTCCTGGTCGAGACCATCTTCGACACCTTGAACGCCAAGGCCGCCATCTTCGCCATCGACCAGCTGTTCGAAGACACCGGCGAGCGCCTCCCCATCATCATCTCAGGCACCGTGACCGACGCCTCCGGCCGCATCCTGTCGGGCCAGACCGTCAGTGCCTTCTGGCACTCGGTGCGCCACGCCCACCCGCTGGCCATCGGCCTGAACTGCGCGCTGGGCGCCACCCTGATGCGTCCCTACATCGAAGAGCTGTCCAAGATCGCGGGCGACACCTTCATCAGCTGCTACCCCAACGCCGGCCTGCCCAACCCCATGAGCGACACCGGTTTCGATGAAACCCCGCCGGTCACCGGGGGCCTGGTCGAAGAGTTCGCGCAGGCGGGTTTCCTGAACATCGCGGGTGGCTGCTGCGGCACCACGCCCGAGCACATTGCCGAAATCGCTCGGCGTGTGGGCGGCTACCGCCCTCGTTGCCTGCACGAAGGTGCCCGCGGCTTTTTCACGGAATTGGCCTGATTTTTCGCCCTTTGACACGTTGACGCGCCGCGGGCGCTTTGCTGCAATCGCTGTTCACCGGTGGCAAGGGCTGCCGGCGCTCAACTCAGGAGATTGCATGAACAAGCAACTGAACGCGGCGGCCCTGGGCCTGCTGCTGGCCGTGGGAGTGACCGGTGCCCAGGCCGCCGGTGAGGGTTATGTGGGCGTGGGCTTCCCCGGCGTGTTCGCCGGGTATGCCCTGAGCGTGCACGACAACGTCACGGTGCGGGCCGACTACGCCACCCTGGGCAGCCGCAGCAAGGACGGCACCGAAGAGGGCATCAACTACCAGGGCAAGGTCAAGATCGGCCGTGCTGGCCTGTTCGGTGACTACTTCCCCATGGGCAGCGGCTTTCGCCTGACCGGCGGTGTCACCTTCAACCAGGTCAAGGTGGACCTGAACTCCTCGCTGATCGCCGGGCAGACCTACACCGTGGGCAACGCCAGCCGCGTGGCCAACGGCAGCGAATTCTTCAACGTGCAGGTGAAATTCCCCGAAGTCACGCCCTTCGTGGGCGTGGGCTTTGGTCACAAGGCCAAAGAAAAGGGTCTGGGCTTCGCCTTTGACCTCGGCGCCTCCATTGGCAAGGCCAAGGTCAAGGTGGACACCAACGTGCAGAATCTCAGCAGCGGCGCCATTTCCCAGGCCGACATCGACGCCGAAACCGCCGAGATCCGCGATGGCGTGGGCAAGATGAAGTTCCTGCCGCAGCTGAGCGTGGCGCTCACCTACACCTATTGATGCATGGCGCCCTTCGGGGCCCTGCATGCGCAAGGGGGGCCAGTGGCCCCCCTTGTCTTTTCTCTGCCCGTCTCCGTCTTCTCCACAGCAACCGTTCAACCCTCCTCCTTCAGGCGTGCCCGCGCTCAGCCGTGGGCCACCGGGGCCTGCAGGGGCTCGGTGTTCTTGCCACGGCGCAGCAGGCGGCGGGCCATGCCACCCAGCGGCTTCATGGCCGGCTTGAGCACCAGCTTGGCCACCTGGGGCAGGATCACGCGGAACATGCTGGCCAGGCCCACTTCGGCCAGGCAGGGCAGCTCGCAGCCGCGCTCCCACTCGGGGTTCATCTGTTCGAAAAAGGCGATGTCGGCCTGACGACGCAGCTCGGGCGTGATCGGCGTGGCGTCCGATTTCAGGCAGTTGTAGCCGTCACCGAAATCCAGCACCATTTTGTCGCGGTTCAGGAAACCCGGAAACAGCGTGTCGCAGTAGGTTTCCGTGATGCGCTTCATCTCGGGGTTTTCATGTTCCGGATGAGGGTAATAGTTCGGGAAATTGCGGGTCAGCAGCAGGAAGGTTTTGTAGCCCTTGGAAATCAGGAACCAGTATTGGCGAGTGAAGGGGTGTTTGAAAGCCTCGATCACCACGCGCTTGACGAATTCGAAATTGATGGCGCGGCTGCCCCAGTATTCAGATTCGATGATGGTGTCGCCACTGAAAAACCCTTTGACCTTCTTGCCGTCCACGTCCAGGTCATAGATGCCCAGGGTCGAAAAGCCCACGATGGCATGGTCGGTCTTGCGGCGCACGATGAAGGCGCCCGTCTTGCGGCTCAGATCGCTGACGAACTGCTCCATCGAGGTGTATTCGTAATACCGCGAAAACACGCGGAACATGTCGCGAACGTCCTTGACGGTGATGTCCTGCAGGGCGTGGTACTGCGTGTAGATCGGGTGCTTGCGTTGTGACATCGGGGCGACCTCTGTGAAGAAAACTGTCTGGCTTGGGCTCAATTGTTTCAAGCCGGCTCAGAAACCTTCACAGGGTCGCTCCCCGGGGCCCCTTGTTTGCGGGGCTTTGGGAGCGTGAACTATTCACGATTTTCGAAGTGCCCCTTGATTTTCACGCGGGAAGGGGGATTTTCAAACGCTTGTTCGGCGTGTTACGCATGTTTTGATGCGCGCGCATTTTTGTCGCATGACGCCAGGGTGTGAAACCGGTCACAGGCGCCCTGTGCCTGTCAGTCGGCGTAGGGGTCACCAAACCCCAGCGCCGCCAGCACCTCGCGCTCGCGCGCTTCCATGGCTTCGGCCTCTTCCGGGTCTTCGTGGTCCCAGCCCTGGGCATGCAGGGCGCCGTGCACCAGCATGTGGGCGTAGTGCGCCACGAGGTCCTTGCCTTGCTCTTGCGCTTCGCGTTCGATCACGGGGCTGCACAGGATCAGGTCGGCCATCACCACCGGTTCGCTGGCGTAGTCGAAGGTCAGCACATTGGTGGCGTAGTCCTTCTGGCGGTAGTCGCGGTTCAGGGCCTGGCCCTCCTCGGCATCGACCAGGCGCACGGCGATCTCGGCGTCGGTGTCCAGCGCCGCCCTCAGCCAGCGCGCCACCTTGTGGCGGGGCAGGGCCTCTTTGTGGCGCTTGTCGGCAAATTGCAGGCTCAGGGACAGGGTGGGGCGGGCGCTCATGCGGTGGGATTCTTGAAATGCTCGTGAAGCGAAGGGGCGTGCGGTGCGGGCCGTGGCCCAGGCCGGTCAGGCCAGCGGCTCGGCAGGTGTGTCGGGCGGGCGCGGCGCGTCGTCGCGCACCGGGGCCTGGGCGCGGTCGTAGGCCTCCACGATGCGTGCCACCAGCGGGTGGCGGACCACGTCGGTGCTGGTGAAGTGGCTGAAGCCCACGCCCTTGACGCGCTTGAGCACGTGGCGGGCCTCGATCAGGCCGCTGCGTGTGCCGCGTGGCAGGTCGATCTGGCTGACATCGCCCGTGACCACGCAGCGCGTGCCAAAGCCGATGCGTGTCAGGAACATCTTCATCTGCTCGGGCGTGGTGTTCTGCGCTTCGTCGAGGATGACGAAGGCGTGGTTGAGCGTGCGCCCGCGCATGAAGCCCAGCGGGGCGATCTCGATCAGGCCTTTTTCAAAGGCCTTGGCCACGCGGTCAAAGCCCATGAGGTCGTACAGCGCGTCGTACAGCGGGCGCAGGTAGGGATCGACCTTCTGCGACAGGTCGCCGGGCAGGAAGCCCAGGCGCTCGCCGGCTTCCACGGCCGGGCGGGTCAGGATGATGCGCTGCACGGCGCTGCGCTCCAGCGCATCGACCGCACAGGCCACGGCCAGGAAGGTCTTGCCCGTGCCGGCCGGACCCACGCCGAAGGTCAGGTCGTGGCTCAGGATGTTCTGCAGGTACTTGATCTGGTTGGGCGTGCGGCCTTGCAGGTCGGTGCGCCGCGTGTTCAGGACGGGCCCTTCGGGCTCGTCTGGCGTGGGTGTGGGGTCTGTCAGACCATGTCCCAGGCCCTTGCGTGTGCCGCGCGCGGCTTTGGCGGTGGCGGCCATGCTGAGTTGTTGCGCCACCGCAAGCTGCACCATTTCGGCGGGTACGTCACGCTGTGCCCGGGCGTACAGCGACTCCAGGACCGCGAGGGCCTGTTCAGCGGCGGTCTGGGGCCCTTCGATGCGGAAGCGCTCACCCCGACGGGCCAGCGTCACGTGGAAAGCGGCCTCGATGGTGCGCAGGTGCTCGTCCATGGGGCCGCACAGGTGGGCCAGGCGTGTGTTGTCGGGCGGCGTGAAGGCGTGTCGCAGGGGCATCGTGTCAGGGCGGGCGGCGCAGGTTGAGGGCAATTCCGAAGGGATCGTGCCGCTCAGGCGTCAGATGGGCGCCAAAAGAATGAAGATGGCCTGCGAATTGTCACCTGCCCGGTGCTTCGGTGTGCGAAATCTCGCGCGAAAATAGCTTTTCTACCTTGGCGCATTGCAGCATTCCCCATGAACCAGCCGTCTTGGCAACGTTGGTTGGCCACCTTGCAGGCCCCCCTGAAGGTCTTGAGCGCGTCGCCATCGACCGAAGGAGGGCGCCGCACCGCGTCAGACGAGCCCACCTTGCGGCTCAATGCCCTGGGCCGCATCCTGTTGGGACTGCTGATTGCCTGGGTGCTGGGCTGGAGCGTGGTGGCGCTCAACCGCGCCAACAGCATTGGCGACCACAGCACCCGTGCGGAAGGCGTGCAAGTGGCACGCGCTGCCTGGGTGGCCACGGGAGGGGCCAGCACCTTTCCCATCCAGAACACGTCCAGCGTGGTGCCTCTGCCCGACGAATGGGCCCGCACCCGACCAGGCTACAACGGCAGCGTCTGGTACCGCATCCACTTCGACGCCAGCCAGAAAGGCCGCAAGGCCCTCTTGGGCGCTTACCTCGAACGTGCCTGCTCCGCCGTCGAGGTGCAACTCAATGGTCAGGTGCTGTACCGCGCCGGTGGCGCCGACGAATTGCTGTCGCGCCAGTGCTATGAGCCTCACCTGATCAGCCTGCCCAGCTTCCTGCTGCGCCCGGGCGACAACCAGCTCGACATCCGCCTGACGGGCCGTCCGCTGGAACAGGTCACGGCGCGCCAGCGCGCCGGCGGCATGGGCACGGTGCACATCGGTGACTGGGACGCTCTGCGCCGCCTGGCCGACGGCCAGTCGTTCTGGGCTGTCACCATCTCTCAGATCATCGGCGGGGTGCTGGTGGTGCTGGGTGGCTTTGCCGTGGGCCTGGCCTGGGTGCGTCGCTTGCCGTATCTGTGGCATTTCGGGCTGCTCACGCTCACCTGGGCCGCGCTCACCAGTCGCCTGTGGTTCTCTTACCTGCCCCTGTCGGGGTCGTGGGCCGAGGTCCTGATTGCCACCGTGTTTGCCCTCATGGCGGCCTTTGCCGTCAAGTTCCTCCTGGGCTACGCCGGTCATGGGCTGCACCACGAAAGTGAGCAGCGTGAAGTGGTGTGGGTGAACCGTGCGCTGGTGGGCCAGTTGCTTCTGCTGCCCTTGAGCCTGGGGCTCACCCGCGACAGCCACTGGCTGTTCGACGTGGCCCGGGGCTGGTATGTGGTGCTGGCCCTGGAGGTTCTGGCCTCGGTGGGGTACTTCATCTGGCACGCCGGTCGCACGCGCCGCGCCGAGTTTCTGGTCATGAGCGGCACCCTGGGCGTGGCTGCGGCCTTGCTGGGCACCGAGCTGTTCTTCCAGTTCCGCCTGATGCAGTCCTGGGGCTGGAACATCACCTACTTCGTCATGCCCATCTTGTTCGCGGTGGTCAGCTTCCGCCTGATCCAGGTGTACGCCAAGGCCCTGCAGACGGCCGAAGGCGCCCGCGCGCAACTGGAGCGCCGTGTGCAGGAGATCAGCGCCGAGATCGAGCGCAACTTCACCCAGATCGCCGAACTGCGCGTCGAGCAGATCGCCGAGAAAGAGCGCAAGCGCATCGCCTCCGACCTGCACGACGACCTTGGCGCCAAGTTGCTGACCATCGTGCACACCAGCGACAACGATCGCATCTCGACCCTGGCGCGCGAGGCCCTCGACGAGATGCGCCTGTCGGTGCGGGGCCTGACCGGCCGCGCCATGCGCCTGCCCGATGCGCTGGCCGACTGGCGTTCGGAGGTGGTCTCGCGCCTGGGGCAGGCCGGCATCGAGGTGGAATGGCGCCACCCGATGGACGTGTTCGACGAGCCCCTGTCGGCCCGCACCTATGTGCAGACCACGCGCATCATCCGAGAGGCCGTCAGCAACATCATCAAGCACAGCCAGGCCTCCCACGTGGTCATTTCGGCCGAGGTGGGTGAGACTGATTTCCAGGTCGTCATCCAGGACAACGGCAAGGGCATCCCGCTCGAACTCGACGGTCGTCTCGACCGCGGCCACGGCATGACCAGCATGAAACACCGCGCCAAACAGCTCAACGGGCAGTGTCTGGTCGAGTCCGGCCCTGGTTTTGGCACGGTCATTCGTCTCACTTTGCCACTGGAGACCGAAACTGTCGCATCGGCGCTCACCCCCGGTGCTAGCATTTCACCCCAGCGGCGGAGCGATCCCGCTCTCCCCCATTGATTCCCGAGGTTCCAGCCATGAAGCAAATTCTCCTGCTCGAAGACTTGCCCGAGATTCGTGCCTGGCTCAAGACGCTGGCGCAGCAAGTCTTCCCTGGCTGCCAGATCAGCGAATGCGCCCGTGTGCATGACGCCTTGCAGCTGGTGGGCGCCATGCGCTTTGACGTGGCCATGCTCGACCTGGGCCTGCCCGACGGCTCTGGTGTGGAAGTGGTCCAGGCCCTGCGCGAAAAGCAGCCCGACGTGCAGTCGGTGGTGGTCACCATCCACGACGACGACGACCACCTCTTCCCGGCCCTGCAGGCGGGCGCCTTCGGCTACCTGCTGAAAGAGCAGTCGCGCGAGCAACTGGCCGAACAGCTGCAGCGCATCGCCCAGGGCGAGCCGCCGCTGTCGCCCTCGATCGCCCGCCGTGTGATCCAGTACTTCACGGCCCAGGCCCGCCTGCAGCCGCAGAACTTCGGCCAGGACATCGACACCGTCACGCCGCATGTGCAGCTCACCGACCGTGAAAACGAAGTGCTGCTGCGCGTGGCCAAGGGCTTCACCCTGCCCGAGATCGGCCAGCAGCTGAACCTGTCGCGCCACACCATCGCCGACTACGTCAAGCAGATCTACCGCAAGCTGAACGTGTCCTCGCGCGCCGAAGCGGCTCTGGAAGCGCAACGACTGGGGCTGTTCCGCCGATGATCGCTCGCCTCTCGGGGGTGCTGGCCGAGAAGGCCCCACCCTCGGTCCTCGTGGACGTCGGTGGTGTCGGCTACGAGGTCCAGGTGCCCATGAGCACCTTCTACAACCTGCCCGGGCTGGGCGAGAAGGTCACGTTGCTGACCCAGTTCATCGTCCGCGAAGACGCCCAGCTGCTGTATGGCTTCCTGACGGCCACCGAGCGCGAGAGCTTCCGCGAGCTGATCAAGATCAGCGGCGTGGGCCCGCGCATCGCGCTGGCCGTGCTCTCGGGCCTGAACGCCAACGAACTGGCGCAGGCCGTCGCGGGGCAGGAAACCGCCCGCCTGATCAAGGTGCCGGGCATCGGCAAGAAAACCGCCGAGCGCCTGCTGCTCGAACTCAAGGGCAAGCTGGCGCCTGTGCTGGCCCAGCCCACCGCCCTGGCCGGCGACACCCACGGCGACATCCAGCAGGCCCTGCTGGCCCTGGGCTATTCCGACAAGGAGGCACAGCTGGCGCTCAAGGCCCTGCCGGCTGACGTGTCGGTGTCGGACGGCATCAAACTCGCGCTCAAGGCCCTGTCTCGCTGATGCTGCCGACCTTCCGATCTCTGGGCGTGCTGCTCGCCGTCTGCCTGCCGCTGCTGGCCAGTGCGGCCGGCAAGCCCGTGGTGCCCGCCAAGACCGCACCCACGCCTGTGCAGCAGTTTTGCGCCGACCTCGTGCGCAAGCTGCCCAATGTCACGCCTGCGCTGTGCGCCCGCTCCCAGCTGGTGCCCAATGGCGGCCGCTCGGTGCAGAACCGGGTGCTGTTTCAGCGCGACGTGATCTCGCCCAAGGCCCGCCTGAAGGTGCTGGTGGTGGGCGGCATCCATGGTGACGAGCTGTCGGCCACGGCCTTGAGCTTGCACTGGATCGGCCATGCCATCGACACCCCTTCGAACGTGCACTGGCGCTTCGTGCCGCTGCTCAACCCCGACGGCATGTTGCTCGACGTGCCCACCCGCACCAACTCCCGCGGGGTCGACCTGAACCGCAACTTCCCCACGCCCAACTGGGACAAGGAAGCGCCGCTGTACTGGAAAGACAAGACCCGCAACGACCCGCGGCGCTACCCCGGCCCCAAGCCCTTGTCCGAGCCTGAAAGCCGGTGGTTGTACGAGGAAATGGAGCGCTGGAAGCCCCACCTGATCGTGTCGGTGCACGCGCCGTATGGCGTGCTCGACTTCGACGGGCCGGCCGTGCCGCCCCAGCGCCTGGGCCGCCTCTACCTCGACCAGGTCGGCATCTTCCCAGGCAGCCTGGGCAACTATGGCGGCGTGCACAAGAAGGTGCCCGTGGTCACCATCGAGCTGCCCAGCGCCATCCGCACCCCGCAAGAAGCCGAGATGCGCCAGATGTGGCTCGACCTGCTGCGCTGGATGGGCGACCGCCTGGGCGCCGAGTGAGGCTCAATGACCGTCCGGCCCGCGCGGCTTGACGGTCGACAGGATGGCCAGCAGCCGCTGGATCTGGATCGGCTTGACCAGGTAGTGGTTGAAGCCCGTCTGCAGCGCTTGCGCGATGTGATCGGGCAGCGCGTCGGCACTCAGGGCGATCAGGGGCATGCGTTTGGTGCTGGCATGCGCCCTCAGCGTTCGGCACATCTCCAGACCGCTGCCATCGGGCAGGTTGATGTCGATCAGGGCCACATCGGGCAGCTCGGTCTGGATGGCCTGCAGCCCTTGCCGCGAGGTCGGGAAGGAGCTCAGTTGCACTTCGGGGTGGGCGTGGAACAGCGACTCGACCAGGTTGCGGTTCAGGGCGTTGTCTTCCACGTGGATGATGCGCAGTGCTGGCAGGCGCGGGCGCTGCATGGGCAAGGAGGCCGAGGGCTCGTCCTTGGCCTGCAGTTTGTCGGCCAGCGGCAGGTTCAGGGTGAAGGTGCACTCCTTGCCCAGCGCGCTGGTCACGGTCAGACTGCCGCTCATGAGTTCTGCCAGGCGGTGCGCAATGGCCAGACCCATGCCCTGGTCGGCGTCGTCCACCAGCGTGCTCTGGCCCTGGTGGCGCTGCAGCGCGGGCACAGGGCTGAAGGGCTGGAACAGCCGTCCGTTGTCCACGGGTGGCAGGCCATCGCCAGGGTGGCTGACCTGCACCAGCACGCGGGGCTGCTCGGGGTGCTGTTTCAGCGAGATCCACACGGTGCCCTCGCGAGGGCAGTGTCCGATCGCGAACCGGACCAGTGCCTGCAGGATCGTCTTGACGTGGATGGGGTCGGCCCAGGCCGGGCCGCATTCGCCTTCGATGACCTGCGTGATGCGGGCCTGACGGGCCAGACCTTCGTGCTGGTGGCAGGCCTCCTTCACCACCGTGTGCAAGTTCACGCGTTGGGCGTGCATGGCCAGCACGCGGTCTTCCGCATTCGCCAGGGTGACGGCCTTGTCCAGCAGGTGCAGCAACTGGCGAGCGGCTTGCTGGATGTTGGCCAGGTGGCGCCGCGCGTCGACCGAGGCATCGACCTCCATCTCCAGCAGCTGCGAAAAGCCCACGATGGTGTTGAGCGGGCCCCGCATGCCGTGGCTGAGCTGCCCCAGGAAGGTCGAGCGCCGCGCCAGGGCCACTTCGGCCTCCAGGCGGCGGTTGTGCTCGGTTTCGGCCCAGCGCTGTGAGCGCAGGTCGGTCAGCACCTCGATGTAGCGGTCGATGCGTCCGCTCTCGGCCACCAGCGGGTGCGCAGTGCGGGCGACCCAAAGCGCCTCGCCGTTGCGGTGGTGGGCGCACATGGGTTGCTGCTCTACGCCTTCGCCTCGGGCCAGGGTCTGGCACAGCCGTGTGATGGCTTCCGCATCCGTCTGGGGGCCGCTGATCAGTTCATCGAGCTGTCGACCGTGAGCGTCTTCCAACGTGTAGCCGGTCAGTCGGGTGAAGGCCGGATTGGCCCACAGGATGTTGCGTTGGGCGTCGCAGACGATCACGGCGTCGGCGATGCGATCGGCCAGCACGGCCAGTTCGCGTGCCGACGCTTGTGCATCGGGCAATGCCATGGCTTGACGGGGGGTGTCCAGCATGACGGGCTCCTGAGTTGGGTGAGGCGTGAGCCCCATTTTTTGTGTCAGCCGGGGCTGGCTGGCGCATCGTGGCGCATTGGAGGAAATCTACACCCGAAAGTGGGCGTGCAGGATGTTCAGCAGGCGGTTGATCTGTAACGGTTTCACCAGGTAGTGATCCACACCGGTGTCAGTGGCCACCGCGATGCTCTCTGGCAGCGCATCGGCACTCAGGGCGATCACCAGGGGGCGTCGCTCGGCGGGCCACTGGGCCACTTCGTGCGCCAGGGTCAGGCCGTGGCCATCGGGCAGGTTGATGTCCAGCAGCACCACATCGGGTGGTGCACCGCGCACACACTGCAGGCCCTCGTTCAGCGTACAGGCCATGGCCACCTGCACTTGGGGCTGGGTGCTGAACACCGCTTCGATCAGCACGCGGTTCATGGCGTTGTCTTCCACGCACAGCAGGCGCATGGCGGGCAGTTCCAGGGGGGGCTCGTCGGTATCGCCCGTTGTCACGGGTGTGGGGTGAGCCATCAGGTGATCGGCCGCAGGCAGGGTCAGTGTGAAGGTGCTGCCCTGGCCCACCGTGCTGTGGACGGTCAGGTCGCCCAGCATCAGCTCGGCCAGTCGTTTGCAGATGGCCAGACCAATGCCATGTCCTGGGGCCATGCCGGCGGTTTCGTCCAGTCGCGTGAAGGGCTGGAAGATGCGTGCCTGATCCTGCGGCGCGATGCCCACACCGGGATCCCGCACCGTGAGTTGCACCAGGTGGGTGACCGGGTCGAGCTGACCGCGCACCTCGATCACGCCGGGGCGCATGGAGTACTTCACCGCATTGCTCAGCAGGTTGTCCAGGATCTCGCGCACCCGCTGGGCGTCGCCCATGGCATAGATGATGGGCACGTCGCACACGATCTGCAGGCCCTGAGCGTGCGCCTGCGCAGCCATCAGGGTGGCGCAGTCGGAGGCCAGTGGCTGCAAGTTGATGGCTTCCGGTGCGTAGTCTTCCAGGGCGTGTTCCAGTTGGGCCAGTTGCAGCGCCTGGTTCACGAGGCCCAGCAGTTGCTGGCCGGCCTGGTGAATGATCTCCAGCTTCTTGCGCTGGCCGGGCAAGGGCACCGCCTCAGGGCCCTGCAGCAGCAGGTGGGCAAAGCCCATCACCGCGTTCAGTGGCGTGCGCATGTTGTGACTCATGCGCGAAAGGAATTCGGTCTTGACCGCGTGGTTGGCCTCGGCCTTCATGAGCGCCTCGCGCTCGGATTCGGCCTGCAGGCGGTCGGAGATGTCCCGCTCGATCACGATGTGGCGGCTGATCAGGCCGGCCTCGTTGTGCACCGGCAGCACCGACACTTCGGCCCAGTACTGGGTGCCCAGGCGCGTCTGGCGAGGCACGCGGATGCGGTCAACCGCTTCCCCACGCATCACGCGCTGCTGCATGAGGCGCACGGTGGCGTCATCCTGCCCCGGGCCCAGCAGGTCGTCGGGGCGCATGCCTCGTGCTTCTTGCAGGCTGTAGCCGGTGGCCTGGATGAAGCTGGGGTTGACCCAGCGGATGCGCTGGTCGGCGTCACAGATCATGACGGCATTGGGTGAGCGATCGGCCAGCAGGGCCAACTCCTGGTTGACTGCCAGGGCCTTGTGCAGCGCTTCGTTGGCTTCCTGCAGGGCCTCGTGCTCGCGGTGTCGCGCGGTCTGATCCACCAGCGCCACCAGCCAGCGGTGCTGTCCGCCCTGGGGGGTTGGCACTTCAGAGAAATGCAGGTCGACCAGCAGTGGCGCTTCGGCTCCCCTCAGCCACACGCCCCGCACCTCGTGGCTTTTCTGGTGGGTGGACTGCTGCACGGCCTGCAGGGCCCGCACCCGTTGCAGCTCGTCATGGCCCAGGCGGTACAGCAGCTGGTCTTGAAGGGTGTGGGCAGGCTGACCCAGCAACTGGCACAGCGCGTCGTTGGGAGCGCGGATGGCACCACGTTCGTCGAGCTGGCACAGGGGCACGGGGGCGGCCCGCAGCAGGTGCCGGTAGCGTTCGGCCTGGGCCAGGGCCTCCTGCTGGCTGGCCTGCAGGGCGTCTGACTGCAGCTGCAGTTCGACCTGGTGAATGCGCAGCTCTTCCAGCAGGCGCTGAGCGTCTGACTCGGGTGGCAGGGCGGGTGCGTTGTGGCTCGGCGCGTCGTCAGGGCGTCGGCTGGACAATGGCATCGGAAGGCTCCTTTCGGGCGCACTTCCAACGGGTCACGTTGTAGTGCGCAATCACGGCCCCTCCGCCATCGGCCCGCAGGTGCATGGCATGCAGGGCGAACCAGCGTGGCTGGTGAGGGGCGTGGCAAGGGTAGACGTGTTCAAAGTGCTGGCGTTCACCGCGTAGCACGGCCGACAGGCCGAATTCGATCAGTCGCAGATCTTCGTCGTGGGCGGCGTTGCCAGTCTGCGCCTGGCGCACGGTGTGCAGGTAATTCTGCCCCGGGCCAGTGCTGCGCAACTCGGTGTCCCCGTTGTCTTGAGCGAACTGCATCCAGGGCTGGTTCACCGACACGATGCGCCCCGTGAAGTCGAGCACGGCCAGGTTCAGGGGCAGGGCGTCGATGATGGCCTGCAGGCGGTTGACATTGCGGACCGAGGACAGGTCCACCAACAGCAGCACGGCCCGACGCATCACGGGCAGGGTCGTGTCGGTGGCACACGTTGGGCTCATCGTGCTGGTTGCACCCGTGGTGCCCGTGGTGTTCAAGGTGCCGAAGGGGACGATGCGAGCGAGGTACCAGCGGCCCAGCTCGCTGCGCACTTCGCGCTCGACGGTCTGGCCGGTGTGCATGGCGCGTTGCAGCTCTTGCGCCAGACCGGGGAACTCCAGTCGGTGCGAAAAATCGGTGATGCTGCGGCCCAGGTCGGTCTCGCGCAGGTTGAACAGCAGCGTGGCTTCGCGGCTGAAGCGCTGCAGGCGCAGGTGCTCGTCGACGAAGATGCTGGGCAGGGCGGAGGCTCGCTGCATGCCATCGAGGTCGGCGTGCAGATCACGCAGCTGCTCCAGTTGCTGCTGGTACTCGCCGTTGACGGTGTACAGCTCTTCGTTGACCGACTGCAGTTCTTCGTTGGTGCTCTGCAGCTCTTCGTTCGTGCTCATGAGCTCTTCGTTGTTGGCCTGCAGTTCTTCGTTGCTGCCCTGCAGGGCCTCGATGCTGCTTTGCAGATGTGCGCGGGTCATGTCGAGCTCACGTGCCAGGTGTTCGACCTGCTCACGGGTGGTGTCGCCCAGAGTCAGCTCGACCGCAGCCACCTCGGTGCGTCGGACCTCTTGTTCGGTTTCGAACGACACCAGCACCTGTGCGGCCGTGCCCGAGGTGTCCAGCCGCTGGGCCACCAGCGTGAGTTGCTCGTGGGGCCACAGGGTCTTCAGCCCTGGCAGGCTGAGTGCTGGGCTGCGGACAGGACCGGGCTGGCCGGCGACCACGACCATCAGTTGGCGCATCACGGGGGCCAGCTCTGCAGGCAGCAGGTCTTGCACTTGCAGGCTGGGGTGGCCTGCGCGCAATTGCAGCAAGGCGCCGAATTCGCCGATGAGCTGCACAACGTGGCCCTGGGCATCGAGCACCAGGGCGGGCGGCGCATGTCGGCGGCACAGCAGCTGCAGTGCCTCGACCATGGGGCCCGCGCTCGGGGTTGGAGCTGGCACCAGCGGGGTGCGCACGGCCGCCGCGGCGGGTGACAGGTGCATTTGCCGCAGGTTGTCGGCACGGGCCCGGTGCGGGCTCTGGAACAGCCGGGCCTTGCTGTCCAGTGTGATGAGCTGGTCTTGCAGGCAGGCGGGGGTTTCGCTGCGTCCCAGGGCCATGTAGCCACCGGGCACCAGCGCGTAGTGAAGGCGTCGCAGGGCTTGCTGCTGGGCGCTGGGTTGCAGGTAGATCAGCATGTTGCGGCACATCACCAGGTGCATCTGCGTGAACGGCGGGTCGTTCAGCAGGTCATGACGCGCAAACACCACCATGGCTCGCAATTCGGGCCGCACCACATAGTCGTCGCCCTGCTGGGTGAAAAACCGTTCCAGTCGCTGAGGGGTCAGTTCATGGACGATCGAGGCTGGGTAACGGCCCGCGGCCGCCCGTGCCAGATAGGTTGGCTCGATGTCGGTGGCATACACCTTGATGGACGGCCACTTGTGCGCCGTGTCGCAGCACTCCTGCAGCTGCATGGCCAGGGAGTAGGCTTCTTCGCCCGTGGCGGTGGCCGCCACCCAGGCCCGCAAGGGTTGTTCGGGGGGCAGGTGTTCCAGCAGTTCGGGCACGGCCTGGTGGGCCAGGGCTTCGAAGGCTTCGCTGTCACGGAAGAAGTGCGTCACCGGGATCAGCACCTCCTTGCGCAGGCGGCTGGCTTCGGCCGGTTGCTGGGCCAGAAACTGCGCGTAGGCAGAGATGTGGTCCAGGCCGAGCACCTGCATGCGGCGGCGGATGCGCCGCCACAGCATGTCGGGCTTGTACTGGTTCAGAGGAAGGCCTGCCTGCTGCTGCACGCGGTCGGCGATGTCGGCCAGCGCCCGGATCCATTCGGGGTGTTCCAGGTCTTCGGAGGCGGGGGCATGGGTGCCGGTGGGCAGCATCCCGATCTCAATGGTTCTGGCAGTGGTGTGCTCGGCCGTGTCTTCGGTCCGGTCTTCGTCCACTGGGTGCACACGTTGAACCACCTCGTGTCGGGCCAGCCAGGTGCCGATGTTTTCGGGGGCGAGGGTGGCGTCGACCAGGCCAGTGGCCAGTGCATTGCGGGGCATGCCGTCGAATGCGGCTGACTCGGGGCTCTGCACCACGATCTGGCCGCCCTCCTGGCTCACATGAGGCAAGCCGCGGCTGCCATCGGCCCCTGTGCCCGACAGAATCACGGCCTGCAGGCGTGGGCCCCACTGCGGGGCTGCTTCGGCCAAGAAGTCGTCGATGGGCAGGGCCAGGCCGCGCGCGGGTTTGGGGCGCAGCGTCAGCACCTCGCCCTGCAGACCCAGGTGCTTGCCCGGCGGGATCAGGAACAGCGTGTCGGGCGCCAGCGGCATGGCGTCTTCGACCAGGCGCACGGCCATGGTCGTGTGGCGCGCGAGCAGCCGGTCCATCAGGGTGGGGTGATCGGGCGACAGGTGCTGGATCACCACGTACGCGGCATGGCGGTCGGGCGGGCAGTGGTCGAGCACCAGGCACAAGGCCTCCAGCCCGCCAGCCGATGCCCCGAGCACCACCAGTTTGCGTATGGTCGATACAGCGCAGTCCTGCTCCACTGTTCCCCCTTCATTTAGGATGTGCGCGAAGTGTAGGCCTTCCCGAGGGAAGGCGCCATCGAGCCTGACCCTTGCCATCGACCATGCCATCTGTCTACGAATTCGAAGCCCAGACCATCACCGGGCAGCCTGTGAAGCTTGCCGAGCACCGCGGCAAGGTGATCCTGATTGTCAACACGGCCAGCAAGTGCGGTTTCACGCCGCAGTTCGAGGGCCTGGAAAAACTGTGGCAGGCCTACAAGGACCGTGGCCTGGTGGTGCTGGGTTTTCCCTGCAACCAGTTCGGTGGCCAGGACCCGGGGGCCAACAGCGAGATCGCCTCGTTCTGTCAGCTGAACTATGGTGTCAGCTTCCCCATGATGGCGAAGATCGACGTGAACGGCCCGCAGGCCCACCCGCTGTACCAGCACCTGGTGCAGGAGGCGCCAGGCCTGCTGGGCACCAAGGCCATCAAGTGGAACTTCACCAAGTTCCTGATCGCGAAAGACGGGCGTGTGCTGGGCCGCTACGCCCCGGTCGACTCGCCCAAGGGGCTGGCGGCCGACATCGAAAAGGCCCTGGCGGCTTGAGCCTGCCCGGGCGTGTGTCCACAGCCTCGGGTGTGGCAGGTGTCATGCCGCATCGTCATGGTTGAACGGATCGGCCACGCGCCGGTACAGCGCGCTGGCGGCCAGGTCGTTCGTGACCACCTGCGGACATCGCAGGCAGCCTGACACGCCCTCCTGCGCCCACCACTGGCACTGCGCCCGGATGGCGCAGCGCGGGGGCTTGTGAACCGCCACCGGAGCCAGACGCACGGTGCGGATGGCCAGCCGGCAGGCCGAGCGGGCCTCGTCGAAATGCCAGCAGTCAGGGCCTTGTGCACAGGCTCCTGACAGCCGGAACACCTCGGTGGGCAAGGCCGGGGCCACCGAAGCCACCAGCTCGGCGCTCAGGGGCACGGCCTGGTCCAGGTACTGCACTTCGGGCATGGCGGGGCTGCCGCCAATGACGGCAAACACCTGCGCGTCGGCCGCATTGGCCGGTGCGCTGGGGCACAGGGTGGGCGTCATGGCGGCGCTCCCGGTCAGCGGGCGATGCCCGTGTTGATCAGCACTGCGGGGTTGATCTGCTGCTGCAGGCCGCCCAGCACGTTCGGGTTGATCTTGCCCCAGGGGAAGTAGTTGGGGTCGATCTTGTAGCGCAGCGCCTCGTTGTAGGCGAGGGCGCCGCCGCTGACCTGCTGTGCAGCATCGGCCGGCAGTTCACGGGCTTGCAGGGCGCGGGTGGCACCAGCGGCGGCCAGTGCGGCGATGTCGGTGTGGCAGGCCTGAGCGGCGCGGAGGTTCTGGGTCATGGTGTGTCCTTTGAGAAATGGGTTGGAAGGTGTCGGCACCGACCTCCGGTGTCGACCCGATGAACTCTAGGAACACGCCCGCTGCGCCACATCCTGCGAACTAGGGCCCCCCCTAGTTCAAGCTGGGGGCCCCTTATCATCTCGGCTCGCACGAAGGAGAGCCCCATGTTCCAGCACGTTGACGCCTACCCTGGCGACCCCATCCTCACCCTCAATGAGGATTTCCAGAAAGACCCGCGCACGGGCAAGATCAACCTGAGCATCGGCATCTACTTCGACAACGAAGGCCGCCTGCCCGTGATGCAGGCCGTGCGCGAGGCCGAAGGCAGCCTGCTGCAGCGCATCGGCCCCAAGCCCTACCTGCCCATGACGGGCAACCCGGCCTACCGCCAGGCCGTGCAGGAGCTGCTGTTCGGTGCCGACCACGAAGCCGTGACCAGCGGCCGCATCGCCACCATCCAGACGCTGGGTGGCTCGGGCGGCCTGAAGGTCGGGGCCGATTTCCTCAAGCGCTACTTCCCCGCCTCGCAGGTGTGGGTGAGCGACCCCACCTGGGACAACCACCGCGCCATGTTCGAAGGCGCGGGCTTCCAGGTGAACACCTACCCCTATTACGACCCGGCCACCAAGGGCCTGCGCTTTGACGCCATGCTGGCGGCCATCGACGCCTTGCCGGCGCAGAGCATCGTGCTGCTGCACGCCTGCTGCCACAACCCCACCGGCGTGGACCTGAACGAAGCGCAGTGGACGCAACTGATCGAGGTGCTCAAGGCACGCCAGCTGCTGCCTTACCTCGACATTGCCTACCAGGGCTTTGGCGACGGCATCGACGAAGACGCCTTCGCGCTGCGCGCACTGGCTTCGGCCGGCGTGAGCTTCTTCGTGGCCAATTCGTTTTCCAAGAGCTTCTCCTTGTATGGCGAACGCGTGGGCGGCCTCAGCGTCGTCTGCCCGGACAAGGCACAAGCTCAGCTGGTGATCGGTCAGCTGATGTCGGCGGTGCGCCGCAACTACTCCAGCCCGCCCACCCACGGCAGCCAGATCGTGGCCCAGGTGCTGCAGACCCCAGCCCTGCGCCAGCTGTGGGCCGATGAACTGGCCGCCATGCGCGAGCGCATCAAGCAGATGCGCCAGCGCCTGTACGACGGCGTGGTGGCCCAGTTGCCGGGCCGCGATGTGCGCTACTTCATCGACCAGCGCGGCATGTTCAGCTACACGGGCGTGAGCCCCGAGCAGGCCGAGGCCCTGCGCGAGCAGCACGGGGTGTACGTGCTGCTCTCGGGCCGCATGTGCGCCGCGGGCCTGAACGCCAACAACGTCGACCGCGTGGCCGAGGCCTTCGCGGCCGTGCTGCGCTGAACCTGCGTCACTGAGGCCGTGGCGGCTCAGCCCGCCACGCGGAATCGCCGCAGCACCTCGGCCAGCGACTGCGCCTGATCGCGCAGGCTGGCCGCGGCTGCAGCGCTTTGCTCCACCAGCGCTGCGTTCTGCTGGGTCATCTGGTCGAGCGAGCCCACGGCATCGTGCACGGTGCCCATGCCCTGGTTCTGCTCGCGCGAGGCGCGGGCAATGTCTTCCACCAGCTGCGTCACCCGGGCCACCGAGGCCTCGATGCGCTGCATGGTCTCTCCGGCTTCATGCACCAGCGCGTTGCCGCCTTCGACCTGTTCGGTCGAGGCCGCGATCAGGCTCTTGATCTCCTTGGCCGCATTGGCGCTGCGTTGGGCCAGCGAACGCACCTCCGAGGCCACCACGGCAAAGCCGCGCCCTTGCTCACCGGCCCGTGCGGCCTCCACCGCGGCGTTCAGCGCCAGGATGTTGGTCTGGAAGGCGATGCCATCGATCACGGTGATGATGTCGCTGATGCGGCGTGCGCTTTCGTGGATGGCATCCATCTTCTGCACCACCCCCGACACCATGGCCGCGCCCTGGCGGGTCTGCTCGAAGGCCTCGTGGGCCATGTGGTGCGCATCTTCCGACGACCGCGAGTTGCGCGCCACGGTGTGGCCCAGCTCTTCCATGGAAGAGGCCGTGTTCTGCAGCGAGGTGGCCGCCTGTTCGGTGCGTTGCGAGAGGTCCTGGTTACCTGCCGCGATCTGCTGGCTGGCGAGGGCCACGCTGTCCACCGTCTGCTGCACGCTGCTGACGGTGTCCCGCAGGCCGTGGGTCATGCGGTTCATGGCTTGCAACAGGCGGGCCAGCTCGTCGCGGCCATCGTGCCAGTCGTGCCAGGCGTTGGTTCGCGGGGGCGGCCGGATGTCGCCCTGGGCGATCGACTCGGCCACCTGCACCGCCGCGGCCACGCCACGGCTCAGTCGGCTGGCCGTTCGCAGGGTGAGCCAGCCGATCACGAAGGCGCACACCAGGGTGCCCGCAGCGATCAGGCTGGCTTCTCGGGCAAAGGCCTTGAGGATGTCGTCGGTGTACACGCCCGAACCCACCACCCAGCCCCAGGGCGCGTAGGCCTTCACGAAGGAGACTTTGTCCACTGGCGCCTCTTCGCCAGGCTTGGGCCACTGGTAGTGAACGAAGCCCTCGCCCTTGTCCTGGGCCGTGCGCACAAACTCCTGGAACAGGAAGACTCCGTTGGGATCCTTCATGTCCCGCACGTCCTTGCCGTCCAGTTGTGGCTTGATCGGGTGGTGCACCATGCGGGCGTTCAGGTCGTTCACCCAGAAATACTCGGTCTTGCTGTAGCGCAGCCCGCTCAGGGCGGCCAGGGCCTGTTTCTGTGCGTCGGCTCTGGACAGCTGTCCCTGATCGGCCAGGCGGCCGAAGTGTGTCAGCAGCCCGTGGGCCACTTCAACCGTTTGCCGCACAGCGTGGTGGCGGTCGTCCATCTGCTGGTTCAGCATGGTGATCAGCAAGGAGCTGGCCACACCGACCACCGCGGCCACGGACAAAGCCACCAGCGCCTTCAAGCGGGTGGCCACACTCAGGTGTCTGAAAACATTCCACATGGGGAGGGTCCTGCAACTGCATGGGTTCAGGCCCCGGGCTGTCCGCCTGGCGGTGTGACGGGCTGGAAAGCACGTCCCCGGGGCGGTGGCTGGCCTGTTCAGCCAGTGCACCGATGGTGGCTTTTCTGATGTTCGGTGCATCCAGAAAACAGCAGCCACTTTCCTGGGCAGTTCCCGTGAAAGCCGTCACGCGTCCATGCAGGGAACCCCTTAGACAAGGGGGGCAAGGCTCGCGCCAAGATGCGGGTGTACCCGAGTTGCCCACCACCTCTTGCGCGAGGCCGACCATGCAAGACTCCCAGCCCTGGCTGAAGCACTACCCCCCTGGTGTTCCCCACGAGATCGACCCCAAGGCCTATGGCTCCCTGGTGGAGCTGATCGACGAAGGACTGCGCACGCACGCCGACAAAACAGCCTATGTGTTCATGGGCAAGCGGTTCAGCTTTGCCGAGATCGACCACGACTCACGCGCTTTCGGGGCCTGGCTTCAAGGCCTGGGGCTCCAGCCCGGCGACCGGGTGGCCATCATGCTGCCCAATGTGCCCCAGTACCCGGCTGCGGTCATGGGCATCCTGCGGGCGGGCTATGTGGTGGTGAACGTCAACCCGCTGTACACCCCGCGCGAACTCGAACACCAGCTCAAGGACTCGGGTGCCAAGGCCATCCTGATCCTGGAGAATTTCGCCACCACGCTGGAGCAGGTGCTGGCCCGCACGCCCGTCAAGCACATCATGCTGGCGGCCATGGGCGATTGTCTGGGTCTGCTCAAGGGTGCCATCGTCAACCATGTGGTGCGCAAGGTGCGCAAGATGGTGCCGCCCTTCCACCTGCCGCAGGCCGTGCGCTACCGTCAGGTGCTGGCCCAAGGGCGTCAACGCCAGCTGCAGCCGGCGAGGCCAGGCCATGAAGACGTGGCCGTGCTGCAGTACACCGGGGGCACCACGGGCGTGAGCAAAGGGGCCACCCTCGTGCACCGCAACATCATCGCCAACCTGTTGCAGTCCGAAGCCTGGAACAAGCCCATGTGGGCGCAGGTGCCCTCAGGCGAGCAGCCTTGCATGGTGGCGGCCCTGCCGCTGTATCACATCTTCGGTTTCACCGTGAACATGATGCTGGGCCTGCGCCTGGGGGCCTGCAACATCCTGATCCCCAACCCGCGTGACTTGCCGGCCATGTTCAAGGCGCTGCGCAAGACCCGCTTCCACAGCTTCCCGGCCGTCAACACGCTGTTCAATGCCATGGCACACCACCCTGAGTTCGGCACGGTCGACTGGAGCCACCTGCGCTTGTCGGTGGGCGGTGGCATGGCGGTGCAGCAGGCCACGGCCAAGCTGTGGCGCGACAAGACCGGCTGCGCCGTGGCCGAAGGCTATGGCCTGTCTGAAACCTCGCCGTCGGTCACGTGCACGCCCGTGAACACCACGGCCTACTCCGGCTCGATCGGCATGCCCCTGCCTTCGACCGATGTGCGCATCCTCGACGACGATGGGCGCGAAGTGCCTGTGGGCACGCCTGGCGAGCTGGCGGTCAAGGGCCCGCAGGTGATGGTCGGCTACTGGCAGCGCCCCGAAGAGACGGCCAAGGTCATGACGGCCGAGGGCTACTTCCGCACGGGCGACATCGCCACGGTCGATGACAAGGGCTTCTTTCGCATCGTCGACCGCAAGAAGGACATGATCCTGGTCTCGGGGTTCAACGTGTACCCCAACGAGGTCGAAGACGTGGTGACCCAGATGAATGGCGTGCTCGAGTGCGCCGCCGTGGGCGTGAAGGACGAGCACAGTGGCGAGGCGGTCAAGCTGGTGGTCGTGAAAGACAACCCCGCACTGACCGAGCAGCAGGTGCGCGACTACTGCGCCCAGCACCTGACGGGCTACAAGCGCCCCAAGGTGGTCGAGTTCCGCACCGAGCTGCCCAAGACGCCTGTGGGCAAGATCTTGCGGCGCGAACTGCGTGACACGACGCGCGACAAGACCCCGGCCTGAGACGGCGCCTGATCAGTCGGGGCCCATCAGCTTGATGGGCGTGATCTCGACCGACTGATCGCCCTCGCTGACCCACACGGTGCCGTCCTGCACCGTGACGGTCAGCTGCATGCTGCGCTGGGCCAGGGCGGCCAGGGCCTGGCTCTGCTCGGAGGGCACCTGCCACACCGTGAGCTTGTCGGTGCGGCTGACCTTGTTGACGATGCCGTCGAACCAGATGGGCGTGCTGCTCTGGAAGGCCCACACCGTGACGCGCTGGGCGCGGCCACAGGCCTTGAGCAGGCGTTTGTCGTCGGGTTGACCCACCTCCACCCAATGCACGATCTCGTTGGAGAAGTTCTGGTGCCACAGGGCGGGTTCGTCGGGCTCCCACATGTCCTTGGCCAGCTCCAGCGTGCCTTCGCTGGTGTCGGCCGGCCAGCCCATGGCCAGGGCCAGCACACGGATCATCATCCGCTCGTCGGCCTCCGACGGGTGGCGCGCGATGGTCACGCTGGGGGCGTCGTACACATGGCGGTCCATGTCCGACAGTTGCAGGGCGGCTTTGTAGATGGTGGCTTTCAGGGCCATGGGGTATTCCGGGGCGTGGGTGCAGGCGCAGCGCGACCGGTGTCGCGCGCAAAGACGCGATCATCCCGCAAATTGAGCCCCCCCGTGACCCCCAGGCCGCAGGTGCGGGGCGCTTCATGAGCGGATCAGGGGCGTGGGCCTTGCTGGATCAGCCAGCTTTGCAGTTCGCCCAGCACACGGGCCTTGTCAGGCTCGTTGAAGATTTCATGGGCCATGTCGGGGAACGGCACGGTGTGGACACGGCCTGTGGACGCTGCACTGGCGGCGAACCGGGCAGCACCTGCGGGGCGCACGCAGCGGTCTGAACCGGCATACAGCAGCAGGGTCGGCACACGCCAGTGGGCCGCGCGGGCCTGGACCACTTCGACGGCCTCGACCATGAAGCGGGTCAGGCGGCCGGTGATGCGGTCGTGCACCAGGGCGTCATCGACATAGTCTTTGACCACCGAGGCGTCGGAGCACACCCACTCGGGCTTGAGGCCGTTGCCCACGGCGACATCGGGTGTCAGGCGCCCCACGCTGGCCAGCAGGGCCTTCTGCACGCCGCTCATGCCCAGGTCGAGGGCGGGCGAGGACAGCACGCACAGGTCGATCGGGCGGCGCCACAGTGCGGTGGTTTCTTCGGGCTCGGCCAGGGCCGCCACGAAGCGCGCCGTGACCAGCCCGCCCATGCTGTGGCCCAGCACCGCCAGCGGCAGGCCGGGGTAGGCGGCGCGTGCGGTGTCGACGACCGTGGCGAGGTCGTGCAGCAGGTCGTCGTCGGCGCGCAGGCCGCCGCGCGGGCCTGGGGTGCGGCCATGGCCCCGGTGGTCGTAGCCCACCACGGCCCAGCCTTGCTGGTTCAGATGGCGGGCCACATGGGCGTAGCGGCCGGCGTGCTCGCCCAGGCCGTGCACCAGCGTGACCACACCCCTGGCGGGCACAGGTGTGGACCAGTGGGTCAAGGCCAGCGCCAGGCCGTCACGGGCTTTCACGGAGGCAGGGACCTGCGGTGTGCAGGCCAGCATGTCAAAGGGCATCGATGGATCCTGAGTCGGACATCCCCGGTGGCTTTTGTAGTGACCCTGGCAATGTGTCCAACCAGGTCAGTCCCGAGGATGTGCCGCCAGGTTGGATCTTGCGGGGCCGGTATTCCAGCCCGATCCAACCACCATAGCCCAGCCTTTGCACTTCTTCAAGCACATGAACATAGGAGAGCTCGCCTTGGCCGGGCTCGCCCCGATCCGGCACCGCTGCGATCTGCAGATGCCCCACGCGCCCTGTGGGCAGGTACTGCCGCAGCTTCATGGTCACATCGCCTTCGACGATCTGGCAGTGGTACAGGTCCATCTGCACCTGAAGGGCGGGTGAGCCGATGGTCTGCACAACGGCATGGGCCTCGGCCTGCAGCTGCAGCAGGTAACCGGGCATGTCGCGCGGGTTGATCGGCTCGATCATCAGGGTCACGCCGGCCTGCTCGGCCTGCTCGGCCGCCCAGCCCAGTTGCTGAAGGTACAGGGCGCGCGCGTGCTGGCGCTCTTCCAGGGTGGGGGCCACGCACAGGCCGGCCATCACATGCACCCGAGGGCACATGAGGCGCTGTGCGCGTGCCAGGGCCTCGTCGATGCTGCGCCGGAAGTCGGCTTCGCGTCCGGGCAGGCACGCCAGGCCCCGGTCGCCCTGGGCCCAGTCACCCGGACGGGCATTGAACAGCACCAGCTGCAGGCCGGTGTCGCGCAAGCGCGCTGCCACTTCGGCCTCGTCGTGTTCGTGCGGGAACAGGCATTCCACGCCGGCAAAGCCGTCTCGGGCCGCGGCCTCGAAGCGGTCAAGGAAGGGCAGGTCGGTGTACAGCCACGACAGGTTCGCGGCCAGGTTCAGCACCAATGCATTCGGGGGCACTTTCATGCCCCCGAAGCCTACCCGAAACCGCTGGGCGGTTCAGTTCAGAAGGTTTCCCAGTCGTCGTCGGCCGGTGCACTGGTGGCGGCCGGCGGGGCGGACCGTGCGGCGGGGGCTGTCGTGGCAGTTGGCGTGCCACCCGGCTTGGGCAGGGCTTTGACCGTGGGCTTGTCTGCCGCCTTCAGCGCGGGGGCGCTGGCGGGCGGCGCCGTGACCACTGGAGTGACCTGACGTGCACTGGTCTGGGCCTGCTGGATCACCGAGGCCGTGTGCAGGCGAGCGCTGTGGCCCAGGCCGTTGCTGCCACCCACTCGGAAGGAGGACACCGCCTGCGCCAGGCGACCGGCCTGGTCTTTCAGGCTTTCGGCGGCGGCGGCCGATTCTTCCACCAGGGCGGCGTTTTGCTGCGTCATCTGGTCGAGTTCGTTCACCGAGCGGTTCACCGAGGCAATGCCATCGCTCTGTTCCGAAGCGGCGGCGCTGATCTCGCCAATGATGTCGGACACGCGCTGCACGCTGGTCAGGATCTCCTGCATCGAGCTGCCGGCGTCCTTCACCAGGCGCGAGCCCGATTCCACCTTTTCAGACGAGGCGCTGATCAGGGTCTTGATCTCCTTGGCGGCGTTGGCGCTGCGCTGGGCCAGCGATCGCACCTCGCCGGCCACCACGGCGAAGCCGCGGCCCTGTTCACCGGCGCGCGCGGCTTCCACCGCGGCGTTCAGCGCCAGGATGTTGGTCTGGAAGGCGATGCCGTCGATCACGGTGATGATTTCGTTGATCTTGCGGCTGGCACCGTCGATCTCGGCCATGTTGGCCACCACCTGCGAGACGATGCTTTCGCCGCGCTGGGCCGCCGTGGCCGCGCTGGAGGCCATCTGGTTGGCCTGCGTGGCCGAGTCGGCGCTCTGGCGCACGGTGCCGGTCAGTTGCTCCATGGCGCTGGCGGCCTGCTGCAGGTTCGAGGCGGTGTTCTCGGTGCGGTGCGACAGGTCCTGGTTGCCGCTGGCGATCTCGCTGGAGGCCGTGGTGATCGAGTCGGTCGCGCTGCGGATGGTGCCGATGGTGTCGCGCAGGCGGTCGGCGGTCAGCAGCAGGGCGCCTTTGAGCGAGGTGTCGCCGGGCTCGGCGCGGCCAGCCTGCAGTTCGAGGTCGCCTTCGGCCACACGCTGCAGCCAGTCGCGCAGGGTGCCGGGCTCTTCGCCCAGGTCGCGCCACAGGGCACGGCCCAGGCGCATCGACAGGAAGCCGATGCTGGCCAGGATGACGCCGCCGATCAGCACGCTGGCCCACACGAGCTGGCTGATCTGGCCGTGCACGGCCTCGTGGGCGGCCTGGTAGGCGGCTTTCTGTTCGGTGCTTCCCTGTGACAGGGCTCCGAGCTTGTCGAAGGCCTCGGTGGTCTGGCCGGCCAGCACCAGCACCACGGCCAGGCCGATCACCAGCAACACGGCCGTGCTGATGGGCAGCATCCAGATGCGTGATTTCAGGTTCATGGGGAGGGCTCCACTTTCGCAATGGGCGCCAACGGCGCTACGTCGCTCTTATCGGCATGCTGCACCGGGGCTTGAATGGCCGATCGTTCAAACAGCCGGGTGCGAGCACCCTGTCTCTAGAATGCCCGGCATGACCGCCACCACCGCTGCGCCCGCCGAGGCGCGCCCTCTGCATCGCCAGTTCCTGTTCTGGGTGGGCCTGCTGTATTTCTCCGAGGGCCTGCCCCTGGGGATCTTTTTTGATCTGTTCCCGGTGCATTTGCGCCAGGCGGGCGCCAGCCCCTCCGAGATCGGTCTGCTCAGCCTGCTGGGCCTGGCCTGGACGGTGAAGTTCCTGTGGGCCCCGCTGGTGGACGCCTGGCGGGCCCACCGCCGCTGGATGGCCGCAGCCAACTTCGGCATGGCGGCCGTGCTGGCCACCCTGGCCATGGACCCGGCCGCTCTGGGCAGTGGCGCCACCTGGCCCTGGGTGCTGCTGGCCGGCTTCACGCTGCTGTCGGCCACCAACGACATCGCCACCGACGGCTACACCATCGAGCAGCTCAACTCGGGGCAGTTCGGCGTGGCCAACGGCCTGCGCATCGGCATGTACCGCGTGGGCATGCTGGCAGCGGGCGGTTTGCTGGTGGTGGCGGGCTGGGCCGGCACCTCCGGCAGCCCCAACTGGGCGGCCGCCTATGGCCTGGGCGCGGCTTTGCTGATCACCAATGGCCTGCTGGCCCTGCTGGCGCCACCGCAGCCGCCCCAGGCGCCACGGCCCCTGGCCGCCGACGGTTCGCCCCCCGGCGGGCTGGCCGAAGAATGGCGCCTGCTGCGCCAGCAGCCGCTCTGGCTGGCCGCGCTGGGCCTGGTGCTGGCCGGCCTGCTGTGGCCGGTGCTGAACCCGGTGGGCAAGGCCCTGGGCTGGGGCTGGGTGGCCACCTTCGGCGGCACCTGGTGGTTCAAGGGCGCACTGCCCGTGGGCCTGATGCTGCTGGGCAGCGTGCTGATGGTGCAGGCCGCACGGCGCCCCGGTGCCCAGGTGATGGCCGATGGCCCCATGTTCGGCGCCTGGGTCAGCCTGCTGGGGCGCGCCGGCATGGCGCCGGTGCTGCTGTTCATCCTGCTGTTCAAGCTGGGCGATGCGGCCATGGGCTTCATGGTCAAACCCTTCTGGGTCGATGCCGGCTTCACGCCGGCCCAGATCGGCCTGGTGTCGGTGAATGTGGGCCTGGGCCTGTCGATCGCCGGGGGGCTGGTCGGTGGCTGGTACGTGGACCGTGTGGGCGTGTTCAAGGGCTTGTGGGTGCTGGGGCTGGCCCAGGCCCTGTCCAACCTGGGTTACGCCGCGGCCGCCCATGTGGTGCCGCATGCGCTGGCGGGAACGGCGAACGTGGGAGGCGCTGTGCCAATCGAGTTCCAGGCCTTCGTGTACGGTGCCAGTGCGCTGGAAAGCTTCACCGGGGGGCTGGGCACAGGGGCTTTCATGGCCTTCCTGATGGGCATCACCGACAAGCGACGCGCCACCACCGAGTACGCCATCTTGTCGTCCATCTTCGCGTTTTCGCGTGCGGTGGCCGGCTGGGCGGGCGGTCTGGGCGTCGAGCACATGGGCTACGCCACCTTCTTTGCCCTGACCTTCCTGCTGTCTTTCCCGGCCTATGGCCTCCTGCCTCAAGTGCGGCGTATGCTTTCTTCGCAGGGCGTGCGTTAAGCCTTCAGTGGCCCACTTTTTTGCGTTTTCACACCATGAACCCGAACCGATTCGCTTTGTGTTTCAAGCCCGCCGTGGCCACGCTGGCCGTGGCAGCCGCCCTGGCCGGCGCCACGCCAGGGGCCTGGGCCCGCGAGGGGGTGGAAGTGGGCAAGCAGTCTGGCTTCACGCGCCTGGTGTCGGCCGATCAGGTCGAGCAGGCCGCCGCGGCCCAGTACACCCAGATGACCACACAGGCCTCGCAGCAGGGCGTGCTGCTGCCGGCCAACCACCCGCAGTCGGTGCGCTTGCGTGCCATTGCCCAGCGCATGATCCCTTTCGCGCTGGAGTGGAACAAGCGCGCGCCCCAATGGCGTTGGGAAGTGAGCGTGGTGCAGTCCAAGGAGCTGAACGCCTTCTGCATGCCCGGCGGCAAGATCGTGTTCTACACAGGCATCCTGGAGCAGCTCAAGCTGACCGACGACGAGGTGGCCATGATCATGGGCCACGAGATGGCCCACGCCCTGCGTGAACACGCCCGCGAGCGCATGGGCAAGACCGCGGCCACCCGCATCGGGGCCAACCTGCTGTCGGGCCTGCTGGGCCTGGGCAGTGTGGGCGACACCGTGCTGAACATGGGGGGGCAGCTGCTGACCCTGAAGTTCAGCCGCGAAGACGAATCCGAGGCCGATCTGGTGGGCATGGAGCTGGCCGCCCGCACCGGCTATGACCCGCGTGCCGGGGTGTCGCTGTGGAACAAGATGGCCGCAGCCTCCAAGGGCGCGCCCCCGCAGTTCCTGTCCACCCACCCTTCAAGCAGCACCCGCATCCAGGAGATCCAGGCCAACCTGGGCAAGGTGCAGCCGCTGTTCGAGCGTGCGCCCAAGCCTGCTCAGCGCTGGGATGCGCCCAGCCGCACGGGGGGCCTG
Organism: Aquabacterium lacunae; assembly: GCF_004310865.1. Lineage (GTDB taxonomy): Bacteria > Pseudomonadota > Gammaproteobacteria > Burkholderiales > Burkholderiaceae_C > Aquabacterium > Aquabacterium lacunae. The sequence continues at coordinate 103,547 of NZ_SIXI01000005.1, forward strand.
CAGGGGGGCGAAGTGCTGGCCTATTGGGGGCGTGCGGTGCAGTCCCCTCTGGCCGAGCGACAAGAGATGGGGGCTTTTCATGGGCACGCTCATTGAGGGGGCGCAACCCCCTTGAGTGGGTTGCGAGCCTCGTTTCCCCCCTCCATCTAAGGGGTAATGGGTCCGAAAGCCCTTTGAAGTTCGTTCGATGCCTGTCGGGGAATGACTGCAGTTCATAAACTCCGCGACTGACAGAGGGGGCGCATGTGCGCCGCCACAGTTGGTTTTCGGGAGTACCCATGAATTTCAGTGTGCGCCAGGGCCTGGCGAAGGGGGCTTCGCCAAGCATGCATCGGACCCGCCAGCTTGCCTGGGTCTGCAGTGCTTTGATGGGCTGTTCGTCCCTGTCGATGGCGCAGGTGCCAACGCAGCCCTCGGTGTCTCCGTCGTCTGATCCCTCCTTGATCCTGCGGCAAGGCAACCAGCCTCCTCGTGAGCCTGTCGCCCCATCGACCTCCGAGCCGGCTCGGCCCACGCTCACGCCACCGCCCAAGGCGCCAACCGGTGAAGCCGCGCCCAAGGTCGTGCGGTTTGTGTTGAACCGGATCGAACTGACCCCGTCCAGGCTGCTGCCTGAGGCCACTTTGGCTCAGGCCTGGGCTGGTCAGGTGGGACAAGAGGTAACGATCCAGGACATCCGCGCCATCGTTGCCCGCATCAATCAGATCTACTGGGATGCCGGGCATTACGCCGCGCTGGCCAGCCTGCCCGCCCAGAAAATCGCCGACGGTGTGCTCAAGATCAACCTGGTCGAGGGCACGGTCGAAAAGGTGAAGGTTGAATCAGAAGACCCCCGCGTGGTCAGTCTGGCCGACGATGTGCTGGGGCTGGCAGCCGGCGAGCTTTTCGTGGGTCCCGCCGTGCAGTCGCGACTGGCACGATTCAACCGTGGTTCGGACACACGCTTTTTTGCAGCGCTGTTGCCCGGCAGCCAGCCAGGCACCACCGAGGTGGTGGCACAGGTGGAGCTGGCCCCCAAGTACGACCTGGCCGTCGCACTCCACAACGAAGCGACCGACAGCCTGGGCCGCAATCAGCTGGACGTGTCAGGCTATGTGAGGCGCCTGTTGTCCCCCGCCGACCGGCTGGGTGCCATCGTGCAGAACACCGAAGGCTCGCTCAACGCCCTGGTGCTGTACTCGGTGCCGGTGCACTGGTCGGGCTTGCGCTTCGGCGCGTCGGCGTCGTCCGGCTCGACCAGCACCACCGATTCCGGGCTGGGGCAGTTGAAGGTGGAGGGCCGTTCCAACGTCTTGGGCCTGAGCCTGACCCAGCCCCTGCCCGCCTGGCGCAACTGGGAGGTGGACCTGTCGCTGAACGCGCAGCGCATCCAGTCGAACACCAAGGTTGACGGGGTGTCGCTTGGCGATGCCCGCACCAGCCTGTACTCGCTCGGGGTGCAGAGCGTGTACCGCAGCCCAGGGCACCTGGTCAGTGTGTACACCGCGATCAACAGTGGGACCTACGAACCGCCTTTCCGTGAAAGCCGCCGCCTGAGCACCTTCAACAGCAACGGCTCGTGGGCTTGGGTGCTCAATGACCAATGGTGGCTGAACACCCGTGCCGGCTTGCAGCTCACGTCTGACACCGACGTGCCCGCCACCGTGAAGTTCTCATTGGGCAACCCCACCGATGTGCGTGGCTACCCGGCCTCGGTGGTGTTCGGCGACCGTGGTTTGTTTGTGTCGCTGGAAGCGCATCGCCGATTCGCGAACAACCTCGACGTGTTCGGCTTCCTGGACAACGGCACCACCACCACCGCGGGGGTGCCGAGGCAAAACCTGAGCAGCCTGGGCCTGGGACTGACCAAGGCCTGGGGGCGCCAGTGGAGCCTGTCGGGCAGCCTGGCCCACCCCCTCAAGGACACCGTACCGGGGCAGTCATCGCTGCGCGCGCTGGTTCGCTTGACCTGGCAATTTGAGTGAACGCCATGAAAACCATGATGATTTTCGAGCGCCTGGTGAACTTGCACCGTGAGCGCCACCGCCGCCTCCGTCTGGACCCTGCCCGCGTAGACCACAGCTTCGCCCAGCACACGAATTCAGTGCCACTGGCCATGGAGGAGGTGCCCGATGCCGCGCTGTTTTACCCCTGTGTGTTCATCGAGCGCGAAGGCACTCACGCCATGACCGCCTTGCTGGGTTTGCGCGCCCAGCAGAACCTGTTCGTGGGCGCTGACAAGCAGTGGCTGGCTGACACCTATGTGCCAGCGCACGTGCGCCGTTACCCGTTTGCCCTGGCTGAAACGCCGACCCCTGACAACTTCCTGATCTGTCTGGACGAAGCCTGTGCGGGCCTGGGTGATACCGAGGGCCAGCCCCTGTTCCTGGACGATGCCGCCGAAGGCCCCTTGCTGGCCGAAGTGCGTACCTTCTTGCTGAACCTGCATCAGGCATTCGTTCGCAGCAACGCCTGGTGCAAGGAAGTGGCCGAACTGGGTCTGCTGACCCCGCGCGCGCTCACCTGGACCGACCACCGAGGCGAGTCGCAGGAGCTGTCGGGCTTTCTGGCCATCGACGAAGAACGCTTGCGCGCCTTGCCGACCGAGGTGACGCAGCGCTGGATGAGCACAGGGCAGATGGCCGTGGCCTGGGCCCACCTGCTGTCCCTTGGTCATGCGCGCACCCTGGCTGCTCGCCAGAAGCTGGTCGATCTCGCCCAGCCTGCCTCTGCGACCCAGTTGCCGGCTGAGCCGGCTGCGGAGGCCTCCCAGGCCACCGACCCCTCGCCTGCTGTTTGATTGCCTGAAGGTTGCTGCCATGACCAAGCCCCGCCAACGCCGTACCCTGACTGTTCGCGCCGCAACACGCAAGGCCGCCATGCCGCAGCCGATCCGTCGTCCTGCATGGGGCAAGGTTGATGCGGCTGGCGCCGTGCCGAAGCCACTGCCCATGGCGCTGGCCGTGGCGTCCGCGATGGGCTTGGCTCAGTCGGCTCTGGCGGCTGACAACACCATCACGGTGATGCAAAAGGGTGGGGCCAACGTCACGGGCACGCAGGTGCAGGTCAATGGCAACCGCACGAACATCACCACGACCACCATCAGTGGCAATGCGGCCTTCAACGCGTTCTCGCGTTTTGATGTGGCGGCAGGCAACACGGTCAATCTGGTCGTGCCCACTGCGGTCAACACGCTGGTGAATCTGGTCAGCAACCCGATCTCCATCAATGGCACGCTGAACTCGGTGCGCAACGGCACCCTCGGGGGGCACCTCGTGTTCGCCAGCCCCGACGGCATGGTGGTGGGGGCGTCGGGCGTCGTCAACACCGCGCGCCTGAGCGTGTTCACACCCAACCGTACCGACTTCGATGCCCTGACGGGCGCCATCGGCTCAGCCACTGGCGACAGCCTGACGGCGCAGCTCATGCGGGGTGAGATCGGTCGCAACGCCACCGGCTTCATCCGTGTGCTGGGCCAGATCAATGCCCTGGACGGCGTGACGCTGGACGCTGGCGGCAATGTGACCGTCGAGGCCGGGGCCGTGATCCGTGCGGGGTCCGACGCCCGCCAGGCCGCCACACTCACTGCCGCGGTCAATGCGTCGGGCAGTGGCCTGACCCTGCCTGCCCTGGTGAAGGTGGGGGGGGATATCGAAATTGTGTCCGAAGCCGATGTGGTGGTGGCCAACACGGCCCAGGTGTCGGCCGCTCAAAGGCTGGACCCTGTCACCGCCGACGAAGCCGCGCAAGGTGCAGGGCGTGGTGGCAACGTCAAACTGGTGGGTCGCACCGTCACGGTGGCCGGCTCGGTCGACGCGAGCGGGCAGCGCCGTGGCGGGACGGTGCAGATCGGTCAGCGCGACACCAGCCGCTTGGCGGGCCAGGGTGAGTTCGAGTTGGCCAAGCTGGCCGACGCGAGTTTCGATGAGAGCCTGGAAGCCACCGAAACCTCCACCTTGAACGTGGACGGCAGCTACAGCGGCCCGGCCAGCGCCTACCAGGCCACGCGGGCCAAGGCGGTGGTGACACGCAGCACCACGCTGGCGTCGACAGGCCAGGTGCTGGCCGATGCCTTGACGCAAGGTGACGGCGGACGCGTCGACTACGTCAGTGAGACGTCCAATCCGCCGCAACCGGGCGAGGGCACCTCCATTGCGGGCCGCACATCGGCACGCGGGACGGGTGCGGGTGGCCAAGGTGGCTCAGTGGGCTATGAGGGCCTCGGTGCCACCGGCTGGCGGGCCTCAGCCGTGACCGACCTCTCGGCGGGCTCTGGCGCAGCCTTGGGCACCCTGACCCTGGGCGCTTACAACATCCGCATCGTCGACGGCGCGGCCAGCGCGGGCGTGGGGTGCCTGACCACCTGCGACATCACGATCGGCACCATCCAGTCCTTGATGGGCACGGCCAACCTCACCCTGGTGGCCTCCAACCCCCTGGGCACCTCCACGCTGGCGTTGGCCGAGGGTGTCAACCTCGACTTGCGGTCGCAGATGGGGCTCGGCAGCGAAAAGGTGCTGCGTCTGCAGTCGCAGGACATCACCTTGCAGGCCGATTCGACCATCCAGACGCGCGGCGGGCGGGTCATTCTCAGCGGCCTGGGCTCGCTCACGTCCACCATTCCCTTGTTTGAGGGCACCCCGATCGCCACGCAGCAGCAGATCGTCAACCCGGTCTCGTTCAACTACCTGGGCGGCAGCTTCGGTGGCAACGTGACGATGAAGAGCGGCTCGCGCATCATCACGCGCCCGGTGGCCACCGGTCAGGACGCCACCACCGCTGCCACCTTGCAAGGCAAGGCCGGCGACGTGATCCTGCGCGGCGAGAACATCGACTTGCAGGCCGGCAGCGGCATCTACGCGCAAGGTGATGGCGTGCGCCAGGGCGGCACCGTGGAGCTGTCCACCTATTCGGCCGCCAACCATTACCTGGTGGTTTCCAACGCGAACAGCAGCCTCACCTTGGGCGGCACCGTGCGTGCCGGCACCATCAACGCGACCAGCATGGCCTACGCCGCTGCAGCGGGCACCGAAGAGAAGTTCGCCATGCAGGCCCTGGCCTTCCTGGGCGGTGTGTCGGCGGGCGTCGAGATCGCCAAGGCCAATGCCACCACCACGGTCAAATCCACCGCTGTGCTGCAGGCCGATGGCGACCTCAACCTCAACGCGCAGACCACCACCAGCGCGCTGAACAAGATCAAGGCCATCAACGCGGGCACCTTGCAAAGCGCGGTCACGCTCAGTGCCGCGTACGCCGAAACCGGCGGCGAGGCCAAGACGGTCATCGAGGGTGGCAGCATCACCGCCGGTGGTGCGCTCAATGTGCTGGCCCTGAACAACGCCACGGCACGTTCGAAGGTGTCGTCGATCAGCCTGGCCGGCGCGCCCATGAACGCGGCGTTCTCGATGGTCAAGACCGACAACAAGGCCACGGCCGATGTGCAGGGCGGCACCATCAAGGCCGCCAAGGTCGACATCCAGGCCTTGCAGGTGGGCGACACCTACAACGCCGTGGCCATCAAGAAGATTTCGGCCGATGGTGACTCGGACGGCGTGTCCGTCGCCGCGGCCGTGTCGCAGACCAAGTTCAGTTCGGAAGCCAAGCTGGGTGCCAACCTGATCGGGGTGGGCGATGTGAACGTGCTGGCCAACACCGTCACCTGGCAGAACTACAACAAGGTGGCCGCCAAGGACGGCAAGCTGCCCGCCATCGTCCAGAAGGTGCTGGCCAAGAAGGGCAAGACCGGTCTGGTGGCCGGCAACCCGGTCATGCAGTACGTGGCCGGCCAGGTCGATGCCGCGCTCAAGCGCCAGAACACCCGCGGCCAGTTCGACCTGCCTTTCCAGGCCAGCGGCACCGTGGCCTTCGTGGACAGCGAGCTGAACGCGAACGCGGTCATTGCGCCCAACGTCACCATCGACTCCACCGGCAATGTGGCCGTGGTGGGCCGCACCGAGAACCACTCCACCCACAACATCTCCCAGGCCGGTGCCAAGGCCAAGGACGACGTGGGCTTTGCGCTGTCGGCCGCCGTGGCCGTGGGCCTGTACGAGCAGAACGCCGACACCACCATCGGCCAGAACGTCACCATCAAGGCGCAGAACATCGGCGTGCTCGCCGAGACCGAGCAGCCGCTGGACGTGACCTGGGAAGACCAGTTCGACATCCGCAACAAGCCCGCCAAGATCCTCAAGGCGATCACCCCGCCGAACTTTGGCCTGGCCGACTACGTGCTGACCAGCTACGCCAGCGCCAAGGCCTCGCAGACGGTGGAAGGGGGCGCCGCCATCACCGGCTCGGTCAACTACACCAGCTTCAGCAACTCGGCGCGTGCATGGATCGCGCCCAAGGCCACACTGGAAGCCAAGGCCGCCAGCGACACGCCCTGGACCATGAGCTGGAAGATCCCCGAGCCGCCGCCGGCCTTCGTGGACCCGCTGGACAACGACAACCTGGTGGTGCCACCCGCCGGCCAGATCGAGGCCACCAAATCGCTGCTGTGCGCCTTCGAGGCCAATCCCCAGCAGTGCCGTCAGGATGCGACCCTGCCGCCCGACAAGGTGGTGATGTACGGCGTGTTCCCGGCCGACGTGCCGCCGCCGGTGCTGGGCATCACGCCAGCCACCTCGGTGGCTTTCGATCGCAGCCTGAGCGTGGACGCCACCAGCGAGACCATGGCCATCACCCTGGCCGGCTCGGCCGCGGGCCTGATCCCTCAGCCTGGCGCCAAGGGCGAGAACTCGGCAGGTGCCTCGGTGAACGTGCTGAGCACCGACCACCGCGTGTCGGCGCTGGTCGATGCCTCGGCCACCCTGAAAGCCAATGCCACGGTGTCGGTGCAGGCCAGTGCCGACGACACCCTGGTGGCCCTGACCCCTTCCGGTGGCAAGGCCGAAGACACCGGCGTGTCCCTGCTGGGTGCGGTCATCCTGACCGACAACAAGGTGCGAGCCCTGGTCGATTCGACCGCCCAGCTGGCCGCTCGCAACGTGATCCTGGACGCCCGCCAGGGCCTCACCGCGGTCAACGTGGCCGCCGCCCTGACCAGCGGCGGTGCAGTCTCTGTGGGCGTGGGCCTCAGCCTGGCCGATGTCTACACCGACACCCAGGCCCGCGTGGGGCTGGGCGTGGGCACCAGCGAGAGCTGGTTGCGCCCTGCCGGCGTGGCGGTGACGCCGTTTGCCGCGTTGGCGGTGGCCGATCAGGGCATCCGCATCAGCGACACCCTGACGGTCGATGCGCAGACCCAGGCCATGATCGTGTCGTTGGGCGTGATGGCCTCGGACACCAGCAACGACGACCCCAACACCTACGAAGGCCCGGCCAAGAAACCGAGCGCCGCGGCGGCCCTCAAGCAAAAGGCCACCGACAAGATCAGCAGCACCCGCACGGCCCTGGCCGAGAAGCTCAAGACCGTGCCCAAGGTGGGCAACACGCTGGACAAGACCGTCCGGCCCAAGCAGAAGGAGCCGCCCAAGGGCTCCCCCAGCGCGTTCAACCTGGCCCTGACCGCCAACGCCGCGGTCAACAACGTCGAGATGGTCACCAAGGCCGGCCTCGACGACGTCACGGTCAAGGCCCGCAACCCGGCGGCAGACAACGTCAAGGTCACGGTCAATGCGCTCGAGCAGGCCAACATCGCGGCCGCGTCGGGCGCAGGTGCCTTGTCGCGCGGCAAGGACCCGGCCGTCACCACCAAGGCCGGTGGTTCGGGCGCTCTGGCCCTGAACATCGTGCGCAACACCACCGAGGCTTCGGTGCGTGGTAGCACCATCCAGGACTTCTCCAGCATGAACGTGCTGGCCGACCGCCGCGGTGAAAACGTGACGGTGGGCCTCGGCCTGGCGGCCAGCTCAGGCTCTGCCCAGCAAGATGCACAGTCGCTGCAGGCCGCGGTGTCGGCCTCGGTGACCGATGTGGACAGTCAGCTCACCTCGGTCGTCGAGCGCTCGACCCTGACGGGCCGTCAGGGCGCCAAGCCGACCGACCCGGCCACGGCCGACCTGCAGGTGCTGGCCCGTGACAGCACCACCACTGGCGTGGGTGGCGGTGCCTTGAGCATTGGCGGCAGCAAGGGCGTGGGTGCCACGGTGGCCGTGGGCCTCATCAAGAGCGACACCACGGCCGCCATCCGCGGCAGCCAGGTCACCCAGGTCAACAACGTGCGCGTGGGTGCGTTCGATCCCACCACCATGGCCTCGGCCGCGGTGGCCGTGACCGTGTCGTCCGGCCAGTCGTCGTCGGCTGGTGTGTCGATCGCAGGTTCCGCCGCGGTCAACTTCGTCAACACCACCACGGTGGCCGAGATCACCGATGCACCGGCCTCGGGCCTGAAGCCCAAGGTGCGCAGCAGCATCACCGCCGATGGTGACGTGTCGGTGGTCGCGAGCGACCAGGTCACCACCCAGGCCAAGACCGCTTTCGACGCGGCCTATGCGGCCCATGCCGCCGGTGCGCCGCGTGGCGAGGCCGATGCCGACGTGGGAGAAGACCGTTCCGATTTTGGCGCCGGCTTCCTGGCCAACAAGACCAGCGATGGCAAGTCCAGCATCTCGGCCCAGCGTGAGGTGCCCGAGGGCGAGACCGACTCCAACAACCCGGCCGTGACCTGGGACACCGCGCGCGCTGGTTCGCTGATGATCGCCGTGACAGGCACGGGCGTCGGCCAGGGCAATGGTGCTGGCGTGGGCGTGTCTGTGTCGGTGTCTGAGAAATCGCACATCGCCCGTGCGTACGACGCCGACCTGACCGCCAACAAGCTCGACATCGCGGCCAAGGCGTCCACCCTGGCCGTGGACGTGGCCGTGGGCGCGGCCGTGTCCACCGACACCAGCAACTTCAGCGGCGTGGGCTCGGCGGCGGCCACCTCGAATGGCAATGTCACCGAGGCCCGACTGGGCAAGAGCGGCACCACCACCAACGTCACGCTGCGCAGCAAGGCCGATGACGCCCTGCAGGTGCGCGCCGAAGACGACACCCAGAACTGGACGGTGGCCGGCAACGTGGCCGTGAACATGCAAAGCGGCGCAGCCATTGGCCTGGCCCTGGGCGTGAGCGAAAGCACCGCGCGCACCGAAGCCATCGTGGAACGCGCCAAGGTGGTCAACACCGGTGGCAACCGCGTCACGGCCTCGAGCGATTCCGACTTCTTCACCCTGGCCATCAGCGGGGGTTATGCCGCCGGCGTGGCCCTCAATGGCTCGGTCACTTACGACGACATCGCCTCGGTGACCAAGGCCGAAGTGCGTGATGGCAGCGACATCTCGGGCTCCAGCCTGAGCATCCTGGCCGGTGACACCTCGGCCAGTGGCAACGAATCGTCGCGCATCTTCTCGCTGGCGGGCACGGGCGCCAAGGGCGGTACCGCCATCGGTGCGGGCATCAACATCAACATCATCCGCATGAGCAACCAGGCGCTCATGTCGGATTCGACCTTCAGCATCGGTTCGGGCGGCATCCTGCAGCGTGCGCGCAGCAACGCCGAAATCTGGGCCGCCGCCGTGTCGGTCGGTGTGGGCGACAACTTCGCTTTCAACGGCGCGAGCGCCAACTCGGCCATCGAGAACGTGACCCTGGCCGAAAGCACCGGTGTCAACCTCGACACCGATGGCAACTACACCCTGGCGGCCGAAGACGATTCGGCCTCGCGCACGCTGAGCCTGGGGCTGGCCGCCAGCACCGGCGGTGGCGCCGGCGGTGCGGCGATCACGGTCAACCACATGGGCACCCAGACCCGCGCTTCGCTGCACGGTGACACCACCGACGCGAACGCCAAGGTGCAGGCCCGCAATGTGAAGGTGACGGCCGACAGCGACGGCACCGTGGGCGTGCTGGCCGTGGGCATTGGTGGGGCATCCACCGGTGCGGTGGGCGGTTCGATCGGCGTCAACGTGATGACCAACCGCATCGTGGCCGAGATCGACCAGGGTGCCAAGGTCGATGCCGACAACAACGTGCTGGTGCGGGCCACCGACAAGGGCGACATCTCGGCACTGGCCGGTGGTGTGGCCGTGTCGGCCAGTTCCTTCTCGGCGGCCTTGGGGGCCTCCGCCTCGGCCAACGTCATCCAGAACAGCACCCGTGCGTCCATCGGCAACGACGGCGAGGCCACCACGGTGGTCAATGCCCGTGCGCAAGACCGCACGGACACGCTGGAAGTGGCCAATGGCGACCTGACCGAACAGGTCACCTACGACGGCTTCACCAAGGCCGAAAACTACGCAGCGCCCACGCTGACCCAGGCCACCAAGAATGTCACCGGCGTGGCAGTCAACGCCTCCTCGGTGCGCCATGTCAAGGCCATGGGCCTGACCGTGGGCCTGGCCGCCAGCCTGGGCGGCGGCTTCGCGGGCAACATCGGGGCGCAGGTGGCCGGTGGTGACACCACCGCACGCATCACCAATTCGCGCCTGAACTTCAACCGCCAGGCCATCCCGGGGGTGGACGAAGCCGACCAGGTGCTGCACCTGGGTGAAACGGGCACGGCCCAGAACGTGGACATCCTGGCGGCCAGCCACCAGTACAGCGCCAACTTCGCTTTCGCGGGCTCGGGCTCTGGCATCGTGGCGGCTTCGGGTGCCGTGTCGGTCGATGTGAACGTGGCCACCACCGTGGCCGAGCTGCGCAACAGCGAAGTCGATGCTGGCGGTGTGGTGGGCGTGCAGGCCTCGAGCACGGGTGGCATGGCCGGCTCCGTCGCCTCGGTGGCCGGTGCAGGCGGCCTGGCGGGCGCAGGCACCGTGGAAGTGGGGGTGAGCAAGGGCACCACCCGCGCAGGCGTGTACGACAGCGAAGTGCACGCGGCCGGTGTGGCCGTGAACGCGCGCAACCTCAGTGGCAACAAGTTCGTGGTCGGTTCGGGCGCCATCGCGGGCGGCTACGCCGGCGCCGGCTCGGTGCTGGTCGCGGTCAGCGAGCAGACCACCACCGCCGAGATCGACCAGTCGCGCACGGGCAGTCGTGCGGGGCAGGCCCGTCGCACGGTTCGCGCCGAATCGAAGGGCATCGACCATCCGGCCGATGGCCAGATCACGGTCGATGCCGTCAACGACGTGCGCAACGGCAATGTGGTCGTGGCACTGGCTGGGGGCTCCGATGTGGGCGTGGCCGGTGTGATCGACGTGACGGTGCACAACAGCACCACGCAAGCCCGCGTGCGCGACGCCAACCTGGAGGCGTCGGGCCGCTCGGGAGACACCACCCGTGGCGTGCGCGTGAAGGCCGAAGACAAGGGCAACATCCTGCGCGCTGCAGGCGCAGCGGGCATCTCGTTCGGCTCGGCCGGCGCCAGCGGCGCGGTGTCGCTGATGATCGGTCGCAGCTCGGCGCAGGCCACGGTCACCGATTCGGTGGTGGATGCACCCGTGGTCACGGTCGAGGCCTTGAACCGCAAGCAACTCGACAACTACGCCATCGGCCTCGGGGTCGGTGGTGGTGCGGGCGTGGGCGGCACGCTGTCGCTGGTCATGCTGGGCACGGCGCCTGCTTCGCAGCAGCAGCCGGCAGCCTTCGGCGCCTTCACCGGCAACAGCAAGGGCGGCTCGTCCATCGATGCGGCCTCCGGTGCCACGTCGGGCCTGAACGGTGTGTTCAGTGTGGACCAAAGCTCGCCTGGCAAGAGCGGCCGCAGCGAAAGCGCGCTCACCTCGAGCGAACTGGCGCAACTGCAGGGCGCATCCAGCACCAGCACCGACATGGGCAGTCTGCTCAGCAGCGGCCGTGCCAACGAGGCCAAGGCCCTGGTCAGCAACTCGGTGCTGCGCACCGACCGCGCCAACGTGGTGGCCCAGACCGAAACGTCCATCATCAATGCACCGGGCGCCCTGGGCGCCGCCGGTGCCGTGGGCGTGGGCGGCAGCATTGGCCTGACCTTCGTGAACAACGCCGTCGAGGCCGGCCTGAGCCGCAGCCTTGTGATGGCCCGCGATGGTGGCGCACGCCCCACCGTGACGGTCAGTGCGGTGGCCGACAACCTCAGCCGCGGCAGCAGCCATTCGGTCAAGGACGGGAGCACCCAGATCGATTGCGGCAAGGACACCACCGTGTGTGCCGTCTCCGTGGCCGGTGGTGCCGGTGGCCTGGTGGGCTTCGGTGCCGCGGTGGCCCATGTGGGCCTGAACAACCAGGTCTCGACCCATGTCGACGGTGACCTCACCGTGGGCTCGCTCGCCTTGACATCGGAGGACAACAGCAAGGTCGATGTGTTCACGCTGGGCGCCTCGGTGGGCGCCGTGGCCGTGGGTGCATCGTCGGCCACCGCCGTGCGTGACGGCGCGGTGACCGCACAGATCAACCCCGATCGCAACGGTGCTGGCGAGTCCTTCTCGGCCGCTGGCACAGCTGCCGGTCTGAGGGGCGCTCGTGTGCAGGCCAGCGAACTGGTCTCGGTCACGGCCCATTCGGGCGGTGTGATGCGCGCACGCGCCATCGGCCTGGCCGCAGGGGCAGCAGGCGCCACTGGCGCTGGCACCGGCCTGACCGACAACATTTCCACCACCGCCCGCATTGGCAACAACGCCCTGGTCAGCAGTGCCAGCGGCAACATCGCCCTGAGTGCACGCCACGATGCCGCCCTGACCGCCGATTCGCTCGGTGTGGCGGTGGCATCCTGGGGCGCACTGGGTGTGTCGGCATCGACCGCCGTCATCAATTCGCAGACCACGGCCGAAATCGACGATGGGGCCCAGGTGCTGGCGCGGACCACGTCCAACCCCAACACCGGGACCACCGACGAGAACCAGTTGTCGGTCGAAGCGGTGGACACTTCGTCGGCCAGCAGCAAGGCGGTGGCAGGCACGGGCGCGTTGCTGGTCGGCGCCAACGCCGCAGTAGCCGACACCACCCAGAAGGCGCGCACGCACACCCGCCTGGGCGACCAGGTGACCCTGGGCTCCGGACTGCTGTCGCTGAGTGCCAACTCCAACGTCTCGGGCAGTTCAGTGGCCACCGGCATCAGCGTGGGTGGCTTGCTGTCGGTGGGGGCTGCCATCTCGCGCACCCATGCCCAGACCGACACCACCCTGGCCTACGGCCTGGGCACCCGGTTTGAACAGGTCAATGGCAACGAGGTGGTGGGCGCACGCGCCAGCCTGAGCGCCAAGGGGCAATCGAACCTGATCTCTCGCACCCTGGCGGGTTCGGGCGGCATCGTCTCGGGCGCAGCGGCTTCGTCGGCCATCGACGACACCGGCCGCGCCAGCGTCACGCTGGCCGATGGCTCGGGCTCGGCCACCAATGCACACGCCACCCTGGCCGGCCACACCGTCGAGGTGGTGGCCGACTACATGTCCAGCTACGGCATGCACGCCAACGCGGTCAATGCCAGCGTGGTGGGCGCCAGCGGTACCGAAGCCATCTACACGAACAATGCCAACGGCCGCAAGTCGGGCGCCACCATCGATGTGGGCCGCTACGGCGAGGTCGAGGCCCTTGATGGCATCAGCCTGACCGCTGCCAGCCACGTGCAGCGTGTGCCGGGCACCGAATCGCCCACCGATGGCGACGCCATGTACGTGGCCACGGGTGCAGGCGGTGGCCTCATCAGCGGCGCGGCCGTGATCGCCAAGCAGACGCTCAACCATGAGGCGGCCACGCGTATTGGCGACAACGCCAGCCTGGTCACCAGTGGCGACCCCTACCTGCGCAAGGGCAACATCGCCGTGCACGCCCGCACCACCACGGATGCGGCCATGCACGTCAAGCTCAACACGGGCGGGGCCATCCAGGCACCCTTCACCAAGTCCGAGACTTTCCTGAACACGCAGGTCACCGCGACCCTGGGCCAGAACGTGCTGGTGCGCAGTTCGGGCAGTGTGGGCCTGACCACCAGCGTGGACCACAAGGTGCTCAGCGAGGCGGTCACCAAGACCTACGGCGCCATCGGCATTGCCGGTGGCCGTTCGGTCACTGAGCTGATCGCCAACGAGACCGTCGGCATCGGCTCGGGCTCGGACGTCTTTGCATGGGACAACGTCAGCATCGGCTCGGGCATGGACGCGCAAGGCGCAGCCATCAACCTGCTGGGTGCCCGCTCGATCACCGACGTCTACAACTACGCGATCATCCCGATCACGCCCGAGCTGGACGCCGAAGCCTCGGCCGTGGACCGCGCCAACGTGACCGTGTCCAACGGCGCCCGTGTGCGCTCGGTGCGCGATGTGCGCATCGGCTCTCGCCGCGGCTTGTCCGACGCCAAGACCGTGGCCGCAGGCCACAACCCCTACAGCGAAAGCACGCACGAGGTCATCAACGAGCCTGGCAAGGAGCTGGTGAAGTACGAGCACGGCCTGACCGTGGACGGCCAGGTGCTGGCCGGCGTGCGCAGCACGGTGAAGGTCAATGTCAGCAACACCAACAACCTGACCTACCGGGTTGAAGATGGCAGCGGCGATTCGCAGGTGTCCATCGACCCGCTGCTGGCCGAAGGCGGCATGGTCACGGTGGGTTCGATCAACGCACTGGGCGGCAATGCGCCCAACCGTGTGTTCGTCAAGACCACGCTCAACGCCAAGGACTACCTGCTCAGCCTGATGAACGCCACCTCGGACAACGAGGAGGCCGAGCGCCTGGGCAACCTGGCGGCGCTGGTCAACCCCAACACGCTGGACACTTTCGTGTTGCCGGACCTGCGCGCCTATGGCGGCAGCATCAAGGTGGACGCCGACACCATCAACGGGCGCGGTGTGTTGCGCGCCTCCGGCGGTGCCACCATCGACATCCAGAATGCGGGCAACAACCACCTGTTCATCAACAACCTGCTGATCCCCGATGCCGAGTCGGGTGGCCATGTGGACTTCGTGCGGGGTCAGCTGCGCGACAAGCTGGCGCTGTCCGTGCAGGAGTACGCCACCGATCGCCAACCCCTGATCAACATCCGCTCCAACTACGTCAACCCGCAGGGTGGCAAGAGCGGCACGATCTTCTTCGTGCCCGGGCGCATGCTCAACGGGCAGACCAGCCAGGTGTCGAACCTGCAAGGCCGCCTGGCGGTGCAGACCGACTATGGCGACATCGCCATCACCTCGGCCGTGAGCGCGGCCGAGATCCTGCAGGACGCGCCTCAGGGCGCCGTATCGCAAGGCACACCGAATACGCCGTTCTTCACGGGTGGTGACCCGGCCTATGCCTGGCAAGCGGCCGTGAGCCGGCTGTCGAACCCGGCTTCTTCGTGGTTCTTCAATTTTGGCGAAATCTTCCCGTCGCAGATCGCCTTGATGGCCGCCCGGGAAAAGTTCATCGAGCTGGTGGGCCGTGAGCCCAACTCCACCGAAGAACTGTCGCGCGTGCTGGCGTCGAACGGCGACCCGAACCAGTACGACCCCAAGCTGGGCTACAGCATCAACAACGACCAGCAGGTCTGGTCGTATGTCAACAACGGCGTGAACTTCGGTCAGATCGCTGGCAAGTTCGGGGACGATTCGCCCGCCGCCTACCTGCGTTGGTACAAGAACCGCTACCTGTTCACCGAGCACGCCCTGTTGTCGCCCACGGCCTCCAGCACCACGCTGTTTGCCGGTGACAACGCCAACAACCCGACGGTGCCCACAGGCATCAACGGGGGGCAGCTGCTGCAGATCAACGCTTCGATCCTAGACCTGAACGGCAAGATCAGCTCCGGCGTCTCGGGCAGCAACTCGGTCACGGTGCGCAACACCCCGGTCATTCCGGTGGGCGAGGTCAAGATCTCGGTGCTGGACTGCTTGCTGGACCCCACCTGCGTGGCCCGCAATGGCTTGTCCGACTACCGCGACCCGGTCACGGGCATGTACCGCCTGGACACCATGACCAATGGCGTGACCTCGGTCAAGTCTGGCGACCGCGCCGTGCCCATCTGGTTCGACACGGCCAGCCGCCAGCTGGTCACCCGTTCCATGACGGGTGGCAACGGTGGCCGCATCCTGCTGTCCGGCCAGATCATCAACTCCAGCCGACTCGACGGTACGGGCCGCACCAACGCGCTGATTCAGCTCAACAGCGGCGCGCCGCAATTCGACATCCAGAACCTGACGGGCTTCAACCTGTCCCTGGGCAGCATCAACACGGGTGACCTGGGCAAGAGCGAGCTGCGCATCACCGACAAGCTGCGCCGTGACGGCCAGGGCCGTGCGCTGACCACCTGGTACGTGTACGACCCCGCCGCGGGCGGCCGCCAGGGCTTCACCCAGTACCAGGCCTACGGCGCGAACCTGCGCGAGGGGTATGCCAACCTGTCGGGCAACTACCTGGGGCAGTCCAACACGCTGGCCTACAACCCGGTCGATGGCGCTCGCCTGAACTGGACGCGATCGGCCACCATTGGCCGCACCGTGTACAACCCGGTGGCCAACAGCAACGCCTGGTGGGATTGGCGCGCCACGGAATGGCAGTACACCAGCGGCTGGTCGAACAACGGCAACTATTCCGTGTCGGTGAACCCGGGTGACCGTGACACCACGATCCGCCTGAGCATGGACACCACCGAGTGGAACCGTTTCAGCACGGGCGTGGGCTACAGCTACAACGGCCCAGCCGAGCGTTACTTCAACCTGCCGACCTCCATCCATGCGGTGCAATCCGTGTCGGTCAAGGCCGACACGCCGATCCCGATCCGCGCGGCCGGCGCCTCGGAGGGCCTGATCAACGTGCTGTCGTTGGGCGGCATCACCCTGGAAGGCTCGCTGACCAACCGCACCGGCAGGACCGATCTGACCGATCGGGGCACCGGCATCCGCCAAGGCACCGAAGTCGATCCGATCATTGCCGCACGTCAGCTCAACATTTCCAGCACGCGCGATGTGGGCGCTGCGCCCGATCAGAGCGGTCTGCGCAAGCCCGTGCGGATCGACATGACCACCGATGCCCAAGGCAACCCCCTGGGCACGCTGCGGGCCGAGGTGACCAACGGCTCGCTGTTCCTCGATGCCGTGGGCCCGGTGCGCGTCGAGCGCCTGTCTTCGCAAGGCACGACCTGGCTGCATGCGGCGGGCAGCATCTCGACCGCCAACGGCGGGCCGGTGTTCGGCCAGATGGTCGATCTGGTGTCGACCAACGGCTCCATCACGGGTGACAACGTCAACCAGGGTGTGAACTACCGTGGCGGCATCCTGTCGGCCAAGGCACGTGGCGACATCCGCATCGACAACCAGGGCGATGTGCTGCGCATCAACGAAGTTGCGTCGGCCGAAGGCGAAGTGGCCCTGACGTCGGCCAGCGGCATGCGCGATGCCCGCGAGGAGGTTTCCACCGAATTCCGTTCGGAAGACGAGATCCAGGCCTTGTGGAACGATCGCCTGCAGATGACCGATCAGGCCGGCGCCCTGGCCGATGCCCAAAAGCACACCATCACGCCGTATCAGCAGCGTGTGCGCACCGACTACGACACCTGGTGGGCTCTGATGGATGCGGGCTCGGTGGACGCTTCCGGGCAGTTCACGGTGGGCAAGGTCACCAACGAGTGGCGCACCCGCACCCAGCAGGCCCTGAACCTGGCCGCAGCACCCACTGACCAGCAGGTGCGTGACTTCATCGTCGACACCTGGCGCACCCGCGCCCGCAGCGCACAGGGCCTGGACAGCAATGCCTCGCTCAGCGCGGCCGAGGTGCAGGGCTATGTCAGCGGGCTGTACGCCAGCCTGAGCAGCCGCTTCGATGAAGCCTATGGTGGTCAGGGCTGGAAGCAACAAGGAGCCTTCCAGTCCTACAACCGTGATTTCGCCTACGACATGGCGGTCTCTAACCAGGCCCTGCGCGACCAGCTGGTGCGCGGTGCCTACTGGGGCACCGACCTGTTGACCAACCAGATCCGTTCGGCGGCGCTGGCACGCACAGCCACGGAGACCCCGCTGCCGTCGTACACCAACGTGAGCGGCCGCAAGGTCACGCTGAGCACGGGCACTGGCACTTCGGTGGGGCGTTACGTGCAGGACCTGGCGATCCCGCTGTACAACGCCGACGGCAGCAGCCGCAAGCTCAGTGCAGTGGAACTGCAGGCCTTGTTGCAGGCCACCTCGCCCAACGACCTCACGGTGGTCAAGGACGCCAATGGCAAGCCGATCTCGTTCGTGGCGCGTCAGAACCGTCCGGTGATCGTCTCGGCCACCGAGGCACTGAAGGTCACGGCCGGCATCGACGCCATCGTCAGTGCACGCGGCCAGGCCAAGGTCGATTCGGTCACGGCCAACACCGGGCAGGTGCGCTTCACGGCGGAAGACGGCATCTTGCGTGTGGGTTCAGGCGCCACGTTCTCGTCGGGTTCGGGCGGCATGATCCTGAACGCGGGCCGAGGCAGCATCGGCACCTTCGACCCTGCGCAGGGCAACCGGGCTGTGCTGATCAGCAGCACACGCCCCAATGCAGACATCGTGCTGGAGCAGGTGCGTGCGGCCAACGGCGAGATCCGCATCGAGCGTGCTGACGCCGGCGATGTGCAGTTCGACGAAATCACGGCGGCACAGCGTGCCCACATTTCGGTGGCCGGTGGTGACCTGCTGGCGCGCGACAGCGCCGTGGGCATCGTTGCCAGCGAGCTGATGGTCAAGCTGCCAGCCGGTCGATTCGGTGCTGTGGCGGACACGGGCAAGGCCGTGCTGCAGCTCAACGCATCGGATGCCGATGGCACCCTGCCGGGGCTGTTCGGCTTCCAGGTGCGTGACGATGTGCGCGTGTCCCTGGCGCCCAACAAGGGCGTCTCCCTGGTGGGCTTCAATCAGGGCGGCGCCTCGGTGGCCAGTCAGGCCGCAGCGTTCTTGCTGGACGCGGGCACCACGCCGCTGACCACGGGCCCGCAAGTGCGTCTGGCCGGCGAGGTCATCACCACCCAGGATGCGGTGGTGCAGGGCGACAGCCGCTGGGTGGTGGCCAGTGGCCGACTGCAGAGCACCACGGGCCAGGTGCGCCTGGACGTGGGGCAGTACAGCAGCGCAGGAACCGCCGCGGCCGAGTTGCAGGCGGCCCAGGCCGTTCGCGTGCGGGCGTCGGAAGGCGACATCCAGATCGGTAATGTGTCCGCGCAAGACATTGCACTCGATGCGCCCGTGGGCCGCATCGTGGCTGCACAAGCTGACACCAACCGCCTGACGGCCACCCGCCTGGTGGACCTCAACGGTGGCGGCGCTGGTCAGGGCATCGGCGAGTCGGTGGCCAAGCCGCTTACCGTGGCTGCGCCCACGGTGGCCGCCAGCTCCGCGGCTGGCAATGTGTACCTGCGCCTGCTGGGTGACCAGGTCACGGCGCAACGCCTGAGCGCGCCGGGTGGTGTGCTGGACGTGACCGCATCGAAGGACCTGCTGGTGCGCACCGATGTGCTGGCCCGCAGCATCCAGCTGCAAGCCGCCGGGTTGCTGGACAGCACGGGCTACAGCGTCCGCTCGACCCTGGCCGAGGGCGACCTGTTCCTCAAGGCCGGGCGTGTGGTGGCGGACCGCGTGCTGCACGACAACGGCACGGTGCGTGTGGAGGGCACACAAGGCGTGAATGTCAGCGGCCTGCTGCAAGCAGGCACCGAGGCCACCATCACGTCGACCAACGGCGATGTGTCCGTGACCGCGCTCCAGGCCGGTGGCAACGCCTCGCTGGTGGCCGGTGGCGCCTTGAGCGTGGGCAACGCCCAGACCGGCCAGAGCCTGTCGCTCAAGGGCGTGGGCCTGGTCAAGGGTGACACCCTGGCCGCAGGCACGACGCTGGACGTGCAATCGACCGAAGGCAACGTGGCCCTGGGCCAGAGCACCAGCGTGGGCAACACCACGGTGACTGCTTCCAAGAACGTCACGTTCAACGCGGTCGAGTCCACCGCAGGCTCGGCTTCGCTGCAAGCCGGTGTGGACCTGACGGGCACCACACTGAAGACGTCGCAAGACGCATCGGTCACGGCCGGTCGCGACCTCAGTCTGACCACGCTGCAAGCGGGCCGCAAGGCTGCGCTGGTGGCCGGTGGTGCCTTGACGGTGGGCAACGGCCAGTCTGGCCAGAGCCTGTCGCTCCAGGGCGTGGGCTTGGTCAAGGGTGACACCCTGTCCGCAGGCACGACCCTGGACGTGCAATCGACCGAAGGCAACGTGGCCCTGGGCCAGAGCACCAGCGTGGGCAACACCACGGTGACTGCGTCCAAGAACGTCACGTTCAACGCGGTGGAGTCCACCGCTGGCTCGGCCTCGCTGCAAGCCGGCGTGGACCTGACGGGCACCACGCTGAAGACGGCGCAAGACGCATCGGTCACGGCCGGTCGCGATCTCAGCCTGACCACGCTGCAAGCGGGCCGCAAGGCTGCACTGGTGGCCGGTGGCGCCTTGAGCGTGGGTAACGGCCAGACGGGCCAGAGCCTGTCGCTCCAGGGCGTGGGTCTGGTCAAGGGTGACACCCTGGCCGCGGGCACGACGCTGGACATGCAATCGACCGAAGGCAACGTGGCCCTGGGCCAGAGCACCAGCGTGGGCAACACCACGGTGACTGCGTCCAAGAACGTCACGTTCAACGCGGTGGAGTCCACCGCTGGCTCGGCCTCGCTGCAAGCCGGCGTGGACCTGACGGGCACCACGCTGAAGACGGCGCAAGACGCATCGGTCACGGCCGGTCGCGACCTCAGCCTGACCACGCTGCAAGCGGGCGGCAAGGCTGCGCTGGTGGCCGGTGGCGCCTTGAGCGTGGGCAACGGCCAGACGGGCCAGAGCCTGTCGCTCCAGGGCGTGGGCCTGGTCAAGGGTGACACCTTGTCCGCAGGCACGACGCTGGATGTGCAATCGACCGAAGGCAATGTGGCCCTGGGCCAGAGCACCAGCGTGGGCAACACCACGGTGGTGGCGTCCAAGAACGTCACGTTCAACGCGGTCGAGTCCACCGCAGGCTCGGCTTCGCTGCAAGCCGGCGTGGACCTGACGGGCACCACGCTGAAGACGGCGCAAGACGTGTCGGTCACAGCAGGTCGCAACCTGAGCCTGACCACGCTGCAAGCAGGTGGCAATGCCTCGCTGGCGGCTGGGGCCGATCTGTCGATCGAGGGTCTGCAGGTGGCGGGCCGGGTGGACGCCCAGGCCGGTGGTGACATGAACGGCAACACCTGGCAGGTGGGGCAGGGGCTGACCGCCAGCATGACCGATGGTCGATTCGGTACCTTGACCGCCGACGACGGTGACATCGTGCTCGAGGCCCGGCGTGACCTCACCCTGGGTGTGGTCCGTGTCAACGGTGCCGACAACGGTCTGCGTGCCCGTGCGGGCCGCAACATCGCCGGCCAGGACATCCGTTCGGCTGGTTATGTGGACATGTTTGCTGGAGGTACCTTGTCGGTGGTCGAGCTGGAAGCCCCGCGTGTGCGTCTGGAAAGCATCGGCGCCATGACCCTCGACGTGCTGCGTGCCGACCGAGCCGAGCTGCTCAGCGCCACGGAGCTGCTGCTCAAGCAGGGTCGCATCGGCTCGGGCCTGTCGATGAGCTCGCCGCGCATGACAGCCACGGTTCAGCACACCCGTGATGATGCCCCGCTGGATTTCCGCATCGGCGGTTACGGCAACAACCCGGTGATCGACCTGGCCACCATCACGCTGGACAGCGCCCAGCCCCTGCGGGTGCCCGAGTTCGACATCACCAACGGCACCTTCCGCTTCAACGTGCCCTCGTTCCGATTCGAGGGCATGAAGGTGGGTGAGGTGGTCAACGTGTACAGCCAGGGCCTGCGCACCCTCATCGACAACCTCACCCCGAGGTTGCCCATCGAAGGCATCGACCTGACCTTGTACGAGCCGACACGCCGCTTCATGCTGATGCAGCAACCCACGGGCATGTACACCACGGCTTACGCGGTGGCCGGTCGCGTGCTGCTGCCGGTGTTCATCGGCAACTACACCTTCGAGCGCGATCCGGTGAAGCTGAACGCCAGCGGTACCACGGTCATCACCGTCAACACCCTGTTGCCGACCTACCCGGCCGATCTGGGCTTCTCGAGGCAGGTTCAGCTGGCCGACAACCTGCGCGTGGACGATCGGTTTGATGTGGCCCTGGAGAAGGCCCTGAGCCAGCCCACGGCGGCCGGTCCAGCGGTGCAGACCGAAGAATCCGAAGAGGACGAGCCCCTGATCGAGGTGGTGAGCATGGCCAAGCCCTGATCCTCCTGTGGACTCAAGGCCGGCTGGCAGAAAATGAATCTGCCTTGGCCTGCAGCCACCATCCAATGCGCCCGCTTGTCACCACAATCGGGCGCATTGTTTTGTGCACGCCAGGGTGGCGAGGAGGATCGGTCATGCATCGAACGGCGTCGGAGCGTCTGGGCTGGCTGTTTGGGCTGGTGATGGCGGCTGGTTCTGCCCAAGCCCAGTCCAGCTACACCATGACCACCTTGAATGTGCCAAGCGGCCAATTGGGGGTCATGGCCACGGCCATGCAGGCCTCGGGCATGGTGGTGGGCTTTCAGCAGGTTCGCCAGGGCACGGTCTACGCGGCCCCCGGTGATTTCGGCACGCTTGTGGATTGCCCTTTCGGCTGCGCCGCCTACACCACGCAGGTGTTGTCCTGGGGGCCCGAGACAGCCGCCTCTGTTTCGCCACAGCTGGGCTCGACCTACTTCGCGCCGACACAGGTGAATGCGCGGGGCAGCCTGCTGGGCTTCACAGTGTCGCGCGAAGTGCGCAAGCTGGATCTGAAGGTGCCTGTCACGCCACAGGCCCTCTTGCCCTCGAGCCTGGGTGTGGGCCGCGGCTTACCCAGCGTGCTGATCGACGGCAAGCGCACCACCATCGCTCCCTTCCAGGCGGGGGCCATCCTGCCCGACAACACCTTGCTCGGTGGTTCGACATTGGGTTACTACGACCCGCCGGATGGCCTGCCCGAGACCCTGTTGCCCGCCCTGAGGACGGTGGTGCCTGATGGCGTGTCAATCACCACCCGGCAGGCCCTGCCAGCGCCGTACATCACAGGCCGATTCCTGCGTGCCAATGCGGTTGGTGACACAGTGGGCCAAGTGGCCACAGGGGCGCAGGCCCCGTGGCTGCCCGCGTTGTGGCAAGCCGGCCAGTTGCAGATCCTGGACGTGCCTGCAGGCTTCGAGCCGGTGGCTCTGAACGATGCGCGGCAGGTGCTGTTGCAAGCCCCGGCGCCGAATGGGCAGGCTGGGGTCTGGTTCAACGGCGGCTGGCAGCCCATCCAGTCGGCGGGCAGGAAGGTATATGCCACCGCCATGAACCAGCGTGGCACGGTCGTCGGTTGCACGCAGGCGCCAGCCACCATGCCGCGTCGAGCCGACAACTCCGCCTTCCTGTGGCGACAGGGCGTGCTGCAAGATCTCACCCAGGAGCTGGCATCCAAAGGCGTCAAGTTGCCCAGTGGCACCCGATTGGGCTGCCCTCTGGCCATCAATGATCAGGGCACCATCCTGGCCTACACCTACCGCACCCTCTGGCCCGATTCGGTGACCTGGGTGCGGTTCAACGCCCGCCCTTGAAGCGCCTCAGCGCAGGTAAGGGTTGTACAGCCGCTCTTCGCCCAGGGTGCTTTCGGGGCCGTGGCCCGGCGTGAAGGTCACGTCGTCGCCCAGGGCGAACAGGCGGTGCTTGATGGCGTGGATCAGGTCGGCGTGGTTGCCGCCCGGGAAATCGGTGCGGCCGATGCTGCCGGCAAACAGCACGTCGCCGACGAAGGCATGCTTCAAGTCGGGCGAATAGAACACCACATGGCCGGGCGTGTGCCCCGGGCAGTGCAGCACCTGCAGGGTGTGCGCACCCAGTTGCACCGTGTCGCCCTGGTTCAGCCACTGCGTGGGCGTGAAGTGCTCGGCTTGCGGAAAACCGAACATCTGGCTTTGCTGCGGCAAGGCCTGGATCCAGTAGTCGTCACCCTGGCCCGGCCCGATGATGGGCACACCCTCGGTGCGCGCGATGGTGCCCGTGGCGCCGGCATGGTCGATGTGCGCATGGGTCAGCCAGATGGCCTTGAGCGTGAGCGCGCGCTGCTGCACGGCGGCCATCAGCATGGGGATGTCACCGCCCGGGTCGATCAGGGCGGCTTCGTTCGTGTCGCTGCACCACAGCAGCGAGCAGTTCTGTTCGAAGGCGGTGCAGGGGAGGGTGAGGCGGTGCAGCATGGGTCAAGGGGTTCGTGATAACAAAGTCTCAAAATTCTCAGCAAAGTTTCAAAAATGCTGCCTGTCGCAGCATTCACGTGTGATGACAAAGTATTAAAAGGCTTTGATTCGTATGGAATTTTGGCAGGGTAGCACTGCATTGAGGTCAACGCAGGGTGCGACGTAACGATCTGGGAACGACTGATCTCCGGCACATGCACTTGGTGCCCGGCATGCTTCTCGCGCACCGACATACCACGGAGTGGTTGCCGTCGTAAGTCGGTCTCCAGCGGCCAAATGAAAATCTACTGATTCACGAGTTGAAATGCTCCTCCACGGCCCGCAATAGGCTGGAGACTCCTTTTCCTTCGGCGTATACGATCGGTCGGCCGTTTCGATGCGCCCGGATGAACTCGGTGGCCGCATGCTTGGCTGCAGCCCAGACAACAACGAACAGATCGCTATTGGTCGCAAGGTTCCGGAGTTGGGCGGAGCCAACCAAATCGGAGTTGCACTGCACATCAACGTCGCCTTCGATGGCTTGTATGGCAGCCTTGGCTTGGCGACTAGCACTCTCTACGAGTGAGTAGATTGCGATCGTTTTTCCCCGCATGCGCGAAGCAAGTCGATTGTCGCTCGCGCTTTGCGTTGCGGGGGGCGCGCTGACTACAAAACCAAACTCTTCGCATAGGGCATGAACCGCAGCCTGCTGAAGACCGCTCAACCGCGCATGAATTGAAATAAGCCTAGCCAGTACGGAGTGAACTAGGCGCTCTCTAGCGGTCGCGTCGGGAGTCGGCGCGCGCATAAAGATCTCGACCATCTCCAGCGCCCAATAGACCATCCTCACCCCGAAGCCCTCCCCTGCGATCTCGTCGACGTCAGCCGTAAGTTCTCGGTATTGACTTGCACTGGCTCCAACAGTCAGCAACGCATCAACGAGGATCAAGCTTGAATCGAAGACTTCATTTCCCCGAGAGCTTCCTAGAGCAAGCAATGTCAGTATGCTGGAGTAAACCGGCGTCATGACCGGGTTGGGGAAAAGCGGGTCTCGCCGCAGCGCTGCAACCAGGTAGGGAAGTGCTTGGGCTGTACGCTCCGCAGCCAGTGGATTGCTCTGCGCTGCATTTAGCGCACCGAGGAATGCGACTGTTGATGTGGGGTCGGTAGCGTCTCCTGCGATCTGCCATTCCTCAGCACCCAAGCGTGCGAGGGCAAGGGCATTCGTGAACGTCGGGTCAGAAGCTTGGGCGAGCCACATTGGCCAGGAGGTAGGCACGCTGGCGCAACTCGCCTCGTGTTCCAGCCCTCGTAAGGCCGAACGGAAAGGTTCCGCTCGTGCGAGTTCTGCTCGCTGTTGGTCATTGAGGCGAGCCATGGCCTCAAGGGCCGCAGCCATGACGTCGACGCTTTCTGTCGTTTCAACGGCGAGCAGACGGTCACGCGCATCTTCGACTGCGCCCGGGGTGGGTCCGCTCACGCGACTGCCGGTTGCTGCTAGGCGCGATGTAAGCCAGCCGAGTTGATCGGACCGCAAGACCACTGAGTCGATGAGGTCTGTGCGATTGAGCGAGGTGAGTGCCTCAAGACCAGCGAGCCGCCATCCACCAGTTCGAAGAGATACAGGAAGAGGTGCCTTCAGAAGAGGTGCGGCAAATGACCGTACCTCTTCCGCGTAGAGTTTCTCAACTGCGGTTTGATCGCCAGCGTCGAAGGATGGCGCCAAGCGGGCCTGGTAGAGGGCCTCAAGCAAGAACACAGTGGTCGCAGGTGTTCGCCTTGCCAGTGTCAGGTTCGCGAATCCGGGTAGATTGACTATTTCGTTCCACTCTTCGAAGGCAGCAAGCAACTGAACCTGCAGTGATCGAAGATTCAACGCGTCGAGCCGTAGTTCGTTGCGAAGTTGTTCAAGGACTGCCGATGCCGCATCCCTGCGGCCGACATTGAGACAATCTTGGAAGCGGGCAAGTAACCAACTCGTCGGCTCTGGCGCGGTGCGCGTTCGGGACGGTGCTCTAAGGAGCGTGTCACGTGCACGAACGATCGCTCGTAGTGCCATCTCACGTCCGGCGTCGTCGGCCGGTAATTTGATCTCAGCAGTGATTGCTGGCCCCGATCCAGCGAGCAATGCGTTGAGGTCATCCCCTGCTGATTTGGTGGACGGCAGGCCGTCGAATGATGTCAGCGTGGGGCCAGCGAAGGCGCGCAGGACAGGACTCAGGCGTCGCCAGTCCGCTGGAGACGCAATTGCTAGTACGAGAAGTTCTCCATCTGCCTTCAATTCTGGAATGAGCGCGCCAGGAAAACTAGCGCTGTCCACTGTATCGAACAACTGTTTGCAAAGTACGTCGGTCCCAGTGGGAAATGCAAAAGCCTCCGCACGCGTTCGCAGTCGCGACGCGATGCTTCGCGCAGTCTCCTGGTCGACTGTGATCATTTGAGCCGACCTTCCCACTGAAACTCAAGTTGCTCTGCTTGCTCGGCAATCGCGGCTGGATCAGTTCTCAGGACCAGATGTTCGCCGTTGACCGAAATGCCACTCAGAGTCAGGTTCATTGATCCGCTAAGGAAATAGTCGTCTCCCAATAGGCCTTTCGCATGGAAGTCCTTTTCGACGATCCATCTCAGCTGATCGCCAAACCTCTCCTTGAGTGCCTGAAGGCGCGCGACAAAGTAGCCGTTGTGAACATGATCCCGGATTACCAGCCTTATATGGGTGCCTCGGGCGAGCAGTGCACCGAGTACCTGCGATAGCTTGATCGGCCCGGCAGGCCAATCCGGTTCGATCGCGGCAAAGCGTCGTCCGGCATTGTCGAGCACCTCGACATCTGAGATCCAGGCGAAGCAAAGCCAGAGTTTGCGGCTTGGGCTGATCAACTCCGCTGCGAATAAAGTTTGAAAAAGATCGCGGACACCGCGTGTTTGAGCCGGTCCATGTAGGTCGCGAGAGGGGTAGGGGTATGGCATCAGGAGTGCTCGCGCAATAGTAGGTCGACAAGAATGCGGCCCTCAGCGCGCTCTATCCGTTCGACGACGGGGAAGAACTGCAGAACACCGACATCTACTGGCGTTACCCCAAGCAAGACAAGCGCTTCGCGGAGAGCTCTCGTTTGCCCTGCGCTCGCACTCACTCGACAGGCACCATCCTCTGCGAGTGCGGAATAGAGCCTCGTACTCCAGTCACTTGCCGAAAGGTCGACGATCTGTACGGTCCGTCGCAGAAGCAACTGTCTAACAACTGCAGGATCGGTGGTGCGACCTGAGCGATACGGGTTGTAGGACCGAAGGCTCGATAGACGTACTTCGTTCTCGCGAGGCCACAGCATGCTTAAGACTGCGGCAAACACAGAAACGCTCGCAGCCGCTGCGCCGGGCAGATTGGCTACGAGGTAAGTCCGCACGCGACTACGCCACGCACTTGAATGACTTACAGCGTAGGCAAACTCGCGCAGCCCTACGGCCATACCAAGGCGATGTTCCAGGCTGTCCCAGTACTCGATTAGCTCTGTTAGTAGAGCGTCAAGGTCAGGGCCTGCTCCTGGCCTGACCAAGCGGTTGTTCAATGCCACTACGAGGGCGTGGCTCAGGTCAACGCCTCCATGCTGAGTCAGCGCTTGGGACAGTTCGCGCCATGTAGCTGAGGATGCAGAATGCGATTCCGTGCCACGCAGCCGGTTTATGCCTTCTCGTATGACGGCATTGTCTCGGGCAAGAGCCAGGACTCGTCGTAGACCAACGTCTACCAGTTCCAAGTCTGTCGGGGCGAGTGCAGCTCCGACCGCATCGAAGAATGAGTTTGGTTCCGCAGTAAAACGTTCTGCAAACGACTGCAATGCGCCCGCACCGCCAAGCGTGGTCTCCGTAATCCAGACAGATGTAGGTCCACCGTCCTGTGACTCCTGGATATCGACCAAGAGGTTATCCATGGTCGCTTCCCTTGGCGCCGCAGCAATACACGCTTGCAGCATTGCTTCCCCCAAGGTTTCTACGATCAATCGACGGAGCCAGCGATCAAAAGCGACCAGATCTGGCTCTAGCATCTCCCGAGCGATGGCTCGAAGTCGTTCACGAACTTCCGTGCGCGCAATCTGAGATGCGAGTATCTGCTGAAGCCGTCCGGCGGATCTCGCCCTTCGAGGTGCGCCTCGTAGGACTTCATCGTCGTCCTCTTCGGACCCGTCCTGATCCTCGTCGAAATCGTCTGGGACCTGAATCGGCACAGCGTTGAAGTATTCGCTCATCACCTCATCGAACGCGCTGGCAATTCGTTCATCCGCAAGAAGATCATCCACTACTTCTGCGACGTCGTTCGCTGAAGTTATCTGCGCGGCGATCAGTGCGCACAGCAACTGGAATAGCCAGTCCCTTTGGAAGACATTGATATCAACAGGCAAGCAGTCGTCATCTCGAAAGCGTTCGCGCAGGTAGGAAAGTTTCGAAGTGCCGAAGAGCTTTGGGCTGAGTGATTTGGCCGTGATCTGCTCCGCCGATGGCAGGGTTAGATCTAGACGGAGACCGTCCACCTCGAGCTCGAAACCGATCGCGGCTGGTCGATTGTCGTCGCTGCGGAAGTGCAGTGTGACGGGGAACTCGTCCTTGAGTGTGCGGACATTCGCATACGCTGTCGGCGCGAAGCGACGGACTGCTACGCTTGAGCGGAACCGGTGAAGGTAGAAATCGACTTTTGAGACGAACGGACGCCATGGCGAACGAGGCGCAACAGGAACGCTCACCGGGTCGCCCCTAGAGGCGATGTCAGTTCGCCAACTCAGTTGTGCATTGCTGCTAGGCAGAACTTCGGTGCCAGCCACTTTCTCCAGGCGAACAGTCCATGGCCGAAAGACGAGTAGAGGGCCATCATTGGTGTTGTCGTTGAAGGTGGCTGTGAATTCGCCGACGAACTCATGCTCCTCTGCATATTCGCTGATCCGACGCTCCTGGACAGGCTGTGCTGGATCGACAGGCACCCAGTGCGACAACCCGCCGCGCTCGAAAGCGAACCTTCTCGTCACTCGACCCGGCACGAGTTGGCGAATTGCTTGGAGAACCGGCATAGCGTCCGTTCTCCAATCGTGATTCACCGTCGCGGGCGGTACCAAAACCCGTACCTCTGGCAGGCTGAGGTCGCTAAACAGATTGCGTGGCACAAAGTCCGGGAGCGGGTGATATGGCACATGCAAGTCCAGCAATGCGCCGCCAGACGGAAAAGCCAGTTGCCATCGACGGAACAGTCGCCTAACGAGGGTAGGCGCAACTTCAAGCAGGATCGAACGGGGCGCCTCCCAGAGTAGCCCTTGGGCGGCGTCCTCGTCGACTCGAAGAGCGCCCATCAGGTGTGTCTGAAGACTTGCGATTACCGTCTCGTCTCCTTGAATCAGTCGAGCGAGTTTGGCTTTTATGCGCTGTACGACGGCGGAGACTTGCGTTGAGGGTTGGTCTATGGGCCGACTGAGGAAGTCCCATGCCCACGCCTTCTCATATCCTGCTGTCTCTGCTGCGAGCCAGTCGAAGAATGCGAAAGTGGCCTGCATCTTCAGAACATATGGGTTTCCAATTGGCAGGAACTGCGGCTCAAGTTGTGGATCGAACAGACTTTCGTAAGATTCATAAGTTGCGCGATCACGGCCATAGTCGGATAAGACCGTTACGGTGAGTGGACGCATGGCACGATCACGGCCCGCGCGTCCCTTCCGCTGTAGAAAGGACGCCATCCCGCGTGGCGCCTTGTGCTGTATGACGGCACCCACTTGCGGATCATTGAAACCAACTTCCAACGCGGCGGTGGCGACAATGATGTTCGCATGCGGGGTGACGCCAGCATCTTGGGATGTAGTGCGGCCGATGACCAACCGCTCACCAAGCGTGTGACCGACGTCTTCGCACATTCGCCACCGCTGCCCCTCCAAATCGCGGGCCCGATCGTCAGCACCCGCAGCGCGAAGTGAGGCCAGCGGCCGACGATTTCCATCAGGTTGGCCAAAGATCGTGTATGCCTCAGCATCGCGCAGATCATCGAACAGACGATTGGTTACGTCGAGATCGTCGGTGAACAGAAACGCACGGCGGCCAAAGGAGCCCGAGGTCGCTTGCGCGTTAGGTGGGTCAAGCACGCGCGCGACCAGCATCGCTGTCTGAATGGTTGTTGAGAGCAGTGAGGCGCGTGAGGCGGGATCTCCACGCAACAGCAACTGGTACTCAGCACCAGACTCCACAAACTCGTCTGGCGTTGGACTGATTTCAACGACGCGGTCGATGGACGCCCCCGTGAGATCTGAGAAAAAGCGTGCGGCATCGCCAAGCGTTGCTGATAGTCCGGCCCAGTGCACGGGCGCACCGAGCAGATGGCGCCAGCGCCGCAGCGTAAGTGCTGCTTGTGCTCCGCTGGTGCCTGCATAGGTGTGCACCTCGTCTAGAAGGGCGAGAAACGGTTTCCGACTAACACCGATTCCGAATACGGTTCGCATCCACTGATCTGAGAGTCGTTGATTCAATATCTCTGTGGTCGTGAACAGCAGATCCGGCGGTTGCTGCTGAATCCTCTGGCGGGTCAGTACGAGATGCCGCTCATCTACCTGCAAGCCACATCCTGGCCGCCCACAACTCAGTCGCTCTTGAGTATTGTCTAAATCACTTCCTCGCCATAGCATCTCTCCGGCGCAGGATGGACAGCGCATCCACGGGCAAACCCAATCTCGGCCGCGCGACGTCCATTCGTGATCCCTAAGTTCTTGGGCTGATGCATTTCGTGGTGTGGCTCGGAACAACGCGCCTATGCTAAGTGGTCGCCGGCCATGCTTAGCAAGGGCTGTATCCATCGTGCGCGCCATTCGGAACGCCTCTGCGAACTGATCCTTCAACAACTCGACTCGTGGGTAGATCGCGAGCGCCTTTACCCAGTGCTCGGTGCCGATCGCCTCGCCGATGGCGAGCATCGCAGGGAGGTAAAAGGCGATCGTCTTGCCACTACCTGTTCCTGCAGTCACGATGGTGCCGCCATCGTCGGCAAGTTGTGCCAGACGGACCGTCGCTCGCTCTTGGAAGGCCGCCAATAACAAGTTGGTGCTAGTTAGCGCGTCCCAGATCGCATGTCGGAGGGGGGTGGGTGCAATGATTCCTTCGCTGCGCGCCAATACCTCGCTAGGCGGACGGTCTCGCCTAGGAAAACGCCGCCGCCGCCGATCAATGCGAAAGTCAGCCACAAGTCGGGGGGCCGCCTGCCATGGCTTATTGGCGAACAGTTGGCGATTGGCAGCGACAAGGCGAACAGCCTCGGCAAAACGCGATCGGTAGCGACGGCCACCACTTAGGCTGGCCTGCTCAGTCACAAGTCGTGCATCGAGCAAATCCTCCAACGCGTCTTCCGCCTTGAGTCCTCCATCAAGAAGATCGAGTACCTCGTCTTCTGTTAACGATCCGGACGTAAACCCCCACGCGAGAGAGCGCATCTCGAGTGCTTCAATACGGTCGAGCAATAGAAGCGCGTCAGCAGAAACAGTCATGTGGTTAGCCTATCCGGATGCGCAACGAGCCCAGGAGGTTTCGCGCTTCGAGCCAATCGCGGACCTCCTCGGTGAGAGACGTCACAGGCGCGCCTTCCCCCGCACATGCACGTAAAAAGAGAATAACTGCGCGTGGGAGGTTGTCTGTGGTCAGGGTCGACCAAGCAGTTTGATGCTCGGCTACGAGTGCCCTCAATTGCGCCACTGCCTGCACGGGGTCGGCAGGCGGAGTGGCTGCGAGCAACTTAATCTTCTGTCTACATTGGCGAATCTGAGTGACACCGTCGCGGAGTTGCGGCAGTTTGCCCAGTGCATCAAGCACTTCGTCAGATCCACCTGGAGAATTTTCGGCAATGAAGTGACTCCATCGTTCTTGAATCGCGGTATCCGCTCCAGTCGCGATGCCCCTTAGCCTGTTGGTGAACTCGTGCGCAAAGTTGAACGGTGGATCGGCCAGCGCAGCTGGGGCTTCTGAAGCGATCACACGCAGTCTTCTCGCCTTCTCCAACAAATCATCGGCTTGGGCAGGGGCGAATTCAACTATCACCCCCGCAGCAGTAAAGCGACTGAGAGCGTCTCTTGCATGCGCGAGGAGGGCCGATACCTGTCCAAGTTGATCAGCGCGGGTGCGGACAATTTCGGCCTCCTTCGCCGCACTTTTCAGCGTTTGGTAT
The DNA here is from genome assembly GCF_004310865.1 of Aquabacterium lacunae. GTDB lineage: Bacteria > Pseudomonadota > Gammaproteobacteria > Burkholderiales > Burkholderiaceae_C > Aquabacterium > Aquabacterium lacunae. The sequence continues at coordinate 135,721 of NZ_SIXI01000005.1, forward strand.
CGACTGATCTTCGTTGCGAGACCGGTGGCGCGTTCAAGCAGCATTTCTTGCCTCCATTGCTGCCAAATCGTCAACGATGCTGGCGAGAGATTTATCGATACTTGCGAGGTGTCCAGCTAAACCACCAGTACTTGCGTCTTGGTCTGTGCCAAAGGCCTGTAGGTCGCTTTCAACTGCGTCAAGAAACCTCTCTGCGGCAACACGTAGCGCTGTGCCGGCCGCCACTGCGTTTGCTCGACCTCGACCGTACTCGGGTAGCGATGCAACCGCGTCTTCAGTCTCAAGCAACGTCCGTGCGGCATTGACAGTTGCGTCAAATAGCACGCTCTGAAACGCCTCTAGCGCATCCTGTAATTGTCGGGAACTGTTCTGTGCACTGATGCCTGCATCTAGAGCCGCTTGCCGCGCGTTGCCGAGAGTTGCGACGATTGATGCACGAGTGGCGTCTGCCCCGAAGGCTGTCAGCATTTCATCTAGCCACTCAAGGCGCTTCGAGCGCTCGGCGGCAGCGGCCTCGGGGAGCAGACCCCCGACCTCGCGGTACAACTTAGCGAGCATGTCCGAGTCGCCCTCCGGAGGAGTCATGCTGAGATGCCACTTTTCTCGGCTCAACTGACGCATCGGCCCCCGCACTCGACGTGGATCAAGCATTGCGCCAGGGCGGCCACCTTTGAGACTCGAAGTTTGAGCTCGAGCGATCTCAATCAACTCTTCTCTGTCGCGTTGTAGTTTCTTGTAGAGGGATCGCAGTTGGCTCGAAGCAGCCGCAGGCTCTTCAGGCCAGTTTCCAAATGCTGCTTCGATCAAATCGGCGGTAGTCGCATCCCCTTTGACTCGCCCGCCAATGGCGGCACCAACGCCTAATAGATGCAGTGCAGCGCTGCCGTGGGACCAAGTCGCGCTGGGGGCGATCAGCAACTGAATTTGTTGCGCAACCTGCTCGCTCCAATGCTCGACGCAATCTAAAAAGGCTATCAGCGCTCGGTCCGCACCATCGAACTGCCAGCGGAATCCATTTTTCGAGGCACGCAGCAATCCTTGCAACGCCTGGCCAACTTTCGGGTTGGCGTCTATCTCCAAGCGTACCTTTGCATACTTTGAGATCTGTGTATTCTGGCGGACGAAGCTGATGCCGATCCCCTGTTTAAACACGGGCTTAGTTCCTCCTGCGAAGAAGGTGCGAGAGAGGCCCAACATGTCCCAATCGATCGCTTCCACGACTGCTGCGTAAACCAGTTCGCGGAGCTTCTGGGCAACTGTGGCGTCAAGCCCGCCGCCCCTGATCCAGGTCTGGATTGCGAGATCGTCAGCGCTTGCAGCAGGCTGCGCGACAGGAGTCTCTTGCTGAGGTGTCGGGGATGAGGCGGGGAAATCTAAATTAGCTGGCTCACCCGCACCCGCGTCCGGGATCTTCGGAATCGTGAAGGACTCATAAAGTTGTTCCGCGAGGTTGACGACCTTGCCTGTGCCGTCATAAAGCTCAAGCAATGACATCCAGCGATCAGCTATGTGCGGGCTGAGGCGCTTCAAATCGGTTTCCGCAGCGAGAGGCAACTGCTTGACGCCTCCGAGCTTTTCGAGGAGGCGGGGTGGAGGGTACTCGCCGGCAGCAATTGAGGACGAGAACGTATCCATGACTTCAACCAACAGATCATTTTGAACAGTCCGTGGATTCAGCCTTCCTGTTTGTGCGCGATCAATACGGCCGGCGCCGATCCAAAGGGCTCGTTCTGTGAATGGGTACAACCCATACCCATCCACCGCACCAAACGTTTCATGGCAAGTAATTTCGAACGAGCACTGAGAGCACCGTGAAGGTGCCAGTTGGCCAGGCTCGGCTGTAGAGCTCCATCGTTCGATTGATTCTCGTCCGAGCCGCACCGCATTCAAATACCTCGCAGAAAAGGAGGCCAAAGATGCCGAGGTGGGGCTCTTGCCGTGGGCATGCCCGGCAGAGCGGTTCATGTCTACTATGTGGGAGGTTCTGCGGTAGGCTGTGTCTTCAACGCTTTCGAAAAAGCCTGGGGTCACCGCTATCGCAGTCCGCATCCTACAGAGGCCTGTCTCGCCTTGCCCTGAATCACCCTGTGTGGTGATTGCCTGGAGAAGTGCTCGGTCGATGCCTTGAAGGCGTGCAAACTCTTCAACCAGCATCACTAGTTCGCGACCTTGCGTTCTGAGGTGCCGCCGCAGACGCACCATCAACTCCTCGACTCGATCTCCAGAGAAACTGAGGGTACGTGCAACCGCTTTGTCGAGATTGCGGTTAATGACCGTAATTGCTGCGGGCAAGTTTGCGGGATCCGCCTCGACCAATTGAATCGCATGCTGTGCTAGTTTGGTCGCGTTCAAATAGTCTTGTCCGCCCAGAACTAGATCATCGGTGGAAAACAGGCGTCGTCGATCAGGCCGATCATTGGCGTGCGATTGCTCGAAGATGTGGTCGACGATCTCGGCGGCTACTCTGCCGTCACGCAGAAAATGCTCCTTCTGCATGTACGGGTCCTGGAAGAGGTTCGGGAGCACTTCAATTAGCGCTTCCTCGAGTTCGTCCGTGTCAGCCGCAGGCTTGTCCTCGCGTATGGCCTGGCCAAGGTGATGGAGCAGTTCGCGGCGCCTCCCCTCTGGAGTCATTGTTCCATCGCCTGCGGCGTTGAACGTCTCAAGGAAACTTTGCTGTTGATCGATCGGCAACTTGTCGATGATGTCGCGGACGATCGCACGCAAGCTAGTTCCAGACTTGCGGACGACTAGCACCACGCGCTTGTCGTCGTCGCGCAGGTGTAGTCTCATCCAATGAATCAAGTGTGACTTGCCAGACCCTGTATCCCCAAGCACAGCGGCAAGTGCATGTGGTCGATCTTGACGCAAGAAGTCGGAGAGGAACTCCGATGGTGTCATCTGTGTCCAGGCTGCACTTGTGACATCCTGGTAGCGTTGGCCGACAGGGGGGGTTACTTGTAGATCCCAGTCGCTGTGAACGGCGTGGAATAGGCTATCCGGAATGTGTTCCGCAAATGGATTGATGACCTGACGGACTCCAGCCGGATCCCAGCAGAGGTGATTCCGCATCATTTGGTTGCTCCGATTTGCACGTGACTGACGCGCTTTGTGGTGCTGCCAAAATCAAGAATGCGCGCCTTTTTTGCGTCTGCGAGCGTGTCCAGCAATATTGAACCGCGATCAACGAGCCTTTGTAGCGCGAGACTTGAGGCAATAGACAATCGATCATCAGTTGCAGGGGGCGCGCTGCGCATCGACTCCAGTTCCTCTCGCACAACCCCTCCCTCGAGCACAGGGTATATGCCTGCCAACCGCGACAGAAACACATCGATTTCTATCCATTCGTTGATCACCAGAATCTGATCGAGTACCGTCCCAATGGCGCGGGTGGGGTCAGGAAATGCCCTCCGAGTTCCACCGTCTCCGGCTACCGTAGCGAAACCTAGATAGCGCGCCCAATAAAGTAGATTCTGGAAGCTGCTTGTGCTGCCCAGATCTGCCTTGGCTGCGAACTCGCCCAGGTCCTTTCGCAGTTGTTCCTGCGGGGCGTCAGAGAAACTCACGGGCTGGAGTGGATTCTTTGTAAGAAACCAAGCTAATGCATATAGAACACCGGCCTGCCCCGCTGCGGCCGCGCGCTGCGGGTCGAAAATCACCTCTCGCACCCTAGATAGGAAGTCGGCTTCCAAGTCGCTCTTCCGTCTCGCACTTGTATCGGCACGTAGTGGCACGCGCAAACGCTCACCGTCGTCTTCGATCAGTCCCAGGCGACGAGCCTCCGCCAAGGAGTTCGAGAACAGTTCAGTTGTGCCCCCGTCCTCGTCGTTTGCTCCGCGCCTAGACAAGGAGGGGGGAGTAGCCCAAGACTCGAGTTGATCGCGTAGCAGTCCATTCTCTGACTCGGCGACCGCTGCGAAGATGCAAAACAGGCGGTTTGGCACAGCCTGAAAATTCGTCACGATGCTCATTCAGCAACCCTTGCGTGTAATTCATCAAGTGTGAGAACGCGCCCCCCGAAGACTTCGCGCAGCACATGTCCACTTTGAGCCTTCAATCCTTCGGGCACGAGAAATAGGCGTGTTCGATCAGGATGGGCCGAGTATGTGGCCTCGCCGAGTTGGTGGCCATGACCGACGAGCACCATTTCTGGCCCAGTCGGAAGGCGAGAATGAGCGAGCGATGGGAGTCGGCTCAAGAAGAGGGGGCGCATTTCAGCAAACCGCAATACACGGTCGAGATCGAACGGAGCCTCGCCGAGTAGGATGAGCTTGGCCAGGCCCATTCGGTAGAGTCGCTCGATAGTTTCGCCAAGCCGCCGGGATTGAGCCTTTCCGGTAACGTCGCCATATGTGACCAGTAGTCGTCGGTCCGAGTCAAATAGTCGCTCAAGCAGGCGCGGTAGAGGGAGCGACCACGGAGCACGCGGTTCAATAGCAACGGTGTTTTGTGGTCGGGCAACTTGATTAGAGCGGCAGCGAGAGCAACTACTGCAGGTTTTGGCTATCTGGCCACGACCATATAGTTCTTCCAAGATCTCAGCAGGGCAGTCTTCTCCTGCAAGAAAGCGTTGCATGAGTTGAAAGTTGTGAAAGTTGGCCGCTTGTCCCCGTGCACGGACAGGTTCGATCCGCCTTTTCCACGTTTCGATTTTTAGGTGCGCGTCGTCTAGTAGTTCGATTTCCAGCCAATCGCCTGGCTCAGATGTAAGTGACAGAGGTTTGCCGAGCAGACGTACCATACCGGATCGTGCCATGAGGGCAAGCGTGCGCAGATTCCAATCCGCATTCCAATCGCCGGTCATATCGATATCCTCTTCGCTGCTACCGGGGCTTCCGTCTACCCTCACAGCAAAGTGATTTCCACCCATTGACCGTTTTCCATCGAATAATGCCGTCCAGCGCTCAAGCCCTCGCTCAATGGAGATCACTTTCTGATGGCAAATCCGTTCTGCCGTTCGGAAGTCAGAGGGCGTCGGTGCAATGAGCGATAGCGCGGCTTTGCCGTCGCGCCCTCCACGACCGACCTCTTGGTAGAAGCGGTCTAGAGTTTCGGGTACGCATGCATGGATAACGCTGCGTGCATGGGCGTAGTCGATACCTAATCCAAATGCGGACGTGCCAACCACAACATCCAGGGATCCGTCTCGCCACTCAGCGACGATCCGTTCCCGATCCCCGCGACTAGTTTTGCCGTGCAACATGCCAACACGCTTGAAGCCTGCCGACAGTAAAGCGCGATTCCAGGCCTCAGCATGCCCGACCTCAGTCACATAAAGAACCGCCGGTCGAGGAACGTGATGTAGTGCCTCCATCACTCTTTCGTCTCGTACGGATTCATCTGCCTTGGCAACCCAGTAATCGGGCTCAGGACGCAATCTCACTGCAGACAGGCTCTCAAAGCCTCGACCCAAGCCGAATAGCGTCCTTAGTGTCTCCCGCGACTGGTCTGTGAGGGTCGCCGACAGTAGAACCGTACGCAACTCCCCACCAGGTGGGGCCAGGGCAAGCAGTTCTTGTCGTAGGCCACTAAGTTCTTGGAACTCCGTTCGGAACCCTGTGCCCCATTGATCGACAAGATGTGCTTCATCGATGATCAATGCCCGGATCAGTCCAGCCTCTGCCGCTTGGCGGAGCGCATAGCGCAATGACCCGGTTACTGCCTCGGGAGACGCGAAGCACAGGCCCTGTTCGCCGTTTGCGATTCGCTCTTTGAGCGTCGCATTGGCCACCTCCGCACCTCCCTGGAAGGTGAGTGGTCTAGCCAATCCACAGACATTTACGGCTTCTTCCTCGTGGTTCACACCAAGTGCGACTGTTGGTACCACGACGAGTGTGACCCCGCGATTCATCGCCATCGTTTCGCCAACAAAACCAACGGCATGAATGAGTTGAAAGATCATGCTCTTTCCCTCACCGGTCGGCAACGCAACCACAAGCGTGGCCCCTGGGGGGGTAGAAAGCGCGGCACGGACCGCAGCTCGCTGACCTGAACTGCGGTAGCGTTCGCGCTTGATGGCCTTGAGAAATGGATCTCCGGTGCAGTCCTGCCCGCCAAAGGAGCGTCTTAGCACTTCACTTGAAGCGATGTCATCGACACCGAGTCGCGCCCCTGACTCGAGCCACTCAGGGTGCCATGGCTTTGCTGTCACCCGCCATCCGCCTGTAATGGGTTCGCTGTCGAGGCTAATGCTTCTCCAAGAAGAGAACCTGTTCAGACGTGGGTGCTTTACTATTACGTGTGGGCTGACCTCATAGTTGCGACGTGCATCCTCGCGACGAAGTGCTTGGCGCAAAAGTACGGCAAGATCAAGCATACTGGTTCGAGGGTGCAGGCTACCGAGTGCCACACGCAACCGTTCAATCGATGGTTCGGCAGGCGAGTGCCATTCGTCTTGAGACTCACCTGCAAGTAGGCGTCTCAGGGCATCGAAAGCTTCAGCGCCGACAAGCTCACGCATATGCTGGATTCACTGGTGGTTCTCGCGAAATCACAAAGCATCCCATCGAATCTAGTTTGATGAGTGGTCTTGAAATTGCTGGGAGGATCGACTCAATTGCCTGGAGTTCAAGTAGGGCGACAGCGTCCCCAATCGCATCTTTCTGACGCAAGCGGCTTCGGCGGCGCTCAATCTCGGACTTGGCGTGGCGCTCGCCAGCGGTGATGGCGTCTTGCAACGTTTGCTGGGCAAGCAGTAAGGCGCGGCTGCGATCTCGAACGGATCGACACAGATCTCCGAAGGCTAGGGAATCAATAACGCTAGACAGGATCTGGGGGCGGCTAGAGAGATTGACGTCGGTGCCTCGCTCCCCTTGCTCCCCTCGTGCGCCCGCACGCAGATAGGGCTTCATCAGAATTGAGAGCAGCGAGGCATCTGTGACCACGTCTCCATTGCTGTCGACGTGGATGCAGATTGCTTGCGGGGGAAGATAGCGCTGGGCCCTTCGCACATTCGCCAGTTCGCCCCTGCTTGGTGCGAACAAGTCGGAAATTGCGATGTCCGGTTCGACAAGAAAGCAAAGGCGGAAGCCAAGCCATACTTCATCCGACCATTCCGCCACTGTTCGCCAAGTTATAAATGCAGTGCCGCGATCATCCCATCGAGTGAAGCGCTCTGCCACGTCAACTAAAGGGGTTCCGGGCCTCAATAGTAAGCAGGATGGTTGCGCAGCAGCAATCCGTCTCCGCCATGTGAGTGGTTGCTTGTTTTCGAGAGCAAACGCTTTCAGCCAGGGGAGCTTTGGGATAAGCGTTTCGTTCGTCGCTATGAGTCTGAACGGATCCTGCTGTGGCCATGACAATGGCTGTTTCTTCAGCAGCAAAGCATTCACGAGCCATCGGTCAACGCCATCCTCCAATGCGGCTTCGTCCTCCTCTGCTTCTTCCAGATTTCGAATGAAAGTCTCTATTGGCTCTTCTGCAAGCGCGATCCGATCGAGTGCGTACTGCTCATCCTGCGATCTGCGCTCTTCTCGTATCGCCTCGCCAACTTCAGCGGAGAGATCTCTTATGCCATCCGGGCCCCGTTCGAGGAGCATCCGAAAGGCGCGCCGCTCAAAGTCTTCGAGCAAAAATTGAACGTCGCTGATGGAGCGATGAAAGATACCAAGCCCCTTGCAGAGAAAGTCCGACCAGCCTGACCAGGGGCTGTCATCTTCGTCCACAGGGAGCATGATCCTGTGGCGGATAACGCCGTGCCGCCTCCCAAACCGATCCAGCCGACCAATTCGCTGTTCCAAGCGACCAGCCACTAGCGGCAAATCGAGATGAACAATTGCATCGGCAAAGGCAAGATTGAGTCCTTCCTCGCCACTCTGATCGCAGATCAACACTGCTGACCCTTGATGCTTGGTGAAGGTCGCGATGGTGTCCTTGCCGCGCAAGGTGTCTTCTTCACCAAGTTGCAGGACCTCACAATCATCTAGGCCTTCGCTGAAGGCCTTGTGAAATGCGCTTGCGTTGGCCGTGGTCGATGAGAAGGCTACGATTTTGGCGTGACGTCCTTCTCCGCGAATGCTGCGGACCAGGCGCCGGGTGCTTTCGCAAGCTGTTGCGTAGTCGGGGCGTGGTTCAATTGCATCGGTAAGCGCGCTGAGCCGCTCAAGAATCGATGTCTCTTCGGCAAATGCGGGTCGTGAGCTTTTATCGGCGACCCAATTGGCAAGAGCCGTACTTCCGTAACTTATGGCAGTCAACAATTCGGCATAACGACGTGCTGCCTCGTCACGGGATCGTTCATCGCCGCTTGTAGCATCGATCGCGGCGAACCGCCATTCCTCTAAGACTGGGAGAAGTGATTCGGCCCAGCGGGTGCCTGCGACCTCGACGCGAACGTGTGCAAACGTTGGCACTCCCTCAGCCTGGGGGCCGCGCGGGCTGAATTCCCAGCCTTGAGCATCTGCGCGACGCGAGCGAATTAGCCGTTGGTGGATACGGTAGCTATCCGCGATGTGGTTCTTCAGTGCGGTGCAAAGTCCAGGCACGTCTTCAGGAGCATCGCGGGTTGCAGCAGCTAACTTGGGGGCGACCTCCATCACCACCGGATCGCCCGGAAACATTTGCTCCATCGCTGCGCAGCGTTGTCGCAGTACAAGTTTTGGAGCGTCAGGGTCGAGTGCGAGGAGCAGTCGACCAATCTCGCGCCGTCGCTCAAGCTTGCCCCGAAATCCTGCGACATCGTCCAATGGGTGAGTGGCGGGATCGAGCAGATTCAACAGCGCAAGAAATCGAGCTTCATCACCAAGTGCAGGAGTCGCTGAAAGCAGCAGCAGGACAGGCGCGTCGCAAGCGATGGTACGAAGCTTAGCGGCGGCTGGAGCAAGTGGACCGGAGGTGATCCCCACGAGATGATGAGCTTCGTCGAGAACAAGAATGTCAGGAGCAACCTGAACGTTAGCCAGATGGGCGTGAGGGACAACCTGAACTGTGTTGAACTGATCGAGTTTCAGCTTTGTCCAAAGTTCTTCTTGCCACTGCGCGCAGAGGTGAGTTGGTACTGCCACTAGTACGCTGGTCTCTGGATTGTCGATCAGGTGTTGTCGAACAATTAGACCAGCCTCGATCGTTTTCCCCAGGCCGACCTCGTCTGCGAGAAGGTAGCGCTGCACTGGGTCCGTGAGCACCCGCCGCACCGCAGCCACTTGGTGCGACGCTAACTCTATGCCAGCTGAGATGAGCGCTGTCATGCCTTGAGCAGCGCTCCGGAGTTTTGTCAGATGTAGAACGGCCGCCTGGCGCCGATCATGCAGGAACTGAGTTTCCGCTCCGCCGTTGAGTAACATCTCGGCTGGATCTTCTGGGGCACTCCACGGACGCAGATGCAAGGCGAGTTCGCTGAAATCCTCGCGTATCCCGTTTGGGAACCGAACCTCATAGTCGACGAGGCCATTCTCTCTAATCAGGAAGTCGGCCACTCGGCCAACCCGAAAGCGCGTATCGTCACGGACGTAGACACGCGTCTGTGGGCTCAAATAGGCTCTAGAGATGGTTGAGACCGGAAGTTGAATCACCTCTGATCGAATGATCGATCGGAAGATGGTGACATAGCAGGACACTCCATCGACTGCCTCCAACTTTCCTACTCCGCTGTTGTCGGGTAGGTGCACCAGCATGCCTTTGATCAACACATCGCTCCCTGTTTGTCTTAGTTGCCCCTTTCTGTAGCGTATCGTAACCGACTGGAGAAGCCGTTAGTCTGTCAGCAAGTCAAGATCTCGTAGGGACGACGCGAGGCGTCATTGCGCGCGACAGTCAACGAAGACTGCAGAGCCTCGACCGCATTCACCCCTTTCGGACGAGGTTGTCAATTTGGTCCCTGCTGTTCTCCGGCCAGGCCAGAACTTGTCAGGCGCTCAATTCGGTGCGTAAATCTCAGATCTACGAGGCGTATTGCGTTCCTATGCGCGAAGGAAGCAGCGACTGGATAGCGAGTTGGCGCGAACTCCAACTACATCAGACCGGCAGCGCGGGAGCCATCTCTTCGGTTGTGGCGATGGAGCCGCAACCTTCCGTTTCGTAAAGGTCCACCCGTAATAGTGGGGGAAGATCGTCAATGACTCTCGCCCTTATCCATTCGGCAATCGCACCGGTATGGCCATCTTCGGGGCCGTTCTCCATCAGGTGGATGGGGTGGTGGTCCAGGGACTTAAATATCGGATCGAACATTTGCTTTACGTCGCCAAAGTCGATCGTCCAGCCCATGACCTCGTCTAGTGGGGCTGACAGATGGAGCCTTAGCGTGAAAGTGTGGCCATGCACGCCTCGCTGCTGCGCATCGACCGGCGCATGCTTCAATCGGACCGCGCTGTCCATCGTGAACTCTTTCCAGATGCGGTAGTTCGCACCATCAAAATTTGCGCCACAACTACCAGTCTCAAACACAGTAACCCAAGTCAGTTCCGGCAGTCGTTCCTTCAGTTGCCGCCATAGCCAAGCCGAGATAACTTCGCTAGTTGGATTGTGAAGACCCTCAATGTCGTTCAGGCATTGGTAGTTGAGTCGATAGTGGAAGGGCGCCCATATCTCGTCAAGGTAGTCGTAGTCAATGCTAATGTCACGATCACCAATGTCCTGGTTGGCGTGGACGAGCACCTCAAATCCATGGCCATGCAGGCGACCGCACTTGTGGCCGAGTGGTACGTTCGGTAGTTTGTGCGCGGCCTGGAACCGGTAGCGCCGCCATACGTGAGCGTCTCCGCCAGCGTCGAGGTCCACGCCTTGATTCTGAGTGCTTTGTACGGATATGCGATCAATGCCTGGTACATCTAGCCGTCCTCGAATCCAACGCGCAATGTTCTCATCCGTTGGATGCGCAATAGTGTCGTTGAGCAAGCTGTAATTGAGCGCCGAGACGCACCGCTCAAGATCTCGTGTGAGGTCGCTGACTTCCGCGCCAGGGAAGCGAGCCCAACCAGGTGGCAACTTGGCAAAGACGCTGACAAGGAAGCTATGGCCGTGAGTGTTTCGGCAACGGTGTCCTTCGGGGAGTACGCCGACACTACGCGCGGCTTCTAACCGGCAGGAGGCTACCGTGAGGATCGAGGGCGTGCTCATGCGGGATTGTCTTTCGTTGATAGGTACTGTTCATACCCCTTGGCTCGCAACTCACAGGCGGGACAGGTTCCGCAACCGTAGCCCCACGAGTGCTGGGTCGTATGGTTACCTTGGTAGCATGTGTGAGTGTCAAGCCTGATCAATTCCACCAGCTCCGATCCACCAAGTGTCTCAGCTAAGGACCATGTAGCTCGTTTGTCCAGCCACATGAGCGGCGTTTCCACCACCATAGGGCTGTCCATGCCGAGGCTCATGGACACTTGGAGTGCCTTGAGCGTGTTGTCTCTGCAGTCTGGATAGCCCGAGTAATCGGTCTCGCACATACCACCGACCAGAACTTCCAGGCCTCGGCGGTAGGCGACGGCTGCGGCGAAGTTGAAGAAGAGGAGATTCCTACCTGGAACGAAGGTGTTGGGTAGGCCATTCTGGTTGAAAGCTATGGCACGTTCACTGGTTAGGGCTGTATCGCTGATTGCCCCCAAAACAGATAAGTCGAGCATATGGTCCTGACCCAAGCGGCCACCCCAGTCTGGAAAGTCTGACCGGAACCGATCAAGGATAAGACCACGGCACTCCAACTCCACAACGTGACGTTGTCCGTAGTTGAAGCCAATGGTTTCAACATGCTCATAGCGGTCGAGAGCCCACGCCAAGCATGTTGTCGAGTCTTGCCCGCCAGAAAAGAGAACCAATGCCTTCTTGTTCATAGCTCGACCTCCTTAGGCAGCGCGACGAGCGCGGCGAAGTTCACGTTTGAGCGATCGGACCAGGTGATTGGCCAAAAGGTCAATATCTGATGGTGTGTTCTGAATGCCGTTCCACGGACGAATGTCGACATCGCTTAGCTTCCATTGACCGCTGGTCCAAGCGGTATGCCCATGGTCGCGAAGCAGTTGGAGGCCGGGCTCAAACTCGTCGCGCATAGTGGCGCCGAATGTCGAGTAAAGATGCTCCATCACAAAGCCCATCGCGACCAGGCCTGCCCCGTGACGCAGGCGAGATGTCTTGGGGTTCATTCCGACCCACTCCGTGCCAAACACGTTTCTCACTGCTTCAAAGAACTCGTTTAACAGCGATATGGCTCGGTCTTCGTAGTTGCTTAAGTTGATGAACTCACGGATCGCCCCTTGAGCGGCTGAGTTCATCACGAGCTTCTGCATTGCTGTGTCGCTGAGCACGCCCTTGGGGTTGGTGTGCTGACGAATCTCGCCGTGAAATACGCCGCCGCGCAAGTAGTTGAGCCGATCTACCACGCGAGCTGAGAACTTGCGATTTGTGAACCGATCGGGCAGCCCTTCGACCTGAGGAAGCAACTCATAGATGAGCGTCTTGGGAAGAGGTCGAGTGTTATTGATCAGCACGAATTGCTGACGAAGTTCGTTGTAGTCTTTGCAGACCAAGGCCGAAACGAAGACTTGGAAGCCCGGCTTTTGCAATCCCGCCAAAGCCGAAAGGCGCTGTTGACCATCAACGACGAAGCCGGGCTTGCCATCTGCAGTGTTGATCCTCACTTCAATCACACCGTCGCCCAAATCTTTGATCTTTACGCCATCGATAAAGGCCACGATGACGGCATTGGGCAGCAGTGCATCCTTGCGTCCTAGGTAGTCGCGGATCTCTTTGATATGGGCGGCAACTTGGTGGCGCTGAAATCCCTTCAGTTCGCCACTTTCATCGCGACCGACGCGCTCAATCTCTGAGAACTGCAAGACCTCGTGAGGATGTGCTGCGAAGCAGAAGATGTCGTGATCTGGAGCCTGAGAGGCGCGAACGGCCTTGTACTTGTATGTGGTCATTTTGCGTTAATCAGGGTTCTTTGTACGTGCTGGTGGTAGACGCCCAAGTTGTGGAATCCGCGACGTTTGTTCCTGTTGCTGGCGCGAAAGATGATGACGTCCACCCCTGCCTTCTGGCAGATATCACAGGAGCATTGCTGCCACGGGCGGTCTTGTAGTGTTCGGAGGTTCATCTCATGCATCTTGGTCAATTCTCGATCGAGCTTTTCGCCGGTCAATTTCTCATCGCCAAGTAGGAGAAAGCGTTGATAGTCCATTACCGCGTCCAATGCGGAGGCCACGCTGGCCTTGCCTCTATCTAGCGCTCGCAGGGTAGTCAGCGCCAACTGCTCTCGCCGTTGCAGATCCTCCGCGCCGAAGATGCCTCGTTTGATGCCTTGCATCAGGCGAGGGTTCTCGATCGCCTGCGGGATTCGGATAGCCGAGTAATACGACAAACCTCCGCCCGGTGCAGCCAAGTAGTAGTTGCGCTTGGCATCCTTGAAAGCACGAATCAGCGGGGATGTGGAGTCGAAGCTGGTGATGTCGTATTGAACGAATTCGTGGATGTGGTCAGCCTTCGCGAATCCCAGCAGGTGGATGTTGGTCTCGGGCTTGATCGCCCCACGCAACTCTTGCAAGACGAGATGGATTGCGTCGACCTTCAGTGGAACGAGGCCTCCAATCGCCAGGTACCGGTAGCCCATCTTCTCTAGAGACTTTGCTGCCTGGGCCATACTTTTTGGAGACCAGCCTTGTACTGCGCCCATTGGCTCGAAAGGCATTCCTTCATCGCGAGTCAACTTTAGGAACTCTCTAGCGTTTTCTTGTGTGATGTCGTAGCGCTTGCGGACAGCATCACTCACAGCATCTGCTGGTGGATTACTGGTGTCAAAGTCAAAGATGATGTGGTCGGGAGAAACGCCGTGGGTAAACTCCGCGTCCGTATAAAAATCTACAACCTCTGCTGGCTGGTAGGCAGGAGTCTCATGCTCCACGTACGCGAATGCGCCGCAGTCGCCCATCAGCATTGAATCCTTGAAGCGCGGGGCGTCGTAACGCAGAAACTTCCGCGCTCCAACACGCAGCATGCGCTGCTCTTCAGACGTGGAGTAGCGCACCTTGGATGAGGCCACTCCAGCAGCTTGGCGGATAGCACTCATCGAAACCAGCAGACCATCGTATGGAGACGTCGACATGATTTCGTGTGCGTACTGGTCGTCCCAGTACCGCTCATGACCAGGTTGGCTGCGATCGGTCAAGAAGTCATAGTCGGGATCGACGTAATCCTGAGTGTCGGAGTAGAGAAATTTCATGGTTTGGTGCTGCCGGCATACAGGCGCACAAGTGCGTCCTGCAGCTTTTTGATATCCCGGGGGGTGCTTTGGATTTCATTCCAGGCCAACCCAAGTGGCTCCCACACTCCCTTAGTCCAGTGGCAATGTGGTGCTACTTTTAGAAGCTCGGATTTGACGGCCTTCTGTTCTTCTTGGGGGCCGTTGAGGCGAGCATAGATGCGGTCCATCAAAACGCCCATGGCCTCAATGCCCGCTGAGTGCATCAGGCGACTTTGCCTGGGATCTTTTCCCCAAGCGTCTTTGAAAACTTCACGAACTGCGCCCCAATAGATAACCAAGATGCGATACATGCTCTCAACATCGGCATTGTCGCGAGCGCTGGCCTTGTATGGGGCCAGCGCACCCAACGGGTTGCTGATGCTGTGTTTGATCATGTTGATCACCGCCGTATCTATGACAACAGCACCGCTCGTGCCCTTGTCAGAAGCCCGTTTGATCATCTTGTAGAACGGCGAAGCTTTGTCGCGATTCAGTAGGCCACAAATCTCCGCAGGGATTCGCCGTGCACTCAAATCGCGTGGCAACAGCACGCTGCGTGTTTCGGGTAGCAGTTCGTTGAGCAACCTAGTTGGCAGAGGCTTGGCCTTGTTCACCAAGATGAACTGCTCACGCTGAACCTCCAGGCTGTCTGATACGAAGCCGATTACCGGGACGGGGATGGATTTGCCGCTCAGTTGAGACAGGGCAAGCGATCGCTGTTGGCCATCCACGATCCACGCCACACGCTCACCTTCTTTGAACACCGGGATGGTTAACGTGCCAGATTGGGCGATTCCTTGATCTCCGGTTGGCTTCGTCCCTCTTGAGGCCGCAAACTTCACAGATGGGGATAGCGCCAAGATGATGGCGTTTGGGAACAGGACATTGCCCTGGCTAAGATACTCGACGATGCCCTTTACATGGCTTTTTATCTCCGGTCTTTGGAAGCCCTTAAGGGTGTCGCCCTGATCGCGCTCCAGTCGCGAGATGTCGGCAACGCGAATGATGTCAGACCCATTCACAAAGAAGGCGTAGACGTCTAAGCCATCACCCTGATTGGTGTGCAGCGCGCGAACGACGATTGCATCGGCGGGTTTTTTCATAAGTTGCTCCCGTTCATTTCTTCGCGCAGGGAATGCCACAAGCCCTTGAATCGAGACTGCTCGCACTGAACCAGTGCTGTATCGCGTAAGAAGCGCAACAGTCGTCCGCCGGAGCCACTATATTCATGCCAGTTGACGCGCAAGATCTGGAGAATCTCTTCATCGGATTTCTTGGTGCGACGAGGAAGTTCACGCTTGATGCTTTGGGACATCGCATTTGCAACCTTGTCCCGAGCTTCGTCCATTGTTAGTGAGTGCCCGTTCAGATCCTCAAGGAAGTGCAGCAGCGCTCGTTGGGCGAAATCACCGCGAGTGCCAGAGAAACCGGTCCCCTCAAGTCGCTCGTCGTACGGGAGCACTTGATCGGCAAGCACTTGCGGTGCCGAGTGCGCCCATGCTGACGAAGTAAAGATACGCAGCCGACGAATAGCGTCTGTGGGCAACTGAGTCAGTTCTTCCGACAACATGCTGAGGTACGTACCGGGCATGGCTAGGTACCACGTTGCTGCATTCAAATGCGCCATCTCGCTGGCAATCGGCCGGGGATGGCCTCTTGCCGCATTCAGTGATCGCCACCAATCCATCCTGGTCGCGCCGATCTGTTTAAGGATGGGCAAGATCGTTGCGCCAGAGTCCGCAACAGTCAGGTCATAGGCTGGTGCCGTTTCCGAGGCGGAGACCATGCCTAGGCCAGCCGAGGCGATGTACAGCGGAGCCTCCAAGAGCGTTGCAGCACGACGGGCATCTTGAAAGGCCCGCCCCGCGTAGAGCGATTCAACCGGGTGGACATCTCGGCCACCCAGCAGTTGATCGCGCCACCGAGCCGACAACTCGTCAACCGATGCAGGCAATGGCATCGGAGGCAAGCGAGCGACATCAGCCTTCTGCAGTTTTCTTCCTGTGCAGTTGGTGAAAACCACACTACGGATTGCAGTTTCCGAGACCATATTTTTTAAAAACCTGAAATAACTGCAGAGGCTCTAATTCTAGCGCCTGCACTTACGTATGAAAGTGGCTTTTTGGGGCGGGCGCTTGAGAGCGCTGCTCAGTTGGCTCTGTGCGTCACCTGTTGGCATCGTGGCTCAAGCCAATCGATTCGTTCAACGTGCTGGCGTAGTGTCGCCGCCTGCGGGAGAGGCGTCAGTTGGGCTCGCAAGCCCAGCAAAAAGGCGTGGCGCCGAGCACCTCTCGGCCATCCTCACGCACCGCGCCCCTGCGGGCGCATTGCATGCTAGAAGAGAACTCGTTGCCTGGATGTCGTCCTCGCTGGCGGCGGCAGCAATCGCTCAAGCTCATCAGGATGCCTCCGCCGCAACCACTCGGTTTGCGCCTTGCAGCGTTGCAGGACGTCGTTCCTCGTGCAACCAGGATGGTCACCAATGAAGGTGTTCAGCGCAGCACGAGCCTGTTCAAGATGTAGCTGGGATCGTTGCTTGTCCTTGAGCGCTCTTGGCGCGCACCCAAAATTCTCAGAGGCAGCAGTTCGCACTGATCGCGCAGAGCCCTGCATACCCTCGACTAGACTGCGTATGCTTACCCCGTCTGACAATTGCCGTGCAAAGCTTTGAGGGAGGCGGTTCGGGGTAGTTGCCCAGATTGCACCTTGCCCATCTATGTCCCAATGCGGCTCCATTGATGGAGAAACCATGCGACGAGCAACGACTTCGGCGGGGGTATCGTGCTCAAGAGAACTCCAGAAGAGTAGCCACTTTAAAGGGTGGTCGCCAGATCTACTTCGCAGCAACCGATAAATCCATTTGCCGTCGGCGAGGCCACTGGGCGGACCATCGTGACGTGCCAGCCACCGGGATAGTTCCGACGCTTGAAACCACGATGCCAAGCGATCTTGACTTAGCGGGTGCCCCCATCCCGTAACACCCCTCTCGCGTAACTGTGAGAACGCCAGTTGGCGAACCTCTGCTATGTCCAGCCTGTCGCACGACGCAATGTTCACACTCAGTTGACTGATGTGCGTCAAAGCATGAAGGTCGTTGGATGAGAGGGCCTTGCTGCTAGGTGTGGTGTGCTGATCGGCGGGCAACTCCCACTCATACCGGAGAAGGTCGACTTCGACGAGTGGTCGCTGGTGTGCCGTGCATATCCAGTTGCCAAGTAATTGATGCGTCCAACGCCATCTGGGCAGGTCTACGACTTGCTGATCTTCCTTGGCGCAGACAGGGCAATACCGAAGCCGACTCAGTGGATCCAACCCACTAGCGGCCATGCCCAACATCACTCGCCACCCCACCGCTGCCCCCGAGCGGATTGCGGCATGGACTAATGATTGGCGCTCAGGATTGGCGAAGAGAAGGTATTGGCCTGCGCGTGTACGCTGCCTTAGCAGTTGCTCAATAGTCCCTAGGCTATCACCTGTAACCTGAACAAAGTGATGTAAATCGCGTGGCGCATCCCTTTCCTTGCACGCATGTGATGCGCCGAAGAGCGTCAATCCAGTCGTGCGGGCAGACCGGTTGCCGTATATGGCATGAAACGCGGCGGCCCACGAGTAGAGCGTCTCGTCTTTATGCCAATCTGGAACGATCGTCAGCTTGGACATGAGCCTATTCCCGATGTGGGCTAGACGCTGCCTCGAGGCCCCGCATCAGTGAGTCACGGATTTTTTCTTCGACAGTGTCACGCTGGAGCTTCTTCTGACTGGATGGGCGAGATTGTTTTTGGGCCTGTGGTGTGGCGGCTTCACAAGAATGCGGGGCAGAGGCCTTGTCATCTAATCCCGTGGCCACCAACGTTCGGAACTGGCTGGCCGGGATATCCTCATAACACTCGAGGGCCTGCCAATTTGAGGCCGTGATCGCTTCAATGCGTGCATGCAGGGGCCGAATTCTCGTATCGGTCCGATATACCTCATCGACAAAGTTGTGGGTAATCTGCGTGAGGCCGCGTCGAAGGGCACTCTCTTGCGCAGCCATTCGAAGTCGAGCAACATAGCGTGGAACCCCGGCGGTGCGGCGCCAAATGAAGCCGGCGAGTGTTTTATCCAAAAAGTGGTCTGATGTTGGTTGGTAGGGCGCGTCTGGCAACGGTAGCAATGTGGGGTTCCATATCAAGGGAATCCAGTCCTCTGCCCATTCCTTGTCCTTGTGATCACGATAGGGAAATAGGGTGTGCCATCCAGACTCTGAGAATCTGTCCACGTTCTGGGAGAACCGCTTGATTTTGGTGAAGGCTAGGGGATTGCCCACCAGTACTGTGGGCACACCCCAATTGAGCACTCGTAGAAACAGCGTCATGAATTCAGAACTGAAAGCCCCAGAGTTCAGTGATTTCTCTTGCGCTTCTTCAATGATCAGCAGGCCGCATCGGTGTACGGCCAGTAGATGAAGAAATGCAACCAGCTGCCGCTCAATGGTCCAGCGTCCCCCCGAGTAAGCTTTGTGATAGTCCGTGCCAAGTGCCTTGTCGAGTTCCAAAAAGGCGGCGGTCAGGAAACCTCCTCGCGAACCATCTGCGGGCATGTGTACTTTGAGATATACAAGCTGATCGAGAGACTTCCAGCCGCAGTTTGGTTCCTCTCCATGCTTGATCACATGCGGGAGTAACTCCAAGAATCGCTCTACGCACCGAGATTTCCCCATTCCTGTGATCCCTTCGACCACCATGCCTTTTGCATACGTTGGCCACCAAACGTCGAAGTCGCCCTGTCCAACACTGTGGCCAGACTTGTAAATGAATTGTTTGGCTTCGGTGCTGCGTGGGTCTCGTGCAGCAAGTCCCCCGTAGAGCAAGTCTTGCAGTCCGTAAGCAATGGATATGGTGCTAACGGTTGGCACAAACGTCGCGCGGAATTGATCCAATAAGCGTGCACGGCGATCAAGTGGAACTTGTGCCACGTTGGCGCTGGTGAGCGGTGTGTATTCCAGGGCTGAAGCTAACTCCATTGCATTTAATTTTGGAGGCAATGCTGCAAGCAATGGGTTGCTGTCCTCTGCGGCCAGGGCGGCAAGCAGTGGGTTGACATGCTCGGATGTCACGATTGCGCTCGCTTGCGCCGCAGTTCGGCGATAACTGAGGCGAAGTCATTTGGTTGCGCAACAATTGTTGAAGTAGGCTGAGACGGCCGGAATTCAACGACATCAACCTGCGGAATGGGCGAGTGCTTCATCTTTGCTTGGCGTGGGATGCCGGTAATGGCTGACCGCTCAACCGCCGTGTGCTCGCGCTTGTTTTGGGTGAGTTCTGTCTTTGACGGTTTCTTTGGGAGCGCTGCAATTTCAACTTTGCGGTCCGCATTTGCACGCTTTACGTCTTGTTTGATGGCGCGAACTTGATCAACCGCTGCTTCGACTTTCTTAACCTTGCCAAGAAACTTGGACAGTCGATCATCTTTGCTTATGAGTAGCCAGTCGAGCAACGTCACATCGAGTAGCGCTGGATCCTCAGTCGCAAGGCTCAAGCGCTTTAAGCCTTCAATGTTCACCCAAAGCTCTGAGAGGTTGGACGGATTGATATGCACCGTAACCTGCTGGGTGCGCCGTGCCGCCCGCTCAAGAATGCCAGACCTGAGAAGCCAGTCGCTTCTATAGACCAGTTCTGGTATCAGTCGCTGACCTGTGTATGAAGGATCGAAAAGGCGCAGACCGTTGCCATGTATCACGCCCTTGATGCGAGGCAAACACTTGACTCTCAGCGCTGTCAAATCGGTAGGAGTCGAGGTCAGGTAACCTTCACTGATCATCCACTTGATCACATCGCGACGCGTCGGATTTGCGCCTACAGCACGCATCTCAATGCGAGGTAAGGTGATGATCTCCTCGTTGTTTACATATAGAACCCTCCTAATGAGATGGGGTATGTACTCATCAAAGGTCATCTGGCCAAGCAAGGCCCTGTTTGGCTCACCTCGTCCACGAAGTCGGCCGTGAGTGGACCCTGGCATGTGGTGGTCGACATGAGCCTGAAACCGCCTGTGGTCTGACTCAACCAAGTATTTGTTGATTGCGTCGTACGCTGAACCATAGGCCGCGCCGGATTGCATCTCGTCGATAGTTGACATCGTCAGTTTATTTTTCCCCTCCCCGTTGTCCATTGAATACCGGCGAAAGACCATTGGCAACCACTCATCTTCTGTGATGGTGACGCCATATTTGGCGCAGAAAGCGACCTTCGATTCGGCAGCGTTGAGGATCGCCATCAACGCGGTGGTAGCGCTCGGACTTTCGAAGCCGACGTGCATTCCAAAGATATAGCCGACGCTGGATCCGACGACCTCGGTTCTCCAAGGTGACATCAAGGGTGTGAGCCTACTTGCGGCCGATACAAGACTTTGATCGCAGCTCGTGCTGTCGACCAATCCTTCGCCGTTCGCGGTGACGTTCTTGGCAGCAAAGGAACTCATTCGCCTGAGATAGGCTTGACTGGCTGGTGTGCTTTGCCGTGGTCGGTCGGTGTGCATCAGGGCCGCCACTCCTGTCTTGCCCCATCGGCGAAACTGGCCGAGTGTGAGGCGATGCGCCTCTGGCTTCAACGTTCCTTTGAAAGAGTGAGGTCCATCCCATTGCGTGCTTTCGGAAAAGAACTCTTCCAGTGTCCGGTGGAACGCTGTTTCATCAGTCACTCCGCGCTTCTTGTGCTTTCGCCATCCAAGCGCCAATTTAATCCGAACGGCTTTATTTGCGTTGAGGGATTGTTGCTTCGGTGCTTGCTTTGCGGTGAATTCCTGAGGACGGCCCGCACCGGTTTTCGAATACTTGAACTTGTTGGGCCCACCACAATTCGAGTACCAGGGGAGAAGTGAGTTCCTTTCGCCAAGCCCAAGGATGTAGGCATTCAGGTCACGCTGGACTTGCGATGCGCTCGCTAAGCCAAGTTCAGCAGCCCTCTTGGTTGGCCATGAAGGGCGGTCTGGATCAAGGATAATTTCACTGATGCTTCGCCCGTGTACGAACGGCCGGATTCGGCCATATGCCACCGCTCTACGGCGAACCCATTTCCTCAGATTGCGCCGGTGACTCGGGTCTACATGATGGGCATCTCTGTTCTTTAGTTGCTCGACAGTAAGCAGCCAATGCGAAGGCGTTTCAAATTTGACGACAGAGATGCGCCCCTCGTTGATGGACTGCTCGATCAGCGAGAGCCGTTCTCTTTTCGCCGTTCGGATGTAGTTGCGCTGAAAGCCGCTCTTGTCTTTCCTCGGGAACGGTGCAATGACGATTAAGTCAAGCTCGCGCTTGATCAACACAATGCGGCCATAGGGGGTTGTGCTGCGCTTGTCACTGTGATCAATCAAGGCTCCGCCGATGAATGGTACTGTCATTGACTTGCCCCTAGGTAACGTGCCATCAAGCGGCGAACGACTTGTTCGCGACCGCGATTGATAGTGCGAGTCATCTGAATGGGGCGGCTAAGGTCGATGTCGACCATACGAAGCCAGCATCCGGTCCTGAACATCAGATACCCGAGTTCATCTGAGATTCGTAGGCGCTTTGCAGATGCCCGTGCAGCTTGAGAGATGCTCATGTTGTCAGCGTGCCGTTCGAATGTTCCGACGAAATCCTGAAGGAGGTCGGATTGCGCCCACTCGCGCACTTCCTCGGTGAGTGGACGTAGCCATTCCAAGTTTCGGACGAGAGCCTTTTCAATGCCGGCACCGTCTTCGAGCACATGCCTCGTGCCCGTTGCCGCGCAGTAGATCGCATCGAGCGCAACGCGCTCTCGAGCCCGTGTGGAGGCGGTGTAGATACCGGCAGGCTTACAACTGATGCTCAGGAGGCCTGGACAAGAGCGCTGATCTATTGGTCGAAAGACCAAATCAATTGTGGCGACGTAAGGCACTGAGGTGCCAATGAAATGGCCATGGTCAATCCCAGCATCTCTCGCCAAGTCAAGCAACCCGGGAACGAATTTAATCTGCGTCCAAGAGTCTGCCCTGCAGGGGAAACTGTCTGGGTGTGGGTGTTCTATCGGCCATGCAGGCAAACCCTCGCGAAGTTCTTCGTGGCCCAGATAGGCCACTTGGAGTGCGGTGTGAAACTCTAGCTTGCTTAAAAAATGATGGTTTCTCTTTTGAATTGAAACCGACTCAAAGTGCTGATGGGAGACCGGGCTGCTGAAATTCCGACGAATCGGGATCCATGGAACATAGTTGTCTCCGCGCCCAAGCCCATGTCCGGCCGCGATCGCGCGCTGAACTTGAGTCAGTTTTCGCTTTGTATATTCAGTCGTTTGAGTGAGAGCGCCAGGACCCTCCTCATTCAATAGATAAAGATATGGCGCACAGTATTCGTCTTCGGCTACCTGCGGATAGGGTGGCCGACCATATTCATGTTCGATGACCAAGTTCGCTCCTTCCGCGCAATTTGCGCTGGAATGTCAGGGCAAGTTGGCTCTAAGAGTCAACTTGCACGGATAGGAAGGGCGGCGAGTGCGAAGGGAGGTCTGGTCGCACGGCCTTGCTTTTGAGGACTTATGGCGGTCAAGTTCATGACGGCCTGCAGTCCCTATCAATCAATTGCGCTTGCGTCGCGACTCAGAGTGGCTTGACGTCGGGGAAGCATTGGCCAAAAATCGCGTAGCTAGTGTTTTGGTGTATCGGCCAAGACTTTTCCCGGCGAGCCTCGGCTCGCCGTTTTTCTTTCTACTTCGACATGGCTGTCCTCCTGTTCGGTTGATCCAGTTCATCGACCCGTATGGAGAGCGAGGCCATCCGTTGTGCTGCCAGTTGTAGGCCCTTTAGATATTCGGAAAGTCCCTCTTGTTGTGCGTTGTCCAGCAGCGCTGACGCCCTCAGGACTTGCGAGACAAGTTGCGCTTCGCGGGGGGATGCAGCCACCTCCAAGATGAAGCGGACGCATCTATCATGCCGCGCGCACCATTCGAGGAGCGACAACTCGCTTTGGTCCAGCGTTAAAGCACTCGCGATGTCGGCGATCGTGGCGGGATTTGGTGGTGGCCGGCTGCCCCGTTCAAGGCCAGACAACTGGCTGGGGTCCATGTCAATGGTGAGAGCCAAAGACTTTTGGCTCAGCTTTCGTGATTGACGTAGACGCCCCAACTCCTCAGGAAAGCGGAGCAATGGATCATGGGCGCTGCCGGCCATGGGGGAAGCAAAATTCAAAGTACCGCCTCAAGTCAAGCTCTTGACGGCTTAGATCCTATTGCGCCGAATCAAGCTTGTCACCTCGCAAGATTTTGGCTTGATCTGGCTTAGCATCTGCCGTAAGTGCTTGATTCGAAAAGATGAATTTTCTGTGCCTCGTTTTCAGCAGACTTTCAGCAGCAAAAGGGATGGGCGTAAGGCCAGGTATCTTTTGGTTCGGCGCCTTTGGTGGTACCAAACCGTCTCTGCTGCGCTAGGCCTCGATGCTCCGCACGACATTGGCAAAGTGATCACACCCCAGAGGTATCGAATCGAGGGGGTTAGCCATGTCTATCGATCCGATTGGTCCATGTATGGGCGTGGGCTGAGATCGCCGTCCACGTCAACGTTGAGTCAAGTGGATCGCTTTGTGCCAGGCTCATCTGCCACGTTTAACCACAATCTATGGCGCTTTCTTGCTCCGAGCAGGGAGGCCAGGCGTTCGTTGTCGTTGCGAGGTGCAGTCGACAGGCGTGACATCGGGCGGTTTCATGAGGCTAAAAGCTGCGTCAAGATCGATGCCGCACTTCGTTGTTCTCCACTAGATGCCGTGGCGATGTTGCTCCAGGCGAGACAAATCAGTTTGGAACTTGGATATGCATCGGCGGCGAAGCACGCTGAAGTCACACTGCTTCGAGCTTGCATCGTATTCGCCGCAGTCGATAGATGCGCATTGCCTTTCGCGGATTTGATCGGATTGCTAAATGAGTGGCTTTCACGCCAATCAACTACAACGTGGCCATTCTTCTCGGTGACGGCGTTCGACGAAATCGTTAGAGCAATCCGCCGGTGCAAACCTCGGAGCGGCGGAAGTTTCTGGCAGGTTTCAGATGCCTCACGAAAAAGAACGGCCATGGATGCCTTGAAAGGCCGGTTTGGTATCGATATTGCACTGACAGCCCAACCGATTTATCTATGCTCGTGCCAGCGCGAATGCTGTCATGCCAAAGAGGCCCGCCAAACTCGTGCGGCCATATCCAGGGGGTTGCGGTCGCTAAGGGGCTTGCAACCGATATGACCTCATGACTTGTGTGCTGGGGGTGAGCCTGGTGATGCATTGATGGCAACTTGAACTTGCGGGAGGCTCGGCGTACCATGGCTCGAGCTAGGTCGTAAACGCCAGGATGAACAATATGGCTCCGAAGAAATCCACGTCACTGCAATTGGTCGCAGGGCAGCCACGGTGGCGTCGTAAAGATCTGGTCGGGAAATTCCCACATATTGAGCATCAGCCCGCACCCGATGCTAAGCATCGGCTTAGCGATGAGGTGCGGCAACAGATAGTTGATCGCATGAAGCTCAAATAGTCGCTTGCGTGAGCGACTCGCCACTGCCACTCTCCCGGCGTTGGGAGGGGGCCATTGCTTGCCGTGTGGCTTCTTATGGCGTCACTTCAGGCACCAAGTTTGAGGTTGTCGAATTTTCGTTGACAACACATCGCTCAGGGCACTCTTGGATGCTTGGGGGAACAGCGTTCTCATTTCCATTGCCAACTGCATGCCTTGAATTTGCACCTGGGCAAGAGGCCCCTTGATTTCGGTCACCATACCGCACATGTTGCCGACAACATCTCGATGTCGTTTACGCCATTCGTCGGTCAGCGAGTCCGGCAAGTCGGAAGTCTGAATTTGAACTTGTGTCCCAACCTTTAGTTGGCTACGAAGATCGGTGACTGACTTTTCATACTCAACTCGGTGCGCAGCATGCTGTTGCAAGGCACTTGGCGACACGAGTTGAAATGCAATGTTCCAGTTCCAGCCTAGTGAAAATGGCGGTGATGATGCCTCGCTTGCCGGTACCACTTCGATCATGAATTGCGCGAGGCCTGACGGACCGTTGCACCAGAACTGCCCCGTCAGTCCGCTGTTGGCCAAGACCCTAATGCCGCGCGCTACGACGGGTAGTCTTGTTGACTCAAAACCCCAAGGTGATTCGTTCCGCTCCAGCGTGCCTCCTCCATTCGCACAAGCCTCTCTGACGCGGTTGACGACCTCCGCGACGTCCCGCTGAGGTCGCTCTGGTTGGCCCGTAATCGGGAGTTGCGTCTTCACCATCAAACCTCCCAAAGTGGGGAGCGTTTCTACAAATGGGATGCGGTCTCTGGGGTTCCCCACATACGTTGTGTCTTTACTCAGGGAGTAGATCGACGAATCCTCCGATGTGGTTCTCTGCATGACTAGGGCTTGAAAGACTTTCTTAACAGAGTTGAACGACCTTGTGTCTTCCGCTTGAGGTGTCTGCGAGGACAGAGGGTGGCAAAACTAGACCCAGGGTGATGATGATGGCTGCACTGATATGCATTTTTACCTCTCTGTTTGTTTGCCCCGGAATCAGCCTCCGGGTAGACACATGACCAACTCCTTGGTCGCTTCATCGGGAGGTTTCCCTGCAATGCGCGGCCAGCGGATCTGTCCGCCATTTGCACCTTCGAATAGCCAGAATCGTTGGCCGGGAGCACGTGAGTCTGTCAGTCGCCAAATCGAAGTCACGGGATCAATGACCCACGCGACTTGATTGCCTCTGGGAGGGACCACCCGATGTAGAGCCCTGATGGATCTGGGAGATGTCTCGACTAAGTCGACGAGGTCTGCTTCATAGGCGAGCATCAACTCCCTGCCGCATTGTTCATCGGGTTCCCGCACCGCGGCGATGTACCAAGGTACGTGCAGTGATAGCTCCACCACGCGCCAACTCTTGGTCCCAGGTGGGAGCAGCGCGGGAGGAACGTGTTGTTCAAAGCGGTAGTCCGAGAGGAACACAGAGTGATCGCATCAGGCGAATAGTCGAATTTCGAATAGTCTAACTTCGAATTGATGCTTCGGGTTCTTCAGGTACCCGATGCAGAAGTCGCTTCATTCCAATCAACTTCAGACCATGCTGGCGTTGCTCAGGCAGGCCAGATTGAGCGTGGGCGTTACCCAAGAGGTGCTCTCTGATCGGATAGGACTTAGCCAAAGTGACATCAGCAAAGTTGAACGCGGTGCACGTCGACTCGATTTGCTCGAGTTAAGAGCGTGGCTGCAGGGCCTAGGTGTTCCTCTGCACGTGTTCGTCACTGAGTTGGAGGATGCATTAGCGGCCGATGAGTTGGTGAGCTCAGAACTCGGCGGACGGCGCAAGCGGAAGGTGGTGCGCACATGATGCAACGTCTGTTGGCGGGGCTGTTGTGATCCCTGCAGTTCCCCAAGGCGCGACTGTCCAGTCATTGCTGACGGCGCTCATTCGGACCGCCCCAGCGATTTCACTTAAGCAAGCGCCAGGGCGGTACTTTGGCGTTCGGACGATCTCGAACGACATGTATACAGTCAATGCGGATAACTTATCCAAGTTGGCATTTGCTGGGCATGTGTCGGCAAATCAAATCAGACGCCACCACGGAATTTTGCCGTTGACGACGGCCTTTCGAGAGCAGGAGCAGGAGGCGCAAATCTGGCAACGGATTGAACAGGGCGATCGAGATGCTTTCCGGCCAGTAATCGGTGGGGGTAAAGGTTCGGTGCTCACATCTCGCACTTTCAAGCATTGTGTGGAGTGTGTTCGAGCGCAGCAACTGATCTATGGCGTCGGACATTGGATGACTCTTCACCAGATAGTAGGTGTTGGTCGTTGTCAGGTACACGACGCGCCACTGATGGATCAATGTGCAGATTGCGGCGCGGGGATCGGTGGGCCGCAAATGTCGACATTGCCTTCAGATGCGTGCGCAAATTGTGGAGGGACGAGGAGAGCACCAACTTCAACAGCAGAGTTACAGTCTCAGCAGAATTATGTTTCGTTGATCGGTTCGGCTTTGGATGGCTTATCTACTGATTTGCGTCCAAGGAGTCGAAAACTATTGCTTTCCCAAGCTCGCCACCTTTTGGGCTCTGATGAGCGTATTGTTCTTGGGTTGCTCAACGCTTGGGGCGCGCTCAATTGTTCTGAACTGGCCGTGAGCCTCGAATGTGAAATTCATTCTCGATTGCTGATAAAGGCAATTAAGTGTGGGCACCTCTACGGAGTACCTCGCCCTTTGGTTGTTGCGATTATTGCCTATTGTAGAGACGTCGTTGGTATTGACGCAGAGGGGCCGCATGCGCTATCCGATCAGTTGGGACTATTACAGGGGGCTGAGACACTTACCTTAGAGCAGCAAACCCTTTTTGAATTGCTCCAGCGCATCTCTCCAGTCGGTTATCCCGTGGCTGCACTGCGTGCCTTTGCTCAAGGCCAAAAATTAGTGGATGTTACGCGAAGCAAGTTGGCCTCACGCGCTATCACTCAAGAGCTATTATTTAGGGCGGGTGGTGCGGTTGCATACGTATATCCACACCTGAGGATGACTCCATTTCCTAGAACTTGGAGTAATGATTTGAAGCGCAGTTACTTCAGGCAGATCGCGGACAGTGCGCGAAAGCAGAACGTGCCGCGAGCGCAACTGGCCAAGAAAATCTGGGGTGTGTATCTTTGGTTACTGAAGAACGATCGTGCCTGGTTGGATGAAAACTACCCACGCTCTACCATAAGAAAAACTCGGAAGGATGGGCATTCATCAGTTTTTAATTTGCCGCATCACCTTGAGTGATGTTTCGCCAATTAAGCGCTCGAAGGCAATGCGATCCTCATCCAGGAATGATTTGTTCTCGTAGAATTGATCGTATTCAATGCTTTTTAATAGGTTGGGGTCTCGTAGTACATCCCGCACCCAAACGCCAAGATTTGCAAGCGCATCTCTTCCTGCTCTTTTTTCGAAAACACGATGAAAAACAGGCCAGCGGTGGCGAATAAGGGACCAGTTGATCGTCTCTTGGTATGACAACTCCGAAAGTGCGTCCACCACTCGCCCGACAGGTCCAACGTTTTTCTCCAACCACTTGATGTGAGATAGTAATATCTCCGTCATAAGTTCGCGATCTTTCCAATATGTCTGAATGCTTACTCCTGCTTCCAAATTGACATCGGTCAAATGAGCGTCGTAGTTCTGGATTGAGTCTGTGGCAAGCAAGAGGCCATATAGACCAGACATGATCAAAACGACGGGTCTCTTGGGTTGTTGCAGAAATTTCGCCCACTCGTCAGGGGTTGCTTGATAGCAGCGGCCCTTATACCGAAGATAAGCTGGAAGGAACTTGCTCTCGTTGATTCGGCCGCCAAAGTCTGGCCCAAATATCAGTTCCTTATTAATAGGCCTGGAGCCTCGATTTCCTTCGGAAAACTCGATTCCATCGACTAACCCGCCTTGAATGCTGGTTAACATTCTATTTCGAGTGGCAAAAATGAGCTGACGAATATCGGGGTCATCGAGTTGGCTCAAGAGGGATGCATTCCCGTCGAAATGGTGTCCCGACGCATCAGATTTTGTGTTGCTGCATGATATTAGCAAGATGTCAACAGTCTCTCCGGTCCCTCCGGCCAAGGCAGCGCCGCATCCGGGCGATGCAAGCGCGGCTTCCTCGCGCTCTCGCGTAGATTCTTGAATTGCATTGATTCTTGACTTTTGAAGTCTTCGGCTAGTGCCAATTGAATCCAGCACTAGTTGCGCGACCCTTGTTATTAGGGTCGAGTTGATATCTAGTTCGAGCTTTACGGAGCCATGAGTGCCAGGAAGAACTCCTTCATCGTGATCGAACTTGGTGTAGAAGCTTTTTTTGGGCTTTCCAACGAATATGTCTCGTTCGGCCGTGAAAATGTGAAAGTGGGGGGCATCAATTGTGTCGCCGCCATTGTCGCAGTACCTTTTTACTGCCGCCGCATACGCTTTTCCTAACGGCTTCCCGTTGAACTTTGGATTGTCTAAGTAATCGAGTCTTTTATGGATCTTGGAGAGCCCTATCTTTGTTAGGAAGGTGGCAACCTTAGAGCCCGTTACAGGGCTAGCCACAAGAAAGCACAAGCGAATTTTCTTGACTGTCTTGTTTTCACCTGCGTCATTGAGCATCGCGCAAATCGAGCCGCGAACAAGCAGTCCACCCATACTGTGCGCAATGATGTAAATGTCTGTATATGACGATAGGTGAGTGTTAATCCATAGGCGCAACTTTTCTGTAAATGTGTCAGGGGTGTTGCGCTCGAAAACTTTGGAGGAGTAGCCAAACGAGGCAGTGTCAAAAGAACTCAAGCCAGGATTAGTTAGCAATGCTTCTGAGGTGCCCCTCCATGTCTCTTTTGCGTCTCCGAAGGTCCCATGAACAAACAGGATCACGCTTTGGGCGGACGGAGTAAGTTGATTAACCCAAGAGTCTTCGTCAATCGCGATCCTTTGTCTTTTCGTAGCCGGGGACATCCTGGGCATCTCCTGATGAAAGCTTGATCACGCCGATGCGGCGGTGTTGGCATGTGAAACATTGCCCGCAATGCCACTGACTGCGGAGATTGGCGACGATAGCGTTAACACACCCATTGCCGCGCCGCTGTGCGATAAAATTTGCTGTCCTGTTGCTGATCTAGCGCTGCAGCAGCATCAATGCACCCAACTTCAACTTGTCGCGGTCGCCCAATCGGTTCATTGGCGCTGGTTAAACATGTCTGGGTTGTACCGGGTCATCGTTTGTAAGCGGTCATTGAACCCCACCCTTTTCAGCACGGCTGTGCTCTGACAGCCTACGTTCCCACGTAGATGGACGTGGGGGCGTCGCGATGAACGAGGATTTGTAGGATCTCAGGCGCAGGTTGGTTGTGGGGCACAAGGCAGATGGGCGCAGCGTTTACGGCGAGCAGTGGTCGCGCTGTGCATGCAGCCCGGCGCGTCGGTGTCGCTCCTGGCGCGTGAGTGCGGGGTTAGCGCCAACCAGGTCTGTCGCCGGCTGCGAGAGCATCGGCAAGTTCGCCGGCCGCGCGGGGACACCAGTCGTGCGGTGAGCACGCAGGCGACGTTCGTCGCCGTTCCGATGGCGTCTGCGGTGGTGCCGACTCAGGAGACGGCGTCGGCCGTGGTGCAGTTGCAGGCCCGGCTGCCCAACGGCGTGGCCATCGAGCAGGCAGGCATCGACGCTCAGCACGTCGGCTTGGCGATCGAAGCACTCGGGAGGCTGCGGTGTTCCGTCTCGACGAAGGGCTGAAGGTCTACCTGTCGGGTATCGCCGCCGGCATCCGTTTCAGCTTGAATGGGAAATGTTTGGCAAAGCTCCCACAGAGCCAGCAAGCTCCCGGATCCGCACACCAATGCATAGGCACTTTTCACTGCAAACACCATACATCACTTGCTGGCTCGATGCCTCTGCAAGCGCCATTTTCGCTCTAGGATACTTCTACTGTCGAGCATCGTCATCGCCGACTGGAGCGAAGAGGTCGGGTTGGTTTTGCCGCCCCCCGAGCGTTCGTGTCACAGCGCATAGTCATAAGAGAATTCAGGGGGAGTCACGTGTACATCGCAGAGCTTTTCATCGAGAACTTCCGCTCGTTCGGGGTGGGAGATCAAGCGTTCAAGTTGACGCTCACGCCTGGGCTGACTGCTCTCGTGGGCGAGAACGATGCCGGAAAGACAGCGGTCGTAGACGCTCTGCGATATGTCCTGGGTACGCGCGATCAAGAGCAACTGCGCGTCGATGAGGCAGACTTTCACCGTTCGTCAGGTGGCACGCCCGCCGACCAAATGACCATCAAGCTCGTTTTCCGAGGCTTGACGAACACCGATCGAAGTGCCTTCGCTGAATTCCTCACATTCGAGGAGATCGATGGCGCAAAGAATGTTTCATTGGTTCTGACTTGGTCAGCCAAGCGTTTGGCGGCAGGCGCCTCTCGCCGCGCGGCCTCGCCCGAATGGCGCACTGGAGCCAAGGCCGACGGGCCACTGCTCGATTTTGGAGCGCGGTCTCTTTTGACTGCAACCTACCTTCGGCCGCTGCGCGACGCCGAACGCGCCATGAGCGCAGGCCGCGGCTCCCGTCTGTCTCAGATCCTTCAGCACACCAAGGAGATCAAAGAGACAGGGGTGGCCTTCGACCACAGAACGGTGCCAACCCCTGACCCGAAAACGTTAAGTGTGCTTGGCTTGGGCGACTTTGCAAATCACCTTTTCAGGGAGAGCCAAGGCATCAAGAAGGCAGGGGACAAACTTAATGACGAGTATCTCAAGCCGCTGTCCTTCGCTAAAGATCTGCTACGCGCCCGAATCGAGGTTTCAGGCAGCAGGGACGAGACCGTTCGACTGCGACAGTTGCTTGAAAAGCTCGACTTGACGCTTGCGGCCTCCGCTGGTGACGACAGCGCACACACGCGCGGTCTCGGCTCGAACAACCTTCTGTTCATGGCTTGCGAGCTGCTCCTCTTGGCTGCAGAGAGCGACGGGTTTCCCTTGCTCCTGATTGAAGAGCCCGAAGCCCACCTTCATCCCCAGCGCCAACTGCGCCTCATGGCGTTCCTGCAGGACCAGGCAGCGAAGGTTCGCACGGATGGTCAGCAGATACAAATCATAGTCACCACCCACAGCCCGAGCATCGCGTCAGATCTGCACCTCGACAACATCGTCCTCGTCGAGGGTGGTCGCGGGTTTCCGCTGCGGAAGGGGATGACCAAGCTCGACAACTCGGATTACAGCTTCCTCGAGCGATTTTTGGACTCCACGAAGTCGAACCTGTTCTTTGCTCGCGGCGTAATGATTGTCGAGGGCGACGCGGAGAACATCCTGATGCCCGTGCTCGCAAGGCTACTCAAAAGGGACTTCTCTGAGTACGGGGTCTCTGTAATCAACGTTGGCGGTGTAGGTCTCGGGCGCTACGCGCGGATTTTCATGCGAGCTGATCCAGCGTCAGACGGTCAGATCTCGACGCCGGTCGCTTGCGTCACCGACCTTGACGTAATGCCCAACTGCGCGCCTGTAATAGTCGGCAAGATTAAGGCGGGTGAGGACATTCCAACGCGCCCTCCTTCAAAGCGCCAATGGCGTGTCAAGAGCGAATTTACAGCAGCAGAGTTGAGGGAGCGCCGTCAGACGCGTATCGATAAGGCATCGGGCCAAAATGTGCGCACCTTTGTCGCCGGCGAATGGACGCTCGAATACGACCTGGCACATTCCGGTCTGTCGCAAGAGGTCTGGCAGGCTGCCGTCCTCGCATTGGCCGACGAAGATATTCAGGCCGGCAAGGTCACGAAGAAGGACGCCATCGAGGCGCGTGGGGCAGAGTTCCTGGGGCTGGGGGCTCTCGAGTTGGAGGCGAAAGCTTCGCACGTCTACGCACTCTTCGAAACGGAGGGGGCCTCCAAGGCTATCGGCGCGCAGTATCTTGCCGAGCTCCTCGAGCACGCGATCGAATCCGGAAGCATGGGCGTGGACGAGCTACGTTCAAAGTTGCCGTCTTACGTCCTCGAAGCA
The DNA here is from genome assembly GCF_004310865.1 of Aquabacterium lacunae. Taxonomy (GTDB): domain Bacteria; phylum Pseudomonadota; class Gammaproteobacteria; order Burkholderiales; family Burkholderiaceae_C; genus Aquabacterium; species Aquabacterium lacunae. The sequence goes on from NZ_SIXI01000005.1 coordinate 168,372, forward strand.
ATTGCCTACGTCACCGCTCCCATTCCCGTCACACCGACAGCGGCCGGTCCCTCCACGACCGCACCAGAGTAGCAGGCATGACCTTCTCCATCCCTCCCATCGAAGACAGAGAGATCGCTTGGGCGTCGGAGCTGATGGGCCTTGGACCCAACGGCTTCGCCGCGATTGACGGAGACGATAGCCGGCTCAAGGCGATCAAGAACCTTCAGACCTGCGATTTTGAGGCCTGTCCTGGCAGTGGCAAGACGACGCTGCTAGTCGCAAAGCTAGCTATCCTCGCTTCACGCTGGCCATACCGCCAGAGCGGCATCTGCGTCCTGTCACACACGAATGCAGCGCGCGACGAGATTGACCATCGGGTTAGCGTTGCTGCCTCCGGCTCGTCTCTCGTTCGATATCCGCATTTCATCGGCACGATCCATGGCTTTGTCAACGAGTTCCTGGCCACTCCGTGGCTACGCTCCAAGGGCAATCCAGTCCGGTTGATCGACACAGACATTGCATTGAAACGACGCTTCTCGAAGCTGGCGAATAACTGGCGATTCGCGCTGGAACAGCGCGGACTCGACCGATACGCCTTGCAGTACGACAAGTCTGACTACTCTGGGGAAAACAAGGGCAAGCTCGCCCGTGATACGCCGCTCTGCCACGCCTTGGAGGCAGCTTCTCGTGAAGGCAGTCAGGAAGGCTATTTCTGCTTCGATGAGATGTTCGTTTGGGCCAACGAACTTCTCGACCAATACCCTGAGGTTGCCGCGAACCTTCGCAGGCGGTTCCCTCTCGTCTTCATCGACGAAGCTCAGGACAACAGCGAGCTCCAGTCGAACATCCTTCATCGCATCTTCCTCGAGGGAGACGCTCCGTCCATTCGGCAACGGTTTGGCGACTCCAACCAAGCGATCTACGCTCATAACGGTGCCGATGGGGCAACGACTGATGGTTTTCCGTCAGGAGCGCCTCACAACCTGCCTCGCAGCCACCGATTCCCGCAAGGAATCGCCAACGTCGCGAAAGGCCTAGGAATCGTCCCGCAGGAGCTGAAAGGATCGGGCCCTACTCGAAGCAGGATTTCGCGTGAGGCACTGCCGCCAGTCCTATTCCTTTTCGACGACGAATCTGTGCTGAACGTCCTGCGTCACTATGGAAATCACCTGATTTCGATGTTCGACCCCCAGGAATTGTCGGCCGGGGTCTTCACGGCGGTTGCGGGTGTTCACGAGTTGGACGACAAGGCCGCGCTCTCGATTCCTCGGGCGATGGGGCATTACGCGCCGACGTACGACCCTGTAAGCGCTAAGAAGGAGTCCACGCCACGAACATTCGGCCAGTACCTCTCCAAGTCTTCTCGCGATGCGCTGGAGACAAGCAACGCGCAGGGCATCGTCAACGCGTTGGCATCTGCCCTGCTGAGGTTTGCAGAGCTTGCCGGAGCAACGCCGGCATGGCTCGGTGGAAGGAAGTCCGCACATAGGATCGTTCTTGATGCACTGGAAGGTAGCTCCGCGGAGGGGACCTACCGTTCCCTGCTGGACAAGACGATCACATTGCGAGGACAGTTCGACGCAGCGGAGTGGCAATCGGCATTGCCGCAAGTCACGGAGATCGGGGCACATCTAGCTCAGGCAACCAAGTTCCCACAGGTTGCTATCGACTTTTTGACCGGACCCGAAGCGTTGCAAAGCTCACCCGCCGAAGCCAGCTCATCGCAAACCATCCTGAACTTCTACAGCCATCCCCCAGAAATGCCGAAGGTCCACATCCGTCTGGGGTCGATTCACTCAGTCAAAGGCGAGACCCATACGGCGACCCTGGTCTTGGACAGCTATTACTACGAGCATCACCTGAGTAAGCTAAAGCCATGGATTCTGGGCGAACGGGCCGGCGGGATGAAGAAGAAGGCGAAGGGCAAGCCTGAGCTGGAGAGTTCTCGCTTGCTCGGACGGCTCAAGTTGCACTACGTAGCCATGACTCGGCCCTCGCATCTGCTCTGCCTGGCTATGAGGCGTGATGCCTTCATCGCGGCAGAACTCAAGCAGTTGCAGACCCAAGGATGGCAGCTCGTGGACTGCAATGCTGATTGACCTGCTGCCCACTCGTGACAATTACCTCCAAGCAGCGAGCGGCCACTTGTTGGAACGGTAGGTTCTCGCCCAGCAGCACAACTGAACGACAGGGGAGCCGTCGTTCGCCGCCGACAGGTATTGGTCGAAAGTGCCTGGTCATGATGTCGGATCGGCTGGTCAACTCGACCCAACACGGGGCCTGTCCCGCATGTTTGAAAGTGGGCAACAGGTGAACAGTGTGGAAGTCGCCAAATTCGGAGCAGAAACCACATATCAATGGGGATTTCAGCAAGGGCAAAACGCTCAGCTTTTTGCGGTCAGAAAGTTGAATGAAATCAATGCGTTTTGAAACATTGCAGGCAAAGTATGGCTTGCCGATGGTTTTCCGATGGTCCGTTTTTGAAACTTTGCAAGGTGCAAATTGGGGAGGCCGCGTCGCGTTGCTCTAGGGCGCAGTTTTGAGACTTTGTTAGCAGCAACCCTCAAGGTTAACCCAGGTGTCCGGCCTTTGTGCCTTGACACGGGTACAAGGGGGTCCACAATGATGCTCATGGGCACCGCCCATCTCCGGCGGTGTGCGGGCTGCCATGTGGCAGTGTCTGGTTGTGTGTTCGCCATGCAAGCTTGCTCGCCTTCCGGGTTCTTTGCCGCCTCTCCCCATGGCCACCTGCCCCTGCGGCAGGCCATCGACCAGGCCGCACGCCTGCCCGAGCCCCAGGCGGTGCAGGCCCTGCTGGCCGAAGCGCTGCAGGCCCCCGCACACACCCACGCCACCCAGGCCCTGGCCTTGCAGCTGGCGGCGCAGGCCCGTGCCGCTCAGGCCGCCAGCGGGCTGGGGCGTGCCGGCCTGGTGCAAAGCCTGCTGCAGGAGTACAGCCTGTCGTCGCAAGAAGGCGTGGCCCTGATGTGCCTGGCCGAGGCCTTGCTGCGCATTCCCGATGCCGCCACGCGTGACGCCCTGATCCGCGACAAGATCGCGCCCGGCCACTGGCACAACCACCTGGGGCACAGCCCCTCGCTGTTCGTGAACGCAGCCACCTGGGGGCTGCTGCTCACGGGCAAGCTGGTGGCCACGCACAGCGAGCAGGGGCTGCTGGCCAGTCTGGGGCGCTTGCTGGCCCGTGGCGGTGAGCCCCTGGTGCGCCATGGGGTGGACCAGGCCATGCGCCTGATGGGCCAGCAGTTCGTGGCCGGGCAGACCATCGCCGAAGCGCTGCAGCGCAGCCAGGCCCAGCAGGCCCGGGGGTATCGACACTCCTTTGACATGCTGGGCGAGGCCGCCCTGACCGAGGCCGACGCTCAGCGTTACCTGCAGGCCTACGCCCAGGCCATCGAGGCCATCGGCGCGGCCAGTGCCGGGCGTGGCGTGTTCGATGGCCCGGGCATTTCCATCAAGCTCTCGGCCGTGCACCCGCGCTACAGCCGCAGCCAGCAGGCCCGTGTCATGGCCGAGCTGTACCCGCGCCTGCTGCAGTTGTGCCAGCAGGCCTGCGCCCAGGGCATTGGCCTGAACATCGACGCCGAAGAAAGCGAGCGCCTGACCTTGTCGCTCGACCTGCTCGAGCAGCTCTGCTTCGAGCCCTCGTTGCAGGGCTGGCCCGGTCTGGGCTTTGTGGTGCAGGCCTACCAGAAGCGTGCGCCTCATGTGGTGAATCACCTGATCGACCTGGCCCGACGCAGTGGCCGACGCCTGATGGTGCGCCTGGTCAAGGGCGCCTACTGGGACAGCGAGATCAAGCGCGCGCAGCAGGAGGGCCAGGCCGATTACCCTGTGTACACGCGCAAGGCCCACACCGACCTGGCCTACCTGGTGTGCGCCCGCCGCCTGTTGGCCGCACCCGAGCAGGTGTTCCCGCAGTTCGCCACGCACAACGCGCACACGGTGGCGGCCATCGTGGCCATGGCCGGGCCGGGGCCCTACCACCCGCAGCAGTACGAGTTCCAGTGCCTGCACGGCATGGGCGAGGCCCTGTACGACGCGGTGGTCAGCAACACGCTGGGCGAGCCTGGCAGGGGCGAGCCGGGCGACACTGCCATGCCGCATCGCCGCTGCCGCATCTACGCGCCCGTGGGCACCCACGAGACCTTGTTGGCCTACCTGGTGCGACGCCTGCTGGAAAACGGGGCCAACACCTCGTTCGTGCACCAGCTGGCGGACACCACGCAGCCCCTGGAGGCCCTGGTGCGTGACCCCCTGGCCCAGGTGCAGGCCTGGGCGTCTGAAGAGGGCCAGGCGGGCCTGCCGCATCCGGCCATTGTGTTGCCTGAGGCCCTGTACGGCCCCGTGCGCAGCAATTCACCGGGCATCGACTGGGCCCACGAGCCCAGCCTGCAGGCCCTGCAGCACGCCGTGCAGCAAGTGGCCCCCGAGCTGGACACCGTGCTGCGCAGCCCCCTGGCCATCGCTGCCAGTGAAGGGCCTGCGGCGGTGGCGCAGGCCGTGGGCGCAGCCGTGCAGGCGGTGCCCGTCTGGGCCGCGGTGCCGGCCACCCAGCGTGCCCGCGTCTTGCGGGCCGCGGCCGACCGTCTGTTGGCCGACCGCCCGGCCCTGCTGCACCTGCTGGTGCACGAGGCTGGCAAGACCTGGCCCAATGCCCTGGCCGAATGGCGCGAGGCGGTCGATTTCCTGCGCTTTCATGCCGCGCAGATCGATCCGCGAGACCCGCGAGACCCGCGAGACCCGCGCGAGCCGGAGCCCTCCGCCTCGGCCCGTGTTGCGCCATGGGGCCGTGGCCACCGCCCCTGGGGAGCGATGGCCTGCATCAGCCCCTGGAACTTCCCGCTGGCCATTTTCATGGGGCAGGTGTCGGCCGCACTGGCCGCTGGCAACACCGTGCTGGCCAAGCCCGCCGAGCAGACCCCGCGGGTGGCCCAGCGGGCCGTGCAGCACCTGCATGCCGCCGGGGTGCCCTTGGATGTGCTGCAGCTGCTGCCAGGTGACGGTGCCGTGGGCGCAGCCCTGGTGGCCGACCCGCGCGTGATGGGCGTGTTGTTCACCGGCTCGACCGAAGTGGCCCGCCTGTTGCAGCGCGCGCTGGTGGGCCGGGTGGGGCCCACGGGCCACGCCGTGCCCCTGGTGGCCGAAACCGGCGGGCAGAACGCCATGGTGGTCGATTCATCGGCGCTGCCCGAGCAGGTGGTGCAGGACGTGCTGACCTCGGCCTTCGACAGCGCCGGTCAGCGCTGCTCGGCGCTGCGGGTGCTGTGCCTGCAGCACGAGGTGGCCGACACCGTGCTGCACATGCTGCACGGCGCCTTGGCCGAATGGCGTGTGGGCGATTCGGCTGAGCTGGCCACCGACATGGGGCCTGTGATCGACGCCGAGGCCCTGGCGCGCCTGCAGGCCCATGTGCAGCGCATGCGGGCGCAGGGCTGGCCTGTGCGGCAGTGGCCTGCGCCCAGGCCCGAGGCAGGCCCCGGGCGCATGCTCCACTTCATGCCCCCCACGGTGGTCGAGATCCCGTCGCTTGAAGTGTTGGCGCACGAGGTGTTCGGCCCCGTGCTGCACGTGCTGCGCTACCACCGGGCCGAACTGCCTGCGCTGCTGGCGCAGATCAAGGCCACCGGCTACGGCCTCACCCTGGGCGTGCATTCGCGCATTGGTGAAACCATCGACCACGTGCGCGCCGCCGGGCTGGCGGGCAACCAGTATGTGAACCGCAACATGGTGGGCGCGGTCGTGGGCGTGCAGCCTTTTGGCGGCGAAGGCCTGTCGGGCACCGGCCCCAAGGCCGGAGGGCCGCTGTACCTGTTGCGCCTGCTCAGTCAGCGGCCCGATGCGGCCCTGGCCCCGTGGCTGGTGCCTCAGACCGATGACGCCGGGCACACATGCACCGCGGTGCACATGGCCCACGACATGCCTTTGCCTGGCCCCACAGGCGAGGCCAACACCTACAGCCTGCACCCCGTGGCGCGGGTGCTGTGCCTGGCCGACACCGAGGCCGACCTGCAGGTGCAATGGCGGGCGGTGCGGGCGCTGGGTGGCCAGGCCTTGTGGCCCGAACGCTGGCGCTCGGTGTGGCTGCAACTGCCCGAGGCCGAACGCGAATGCGTGCAGCTCACGGCGGCCTGGCCCGACCCGCAGGCCGTGGCGGCCCTGGGTGTGCAGCGTGTGCTGCTGCATGGCGATGTGCAGGCCCTGGTGCAGGTGCAAAAGGTGCTGGCCGCCACGTCGGGCCCCATCGTGAGCGTGGTGCATGCCCTGCCTGGGCAGCGCAGCCTGCCACTGGAGCGGCTGGTGCATGAGGTGAGCACCAGCATCAACACGGCCGCAGCGGGCGGCAATGCGGCCTTGATGGCCCTGGCCTGATCAGCGCCGAACCTGCCGCTCGCTCATGCGGCCCATGGCCTGGGTGCCGGTCACGATCATGCGCACCATCACGATCACGTCTTCCGTGGTCTGAGCCAGCGCTTCCGGGGGCTGCTCGGTGGCACGTGAGGCCAGCGCAAACACCAGCCGCGTGATGGCGCGGGCCGTCAGGGCGGGTTCGTACAGGCCGGTGCCATTGGCCTGGGCCAGGCGCTCCAGATCTTGCCGCAGCTCGTCTTCGAAAAAGCTCAGCTGGCGATCGACCGCGCGGCGAAAACCTTCCGAGCCGGCCGAGCCCTCGCGCAGCAGCAGGTGCAGCAGGCGGTCATCGCTGCGCAGCTTTTCCATGAAGGCCTCGATGGACGCCCGCACCACGCTGCTTTCTTCCTGCGCGCGCTGGCGGGCCTCGCCAATGATGGCCCGCAGCGAGGCGCCTGCGCGCTCGATCAGGGCCACGGCCAGTTCGTCCATGTCACGGAACTGCCGGTAGAAGCTGTTGGGCGCAATGCCCGCTTCACGCGCCACCTCGCGCAGGCTCAGGGTCGAGATGCTGCGATGCGGGCCCAGCAGGCGCAGGGCGGCTTCGACGATGTCCTCGCGCGAGATCACGGCCTTGCGCCCCACCGTGGGCCGGGGACGCACGGCGAAGTCGGCCAGTGAATCGGCCAGATCGTTGGGGGGCAGGGTGGCAGAGGGCATCGGAGGGCGGTCGGCAGGGTGGCGTACCCTGACGTCCGATCATACCAACCACAATGCAGGACGTATTTATAGACAGCTGTGCATTAATGGCTATACTGCGATGCGTTGCCAGTGCCAAAGTGGGGCTGGCCCGAGCCGGAGTTTTGCCTGCCCATGTCTGCTGCCACCCTGCGTTCTGCCGACCTGCCGTCCGCCCAGCCGGGCTGGCAGCGCCTCCTGGCTCCCGTGGTCGACCCCATGGTGTTCGACTTCTGGGCGCAGCGCCTGAACCCGGTGTGGTCGTGGGCCCAGCCGCTGGCCCGGGTGGTCGAGCGCATCGAAGAAGCGCCGGACACCGTCACTCTGGTGCTGGCGCCCAACCGCCATGTGGGCCCGTTCCAGCCCGGGCAGCACATGAACCTGACGGCCGAGGTGCAGGGCCGGCGCGTGACGCGCAGCTACAGCCTGACCGGCATTCCCCGCCCTGACGGCCGCCTGTCGTTCACCATCAAGCGCATGCCCGGTGGGCTGCTGAGCACCCACCTGGTCCAGCACACCCGCGTGGGTGACGTGCTGGGCCTGGGGCCCGCCTTTGGCGACATGGTGCTGCCGCGCAGCGTGCACGGTCGCTGGCTGTTCCTGGCGGCCGGTTCGGGCATCACGCCCCTGATCGGCCTGACCCGAGCGCTGGCCGCCCGCCAGATGCCGGTGAACCTGCAGCTGCTGTACTGGGTGCGCCAACGCGAAGAGCTGTGCTTCGTGCCTGAGCTCAAGGCCCTGGCGGCGCGCCACCCGAATTTCCGCTGGCAGCCCATCGTGACCGAGCAGCCCGTGCTGCATCCTGGCGAGGTGGGTGGCCTGATCAGCGCCGAGCAACTCAACGCCCTGGTGCCCGACCTGGTCGAGCGCCAGGTGCATGCCTGCGGCCCCGGGGGCTTCGTGGCCACGGCCCGTGAACTGACCGAGCCGGTGGCCCAGCGCTTCGTGGCCGAAGGCTTCACGCCGCCGCCTGTGGTGGCGCCCACCGAGAAGGCCGAAGCCACCACTGTGCAGGTGCACCTGCAGCGCAGTGGCCGCACCCTGGCCGTGCGCACCGATCAGACCCTGCTGGCCGCCCTGGAAGCCCAGGGCCTGACCCCGCCGTCGGGCTGTCGCATGGGCATTTGCCACACCTGCAGCTGCCCCCGCGTCGAAGGCCGCACGCAAGACAGCCTGACGGGCGAGCTCACGCAAGAGGCCACGCAGCCTGTGCGCCTGTGCGTGAGCCGCGCCTGCACCGACCTCACGCTCGACCTTTGATCCGCCGTACCCCGAGACACCGCCCATGACCGCTCCCGCCATGCCCCACCTGAGCGCCGACGCCCTGCAGCAGTTCGGTGCCGAGATCGACGCCCTGCGTGACCGCACCGTGGCCACCCTGGGTGAGCGCGACGCCCGCTACATCCGCCGCATCCACGCCGCCGTGCGCATCACCGAGGTGGTGGGCCGTGGCCTGCTGATGGCCGGCCTGTTCATGCCCGAGGGCTGGGTGTGGGCCACCTGGGCGGTGGGCGTGCTGGTGCTGGGGGCGTCGAAGATCCTGGACAACATGGAGCTGGGCCACAACGTGATGCACGGCCAGTTCGACTGGATGGGCGACCCGCACTACCAGGGCAAAACCTTCGAGTGGGACATCGTGGGCACCAGCGATAACTGGCGCAAGACCCACAACTTCAAGCACCACACCTACACCAACGTGCACGGCATGGACGACGACATCGGCTACGACGTGCTGCGCCTGTTCCCCGAGCAGAAGTGGCACCCGGCTGCCCTGTTCCAGCCGCTGTATGCCGTGATCTTCGCGCTGCTGTTCCAGTGGGGCGTGGCCGTGCAGGACCTGCGCATCGGCCGTGTGTTCATCGGCCGCATCACCTGGCGCCAGCTGGCCCGCGAGGCCGCGCCGGTGCTGCGCAAGTCGCGCCGCCAGCTCATCAAGGACTACATCGTCTTTCCGCTGCTGGCCTGGCCCGTGGCTGCACAGGTGGCCCTGGGCAACCTGATCGCCAACGGCCTGCGCAACCTCTGGACCTACACCGTCATCTTCTGCGGGCACTTCACCACGAACGTGCAGACCTTCCCCAAGAGCGTGGTCAAGAACGAGACCCGCGCGCAGTGGTACCTGCGCCAGATCCTGGGCTCGTCCAACCTCAGCGGCAGCCGCGCCCTGCACATCTTCACGGGCAACCTGAGCCACCAGATCGAGCACCACCTGTTCCCTGACGTGCCCGCCAACCGTTACGCCGAGATGGCCCCGGTGGTGCGCGACATCTGCCAGCGTTATGGCATCCACTACAACACCGGCTCGATGGTCAGGCAGTTCGGCCAGGTGGTGTGGCGCATCCTTCGCCACAGCTTCCCCAGCACGCCCGCGCCGGTGGCGCCAGCACTGACCCAGGCCCGCTGAACCCCGCACCGAATCGCCTACCCGCCCATGTGCATGGGCAGACTGTCGGTTGCCTGACGGGGCTGATTCGGTCGCATTTTCGACAAAGTCGCAGGCACGCCCGTGCCTGTCGCGTGCGATGCCCGCGCAGCGGCCATGGCGCACCCATCATCGCGGCGCTGTTCGCTTTGAGGGTGCCTCCATGGCCGATTCTTCTTCTGTCGCCACCGATTCCACCACCTGCCGCCAGTTCCGCGTGCAAGGCCCCGAGGGCCTGCTGGCCGTGCGGGCCTGGGGTGATCCAGCCCTGCCCACGCTGGTGCTGGTGCATGGCTACCCCGACAACGCCACCAAGTGGGAAGGCGTGGCGGCCTGCCTGTCGCAGCGCTTCCATGTGGTGGCTTACGACGTGCGGGGGGCCGGTGCGTCGTTCACGCCGAAAGGCGGCGCTCGGGCCTATGCCTTGGCCCGCCTGTGCGCCGATTTCAAGGCCGTGATCGACGCGGTCAGCCCGCACCGCCCGGTGCACCTGGTGGCGCACGACTGGGGGTCGATCCAGGCCTGGGAGTTCGCCACCGAACCGGCTTTGCAAGGGCGCATCGCCTCGTACACCTCGATGTCCGGGCCCTGCCTCGACCATGTGGGCCACTGGTTCCGCGACCGCCTGCGCAAGCCCACTCCGGCCCACCTGGGCCAGGCCCTGCACCAGCTGCTGAAGTCCTGGTACATCTACTTTTTCCACCTGCCGCTGCTGCCCGAGTTGACCTGGAAGACCTGGCTGGGCCGCCACTGGCACCGCGTGCTGGGCTGGCTGGAGGGCGTGCAGGCCGAGCCACGCGCCACCCAGGTGCGCGACGGCGCCAACGGCGTGGGCCTGTACCGCGCCAACTTCATCCCGGCGCTGTGGAAGCCGCGCGAGCGCGTGGCCCATGCGCCCGTGCAGGTGCTGGTGCCCACGGGCGATCACTACGTCAGCCCTGCGCTCAGTGCCGACCTGCGCCGCTGGGTGCCGCAGCTCTGGCGTCGCGAGCTGGCCGGGGGGCACTGGCTGACCCTGCAGCACCCCGAGCGCTTCAGTGCCCTGGTGGCCGAGTTCATCGACCACATCGATGGCGCGCCGGAAGCCGCGGCCCTGCGCGCAGCGCGCGTTTCCTGAACACACCTTGCCATGACCGCTCCCCACCCCCGCGCCGAACGCCCTGTGCTGGCGCCACGCCATGTGAAGTTCGACTGGCAGCACACGCCCTTGCACTGGCTGCCGGGTGACCCCTTCGCCACGCACACCATCAACGTGCTGCACCTGCTGTTCCCTGCGGGTGAGCTCTGGTTCTGTCGCGTGTACAACAAGGTGCTGCCGCACGTGACCGATCCCCAGGTGCATGCCGATGCCAAGGGCTTCATGCGCCAGGAGGCCATCCATGCCCGCTCGCACGAAGGCGTGCTGAACCACTACTACCAGGCCCACGGCATGGACGCGCGTCCTTTCACGGCCCGCATCGAGCGCCTGTTCGGCACCTGGCTGGGCGAAACCCCGTTCGGGCTGAAGATCGGGCACACGCGTTTCTGGATGCGCCAGCAGCTGGGCATCATCGCGGCGCTGGAACACTTCTTCGGCTACCTGGGCCAGTGGGTGCTGGACGCCCAGGGCCTGGACGAGGCCCAGCCCGATCCCACCATGCTCGATCTGCTGCGCTGGCACGGCGCCGAGGAGGTCGAGCACCGCACCGTGGCCCACGACCTGTTCCGCCACATGGGCGGCACCTATGTCGAGCGTGTGGTGCACATGCTGCTGGTCATGGTGATCCTGCTGACGCTGATCCTGCAGGGCAACCGGTTCCTGATGAAGGCCGATCCGCTTCGCCCGGCCGACCCGGGGCTGGTGCGCGGCTGGTGGCGCAGCGCCAGGGCAGGGCGCCTGCCCAACCTGATCAGCGTGATGGCGGCTGCTGCGCGCTACTTCTCGCCCTGGTTCCACCCGGGTGGAGAGGGCGACACGGCCAAGGCCCTGGCCTACCTGGCCCGTTCGCCTGCCGCATCGGCCGCCCAGCATGGCGGCAGCTTCCAGCGCTGAGCACAGCCCCGGCGCGTTTCTCCAGGCCTGCCGCACATCTGGCAAACCCCAGGCTGTGCCAGGCCCCGGCCCCTGAAACAAGGGGGTGCTGCCGCGTGAAATTGGGCGCACGGCCGTGCGTTTTGCGTGTCTGACCGAATCGCTCTGCCCGCGCGGTCACGACACACTGAACGCATCGACCGGGATGTGACATGCGAGCCTACTCTTGGAGCCAGTGGATGCAGGTGACCGACGCTGACCTCAGCGCCGGCTTCACCTTGCATGACCGGGTGCGCCAGAGCGCCAAGCGCGCAGCCTTCGACACCCTGCCACTGGGCATGCTGGCCAGCATCTGCATCACGCTGGGCGTCACGTTCATCCTGTGGCCGCGCCTGCCTCATGGCCCCTTGATGGCCTGGTGCCTGATTCGCCTGCTCATCATGGTGGCCCGCGCGATCCATGCCCGCCATGTGCTGCGCACAGGGGGCTTCATCCCCTGGCGACACCGTCGCCTGCATGAACTCATGGCGCTGTGCGATGGGGTGGCCTGGGGTTACATGGGCTGGGGCCTGACGCCCTTGTTCGACCTCGAAGTGTCGGTCGTGACGATCTCGGTGCTCTGTGCCGTGGCCTGCATCGGTGGCCTGATCATGAGCATCGACCTGCCGATCTCTCTGGCTTTTGTGTGGCCCATGTGCCTGCCCAATGCCGTGTACGCCTCGGGCAGGCAGGACGACCTGGGCTGGTTCTGCGCCGCTGCTGTCACAGGCCTGGCGGTCATGCTCAGTCTGGCATCCCGCGACAACAACCGCCGCATCACCGAATTGATGCGGCTTCGCATCGAAAGCGACATGGCCAACGAGGCCAAGGCCGAGGCGCTCGACCAGGCCCGCTTGCTGAGCGAGGCGCGCAGTCGGTTTGTGGCCACCATGAGCCACGAGATGCGCACCCCGCTGCACGGCATGCTGGGCATGGTCAACCTGCTGCGCCACGAAGTGCCTGATGCCCATGTGCAGCGGCGCCTTTCGGTGGTGCAGCGCTCGGGCCAGCACCTGATGCAGGTGATCAACGACGTGCTCGATTTCTCGCGCAGCGAAGCGGGCAGCCTGCCCATCCACAGCCAGCCGTTTGCGCTCCAGCCTGTGCTTCAGGAAGCGGCCGACATGGTGCGCGCCTCGGCCCTGGAAAAGGGCCTGAGCCTGGAGGTGCAGATCCGTGTCACGCCGGACGAATGGGTGGAGGGTGATGCCATGCGCCTGCGCCAGGTGCTGCTGAACCTGCTGGGCAATGCCATCAAGTTCACAGCCCATGGTGGCGTGCGCCTGCTGGCCGCGCGCGACGACGACACCGGACACCTGCGTGTGGCCATCTCAGACACGGGCGAGGGCATCGCCGCGCAGGAGCTGCCCCGCATCTTCGAGCCCTTCCACCAGGCCCAGGGCACCTACGAGCGCCGCCATGGCGGCACCGGCCTGGGCCTGACCATTTCGCGCGACCTGTGCCGCGCCATGGGCGGCGACATCACCTGCACCAGCGTGGTCGGGCAGGGCTCGGTGTTCGTGGCGCAATGGCCGCTGCCCAGGGTGCGTCGCCCTGAGGCCGAGCGCGTGAACACCCAATGGCCGGTGGGTGCTTCTCGCGACGCACTCAAGGGGTTGTGCGTGCTGCTGGTGGAGGACAACCCGGTCAACGCCCTGGTGGCCCAGGTGATGCTGGATCAGTTGGGCACCCAGGTCACGATGGTGGACGATGGAGAAGCCGCCTTGCAATGGCTGCAGCACGGCACGCCGGACATCATCCTGATGGACTGCGAGATGCCCGGCATCGACGGCTTCGAGACCACGCGCCGCTGGCGTGTGATGGAGCAGGCGCGGGGCATCCCTCGATGCCCTGTGGTGGCCCTGACCGCCAATGGCTCCGAAACATTCGAGACCAAAGGAAGATCCGCCGGCATGGACGCCTACCTGGGCAAGCCCTTCGACCTGGAGGATCTGGCCGCCACTCTGTCAGCCCACGGGCTTGAGCGGGTGCATCGTGGCGTCGTAGTCGGCCAGTGAGGGCATGCGCAGCGGCTGCAGGCTGTCGATCTGGTTCAGGTGTGCCTGGTACTGCGCCATGATGGCCTCGCGCTCGGGCGCCTTCAGGTAAGGCACGTGGTAGGCCACGAACGGTGGCAGCACTGTCAGGCCCACATAGCCCAGCATGCCCTGGTGGATGGGCTTGAGCAGGGTGTCGAGTTCGCCATGGATGGCCCCGGGCCCGAACATGTGCGTCTGCCCGCCCAGCGAGGTGGCCAGCATGGCGCGCTTGCCCTTGAGGCCACCCTTGTCATAGATGCGGGTGCCGCCGTAGCACACCCCCGAAATGAACACGCGGTCCACCCAGCCCTTCAGGATGGCCGGCAGGCTGTACCAGTACACCGGGAAGCTGAAGATGATCAGGTCGGCCCACTGCACCTTCTCGACCTCGGCCACGATGTCGGGGGCCAGGGTCTTGCCGTTCCAGTTGTGGCGCTGCTCCAGCGCGTAGGTCAGGTAGTCGGGGTTTTGGCGCGCACCGAAATCGGCCGGGCTCGCCACCGGGTTGAAGTCCATCGCGTACAGGTCGGAGACCTGCACGCTCCAGCCCGCGGCCTCGAAGTGGCGAACGGTCAGGTCTTTCATGCTGGTCACGAACGACTGGGGCTCGTGGTGCGCGTGGACGATCAGCAGGTTCATGGCGATGGCTTTCGAGGGAACGCAGACAGCCCGCCATTGTGGGGCAGATGGCCACTCAGGTCGCCATCTGCCCCAGCTCGTCCTGCAGCATCAGGTTGTAGATGGCCAGCTTGCACGCGTCTGCAAGCCGCTGGGCCAGGCTGGCATCCTGCAGCACCTGTTCTTCGCCCATGTAGGCATGTGCCACCAGGTGCAGCGAGCCGATGGTGCGCCCATTGGCGATCATGGGCAGGCACAACGAAGGCACCCGTTGGGCCCACCGCTCCGCGTTGTGCTTGCAGGCCAGGTCCAGGCCTGGACGACTGCAGCAGTGCATCTTGCCGCGGCGCAGGGCCCAGCACTGGTTCATGCCCAGGTCGTGTGGAGGCTCTTCCGGCAGACCCCAGTGGGTCACACGGTCCATCAGTTCGGTGCCCGGGTGTTTGGCCGTGAGCCAGCCGCCCCACTGTGGCAGCAGGCGCGCCAGAGCGTGGGTCAGGATGGTGCCGGCCTCCTGCATCGAGTTGCAGGCATTGAGCATCTCGCTGGTCTCCTGCACGATGGCGCCTTCCTTGCGGGTGGCATCCAGCCGGGACAGCAACTGTTGCAACTCCGCCTGCTGTGTGGTGGCCGCTTGCCGAGCGCGCAGGAAGCCGTCCACGTTCAGCAGGAACGCATCGAGGTGAGTGCCATCGGCCTCGACCTCGAGACGTCCGTCCAGCTGGTGCCAAACCTTCCTGCCGTCCGAGAAGGTGATCTCGATGTTCATCTTCAGTTGTGACTGGCCGCTGTGCAAGGCGTGGTGCAGCGCCCGGTTCAGGTTTGCCAGGGCATGCATGTCCAGGTAGGTCGGTGTGGTTGTCGGCTGCACCAGCAACTCGTGGGGATGCCCCCACAAACCCTGCACGTTGGCAGAGACGAACTCCAGCCTGTTGATCTCGGCGGTGTCGGTGTCCAGTGTCCAGCGCAGCATCACCACCGGGCCGGCCGAGAACACGGCGGCATCTGCCATGCGGGCCAGCTTGGCCTCTTCCAGCGCGTGCACATCGGTCAGCGTGCCCGACAGCAACTGTGGGCGCCCCACGCGATTGCGCTGCACAATCATGCCCTTGCAGCGCATCCACCGCCAGTCGTCGTGCTCCGGGTTGCGCTTGATGCGGCAGGTCACGTCCATGGGCTGGCCGTCGATCATCTGCTCCTGCATGCGCTTGCGCACCTTGGGACCATCTTGCGGGTGCACATGTTGTGCCATCCACTGCGACATGGGGATGCGGTCTTCCATGTAGCTGACCCCATTGTCGTCCATCAGGGCCTGCTGGAAGTTCAAGGTCTCCGTGCGCATGTCGAATTGCCAGAACTGCACCTGGGCCACACGCATCACCGCATCACTCAGGCACTCTTGCGAGGCCCGCTCTTGCCGCATCGCCTGCAGGTGTTTTTGGGTCAATGCATGGAGATCTTCGACCGGAAATGGCTGTTGCTGGCCTGCACGCAGGGCCCACACCCTCTGGGCGCGCCGCATGCCGCTGTAAATCAACAGCACGCTCAAGGCGGGCGCGGTCACGTACCAGCTGCGCCAGGCCGCAGCTTCTGTGCTCAGCCTGAAGAGGCTGGCCATGCCCAGTACGGCGTCGGGCAACCCGTGCCATTCAAGCAAGCTGGCCAGCATCGCCGGTTGCAGCACCGACAGCAGCAGCCAGTGCCTCATCGACAGCCGATGCCCGTTTTTGGCGGGGTGCAGGCCCACGCCCATCACGGTGCCCAGGCAGAGTGAAGCCAGCACGACGGATGGCGGCAGTTGTGCCTGAGTACAGTCGAACAGCAAGGCCACCATCGGGCCTTGCCAGCTCAGGCTGTAGCCCAGGGCCATGGGCCAGATCGGGTGACGGCTCTGGCGCATCGACATCACCAGGGCCAGTCCCATCAACGTGATGCCGAACGAGCTCACCAGCCCCAAGGTGGACACCTGCTGTCGCAAGGGGCCCAGCGCGGCCGTGGCGATCACGCCCTGACACCAGATGCCGCAGGTCAGCAGAGGCATCCAGGCGGTGGTCCACCAGTCACGTCGTGAAACCTGGCACAAGCGCCACGCCATGCCGCACATCAGCACCATCGTCAGCCACAGGATCCCCATGGGCCATTGATATGCGGTCATGCGCTGGGCTCCGCCATTTCGTCGCGCAGGCGCAGGCTGGCCAGAGCTGACTTCACGCCCTCGGCCAGCCGGCCGGCGAGCTCCTCGGCTTCTCTGAGCTCCTGCGGCAGCATCTCATGTGGCGCAAACAGGTGAATGGCTCCGATCGCATCCCCGGTGGTGCTCAAGGGCACGCAGATGCTGGCGGGTATCGGGTCTTCGTCGACGGTCAGGTGCAGGCACAGCGCATCACAGCCGCCACATTGGTAGGTATGGGATTTGTTGCGGCGCAATGACCAGCAGTCCCGCAAGTGAAAGGGCTCCAGCATCGCCGGCGGGCAGCCCCACCGTCCCAGCACGTACAGGCGCCCGTCTCGGCCGATGCTCAAGGCGCCGTGCCAGCCTGGCAGCAAGGCTTCAGCGGCTTGCTGCACGATCACAGCCGCCTCGGTCTCGTTGCGTGCCGAGTTCAGCAGGTCGGTCACACGTTGCAAGGTCAAGGCGGTGCCACGGGCTTTCTCCAGTCGCTCGACCAACCATTCGAGGTGCAGGTTCTCCTGCTCCTGAACGGTCAGCATCTGCAGTTGCTCGTGGATGTCCAGCATGTAGCCGTGCAGCACAGGGCGATCGTCTTGTCGTGCAATCACGCCATGCAGAGAAAACCACCGCCACATGCCATCCCCCGTTTTCATGCGCACGGACATCTGGAACTCGTGCTCCTGGCGTTCGATCGTCGCACGCACTTGTTCCCGAAGGCGGGGCAGGTCTTCAGGGTGGGCCATGGCGTCGGTGGTCAGGCCCACCCCGCTCCATGAGGGGCTTTTCTGCCGGAGGATGCGTGCCGCATTGCCGCTCATGGCCAGGATCTGCCGATCGCCGGTCAGGGCGTACTTGAACAGCAGCACGTCGCCCGCGTCGAACAGTGCTTTTTCTCGCTCTAGGTTCAGGCGCAGGCGACGCTGGTCGGTCACGTCCAGGAAGGCTCCGACCACACGGCGCACGCGCCCGCTTTCATCCCAGTCGATCAGGGTGCTGCGCGACAAGACCCAGCCCCAGCCCCCTTGTGGCAGGGGCAGGCGGTGCTCGAACTCCATCCGTGTGAGGTCGCCCTGTATCACCGCCGTCAGGGTGCGCGTCAGGGCTGCACTTTCATCAGGGTGCAACACCTGCAGCCACAGGCTCGCGGGCTGCTGCCCGGTGCCCTGCAGCAGCAGGGGCGCTTGCTGGAAGGGCGAGTGCACGGTCAAGCAATGCCGGTCCACGTCGAGATCCCAATGGCCCAGGCCGCCGCCTTGCATCGCCTGAAGGCGGTGCGGGAGCCCCGAAGGTTCGCGTTGCAGCAAAAGATGCGCGTCGCGGCGAGCTTTCTCGTCGGCCTGCAACATGCGGTCGAATGCACGTCGCACCGCGCGCTGACGCGATTCCTTGTGGGTGCGCAGGGCCTGCATCACGGCCACGTAGGCGGCTGGTGTGCCGGCAGCGATCACGGCCATCACCAGCAGCAGCTCCACGGTGTCCCGGTGCGCCGGCAGGTCGTGGCTGGCCAGGCCGACCAGCACGGCCAGCGGCAATAACCACGACAGCACGGTCCGATTCACGGCAGGCGCTCCTGGGGGCAAGGTGTCCACGTCTCGCCGACTGTAGGCCGCACCTCGCTGGCGTGGTGAAGCAAAGTGGGCCTGATTTCGGCACTTTTTGGCCCTCAGTGGCGTTTTGCTGTGCCTTAAGGCCACCCTCGCGGGGGTGTTTGTATCCGGATGTCAATGCCGCGTGAGTGATGATCCTTGGGCGCATCAGCCGACCTTTAGACTGCGCGCCAGCACGGCCTGAAGGCCGGCATTCAGACATCCAGGAGGTTCCCCATGGCCGAAATCCGTCGCGCCACCCTGTTCGGCAAACTGCACCCCGTGGCCTACCAGACGGTCGATGCCGCCACCGTGTTCTGCAAGCTGCGCGGCAACCCGTTTGTCGAGCTGGTGCACTGGGTGGCCCAGACCGTGCAGGGGCAGGGCAACGACTGGGCGATGCTGCTGCCGCACACCGGCATCGATGCCGCCGCCCTGTCGCGCGACATCACGGCCGCCCTTGACCGCCTGCCTCGCGGCGCCACGCGCATTTCCGACCTGTCGCTCACCATCGAGCAAGCCCTTGAAAAAGCCTGGGTGCTGGCCTCGCTGGGTGACGGCCAGGGCTGGGTGCGCAGTGGTCACGTGCTGCTGGCCCTGCTGCAGCACCGAGAACTGCGCGTGCAATTGTTCGACATCTCGCGCCAGTTCGAGCGCATCGCAACCGACCGCCTCAGCGAGCATTGGCACACCTGGTGCGAGGCCTCGCCCGAGGCCGTGGCCCCGGCGGGTGCGCAAGCGTTGGGCATGGGTGAGCCTGGGCAGGCCAGCGGCGCCCTGGGGGGCGGCGGTGTGTCGGGCCAGGAGGCCTTGCAGCGTTTCACCACCGACCTGACCGCGCAAGCCCGAGGCGGGCGCATGGACCCCATCGTGGGCCGCGACGACGAGATCCGCCAGGTCATCGACATCTTGATGCGCCGCCGCCAGAACAACCCCATCCTGGTGGGCGAGGCCGGCGTGGGCAAGACCGCCGTGGTCGAGGGCCTGGCCCAGCGCATCGTGCGCGGTGACGTGCCTCCGGCCCTGCGCGACGTGCAGCTGCGCGTGCTCGACGTGGGCCTGCTGCAGGCCGGCGCCAGCATGAAGGGCGAGTTCGAGCAGCGCCTGCGCTCGGTCATCGACGAGGTGCAGGCCTCGCCCCAGCCCGTCATCCTGTTCATCGACGAAACCCACACCCTGGTGGGCGCAGGCGGCCAGGCCGGCACGGGCGATGCGGCCAACCTGCTCAAACCGGCCCTGGCCCGTGGGCAGCTGCGCACCATCGGCGCGACCACCTGGGCCGAGTATAAAAAGCACATCGAGAAAGACCCGGCGCTCACGCGGCGCTTCCAGGCCGTGCAGGTCGACGAGCCCGACGAAGTGCGCGCCCTGCTGATGATGCGCGGCGTGGCCGCCACCATGGAGGCCCATCACCGTGTGCTGATCCTTGACGAAGCCCTGGAGGCGGCCGTGCGCCTGTCGCACCGCTACATCCCGGCGCGCCAGCTGCCCGACAAGTGCGTGAGCCTGCTCGACACCGCCTGCGCCCGCGTGGCCGTGAGCCTGCACGCCACTCCGCCCGCCGTTGACGACGCCGAACGCGAGATCGAAGCCCTGCACACCGAGCTGGCCCTGATCGAGCGCGAGGCCCGCCTGGGCGTGGACGTCGCCGAGCGCGCCACCTCGGCCCGCGAGCGGCTGGATGCCGCCAGCACCGAGCTGCTCGACCTGCGCCAGCGCTGGCAGGCCGAACAGGCCCTGGTCGAGCGCCTGCTGGCCTTGCGTGCCGCCCTTCGTGAGCCCGATCCAGGCACCGACTCGCCCGCTGACCACATGGCCGACGGCCACAGGCAAGCTGCCCCGGCCGAGCCCTGCGCAAAGATCGAAGAAGCCGATGCCGCCCTGCGCACCGAGCTGCAGGCCGTTCAGGCCGAACTGGCCGCGCTGCAGGGTGACAGCCCCCTGATCCTGCCCACGGTCGACCACCAGGTGGTGGCCAGCGTGGTGGCCGACTGGACGGGCATCCCCGTGGGCCGCATGGCCCGCGACGAAATCGACAACGTGCTGACCCTGGCCGAACGCCTGGGCGAGCGCGTCATCGGCCAGGACCACGCCATGGCCCTGATCACCCGCCGCGTGCAAACCTCGCGCGCCGGTCTGGACAACCCCGACAAGCCGGTGGGCGTGTTCCTGCTGGCCGGCACCTCGGGCGTGGGCAAGACCGAAACCGCCCTGGCCCTGGCCGAGGCACTGTATGGCGGCGAGCAGAACCTCATCACCCTCAACATGAGCGAGTACCAGGAGGCGCACACCGTGTCTTCGCTCAAGGGGGCGCCCCCGGGCTATGTGGGCTACGGCGAAGGCGGCGTGCTGACCGAGGCCGTGCGCCGCAAGCCCTACAGCGTGGTGCTGCTCGATGAGGTGGAGAAGGCCCACCCCGACGTGCACGAGCTGTTCTTCCAGGTGTTCGACAAGGGCTGGATGGAAGACGGCGAGGGCCGCCGCATCGATTTCAAGAACACCCTCATCCTGCTGACCACCAACGTGGGCACCGAGCTGATCCAGCACCTGTGCCAGAACCCCGAAGAGGTGCCTGCCCCCGAGGCCATGGCCCAGGCCCTGCGCCAGCCGCTGCTGCGCCACTTCCCGCCAGCCCTGCTGGGGCGCCTGGTCACCATTCCCTACTACCCGCTGACCGACGGCATCCTCACGCAGATCGTCGAGCTGCAGCTGGGCCGCATCCAGCAGCGCGTGCAGCAGCGCTACAAGGTGCCGCTGCGCATCCGCCCCGAGGTGGTCGACCTGGTGGTGTCGCGCTGCACCGAAAGCGAATCGGGCGGCCGCATGATCGACGCCATCCTCACCAACACCCTGCTGCCCACCATCTCCCGCCAGTTCCTGGAGCGCCTGATGGCGGGCGAGCCGTTCACCGCGGTCACGGTGGGGGTGGCCGACGGTGAGGCCGGGCGCGAGTTCAGCTACAGCTTCACAGCGTGAAGTCGTAATCGACCGTCAGCGGCGCATGGTCGCTGAACCAGCTGTCTTTGTACACACTGGCCGTGCGCGCTGTGGCCGCCAGGCCCGGTGTCGCCAGGTGGTAGTCGATGCGCCAGCCCACGTTCTTGGCACGGGCCTGCCCGCGGTTGCTCCACCAGGTGTAGCAGGCGTCGGTGGTGTCGGGGTGCAGGGTGCGGTACACGTCGACCAGGCCGCCCTGGGCCGGGTCCAGCAGCTTGGTCATCCAGGCGCGCTCTTCGGGCAGGAAGCCCGAGTTCTTCAGGTTGCCCTTCCAGTTCTTCAGGTCGGCTTCCTTGTGGGCGATGTTCACGTCACCGATCAGGATGAATTCGCGCTCGCCGCGCAGGCGGGCCAGGTGGGGCTCGATGATGTCCAGGAAGCGGAATTTGGCCGCCTGCCGCTCTTCGCTGCTCGAGCCGCTGGGGAAGTAGCAGCTGATGATCGACAGCTTGCGGCCGGGTTTGTCGAAACGCAGCTCCACATAGCGGCCTTCGGGGTCGAACTCGCCGCTGGGGTCGTGGGCCCCCAGGCCCACGATCACGTCCGACGGTTCGTGGCGGGTGTACAGGCCCACGCCCGAGTAGCCTTTTTTCTCGGCGCAGTGGAAATGGCCCTGAAGTCCGGCGATCTGCTCGAATTTGCCGGCGATGTCTGGCTTCTGCGCCTTGAGTTCCTGCACCCCCATACAATCGGCTGCGAGGCCCTCCGTCCACGGGATGACGCCTTTGGTGGCCGCCGAGCGGATGCCGTTGAGGTTGAGGGACACCAGTCGAAACATGTTTGAGATCTCTGAAATGACGAACACCACCACCCCCAATGCCGCGAACGCCGACCTGGCCCAGCAGTTCGTGGCCTTTGCCGTCGAGTCGAAGGTGCTGCGTTTCGGGGAATTCAAGACCAAGGCCGGGCGCCTGTCGCCCTATTTCTTCAATGCCGGTCTGTTCGATGACGGCGCCAAGCTGGGCCGTCTGGCGCAATTCTATGCACAGCGCCTGGTGGCGTCGGGCCTGCAGTTCGACATGCTGTTTGGCCCCGCCTACAAGGGCATCACGCTGGCCGCGGCCGTGTCGGTCGAGCTGGCCCGCCTGGGCCACAACAAGCCCTTTGCCTACAACCGCAAGGAAGCCAAGGACCACGGCGAAGGCGGCACCCTGGTGGGGGCGCCCGTGCAAGGCCGCGTGCTGATCATCGACGACGTGATCTCGGCCGGCACCTCGGTGCGCGAGTCGATCGAACTCATCCAGAAGGCCGGCGCCACCCCCTGTGGCGTCACCATCGCCCTCGACCGTCAGGAAAAGGCCACGCTCAATGGCGCCGATTGTGACGAGAGCGCGGTACAGCAGGTGGAACAGCACTACAAACTCCCGGTTGTTGCGATTGCCTGCCTGGCCGACCTGTTGCAGTATCTGCAGGGGCAGGCCGATCCGGCCTTGTCCTCGTTCCACCCTGCCGTGCTGGCCTACCGTCAGCGCTACGGGGTCTGACCACCGAGTTACCTGTCGTCGCCCGCGTTTTGCCCCATGCCTGCCCGCCGCTCCTGTTTCGGTCGTTTTCGCGGGTTGCGGCGTGGTGGGCTGCGGGCCGTGTGCGTGCTTGGCTTGGTCGTGCTGCCCACCCTGGCCCAGGCCAGGATCTACACCTGCGTCAGCCCGTCGGGCAAACACCTCACCTCCGACCGGCCCATTCCCGAGTGCCTGGACCTCGAGCAGCGTGAACTGAACAAAGACGGCTCTCAAAAGCGCGTGGTGCCCCCCCGGATGACCCCGGCCGAGCGGGCCGCCTGGGAAGAGCAGCAGCGCAAGCGGGTCCAGGCCGAGCAGTCGTACAAAGATGCGGTTCGCCGTGACCGCAACCTGTTGGTGCGCTATCCCACGCAGGCTGCGCACGACAAGGCGCGGCAGTCGGCGCTGGACGACATCGAGCGTGCCATCGCGTCGTCGGAAAAGCGCATCGCCGAGTTGCAGAAGGAGCGCAAGCCCCTGCTCGATGACGCCGAGTTTTACAAGGGCAAGCGCCTGCCGGGTGCCTTGCGGGTCAAGCTCGATGGCAACGAGGCCTCGCAACAGGCCCAGAAGGACATCATCGAGAACCAGCAGGCCGAGAAGGTGCGCATCCATGGCCTGTACGACACCGAACTGGCCCGCCTGAAAAAGCTGTGGGCCGGGCAACCCCCGGCCTTCGACGTGGCTCCGCCGCGCTGAAAGTCACAAGGGGCCCGCAGGCCCCTTGTTGCTGGCGTTGTGAAGCCGCCGACAGCTCAGCCCGTGAGCTTCTTCTTGAGCAGCTCGTTCACGGTGGCCGGGTTGGCCTTGCCCTTGGTGGCCTTCATGGCCTGACCCACCAGCGCATTGAAGGCCTTTTCCTTGCCGGCGCGGAATTCTTCGACCGACTTGGCATTGGCCGCCAGGATGTCGTCGAGGATCTTTTCCAGCTCGCCGGTGTCGCTCATCTGCTTGAGGCCCTTGGCCTCGATCAGCGCGTCCACACGGGCGATCGGCGTGGCGCCTTCGCCTTCCCCCGCCCACAGGGCGTCGAACACCTGCTTGGCGCCGTTGTTGGAGATGGTGCCGTCGCTGATGCGCGAGATCATGGCGGCCAGCACCTCGGGCGACACGGGCGAGGCGTCGATGGCCTGCTCGGTCGCATTCAGGCGGCGCGAGACCTCGCCCATCAGCCAGTTGCTCACCAGCTTGGGTTGGCCGCAGGCCTTGGCCGCGGCTTCAAAGAACGCGCCGAAGGCTTTCGACTGCGTCATCATGGTCGCGTCGTAGGCGGGCAGGCCGTAGTCGGCCACGAAACGGTCGGCCATCACACGGGGCAACTCGGGCATCTCGGCGCGCACGCGCTCCACCCACTCGGGCGCGATCACCAGCGGCGGCAGGTCGGGGTCGGGGAAGTAGCGATAGTCGTGCGCGTCTTCCTTGGTGCGCATGGCGCGCGTTTCACCCGTGTCGGGGTTGAACAGCACGGTGGCCTGCTGGATGGCGTAGCCGTCCTCGATCTGGTCGATCTGCCAGTTGATCTCGTAGTCGGTGGCCTGGACGATGTGCTTGAAGCTGTTGAGGTTCTTGATCTCGCGGCGGGTGCCCAGCGGCGCGCCGGGCTTGCGCACCGACACGTTCACGTCGCAGCGGAACGAGCCTTCCTGCATGTTGCCGTCGCAGATGCCCAGCCACACCACCAGGGTGTGCAGCGCGCGGGCGTATTCGGCCGCTTCGGCGCTGGTGCGGATGTCGGGCTCGGTCACGATCTCGATCAGCGGTGTGCCGGCGCGGTTCAGGTCGATGCCCGACGACTTCTCGCCATTGAAGCCCACGAAGTCATCGTGCAGCGACTTGCCGGCGTCTTCTTCCAGGTGGGCGCGCACCAGGCGCACCGTGTGGGCCTGCTCGCCCACGAAGAAGCTCACCGAGCCACCTTGCACCACCGGGATCTCGTACTGGCTGATCTGGTAGCCCTTGGGCAGGTCGGGGTAGAAGTAGTTCTTGCGCGCAAAGATGGAACGCGGCGCGATGGTCGAGCCCACCGACAGGCCGAAGGCAATGGCGCGTTCGACCGCGCCCTTGTTCATCACGGGCAGGGTGCCGGGCAGGGCCATGTCCACCGGGCAGGCCTGGGTGTTGGGCTCGGCCCCGAATCGGGTGGAAGCGCCCGAGAAGATCTTCGATTGCGTGGACAGCTGAACGTGGGTCTCGATGCCGATGACGACTTCGTAACCGCGGATCAACTTGGCTTGAACAGGAGAGCTCATGGCGTGTCTCAGGCGCCTTGCGGCGGCGTGGGGGACAGGGGTGAATCGGTGGGGCGGTGCACTTCGCGGTAATCGGCCGCGTGTTCGGTGCGCCAGCGCATCAGCAGCGCGCGGTTGTCGTGCTGCCAGGGGTGGAAAGACGGTTTGAAGTAGGCCAGCCAGTGTGGCAGGGTGTGCCAGACCATGCCCTCGCGCCCGAACCAGAAACGTGCGGCGCTGGCCCAGGTTCGCCACTTCAGCAACTGGCCGTCGTGGTGCAGCATCTTGAGCATCTGCACCGTGCTGAACACGGTGAATTCCAGGGTCACGTACAGGAACACCACGATGCGCAGCCAGTAGCGGCCATCGACCGCCATGTAGGTGTCGTAGGCCACGGCCTTGTGCTCCAGCTCTTCGGCGGCATGCCACAGCCACAGCTTGCGCATCTCGGGGGCCATGCCGGCCGTCCAGGAGGGGTGGCGCAGCAGGCCGTCGCCCAGCAGCGCGGTGAAGTGTTCGTAGCCCGCGGTGCCGGCCAGGTCGGCCTTGGGGGCCTTGCCCTCGAAAGCCTGGATGTAGGCCGCCATGGTGCGGGCATTCCAGTCGTCGTAACCCAGGGCCTTCAGGTGCGCGTTGTAGCGGCTGTGCAGGTGGCGGTGTGTGGCTTCCTGCCCGATGAAGTGGTCGATGTCTTCGGCCAGCGTGTGCAGGCCCATGGCCCGGATGCGCGGGGCAAAGCGACGCACCGCATCGATGAAAAACTGCTCGCCCACCGGGAACAGCAGCGACAGCGAATTGAACACGGTCGAGCGGTAGGCGTCACCGCCCACCCAGTGCCGCTCAAAGCCGCGGCTCAGGTCGACCTCGGGCTGTCGCACGATGAGGTCGGCCTGGGCGGGCTGTTCGGTGCCGGGTGTGCGCATGGGGCAGGGCCTCAGGCCGCGGCGGCAGGCGCCTTCTGGTGCCAGTCGGTGGCCTGCTGGAAGGCGTGGGCCGTGTGCAGCAGTTGCGCCTCTTGCCAGTAGTTGCCGATCAGCTGCAGCCCAATGGGCAAAGGTTTTTGCAGGTCGTGATCGCTGAATCCGCAAGGCAGGCTCATGCCGGGCAGGCCGGCCAGCGAGGCCGGCAGCGTGAAGATGTCGGCCAGGTACTCCTGCACCGGGTCGGTCTGCGAGCCAATCGCGCGGGCCACGGTGGGCGCCACGGGGCCGGCGATCACGTCGCACACCTTGAAGGCGGCCTGGAAGTCGTCGGCGATCATGCGGCGCAGCTTCTGCGCCTGCAGGTAATAGGCGTCGTAGTAGCCGTGGCTCAGCACGTAGGTGCCGATCATGATCCGGCGCTTGACCTCGGGGCCGAAGCCTTCGGCGCGGGTCTGCCGGTACATGTCATTGAGGTCGCTGTACTTGGCGGCACGGTGGCCGAACTTCACGCCGTCGTAGCGGCTCAGGTTCGACGAGGCCTCGGCCGGCGCGATGATGTAGTACACCGGGATGGACAGCTCGGTGCGCGGCAGCGAGATGTCGACCAGCGTGGCGCCCAGTTGTTCCAGCTGGCTCAGTGCGGCGCGGGTGGCGGCCAGCACGTCGGCGCTCACGCCGTCGCCAAAGAACTCTTTGGGCACGCCCACGCGCAAGCCTTGCAGGGGCTTGTCAGGCGTGGCGCCTGCGCGCAGTGCATTCAATGCACCCACGAAATCGGGCACGGGTTGCTGGGCGCTGGTGGCGTCACGCTCGTCGAAGCCGCTCATGGCCTGCAGCATCAGGGCACAGTCTTCGGCGGTGCGGGCCATGGGGCCGGCCTGGTCCAGGCTCGATGCGAACGCGATCATGCCGAAGCGCGAGCAGCGGCCATAGGTGGGCTTGATGCCCGTGATGCCGGTCAGCGCGGCGGGCTGGCGGATCGAGCCGCCGGTGTCGGTGCCGGTGGTGCCGGCCACCAGGCGCGCGGCCACGGCCACGGCCGATGCGCCCGACGAACCACCCGGGATGCGGGTGGTGTCCCAGGGGTTGCGCGCCACGCCATAGGCCGAGTTCTCGTTGGCGCCGCCCATGGCGAATTCGTCGCAGTTGAGCTTGCCCAGGCTGACCACGCCGGCGGCCTTCAGGCGCGCCACCACGGTGGCGTCGAAGGGGCTCTGGTAGCCCTGCAGCATCTTGGAAGCCGCCGTGGTGGGCTGGCCTTCGGTCACGAAGATGTCCTTGTGGGCGATGGGCACGCCGTCGAGCGGGCCGAGGGCCTGGCCGGCGGCGCGGCGGGCGTCGGAGGCAGCGGCTGCGGCCAGCGCGCCGTCGGCATCGATGTGCAGGAAGGCGCCCAGGTGGGCGGCAGCGGCGGCGCGTTCCAGCGCGTGCCGGGTCAGGGCCACCGAGGTGGTCTGGCCCGAGGCCAGGGCCTGGCTTTGCTGGGCCAGGGTCAGGTCATGGAGGGCTTGCGAAGCGGTCATGGTCTTTGCCGGTCTTTACTCGATCACCTTGGGCACGAGGAACAGGCCCTCGTCACGGGCGGGGGCGTTGGCCATGTGGGCTTCGCGGCGCTCACCGGCCGCGTCTTCGGTGACCGCATCTTCGCGCAGGCGCAGGGTCACGTCTTCGATGGCCGACAGGGGGGTGGACAGCGGTTCCACGCCGGTGGTGTCCACCGCACGCATGCGCTCGACGATCTCGAAAAAGCCATTGAGCTGTTCGAGCATGGCGGCGCTCTCGTCTTCGCGCAGGGCCAGCCTCGCCAATTGGGCGATGCGGCTGACGTCTTGGGAGGTCAGGGCCATTTGTTTCCGGGGTGAAAGAGGTTGAGACAGGTGTTGTCGGGCCCGGTTCCTCCCGGGCGATGCGGTATTATCCTAGGTTATCCATCACCCCCCGCAGCCCAGCACTGCGTCAGGGAGCCCCGCGCCACTTTCTGCTGCCGCCCGCCACAAGCCGGCCACGCCTCGCGCGCCTTGAGACCCTTGCTGAGACGGGTTGCCGGAGCCGCATTTCCATGTTCGGAACTTTCCGCCGCTATTTCTCGACCGACCTGGCCATCGACCTGGGCACTGCCAACACGCTCATTTTTGTGCGTGACAAGGGCATCGTGCTCGACGAGCCCTCGGTTGTCTCCATCCGCCACGACGGTGGCCCCAATGGCAAGAAGTCGATTCAAGCCGTGGGTCACGAGGCCAAGGCCATGCTGGGCAAGGTGCCCGGCAACATCGAGGCCATCCGCCCGATGAAGGACGGCGTGATCGCCGACTTCACCGTCACCGAGCAGATGCTCAAGCAGTTCATCAAGATGGTCCATCCGCGCTCGGTGTTGAAGCCGTCGCCGCGCATCATCATCTGCGTGCCCTGCGGCTCCACCCAGGTGGAGCGTCGTGCCATCCGCGAATCGGCGCTGGGCGCCGGCGCCTCCGAGGTCTACCTGATCGAGGAACCCATGGCCGCAGCCATCGGTGCTGGCCTGCCGGTGGCCGAGGCCTCGGGCTCCATGGTGGTCGACATCGGCGGCGGCACCACCGAAGTCGGCGTGATCTCGCTGGGCGGCATGGTCTACAAGGGCTCTGTGCGCGTGGGCGGGGACAAGTTCGACGAAGCCATCATCAGCTACATCCGCCGCAACTACGGCATGCTGATTGGTGAGCCCACCGCCGAAGCCATCAAAAAGAGCATCGGCAGCGCCTTTCCCGGCTCGGAAGTCAAGGAAATGGAAGTCAAGGGCCGCAACCTGTCGGAAGGTGTGCCCCGCAGCTTCACCATCTCCAGCAACGAGATTCTCGAAGCCCTGACCGATCCGCTCAACCAGATCGTCTCGGCCGTGAAGAACGCGCTGGAGCAGACGCCGCCCGAACTGGGTGCCGACATCGCCGAGCGCGGCATGATGCTGACCGGTGGTGGCGCCCTGCTGCGCGACCTCGACCGCCTGCTGGCCGAAGAAACCGGCTTGCCGGTGCTGGTGGCCGAAGACCCGCTGACCTGCGTGGTGCGCGGCTGTGGCATGGCCCTGGAGCGCATGGATCGCCTGGGCAGCATCTTCACGTCGGAGTGACGTGATCCCTGTGGCGGGCTGACCGCCCGCCGGTACCGCATTCCACCGCATGGCCCTCGGCACGCTGGACCGCACCCCACCGCCCTTCTTCAAGCAAGGGCCGTCGGCGTTCACCCGCCTGGTGTTTTTTGCCTCGCTGGCCATTTTCCTGATGGTGGCCGACCTGCGATTCCAGATGGTGCGCCCTTTGAGGGCGGCGGTGGCCACGGCGCTGCACCCTGTGCAACAGGTGCTTCTGGCGCCCCTGCACTGGTCAGCCCAGGCAGGCGACTACCTGCGGGGCCTTGACGAAGCGCGCGTGGCCCAGGAGCGAGCCGAGCAGCAGTTGGCCGCGCAGGCCGACGCCCTCATGCGCGAGCGCACGCTGGTGCGCGAAAACGCCGACTTGCGGGCCTTGCTTGAGCTTCAGCCCCGCGTGCAGGCGCGCAGCATGGCTGCCGAGGTGTTGTACGACGCTCCCGACCCCTACACCCGCAAGATCGTGCTGAGCCGCGGCAGCAGCGCAGGCGTCAAGCTGGGCTCGCCCGTGCTCGATCGCCAGGGGGTGCTGGGTCAAGTCACCCGTGTGTACCCCCTCACGGCCGAGGTCACGCTCGTGACCGACCGCGACGCCGCCATCCCGGTCGTCAATGACCGAACCCAGCAGCGCGGCGTGGCCTATGGCCTGCCGCAGGCGCAGGGCATGGAGTTGCGCTTCATGGCTGGCAATGCCGACGTCCAGCAGGGCGATTTGCTGACCACCTCTGGCCTGGACGGCATCTACCCGGAAGGTTTGCCTGTCGCCAAGGTGCTGCGTGTAGACCGTCGTGCCGATTCGGCGTTTGCTCGCATCCTGCTCACCCCCATGGCCTTGCCAGACCGCCCACGCCATGTGCTGGTGCTGCATCCCTTGTCCGAGCAGCTGCCAGAGCGCCCTGATCCCTCGGCGCCGCGCGCCACCACTGGCAATGACGGCGCCTCGGCCGCGACCGGCGCGTCTGCGGCATCTGGCGCTTCGGGCCCGTCAGGGGCTTCCGCTGCGTCGCTGGCCTCGTCACGCGTGACCACGGAAAGGCCCTGACATGAGCATCATGCCGCGTGGTGATCAGTTGCTGCTGCCGGTCAATCCGGCCTTCATGTGGTTCACATTGGCCGTGGCCTTCATGTTGAACCTGTTGCCGGTGGGCCGGCTGTCGGCCATGCCTGACTTTCTGGCCGTGGTGGTGGTGTTCTGGAACGTGCACCAGCCGCGGCGCGTCGGCGTGGGCGTGGCCTTCCTGTTCGGCCTGTTCATGGACATTCACGAAGGTGCGCTCCTGGGGCAGCACGCGCTGGCTTACTCGCTGCTCAGCTATTTCGCCATCACGGTGCACCGCCGCCTGCTGTGGTTCACGGTGGGCTCGCAGACCGTGCAGATCCTGCCGCTGTTCGTGGCCGCGCACGTGGTTTCGCTGGTGGTGCGCATGGTGGCCGGGGCCTCGTTCCCGGGCTGGGGCCTGATGCTGGCGCCGGTGCTGGAGGCGGCCCTGTGGCCCGTGGCGCATGCCTTGCTGCTGGCGCCGCAACGCCGTCCGCCCGACCGCGACAAGAACCGACCGCTGTGAGCCCATGACGGAGCTCAAGAACCTCGAAGTCGAACTCAGCCGGTTCCGCACACGCTTGTGGGCGGCGGCCGGCTTCGTGCTGTTCTGCTTCGGGTTGCTGGTGTTTCGGCTGTTGGTGCTGCAGGTGGTGCGCCACGACGAGCTGGCCACCCAGGCCGAGAACAACCGCATCGCCGTGGTGCCCATCGTGCCCAACCGCGGCCTGATCGTCGACCGCAATGGCGTGGTGCTGGCCAACAACTATTCGGCCTATACGCTCGAAATCACGCCTTCCAAGGTCGAGAACCTGGAGGCCACCATCGACGAGCTGGCCACCTTCATCGACATCCAGCCGCGAGACCGTCGCCGCTTCAAGCGCCTGCGAGAAGAATCCAAGCGCTTCGAGTCCATCCCGATCCGCACGCGCCTGACCGACGAAGAGGTGGCCAAGTTCACCGCGCAGCGCTTCCGATTCCCGGGAGTCGAGGTGCAGGCCCGTTTGTTCCGCCACTATCCCTACGGCGAGCTGGCCAGCCACGTGCTGGGCTACATCGGCCGCATCAACCAGAAGGAAAAAGAGGCCATCGAAGACTGGCCCGAAGAAGACCAGGCCAACTACCGCGGCACCGATTACATCGGCAAGCTGGGCATCGAGCAGGCCTACGAGCGCGACCTGCACGGCATCACCGGTTTCGAAGAGGTCGAGACCAGCGCGGGCGGGCGCGCCGTGCGTCGCCTGCGCTCCAACCCGGCCACCCCGGGCAACACCCTGCACCTGGCCATCGACATCAAGCTGCAGCACCTGATCGAGCGCCTGTTCGGTGGGCGCCGTGGCGCGCTGGTGGCCATCGACCCGCGCAATGGCGAGGTGCTGGCCTTCGTGTCCAAGCCCACCTTCGATCCCAACCTGTTTGTCGACGGCATCGACAGCGACAGCTGGCGCGAGCTCAACGAGTCGATGGACAAACCCCTGTTGAACCGCGCGCTGCGAGGCACCTACCCGCCAGGTTCGACCTACAAGCCCTTCATGGCCCTGGCGGCCTTGAACACCGGCAAGCGCAGCCCCAGCACCGTGATCATGGACAACGGAGTCTTCTTGTTCGGGGGCCACCGCTTCCGCAGCCCGGAAAACGAAAAGGGCGGCGCCATGAACATGCGCCGCTCCATCGTCGAGTCGTCGAACGTGTACTACTACTCGCTGGCCAACGAGTTGGGCGTGGACACCATCCACAGCCAGATGTCACCCCTGGGCTTTGGTCGCCTCACCGGCATTGACCTGCAAGGCGAGGTCAAGGGCATCCTGCCGTCCACCGAGTGGAAGCGCAAGGCCTACCGCCGCCCTGAGCAGAAGAAGTGGTACGCCGGCGAAACCATCTCCCTGGGCATTGGCCAGGGCTACAACACCTTCACCATGTTGCAGGTGGCCTCGGCCCTCAGCACCCTGGTGGCCGACGGGCAGCGCTTCGAGCCCCGGGTGGTGCGAGAGGTCGAAGACGTGGTCACGCGCCAGCGCCGCATCGTTTCGGGGCAGGCCCTGCCACCGTTGCCGCTCAAGCCCGAGCACACGGCCATCATCCGTGAGGCCATGCACGGGGTCACCACCGAGGGCACCGGCACCCGGGTGTTCGCGGGCGCCACCTACCTCAGCGGTGGCAAGACCGGCACGGCGCAAGCCGTCACCTTGCGCCAGAACGAGAAGTACAACGCGTCCAAGATGGCCGAGTACCAGCGCGACCACTCCCTGTACGAAGCCTTTGCCCCGGTGGATCAACCCCGGGTTGCGTTGGCGGTGATCGTTGAAAACGCTGGCTTTGGCGCACAGTCGGCCGCACCCATCGCGCGGCGTGTGCTCGACTACCTGCTGGCGGGCATCTACCCCAGTGAAGAAGACATCGTCGAGGTCAGTCAGGGCCGAGGCATTGCGCCCATAGGCGTGTCGCGTCGGGTGGCCGATGTGCCTTTGCCGCGCGGCACCGATGCCTTTGGCAGCGACGTGACCGACCCGACCTACACCGAGCAGCCTGGCCTGGGCCCCATGCCGGTGCGTGCTGCGTCGTCTGCACAGGGGGCCTCGGCGCCCATGGAGGCCGCCAGCGCCGCATCCGCCGCGCAGGGCGCATCCGCTCCTGTGGCGGCATCCGCGGTCACCACAGCGGCGGTCGAGCCTTTGCGTGCGCCCTCGTCCCCGCGGCCGTCCACGCCTTGGGTGGCCGCGGGCGCGTCGGCGCCTGCCTCGACCCCCACACGCGCTCCGGGAGCCCGACCATGAACGTGGCCTTTGAAAAGCCTTCGCTGTGGCACCGGGTCAGACCGGTGTTTTCCGGGTTCGACCTGCCCATGGCGCTGATCCTCATGCTCTTGTGCAGCATGGGCCTGATCGCCATGTACTCGTCGGGCTATGACCATGGCACCCGGTTCGTCGATCATGCTCGCAACATGGCCCTGGGTGCCATGATCCTGTTCACCGTGGCTCAGGTGCCTCCGCAGCGCCTGATGGCGCTGGCGCCGCCGTTGTACGTCGCGGGCGTGCTGCTGTTGATCGCAGTGGAGTTGTTCGGGATCACCAAGAAAGGCGCCACGCGCTGGCTGAACGTGGGCGTGGTCATCCAGCCTTCCGAGATTCTGAAGATCGCGATGCCGCTGATGCTGGCCTGGTGGTTCCAACGCCGTGAGGGGCAGTTGCGCGGGCTGGACTTTGCCGTGGCTGGCTTGTTGCTGGCCGTGCCGGTCGGCCTGGTCATGAAGCAGCCCGACCTGGGCACTTCGCTGCTGATCCTGTTCGCCGGGTTGTATGTCATCTACTTTGCTGGCCTGCCCTGGAAGCTCATATTGCCGGTGGTCGCGGCCGGGGCCATCGGCATCACCACCCTGGTGATGTCAGAGGAGCACATTTGCCAACCTGGTGTGGACTGGGTGGTGCTGCATGACTACCAGAAGAACCGGGTGTGCACGCTGCTCGATCCTACCAAGGACCCGCTGGGCAAGGGCTTTCACATCATCCAGGGCATGATCGCCATCGGCTCGGGCGGGGTGTCCGGCAAGGGCTTCATGCAGGGCACGCAAACCCACCTGGAGTTCATTCCTGAACGCACCACCGACTTCATCTTTGCCGCATTCTCAGAAGAGTTCGGCTTGGTGGGCTGCCTGGCCTTGTTCGCGGCGTTCCTGGCCATGATCTACCGCGGCTTGGTGATCGCCGCACAGGCGCCCACGCAGTTTGCCCGCTTGATGGCCGGCAGCATTTCCCTGAGTTTTTTCAGTTATGCCTTCGTGAACATGGGCATGGTCAGCGGCATCCTGCCCGTCGTGGGGGTGCCATTGCCCTTCATCAGCTACGGCGGCACGGCCATGGTCACCCTGGGCCTGTCGCTGGGCATTTTGATGTCGATCGCGCGCAGCCGGGGGCTGATGCAGCGCTGACACCGCGCGTGACATGCCGCCTGCCCCAGTTTTGTCTGCCCTGAAGCAAACCCTTGGCGCCCTGCCTGCGCTAGCATGTTGACATGACTGTGCCTGTTAAGCACCTCGCCAAGACTTCTTTCTCTGTGGCGCATTCACCCCTGGACCACCTGCTGATCGCGGCCGACAGTGCCTTGCGTGCCGTGTGGGGCGACCATGTGGCCACGCGTGCCTGCCCACGCCCGCCAGAAGGCACGCCTGACACCGAGTTGAGCGAGGCCGACAAGCACCATGCGGCGGCCCTGATGCGCGTGAACCATGTGGGCGAGGTGTGCGCCCAGGCGCTGTACGCCTCGCAGTCGCTGGGCACGCGCGACCCGGCCTTGAAGGCCCATTTCGAGGCAGCGGCCCGCGAAGAAACCGACCACCTGGCCTGGACCGAACAGCGTCTGCGCGAACTGGGTGGGCGCACCAGCGTACTCAACCCCTTGTGGTTTGCCGGCTCGTTCGCCATCGGCCTGCTGGCCTCTCGCGCGGGCGACGCCACCAGCCTGGGCTTCGTGGTCGAAACCGAACGCCAGGTCGAGCACCACCTCGACAGCCACCTCAGCCAGTTGCCTCCGGGTGACGAGCGTTCACGCGCCATCGTGCGCCAGATGCGCGACGACGAGATCGCCCACGCCAACGCCGCCCAGCAGGCCGGCGGGGCCGAGTTGCCAGCCCCGGTGCGGGGCCTGATGAAGCTCACGGCGCGGGTGATGACCCGCACCGCCTACCACCTGTGACGACGCGCTGACCCGCCGCGGCAGGTCAGGCGGCCACCACCTCGAAGCTGGTGGTGATCTCGGCCGTCTTGCCGATCATGATGCTGGCCGAGCAGTACTTCTCGTGCGACATCTGAATGGCACGGGCCACGGCGGCCTCCGGCAGGTTCACGCCCGTCACCACGAAGTGCATGTTCACCTGGGTGAACACCTTGGGGTCGGTCTCGGCGCGCTCGGCCGTCAGCTTGAGCTGGCAGCCGCGCACGTCGTGGCGGCCGCGCTTGAGGATCAGCACCACGTCATAGGCGGTGCAGCCACCGGTGCCGGCCAGCACGGTTTCCATCGGGCGCGGGGCCAGGTTGCGGCCGCCACCCTCGGGGGCGCCGTCCATGTTGATGATGTGGCCGCTGCCGGTTTCGGCCATGAAGGCCATGCCCGAAGCGGGCTGCCAGTGGATGGTGCATTCCATGTGGGGCTCCTTGAATCGGCGCCGATTGTGCACTGTCTGCGCGCCCCCTGGTGATTCACGGGTAAACCCGCATCACTTGAGCGCAGCGTGGGGCTTTGTGTGGGATAACTTGCGCCCAACCTGTGACAAACGGTATCTTTGCGTTCATTGACGGAACCATTTAATTCAAGTGGTGTCCATCATGTGTTCTGTTTGTCTCCTCCACCCCCATTCATTGGTGGATTTCAGCCCGGTGCATGCAAATGCCCCGGGCTTTTTTCTGCCCGGCGTCCTGCTTGCGCCTGGCTTGGGTGCTGGGCTTTCAGTCGCCTGAAGGCGGCGGTGCGGCCTTGGCCTTTGCGGCCAGCTCTTCCCGCAGGCGCTTGATGCGTTCTCGGGGGCTCTCGCCTGGGGTGCCTTCGCCCAGCTTCATCTCGGCCACGAAGCGGCTGGGCATGGCCTGCACGTACTCGCGGCCCTTCTTGCGCCGGCGCAGCACGCACACCATCAGGCTCAACCGGGCCCGGGTGATGCCCACATACATCAGGCGGCGCTCTTCTTCCACCTGCTGGCCCGAGATCTCGCCTTCTTCGCGAGAAAACGGCAGCAGGCCCTCGTTGCAGCCAGCCAGCACCACATGGGGCCATTCCAGGCCCTTCGAAGCGTGCAGCGTGGTCAGCGTCACCACGTTCTGGTCGGCGTTGCGTTCGGCCAGGCTGGTGATCAGCGAGATGGTCTGCGCCACGTCGAGCACGCTCTTGCGCTCGCTCTCGGTGGTCATGCCGCCATCGTTTTCGATCTCCCCGCCGCAGCGCTTGGCCACCCAGTCGACGAAATCGAGCACGTTGTTCCAGCGGGCCGCGGCCACCTTCTCGTTTTCTTCGTTGTCGTACAGGTGCTGCTCGTAGCCGATCTCCTTGAGCCATTCCATCAGGAAGGCCTTGGCGTCTTCGGCGCCGTGCGTGTGGCGGGCCTTGTACTCCAGGTCGTTCACGAAGCGCCCGAACTCGTGCAGGGTGCCCAGCGCGCGGGCGTTGAGCTTGGCGGCCAGCGAATCGGCGAACAGGGCCTCGAACAGGCTTTTCTTCCACTGGCCGGCGAACTCGCCCAGCGAGCCCAGCGTCTGGTGGCCGATGCCCCGCTTGGGCGTGGTGGCCGCGCGCAGGAAGGCTGGGTCGTCGTCGTTGTTGATCAGCAGGCGCAGCCAGGCGCAGAGATCCTTGATCTCGGCCTTGTCGAAAAAGCTCTGGCCACCCGACACCTTGTAGGGGATGTTGGCCTTGCGCAGGGCCTGCTCGAAGATGCGGGCCTGGTGGTTGGCGCGGTAGAGGATGGCGAAGTTGTTCCACTCCACCGCCGCCTGCACGCCGCTGGCGTTGCCGCCGCGCACGGCCTGGATGCGGGCCACGGCCCGTTCGGCCTCGTGCTCTTCGTTGTCGCACTCGACCAGGCGCACCGGCTCGCCTTCGCCCAGGTCCGACCACAGCGTCTTCTGGAACAGCTTGGGGTTGAGCTGGATGACGTTGTTGGCCGCCCGCAAGATGGCGCTGGTCGAGCGGTAGTTCTGCTCCAGCGGGATCACCTTCAGCGTGGGGAAGTCTTGCGGCAGGCGCTTGAGGTTGTCCAGCGTGGCACCGCGCCAGCCGTAGATCGACTGGTCGTCGTCGCCCACGGCCGTGAAGATGCCGTTCGGGCCCACCAGCAGCTTGAGCATCTCGTACTGCGTGGCGTTGGTGTCCTGGTATTCGTCGACCAGCACATGCCGCAGCTGGCGCTGCCACTTGGCGCGCACGTGTTCGTGCTCGGCCAGCAGTTTCAGGGGCAGGCCGATCAGGTCGTCGAAGTCGACCGCCTGGTAGGCCAGCAGCCGCTCTTCGTACAGCTTCATCACCCGCACGGCCACCTGCTCTTCGTCGGTCTTGATCACCGACATGGCCTGGCCGCTGGTCAGCCCCATGTTCTTCCACAGGCTGATCTGCCATTGCCAGCTGCGCGCCAGTTTGGCGTCGGTGGTGGCGCCGCAGTCGCGCAGGATGCTGGTCACGTCGTCGGCGTCCAGGATGGAAAACTGCGGCTTGAGGCCCAGGGCCTCGCCGTCTTCGCGCAGCAGGCGCACGCCCAGCGAGTGGAAGGTGCACACCATCAGCTTGCCGGCGGCGCGGGGGCCCACCAGGTCCTTCACCCGCTCGCGCATTTCGGCCGCGGCCTTGTTGGTGAAGGTGATGGCGCCGATCTGCGAGGGCGCCAGGTCGGCGCCATACCCGGGTTGCATCAGCCGGGCGATCTTGTGCGTGATCACGCGTGTCTTGCCCGAGCCCGCGCCCGCCAGCACCAGGCAGGGGCTGTGCAGGTGCTGCACCGCCTCCATCTGGGCCGGGTTCATCATGGCGGGGCCGGTGTTTTTCACTGCGTGGGAAGACATCGTGGCGGCAGGCGGTTCAGTGCGCTGGCAGGGCTCGGCAAGGCGGCAAGGATAGTGCAAGCCGACGGGTTGGCGGGTGGAAGCCGGGTCGCAGGGTTAACCCGGTCGGGAGGGGCTGCACCCTCCCCCGTGGCCAAGGGGGTCTGTGGCGCATGACGGACTCCATTCCATGGATCGCACTTGACGGTGCGGCAAAGTTCACGGACGATGTCAAACAGGATGAGCACATGCCGTCTCGTGGCATCCACCTCGAAAACCGACCAAAAAGGGAACCCATGAGTTTCAAGCCTGCTTTGATGCCCATCGTCGCACTTGCGATGGCCACGGCCGCGCCCATCGCCAGCGCCACCACGGAAACGTTCAACTACACGTTTCAGACGTTCTTCGACACGTCAACATTTTTGAACACCACCGACAAGAAGACCTTCGCGGTCCCCGTGGCCAGCCTGAGCATCGCCGACGTTTCTGGCGGGGTCCAGCTGACCCTGAACCATTTCAAGACCGCATTCCCCGCCAAGACGACTTCGGGCACGTTCATCGACAACCTGTGGCTCGATGGTCCGAACGGTTCGATCAAGCTCAAGACCACCAACACCCTGTTGGCCGCTGGCACAGGCTACAACATCTTGTTCCCCGACTTCCCTGAGCCTGGCTACGGTTACGACTGGGACATCGATTTCAAGGCGGGAACTTTTGCCGAGGGTGAAACCGCCGTCCTGACCATTTTGGGCAAGGGCGTGACCGCAAGGTCCTTCACCCGGGGCACCACGCCCATGCTCGACATCTCGAACGTCGGCTCGCCCTACAAAACCCTGCTCAGCTCCAACGTGCACTTCTTGGGCACCCCCGCTGTGCCTGAGCCCAGCACCTACGGCATGTTGTTGTTGGGTCTGGCTGGTTTGGCCGCCTGGTCGCGTCGCAAGCCCACCTGAGTGCTCGGTGATGACCGTGGCATGCTTGTCACGGTGTGGCACTGAACAAAAAAGCCCTGCAGTGCAGGGCTTTTTTCATGTGTCTGGGCGTGTCGACCGTCAAATGCCAGCAATGAACTCGCCGACGCGCTCGGCAAACGCCCCAGACTGCTCCACCGCGCTCAGGTGGGCACAATCTGCCAGCACTTCCAGCTGAGCGCCCGGGATGCCGCGCGCCAGGGCCTCAGCCATGGCACTGGGAGTGCTTTCATCCTGGTCGCCGGTGAGCACCAGGGTGGGCACCCTGATCTGGTCCAGTTTGCCCAGGGTGTTGACCTCGCACACCGCAGCGGCGCAGGCGGTGTAGCCCTCTGGGTCCATGGCTTCAAGTAATCGGCGGTGGCGGTCGACCGTGGCCGCTTGTGCCGCACGAAAGCCCGGCGTGAAAAAGCGCGCCATCGTGGTGGTGGCAATGGCTTGAAGGCCATGGTGCTCTACCGCCGTGATGCGCTCGCCGATCGCCGTTTTCGCGGCAACGGGGTACTGGCTGGTGCAGTTGGCCAGCACCAGCGCCTTGATCTTGCCTGGGTGTCGCAGCGCCAGTTCCTGCCCGATCAGCCCCCCCATCGACAGGCCCACCCACACCACGGGCTCGCCATTGGCCACCTCGTCGATCAGGCGTGCAGCGTCGGCAGCCAGTTCGGCCAGGGTCAGCGGTGCGGCCGGGATCTCTGAGCGGCCGTGGCCGCGGGTGTCAGGACAGATCACGCGACAATGGCCGGCCAGGCGGTTGGCCACCAGGTCCCACATGCTGTGGTCTTGTCCGAGGGCATGGCTCAGCACCACGGTGTGCGCCGCGCAGCCCTGACGGGCCTCGCGCACGGTGGCATGCAACTTGGGGCGTGTGCAGGTGAACACCGAGCGGCCCACGCCCGGGTGCCAGGCTTCGGTCGCGGGATGCGGCGGAGGCTCCATGCCCAGCTCGCGCAAGATGCCCACGGCCCGCGAGAAGCCGGTGTTGGCGGCGGGCACACCTGCATAGATGGCCACCTGGAACAGCACCTCGCGCACTTCTTCAGGCGTCAGGGTGCTGGTGTTGCCTGGGGTGAGCGAGCCCCGCAGGTGGATTTCGAATTCGTCCCAGCGCCCCAGTGCACTGGTGATGGCCAGCACCATGGCCCGGCGTGTCTTCCAGTCCAGGCCAGGGCGGCCCCAAACGCCGTGCCACGCATAGTCGGTGATGAAGTGCTGGAACTCGGCGTTGAAGGCATTGGCTTTGGCCACCGACTTGTCAACCCATGCGTCGCCCAAGGCCGCGCGGCGGTTGCGCATGCCGCGCTCGAACGGGTGATCAAAGGGCAGGTCGGTGGAGCTGGACATGGCGCACGGGCGGTTCGTTGGCAGATGGACCATTGTGCCAACTCACCCGGCAAAGTTCACCTGAACTGCGGGTTCCGGCCCACAGTGGCAGGGCTCGCCTTTGGTGTATGGTCTCGCCATGTTGCGTGCAGCCTTATCCCTGGTGCGCCTGCCGGCGTTGGGCCGTGTGGCGGCGTGGACCCTGTCAGGTGTGCTGGTCAGTCTGGCCGGATGCTCGACCGTGCCATTGCCGCCCGCCGAGCCGGTCGCTCGCCCGTCGGCCAAGGCCGAGAACGACCGTCCCGCGCCGCCGGTGGTGCGCCCAGACGTGCGCCCGGAACGCGATGGCGCGCCCGACCGCCCGCCCGAAGACCTGGCCAGCGTGCCCGATGCGGTGCCACGCATCGAGCCCATCCTGCCGCGCGGGCCCAACAAGCCCTACACGGTGCTGGGCCAGGACTACGAGCCCATGGCGGCCGACGTGCCCTACAAGGAAAAGGGCACGGCCTCCTGGTATGGCACCAAATTCCATGGCCGTCGCACGGCCAGCGGCGAGGTCTACAGCATGTATGGCATGACGGCTGCGCACCGCACCTTGCCCATCCCCAGTTACGTGCGCGTGCGCAACCCCGCGAACGACAAGGCCGTGATCGTGCGTGTGAACGACCGCGGCCCCTTCCATGCCAGCCGGGTGCTGGACCTGAGCTATACCGCAGCGGCCCGGCTGGAACTGCTCGCGCGCGGGCACGGCGAAGTCGAGATCGAGCGCATCACCTTCGAAGACATCCGCACCGGGCGCTGGGTGGGGCCCGGGGCCGATGGCGGCAGCGAGCCTGCCATGGTGCCGCCCCGTGTGGCCGGTGTGTCGGCCCAGCCCGGCAACCTGGGCATGACCGCCTCGGCCGTGGGGGGTGATCCCATCGAGGCCCTGGCGTCGCGTCTGGATGCGGCCCGCCCGGCCCCGGTGGCATCGCCTGCCGAACCGGTCTCGGCGCCTTTGTCGGCCACCGAATCTGTGGCGGGGGGCGCGGTGTCAGCGCCAGCGCGAGCCCGAGCATTCACGCCCCACCAGGAGGGCTTCTGGGTGCAGCTGGCGGCCTTCAGTCAGCGCGCCGGTGTGGACGCCTTCCAGAAGCGCGTGGCCACCGAGCTGTCCCATCTGGCGCCGCTGCTGGCGGTGTTCCAGGAGGGCCCTGGCTACCGATTGCAGGTGGGCCCGTATGCGCGCCGTGACGAAGCCCATGGCATTGCCCAGCGGGTGCGTGAGGCCTTGCGCCTGAGCCCCATCGTGGTGGAGCGTCGCTGAGCCCCATGGCGTACCTGGGTCTGCTGTTCAATGCCCTGGTCTGGGGCCTGTCGTGGTGGCCCCTGCGCGAGTTGCAGGCCCAGGGCCTGCACCCGGTGTGGGCCACAGGCTGCTTCTTCCTGGTGGGCCTGCTGGTGCTGCTGGTCACGCGCCGCGAGGCCCTGGGCATGGTGGTGCGCCAGCCCTGGCTGTGGGCGCTGGCCCTGGCCGCGGGCAGCACCAACGCCGCGTTCAACTGGGCGGTCAGCATCGGTGACGTGGTGCGGGTGGTGCTGTTGTTCTACCTCA
Organism: Aquabacterium lacunae; assembly: GCF_004310865.1. Lineage (GTDB taxonomy): Bacteria > Pseudomonadota > Gammaproteobacteria > Burkholderiales > Burkholderiaceae_C > Aquabacterium > Aquabacterium lacunae. The sequence continues at coordinate 209,561 of NZ_SIXI01000005.1, forward strand.
TGCCCTTGTGGGCGGTGCTGCTGGCCAGGGTGCTGCTGGGCGAGGCCATCACGTCGGGTGCCCTGGCGCGCATCGCGCTGGCCCTGCTGGGCGCCGGGCTGGTGCTGCGCCCGGCCGAAGGGGGCTGGCCCGCCTTCCATGGGCTGGCCGATGTGCTGGGCGTGCTGGGGGGCATCGGCTTTGCGCTGAACAACGTGCTGCTGCGCAAGCAGGCGCATGTGCCCTCGTCGGCCCGTGCGCTGGCCATGTTCATGGGCGGGCTGATCTTGCCCACCGCGCTGGGCGTGGTGCTGGCGCTTCAGGGCAGCATCCCGGGCTGGCCGGCGCCCGCCTGGGGCTGGGTGCTGGGGGCGCTGGCCATGGGGCTGCTGTTTTTCGCCAGCAACATGGCCTTGCAGGTGGGGGCCTCGCAACTGCCGGTGGCGGTCACCTCGGTGATCATGCTGACCGAGGTGGTGTTCGCCACGGGCTCGTCGGTGCTGGCGGGTGAGGCACAGCTGACCACGCTCACGCTCACCGGCGGCGCCATGATCCTGGCGGCCTCCTTGATGTCGGCGCTGGCCGAGGCCAACGAGGGCAGCCGCCTGCCGGAGCACGAGGCGCTTCAAGCCCTCACGCGCGACCCCACGCAGCCCTGAATGCCAAAGGCCCCCGAAGGGGCCTGGGCATGCTGGGCGCCGGGCTTGCCGGGCTCAGCCCTGGGGTGTGCGCAGGGTGCGCGAGTGCTGGTGCACGGTGTCCACCAGCACGCTCACGCTCTCGGGCGGGGTGAACTGGCTGATGCCATGGCCCAGGTTGAACACGTGCCCGCCCCATTGGCCATCGGCTCGCTGCGGGCGGCCGAAAGCGTCCAGCACGCGGCGTGCTTCGGTTTCCACCTGCGCCGGGTCGGCGAACAGCACATTGGGGTCGAGGTTGCCCTGCAAGGCCACCTGGTCGCTCGTGATCTGGCGGGCCTTGCCCAGGTTCATGGTCCAGTCCAGGCCCACCACGTCGCAGCCGGTGGCCGCGATCTGGTCCAGCCACAGGCCACCGCCCTTGGTGAACACGATGTGCGGGATGCGGTAGCCGTTGTGCTCTTTCTTGAGCTGGCTGAGCACGCGCTGCGTGTAGGCCAGGCTGAACTGCTGGAAGGCGCCGTCGGCCAGCACACCACCCCACGAATCGAACACCATCACGGCCTGGGCGCCGGCTTCGATCTGCGTGTTCAGGTACAGGGCCACGGCATCGGCGTTCACCGACAGGATGCGGTGCATCAGGTCGGGGCGCTTGTACATCAGCGACTTGACCAGGCGGTAGTCGTCCGAGCCGCCACCTTCGACCATGTAGCAGGCCAGGGTCCAGGGGCTGCCCGAAAAACCGATCAGGGGCACGCGGCCCTGGCCATCGGCGTTCGTCAGGGCCTGGCGGATGGTGCTGACCGCGTCGAACACGTAGCGCAGCTTGTCCATGTCGGGCACGGCCAGCTCGGCCACGGCGGCTTCGTCACGCACCACCTTGGCAAACTTGGGGCCTTCTCCGGCTTCGAAGGTCAGCCCCAGGCCCATGGCGTCGGGCACCGTCAGGATGTCCGAGAACAGGATGGCGGCGTCGAGGTCGTAGCGCTCCAGCGGCTGCAGCGTCACCTCGCAGGCGAACTGAGGGTTCGTGGCCAGGCCCATGAAGCTGCCGGCCGTGGCGCGCGTGGCGCGGTATTCGGGCAGGTAGCGACCGGCCTGGCGCATCAGCCACACGGGCGTGTAGTCGGTGGGCAGTCGCAGGCAGGCGCGCAGGAACTGGTCGTTGGCCAGCGGTGGCAGGGAAGGGTGGGCAGCAGTCATCTGCGGATTGTAGGCAAGTGCAGCGCGCACTGCCCTGTCATCCGGGGACAAAGCCCGGGCAGTGCGGCGCTGTGGGCGAGATGACCTGCGTCAGGTCAACCCAGGGTCTTGCGGTAGCTCTTGACCGAGGCCCACAGGAACACGATGAAGGCCAGGCCAATGGGCCACAGGTTGGGCCACATGTCCAGCAGCGAGAACTCCTTCAGGAAGGCGCCCCGCGCTCCGCGGATGAAGTAGGTCATGGGCAGCGTGGTCGAGAACTTCTGCGCCCACTCCGGCATGCCGCTGATCGGGAACATGAAGCCGGTCAGCAGGATGGTCGGCATCATGTAATAGAACGACAGCTGCATGGCCTGGATCTGGGTGCCAGCCATGGTCGAGATCAGGATGCCCACCATCAGCGTGGTGATGCCGTAGATGAACAGCAGCGCACCCAGCGCCACGGCGCTGCCCGTCAAGGGCATCCCGAAGATCCAGAAGGCAATGGCCAGAATCGAGATCACCTGCACCACGCCCATCAGGAAGTACGGGCCCATCTTGCCGATGATCACTTCCGCGGGCTTGGTGGGCGTCACCATCAGGAACTCCATCGAGCCGCGTTCCTTTTCCTTGGTGATCGACATGGCCGTCATCATGATCAGCGACATGTTCAGGATCATGCCCATCACGCCAGGGATGATGAAGAAGGTGTGTTCACCCGAGGGGTTGAAGCGACGCTGCACGCGCACGTCCACCTGGGGCCCGTTGGGCTTGTTGGTGGTGAGCTGGTCCTTGCGCAGCACATGCGCCGCCACCTGGCGGGCCACTTCGCCGGTCGACGAAATGGCGCCGTTCAGGCTCACGGGGTCGGTCGCGTCGGCTTCCACCAGGATTTGCGCCGTGCGGCCGGCCATCATGTTCTGCGTGAAGTCGGGCGGGATCTCGATCACCACCGAGGTCTTGGCGCGGCGCAGGTAGTCGCTGGCCTGGTCGGCCGACATCTCGGCCGGGTGGATGTTCAGGTAGTTGCTCTGCTTGAGGGCGGCGCGGTACAGGCGCGAGAACTCGCTCTTGTCGTGGTCGACGACGATGGTGTCGATCTGGCGCGGGTCGGGGTTGATCGCGTAACCGAACACGATCACGTAGCCGCTGGTGGCCAGCAGCAGCGAGATGAAGGTCAGGCGGTCGCGCACCATGTGCAACCATTCCTTCATCGCGATGGCGTAAATGCGTTGGAGGGACATGGGGCGTGCTCAGAACGAAGTGTTGGTGCCCTGCTGCTGCAGGGTGAGGTGGAAGAAGATGTCTTCCAGGCCGACGTCGATCTCGGTGGTGTGCCCGGCGGCATCGCCCAGCCGGTCCTTGATCCAGCCGTCCACATCGTCTTGCGAGCGGGCCACCACGCGCACGCTGTTGCCCAGGCGGGCCATGCGCACCACGCGGGGATCGCGGCCCACGGCCACCAGGTCCACCGCCTTGAGCAGGTCCACCTGCACCGACACCAGCGCGCAGTTGCGCAGCACGTTCTCGGGCTTGTCGTCCACCAGCAGGCGACCGTACAGCATGTAGGCCAGGCGGTTCGAGCGCATGGCCTCGTCCATGTAGTGGGTCGACACCAGGGCCGACACGCCACTGGCCGTCACTTCCTGCAGGATGTCCCAGAAGGCTTCGCGGGCCTTCGGGTCCACGCCGGCGGTGGGTTCGTCCAGCAGCAGCAGCTTGGGGCGGTGCGACACGGCACAGGCCAGGGCCATGCGCTGCTTCCAGCCGCCCGACAGCGTGCCCACCTGTTGCTTGTCGCGGCCCAGGTCGTGGAAGGCGAACTGCTCGATCAGGTCGTTCACGCGGCCCTTCACGTCGCTCACGCCATACAGGCGGCAGACAAACTCCAGGTTCTCGCGCACGGTCAGGTCGGGGTACAGCGAGAAGTGCTGGGTCATGTAGCCCAGCAGCGGCTTGATCTGGTCGGCCTGCGTGGCAATGTCGAAGCCTGCACAGACGCCGCCACCCGAGGTGGGCGGGATCAGGCCGCACATCATGCGGATGGCGGTGGTCTTGCCCGAGCCGTTGGGGCCCAGGAAGGCGTAGAGCTGACCAGGCTGGATGTCCATGGTCAACTGGTCGACCACGGTTTTCTCACCGAAGGTCTTGGTGAGGTCCTTGACCTCGATGATCGCGTTCGATGCCGACACGGTGTCTCCCGCCGATCAGCCCTTGGCGTCCGGCACGATCACGCCAACAGGCGTGCCGGGCGGCACCGAGCAGCTGCCGGTTTCCAGGTGGCCTTCGGTCAGGAAGCTCAGGCGGTCACGCAACTCGGGCCCGAACATCAACGGGTTGGTGTATTCCGGGCGGGCACTCACGCGGGTGATGCGGGCGTTCAGGGGCTTGTCGCAGCCCGAGATCTGCACCTCGAACTTGCTGCCAGGCATGAAGCGAGGGCGCAGGTCGTTGGGCACGAAGAAGCGCACGCGCATGCTGTCCTTGTGCAGGATGTTCATGACGGCGGCGCCAGCCTGGGCGAACTCGCCCTTGCGCACGAAGATCTCCTGGATCACGCCGGTCACGGGGGCGCTGACCTGCTTTTGCTGCAGCAGCCATTGCACCTGGTCGATGCCGGCCTTGGCGGCGTCTTCCTGAGCGGCGGCAGCGGCACGCTCGTCCGAGCGGGCGCCGGCCTTGGCGGCCTTCAGCGCGGCGCGGGCTTCCTCCACCGTGGCCTCGGCCACCTGCAGGGCGGTGCGGTCGGTTTCCACCTGGGCCTCGGAAATGAAGCCGCGCTTGAGCAGGGCCTCGGTCTTCTTCAGTTGCGTGCGGGCTTGCTCGCGCTGGGCCTTGGCGGCACGCAGGCGGGCTCTGTAGGTGTCCAGCTCGGCTTCGCGGGCGCCCTTGCTCAGGTTCTGGGTCTGGGCTTCGGCCTGCTGCTTGCGTGCTTGCGCTTCGGCCAGCTGGGCCTGTTCGCGGTTCGACTCCAGCACGTACAGTGCGTCGCCGGCCTTCACGCTCTGGCCTTCTTGCACGCCCAGCTTGAACAGGATGCCTGCCACAGGCGAGGCCACCTGGGTCATGTCGGCTTCGACATAGGCGGGCAGCTGCGCGGTTTCACGCGGGTCCTTGCAGGCGCTCAGGGCCAGCACGCTGGCCAGGGCAGCAAAGCTCGCCATGCGGCGTGAAGTGAAGGTCAGTGCGGGGCGTTGGAACGGGTGGAGCATGGGCACACTCGGCAATCTTGGAATTCTGGAAAAGGCGTGGGCAGCCGGTCAGAGGCGCCCCAGCTCCACGTACAACGGGCGGTTGTCGATGCCCGGACGAGGGTCGTCGCCATAGCTCAGCCAGAAGTGCGTCGAAAACAGCTTCTGGCGTTTGTAGCCGCGGGGCACCTCCAGCAGCGGGTCGTCGTTGCAGACGGCGCAGGCCAGCGCGTCGTACTTCTGGCCGGCGTTGGCCATGATCCAGTCGATCAGGCCCTGGTAGATGGCTTTGTCATCGCCCGCCACCAGGGTGGTGTGCAGGGTCAGGTAGTTCAGCATGCCGCCCACCGGGGGCAGCTTGAAGCCACCGAACAGGCCGGCGTACACGTTGTACAGCGGCCTGATCACCTGCATGATGGGCTTCATGCCCACGATGCGCGTCTGCTTGAAGGCCTTCTGGTTCCAGCCGCCCAGCATGCCCACGATCTGGCCGCCCTTGAACGCCAGCGCGTAGTCACCGATCGAGATGCCCGCGTAGTACGGGTCCTGGGCCATCATCTTGCTGAAGTCGTAGCAAGGGTAGCCGTTGCGGCGGGGCGCTTCGCGGTCGAAAAAGGCCTGCATGGCCGGTACATCGGCCGCCGTGGCCGCGCGGATCTCCACGCCCGCCGGGATGCGAGGCGTCAGCTTGCGCGTGTAGATGAAGCTGGTCTCGATGGTGTGGCTCACCCAGTAGTCGAACAGCACACCGTCGGCGGCCTTGCGGGCGGCGTCCAGCGGCGCGGTGTTGTCCTTGAGCACAATGCCCTGCAGCAGGTCCTGGCCCGTGCGGAACTCTTTTTGCGCAATGAACAGCTGCGAGGCGATGCCGCGGCGGCGATAGAACGGGTCCACTCGGGTGTCGCCCGAATAGAACACGCGGCGACGTTTGCCGCTGATGTACAGGTCACGGCCCGAGATCACGGTCAGGCCGGCCAGCACATCAGGGCGCTCGTCGTCATCGGCCACGGTGATCACGAACTCTTCGCCGATCACGGCGGCCCCGGTGAAGAAATCGGGCGTGCGCTGGAAGCACATCTCGGCAGGCCCAGGCATGGTGATCTTCGTCACCAGGTCCTGGATCTTGGGGTTGTCGGCCTTGTTGCCCAGCCGGACCGTGATCGCCATGGAAACCTCTTGTCGTTCTGCGGAATGTGTACTGCGTCGCAAGGATAGGGGAAGCGTGCCCCGATCAAGCGTCGATCAGCGCCACTTGTGGCGCCTTTTGGTCGAGCACGTCACGCAGCACATCGGGGATTGCGCCCTTCCAGTGCCGCAGGGGCTCGATCTTGATGTTGCCTTCGATCATGCCGCGCAGGCGGCACTGGTCGAGGTAGACCTCGCGCATGTGGGGCAGGGCCACGCAGGCCGCGGCCTGCAGTTGCCCCAGCTCGCGCGCCAGCTTGTAGTGGAAGCTGCTCATCAGGCCAAGCTCCACTTGGGCTGACAGGCTGTCCTGCAGGGCCTGTGTGTCGACGCCTGCCTGGCACTCCACCAGCAGCACATAGCCGGGCGTGCGCCCGCGCGATTCGTCCAGGGCCAGCAGGGTCACCGGCATGGCCCGCTGCATCTGCAGGCCATCGAGCACTTCCTGCACGCGGGTGGCGGCGGTCTTTTCGCCCACCAGGTCCACGCCGTCGTTGCGGCCCAGGAAGGTCAGGCAGGGCACGGTGCCCAAGAAACCGTCCACACGCACCACATCGCTCATCTTGTAGCGCGCAAAGCCCGAGCCGGTGGTCATGATGGGAATCACTTCCATGCCTTCCTTGAGCTGCCAGCTCGGGATCACCTCACCGGTGTCCACACGCTCGAACTCGTAGAAGTGGCTGGTGTAGGCCAGCGGAAAGCGCCCACGGAAGGGGAAGGTCACCACGCCCTCGGTGGCCCACAGGCCCTTGCCCTGGAAGCTGGCATGCGGCAGCAGCTCGCGCAGGCGCTGTGCCCAGGGTGCGGCGGCGGCCGTGTCCCAGGCGCTCACCACGGCCAGCTTGGGCCACAGTTGCTTGAAGAAGGTGGGGCTGAGCTGCCCGTCCCAGGCGCGCAGCAGGCGGGCGGCACGATCCGACCGTGGGCAGCGGGTGCCGGCCATGCGCGGCTCCCGGGCACCCCAGGTGCCGGTGGCCAGGCTGTGGGCCAACTCCAGTCGCCATTGCGACATCTGCTCCATGGCGCCCAGCGCGAACGTGGGGCTCCACACCGACAGGAAAGCGAAGTGTTCGTCGGCGCACAGGTTGGCGATGGTGGCAAACAGCGAATCGTCCGACGTTTCGGCCAGGGCCACGTCTTGCGGCACGGCCTGCGTCAGGTAAGCCAGCAGGCGCTTGCCGAACGACAGCATCTTCATGTCGTCGTTGATGTCGCCGGCCGTCTGGCTGCGCATCTCGGTCGGGATCCACGACAGCGACCAGTAGTGCGTGCCATGCATCTGCGCCGGGTACTGGCGGTACAGGTCACCGAACCAGGCCGTGATGACCTCGTCCATCTCGGCCAGGAACATCTTGGAGTACGGGATCCACTTCACCGCCGATGTCGAGCCGCTGGTCGGCTGGTAGCGCACTGTGGGCGAGTCGATCAACAGGGCTTCTTTCGAGACGCGCTGGCGCTCGAGCACTTCGGCGTAGTCTTTGTAGGTGCTCAGTGGCACGGCCTTGGCGAACTGCTCCCAGGTCCAGTCGGCCTGCAGGCCGCGCTTGCGCCCTTCTGGCGAATTGGCGGCCGCAGCCAGCCAGCGCGACAGGCGTTCGCGCTGAACCTGTTCCAGTTGGCCCAGTTGCTGCTCGAATCGGCGGCAACCGGGGTTGACGAGCGATCGAAGGAGCTGGTGGCCGAGGGTGGTGCCGATCCCCATGCTCAGGAGGCCTTGCCTGCGTCGAGCGCGTCTTCGCTGTCATTGGCCCAGCGCTGGGCGGGCGGGGCGGCATTGAGCTTTTGCTCGACCTGCTTGCCCTTGACCTTCTGGCCCAGCACATTGCGCTTGAACCACTTGGCCGGGCGGTGCCACAGCGACAGCAGGATCGAGTGGTAGTCGAGCGCAGCCAGACACGGCAGCTCGTGGCCCACGCGCCAGCCCGGGTTGACCTGGTCGAAGTAGGCGATGTGCTCGTTGCTGGCGGCCAGCTCGGGCGTGATGTCGGCCACGTCACCCTTGAGGTGCACGTAGTCGTGACCGAAGTCCAGCACACCTTTTTCCTTGTCGTAGTACTCGGGGAAGAGCTGCTGGCTGTACGACTCGGTCACATGCTTGTAGAACTCGTCGTTGCCCCAGGGGTCGCCACCGCTGCGGGGATAGAACTTGTACGAGTTGTTGGTCATCAAGAGGTACGTCTTGTAGCCCTTGGAGATCAGGAACCAGTACAGCGGGATCCAGGGCGGGCGCACCACGATCTGGCGCACGCAGAATTTGTAGAAGGCCTTGGCCAGCTCGTTGTTGCCCCAGTAGCGCTTGTCCACGATGGTGTCGCCGCTGAAGATGCCACGCACCTTGCGGCCATCGACCGTCATGTGCATCAGCACCTGCGTGGAAAAGCCCACCAGGCGGTCGTCCGACTTGCGCGTCACCATGATCACGCCGGTCTTCTTGCTCAGGTCGCTGATGAAGATGTCCAGCGCCGTGTTCTCATAGTAGGACTGGTACAGCTCGTACATCTGCTTGATGTGCGTGACCGTCACCCGATCGATCGGGCAATAGAAGGTGCGCGTCTTTTCCTTGGGGGCAGATGTCGGCATGGTGAGGCTCCGGGATGTTTGAACGATCGGTCGGCGGCAGCCGGCGACCATCGGACAAAGGGGCTTGCTGCAAACGCAAAATGTTTCAATACGTTTGTGTGAATGATGCCGCTCACCCCTGGAGGGGGCATGTGGGGCTTGCCCGGGGGGATCCCTCGAACGGGGGGTATGCAATGACACCCCTGGGGGTTGGTGGCGACAGGCCCAAGGCCTTGTTTCTGCTGGGTGGCCGAAGGGCGCGCCGGCAACGCGTTCTGCGTGACACCCGCGCCTGAGGGGCTGGGATCTCAAGTCTTCTATAAGACAGTGCTTGGCGATCTGCGGGGTAGCCCGTATAATCTTTAGGTTTTGCCGACACCAAGGTCGGGTTTTTCAATCACTCGCTGGCATGACGCCTTCAGAACGCAAGCCCTCGGGTGGCTTTGAGGATTCGCAAGATTCCTTGTGGCCCGATGAAAAACCTGATGCCCCGGTGCAGCCGCTGACGCGGGATGAGGCGCAAGCCCTCCTTGCTCGCTACCCGACCCTGTCGCCTTGGCGCGTGATCGCCTGGCAACTGGTGGTGGGTGTCCTTGTCGCGCTGCTGTGGGGTGTGGCGTCTGGTGATCTGGTCGCGGTCAAGTCGTCGCTTTACGGGGCGGCAGTGGCTGTGGTGCCCAACGTGCTCATGGTGCGTGGGGTGTTTGGGCCCAACGGTGGGCGCAGTGTCGGTGGGTTGCTCGTGTGGGAGCTCATCAAGATCTGCGGCGCCGGCGCCCTGCTGGCGATCTCGCCGGTGGTGGTGCCAGGCCTGAACTGGGCGGCCATGTTGATCACCATGGTGTTGTGCATGAAGGTCATTGGGGTGGCGCTGCTGATGCAGGGCCGCTTGAAAAAATCTTGAATTGACGAGAGTTGCTGATGTCTGCTGAAGCTCACGCCGCCGCGCACGCGCCGACCGCGCCCGAATACATCGGGCACCACCTGACCCACCTGCAGTACAACCTGGTGGGCAAGACCGGCAATCAGAGCCAGATCGTCGACTGGACCTACCTGAACGTCGACTCGCTGTTCTGGTCGATCACCACGGGTCTGCTGGCGGTGTTCTTCCTGTGGCGTGCTGCCAGCAAGTCCACTTCGGGCGTGCCGGGCCGCTTCCAGGGTCTGGTCGAGATGCTGGTCGAAATGGTCGACACGCAGGCCAAGGGCATCATCCACAACGCCGCCTCGCGCAAGGCTGTCGCCCCGCTGGCCCTGACCGTGTTCATGTGGATCTTCTTCATGAACGCCATGGACATGATTCCGGTTGACCTGATCCCCCGCCTGTGGGAAGGTGCCTATGCCGCAGCCGGACACGACCCGCACCACGCTTACATGCGTGTCGTGCCCACCGCCGACCTGTCCACCACCCTGGGCCTGTCCATCTCGGTGCTGCTGGTCTGCCTGTACTACAACATGAAGATCAAGGGCGTTGGCGGCTGGATCAAGGAACTGTTCACCGCCCCCTTCCATGCCCATGGCTTGGCCGCGCTGGCCCTGGCCCCGGCCAACTTCGCCCTGAACCTGGTCGAATTCGGTGCCAAGACCATCTCGCACGGCATGCGACTGTTCGGCAACATGTACGCCGGTGAACTGGTGTTCATGCTGATCGCCCTGCTGGGTGCCGCTGTGGGGTCGACCCTCACAGCTGGCGGCGCCGGCCTGTGGGTCCTGCACCTGTTCGCAGGTTCGGCCTGGGCCATCTTCCACATCATGGTCATTGCCCTGCAAGCATTCATCTTCATGATGCTGACCCTGGTGTACATCGGTCAGGCCCACGAGGGTCACTGATCTCGGGTTCTGCCCAAACGTTTTCTCCCTCTCTTTTTCTTCCTTAACCAACCTTTCTTTTAGGAGCAATCATGGAACTGGTGTTGGCAAACGTCGCTCTGGCTTGTGGTCTGATCATCGCCCTGGGCGCCATCGGTGCTTGTATCGGTATCGCTCTGATGGGCGGCAAGTACTTCGAAGCCACCGCTCGTCAGCCCGAACTGATGAACGAACTGCAGACCAAGATGTTCCTGCTGGCCGGTCTGATCGACGCCGCCTTCCTGATCGGTGTCGGTATCGCCATGCTGTTCGCTTTCGCCAACCCCTTCATCGCTGGTCTGGCCAAGTAATCGGTCCTTCTCGACTGAACAATCCCTGTAACCGAGAAAGGTCCGAGCCGTGAATCTGAACGCAACGCTGTTCGCGCAGATCGTGGTCTTCGGGATCCTCTGGTGGTTCACGATGAAGTTCGTGTGGCCACCGATCACGAAGGCCCTCGACGAGCGCGCAAGCAAGATCGCTGACGGTCTGGCCGCTGCCGACAAGGCCAAGCTGGAATTGGCGAATGCCAACAAGAGCGTCCAGGAGCAGCTCGCCCAGTCCCGCGACGAAATCGCTCAACGCCTGGCCGACGCTGAAAAGCGTGCCGCTGCCATCGTTGAAGAAGCCAAGCAGCGCGCTTCGCAAGAAGCCGCCAAGATCGTGTCCGACGCCAAGGCTGAGGCTGATCAGCTGGCTGTCCAGGCCCGTGAAGCCCTGCGCGAGCAGGTCGCTGGCCTGGCCGTCAAGGGTGCCGAGCAGATCCTGCGTCGTGAGGTCTCCGCCGAGGTCCACGCCGACCTGCTGAGCCGTCTGAAGTCGGAGCTGTGATCATGGCCGAGCTTGCCACCATCGCCCGCCCCTACGCAGACGCGCTCTTCAAGGCCACCCCTGAGGCCGAGCAGGCTGCCTGGGTCGACCAGGTTCGCGCCCTGGCTGTCGTCGCTGCCGACGCACAGCTGCGCGAATTTGCCGACAACCCCCGTGTCACGCAAGAGCAAGTCTTTGGCGTGGTCACCGGGGCTGCCAAGGTGGTTCTGGCTCCGGTCGTGGCCAACTTCCTGCGTACCGTCCTGGAAAACGGTCGTCTGGCGGCTCTGCCGCTGATGGCCGAACAGTACCAAGCACTCGTGCAAGCCCGCCAGGGCGTTGCCGAAGCCCAGATCTTCAGCGCTTACCCGATCTCTGACGCCCAGGTGTCCGACATCGTGGTGCCGCTGGAAAAGCGCTTCGGTCGCAAGCTGGCTCCGACTGTTCAGGTTGATCCTGAACTCATCGGTGGTGTGCGCGTGGTCGTCGGCGATGAGGTGCTCGACACTTCCGTCAAGGCCCGCCTGGAACGCATGAAGTCGGCTCTCCTGGCGTGATCCGGAGCCCGGCCCGCAACAGACACACTGTCGCTCACAACCCTGCCGGTGGCGTGTGCCACCGGTTGTCGTCAACGAGGTTTGCCCAAGGGCAGCCCTTGACCAGCCTGGGAGCTAAGCAATGCAACTGAATCCCGCAGAAATTTCCGAACTGATCAAGAGCCGCATCGAGGGTCTCGGCGCGGCTGCCGACATTCGCAACCAAGGTACCGTCATCTCCGTGACCGACGGCATCGTGCGCATCCACGGCTTGTCCGATGCGATGCAAGGCGAAATGCTCGAATTCCCCGCCAACGCTGCTGGCGTGCCCACTTTTGGTCTGGCCCTGAACCTGGAGCGTGACTCCGTGGGCGCCGTGATCCTGGGTGAGTACGAGCACATCTCCGAAGGCGACACCGTCAAGTGCACCGGCCGCATCCTGGAAGTGCCCGTGGGCCCCGAACTGGTGGGTCGCGTGGTCAACGCCCTGGGTCAGCCCATCGACGGCAAGGGCCCGATCGATGCCAAGCTGTCGTCGCCCATCGAGAAAATCGCCCCTGGCGTGATCGCTCGTGAATCGGTGTCGCAGCCCCTGCAGACCGGCATCAAGTCGATCGACTCGATGGTGCCGATCGGCCGTGGCCAGCGCGAGCTGATCATCGGTGACCGTCAGACCGGCAAGACCGCTGTCGCCATCGACGCCATCATCAACCAGAAGGGTCAAGGCGTGACCTGTATCTACGTTGCCATCGGTCAGAAGGCATCGTCGATCAAGAACGTCGTGCGCTCGCTGGAGCAAGCTGGCGCCATGGAGTACACCATCGTGGTGGCTGCCTCGGCCTCTGACTCGGCTGCCATGCAGTTCGTGTCGGCCTACTCGGGCTGCGCCATGGGCGAATACTTCCGCGACCGCGGCCAAGACGCCCTGATCGTGTACGACGACCTGTCCAAGCAAGCCGTCGCCTACCGTCAAGTGTCGCTGCTGCTGCGCCGCCCGCCCGGCCGCGAAGCTTTCCCTGGCGACGTGTTCTACATCCACTCGCGCCTGCTGGAGCGTGCCGCCCGTGTGAACGCCGACTACGTCGAAGCCTTCACCAACGGCGAAGTGAAGGGCAAGACCGGTTCGCTGACCGCCCTGCCCATCATTGAAACGCAAGCCGGCGACGTGTCCGCTTTCGTTCCGACCAACGTGATCTCGATCACCGACGGTCAGATCTTCCTGGAAACCAACCTGTTCAACGCAGGCATCCGTCCCGCCATCAACGCCGGTATCTCGGTGTCGCGCGTGGGTGGTGCTGCTCAGACCAAGGTCATCAAGGGCCTGTCCGGCGGTATCCGTACCGACCTGGCGCAGTACCGTGAACTGGCGGCTTTCGCCCAGTTCGCCTCCGACCTGGACGCAGCCACCCGCAAGCAGCTGGACCGCGGTGCCCGTGTGACCGAACTGCTCAAGCAGGCTCAGTACCAGCCCCTGTCGGTGTCGCTGATGGCTGCCACGCTGTTCGCCGTGAACAAGGGCTACATGGACGATGTGGACGTCAAGAAGGTTCTGGCCTTCGAAAGCGGCCTGCACCAGTTCCTGAAGACCAGCCACGCTGCCCTGCTGGCCAAGGTTGAGCAGACCAAGGCCCTGGACAAGGACGCTGAAGCTGAACTGCAAACGGCCGTCGTTGCGTTCAAGAAGACCTTCGCCTAAAGGAGCACGCCATGGCGGCAGGCAAGGAAATACGCAACAAGATCAAGAGCGTCGAGAACACCAAGAAGATCACCAAGGCCATGGAAATGGTCGCGGCTTCGAAGATGCGCAAGGCGCAGGATCGCATGCGTGCGGCCCGTCCTTACGCTGAAAAGGTGCGCAACATCACGGCCAACCTGTCGGCTGCGATCCCCGAGTACGTTCACCCCTTCATGGCCGCCAACCCGGCCGGCAAGAAGGTGGGCTTCATCGTGGTGAGCACCGACAAGGGCCTGTGCGGCGGTCTGAACACCAACGTCCTGCGTGCCGTGACCAACAAGCTCAAGGAGCTTGAGGGCAACGGCGTGAAGGCTGACGTGGTGGCCATCGGCAACAAGGCAGCTGGCTTCTTCGGTCGGATCAACGCCAACGTCGTGTCCCAAGTGACCGGCCTGGGCGACACCCCGCACCTGGAAAAGCTGATCGGTCCGGTGAAGGTCCTTCTGGATGCTTACGCCGCCGGTGAACTCAGCGCCGTCTACCTGTGCTTCACCCGCTTCATCAACACGATGAAGCAGGAGCCCCTGGTGCAGCAGCTGCTGCCCCTGAAGGCCGAAGACCTGAAGGCAGACGCTGGCCACCAGTGGGAATACATCTACGAGCCCGAGCCGAAGGTCGTCATCGATGACCTGATGATTCGCTACGTGGAAGCGCTGGTGTACCAGGCTGTGGCCGAGAACATGGCCTCCGAGCAGTCGGCACGCATGGTGGCCATGAAGGCCGCCACCGACAACGCAGGCAATGTGATCAAGGAACTCAAGCTGGTCTACAACAAGACCCGCCAGGCCGCGATCACGAAGGAAATCTCCGAGATCGTTGGCGGCGCTGCCGCGGTCTGATCTGAATTTTGATGATTGAAGGAACGAAAAATGGCTGACACGCAAAACGCAGTGGGCAAGATCGTTCAGTGCATCGGCGCCGTGGTGGACGTGGAATTTCCGCGTGACCAGATGCCGAAGGTGTACGACGCCCTGAAGATGGATGGTTCGGCCCTGACCCTGGAAGTGCAACAGCTTCTGGGTGACGGCATTGTCCGTACCATCGCGCTGGGTTCGTCGGATGGTCTGCGTCGCGGCATGGTCGTGAGCAACACCAACGCGCCCATCACCGTGCCCGTGGGTCCCGCGACCCTGGGCCGCATCATGGACGTGCTGGGCAACCCCATCGACGAACGTGGTCCGGTCGATCAGACCAAGACCGCTTCGATCCACCGCAAGGCTCCGGCCTACGACGAACTGTCGCCCTCGACCGAGCTGCTGGAAACCGGCATCAAGGTGATCGACCTGGTCTGCCCGTTCGCCAAGGGCGGCAAGGTGGGTCTGTTCGGTGGCGCCGGTGTGGGCAAGACCGTGAACATGATGGAACTCATCAACAACATCGCCAAGGCTCACTCGGGTCTGTCGGTGTTCGCTGGTGTGGGCGAGCGTACCCGTGAGGGCAACGACTTCTATCACGAAATGTCGGACGCTGGCGTGGTGAAGCAGGACAACCTGGCTGAATCCAAGGTCGCCATGGTGTACGGTCAGATGAACGAGCCGCCGGGCAACCGTCTGCGCGTGGCCCTGACCGGTCTGACGATGGCCGAGTCGTTCCGCGACGAAGGCCGTGATGTGCTGTTCTTCGTGGACAACATCTACCGTTACACCCTGGCCGGTACCGAAGTGTCCGCTCTGCTGGGTCGCATGCCTTCTGCCGTGGGTTACCAGCCCACTCTGGCCGAAGAAATGGGCCGCCTGCAAGAGCGCATCACCTCGACCAAGGTTGGCTCGATCACCTCGATCCAGGCCGTGTACGTCCCTGCGGACGACCTGACCGACCCGTCGCCTGCCACCACCTTCGCCCACTTGGACTCGACCGTGGTGCTGTCGCGTGACATCGCCTCGCTGGGTATCTACCCCGCCGTGGACCCGCTGGACTCGACCTCGCGTCAGCTGGACCCGCACGTGGTCGGCGAAGAGCACTACACCGTGGCCCGCGCCGTGCAGGGCACCCTGCAGCGCTACAAGGAACTGCGCGACATCATCGCCATTCTGGGCATGGACGAACTGGCTCCGGAAGACAAGCTGCTGGTTTCGCGCGCTCGCAAGATCCAGCGCTTCCTGTCGCAGCCTTTCCACGTGGCCGAAGTGTTCACTGGCGCCCCTGGCAAGTACGTGCCCCTGAAGGAAACCATCCGTGGTTTCAAGATGATTGTGAACGGCGAGTGCGACAGCCTGCCCGAGCAAGCCTTCTATATGGTTGGTACGATCGACGAAGCCTTCGAAAAGGCCAAG
Organism: Aquabacterium lacunae; assembly: GCF_004310865.1. Taxonomy (GTDB): domain Bacteria; phylum Pseudomonadota; class Gammaproteobacteria; order Burkholderiales; family Burkholderiaceae_C; genus Aquabacterium; species Aquabacterium lacunae. The sequence continues at coordinate 225,497 of NZ_SIXI01000005.1, forward strand.
AAGATGTAATCAGCGGCGTCCTGGGCGCGCTGGCTTCGTTGCCTTGCTCGCCAGACTTCGGGTCTGGCTGTGCGAGGCGCCTCGCCAGCCCACCCATGACTTGCTGATTGCTCTTTGATGTCTTTGCTGGCAAGTAACAGAGGAAGCACCTATGTCCACCATTCACGTTGACGTCGTTTCGGCCGAAGAGTCCATCTTCTCGGGCGAAGCCACGGTGGTGTCTGTGCCGGGTGAAGTCGGTGAGCTGGGCATCCTGCCCAAGCACGCACCGCTGATCACCCGCATCAAGCCCGGTGCCGTTCGCATCCAGCGTGCCGACAACCAGCAGGAAGAGTTCGTCTTCGTGGCTGGCGGCATCCTGGAAGTGCAACCCAACTGCGTGACCGTTCTGGCCGACACCGCCATCCGCGGCAAGGACCTGGACGAGGCCAAGGCCAACGAGGCCAAGCGCCTGGCCGAAGAGGCCGTGCAGAACGCCAAGGGCGATCTGGACCTGGCCAAGGCCCAGAGCGAACTGACCGAGATGGTGGCCCAGCTGGCCGCCATCCGCCGCCTGCGCAACACCCGCAAGTGATCCCCGCGCTGCCGGCCTCCGCCGGCAGTTGCCGAAAGCCTGCATGCTCACGCATGCAGGCTTTTTTCATGGGCGCAGATTTCGGGTACCTGGGGTGTTCCCGAGGGAGGCCGGTGCTGCGTACCGTTCGGCACGTGGTGCCAATGACCCGCACGGCGGGTCACCACACCATGGGGGCCTGCACGTTCAAGCCCCGATCCCCATGCCCATGTCTTGTCCCTTGGCCCCTTCAGTGGACGCCGTCGTTGGTGGCGCACCTGCCGGTGCGGCGCTGGACCCCGTGTACCCAGTGCACCCGCTGCCCCCGAGCCGGCATGGGCAGTCGCCGGCACGTTCGCGCCAGATGGTGGCGCGGCTGCGCTGGTTCGCTGGCCGCCATGCAGAGCCCGATGCCGGGCAGTGGGCCCAGATGGGGCAGGCCTTGTGGCTGGGTGATCCACTGGCCGACCACCTCATGGTCTGGATGCGGCAGCAAGGCATGGGCAAGGCCTGGAAGCAGTTCGAGGCCTTGCTGGCAACACCGCAGGCCCTGCCGTCTGACACGCCTGAACCCTTGGCGCGCTACCTGCGAGAGGCCCGGCGGTGGCCGGCATGGGTGGAGCCTGACCGCCTGGCCCGTGGCGCCGCCGTGCTGCACGGCACCGGCCTGCACGGCATGATGGTGCTGCGCGACGCCGGGCTGATGGCGGGCTACCAGGCTGCTGGCCTGAACAAGCCCCTGATCCACACGGGGGCCCTGGCCAAGGGCGCCCAGCGACGCATTGCCGAGACCACCGCCTGGTGGCTGGCCTGCACGGCCCCGGGCGGACTGGCAGACAACGGGCCGGGCGTGCAGATGACCCTGCGCGTGCGCCTGATGCATGCCCTGGTGCGCCACCAGTTGGCCCACGATGCCGATTGGGACGCCAACACCTGGGGCCTGGCCATCAACCAGCACGACATGCAGGCCACTTACCTGGGCTTCAGTGTGGTGCAGCTGATTGCGCTCAAGAGCACGGGCACGTGGCTGTCCCGCCAGGACAGCGAAGATGTGATGCACCTGTGGCGGGCCATTGGCTGGCTGATGGGTGTGGACGAGGCCCTGCTGGTGAGCAGCGAGCAGGAGGGGCGCGTGGCGTTGTACCGCAATCTGCTGAGCCAGGCGCCGGCCGATGACAGCAGCGTGGCCCTGGCCCGAGCGCTCATGGACGAGCCTTTGCAGCGTCGGTATGCCGACTGGCCGAAGCTGCGCGGCTGGCTCAACAAGCACAGGCATTTGAGCCTGGTGCAGTGGTTCGTGGGGGCGCGCGGCATGCGCGCGCTGGGCCTGCCGTTGACGCTGCCCTGGTACCCGGTGCTGACGGCGGCGCCCAAGGCGGCCAGCTCGGTGCTGGCCGCGCTGTCGCCCGTCTGGCGAGCGAATCGGGTGGTGCGCGGCCTGGCCGAACAGCAGGCTTACCTCAAGGTGCTGATGGGCGACGTGCCCGCCTGTCCGCATCAGCTGGGGCGTGTGGCGGGGCAGGCCGACGCCTGATGCAGGACAATGGCGGGATTCTCAGATCGGAACTCCGCCCATGCCCCGTCAGCCAGCCGCCAAGGCCAGTCGCGCCCAGGTCGCCTCGAAGCCCGTCACACCGAAAGCCGCGTTGAAGTCGACGAAGCCGTCGAAAAAGCCCGGCGCGACGATTCAGGCGCCTGCCCTGGGGCTGGACGACTACCTGCGCAAGATCCTGACCACCCGCGTGTACGACGTGGCCGTCGAGTCGCCGCTCGAGCGCGCCCGCCACCTGTCTGCCCGCCTGGGGCACGAGGTCTGGATCAAGCGCGAAGACACCCAGCCGGTCTTCAGCTTCAAGCTGCGTGGGGCTTACAACAAGATGGCACAACTCAGTGCCAAGGCCCTGGCCAAAGGCGTGATCTGCGCATCGGCTGGCAACCACGCGCAGGGTGTGGCCATGGGTGCGCGTCGACTGGGTTGCCAGGCCACCATCGTGATGCCCACCACCACACCGCAGGTCAAGATCGATGCGGTGGCTTCGTTCGGTGGCGACAACGTCAACATCGTGCTGCATGGCGACAGCTATTCCGATGCGGCCCTGCATGCCAAGGCCCTCGAAAAGAAGCACGGCATGACCTTCGTGCACCCCTTCGATGACCCGGACGTGATCGCCGGGCAGGGCACGGTGGCCATGGAGATCCTGCGCCAGCACAGTGGCCCGATCGATGCCGTGTTCGTGGCCATCGGTGGCGGCGGCCTCATCAGTGGCGTGGCCGCCTGCATCAAGGCCTTGCGCCCCGAGATCAAGGTGATCGGCGTGCAGATGAACGACTCCGATGCCATGGTGCGGTCGGCCAAGGCCGGGCAGCGCGTCACGCTGGACGATGTCGGGCTGTTCTCCGATGGCACGGCCGTGAAGCTGGTGGGCGAAGAAACACTGCGCCTGGTGCGTGAGCTGGTCGATGACTTCGTGATCGTCAACACCGACGCCGTGTGTGCCGCCATCAAGGACATCTACCAGGACACCCGCTCCATCGTGGAGCCGGCCGGTGCGCTGGGCGTGGCCGCCATCAAGCAGTACGCCGCGCGCCATGGCGGCCAGGGCAGGACGTACATCGCCATCAACTGCGGTGCGAACATGAACTTCGACCGCCTGCGCTTCGTGGCCGAGCGTGCCGACGTGGGCGAAGAAAAGGAAGGCCTGTTCGCGGTGACCATCCCGGAAGAGCGCGGCTCGTTCAAGCGCTTCTGCGAAATGATCGGTCCGCGCAACGTGACCGAGTTCAACTACCGCATCTCCGACGACAAACAGGCCCATGTGTTCGTGGGCCTGAGCACCCAGCGCAAGGGCGAGTCGAAGCAGCTGGCGCAGGCCTTCGAAGCCCAGGGCTTTGCCACGGTCGATCTCACCCATGACGAGCTGGCCAAGACCCATGTGCGCCACATGGTGGGCGGGCGCTCCTCGCTGGCCGATGGTGAGCGCCTGTACAGCTTCGTGTTTCCGGAGCGCCCCGGGGCGTTGATGCGTTTTCTCACCAGCATGCCGCCCGGCTGGAACATCAGCCTGTTCCATTACCGCAACCAGGGGGCTGACTATGGCCGCATCCTGGTGGGGCTGCAGGTGCCCAAGGACGAGGTCAAGGCCATCGGGCAGGTGCTGGAAGGCCTGGGCTACCACTACGTGGACGAGACCCGCAACCCGGTGTATCGGTTGTTCCTGCGCTGAGCCGCAACCGGCGATGCCGTGCGGCCAGACAAAAGAGGCCCTGGTGCCGTTCCGCTGGAGTGACGGCCCCAACGCGGGGCGCATGCTCAGCTGGAGGGGGGCGGCACGTCGCCAGCAGGAAGGGCTCGGCGCAGGCGAGGCGGCATCATCCGTGGCCGTGACGGCGCTTCCTGGGCTTCGGGCGGCGGCGCACTGCCCTCCAGAGAGCCTGCCATGCCAGGGGGCGTGAGTTCGGGGGGGGGCACGGGCGCTGTGGCCGGCTGCTGCACATACCCGGGAGCGCCACCCAGCCCGGTGGGCGCGGGCAGGCTGCCGGTCGAGGCCAGCGGCAATCCTGCCAGGTCCAACGTCAGTGAGGCAGGGCTGTCCGCGCGGCCGATCTGCACCTGCTTTTGCAGGATTTTCTGAATCACCAGATCGCCGTCGACGGTCTGGCCCACCTTGTAGGCGCGAGCCGGTTTGCCATCGATTGTCAGCAGGGCCACGCCAGCGCGGCTGTCCTCTTGACGTGGCGCCACCACACCCAGCAGCTGAACCCGGCCCGCCAAGGCGTTGGGGGCCGGTGTGGTGGTGTCGGCCACGGTTTTCACCGGGCCCGACAGCAGCCGAGACACATCACCGCGGAGGGCGCTTTCGACCATGGCCGGGGTGGTGCCTGGCGGCACACCTGGGCCCTTGCCGAACCAGCGCAATCCCCAATAGGCGGCACTGAGTGCCACGGCGGCCCAGATCAGCAGAGCAAAGAAGCGTGAGAGCATGATCAGAACATTATGATGGGTGCAAGGGAACTTCGGTGTGAGAACAGTCCCGAAGAGTTGGGGTAGATCCTGCAGTGTCCGCGGTGCAAATTGCGGCATGCTGGCGCCCCTGTTGTGTTCGCGCGCCGATTCGCGCGATCCGTCGCTTTACCGAGTGTTTCAAGATGACCACCTTTCGCCTGCGCCAACGCATCGCCCGCGGCTTCACCCTGATCGAACTGATGGTCGTGCTGGTGATCATCGGCCTGCTGGCCGCCCTGATCGTGCCGAACGTGCTGGACCGTGCCGACGACGCCCGCGTCACGGCCGCCCGCACCGACATCAGCAACGTCATGCAGTCGCTCAAGCTGTACAAGCTGGACAACCAGCGCTTCCCCACGGCCGAGCAAGGGCTGCAGGCGCTGGTGACCAAACCCACCGCCAGCCCGGTGCCGGCCAACTGGCGTGCCTACATGGACAAGCTGCCCAATGACCCCTGGGGTCAGCCGTACAAATACCTGAACCCTGGACTCAAGGGCGAGGTCGATGTGTTCAGCCTGGGTGCTGACGGCAAAGAGGGCGGCGAAGGCAAGGACGCGGACCTCGGATCCTGGCAGTGAGTCGGCGGCCACATGCGCCTTCGCCCTCGGGGCTTCACCTTGCTGGAATTGATGGTCGTGGTGGCCATCATCGCCATCAGCACGGCTGTGGTGTCCCTGGCGTTGCCTGATCCCTCGGCTTCTCGCCTAGAGAGGGAGGCTGCGCGCCTGATCGCTTTCCTGGAGTCGGCCCGGGCCGAAGCCCGCGCTGGCGGGCTCACCGTGATCTGGGTGCCCCAGCCCAATGGCCCCGACACCGACTACCAGTTCATGGGGTTGCCACCCAAGGCCACGCCGGCTCAGCAGTGGCTTGAGCGGGAGGTGCGTGCCGAAGTGGTGGGGGGCCGTAGCATCACCCTGGGGCCTGAGCCTGTGGTCGGGCCTCAAAGCATTGTGCTGCGCCTGGAGAAGCAGCAGATCCTCATCGGCACCGATGGCCTTGGCCCCTTCGATGTGGTGCGCGCTGGCACCCCAGACATCGACCTGCCTCCGCTCGAGGGCAATCCAGTCCCAGGAGAAGCCAGTGCGAATTGACCGTGGCATGACCCTGATCGAGGTGCTGGTGGCCCTGGCGGTGGTGGCCATCACGCTGGCCGCAGGCTTCAAGGCCGCCGGCGGACTCACCCTCAATGCCCAGCGCCTGAACGACCTCACCATGGCCCAGTGGTGCGCGGAGAACCAACTGGTGGCCCTGAGGCTGAACAAGTCCTCCTGGCCCGCCGTGGGCGACAGTGATTTCACCTGTCGCCAGCTGGGACGCGATTTCCCCGGCAGCCTGCAGGTCAAAGCCACGCCCAACCTGAATTTCCGCAAGGTTGACGCCGTGGTGTTCGACGAGAACAAGCAGGTGATCGTGCGGGTGTCCACTGTGGTGCCGAGGCCAGGGGTGTGACACCGATGCTTCGCCCACCTGCCCTCCGCGCCGCACGCGCCTTCACCCTGATCGAGGTGCTGGTGGCCCTGATGATCTTGTCTGTCATGGCCACGCTGTGCTGGAAGGGCCTCGATGGCATCCTCAAATCACGCGAGATCGCCGACGGCGGGCTCAAACGCAGCTTGCGTCTCCAATCGGTCATGCAGCAGTGGACGGCCGATCTCAATGCCGTGGTGGACACCGGGGCCGTGCAGGCCTTGCAGTTCGACGGCGCAGCTCTGCGCATGACCCGCCAGGCTGCAGGGGGCGTGCAGGTGGTGGTCTGGGCCTTGCGGTCCGGGCGCTGGGTGCGCTGGGCGGGCGAGCCTGTCACGTCCTTGGGGCCACTGAAAGACCAGTGGGCGCGTTCCTATGCTTTCCAGGGGCGGGAGTCGGGCAGCCTGGCCGCGCTCAAGGGCGTCAGCCAGTGGCAGGTGTACTTCTGGCGAGGCACCGGTCCATGGAGCAATGCGCAGTCTTCGGCGGGCACCAGCACGGTCCTGCCCTCAGCAGCGGCCGCGGCAGCCAGTGGCGCGACTGGTGCCGTGGGGGCGCAGGGCAATTTGCTGGGCCAGGCCAACAGCCGAGAGCCGCTGCCTTATGGGGTCCGCACCGTGCTCAGCCTGGGCGATGGCAGTGGCTTCAGTGGCAACATCGTGCGGGATGTGGTCATGGCGGCCCAGCCCAATCAGTGACGTGAGCCCCGCCATGCGACACACAGGACCTTCTCGGTTGCCCTCATCTCCGCCGCGTCGGCAGCGGGGGGCTGCCTTGCTCATGGCCATGGTCATCGTCACCCTGGTGACCACGGTTGCGGCCTCCATGGTGTGGCAACAGTGGCGGGCTGTGCAGGTAGAGGCGGCTGAGCGCTCTCTGACGCAGTCGCAATGGATCCTGAAGGGGGCCCTGGACTGGGGGCGCTTGATCCTGCGCGAGGACGCCAAGAATGGCGGCGCTGATCACCTCGGAGAGCCCTGGGCGGTGGAGTTGGCCGAGGCGCGTCTGTCCAGCTTCTTGTCAGCCGACAAGGAGAACACCGATGACGGACCTGAAGCGTTTCTCTCCGGTCGCATCGCCGATGTCTCTGCCCGTTACAACCTGCGCAACCTGGTGAACACCGAAGGCGAGGTGGACCCGGTCGAGCTGGCGGCCTTGCGTCGGTTGTGTGAGTACGCCACCTTGGCCCCGTCGATGGCCGATGGCATTGCCCAGGCGTTTCGGCGCGCCAAGCTGGCGGCGGCCGCAGAAGAGTCGCCAGAGGCACTGAACAAGCTGGGTGGAGCCGATGCGGTCAATGGCGCTCCACTGGCGCCTCAGACCCTGGACCAGCTGGTCTGGCTGGGCCTGGATGCGGGCACGGTGTCCCGCTTGCGCCCCTACGTCACGGTGCTGCCCGAGCCCAACACGGTCAATGTCAACACGGCGTCCAGAGAGGTGCTTGCGGCGGTCATCGAAGGGTTGGACCTCAGTCGTGCCGATCGATTGGTCCAGCAGCGAGCCCGCAAGCCGTTCAACGACCTGAGCGAAGTGCGTGACGTGGTGGGGCAGGGCGTCAAGCTGGAGGACGCGAAGATCTCCGTCAAATCCGATTATTTCGAGGTGTCTGGCCGCCTGCGCCTGGAAGATCGTGTCATCAGCCAGAGCTATGTGATCCAGCGCAGTGGCACCGATGTGACGGTGCTGTTTGAAAACCGAGTCTCTGGTGTTGAGCTGATGCCGGGTGCAGGAAGGACTCCCTGATGTCTCAATTCGGGTATGAATCCTTAAATGCCCCCTGTTTGCTCGCTCCTACAATGCTTTCGGGGTTAGCCTACGCTCACCCCACCGATCAACCCCCAGCCTCCCTGAAGGCATGAGCACGCTCATCATCCAGCTCCCGGCGCATGCGCGCCTGTCGGCCGACCCGGCCGCCCTTGAGGCGGCATCCGGGGGGGCGTCGGTGTCCCGCGAATACTTTTATGTGCTCACCACCAACGGTCAGTCGGCTGTGCGCCAGGGGGTGAGCCCGGCCAACATGCTGCCCGAGGCGGAGGCTGTGATCGCCGTGCTGGCGCCGACAGATGTCAGCTGGCACCGCATCACCCTGCCCAAGGCGCCTGCTGCGCGATTGCGTCAAGCATTGGGTGCCTTGTTGGAAGAGCAGTTGCTCGAAGACCCTGAGGACGTGCACATTGCCGTGGCGCCGGGCGCCAAGGCGGGTGAGCCCACCTGGGTGGCTGTGGTGAACCACCAAGTGCTCACGGCACACCTCATGGCGCTGGAGAAATCCAAAGTGCGCGTGAGCGGCGTCGTGCCCGCTGTGTGGCCCGACGCGCCTGCCACAGGCTATTTCCATGAGCTGCACGACACCGAAGCCGATGTCGCCGAAGGAGAGCGTGGCCTGGAGCTCATGCTGACCTGGTCCACCACCGATGGCGTGGCCACCTGGCCCTTGGGGGGCTCCTTGTCTCGCACCCTGCTGCCTGAACCTTTGCCAGCCGGGGCGCGGTTTTTCGCCACGCCAGCCGCGGCGGCTCCGGCCGAACGCTGGTTGGGGCAAGTGGTCAGTGCCCAGACTCAGAGCGAGCATCTGTTGCAGGCCGCGCGGTCATTGTGGAATCTCTTGCAGTTCGAACTGGCGCCCCAGAGCAAAGGGTTGCAGGCCGTTTCAGACCAGTGGAAACGGTTCCTGAGCCCTCAGTGGCGGGCTGCCCGCCTGGGTGTGGTGGCCTTGGTGGGTGTGCAAGTGCTGGGCTTGAACCTCTGGGCCTGGCATCAGGCACGCGAGGTGCGACTCAAGAAGGACGAAATGGTGTCGGTGCTGAAGACCGCGCACCCGCAGGTGCAAGCGGTGCTCGATGCGCCCCTGCAGATGCGTCGCGAGACCGACACCCTGCGCGCCCAGTCTGGCCTGTCTGGGGACAACGACATGGAAGCGCTGATGCAGGCGGTGGCCGGAGCCTGGGTAGGTGACACCCCATCGCGCGGACTGAGCTACGACGGCACGGCCCTGACGGTGAACCTGCCTGGTGACTGGGGCAACTTCCAGTCCGAGCAGGTCAAGACACGCCTGCAGTCTGCTGGCTTTGTGGTCGAGCAGGCCGACGCCCGCATGACCATTCGACGCACACCGTCGCAGCGGGGTGGATGAACATGAGCGACCAGATCGAACAACTCAAGGCCCAGCTTGCGCCTTTGCGCGCCAAGTGGCAAGCCCTGGCGCCCCGCGAGCGTCAGATGCTCGGCGTGATGGGGTGGGCCATTGGCATGGCCTTGGTGTTCATGGTGGCGGTCAAGCCCGCCTGGAAGACCCTGCAGCAGACACCGGCTCAGCTGCGTGAGGCACAAGCCGTGCTCGACGAGATGCGCAAGCAGGCCGAAGAGGTCAAGGCCATGCGCAGCCAGCCGCCGGTGCCGCCGGTTCAGGCGCAAGCGGCCCTGCAATCGGCCACCGATCGATTGGGTGAGGGCGCGCGGTTGCGGCTGCAATCCGACCGGGCCGTGCTGACGCTCGACAAAGTCAGTGGTACGGCATTGGCGAACTGGTTGGCCGAGGCTCGGTCCAGTGCTCGCGTGCGCCCCCTGGAGGCCAACCTGTCCCAGGTTGAAGGTGGTGCCTATTCGGGCACGGTCACATTGCTCATGTCCGCGCCGTCGGGCATGAACCGCTGAGGTCAGCTCCATGGGTTTGCTGGCTTTGTTCCGCCGCTCAGGTGACTGGATGCCCAAGGGCTTCGACGTGACCACTCGCTGGCTGGAGTCCACCCTGGAGGTCGCTCGCTGGGAGCACATGCGCCGTGCTGGGCGCCGGTGGGGCTGGTGGGGGGGCGCATTGGGCGGACTGGTTGGCGTCTCGCTGTTCGCACCGGCTTCGTGGTTGGCTTCGGCAGTGTCGGCAGCCACCCAGCAGAGGTTCATCCTGGCCGAAGCCGAGGGCACCGTCTGGTCCGGCAGTGCGGTGATGGTGCTGACCGGAGGCTCAGGCAGCCGCGACGCACGCGCTTTGCCTGGCCGGACCTTCTGGACCTTGCGCCCCAAGGGCTTGGCTTTGGCCATGAACCTCAGCCAGGATTGCTGCATGCAGGCCCCGGTGACCTTGCTGCTCCAGCCAGGCTGGGCGCAACTCACGGCGACGGTGCAAACCTCTGACACAGCCGGACTCGGGCGCGTGGGGGAGTGGCCTGCCGCCTGGCTGGGGGGGCTGGGAACACCCTTCAACACATTGCAACTCGGTGGGGTCATGAACCTTTCGGCCCAGGGGGTGCAGTGGCGATGGGCCAAAGGCCGCATGGCCCTGCAGGGGCAAGTGCAACTGACGCTCTCGCATGTCTCGTCCCGCGTGACCACCTTGCCCGAACTCGGCTCCTATCGCCTCAGTCTCATCGGTCAGGGTGATGGCCCCATGAACCTGCTGATGCAGACCGACCAAGGCGCCTTGCAATTGAGCGGCGCTGGCGCTGTCGGCGCTTTCGGTGTCCGTTTCCGCGGCGAAGCCACGGCCACCGCGGCCGATCGCCCTGCGCTGAACAACTTGTTGAACATCATCGGCCGCCGCACGGGCGACCGCTCTGTCATTTCGATCGGATAAGTCATGTCGACCCATCCTTCACATCCCCGATTCCGTGCCCTGGCACTGGCCACTGCGCTGGCACTGACCTTTGGCCCCGGCGGACTGATGCCTTTTGGGGTGGCCGTGGCGGCTCCAGCCAAGAAGGCGGGGCCCACCGTGACCCTCAATTTTGTGAACGCCGAGATCGAAGGCGTGGCGCGTGCCATGGCTGCGATCATTGATCGCCAGATCATGGTCGATCCTCGCGTGAAGGGCCAGATCACCCTGTACAGCGAGCAGCCGCTCTCCGCACGCGAGGCTTACCTGAACTTCATGTCGGCTCTGCGCGGCCAGGGCTTCGCGCTGATCGAGGTGGCCGGCCTGCTCAAGGTGGTGCCTGAGGCCGATGCCAAATTGCAGACAGGCACGGTTGAAGTGGGCAACGCTACCCAGCGCGCAGGTGACCAGATCCTCACCCAGATCTTCAAACTGCAGCACGAGAACGTGAACAACATGGTCACTGTGCTGCGCCCCTTGATCAGCCCCAACAACACCATCAATGCCATCCCCAGCAGCAACTCGCTGGTGATCACCGATTACGCTGACAACCTCAAGCGCCTGGGGCAGATCATTGCGGCCATGGACGTGAGTTCGTCGACCGACATGGAGGCCATGCCGCTGCAACACGCCGTGGCCACCGATCTGGCCCAGGTGGTGCAAAAGCTCGCAGAAGGGGGCGGCACGGCAGCCGCAGGAGCGGGCGGAGCAAGCACCCTGGTGATGGCCGACGCCCGCACCAATTCCTTGCTGGTGCGTGCGCCCAACCCGGCTCGCCTGGCCATGATCCGCGGCCTGGTTCAGCGCCTGGACAAGCCCGGCGCCAATGGCGTGGGCGGCAGCAACATTCATGTGGTTTACCTGCGCAATGCCGATGCCGTGAAGTTGGCCGCGATCCTCCGCGCTTCGTTTGCGCCGCAAGCACAAGGCAGCTCAGGTGGTGGTGCGGGCGCGGCCGGTACGCCTGCGCCGACCACGCCCACGGCATCGACCACTGGCGCGGGCGCAGGGGGTACATCGTCCACGGCTTCGCAGCAGTCCACGGCGCCGGTGACGGCCTCGGCCCAACCTTCTGTGGGCGGCTTCATCCAGGCCGACCCAGCCACCAACTCGCTGATCATCACGGCGCCTGAGGCGCTGTATCGGCAGTTGCGCGCCGTGATCGACCAGCTCGATGGCCGACGCGCACAGGTCTACATCGAGGCGATGATCGTCGAGGTCAACGCCGAGAAACTTGCTGAAGTCGGCGTCCAGTGGCAGGGCCTGCTCGGCAAGGAGGGCGACAAGAACGGATTGGCCATTGGCACCAACTTGCTCGGCAAGAACACCAAGCCTTTGCTCTCCACATCCATCGGGCTGGCCACCAGCACCGCAGCGCCCTCGCTGGGCAATGGCTTGAATGTGGGCCTGATCCATGATTTCGGCAACAACCAGTACGGTCTGGCGGCGCTTGCCAATTTCCTGCAGACCAAGGCCGACGGCAACATCCTGTCCACGCCGAACCTGGTGGTGCTGGACAACGAAGAGGCCAAGATCGTCAGCGGTGAAAACGTGGCATTCGTCACCGGCCAGTTCACCACCACGGGGGCCAATCAGAACCCGTTCCAGACGGTTGAACGCAAGGACGTGGGTTTGACCCTGCGTGTCAAGCCACAGATCGGTGAGGGCGGTACGGTGCGCATGACCGTCTTCCAGGAAAAGTCGGATGTGAAGGCTGGCACAGAGGACAAGGCCAATGGCCCGACCACCAACAAGAGTTCGTTGGAAACCTCGGTTGTGGTGGACGATGGCACCCTCTTGATCCTGGGTGGCCTGATCAAGGAAAACAGTGGCATCACCCAGCAAAAGGTGCCTCTGCTGGGGGATCTGCCTTACCTGGGCACCCTGTTCCGCACCGAGAGCCGCAGCCGCACGAAGACCAACCTGATGGTGTTCTTGCGCCCCGTCGTGATGCGCACCCAGGATGCAGCCAATCGCCTGACCCTGGACCGCTATGACTACATCCGCAACGAGCAGTCGACGGTGGCGGTTCCGCCGACCTGGCTGATGCCCGTCGATGTGTCGCAGCAACTGCCTTCGCTCAAGATGAGCGATGGCGTGGCATTGCCCTCGGTGCGCCAGCCCCTGGACGACCCCAAGGCGCCGCAGCCCACGGTGGTGGTGCCTGCCGGTTCGCCCTATCTGCCCAAGCCGGCTCAGCCCTGAGGACTGCCCATGGCTGCCCGACACCCCCTGCCTTACGCCTACGCCAAAGCCCACAGCCTGCTGCTGGAGGCCGAGGGCGACCAGGCCACCCTGTGGGCCAGCGAGAAGGTCTCGCTGCCGGCCCTGTCGGAGGTGATGCGCCTGTTCGTGATCAACCGAATCGAACGCGAGCCCGACGAGTCGATCGCCCAGCGCATTGCCGCGGCTTACGCTGGCGGTGAAGGCAGCGCCGCGGCGGTGGTGGGCGAAGTGGAAAACGCGGTCGACCTGTCGCGCATGATGCAGGACCTGCCCGCGGTCGAAGACCTGCTGGAATCCAGCAACGACGCACCCATCATCCGCATGCTCAATGCCCTGCTCACGCAGGCCGCGAAAGATGGCGCCTCGGACATCCACATCGAGCCCTACGAGCGCTCGTCGGCGGTGCGCTTCCGTGTGGACGGCACCTTGCGTGAGGTGGTGCAGCCCAACAAGGCCCTGCACGCCGCCCTGATCTCGCGCCTGAAGATCATGGCCGAGCTGGACATCTCCGAAAAGCGTCTGCCGCAAGACGGCCGCATCAGCCTGCGCATCGGCGGCCGTGCGGTCGACGTGCGGGTCTCGACCCTGCCCTCGGCGCATGGCGAGCGTGCCGTGCTGCGGATCCTGGACAAGGGCGACGCCAACAAGTTCACGCTGGAATCGCTGGGCATGAGCGGCGAGTCGCTCGACCGGTTCAAGCGCCTGCTGCGCCAGCCCCACGGCATTGTGCTGGTCACGGGCCCCACCGGCTCGGGCAAGACCACCACACTGTACGCCGGCCTGGCCACGGTCGATGCGGCCACCACCAATGTGCTGACGGTGGAAGACCCGGTGGAGTACGAGCTGCCCGGCATCGGGCAGACCCAGGTCAATGCCCGCATCGACCTGACCTTTGCCAAGGCCCTGCGCGCCATCCTGCGCCAGGACCCGGACGTCATCATGATCGGTGAAATCCGAGATTTCGAAACTGCCCAGATCGCCGTTCAGGCCTCGCTGACAGGCCACTTGGTGCTGGCCACGCTGCACACCAACGACGCGCCCAGCGCCGTCACCCGCCTGACCGACATGGGCATCGAGCCCTTCCTGCTGTCGAGCTCGTTGCTCGGGGTGCTGGCCCAGCGCCTGGTGCGCAAGCTGTGCCCGCACTGCAAGCGCCGCGACGATGCGGGGCGCTACCACCCGGTGGGCTGCCCCGAGTGCGGCATGACCGGCTACAAGGGCCGCACGGGCGTGTACGAACTGATGGTGGCCGACGACGAGATCCGCGGCTTGATCCATGCCCAGGCCTCGGAGGCCAAGCTGTTCGAAGTGGCCCAACTCAGCGGCATGAAGACCATGCGCGACGACGGTGACCGACTGGTGGCCGAGGGCGTGACCTCGCTGGAAGAGGTGCTTCGCGTCACCCGCGAGTGACGGGCCCTGCGCACCTGCCCCACTGACGCCTCGCACCCAACCGCAAGAACACCGACATGGCCGCCTTCCGATTCGAAGCCCTGGACGCCGCCGGCAAGACCATCACCGGTCTGGTCGACGCCGACAACCCCAAGGCGGCGCGCGCGCAGCTGCGCACCCAGCACCTGGTGCCCTTGAAGGTCGATGCGGTGCAGGTGGGCAACGATGCGGCCAAGCAGGGCATCGTGCTGTTTGCCGGGCGTGTCTTCAAACCCGCCGACCTGTCCATCTGGACGCGCCAGCTGTCGGGCCTGGTGGTGGCGGGGCTGCCGCTGGAGCGTGCGCTCACGGCCCTGGCCGACGAAGCAGAAGACCCCCGCCAGCGCGAGCTGGTGGCCCACCTGCGCTCGGAAGTGAACGCAGGTGCCCCCTTTGCGCAGGCGCTGTCGGGCTCGCCCAAGGAATTCGATGACGTGTACCGTGGCGTGGTGGCTGCGGGCGAGCAAAGCGGTCAGCTCGGCCAGGTGCTGGAGAAGCTGGCCACCGACCTGGAAGAGCAGCAGGCGCTCAAGTCCAAGCTGATCGGCGCCACCCTGTACCCTGCGGTGGTGTCGGTGTTCGCCGTGGTGATCGTGGTGGCCCTGCTGGTGTTCGTGGTGCCCCAGGTGGCCGAGGTGTTTTCCAGCAGCAAGCGGGCCCTGCCCATGCTGACCCAGTTCATGCTGGGCCTGAGCGCCTTCATGCGTGGCTGGGGCTGGTTGCTGCTGCTGGCCCTGGTGACGGGGGGCGTGGGCCTGGCGGTGGCCTTGCGCAATGAAGACTTCCGACTCAAGTTCGATTCGGCCTGGCTGGGCCTGCCCCTGGTGGGGCGGCTCTCTCGCGGCTACAACGCGGCGCGGTTTGCTGGCACGCTGGCCATGCTGGCGGGCTCGGGCGTGCCCATCCTGAAGGCCCTGCAGGCCGCCGCTGAAACACTGTCGAACCGCGCCATGCGGGCCGATGCGCTCGACGCGCTCATCCAGGTGCGCGAAGGCGCGCCGCTGGCCTCGGCCTTGGCGGCCAAGAAGCGCTTTCCGGGCCTGCTGGCCATGTTCGCCCGTCTCGGCGAGCAGACCGGTCAGCTGCCCGTGATGCTGCAGCGTGCGGCCACGCAGCTGTCGACCGAGGTGCAGCGCAAGGCCATGGCCATTGCCACGGTGCTGGAGCCGCTGCTGATCGTGGCCATGGGCCTGATGGTGATGCTGATCGTGATGTCGGTGATGCTGCCGATCATGCAGATGAACACCTGGGTGAAGTGAGTTCGCTGTCACCTGCGGTGCCTGTCGCTCCGTTCTTCACCGACAGCAGCAGCTGAATCACCCGCAGCAGGCCTTCGGCCTGGAAGGGCTTGTGCAGCACGGGCGCGCCCGTGTCCATCAGGGTCTTGAGGTGCTCGGCCGAGGTGTCGCCCGTGACCACCAAAGCGGGCAGGTTCGCATGGCGCGCACGGCACATCTCGATGGCCTGCAGCCCATTGCCGTCGCACAGGCCGTGGTCGGTGATCAGCAGGTCGATGTGCATGACCCGGCACAGCAGTTCGTCGAGGTCTTCCAACGATTCGACCGCCGACACGTGCGCGCCCCATTCTTTCAGGCGCAGGCGCAGGGCCGTTCGCACGGCTTCGTCGTCATCGACCACCACCACGTGCAGCTCGGTCAGGGGCTTGCCTTCGACCACCTGCACGGGCTCTTGCGGCGTTGGCGCGGCCACCTGCTGGGCCTGCGCCCTCGGCACCCGGATGCGGAACACCGTGCCCCGGCCCAGGCGCGAGTCGAGCGAGATCGGGTGGTCCATCAGACGTGAGGCCCGCTGCACGATGCCCAACCCCAGGCCCAGGCCGCGGGCCTGGTTGCGTTCGGGGTTGCCCAGCTGCACGAAGTCTTCGAAGATGCGTTTCTGGTCTTTTGGCGCGATGCCGCCACCGGTGTCCCACACCTCGATCGACAGGTGCGAGCCTTGTGAGCGCACGCCCACCAGCACGCCACCCTTGCTGGTGTAGCGCACGGCGTTGCCGATCAGGTTGCGCACCATCTGCTCCAGCAGCACCGGATCGCTGTGGGCGACGGCGCGGGTGGGGTGCACGCGCATTTGCAGACCCTTGACCTTGGCGCTCTCGGCCTCATGCGTGGCAATGCGCTGCAGCAGGTCGTGCATGGCCACCGGCTGCGGATGCGGCTTGATGGCGCCAGCCTCCAGGCGCGACAGGTCGAGCAGGCCACTGAGCAGGCCTTCCATCGAGCGCACGGCCTGGGTCAGCCGCACGGTCAGGTCGGCCAGCAGGCTGCCCTTGAGCTTTTCGCGCAGCAGTCCGGCCAGCAGGCCCACGGCCGCCACAGGCTGGCGCAGGTCATGGCTGGCCGCGGCCAGGAAGTGGCCCTTGGCCGCATTGGCGGCTTCCAGTTCGGCCGTGCGCTCCACCACCTTGGCCTCCAGGGTGGCGGCGTACTGCTCGACGGTACCGATGGCCTGCACGAAGCGGTTGGTCACCACCACGCTGTAAAAGCCCAGGGTGATGGGCGTGGCCAACGTCATCCAGTAGGTGTCCATGACCGAGACAATGCCCTGCAGGCGCAGGTAGTCGTGCACAGCGGCCACCAGCGAGATGGCGATACCCAGCACCATGCCCACACCCGCCAGGCCACCGTACTGGCGCGGCACCTTCAGCAGCAGGTACAGGGTGGGCAGCATCAGGCCGATCAGGGCCGGGTAGATCAAGGCACGCGCCTCGGCGGCGTACCCCAATGCCGCGGCCAGGCCACTGCCCAGCGGCACACCGATCAGCATGGCCCACAGCAGGCGCTCGAACACCGGCCAGCGCTGGCGGGCCATGGCCATGGCAAAGCCGCCCAGCAGCACGGTGTTGGTGTTCTGGGCCACCACGTACACCCAGGTGCGCACTTCGGGCGGCAGGCTCATGCCATGCGGCAGGTAGTACGAAGCGTTGCGCACCGACACGGCCAGGCTGAGCAGGCCCAGCATGCCCAGGGCGGTTTCAGAAGGGCGACGCACCCAGATCAGGATCAGGAACAGCGAGAAGGCGGCCGAGACCACGTTCACGGTCAGGGGCAGCACCTCGGTCAGGAAGACCTGGGCGCGGTGACCGGGCCCCACCTGGGTGGCCAGGCCGATGATGGGCATGGACAGGCCGCCCATGCTGCCGTGGTGCACCACGATCTCGAGGCGGTTGTCGCCCACCCGCAGCATCTCGGGCGGGATCTGCATGAGGTAGGCCAAGGGGCGACCATTGGCACCCTGTTCGTCGATTTCCTGGCGCACCAGGAAGCCATTGAGGCGGATCTCGTGCTGGAAGCTCAGCCGGTCGATGCGAAGGGCCCAGGCGCCGGCGCCGCGGCTTTTGGGCGGGGCTTCGATCTCGAAGCGGATGTCGTAGGCGCCCACGCCTCGGCCTTTGAGCCCCCGCGCAGGCCAGGTGTCGGGCAGCGTGACGGCTTCCCAGTCGGAGCCCGCCTCGCTGTCGGTGGGCAGCATGCGGAACTGGATGTCGCGGAACTGAACAATCTCGTCCGATGCCCGATCGACCAGCAAGGGCGCCAGGGCCCAGGACGTGAGGCTGATCACGGTGGCCAGCAGCAGCCAGCCGAGCAGGGCCAGCATCTTGCGCTGCCGACCGTTGAGCACCGGCGCACGCAGGCCGTCGAGTTGACCGTTGGGGGAGTCGGATGGCGCAAGGGGACTGGCCATGGGTGCCTCGGCGTCTGGATGCCCTGTGAATTGTTGTGTCCGGATTGTAGGGGCGCAACCCGTGCGCTCGGCGCCCCCTCAGCGGATCGTCAACAGCGCGCGCAGCAGGTCTTTGGGCTTGAAGGGCTTGTGCAACACGGGCGAGCCACAGTCGGCCAACAGTTGCAGCTGGGTCGGGGCCGTGTCCCCGGTGATGATCACGGTGCGCACCGTCGGCCACACGGCCAGTGCTTCGGCCTTGGCCTGCAGCCCATGGCCATCGCCCAGGCTGAGGTCGGTCAGCAGCACATCGGGGCGGTTGGCCTCGTCATGGCTGTCGCGGGTCAGGCAGGTGCGCAGGTCGCCCAGCGAGCTCAGGCAGGTCACCCGGGCGCCCCAGTCGAGCAGGCGCCGCTCCAGGGCCAGGCGCACACCTTCGTCGTCTTCCAGCAGCAGCACATGGTGGCCTTGCAGCGGGGTGTCGGTGTCGGGCAGCGGAGTGCGCGCGTCGGTCAGCAGGTTCTGGCGAGGCTGGCCCGCCACAGGCAGCAGGATGCTGAAGCATGAGCCCTTGCCCGGGATGGAGCGCACTTTCACCTCGCTGCCCAGCAGGCGGGCCGCGCGCTGCACCAGCCCGAGGCCCAGACCCAGGCCGCCGTGCGAGTTGCGCGCCGGGTTGTGCAGTTGCACGAAGTCTTCGAAGATGCGGCGCTGGTCGATGTCGGCGATGCCGATGCCGGTGTCCCACACCTGCACCAGCCAGTGGCGACCGCGCCGGCGCGCCGACACCAGCACGCGGCCTTCGCGGGTGTAGCGCACGGCATTGCCCACCAGGTTGCGCAGCACCTGTTCCAGCAGCATGGGGTCACACCACACGGCGGCGTGGTTGGCGCGCAGCGTGATCTCCAGGCCCTTGGCCCGCGCCGAGTCGCACTCATGGGCGGCGATGGCGTCGAACAGGGCCTGCAGGCTCACCCGCTGTGGGTGAATGTCGACCGCACCAGCCTCCAGCCGCGACAGGTCGAGCAGGCGACTCAGCAGGTTTTCCATGGCGTCGACCGCATCGGTCAGGCGACTGGTCAGGTTCACCAGTTCGGGCGACTGCATGCGTTCGCGCAGCAGGCCCGAAATCAGGCCGATGGCCACCATGGGCTGGCGCAGGTCGTGGCTGGCCGCGGCCAGGAAGTGTGTTTTGGCCGCATTGGCTGCCTCGAGTTCGGCGGTGCGCTCCTGCACCTTGCGCTCGAGCACGGCGTTGGCACGTTCCACGTCGACCAGGGTGCGGGTGT
The DNA here is from genome assembly GCF_004310865.1 of Aquabacterium lacunae. Taxonomy (GTDB): domain Bacteria; phylum Pseudomonadota; class Gammaproteobacteria; order Burkholderiales; family Burkholderiaceae_C; genus Aquabacterium; species Aquabacterium lacunae. The sequence continues at coordinate 244,735 of NZ_SIXI01000005.1, forward strand.
AGCGCTCGGTCATGACCAGGTACAACCCAGGCAGCGACAGCGGGAAGCACACGGCCATCCAGTAAGTGGCGGAAGGGTCGCCCAGCACGCGCACAACCAGGTAATCACGGGCTGCAGCCACGGTCACGATCAGAGCGCCCAGGGCGAAGGCCATGGTCGAGGTCATGCGCCAATTTCGGCTGGCGCGGAACAGCAGCCAGAAGCTGGGCAGCAAGGTGAACAGCAGCAGGGCCTGCCCCACGCCGCGCACCATGGTGAGCTGTGGGTCGAGTGGCAAAGCCGCCATGCCGACCAGCGGGAAGCCCACCAGCAGTGCCAGCATGGCGCGGCGGAACCAGGCCAGACGCTCACGCGTGAACGACAGCGCAAACAGGCCGAACACCCCGCACATCATGGTGTGGGCTGAAAAGTGCAGCCAGCTCATCAGCGAGGGAAAGCGCACCAGGTCGGGCATGAAGTAGGTGCCGTTGCGCACGCAGCCGACCACGGTGACGATGCCCAGCAGGCCGACCGTGGTGTTGCCGTCTCGCCACCACAGCAGCAGCAGGAACAGGCCGAATGACAGGCCCACCACGTTCAGGGCCAAAGGCACCGACACGGTCCAGAGGTGGCGTTGCTCGAAGGCTGGCTGGATGTCGCGTTGCGGGGCCAGCGCCAGCGGGGTCAGTCCGCCCTGGATGCTGCAGGACACCTCCAGCACCAGCTCGTTCTGGCCAGGCTTGAGCAGCCGTGCCGGGACGCTGAACAGCGTCGGCATCATGCTGCCGCGCATGTGTTCGTCGGGGAAGGTGTTGGCCAGCACTTCTTCGTTGAGCACGACGCGATGCTGGGAACACAGGTGGTCAATGCGCAGCACCCAGGGGGCCTCTTTCGACAGGGGCCCGATGGGCAACAGGTCGAAGCTGATGCGGTAGCGGCCCATGCCGTTGCTGGGCAGGTCGCGCGCGCTCCAGGCGTCGGGCAGGGTGACCACCTGCTCCAGCGGCTGCGGGTCAGGCAGCGTGGGGCTCATCCAGTTGAAGCGCACCTCGCCCCAGTGCACGTCGGGGGCCGAACTGGCGTTCGGGCTGAGCGCGTCCATGGCCCACCCAGCCGACAGCACCAGCGCGAAGCACAGCAGCATCCACAGGCGGATCAGCCAGTCCTTCACGACAGGCGACATCGTGGCCTTGGCGGTCGGGGGGGAGGCAATGTTCGCGGTCATGTGTCAGGGATTGTCGGGGGCCGGCTGCGTGAACAGTGCACATTTGCCCCCCTTGTTCGAGGGCTGAAAGCCTTGCCATTTTGTTGCAATCTGAAGGGACTGGCCCCACGTTTGAGCCGGGGCCTGTTGGAGGTGTGCGATGAGTCAGCCTGGCAACAGCGGTGGTGAACTGATGACCCTCGATGGCGGCGCGAACCGCGGCCGCATCCCGATCGCGCACATGCGCCATGTGTACCGCCTCGACGAGGTGGAAAAGCGGCTGGGCAAGCTGCCCCCGCGTGAGCACGAAGCCTTGAGGGCCACCTACGAGCGCATGCTGGAAAAGGGCTCCGACCGCTTTCAGGTGAAACCTTCGGGCCTGCCGGCCATGAGCCACCTGTACGACGAGTTGCCCAACTTCCACGAAGTGCTCGACGACCTCAAGCGCCAGCTGGCCCTGTGCAGCGACAGCCATGACGCCCTGGAGATCACGCCCATGTTGCTGCTGGGACCGCCAGGGGTGGGCAAGACCCACTTCGCACGCGAGATGGCCCAGCTGCTGGGCACTGGCATGGGCTTCATTTCGATGAGTTCGCTGACCGCTGGCTGGGTGCTGTCGGGTGCGTCCAGCCAGTGGAAAGGCGCCAAGCCTGGCAAGGTGTTCGAGACCCTGGTCGATGGCTCCTACGCCAACCCCGTGATGGTGATCGACGAGATCGACAAGGCCGGTGGCGAGCATGCCTACGACCCGCTGGGCTCGCTGTACAGCCTGCTGGAGCACGACACCTCGCACCACTTCATCGACGAGTTTGCCGAGGTCCCGATCGATGCCTCGCAGGTGATCTGGGTGGCCACGGCCAATGACGCGCGCCAGATCCCCGACCCGATACTGAACCGCGTCAACGTGTTCCAGATCGAGATGCCCGACGAAGAGGCTTCGCGCAAGATCGCGGCCAAGCTGTACCGCAGCATCCGCGCCGACCATGCCTGGGGTCAGCGCTTCGAGCCCGAGTTGTCGGAAGACGTGCTGGCAGCCATGGGCCTGATGGCCCCGCGCGAAATGCGCCGCGCCCTGATGACGGCCTTCGGCAACGCCAAGCTGGCCGGGCGTGACGCGCTGGAAGTGGCAGACCTGCCCGACGGTGGGCCACGCCGAGCACCCATGGGCTTCATGCCGTCGATGTGAGGGCTTGAACCGATGGTGCGGTGCGGGCGATGGCACCGCGCTACCATCACACCATGCCTGCCACCCTGGAAGGGCGACTGGTGGTCGCCATCTCGTCGCGTGCCCTGTTCGACTTCGAAGAAGAAAACCAGTTCTTCGAAGGGGAAAACGACCGCGCCTACATGCAACTGCAGCTGGACCGGCTGGACACGCCCGCACGGCCGGGCGTCGCGTTTTCACTGGTGCGCAAGCTCCTGGCCTTCAACCAGCCTGACCGGCCCCGGGTGGAGGTGGTGATCGTGTCGCGCAACGACCCGGTCTCGGGCATGCGCGTGTTCCGCTCGGCCCAGCACCATGGCCTGGCCATCGACCGCGGTGTGTTCACCCGCGGCCGCAGCCCCTGGACCTACCTGGCACCGTTGGGTGCCAATCTGTTCCTGTCGGCCAACGAAGCCGATGTGCGGGCGGCCTTGCAGGCCGGCGTGCCGGCTGCGCGGGTGCTGCCCCATGCTGCGCGGGCGGGTGACGCCCACCCACTGGAGGTGCGCATTGCCTTTGACGGCGACGCCGTGCTGTTTTCAGACGAGGCCGAGCGGGTGTTTCAGCAAGGCGGGCTCGATGCCTTCCACGAACACGAAGTGGCCCAGGCCGACACGCCCCTGCCTGATGGGCCCTTCAAGCCCTTGCTGCAGGCCCTGCACACCCTGCAGCACGATGGCCTGGCCGCCACCGAAGGGCAGATGCGCGTGCGCACGGCCCTGGTGACGGCCCGCAGCGCACCCGCGCACGAGCGGGCCATCCGCACCCTGATGCAGTGGGACATCGAGGTGGACGAGGCCATGTTCCTGGGCGGCTTGCCCAAGGGCACGTTCCTGAAGGCGTTCGAGCCCGATTTCTTTTTCGACGACCAGACGGGTCATGTCGAAAATGCTGCGCCCCATGTGCCTTCCGGCCACGTGGCGGCCGGCGTGACCAACCACCGCTGAAGGCGCCCCACCGGTCAGTCGCGGTAGGCCTTGCTCTTCATCTTGACGGCGAACAGTTCGCGGATGTTCACCTCGCGTGGGCCGGGGATCAGCTCGAAGCTGTCGCCCGCAGCGAGGGTGCCCGGCGTGCGCACGCTCAGGTAAAAGCCGCAGTAGCCCGACTGGGCCATCAGCTTGACGGCTTGTGCAAAGCCCATCACGTGGGCGAATTTGTAGCAAGGCTTGCGGGGTTCGCTCACGGCCAGTGTGCAGTCAGGGAACTGCAGCACATCGCCCACCCACACATCGGCCTCCGACACGCCCGACAGGGTCAGGTTCTCGCCGGGCAGCCCGAAGGGCAGGGGGGTGTCCCATGCGCTCACGCCGGCCTGCGCACGCACCGTCTGCCAGAACGCGTAGTGCGCCTGCGGGTAGGCATAGATGGCCTTGGCCAGACCGCCGTGCACGCTGGTGTCGACCTGGTCGTCGCCCTGCAGCCCCATCATGCCCACGGCCACGCGCTCGGGGCTGGCCAGGGAGCCCACCGGTTGCTTGCCAATGGCCGACAGGATGGTGCGCCCCTCGATCTGCAACGGCCGGGGCTGGCCCACCTGGAGGGAGACAATCTGGCGAGTGGGGGTCATGTGGTGGGGTGAGATGGGCGGGTCAAACACACGCGTCAAGAGGCCTTGTTCAGTGACGCGCCATGGCGGTCACGGCCATGGCCTTGAAGCTCACGTGGCAGTCCATGCCGGGCGCCAGCTTCATCTGCTGGATGCTGCGGCGCGTCAGCAGCGCCCACACCACCTCGGGTTGTCCGGGCAAATGCGACAAGGCGTCCACGTAATGCTGCAATTCCACCACAACGGCACCGTACGAGCCATGTTCGCCTGCAAGCATCACCTGGGTGATCCGGCCCTTCAGGCAGTTTTCGCCCTGCTGCGATGCTGGGGTCAGGTGCAGATGCAGGTCGCGTGCGCGCAGCTTGAGCCGCACCGGGCTGCCTTCCGAGGCCATCACCGCAGGCACGGTCACGGTTTGCCCGGCCACCATCACATCGGTGAGCAGCCAATCGATGTCATGGTGCTTGACCTTGCCTTCCAGCACGAAGCCTGCCTGGGTGCCGTCCAGGAAAGTGGCCAGAGAGACGTCCGACAGGATCTGGCTCACGCTGCCCGCGCTGGCCACACGTCCCTCGTGCAGGATCACCACCTCGTCAGCCAGCCGAACCACGTCATCCAGTTGGTCGGGCACCAGCACCATCGGGATGCGACACCTGCGTCGGGTTTCGGCCAGGGCCTCCAGCAGTTCGCCGTGTTCATGGTCAGGCACATCTTTCAGGGGTTGAAAGATCACCAGGGCCTGCGGTTCTGCCAGCAGGGCTCTGCCCAGGGCCACTTTTTGTCGTTGCAGAGGGCTGAGCAGTTGGGGGCGCATGTGCAGCAGGGGACGCAGGCCCAGCCAATCGATGGTCTGGTTCAACGCGTCGCCAGATGTTCGGGGTGTGCGTTGGCCCCGGGTCCAGCCGAATCGCAGGTTGTCCAGCACGGACAGGTGCATGAACAGCAAGCCCTCGCCATCGACCCAGCCGATCCGACGCGCCTGAGCCGGCAGGTTGATGCCTTGCGTTTTGTCGTACAGCACGTCGCTGCCCAGCGCGATGCGTCCCCCTTGGGCTGGAAGCAGGCCCACCAGCGCCTGCAGCACGGCGGTCTTGCCCGCCCCGGGCCGCCCCATCAAGGCGCAGACGTGTCCTGGGGCGACTCGGAACTGTGCCTGGATGTCCAGTCCGGGCTGTTGCAGACGCAGTTCGACATTGAGGGCAGCCAGCGTTTTCTTCATGCCACGCCCCCTCGCGCGCCTTCAGGCAGCGCTCGCCTTCGCCAAACCTGGTGCAGGCCCTCGGAAACGAGTGCCGTGACGGCCGCCAGGCCCAGCCCCACCCAGCCCAAGGGCTGGATCAGTCTGGCGCTGTCAGGTGATGCGGTTGGTTGCGCCAGCAGCATCGCCACTGTGGCATCTTGCACGGCGTGTGGGCCCAGCGATGCCGCCAGCACCAGGGCCGCGCTGCCCTCGCCCCAGGCCACGGCAAAGCCCAGCACGGCGGCTGACAGCACCGCCGGGCGCGCTTGGGCCATCGTCACGTTCCACCAGGCATCCCAACGAGACGCGCCCAGCGTGCGAGCCGTCATGACGCGGCGGGTGTCGACCACCTCGAAAGCCGGGCGCATCAGCCGAACCATCAAGGGCATGACAAACAGACTGGAAGCCACCACAAGCCCCTCCGGCAAACCTTGAATGCCGAAACCCAGGCTGTGCAGCCAGGTGCCCAAGGCGCTGTCTTGCACACGGGGGATCAAGGGCAGCATCAGGGCGCTCAGCAGTGCCGGTGACAGGCACAGCGGCAGCATGATGCATGCGTCGATCAGCCACCTGCCTCGCGTACGGCGGCCGCCCGACCATGAGGCCAGGGCCACCGAGGCAGGCAGGCAGAGCAGCACGGTCAAGGCCGCAATGCGGGCACTGAAGCCCACCGCCGCCCATTCGATGTCCGACATGCCCTGTTCTCCTTTCTGGATGCCGGTGGATTGTGCGGCGATCTGGTGGTCCGGGCACCGTGGCCCAGGCGTTTCATCCCCCGGGATGCGGGGCGGTGGCGCCGGTCTGTGACACATCTCACACGAAGTACCGCCGCAATGTACCGCCCCCGCGAAACAGGGGGCATTGCAGGAAATCCCGCATGAACTAAACTAGAGGGCTTCGCTCAAATCAGGCGAGGAGGCCAGTGAGGCTGTCTGGAGGCAGGTTCCAGAGAGCTGGGTCTCGAGAGCGCATTCAGCGTCCGGCGCGTTGGCGTGCCGGGGATTGCAGTGTGTTGTCGAGACCTGATTTCAACTTTTGGAGCTTTCGTCATGACCACCGCCGCACAGGTGAACGCACCTGCTTACGTCAAGAACACGAAACTGATCGCCTGGGTGGCCGAAATGGCCGCGCTGCTGCAACCCAAGGACATCTACTGGTGCGACGGCACCACCGAAGAATACGACCGCCTGTGCGCACAGCTGGTCGAAGCCGGTTCGTTCAAGAAGCTGAACCCCGAGCTGCGCCCCAACAGCTACCTGGCCTGGACTCACCCGTCCGACGTGGCCCGCGTGGAAGACCGCACCTACATCTGCTCCGACCGCAAGGAAGACGCCGGCCCCACCAACAACTGGTGTGACCCCGCCGAAATGCGCGCCAAGCTGCAAACCGGCGAGCAAGCGCTGTTCAAGGGCGCCATGAAGGGCCGCACCCTGTACGTGGTGCCGTTCTCGATGGGCCCTCTGGGTTCGAACATCGCCCACATCGGCGTCGAGCTGTCTGACTCGGCTTACGTGGCCGTCAACATGAAGCTCATGACCCGCATGGGCAAGGGCGTGATCGATGTGCTGGGCACCGACGGCGAGTTCGTGCCGTGTGTGCACACCGTGGGCGCCCCGCTGGAAGCCGGCCAGAAGGACACCGCCTGGCCTTGCAACCCCGACACCAAGTACATCGTCCACTACCCCGCCACCCGCGAAATCTGGTCGTACGGTTCGGGCTACGGCGGCAACGCGCTGCTGGGCAAGAAGTGCTTCGCGCTGCGCATCGCTTCGACCATGGGTCGTGACCAGGGCTGGCTGGCCGAGCACATGCTGCTGCTGGGCGTGACCAACCCCGAAGGCAAGAAGTACCACGTGGCAGCCGCCTTCCCCTCGGCCTGCGGCAAGACCAACTTCTCCATGCTGATCCCGCCCGAGGGCTACAACGGCTGGAAGGTCACCACCATCGGTGACGACATCGCCTGGATCAAGCCCGGACAAGACGGCAAGCTGTACGCCATCAACCCCGAAGCCGGTTACTTCGGCGTGGCCCCTGGCACCAACACGCTGACCAACTACAACTGCATGGAGTCGCTGAACCGCGACGTCATCTTCACCAACGTGGCCCTGACCGACGACGGCGACGTGTGGTGGGAATCGATGACCGACGAGGCCCCGGCTCACCTGATCGACTGGCAGGGCAACGACTGGACCCCGGCCATCGCCAAGGAAAAGGGCGTCAAGGCCGCCCACCCGAACGCCCGCTTCACCGTGGCCGCCACCAACAACCCGGTGCTGGACCCCGAGTGGGACAACCCCGCTGGTGTGCCCATCGATGCCTTCATCTTCGGCGGCCGCCGCTCGACCACCGTGCCCCTGGTGACCGAAGCCCGCGACTGGACCGAAGGCGTGTACATGGCCGCCACCATGGGTTCGGAAACCACCGCTGCTGCCTTCGGCCAGCAAGGTGTGGTGCGCCGTGACCCGTTCGCCATGCTGCCCTTCATGGGCTACAACATGAGCGACTACTTCCAGCACTGGCTGGACCTGGGCGCCAAGCTGCAGGCCTCGGGCGCCAAGCTGCCCCAGATCTACTGCGTGAACTGGTTCCGCAAGGGCGCTGACGGCAAGTTCGTGTGGCCTGGCTACAGCGAAAACATGCGCGTGCTGGAATGGATGCTGGGCCGCCTGGAAGGCAAGGCCGGTGGTGTGGAAAACGCCTTTGGCGTGAGCCCCACCTATGAAGACATCAACTGGAACGGCCTGAACTTCACCAAGGAGCAGTTCCAGTCGGTGATCGGCATCGACACCGCCGCCTGGCAGCAAGAACTGAAGCTTCACGACGAGCTGTTCACCCAGCTGTCGCACAACCTGCCGGCCGCCATGCCCGCCACCAAGGCCAAGCTGGAACAGCGTCTGGCTGCCTGAGGCGCCTGAGCCTGCTGATGCGCCCCGGGGCTGTGGCCCCAGGCGCTCGAACAAAAGCCCCGCAGTGCGGGGCTTTTTTCTGGGCGTGTGAACCGAGGCTCAGTACCCCGACTCCACCGGCCGGCGCTGCAGCACCCCGATGGGCGGTGCCCAGCGCGAGCCCTTGAGTTTCTTGGAGGTGACCAGGGTGATGTCGGCCGGCTCGAACACCTCCACGTTGTGCGTGATGGGTGTGGTCAGCACGTACTGCGCGCGGGTGCTGCGCAGGAAGTGGCCCACCAGCTGGATGTTGCGCACGTCGAGGTGGGCGAAGGGTTCGTCGATGAACACGAAGCCGCCGGTGGTCGATTCTTCGTCTTTCATCAGGCCTACCAGCAGGATCAATGACTTGATCACCTGCTGGCCGCCCGAGGCTTCGCCGTCGTTCAGGCCGATGCTGCCCTTGCCGTCGAAGTTGAAGTTCACGCGCAGTTCGGCCTGGCGCAGGTGGGCGTCGTCGCCATCGAGGTTGGGCAACTCGGCGCTGACCTCCACGCCGGCCAGCTGGCCCAGCTCGACGATGTTCTTGCGGTAGCGGCGCACGGTCACGCGCAGCACGTCGGTGTAGCGCTCGCGGGCGTTGTCGACTGCAATGGCCGCCTGTGCGTTGCTGACCTTGCGCTGGTTCAGCTCGTCTTCCTGGCGCACCACGTGGGCGGTCATGAGGGTGAGCTGTTCCTGCACAGTGGCGTCGGTTTCCCAGTGGCCGGTGGCCAGTTCCTGCTCGATGGCTTCCAGGCGCAGGCGGGCCTGCGTGCCGTTGCCATAGCGCTTGGTCAGGGCCTGCAGGTGCTCGGCCTGGCGCCAGCGCGCCGGGAAGTGCGCCTTCTGCTGTTGCAGGGGCTGGGCCAGGGCCTGCACGGCGGTGAAGCGTTCGCCCCAGCTCTGGCCATGCACTTGCTGGCGCTGCTCGATGTGGGCCAGGCGTTCCTGGGCCTGGCGGTAGGCGTGCTCGGCATTGGCCTTGCCCACGATGGCGGCTTTGTGGTCGCTTTCGAGTTGCTGCCAGCGGGTGCCGGCATCGACGCGGGCCTGGCGCAAACCGGGCAGGGTGGCGCGGGCCTGGCTGAATTCGGCCTGGCGCTCGGCCAGCTCTTGCGCGGCGGTGTGGCCCTTGGCGGCCTGGCGGGCCTGCTTGAGCTGACGCTGCACCACTTCCTGTTCGCGGGCCACGGCCGTGAGCTGTTCATCGAGGCTGGCCAGGCGGGCGTCGATCGAGGCGCGGCGTGCGGCCACGGCGGCGGCGCCGAACTGGTGCTGGCCGGGGTCGACCCACACGCTGCGGCCGCCTCGGCCATCGCGGTGGTAGGCCTCGGGCGTGATCCATTCGCCGCCTTGCTTCACGCCGGCGTCGGTGTCTGCCACGCATGCGATCTGCGCCAGCTGGCGCAGCAGCCAGCGAGGGGCCTTGGCCGACCAGCGCAGCTTGCTCAGCAGCGTGCCGTCTTCGGGTTTGGCGGGCGCGTGTTCGGCGTCGGCCACCACGTAGTGGCGGTAACGCTCGCGCTCGGCCAGGGCCATGGCGCGGCCTTCGTCAGAGGCCTTGTCCAGCACCACCACCCAGCGGCTGCCGCGCAGCACGCCTTCGGCGGCGGCGCGCCACTTCTCGTCGATGATCTCGATGACATCGGCCAGCAGGTGGTGCGCAATGCCCGCTTCTTTCAGCACGCGGGTGAAGCCGGTCACATCCGGCGGGGGCGGGGCCTGGTGTTGGCCTTTGAGGCCGTCGCGGGCGCGCTGCGCGTCCAGGCGCTGGTCGCTCAGGCGCTGCCAGCGGGCCTGCAAGGCCTGCTCTTGTTCGCCCAGTTCTTTCAGCAGGGTGCCCAGCTGTTCGGTGTCGCCTTCCACGTGGGCGAGCTTTTCCAGCTCGTCGGCGTGCTTGCACAGGGCTTCGACCGGGCGTTCGGCCTCGCGGGCCTCGTCTTGCTGGCGGCGGGCCTGGCGCACGGCCACTTCCAGCTCTTCCACACGGGTGGCGGCCGCACCCTGGGCCTGGAAGGCGGCCAGGGATTCGGCTTTCAGGTCGGCCAGGCGGCGGTGGTCTTCGGCGGCCTGCAGGCGCTGGGCATGCAGCTCACGCAGTTGTTTGGCCACCTGCTTGCGCTCTTCCACCCAGGTCAGCACGGGCAGGGCCTCGGTGGCCAGGGTTTCGCGCTCGGCCAGCTTCAGCTGGTACTGCTGGTACAGGTTCACGCGCGATTCGAGTTCGGCGCGCTGCGCCTTGCCGTGCGAGAGCTCGCGCTCGGCGGCTTCCACTTCCTGCAGTAGTTGCTTCTGGTGGTTGCGGGCCTCTTCGTAGCGGTCGAGCACCTCCTGGTCACCGAACACGTCGAAGACCAGGCGCAGCAGCTCCTTGGGGCTGTATTCGCACAGTCGGTCGGTCTGGCCCTGTTCCAGCGCCAGCACGCGGGCGATGGCGCGGCTCAGGCCGGCGCCTTCGAGGCGCTTGCGCCAGTTGTCCACGCCCATCCAGTCTTTCTCGTGCTTTTCGACCATCGTTTCGATGGACACGTCGCCTTCGAGCATGAGGTAGCGGCGCACCCAGTCGCCGCCGTTGCGGTCGATGCGGCAGGCCAGCGTGACGGTGTCGCTGTAGAGCAGGCTGCGGGCGAAGGGCCGGTTCGACGCCTGGCGGGTGCGGGGGCGGTTGTCGACCGTGGCGCGCAGCCAGGCGCTGTCGGCGTTGGCGTGGCGGGCGTAGGTCTTGTAGTTGCGGCCGCCCGAGCAGTCCAGGCCCAGCAGGGTGCGCATGGCGTCCAGCAGGGTGGTCTTGCCCGAGCCGTTGGGGCCGGCCACGGTGATGATGGCGCCGTCCAGCGGCAGGGTCAGGCGCTGGCAGTAGTCCCAGTGCAGCAGTTCAAGGCTTTGCAGGTGAAACATGCGGGTGGGGCTCAGGCAGGGTCTTGGTCGGCGGTGGCGTCGTCGGGCGCTGCAGGGGTGTTTGCGGCAGCATCGGCATCGGCATCGGCATCGGCATCGGCATCGGTGTCAGGGGCGACACTCGCTGTGGGCCCACCACCCAGGGTAGCCACCGTGGCGTCGTAGGCGTCGTCGTCCATCACTTCGGGCAGCTGGGGGGCGAGGTTGCGCGCCTGGCGTAACACGTCGGCCAGGGTGCCTTGCAGCACACGCGGGGCCAGGGCGTCGTAGTCGAGCAGCAGATCCAGCAGCGGGCCTTCGACGATGTCTTCGCCCTTGCGCACGATGAATCCGTGGGCCTCCAGGCGCTTGAGGTTGGTGTCCAGGCGGGTCTTCTTGCCCAGCTGCACGCCGAAGTCGGCCAGCAGGGCGCGGTAGCTCACCGGGGGGCTGACGCTGGCGGCGGTGGGCAGCGGGCGGTCGCTGGCGAACATGTCGTTCTGGCCGTCTTTGGCGCTGTTGGCGCGGGCCGCTTGCCGCTCGCGCTTGGGCAGCACGATCAGGGCCCACAGCACCACCAGCAGCGACACCGCGTCGCGCGGCAGGTCGAGGTTGTTGTGGCTGTTCAGGCCGGCTTCGCCGAACACGGCGCCTTCGGCCGGCCGCATCAGGGCCACAGCCACGTGGTCGGCGTAGAGGTTGTCGACCAGCTTCAGGCCGACCTGGGCCAGCCGCTCTTGCGTGGCTTGCCACAGCTCGTGGTCGATCAGGGCGCGCTTGACCTTGGGGTGCTGGCGGGGCAGCCAGCGGCGGGCCAGCAGTTCGGCGGCCAGCAGGGCCGCATCGTCCAGGGAATGGCTCATGCTCAGGATTCGGTGGGGGCTGTGGCGCCGGGTTCGGGGCGCAGCAGGCCTTGGCTGATGAGTTGCACGTCGGGGTCGTCCACCGCGAGGTGCTGCGCGCTGAACTGCAGCTGCCAGGGCATGCGGGCGAGGTCACCCGTCTGGCCCTTGAGGGTGCGGGCCTGGCCGTCGCCCAGCAGGGGCAGCAGTTGCAGGCGGTAGGCGGCGTGGGCAAAGCGCCCGCCCAGCACGGCCTCGTGCAGCGGGTGGGCCTCGGCGTCTTCCGGTGCCGAGCTGCCGTCGGGCAGGGGCGGCGGCGGTGTGCGTTGCCACTGGCCCAGCAGGTCGATCAGGCCGCCCAGTTCAGGCGGCAGCTGCAGCACGTCGAGTGTGCCGTCGCCGGCTTCGGCGGCGGGCGGCAGGCCGCTGCTGCGCTGCGGGTCGGGGCGGTCTCGCTCGAACTCGCCTTCGGCCACGTCGACCAGGTCGTGCTGGCTGACGAACACAGGACGCACAGGCAGGCTCAGGGCCTCGCCCATCAGGGTGTCGAGGCTGGCGTGGTTCTGCAGCCACTGGCGCACATCGCTGGTGGTCAGGCCGGTGCTGCCCAGCGTGACGCGTTGGCGATCGGCCTGCTGCAGGGCGCGGGTGAACTGGCTGGCCATGGCCAGCAGGCGGGCCTGGGCGGCCCCCAGCGAGCGGGCGGCGCGCTCCAGGCGCGGGTCGTCGTGTTCGGCGCGGATCAGGGCCGTGAGGGCCTGACCGGCCTTGTCGACCAGCTGCAGCGCGCGCTCGAAGCGGGGCTGGGCCAGGCGCAGGCGGGTTTCCGAGCCACTGGCGATGGCGTCGGCGAAATCATCGTGCAGGCGCGACAGCTGCGCGTGCAGGTGCTGCAGGTGGGCGGCATCGACCAGGCCCAGCTGCTGCGCGCCGGCCACCTGGGCCAGCAGCGCGCCCATTTCGTCGTCGTCGGTGGGGGCGTTGTTCAGCGGGGCCAGCAGGGCCTGCACCTGCTGCGCCAGGGGCGTGAGCTGGTAGGTCAGCTCGCTGGCGTCCCATTGCAGCAGGTCGAGGTCGCGCAGGCGGCGCAGCACGGCCTCCAGTGGCTCGGGATGCACTTCATGGAAGACCTGCATCAGCTCGTCGCGGCTGAGGCGGCCTTGCGGCACGGCGCACAGGCCCAGGAAGCACCACAGGCGGAACTGCACCAGGGCTTGCGTGCCCGAGAACAGGCCGCGCAGGGCGTCGATCAGGGGCATGCGCTGGCCCAGCACCCAGGCGCGTGGATGGGCCGGTGCGGCGTCGGGGTCACGGAAGCAGGCCTCGAAGCGGCTCAGCTCGGCGGCTTCGGCCGCGTCGCTGGCGAGCGCGGCACTGTCTGGCGGTTTTCGTGCGGGCGTGAAGGCCTCATTCATGGGGGCAGATTGTGCCGGAAGCTGGGCGTGACCCGGCCATGCGGCCCGGCGCTCAAGGCCGCGGCAGCAACAACCCCCAGCCCACCAGCCCCCGAGGGCCCAGGCCGACCACCAGTTTGCCGTCGTCGCTGATGGCCTCGATGCTGCCGATCGGCAAACCGATGTCCCGGGGCAAGCCGGTCACCGGGGTGGTGAAAGCGCTCTGCCCACCGTTGCGCCAGACGACGGGCCCGCTCTGGTCAAAACCGACGGCGACACCGCTGGCGTTCGCGGCCTTCATCAGTGCCAGAGGCCCAGGCACGTCGGGGGGAGGCGGCTCGGTGGGCAGGGGTTGCGCCTGTCCTTGTGTCCAGACCGTCGGGTGCTGATAGCCCAGTGCATCGATCACGTCGCCGTAGACCCGCCCATCGTCGGCCAGGCGCACGATGCGGCAACGGTGGCCTGGTGGCGTGGCCAGTGGCTGTGCCACGCCTTGACTGAGCACATGGCATTGCGCGTCTGCGTCGACCTGAATTGCGATGGCGCCACTGGCGTTGATCGATCGTGCCACCGAGGACCGGTCAGGGCCCAGGCTCAGTTGTGCGTGCAGGTCGGTGGCCACGCCGTTGCGCCACATGGTGGCCCGCTGGAGTGCGCTGAGCTCCAGTGAACCAGAGGTGACCACCGAGCCCACGACCACCCCGCTGTCGTTGATGGCGCGAGCCCGCCCGGTGCGTTGGTCCAGCACGGTTCTTTTGCCCGATGCGTTCCACAGGGTGGGCACGGTGTTGGGGTTGGGGCTCGCGCCCACCACGAGCCCGGCGTTGTTGATGCCGTGCACCGCGTAAGTGGAGGTCTTCTTGTCTGTGCCCAGCTCCAGCGGTGTGGGCTGCCCTGTGGGCGACCACACGGTTGGCAGGGCGTTGTAAGTGGCGTCGTACCTCAGCCCGCGCCAGTTGAAGTACACGCCGCTTTTGACAAAGGCCAGGCCAGCCACTTTGCCGCTGCGGTTGACATGCAAGCCCAGGCTTGCCTCAACCCGCGACAGCCCTGGAGAGGCCGATGTCGTGGGCACCAGTGCCACGTACTGGTAAGAGGTTTGTGCCATGGCCCAAGTTGGCAGGCCACACAGAGCGGCCCAGCAGGCCCATCGTGTCAGATCTGGGCGGGTGCGCATCGTTGTTCTCCCTGAGGCATTGAGCGGTGGACTCTATGCCAGGGGAAGCATCCTCACCAGATGGGTTTACGAGTGGTGTTACACAAGGCTCATCAGGGTTTCGCAGGGAATCTGCTGGCGCAGTGTGGCGTCTGCGCAGGCCGAGACAATGCAACGCCCAGGCGCCCGCGAGGTGGCGCAGCGCTGCAAGGTGCTCAGGGGCTGTCCGTCGCGGGTGAACAGGGGGACCACGTCGGGGGTCATGGGGTCACGTGTGCGGCGCAGCACCACGGCCACCTCGCCCGTGTTCAGCTGCACCAGCGAGCCCGGCGGGTACAGGCCCAGCTCGCGGATCAGGGTGGCACCGAAGTAGCCTGCGCTGCGGTGCTGGAAGATCTCGCTGGCCACCCTGGGTGAGAGCAGGCCGGGGCGGCTGCCGCGCGGGCTGAGTTTGGCGCCCAGCACATCGCAAGTGCGCAGGGCATCGGCCAGCACATGCGTGCCGGTCAGGCCCAGGGGGTAACCAGTGCCATCGGGCTGTTCGTGGTGCTGCTGCACGGCATCGAGCCAGTCGGTGTCGGTCACCCCCAGTGCTTCGAGCCACCAACGGCTTTCGGTGGGGTGGTGTCGGATGTCTTCGCGCTGCGTCTCGTCCAGGGGGCCGTCGTGCAAGGCCAGCTGACTTTGCAAGGCCGTGATCGACACGTTCATGGTCAGTGCGGCCAGCACCCCCGATCGCTCGAGTGCCGGGGACCACTCCTTGCGCTGAGCGATCAGGCTCATCAGCAAGGCCGTGTGCAGGGCGTGCGCCACGCTGTAGCGATGCAATTCGACGCTCGGGGCGTGCACGACATGGAACAGGCCCACGTCCGGCGACTGCCTGGCCAGGTGCATGACGGCTGCGGCCGTGGTCTGCAGGGTGTCCAGCGTGTCCAGGCGCGAAAGGGGCTGCATCAGCACCGGGGTGAGCCCGTCGAGCAATTGCTGCCAGTGCCGCCAGCAACTTTGTGCGAGCGACTCGGAGGCCTCAGGGCCTGCGCAGTCGGGGGCGATGAGATCCGGGCGTGGCATGGAACCTCCTGCGTCACCAACAGGTGTTGGCAAGGGCCAGCGTACGTCAGGCGCCGCCTGCAGGACAGGAACTACGGCACACACGCAGCGATGTGCATTTGCACAATGCATGGCCGTTCAGGCCATGCATGGACGGTGCCTCAGGGCACGTACTGCGCCAGCCAGTCGGCGAACATGTCCGACAGCAGCACGCGCTGTGTGGTGGGCTTTTCTTCCCAGGCGCGCAGCGGTGTGCCCTTGCCGTCGAGCAGGTTGTTCAGGAACACCTCGACCGAGCGCAGGCCTTTCTCGACGATGCTGGTGCCGCCGAAGGTGACGATGGTCAGGCAGTGCGAGCCATTGATGTCCCGTGCGTTGGGCACGTAGTAGCCCACGTTGGGCTGCGTGTCGAGCATGTCGCGCCAGGTGGCCAGCTCCTGTCGCCATTTCACATTGAGCAGCTTCAGGCGGTCGTCGTTGGTCGGGGCCCCGGCGATCTCGGGGTAGAACTTCTGGTAGCTGAAGGCCGAGAAGTTCGTGTCCTCCTGGAACACGGCGTAGCCGATGCGGTCTTGCGGGTAGATCTTGCCCAGGCCGGTCGACAGGGTGCCCAGGTTGTCCACGCTGCCGGCTTCGGGGTAGCGCTTGATCAATTGGGTGACCAGGCCATTCTCGCCATCGAGCCCCCACACGTCACGGATCTTGTTGTGCAGCAGCACCGAGGGCGCCTGTTGCGGTGTGGCATTGCGCGGCACCGAGAACAGCGGGCCCGAGTCGGCCAGCAGCGCCATCTTCCTGGGCTGGATGGTGTTGCGGAACACCGGGTAGTTGGCCGCCGAACCCACGCCGCCGGCCGAGAAACCCGTCAGCAGCAGGTGATCGGGCTTGGGCAGGTTGGCCGCCATCCACTTGGCCACGGCCTCGGCATTGACGGCGCCGCGGTGCTGGTAGGTCAAAGGGTTGGCCGCATCGACGTTGTTGTACACGGCGGCCTTGTTGCCGGTGTGCACATCACCCGTGCAGTAGGTCAGGTAGACCATGTTCCAGCTTTGCGTCTGGATGCTGGTGAGCGGGTTGACGCGGGTGGTGAACGGCGTGACCAGCCCCAGGTGGGCCTGGCGGTTCCAGTCGGTCATGTAGTTGGTGGGGATGCCGTCGGGGTTGACCGCATCCAGCAGGGTGCCCCCCTTGCACGCGGCCTGGTCCCAGCAGGCGCCGCCACCTTCGAACATCACCACCGTCTTGCTGGTGAAGGGCGTGCGGTTCACGAAAAAGCGGTAAGGCGTGCCGTTGCCGCAGGAGGCGCCACTGCTGGCGGGCAGCTCGACCATCTCCCACTTGAGGTAGGCGGCCTGGGCGGCCACGGTGGTCAGCAGCGTGAGGGCGACGCCGCGGCCAGCGCCCAGCAGCATGGAAGACAGCGATTGCATGAGAACTCCGTGTGCAGTCAGATGCACCCAAGTTTCATTTGGTAGCGATCGCTATTGAATTGGGGCTTTCGAGCGATTGCCCCTCCAGGGCTTGTCGCACCGCCCCGAACCGGGGGTGGGTTTGTGCCCGGTTCGGGTGGAAAGGATGCGTGCGACGGGTCAGGCCTGGGTGCGGAACACCGCCACGGAGTCGACCAGCTGCCGCGATTGCTGCTTGAGACTTTCGGCGGCGGCAGCGCTTTCTTCCACCAGCGCGGCGTTCTGCTGGGTGCCCTGGTCCATCTGGCTGACGGCTTCGCCCACCTGCTGCACGCCCAGGCTTTGCTGATCGCTCGACACGCTGATCTCCTGCACGATCTGCGTGACGCGCTGGATGGCCTGCACCACTTCGTCCATGGTCTGGCCTGCGCGGTCGACCCGCTCGGTGCCGGTCTGCACCTGGTCCACGCTGGCCTGGATGAGGTCCTTGATTTCCTTGGCCGCTGTGGCCGAGCGCTGTGCCAGGGTGCGCACTTCACCGGCCACCACGGCAAAGCCGCGGCCTTGTTCGCCTGCCCGTGCCGCTTCCACAGCGGCATTCAGCGCCAGGATGTTGGTCTGGAAAGCGATGCCGTCGATCACGCTGGTGATCTCGGCGATGCGGCGTGAGCTGTCGTGGATGGCCTTCATCGCGTCCACGGCCTCATGCACCACCGAGCCGCCCTGCTGCGCCACCTGGCTGGCCTGCTGGGCCAGCTGGTTGGCCTGCCGTGCGTTGTCGGCGTTCTGGCGCACGGTCGAGCCCAGCTCGTCCATGGACGCTGCCGTCTCTTGCAGCGCGCTGGCTTGCACCTCGGTGCGCTGCGACAGGTCGCTGTTGCCATGGGCGATCTGCTCGCTGGCGGTGGCCACGCTCTCGGAGGTCTGACGCACCGAAGACACCACCTGGCCCAGGCTGTGCTGCATGGCCATCAGTTGCGCCATCAGGCTGTCGCGATCGCCTGGACGCAAGCGCACCTGCCCGGTCAGGTCGCCAGAGGCCACCGTGCGGACCAGGGCCACCGCTTCGGCCGGGTCGCCGCCCAGTTGCTTGAGCGTCTGCCGTGTGATCAATGCCGCCAGCCCCATCCCTGCCAGCAGCGTCACGCCCAGCAGTGCCAGCACCACGCCCAGCGCGGTGCGGTAGATCTGAGTGGCCGTTTCGCCAGAGGCCTGCCCCTGCTCGAACACGAAGCTGGCGGTCATGTCGAGATCGGTCAGCACGGTGTCGAACAGGTCCTTGCCTGCACCATCGCTGACGTCCTTGGCATCGGTCTGTTGCCCGCTGCGGCCCATCTTCACGATCTTGGCCGTCTGAGCCTGATACGCGGCCCAGGCCTGATCGGTCTTGTCGATCAAGGGCTTTTCGCCTTCCATCAGCTCGTGGCCACGGTACTGGCTCAGTGCTTTGCCCACCAGCTCGGCCTGCGCCTTCATCTTGTCTTCGTACTCGGCCATGTAGCCTTCGTCTGCTGCGGTGGTGTGTTTCACCTCCAGCTCGCGGAAGGCCAGCATGGCCGTGCGGGCTTCACCCAGGGCGCGCACGCTGGGCAGCCATTTCTCGGCCAGGTCGTCCGAGCTGCTGCTCACCCGGTGCAGGGCAAACAGCGCGGCAGCACCCAGCAGGGCCGTGAGCACGATCACGGCCAGAAAGGACGAGACCAGTCGGGCCTTCAGGCTCCAGGGGCTGGACAGCCCCTGACGGGCAGATGCGGTCAGCATGTGCGGTACTCCCCGGGCGTGCGCCCGATCACTTCTTGTAGCCGATGTAGGTGGCGCCGATCACGGCGCCGCTGCCGTCCTTGATGGGGCGGTAGCAGGCGTTGAAGGGAGTGCCCAGCACGTCGACGTCGCCGCAGTATTCCTTGCCGCCCTTGACGGCCTCGTAAGCCTTGGCGCGGGCCAGAGGCGTGCCCACGCCACGCTTGCCTTCTGGCGTCAACACGTTGGTCGATACGCGCACGAAGTCATCGCCATCCTTCACGAACACGGTGGCCGTGGCGCCGCTGGCCTTCTTGATCTCGTCGACCACGTCGTAGTTGCCGTTGATGCGGCGCGCGCCGAAGTACAGGGCGGGCAGGGTCTTGTCACCCTGGGCCATGGTGCCTTCCACCTTGGGGGCCCCGATCTTGGCCAGCCGCTCTTCGAGCTGGGAGATGGTGGCTTTGGGGTCATTGGCCAGGGCCTGACCGGACAAGGCCGACAGGGTCAGGCTGAACGCAATGAGGGTGCGGCGGCTGAGGTGCATGGAGCTCTCCTGAAAGTGCACGGGTGGGAAGGTGTGGCACAGACAAGACGCGCCACGGTCTGTACGTGCTATCGGTTCCTGCACCGCAGAACTGAGCGCCTGACCAGGCTGCGTCCACCTCGACAAGGTCTTGTCGCGTGAACGATTCACGCCTTTTCGTGCGCGATTGCACGCGGGGCGCAGCCGTTACCATGCCCCGAGCCAGACGCCTGTGGCGCCTGCTGCCCTCCCACCCCTTGTTTCCGAGCCTGCCCATGCCCGTCCTGCTGATTGCCAACCGAGGTGAAATTGCCATCCGCATTGCCCGTGCGGCCCAGGAGCTGGGCTGGCGCACGGTGGGCCTGCAGGCCAGCGACGAGGGCCACCCCCTGCATGCCGAGCATGTGGGCACCTGTGTGGTGCTGCCAGGGCGTGGCGTGCCGGCCTACCTGGACCAGGCCGCCGTGCTGGCGGCGGCGCGTGCTCAGGGCTGCACCCATGTGCACCCGGGCTATGGCCTGCTGAGCGAAAACGCCACCTTTGCCCGCGCGTGTGCCGAGGCTGGGCTGGTGTTCGTGGGGCCAGCGCCCGAGGTGCTCGACCTGCTGGGCGACAAGGCCCAGGCCCGTGCGCTGGCGCAGCGCTGCGGCGTGCCTGTCACCGCAGGCATCGACCGGGCCACCACGGTGGCCGAGGCCCAGGCCTTCTTCCGGGGTCTGGGTGAAGGCGGCGCCATGATGATCAAGGCCCTGGCCGGTGGGGGCGGGCGCGGCATGCGCGTCGTGCACACCTTCGACGACATCGCGCCCCTGCACGCCACCTGCCAGGCCGAAGCCCAGGCCGCGTTTGGCCAGGGCGCGGTGTATGTGGAGCAGCTGGTGGCCCGTGCACGCCACATCGAGGTGCAGGTGCTGGGCGATGGCTCCGGGGCCGTCAGCCATGCCTGGGAACGTGATTGCACCGTGCAGCGCAACCACCAGAAGCTGCTGGAGATCGCCCCGGCGCCGAACCTCGATGCGGCCTTGCGCCAGCAGCTGCTGGATGCTGCCGTGCGCCTGGCCCAGGCCGTGACGCTGCGGGGCCTGTGCACCTTCGAGTTCCTGGTGGACCTTGACCAGTCTGGGGCGTTCTACTTCATGGAGGCCAACCCGCGCCTGCAGGTCGAGCACACCGTCACCGAACAGGTCACGGGCCTGGACCTGGTGCAAAGCCAGCTGCGGCTGGCCCAAGGCGCCACCCTGGCCGAGCTGGGGCTGACCCAGGCCGACATTCCCCGCCCGCAGGGCTGTGCCCTCCAGGTGCGCGTGAACACCGAGCGCCAGCTGCCCGACGGCCGCGCGGTGCCGGCCACCGGCCTGGTGCTGGCCTACGAGCCCCCGGCGGGGCCCGGCATTCGCGTGGATGGCTGTGGCCATGCCGGCATGCAGCCCCACCCCGGCTTTGACACCCTGGTGGCCAAGGTGGTGGTGCACCACCCGCTGGGCTTTGCGCCCTGTGTGGCCCGTGCGCGCCGCGCCCTGGCCGAGTTTCGCCTCGATGGCGTGGCCCACAACATCGCGCTGGCCCAGGCCATCCTGGCGCATGCCGATGTGGGCGCGCACGCCGTGAGCACGCGCTGGCTGCAGCAGCAGCTCGCGGCCTTGCTGCCACTGGCCGAGCAGCAGCCGCGGCCCAAGCCTCTGATCCACCTGCATGCAGGCCCAGCCACGCAAGGTGCGTCTGCAGGTGGGGCCCACGCGGTGGCCGACCTGCCCGAAGGCTGCGTGGCCGTGTGCACATCGGTGCCTGGCTCGCTGATGGCCTGGCGCGTGCAGCCCGGCGAGGTGGTGCGTGCCGGCCAGTGCGTGGCGCTGGTCGAGGCCATGAAGATGGAGTTCGAGATCCTGGTCGAGCAGGGCGGGCGTGTGGACGTGCTGCTGGCCGAGGTGGGTCATGTGCTGGCCGACGGGCAGGCCCTGCTGGCACTCGACCCGCGGCACGACGACGGGCAGGCGCATGCCAGCGGTCAGCAGGCGCTCGACCCCGACCACATCCGCCCCGACCTGGCCGAGGTGGTGCAGCGCCACCTCGTGACCCAGGACGCAGCCCGCCCGGAGGCTGTGGCCAAACGCCACGCCCAGGGGCAGCTCACCGCGCGCGAGAACATCGACCGCTTCGTCGATGCTGGCAGCTTCATCGAATACGGCGCGCTGGCACTGGCCTCGCAACGCACCCGCCTGAAAGAGGCCGAACTGATCGCCCGCAGCCCCGCCGATGGCCTGGTGGCCGGGCTGGCCACCGTGAACGCCGCACAGTTCGGTGAGCAGGCCGCCCGCTGCATGGTCATGGCTTATGACTACACCGTGTTCGCCGGCACGCAGGGCGTCATCAACCACCAGAAGACCGACCGCCTGCTGCACCTGGCCCTGCAGCGGCAGATCCCCCTGGTGCTGTGGGCCGAAGGTGGTGGTGGGCGCCCCAACGACGAATACCCCGGGGTCAGTCTGCTCGACAACATGACCTTCCTGGGGCTGGCCCGCCTCAGTGGCCTGGTGCCCACGGTGGCCATCGTCAATGGCCGCTGCTTCGCAGGCAACGCAGCCCTGGCGGGTTGCTGCGACGTGATCATCGCCACGCAAAGCACCACCCTCGGCATGGCGGGCCCGGCCATGATCGAAGGCGGCGGCCTGGGCAAGTTCGCACCCGAAGAGGTGGGCCCGGTCAGCATGCAGGAGCCCAATGGCGTGATCGACATCGTCGTGAAGGACGAGGCTGAAGCCGTGGCCGTGGCCCAGCGCTACATGGGCTACTTCCAGGGGCGCACCACCGACTGGACCGCGCCCGACCAGCGCCTGCTGCGCCACCTGGTCCCTGAAAAGCGCACCCAGGTGTACGACGTTCGCGCCGTGATCCGCACCCTGTGTGATGAAGGCTCGGTGCTGGAGTTGCGCCCGCGCTTTGCCAGCGGCATGGTCACGGCCCTGGCGCGGCTGGAGGGCCGCCCCGTGGGCCTGATCGCCAACGACCCGCGCCACCTGGGCGGCGCCATCGACGCCGATGGGGCCGACAAGGCTGCGCGCTTCATGCAGCTCTGTGACGCCTTCGACATCCCGCTGGTGTCGCTGTGCGACACGCCCGGCTTCATGGTGGGCCCCGAGGCCGAGAAGACCGCCACCGTGCGCCACTTCTCGCGCATGTTCCTGGCCGCGGCCAGCCTCACGGTGCCTTACTTCGTGGTGGTGCTGCGCAAGGGCTACGGCCTGGGCGCGCAGGCCATGACGGCCGGCAGCCTGCTGGCGCCCGACTTCACCGTGAGCTGGCCCACGGGCGAATTCGGCCCCATGGGCTTTGAAGGCGCGGTGCGCCTGGGCTTTGGCAAGCAGCTGGAAGCCATTGCCGATCCGGTGCAGCGCCAGCAGGTGTTCGATGGCCTTGTGGCCGAGGCCTACCGACGCGGCAAGGCCTTGAACATGGCCGCCCACCTGGAACTCGACGACGTGATCGATCCGGCCGACACCCGCCGCTGGCTGTTGCGTGGGCTGGCCTCGATGCCGCAACCGGCGCCACGCCAGGGCCGCAAGCGCCCCTTCGTGGACGCCTGGTGAGCCCGTGCTATCTTCGCGCCCCGCCTGACCGAACCCGATCCTGCTTCTGCACCTGATTCCGCGCCCGATGAACATCACCGTCCTCGAAGAACTCAAGGCCTACATCGACCCCCTCACGCCCGACGAACACGAGGCACTCGAGCGCAGCCTGCTGGCCGAAGGCTGCCGCGATGCACTGGTGCTGTGGGGCGACATCCTGGTTGACGGCCACAACCGCTACGCCATCTGCACGCAGCACGGCATTCCTTTCGAGACGAAGCAGCATCCGCACTTCCGCTCCATGGAAGACGTGCACCTGTGGATGATCAACCAGCACCTGGGGCGGCGCAGCGTGTCCGATTACCAGCGTGGCGTGCTGGCCTTGCGCAAGAAGGCCCTGCTGGAAGCGCGCAAGCAGGCGGCCGTGAAGGCGATTGACCAGGCCACCGCTGCAGCGCCCGAGGCAGCCGTCGCTGATGCCGCCCCCGCTGCGGGTCCGGCGGTCGGCGCCGTGGCCGCCGACACCCTCGCGCCGTGGGAAGAGGCCGAGCCGCTCAAGAGCCGCGAGGCCATTGCCCGCGCCGCCCGCATCAGCGCCGCCACCGTGGCCCAGATCGAAAAGATCCAGCAAACGGCCGTGCCCGAGCTGGTGGCCGCCGTGAAGGCCGGTGACATCTCGATTTCTGCTGCGGCCGTGGTGGCCACCTTGCCGCAAGACGAGCAGCACAACGCGGTGGCCGGTGGCAGCAAGCAGCTCAAGGAAGTGGCCCGCCAGGTGCGGGAGGCCAAATCAGGCAGCCGCACACCCAAGGCGCCACCGGCCGAAGAGCTGGCTCAGCAGGCAGCCCAGGCCGGGCAGGACCAGGAGGCGCTGCTGCGCGAACTGACCGAGCCGCGCCCCGACGAAAGCCCCGAAGCCTTCATCGCCCGCCTGCAGCGCACGGTGCGCGAGCTGTGGCTGGACCGTGCCCGCCTGACCCGCGGCGCCTGACGCCCAGCTTGACATGATTCACTGCCTTCATCCGCCACACCACAGGACACCCATGAGCACCTCTCGCCGCCCCAACCAGATGAGCCGCATGCTGAGCAAGCTCGACGGCCTGCCCGCTGGCTTGCGCCAATGGCTGACCTCCAAGATGCTCGGGCGCGTGGTGCCCATGGTGGGCACGGCCGGCCTGCGGTTCGAAGAGGTGTCATCGCAGCGTGTGGTGGTGCACATCCGCAACCGCAAGCCGGTGCAGAACCACATCCAGGGTGTGCACGCCGCCGCCATGGCCCTGCTGGCCGAAACGGCCACCGGCTTTTGCGTGGGCATGAACCTGCCCGATGACAAGCTTCCCCTCATCAAGACCCTGAAGGTGAACTACCTCAAGCGCGCCCAGGGCGACATGAAGGCCGTGGCCCAGCTGCGCCCCGAGCAAGTCGAGCAGATCCTCACGCTCGACAAAGGCGAGGTGACCGTGCCCGTTCAGATCACCGACAGCACGGGTGCCGAACCCATCCAGTGCGAGATGGTCTGGGCGTGGGTGCCGAAACAACGCAAGGCCTGACGCCAATCGTCCATCGCGTGCAATCCGCACGCGCCCCGTCTTTTTTACCATTCGATGCAGCTGTTGCATCCCTAGACTGCCCTCGTCAGATTCACACGCAGGGGTCGGCATTCCCCGGCCCGACTGTGTGAACCGAGGAGCAACAACATGAAGCGACACACCTTGGCGGCCCTGGTGGCTGCCGGTTTGCTGGCTGCCTGCGGCGGCGGTGGCAACAGCGGCGAGACCAAGCTCAACCCGGTGGGCCTGAAAGTGGTGGGGGCCAGCCTGGCCGACTCGGGCACCTTCGGCCTGAAGTTCACCGTGCAATCGGCCAGTGGCACACCTTATGCGGTCTACACCGAGCGCGTGGCGGCTGCTTACGGCCTTTCCTTGTGCGCCCACTACCGCAGCAGCAACGGCGGTGTGAGTTACACCACCAACGACGCGTGTTTCAACCACGCGGTGGCGGGGGCTGCCATCAACTTCGGCTTGATGACCGACACCAACAGCGACACGGTGAACGACACCTTCACGGCGGTGCCGGTGGTGCCTTCGAGCATGCTGCGCCAGCTCAGCGAGCTGTCGGCCCGTGGCATGAGCAGCGGCGACGTGCTGATTGTGGGCGAGGGTTCGTCGAACGATGCGGCCCAGCTGATCACGGCTTACCTCACCGATGCACAGACGGCTGGCACGCTGAACACTACCTTGTTCCGACAGGTCATCACCTCGCTGCTGCAGGACGGTGGCACGACCGCTGGCAGTGGCGTGCTGGCCACCGACAAGGGTGCAGCTGCCGGTGCGGCCTACATGACCCGACTGGCTCAGACCCTGGTGGCATCCATCAAGACCCAGGCGCTGGACAAGGGCGTGCAGCGCGTGGTGGTGCTCAACACCCTGGATGTGACCCGCACCCCCAGGCTGCAAGCGGTGTTGAGCACGCTCGATGCGACCCAGGCCGCGCAGTTGCAAGCCCTGTTCCGGGCCTGGGTGCAGGCCTACAACGCGGCGCTGAACACGGCCGTGGCGGCCCATGGCGGCAAGATCGCCGTGGTGGACCTGTTCACCGCCTTCAACGACCAGCTGGACAACCCCGCGCAGTACGGCTTGACCAACACCACTTCGACCGTGTGCTTCGAAACCGTGAACGCAGCGGGGGGCACCAAGACCAACAGCGTGGTGGCACCCGGCACCATCGGCCTGGGTGACACCAATGTGTCGGTGTCGGTGCCGCAGACCTGCAATGACGCGTATGCGTCGAGCATCATGCCCACGCAGAACGCCACGGGCGCCGACTGGTGGAAGACCTATGTCTTTGCCGACAACTTCCACCCCACCCCTTACGGACACCAACTGCTCGCCCAGCTGGTGGCCAAGCGCCTGGCCGAAGCTGGCTGGTTGTGAGCAAAAGGAATTCGACATGACACATCGACTGACTGCTGTGGCGGCCGTGACCGCCTGCTGCCTGGGCTTGCTGATCGCCCCGACCGACAGCCATGCCGACAGCGGCTGGTGGGTGGGCAAGCTCAGTGCCCGCATCGGGGTCAACGCGGCCTTTCCCCAGGTCGAAAGCGGCAACCTCAGCGCGCCATCACCGGCAGGCTCCAAGGTCGACATCAGCAATGCCTACGCCCTGGGTGGCGGGGTGAACTGGAAGGTGGATTCGCACTGGAGCCTGGACCTGCCTGTGGGCATTCCATTCAAGGCTCGCATCAGCGGTGATGGGGCCATTGCTGGCGTGGGAGAGATCGGTGAAACCCGCGTGGTGCCCGCCACCGGCTTCGTGCAGTACCGGTTCCTGGACGAAAAAGCCGCGGTGCGCCCTTTGTTCGGCCTGGGGTTGACCTACGTGAACTTCGTCAAGGAAAAGGGCAATGGCACGCTCACAGCGCTGCTTAACCCGGGCGGCAACCCCGTCACCTTGAAGGTCGAAGACAAGTTCACCCTCACGGCCCAGATGGGTGCCACCTACAACATCAATGAACGCATGTTCGTGGAAGGCATGCTGGCCTTCACACCGCTCAAAACGCGCACCACGCTCAGCACAGGGCAGACCATCGACGTGCGTCTGAACCCGATCACCGCTGGGTTGTACGTGGGTTACCGGTATTGAGGTGCAGGCCACATGAGCCGCTGATCAAGGCGTGCCAGAGCGGTACACGCGATTGACCTTGGGCTGCAGACTGTAGGCCGTGTGTTCCGGCATCGCTTGCAAACCGATCAGCGGCAGGGCCTGCAGCTCGCCGTTGATTCGTGACGTCTCGCTCGCGTCGGCGGGTCGGCGATGCCACTGCGCCGTGTGACGCACCAGGTCGGCACGCACACCGCGCACCTCGCGCAGCGTGGTCACCTGGTGTTCGTAGCGCACCAAGGGGGCCTCGGGTCGATCGGTGTCGAACACCATGCGGTGCATCTCCCTGAACGCCTGTGCATCAGCAGATCCGTCGGGTGGTGCGGCGCCTGGCCGCAGCCACGTGATCGACAGCAAACCGTGCTCGAACTGCATGGTGGGCAGCGGTGCCGTGTCGGGCGTGCCCAGCAAGGTGGTGTTGCGCCAGCAGCGGGTGGTGTGGTCGGCCGAGTCGGCCTGAGTCTGCACGACCAGCGTCCATGTGCGTGGCGCACCCGGCGATGTGGGCGGCGCGGCCTGCACCATGGCCAGGCGGATCATTCCAGCATCGGCCTGACGGACTGTGACCAGGGCTGGTGATTCGGTGTGCAGCGATGCATGGCCCGCTTCGGGCCCTTGCGTACAGTCGGGCATGTGCGCCCCCTTCGATGGCGTGCTTGACGCCGGCAGTGTGCCTGCATGGGCCACCCCCAGGCTGCTCACCACCAGCAGGGACACATTGAACCAGGTGTGCACCAGGGCGCACACGCTCAACCGTTGAAACCTGAACCACACCATGCCCAGCACCCAGGAGGGAATGAACCACAGCCAGGCCATGGGCCCGGCCATGCCGTGGTGAAGCGCCACGAACACCAGGCTCACCAGGCCGTTGGCCACCCAGGGGGCCTGTCGGGGCCAGCGACGGTGCAGCCACCGGACACATTCTGGCAGCAACTGGCGCCGCAGCGCCCATTCCTCCACCCAGGGCCCCACCAACAAAAACGCCACCCAGTGCACCCACCCCAGCGGTTGCAGGGACAGGCCCAGGTGGCGGTGGGCCAGCCAGGCCACCCCCAGGCTGGCCGAACCGAGCAGCATCAGCCACCCGGCATCGGCGCGCCGCAAGGGGGAGGCGCTGTGCATCAGCCTTGCTTGCGACGGCGCCAGGCGGCAAAGCCTGCGGCGCCCAGCACCAGGGCCAGCAGCGAAGCATCGGTCTGGCCAGGCAGGGCCGTGCAGCCACCACCGCCGCCCGACGAAGGTTGCGCGGCGGCAGGCACCGCAGCCGCCACCACACCCTTGGCGCCTTCCAGCAAGGTGAACTCGACATCGGCCAGGCGCTGGATTTCGTCTTCGATGATCACGTCCGCGCGGGCGGGCAGGCTGCCGTTGGCACGGATCACGTTCGAGCTGAATTTCGAGGTGTCGGGGATGGTCAGCGCCACGATCACCGCCGCATAGTCACCGGCCGGCAGGCGGCCGTCGAGGCTGAGCGTGTAGACCCCGTCGTTGGCGCGCTCGTCGGCGCCCGCGCCGTTGTCCTGCATGCTCAGGCCTTCCAGCACCGTGGTGCCGTCCGACGTGCGCACGATCGACACCTTCACATCACCGCCCTTGATGGGCGTGCTGCCACCAAAGCGCGCCGTGATCACCGGCACGGTCAGCGAGTCGCTGGCGCCACCGACCACCGAGGCGCCGAGGCTGATCGGGTTGGTGGCGGTCGACGCATCGCTGTAGACCTCCATGTCGAGGCCATCGACGGTGGTCGATGAGGCTTGGGCCCGCATCACGATCTCCGCAAACTCCATCGGCGAGCGTGTCGCCGCAGGCGCGAGGTCGTTGGTCATCACGTACGTGGCTTCGCCATTTTGTGTGTCAAGGGTCAAGCCGTTTTGCGATGTCAAGGTGACGAACACGCCATTTTTGTTGCGAATGCTGAAGGTCAGCTTGTTGGCGTCTTCGGGGTCGAAGAACCACTTCAGCACCACCTTTTCACCGTCGTACTCCTTGGGGGACAGGATGAAGGTGGTGATCGCCAGGCCACCGGCCCCGAGGGCCGGGTGCGAATCCACGTCGATCAGGTTCAGCACCTCGCCGGCTTGCGCAGCAGCGGCCTTGGCCATTTCGCGGGTGGCTTCCTGGGCGTTCTTGGCGGTGTTGAAGTCACCGCCGGTTTTTGGGGCCAGGGTGGCCAGGGGCACGGTGTCGGCGGCAGGGGCCACCACGGGTGCGCTGGCCGGCAGGCGGAAGCCCACCACGTTCAGGGCCACCTTGTTGTCTTTGGCCGTTTGCGCCAGCGTGGCGGGCGCCGTGGCGCCTTGGCGGGTCAGCACCTCCAGGCTGTCGGTGGTGGCGCTGCTGGCCAACGGGGTGGTCAACAGGCTGTTGCGGACGGCATTGAAGGCCACACCGATGTCAAAGCTGCCCGAGGTGGCACGCGTGATGCCACTGAGCGCCGTGATGCGCGCGTTGATGCCGTCGCTGTCATCGCTGAACGTCGGTGCATTCCCGCTGACGATCGGAAAGGCTGTCACGGCATAGCGCGCCTGTTTTTGCACGTCGGTCACAGCCGCTTCACGTGTCAGCATGGCCTTGGCGGTGGCAATGGCTTCGTTGAAGGCGCTTTCCGGCAGCGTGCGATCGATCACGATCACCTTGCGTTGCCTGGGGGCGGGGCCCTGTTCCGGCAATGGGCCGTTGGTGTTGTGAATCTCTTGTCCCGCATCGCTCTTGAAAATGATGCTGAGGTCGCTGGCATGGCCTTGGATCTGGGCTTGCCCGTCGCTGGCGTTGGTTTTCAAATCGGCCACGGCCGGAACACTCAGGTTCTTGAAGGCCGCAAACCACTGGCGACGGCCATTGTGGCCCGCATCGCCCCTGGCCACTTCGCTGTCCAGGGCCGGGTTGCGGATCAGGGTTTCCCAGGCGCTGGCACCCTGGTTGTTGCTGCTCAGGCGGTACACCCGGCCTTGTGCTGTCTGTGTTTCTGCACCATAGTCTGCGGCCGTTGACAGGCGGGCGAACGTCTCATGGTTGTTCATGATGGTGTTCAACGCGGTGTCGGTGCTTGCCGGGGATCCGGGGTTGGCCGGGTCCACCGCTTTGCCTGCTTCCACGTATTCGTCGGCCAGGCCCAGGAAGTAGTGGCCCAGTTCGTGGGCCACGACCTGGCCCAGGAAGGCTTCGGTGCTGACTTCCGGGTCCTGGCCGCTCGGGGCGTTGTTCATGCCCAGGAAGTTGTAGGTGCTGAAGCCTTCAAAGCCAAAGCCGCTGAAGCCCGTGGCGTACGAGCGGCCTTCTTTGTTGATCAGCTGGATGTCGACGTTTTCGCCGTATTGCTTATTGCTGAACACATACACGTTGCGCAGCTTCTGCTTGCCGTTGGTCATCACGAACAGGCTGCGCGAGAGCTGGTTGATCTGCGCGCGGATGTAATCCTTGTTCAGGGTGATGCCTGGAGCGTTGAAATGAAGGGGGGGATTTACAAAGTCCCAATCCACGTTCACGGTCAGGTCCACAAACTCCACGCCTTCCTCATTGACCGCGTTGCTGGTCTTGCTCAGCGGGTGGTTGGCCGCGTGGGTCAGGCTCAGCGGAGTGGCCAGTGTCAGCAGCGAGGCGGCCATCAGCGAGGCCGAGAGTTTCTTGAGCGTCATCATGGGTGCGAGCGTCCTTCTCATGGGTCCAGTGTTCACATCACCTGCGGTTGCTTGCAGGGGGTGGCTGGACTCTAGGCAAGGCCGCGCGCGCCATGTCTTCGCATTTCATCGCAAATCTGTGCGAATCTGATCAAGGGGGTGAACATGGCACAGTTCCCCCCTGATCACGTTGCCCACAAGGGGCAAGGCCTCACTTGCGTTCGACCGACACGCCACCCACGTCCATGTGGATGGTGGTGCTGCTCGACTGGCCCTGCACCGTGCTGCGGTTCACGCTCTGGCCTTGCACCGAAGAGCCGCTGCCGGCGTCGATCTGCGTGTTCTGCAGCTCCACGGCGCCCTGGGCCTTGATCTGGCTGCTGCCGCCCGCCTTGATCTGTACACCCTGAACCGTCGACTGGTTCGAGCTGCCGATGCTGGCGTCGACGTTCAGGCCACCGCCACCGCCACCGCCACCGCCAGAATCGCCACCTGACTTGCCGCCGGCGTTGAAGTCGATCGAAGCGCCCACATTGCTGTTGCTCTCGGTGTTGCGCAAGGCCTCGGTCTTGACCTTGCCGCCCGTCGACTGGATGCCGACATTGCCGCCTGCGTCCACGCTGGTGCCTTGCAGGGTCACGTCTTTGGCCGCCTCGATCGAGGTGTTGCCGGTGGTGTTGATCTTCACGCCCTGCTGGGTGGTCTTGGCCGACTGGCCCTTGGCATAGTCGGCCGACAGGCCCACCGAGCCCGACTTCTCCTTCGTCTTGCCGTCCTTCGAGGCCGACAGGCTGGCGTCCACGTTGGCTTCCATGGTCGACGACTTGTCGGTGCTGGTGGCGGCCTTGAGGTTCACCGCGCCCTGATCGGCCTTGATGGTGGCGCTGGCGCCCGACAACTCGCTGCCTTCCAGGGTCACGTCGCCCGTGCGGGCCCGGATGACCAGGCCGCCTGCGCCCGCGTCGATGCTGGCGCCCTTGGCGGTCGAGCTGTCCTTGTTCTCGCCCTTCTCGCCGTGCTTGTAGGCCAGGTCCACCCCGCCCGTGCCCACCTTGGCTTCACCCGAGTTGCTGCGTTCGTCCTTGCTGCTGGTGCTGGTGTCGCGGGCCGCCTGGATGTCGACGCTGCCACCGCTGATCTCCACGCCCTTGCCGGCCTTCATCTGCGTGCCCAGCAGCACGGTCTCTTCCTGCGAGGTCGACTTGATCTTGCCGCCGGCCTTGTAGGTGGTGACCTGCTGCGTGGTGTCCTTGCTGGATTCCTTGCTGGCCGATTCGTCCAGCTTGGCCTTCACGCCCACCGAGGTGCCCGCGCCAGCATCGCCACCGGTGACACCACCACTGGCGCCGGCGCTGGCCCCCGCCGACACGCCGATGCGACCGTCGATCGAGCTGCTGCTGCTTTCGCTGAACTTGGTGTTCTCGGCACGCGTTTCCACAATCTTTTTGGCCGACTGCTCGATGTTGCCTTCTGCGCTCAAGGCGCTGCCCTGGTCGGAGATCTTGTTCTCGGCCTTGCGGGTCAGGTTGCCACCCGAGGTGAAGGTGCTGCCCTTCATCGTGGTTTCGCCTTCGCGCTTCATCTCGGAACTCTTGGCCGCACGCAGGCCCGCGCTGGCTTCGGCCGAGGCGCTTGCCGAGCCGTTGACGCTGGCGGCGTTCTTGGCGTTGCCCGAGCCCTTGGCGTTGGCGTTGGCGGTGCCGTCGATGTACACCCCCGACAACTCGGTCGACGAGCTGCTGGTGGTGATCTTCGAGTCTTCAGCCGCCGTGTTGATGATGTCCTTGGCCTGGATGGTCATGTCGCCACCCGAGCTGACATCGGCCCCATGGAAGGAGGCGGTCTCGTCTGCCTTGATCGACATGTTGCCACCCGACTTGATCGACGAGCGCAGGTTGGTGATCGATGTTTCGGTCTCGGTCGAGCTCTTGTTGCGCGAACCGATGGTGGTGGTGCCCGTGGCCTCGGCCTCAGCCTTGGCGCGGCCACCGGTGGGCACCTTGCCGCCACCCTTGGAGGCGCTGGCCTCGGCCTTGGCTTCGCCTTCGGTGTAGATGCCCGTACCTTCGGTCTTGCGCGTGGTGGTGGTGGTGTCCACTTCCTTGAAGGTGGTCACGTTCACCGACTTGGCCTTCACGGCCAGGTCACCGCCTGCGTCGATGTTCGAGCCTTCCACATTCAGCGCATTGGTGGCTTCGATGGCCATGCCACCGCCGGACTTCAGCGATGAGGCCGAACCCGTGATCTTGGTCTTGGACGTGGTCTGTGTGTCCAGTTCGGTCAGGTTCACACCGGCTGAGCCCTTGGCGTTGGCGCTGGCCGAAGCCTTGCTGCCGCCTGCTTCTGCGCCCGCCTTGGCTGAACCTTCGGGCTTGTCGATCTTGCCGATCGACATGGTCGTGGTGGTGGTGGTTGAGGTGCTGTAGTTCTGGCCGGCCTTCACGTTGACATCGGTGGCCTTGACACTGAGCTTGCCGCCCGTGTCCACGCTGGAGCCCTGCAGGGTCAGGTCCTTGGCGGCCTGGATGCTGGTGTTGCCACCCACGGTGATGCTGCTGCCTTGCGACTTGCCCTCCGAGGTCACGGTCTTGGTCGTGCTCTTGCTGTACAGCGAGCCGTCGGACATCGTGCTTTCGCTGACCTTGGCGCGGGTTTCGGTGTCTCTCGTGTCGACGCGGTCCACCACCTTCACGCTGCCGGTGGTCGACTGGATGCTGGCATTGCCCTTCACGTTCACGTTCGAGCCACCCACCGTGATGTCGTCCTTGGCCTTCATGCCCAGGTTGCCGCCCACGTTGATGCCCGAGCCCACATTGCGCACGGTCTTCGTCGAGGTGCCGTCGGCATCGAACGAGGTGGTCTTGTTCTGGATCGTGTCGACGGTGATGGCCTTGCCGGCTTCCAGGCTGGCATTGCGGCCGGCGTTCACTTGGCCACCCTTGACGGTGATGTTCTCGGCGGCCTTGATGGTCAGGTTGCCCTTGCTCGACCCCATGGTGGCGGTCTTGCCGATGCTGGTGTTCTGGCCCACGGCGGCATTGCCCGTGGTGTTGGCCACGGTCTGGTTCACCACCGAGCCCTTGGTGGCTTCGATGCGGGCCGACTCGGTGCCGTCAATGGTGCCGCTGGTGTTGGTGACGCTGCCGGCCTTGATGTCCAGGTTCTTGGCCTGGATGGTGCCGCCCGTGTTGGTCAGCGCATCGCCCTGGATGGTGGCTTTTTCACTGGCCACGATGCTGGCGCCCTTGGTCAGGTTGGCCAGGGTGCTGGGGGCCAGGTACACGCGCGGTGCCAGCACCTTCTGGCCGTTCACCACCACCTCTTCCATCCAGACCATGTCCTTGTCGAGCTTGGCGATCTGGGCGGCCGTCAGGGGCTTGCCGTAGGTCAGGCCCAGGCTCTTGCCCTGGCTGATGGCGGCGTCCATCATGGCCTGCATCTGCGTGGCCTCGTTGCGGGCGCTGCCGATCAGGGCCGAGCCGGTGGCATTGATCACCTGCTGGCGGATCATGTAGGCCTCGTAGCTGGCGTCACCCAGGCGCTTGAGCTGCATGTCGGGGTTGATGCCGAAACGTTCGGCCATGTACTGCGAGCCGACGAAGTCCGACTGCAGGGCGAATTGCGGGTTCGATTCGATCAGGTAGCCGGCCTTGGGGTTCTGGCTGACCACGTACAGGCCGTTGGGGTTGGTCGGCAGGTTGAAGTTCACGCCGCCGAAGGTGAGCTTGTTCACGGCCGAGGCCGCCTGCATGCTCTGGCCATTGCTCAGGGTTGCGCCAGGGCCCGACACAGTCGACGCGCCTTGCACGCTCTGGCTGCTGTCGGTGCTGCCCGATTGCGTCTTGATGCCCGAGGTGTTCAGCGAGGCCGAGGTGCTGACCTTGCTGGTGTCGGTCGGGAAAGGCGAGCTGACGTTGTTCAGCGTGCCGCTGGTGAAGCTGAAGTTGTTGGCCTTGATGCCCGCGTTGAACTGCTTGTGGGTGGCCAGGTTCTTGGGGTTGCCGACGGCGTCATTGGCCGCATTGATTTCGTCCTGACCGCTCCAGTCGTCGTCGCTGGTGCCCCAGACCTGGGTCCAGGCGCTGCCGGGGTTGTAATCCTCCGACGATTCCGAGCCGTTCGGCCGGTTGAAGCTGCCTGACACATTGGTCATGGCGTAGATCTTGTTTTCGTCGTCGAATTCACCGTTGTCGTTGACCAGCAGGATCTGACGCTCCGAGTCGCGCTTGAGCAGGCTCATGTCGTCGTTGGTGAAGGTGCCCGAGCCGCCGATGCTCACGTTCGGTGCCGTGATGGTGGCCACCTTGTTCAGGCCGCTGCTGCCGTAGCTGATGGTCACGGTCGAGTTGCTGCCCGTGCCCACGATCTGGGCCTTCACGGCCTGGTCCAGCGCCTGCTCGGTGATGCCGACCAGCTCTTCCTCTTCCTTCGAGGTGTAGGTGTCCAGCCAGACGTTCATGCCGCTCTTGAGGCTGCCTTCGGTCGACAAGGTGCTGCGGTTGGTCTTGCTCAAGGGGCTGGTGGTCTTCCAGGCCTTGGAGATCGACACGCCATTGAACTGCGTTTCGTTGGTGAACGAACCGCCCGCGCTCAGGGTGATGTTGCCGTTGGCCGTGATGGCACCGTGGTTGCGCAGGTTGCCGCTGGCGGCCAGGCTGACGTTGCCATCCGAACTGAGGTCGGCCCCGGCCTGGTTGACGATGGTCTGGGTGTTGTTCACGGTCACCGAGGTGGCGCCGTAGACGGTGCCGCTGTTGGTGAAGGTGCCGGCCGCGCTGAGTTGCACCGTGCCACTGCCAGCGATGCCGCCGTTGGCGCTGTTGGTCAGGCTGCCGCCGTTCGTCACCGACAGGCTCAGGCTTTCCCCGCCAAACAGGGCGCCTTCGTTGGTGAAGCTGGCCGGTGTGCTCAGGCTCAGGGCCTTGGCCGCCACGATGGCGGCCGTGTGGTTGCTGCCGCTGCCGTTGGTCAGGCTGCTGACGGTGCCGCTGATGTTGCCCGTCGAGCTGATGCGGCCCTGGTTGTCCAGTGCGGCATTGCTGTTGCCGAAGGTGGTGTTGGCCAGCACCATGCGGCCTGCGCTCTGGTTGCTGACCTGCGCGAAGGCGGACGTCCCGTTGGCCTGTCCCAGGGCTTGCAGCAGCCCCTGGTTGGTCAGGGTGGCGGTGCTGGTGATGCGGTCGCTGGCCGCCACCTTGCCGCTGTTCGCCCAGGCGCCGCCTTGCACGTGCACGTGCTGCGCCGTGACCACCGCATTGCTGTCGGTGGTGGTGCCGCTGGTGCTGCTCAGGCTGGCCTGTTGACCTGCCGTGGTCTTGCCCGACAGCGTCAGGGTGCTCTGGGTGCTGCCCAGGGCCACGTTGGCATCCGTCGACACGATGGCGCCGGTGCTGGTCTGGCTGAACGCGCCACTGCTGCTCAGGTCCACCGCCTGCTTGGCCTGCACCGTGCCTGACACGGTCGTGCCACCGGTGCCCACCAGGGCATCGATCCGGCCTTGCTGGCTGATCACGGTGCCCGAGATGTTCAGTTGCGCCAGGTTGCGCAGGGCGTCGCCCAAGGCAATGTCCTGCATCGCATTGACGGTGCCCGCCTGGGTGCCCTGCGTGCCGCGCAGGCGCACGCTGCCATCCGACTCGATGCGACCACCCACCTGGTTGGCCCAGGCGGTGTTCAGGTCGTCCATGCGCACGAAGATCTCGCTGGCCAGTGCGGTGGCCGATTTGGCCTTGATCAGGCCCGCGTTGTCCAGACCACCACTCAGGGTGACACTCGTGCCCTGGATGGTGCCCGTGCTGGTGTTGCCAATGGCGCTGGTGCGGCTGGTGATCTGAACCGCCTTTTGCGCCAGCATCTTGCCCTGGTTGCTCACGCCATTGGCCTGGGCGGTCAGGCTTTCGCCTTGCAAGGCGCCGGTGTTGGTCAGGCTCTGGGTGCTGGCATTGCCCACGGTCAGGGCCTTGGCCGCATCGACCAGACCGGCATTGCTCACGGTGGTGGCCGTCACGCCGATGGCCTGGCCCGTCACCTGGCCGGTGGCGGTGTTGTTCAGGGTGCCACTCACACTCAGCGTGGTGTTGCCGTCGCTGGCCACCTTGCCGCTGTTGCTCAGGCCGTTGGCCTGCACCGACAGGGCGGCGTTGTTGCCGGTCGCCACCACGGTGCCGCTGTTGGTGTGCTGGCCCGATTGGGTCAGGCTCACGGTGCGGCCTTGCAGTGTGCCCGAGTTGTTCAGGCTGGTGGTGCTGGCGCTCAGGGTGTCGGCCATCACCTTGCCCTGGTTGGTCAGCTGGGTGCCGCTCAGGTTCAGTGCGCCTTCCGAGGCCACGGTGCCGGTGCTGCCGTTGTCCAGGTTGCCATTGATCTGCAAAGCCTTGGCCTGCAGGGTGCCCAGGTTGCCCACGGTCGAGGCGCTGACGGTCAGCAGGGCCTGGCCCTGCAGCGTGCTGCCTGCGGCGATGTCGGTGCGGCCGGTGCTGCTCACGGTGGCGGCGGCGGTCGACGACACCTGGCTGGTGCCTTGCAGGCCCAGCGAGCCGGTGCTCATGGCCAGGGCGCCCTTGGCGTACAGGTCGGCGTTGCTCAGGGTGGCCGCGCCACCCACGGTCACGGTCTGGTTGCCTTGTGCGCCCCACACGGCGTTGGCCACCGAGGCGGCACCGGTGGTGTTCAGCGTCACGGTCTGGCCGAAGCGCTGGGCCTTGCTGGCGGCGGTCATGCCCACGTCATTGAGCGAGGCGGCACTGACGGCCAGCAGCTCGTCGGCCACCAGCTTGCCCTGGCGCAGCGTCACGTCCTGCTGGCTGCTCAGGTTGACCTGGCGTGCAGAGACATTGCCTGACAGGTCCATGCCCTGGCTGGCTTCGACCACCACCTGCTGGCCAGCGGCCGACAGGTTGTTGGTGCCACTGATGCGGCCCTCGGCCGAGATGCGGATGTCGCCCGCCGAGGCCGACATGTCACCGGCCATGCGCACGCCCAGGCCGGTTTCGGTCGAGACGATGCGGATCTGTCCGGCGTACATGCCACCCAGGGTGGCGGTGTCCAGGGCCAGCAAGGGGGCGCCTGCACCCGGCGTGAGCGCCGTGACGGTGTTGTCCAGGTTCCACTGGTTGGTGCCCACGACCACGCGCAGCACACCCGGGGTGTTGATGGCCGCTTCGGCCTTGATGCCACGGGCCACCAGCTCCATCAGGGTCTGGTTGTTGCCATTCAGCCCGTTGCCGGTGATCAGCAGGTCACCTTGCGAGACGGCAAAGCCCTTGAGCAGCTTGGCCGCATCGAAGGTGGGCACGCCGGTGGTCAGGGTCACGCGGTCGGTGTTGAGGAAGCCGCAGCCCGAGCAGGTGATGCCGTAGGGGTTGGCCACGATCACATCGGCCCGGCTGCCCAGCACTTCGGTGAAGCCGGCCAGGGTGGTGCGGTTGGGGGCCACCACCTCGTTCAGGATCACGCGGGCTTCCTGCACCAGGTTGGTGTTGGCCATGACCTGACCGGCCAGCTGCGAGCTGCGCGCCATCTGGCTGGTGTTGCCATTGTTCAGCACCACGCCCCGGGTGTCGACGTTGTACTGGTTGTACTGGTTGTGCGACAGGCCATTGCTGTTGGCCTTGTTGATGTTCACCACCGGCACGCCGTTGGGCGCGTTGTACACATTGGTGAGCGTGCCCGCCACCGGTTGAATTTGCGCCTGTGCGCCTGGCGCCGTGACCAGCAGGGCCCCCAGCAACGCCGCAGTCATCGCCTTGCCCGAAGCCCCCGGCCCAGCTCGACGGGCGAATTCGGGCACCGCCACATATGTGCCGGTGATTTCGTTGAAGACGACGCGGTAGATGCGGTTGATGGAGGCGTGGTTCATGGCGTACTGCTCAGGTGTTCGGTGGCGGATGCCCCGGAGGGCAAGGCGATGGGGCGATGGCTGCCGTGGCTCAGAAGTGGCTGGAAGCTGCTCAGAAGGCCCAGTTCAGTCGGAACCAGGTCTGGCCCGATTCCAGCTGGTTGAACCAGCGGCCGGGCTGGTTCAGCGCCTTGGTGTGCATCAGTTCGATCTGGAAGGGGCCGGCGTACAGGTTCAGGCTGGCGAACCAGCCGGACAGCACACCTTCTGGTGTGTTGTCCACGCGGCTGAACACGCGGCCGATGTCGTGGCCCAGGGCCAGCTTCAGCTGATGCACCTGGCCGTTGGGCAGCAGCAGCGGCTTGCGCAGGCTCAGCTCGTTGCGCAGGTAGTGGCCGTGGTCACCGGCCAGCGAATTGCGGACGAAGCCGCGCACCGAGTACAGGCCGCCAATCGACATCTGCTCCGAGCCGTACAGCACGTCGGCGCCGTACTGGCCGTTCCATTGGGTCGACCACATGAGGTTCTGGCCGGCCAGCTCGAAGGGGCGCGAGAGGTTCAAGGTGGCGCGGTAGCGCTGAAACTGCGCGCGCGGCGCCCAGTCGGGCAGGTTGTCGCGGTCTTTCTGGGCGCCCATGAGCGAGGTACCCAGGTCGGCACCCACGCCGCCGTCGATCATCCAGCCGCCCGCCAGGGTGCTGGCATTGAGGTCCAGGCTGGCCACGCTCAGGGTGCGGCTGCTCACGGCCAGGTACTGGCGCTCCAGGAAGTTGCGGCTTTCCTTGAGCGTGAAGCCGCCGCTGGCATTGACGCGGCTGGTCTGGTTGCGCCACAGCAGGCGGTCCAGCTTGACCTGGTGGCTCCACGAGGTGCCATCCGACAGCAGGGTCAGGCCCGAGGGGGCCGTGAAGCTGCTGGCGTATTCCGAGGTGGTGAAGGTGTAGCTGACCGTGTGGTAGCCCAGGGGAACGCTCCAGTTCAGGCCCGCGCTGCGGCTGCCTTTGCGGTCCACATCGAGGTCGGTGCTCTGCTTGTAGTTCAGGCTGAGCAGGTCTTGCAGGCTGAGCAGGTTGTCCACCGCAATGGTGCCGCCCCACTGGTGCTCGCCGGTCGAGGTGGCGCCCTGGTTGTCGAGCGACAGCGAACCGCGCACGCGGCCCTCAGGCTTGTTGGTGATGCGCACCACGCTCAGGCCTGCGGCGCTGCCGGGCAGGATGTCCATGGTGGCGCGGTTGGTGGGCAGGCGGTTCATCTGCTCGATGCCCTGCTCGATGTCCCTCAGGTTCAGCACGTCACCGGCCTGGATGGGGAAGGCGTGGGCCATGCGGGTCGCGCTGTCGAACACCACGCGCTCGATGCGGCCTTCGACCACCTTGAAACGCAATTCGCCAGTGGCCGTGTCTTGGTCGGGCAGGTACACCCGGCTGGTGATCAGGCCCCGCACCATCAGGTCCTGTGTCATCAGGGTCAGGGCTTCCTGCAGGGCGCTGCGTTGCAGGCAGGGGTTCACGTAGCGGCTGGTGACCAGCTCGCGCACATCGCGGGACAACCACTCGCTGCCCTCGATCACCACCTTGTCGGCCTTGACGCAGGGGCCCGGCTCCACGGCGGGCAGCGGGGGCAGGCCCAGCTCAGGGGCGGTCACTCGGGGGGGCGGCGGGGTGGCCGCGTCCAGGTCGCGACGCAGTTGCTGTTCCTGCTGCTGCTGGATCTGCTGGGCGCGGCGCTGCGCAGCGTCCAGGTCAGAAGGTGCGGTCTGCGCGTGGGCGAAGGTGGCGCTGATCAGGCCGATCGAAGCGGCGATTGTTCTTTTCATGAGGTGCGACGGTGTGCATGCACCGAAGCACAGCTCGTGGGCTGGGGACTGCTTCAGCGCCTGGCGGTTGAAAACTGCAGGCACTGTAGGAGGCTTCGCCGGGTGGCTGTCGCCTCAATTCTTTGACATTCTTTGAAAATCTGCGCAGGCACCTGCCCTGGGGGGCGCTTTGTGGCAATTGCCCGTGAAAAAGTCACGGTATCGAGATGGTCACGCACAGCCCCTGAGGCCGAAGGGCGCTGGGTGTGACCTGGCCACCATGGGCCTCGACGATCTGGCGGCAGAAGAAGTACCCCAGCCCTGTGCCCTGCGAGCCCGTGCTGCGCTGGCCCTGGGACAGTTCGTCACCCAGGTGGTACTGGGCGCCCAGGCGGGCCATCTCGTCCTCGCTGAGCCCGGGGCCCTGGTCGATCACGGCGATGCGAACACCACCGGACTCATGGGCCTGGGCCACCAGGCGCACCACGCCGTCGTCAGGCGAATACCGCAGCGCGTTGTCCAGCAGGTTGTTCAGGGCCAGGCGCATCAGTTTCGGGTCGAGGTGGGCGCGCAGATCCCCCTGTGGCATCTCCAGTTGCACCCGCGCCCCCATGTCGGGGCCCATGGCCTGGATCAGGCTGTTCAGCCATTCGCGCAGGGTCACCTCGGTGGGGTTGGGCGTGATGGGGGATTGGTCGTCGTGCCCCACGGTCAGGAAGCCGTCGACCAGTGTGCCCAGGCGACGCACCTGCTGACGCACGTTGGCGATGCGCGAATGCAGCTGCTCGCCCGTGGGCGACTGCAAGGCCTGCAGCAGGTTGGCGCTGCGGTCGATGCTGGCCAGGGGGTTGCGGAACTCGTGCGTGAGCATGGCCACAAAGCGCTGGTGCGCAGCGGCACGTTCCTGTGCCAGGGTCTTGTCGCTGCGCTCGCGGCTGATGCGCATGCCCATGGCCACGGCCATCACCAGGGTGTGGAACAGGGTGGCGGCCGGGTAGATCTGGCTGGTCAGTTCGTTCGAGGGCAGCAGCCCCAGCAGTGAAGCGGCCAGCACGATGCCGCCAACCTGGTAGCTCAGGAAGGCGATCAGGTAGACCATGCGCAAGCGATCGTGCATGCGGCGCCAGGCCACCCAGGCGCAATACAGGATCAGGGGCGACGACACGACACCCATCAGGAAGCTGATGTTGACCACCTTGTTGTAGTGCGGGGTCAGGGCCAGGGGCAGGGCCATGGCAAACAGCAGGGCCAGCACGCGGTACATGCGGGCCAGCCGCGGTTGGTGGTTGTCCATGTCCAGACAGTTCACCCACAGCACCCCTGCGGCGTACCAGGGGCCGGTGGTGCCAAACCCTGCGAACAGGTCGTTCAACCACCAGGGCGGTGCCTGCACCAACTGGATCAGCAAGCCTGTTTGCCCCATGTACAGGAGCACCAGCGTGGCCAGGAACAGGCTGTAAAAACCCAGCATGCCATCGCGCAGCCAGATGCTGGTCAGCGCGTAGGTCAGGCAGCCCAGCGCCAGCACACCGATGAACATGCCCAGCATCGCGCTGGTGTTCACTTCGGTGTTGAAGTAATGGGCGGGGGAGTCCAGGCTGAATGTGAACCGCATGGTGCCGTCCGTGCGCGAGCGCACCCAGATCAGCACCTCTTCGTCGGGCAGCAGGTTCATGCCCACGGTGTGGTGTCGGGCATGGATCTGTCGGCCGTCGCCCAGGAAGTGGTCGCCCAGTTGCAGGTGCTCGATGCGGCCATCGCCACGCTCCAGCCACACTTGCACGTCGTCCAGGTAGGGCATGCCCACGACGGCCAGCCATCGCCCCTGCTCCACATCGGTCCGCTTGACGGGGACCACATACCAGAAGGCCGTGGACCGGGCCCCTGCGGCATGCGGCACCGCTCGGGGCTTGAACTGTCCTGCGAGCAATTGCGACCGCGCCTGGGCAAAGGAGGCCTGGGCGCTCTTGTCTTCCCAGTGCGCCAGGGTGGGCGTGAAGGGCTTTTCGATCGGGCGCCGCACCAGGTTCACCTGCGGCACCAACCTCAGCACGGCCGCATCGACTTCAGCGCGCTGGCCCGGCACCTCTCGGTGACTGCGGTCTACAGGCTGCTGCGCAGGCGGGCGAACCAGTGTCGCGAAGATGAGCAGCCAGCTCAGGGCGATGAGGCCCAGGGCCCAGCCCCAGGGTGCACGTTGCCAGGGCATGGGGCGAGAGGTGGGCATGGTTCAGGCCGGTTGAATGATCTGGCAGGTGCCTGTGAACACATAGCCCTGGCCATAGAAGGAACGCAAGGGCAGGGCCTGGCCCATGTCCTGCTCGACCTTTTTGCGCAAGCGGGCCGCGCAGCCGTCGAGGTTGCGCAGGTTGTTCAGGGTTTCGGGCTTGCCCATGTGGTTCAGCAGCTCGGTTCGGCTCACGGTCAGGCCGGGGGTGCGCATCAGGCGCTGCAGGAAGCTCACTTCCATCACCGTGAGTTCGACGCCAGTCTGGCCAGGGCCGTTCAGGGTGCAGTTGGCCACATGCAGCAACCAATCCTGTGCCTTGTCCAATGCAGGGATCGACTGGGCGCTGGGAGCCATCGAGGCCTGCGATGCAGCCGCCTGGGTGTGCAGAGCGAGGCGCCGCAACACGCTGCGGCAGGTGGCCTCGATCACCTCCAGCGAGGCGCCCTTGACCAGGTAGGCGTCTGCGCCCCCATCCAGCCCGGCCACCCGCATGCCTTCGTCACCGAAGGCCGTGAGCATCACGATGCCGGTGGCAGGAAACCTCTGACGCAGCACGGGCGCCACGTCCAGCCCCGACTGATCGGGCAATCCGATGTCCAGCAGGACCAGGTCCGGCGCATGCATGGCCAGCAGGTTCCACAGGTGCTGGGCCGACGCTGCCCCCATGGCCATGTAGCCCTTGAGGGTGAGGTAGTCCACCAGATCGATGCGCAGATCCGGGTCGTCTTCGACAACGATGATGCGTGTGGTGGAAGGCATGTTCGGGCTGCACTGTAAATCGGCCTCAGGCCTGCGCCCTGCATCCCACGCTGCGAGATTCTTTGGAAATCTGTGCAAATCTGCGCGATGAACGCGCGGTGCGGGTCAGCTGCCAGCCTTGGCCGTGACCGCCTTGCCGCTGGTCAGGCCCAGCTTGGCCAGCAGCGCCTTGTCGGCATCAAACGCCGGGTTGCCGGTGGTGAGCAGCTTGTCGCCATAGAAGATGGAATTGGCGCCCGCCAGGAAGCACATCGCTTGCACGGCCTCGCTCATGGCCTGCCGGCCGGCCGACAGGCGCACGCGTGCCGTGGGCATGGTGATGCGGGCCACCGCGATGGTGCGCACGAACTCCAGCGGGTCGAGCTGCGGCAGCTCGGCCAGCGGCGTGCCTGGCACGCGCACCAGGTCGTTGATGGGCACCGACTCGGGCACGGCCGGCAGGTTGGCCAGCTGGGCGATCAGGCCGGCACGGCCTTCGCGCGTTTCGCCCATGCCCACGATGCCGCCACTGCACACCTTGATGTTGGCCGCGCGCACGTGGGCCAGGGTGTCCAGGCGGTCCTGCTGCTCGCGCGTGGTGATGATGTCGCCGTACAGCTCGGGTGCCGTGTCGAGGTTGTGGTTGTAGTAGTCGAGACCGGCGTCCTTCAGGGATTGCGCCTGGGTGTCGGTCAGCATGCCCAGGGTGCAGCAGGCCTCCAGGCCTTCGGCCTTGATCACACCGATCAGCTCGGCCACTTTCTCGATGTCGCGGTCTTTCGGGGCGCGCCAGGCAGCGCCCATGCAGAAGCGGCTGGCTCCGGCGTCGCGTGCGGCCACCACGGCCTCACGCACCTCTTCGGGGCTCATCAGCTTGCTGGCTTCCACGCCGGTGTCGTACTTGCTCGATTGCGGGCAGTAGCCGCAGTCTTCCGGGCAGCCCCCGGTTTTCACCGACAGCAGCGTGGCGTGTTCGATCTCGTTGGCGTTCCAGTGCTGGCGGTGCACCTGCTGGGCCTGCCACAGCAGGTCGTTGAAGGGCAGGTTGAACAGCTCGATCACCTTGGCGCGGGGCCAGCGGGCCTGGCTGTCGTCTCCCACGGTGCAATCGCCACCGCAGCCGTGGGCATTGAGCGCGGCTTTGGGGATGAACTGAACGGGCTGAGCCTGGGTTTCAGGCGCGGTGGAAGGCGAAGCACAATGGGACATGGTGATCGACAGGGCTCGTGGCCCCGGCAAGTCAGGAACAGCCTGACAGTGTAGTGGGTGGGGG
Organism: Aquabacterium lacunae; assembly: GCF_004310865.1. Taxonomy (GTDB): domain Bacteria; phylum Pseudomonadota; class Gammaproteobacteria; order Burkholderiales; family Burkholderiaceae_C; genus Aquabacterium; species Aquabacterium lacunae. Next base: position 288,545 of record NZ_SIXI01000005.1, read on the forward strand.
GGTGAAGGCCTTGCGCAGCGTGAAAAGCCCTGCGCTGCGCTATCCTCGACCGCATGCGTTTTGAACACCTCATCGAGATCAATTCACCGGCCGCCGCCCTGCAGGGCGTGATGGACACGTTCACCCGCGAGCAGTTGTGGCGCGGGCTCATGCTCAAGGTGATGTCGCCTGAACGTTTCGACAACGGCCCGCAGCGGGCCGTGTGCATCAGCCCGCAGGCCGATCAGGTGCAGCGCACGCTGCATTTCGGCGAGCACGTGCTGCATGACGTGGTGGAGCTGACCCCGATGCAGCGCGTGGTGTTCACACCCCAGGCGCATGGCGAGCTGGCACCGATCCGCCTGACCGTGTCGATCGAAGAGCCGCAGCCCCGCCAGATGGTGCTGCGCTTCGTGTACGAAGCCCTGGGTGAACAGACGGCCGAAGAGGCCTCGTTCAATGGCTATCGCCACAGCGCCTGGCTGCACGCCGACCGCGACACGGTCAGCCAGCTGCGCGAGTGGCTGGGCAATGGCGAGCTGTCGCGCGCGGTGAACTGAGGCTTTCCAGCCTCGGGCACTTCACAGACCGACGCCTTGCGCCTGCAGGCGCGCCAGCAGGTCGATGGCTGTGGCCGCGCGGTCGGGCTTGCCTGACGCGGTGCGGGGGATCTGTGCCACCTCAATGATCCAGCGAGGGTGCAGCGCGGGGGGCAAGGCCTGTTCAATGTGCTGGCGCACCGCGGTCATGTCAAAGCCGGGTGCAGGCACCACGGCGCACATCATCACGGGCAGGCCTCGCGCATCGGGGGCTTGGGTGGTCAGCCCCTCCTGCACGCCCGGGGCACTGGTCAGCAGGTCGTCCACGGTCTGTGCATTGACCTTCGTGCCGCCCAGGTTGATGACATGGTCGGCTCGTCCTGTGATGTGCAGCAGGCCTGTGGTGTCGAGCACACCCAGATCGCCGGGGTAGAACCAGCCGTCGCGGAAGCCTTCAGCCTGCGGCTGTGTGTAGCCGTGGGCCATGTAAGGGGTGCGCAGGCGCACTTGACCTTCCTGCCCGGGGGGAAGAGGCTGGTCCTGCGCGTCAACCACCTCGACCACGACGCCAGGCACCACGCGGCCGGCCGCTTTCGGCGCAGACAGCAGCGTGGCGGTGTCGGCCACGGCCACCGTGCCCACCTCGGACGACGCGTAGCGGACCAGCACTTCCGCACACAGGCGTTGCTGCAGCAGATGCAGCAAGGGTTCGCGCACCGGGCCGCCACCTGTCACCACGGCTTCGAGGCGCGCTGCACGGGCGTTCAGCGATTCGCCCATGCGGGCCAGGTCGGCCAGTTGCGCGGGCGAGCCCGACACATAGGCCAAGGGCTGCTGCGCCAGCACCTGCCACATGGCCTTCAGGTCGGGGCACAGGTGCGTGGGCTGCCCGGTGTACAGCGGGCGCCATGCGGCGTGCATGCCGGGCAAGGTGCTTTGGTCGAACAACACAATGATCCCGCCACTGACCGGCAGCTTGGCATGGCGCTGCAGGGCGCGTTCGTGGAGGGTTTGCACGCTGAGCAAGATGGACTTGGGTGTGCCTGTGCTCCCTGACGATTGTTGCAGCCGGCAGATGGCGTGAGGCCCCTCAAAGGCCTGGGCCGGCAGTTGCCCCGGTTGCGTGGCCAGGGCCGTCAACCAGGCGGCATCGAGCGCCACCACCTTGCCCAGGTAAGCCGGTGGTTGCACCGGGTGATCGGCCATCAGCCACTGACTGCTCAGGCTGTCGGGCCAGGGCTGGCCGATGGGCAGCACGCACACGGCGGCCGCGCGGTGCATGCAGGCCAGTGACAAGCAGGCCAGCATGAAGGGGTTCTGAACGCTCAGGCTCACCGTGTGCCCGGGCTGCACGCCCTGATCCTGCAATTGCTCGGCCATTTGCGTGACCAGGCGCTGCAACTGCGCGAAGGTGGTGGGCCGACCCATGGTGAAGAACGCCATGGCCTCGGGTGTGGCGGAGGCCTGCGCGTGCAGTCGGTCGATGATCGGGTTCATGGGGTGCGAACAGACGTGGGATGGAGATGGCCGGGGCGGCCATGAAAAAAGGGCCGCAGCACAGGCTGCAGCCCCTTCATTGTGCGTGCCTCGTGGCAGGGTCAGAAGGCCCAGCGCAGCTTGAACGACACGGTCTGGTTGGTGAACTTCTCGCGCAGCTCCAGGTCGTACTGGGTCAGCAGCTCGGGGCCACCCAGGGTGCGCCAGCTCAGGCCCAGGCCCAGCGTCGCCAGCCAGGGCGCTGGCAGGGCCCCGTTGGTGGTGAAGCTGGCGGCGGGCGCGCCGGCGTACGCGGCGGTCAGCACGCCCTTGCCGTGCGAGTGGTCATAGCCGATGCCAGCGCGTGCCACCAGGTTGGAGCGATCGTTCAGGGCGCGTTGCAGCGAGGCACCCAGGGTGCTGACATAACTTTCGGTGCGCTTGGCGGCCACGCTCAAGTTCAGCAGGCCCGCGCCGTTTTCGGTGTAGGCGTCGTCTTCCACCAGGGTGTAGTCGATGCGTGCGAAGGGCGACACCTTCAGGCCATCGGCCAGGCTGTAGCTGCGCTGCACGCCCAGGCCCACGTGGGCCGTGCTGCTTTCATACGAGGCCGTGGCCGTGGCACCAGCGAAGGCCATGAAGCGGCGGGTGGTGTTGCGGTTCGACCCCAGGTCGACCTGGAAGTCCAGCGAGGTGCGTTCGTCCAGCTGGTGGGTGCCGTAGCCGATCAGCTGGTGGATGGTGGTTTGTCCGCTTTGCGGGCTGGTGGCGCCGCGGCCGCCCATGTCGTTCTGGGCGTAGGCATAAGCCAGGCCCAGTCGTGTGGCGGGCGAGGCGTCACCCTCGACACCACCGCTCAGGCCATACAGGTTGGCCTTGTAGCCGGGCGTGCCGCCCACATCGCCTTGCACGACCTTGCCGCCGAAGGGCTTGAACCACAGCGAGCCGTTGCCGAAGTAGCTGTTGCCGGCCGAGGCGCCGCGGTTGGCATCGAAGCGCCCCTGGATGACCTGGTTGATGCGACCCATGGCACCCTGCGTGAGCGTGGCCGATCCGCCTGCCAGGAAGGGCAGGGTCTGTGTCACCGCATTGGACAGCATGCCCGAGTCGGCTTGCACATTGCCGAACAGGTCGAGCAGGGCGCTGTTGGCGTCGATCACGGCGGCCGCGCCGGAGGCCACTGGCGCGCGAGGCGTCACGGCCGAGGTGGCCACGGCATTGAGGCTGAGGATCAGGTCCCACACCTGGTTGTTGTCGGCGTCAGACAGGGCCCAGCGGAAGCCGTTGTAATTGCCAGTCAGGGCGTTGCCCAGGTCGGCGGCGCTCAGGCCGCTCAGCACGTCGGTGTAGGTGGTGCTGGCCACCGTGGAACCCTGGGCAATGCCAAAGCGCATGGTGCCGAACAGCGGCGTGGCGGCGTCGACAGGGGCCTGAACGAGAAGGGTGGCGCGCCGTGATTCCAGCGCAGGCTGCATCACCACCAGCTTGCCGTATTGCGAGGGGCTGCGGATGATGACGTTGTAGTTCTCGGGCAAGATGCCGCGGAAGGTCAGGGGCGTGGCGCCACCCTGCAGGTTGTTGAGGGTGACGATGCGGCCCGCTGCCACGCCGGGATAGGATCGGTCGAAGTTGTTGTAGATACCAAAACCCGTGGAGCCCCCCAGGAGCATGCCCTCGTTGTTCAGCGTGTTGATCACGCCATAGTTCGAGATAGCCGGATTTGTTGATTGCGCCTGGATGGTGCCAGTGTTCGTCAACGTGTTGACGACACCAGAATTGGTGATGCTCGCGCTGTACTCCGACCCGCTGGTGATGCTGCCGGTGTTGGTCAGCGTGTTGATGCGCCCTTCCTGGCCGTTGAAAATCGCACCGTAGCCACTGCTTGTGGCATCCCACACACCGGTGTTGGTCAGCAGGTCGATCGAGCCGATCGTATTGAACAGCGACGCGTTGCCATTGAAGGTGCCGTTGTTGATGAAGCTGAAGTACGAGGCGTTTGCGTCGAAGTCAGACAGCGCAGGCGAGTAGCTGGCAGTCGATCCGACCATCGTGCCGTTGTTCACCCAGGTCACCGCTGTCGCGGGGGAATTGCCCAGCCCCACGTACGCTCTAAGCAGGCTGATCGTCGCGCCGGCGTTCACGGTGACATTGCCTGCCGTCCAGTCCAGGGGAGCCGGGTTCGACCCTTCGCAGTCGCTGCTGATCGTGTTGCCACCCGCCTGGGTGAGCGTGCAGAGGGTGGGGCCCGAGTTGGAGGGGCCTGAGGCCGCAGCAGGGGCCGCTTGAGCCTGAGCAGAGGCACCCAGAACCAGCAGCAGGGCGGCCAGGGGCTGGGGCTTGAATCGGGCGGGAAGTTTGCGGGACAACATCGAACAGGGCCTCATGCAGTGATACAACCCATCGATTGTGCCGAAAGCAAACTTTGCAATTCGTAGCAATTCTTCGCGACGTCGTGAAAATGAACCGCAGGCTTCCCCTCACAGCACGGGGTGCGGCAGCGGTATCTCCCGCATCGTGGTTGAGGTTTCTGTCTGGCTGATGGCGTCGGCCAGTGCCTCGACTCGCTCCTGCCATGGCGGGGGGGCATCGGTCAGCGCCCGCACCACGCACAGGGCTGCAGCGCCTGCCTCCGCCACGGCGCTCAGGTCTTGCCAGGTCAGCAGGCCGCCAATGCCCACCACCGGCACCGGGCTGTGCGCCACCCACCAGGCCAGGTTGTGCGCACCCTGCGGGCGCCAGGGCATGTCTTTGGTGGTGGTGGGTTGCACGGGCCCGCAGGCGATGTAGCTGGCGCCACACCCGGCCGCCCGGGCCAGCTCCCACAGGCTGTGCGAGCTCAGGCCCAGCATCACCCCCGCGCGCGCGGCCAGCAGCTGTTGCTGATCTTCCGGGGTGAGGGCCAGCAGGTCTTCCTGGCCAAGGTGCAGGCCAAGCTGCGAAACAGGCGCCATTGTGCCCGTCGGCATGGCCTGTAGTGCGGCTTTCCAATGGTCATTGACGAACAGCTGCGTCGGGCCCTCTTCGGCCGCCGGAGGGGGCGCCTTGTCAACCGCGGCCAGGGCCTGCGCCAGGTGCGGCCCGAAGCCCTGTGTGGCCTTGTGCCGCAGCTGCACGCAACGCACGCCAGCATCCAGGGCCCATTGCACCTGCTCACCCGTGGCCACGATGCCATACAGCCCATTGTGAGGCGGCGTGAACGGCTGAAACAGCGGGCACTCTGCACCGAGCGACCAGGGCAGATCGGTGCCCAGGCCCAGCCAGGGCAGGGGCGCGCCGCCGTGGGCCGGGCCGGCCGCAAAGCCCGCACGGGCCACCACCGGGCCCGGGCCGTGACCGGCCAGGCGGTGGTGCGTGAGGGCGTGGTGCGTGAGCATCTTGCCCAGCACACAGGCATCGGCTTCCACATGCCCCAGAGCCAGGGCTGCGGCCACCCCCGCGGCCAGCGTGCAGCCACTGCCGTGGTGATGGGGGGTGGGCACGCGCGGGTGCACCAGCCAGCCCTGTGCGTGTGGCGCCTGCAGCCAGTCCACGCTGAGTTGCGCGTCGGCCTGGGCCAGGCCCGAGCCGTCTCCGCCCGTGCACAGCACGGCCCGCGCACCCAGGGCGCACAGGGCCTGGGCCAGCTCATGGGCGGCTGAGGTGTCGTCGGCCGTGCGGCCCAGCAGGGCCAGCGCTTCGGCCCGGTTGGGCGTGAGCACCGTGGCGCGCGGCACCAGCCATTGGCGATAGGCCTGCACGATGGCTTCGTTGCTGAACCCTGCGCCGCCCGCGCTCGCCTTGAGCACCGGATCCACCACCAGGGCTGGCGGCTCGGGCAGGGTTGCACGCAGCCGGTCGACCCAGCGGGCCACCGCCACCACCGCAGCCACCGAGCCCAGCAGGCCGGTCTTGATCACGCGGGGGGGCAGGTCGTCGCACAGGGCTTGCAGCTGGCTGTCGAGCGCCAGCTCGCTCACGGGCAACAGTTCGTTCACCCCTTGCGAATGCTGGGCCGTCAGGCAGGCGGCCACGGGGCACAGGTGCACCCCGAAGGCGTCGGCGGCACGCTGGTCGGCGCTCAGGCCCGCACCGCCAGCGGTGTCGAGGCCGGCGATCGACCAGATCACCGGCGGGCGCGGGGTGTCGTGGACAGTGTGCATGACGGTCACAGCAGCACGAAGGGTTGGCCACCGACGGGGGTGGTGGCAATGGCCACGTCGCTGGTGGGCATGAGGCCGGCTTCGAAGCCCGCGCGGCCGCCTTCGATGGCCTGGCGGAAGGCCCGCGCCATGCGCACCGGGTCACCTGACTGCGACACGGCCGAGTTCAGCAGCACGCCGTCGATGCCCAGCTCCATGGCGGCCGTGGCATGCGAGGGCTTGCCCAGCCCCGCATCGACGATCAGGGTGACGTCGGGCAGGCGGGCGCGCAAGGTGCGCAGTGCCCAGGGGTTGAGCAGGCCCAGGCCGGAGCCGATGGGCGCGGCCCAGGGCATGACCACGCGGCAGCCGGCATCGACCAGGCGCAGGCAGGTGACCAGGTCGTCGGTGCAGTAGGGCAGCACCTCGAAGCCATCGGCCACCAGCTGCCGGGCGGCGGCCACCAGCTCGATGGGGTCGGGCTGCAAGGTCTGTTCGTCGCCCACCACCTCCAGCTTGATCCAGTGCGTGCCCAGGATCTCGCGGGCCATGTGGGCCAGCGTGATGGCTTCCTTGGCGCTGCGGCAGCCCGCCGTGTTGGGCAGCAGGTGGGCACCACGAGCGCGGGCGGTGTCGCGGATGATCTGCACGAAGCCGTTGTCGCCGCCGCCGGGCACGCCCAGCGTGCGCTTGAGGCCCAGCGTGAGCACCTGCGTGCCCGAGGCCTTGATGGCGTCCTGCAGCACCTGCGGCGACGGGTATTGCGCCGTGCCCAGCAGGAAGCGGCTGCTCAGGTCGACGTCACCGATGCGGAACGGGCGTGTGCTGGGCTGAGGGGTGGGGGTGTGCGTGAGGGACATGTCAGCCTCCGGTGATGGCCGAGAAACACAGCAGGTGGTCGCCGTGCTGCAGCACGGTCTGGCCGCGCAGGGCGCGGGGCACAAAGTCGCCGTTGACGGCGGTGGCCACGCCTTGCAGGGCCGCGCTGTCTTGTGCGGCAAACAGCTGCGCGAGGGCGTCGAGCACGGTGCTGCCGGCCGGCAGTTGCAGGGCGCCCTGGTCGGTGTTCACTGTGATGGATGGGGTGGAGGTCATGGGGTCAACCGGGCAGTCCGTCGGGGGCCAGTGCGCTGTCGCGCAGGGCCTGGTCCAGCAGGGCAGGGGCCAGCAGCCAGCCATGGCGGTACAGGCCATTGAGGCGCAGCAGGCCCGGCGCGTGGTGCACTTCGGGGTGGTGGTCGGGCAGGGCCGGGCGCAGGTTCACGTCCAGCCGGTCGATGCGGGCTTCGGCCAATGCGGGCAGCACGCTGTGCGCGGCGGCCATCAGCTCCACGGCGCTGCGCAGCGACATGGGCGATCGGTCTTCGCTTTCGACCTCGCTGGCACCCACCAGGATGCGCTCGCCCGGCCGCGGCACGATGTACACGCGGTGGCGCGGGTGCAGCAGGCGCACAGGCCGGCTCAGGCGCACGCCGGGCGCGTGCAGCCACACCAGCTCGCCGCGCACGCCGCGCACGGCACAGTCCGGGCGCGCGCCGGTGCCGCGCACATCCAGCACGGTGTCGAAGCGCTGGGTGCCATGCATGGCGTCCAGTTGCCCGGGCCGCACCGAGCCCACGGTCTGGCCCCAGTGCCACTGCACCCGCCCTGTGGCCGTGGCGGTCGCGTGCAGCGCGGTCAGGGTGCGCACCGTGTCGATGTGAGCCTCGCCCGGCAGCAGCCAGGCATGCAGTGGGCCGCTGCTGCCGTGCAGCTCGGGCTCCAGGCCGTGCAGGGTGTCGACAGGCAGGTGCTGTGGCTGTCGTTCGGAGGGCAGGGTGCCGTCGTCCAGCCGGGCCAGCACACGCCGCGCCGCACCCAGGTCAGGGCCATGGGCCACCAGCAGGCTGCCCTGGCGCGTGAACAGCGGGGCATCAGGCGTCTCGTGCACCTGGGCCTGCGCGTGCAATGCCTGGCTCAGCCTTTCCCACAGCGCGATCGACCGCCACCCCAGGTCGGCCAGGGCCGCGTCGGCCGATTCACGCTCGGCCACCGGGCTGAGCATGCCGGCCGCCGTGAAGCCGGCTGCCCCTTGTCCGTTGAACAGCGGCGCAGGGCCGGGCGCCGGGTCGAACACTTCGACCCGGTGACCCTGTGTGGCCAGCGCCCAGGCCGCCAGGCGGCCCAGCAGCCCGGCGCCCGCGATGCCGATGTGCAGTGCAGGCATGGTGTGCCTCAGGCGTCAGATGACGGCTTGGCGGGCGTGGCGGGCTTGGCTGGCTGAATGGGGATGTAGATCTCGCCGCCCACCTGCTTGAACTCCTGCGACTTGGCCGCCATGCCTTGGGCCAGCGCCTCGCCCTCGGCCACGCCTTGTGCGGCCGCGAACTCGCGCACTTCCTGCGTGATCTTCATCGAGCAGAACTTGGGGCCGCACATCGAGCAGAAGTGCGCCACCTTGGCCGCGTCCTTGGGCAGGGTCTCGTCGTGGAAATCGCGCGCGGTTTCCGGATCCAGCCCCAGGTTGAACTGGTCCTGCCAGCGGAAGTCGAAGCGGGCCTCCGACAGCGCGTCGTCACGCGCGCGGGCACCCGGGTGGCCCTTCGCGATGTCGGCCGCGTGCGCCGCAATCTTGTAGGCGATCAGGCCTTGCTTCACGTCGTCGCGGTTGGGCAGGCCCAGGTGCTCCTTGGGCGTCACGTAGCACAGCATGGCCGTGCCCATCCAGCCGATCATGGCCGCGCCAATGGCCGAGGCGATGTGGTCGTAGCCCGGGGCCACGTCGATCGTCAGCGGGCCCAGCGTGTAGAAGGGCGCTTCATGGCAGTGCTTGAGCTGCTCGTCCATGTTGGCCTGGATCATGTGCATCGGCACATGGCCCGGGCCTTCGATGATCGTTTGCACATCGTGCTTCCACGCAATCTGGGTCAGCTCGCCCAGGGTCTGCAGCTCGGCGAACTGCGCCTCGTCATTCGCATCGCTCAAGCAACCAGGGCGCAGGCCATCGCCCAGCGAGAAGGTCACGTCGTACGCCTTCATGATCTCGCAGATCTCTTCGAAGCGCGTGTACAGGAAGTTCTCCTGGTGGTGGGCAATGCACCACTTGGCCAGGATCGAGCCGCCGCGCGACACGATGCCCGTGCGGCGCTTGGCCGTCATGGGGATGTGGTGCAGGCGCAGGCCGGCGTGGATGGTGAAGTAATCGACGCCCTGTTCGGCCTGTTCGATCAGCGTGTCTCGGAAGATCTCCCAGGTCAGGTCTTCGGCCACGCCGCCCACCTTTTCCAGTGCCTGGTAGATGGGCACGGTGCCGATGGGCACAGGGCTGTTGCGCACGATCCAATCGCGTGTGGTGTGGATGTGCTTGCCGGTGGACAGGTCCATCACGGTGTCGCCGCCCCAGCGGATCGACCACACCAGCTTTTCCACTTCCTCTTCGATCGACGAGGTCACGGCGCTGTTGCCGATGTTCGCGTTGATCTTCACCAGGAAGTTGCGGCCGATGATCATCGGCTCGAGTTCGGTGTGGTTGATGTTGGCGGGGATCACGGCGCGGCCACGGGCCACTTCGTCGCGCACGAACTCGGGTGTGATCTCGCGCGGGATCATGGCGCCCATGGGGTTGCCGCGCAGGCGGGCTTCGCGTTCGGCGTCCTGGCCGTACTTGGCGCGCCAGTCCTCGGCCTGGTCGATGCGGCGCTGGTTTTCGCGCAGGGCCACGAACTCCATCTCGGGCGTGATGATGCCCTGGCGTGCGTAGTGCATCTGCGTGACGTTGCGGCCGCCACCGATGCCGCCGATGGCGCGGCGAGGCTGTCGCTGCAGGCTCTGGGTGGCTTCGCGCAGGGCGGCCATGCGGGCGTCGTGGCGCTCGCCTTCTTTCAGACCGTCGTCCACCGCCTGCACGGCGCGACCTTCGTACAGCTCGGTGTCCCCACGGGCCACCACGGCGGCTTCGCGCACGGGGGGCAGGCCACGGGTCACGTCGATCGGCACATTGGGGTCGGTGTAGGGGCCCGAGCAGTCGTACAGGCTCACCACCTCGCCGTTGGTCAGGGCCACTTCGCGCATGGGCACGCGCACGCCCTCGTGGCTGCCCTGGATGTAGACCTTGCGCGAGCCGGGCAGCGGCTCTCGGGTCAGGCGGGTCAGTTCGCTGAGGGCATCGAGGGCAACGACGGGATCGGGGGCGTTCATGGGCGGCTCTCCTTGGCAGCAGGTGTGAGGGGACACGTGCTCCGAGGGGCGCACCCACGTCGGGTGTCTCGGGGAGAGCGGGAAGGGGCAGGGCCTGCAGGCGGGCCTGTGCTGAGCATGGGCGCTGCCTGAAGGCCGGCACCCACCACGGCCCCGGACGGGCCTTCAGCGGTACGGCTCTTCTTTCGCCGGTATGAACCGGATCAAGTTCAACGGGTTTGGTGATGCCATCTCAGCGCCGGGCATCACATTCGATGCCGGGCACACCCCGGAGCAGCTGCCATTGTAGGCACGGCTGGCGGGTGTGCAAGTGCAGGGGCTTTCAGCGGCCTGCGTCGCGCCGCTCAAAGGGCAGGTTGAAGCTCGCGCTCGAGGCGGTCTGTTCAGGCAGCGTGGCCATGGTGTGGCGAGCAAACGCCCACTCGATGAAGGCGGTCGTCCATGAGAGCCCCCCGTCGCGCGCTTGCGAGGCAGGGCCCCAAAGGGCCATGGCCAATGCCAAAGGAGCGATTGCGAACACGGGGCGCATGAACGTGATTCGGTACTGCCTGAACTGAGTGCAAACAGTTTAAGCACACACCGGTGATCCTGGCTCCCCGGGTTCATGCGGGTTGGTGTCGAAATGTGCACGGATCCCACCCGACTGCGGGGTGGGGCTGCCCGTCGCAAACCTCGGGTTTCCGGGGGTCAGGCCGCGCTGGCCGGGCGTGCCGCGGTTTGTCGCGCAGCCTCGCGCTCGGCGGCGGGGTTGTGCTCCCCCCACCGATTGGCTCGGCGGAAGCTGCCGAAGTCATTGAAGCGCACCCCCATGCGGCGCATCACGGCATGGGCCTCGCCAGCAATCATCTGGCGCACATAGAAGGGCTGGCCGACAACAAAGTGATGGATGGCGTGGGTCGAACCAAAATTGAAGCAGAACAGTTGCACGGGCCAGAACACCGGGTGGGTCCAGACTTGGCATTGCTGCATGACATTGCCTTTTTCAATGTCACCGTAGTAGTGCATGTTCGAGCTCACGAAGTGCAGACAGAAGGTGCGCAGCACATTGGGCCCCACCCAACACACCGTGGCGGCGTTCACCCACGTCATGGCGCTGTGCACCCACTCGGGCCAGACCACGGGCTGGCCGACCCACTGCCCGCCCAGGTTCACGGCGTGGAACACCACGAAAGCGTGCCAGGTGCCCCAGCACACATGGCCCAGGGGCATGTACAAGGACATTTTGGCAATCACAGCGCGGCGCACCTCCCCAGGGTTCTGTGGGCGGTCCACCTCGCGGATGTACAGGCCGGTGTAGCGCATCACCGTGGGCACGCGCAGCACATTGGCCAGCATGCTGTCCACAAGCATCAGAAAGCGCTTGATGCCCCAGGGCTCGCCGTTGGTGATGGAGCGCTCTTCCAGGTCAGATCGCATGCCCGACACCTTGTGATGGTGAAAGTGCAGGTGCCGACGGCCCCAGGGGTTGATGGTCGAAGGGCGCGCGATCCAGCCGATCAGCAGCAGGAAATCCTGCATGGGCTTGTTCTTCTTGAAATACAACTGGTGGATCAGGTCGTGTTCCATCTCGTGTGTGAATGCAGCCAAGATGGCCACCAGCGGCACTGTCAACCACCAGGCCAGCATCCCCTGCAGGTACAGCACCGCACAGGCCACCATGCCAGCCACACTGGCCAGCTGGATGAACAGGCCGATGGCGTCCTGATGGTCTAGCCACGGGTGGCGGTCCCGCAGGCGGGCGGCAGCAGCCTGCACTTCGGTGCGGATGACTTGCGTGCGCTGGGCGTCGGTCATGGAAGGGCTGGAGCCGCTGCCCACAGGCCGACCGATGGTGCGTCTGGCAGGGGCGGGCGTTGACCGAGGAGTTCGACGAGCGGCGTGTGTCATGAAAAGCTGCTTCATGATGGGGTGAACGATGGGCATAATTTGCCCGGCTCATGCGCGGGGCGTCTTGTCCGCACGCGCCAAGGCCTTGATCCAACGCACCTTGTCCCATGTCTGTCGTTGTTCCTGCGCACCGTTCGCCGGCCTTTCGGGCCACCTCGTTGTCGTCATGGGTGGCAGCCGTCAAGCGCGCGGTCGAAGCCAAAGGGGTGGATGCCGCTGCGTTGATGCGCTCGGTCGGCATGGACCTGGCTCAACTCGACGACCCGCTGGCGCGTTACCCCGTCGAGCAGACCATGGCATTCTGGCGTGCCGCGCTGGCTCATACGCACGACCCCCTGCTGGGCCTGCACACGGCCAAGTACCTGTCGCCGGCCACTTTCCATGCGCTGGGCTATGCCTTGCTTGCATCCTGCACGCTGGGTGAGTATTTCGAGCGGGCGGCACGCTACTTCCGAATCGTCACCGATGCCGGGCAGCTCATCTTCGAGCGAACGCCTACCCACGGGCAGATGATCCTGCGCGTCGACCCACAACTGGTGTCACCCGACACACACGAAGTGGTCTGGGCAGTGCTCGATTGTTTCCTGTTCACCACCGTGCGCACCTGTGGCCTGCTGCATGGCCCAGGCTTCGAGGTGATGGCCTTGCACCTGCAGCGTCCGGTGCCCTCGCAGCGCGAAGCCTACGAGCGTACCCTGCGCGTGGTGCCGGTGTACGACCAGGCCGACAGCCGGGTGCTCATCTCGGAGGCCGTGCTGTCACGCCCTTTGCCGCACGCCAATGCCATGCTGGCACGCATCAATGAAGAGGCGGCCGGAAGGTACCTGGCCGACTTGGGGCAGGGCGATGTCCTCGTGCGACTCAAGCGCCTGCTCCAGGAGCGCTTACCCAGTGGCGACCCGTCCCTTGAAGATCTGGCGGCCAGCCTGAACATGCCCCCGCGCAGCCTGCAGCGCCGCTTGGCCGGGTTGGGCACCTCGTTCCGCGACCTGATCCACCAGGTGCGTCACCAGTTGGCGCTGGAGTACCTGAGCCAGCCGCACCACAGCATCAGCGACATCGCCTACCTGCTGGGGTTTGCCGAAGTCAGTGCGTTCACGAGGGCTTTTCGGCGCTGGACAGGGAGCTCCCCCAGCGCATGGCGTGAGGCGCCGCCGGGACGCAAGGATTGATCGTGATTCAGTGCGGGTCGTGGTCACGGCCCTTGAACGCTTTGGGGCGGATGACGTTGCCATCACGCTCCACACCGCGCCGGGCTTTCTCGATGGCTTCCCGGGCCAGTCTTTCCGCCTGAACCTGGTCCACCTTCTGCTGTTGCCGTGCTTGTGGCCTGCCTCGCAAGCCACGCCACAGGCCGATGGCTGCAACTTTCAGGCGGTACCAGTGGCGCCCGGCGAAGCTGTCCAGGCGCTGCTGTGCCGGCGCCGGCAGCAGCAGCCGCACCAGAAATGCCAAGCAGACCAAGGCGGTCACCCCGGCTGCGATGCGTTCAGGCCAGTTCATGGCGTTCATCGTAGTCAACTCCAGCCTTTTGTGCACGCTGGGTGTTTCCCCGTCCATTCCCGCCTGCGCATTCCGTCATGCGCATCTGCAGGCCTGCATTCGGGTTGGCTCGAAAGAGGGGTGTTTCTCAACGTTCACTTCCACAGGCCCTTGCAAGTGCTTCATTTTGAACAACTTTTTGTCGCAAGTTTGCCTGCGAATGTGAATGTAAGTCTTTGATTTCATTCGAGATTTTTGCCTTCGCTCCCCTTGTTCCGGGGGTGTTCATGGTTTAAAGTGTCGGAAAGTGCACTTTAGTGGGGTTTTGTGGTGAGTCTGGTTTTTCAAGGGGCATCAGCGCTGGCGCTGGACGCAAAGGGGCGGTTTGCCGTTCCTTCGCGCCATCGTGACGCGCTGGCTGCGCTTTGCGCCGGCCAACTCACCATCACACGCCACCCTGACGGCTGTCTGATGGTCTTCCCCCGCCCGGCGTGGGAGGTCTTCCGTGACAAGGTGGCCGCCTTGCCCATGTCGGCTGCAGGCTGGAAGCGCGTGTTCATGGGCAATGCCATGGACGTCGAGATCGATTCGGCTTCGCGCGTGCTGGTTTCGCCCGAGTTGCGTGCCGCTGCCGGCCTGGGCAAGGAGCTGATGCTGCTTGGCATGGGCAGCCACTTCGAGTTGTGGGACGCCGAGCGTTACGCCGTTCACGAAGCCGCGGTCATGGCCCAGCCCATGCCCGACGTCCTGGCTGATTTCTCTTTCTGACGGCCATGAGCGACAGCCCCACCGCCTGGCAGCACACCACCGTCCTGCTGCACGAAGCCGTGCAGGGCTTGTGGGATGCCGACCAGGGCCCGCGTGCGCAGGGCTTGTATGTGGACGGCACCTTCGGCCGGGGTGGGCACTCCCGCCTGATCCTGTCGCAGCTGCCGCAGGGTGCGCGCCTGCTGGCACTCGACCGCGACCCTGACGCCATTGCGCACGCCACCCAGGGTGAGCGTGCGGTGGTCGACCCGCGTTTCCGCATCGAGCACGCCGCCTTCTCCACCTGGGGTGAGGTGGTGTCCGACCTGGGGCTGGGGTCGGTGGATGGCCTGCTGCTGGACATTGGTGTCTCGTCGCCGCAGATCGACAACCCTGAGCGGGGGTTCAGCTTCCGGTTCGATGCGCCGCTCGACATGCGCATGGACACCACCCAAGGTGAGAGCGCGGCCGATTACCTGGCCCGCGCCTCGGTCGATGAACTCACCCACATCATCCAGACCTATGGCGAAGAACGGTTTGCTCGCGCGATTGCAAAGGCGGTTGTGGCTCGCCGCGAATCCGGCCACCCCATCCGCACCACGGGCGAGCTGTCCTCCGTCGTGGCTGGTGCGGTCAAGACCCGTGAGGCCGGGCAGAACCCCGCCACCCGCACCTTTCAGGCTCTACGGATTCACGTCAACGGTGAGCTCGACGAGCTCCAGGCTGCTCTGGAAGCTGCCCTGAAGCACCTGGCGCCCGGTGGCCGAATGGCCATCATCAGTTTCCATTCGCTGGAAGATCGCCTGGTCAAGACGTTCATCGCCAAGCACTCGCGCGAAGAGTTCGACCGCCGTGCGCCTTTCGCCGAGCCCAAGCCCATGCTGCTGCGCTCCATCGGGCGCATCAAACCGTCAGAGGCCGAGATCGAAGCCAACCCGCGCGCCCGCTCGGCCGTGCTGCGGGTGGCCGAACGCACCGACGTGCCTTGGTCCCCTGCTCTGGCTGGCCTGACTTCGGTCGAATCGTCGCGCGCCCATGCAGCTCGCGTGTCCCGCCGCACCGGAGGGCGTCGCGGATGAGTCGCTTGAACATTGCTCTTGCACTGGCCGTGCTTGCCAGTGCCTTCTGGTTGATCCGCACCAGCAACGAGGCCCGAAGCCTGTTCGTGCAACTTGAGCGCGCGCGCACCGAAGAGCAGGAACTTGAGGTGCAGCACGACCGCCTCAAGGTCGAGCGACGCACGGCTGCCACTCCGCTGGTGGTGGAGGACATGGTGCGCACCCGACTGAAGATGTCGACGACCAATCCGGCGGTCACCCATTACGTGATCGATGGTGTGGCGCCTGTGGCCAAGCCTGCTGCGGAAGGGGGTACTCCGTGAGCGGCGGGCGGTTGAGTGCTCTGTGGCGCCGGCTGCGCGGCTCGCGCAAGCAGGCGGCTGCACCCATGCCCGCGGTGCGATATGGCTCCAGCCCACTGCTGGCGGCCAAGACGCCCACCTGGCGCCTGCGCCTGCTCACTGGCGCCCTGGGGCTGGCCTTTGCTGTGCTGCTGGGCCGTGCGGCCTGGATCCAGATCATTCACAACGACTTCTACCTGAAGCAGGGCGCGAACCGCTACGAACGCCGCATCGAGTTGCCGGCCAACCGTGGCCGCATCCTCGACCGCAACGGTGAGTTGCTGGCCTCCAGCGTGCCTGCGCCGTCGCTGTGGGCCATTCCGAAGGACTTCCAGGCCACCCGCGAGCAGACCCGCGAACTGGCGCGGCTGCTCAACATGAGCCCGCAGGAGCTGGCCAAGCGCCTGGACGACAACCCCAACTTCGTGTGGCTGCGACGCCAGGTGGCAGATGACGTGGCTGCGCAGGTCAAGGCGCTGAAGGTCAAGGGGGTGCATGCCCTCAAAGAGTCGCGGCGGCAGTACCCGGAAGGCGAGGCTGCGGCGCACATCGTCGGCTTCACGAACATCGAAGACAAGGGCCAGGAGGGCATCGAGCTGGCTTATGACCGCGATCTGTCGGGGCACGATGGACGCCGTCAGGTCATCAAGGACCGCCTGGGCAATGTGGTCGAGAACGTGGGTGACACCGTGCCGGCCATGGATGGCCGCGAAATCCACCTGTCCATCGACGCCAAGATCCAGGCCAACGCTTACCAGCGCATTCGCGATGCCGTGGCTCAACACAAGGCCAAGGCAGGCAGCGTGGTGGTGCTCGACGCCGTGACAGGTGAGGTGCTGGCCCTGGCCAATTTCCCCAGCTACACGCCCAGTGACCGTCGCAACCTGACCGGTGCGCAATTGCGCAACCGTGCTTTGACCGACACCTTCGAGCCCGGCTCCACCATGAAGCCGCTGATTGCCGGGTGGGCCCTGGAAAGCGGGCGTGTCAAACCCGACTCCATTGTCCCGACCTACCCGGGCAAGCTGCAGCTGGATGGTTCCACCATTTCCGACTCGCACCCGCACGGAGACTTGACCGTCGAAGAGGTGATCCAGAAGTCCAGCAACGTGGGCACCGTCAAGCTGGCCATGCAGATGCAGCCCAAGGAGATGTGGGAGCTCTACTCGGCCGTCGGCCTGGGCCACAAGCCGCAGCTGGGCTTTCCGGGGGTGGTGACTGGGCGCCTGCGCCCGCACAAGAGCTGGCGTCGCATCGAGCAGGCCACCATGAGTTATGGCTATGGTCTGTCGGCCAGCCTCTTCCAGCTGGCGCAGGCCTACACGGTGTTTGCCCGTGACGGCGAGTTGGTGCCAGTGACTCTGCTCAAGCGGGAGTTTCCCAGTGAAGCCCCCGCCGAAGCCATGCACCAGCAGGTGGCTTACAAGGGCGCTGTGGGCATGGCCCAGGGCATGAAAGGACCGGTGCCCGTGCCAGGTACCCGTGTGTTCTCGCCCGACACGGCACGCGCCGTGCGCAAGATGCTCAACATGGTCTGCAGCCCGGAAGGCACCGCGCCGCAGGCGCAGACCGTGGGCTACAGCGTGGGCGGCAAGACCGGCACCGCCCACAAGCAGGAAGGCCGCGGTTACGCGGGCAACAAGTACCGCTCGTGGTTCGTGGGCATCGCGCCCATCAGCAACCCGCGCATCGTGGTGGCCGTGATGGTCGACGAGCCCAGCAACGGTGTGTATTACGGGGGGGCTGTGGCGGCGCCCGTGTTCAGCCAGGTGGTGCAGCAGACCCTGTCACGCCTGGGTGTGATGCCTGACATGGAAGTGCAGCCGCGCATCGTGGCACAGCAAGGCGCCGCGGTGGCCGTGGAGGAGAGCTTCTGATGGCCCTGCACACACTGAACCATGTGGTCGATGTGCTGGCCTGGCTGCAGCAGCAGGCAGTGCAGGCCCTCACGGTCGACAGCCGGCAGGTGCCTGCTCTGGCCGCCTCTGGCCGCACGGCCTTTGTGGCCTGGCCCGGTGCCGCACGTGACGGTCGCGCTTTCGTGGCACAAGCCTTGAGCGATGGCGCCTGTGCCTGCCTGGTCGAGGCCGAAGGCGTGCAGGCTTTTGCGTTCGACGACGCCCGCATCGTGGCCGTGCCCAACCTCAAGGCCTTGCTGGCCGAGATCGCGCATGGCTTCTACGGCCTGCCCAGCCAGCAACTGAGCGTGGTGGCCGTGACCGGCACCAACGGCAAGACCTCCACGTCGTGGTGGACAGCCCAGGCCCTCAGTGCCCTGGGGCAACCGTGTGGTGTCATCGGCACCCTGGGCGTGGGTGAGCCCGGCAGTGGTGCTTTCGTGCCCACCGGCCTGACCACGCCCGACCCGGTCACCCTGCATGCCACCTTCCGTCAGTTTCTGAACCAGGGCCTGAAGGCTGCGGCCATCGAGGCCTCCAGCATCGGCATCGAAGAAAAGCGTCTGGACGCCACGCACATCCGTGTGGCGCAGTTCACCAACTTCACGCAGGACCACCTCGACTACCACGGCAGCATGCAGGCCTACTGGGAAGCCAAAGAGGCGCTGTTCCACTGGCCCAGCCTGCAGGCCGCCGTGGTCAATGTCGATGACCTGCGCGGTGAATCGCTGGTGCCTCTGTGCACTCAGCGGGGCCTGGACGTGTGGTCATATGCCCTGATGGCGCCTGCACGCCTGCGCGCCGAGGCGGTGCGCTTCCACGCGCAGGGCATGGGTCTGCGCCTGATCGAACGCAGTGCCGACCTGCAGCAGGTGCTCGACGAAGTCGACCTCGACACCCGCCTGATTGGCGAGTTCAATGCGGCCAACCTGCTGGCCGTGGTGGGCGCCTTGCGTGCACTGGGTCATCCGCTGCGCGACATCGCCCGTGTGTGCGAGCATTTGAGCAGCGTGCCCGGCCGCATGCAGCAGGTGCATGTGGACGAGGTGGGTGCCGAACGCCTGCCCCTGGTGGTGGTCGACTATGCCCACACGCCCGATGCCGTGCTCCAGGCCTTGCGGGCGTTGCGCTCCATCACCGAAGCCCGCGGCGGCCGCCTGTGGTGCGTCTTGGGCTGCGGTGGCAACCGCGACCCGATCAAGCGCCCGCTCATGGGCGCCATGGCCGATCAGCATGCCGATGAAGTCGTCCTGACCAGCGACAACCCCCGCCATGAATCCCCGGCGCTGATCCTGTCGCAGATGCTGACCGGCATCACCCGCACCGACCGCATCGCCGTGATCGAGAACCGTCACGAGGCCATTGCCCATGCCGTGATGCAGGCCGACCCGCGTGACCTGGTGCTGCTTGCTGGCAAGGGCCACGAAGCCACCCAGGAAGTGGCCGGCGTGAAGACGCCGTTTTCCGATGTCGAGGAATCCATGGCTGCCTTGCGCCAGCGCATGAACACCCAGCACCTGAAGGGGCCCCAATGACCGCTGCCCCCATGATGACCTTGGGCTTGGCCCATCAACTGCTGCCCGGCTCGGTGCTGGTGGGTGACCCCGCCACCCCGCTGTGGCGTGTGCACACCGACACGCGCACCTTGCAGGCCGGTGACTTCTTCGTGGCCTTGCGCGGCGAGCGTTTCGACGCGCATGACTTCCTGCCCCAGGCGCAAGCTTCGGGTGCCGTGGCTGTGCTGGCCCAGCGGGGCGTGGCCGAATGCGGTCTGCCAGGGCTGGAAGTCAGTGACACCCGTGCCGCCCTGGGCCGCCTGGCGGCCGGTTGGCGCAGCCGCTTTCACATGCCGCTGGTCGGTATCACCGGCAGCAACGGCAAGACCACCGTCACACAGATGGTGGCCAGCATCCTGCGCGCCTGGATGGCGCAAGGCCCGGGCGAGCAGGCTGCGTTGGCCACCCAGGGCAATTTCAACAACGACATTGGTGTGCCGCTCACCCTGCTGCGCCTGCGCGAAGGCGTGCACCAGTGCGCTGTGGTCGAGCTGGGCATGAACCACCCTGGCGAGATCGAGCAGCTGGCCGCCCTGGCCGCGCCCACCGTGGCCCTGGTGAACAACGCCCAGCGCGAGCACCAGGAGTTCATGCACACGGTGGAAGCCGTGGCGCGTGAAAACGGGGCCGTGCTCAGCAGCCTGCTGCGCAATGGCGTGGCCGTGTTCCCGGCCGACGACGCTGAGCACACGCCCATCTGGCGAGAGCTGTCGGCAGGCCGTCGTGTGATCGACTTCGCGCTGAACGATGCGCCTGCCGCCGTGACCGGCTCGGCCCAATGGGTCGACGCTGCCGCACAGCCGCACTGGGCCATGGCCCTGCGCACCCCGGCCGGAGAGGCCTCCGTTCGCCTGGCCATGGCCGGTGAACACAATGTGCGCAACGCCCTGGCCTCGACCGCCGCGGCGCTGGGGGCTGGCGCCCCCCTGTCGGCCGTGGTGGCGGGGCTGGAAGCCTTCGTGCCCGTCAAGGGCCGTTCGGCCCTGCTCACCGTCGAGCGTCCGCAAGGTCGTCTCACCCTGGTCGACGACAGCTACAACGCCAACCCCGATTCCGTGCGTGCCGCCATCGACATGCTGGCCGGCCTGCCGGGCCCGCGCTGGCTGGTGCTGGGCGACATGGGCGAGGTCGGCACCCAGGGCCCTGCTTTCCACGAAGAAGTCGGGCGCCATGCCGTGGCCCGTGGCATCGACCACGTCTGGACCGCGGGCAGCCTGTGCCGTCACACCGCCAGCGCGGTCGGCGCGCAGGCCCTCTCATTCGAATCGGCCGCCGACATCGTCGCGGCCCTGCAGTCGCACAGCCCCGCAGCGCCCGCCGTGGCCTCGGTGCTGGTCAAAGGATCCCGTTTCATGAAGATGGAAACCGTCGTGGCCGCCCTGCTGGCCCAAGCCGGAGGTGCCCATGCTGCTTAGTCTGGCCGCCTGGTTGCAGGCCCTGAACCCCGACTGGGGCTTCTTGCGCGTCTTCCAGTACCTCACCTTCCGTGCCGTGATGGCCGCCATGACGGCGCTGCTGATCGGCCTGGCCCTGGGGCCGCTGGTGATCCGCAAGCTCACCGAACTCAAGATCGGCCAGCCGATCCGCGAGTACGGCATGCAGAGCCACCTGACCAAGCGTGGCACACCCACCATGGGTGGCGCGCTGATCCTGATGTCGATCGGTCTGTCGACCCTGTTGTGGTTCGACTGGTCGAACCGCTTCGTGTGGATCGTCATGATCGTGACCATGGGCTTCGGTGCCATTGGCTGGGCCGACGACTGGCGCAAGGTGGTCAAGAAGGACCCCGAGGGCATGCCTTCGCGCGAGAAGTACATGTGGCAGTCGCTGATCGGCGTGATCGCGGCCATCTACCTGGCCTTCAGCGTGTCCGAGACCAGCTACTTCAAGGTGATGGAGCTGTTCTTCGACTGGGTGGCTTCGGGCTTCGCGAAAGACCTGCCGCCCAAGGCCGACCTGATCGTGCCCTTCTTCAAGACCATCAGCTACCCGCTGGGTGTGTGGGGCTTCATGGCCCTGACCTACGTGGTCATCGTGGGCACCAGCAATGCCGTGAACCTGACCGACGGCCTGGATGGCCTGGCCATCATGCCCGTGGTCATGGTGGGCTCGGCCCTGGGCATCTTCTGCTACGTGACCGGCAACTCGGTGTTCGCCAAGTACCTGCTGCTGCCGCACATCCCGGGGGCCGGCGAGTTGCTGGTGTTCTGCGCGGCCATGGCCGGTGCGGGGCTGGCCTTCCTGTGGTTCAACGCCTACCCGGCCCAGGTGTTCATGGGCGACGTGGGCGCGCTGGCCCTGGGCGGTGCCCTGGGCACCATCGCCGTGATCGTGCGCCAGGAGATCGTCCTGGCCGTCATGGGCGGCGTGTTCGTGCTCGAAGCCCTGTCGGTCATGGTGCAGGTCAGCTACTTCAAGTACACCAAGAAGAAGTACGGCGAAGGCCGTCGCATCTTGCTGATGGCGCCGCTGCACCACCACTTCGAAAAATCGGGCTGGAAGGAAACGCAGGTCGTCGTGCGCTTCTGGATCATCACCATGCTGCTGTGCCTGGCTGGCCTGAGCACCCTCAAGCTGCGCTGACCGCCCCGTTCACACCATGCTGCATCTGAACCAACTCACCGTGCTGATCCTGGGTCTGGGTGACTCCGGCTTGGCCATGGCGCGCTGGTGTGCGCGCTGTGGTGCCACGGTGCGTGTGGCCGACACGCGCGCCAACCCGCCGCAAGCGCCTCGCCTGGTCGCCGACGTGCCGGGCGCGTCGCTGCACCATGGGCTCAGTCCCGAACTGCTCGAGGGCGTGAACATCGTGCTCAAGAGCCCGGGCCTGATGCCGGGCGATGCCGCCGTGGCGCCCTTGCTGGCCGCCTGCGACGAGCGCGGCATTCCGGTGCGCGGCGAGCTGGCCCTGTTTGCTTCGGCCCTGGCCGACCTGAAAGCCACGCGCGGTTATGCACCCCACGTGCTGGCCATCACGGGCACCAACGGGAAGACCACCACCACCTCGCTGACGGCGATGCTGGTCGAGCGCTGCGGCAAGCGCGTGGGCTTGGCCGGCAACATCGGCCCGACGCTGCTGGACACCCTGAGCCAGGCGCTGGACCAGGAGCCGGAGCTAGCCGAGACCGAACCTGTGCCTGTGGCCGAACCCGCGGCTGAAGAGGCGACAGATGTCGTGGCCACGGATGAAGCGGCCTCGGCAGAGGCGATCCCTGAAGAAGCGCTCACCGAAGAGTCTGTTCAACAAGCACCTTTGTCCGACGACGAAGACGCGCCAGCCGTCGTCCTGGCCCCACCCCCGCCAGCGGCCCCGGAGTTCCAGGTGCTGCCCGAGGTGTGGGTGCTCGAGCTGTCCAGCTTCCAGCTCGACGGCGTCAGCAACTTCGAGCCCAGCGCTTCGGTCGTGCTCAACATCACCCAGGATCACCTCGACTGGCACGGTTCGATGCACGCCTACGCCGAGGCCAAGGCCCGCATCTACGGCAAGCAGGCCGTCATGGTCATCAACCGCGACGAGCCCCTGGTCGAAGCCATGGTGCCCGCGCCCGAGGTGGTGAAATCGGGGGTGCGAGGCCGCCCGGCCCGCGTGGTCGAACGCCAGGTGGTGCGCTTCGGGCTTGACGCGCCCAGGCGCCCGGGTGATTTCGGCCTGGTCGAAGAAGCCGGCATGGCCTGGCTGGTTCGCGCCCGCGAAAGCGATCCGACCCTCAAGCTCAAGAAGGGCGAGACCGAAGACATCGTGCTGCAGCGCCTGATGCCCGCCGATGCGCTGCGCATCCGCGGCCGCCACAACGCATCGAACGCATTGGCCGCGCTGTCGCTGACCACGGCCATCGGCCTGCCGCTGGCGCCCATGCTGCACGGCCTGCGCGAATACCGCGGCGAGCCGCACCGCGTCGAGCTGGTCACCACCGTGGGCGGTGTCGACGCCATCGACGACAGCAAGGGCACCAACGTGGGCGCCACCGTGGCCGCCCTGCTGGGCCTGGGTGCCGACCTGTCGCCCGGCAAGCTGGTCATCATCCTGGGCGGCGACGGCAAGGGCCAGGCCTTCGAGCCGCTGGCCGAGCCGGTCAGCCGCTTTGCGCGCGCCGTGGCCCTGATCGGCCGTGACGCGGGCCCCATCGAACTGGCCTTGAACGGCAGTGGTCGCCTCAGCGACCCCATGGGGGGGGGCATTCCCATGCAGCGCCATGACAGCCTGGAAGCCGCCACCCGCTGGTGCTTCGAGCAGGCCCTGCCGGGCGACGCGGTGCTGCTGAGCCCGGCCTGCGCCAGCCTGGACATGTTCCGCAACTATGGCCACCGCGCCCAGGTGTTCATCGACACCGTGCGCGAACTGGCCGCCGACCGTGGAGACATCGCATGAGCGAGGCCATGGACACTCCCGGCAGCGCGCCCGCTGAAGCCTCGGGTCTGGTGGGCTGGTTCCGCCGCCTGACCGGTCGGGCCGCCGCCAGCGGCGCCGAGGTGGTGGGCCGCTTGCCGGTGCGCGACTGGGTGCAGGTGAACACGCAGCCCACCAAGGTGATGGGCTTCGACCAGCCGCTGATGTGGGTGGCCATCTCGCTGATGATGCTGGGCCTGGTGATGGTGTATTCGGCATCGATCGCCTTGCCCGAAAGCCCCAAGTACGCCAACTACCAGCCCACGCACTTTTTCATGCGGCATCTGCTGTCCATCGGGCTGGCGCTGACGGCCGGTGCCGTGGTGTCGCAGATTCCGATGGCCGTGTGGGAGCGCTGGGCGCCCTGGTTGTTCGTGGTGGCTCTGCTGCTGCTGATGCTCGTGCTGGTGCCCCATGTGGGCAAGGGTGTGAACGGTGCGCGCCGATGGCTGCCCCTGGGCGTCATGAACTTCCAGCCTTCCGAGCTGGCCAAGCTGGCCATCACCCTGTATGCGGCCGATTACATGGTGCGCAAGATGGACGTGAAGGAGCACTTCTTCCGCGCCGTGGCCCCGATGGCGGTGGCCGTGGGTGTGGTGGGCCTGCTGTTGCTGGCCGAGCCCGACATGGGGGCCTTCATGGTGATCGCCGCCATCGCCATGGCCATCCTGTTCCTGGGGGGCGTGAACGGCCGCATGTTCTTCCTGATCACGGCTGTGCTGGTGGGCGCCTTCGTGCTGATGGTCAGCCTCAGCCCCTGGCGGCGTGAGCGCATCTTTGCCTACCTCGATCCCTGGGAAGAAAAAAATGCATTGGGCAAGGCCTACCAGCTCACCCACTCGCTGATCGCTTTCGGTCGAGGCGAGATCTTTGGCGAAGGCCTGGGCTCCAGTCTGGAAAAGCTGCACTACCTGCCGGAGGCCCACACCGACTTCCTGCTCGCCGTGATCGGCGAAGAACTCGGCTTCATCGGCGTGGCGGTGGTCATCTGCATGTTCTTCTGGATGGTGGTGCGCCTGTTCCACATCGGCCGGCAGGCCATCGCGCTCGACCGCGTGTTCGCTGGCCTGGTGGCGCAAGGCGTGGGCGTGTGGATGGGCGGACAGGCCTTCATCAACATGGGTGTGAACCTGGGCGTGCTGCCCACCAAGGGCCTGACCCTGCCGCTGATGAGCTACGGCGGTTCGGCCATCTTGCTCAACTGCATCGCCCTGGCCATCTGCCTGCGTGTGGACATTGAAAATCGACAACTCATGCGCGGAGGCCGCGCATGATGGCGTTGGCGACGTTCTACGGCGACATCGACACTGCGCGCAGTCAGCGCGCAGGGCGTCGATTTCGGCGCAGCCAAAACAGACAACTCATTCGCGGAGGCCGCGCATGAGTGCGACCCCCTCTCGCCACCTCGTCATCATGGCCGCTGGCACCGGCGGACACATCATGCCCGGCCTGGCCGTGGCCCGCGAAATGCAGGCCCGGGGTTGGACCGTGTCCTGGCTGGGCACCACCACCGGCATGGAAAACCGCCTGGTGCCGCCCACCGGCATCCCCATGGACACACTGGGTTTCAGTGGCCTGCGTGGCAAAGGCCTGCTGCACACATTGACCGGCGGGTTGCGCCTGCTCAAGGCCTTCGTCGATTGCTTCCGCATCATCGGCCAACGCCGTGCCGACGCCGTGCTGGGCATGGGCGGCTATGTGTGCTTCCCCGGTGGGCTGATGGCTTCGCTGCGCGGCAAGCCGCTGGTGCTGGTCAATGCCGACGCGGCCTTGCTGATGAGCAACAAGGCTTTGCTGCCCGTGGTCGACGCCATCGAGTTCGGCTTTGACTGCGACGACGTCAAGGGCCTGGCCAATCGCCACCGCATCGCCCGTGTCACTGGCAACCCGGTGCGCGCCGAGATCGAAGCCATCGAGCCACCAGCCCAGCGCTTCGCGGCCCGCACTGGCCCGCTGCGCGTGCTGGTGGTCGGGGGCAGCCTGGGCGCCAAGGTGCTGAACGACACCTTGCCTGAGGCCCTGGCCAAGCTGCCGCCCGAGCAGCGTCCGCGCCTGACGCACCAGACGGGCCTGGCCCAGTTCGAGGCCGTGCGTTCACGCTACGGCAAGCTGGGCAT
Source organism: Aquabacterium lacunae (assembly GCF_004310865.1). Classification (GTDB taxonomy): domain Bacteria; phylum Pseudomonadota; class Gammaproteobacteria; order Burkholderiales; family Burkholderiaceae_C; genus Aquabacterium; species Aquabacterium lacunae. Next base: position 314,306 of record NZ_SIXI01000005.1, read on the forward strand.
CGCCCTGGAGGGGCAGGTCGAAGTGCTGCCCTTCATCGACAACATGGCCGAGCGCCTGGCCGACTGCGACGTGATCGTGTGCCGTGCAGGGGCCATCACCGTGAGCGAGCTGTGCGCGGCCGGCGTGGCCAGCGTGCTGGTGCCCCTGGTGGTGTCGACCACTTCGCACCAGCGCGACAACGCCCAGTACATGGCCGCGAACGGCGCGGCCATCCATTTGCCGCAAGGCGAGCTCAACGCCGATTCACTCGCTGCCTTGCTGGGCCGACTGAACCGCAGCGAGCTGCTGAACATGGCCACCCAGGCCCGCACGCTGGCCAAGGCCCGTGCCGCGGCTGCCGTCGCCGACGACATCGAACAACTGAGCAACAAGAAGGGGCCTGCTCGATGAAGCACGCCGTCAAGCACATCCATTTCGTGGGCATCGGGGGCGCTGGCATGAGCGGCATCGCCGAGATCCTGCACAACCTGGGCTTCACCGTGTCGGGCTCCGACCAGGCCGACAGCGCCACCTCGCGCCGCCTGGCTTCGCTGGGCATCACCGTGCACGTGGGCCATGACGCAGCGCACATCGACGGCGCCGAGGCAGTGGTCACCTCCACCGCCGTGAAGGGCGACAACCCCGAGGTCATCGCCGCACGCGCCAAGCGGGTGCCCGTGGTACCGCGCGCCGTGATGCTGGCCGAGCTGATGCGCCTCAAGCAGGGCATTGCCATTGCAGGCACACACGGCAAGACCACCACCACCTCGCTGGTCACGGCCATCCTGACCGAAGCTGGTGTGGACCCCACCTTCGTCATCGGTGGCAAGCTGCACAGTGCGGGCGCCAACTCGGCCCTGGGCCAGGGCGAGTTCATCGTGGTCGAGGCTGACGAATCCGACGCTTCCTTCCTGAACCTGCTGCCCGTGCTGTCGGTGGTCACCAACATCGACGCCGACCACATGGACACCTATGGCCATGACTTCGCCAGGCTGAAGCAGGCCTTCGTCGACTTCCTGCACCGCATGCCCTTCTACGGCTCGGCCATCGTCTGCGTGGACGACCCCGGCGTGCGCAGCATCATCCCGCTGGTCTCGCGTCCGGTGATCACTTACGGCTTCAGCGAAGAAGCCCAGGTGCGTGCTGTCAACGTCGAAGCCCTGCCCGGTGGTCAGATGCGTTTCACGGTGCAGCGTCGCAATGGCGTGGTCATGCCTGACATGCAGGTCACCCTGAATCTGCCCGGTCAGCACAATGTGCTGAACGCCCTGGCCGCCATTGCCGTGGCCACCGAGATCGAGCTGGACGATGCACCCGTGGCCAAGGCCCTGGGCGAGTTCAGCGGGGTGGGCCGCCGCTTCCAGCGCCATGGTCAGTGCAAGGCCGCGGATGGCGGCCAGTTCCTGCTGATCGACGATTACGGCCACCACCCGGTGGAAATGGCCGCCGTGATCAGCGCCGCGCGGGGTGCCTTCCCGGGCCAGCGCCTGGTGCTGGCCTTCCAGCCGCACCGCTACACCCGCACCCGCGACTGCTTCGAAGACTTCGTCAAGGTGCTGGGCACCGCCGACGCCGTGCTGCTGACCGAGGTGTATGCCGCCGGCGAAGCCCCCATCGTGGCCGCCGACGGCCGCGCCCTGACCCGCGCCGTGCGCGTGGCCGGCAAGGTCGAGCCCCTGTTCGTGGACGACGTGGCCGCACTGCCCCAGGCCATTGCCGACAACACCCGCGACGGCGACGTCGTGATCTGCATGGGGGCAGGCTCCATCGGTGCCGTGCCGGCCAAGGTGGCCGAGCAGCTCAAGCCCTGACCCCAACGACCTGAACGCATCCCCATGAGTGCCATCCAACTGACCCCTCCCGCCATCGACCCCGCCTCGCTGGGCAAGGTCGCCGTGCTGTTCGGCGGGACCTCGGCCGAGCGCGACGTGTCGATCATGTCGGGCACCGGCGTGCTCAAGGCCCTGCAGGACGCCGGTGTGAACGCCTTCGCGTTCGATCCGGCCCAGCGCCCGCTGCACGAACTGCAGGCCGAAGGTGTCGACCGCTGCTTCATCGCCCTGCATGGCCGCGGCGGCGAAGATGGCACGCTGCAAGGCGCACTCGAGCTGCTGGGCGTGCCGTACACCGGTTCGGGCGTGATGGCTTCCAGCATCGCGATGGACAAGATCATGACCAAGCGCATCTGGCGCTTCGAAGGCCTGCCCACACCCGACTGGCGCATGGTGTCGTCGGCCGAAGAATGCGCACAGGCCCTGGCCGTGCTGGGCGCGCCCATGATCGTCAAGCCGGCGCGTGAAGGCTCGTCCATCGGCCTGACCAAGGTGACCGATGTGGCCCAGTGCGCCGCCGCCTATGCTGCGGCCGCCCAGCACGACCCCGAGGTGCTGTGCGAGCAGTTCATCGACGGCGAAGAGACCACCTGCCCGGTGCTGATCGTCGATGGTGTGGCGCAGGCCCTGCCGGTCATCCGCATCCAGGCGCCTGATGGCAACTACGACTACAACAACAAGTACTTCACCGACGACGTGCGCTACCTGTGTCCGAGCGGCCTGCCCGCCGACGAGGAAGCCGAGATCCAGCGCCAGGTGGTGCGGGCCTTCAACACGCTGGGCTGCCGCGGCTGGGCCCGCGCCGACGTGATGATCCGCAAGAGCGACCGCCAGCCCTTCCTGCTGGAGATCAACACCTCGCCGGGCATGACCAGCCACTCGCTGGTGCCCATGTCGGCCCAGGTGGCCGGGCTGCCGTATGCCCAGTTGTGCATCCACCTGCTGGCTTCGGCCAGCCTGGACAGCCGCCGCTGATTCACGCAGTCGATCGATCGCACCAAAGCCACCATGCAAGCCGCCGCCGCTTTCCAGTCCCACGAGATGCCTTCGGACATCCGCTGGATGCAGGCCGTCACCCAGTTCATGGCCTGGGTGATGCTGGCATTGGCCGTGGCAGCTGCCTTGACCTGGGTGTCGCGCCAGCCCTTCTTCCAGATCCGCCAGGTGCGCATCGAGGGCGAGCTGCAACGCAACAACCTGCCCACCGTGCGCGCCAACGCGCTGCCGCGCATCCACGGCGACTATTTCAGCGTTGACCTGCAGCATGCCCGCCAGGTGTTCGAGACCGTGCCCTGGGTGCGCAAGGCCGTGGTGCGTCGCGTCTGGCCCAACGAGTTGCGCGTCACGCTCGAAGAGCACCGCCCCGCGGCCTACTGGTCGCACGACGAGCGCGACGACCAGCTGGTCAACATCCAGGGCGAGGTGTTCGACGTGAACATCGGTGACGTCGAAGACGAGCGCCTGCCCACGCTCAAGGCACCCACCCATGCCACCGCTGATCAGGCCCAGCAGATGCTGCAGATGCTGGGGCGTTTGCGCACCGTGCTGGCACCGCTGGGCACCGAGATCGACACCCTCGAATTGAACGACCGCGGCAACTGGATCGTGACCCTCGAAGACGAGGCCGTGATCAACCTCGGTCGGGGCGAGATCCCCGATGTCATCGGACGTGCGAGCCGATTCGTGCGCACCTTGCCCCAGTTGCAGGCCCAGTATGGCCAGCCGCTGGAATCTGCTGATTTGCGTTATCCCAAAGGTTATGCCGTCAAGCTTCGTGGCCTCACCACACTTCAGGAAAATTCTGTGGTGAAGAGCGGTGCAATTCAAAGGCAATGACCTTAAACTTGTCAAAACCAGTTCAACCATGCCCAAGGAATACAAGGACCTTGTCGTCGGACTGGACATCGGCACCGCGAAAGTGATGGCCGTTGTCGCAGAAGTCCTGCCTGGTGGCGATCTCCGGCTCGCCGGCCTTGGTGTCGCTCCGACACACGGCCTCAAGCGCGGCGTGGTGGTCAACATCGACGCCACCGTGCAGTCGATCCAGCAAGCCCTCAAAGAAGCCGAGCTCATGGCCGACTGCAAGATCAGTCGCGTTTGGACGGGCATCACGGGCAGCCACATCCGCGGTCAGAACAGCACCGGCATGGTCATCGTGCGCGACAAGGAAGTCGCACCGATCGATGTGCAGCGTGTGGTCGAAACCGCCAAGGCCATCAACATCCCCAACGATCAGCGCCTGCTGCTGGTCGAGCCGCAAGAGTTCATCATCGATGGGCATGAGGTGAAAGAGCCCATCGGCATGAGCGGTGGCCGCCTCGAAGTGAAGGTGCACATCGTGACGGGCGCCCAGAGCGCCGCCGAGAACATCGTCAAGTGCGTGCGCCGCTGCGGCCTGGAAGCCGAGCAGCTGGTGCTCAACCCGAGTGCTTCGAGCGCCGCAGTGCTCACCGAAGACGAGAAGGACCTGGGCGTGGCCCTGGTCGACATCGGCGCCGGCACCACCGATGTGGCCATTTTCGCGGACGGCGCCATCCGCCACACGGCGGTCATTCCCATCGCCGGTGACCTGATCACCAGCGACATCGCGATGGCGCTGCGCACGCCCACCAAAGATGCCGAAGACATCAAGGTCGATTTCGGCGTGGCCAAGCAGCTGCTGGCCGATCCGAACGAGCACGTCGAAGTGCCTGGCCTGGGTGACCGTGCGCCGCGCATGCTCTCGCGCCAGGCCCTGGCCGGCGTGATCGAGCCGCGCGTCGAAGAAATTTTCTCGCTGGTTCACCAGGTGATCCGCGAGTCCGGATACGAGGAACTGCTGTCGTCGGGCATCGTGCTCACCGGTGGCTCGGCGGTCATGCCTGGCATGGTCGAGCTGGCCGAAGACATCTTCCTCAAGCCTGTGCGCAAGGGCATCCCCTTGTACTCAGGCGCCCTCCACGACATGGTGGCCAGCCCTCGGTCAGCCACCGTGATGGGCTTGCTCGAAGAAGCAAGGTTGTCGCGCACACGAGGCATGAAAGCCTCTCAGAAGGCCGGGTCGGTACAGACCCTGTTCTCGCGCATGCGTGACTGGTTCATTGGCAACTTTTAAATTGGCAACTGCTTGAAAGACTAGGAGAGACACATGACCATCGAGATGATCGAAAACTTCGACATGGGCACGCAGATCAAGGTGATCGGTGTGGGGGGCGGTGGCGGCAATGCCGTCGATCACATGATTGCGCAGGGCGTTCAGGGCGTGCAGTTCATCAACGCCAACACCGACGCGCAGGCCCTCAGCCGCTCGCCCGCCGAGATGCACCTGCAACTGGGCCGCAGCGGCCTGGGCGCTGGCTCCAAGCCCGAAGCCGGTCGTCTGGCCGCCGAAGAAGCGGTCGACGAGATCCGCAACTCGCTCGATGGCGCTCACATGGTCTTCATCACCGCCGGCATGGGCGGTGGCACGGGCACCGGCGCGGCCCCTGTGATCGCCCGTGTGGCCAAGGAAATGGGCATCCTGACCGTGGGCGTGGTGACCAAGCCCTTCGAATTCGAAGGCACCCGCCGCACCAAGCAGGCCGACGCCGGTCTGGCCGAACTGGAAGCCAACGTCGACTCGCTGATCGTCGTGCTCAACGACAAGCTGCTGGAAGTGCTGGGCGATGACGTCACCCAGGAAGAAGCCTTCTGCCAGGCCAACGACGTGCTCAAGAACGCCGTGGGCGGCATCTCCGACATCATCCACATCCCCGGTCTGGTGAACGTCGACTTCGAAGACGTCAAGACCGTGATGAGCGAGCCGGGCAAGGCCATGATGGGCACCGCCACCGCGGGCGGCCCGGACCGCGCCACCAAGGCTGCTGAAGCCGCGGTGGCCTGCCCTCTGCTGGAAGGCGTGGACCTGTCGGGCGCGCGTGGCGTGCTGGTGCTGATCGCCGCCTCGAAGTCGAACTTCAAGCTGGCCGAATCGCGCAATGCCATGAACACCATCCGCCGCTACGCGTCGGAAGATGCCCATGTGATCTACGGCACCGCTTACGACGAAAGCTTGGGCGACCAGCTGCGCGTCACCGTGATCGCCACCGGCCTGACCTCGGCCAAGCAGCGCATGACCGTGGTGCACAGCGCCCAGCAAGCCACCACCCAGGCCTTTGCCCGCACCGGCACCGACAATTTCCCCGTGCTGAACAACCCCGTGAGCCCCTCGGCCGCGCTGGGTGGTTCGGTGGGCGGCCACGCCGCACCGGCCATGGGCCACGTGCACAACGACTTTTCGGGCCTCAACACGCCCAGCGTCTGGCGCAATGGCCGCACGGCGGCCCAGAAGGTCGATGCCCTGGCCAGCAACGGCATGGACGAGCTGGAGATTCCTGCTTTCCTGCGCAAGCAGGCCGACTGACCTGACGCCGGTCGGTTGAGTCTGGGGCGCCCGGGTCAGGGCGCCGCCGATGTGTCTTTCTCCGCCAATGATTTGTGCGCACCCTCCGAAAGGACGGTGCGCTTTTTGACGTGTGCTGTGCGCTGTTGGGTGATGCCGGGCCTGCGCGTTTCTGGGTCACCGCAAGGGCTGTCGATGGGCCCGCAAGGCGTGTCTGAGCGCGCGTGCATGCCAGATGCACCAGTGGCGCCGGGCGTTCTGGCGCAGGCGCCACAATGCATACGTGCAGGCGGCCAGAAAGGGCCACCAGAAGCCCTGCTCGGCTTCCAGGCCCCATTCGCCGGCACCCAGCGGCCAGGCCTCGGCCCAGAGCCACCCGGCGCCCACCAGGGCCTGGTCCACCGGGGACAGCCAATCGTCGTGCGGGCCCAGCTGTGCCTTCCAGCGGGCTCGGGCTTGAAAGTGCCAGACGGCGGCCAGACCGCCGCACATCAGCAAGGCAACAGCCCAGAGGTCAAGGCCGATGCGGCTCATGCGCAGTGCACCGAAGCCGAGCAGCAGCACGCTGAGGCCAAAGCTGCCCAGCACCTGCTGCCAGCGCTGGTCCAGCTGCTGCATCAGCTGGCGCTGGACAGCCTGCTGAAGGCTGGCACGGGCATGCGGTGAGGGGGGAGGTGACACGACGCGGGGGCGGAATGACAAGCGCATCTGCGCATCTTCCGCATCGTGAATTTGTTTGGTGGGCGCGCCACTTGGGGAATACGCCCGCATTTCCCCCGATCAGGGGGCGTGGCTCAGGGCGCCGCAGGCAGCGACGCTTCGATGACCCGGGTGCGTGCCTCGTGGATGGCCTGGGCGATGGCTGGCCCTTTCAGGCCGCGGGCTTGTGCCTCGGACGCAATGGGCGCGGTGGCCACGGCCTGGGCCGCGCGGTGTGCCTCGGTCAGGCGCTCAGCCTGCGGGTAAGGCTGCTCGCTCAGGCCCAGACGCCCTCTGGCGTCGCATTCGCAGGCCAGCAGGATGTCGGCCAGACGTGCGGGCTTGCGGAAGGCGTCGAGCCGCTCCAGCAGGCGCAGCAGGGCGCCCGCCGAAAACCCCAGGCACTGGTGGATGTGGCCATGCTCACGCGCCACCACCTCGGCCAGCTCACGGCAGTCGGTGGGCACGCGCAGGCGTTCGCTCAGGGGCTTGAGCAGGCGCACGCTGCGCTCTTCATGGCCGATGTGGCGGGGCAGCACATCGGGCGGGGTGGTGCCTTTGCCCAGGTCGTGGCCCAGACAGGCATAGCGCACGGGCAGAGGGGCCTGCAGCCGCGCGGCCATGTCCAGCACCATCATCAGGTGCACACCGGTGTCGATTTCCGGGTGGTATTCGGCCCGCTGCGGCACGCCCCACAGGCGATTCACCTCGGGCAGCAGGCGCTGCAGCGCGCCGCACTCGCGCAGCACCTCGAACATGCGCGACGGATGGGCTTCCATCAGCCCACGTGACAGTTCCTGCCACACGCGTTCGGCCACCAGGTGGTCGGCCTCGCCATCGGCCACCATCTGCTGCATCAGGGCCAGGGTGTCGGGGGCCACGCTGAAGTCGTCGAACCGTGCCGCGAACCGCGCCAGGCGCAAGATGCGCACCGGGTCTTCGGCGAACGCGGGCGACACATGGCGCAGCACGCGGGCCTGCAGGTCGGCTTGCCCGCCCCAGGGGTCGATCAGTGTGCCGTCATCGGCTTGCGCGATGGCGTTGATGGTCAGGTCCCGCCGGGCCAGGTCTTCTTCCAGCGTGACCTCGGGCGAGGTGTGGAAGGTGAAGCCGTGGTAGCCGTGCCCGCTCTTGCGCTCGGTGCGGGCCAGGGCGTATTCCTCGTGGGTCTGCGGGTGCAGGAACACCGGGAAATCTTGTCCCACGGGCTGAAAGCCTGCCGCCAGCATGGCCTCGGGGCTGCTGCCCACCACCACCCAGTCGCGGTCGCCCACGGGCCGGCCCAAGAGCCGGTCGCGCACGGCACCACCGACCAGGTAGGCCTTCATGGCTCAGCCTTGGGGGGCCGGAGTGGCCCTCGGCGCCTGGCTCGACGCCAGTTGCACCAGGGCCACGTAGTCGTCCACCGGCACTTCTTCGGCGCGGCGCTGCATGTCGAAGTCGGTGTCCAGGCCGCGGGCCGTCACCCAGGCGCCCAGCGTGTTGCGCAGGATCTTGCGGCGCTGAGAAAAGGCCACCGAGACCATCTCGGACAGCAAGGCATCGTCGACCTGAGGGGGCTGGGCCAGCGGCACCATGCGCACGATGGCCGAGTCCACCTTCGGTGGCGGGTCGAACGATTCGGGCGGCACATCGAGGATGTTGTCCATCTCGTAGCGCCACTGCAGCATCACGCTCAGGCGGCCGTAGTCCTTGCTGCCGGGCGAGGCCACCATGCGGTCGACCACTTCCTTTTGCAGCATGAAGTGCTGGTCTTCCACGCGGTGCGCCCACTGTAGCAGGTGGAACAGGATCGGTGTGGAGATGTTGTAGGGCAGGTTGCCGATCACGCGCAGCTTCTGGCCGAAGCGATCGGCCAGGGCGCCGAAGTCGACCTGCAGCACATCGGATTCGATCACGTCGAGCTCGGGGCGCTTGCGCAGGCGAGCCGCCAGGTCGCGGTCGAGTTCGACCACCGTGAGCTTGTCGCAGCGCTCTACCACCGGATTGGTCATGGCGCCCAGGCCTGGGCCGATCTCGACCAGTGACTGCCCGGGGCGCGGGTCGATGCCGCGCACGATCTCGTCGATGATGCCGTCGTCGCTCAGGAAGTGCTGTCCAAAGCGCTTGCGCGCCACGTGGCCTTGCTGCGGGCGGGGCTTGTGACCGTGGCTGCCTTTACTCATCGCGCATGTCCACGAAGGCGGCGGCGCGCAGTTCGGCCGCCCATTCTTCATAGGCCTGCTCGAAACGCTTTTCGCGCAGCACGGCGCGGGCGGCTTCACGCTGCTGGGCGTCGGTCAGCTGCACCTCCCGGCGTTCGATCAGCTGGATCAGGTGCACGCCGAAGCGGCTCACGATGGGCTCGGACACCTGGCCGGGCTGCAGGGCCACCAGGGCCTGCTCGAATTCAGGCACGAACTGGCCAGGGGCAGCCCAACCCAGGTCGCCGCCCTTGGTGGCGCTGCCGTCTTCCGAGAACTGGCGGGCCAGCTGGGCGAAGCTGGCCTGGCCGCCCACGATCTGCTTGCGGATGTCGGCCAGCTTGCGCTTGCCGGCTTCTGCGTCTTGCTGAGGTGTGGTGCGCAGCAGGATGTGGCGGGCACGGTGCTGCGTGTAGGTGGCGGCAGCGCTGTTCTCGCGTTCGATCAGTTTGAGGATGTGAAAGCCGGCGTTCGAGCGCAGCACACGCGACACTTGCCCCACTTTCAGGTCTTTCACGGCATCGGTGAACAGCTCTGGCAGCTTGCTCGCCGGACGCATGCCGAAGATGCCGCCGTTGTCGCGGGTGCTTTTGTCATCGGAGTTCTGCTTGACCAGGTCGCCGAAGTTGGCGCCCTGGGCCGCTCGGGCTTGCAGGTCGGCGGCCTTCTGGGCCAGGCGTTGCTGCTCGGCACTCGACGCGCCTTCGGGCATCAGCAGGAGCAGATGGGCCAGGTTCAGGTCCACGTCACGGCCTGCAGCCGCGGCTTCTGCGCGCACGCGATCGATCTCGTCGTCGGTGATGCGGATGCGGCCGTTCACTTCGCGCTCACGCACGCGCTCCAGCAGGATCTGCTCGCGCAAGCTGTTGCGATAACGTTCGTAATCCAGGCCATCGGCCTTCATGCGCGACTGCAGTTCGCCCAGCGACAGGTTGTTCTGCGCGGCGATGTTGGCAATGGCAGCATCCACATCGGCATCGGCCACGGTCATGCCCATGGCCTTGGCGGCCTGCATCTGGATGCGTTCGTTGATGAGTGCATCAAGCACCTGGCGGCGCAGTTCGTCGGCTGGCGGCAGGCGGGTGTTGCGCCCCGCGGTGTCGAAGATACGGGCCACCCGCTTGTCGACCTCGGTGTGTGTGATCGGCTCGCTGTTGACGATGGCCACGATGTAGTCGGCCGTGGTGGGCTTGCCGGCCAGCTGCAGGTCGGTGCTCAGGTTGCGTGCACCCGGGATGCGGGGAGACACCTGGGGTGCGTCCAGCAGGCGAAAGCCCTGGGCGCTGGCTGGCTGGGCCTGTCCCAGGCTCAGCGCCAGGGTCGCCACGAGGGGCAGCAGGGGCCGAGGCATGCGGCGGAGTGCGTTGCGTTTCATGGCGCTCAGGTCAGTCATCGTAGGCGTGGAAATCGGAAGAGGCCCCGGGGATCAGGGTCGAGCTTTCGTCGCGCAGCGGGCGGTAGCCGCCCACGTTGGTGCTCAGGGTCTTGAGGGCGCTGGTGCCCAGTCGGGACAGGCCGATCAGCTCCAGCTGGAACAGGATGCGGGTGCTGTTGGTGGTGCCGATGGCCGACTGGTCGGCCACGATGCGACCGATCCAGCAGCCGCCGTCGTATTCGAAGCCCAGCACGCTGCTGCTGATGCGCTTGTCGACCATGCTGTAGCTGACCTTGCCCACGCTGTACCACGAGCCGCGGCATTCGGTCTGCACGGCCTTGGCCACGCGCCCGTCGCCATCCAGGCGTGGGGTGCGGCCGCTGAGGGGTACTTGCCAGCTGAAGTCGATCTGCTCGCTGCTGTCTCGGCTGAACAGGTGACTCAAGGCCACATTGCGCCAGGGCCCGGCATTCACGCGGACGCTGGTGGTCGAGCGTTCGACGCGGTTGTTCTGCGCGCTGTATTGCACGGTGGTGTCCAGCCAGGTGCGCGGCAGCACGCTGGTCGAGCCCACCAGCAGCAGGTCGGACAGTCGCTGCGTGATCGGGGCCCCGTTGTTGGGGGTGACACGCTGATCGCTGAACTGCACCTTCTGCACCACGCCCAGACGCATGGCTTCCTGCGCCGTGACCGGGTCCAGCAGGCGGGTCATCACGCCCACACTGACAAGGTTGGCATCGGACACCCGATCGACGCCTGTGAAGGCATTTTCCGAGTAGATGCTGTACGAGTTGAAGTCGCGTGCTGCACTGTCGAACAGCGGGATGCCGCTCTGGTCGCGATAGGGCGTGCGCACGTACTGGACGCGTGGCTCCAGTGTCTGCACATAGCCCTTGCCGAACCACTGCGAATCACGTTCGAACACCAGCCCCCCTTCGACGCTGGCCGTGGGGATGCTCCGTGTGTAGTGCCGTTTGAGCGTGCCCAGTGCGGCGTTGTTGTCGAGCGTGTAGTTGGCGGCGTTCAGGCTCAGGCGTGGGGTGAGGTACCAGGCGGTGCTGCCGAAGCGGCGTTCGACCTGGCCCAGTGCGTGCGCGCGGTTGCCCGACACGCGGGTGCTGTCGGCATTCGTGAAGCGGTTGAACTCGGTGGTCAGGGCCCACACCAGCCCTGACTCGGAGGCGCTGCGAGCGCGCAGACCCAGCTGGGGCTCTCGCTGGTAGGGTGACACCAGCTGGGCGCTCACGTCGGAGGTGGTGTCGAGGTCTTTCAGGCTCTGCCAGTTCTGCACCTTGCCGTACAGCGTGGCCTGGTTGCCGCCCAGCCCCCAGGCGCGGGCATTGACCTGGCGCTCCACGGCCAGCTGGCTGCCGAGCAGCCGCGGGGTCAGCGTGATGTTGCTGTTGAGCGTGCGCGGGAAGTCTTTCCAGTAGTCATCGTCCGACACCCGGCGAATGCGCACGTCGTAGCTGGTCAGCCGGGTGCTGCTGCCGTCTTCCGAGTTGCCCTGGTGCTGCACATCGAGCAGTCCGCGGGTGCGCTGGGCCACGCGGTCATTGGGCAGCACCGAGGCCTTCACCGTGCCGGCATCCCGTGGCGCCAGGTAACGGTATTCGGCGTCCAGCCCCAGGCCGCGACGGGTCGACAGCGTGGGCGTGAGCGTGGCGTCGCGCTCGGGCGCAATGTTCAGGTAGTAAGGCTGGCTGTACTCGAAGCCGTTCTTGCTGTCGTAGTCGAAGCTGGGGGGCAGCAGGCCACTCTTGCGTGCGTCATTCAAGGGGAATGACAGCACGGGCGCGGCCAGGATGGGCACCCCCTTGAAGCGCACCACGGCATTGCGGGCCACACCTTCGGCGGTTTCCTGGTCGAGCAGCACGCTGCCGGTCTCCAGCACCCAGTCGGGCTCTGCCGTGTTCTCGGAGGTGCAGCTGGAGTATGTCGCGTCGACCGCACGCAGGCGGTTGGGCCCCAGGAACTCGATGCGTGCGGCTTGACCGCCCGCGTCGGTGCGCGCGAAGCGGTAGATGGGCGAGGTGAACTCGCCTTCCAGGCTGTCAAGTTTCAGGTTCAGCGATGGGCCGGTGAAGACATCGCCTCGGCGCATCACCCGCACATGGCCTTCGGCCTGGGCCGAGTTGTCTGCCTGTCGATGCGTGACCTGATCGGCGCGCATGATCAGGTCTCCACGGGTCAGGCGCACGTCGCCGGTGGCCTTCATGACATCGTCAGGGCTGCCTTCGAGGCGATCGGCTTCGAAATGAATGGGCAGCTGTTCAGCCTCCTTGCTGCCGCCCACCGGCCAGCTCAGGGTGTTGGCGATGCGCAGCCCGGTCGGTTCCGTGACAGTGGCCGTGCCGGGGGCAGTCGGAGCCGTGGGTGCCGTGGAGTCTTTGGATGCCGCAGGGGGGGCAGAAGACTGAGCCTGCAAGCTGGACACCGGCAGGGTGCCCAGGCACCAGGCAACCGCCAGGGCCACGGGCGTGCGGCGACGGGGCATGCAGGGGCGGTGGGTGGGGGAGGGCAACACGAGGGCTCAGACTAAAATGGGTGGATTATTCCATGCGGCTGAAGCGCCACCCAGCGTTTGGGCCGACTGTTCGCCATGGTCTGCCGTGGCGCCCGTCCCGCTGTTTTCTGACCCCCATGAGTGCTGCACAAGATCGAACCCCGATTGCCTGGGCCGACCCCGCCCGCCAGCAAGCCTTCGATGCCTGGCTGCAGGCCGTGGCCCCTGCCCATGGGCTGGACGCGGGATCGGTGGTGGCCGCCAGTGCCGACGCCAGTTTCCGCCGCTACTTTCGTGTGCAAGGTGCGCAGGGCAGCTTCATCATCATGGACGCGCCACCCCAGCATGAGGATTGCCGCCCCTTCGTGAAGGTGGCGCACCTGCTGACCCAAGGGGGGGTGTCGGCGCCGGCCGTGCTGGCCTGGGACGAGCCGCAAGGCTTCATGCTGCTGGCCGATCTGGGCTCGCACACGCTGCTGTCCACCCTGCATCCTGAGGCCACGCCCTGGTCCAACGAAGACAAGGCCAACCGGGCCCGCTACCAGGCGGCCACCGACGAACTGATTCGCCTGCAAGGCATTGCTGCCGCCGAGCAGGTGCCGCCCTACGACGACGCCTTGCTGCAGCGCGAGCTCGACCTGCTGCCTGACTGGTACCTCACGAAGCTGCGTGGTCTGACCCTCACCGATGCGCAGCAGTCCACCCTCCAGCGCAGCTTTGCCTTGATCAAAGCGCAGGTGCTGGCGCAGCCCAAGGTGCTGGTACACCGCGACTATCACTCGCGCAATCTGATGGCGCAGCCGGCCGATCCAGCGGCCCGCCTGGGGGTCATTGATTTTCAGGATGCGGTATGGGGGGCGATCACGTATGATCTGGTGTCTCTCCTGCGTGATGCCTATGTCACATGGGACGAAGAGCGTCAGATCGACATCGCCATCCGTTACTGGGAGCAGGCCCGCCAAGCGGGGCTTCCAGTGCGCGATGATTTCGGTGATTTCTGGCGTGATTTCGAGTGGATGGGGCTGCAGCGTCACCTGAAGGTGCTGGGCATTTTCGCGCGGTTGGCCCTGCGCGATGGCAAGCGGCAGTACCTCGACGACATTCCCCGTGTGTGGCAATACGCGTACAAGGTGTGCGCTCGCTACCAGGGTCTGGGCCCCTTGGCGCACCTGCTGGAGGCGGCCGAAGCACAGAACCTGGGTCTGCAGCGCCAGACCGGCTACACCTTCTGACCCCGGCGCACGTGCCTTTGATGTGCGCCCCACTGGAGCACCATGAGCTCTGACACTTTCCAGTCGCCCGCGCCCCAAGAACCCGCGCCGGCTGCAGCACCTGAAACACCCGAAGCGCCTGCGCGTTTCGACACCCTGCCCCTTGACGCCAAACTGCTGCGCGCCATCGAGGTGCAGGGTTATGCCCACATGACGCCCATCCAGGCCAAGGCCATTCCGGTGGTGCTGGCCGGGCGGGACGTGATGGGCGCCGCCCAGACGGGCACTGGCAAGACCGCGGCGTTTTCCATCCCGCTGCTTCAGAAGATGATGAAGCACGAGAACGCCAGCATGTCGCCGGCGCGTCACCCGGTGCGTGCCGTGGTGCTGGCGCCCACGCGCGAACTGGCCGACCAGGTGGCCAACAACGTCAAGGCCTACGCCAAGCAGACCAACCTGCGCGTGGCGGTGGTGTTTGGCGGCATGGACATGAAGCCGCAGACCGCCGAACTCAAAGGCGGTGTGGAAGTGCTGATCGCCACGCCGGGCCGCCTGCTGGACCACATCGAGGCCAAGAACTGCAACCTGTCGCAGGTCGAGTATGTGGTGCTGGACGAGGCCGATCGCATGCTGGACATCGGCTTCCTGCCTGACCTGCAGCGCATCCTGAGCTACCTGCCCAAGCAGCGTCAGACCCTGCTGTTCTCGGCCACGTTCTCGCCCGAGATCAAGAAGCTGGCCGCCAGCTACCTGCAAGATCCGGTGCTGGTGGAAGTGGCCCGGCCCAATGCCACGGCTTCCACCGTCGAGCAGCGTTTTTACAGCGTGCACGAAGACGACAAGCGCGCCCTGATCCGCCAGGTGCTGCGCGACCGCGAGATCAAGCAGTCGATCGTGTTCGTCAATTCCAAGCTGGGCGCTGGCCGCCTGGCGCGTGCCTTCGAGCGCGATGGTCTCAAGACCGCCGCCCTGCACGGTGACAAGTCGCAGGACGAGCGCCTGAAGGCCCTGGCCGCGTTCAAGGCCGGCGAGATGGACCTGCTGGTGGCCACCGACGTGGCCGCACGTGGCATCGACATCGCGGCCCTGCCGGCGGTGTTCAACTACGACATCCCCTTCAACGCCGAAGACTACGTGCACCGCATCGGCCGCACGGGCCGCGCCGGCGCGTCGGGTCTCGCCGTGTCGCTGGTCACCGGGGCCGATGCTCGCCTGATCGCTGACATCGAGAAGCTCACCAAGAAGAAGCTCGACATCGAGACCTTCGCCCTGGACGATCGCCAGGAGCGGCGTTTCCGCCGCGACCGCAACGAGGGCTCGGGTGAGCGTTCCGATGATCGCCGTGGCGAGCGTCGCGAAGAGACCGATGGCCCGCGTGGTGCCCGTCCCATGCGCACCGAGTCGCGCCCAGCGCCTGCCCCGCGCCGTCCGTCCGACCCCTTCTTCGACAAGCCCTACGAAGCTTCGCCCGATACCGCGCCTGCGGCCTGGGAAGCCAAGGCACCGGCCACGCCGGCCGGTGGTGGCTCGTCGATGTCACGCTTCATCAAGCCCAAGCGCAAGGTGGCTTTCCTGCTGGGGGGCTCGGGCACCGGGTCGTCGTCGGCGGGCAAGTAAGGTCCTGCCCTGCGGTTCACGTCGAGGCCTGGGCATTGCCCGGGCTTCGTGCTTTTTGCTGCCGCCAGGCACTGGGTGACAGCCCATACTCCCGTTTGAACGCCTGGCTGAAAGCGGCCTCTGAGGCGTAGCCCACCTGCGTGGCCACGCGGCTGACCGGCAGCGTGCTGCTGACCAGCTGGCGCGCCGCCAGGCGCATGCGGTGGCGTGTGAGGTAGGTCAGCGGCGGTTCGCCCAGCACCTGGCCGAACCGCTCTGCAAAGGCCGAGCGAGACAGGCAGGCCTGCTGCGCCAGTTCGGGCACGCTCCAGTTGTGGGCCGGGTTCTGGTGCATGCAGGCCAGCGCCGCCGACAAGGCACGGTCTTTCAGGGCCGACAGCCAGTTGCCCGAGCGTTCAGGCAGGGCGCTGACATGGTCGCGCAGGCATTCCATGAACAGGATGTCGCCCAGGCGGTTGATGATGGCCTGCTGTCCTGGCCGCGCTGTGGCCATTTCCTGCTGCAGGAACTGCAGACCAATCGCCAGCCACAGCGGTGGCGCTTCCCCCATGCCCCGGATGTGCATGAGGGGTGGCAAGGCCTGCACCAGCGGGGCGGCCATGTGCACGTCAAACCGGGCGTGGCCACTGACCAGGGTGGTGGCCGGGCCTTCGCCTGGCAGCACGCGCTGGGTCCACAGGCCAGGGGCCAGGTGAGGGGCCAGGTCGTCTGCCAGCAGTGCGTCGGGCCCCCGCGGCAGCACGGCACTGTCGCTGATGTGGTGGGCCTGACCGGCTGGCAGCACCACCAGGTCACCCGTTTGCACGCGCACCGCCTCCAGGCCGTCGCGGTGCAGCCAGGCCTGCCCTTGCGTGACCACATGGAAAGCTGCCAGGCCGGGCGTGTGCAGGCGCAGGCACCACGGGGCATGCAGCACCGTGCCCACGAACACCACGCCATCGAAGCGCATGTCGTCGATGATGAGGCTCAAGGGGTCCATGGCGTGTGTGGGAGCGGTCTGGGGTCAGGGTAGCTCGGCCGCCCGCATGCGTGCGGCGATCGTGCCGGCGCGGCCACTGACATAGCCAGAGCCTGGGTTCTTCTCGAACTTTTTCGGGGCGGGCAGCATCACCGCCAGGCGGGCCGCCTGGTAAGGGCCAAGCCGGTCGGCGCTGGTGCGGAAATAGTGCCGTGAGGCCGCCTCGATGCCGAACACGCCTTCGCCCCACTCCACGTTGTTGAGGTAGATGTCGAGGATGCGGTCCTTGCTGAGCAGTCCTTCGAGCATGAAGGTGATCAGGAACTCCTGCCCCTTGCGCACGAAGTTGCGTTCCTTGCTCAGGAACAGGTTCTTGGCCAGTTGCTGTGTGATGGTCGAGCCGCCCACCACCTTGGGCACGGTGTTCAGCGCGTTGGGCGGCTCAGGCAGCGGACGCCCTCGTTTCTGGGCCCGCTCCACGGCGCGTTGGTAGCGGGCCATGGCCGCCTGCTGCTGGGCCTGCACGCGCTGTTCGGCGCGCTGGTTGCGTTCCCAGGCCTGCTGCAGCGCATCCCATTCCACACCCCAGTGGTCGGCAAAGCCGGCGTCTTCCGAGGCGATCACGGCGCGGCGGGCGTTGTCGCTGATCTGTGCGCCGGGGCGCCACTGCTGCGACCAGGTGAACAGGCCTTGCTCCTGCACCAGCCGGCGCATTTCCGAGCGCTGGAAGGTGGTCGATTGCGGATCGACCACGTTCATGAGCGCGATGCGACCGGCGAAGTACAGCTGCAGGCTCAGGCCCGAAAGCATCAGCAGCACTAGGATGCGAGCGAGTGTGCGCATGGCTCAGCGGGGTGTGGCGTACTCGGCGGCCAGCTGGGCGCGCAGGGCCTGCAGCACGGGCGCGGTCTGCGGACGCACGCCGCGCCACAGGGCAAAGGCTTCGGCGGCCTGTTCCACCAGCATGCCCAGGCCGTCACGGCCCGTGGCGCCGTGGGCTGTAGCCCAGTCCAGGAAGGGCTGGGCTGCCGGGCCATACATCATGTCCAGCGCCAGGGTGCCGGGGCGCAGCACCTCGGGGCCCACGGGCACGCCCGAGCCCGCCAGGCTGGCCGCCGTGCCATTGATGAACACGTCGAAGGCCGTGCCCGGCTGGGCCAGGCCGCTGGCGCGCAGTTGCACGCCGTGCCGAGCCGCCCATGCGGCGTGGCGTTGCACGATGGCCTCGGCTTTCTCGACCGTGCGGTTGGCCAGCACCACTTCGGCCGGCCCTTCGGCCAGGAGGGGGCCCAGCACGCCAGCGCTGGCACCACCGGCGCCCAGCAGCAGCACGCGCGCGCCCTTGAGCGGCACGCCGGCGTTCACCGTGATGTCGCGCACCAGCCCGACGCCGTCGGTGTTGTCGGCCAGCCAGCCGCCGTCCGCGTCGAAACGCAGGGTGTTGGCGGCCTGGGCCAGCTCGGCCCGCTCGGTGCGGCGGGCGCCCAGCTCGAAGGCCTCGAACTTGAAGGGCACCGTCACGTTGCAGCCTTTGGCGCCTGCCGCAGCAAAGGCCTGCACGGTGGGCTTGAAGGCGTCGAGTTCGCAATGCAGGCGGCCGTAGTCCACGGCCTGGTCGGTCTGCTTGGCAAACAGGGCGTGGATCGCGGGCGAGCGGCTGTGGGTCACGGGGTTGCCGGCCACGGCATAGCGGTCAACAGACATGGCAGTTCCAACGGGGGCGGGGTCAGGGCGCATCGGCCGAGGCCTGGGTGGTGGCCTCGAAACCGGCATCGCGCGTGAAGCGGAAGCGCGAGGAAATCAGGATCAGGTCATGGCCTGCACGCACGGCGTCGGGCACGGCCCCGAAAGGCCCAGCCTGTCGCACGATGGCCAGGGCCCGCTTGTCGAGCCGTGCATTGCCCGAGCTGCGCGTGACGATGGCGTTCTGCACACGGCCCTGCCGGTCCAGCCACACCTCCATGACCAGGTCGCCATAGAGCTTGCGGCCCTCGGCCATGGGAAACGCTTCGGTGCCGGCACGTTCCACCCGGGTGCGGAAGTGGCTGTAGTACAGCGCATCGTCCGACTTCATGGTGGCCGGGCTGATGTAGCGTTTCTTGGGGCGTGCGTTCTCTTCGCGGATGCGCTTTTCGATCTCGGCCAGCAGCTCGGTCAGCTGGCGGCGGCGTTCTTCTTCGGCGCGCTGTTGTTCGCTGCTGCTCTGGCGCTGGCGTTGCGGGGGCGGCAGCGCGGCCAGTTCGTCACGCACCTGGCTGAGCAGTTGCTGCTGCTCGGCCTGCATGTCTTCGATCATGCGCCGGGTGGATTCCAGCGAATCGCCCAGCTCGTTGTGCGGCGACGGGGGCAGCGGCGAGGTGGCGCGGCCCGTGTCGGCATCGCCCCCGCCGGCCAGGTTGGCTTGCGCCAGGGCCTGCGCCTTGTCGGGCTTTTGCTCGCTGGCGGCGTTCACCAGCACCACCTCCAGCGGCGTGTCCTTGAAGACCCGATTGAAGCCCTCGGGGTCGACGAAACGCACCGTCAGCAGGGCCCCGTGGAACACCAGCGAGCCCAGCAGCGCCTTGTGAAGCAAGGACATCTGCCGGAGGTGGGTGGACAGGCGCGTGAGCATGGCCGTTCGGGTAAGTGGTGGCGTACGTGCGGTCAGGCAGTCTGGCGGTCAGGCGGAAGGTGCCGAAGAGGGCGCAGCCGCGGGTGCATCGCCATCGGAATCCGACAGGTCGATGGCCAGGGTCAGCGGCCCTGCATTGTCGAGCGCTTCGCCCTCGTCTTCACTCTCGGTGTCACCCGCATCGGTGCCCGCTCCGTCTTCCAGGCGGGTCAGCAAGCTGGCATGCACGTCGAGCGTGAGCTCGTCAATGCCGGTGACGCGCACGCGCACCTTGGTGTGGCGCGGCAGGGCTTCGCAGCCCAGGGCCTTGAACACCAGGGGCAGGGTGTCGGCGCGCACCAGGCCGTTGACCATGACCGCGCAGTCGAGTTCGGTGATGCCGGCTTGCTGCAGGTGCTTGAGCGTCCAGTAGCGTTCCATGCTCGACTGGAAGCCGTTGTAGGCACTGTAGGCCGCATCGAAGTTCGAGATGATGGCGAACAGCTCGGCGTCTTTCGGCTTGAACGGCGCGGCCAGGGCGGCGGTACGGCCATGGCGGGCACAGGCCACGATCTGCCACTGGTTGACCAGGTCGACGTAACGGCGCAGCGGCGAGGTGGCCCAGGTGTACTGCGCCACGCCCATGCCGGCGTGTGGCAAGGCCTTGGTGCTCATGCGCACCTTGATGCCCGGCTGCAGGCTGGCCTGGCTGCGGTAGATGCCGGGCACGCCACATTCGGCCAGCCAGCCACCCCAGGTGCTGTTGGCCAGAATCATGGCTTCGGCCACGATCAGGTCGAGCGGGGCGCCGCGCAGGCGCGTGCCGATCACCACGGTTTCATGGCCTGCCGGCTCGGCACCCTCGGCCTTGCCTTCCAGCTTGAAGGTGTAGTCGGGGCGGTTGAAGTTCTCGGGCTTGCCGCGCACTTCTTCGCGCTGCGCCTTCAGGGCCTTGGCCAGGCGGAAGGCAAAGGCCAGTTCGGCGGCAAAAGCGTAGTCGGCCGGGGCCTGGCCGGTCAGGCTGGCTTCGGTGATGACCTGGTCGAGCTGGTCGTGGCGCAGGTTGGCGGCAATGGGCACGCGCTCCAGGCGGGTCTCGGCGCCTTTGCGTTCCAGCGTGGTTTCGTCGAAGGTGACGTACAGCGACACGGCCGGGCAGTCGCGGCCTTCCTGCAGGGTGTAGCGCTGCACCACCTCGTCGGGCAGCATGGTGATCTTGTGCCCCGGCATGTACACGGTCGACATGCGGCCGCGGGCCACGTTGTCGATGGGCGTGCCCGGCGCAATGGCCAGGCTGGGCGCGGCAATGTGGATGCCGTACGTGACGGTGCCTGTGCCCAGGCCCTGCACCGACAGCGCGTCGTCGATTTCGGTGGTTTGCGAATCGTCGATCGAGAAGGCCTGCACGGCCGCCAGCGGCAGTTCGTCGGTGATGGGCGGCGCGTCCATGGCCGCAAAGCCCGGGCCCTTGGGGAAGTGCTCGAACAGGAAACGGCGCCAGTGGAACTGGTAGGGGCTGTCGATGGCGCCGGCATCTTTGAGCAGGTCCAGCGGTGCGCGCTGGCTGGCCTTGGCCGCCTCGACCACGGCCTTGTACTCGGGGCCGTTCTTGTCGGGCTTGAACAGGATGCGGTAGAGCTGTTCCTTGATCGGGGCCGGGCATTGGCCGGCGGCCAGGGCCTGGGCCCATTCCGCGATCTGCAAGGCTTGCTGCTTCTTGCGCTCGATGGCGGCCAGCGCCTGCTTGAGGATGTCTTCGGGCGCCTTCTTGAAGCGGCCCTTGCCCCGGCGGTGGAAGTAGTGCGGGGTGTCGAACAGGCGCATCAGCATGGCGGCCTGCTGCACGCTCGAGGGGTTGTCGCCGAAGTATTCGCTGGCGATGTCTTCGAAACCGAAGTCTTCTTCGGGCGCCACTTCCCACACCAGGTCGGCGTCGATCTCGGCACTTTGTGCCAGGGCCTGGGCCACCAGTTCGGCGGGAGCAGGCTTGGCGAAGCGGATCAGCACGTTGGCCGCCTTCACTTTCACGCGCTTGCCCGAGTCGAGCTCCACCTGCAGGGAGCTTTCGGCTTCGGACATCACGCGGCCGGCGAGGAACTTGCCAGCGTCATCGAACAGGGCAAACATGCGATCAGCGGGGAATGGTCGTGGTCAGTCTGCCATTGTCCCACTTTGGCGCCCCCCTGAATCGAGGGGGCGGGTGGTGGCGGTGGCGCCCTCCCGAGTGGCGCACACCGAACAGCGGGGCCTGGGTGGTCGGGCGGCAGACTTCTGTCACAAAGCTGTCAGCGCACCTGGGGAAGATGCGAGGCCTCACGGGTCTCCCACCATGACATTCACTCAGGTTCTTTCTTCCTCGGGCATTCGCCCGGCCGCACGCGGCTTCACCCTGCTCGAACTGCTGGTCGTGCTGGTGATCATCGGCCTGCTGGCGGGGTATGTCGGCCCGAAGTTTTTCGCCCAGATCGGCAAGTCGGAGGTCAAGACCGCCACGGCCCAGATCGACGCGCTGGGCAAGGCGCTCGACCAGTACCGGCTGGACACCGGGCGCTACCCCAGCTCGGCTCAGGGCCTCGATGCCCTGTTCAACCGCCCATCGGACGAGCCCCGCTGGTGGGGCCCCTACCTGCGCAAGGCCGTGCCAGCCGACCCCTGGGGCCGTCCGTACCAGTACCGATCGCCCGGGCAGCACGGTGACTTCGACCTGTTCACGCTGGGCAAGGACGGCCGAGAAGGCGGTGACGGCGAGAACCAGGACATCACGAGCTGGTGACCATGCCGCGCTTTGTCGTTCGCCACATGGCCCAGGGTCGCCCTGTGCAGATGCCCATCGATGCCCCGAGTCGCGAGGCCGTGCCCGAGGCCCTGGCCGCGGCGCTGGGCTGCCCCGTGCGTGCGGCCGATGTGCTGTGGGTGCGCCCGCTGGACGTGCGGGCGGGCCTCGCCTTGCCGACGCCGACCGCCCAGGAAGGGGGCAGGCAGGGCTTCACCGAGGTGCGTTCCCGGGGCGGGCATTTCCCGGTGCGGCTGTTCTGTCAGGAACTGGCCGTGCTGCTGGAGGCCGGCATCGCCCTGCACGAGGCCTTGAGCACCCTGCATGAAAAAGAGGCCGACCTCCAGGTGGCGTGGGTGCTGCATGAGGTGGCGCAGGCCATCTCTCAGGGGCAGACCCTGGCGCAGGCCCTGCGCGCACAGCCCCAGGCGTTCGGGCAGCTGCTGGTGGCGTCGGTGGAAGCCAGCCAGCGCACCGGCCACACCCCAGTGGCTTTGAAGCAGCATGCGCAGTACCTGGCCTGGGTGAGCAGCCTGCGCGAGCAACTGGTGGGGGCCTTGATCTACCCGGCCATCCTGGTGGGTGCCAGCCTGCTCGTGATGGCCTTTCTGACCGTGTTCGTGGTGCCGCGGTTTGCCCAGCTCTATGAAGGCCTGGGTGGCGAGCTGCCCTGGATGTCCAGCCTGCTGCTGGCCGTGGGCCGCGCCGTGGGCCAGCACCCCTGGGTCACCCTGGGTGGCCTGGTGGGGGTGGCGGGGGCGGTGGTGATGGCCTGCCGCCATCCGCTGCTGCGCGCCTGGGCGGCCGCCTGGGCCTGGCAATGGCCGGTCGTGGGCGAGCGGCTGCGCCTGCTGGAGCTGGCCACGCTGTACCGCACGCTGGGCTTGCTGCTGCAGGCGGGCGTGCCAGCCGTGGCGGCCTTGCAGGCGGCCGGTGAGCTGCTGGGCCCGGTGTTGCGCCCTGGGCTGGCTGGCGCCGTGCAGCAGGTGCAGGCCGGTGAGCGGCTGTCGGAGGCCTTGCAGGCCCAGGGCCTGTGCACCCCCGTGTCGCTGCGCATGGTGCGGGTGGGCGAGCAGACCGGTGAGAGCGGGGCCATGTTCGAGCGCGCCGCCCTGTTCTACGACGAAGAGCTGGCCCGTTTCACGGCCTGGGTGGGCAAGGTGCTGGGGCCGGTGCTGATGCTGATCATGGGCAGCCTGATCGGCGGCATCGTGGTGCTGATGTACCTGCCCATCTTCCAGGTGGCCGAGCAGATCGGATGAGCGCATGAACGCGACCTTCACACCCGACTGGCAGCACTGGCCCCTGCTCGACGCACAACGCCTGTCGGTGGTGCTTGGTCGACAGGCCGATGGCCAATGGATCGCGGCAGCGCCTGCGCCCGCGGCTTCTGCCTTGCAGGATGCCGTGGCCCGTCGACTGGGCCATGTGCCCCGATGGGTGCAGGTGAGCCCCGAGACCCTGCAGCAGTGGCTGTTACAGGCCGAGGCTGGCCTGAAGGCCCGCAGCATGGTGGACGTGGCCGACGCGTCGGCGGGCGACGACACCTCCGACGGCCCGGGCCGCGAAGTGCCCCGGCATGAGCTGTCTCTGGCCCGCATCAGCCAGCAGGACAGCCCGGTCATTCGCCTGTTGGATGCCACCTTGTTCGACGCCCTGCAGGCCCAGGCCAGTGACCTGCACCTCGAGAGCACCGAGCAGGGCCTGGTGATCCGCCATCGCATTGACGGGGTCATGCTGGAGGTGGGGCGCGTGGCAGGCCGCGAGCAGGCCGAGCAGCTGGTCTCACGCCTGAAGGTGATGGCCGAGCTCGACATCGGTGAGCGACGCCTGCCGCAAGACGGGCGGTTCAAGCTGCGCGTGCGCAGCGGTGCCGCCTCAGCCCCTGGGGGGGCTGAGGCGCGGGTGCGCGATGTCGACTTCCGCCTGTCCATCATGCCGACCAGCTTTGGCGAAGATGCGGTGCTGCGCATCCTGGACCGCTCGCGGCTGTCCAGCGATGCGCAGGCCATGAGCCTGGCCACCTTGGGTTTCGAGCCAGCCGATGCCCAGCAGTTGCTGGACCTGGCCACCCGCCCTTACGGCATGGTGCTGGTGACCGGGCCCACCGGCAGCGGCAAGACGACCACCTTGTACGCCGTGGTGCAGCAGATCCACGATGGCCGCGACAAGATCATCACCATCGAAGACCCGGTGGAGTACCAGCTGCCGGGGGTGGTGCAGATCCCGGTGAACGAGCGCAAGGGGCTCACCTTTGCGCGCGGTCTGCGCAGCGTGCTGCGCCACGACCCCGACCGCGTGATGGTGGGCGAGATCCGCGACGCCGAAACCGCACAGATCGCGGCGCAAGCTGCACTGACCGGCCACCTGGTGCTCAGCACCATCCACGCCAACAACAGCTTCGATGTGGTGGGGCGCTTCATGCACATGGGGGTGGATCTGTACAACATGGTCTCTGCGCTCAATGGCGTGGTGGCCCAGCGCCTGATGCGCAAGCTCTGCCCCCATTGCGCACTGCCTGACGACGTGCCACCGGCACGTTGGCAAAGCCTGGGGGTGACCGCAGATGCCCAAGGCCGATGGCCCGAGGTGCTGCGTGCACGCGGTTGCCCGGCGTGCCGGCACACCGGCTATTCGGGCCGCAAGGCCATCACCGAGGTGCTCTGGATGGACGACACCTTGCGTGACCTGATCGTGGCGCGTGCACCGCTGGTGCGCATCAAGGCGCACGCCCTGCAACAAGGCACGCGCCTGTTGCGTCATGCGGGCCTGGCCTGTGTGCTGCGCGGCGAAAGCACGCTGGAGGAGCTGGACCGTGTCACCCAGGCCGAATGAACGGCTCGCCGGCCTGATGGCAGCCCTTCACGCCCGTCGCCCGGCTGCGGTGGTGCTGTGGCCTGCGCCGCATGACCCGCCCACCACGCTGCAGGACGACAGCCCGCACGGACCCACCTTGCAGCGCTGGCGCGACTGGTGCGTGGCGCATGCAGGGCGGCGGGTGAGCCTGGGCCTGTCATGCCGCTGGTCCCTGCAGTGGGAAGTGGCGGTGCCCTTGCACGCTGGCCCGGAGCAGGCCTGGCAGGCCGCCTGTGCCCAGGCCACGCATTACCTGGGCCCTGCCTTCCAGCCGCAAGCCTGGGCCTGGCGAGCCTGGCCGCTGCCGGGTGGCCAGACATCCCAGACATCCGAGAAGGCCGAGAAGGGGACGCGGCCTTGGCTGGTGGTGGCCTTGCCGCGGGCCTTGCTGGCCGACCTGCGGGCTGTGGCCGATGCCGCCCGTGTGCGCCTGGCGTGGGTGGGCCCCTGGTGGGCCGATTGGCTGGAGGCCGATGTGCCCGCTGTGCAACTGCATGACGCGGGCTGGTTGCTGCAATGGCGCCGCCAAGTGCAGACCGGCGGGGATGCTGCCGGCGTTGAGGCCCTGCACCTGAGTTGTCGGCCGTGGGCCCCGCAGGACCCGGTGGCCTGTGATTCGCCCGGCCCACAGTCGCCCCAACCCGAGCCGGGCACGGGGGGCGATCTCGGTCGCCTGGTCGCGGTGCGGGGGCCCGCAGGCGATGCAGGCCTGGCCGCCGGGCCTGTGGCCTGGGCTCCCCCCGCTGAACGACGGTGGACCGTGTGGACCGGGGGGGGCAAGTCGGCACCCGGGCGGTGCCACCGCCTGCGCGCCGATGAAGCCTTCGATTTCACACGCCGTGCACAGCCCATGGCGCCATGGGCCTGGGCCTTGCCGGTGATGGGGGTGCTGGGCCTTGTGGCGGGTGTGTGGCAGTGGCAGACGCTGGAGGCTCGCCACGAGGCCCTGCAGGTTCAGCAGCAGCGGCTGTTGCAGGCCGAGCACCGGTTGCGGCTGGCGCGTGCCATGGCCTCGCCGCCAGTGCAGGCGGCCCAGGCAGTGCATGCGCCAGCCGACCCCTGGCCCGCGGCACAGCAGGTCGCCGCCCAGGCGGTGATGGCCCGCCTGGGCTGGCCCTGGATGCAAGGCCTGTCCCGAAGCACCGCCGGGGTTGATCCCGCCCACACGCGCTGGACGCACTGGCAACTCGACCTCGGTGAGCTGGACTCGCCACAGGGCGAGCCGCCCGTGATCACCCTGGCGGGCTGGGCCACCCACGACGACGCCTTGACGCCCTGGTTGCGCCGTGAGCCTCAGGCCCGGTGGCTGTCGCGCGAACGCCTGGCCCAACCGGTGCCGGGGCAGGCCGGCGTCTTGACCCTGAAAGGGCAATGGCAGATGCCCTGGCCGGAGGTTTCACGATGACCGATCTGCGCCTGCTCGGGGACCGGTGGGCATTGCAGGTTCGCCCCTGGTGTCGCCTCTGGCACACCGGCGCCCAGCGTCTGGGCATGCCTGGTCGCATCGGGCTGTGCATGTGTGCCCTGGCATTGGCGGTCTGGGGGGGAGTCTTGCCTGCACAGCACCGGCAGGTCGATGAGCTGGCCGCGCACAACGATTGGCTGCGGCAGCGTCTGACCACGCTGTCCGCACCCGACACCCGCCACAGTGCCGCGTCTGAGGCCCCGGGCCTGGGCCCTGCGACGCCGAGTGCCTTGTGGGCGCAGGTGTGGCAAGCCCTGCCGACGGCCAGCGAAGCAGGGCCGCGACAGGCCAGCTTGCTGCGCGCAGCCGCAGAGACGGTGTCTGAGCCGGTGAGTTTCTCGCACGAACGCGTGAAGTCCCTGCCGGGTCTGTCCCGTTGGCGCCTGAGTGTGAGCACCACCGCGCCCTGGTCGCAGCAGATGCAGTGGATGGCCCATGTGTTGGCGCAGCCCGCGGTCAGCATCGATGCCGTCACCCTGCAGCGTGATCAGCCCCATGACGACGTGTGGCAACTGCGTCTGGGCCTGTCGCTCTGGACGCGCGACCCGACCACCTCGCGTGACACGCCTCAGGCCGTGGGCCTGCCCGCGGTGCACAAGGAGTGGCCATGAGCGCTTCCCGCGCCCCTGGCCGTGCCCTGTGGGGTGTGCTGGCCCTGGTGCTTGCAGCGGCTGCCTGGTTGGGCCAGACGCCGGATGACGAGTTGCTGGCACCCCGAGACACGCGTCCCGATCGACTCACACCGGCGTCAATGGTCTCGTCGCAGGCTGACACGGCGCCGCCTGCGGAGGCCACGGCATCTGGCCCGCGCGACGCGCTGGCCTCCCCTGCGTGGTGGCAGGCTCAGCACACCGAATGGACGCGGCGAGCCACCACGACATCCGAGCGCCCCCTCGACATGCCCCACGCTGCCTGGGGCCCCTGGGCCCCCGAAGTGCCCGCGCCCCTGGCCCGCGCACCCGAGCAAACCGCGCCGCAAGCCCCGGCGTTTCCGCACGCCTGGGTGGGCCGTGTGGTGGATGACATGCCCCGCGCCGTGATCGCCGGTCCACAGCGCACCTGGGTGCTGCGCGCCGGCGAGGTGCTCGACGGCCAGTGGCGGCTCGATGCGCTGGGCGAGCGTCAACTCAGTTTCACCTACCTTCCCCTGCAGCAGACCGTGCTGGTGTCTGCGCGTTCGCCTGCGACCCCATGAACCACACCGCCATTTTTTCGGACGCCCTTTGTGCAGGCCATGCTGGCCATGCTGGCCACCGGTCGCCACCCGGGCGATTCAGCCGATTCACCCGATGCGTGCGAGGGCTGGGCGCCATGGCCTTGTGCCTGATCACGCCCCTGTGGCTGGTGGCTTGCGGGCACACGGCCTTGCAGGATGCCGAACGTCTGGCCCAGTCGGGCCAGCATGAAGTCGCCTTGCAGCGCCTGCAAGGCGCACAGCAGGCCACCCCGGACGACACCCGCCTCACCGCGGCCCTGGCCAAACAGCGTGAGACCACGGTGGCCGCGCTGCTGTACGAGGCCGACCTGGCCCGTGCGGCCGGTCAGTGGGGCGCTCTGCAGCAGGTGCTTGCGCGCCTGGAGGTGGCCGCCCCTCAGCACCCCCGCACGCAGGGCCTGCGCCAGGACATTGCGCGCCGCGATCGCATCCAGCGGCTGGTGCAGGAAGCCCAGCGCGCACAGCAGCGGCAAGACATGGCCGCCACCGAGGCTGCCTGGCGTGCCGTGCTGGCCGATGAGCCCGCGCATCAGCAGGCCCGCCGTGAACTGGCCCTGATCGACGAGCAACGACAGGCGTCCACACGCCAGCGCAGTGCCCTGGTGCTGGCTGCGGCCGACCGGCCCATCACGCTCGAGTTCCGGGAGGCCACCCTGCGCACCGTGTTCGAAACCCTGGCCCGTGCCGCTGGCCTGAACTTTGTCTTCGACAAGGACGTGCGCGCCGAAGCCAAGGTCACGCTGTTCCTGCGGGACACCCAGGTGCACGAGGCGCTGCGCGTCATCCTGAGCACGCAGCAGCTGGGCCACAAGCTGCTCAACGAGCGCACGGTGCTGGTCTTTCCAGGCACACCGCAAAAGCAGCGTGAACTGCTGGACACCGTCACCCGCAGCTTCTACCTCACCAGTGCCGACCCCAAGCAGGTGCAGTCATTGATCCGCACCATGGCCAAAAGCCGCGACATCCATGTCGACGAGCGCCTGAACCTGGTGGTGGTGCGTGACACCCCCGAGGTCATCCGGCTGGTCGAGCGGCTTGTGGCCAGTGTGGACCTGCCCGACCCCGAGGTGATGCTCGAGCTGGAAGTGATGGAGGTGTCCAGCAGCCGCGAGATGGACCTGGGCCTGTCATGGCCTGGCGAGTACACCTACGGCCTGCCAGGCGCCAACGCGGCCACCGCCCTGACCAGTGCCGAAGGCTTGCGCGTGAGCGTGCCCAACCCCTTGTCGGTGGCACGTCTGCGCAGCAGTGTGGACGCTTCCAACCTGCTGGCCAACCCGCGCATCCGGGCTCGCAACCGCGAGAAGGCCCGCATCCTGCTGGGCGAGAAGGTGCCAGTGTTCACCACCACCGCCACCGCCAACGTGGGCGTGTCGGCATCGGTCAGCTACCAGGATGTGGGGTTGAAGCTCGAGCTCGAGCCCATGGTGCAGCTCGATGACGAAGTGACCATCAAGGTGGGGCTGGAGGTCAGCAGCATCACCAGCACGGTGATGGGGCCCTCGGGCTCCACGGCCTACCAGATCGGCACCCGCCAGGCCAGCACCTCGCTGCGCCTGCGTGATGGTGAAACCCAGGTGCTGGCTGGCCTGATCAACGACACCGAAAGCCGCAGCGGTGCTGGCTTGCCCTATGTGAACGAGACGCCCGTGGTGGGGCGCCTGTTCGGCTCGCGCAAGGACGCACAGAAGAAGACCGAGGTGGTGCTGTTGATCACGCCGCGTGTGGTGCGCAACCTGCACCAGCAAAGCTTGCCGGTCTCCCCCATGCCTTCGGGCACCGAAAGCCAGCCAGGTGCTGCACCCTGGCAACTCGGCAAGGGCCAGGTGGGCGGCAGCCCGTCGGGCGCCGGGGCAGCCACCGCAGGGGCACCTCGGGCAGCAGCATCTGGCAAAGGCATGGGGCCTGTGGAGGCTGGCCTGTTCAGCGGCCCCGAGCAGGTGCAGGCCGGTGGCGGCTTCACCCTGGGGCTCAACAACCGCAGCGACACCCCGGTGGTCGTGACCTTGCAGTACGACCCGTCGGTGCTGCTGACGCCCGAGGGCAGCGCAGCCACAGGCCTGGGCGCTGGCCCCCTGACCGTGCCACCACGAGGCCGTCAGGCGGTGGCCTTCACGGTCAGGCCCGGCACCCCAGCGGGCCCGGTCACCATTGGCAGCAGCACCGGCGAGCAGTTCACCTTCATGGTGTTCGACCCGCAGGCCATGCCGCAGGGCTCGGCCGAGCCCCTGCCGGAGCCTGCCGAGCGCACCACCGAGCCTGAGCCTGCCACCCCCCAGGACGGAGGCCGTTGATGCGCATGCCCACCCGTCGACCCGGCTTCACCCTCATCGAGATGGTGGTGGTGCTGATGATCGTGGGCATCCTGGCCAGCGCCGCCATGCCGCTGCTCGCCCTGAACAAGCGGCGTGCCCAAGAGGCTGAATTGCGCCAGAACCTGCGCACCGTGCGTGCAGCCATCGACGCCTACCACCAGGCCTGGGAAGAAGGCCGCATCGAGCGCAAGCCCAATGACAGTGGCTACCCGCCCAGCCTGCATCACCTGGTGCAGGGGGTGCCAGATGTGAGCAGCCCCCGCAAGCGCCGCATCTACTTTTTGCGCAGCCTGCCCCGGGATCCCTTTGCCGACCCCACGCTGGCCCCGGTCGACACCTGGGCCTTGCGCAGTTATGCCAGCCCGCCCGACGCGCCAGCGCCGGGTGCCGATGTGTTCGACGTGCGTTCACGCTCCGAGGCCATGGGCCTGGACGGCACGCCATTGAAAGGCTGGTGAGCCATGGTGCGCACGCGGGGCTTCACCCTCATCGAGCTGATCGTGGTGCTGGCCATCATTGGCCTGCTGGCCACCTTGGTGGCCCCCCGTTACCACCGGCAGGTCGAGCGGGCCCGCGAGGCCAGCCTGCGCACCTCCCTGAACGTGATGCGCGATGCGCTCGATAAGTACGCGGCCGACAAGGGGCGTTACCCGGACACGCTGGACGCCCTGGTGGCGGCCGGCTATCTGCGCCAGGTGCCGGAAGACCCCTTCACAGGCACCCGCGACAGCTGGATGACCTTGCCCCCGCGCCCAGACAGCGGCTTGCCAGGCGCAGCCGCCGATGTGCGCAGCGGCGCCACAGGCCGTGGGCTGGACGGCAGCCCTTACGCCGGCTGGTGATGAGACGTCGACAGTCGGGGTTCAGTTACCTGCTGCTGCTGGGCTGGGTGGCTGTCAGCGGGGTGATGCTGTCGGCCCTGGGGACGCAGTGGCTCACGCAGGCCCGTCGCGAGGCCGAGGCCGATCTGGTATTTCGCGCGGGACAGATCACCCAGGCCTTGCAGCGCTACGCCCGCGCCACACCGCCCGGACAGCCCACAGCGCCCCGCCAGCTGGATGAACTGCTGGACGACACCCGCAGCGGACAGCGCCTGCGCCACCTGCGTCAGGTGGGGCGTGACCCCATCACGCGCGGGCCTTGGGGCCTTCAGAAAGAGGGCGACCGCATCGTTGGCGTTTTCAGCCCATCGCTCACGCGGCCCTGGGCCCCCCCGGTGGGCGTACAGCGCTACCGGGATTGGGTGTTCATGCCAGACGGCGCCCTCACAAGCCCAGCGCCTGAACCAGTGCCGGCAAGTGGTCCTCGAAATCGCTGACGGCATGGTCGCTGCCTGGCAGCACCTTCATGGCGCAACCCGGGTAGGCCGCCACCATCTCCTGCCAGTCCAGCACCTCGTCGCCCTGCGCCACCAGCAGCCACCAGTGCGCAGGCGGCTGCACGGGGTAGGGCGCGAGCGCCTTGAATTCCTCGATGAAGGCTGGCTGGAAAAAGAAGCGGTCTTCGGGGTCGTGAAAGCTGGTTTGCTCGCCGATGTAACGCGCCAGGTCACGGGCTGGCGCCACCGCCGGGTTGATGAAGGCTGCGCGACAGCCCAGGTCTTGCGCCAGTGCGGTGGCATAAAAGCCGCCCAGCGACGAGCCCACGATGGCCGTGGTTTCGGCGGGCCAATGCTGCACCACCGTCTGCATCAGGGCCCATGCCTCGCGTGGCGAAGGGGGCAGCTGCGGGCAGGCCCAGGTGATCTGGCGACCCTGTGCCGCACGCTCGGCCACATGACGGGCCATGCGCTGCGCCTTGGTCGAAGCGGGCGATGACCGAAAGCCGTGCAGATACAGCAGGTGGGTGGCTGGTGTCATGAACTTTCCATCCGTCAACAAATCGTCATGCCAGCTTTCTAGCATGGCGGCTTCAACCACGATAAATGCCATGAATCCACAACCCCACTCGGTGGACACCTCCGAGCACCTGCTGCGCATCGTCGAGATGGCCCCGCAGGTGCGCAGGCGCTACCAGTTCTTCTTGTGGAGCCAGGGAGACCTTCAGCGCTGGTTGCCGCACAAACTGCTGGTGTGCGGCGCCTATGACCGACAGGCCCGAGACCTGGTCTTCGATGTGTTCAACAGCGTGCCGCTGACCGAAGCGGCACAGGCGGCACTGCAGGGGCACCGCGCCCAGGTGCTGACGGCCGCCATGCGCCTGTGGCGACAACATCGGCAGCAGCCCTGCCTGCTGCCTTTGCAGGAGGTGGCCCTGACCGATGTGGCCGCTCAGGCGCTGTGCCAGGCCGGCTACCACCACCTGCTGGTGCATGGCCTGAGCCGGCCAGGGCGTCCCGACGACATCGAGAGTTTTTTCCTGTTCGGCCTGCCAGGCGGTCAGTACGGACACGAGGCCCTGCAGGGCATCGACATGCTGCTGCCCTGCCTGCACATGACCTACCAGCGGGTGCATGTCACCGAACAGCAGATGAGCCCGCAGCACCGCGGCGGCCTGGGCGGCAGCACGCCCTCGCTGACCCCGCTGGCCCAGCGCACGCCCCAGATCACCGAGCGCGAGCGCGAGATCCTGAGCTGGGTGCGTGACGGCCTGAGCAACCAGCAGATCGGCGAGAAGCTGGGCATCAGCGCGCTGACCGTCAAGAACCACATCCAGAAGATCCTGCGCAAGCTGGGCGCGGCCAACCGGGCGCAGGCCGTGGCCAAGGCCATGACCTTGCATTCCCTGGGGGCCGTGCAGTCCATGCCCGACCCGTCTCAAGACTGAACACATGAACCCGAACCGATTGTTGTGTCTGGCCGCCTGCTCAATGGGCATGATGGGCGCTGTGGTGCAGGCCCGGAGCCTGGCGCTGGCCGACCCCACCCCCTGGAGCGATTTCCCAGCGGCGGCTGCGCCCGCGCCGGATGCCTTGCAGGGCCTGGCGGTGCATGAAAGCTTCCGTGCCATCGTGCAGGAGGGCCCCTGGCGCGCAGACCACAGGCCGGTGCAGACGGCGGCCGAGCAGCGCTGGATGGCCGACCTGCAGGCCGGGCGCTGGGCGCAGGCCCTGGCCACCCTGAAAAGTGATCACGGCATGCGTCTGGGGGTGCCCGATGCCTCGGGCGCCACGGGTCTGGGCCTGGCGGCCCGCGCGGGGCAGCTGGACCTGGTGCGTGAACTGATTCGCCAGGGCGCACCGCTGGACACGCCTGCCCTGCATGGCCTGACCCCGCTGGCCGCTGCAGCTGCCGAGGGCCATGACCTGGTGGTGCACGACCTCTTGCGCGCAGGGGCGCAGGTCAATGCCAGAACCCACCAGGGCCAGACTCCCCTGCACATGGCCGCCGAGGCGGGGCGTTCAAGAACCATTGCTTTGCTGCTTCGCCACGGCGCGGCTCCCCAGGCCCTGAACAAGGAGGGGCGCATGCCACTCCACCAGGCGGCCTACCGAGGCCATGTGCAGGCGCTGCAAGCGCTGGTGCAGGCAGGGCAGCCTCTGGCTGTGCCCGACGCCCACGGCCTCAATGCCGTGCATGCCGCGGCCCTGGGCAACCAGCCGGACACCGTGGCGTGGTTGCGGAGGCAGGGTGTGCCTGTGCCATCCCTGCTCAGCCAGGTGCTGATCGACCAGATGGGGGCGTGCCCGCCCGGCCTGCCGGCTTGCGTGCAGGCCCTGCCCTGAACCGCAGCACCACGGCCTTTCGCCTCCTTGGTTCCGACGCCCTGCTTGCAGGGCGTTTTTCATGGGCTCCCGCGTGGGGCAAAGCCTGCGCACCCCCTGAATGGAGGGGAAGAGGCAGGGCCCCAAGGGTGGGGGTCATTTGTCATGCGGCCTGGTCTGAACGGCTCATGACAGAGGGGCCTGCAGACCGTTTTGGGGCGCTTTGAACGGGGTGTGGCCGCCCCTGGTGCGGCCACTGTCAGAACGGGACGCCTCCCCTGGGTGGATCGGATCACGCGCTTCCTCGGAGTTCCGTGAACGTCTGTCATGCGGGATTTCGATACTTCGCCGGGCTTCGAGGTGCAGTGCGCTCGAGTCAGACAACCAACCACATTTCCCTTTCCTCTACGGAGCAAGCAATGAACTTCAAGATGATCGCAATGGCCGCTGCCCTCGTGGCCGCTGGCACCGCCCACGCCGGCATCACCAAGATGGACGGCGTCACTGTCAACGGTGACAGCTCGGTCCTGCTGGTGATGCTGGACAGCACCAACAACGCCGCCGGCCCCAATGTGCGCGGCCTGACCGTGGACCTGGGTCTGAGCTTCTCGCAGCTGCGCGCCGGCGGCATGTACTCGGGCGCTGACCAGAGCCTGGCCTGGGACCTGGCCAACAACACCTTCACCATCAACGGTGCGGTGCAGACCGGTGCCACCAACGACTGGTCGGGCCAGGTGGCGGACTTCATCTCCAAGGCCGACATGGCACAGGTGAAGTACGCCCTGGTGGCAGGTTCGCGCCGAGGCTCGAACGTGAATGCTTTCCTCGCTGCCGGCACGCCCACTGCCACGCAACTGACCAACCAGAACTCGGCCAAGACCACCAACATGCAGCAGGTTGACCTGCCGCTGTACATCCAGGGTGCCAACGGCGGCACCCTGGCCACCGCTGACAACGGGGCTTACTCGATGGGTGCGACTGACACGGGTTACGTTGGCACGGGCTACAACCTGACCACCGTCAACGGTTACCTCAACAACATCTTCTGGTCGACCTGGACCTCGCTGGGTGGCAAGACCAACCTGACCGAAGTTCGTGCCAACGGCTCGGAATCTGCTGTGGGTCTGACCAGCACCTTCGCTCTGCCTGCGGGTGCCACCGGCTGGGACAGCACCGGCCTGCTGAACGATCGCGGCACGCTGCAAGTGTCGGCCGACGGCCTGTCGGTGTCGTGGAAGACCGCTTCGGCCATCACCCCGGCTGTGCCCGAG
Organism: Aquabacterium lacunae; assembly: GCF_004310865.1. GTDB lineage: Bacteria > Pseudomonadota > Gammaproteobacteria > Burkholderiales > Burkholderiaceae_C > Aquabacterium > Aquabacterium lacunae. The sequence goes on from NZ_SIXI01000005.1 coordinate 349,156, forward strand.
CCCGAAACCTACGCCCTGATGCTGGCTGGCGTGGCCGTGGCCACCCTGGCTGCCCGCCGTCGTCGCGCTCAGTAATGCCCGCAGGAGGCCCTCGGCCTGAGGGCCTCCTTCCCTGCCCCCCGCTCCAACCCTTCAAGGTACACCATGCAATTCACCAAGATCGCCCTGGCTTCGGCCGCCCTGCTGGCCCTGGCTTCGCAAGCCCAAGCCGCCGTTCGCATTTCGGGTGCCACCGCCACCTCGAACAACTACGTCATCGCCCTGACCAAGATGTGCGCCGGCGAGAACGTCAATGTGTTCAAGACCAACGCCACCAACAACAACCTGGGCAACCAGTTCACCGTGAAGTGCAACAGCGGCAACTTCATCGGCGCTGACGGCACCGACTCGGGCGAGAGCGAAGCCCAGTTCGACCTGACCGGTGGTTCGATCAACTCGGTGTTGTTCACCCAGGAAGCCGCCGACAACGGCGAACCCCAAGCCGCCAGCGGCAAGTTCCTGCCCGCCGGCCTGACCTGCACCACCGTGACCGGCGCCGGCCCCCTGGCCTTCCTGGGCAACAAGCTGCGCGCCAGCTGCCCCAGCAGCGCCCTGGTCACCGCCAAGTCGGTCGGTGGCTTCACCGACGTCGAGCCGCCCGTGTTCACCGCCACTGGCGTGCTGAGCAGCCAGTACACCTACACCGCAGCCACCTTCAGCCAGGTGTTTGGCGTGGCCGCTTCCAAGGCCCTGTACGAAGCCCTGCAAGCCGCCCAGGGCCTGACCGTGGGCAGCACCACCCCGGCCAACCAGCCCAGCATTTCGCGCGCCAAGCTGGCCTCGTTGATGAACTCCGACAACTTCAACCAGGCCAAGGCCCAGGGCCCCAAGTTCCTGGTGCCCGGCACCACCCAGACCAACATCACCTACTGCCGCCGCCCCAACACCTCGGGCACGCAGGCTTCGGCCCAGCTGTACTTCATGGCTGACCCGGTGGCCACCGGCGCCCTGGGCGGCAAGCTGACCATCCACGGTCCTGACCTGGACGGCGCCGCCAACGAAGTGGTGCAAGGCGTGTCCTTCGATGCCAGCGGCAACGAAGTGCCCACCGGCAACACCGTCACCTTCGCCATGAACAGCGGTTCGTCGAACGTGCGCAGCTGCCTGAACGCCGCCGGCTTCAGCTTCGGCGTGCTGTCGGCCGAGAACAACCCGCTGGGTGGCAGCGACACCTACCGCTTCGTCAAGATCAGCAACGTGTCGATGACCGGCGGCGTGGCCGGCGACAGTCAGACCGCCACCGCCCTGTCTGGTGACTTCGACTTCGTGTACGAAGCCGCCCTGTTCAACCCGCAAGGCGTGCCCCTGCTCGACCTGATCAACGCATCGGTGCTGACGGGCGCTCCCACCCCGGGCCTGTTCCTGAACAGCTTCTCGGGCGCCCCTGAGACCAAGTTTGGCCGCGGCGGCAATGCCGTGGCGCCATACGTTGCCAACTGATCTGAACCTGCTCAGCCCTGGGGCTTTTGGCCCGAGGGCGTGATCGGTGCCCCCAGGGCACACGGCGCAGTCCCCACCCGTGGGGACTGCCTTTTTGCGTTTGAGCCGAAATGAAAAAACTGATCGTGGCAATGTGCGGGCTGTGGGCCCTGGGTGCGGTGCAGGCCCAAGCGCCTGGCCAGGCCGTGGCCACCCCTGCGGTGGTGAGCTTTGATGTGCTGGAGTTCGTGGTGGAGGGCAACACCGTGCTGCCGCCCGATGCGGTCGAGCGCGCCCTGATGCCGCACATGGGCCCGGGCAAGACACTGCGCGACGTCGAACGTGCCCGCGAAGCGCTGGAGCGCGCCTACCAGGATGCGGGTTACCTGTCCGTGGTGGTCAGCCTGCCCAACCAGAAAGTGCGGCCCGATGGCGAGGTGCGTCTGCAGGTCACGCAGGCCCGCGTGGAGGCCTTGAGCGTGTCAGGGGCGCAGCACCACCGGCCCAGCCTGTTGCGCGAACAACTGCCCAGCCTGCATCCGGGCGAGGTGCCTTACTTCCCGCAGGTGCAGCAGGAGCTGGCCGCGGCGCAGACCGCCAACCTGCAGGTCACCCCGGTGCTGTCGGGTGGCAGTGCGCCCGAGCTGATCCAGATGGACATCAAGGTGGACGACACGCCAGCCTCCAGTGCGTCGGTCGAACTCAACAACAACCAGAGCTTCAACACCTCACGCGGCCGCTTGTCGGCCGTGGCCAGCCACGGCAACCTGTTCCAGCGCGGCCACCAGGTGTCGGTGGCCTGGCAGTACGCCCCATGGCGTCCGGACGACACCAATTCCCTGACCTTCCTGTACGGCCTGCCCCTGGGCAGAGACGACACCCTGACCTTCTCGCTCACCCGCAACGACAGCAGCACGCCCGTGCGCGTGGGCGACGGCGGCAACACCCTGGCCAAGGGCGCCTTCTATGGCCTGAACTGGCGCCGCGCGCTACCGTCGCGCCACTGGCCGATCCGCCATTCGTTCAGCACCGCGCTGGACCTCAAGCACAACGACGACCAGACCGAACTGTTCGACACGCTGAACACCCGCAAGCCGCCTTTGCGCTATGGCGCGGTCAGCGTGGGCTACGCCCTGACCTGGACCCCGTCGGCAGGCACCTCGGTCAGCTGGTCGACCACGGCGGTGGGCTCGGCCGGTTCACTGGCCTCGCGCCAGGTCGATTGCGACGGCCAGCAGCTGGAACAGTTCGAATGCAAGCGCAATGGCGCACGCCCCAGCTTCCTGGCCTGGAAGCATGCGCTGGACATCAGTGCCCCGCTGTGGGGACGCTGGCGCTTCAACGCCACGCTCGACGGCCAGCTGGCCTCTGGCCCCCTGGTGGCTGGCGAGCAGTACACCCTGGGTGGCGCCGACACCGTGCGCGGCTACTACGACCACGAGCAGGCCGGTGATGCGGGCTGGTTCGCCCGTTTCGAGCTGTTGACCCCGGCCTGGTCGCTGGCCTCCAGCCGCCTGACGGGCCTGCTGTTCATGGACCGCGGTTTCGTGAACCTGCAGCAGGCCCTCGAGGGTCAGGTCGAACGGGCCCACCTGGGCGCCTGGGGCCTGGGCCTGCGCATGCAACTGGGCCAAGGCACCCAGCTGGCCCTTGACGCGGCCAAGCCGATCCACGCCACCCAGCGGGCCGAAACCGACGGCCTGCGCCCCACCACCGAATCGTCCTGGCGCCTCCATGTGCGCGCCATCCAGTCTTTCTGAGCAGCACCATGAACAAGCACACCCACCGTCTCGTCTTCTGTCGCCACCGCGGCATGCGCGTGCCCGCGGCCGAGAACACCCGCAGTGCAGGCAAGGCCGCTGGTGGCCAGACCCGCGCCACCGCGGTCAGCATGGTGTCGGCCGTGGTGCTCGGCACCCTGGGCTGGGCGGGGCTTCCGGGCGGGCCGGGCCAGGAGGCCCAGGCCCGCACGCTGGTGGGCAGTGTGCCTGCTGCACAGGGCACGGTCGTGCGCAAGGGCCACCAGGCCTGGCTCAACCGCACCCACCCCGGCAGCAACTTGCCCGTGCGTTCCACCGACAGCGAGCGCATCAAGGGCAATTCGCCGGAAGGTGAAGGGCTGCACTTCCAGATGAAGACGATGGACGACGGTCGGCGGCTCCTGATCGATCAGTACAAGCGCCAGATCATCATCAACTGGGACAGCTTCAACATCGCCCCCGGGTACATGGTGGAGTTTGATCAGGTCAGCGGTGGCACGGCCTTGAACAAGATCTGGGACCTCAAGCCCAGCGTCATCCTGGGCAGCATCAAGGCCAATGGCGAAGTGATCCTCGAATCGCAGAACGGCGGTTTCATTTTCGGCAACGGTGCGCGCGTGGATGCGCAACGCTTTGTGGCGTCGGCTCTGGCCCTCAGTTCGGCCGCGACCGATGAAAGGGATGATCTGAAAAAGTCCCTGGCCTTCGACGGCAGCAGCCCCAACGCATCGACGCATTACCGGCAGGGTGATGCCGAAGGCCTGGTGCGCGGTGTGGTGGTCGAGCCTGGGGCCGAGATCCGTGCGCTGGCCGGTGGCACGGTGATCCTCGTGGGCCCCAGTGTGGTCAATGCCGGGCGCATCGAAACCCCCGATGGCCAGACCGTCCTGGCCGCAGGTCAAAAGGTGTACGTGACATCGGCCGCAGCCGACCCCACGCAGCGGGGCCTGGTGGTGGCGGTCGACGCCTACGCCGAGCGCATCATCAACGAACTCGACGCGCAGGGCCAGCCTGTCAAGGACCTGGACGAAGACGGAACCGAAAAGACACGCACGCGCACCGAACACATCGACAACAGCGTGGTGAACGTGGCGGAGAACGCGGCAGGCGGCACGGTGGAAGCGCGTCGTGGCCTGATCAACCTGGTGGGCCTGGCAGTGCGGCAGAACGGTGTGCTGTCGGCCACCACGGCGGTCAAAGGCGACAACGGGGTCATCACCCTCGAGGCCGCATCAGAAGCCACTTTCATCGAGCAGAGCTGGAAGAACGGCGTGGACAGCCAGGGGCAGCCCCGGGATGGCGCCAGCCTCAGTCGGCCGTTGGGCCAGCAGATGGGCTTGCTGACCTTTGGCGCGGGCAGCCGCACCGAGATCACGCCCGACGGCCCCCGTGCGCCGCAAACCGCGCCTGTGCGCACCAGCTTTGCCGCGGGCCCCGAGGGGGACAGCCAGTTCAACCAGGCCAAGGCCGCTTACGAGGCCGTCACGCAGACCGACAGCGAGGTGTTCTTGCGGTCGCGCATCAGTGCCATGGGCAAGGACGTGACCGTGCAGTCGGGCGCTACCTTGGCTGCCCCTGCGGGCTTGATCGAGTTGCAGGCCCTCAGCGGGGCCCGCGGTGCTGTCAGCAACAACACGTCTTACCTGATCAACCCTTCGCAAGGCAGCGCACCCGAGGCCGATGACAGCCGCCTGACCATCGAGGCGGGGGCCACCGTCACCGTGGCCGGTCTGACCGATGTGAACCTGCCCACACAGCGCAACCAGCTCAGCGGGCGCCTGTTCAGCAGCGAACTGGCCGATGCGCCGGTGCAGCGCGGCGGCGTGCTGTACCGGCAGAACATCAAGGCCGATGCCGGGCAGGCTGTCACGGTGGCCAATGTGAAGGGCCTGTACGACGGCCTTCGCCGCGACGCGTGGGAGTGGATGACGGTGGGCGGGCACATCACCTTGGCCACGCAGGGTCAGCTGGGCGTGTCGGCGGGCAGCGTGCTGGATGTGTCCGGAGGCTCCGTGAAGTACGAGGCCGGCACGGTGGGCACCACCTTGCTGCGCAAGGGCGACCGCGTGCTGACGCTGGCCCAGGCCAACCCGGGCGAGCGCTATGACGAATTGATCGTGTCGGCCGATGGTACCGGGCGGTACGTGGGCTCGTTCATCCAGGGCTTTGACGCGGGTTCCTTGACGCTGTCAGGTGTTGCGGGCATGGCGGTGTCGCTGTCGGGCGTGAAGGGGGATGTGCGCAGCAACCTCACGCAGCGCAACGGCAAGACCGCCGAGCAATGGGCCGAGGCCTTGCGCAAAGCGGGCACGCTGGGTGCGAACGACAAGGCGCTGACCCACCCGGCCAACAGCCGCGCCATTGGCCGGCCGGCCGCGCTGAAGGTGGCGCCGCATCTGTACGCCAGCCTGCGCCCCATGCCCATGACCCTGGCCCTGGGCCAGACCGTCGGGCAGAGCGAGGCCTTTTCCTTGCAGCGTGGCCTGACCCTGGGCGGGCAGACCGCCCGGCCCGGGCACGACCTGATCGACCTGTCGGCTCTGCGCACATCGCTCGGCGCCTTGCAGGTGGCGGCCCCGCAGGTGGCCGTGGCCCCGGGCGCCACACTGCCGGTGGCTGCCGGCGGGCAGGTGCGCATGGAGTCCCTGGATGCGCTTGATTTCGGTGGCACCCTCGACGCGCCTCAGGCCACCGTGGTGCTGAAGTCCCGGCAGGGCGATGTCACCTTGTCGGGCACGGCCCAGATCGACCTTGCGGGCGACCAGGTCGACCTCCAGCGCCGAGGTGTCGTGGCCCCTGAGGTCTTGGCCGTTGACGGCGGCTCCTTGTTCCTGAATGCGGGCCTGTCCGTGCTGCAGCAAGCCGGCAGTGTGGTCAACCTGTCGGCCGGTCTGGTGCGCGAAGCCACAGGGGACACGCGGCAAGGCAAGGCGGGCCAGCTCTCGGTGGGCCTCAATGAATTCAAGACGCTGAACGATGAGGGCCAGATCACCCTGGCAGGGGCCTGGCAGATGGCGGGCACGCTCAAGGCCCTCGATTTCAACCAGGGTGGCAGCCTGTCGGTGTCGGGCTTGCGCACCTTGACCGTGGTCGATGCCGACGGGAACCTGGCCGATTCGCACAACGACCTGCAAGTGGCCAGCGGCTTATTCTCTGACCATGGTTTTGGCAAGTTCAGTTTCAAGGCCATTGGCGATGTGGCCGTGGCCTCGGGGGTGAACCTGACGCCGGTGCTGCGCAACCTGGTGGCCGATTTCCGCCAGTCGCGAGGTGCATTGGCCAAGGAAACGGTGCTGGACGAGAAGCTGCGCGCCGGCATGCAGTTGTCGCTGCAGGCCCAGGCTGCCCCTGCATTCGCCCTGAAGAACGACGGCGGTGCTTACCAAGGCATGGACCAGGCCGCCTCGGTACGCATTGGCGAAAAGGCCACGGTGAACATGGGCGCGGGCGGGCGCATCGGGCTGACGGCCGCAGGCAGTGTGCATGTGGCAGGCAGCCTGGTGGCCCGTGGGGGCGAAGTGGCCCTGGCCCTCTCGGGTGCACGCGGTGGCGGCACCGCCAGCGCACCGGACGCCGGTGGCGACAAGGTGGGCTACCTGCCTGACCAGCAGATCGTGTTGAGCGGCACCGGCAAGATCAACGTGTCGGGCATTGACCGCACCCGCGCCTTGAACAATGGCCGCCGTGACGGCGTGGTGCTGGCCGGTGGCACCGTGAGCTTCAACGCGCAAGGCGGTGCGGCCCAGGCGGTGCGTGGCAAGGTCATCACCGAAGCCAACTCAGAGATTTCGCTCAATGGTGCCCAGGGCGCCTTGAGCTTTGGCCGCGGCCAGAGCACCGCCTTGTTCGCCGGGGCAGGCGCCTTGTCCATTGAAAGCGCAGACGGGGTGTTGCTGCAAGGCGCGGTCAGTGCCAAGGCGCTCGATGCCAGCGTGGAGGGCGGCCGCCTGTCCGTGTCGCTCAGCCGCGAAGGCTTCAGCGACGACTACCTGCGTCAGCGCGACGGCGAAAACAACACGGTGTCGCAAGACCACCTGGGCGGCGAACGCACGCTGCGCGTGTCGGCCCGTGTGCCGAAAGACCTGGCCCAGTCGGAGGCCAGCGCCACCACCGCCCTGGTGTCGGCCGAGCTGATCAACAACTCGGGCTTCGAGCAGGTGCAACTGCGCGCCGAAGGGCGCGTGGTGCTGGAAAACAATGTCAGCCTGGGCGGGGCGGCCAGCAGCACGCCGCTGCGCGCCCTGGCCATCGACAGCCCCGTGTTGCAACTGGAGGGCACGGGCACGCACAGCCTGCAGGCCACGCGCGTGGCCTTGGGTGACGCCACCAACCCCTTGAAGGCCGGGCAGACCACCGCGGCTTTGCCCGCGCCCACCATGGCCGACCCTGCGGCCGATGCAGCCCAAGCCACCCTGAAGGTGAACGCCGGCCTGATCGAAGTGCACGGCCACAGCGTGCTGCAGGGGGTGGACCGCACCAAATTGCACGCCACCCTGGGCGCCAACCACCAGACCGACACGCGCACCGACGGCGAGGTGCGCCTGATCGGCCGCACCCAGGACACGAACAGTTCGGCCCTGACCGGCTCGTTGAACTTTGCAGGCGACCTGCTGATGCGTGCCGGCCAGGTGTACGCCACCACGCTCAGCCAGTTCTCGGTGCTGGGGCAGAACGTCTCGTACAACGTCGAAGAAAACAACCAGGTGGTGGACAAAACCCGCTTCGCCAGGATCGAGGTGAAGGCACAGGGTCCAGGCTCGACCAGCCGGACACCCCTGTCGGCACTGGCCCAGCTCAAGCTGCAGGCCCACACGCTCGACATCGATGGCGTGCTTCGGCAGCCGTTTGGCGCCATTGCGCTGAAGGGTGAAGGCTCGCTCACCCTGGGCGCCAACAGCGCCTTGTCGGTGTCTGGTGAGGGCCTCACGGTGCCCGTGGGGCGCACCATCGAGGGCACCACCTGGGTCTACACGCCGCAGGGCATCGGGCCCAACGGGGGCGCTTCGCTTGACCAGGCCAACGTCGTGCAGCAACTGGGGGCGGCCAACCTGGTCAAAGGCATTCATGTCGACGGTGCACAACTGACGGTCGACCCACAGTCGCGCATCGAGGCCCAGGCCGGCGGGCAGTTGCTCGCATGGGAGTTCCTGGAGGGCGTCATGGGCAGCAAGAACACGCTGTCGCGCCCGGGGGTGTATGCCATCGTGCCCAGCTACACCCACGACTTCGCACCCCATGACACCGAGATCCTGGCCACGCAGGCCAAGGCGGGCACCGATGGCACGGTGGGCAAGCGCATCACCCTGGCGCACGATGTCACCCGCACCGATGCGAACGGGCAGCAGGTGCTGCTGCCCAAGGGCACCTACACCCTGCTGCCGGCCGAATACGCCGTGCTGCCGGGGGCGTTGCTGGTGTCGGCCATCGACCAGGGCTCGGGTGCGCCCACGCAGTCGGCCATCGAGCAAGACGACGGTGGCGTGCGGGTGGGTGGTTACTTCACGGCAGCCGGCACGCGCCACACCCAGGGGAACGACCCCCGCCTGGCCTTCCTGGTGGAGCCGGAAGACACGGTGCGCCAGCAGTCCGATCTGTCGATCACGTCGGTGGCCCAGTTGCTCAGCCGCAATGCCGCCAAGCGCGCCCAGGCCTTGCCCGGCTTGCCCGGTGATGCCGGGCGCGTGAGCCTGCAGTCCACCAGCGGCTTTGACTGGGCCGCCCGCTACAACCTGGCCGGCGGGCAGTTCGACCTGGCCATGGGCACGAACATGGCCCTGGTGGCCAACGCCGATGTCCCGGCCGCCGACGAGGTGCACCAGGTCAGCGCTGAACAGCTGGCCGCCACACAGGCCGCCAGCGTGTTGCTGGGCGGTGTGCGTTCGGGCAGCACCTCGGCGCAAGAGGTCACCACCCTGGCCACATCGGTGCAGGTGCTGACCGACCACGGGTTGGCGGCAGAGGGCCAGGCTGCCCCTGCAGGCGAGCTGATCCTGGCCGCCCAAAAGAGCGTCACGGTGGCCGAGGGCAAGACCGTGCAGGCCAATGGCACCGACACAGGCCGCCAGAACGACATCACCTTCAAGGGCGCAGGCACGGCGTTGGTGGTCAGCCACCTGGCCAACACGGCGGTGCGCCGCGCGCTGGGCACCGAGACACCCGATGCCACCGCAGCGCTGACCCTGCGTGCCGACGCGCCGCAAGGCCAAGCCCGGCAGGCGGGCGCCATCTTGCGAGGCGCCGCCATCGACCTCGACAGCACCGGGTCGATCCTCGGCCTGGACGGAACCGTGGCCACCCTGGCTGCGCGCGGTGACTCGGGGGCCACGGTGGTCGAGACACGTCGGCTGGGACTGGGCGCACAGAGCCTGGCGGTGCTGCAAGCCGATGCCACCTTGACCGATCGCGAGCAGCTGACCTTGCGTTCGCCGGGCAGCATCACGCTGCAGACGGGCAGCACCCTGGGGGGTGAAAGCATGCAGCGCCTGGTGCTGGACGCGCCCGTGTTGAAGGGCTCGGGGCAGGGTGAAGCCGTGGCGCGCATCACCGCCCAGCAGGTGGTGCTGCGCAACAGCAGCGGTGTGGCGCCCAGTGCAGACAGCGGCACGGGCAACTTGCTGGTGGAGGCCGCGCCGCCGGTGCGTGACGCCACCGCCGACGGCATTCGCATCGAAGGCGGGCTGCAACGCCTGGCCTTTGCCAAGGCCGAACTCACAACCAAGGGAGACATCGTGTTCGCCGGCCAGGGCCAGCTGGCAGCGCAAGGCGCGCTGGACCTGACCGCCGCCCGCATCACGGCCGAAACCGGCGCACGCCACGGTGCGAAGGCTGAAGGTGCGCTGACCATCGCGGCGGCCACCAACGCTCGCACGCTGGGGGATGTGGTGGGCACGGGGGCCAAACTGGCCTTCACCGGCCAGAGTATCGCGCAGAAGGGCCGAATCGAGCTGACCTCCGGCCAGATCGATCTGGCCGGCACGAACGGTGTGGAGTTGGCCAAGCTCAGCTTGACCTCGGCCGCAGGTGCACGCATTCAGCAGGGTGACCGTGCCGTGGCCGCCACCGGCGGTGGCGCCGTGTCGGTGGTGTCCACACAAGGTCAAGTGCAACTCATGGGTGTGGTGGATGTGTCTGCGCCGCAGGCGGCCGACCTCAGCCAGGTGGGCGTGGCCGCGGGCAGCATCCGCCTGGAAGCCTTGGGTGCCAAGCAGGGCCTGATCGTGGGGGATGCTGCCGAACTCAAGGGCCGTGCCGACCAGCTCAGCCAGTCAGGCCGCCTGGACATCGACGCCGCTCGTGTGGTCACCCGGGATGTGGTGATAGGCTCAGACGGCAAGGAACAGTCCAAGGACACCGCGGTCGGTTCGCTCGACCGCCTGGCGGCACTGGCTCAGGCCGGTGGCATGGGCCGGGAAGTGTCGGTGCGCACCACCGAAGGCAACCTGACCCTGCAGAGTGGCCTGAGCGCCGGCCGCGTCTCGCTGACCGCAGACGACACCGCCGCGGGCCAGGGCCAGCTGATCCTGGGCCATCAAGCCAAAATCGACACCACCCAGGCCGCCCCGCGCGGCGGTGTGGTGTTGCTGGCCGCCCAGAACCGTGTGGCCTTGCAAGGGGCCAATGGTCAGGGGGCGAAGGTGACCGCCGGCGCCACCACGGGCCAGGGCTCGGGCGGCGACGTGCTCGTGCATGCCGCCCAGGGCGTGATCCAGATCGACCAGGGCGCCAGCATCAACGCCGGCAAGGGCCGTGTGGTGTTGCGCAGCCCGCTCAACGAAGCCGGCACGGCCCTGCGCACTTTGGGCAACGACTGGCCAGCGGACGAACGCACCACCCGCATCAACGGCGGCCTGACCGCCGGCGAGGTCAGCTACGAGGCGGTGAAGGTGGCACAGACCATCGGCAACCTGACCCTGGGCAGTGCACAGCTGACGAGCCTCAAGAACGCCGCCAGCGCGTTCTACACGCAGCGTGCCGACTCTGTCCGCAGCGGGCTGGGCCTTCAGACCGGCAGCGCCTTGGAGGTGCGGTACGGCCACGAGCTGCGCAGCACCGGCAACATGACCCTGGCTGCCGACTGGAACCTGTACACCGCAGGCAGCAAATCGTTCGACCTGACCTTGCGGGCCGGCGGTGACCTGACCTTGAACGGGCACCTCAGCGATGGCTTTGCCACGGCAGGCCCCGCGGCCGACTCGGCCACCACGCCCACGGCCATGCCCACGGCCACCACGCCCACGGACTACAAGGCCGCCTCCATGCGGTTGGTGGCGGGTGCCGACACCTCGTCGGCGCAGACCATGCGCACCCTGGCGCAGGCGCCCGATGCGAGCGGCAAACTGAAGGGCCACTTGACGGTGGCGGGCAGCAAGGTGGTGCGCACCACCGACGGCTCCATCGAGCTGGCCAGCGGCGCCAACACTGTGCTGCAGGAGGCTGGCGCGAAAGCCGAAGAGCGCACCCAGGCGGCGGTGTATGTGGCGGGGCGGCCCGTCGCGCCCACGGGCTCCGCCGCGGCACGCAGCACCTGGCAACGCTTCACCCAGCAAGGCGGTCGCCTTGAAGTGCACGCCCGGGGTGACATCACGGCGCCTGCGGCCATTCAGGGCTTTGGCAACTGGTTGCTGCACACCGGCAGCGGCAAAGAGGTGGCCTGGGCCAGCGATTTCGACGCCTTCCGCCAGGGCCTGGGCTCGATGGGCGGTGGTGACCTGCGCGTGGTGGCGGGGGGGCACATCCGCAACCTGACGGCTGCGGCGCCCACCAGCCTGATGCCGACCGATTCGCCTTCGCCCAGTGGTGCCGAGGTGCAGAACGGGGGCCACGTGACCGTGCGCGCAGGCGGCGACATTGCCGGTGGCATGTACCTGCTGGGCCGCGGCCAGGGTGCCCTGGAGGCCGCCGGGCAGATCACGGTGGGTGACCGCCGGACCGAAGCCTTGAGTGCATCGACCCAGTACCAGGCCATGGCGCCGGTGCTCGGCCTGATGGACGGCCAGTGGCGCCTGCAGGCCATGGGCGATGCCCAGGTCAGCGCGGTGTACAACCCGACCGCCCTGTCGGGAGCGACCGACACAGCGCGCGTCACGTCGGCGCGATCCGTGATGACCTACAGCGACGACGCAGCGGTCTCCATCCACAGCCTGGGTGGAGGCGTGGCCTGGCGTGCCGACCTGCTGCAGGGCCTCAGCAGCAGCAATGCGGTGCAGGCGGCATCGGGCCTGCTGGCCCTGCACTCCAGCTTCGGGGCCAAACGCAACAAGCTCACTGTGGGCAACAACGACGCCGCATCACGCCAGGTGCTGCAGACCCTGCCGGGCAGCTTCGAAGTCATGGCGCTGGGGGCCTTGTCGCTTGGCGGCTTCCCGGGCAACACCAGCGTGGCGTTCGAGTTGCCGCAGACCGACCTCTTGCTGGCGCCGTCTGCCAAGGGGCAGTTCCGCGTGCACGGTGCGCAGGGCGTGCGCCTGGCGCAACCCGAGTCGGGCGGCCGCCGCATCGCCATGCTGGACTTCGACCCCGCGGCTGCGGCAGGCGGCACGAAGCAGCCCGTCACCGGTTCGGTCAACTGGTCGGCCACCAACACGTTTGCGGTGGCCAATCTGCACCGCGAAAGCCGCACGCCAGCCGTGCTGACCGCCGGGGGTGACATCGATTTCCGCCGCACCAGCCTGAGCATGCCCAAGGCGCTGGCGGTGCTGGCCCAGGGCGACATCCTCAACCCTGCGGTGCGTATCCAGCACCACAGCGCGCAGGACATCAGCCGCATCGAGGCCGCCGGCAGCGTGGTGGGGGCCGACAACGGCCAGAACCCATCTCGCCCACTGGGTCTGATGCAGCTCAACGGTCCGGGTGAGCTGCAGGTGCAGGCTGGCCTGTCGCTGGACCTGCGCACGGCCGGCGGCATCGAGGCCACCGGCAATGGGGCCTCCTTGCGCGTGGCCTCGGGCATGCGCAGACAGGTGAAGGTGGACGAGCTGGTCGCCGAGTTCCTGGCGCCCGATGCCCAGGCGCGGGCGCAGCTGGTGCAGTACGTGCAGACCCAGCTGGCGGTCGACGGCCTGGGTTACGAGCAGGCCTTGGCGCTGTTCCGCGACATGACCCCCGAGCACCAGAACCACTTCGCCATGAAGCAGCTGGTGCTGCCCAAGTTCGCACGCGAATACGTGCAGCCTTCGGCGGGCACCGCCGACCCGATCTGGGCCTGGCTGGCCCGTGCCGGGGGTGTTTCGGTGGCCGATCAGGGTTCGGCCCTGTATGCCGAGTACCAGGCCGCACAGCGCACGCTGGTCACGCATGTGCAGAACCAGCAGGGCCTGAGCGGGCTGAGCTTCGAGCAGGCCCTGGCGCAGTACCGCGTCATGTCGAATGCCGACAAGGCCACTCTGGTCGACAAGCGACGCAGCATCAGCCCCCTGATGGCCATGGCCTTCTTGGCCGCAGAGCCCAGCGCCGTGTACGCGCAGGCCTGGCAGCAACGTGCGGCCGAGTTGAACCTGAAAGCCGACGACTTCGCCAGCGAAGCCTTCCAGCGCTTTGCCGAGCAGGTGCTGCTCAAGGAGGTTCAGCGCATCGGTTCGGTCGCCACGGCGGTGGCCGACTCGGCCAACCAGCTGTTCAACCCGCGCCGCGCCGCCACGCGTGACGCCATCTGGGCCGAAGTGTCCCGCATGGCCACGGCGGCGGGCTTGAACCGTGGCTTCGACTTCCAGGGGGACACCGACCTGTCGCGCAGCAAGGTGCATCTCACGGGCGCCAGCGGGGCTGGCCAGTCTTCGATCGACATGTTCACCCCAGGCGGCAAGGTGCAGGTGGGTTCGGCCACGGCCACGGCAGCCGATGCCCAGCAGGCGGCCACGCGCGGGCTGGCGGCATATGGCGGTGGCGATGTGCGGTCGTACTCGAAGGGCGATTTCCTGGTGGCCTCGCAGAAGGTGCACATCGTGGGCTCGGGCGACATCATGCTGTACGCGGCCGAAGGCGACATCGATTCGGGCCGTGGCTCGAACAATGCCGTGACCGTGCCGCCCAAGGTGGTGGTGGTCGATGCCTACGGCACCCCGCGCTGGACAGCGGGCAAGACCACCGTGGGCAGTGGCATGGCCATCTTCGTGGACGGTCAAGGCCGCCGCGAAGGCAAGATCAGCCTGCTGGCGCCGCGCGGCGAGGTGCGGGCGCTCGACGCCTTCATCGATGCGCCGTCGATCGAGCTGGCTGGCCCGGTGATCGGGGGCGACAACCTGCAGGGCAGTGTGGCGGGCAGTGCGCCGCCGCCGCCCGCGCCGGTGCCTGTGGCCGTCAACACGGGCCTGGGTGCCGAAACAGCAGCAGGTGAGGCCGAGAAGACCCTGAGCACCCAGAAGGAGCAGGCCAAGGCGCCCAGCTCGCTGCTCACGGTGGACGTGCTGGGCCTGGGCGATGCCGCCCTGCCTGCCACGGCAGCCGGTGAGCCCGCCCGGAAGGAAGAAGACAAGGCCACCCAGGACTCCCGCGACTGAGTGGTCGAGTGGCCTTTGTGACATTGGCGTGACCGGATCACGCAGGCTTTGTGGTCTGCGTGATCCATGCGCCAGGGGCACGGAGGACACATGCGGTGAAGAGAATTTCGGGTTGTTCCTGCCCACGTGATCCACCATGAATGTGTTGAAAAAAATCTGCGGTGCCCTGGCCTTGGGCACCCTGTTCCTGGCCCAGCCTGCCCATGCCTGGTGGAACGCCGACTTTGCACAACGCACCCGCTTCGTGCTGAACACCACGGCGCAGGGCGTCGAAACGCGCGAGGCCCTGTCGGGCACGGTGGTGCCCCTGCGCCTGCACTCGGGCAATTTCGACTTCCTGTCGGCCAAGCCCGATGGCAGCGACCTGCGTGTGGTCGCTGCCGACGACAAGACCCCGCTGAAATTCTGGGTGGAGCGCTTCGATGGCGCCAATGAGCTGGCCGTGGTGTGGGTGCAGGTGCCCAATACGCTGCCTGGCACCGACAAGAACGTGGTGCATGTGTATGCAGGCCACGAGGCCGCTGCCGCCGAGGCCACCAGCCCGGCCCTGTTCGATGGCGCCATGCGCGCAGCCATCTCGTTTGCAGGCAAGCCGGGCGAGCCCGCGGTGGACGCTTCGGGCCAGCTGCGCAGCACGGCCGGCGTGGCCCGCGAAGCCAATGGACTGATCGGCATGGCCGCACGCCTGGACGGGCAGCCCCTGCAATGGGCCGGTGAAGCCACCAAGGCCGCAGGCTCCGGGCCATACAGCGCCAGCCTGTGGTTCAAGCCCGAAACCCTGTCGGGCGTGCTGCTGCAGCAGGGCCCACTGCAGCTGAAGTTGACCAACGGCAAGGTGCAGGCACAACTGGGTGCCGCCACCGCTGCGGGTGGCGACCTGCCGCCCTCGGCCTGGGCGCACCTGGCCGTCACAGTGGGCAACGGCAAGCTCTCGCTGTATGTCAATGGCGCTCAGGCTGCGCAGGCCGATCTGCCGCAGGGCGTGGCGGGCATCGAAGGCCCCGTGCTGGTGGGGCAGGGCCTCACGGGCCTGGTCGATCAGCTCGAGGTGGCCGCCACCGTGCGCAGTGCCGACTGGTTGAAGTTTGCCCACGCTGCACAGAGCGCCGACGCCAAGCTCATGCTGTCCAACACCCAGACGCCCGACACCGCGGAGGCCGGCGAGGCCCATGAACAGGGCCATTTCGCCATCCTGGTGGACAACCTCACGGTGGACGCCTGGGTGGTCATCATCATCCTGGCCGTGATGTTCGTCATCGCGGCGTGGGTGATGTGGGACAAGGCTGTGCTGGTGGGCCGAGCCGACAAGGACAACATGAAGTTCCTGCAGAACTTCCGCAATGCGCGCGATGTGCTGGCGGTCGACATCCGTGGCATGAAGCATTCTCAGCTGGCGCGCCTGTACCAGGCCGGCCTGCGTGAACTGCACAAGCGCGATGTGGGGCAGGCCGGTGCAGCCAAGCTCTCGGGCGCTTCGATCGACGCGGTCAAGGCCGCTGTCGATGCCGACCTGATCCGCGAAAGCCACACCCTCAACAGCAAGATCGTGCTGCTGACCATTGCCATCTCGGGCGGCCCCTTCCTGGGCCTGCTGGGCACCGTGGTGGGCGTGATGATCACCTTCGCAGCCATTGCCGCGGCCGGTGACGTGAACGTCAACGCCATCGCCCCCGGCATCGCGGCGGCGCTGCTGGCCACCGTGGCTGGCCTGGCCGTGGCCATCCCGGCGCTGTTCGGCTACAACTACCTGGCTGCCCGCATCAAGAACATCTCGTCGGACATGGGCATCTTCGTCGACGAGTTCGTCACCCGCGTGGCCGAAACGCACGGAGCCCGCTGACATGGCTGGCGACGTCAAGGGCGACCTGCAGGCGTACGACGACATCAACGTCACGCCCATGCTGGACCTGGCCTATGTGCTGCTGGTGGTGTTCATCATCATGACGACCGCCTCGGTGCAAGGCGTCAAGGTCAACAGCCCGCTCACGCAGGCCGCCAACAACCTGGCCAAGCCGCAGACCAAGGGCATCACCATCACGGCCGACGGCCAGGTGTACCTCGACGCCTACCCGGTCAGCCTCGACGAGCTGCAGACCAACCTGGCCCAGTACAAGGCCGCCAACCCGGCCCTGCCGGTCGTGCTCAAGGCCGATGCGGCCGCCCAGTACGACAAGGTCATGCAGGTGCTTGAAATAGCCAAGCGCCTGGACATCACCGAGATTGGCCTGGCCACCAAACGCGCCCAGTGAGCGCCCGCTGAGGTATCCCCATGCAGGTTCAAGGCGAAACCAAACCCTACGACAGCATCAATGTCACACCGATGCTGGACCTGGCCTATGTGCTGCTGGTGGTGTTCATCCTGATGACCACCGCCTCGGTGCAGGGCCTCACGGTCAGCATGCCCAAGCCCAGCAACACCCCCAGTACCGAGAAGCACGAGCTCAAGGTGGTGCAGGTGGCGCCAGGCGGGCAGTTGATGGTCAATGGCGTACCGGTCACCCTGGCCCAGCTCGAACAGGAGCTGGTGCAGGCCAAGCAGCGCGACCCGAAGATGAGCGTGGCCATCAAGGGTGATGCACGCGCCCAGTACGCCCAGGTGGTGGCCGTGATCGATCTGTGCAACAAGCTGGAAGTGGCCATGGGCCTGGTCACTTCGCGGATCGGAACCTGACATGAGCGCGATGCTGCAACCCCGTGAGCCCGAGGCGGATGGTCGGATCGACCTGTCCGCACCCACACGGTCCCCATGGCCCGATGACGACCTCGCCGACGCGCCGCGCGGCACGTCGGCCCGTGCGTGGGCGCTTGGGCTGGTCGGTCTGATGCTGCTGGGCGGCCTGGTGTACCTCGGCTTTCAGAGCCTGGGGCAGGGCAGTTCGGCCCCCAAGCGGCAGACCGTCAAGATCGCGGTGCTGCCCGACACACCGCCCCCACCGCCGCCGCCGCCCAAGGAAGAAATCAAGCCGCAGCCCAAGCCGGAAGACGCGCCCCCTCAGCCGCAAGAGCAGAAAGTGGTCGAAGCGCCGCCCGAGCCGCAGCAGCTCAAGATGGAGGGTGCGGCGGGTGACGGCCCCAGCGCCTTTGGCTCGGGCAGCGTCACACGCGAATATGAAAAGGGCGAGATCGGGGGCGGCTCAGGGGGTGGCACGGTCAACAAGCTGCAGTTCTCCTTGTTCACCAGCCAGCTGCAAAGGCACATCTCCAGTGCGCTGGCCAAAGACCCGACCATCAAGCTGGGTGACTACCGCGTGCGTGTCAGCGTGCACCTGGACCCCAGTGGCGCCTTTCGCCAGGCGAGCCTGGAATCCAGCACGGGTGACGCGGCCCTCGACCGCGCGCTGGAGGCGGCGCTGATGCGCCTGCCGCCCATGAGGGATGTGCCTGCCCAATTGCCTCAACCCATCAGCCTGCGAATCACCAACCGCATGACGGGCTGACCCTGAATGTTCACGATGACCTCTTACCCTTCGACTTCGATGCGTGCAGTGGCTTGTGCCGCGTGGCTCAGCCTGTCGGTGTCTGCCGCGGTGGCCAACCCGGCTGTGGCCGCCCCGGAGCGCGAGTCGCTCGAATCCTTGCGCCAGACCACCCTGGCACTGATCCAGGCGCTGGTCGACAAAGGCGTGCTGACCGCCGAGGCTGCCCAGGCCATGCGCCTGCAAGCACAGCAACAGGCGCAGCAGCCCACCCCCGCCCAGCCCTCGGCCGGCCAGCCTGCGGCGCCCGGCACCGCTGCCGTGCCTGTGCAGCGCGTGCCCTACATCCCTGACAGCGTGAAAGCCCAGATCCGCACCGAAGTGCGCGAAGAGGTGCTGTCGCAGGCCCGTGCCGAGCGGTGGGGCATGCCCGGCATCGTGCCGCCGTGGGTCAGCCGCCTGCAGATCGACGGGGATGTGCGGTTTCGCCACCAGAGCGACAGCCTGGATGCGGGCAACACGCCGGCCAGCAACTACGTGTCTGCTGTGTTGGACCAGTCGCCCGCCGTCACGCGGGCCCTGTCGTATGCCAGCGTCAGCAACGGCTTTCCCACCGAGACCACCACCGAGGGCCGTGACCGCGAGCGCCTGCGCATGCGCCTGGGCGTGACCGCACGGGTCAGCGACGAGGTCGGTGTGGGCATCCGCCTGGCCACGGGCAGCGCCACCGACCGTGTCTCCACCAATCAGACGCTGGGGCAGAACTTCAACAAGTACCAGCTGATGGTGGACCGGGCGTTCATCCGCCTCACGCCGCTGGCGGGCCTGAACCAGCCCTATGGTCTGGACCTGTCTTTCGGCCGCATCCCCAACCCCTGGTTCAGCACCGACATGGTCTGGAGCGAGAACCTGAACTTCGAGGGGGCGGCGGTCAGCGGTCGGTGGACCAATGCCGACGACACCTTCGAGCCCTTTGCCACCGTGGGTGCCTTCCCCCTGCGCGAGCGCCGCGCGCCTGTGCAGCGCGAACGCTGGCTGTATGGCGCGCAGGTCGGTGCCCGTTTCAACCTGAGCCCCTTGTCGCGTTTCAAGGTGGGCCTGGCCTATTACGAGTACCAGAACATCGAGGGTCGGGAGGAAGAAGACTGGCTCGTGTCGGGCACCGACTTCGTGGCGGGCCCGTCTTACGGGCAGACCGCCTATGGCGACGCCCTGCGACAGAAGGGCAACACCTTGTACGAGATCTCGGCAGCACCGGTGGGTGTTTCCGATTACCCGGTGCTGTTCGGCCTGGCCCATCGCTTCAAGCCGCTGGTGCTGACGGCTTCGGCGCAGTTCGACCATTTCAGCCCCTTCAATCTGCTGGCCACGGCCGAGTACGTGCGCAACACCGCGTTCAGTCAGACCGATTTCCGGGCGCGCGCCGGCAGCCGCTTTGACGGCGTCGATGCAGGCGGACGCCGCGACGGCTACCACGTCAAGCTGGCCGTGGGCCATCTCGATGTGCGGGAAGCCGGCGAATGGCAGCTGTCGCTGGGCTACAAGCACCTGGGCTCGGACGCCGTGCTCGACGCCTTCACCGACAGCGACCTGGGCCTGGGCGGCACCAACATCAAGGGCTACATCCTGGGGCTGAATCTGGGCCTGGCGCGCAACACCACCCTGGGTGTGCGTTACCTCAGTGCCAGCAACATCGACTCGACCATCAACGACACCAACCCGGGCCAACTGGGGGTCAACACGCTGCAGGTGGAACTCAATGTGCGCTTCTGACCGCCGATGGGGGCCCGCGAAGCCTGCGTTGCTGGCCCTGGTGCTGGCCCTGAGCCACACGGGCGTGTGGGCCCAGGCCGACAAAGATGCCGAGCAGATCAAGCGCCTGCGCCTGCAGGTGCGCCAGTCGCAGCAGCAGTTGCAACAGGCCCAGGAAACCCTGGCCCAGACCGAACAGGCCCGCCAGCGCGCCGAAGCCTCACAGAAGGCACAAGACCAGGCGCTGTCCCGGCACAAGGGCGTGGCCGAGGCCGCAGAGCGCCGTGCGGCCACCCTGGCCCGCGAGCAGGGCACCCTGAAAAGCGCCCTGACGGTCGCGCAAGCCGAGCTGCAGGCCCTGAAGACCCAGCACCAGGCACTGAGCGAATCGGCCGAACGGGCGCGTGTGCAGTCGGCCGACGCCGAGGCCCGCTGGCGCGCGCAGGTCTCGCAGCTTCAGGCCCAGCTGCAGCGCGCGCGTCAGGACAATGCCGTGCTGGCCGACCTGGGGCTGGAGCTTTTGGAGCGCTACGAGCACAAGGGCCTGCGCGAGGTGCTCTCGGCCCATGAACCGTTCGTGCAAACCGGGCGGGTCAGGCTGGAAAATCTCAAGGCCAGTTACCAGGGGCGCATCGATGCCGCTCGCCAGGGCCCGGCGCAGCAGGCGCCGACTGCCGCACCTGAGGGGTTCCCAGCGGGCCAGAAGGGCCTACACTGAGCCCATGCCCGTCACGTTCAAATCCCAGGCCACTGGGCCCTTGCTGATGCTGTCTGCCCATGCCGAGGCCTTGTTGCTGGCGCTGGGCAAGACCGCGGGCGCGCCGGGCATCCTGGAGGTGGCCGACATGCCGGCCGCCCTGACGCTGTTGCGCGGGTTGGCCGAGGAGCCCGCGGCCGAGCCCGTGCCCACGCCAGACGATGGCGAGACGCCGGAGGCCCCGGTCTTTGCGGACGAGGCCGTGAGCCTGCGTCAGCGTGCAGTGCCATTCATCCGCATGATCGAGCAGGCCCAGGCCGGCGGGCAGCCCATCGTCTGGGGTGTTTGACCGGGTTCATCAGGGCCTTCCAGCCTGGTGCATGATGCGCGCATGACCGACTCTGTCACCCGAATCGTGGCGGTGCGCCACGGCGAAACCGCCTGGAACCGCGAAATCCGCATCCAGGGCCACACCGACATCCCCTTGAGCGAACATGGCCTGTGGCAGGCCGAGCAGGTGGGACGCGCGCTGGCCGATGAAGGCCTGCACGCCATCTACAGCAGCGACCTGCTGCGTGCGGCCGACACCGCCCGTGCCATCGGGCGCCATGCGGGTGTGGCGGTGCAGTTCGACGACACCCTGCGTGAGCGCCACTTCGGCCGCTTCGAGGGCCTCACGCACGACGAGATCATGGCCACGCACCCCGAAGAAGGGCGGCGCTGGCGCGAGCGTGACCCGGCCTACGGCCCTGTGGGTGGCGAAACCCTGACCGATTTCTACGAGCGGGTGATCCATGCGGGCAGGCGCCTGGCGGCTCGGCACCCCGGGCAGACCATCGCCCTGGTGGCGCATGGCGGCGTGCTCGACTGCTTCTACCGGGCGGCCACGCACGTGGGCCTGGAAGCGCCGCGCTCCTGGAAGATCACCAACGCCAGCGTGAACCGCCTGATGTTCAGCAGCGAAGGCTTCAGCCTGGTGGGCTGGGCCGACACCCGTCACCTCGACGACGCCTTGCCGGGGGCAGCCCCCGGGCTCGACGAATCCTCGGACGGGGCCCTGGCCCCGGGCGCGGCTCAGGCCTTCAGCCCGGCCAGGTAGGTGTCCACGCTCTGTTCCCCGGCCGTGACCAGCGGGAACAGGCTGGGCTCCAGCATCCACAACTCGATCAGCCCGCTGAGCAGAGCGCTCAGGCCCACGGCCACTTCACGCGCGCTGCGCGCAGCGCCGAGTTGCCCGCCCGCCTGGGCCCGTGCCACGGCCCCTTCGATGTGCGCGCGCCAGCTCAGGTGAACCTCCAGGTGACGCTGCCGGGCGGCGTCCAGTTCGGCCACGAACTCGGCCTTTCGGGTGGCCACGTTGATCACGCGGCGCGTGCGTTCGCAGCCTGCGATCTGCCGCAGCACCTCCAGCAGGGCCTCGCGCACCTGCTGAACCGGGTCGGCCTCCGGGGCTGTGCTCAACCTTTCCCCCGCCTGCTCCATGGGAAAGACCGTGCGGTCCATCATGGCGTTGAACAGGTCGGCCTTGTCCTTGAAGTGCCAGTACACGGCCCCGCGGGTCAGGCCCGCGGCCTGCGCCACGTCTTGCAGCGAGGTCCGCGACACCCCTTTTTCTTCGAACACGCGCTCGGCGGCGTCCAGCAGGGCCTGCCGGGTCTGTTCGGCGCATTCCTTGGTGCGGCGCATGGCGTGTGTGTGAAAAACCTGGTGAATCTGTGGGGGGATTGAGGGACTGGATCTTACATACATTCGTGCTTGTATGTATAGTGCACCCAAAGGTTGACTGAGCAAATATCTTCGAGGTGAGCATGTCACTGTCCCGTATTCCTGATTCGAACGTGCTGCGCTGGAGCGCGGTGACCCTGGCTGCGGCCAGCCTGGTGATGCTGCAGGCCTGCAGCGATGGCGTGGCCCAGGGCCAGCCCGGCAAGGCGCCTCCGCCGCCCGAAGTGGCCGTGGTGACGGTGCAGCCGCAAGATGTGCCGCTGGTGCAGGAACTGCCCGGCCGGCTGGAGGCCTCCCGCGTGGCCCAGGTGCGGGCCCGGGTGCCGGCCGTGGTGCAGCAACGCGTGTTCGCCGAAGGCAGCGACGTGAAGGCTGGGCAGCCGTTGTACCGACTGGACACCGCCACCTACGACGCGGCTTTGCAGACGGCCCAGGCCGCGCTGTCCAAGGCCGAAGCCAACCTGGCCCAGGCCACGGCCCTGGTCGAGCGTTACCAGCCCCTGGCGGCGGCCAAGGCCATCAGCCCGCAAGAGTTCCTCAATGCCCAGGTGGCCCAGCGCCAGGCCCAGGCCGATGTGGCTTCGGGCAAGGCCGCGGTGCGCACGGCCCAGATCAACCTGGGTTACGCCAACATCACCGCCCCCATCAGCGGTCGCATCGGTCGCTCGCTGGTGACCGAAGGCGCGCTGGTGGGGCAGGGCGAAGCCACCCAGCTGGCCACCATCCAGCAGATCGACCCGCTGTACGTGAACTTCACCCAGTCGGCCAACGAAGCCCTCAAGCTCAAGCAGGCCCTGGGCAGCGGGCAGCTCAAGGCCAGCCAGCAGGCCGCCCAGGTGCGCGTGGTGCTGGACGATGGCACCGAGTACCCGATCGCCGGCAAGCTGCTGTTCACCGACCTGAGTGTGGACGCCACATCAGGGCAGGTGAGCCTGCGCGCCGAGATCCCCAACCCCAAGGGCGCATTGCTGCCTGGCTTGTACGTGCGTGTGCGCACCGCGGCAGCCCAGGTGGGCGGTGGGCTGATGCTGCCCCAGCAGGCCGTCACACGTGGCGCCACGGGCGACACCGTGCTGGTGGTCGACCCGCAGGGCAATGTGACCCCGCGCCCCGTGCAGCTCGGCGGTGCCATCGGCAACCAGTGGGTGGTGTTGTCGGGCCTGAAGGCTGGCGAGCAGGTGGTGGTCGAAGGCTTCCAGAAGATCCGGCCCAAGACGCCCGTGAAGGCCGTGCCCTGGGCCCCGCCCGCTGCGGTGCAGGCGGCTGTGCCTGATGCTTCTGCGGCATCTTCCGCTTCGGCCGCCGCGCGCTGACCAGGGGGTTCTGAACCATGTCCAAGTTCTTCATCGATCGGCCCATCTTTGCGTGGGTGATCGCCTTGTTCATCGCGGTGCTCGGTGCCGTCGCCATTCGGCAGTTGCCCGTGGCGCAGTACCCCAATGTGGCGCCGCCGTCCATCGTCATCAGCGCCACCTACCCGGGCGCGTCGGCCAAGACGCTCGATGAATCCGTCATCAGCGTCATCGAGCTGGAGCTCAACGGCGCCCCCAATCTGGCCTACATGGAATCGGTCAGCCAGGCCAACGGCACCGGGCAGATCACCGTCACCTTCGAGCCGGGCACCAACGTGGAACTGGCCCAGGTGGAGGTGCAGAACCGCCTGGCGCGCGCCACGCCTCGCTTGCCTGCTGCCGTGACCCAGCAGGGGGTGAAGGTCGAGAAATCACGCAGCAACTTCCTGATGTTCGTGATGCTGTCGTCCAAGAACCCGGCCTATGACCCGATTGCGCTGGGCGACTACGCCTCGCGCAACCTGGTGCCGGAACTGCAGCGCGTCAGCGGCATCGGGCAGGTGCAGCTGTTCGGCACCGAGCGTGCCATGCGCATCTGGCTGGACCCGGCCAAGCTCGTGGCCTACAACCTGTCGCCCGCCGATGTGAACACCGCCATCCGGGCGCAGAACGCCCTGGTGCCGGCGGGCGCCATCGGTGACCGGCCGAATCTGAGCAGCCAGACCATGTCGGCCACCGTGGTGGTCAGCGGTCAGCTGGCCAGCGTCGAGCAATTTGGCAACATCGCCCTGCGCACCAAGACCGATGGTTCGGTGGTGCGTCTGCGTGACGTGGCCCGCATCGAGCTGGGTGCGCAGACTTACGGCACCTACGCACGCCTGAATGGCCAGAACGCCGTGGGCATGGGCCTGCAGCTCTCGCCCACAGCCAATGCCATGGCCGCTGCGCAGGCCGCCAAGGACCGCCTGGCCGAGCTTCAGAAGTTCTTCCCTGAAGGCGTGACCTACAACGTGCCTTACGACACCTCGGGCTTCGTGAAGTTGTCGATCGAACAGGTCGTGCACACGCTGCTGGAAGCCATGGTGCTGGTGTTCGCCGTGATGTACCTGTTCCTGCAGAACTGGCGCTACACCCTGATCCCGGCCCTGGTGGTGCCGGTGGCCTTGCTGGGCACCTTCGGGGTCATGCTGGCCGCAGGCTACTCCATCAACGTGCTGACCATGTTCGGTCTGGTGCTGGCCATCGGCATCCTGGTCGACGACGCCATCGTGGTGGTCGAAAACGTCGAGCGCCTGATGGCCAAGGAAGGGTTGTCGCCCCGCCAGGCCACGGTCAAGGCCATGCAGCAGATCAGTGGCGCCGTCATCGGCATCACGGTGGTGCTGGTGGCGGTGTTCCTGCCCATGGCCTTCTTTGCCGGTTCGGTGGGCAACATCTACCGCCAGTTCTCGCTGTCGATGGCTGTGTCCATCGTGTTCTCGGCCTTCCTGGCCCTGACCTTCACGCCGGCCTTGTGCGCCACCCTGCTCAAGCCGGTGCAGGTCGACCACCACACGCAAAAGGGCTTCTTCGGCTGGTTCAACCGCCGCTTCGATGGCCTCACGGAAGGCTATGGCGGCTGGGTGCAAGGCCTGGTCAAGCGCGGTGGCCGTGTGCTGATCGTGTACGCCGTGCTGCTGCTGGGCGTGGGCTACATGTACGCCCGCCTGCCCTCGGCCTTCTTGCCCAATGAAGACCAGGGCAACCTGATCGTCAACATCCAGCTGCCGCCGGGCGCCACCAACGGCCGCACCGAGCAGGTGGTGCAGCAGGTCGAGCAGTACTTCCTGGCCCAGCCCGAGGTCGAATCGATCGTGGGCGTGGTGGGCTTCAGCTTTTCGGGCACGGGCCAGAACGCCGCCCTGGGCTTCGTCACCCTCAAGCCCTGGGATGAGCGCAAGGGCCCTGGCCAGGACGCCGCTTCCGTGGCAGGCAAGGCCTTCGGCGCCCTCATGGGCGTCAAGGACGCCTTCATCTTCCCGCTGAACCCGCCCGCCATCCGCGAGCTGGGCAACGCCACGGGCTTTGCCTTGCGTCTGCAAGACCGCGCCGGTGTGGGCCACGAAGCCCTGCTGGCTGCACGCAACCAGATGCTGGGCATGGCCGCGCAGAGCAAGGTGGTGACCGGCTTGCGGCCCGATGGCCTGGAGGACGCCCCCCAGCTGCAGATCGACATCGACCGTGACAAGGCCCAGGCCCTGGGCGTGGGCATGGACACCATCAGTGCCACCTTGTCGACCGCACTGGGCTCCAGCTACGTGAACGACTTCCCCAACCAGGGCCGTCTGCAGCGTGTGGTGGTGCAGGCCGACGCCCAGGCGCGGTCCCGTCCGGAAGACATCCTGGCGCTGACTGTGGTCAACAACGCCGGTCAGAGCATTCCCTTGTCCACCTTTGTCAAGACCCGCTGGATCACGGGCCAGATGCAGGCGGTGCGCTACAACGGCTACCCAGCCATGCGCATTGCGGGCGATGCGGCAGCGGGCTTCTCCACCGGTCAGGCTATGGCCGAGATGGAAAAGCTGGCGGCACAACTTCCCCCTGGCATCGGCATCGAATGGACGGGTCTGTCGCGCGAAGAAAAGCTGTCGGGCTCGCAAGCCACGGCCTTGCTGGTGTTCTCGCTGCTGGCGGTGTTCCTGTGCCTGGCGGCCTTGTACGAAAGCTGGGTCATCCCGGTGGCCGTGCTGCTGGTGGTGCCCCTGGGCATCCTGGGTTCGCTGGCTGGCGTCACCCTGCGCGGCATGAACAACGACATCTTCTTCAAGGTGGGTCTGATCACCATCATCGGCTTGTCGGCCAAGAACGCCATCCTGATCATCGAGTTCGCCAAGGAGCTGCAAGAGCAGGGCAAGGGTCTGTTCGAAGCGACGCTGGAAGCCTGCCGCCTGCGGTTCCGCCCGATCATCATGACCTCGCTGGCCTTCATCCTGGGCGTGGTGCCGCTGTACATCGCCTCGGGCGCCAGTTCGGCAGCCCAGCGTGCCATCGGCACGGGCGTGCTCAGCGGCATGGTCACGGCCACCGTGCTGGCGGTGCTGTTCGTGCCCGTGTTCTTCGTGGTGGTGCGCAAGTTCGTGCCCTACAAGCCCACACCGGCCCAGCTCGAAGCCCAGACGCAACCATCTCAAGAGGTGAAGGCATGAATTGCACCCCCCGTACCGTTGCGGCCGTCCCGCACGTGAGCCTGCCTTCTGTGCCCCTGCGTTCTGTGTCCCTGGCCGTGCTGGCCTCGGCCCTGATGGCCGGTTGCTCCATGGTGCCCGTGATGCCCGAGCGCACCCTGCCCGTGGCCGCCCAGTGGCCCGACGGAGCCGCTGCGCAGACCGCTGGCACACCGGCGGCTGCACCGGCTTCCCTGACCTGGCGCCAGTACTTCGCCGACGAGCGGCTGCAGGCCTTGATCGAGGCCGCCCTGGCCCAGAACCGCGACCTGCGCGTGGCCGTGCTCAACATCGACCAGGCCCGTGCGGCCTGGCAGATCGCCCGTGCCGACCAGTTGCCCACAGTCAATGCGGCGCTGAACGGCACCCGGCAGCCGGGCAGCACCGCACCTTACGCCGTGGGCACCACGGCCACCGGTGGCTTGAGCATTTCGGCCTTCGAGCTGGACCTGTTCGGCCTCGTGGCCGCCCTGAGCGAGGCTGCATCGGCTCAGTTCCTGGCCACTGAAGAGGCCCGCAAGACCGTGCAGATCAGCCTGGTGGCGTCGGTGGCCCATGGCTACTACCAGTGGTGGGCCGACCAGTGGCAACTGGCCCTGGCCGAGCAGACCCTGCGCACCCGCGAAGCCACCCTCAAGCTGCAGCAGCTGAAGTTCGATCAGGGCGTGCTCAATGAGCTGGACCTGCGCACCGCCCAATCGGCCGTGGAGCAGGCCCGCATCGCCGTGGCGCAATTCAGGCGCGCCGTGCAGCTCGATGCCAATGCCATGACCTTGTTGCTGGGCCAACCGCTGCAGCCACAGTGGGCCCCTCTGGTGCCGACCTTGCGCCTGAGCACCGAGGGCGACGCCGAAGCCGCAGCGCCCATCATCGACGCGCGCAAGCTCTGGCCCAGCCTGAGTGCGCTGCCGGTCGGGCTGCCGTCTGAGGTGCTGCTCAAGCGGCCCGACATCGTGCAGGCCGAGCAGCTGCTCAAGGCGGCCAATGCCAACATCGGTGCGGCGCGTGCGGCACGCTTCCCGCGCATCGCACTCACGGCCAGTGCCGGCGTGGCCAGCAATTCGCTGGAAGGCCTGTTCACCGACGGTCGCACGGCCTGGAGTTTTGCGGGCAACCTCACGGCCCCCATTTTCGACATGGGCCGCAGTGCCGCCAACGTGCAGGTGTCCGAGCTCAAGCGCGATGCGGCGGTGGCCCAGTACGACAAGGCCATCCAGACCGCCTTCCGCGAGGTGTCTGACGCCCTGGTCAGCCGCAGCACCTACGGTGACCAGGTGCAGGCTCAGCAGGCTCAGGTCGAAGCCGAAGCGGCACGCTTCAGGTTGTCGGCCCTGCGCTACCGCACCGGCGTGGCCAGCCAGCTGGACCTGCTGGACGCACAGCGCAGCCTGTTTGCCGCGCAGCAAAGCCTGATCAGCACCGAACTGGCCCGCCAGCAAGCCCACATCGGCTTGTACAAGGCCCTGGGTGGTGGGCTGGAGGCACCAGCGACACCCTGAGAGCAGCACCCTGTTCCTCGCTGAAACCACAAGGGGCCCTGCATGCATGCAAGGGCCCCTTGTTCATGGCGGCAGCGAGCACTGCCGCTGCAGGTGCGTCAGGCTCAGTTTGCCAGCTTGCGCATCAGGCGCGCGCCCAGCTTGTTCACGTTGTTCAGCGACAGCAGGTGGGCGTGGATGAAGCCCAGGGCGCCCGAGGCGAACAGCTCCTGCACCTTGTCGGCTGGCAGGGCGCGCAGCTTGTTCTCATCGACCACCTGGATGCCTTGCAGGTTCATGCGCTGTTCGCCCAGCTGGAAGTCGATGTTGCGCTCGACCAGCAGGTCCAGGGCGACCAGCTGGCGCGCGAAGGCGGCGGTACGGCCCATGTCGTTGTGGAAGTCCAGCAGGAACTGCTGCAGGCGCTTGAGGTAGTCGCTGTCCTGGCCATCGGCCTGGAACAAGGCTTCACCTTCTTCGCTGTTGAAGCCGTCAAAGGCCTCGTCCAGGCACACGGTCAGCTCTTGCGAGTTCGCATCGGGCTGGGCCAGCACGAAGGGGTAGCGGCGCACGAAAGCCGGCACATAGGTGCCCTGCTCCCAGCGACCTGCGTCGTCCAGGAACAGGTTCTCCTTGTCGCGCAGACCGACGATGGCCACCAGCGTGCGCTGGTCGCCTTCGCCCACGAACACACAGGGGAAATCCAGCGCGGCCAGCGGCAGCTCGGTGGTGGCCAGCAGCATGGAGTTGAGATCGCGGGCGAACGACAGGTTCTGCGCGCTGGGCTTGATCTTCAGGCTGCGGTGCTGTTCGCGGTTGACGGGCACGAGCTTGTCGTAGATCAGCATGGTTTTCATGGCGGGCCTGCTTGAATGACGGAGATGGAAAGCACACAGCATACCAACGCGGTGTGACGGCTCTGGCGATAATCAGAGGGTGAAACCACTGACTTTGCGTGAGCGCTTCTCGCTCTACCTCGACCTGATCCGCTGGAACCGCCCGCAGGGCTGGTTGCTGTTGTTGTGGCCCACGCTGGCGGCCCTGTGGCTGGCTGCAGGCGGCTTCCCGGGCTGGCACCTGCTGGCCGTGTTCACAGGCGGCACCATCCTCATGCGCTCGGCGGGTTGCGCGGTCAATGACATCGCCGACCGCGAGTTCGACAAGCACGTCAAGCGCACGGCCGAGCGGCCCATCACCTCGGGGCGCCTGGGCGTGAAAGAAGCCCTGGTCGTGGCCGTGGTGCTGGCCTTGCTGGCCTTCGCGCTGGTGCTGACCACCAATGCGCTGACCATCGGCATGTCCTTCGGGGCGCTGGCCATTGCCGTGGCCTACCCCTATGCCAAGCGCGTGGTGGCCATGCCGCAGGCCGTGCTGGGGCTGGCCTTCAGCTTCGGCATCCCGATGGCTTATGCGGCGGTGCGCGGCCACGTGCCGCCCGAGGCCTGGTGGCTGGTGGCGGGCAATGTGGCCTGGGTGCTGGCCTACGACACCGAATACGCCATGGTCGACCGCGACGACGACCTGAAGATCGGCATCCGCACCAGCGCCATCACCCTGGGGCGGGCCGATGTCTTCGGCGTGGCCATGTTCTACATGGTCAGCCTGCTGTGCTGGAGCCAGGTGGGGCACATGGCCGGATTGGCCATGCCTTTCTGGGCCGGCATCACCATGGCGGCTGTGCAGGCCGTGGGCCATGTGTGGCTGATCCGGGGCCGCGACCGCGAATCATGCTTTGCAGCCTTCCGCATGAACCACTGGCTGGGTGCCACCTGGTTCGCGGGCGTGTGGGCGGCCTTGCCGGGCGGGCTGACTGGGAGCGTTGGCTTAATGTAGTACGATCAAAAAAAATGATGGAGGACACAGAATGAGAATGCTTCTGTTAATAAGCCTGTTTTTTGCGTCCGGCTGGGCATCAGCTGCTTGTCAAGACAAGTTTGTATGGAGGAGTACGCCTACTTCTGGATCACAGTCGTGCGCGAGCGGGCAGTGCTCTGTCAAGGCAAAAAGCGTTTACAACCTAGTGGGTGACTCTGCTTGCGAGTCGGTGGGCGAGGTGATGTCTCAACGATCCGCTCAACTCAGCCAAGATTGCGCAAGAGTGGGCGGTTCGCTGGGAGATATTGTCACGTCAACGGGCACCATTGGATGGTACGTTTTTGACATTCAGTGCAATAAAAAAGATCCCCCTGATGTGTTGTTGATGAGGGTTACTGGAGAAGACAGGATTTGTCCGATAGGCTTTGGTTTAGATCAATCTAGTGGGTCGTCGGTTTGCAAGTCGCTGTGCTCAATGGGGCAACGCTGGGTCGGTGATCTTCGCTCTGGTCAATGTTATGGCGTCAAAGACACAGATTCTGACCCTGATCGGTGCGATAGCTCAGGAAATCCAATTCGAGCACTCACTGGTACAAAGGTTCAACCCGTTTCGCTAGGCGTGGCCTTGGGGTACTTGGACTTCAAATTGACATATGACACGGCTCGGTCCCCATGGGGGCTTTCAGGTGCTGTTGCCCCCGCAGTTGCAGAAGGCTCATACGGTGTATTGCCTGGGGAATCACCCGCGATCATGGGTCAGGCTGGCCCCCTCTGGTGGAGTTCTGTTCATCGTGACCTGATTTTCGGTGGCACTTATGCCCAATCCCCCCAAAGCGGCACCATATTGTGGCCAAAAGGCGATGGTACGTTCGCTACGGCAACTTTTTCAAATGGGCAGTGGTCATTTTTGGATTTTGAGCGCCTATTGATTGCTAAAGCAGAGGATGGCTGGCGTATTACAGATCTGCAGGGAAGGAATTTTTGGCTTTATGATAATGCTGGGCGTTTGAAGCGCACTCAGCATGCGGACGGATACTGGATCGAGGCGACTTACAGTTCGGGAAGTACGCCAAGCCAAGATGCGCCAGACGCAAATAGACTAATTTTGTTGAAGGACTCGACAGGGAGGTCGGTTGGTCTGGCCTACATCAAAACCGCTGAAGGTGATGTCGTGCTGTCACGAATCAAAGATCCTAACGGTAAATCGATTATCTTTGAGTATGGATCTGCGCAGAATCTGGTGGCGGTCACTTGGCAGGATGGCCAAAAACGAACCTTTTTATATGACAGCCCTAACGCTCTTCAATGGTGGGCGCTGACTGGCGTGTTGGATGAGAACGGGCGGCGATATGCAACATTCACCTATGCGCCAGAGGGGTGGGCGAAAAGCACGGAACACGCTGGTGGGGTTGAGCGACATGAGATCGATTACAAAAGACCTCCAGTGGCGTCGGTAAGGGAGGTGATCGACCATCCCAATCGCACAGTTTGGCGTTACAAAGAGTGGTCCGCACCTGAGGGCGTACGTGTGACGCAACCTTCGGGGCACGCTACGGACTTTCGCGTTTCTGTGGTGAGGTCGGGTGCTCCTGGCGCAAGTGTCCAGGGGCAATTGCGAATCGGCGCCCGCAGCCAGGCCGAGGGTTCAGGGTGCGGTGCCAGCACAAGTGCGATTGCTCATGAAAGTTCGTCGGGGCGTCAAATCTCGACCGATGATTTCAACGGCATTCGCACCTGTTTTGGTTATGCCGATGCCGCTGCCACATGGCCCACCACCCGCATCGAAGGCCTGAAAGGTGGCGTCAACGGCAATTCGTGCATTGAAGCATTGGCAGCCCCAAGCGCTTCAGGCCTGCCTGCCGAAGCACGCAAGATCAGTACAGAGTGGCACCCTCAGTGGCGCCTCGAAACCCGCCGTGCTGAGCCTTTCAGGCTGAGCACATGGGTTTACAACGGTCAGCCTGACCCCTTCAGCGGCGGTCAAAAAGCCAGTTGCGCACCCGCCGAGGCAGTGTTGCCTGACGGTCAGCCCATTGCAGTGTTGTGCAAAGAAGTGGTTCAGGCCACCACCGATGCCAATGGATGGTTGGGCTTGGCCGCCCCTGTGGACACGGCCGTTGCCAGCCGCACTCGTACGTACACCTACAGCCAGTTTGGCAAGCTGCTGACCAGTACAGATGAGGCGGGCAACACCACCACGCTGGCCTATCAATCCAATGCAGCGACCGGCCACACTTTGGGTGACGTGTGGAAGCAAACCAACGCCATGGGCCATGTCACCGAGTACACGCGTTACGACGCACGTGGCTTGCCCCTTGAGATGAAGGACCCCAACGGCATCGTGACCACAATGCTGTACGACGAGCGCGGGCGCATCAAGCAATCGACCACATTGGGCTATACCACCAGCATGGAGTACTGGCCCACAGGGCTTCTCAAAAGCGTCACTCAGCCAGGCAATGTCACTTTGAGCTACGCGTACGACGACGCCCATCGCCTGACCAGCATCACCGACGCTTTGGGCAATCGCGTGTCATACACCTATGACAAAGCGGGCAACCGAACCGACGAGGCTGTCAGCGACAGCAGCGGCCAGTTGTTGGTGAAAGTGGCCAAAACCTACGACAACCTCAACAGGCTGTGGACGGTCAAGGCGGGCACGCAATGACGAAACAAAATAATACGAAACAGGTGGGCCAACAGATGAAACACAAGCAACAGCGCCCGCAGGGGTTCGTGTGTGCCATGTCGTCCATGGTGTATCTGTTGAGTTTGGGCTCGCCTGTTCAGGCGCAGCAGCAACTCACACCTGAGCAGCGCGCGGGGCAAACCGTGTTGGAGTACGACCCGGTCGGCAACGTCACGGCCGTACACGACGGCCGCGGTGTGGTCACGCGCAATCAATACGACGCATTGAGCCGCCTCAAAAAGGTCACGCTGCCAGCGCCAGCCCCAGAAGCTACCGAGGGCAGCGTCTCATACGCTTATGACGGGTTGGGGCGATTGGTCAGCGTGTCTGACCCCCGACAGAACACCACCACGTACACCTATTCCGGGTTCAATGACCTCACGCAGCGCAGCCCAGACACCGGTGAGCTGGTGACGGTTGAAAACAACCTGGGTCTGATGGCAGAGCGCGGCAAGACCGACGAGTCAATCTACCAATTGGCTCAATATGACAAACTTGGCCGCTTGCTCAGGCAAGACGACCAGGTGGGCTACACCCAGTTTCGTTATGACGAATTCAGCACCGTTGCCGGCAGCGAGAACTATGGCAAAGGCCGATTGACCCGGGTCACTGAGTACGTGTTTGGCAAGGGTGCTCAAAGTCAGGTGTTGATGCGGTACGACCCCTTGGGGCGTTTGCTGTCTCGTTGTCAGACGCAAAGCACGGCGCCCTCAACTTGTGTGCAGCCCAACACAGCCCAATTGACGGCTGGTGACGCCATCACGTACACCTGGGGGGGCGCCACAGAGGGGGCTCGAGCCGGGCGATTGAAAACCATCACTTATCCCTCTGGTCGCCGGGTGGTTCTTGCGCGCGACAGCTTTGGCCGTGTCAGCGGCGTCTCGTTGCTCAACCCTGGCGCCAGCAGTACTGTGCCCGTGCTGAGCAGCATCACGTACCGAACCTTGGGCGTCGAAACCGCCACCCACGCGGTCACGGGCTGGGTGTTTGGCGCCAACTCAGGTCAGCGCTACGTGCGTGACTACGACGACGCTGGTCGCATCGTGACATACACGCTAGGGCGTGGTCAGACAGCGCAGTCACTGTACGGTTTGCATTCGCTCAGTTATGACGAGGCCGGGAGAATTCAAGCGATTGACCGCTACACAGGCACCTGGTCGACAGCTGTTTTTGACCATGACGACCAAAATCGCCTGGTCGGACATGCGCTCGATGGCATGCCCTTGTTTGCATACAGCTACGACGCCAATGGCAATCGCCTGACCCGGCAGGCGATCAATGCCCAGACCTCATACACCGTGGCGCCCGACAGCAACCGCATCCAAACCGTGCAGTTGCCCGGGCAAACCTCAGCGCAAGCCGTGGTGCATGACCCGCACGGCAACATCACCCAAGACCCCGGGGCGCCAGTGGGCGCTGTGCGCTTCATCTATGACCAGCGCACCACCTTGCCATTTCCCAGAATGGCGCAAACCCAAGGGCCTGGTGGTTTGTACACCTACCAATACAACCACTTTGGCAACCGCATTCGCAAAACCGGCAGCAGCTTCACCAATGCACAAGGGGTGACCGTGACCCCGGCACCTGAAGTGGGCGGCACAGACACCTACTATTACCATGACGAAGCGGGGCACCTGCTGGCTGAGGTTGACGCCGTCACGCGCAAGGTCAAACGAGAGTACATCTGGCTGGACGACATTCCGGTGGCAATTGTGGCTGGTGCCAACCCCGAGCAACCCATCGACAGCTTCAATGCTCCGACGGTGTACTACGTGCACGCCGACCACTTGAACACGCCGAGGCTGGTGACCGATGCGGCCAAGGTGTCTCGCTGGAACTGGAGCCCGCTGGCCAATGATGCCTTTGGCTCGACCATGCCGATTGACGCGCCGCGTGGGCAGGTGCGGTTCGTGATGAATTTGAGGATGCCTGGGCAGTACTTTGACCGCGAGACGGGCACCTACTTCAACCACTATCGGCAGTACAACCCTGCTACGGGGCGGTATCTGCAATCCGATCCCATCGGGTTGGAGGGCGGGCTGAACACGTACGCATATGTAGGCGGCAACCCACTGAGCTATGTCGATGCAAATGGGCTGAGACGAGGCAATGGCGCGGCCCATCGAAGGCCGCCCAGTTGGTCTTTCTTCGGTTGTGTGGGCTTGGGGTGTGTATCCAGCGGACCTAATGATGTAAGTGCTCAATTGAGTGCCGAATTGACGCTTGGCGGGGGTATCGAGATATGTGATCCACCGCCGGAAAAGTGCGATAAAGCCAATCCTTTCCAGCCGCCTGGCCTTCCTCTTCCGGAGCGTGCTGGCGGGCTGTTCATCGGCCCCTCCATAAAGAATGATGGAAGGTTTTGTATAAAGATTGGCCCCCATATTGGCGTTCCATTTGTGCCCTCGGTGGACATGGGAGGGCTGTTCAATTGATGACTTTTTTTGTCGTGGGGACTCTGCTGGGGATTGCCTATGCAGTTCTGGGTTTTATTGCCAGGGACCACATCATTGATGAAGAGTCCCGACGAAAAAGTGGGTTCAGTTGGGCCTTTTGGTGGTGGCTGGATTCCGAAAAGTATGATCCCTATGGAAAGAGGCTGTGCTTCATAGGATTCGTTCTGTTTGTTGGAGCAAGCGTTTGTTGGGTTTCTTGGCATTTAACCAAGCGTTGATAAACGTGACTGCATGGAAGTAACAGGGGCCGCGAAGCGGCCCCTGTTGTTTTACGTCTTGCGCTTCGATGAGGTCGGCTTCTTGCCCTTGTCCTCGTGTATTGACCCAGCGGTTTCTGCACAGGTCAGGCTGCCAAAGCATAAGCCTCAGCGGGGGTCTTCATGCCCAGCGCCTGGTGAGGGCGCCGGTGGTTGTAAAAGCCGATCCAGTCTGCGATCACGCGGCTGGCGTGCTGCAGGGTTTCGAACCGGTGGCGGTGCACGCACTGGTCTTTGAGCGTTCTGATCAC
>NZ_SIXI01000060.1 GCF_004310865.1 Aquabacterium lacunae
TGATTAGCCAGGAAGCAACCGAAGCCAGCCAAACCATTCCCGCATGATGAGCGGAGCAGGACGCGCGATGCTGCAAAACACGCCCGAATAATGCTTCCAGAGACCAGCCAAACAGTGGCCTAACGCCCAAGGTAAGCGGCGCCGGAAGGAGCGCAGCGACTGCAGGGCACCAACAAGGCCCATGAAAATGGCGAAGCCATGGGCCTTGTTGGCGGGTGCTTGCCCGTCTTTAGTGGACAGCGGCATGCGTTAGGTGCCTGAGTTCAAAGGCGGCCGGTGGCATGTATCCGATGCTGGAGTGCAATCGGTGCTGGTTGTAGAACTGGATGTAGC
>NZ_SIXI01000061.1 GCF_004310865.1 Aquabacterium lacunae
AATACTTGCCCCGGCAGTCATTTTCGTGCCATAATCTAAGTCTTCCATCGCGGGGTGGAGCAGTCTGGTAGCTCGTCGGGCTCATAACCCGAAGGTCGTTGGTTCAAATCCAGCCCCCGCAACCAAATCCAGTGATCGTGGCCTGTGCGCGCGTTCATTCGGTGAAGCCGGTTTTCCGGCATCGCCACACACCTCTGGCGCGGGGTGGAGCAGTCTGGTAGCTCGTCGGGCTCATAACCCGAAGGTCGTTGGTTCAAATCCAGCCCCCGCAACCAAAGCAATTCGCAGCACTTGCTGCGAACATCCAAGCCACTCATCGAGTGGC
>NZ_SIXI01000062.1 GCF_004310865.1 Aquabacterium lacunae
CACGCTGATCGGCTGGCCGTTGACCGTCAGGATGGTCAGCGGGTTGTTCTCCGGGTCGGTGTCGTTGGCACGCGGGTCGAAGCTGAACGGCGTGTCTTCATCGCCGCCGACCACGTCGTTGCGCGCCACCGGCGCATCGTTCACGCTGTCGACCGTCACGTTCACGTTCGCCACATCGGTGGTGGTGCCGTCACTGACGGTGTACGTGAAGTTCAGCGGGCCCACGTAGTTGGCCACCGGGTCGATCGTCACACGGCCGTCTTCCGACACCACCGTCAGCGTGGCCACCTTCTGGCCGTTGACCAGCAGGTCCACCGTGT
>NZ_SIXI01000063.1 GCF_004310865.1 Aquabacterium lacunae
GTCCTGCGGCAGCCAGCGCTCGCTCCAACAGCGCCAAAGTGCCATTCGCCATCGCCTCGCTAGGCTGTCCGTCCTTCGGCGGCCAGCGTCGGGTTTTGCGCCGTGGCAAGCCACCGCGCTGGCATCCAGCAGCCACGGCTGGCGCCGTCGCTGCTTGGCGTCTTGGCGTCTTGGCGTCTTGGCGTCTTGGCGTCTTGGCTATCGCCGGTTACAGTTGACGCATCGCTTCTAGCGTCACAACAAACACTCAGGTTGGCACATGCCTTTGAACATCCAGTTCAAGCTCGCTGGTCAGTACCTCAGC
>NZ_SIXI01000064.1 GCF_004310865.1 Aquabacterium lacunae
ACGGCGCCCAAATTCACACAGCGCCAAAAACATGCTATAGTTTCACCTCTCAGCGCGGCTGTAGCTCAGTTGGATAGAGTACTTGGCTACGAACCAAGGGGTCGTGGGTTCGAATCCTGCCAGCCGCGCCACCTTCAAATGTCAGATTGAAGGCTGATCGAGAAAACCTGACACATGCGGCTGTAGCTCAGTTGGATAGAGTACTTGGCTACGAACCAAGGGGTCGTGGGTTCGAATCCTGCCAGCCGCACCAGAACACCAAGCCCGTGAACGCAAGTTCACGGGCTTTTGTGTTTTCAGGTC
>NZ_SIXI01000006.1 GCF_004310865.1 Aquabacterium lacunae
GGCGCGCAACGACGTGGTCGGCGGCGATGAAGACACGCCGTTCAGCTTCGACCCGCGTGCCAACGACACCGACCCGGAGAACAACCCGCTGACCATCCTGACGGTCAACGGCCAGCCGATCAGCGTGTCGCAGCCGGTGGTGATTGCCGGCAAGGGCACGGTGAGCATGAAGCCCGATGGCTCGCTGGAGTTCAAGCCTGAGCCGAACTTCAACGGCAGCTTCGACGTGCCGTACACGGTGAGCGACGGTCAGCCGGGCTCGGTGCCGCAGCAGGCCAGCATCACGGTGACCATTGCGCCGAAGAATGACCTGCCCGTGCCACAGCCGGATCCGACCGACCCGACCAACCCGTACGACCCGGTCACCAACAGCTACAACAAGGCCACGCCGGAAGACACTCCGGTGTCGGGCAAGGTGGTGGGCAGCGACGTCGATGGCGACCCGCTGACCTATGGTCTGAGCACCAACCCGGCCCAGCAGCCCAAGAACGGCACGGTGGTGGTCAATGGTGATGGCACCTGGACCTACACCCCGGCGCCGAACTACAACGGCCCGGACAGCTTCACGGTCACGATCAGCGACGGCAAGGGCGGCGTCACCACCACGGTGGTGAACCTGAACGTCACGCCGGTCAACGACGCGCCGGTGGCAAACCCCGACAGTGCCAGCACCCCGATCAACACGGTGCTGAGCAACATCAACGTCAAGGGCAACGACACCGACGTGGACAACCCGGCCAGCGAGCTGACCGTGGTGAACCCGAAGGTCGACCCGGCCAAGGGCACGGTCACGCTGAACCCCGATGGCACGCTGAACTTCACCCCGGCCACCGACGTGACCGGCCCTGTAACGATCACGTACACCGTGCGCGACAAGGACGGCCTGGAAGCCACCAGCACCGTGCTGGTGGTGGTGGGCGCCAACACGCCGCCTGACAGCGCCAACGTGACCAAGACCACGCTGGAAGACACCCCGCTGACGCTGAACAAGGCCGACTTTGCCTTCAGCGACGCCGATGCGGGCCAGAGTCTGAAGGCCGTGCGCATCGATTCGCTGCCCCTGGCGGGCAGCCTGAGCCTGAACGGTGCACCCGTGGCGGCCGGCCAGGTGGTGAGCCTGGCCGACATCGAAGCAGGCAAGCTGGTGTTCACCCCGGCCGCCAACGCCAACGCCAACGGCAACGCTTACGCCACCTTTGGCTTCAGCGTGCAGGACAGCGCTGGCAGCTTCGACACCGTGCCCAACGTGGTGACGGTCAACGTCACGTCGGTCAATGACGACCCGACCCCGCGTCCGCCGCAAAATGATCCGACCAACCCGTACGACCCGGTCACCAACCGCTACAACAAGGCCACGCCGGAAGACACCCCGGTATCGGGCAAGGTGGTGGGCAGCGACGTCGATGGCGACCCGCTGACCTATGGTCTGAGCACCAACCCGGCCCAGCAGCCCAAGCACGGCACGGTGGTGGTCAATGGTGATGGCACCTGGACGTACACCCCGGCGCCGAACTACAACGGCCCGGACAGCTTCACTGTCACGATCGATGATGGCAAGGGCGGCGTCACCACCACGGTGGTGAACCTGAACGTCACGCCGGTCAATGATGCGCCGGTGGCCAACCCGGACAACGCCAGCACCCCGATCAACACGGTGCTGAGCAACATCAACGTCAAGGGCAACGACACCGACGTGGACAACCCGGCCAGCGAGCTGACCGTGGTGAACCCGCAGGTCGACCCGGCCAAGGGCACGGTCACGCTGAACCCCGATGGCACGTTGAACTTCACCCCGGCCACCGACGTGACCGGCCCGGTGACGATCACGTACACCGTGCGTGACAAGGATGGCCTGGAAGCCACCAGCACCGTGCTGGTGGTGGTGGGTGCCAACACCCCGCCGGACAGCGCCAACGTGACCAAGACCACGCTGGAAGACACCCCGCTGACGCTGAGCAAGGCCGACTTTGCCTTCAACGACGCCGATGCAGGGCAGACCCTGAAGGCCGTGCGCATCGATTCGCTGCCCCTGGCGGGCAGCCTGAGCCTGAACGGTGCACCCGTGGCGGCCGGCCAGGTGGTGAGCCTGGCCGACATCGAAGCAGGCAAGCTGGTGTTCACCCCGGCCGCCAACGCCAACGGCAACGCTTACGCCACCTTTGGCTTCAGCGTGCAGGACAGTGCAGGCAGCTTCGACACGGTGCCCAATGTGGTGACGGTCAACGTCACGTCGGTCAATGACGACCCGACCCCGCGTCCGCCGCAAAATGATCCGACCAACCCGTACGACCCGGTCACCAACCGCTACAACAAGGCCACGCCGGAAGACACCCCGGTATCGGGCAAGGTGGTGGGCAGCGACGTCGATGGCGACCTGCTGACCTATGGTCTGAGCACCAACCCGGCCCAGCAGCCCAAGAACGGCACGGTGGTGGTCAATGGCGACGGCACCTGGACCTACACCCCGGCGCCGAACTACAACGGACCGGACAGCTTCACGGTCACGATCAGCGACGGCAAGGGCGGCGTCACCACCACGGTGGTGAACCTGAACGTCACGCCGGTCAACGACGCGCCGAGCGTGGCACCCCTGACGGTCAATGTCTCCGAAGAAGGTCTGGCCGGTGGCTTGCAGGACACCAATGGTGCGCCTGACACCACCAACCTGACCAAGGTCAGCGGTTCGATCAACATCAGCGACGTCGACTCTTCGACCTTCACGGTGAGCCTGACGGCGCCCACCGCTGCAGTGCAGACGGCCACCGGCCAGAACGTCGTGTGGGTCAGCGATGGCAATGGAGGCCTCATCGGCAAGGCCGGTTCAGCCTCGGGCGCCACGGTGCTCACCGCCACCATCAACAATGCGGGCAGCTACACGGTTGAACTGCTGCAACCGCTGAAGCACACCGGTGCTGGCGAAGACGTGCTGGACATCGCCTTCGGCGTGTCGGTCAGCGACGGTCAGACCACGACCCGCAGCACGCTGACCGTGCGTGTGGAGGACGATGCCCCGACGGCCCCGGCCAATGTGGTGGATTCGGTCTCGGTGCTCGACACCAACGTGTTGATCACGCTGGACGTGTCGGGCTCCATGAACGATGACAGCGGCATCACCGTCAATGGCGTGGCGCTGACGCGCTTGCAGGCTGCGGTCCAGTCGATCAACAACCTGCTGGAAAAGTACGACGCACTGGGTACCGTGGCGGTTCGCCTGGTCACCTTCTCGAGCACCTCTCAGACCTTGGGCGGCGAGCAGTGGCTGACCATCGCCGACGCCAAGGCCCTGCTGGCCAACATCACCGCCACGGGCGGCACCAACTACGACTTCGCCCTGAGCACCGCACAGGCCGCGTTCGCCACCACGGCGGGCAAGATCAGTGGCGCTCAGAACGTGTCGTACTTCTTCTCTGACGGCAACCCCACGCTGTCGAGCACGAACCCGAACACCAACACCAACAGTGGCTCCACCACCGACGTGGGCCTGGGCGATGGCATCGACGCCACGGAAGAGGCCGCCTGGAAGGCGTTCCTGTCGCAGAACGGTGTCAACTCCTACGCCATCGGCTTGGGGTCGGGCGTCAACCAGAGCTTCCTGAACCCGGTGGCTTACGACGGTCGTTTCGCGCTCGACACCAACGGCAACGTGGTGACCGACCTGTCGCAACTGGACGCCGTGCTGTCCAACACCGTGCGGGCGGTGTCCTCCGGCGAGCTGATCGCCAATGGTGCCGTGGGCACGCCGCTGGGCGCC
The DNA here is from genome assembly GCF_004310865.1 of Aquabacterium lacunae. GTDB lineage: Bacteria > Pseudomonadota > Gammaproteobacteria > Burkholderiales > Burkholderiaceae_C > Aquabacterium > Aquabacterium lacunae. The sequence goes on from NZ_SIXI01000006.1 coordinate 3,752, forward strand.
GATGGTGGTCGCATCCAGTCGATCGTCATCGATGGCCAGACCTACACCTTCAACGCTTCGGCCCCTGAAATCACGGTCACGACCACGCTGGGCGGTGTGCTCAAGCTGAACATGGCCACGGGTGCCTACACCTACACCGCGCCAGACAAGCTCAGCGCCAACACCACCGAAACCTTCACCTACACCCTGGTGGACAACGACGGTGACGTGGCCAGCAGCGCCCTGGTGCTCAATGTGGATCGCAATGCCCCGGTCCCCGGGGCCCCGACCATCACCTCGACCGCCATCTCGGTGTCCGAAGAAGGCCTCAGTGGCGGCATCACCGACACCGCGGCGGCAACAGGTGCCACCGACACGACCAATGCGGTCACGGCGTCTGGTCAGCTGGGCTTTGCCACCACCGGTGGCGCCACCGTCAGCTCGGTGGTGGCCGTGGCCCCGACGACTGCGGTGGTGACGGCATCGGGCCAGACCGTGGTGTGGCTGAGCGATGGCAATGGCGGCCTGATCGGCAAGGCCGGCAGCGCCGATGGCGCCACCGTGGCCACATTGACCATGAGCCGCGGCGGCGCGTACACCTTCTCCTTGTCGGCACCGCTCAAGCATGCCGGCTCGGGTGAAGACGTGCTGAACCTGGGCTTTGGTGCCCGTGTGCTCGACAGCAGCAACCGTGTGGGCGGTGGCACGTTCACCGTGAAGGTGGAAGACGATGCCCCGTCGGCCAGCATCGCGCCGGTCACTGCCGGTGTGACCACCATCAACACCAACCTGCTGATCACGCTGGACATCTCGGGCAGCATGGACCAGGTTCCCGCAGGCCAGACCCAGACCCGTCTGGAGCAGGCCCTGCAAGGCATCCGCGAGCTGCTGGACCGTTACGACAGCGTGGGCAACGTGGCCGTGCGCCTGGTCACTTTCAACAACACGACCGGCACGCTGGGTGACAGCTGGCTGACCGTTGACCAAGCCAAGGCCCTGCTCAACACCCAGACCATCGATGCCACCGGCGGCACCAATTACGACTTTGCCTTGTCGGCCACGCAAGCGGCGTTCAACACCACCGCTGGCAAGCTGAGCAACGCGCAAAACGTCACTTACTTCATCTCGGACGGCAACCCGACCCTGTCGAGCACCAACCCGGTCAGTACGAACAACGGTGGCAACAACGATGGCGCGAACACCAACACCCTGCTGGGCGATGGCATCGACACCACCGAAGAAGCCAACTGGATCACCTTCCTGAACAACAATCAGATGAAGGTGTTTGCAGTGGGGGTGGGCTCTGACCTGACCAATACCACCTACCTCAACCCGGTGGCCTACGACGGCCAGGCCAGCTCCAACGCCAACGGCTTCCTGGTGACCGATGTGTCCCAGCTGGGCGCTACCCTGTCCAACACGGTGGGTCAGGCCTTCTCGGGCAACATCGTTGGCAACCTGGGCCTGACCGGCATGGGCGCAGACGGCTTTGCACGGATCGACTCGGTGACGTCCACCGCCGGTGCGCGCAACTTCGACGCGGCCAACCCGGTGGTCACCCTGACGACCGACCTGGGTGGCACGCTGACCCTGAACCTGCAGACCTCGGATTACACCTACGTGCCGCCGGCTGCGGTCACCGCGGGGCAGACCGATTCGGTGCGACTGGTGCTGTCGGACAAGGACGGCGACACCACCTCGACCGCTTTCAACTTCGCGCTGGAAGCTTCGCAGGTGCGTGTGGGCACGGCCTCGGCTGAGACCATCACGGGCACGGCCGCTGGTGACCGCATCATGGCCCGCGAAGGCAACGACGTGGTCAACTCTGGTGCGGGCAACGACGTGGTGTTCGGCAACGCGGGCAACGACACGATCGATGCCGGTGCAGGCAACGACACCGTGGTCGGTGGCGCTGGCAGTGACGTGATGACCGGCGGGCTGGGTTCTGACGTGTTTGCCTGGAACCTGTCAGACCCGGGCACCTCGTCTGCCAACCGTGCTGTCGACACCATCAAGGACTTCAACACCGCGCCTGCTGCCTCTGGTGGTGATGTGCTCGATCTGCGTGACCTGCTGCAAGGCGAAACCTCTGCGAACATCGAGAACTTCCTCGACATCCAGACCTCGGCCACACAGACCGTCATTCGCATCAGCCCGTCGGGCAGCTTCACGGGCGGCACCTACAGCAGCACCAACGACACCCAGCAGATCGTGCTGGAGGGCGTGAACCTGCGTGATGTCAATGCCATCGGCCTGGGTTCAGGCGCGACCGAAAAGCAGATCATCGACAAGCTGATCGAGCAAGGCAAGCTGCTGATCGGCAACAACTGATCTGAGCGGCTCCAACAAAAACCGCGCCTCGAGGGCGCGGTTTTTTCTTGGGCCTTGTGCACAGGGCAGGGCGGCCATGCCACCCGCCGGGCGGGTCACTTGAAGCGTGACTGGGGCACCGTTTTCAGGTCGCCGCCCAGTGACTCGATGTACTGAGCGAGCTGCTTGAGTTCGGCGTGGGTGTAGCCCTTGACCTGACCGGCCATGATGGCGTTGTTGCGGCCCATGCTGGCACTGCCCTGGGTCTGGTAGGCCTTCAGGGCCACATACAGGTAGTCGCCGTGCTGACCGGCCAGCTTGGGGTAGCTCGGGTCGATGGGCTTGTTCAGGTTTTCGCCATGGCACGACAGGCAATTGCCCCGTTGCAGCAGGGCGGTCACAGCGGCCGATGGTGCACCGCCTTTTCCGGCCTTGGCTGGCAGGTCCTTGCCCAGCGTCTCGTAGTAGGCGGACAGGTCCAGGATGTCCTGCTCGCTCAGGCTGGCCGCAATGCCCTTCATGGTCGGGTGCTTGCGATCGCCTTTCTGGTAGGCCGTCAGCGCAGCAGCCAGGTAGGCGGCGCTCTGGCCTGCGATCATGGGCACTTTGTGCACTTCAGGGAAGCTGGCCTGGTAGCCGGGTATGCCGTGGCACCCGATGCACATGGCCACCTTGGCCTTGGCCGCTTCCGGGTTGCCCGTGGCAGCTTTTGCGGGGGATGCTGCCAGCAGGGTCAGCGCCAGGCCCGCACCAAAGGCCGCAGCCCCCAGCAAGGCCTTGATGGCGGTGTTCGACAGGGTGTGTCCGGCAATCGACTTCTGGGGACGCAGTGTTTTCATCTTCTACGCTCTTTCCAAAGCAGGGGGACTTCAAACACAAGGCTGAACCCATTCTAGGGGAGCGCCCTATACTGCGAAAGGAGATTCTTCCGGATTGAGTTGCGTCATGAAATTCCAAGGTACCGACCAATATGTGGCCACCGACGACCTGAAACTGGCCGTCAATGCTGCGCACAAACTGCAGCGTCCCCTGCTGGTGAAGGGCGAACCGGGCACCGGCAAGACCATGCTGGCTGAGCAGGTCGCCGAAGCCCTGGGCATGCCCCTGTTGCAATGGCACATCAAGTCGACCACCAAGGCACAGCAGGGTTTGTACGAGTACGACGCCGTCAGCCGCCTGCGCGACAGCCAACTGGGTGATGAACGCGTCAAGGACATCCACAACTACATCGTCAAGGGTGTGCTGTGGCAGGCCTTCGATGCCGACCAGCCAGTGGCTCTCCTGATCGACGAAATCGACAAGGCCGACATCGAGTTCCCGAACGACCTGCTGCGCGAGATCGACCGCATGGAGTTCTACGTGTACGAAACCCGGGAGATGGTGCGTGCCAAGCACCGCCCGCTCGTGATCATCACGTCGAACAACGAGAAGGACCTGCCCGACGCTTTCCTGCGTCGCTGCTTCTTCCACTACATCCGCTTCCCCGATGCCGAAACCATGCAGCAGATCGTGGAAGTGCACTTCCCGGGCATCAAGCGCGAATTGCTGGCGGCGGCCCTCAAGCAGTTCTACGAGGTGCGCAACCTGCCAGGGCTCAAAAAGAAGCCTTCCACCAGCGAGCTGATCGACTGGCTCAAGCTGCTGGTGGCCGAAGACATTCCGGCCGAAGTGCTGCAGAGCAAGGACGACAAGGTGTCGGTGCCGCCGCTGGTGGGGGCGCTGCTCAAGAACGAGCAGGACCTGTCACTGTTTGAGAAGCTGGTGATGATGGCGCGTCACAACCGCTGACCTGCCGCCGTTCAGGCCACCAGACGAGGCCGCGCCGCGACCACGCGGTTGCGGCCTTCTTCTTTGGCACGGTAAAGGGCCTCGTCAGCACGCTGGAGCAGGTCGTCCAGGGCATCGTCGGCGGTGTGGGCCGTGGCCACGCCCGTGCTCACCGTCACCGAGATCACCTCATCCTGCCATTCGATGCTCAGGGCCCGGATGGCGTCGCGCAGGCGCTCGGCGGCTTGCAGTGCCCCTTCGTGCAGGGTGTGCGGCAGGATCACGCAGAACTCTTCGCCACCGAACCGCGCCACCCGGTCCACCTCGCGGGCTTGCACCTGCAGGGCCTTGGCCACGGCGCACAGCACCACATCGCCGGCGGCATGTCCCAGCCGGTCGTTGATGCGCTTGAAGTGGTCGATGTCGACAATCAGCACCGAAAAGCCTTCGCCGAAGCGTTGCAGTCGTTGAATTTCGCGGTCGAGCAGGTACTCGATGGCGCGTCGGTTCAGCAGGCCGGTCAGCGAATCGTGGTGCGACAGGTGTTCCAGCTTGTTGACCAGGCGCATCACCACCATGTAACCCAGCAGGAACGAGGTGGCGATCGACAGCACCAGATGGGCGAACACCAGCAGGAAGGTGCGTTGTTCGGGGTGCAGCGATTGCCAGCCCTGCTGAAGGGGCGGCACCGCTTGTACAAGCGCCCCGGCCATGAACACGGCGCCTGCAGCACCCAGCACGCTGGAGTGCAGCCTGGACAGCGCATCGTTGAACTCGAAGGCCAGTGGCTGGTGGTTTTCCCAGGCGGTGCGCCACAGCACCAGCGCCACCAGGGCCGAGCTCAAGGCTTCGCCGGCGCTCTGCCAGCCCAGCGGGCCGCACAGCAGCAGGTTCACGCAGGCCAGGCCACCCACCATCAGCAGGTGCGAGCCGTCGGTGTGGCGCAGGCGCAGGAAAGCCTGCAGCCCCCGCCGGGTGCACACGATGCCCAGCACCACACACACCTGGGCCCACACCACAGCCGATGACAGTGGCAGCACCTGGCTCAAGGGCAGCAGGCTCAGCGCCAGGCCGTTGGCGGCGGCAGCCACCGCCCAGTGGCTGGCAGGGCGCCGTGCCAGACCCAGGCGCGAGCCAGCAGCCCACCACATGGCCGTGATCAGGCCGTGCACCATCAGCACGGCCGCCAGGAGCACCCATTGGACGCTCATGACTTGCCCCTGTGGCGCACGGGCAGACTGCTCACGTGCGACGATTGCAGCCTGTGTCGCGCGCAGCCAAGCCGCGACGGGCGCCGAATGGCGTCAGCTCGCGACACAATAGGGACTGCTAGCCAAGACTGCATATGCTGATCGATTTCTTCTTCACCCTTCGCCGACACCGGTTGCCGGTCACGATCCCGGAGTACCTGGGCCTGCTGGAGGCGATCAAGGCGGGGCTGATCGGCCCCTCGCTGGACGAGTTTTATCACCTTGCCCGGATGAGCCTGGTCAAGAACGAAGCCAATTTCGATAAATTTGACCGCGCCTTTGGCACCTATTTCGGGGGAAAAGTCGCAGCCATGGACTTGACTCGGGAATTACCCTTGGAGTGGCTGCGCAAGAAATTCGAGAAAGAACTGACCCCGGCCGAGCGTGCGGCGATCGAGGCCATGGGCTGGGACAAGCTCATGGACCGCATCAAGGAACTGCTGGAAGAGCAGAAAGAGCGGCACGAAGGCGGCAACAAGTGGATCGGCACGGGCGGCACCTCGCCGTTTGGTGCGCATGGCTACAACCCCGAAGGCATCCGCATCGGGCAGGACAAAAGCCGCCACCGCCGGGCTGTGAAGGTGTGGGACAAGCGCGAGTTCAAGGACTACGACGACAGCATCGAGTTGAACACGCGCAACATCAAGGTGGCGCTGCGTCGTTTGCGCAAGTTTGCACGCCAGGGCGCGGCTCAAGAGCTGGACCTGGACGACACCATCCATTCCACCGCTGCGGCGGGCGGCATGCTGGACATCAAGATGGTGCCTGAGCGCCACAACAACGTGAAGGTGCTGTTGCTGATGGATGTGGGGGGCTCGATGGACGACCACATCCACCGGGTCGAGGAGCTGTTCTCGGCCGCCAAGTCGGAGTTCAAGCACCTGGAGTTCTATTACTTCCACAACTGCGTCTATGACTTCATGTGGAAGAACAACCATCGGCGCTTCACCGAGAAGGTGCCCACCTGGGACATCATCCGCAAATACAACAAGGACTACAAGCTGATCTTCGTGGGCGATGCCACCATGAGCCCCTACGAGATCCTGCAGCCCGGCGGCAGCGTCGAGTACATGAACGAGGAACCGGGCGCCGAATGGGTCCAGCGGCTCACGCACGCTTTTCCGCATCACGCGTGGATCAACCCTGAACCGCCCGGTGTGTGGCAGTACCGCCAGAGCGTGGGCATCATGCAGCAGCTGATCGGTGGGCGCATGTACCCCATGAGCCTGCAGGGCCTTGAAGCCGCCATGAGGCTGTTGAGCAAGTGATGCGCGTTGGGGGGCTGGGACCTTGCGCCCGCACAGGCCTGATCGCGGCATGCGCGCTGGCAGGGGCGTTCCCGACAGCCGCGCAGGATCGCCCGTCTGACACGCCTGTCGAGGTGCCTGCACCGGTGAGCGCGCCCGTGTTGTCGCCCGTCGCGACCCCTCAGACGACTTCTGTGGGGCCTCAAAGCCAGGCGGCGCCTGCCCGTCGGCCACCGCCCACCTGGGTGCTGGATGTGCAGGCCCCCGAGCCCTTGGATGCCTTGTTGCGCCAGTACCTGGACCTGGGGCGTTTCCAGGCCCAGGTGCAGCAGGCCGCGGGCATGCGGGCATCGGGTGAGCCCGGCGATGCCCCCACCGAAGGCACCATCAGCCGCAGCGAATTGCGGCGCCTGGTGGCGGCGGCTCCGGACCAGGCCCGTGCGCTGCTGGAGGCCGAGGGTCATTTCAATGCCGATGTCCGCGTGGCCATGGCCGAAGAGGTGCCAGGGCAGCCCATTCGCATCACGATGCTGGTCGACCCGGGGCCTCGTGCCACAGTGAGCCGGCTGCAACTGGTGTTCGAAGGTGAACTGGACAACGGCCTGGGGCGCGATGACACCGCGGCATTGGCACTGTCCGACCGCCTCAGCCGTGAATTCCTGCTGGCCGAGGGCAACACCTTTCGGCAGGCGCTGTGGTCGCAGGCGAAGGTGGCGACATTGGCCATCTTGCGTGCCGAAGGCTATGCGGCGGCCACCTGGTCGGGTACCAGCGCCACAGTCGATGCCCAGGCCAACACGGCCAAGCTCTTCCTGGTGGCCGACAGCGGGCCCTTGTTTCACTTCGGGCCCATCGAGGTGGAGGGCCTGGCACGACAGCCACTGTCGGCCGTGCGCAACTCGGCGTTTTTCCAGCAGGGTGAGCCCTACCGCGAACGCAAGCTGCTGGATTTCCAGGAGCGCTTGCAGAAGTTGAACCTGTTCGACTCGGTCCTGGTGTCTCTCGAAGAAGACCCGGTCGTGGCGGCCGCCGCTCCTGTGCGTGTGCAGGTCAAGGAGTCGAAACTTCAGCAAGCCACATTGGGCATTGGCGTGAGCAGCGACACGGGCCCGCGCGGATCCATCGAGCACCTGCATCGGCTGTTGTGGGGGCAGCCCGTGCAGGCCCGCAGCAAGCTGCAGTTGGGCCGTGACGAGTCGCTGGTGCAGTCTGACCTGACCGCCCATCCCCGTCCAGGGGGACGCCGCTGGCTGGGCGCGGTGGCGTTCTCCCGCGAGGTCGACGATGACGAAGTCGTCACCTACAACGGTCGTTTGCGCTTTGGTGAGTCGGACGATGGCGACCGCATGGAGAAGCTGGCTTTCCTGGAGTACCAGCGCTCCCGCGTGACCGGTGGTCAGGGCGACCTGCTGTCGGATGCCTCTGCGCTGACCGGCATGCGGCAGTGGCTGTGGAAAGACGTGGACAGCGTGGTGCTGCCCACCCGAGGCCTGACCTTCAACGGCTCGCTGGGGGTGGGGCATTCCTTTGCCACGATCGACAGCAGTGGCCTGTTTGCGCGAGCCCATGCGCGGTTGAACTGGTACAAGCCTTTGCCATCGCGCTGGTACCTCAGTGTTCGCCAGGAACTCGGCCAGGTGCTGGCCCGTGAGCAGGTCGATGTGCCCGATGCGCTGCTGTTTCGCGCCGGGGGCGACGAGTCGGTGCGGGGCTACGGCCACCGCAGCCTGGGCGAGGTGGTCGATGGCGTGACACTCGGCGGACGCGTGCTGTCCACCGCCAGTGTGGAGGCTTCGCACCCGCTGCTGGATCGCTTTCCGGCCTTGTGGGGCGCGCTTTTTGTCGATGTGGGCGATGCAGCCCTGAACTGGAAGCAGTGGGACCCCGCCTGGGGTTATGGGGCGGGTGTGCGCTGGCGCAGCCCGGTCGGGCCCTTGAGGCTGGATGTGGCCCGTGCGGCGCGCACGGGGCAGTACCGGCTGCATTTCAGTGTGGGCATTGCCTTGTGACGCTGCCCATGAACCCGGACGCCCCCGAGCTGGCCCCCGCTGGCGCCGCGCCCCAGCCGCTGGTCAGCAAGCCCCGTTGGGGCCTGCGCGTGCTGGCTGTGGTGCTGGTCGTGTGCCTGTGGCTGACCGTGCTGTTGCTGGCCTCACCTGCGTTGTTGCGCACCGAGTGGGCCACAGCGCGTCTGCTGGCCTGGGTGCCCGGGCTGCAGGTGGTGGAGCCGCGAGGCGCGCTGTGGGGTGATTTCCGCGCCACCCGGCTGGAGGTCGGCCTGCCCCGCGGCGGGCGCCTGGTGCTGCTACAACCGGCCTGGCAAGGCCTGTCTGTGCATCACGCACCGCAGGCACCCTGGCAACTGGGTATTCGGATCACGCGTCTGAAGTCCTCTGAATTGCAGCTCAAGTGGGTGCCGGATGCGAAGGCTGCACCTGGGCAGGCCCCCGATCGCATCCAGTTGCCCGTCAGCCTGAGGGTGGACACGCTTCAGGTGGACCGCCTCAGCACGCCATGGCAACAGGGCCAGCCCGTGACGGGCCTGCGTGCGCAGTTGGCGCTTCAGCAGCCTGACCATACCGTTCAGGTCGACGCACTGCAATGGCACGGTTGGGCACTGACTGCCCAAGCTCGGCTGGCGGCTGCGGAGCGAGGTGTCCAGCAGCTGACCGCGCAGGTGCAGGTGGTGGGGCCGCAGGGAACGGGCGAACTGACGGCGAAGGGCTCTTTGGCCAACTTGAACCTGGCGGCGACGGCCGCGGTGCGCCCAGGGCCCAGTGCTCCGACACAGACCCTGCGGGCCCAGGCCCGTGTGGCGCCCTTTGCAGCGTGGCCTGTGTTGCAGGCCCAGGCGCAGGTCCAGCAGTTCGACCTGCAGCCCTGGGTGCCCGGTGGCCCCTTCACCGCCTTGTCCGGGCAGATCAGCCTTGCCCCTCGTGACGTGCTGCCAGGCGCACCCGGCACGCGTGTGCAGCCGGGCCAGACGACGGGTGCCGCTTCACAGCGCGGCCTGGCGCGTGGCGCCAGCCAGGACCCTGCCCGTGCGCCGGACCTGCTGCTGGATGTGAGCCTGCGCAACGACAAGGCCGCGGCCTGGGATGCTGCATCCCTGCCGGTGCGCCAGTTGAGCGGGCAGGCCACGGTGCTGGCGGCGGTGTCTGGGCCCTCGGGGCATGTGCTGGGCCAGCGCGGCCAGCTGGCCTTGCGGCTGACCTTGCCAGGCCGCGATGGACGCCGTGATGGCGAAGTCCAGGTGACAGGTCCGTGGCACCTGCAACAGGCCGAGCGCACCCAATTGGCGTTGGTCCTGCGGCAGCTTGACCTGCAAGCGTTGCACAGCCAGGCGCCTCCGGTGATGTGGCAGGGCCAGGCGCAGCTGCGCGGCATGTCGCAAGCCGCAGAAGGTGGTGCGGGCGTTTGGTCGCTGAAGGCCGAGCTGGACGGGCGTGGTCTGAATGCGCCCGGCCTGTCGTCCGGTGCCTTGGTGAACCTCCAGGCCACCTTGTCAGAGCGTCGCATCGCCCTGGATCGTCTGCACTTGAAGGCAGGTGAGGCCCAGGCCCAACTCAAGGGCCTGTGGGCCCAGCAGGACGACGCGCGCTGGGCCGGCAACGTCAACGCCTCTTTTGACCGATTCGACCCTGCACATTGGCTGCCGTGGCCACGCCCGCCTGGCGACGCGTTGCAACGCACGGCACTGCAGGGCCGACTGGAAGGGCGGGCCAGCCTGTTGGCTCCCAGGGCAGCGGAGCGCTCCGAGACGGCCCCAGTGGCCCTTTGGGCTCGGCGCTTGAACGCTCAGCTGCAGGGCCAGCTGACCGACAGCCTGTTGCTGGGTGTGCCCACCACGGCGGAGCTGCAATGGCGCTGGCCGGCCGATACCGGAGGTTGGCAGGGGCGCGTGCAAGCGTCGGCCGCAGGCAACAGTCTGCTCCTGTCGGCACAGGGGCCCACGCTGGAACCTGGACCCGGTTGGGTGTCTCAGGCCCAGTGGCAGTTGCAGGCACCCAGACTGAACGCCCTGCAAGCCTGGGCGGCTGCCACCGGGTGGCGCGAGTTGCGCGGCCAGGTCGACAGTGCGGGGCAGTGGCAGGGGAACGCAAAGGGTTGGCAAAGCCAGGGCCACCTGCAGGCACAGGGCGTGCAGGCCCTGCAGGGGGCCGCGCGTGTGGGCCTGGCCTCGGCGCAGGGGCAATGGGTGCTCCACGAGGGTGAAGGGGCGGCGCCCTGGCAGCTCAGCCTGCAGGCGCGTGATGCGCAGTGGGGGGGCTGGACGGTTTCTGACCTGAGGTCCAGCCTCGTGGGCACTCGGCAGTTGCATCAATGGACGGTACAGGCCGATGTGCTCACCCCCGAGCGGCAGTTGAGCAATGGGGCCCGGGTGCGCGAGCAAGCCCGTGCCGAATGGGCCCTGCAAGGCCGCTGGAGCGGGCCGAGGAACGACGCCGGCAGCGTGTCTCGCTGGACTGCCGATGTCTCGCGCCTGAGTGTTCAGCCCATCCCGCAGCCAGCGTCTGCCAGCCAACCCTCACACACTGCGGTCGCAGGAGCCTGGCTCGTGGTGAACCCTTTCCAGCTCGACACCGAGTGGGGCCCGCAGGGGCGCCGATGGCGTGTCGGGGCCACCCAGGCCCGGGTGTTCGGGGCACAGTTGATGGTGTCGCCCTCCGGTGGGCAGGGCACTGCAGCAGGCGAGGGCGTCGACCTCGAGGTGTCGCTCACACCCCTGGCTGTGGCCGAAGTGCTGGGACGCTGGCAGCCCGATGCGGGCTGGGGAGGGGATCTGCTGGTGGGGGGGAGCCTGACAGCTCGCCGTGCACCCGGTGGTGCCTGGGCCGTCACTGGCGTGCTGCAGCGCGTATCGGGTGACCTGTCCCTTCGCGAAACCGGCATCGACGGTGCCACCGCGCAGCGACTGGGCCTGAGGGACTTCAAGCTGACCTTGACGGCGCGCGAGGGGCTCTGGCGCCTCGAACCACTGCTCGGTGGCCGCGTGCTGGGCAGCATCGGCGGGGTGTTGTCTTTGCGTGCTCAGCGGCCCGATCTGTTGCCCGATGCCGATGACGCCCTGTCGGGGCAGATGCAGCTCAAGGTCGACAACCTGCGCGCCGCCAGCGTGTGGGCGCCAGCAGGCTGGCGTCTGGGGGGCAAGTTGGCAGCCAACCTGCAGGTGGCGGGCACGCTGCACAAGCCTGATCTGCAAGGTCTGGTGGCGGGTGAGGGGGTGTCGGTGGCCAATCCTTTGCTGGGCGTGCAGGTCACGCGGGGTGAAATGCTGCTGCGCCTGGGCGAACGCACAGCCCGCATCGAACGATTCGAGGCGCAAGGAGGCAATGATGGCGGCCTGCTGACAGCCACCGGTGTGGCCACGTTCGGTGAAGTACCGACTGCGCGCGTCGCGTTGCGCACCCAGCGCTTTGCCTTGTTGCAGCGGGTGGACCGTCGCGCCGTCGTCACGGGCCAGCTGGAGGCCACCCTCCAACCCGATCAGCTGCAGGCGCAAGGCGAGTTCGGGGTCGATGAGGGCCTGATCGACATCAGCCAGAGCGAAGCTCCCACCATCGGCGACGATGTCAATGTGGTCAATCGCCCAGGTGTGGCCGATGAACCGGTGCAAGCGGGTGCCACCCGCAAGATGACCGTGCAGATCAATTTGAATCTGGGGGAGCGCTTGCGCCTGAAAGGCCGAGGGCTGGACACCCACCTGGGCGGGCAGATGCGTCTGACCACACCCGGCAATCGTCCGCAAATCCACGGTCGCGTGATGGCACTGGACGGCACCTACGCGGCCTATGGTCAGAAACTGCTGATCGAGCGGGGGGGCATCACGTTCACCGGGCCGGTCGAGAACCCGCGACTCGACATTTTGGCCATGCGCCCTCAGTCGCCCACGGCCAGCGCAAGCGACGTCAAGGTGGGGGTGCAGATTTCCGGCACAGCGCAGGAGCCCCGCGTGCGGCTGTATTCGGAGCCTTCCATGTCGGACACCGAAAAACTGTCCTGGCTGGTGCTGGGCCGTGCGCCCGCTGGGCTCGGTGGCGCTGACCTGGGTCTGTTGCAGACGGCCGCCGCCGCGCTTCTCGATGGGGAAGGGCCGTCCAGAAGAGACAACCTCGTCAGCACCCTGGGCCTGGACGAGCTGTCGGTGCGCCAGAACGACGGCGCCGTGCGCGACACCATCGTCAGCGTGGGCAAGCAGGTCAGTCGCAACTGGTACCTGGGCTACGAGCGAAGCCTCAATGCCACCACGGGCACCTGGCAGGCCATTTACCGGCTGGCACAGCGGTTCACCTTGCGGGCCCAGGCCGGTGACGACAACGCCGTTGACCTGATCTGGAGCCGCCGCTGGGATTGACCCCCAGCGTGGCGGTCAGCCGGGTTCGAGCACGCTGCGGTCCGGGTGTGCCGGGTCGTGGAACACCTTCACACGCGTGCCCACAGGGTAGCGCTCGCACACGGCACGCACCGCCGCTTCATCGGGGTAGTGTCGGGCCATGGCACCCAGGCGTGTGCCCGTGTGAGATTGTCCGCCCACTTCGTAGCGGTAGCGCAGGTCCAGCCGCCACTGAGGGTGGGCGCCTTCCTGGTGAGGGTCTTGCAAATGGGGGAAGGCCTCGCAGCGCTCGATCACGCCGTTGACCGAAGGCCATTGGGTGCTGGCCTGCCGGTCTTGCCAGTTGCGCCAAAGGAAGAGGCCCACGGCCAGCAAGGCGGCCGCCATCACCGCCTTGAACAAGCTGTCGGTGTCCATCAGATTCTGTCCATCAGCGTCGGTCTTTGTGCGGCATCACTCAGGCCACGGCAGGGTTGAGTGTGTAGGTGCCCGTCAAGCTCGCCTGGCCCAGCACATGGCCTGCCATGGCAGCCCGCACGGTGGGGCCTGTGATCGGTCCTTCCAGTGTCAGGGTGGGCACGTCGAGGGCAAACACGGTGAACACATAGCGGTGCAGCAGCGCGTCGTTCCAGGGCGGGCAGGGGCCATCGTAGCCGTAGTAGTCGCCGTTCATGTCGTGGTCATTGGCGAACCACCCGGTGTAGTCGTTCAAGCCATGCCGCCAGGCGTGATCTCCTGCAGGCCGTGGGCCAGGCTTGCCTCGGGTGGTCACGCCCTGGCTGTGGCTGCCTGCAGCAATCTCGCGCAGGTCGGCCGGCAGGTCCAGCACCGTCCAGTGGAAAAAGTCGACGCGGGGCAAGTCAGCCGGTACGGTGCGACCTTCCTGGTTGACATCGTCGCCTCGACTGGGCACGTCGGGGTCGACACACAGCAGCACGAACGAGCGGGTGCCAGAAGGCACATCCGACCAGCTCAGGTGCGGGTTGCGGTTGGCTGACAAAGCCACGTGGTGTTTGGGCTCGATCACGGCAAACGCGAACTCTCCCGGGATGCGTGCGCCATCGGCAAAGCTGTGGCTGTGAAGCTTCATGGAGGCCTCCTTCTGTTCTGCTGGATCCTACCTGAGCGACACCAGGGTGTGGGTGGACTTTTGCGAGCACGCGAGACCACTGGCGGCTACACTGCCCCACATGACGACTTCTCTGCTGGTGGTGCTGTCGAGCTGACGGCGCGGTTCACGATGGACAAGATCGCTGGTAGGTTTGCCCGTGTCCGGTCCTGGGCCACTTGCGCGCTCTGGGCGTGTGGTGTGATGCACGCCCATGCCGACACCGCCACGGTGGCCGTGGCCTCCAGTTTTGCGCCGACCTTTCAGCAACTCGCCTCGGTGTTTGAAGCCGACACCGGACACGCCCTGAAGGTCAGTTCGGGCTCCACAGGCAAGTTCTATGCGCAGATCCGTGCCGGTGCACCCTTTGACGTGCTGCTGGCCGCTGACGACGAAACCCCACGCAAACTGGAAGCCGAGGGCTTCTCGGTCAAGGGACAGCGATTCACCTATGCGCGCGGCAAGCTGGTGCTCTGGAGCCTCCGGCCTGACCTGGTGGACGACCAGGGGCAGGTGCTGAACAAAGGTGGGTTCGCGCGTCTGGCCATGGCCAACCCCAAGGTGGCGCCCTACGGCGCTGCCGCTCTGGAGGTGCTGACTCGCCTGGGCGTGCTGGGGCCACTGTCCGGGCGCATTGTGCAAGGCGAGAGCGTTGCCCAGGCGTTCCAGTTTGTCGCCAGTGGCAACGCCGATCTCGGCTTTGTGGCGCTCTCGCAGCTCAAGGGCGCCGATCGCGCTTGGCAGGGCTCCTGGTGGGTGGTGCCGCCCGACTTGTACACACCCCTGGTGCAAGAAGCTGTGCTGCTCAAGCAAGGTCAGGCCAATGTCGCGGCTCGCGCGCTGATGGGCTTTCTCAAGGGTGACAAGGCGCGAGCCTTGATGCGTGCGCACGGTCATGAGTTCTGACGACTGGCAGGCCTTGTGGCTCACAGCCCGCCTGGCCGGGCTGAGCACCCTGATCCTGCTGGTGCTGGGGACACCACTGGCCTGGTGGTTGGCCACCACCCCGTCACGCTGGAAGGGCCCCTGTGCCGCCGTGGTGGCCTTGCCCCTGGTGCTGCCACCCACCGTGATCGGCTTTTACCTGCTCTTGCTCTTGGGGCCTCAGGGCTTTGTGGGGCAGGCCATGCAGGCCCTCGGCCTCGACTTGCTGCCCTTTACTTTCGGGGGCATTGTCGTGGCCACCGTGCTGCATTCCTTGCCTTTTGTGGTGCAGCCTTTGCAGCAGGCCTTCGAGGCCTTGGGCCCGCGTCCTCGCGAGGTGGCGTCCACCTTGCGCGCCAGCCCGATCGATACTTTTTTCACGGTCGTGCTGCCGCTGGCCCGCCCAGGCTTCCTGACGGCCGCCGTGCTGGGCTTTGCACATGCGGTGGGCGAGTTCGGCGTGGTCCTGATGATCGGCGGCAACATCCCTGGGGCCACTCGGGTGCTGTCGGTGGCCCTGTACGGGCATGTCGAAGCCATGGATCTGGTCCATGCGCACACCCTGGCGGCCGGCCTGGTGGCTTTCGGTTTTGCCGTGATGTGGCTGCTGTATGTGCTCAATGGGCGTGCGACCCGTCGGGCCCATCAGATGAGCCAGCCAGGAGGGTGGCGATGATCACACTGAACCTGCAGCTTGATCAGGGGTCTTTCGGGCTGGATGTGGCCCTGCAGCTGCCGGCCCGTGGTGTCACGGTGGTGCTGGGCCCTTCAGGCTGCGGCAAGACCAGCTTGCTCAGGGCCGTGGCAGGCCTGCAGCGTGCGCGCGGCCGCGTACAGTTGCCGCAAGGTGAGGTGTGGCAGGACGATGCCCAAGGCATCTGGCGCCCTGTGCACCAACGCCCGCTGGGTCTCGTCTTCCAGGAGCCCAGTCTGTTTCCCCATCTCTCGGTGCAGGCCAACCTGCTCTATGGCCACCGTCGTGTGCCAGTGTCTCAGCGCCAGCTGGGCCTTCCTGAAGTGGTTGCCTTGCTGGGCATCGAGCATTTGCTGCATCGTCAGCCAGAAGGCCTTTCGGGCGGTGAACGCCAGCGGGTGGCCATCGGCCGGGCCCTGCTGACCAGTCCTCGCTGGCTGCTCATGGACGAGCCACTGTCTGCGCTCGACTTGGCGCGCAAAGCCGAGCTGCTGCCTTACCTTGAGGCGCTCGCCCGGCGCGGTGTGCCCATCCTGTACGTCACGCATGCGCTGGACGAGGCCGTGCGTCTGGCCGATCATCTGGTGCTGATGCACGAGGGCCGCGTGCAGCTGAGCGGCCCCGCTCACGAGGTGCTGAACCGTCCGGACACGCCGCTCGCCCGGCTCGATGAAGCGTCTTCGGTGGTGATGGGGCAGGTGCTGGCCCACGATGACACCCATGGCCTGAGCCTGCTGGGCTGGGCCGATGCCGGACCCACAGGCCTGTGGATGGGCCGGTGCAACATCCCGGTGGGTGCCCAGGCGCGCGCGCGCGTGCTGGCGCGGGATGTGAGCATCAGCCTGAGTGCGGCCCAGGATTCGAGCATCCTCAACATCCTGCCTGCTCAGGTGCTTCAGCGTGTGGACGAAAGCGCCAGCAGCGTGCTGTTGCAGCTGGCACTGGCAGCACCCGGCCATGACGTGGCCCAAGCACCGCGTGTGCTGGCGCGGCTGACCCGTCGTTCGGTCGAAGCGCTGGATTTGCGTCCAGGTCAGGCCGTGTGGGCTCAGATCAAGGGCGCGGCCTTGATGGGCTGAGCGGTTTCGCACGGGCAGCGCGCCCCACCGGTTGGGGGTCTGAGGCAGGTGCCTGAAACGCATCCAGCAGCAGGTCCAGTGCCGCCAGTACTTCCCGCCGCAGCGGGTCGGGCTGCGTGGGAACAGACCCGGATGGTAGCCACTGCTGCAATTGCCCATCGAGGTGCATGCGCACCAGGCCGTAGGCGCTGGCCCTGAGCAGCAGGGCCATGCGCTGGGGCGGGGCTTTGGGCAGCGCATGCCGAGCTTGTGCAGCCTCGACCAGAGACACGGTCAGGTCACGCATCTCCTTGAAATGAACCATGGCCGATGCAGAGCGCTCAAAGTCCGACAGATTGCGTCGCGACGTGAGTCGGAAAGCGGCTGGCTCGTCCAGTGCCCAGGCCACAAACGCCCGTGCCAGTGCGCGCAGCGGCTCCACCCCCTCGGCAGGGGCGCGCTGCAATTCACGCCGTGCCAGCAGCCTCAGCTTGAGTGTGGCCTCTTCGGCCAGCGCGGTCACCAGAGCCCGCTGGGTGGTGAAGTGTCTGAACGGTGCCGACGGTGACACCGACAGGCGGCGTGCCACCTCCCGCAGGTTGATCTGATCATCGCCTTGTTCCTCGGCCAGTTGAAGGGCCGTGTCCATGATCGCCCGACGCAGGTTGCCGTGGTGATATGTGCGCGCGGGCACGGAAGCTGGCTCCGGAGGTGTGCGTGGCATGGTCCCTGATCGCGTGAATGTGAGCAGTGCATATTCTGACTCGACCGCCATGAAGCGCGCGACCTAGCATGCGCCACTTTGTGACACTGCCGGGAGAGGCAACATGCTGGCATCCAACCGTTGGACCATTTCGACACTGCCCGCCACTGGGCTTTGGCAGGCCCTTGTGGCGAGCGCTTTGCTGCTGATGAGCCTGGGCCTCGTGCTGCCCGATGGCGCACTGGAAGATTGGCGCACTCAGGTGCGCGCCACGGCACGCACCTCATGGTTGTTGTTCATGGGCGTGTTCCTGTCCGCTGGCTGGCCCTCAGAGGCCGCGGCGCACATGCCGGTGTGGCAGGCCAGGCTGGTGCGTCATCGTTCACTGCTGACAGCGTGTTTCATGTGGTCTCATGGGCTTCACGCCATCGGCATTGCCATGCTGGCGGTGCTGGGCACGCCCGAGGAATGGGCGCGTCTGACGCCCACGGCCAGCCGGTGGATCGGTGGGGCTGGTTACGCGGCCATCGGTGTGTGGCTGCTTTGGCGTGTGCGGCGCCAGTCGTCAGGATGGCGAGTGCCTGATGTCGCGGCCCGGTCAGCCTTGTGGCTGGTCTGGGCTGTGTTCTGGCTGGCTTGTGCCAAACGTGCGCCCATGCAGCCCTTGTATGCGCTGCCGGCCCTGGTCATGCTGGCAGCGCTGTGGTGGCGCTGGCAACTTCAGCGCCGCATCGCCGTCACGGCCTCGTCATTCAAACCAGCTGGTTGACGTAGCGGGCGGTCTGGCCTTCAGTTGCCAGTGGCAAGGCTTGTGGCAACCCCTCCAGCAACGCCCTGGACTGGGTTTCACTGAGCGAGAGAGCCTTTTTCAGCAAGGCCAGGCGGACTTCATTGGCCGCATGGGCCTCTTGCAGCATTGCGGCTGCGCTGGCCGCTGCCACGGGTGTGAGTTCCATGATGGGCTCCTGAGATGCACATGCCTGCTCTTCGGCGTCTACCGAGTGCATGCACAGGGTGGCGCAGGGCTCTGCCCAGCGCTTTTTGCGCACTTTGAAGGTGTTTGCCTGATCTCTGGCACTGTCTGATCGGCAGGGCCAGCGTGCAGGACGAACGCAAAAAAAGGCCCTGGGCTTGCGCACAGGGCCTTGTCTGACTTGGCTCCCCGACCTGGGCTCGAACCAGGGACCTACGGATTAACAGTCCGGCGCTCTACCGACTGAGCTATCGGGGAATGGTGTCGGTATGGCTGATCAACAAGTGACCGAGCCAAGAATTTTGGCTCCCCGACCTGGGCTCGAACCAGGGACCTACGGATTAACAGTCCGGCGCTCTACCGACTGAGCTATCGGGGAATCGGTATGGCTGATTGCTGTGCAATCAGCGAAGACCTGAACTATAGCATGAGTTTTCGCGACAAATCAATTTTTCGCGCAGTTGCCACGGGTGGCTGGCGTGGTGCCATCGCACCAGCCACCCCGCAGGCTGCAGTCCGGTCAGAAGTCGATCTGGGCCGTGACCGCCGCCGTGCGAGAGGCCATCGGGATCAGGTACAGGTGGGCAAATTTGTAGGGCGACTCCCGCCAGGCACGGGTGTCCAGCAGGTTTTTGATGCCCAGGTTCCAGGTGATGGTCTGTTCGCCAGCGGTCTGGATGAACTGCGCCCCCAGGTCGAAGCGGTTCCACGACGGGATGTGCAGGGTGTTGGCAGAATCCACGGCGCGACGGCCTTCATGCACCCAGGTCAGGGCCACGCTGGCGCGGGGCAGGGTGGGGAGGTGGTACTGCACCTGGGCACGCACCGAGTGGTCAGGCACATTCACGGGTTGCAACCCACTGATGCCGGCCTGCACACTGCCTTCGCGACGAGCCTTCATCAGCACCGCGCTGCCGTTCAGTTGCACGGCACCCACGCGGTGGCGCACTTCGGCTTCGATGCCTTCGTGGCGCGCGATGCCGTCGAGCTGGTAAGTGGTGGCGCCTGCGCCGTCGGTCACGAAATCACCCATGGGGCGCTTGATGCCGAACAGGTTCACGCTGGCGTAGGTCTGTTGCCACTGCCCCTTGTAGCCCACTTCCAGCTGGCGGCTCTTGGCCACCGGCAGGTAGCTGCCCGGGTTGGTGTAGTTGCTGTGCAGGGTCGAGAAGAAGGGCGACAGCAGGTTTTCGGCACCTTCGCCCCAGCTCACGTAGACCTGCTGTTGCGCAGCGACCTGGTAGCCGATGGCCGCCCAGGGCGTGACCAGGCTGTCGGCGTAGGTCGACACGGCCGAGGCGCCATCACTCAGCCACTGGCTGCGTTCGTAGCGGGTGCTGCGGGCGCCCAGCCAGGTGGTCCAGCGCTCGCTGAGCTGCCAGCTGTCGCGCACGTACACCGAGGTCGAGCGCATGTCACGGTTGTTCTGCGGGGTGGGAAATGCCTTGAAGTCGCTCGCCACCAGTTGCCCTTGAGCGTCGGCCAACCCCATCAGGTCATACACAGCGGTCGGCTGTCGGCTGGATTGATGGGTGCCCGCCAGACCGGCCTGCAGCTCGTGGGTGCCCCAGGCCGCCCATTGGCCCTTCACATGCGTGTCGTATGCCCGGGTCAGGCGGGTTTCGTTTTCGCTGATGTAGTTGTAGATGTCGTGCCTGCCGTCGTCGCAGAAGCGATCGGGCACATACGCCGAGCCGCCCGAGCAACCCAGGGGGAATGCGGCGCGGTCATCGGTGCGCAAGTGCTGCTCGCCATAGCTGCCTTGCCATTGCCAGCCGCTGCCCAGCTGCTGAGTCAGGCGAATGCTGCCGGTGCTGCCTTCGCTCACCATGGGCTGCGAAAAGCCGTGACCGTTCAGGCTCACATCGGGGTCGACCAGGCTGGCATCGACCACGCCATTGGCCCCGAACACGCTGTAGCCCGGCACGCTGTTCTGCCGGCTGCGGTTGTGCTCCAGCTCCACCTCCAGCAGGGTGCCGGGGCCAACACGCCAGTCAGCGGCCACGCCCACGGCATGGGCCTGACCGTCTTGCGGGTGCACGTTGGGACGCAGGGCGCTGAACTGGCCGTGCACGCGCAGGCCGAAGCGTTCCTGTTCGCCGAAGCGGTCGGCCAGATCGAACCCAGCATTCAGGCCGCGGCGGCTGCTCAAGCCCAGTTCCACCGAGCGCACATGACCGGTGGGCCGCTTGACCAGCAGGTTGACCAGGCCACCCGGGGCCGACACGCCGGCCTGCAGCCCACTGGTGCCCTTGAACACTTCCACGCCGGCCTTGTTGCCCAGCGGCAGCACGGTTTCGGCATTGATCGGCAGCCCTTCGCGCAGGTAGTTCTGGGTGTTGTCCAGCTCAAAACCGCGGAGGCTGACGATGCCCCAGTAGCCGCCTGCGTTGTAGGCGTCGCTCATGCTGGCCACCATCGTGGTCAGGTCGGCCAGGCTGGTCACCTGGGCCTGCTTGAGGCTCTGTCCGTCAAAGCGTTCGGCCTGTACCGGCGCTTTCCAGGCAGGCGTGTCCCCCAGACCGCTGATGCTGGCCTGGGCAACCCGTGCACGCGGCGCCACCACCTGGCTGTCGAGTGCGGCGGTGCTCACCAGGGCCGATGAGGTCTGGGCGTTGGCCAGCAGTGCCATGTGGCCCAGGGCCAGGGCCAGCAATTGCACGAAGGGGCGAAGGACCGGTGCGCAGGTCATGTCGGTACAGCTTTCTTGTGGTTCAGGCTCTGCCCAGCCGTTGCAGCAGCAAAGGGCTGGTGGTGGTGTAGAGCAGGTGTTGTGGGGTGTCGGGGTTCAGCAGCGCCGAGGCGGCATGGGCCGCCAGCGTGGCTTCATGGAAGGCGCACAGCAGCAGGCGTTTCTTGCCCGGGTAGGTGTTGATGTCGCCCACGGCGTACACACCCGGTACGCCGCTGGCAAAAGTGGCAGGGTCCACGTTGATCTGCTTGCGGGCCATGGGCAGGCCCCAATCGGACAGCGGGCCCAGCTTGGGGCTCAGGCCCAGTTGCACCAGCAGGTGGTCGGTGGTGTGCACATGGCTGCCATCGGCCTGGGCCAGGTCGATGGCCAGCAGGCGACCATCTGCGGCTTGGTGAACACCCTGGGGCACACCCAACACCAGCTGCACGCGGCCCTTCGCCAGGGCGTCGCGCACCGCAACATCCAGTGCGGGCTCGGCCTGGAACTGATCGCGCCGGTGCAGCAGGCTGATGCGTGCGGGGGCTTGCGCTGGCGGGGCGTCCAGCAGGGTCAGCACGGTGTGCAAGGCTTCGTCGCCGCCGCCTGCCACGGTCAGGTGCTGTCCCGCCCAGGGAGCCGCTCCCAGCAGGTGATGGTGCAGGTTGGCCGGGGCACCGTTCAGCCCAGGCAGGGCCAGCGCACGTGGCACGAAGGCGCCTGCACCGGCGGCCACGAACACGGCCCGGGCCCTGAAGGCCAGGCCCTGATCGGTGTGCAAGGTGAAGCGGTGGGCCCCCAGCGGCACGGTGTCGTCCACGGCCAGCGTGTCGACCTGTTGCCCCAGGTGCATGCGGCTGGCGCTCAGGAAGGGCGCCGCCTGCTCCAGCAGCTGGGCGGTCAGCGAGCGGCCCGTGCAGACGGGCACGCCAGGGATGTCATAGATGGGCTTGTCGGGGTACAGCGCCACGCACTGCCCCCCTGGCTCGGGCAGTGCATCGATCACATGGGCCTGAAGGCCCAGCAGCCCGAGCTGGAAGACCTGAAACAGGCCCGCAGGTCCAGCGCCGATGACGACTGCATCGGTGTGAATCATGGCGTGGCCCGTTTCTGCGTCCTTGTGTCGCTTGCTCAGCGGATCAGCTGGTCCAGCTTGCCGGTCTTGTCCTTCCACTCGTCGGCGGTGGACAGCGCGGCCTTGCGCTTGGTGATGCTGGGCCACTTCTTGGCCAGGTCGGCGTTGATCTGGATGTACTGCTGCTGGTCGCCGGGCACGTCTTCCTCAGGAACGATGGCGTTCACGGGGCATTCGGGGATGCAGACGGCGCAGTCGATGCACTCGTCCGGATCGATCACGAGGAAGTTGGGGCCTTCGCGGAAGCAGTCCACCGGGCACACGTCCACACAGTCGGTGTATTTGCACTGGATGCAGGCTTCGGTGACGACGTGGGTCATGACGGTACTCTTGTAAGTCGAGGTTGAAACTGAGGCGTGATTCTACGAGGCCGGGCCGCATCAGGCGCCGGATTCGCCACACACCGGTAGATGGGTCAAAGGTTGGTCAGGGATTTCGGTGGCACCCGCGCCGACGATGACCAGGGTCGGGCGGCCTGCATGGATGGCCGAGGCCTCATCCAGCGTGGCCACGGTGTGCACGGTGTGGCGCATGTCAGGCCAGCCCGCACGCGACACCACGCTCACCTCGGTGTGGCCCGGCCAGCCGGCATCGAGGAGGCCTTTGCACAAGGGGGCCAGTTGCCGGCCCGCCATGTAGAACACCTCGGTGTCGGCGCGCTGGCCTGGGCCCATGCCGCACTGCAGGTCGCCTGTGCGTGTCATGGCGGTGGTGAAGCTCACACTGCGGCCGGTGCCCCGCCGGGTGAGGGGGCGCTGGGTGGCGGCAGCCGCAGCCAGCGCCGAGGTCACACCCGGGATCACCTCAGAGGCGATGCCATGCTCGCGCAGGGCATGCAGCTCTTCTTCGAGGCGGCCGAACAGCGACGGGTCACCACCCTTGAGGCGCGCCACGATGGCGTCCGGCCCGTGTGTGGCGCCCACAGCCTGCGCATGCTCCACCAGCAGGCGGTTGATGCGGGTCTGGCCGTTGAAATCGCTGCCTTCCTTGCCGGAAAAGCCGCGCTTGCCCACATCCACCCACTGGGCGGAAGGGGCCATGTCACGCAGGCTGGGGTCGGCCAGGGCGTCGAACAGCACCACCTGGGCTTGCGCCAGCAGGCGTGCGCCCCGCACGGTGATCAGATCGGCTTCGCCGGGGCCGGCACCGATGAAGACCACGCGGGCAGCGGTGGGGTTCGACATGGCCATGGCGCTTTACTTCACCAGCAGCGCGCCAGAGGTGCGGTTCGTCGTGGGGTCGACCACGATCAGCGCACCGCCCACGCGGTTGGCGGTGTAGGCCTCGACCGGCAGCGGCTGCTGGGTCTGCACCGTCACGCGGCCGATTTCATTCACGGCCAGCTCTTGCGCGTCGGTGGCTTCCAGCGAGTGGATGTCCAGGCGGCTTTCGATGGCGGTGATGCGGGCCTGCACCCAGCGGTTGCCGTGGCGCACCCAGTACTTGCGGCCAATGGCAGCAGGCTCGGTGTCCAGCCAGGCCAGGGTGGCGCTGAAGCTGTCGGTGGGCTTGATCGAGCCGGGCGTGTGCACCCAGTCGCCGCGCGAGACGTCGACCTGGCGGTCCAGCACGATGCCGGCCGACTGACCGGCTTCACACTGGTCGACCACCAGGGCCGAGTGGCGCACTTCGGCCACGATGGCGGTCTGGCCGCTCGGGAAGATCTGCACTTCGTCGCCAGCCTTCACGCTGCCGTGTGCAATGCGGCCCCACAGGGCGCGGTACTGGTGGCCGGTGCCCGATGCAGAGGCTTCACCTTCGCCGACGCTGTCGCGGGTCACGTACTGCACGGGGTGCAGCAGCGAACCGTCGTGGGCTTCGTCGGCCACGGGCAGCTGTTCCAGCACCTGCAGCAGGGTGGGGCCCTGGTACCAGGGCCAGTTGGCCGACGGCGTGGTCACGTTGTCGCCGCGCAGGGCCGACACGGGGATCACGCCCTTGTTGACGATGCCGGCCTGTTCGGCGAAGGCTTCCAGCGAGGCCTTGACGTTGTTGAACGCGGTCTCGGTGTCTTCTTCGATGGCATCCAGCTTGTTGACGGCGAACACGATCGAGGGCACACGCAGCAGGTGGGCCAGCAGGCTGTGGCGACGGGTCTGCGCCAGCAAGGGCACCGGCGACGCTTTCCAGTCGATCTTGGTGATGTCGACCAGCACCACGGCGGCGTCAGAGCCCGCAGCAGCCGTCACCATGTTGCGGGTGTACTGCTCGTGGCCGGGGGCGTCGGCGATGATGAACTTGCGCGACTTGGTCGCGAAGTAGCGGTAAGCCACGTCGATGGTGATGCCTTGCTCGCGCTCGGCTTCCAGGCCGTCGGTCAGCAGCGACAGGTCGATGGGCGCACCGGCGGCGCGCTTTTCCAGCGCATCGAGCTGGTCAGCCAGGATGGCGCGGCTGTCGAACAGCAGGCGGCCGATCAGGGTGCTCTTGCCATCGTCCACGCTGCCGGCGGTCAGGAAGCGCAGGGCCTTGTGAGCCAGTTCTTCGCCGGCTTCGCAGTGATTCACTTGGGTGCTCATCAGAAATAACCTTCCTTCTTGCGGCGCTCCATCGAGGCCTCGGACGTGCGGTCGTCCATGCGGGTGGCGCCACGTTCGCTCACGGTCACGTGCAGGGTCTCGGCGACGATGTCGGCCGGGTTCTGCGCATCGCTTTCCACAGGGCAGGTGCAGGTCATGTCACCCACGGTGCGGAAGCGAACGTCCACCGTTTCGATGGTTTCGCCTTCCAGGGCCGGCGTCACCTCGGTCACCGGCACCAGCAGGCCCTTGCGGCGGATCACCTGGCGGGCGTGCTTGTAGTAGATGTTGGGCAGCGGGATGCCTTCGCGGGCGATGTAGAGCCACACGTCCAGCTCGGTCCAGTTCGAGATGGGGAAGGCGCGGAAGTGTTCGCCCGGCTTGATGCGGGTGTTGAACAGGTTCCACAGCTCGGGGCGCTGCTCCTTGGGCTGCCACTGGCCGAAGCTGTCGCGGTGCGAGAAGATGCGCTCCTTGGCGCGGGCCTTCTCTTCGTCACGGCGGGCGCCGCCGATCAGGCAATCAAAGCGGTTGTCTTCGATGGCTTCCAGCAGGGTCACTGTCTGGTGGCCGTTGCGCGACTCCAGCGGGTGGGCCAGGCGCACGGTGCCCTTTTTGATCGACTCTTCCATGTGCGCCACGATCAGGCGCTCACCGATCTCGGCCACGCGCTGTTCGCGGAACTCGATCACTTCAGGGAAGTTGTGGCCGGTGTCGACGTGCACCAGCGGGAAGGGCAGCTTGCCTTCCAGCTTGCCCGTGGCCGGGTTCTTCATCTTGAAGGCCTTTTCGGCCAGTTGCAGCACCACGCACGAGTCCTTGCCGCTGGAGAACAGCAGGCCCGGGCGCTCGAAGGTGGCGGCCACTTCGCGCAGGATGAAGATCGCTTCTTCTTCCAGCGCATCCAGGTGGCGGTGGTCCACTTCCGCCAGCAGTTGGTTCACATCACTCATGTTGTACTCGCTCTTGAATCTTCAGGCTGCCGTTCACTTGTGAACGTGCAGGCCGCATTCCTTGGCCTTCTCGTCCTCCCACCACCAGCGGCCGGCGCGGAAGTCTTCACCCACGGCAATGGCGCGGGTGCACGGGGCACAGCCGATGCTGGGCATGAACTGGTCGTGCAGCGGGTTGTAGGGCACGTTGAAGGTCTTCACGTAGTGCCACACATCGCCCCAGGTCCACTCGATCATCGGGTTGAACTTGGCGCGGCCCTTGTCGTCGAGCTCGCGCTCGAGCATGCCACCGCGGTTGTTGCTCTGCTCGCGGCGCAGGCCGGTGATCCAGGCGGTGCGGCCATTCAGCATGCGGGCCAGCGGTTCGAGCTTGCGCACGCCGCAGCAGGCCTTGCGCAGGTCGATGCTTTCGTACATGGCCTTCTCGCCGTTTTTCTGCACGAATTCGATCACGGCCTCTTGCGCTGGCTTGTACACTTCGACCTTCACGCCCTGCGCAGCGTAGTGCTGCTCGATGGTGCCGATCAGCGCCACGGTTTCGGGGTGCAGGGCACCGGTTTCCAGCGTGCCAATCGCGATGTCGATGCCGTGACGGGCAATGAGGTCCGTCACGATCATGTCTTCCACGCCCAGGCTGGTGGCTTGCACCACCTTGCCCGGATGCTCCTGGGCAGCGGCTTGCAGCAGGGCCACGGTCTCGGCCAGCTTGGCCTCGAAATCGGGGCTGGCTTTGGCGTACAGGCCGATGGCCGAACCGGCCGGGGCCGGGCCGCCGAACAACGAAGAAACTTCACTCATGGAGCACTCTCCTGCGCGCCTGGATCAGGCCACGCGGCCGAAGACCGGCTGGGTGGTGTTCACGTCGCCCTGGTAATGGCCGCGGGCCGCGAAGAAGCCCAGCTGGCGCTCGGCAATGGCGCGGTCCTGGTCGGCACGCAGCACCACGGCGTTGAAGCCGCAACGCTGCATCAGGGGCATCATGTCCACCAGCACATCACCCGTGGCGCGGATCTCGCCGCCAAAGCGGTAGCGCGACTTCAGGATGTGGGCTTGGGTGTAGGCGCGGCCGTCGGTCCACTTGGGGAACTGCAGCACCACCAGCGACAGCTTGGACAGGTCGGCTTCCAGCACTTCCACATCGGTGTCGTTGGTCAGGATCACGCCCACGGGCTTGTGGTCGGCGGCGCTCTTGGCAGGCCACTGGTCACGCACGGCGTGCCACTGGGCCAGGGTCAGCAGGCTGTTGGACTTGATGGGCGGATGGTCGATCTGACCGTCTTCGCCGCCCACGGTGTGCCATTGATCGTGATGGGTGTCGATGAATTGCATGAGGGGTCTCCTTCGCAGGCCGATCAGGCGGTTTTGGCGGTCGAGCGGCGGGTGGCGTTGGCGGCGGCCTTGAAGGGCTCCAGACCCAGGCGCTTGACCGCGTCCACGAACTTCTCGCTGCCCTGGCGCTGGGCCTGGTAGGTTTCGATGATGGCTTCGATGGCGTCCTGCACTTCGTCCGCGGCGAACGAGGGGCCGATCACCTTGCCGGCCACGGCAGCCGGCGCATGGGCCGAGCCGTCCGAGCCACCCAGGGTGATCTGGTACCACTCGGTGCCGTCCTTGTCCACGCCCAGGATGCCGATGTGGCCGCTGTGGTGGTGGCCGCACGAGTTGATGCAACCCGAAATGTGCAGGTCGATCTCGCCGATGTCGTACAGCTCGTCGAGGTCTTGGTAGCGCTCGATCAGGGCGTTGGCAATGGGGATGGAGCGGGCGTTGGCCAGGGCGCAGAAGTCACCGCCCGGGCAGGCAATCATGTCGCTCAGCAGGCCGATGTTGGGCGAGGCCAGGGTGGCCGCCTTGGCGGCTTGCCACAGGGCGTACAGGTCTTCTTCGCGCACGAAGGGCAGCAGCACGTTCTGGTCGTGGGTCACGCGCAGCTCACCGCAGCTGAAGCGGTCGGCCATGTCGGCCACGGCTTCCATCTGGGTGTCGGTCACGTCGCCAGGGGCCTGGCCCACGCGCTTGACCGACAGCTGCACGCACTGGTAGCCCTGCACCTTGTGGCCTTCCACATTGCGTTCCAGCCACTTGCTGAACTGCTTCTTGTCGGCATCGGAGGCGTCTGCGGGCAGGCCGTTGCCAGTGGGCACATGGGCCTGCACCGAGGCGGGGTACGCGAAGCCGGCGTTCACACGGTCAAATTCGGCCTGCGGGATGATGTGGGCAGCGCCGTCCACGTCACGCTCCAGGATGTTCTTGAACTCTTCGTTCACCTGGTCGAAGAATTTCTGGCCTTCGGCCTTCACCAGGATCTTGATGCGCGCCTTGTACATGTTGTCGCGGCGGCCGTAGCGGTTGTACACGCGCACGATGGCTTCGATGTACACCAGGATCTGCTGCCACGGCACGAAGGCATTGATCACCGTGCCCGTGATCGGGGTGCGGCCCATGCCACCGCCCACCAGCACGGTGAAGCCCACTTCGCCAGCGTCGTTCTTGACCAGGTGCAGGCCGATGTCGTGCCAGGCCACGGCCGCGCGGTCTTCCTTGGCGCCGCTGATGGCGATCTTGAACTTGCGCGGCAGGAAGGCAAACTCGGGGTGCAGGGTCGACCACTGGCGCAGCACTTCGGCGTAGGGGCGGGCGTCGACGATTTCGTCGGCGGCCACACCCACCTTGGCGTCTGCCGTGATGTTGCGGATGCAGTTGCCCGAAGTCTGGATGCCATGCATGTTCACTTCGGCCAGCAGGTCCATCACCTCGGCGGCCTTGGGCAGCGGGATCCAGTTGTACTGAACGTTCTGGCGGGTGGTGAAGTGGGCGTAGCCACGGTCGAACTCGCGGGCGATGCGGGCGAGCTGGCGCACTTGCGCGCTGGACAGCTCACCGTAGGGCACGGCCACGCGCAGCATGGGCGCATGGCGCTGGATGTACCAGCCGTTCTGCAGGCGCAGCGGGCGGAACTCGTCATCGCCGAGCTTGCCGGCCAGGTTGCGTTCCAGCTGGTCGCGGAACTGGGCCGCGCGCTGGCGAACGAAATGCTTGTCGAAGTCGGTGTACTGGTACATGGTGCGCTGCGAAAAACAAAGAGAAAGACCGCGACAGCCCGAAAGCCCGCGGTCGTGTCAGTCAGCCCAATGCTCGGGCGAGATTGTAAAGGCTGATGCCCGAAATGACCCCGCCCACCAGCATCAGCAGGGTGCGGGTGTTGAGCTTGCGGGTCAGGAAGGCGGCAAACGGCGCGGCGAACAGGCCGCCGACCACCAGGCCCGCCACCGTCGGCCAGGGCGTTTCGGGCACCAGGCTGGCGAACACGCCGGCGCTGGTGAAGGTCAGGAAAAACTCGGCCAGGTTCACCGAGCCGATGGTGGTGCGGGGGTCCTGCCCGGTGCCCACCAGGGTGGTCGTGACCACGGGCCCCCAGCCGCCGCCGCCCACGGCGTCGACGAACCCCCCGAGCAGGCCCAGTTTGGCCACGTGCTTGGGGGTTTCGCGGCGGGGCGTGATCTTCTTGAAGATCTTGCTGACGATGTACAGGCCCATCAGGAACAGGTAGCCCGACACAATGGGTTTGATCACGCTGGAATCGACACTCGACACCACCCAGGCACCGGTGCTGGCCCCCAGGATGCCGGGAATCAGCAGGCGCAGGAACAGCGAACGGTTCACATTGCCCAACTTGATGTGCGAGATGCCCGACACACCTGTGGTGAACACCTCGGCAATGTGCACTGCGGCCGAGGCCACCGCTGGTGACGAGCCCGTGGCCAGCAGGAAAGAGGTGGACGTGATGCCATAGGCCATGCCCAGGGCGCCATCGACGATCTGGGCCAGCAGGCCCACGGCCACGGCCTTCCAGAAGGCGTCGCTGTGCAGAGTGTCCTGGATCAGCGCGAAGCCTGACTCGCCATGTGTGCCGTCGAACAGGCGCGTGCCCAGGTAGCCCAGCACGCCGATCAGCATGAACACGACCGCCCACATGGCGGCGCGCAGCACCGGGTGTGCGGAGGGGTGGGTCACGTCGTCTTCAACCGG
Organism: Aquabacterium lacunae; assembly: GCF_004310865.1. Classification (GTDB taxonomy): domain Bacteria; phylum Pseudomonadota; class Gammaproteobacteria; order Burkholderiales; family Burkholderiaceae_C; genus Aquabacterium; species Aquabacterium lacunae. Next base: position 33,406 of record NZ_SIXI01000006.1, read on the forward strand.
CGGCAAGCCCAACGCCTCGTGTTCGGCGTTGATGGCGTTGTCGGTCAGGTCGAGGTTACGGATCTTCATGGCAGGCGCGCTGACTTCAGGAAGGCGCGATCCTACCGATTTGCTTTATATCGACAAACTATTTAAATGAAAAAATCTTATATCCAATTGGAATAAAGGTGTCAGCGCGCCTCGAAGGGGCCGCCCTGAATCAGGCTGCCGGCCTTGATGCCCCGCTTGGCGAACCAGCCCGTGTTCATCTCCAGCACGAAGCGCACGGGCTCTGCCGAGCAGTGGCTGTCTTCGGTCTGAGGCTTCATTTCGTCGACATTGACCACCTTGCCCTGGTCGTTGATGAAGGCGATCGACAAAGGCAGCAGGGTGTTTTTCATCCAGAAGCACTGAACCCCGGCTTTGGGAAACACGAAGATCATGCCGTGGTTGGTGGGCATCTCCTTGCGCCACATCAGTCCGATGGCGTGTTCCTGCGGGGTGCGAGCCACTTCGGCCGTGATCAGGTGCATGCCCGCGCGCAGCGTCGTGGTGGCCAGTTGTTGGGGCTGTCCCATGGGCGCCTGCGCCTGTGCTGGGCTGCTGGCGCTGCCCAGCACCAGTGCACCGGTCAGCGCAAGGGCCGCAAGCACCGTGCGACCTGGGGTGATTCGATCTTGCAACACAATCTGTCCGTTCTCGGTTGATCTGCATCGGGCTTCTGTGTGCCCGGGCGCCTTACATTCTCCAGCCCCGCCTTCGTGGGGTTGTCTCCAGATGTCTTTCAACGCCCAGACTGCTCCTCTCGACGACCGCCGCCCTGCGGCCCTGCCGCCCGTGGCGCCGCTGAAGCCGCAGCAGGTGGCGGGTCTCAATGACCCGGCCATTTTGCGGCAATGTCAGGTTGGGCCCGTCACCACGTCGGGCGCCGTGCCCATCGGGCTGGGGCTGTCCGGCATGTATTGCGCGGCGTGTGCCCTCACCATCGAGTCGGCCATCCGGGCGGTGCCCGGCGTGTCGGAGGTTCAGGTCCAGGGCGCCACGCAGCGGGCCCGCCTGCACATCGATCCGCAACAGGTCAAGCTGGCCGATCTGGTGGCTGCGATCCGCTCGGTGGGGTACCAGGCCTGGCCAGACGGCTCGGCTCTGGCTCAGAACGTGCGGCAGCATGCACAGCGCCAGCTGGTGTGGCGGTTGTCGGTGGCCGCGTTCTGCATGATGCAGGTGATGATGATCTCGACGGCGCAGTATGTGGCGGGCCCTGATGAGATCCCCCCTGACATCTGGCGCCTTCTGAACTGGGGCAGCTGGGTGCTCAGCCTGCCCGTGATGGCCTTTTCTTGCGGGCCGTTTTTCTCAGGTGCCTGGGCGGCTCTGCGTCAAGGGCGCATGGCCATGGACACGCCAGTGGCCATTGGCATCGTGGCGATGTTCGTGGTCAGCACTGGGGTCACCATGGGCCAGACCGCCTGGTTCGGAGAAGACGTTTACTTCGACTCGCTGACCATGTTCGTGAGCTTCCTGCTGTGCGGCCGGTGGCTGGAGGCCCGAGCGCGCGAGCGGGTCACTCGCTCGCTGGAGGCCTTGTGCAATCGCCTGCCCGAGTCGGTGGAGCGGAGCCAGGCCGCCGCCGATGTGCCAGATGCCGAACTGCATGCCCATGGTGTTCAGTCGGTCGCTTTGTCGGCGTTGCAGCCCGGAGACCGCGTGCGGGTGGCTGCCGGTCAGGCCTTCCCGGGCGATGGCCTGGTGGTGTGGGGTCACACCGAGGCCGACGAATCCATGCTCACGGGTGAATGTCGTCCGGTGCCCAAGCAGGTGGGGCATTTGCTGGTGGCGGGCAGCCTGAATGTGGGTTCGCCCGTGTGGTGCCGCATCGAGCGCCTGGGTGTCGACACCCGCTACCAGCAGATCGTCGATCTGGTGCATCAGGCGCTCACCGAGCGTCCTGGCTGGCTGCGCACGGCCGATCGCTTCGCAGGTCCCTTTTTGTATGTGGTCATCGCGCTGGCGTTGCTGGGTGCGTTGGCCTGGCAGTGGATCGACCCGTCCAAGTCGGTGTGGGTGGCTGTGTCCGTGCTGGTCGTGACCTGCCCGTGTGCCTTTTCTCTGGCCGCGCCGTCAGCGCTGCTGGCCGCGGCAGGTGCGCTGGCGCGGCAGGGGGTTCTGGTGCGACGTCTGGAGGCTGTCGAGACCTTGGCCTCGGTGTCGCAGGTGTGGTTTGACAAGACCGGCACCCTGACCGAGTCGGCGCTGACGCCGCAACAACTCTGGTTCAACGGACAGGTTCTGCCCGTTGAACAGCCCCGTGCGCCGGCGCTCCATGCCTTGCTGCGAAGCGCACGTTCGCTGGCGGCCTTGTCGGCGCACCCGGTGGCTCAATCGCTGGTGGCCGGTTTTGCGGAGGAGCCCCCTGAGGGCGCAGCCGTGGCGGTGATGAACTGGCACGAGGTCGTGGAGTCCCCTGGCCTGGGCCTGCAGGCGCTGGACCCGGCTGGCCATGTGTGGCGCCTGGGTTCTGCCTCGTGGGTGCTGAGTTCGGCTGAGGGCGGTGCCGAGGCATCGCACCCGGGCCTTGCCTGGCCGCAAGGCCGTGTGTGGGTGGCCCGATGGCCAGCAGGTGAGGGGGTTTCAGGGCGGCCGGTGGAGGTGCTGGGTGTGGCCATGGATGAAAAAACGCGCGAAGCCGCCATGCCGGCGCTGGACGGTTTGAGGGCCTTGGGCCTGCAGGTGGCCGTGCTGTCGGGTGACCTGAAGGAGCGTGTTGTCGCCTTCGCGCAACGATTGGGTGGCTCACCCCCTGTGTGGGTGGCGGGTGCCGCGGTGGGTCCGGAAGGCAAGTTGCAGGCCCTGCAGCGTGCGCAATCCGAAAAACAGGTGGTGGCGGTGGTCGGTGACGGCATCAACGATGCGCCGGTGCTGGCGCAGGCGCATGTCTCGTTTGCTCTCGATCAGGGGGCGCCGCTGGCACAGGCTCAGGCCGATTTCATCGTGCTGGGAGGCCGTCTGGCGGGGGTGCCCGTTGCCGTGTCCACTGCGCGTCAGGCTTTGCGCATCGTCCGTCAGAATCTTGCCTGGGCTGCAGCGTACAACTTCGTGTGCATACCCCTGGCACTGATGGGGTATTTGCCGCCCTGGCTGGCTGGCATCGGCATGGCCCTGAGTTCACTGGGGGTGATGCTCAACGCGCTTCGTCTCAACCGTTTTGCCAGCCCGGACACGCGCTGACAGGCGCTGGACGATCACCGCCTGTCGAACACAGGCTGCGGCACCCACAAGGCACCCCGAAGGCACTTCATGGACATCCTCTACCTGCTCTTGCCACTGTCGGTGGTCCTCGTCATGCTCATTCTGGGCGTGCTGGCCTGGTCGATCTACCGGGGCCAATTTGACGATCTGGACCAGGAAGGCGTCCGGATCCTTGAGGACGATCAAGAGTCAAACTGAAACTATGGCTTGATCTAAGCCAATTGGGCGTACTGGTTTGCCCTCACAATAGCGCCCGTTGAACAAGGAGAACTAGTGATGGCAACCAACCGCTCTGCCACCTACAACGACACGGTTGTCCGGCTTTTCGCCGTCGCCGCTGTGGTGTGGGGGGTCGTGGGCATGGCCGTCGGGGTGTTCATTGCATCCCAACTGGCCTGGCCCGAACTGAACTTTGGCGTCCCCTGGCTGACCTACAGCCGCTTGCGCCCTCTGCACACCAACGCGGTGATTTTCGCGTTCGGTGGCTGTGCGCTGTTCGCCACGTCGTATTACGTCGTGCAACGCACCTGTCAGACGCGTCTCTTCTCTGACGCGCTGGGCATGTTCACGTTTGTGGGCTGGCAGGCCGTCATTCTGGCCGCGGCCGTCACGCTGCCCATGGGCATGACCCAGGGCAAGGAATACGCCGAACTCGAATGGCCGATCGACCTGCTGATCGCTGTGGTCTGGGTGGCTTACGCCGTCAACTTCTTTGGCACCATCGGCATTCGCAAGGTGCGTCACATTTATGTGGCCAACTGGTTCTATGGCGCGTTCATTCTGGCGGTGGCCCTGCTGCACATCGTCAACAGCGCTGCGGTGCCGGTCGACATGACCAAGTCCTACTCGGCCTACGCCGGTGTGCAGGACGCCATGGTGCAATGGTGGTACGGCCACAATGCCGTGGGCTTCTTCCTGACCGCAGGCTTCCTGGGCATGATGTACTACTTCATCCCCAAGCAGGCCGGTCTGCCCGTGTATTCGTATCGCCTGTCGATCGTGCACTTCTGGGCCCTGATCTTCACCTACATGTGGGCGGGTCCTCACCACCTGCACTACACCGCACTGCCCGACTGGGCCCAGTCGGTGGGCATGTTGTTCTCTCTGATCCTGCTGGCGCCTTCGTGGGGCGGCATGATCAACGGCATCATGACCCTGTCGGGTGCCTGGCACAAGCTGCGCGATGACCCCATCCTGAAGTTCCTGATCGTGTCCCTGTCGTTCTACGGCATGTCCACCTTCGAGGGCCCCATGATGGCCATCAAGACCGTGAACTCGCTGTCGCACTACACCGACTGGACCGTGGGCCACGTGCACTCGGGCGCCCTGGGCTGGGTGGGTCTGATTTCGATGGGTTCGCTGTATTACCTGATCCCGCGCCTGTTCGGCCGCAAGCAGATGTACAGCACCACCGCCATCTCGGTGCACTTCTGGGCAGCCACCATCGGCATCGTGCTGTACATCGCTGCCATGTGGATCGCCGGCGTGATGCAGGGCCTGATGTGGCGTGCAGTGAACCCCGACGGCACGCTGGTCTACAGCTTCGTCGAAAGCGTGAAGGCCACCTATCCGTTCTACGTGCTGCGTGTGGCCGGTGGCCTGCTGTACCTGGGCGGGATGATTCTGATGCTGTGGAACACCGTGATGACCGTCATGGCGGGTCGTTCTTCCACCGTGTCTGTGCCTCAACCGGCTCACGCCTGAGTTGAAGGAGTACCAACATGGCTGATAACCACAAAGTCGCAACCTTCTCCCACGAGCGGATCGAAACCAGCAACACGCTGCTGATCGTGCTGACCCTCGTGGTCATTCTGTTCGGTGGCCTGGTCGAAATCGTGCCGCTGTTCTTCCAGCGCAGTACCACGCAACCGGTTGAAGGCCTCAAGCCTTACACCGCACTGCAACTGGCGGGGCGTGACGTCTACCTGCGTGAAGGTTGCTACGGCTGCCACTCGCAGATGATCCGCCCCTTCCGCGCCGAAACCCTGCGTTACGGCCACTATTCGATGGCTGGTGAGTTCGTGTACGACCACCCCTTCCAGTGGGGCTCCAAGCGCACCGGCCCGGACCTGCACCGTGTGGGTGGCAAGTACTCGGACGAATGGCATCGCGCTCACCTGGTGAACCCGCGCGCTGTGGTGCCCGAGTCCAACATGCCTGCTTACCCGTGGCTGGAGACCAACCAGGTGAACCCGGCCGGCATGGCGCCTCGCATGGAGGCCCTTCGCAAGGTGGGCGTTCCGTACACCGATGCCGAGATCAAGGCTGCCGCTGACGAAGTCAAGGGCAAGACCGAGATGGAAGCCGTGATCGCCTACCTGCAGGTGCTGGGCACCGCCGTCAAGTAAGACGGAAGGAGCAGTGATGGACATCGGCATCTGGCGCAGCGCAGTCACCGTCCTGTCACTGTGCTTGTTCGTGGGCATTGTCGTGTGGGTGTATGCCCGCAAGAACAAGGACCACTTCGAGGAGGCAGGCAAGCTGCCCCCCGACGACGAATGAATCTGGAGGCTCAAATGAGCGACTTTTATGGAGGCTGGGGGCTTTTCGTCTCGGCCATCGTGATCGCAGGCCTGGTGTACTGCATCGCCGTTTTGTGGGGTGCAGCACGCCACAAGGTGATCCGTGACGCCCAGGGCAACGTCCAGGCCGACACCGGCCACGTGTGGGATGGTGACCTGCGTGAACTGAACAACCCGCTACCACGCTGGTGGCTGGTGCTGTTCATCCTCACCGTGGTGTTTTCGTGCGTGTACTTGTACCTGTACCCGGGTCTGGGTGAGCACAAGGGTTTGCTCGGTTGGTCCCAGGTTGGCCAGTTGCAGGACGAAATCAAGAAGGCCAAGGCGTCCGAAGAGCAGGTCTATGCGAAGTTCCGCACCGCTTCGGTCGAAGACATCGCCCGTGACCCGCAGGCCCGTGCCATCGGTGAGCGCCTGTTCTTGAACAACTGCGCGGCCTGCCACGGCTCCGACGCCCGAGGCGCCAAGAGCTTCCCCAACCTGACCGACAAGGACTGGTTGCATGGCGGTTCGCCCGAGCAGATCACCCAGACGCTGGTGGAAGGCCGCCGCGGCCAGATGCCTCCGATGGCCGCAGCCGTTGGTTCGGGTGAAGAAGTTCGCCAGGTGGCCAACTACGTGCTGAGCCTGTCGGGCAGTGCCCACAACCCGCTGCTGGCGCAGTTGGGCAAGGACAAGTTCAAGGCCGCCTGCGCCGCCTGTCACGGCGCAGAAGGCAAGGGCAACCACGCCGTGGGCGCTCCCAACCTGACCGACAAGATCTGGCTGCATGGCTGGGGTGAGCAGGCGGTGATCGAAATGATCAACAAAGGCAAGCTCAATGTGATGCCGGCCCAGAAGGACCGTTACAGCCCCGAGCAGATCAAGGTGTTGACCGCCTACGTGTGGGGCCTGTCGAACGGGGTCCAGACCGCCGAGGCCAAGACGGCCGACGTGTCGGCCAAGTAAGCCGCGACAACCCGGTCAGAGTTTGACCGGGTTCAAACCCGACGGTGGATGATCGGTATACCCTCAGGGGTACTGACATCCACCGTTTTGCATGGGTGAATCCATGAGCACCAAGCAGCCCGACAAAGGGCCCCAACGCATCATTCCGATCAAGGCCGAACCGGCGGTGCCCGTTGGTGGCAGTGTCGAATCGGTGCTGTTGTACCAGGCCTCTGAAAAAATCTATCCCCGTGAAGTGCATGGGTGGTTCCAGCGCTGGCGCTGGGCCATCGTGCTGGCCACCCAGTTGGTGTTCTATGGCCTGCCATGGCTGAACTGGAACGGGCGTCAGGCGGTGTTGTTCGACCTCGGTGCGCGCCGTTTCTACCTGTTCGATCTGGTGCTGTACCCGCAGGACTTCATCTTTCTGACGGTGCTGCTGCTGATATCAGCCTACGGCCTGTTCTTGTTCACCGCGGTGGCGGGGCGCTTGTGGTGTGGTTTTGCCTGCCCGCAAACGGTCTACACCGAAATCTTCCTCTGGATCGAGCGCCAGTGGGAGGGTGACCGCGGCAAACGCATGAAGCTCGACAAATCGTCCTGGAGTGTCGACAAGGTCTGGCGCAAGGGCGGCAAGCACGCCAGCTGGCTGGCGCTGTCGGCCTGGACCGGCTTCACGTTCGTGGGCTATTTCACGCCGGTGCAGTTGCTGGTGCACGAAGCGGTCACGCTCACCATGGGGCCCTGGGAAATCTTCTGGACGGGCTTCTACGGTTTTGCCACGTATGGCAACGCGGGGTTCATGCGTGAGCAGGTCTGCAAGTACATGTGCCCCTATGCGCGCTTCCAGAGCGCCATGTTCGACCGGGATACCCTGATCATCAGCTACGACGAAAAGCGTGGTGAGCCCCGCGGCTCGCGTTCGCGCAAGACCGATGCCGCTGAAAAGGGGCAGGGCGACTGCGTGGACTGCACCTTGTGTGTGCAGGTGTGCCCCACGGGCATCGACATTCGCAAAGGGCTGCAGTATGAATGCATCGGGTGTGCCGCCTGCATCGACGTGTGCGACACCGTGATGGACAAGATGGGCTCGCCGCGTGGCTTGATCCGCTACGCCACGCAGAACTCGCTCGAAAAGGGTTGGGACAACCGCAAGATGTGGAGCCGGGTGGCGCGCCCTCGCGTGCTGGGTTACTCGGCGGTTTTCGTGGTGGTCGTCATTGCCTTCCTGGGCAGCCTGCTGATGCGCACGCCCTTCAAGGTGGATGTGGTGCGTGACCGGGGGGCTCTGGGGCGCGTGGTGGACGACGGTTTTGTGGAAAACGTCTACCGTGTGCAGATCATGAACGCCACCGAGTCCGAACAGCGGTTCACCGTCTTCGCCGACAATCTCACCCGTGTGCAGGTGTCGGCCCAGGACGTGATCGTGCTGGGCCCGGCCGAGGCGCGATGGGTGCCTGTGACAGTCAAGGTGCCGCCGGAAGTTGCCCAGGCCATGGGCACAGGCGCTCATCCCATCGACATGGTGGTGACGCGGCAACGGGCGGGCGAGGAGCCTGAGCGGGCTGTGCGCGAAAAGACAACTTTCATGGTGCCGCGCTGAGCGCTGCATCGAACAAGGAGCTGGCATGAGCCGGAACGACAAGAATAATTCGCGCGACACCAAGCCGTGGTGGAAGTACCCCATGGTGTGGATGATCATCGGCGGCCCTGCCATCGTGGTGGTGGCAGGCATCAGCACGGCAGTGATCGCCTACCGCCATGTCGACCCCGTGCTCGATGCCAGCAAGCCGGCCGACAACGCCGGCGAACTGCCCGCACTGCAAGGCCGCAACAAGGCCGCCGAAACGGCCACGCAGCCTGCTGAGCGCTGATCAGGGTTCTTCCCGGTGTGGGGGCGCCGCCAAAGGCGCACCATGGGATGGTGTTCCCAACCTTGTTGGAGGTGAGCATGACCCCTCGCACACTGCATGTGGCGCAAATCCTTTGGCCCGCCTTTCTGGTGGCGGCCGTGATGGAAATGGTGGTGTTCGCCTGGGTCGATCCCGGGCAGCTGCGTTTTGGCAGGTGGCATCCGGATGCCAACACGGCCTATTCGCTGGCTTTCCTGGTGTTCTGGGGCCTGGTGACGGTCGCTTCGGCCATCAGTCATTGGCTGATGAAACAGCCGATCGATCCCCGCGACGCAGGCCTTGCCCACCGCATGGAGACCTGAATGAAAAAGCCCGTCCGAGTGACGGGCTTTTCACTGGCTGCACAGATGGTGCTCGACTGGCGCCCGGGTGGCGCACGGTGTTGAGCGACCGTGGCCTCCAATGACTCAGCAGCGGGTCGAGTTCACCAGGGCACGAAGCCCGGCCTCGTTGACGATGCGGATGTCACGCTGCTTCACCTCCAGCAGTCCTTCGTCCTGGAACCGAGAGAAAGTGCGGCTGACCGTTTCCAGCTTCAGGCCCAGGTAGCTGCCGATTTCTTCGCGGGTCATGCGCAGCACCAGTGCGGTGGATGAAAAGCCGCGTGCATGCAGACGCTGTGTGAGGTTCAGCAGGAAGGCCGCCAGCCGCTCCTCGGCGCGCATGCTGCCCAACAGCAGCATCACACCATGGTCGCGCACGATCTCGCGGCTCATGATCTTGTGGAACTGGTGCTGCAGGTCGGAGAACTCGCGCGACAGGTCTTCCAGTTGCGAGTAGGGGATCACACACACTTGCGAATCCTCCAGGGCCACGGCGTCACAGGCGTGGTGGTCGGTGCTGATGCCGTCCAGCCCCAGCAACTCACCGGCCATCTGAAAGCCCGTCACCTGATCACGGCCGTCTTCAGAAGACACACAGGTCTTGAAGAAACCAGTGCGCACGGCGTACACGGCTTTGAACGCTTCTCCCGCGTGGAACAGGGCTTCACCGCGCTTGACCGTCTTGCGGTTGGCCACCAGGTTGTCGAGTTGAGACAGCTGCGGTTGGCTGAGCCCCACCGGCAGGCACAGTTCCCGCAGGTTGCAGCTGGAACAGGCGACCTTGAAGCTTTCGTATTTCATGGAACAGGCGGAATCAGGCTGACACCGATGTGCAGCCGGAGGCGCAATCGTTGTAGAGGGCGTGTCCATGGTAGCAGTTGAGGCGTGCAAGGTCATGTGATTCAGGTGATTGGCGATGTGGCCGCTCACGGGTTGGATCAAACTGCGGTCATTGTTGCGCCAGTGGGCGCACCGCACTTGAGCCAGATCAAGTCAGGCACAGTCACCTTTGGCACAGTGCCTCCTCATGAATGCACAGGCACTGGCATTGTCCGAATCTCCTCAGCCTCCAGACATCACGCAGGACATCATCCGGCGACTGGACGTGCAGGGGCCTCGCTACACCTCCTACCCCACAGCCGACCGGTTTGTCGAAGCCTTCGGTCCCGCGCAATACGCCCAAGCCTTGCAGCAGCGCGCCTGTGGGGGCGGGGCCATCGGTGGGGCTGCCGCACCGCTGTCGGTGTACGTGCACATCCCTTTCTGCGAGTCCGTGTGCTACTACTGCGCCTGCAACAAGGTGGTCACGCGCCGCAGGGAGCGCGCAGATGCGTACCTGCACGACCTGTTCCGAGAAATCGACCTGCACGAGGCGGTGCTGGGCACTGGGCAGAGCCTGTCGCAGTTGCACCTGGGCGGCGGCACGCCCACCTATTTCAGCGACGAGCAGATCGAGCGACTGCTCATGAAGCTGCAGTCGGTGTTCCGTTTTGTGCCCGGTGGCGAGTATTCGATCGAAGTCGATCCCCGCACCGTCGATGCCGAGCGGCTTTCGCGCCTGTGGGCCATGGGCTTCAACCGCATCAGCCTGGGTGTGCAGGATTTCGACCCGGCGGTTCAGCTGGCGGTGCACCGTGTTCAGCCTTTCGAACAGGTGGCGGCTCTGACCCGTGCCGCGCGTGACGTGGGCTTCGAGTCCATCAACATGGACCTGATCTATGGCCTGCCGCGCCAGACACCCGAAAGCTTTGCGCGCTCATTGGTCCAGGTCAGTGAGTTGCGCCCGGAGCGCATTGCCCTGTATGCCTACGCACACCTGCCCCAGAGGTTCAAGCCACAGCGCCGCATTGACGCGCGCCTGTTGCCGCCCGCGCCTGACAAGGTCGGCATGTTGTCGGCGGCCATCATGCAGTTCCGTGCAGCCGGCTACGACTACATCGGCATGGACCACTTTGCTCTGCCGACCGACCCGCTGGCCGTGGCCAAGCGCCAGGGGCGCTTGCATCGCAACTTCCAGGGGTACAGCACCCATGCTGACAGCGACCTGGTCGCCCTCGGTGTCTCGGCCATCGGTCGCATCGGGCCCCATTATTCGCAGAATGCGAAGACCGTGGAGGACTACCACGATGCGCTCAGCCGCGGCGAGTTCCCCATCCAGCGCGGACTTTCCCTGTCGCGCGACGACATGGTGCGCCGTGCAGTGATCATGGCCATCATGTGCCAGGGCAGGGTGGACATCGAATCCATCGAGCTGGCCTGGTTGATCGATTTCAGGCAATACTTCGGGCCCGAAATCGATCAGTTGGAACCGCTCACCGAGAAGGGGCTGGTCGTCATGGAGCCGGATGGCATCCGTGTCACGCCGCTGGGTTGGTATTTTGTTCGCGCCATTGCCATGGTGTTCGACCGTCATCTGCAGGCAGACAGGGCGGTTGAGCGATTTTCTCGCATCATCTGAGGCCAACTCCGCGCCTTCGGGTGGATGGGTTGCGGAGGACATGAGTCGGGAGTCCACATGCTGAGTGCTGGGCTGGACAGTGTTTCTCTGGGGATGTTCGGCGGGCTGCTGTCTGCCGTGCTGCTCATGGGGGTGGCGGGCGTTCCACATTGCGCCGCCATGTGCGCTGCCCCGTGCGCCGTGGCCTTGCCCGGTGGGGCAGGGTGGCGCGCGCTGCTGGCCCGCACGGCCGGGTATGCCCTGCTGGGCGCCGTGGCAGCGGGGCTGACTTCATGGCTGGGGCGATGGTCTGCCGTGGCTGCGGTGCTGCAACCCCTGTGGTTGATGGCATTGTTCGCCACTGTGTTGTTCGGTGCCTGGCTGCTGTGGCGCGGTGAGATGCCCCTGCAGGTGCAGGCCCAGGGCCAGGCGGCCTACCGATGGCTGCAGCAGCGTGTGGGGGGCAGCGTTGCCGCGCGCTGGGCCTGGGTGTTGGGCGTGTTCTGGGCCGCCTTGCCCTGCGGTTTGCTGTACGGTGCGGTGGGTGTGGCTGCCCTGGCGCCGCATGCCTGGCAAGGGGCCTTGCTGATGGCTGTGTTTTCTGTGCCAGGGGCATTGGCCATCGCGCTGGCGCCCCGCGCACTGGCTCGTTTGGGGGGCGCCCGCGAGCCCCGACCCGTCGCCGCCGGGGTGGCGCCGGTGCTGTGGCTGCGCCCGTCGTCGCTTGACGGCGAGCCCGCTGCGCAGACGCCCAACGACTGGCCTGCCACTTCGCAAGTGCCGGCCTCCCCGGCAGTCGCCACGCGGTGGCTGGCAGGGCGATGGCAGGCCTGGGCCGATGCGCGCCTGGCCCTGCGGCTTGCGGGCATGAGCCTGGTCATCGGCTGCGGCTGGGCCTTGTCGCATCGTGTGTGGGCCCAGTGGCAAGCCTGGTGCGCCTGATGGGCGAGGTGGGCGTCTGTCATTCGCCACCGCTGGGGTGAATTGCCTTGTGTTTCGTGCTGTGATGTGGGCATCACCAACGGGTTTCACCTGACGGTTGCCTTAGAATGGGTCAACCTGCCGACATCCATGGCAGCGTTGTTTTCGGAAACGCCAACCGCGGAGACCACAACATGTACCAGCACATCAAGGTGCCCGAAGCTGGGCAGAAGATCACGGTGAACCCGGACTTCTCGCTCAATGTCCCCAACAATCCCATCATCCCGTACATCGAGGGTGACGGCACCGGTTTCGACATCACCCCCGTGATGATCAAGGTGGTTGACGCAGCGGTGGCCAAGGCCTACGACGGCGCCAAGAAGATCCACTGGATGGAAATCTACGCTGGTGAGAAGTCAACCCGCGTGTACGGTCCTGACGTCTGGCTGCCTGAAGAAACCCTGCAGGTCCTCAAGGACTACGTGGTGTCCATCAAGGGCCCGCTGACCACCCCCGTCGGCGGTGGCATCCGCTCGCTGAACGTGGCGCTGCGTCAGGAGCTTGACCTGTACGTCTGCCTGCGCCCTGTCACCTACTTCAAGGGCGTGCCGTCGCCCGTGAAGGAACCTGAAAAGATCGACATGGTGATCTTCCGCGAGAACTCGGAAGACATCTATGCCGGCATCGAGTTCGAAGCGCAGTCGGACAAGGCCAAGAAGATCATCAACTTCCTGCAGACCGAGTTCGGTGTCAAGAAGATCCGCTTCCCCGAAACCTCGGGCATCGGCATCAAGCCGGTGTCGAAGGAAGGCACCGAGCGCCTCATGCGCAAGGCCATCCAGTACGCGATCGACAACGACAAGCCCAGCGTCACCATCGTGCACAAGGGCAACATCATGAAGTTCACCGAAGGCGGCTTCCGTGACTGGTCGTACGCCCTGGCGCAGAAGGAATTTGGCGCCGAGCTGGTGGACGGCGGCCCGTGGTGCAAGTTCAAGAACCCGAAGACCGGCAAGGACATCGTCATCAAGGACGCCATTGCCGACGCCTTCCTGCAGCAGATCCTGCTGCGTCCCGCCGAGTACAGCGTGATCGCCACGCTGAACCTGAACGGTGACTACATCTCTGACGCCCTGGCCGCTCAGGTTGGTGGCATCGGCATTGCCCCCGGCGCCAACCTGTCGGACAGCGTGGCCATGTTCGAAGCCACCCACGGCACCGCGCCGAAGTACGCTGGCAAGGATTACGTGAACCCCGGTTCCGAGATCCTGTCGGCCGAAATGATGCTGCGCCACATGGGCTGGTTCGAGGCGGCTGACCTGATCATCAGCTCGATGAACAAAGCCATCCAGAGCAAGAAGGTGACCTATGACTTCGCCCGCCTGATGGAAGGCGCGACCCAGGTGTCGTGCTCGGGCTTCGGTCAGGTCATGATCGACCACATGTGATGGCAGGGCGGCTGTTTGCCGCCTGTGTCCATGGGGCGCCTTTGGTGCGCCCCAAGCAAAACGCCCGCAATTGCGGGCGTTTTTCATGCAGGAGAACGAGGCCTTCAGTGCATCGACTGCCCATGCCCTGCGGCAGCAGCATCGCGGAAATGCATGGTTTCGAGGGCGTCGGCACTTTCTGCCTGCACCTCTTCTTCGGTGATGGTCTGGATGTTCTGTGCGAGCATCCCCTTGGGGCCCACCGTCAGCTCATACCGAACCTTCGACCCCTGTTTCAGGGTTCGGAAACCATCCATCTGGATGGCAGAAAAATGTGCAAACACGTCACCGCCGCCCTGGTCGGGCTCGATGAAGCCGAACCCCTTGGCGTCGTTGAACCACTTGACCGTACCAGTCGCCATACAACCCTCCTGTTAATTTGTTCACGATTCTGGATCTCGTTGAATCCCGTGTCAAGCCGCAAGTGTGACCGAATTTGGCGATGGTCAATCCCCGACCAATGGGGGTGTGCAGGGGTGGACGAATCGTCGACTACGACCACCTGTTTTGCTGGGGAAACGGCAGACTGTCTGCGTCGGGGGTACGATGAAAAGAAACCGTGGCGTGATGGATTTCCACCCTTGATCTCAGGTGGGTCATCCCAAGATGTCAAGCCATGGGCTGATCTGCTCTCTTAGAATGATTTTCATGAACCTTTCGCTCTTCCCGATCGCTTCGAACGATCCCGGACAGGGGTCGTCGGAGGAAGGCGCCGGTTCTGTCGTTGCTGAAAAGGAAGCGCTCCAGACCGAGCCGCCGAAGCTGTATCGGGTTGTCATGCTCAATGACGATTACACCCCGATGGAGTTCGTGGTCTACGTGCTGCAGGAGCTGTTCCGTCACGACGTCGAGACGGCGACTCAGATCATGCTCAAAATCCACCACGAAGGTCGTGGTGTGTGCGGTGTCTATACCAAAGATGTCGCGGCCACCAAGGTCGAACTTGTTCTTGCCGCCGCCCGGCGCGCCGGGCATCCCCTGCAGTGCATCCTGGAGACCGCATGATCGCGCAAGAGTTGGAAGTGAGTTTGCACATGGCCTTCGTCGAGGCCCGGCAACAGCGACACGAGTTCATCACCGTGGAGCATCTGCTGCTGGCGCTGATCGACAACCCCTCTGCTTCCGAGGTACTGAAGGCCTGTGCTGCGAACCTGGATGAGCTTCGCAAGAACCTGGACCAGTTCGTTCGTGACAACACGCCGACCGTCGGTGGCACTGACGAGGTCGATACTCAGCCTACCCTGGGCTTCCAGCGCGTGATCCAGCGCGCAATCATGCACGTGCAGTCTTCGGGCAGCGGCAAGAAGGAAGTGACCGGGGCCAATGTGCTGGTCGCCATTTTTGGCGAGAAAGATTCGCACGCGGTGTACTACCTGCACCAGCAGGGCGTGACCCGCCTCGACGTGGTCAACTTCATCGCCCATGGCATCCGCAAGGTCGACCCGCCGGACACTGGCAAGGCCGCCAGCGAGCCCTCCGGGCAGGCCGAAGGTGGCGAGAAGGAGGAAGCCGAAAGCAAGGCTTCGCCGCTCGAGCAGTACACGCAGAACCTCAATGTGTCGGCCAAGGAGGGGCGCATCGACCCCCTGATCGGCCGCGACTCCGAGGTCGAGCGCGTGATCCAGGTGCTGTGCCGCCGCCGCAAGAACAATCCTCTGCTGGTCGGCGAAGCCGGCGTGGGCAAGACCGCAATTGCCGAGGGTCTGGCTTGGCGCATCACCCAAGGTGATGTGCCCGAGGTGCTCAACGATGCCGAGGTCTATGCGCTCGACATGGGCGCGCTGCTGGCTGGCACCAAGTACCGCGGTGATTTCGAACAGCGCCTGAAGGCGGTCATCAAGCAGCTGAAAGACCAACCCAACGCCGTGCTGTTCATCGACGAGATCCACACCCTGATCGGTGCGGGTGCGGCGTCCGGTGGCACGCTGGATGCGTCCAATCTGCTCAAGCCTGCGCTGAGCTCGGGTCAGCTCAAGTGCATCGGTGCGACCACCTTCACCGAGTACCGCGGCATCTTCGAGAAAGACGCCGCATTGTCGCGGCGCTTCCAGAAGGTCGAGGTGGTCGAGCCTTCGGTCGAGCAGACCATCGAGATCCTCAAGGGCCTGAAGTCGCGCTTCGAAGAGCACCACAGCGTCAAGTACGCCCTGGGTGCGCTGCAGGCGGCGGCCGAGCTGTCGGCCAAGTACATCAATGACCGCCACCTCCCTGACAAGGCCATCGATGTGATCGACGAGGCCGGTGCCGCCCAGCGCGTACTGCCCAAGTCCAAGCAGAAGAAGACCATCACCCGGGCCGAGGTGGAAGACATCGTGGCCAAGATCGCCCGGATCCCCGCCACCAGCGTGTCGCAAGACGACCGCAGCAAGCTCAAGACGCTCGATCGCGACCTCAAGAGCGTGGTGTTCGGTCAGGACAATGCCATCGATGCCCTGGCTTCCGCCATCAAGATGGCCCGTTCGGGGTTGGGCAAGCCCGACAAGCCCATCGGTGCTTTCCTGTTCAGCGGCCCCACCGGCGTTGGCAAAACCGAAGTGGCCAAGCAGTTGGCTTACATCATGGGCATCGACCTGATCCGCTTCGACATGTCGGAGTACATGGAGCGCCATGCCGTGAGTCGCCTGATCGGTGCGCCCCCCGGCTATGTGGGCTTCGACCAGGGCGGTTTGCTGACCGAGGCCGTGTCCAAGAAACCGCACTGTGTGTTGCTGCTCGACGAAATCGAGAAGGCTCACCCCGATGTGTTCAACATCCTGCTGCAGGTGATGGATCATGGCACGCTGACCGACAACAACGGACGCAAGGCCGACTTCCGCAATGTGCTGATCATCATGACCACCAACGCGGGTGCTGAAACGCTGCAGAAGTCCACCATCGGCTTCACCACAGCGCGCGAGCAGGGCGACGAGATGGCGGACATCAAGCGCATGTTCACCCCGGAGTTCCGCAACCGTCTGGACGCCATTGTGGGCTTCAAGCCGCTGGACGAAGAGGTCATCTTGCGGGTGGTCGACAAGTTCCTGCTGCAACTGGAAGGACAGCTGGCCGAGAAGAAGGTGGAGGTCACTTTCACCGACGTGTTGCGTCGCCACCTGGCCAAGCGCGGCTTCGATCCGCTGATGGGCGCACGTCCGATGCAGCGCCTGATCCAGGACACCATCCGTCGCGCCCTGGCCGACGAGCTGCTGTTTGGCGATCTGGTCGACGGTGGGCGCCTGACGGTGGACGTGGTCACCAACGCCAAGGGCGAAGAGGAGGTGAAGCTGGACATCCAGGCTCGCCGCTCCGACAAGCCCAAGGCCGAACCGGCCACGGCCGAGTAAGCCGCGCCGGCAGGCTGCTTCAAGGCGCCCAGTTCGCTGGGTCGTCCTTGAAGTAGCGGCTCAGAAGGCTGTACACCGCAGGGTGTGCAGCCTTCAGTGTTTTCGGAGTCATGAAAAAGGTTTCGGCCAGCACGGGGAAAAACTCCGACAGGCCTTGCTCCAGTCCGTAGGGGTCGATGACGATGGGGTCACCATGGGCCCAGGCGTCCCGGAAATGGTCGAAGGCCTGCCACAGGGTGTCGCGCCATTCCTGTGGCGTGATCTCAGCGGGCAGTGGCGGCAGTCCGTCGGCCTCCCCCTTGAGAAGGTCCAGTGCGTGGCAGAACTCGTGGATCACCACGTTGTACGCGGTTGCGCCGGCTTGCGTGTCGTTTGGCGTTGAGCCGGGACTGCCGTCAGGCGGGCGGCCGGCGGCTTGAACGTCTTGCCATGAGAGCATGATGGGGCCGCCTGGCATGGCCTCTCCTGACAGGGGTTCATGCCCCTCGTGGGTCACGCCGTTGTCGTCGGTCCAGCTGCGCGGTGCCAGCACCTGCTCAGGCTGCATCACCACACCCACAAAGGCGCTGTAGGGGTGCAGCCCCATGGCCCAGCTGTGGATCGGCAGGCAGGCCTGCGCCGCCACCTGCACAGCCATCGCGTCGGTCAATACCAGGCCACCCACCGGGGTGAACTGCTTGCGCGCCAGAAACAGGGTGCTCAGCTCCCGCAGTTGATGCAGCTGGCGTGGGCTGCGCCAGGTCAGCCATGGGCATTGGGTCAGTGTGTTCTGCCACAGGGGTTCAGGCAGTGGGCGCAGCCTCTGCACCTGTGCATCGCTCAGCCAGGCCGGTGGCAGCCGCCGGAGCCATGCGTCAAGCCACCTGGGCCGAGGCGCTCCGGAGCCTCTGGGCTGGTGAATGGGTGGCATGGGCGGGGTTCAGCGCGGCTCGGTCACAGGGCCTGTCACGGCCTGCGCGAGCGAGAGGCGCTGCAAGCCATCGGCGCTCAGGCGCAGCACATGCCCGCGGGGCGGTTGCCCGTCAGGCAGTTCGTCAAACTCCCAGTCGGGCAGCACATGGCGTTGAGCGCCTGCCATGGCAAAGGGCTCGCTGGCCGGCCGATGGGTGTGGCCGTGAATCAGGCTCAGGCTGCCATGGGCCTGCAGGGCCTGGGCGGCAGGCGCCGCGCACACGTCGGCCCATTCGGCCATGGCCTGGCCACCTTTGCGCTGTTCGCTTTCGGTGCGAATGCCCTGGGCCACAGCCAGCCTTTCAGGCAGGCTGCGCTGCAAGAAGGCCGTTTGCCAGGCGGGCTGGCGCACCATGGCGCGGAACTTCAGGTAGGGCGCGTCGTCCAGGCACCAGGCGTCGCCATGGGTGAGCAGGTGACGCTGCCCGAACGCTGTCAGCGCAAAGGGGTCATCCAGTGCAGTTGCCCGGCAGAGCTGCATCAGCTGTTGCCCCATGAGGAAGTCTCGGTTGCCTACCATCAGGCCCAGCCACAAGCGCTGTCCCGCCTGTTGCAACACCTTCGCGGCCGACTGTTCGAAGGCCTGAGTGGCCATGTCGTCGCCCACCCAGAGTTCGAACAGGTCGCCCAGGATGAGCACCGCATCGGCCGGCGTGCGGGCCATGTAGTCGGCCCAGGCGGCGAATGTGCGAGGCCGACCGGCATGCAGGTGCAGATCCGAGATGAAATCGATGCGCTGCCAGTGCGCCGGGGCCTCCAAAGCATCACACCGCCACGAGGGCGGTGTGAGCGGTGGCGTGGCCTCGGGGGCAGGGCAGTGGGGCTGCCCGCTCACGTTCAGAGAACCGTGGCCTTGGTGACGACCACATCTTCCACGGGCACGTCGTCGTGGAAGCCCTTGCGGCCGGTCTTGACCTTCTCGATGGCATCGACCACATCGGTGCCGGCCACGACCTTGCCGAACACGGCGTAGCCCCAGCCTTGCGGCGATTCCGACTTGAAGTTCAGGAAGTCGTTGTTCACGGCGTTGATGAAGAACTGAGCGCTGGCCGAGTGCGGCGCGCTGGTGCGGGCCATGGCCACGGTGTATTTGTCGTTCTTCAGGCCGTTGTTGGCTTCGTTCTGGATCGGATCGCGGGTGCTCTTTTGCTTCATGCCCGCTTCAAAGCCGCCGCCCTGGACCATGAAGCCCTTGATGACGCGGTGGAAGATGGTGCCGTCGTAGTGACCGTCCTTGACGTACTGCACGAAGTTGGCCACGGTGACCGGGGCCTTGTCATCGTCGAGTTCGATGGTGAACGCGCCGGCGGTGGTCTGGAATTCAACTTTCTGGGCCATGGATCATTTCTCCAGGGTGGCTTGTTTGATGACGATGGGTTCGAGGGGCACGTTGCCGTGCATGCCGCGCTGGCCAGTGGGCACCTTGCGGATCTTGTCAACGACGTCCATGCCCTGAACCACCTTGCCGAAGACCGCATAGCCGTTGCCGTCTTGCGAGTTGGCAGCGTCGAGGAAGCCATTGTCCTTCACATTGATGAAGAACTGGGCAGTGGCCGAGTTCGGGTTCATGGTGCGCGCCATCGCGACGGTGCCGCGCTGGTTGTTCAGACCGTTGCGGCTTTCCAGCGGGATGGGGGCGCGGGTCGACTTTTCCGACATGTCAGGCAGCATGCCGCCGCCCTGGATCATGAAATTGTCGATCACGCGGTGGAAGATCACGCCGTTGTAGTGGCCATCTTTGACGTACTGTACGAAGTTGGCCACCGTCTTGGGGGCCTTGGCTGCGTTGAGTTCGAGCACGATGTCGCCTTGCGTGGTGCTCAGGCGCACGTTCTGGGCCTGAACGCCACTGGCCAGGGCCAGGGCGGCCAGGGCGCCCAGCGCCAAACGTTGGGGCAGGGTACGGGTCATCCGATCACTCCTTCGAAGAAGATCTTCCACAGGCCGTCTTCCTTGGTCCAGTACTGGCGCTTGATCACGCCGGTGGTCTGGTTTTCGGCCACTTCGCCGAAGGTGACGACCATCAGGTCAGAACGGTCATGCCAGGCCAGAATGGCCAGGTCCTTGATCTGCAGGTTGCGCGCACGGCCTGTGCCCGCCTCCTGCGACAGTTGCTGGCGCCATTGAGAAAGGTCCTTGGCGCCGCTGCTGAATTTGGGCGAGTAGAAGTTCAGCAGGCGGTTCATGTCGCCACTGCTGCGCGCCACGCGCCAGCCTTCGATGAGGTTGCGCAGGCTGCGGCGCTCGCCTTCCTGGGCCTGGGGTTCGACCCACTCCAGTTGCCGGGCGATCACGACCGGCGTGGTGCGTGGTTGCACGCGGTCCATGATGGCCTTGAGTTCGGGATTGGCCAAGGCCACGCAGCCGTCGGTGCTTTGCGGGCTGCGGGCATAACTGTCGCTGGGCACGCCGTGCACCCAGATGCCACTGCCGGTTCGTCCCAGGCGCTTGTCATGCTCGTTGGGGTAATTCAGCGGCAGGGCACCGGCGCCATAAAAATCCGTGAGCTGACTCGGCTCCAGACGGCTGGTGATGTAGTACACGCCGATCGGGGTGCGCTGGTCACCCTGCACGCTTTTTTCGGCGCCCAGCTTGCCGATCGAGGCGTAGTGGTCGTCGACCAGTTGCAAGCCATTGCCTCGATTCTCGAACAGGTAGATGCGCGAACGGCTGGCATCCACCGCGATGGCATGCCGGGTGCTGGCGGGCAACTCGATGAATGACTTGGGGATTGCGCCCACGGGCGGACGCTCTTGCAGGGCGGCAATGCGGCGCAACGCTTCTGTGCGCAGCTGGCCGATGCGCTCGGAGGCCTTGTCCGACAAGGTGCTGGGCGCATTGCCCACCGTCTGCAGCGGCATGGTTTGCGCCAACAGCAGGTCGCCGTACGTGAGTTGTGCCAGCTGGAAGTTGGGAATGTCCTGGGTCAGCTTCTGGGCGCGCGCAAGCGCTTCCCGCATCTTCCCCTCACCGATCAGACGGTAAACCTCCAGCAGGCGGCCTTCCGGCGACCCGTCATTGGGCACCTCACTGAGCGGACGTCGGGTGCCCAGCGGCGGCGGCGCCTTGGGCATGACTTCCGGCGTTGTGCTTGTGGCCGATGGTGTGCGCTGTTCGGCCTGCTGGGCCGTGCCGTCAAACTGCCGTTCGGCGGCATTCACCGCCGCCAAAGGCTGCGTCAGGTGTTGCCACGACCAGTTGTCGGGGGCGTAGGTGGTGGCGGCCCAGAAAAGCACAGGCGCACTGACGCCCAGCGCCAGTGCCACAAATCGACCAGCCGACCACTTGCGCTGGCGCGAACCGAAACCTGCCATCACGAACCCGAAGATTCCTTCACGATGACCCATTCTCCACCGGCGCGGACCAGGTCAAGGCGCTTGCCCCCGCTGATGTTGAGCCCATCGGCGCGGTAGTCCTGACGGAACCGGGCCACAGCCTTGTTCCCGTCGACCTTGATGTCGAGGTCGGAGATTTTGACGGTGATGCTGCGCTTGCCGACAATGCGCTCACGACGTTCCTGTTCCCAGGCCTTGCGGCTGCCTTTGTCGCCGTCGAAGTCTTTGGCGTAGGCGCCCAGGTAGCCGTTCATGTCCTTGGCCGACCAGGCAGAGGCCCAGGCGCGCACGGCCGATTCGATTTCGCGTTCGCGAGCGTCTGCCTTGGCTTCGACCGGGGCGGGTGTCGGTGCCGGCTTGGGCTGTGCGACCGGGGCAGGTGCGGGTGCCGGAGCAGGCGCAGGAATGGGGGCGGGAGCCACGGGGGCCGGTGCCGGCACAGGCTTGGGCTGAGCCACCGGCGCCGGCGCGGCAGCCACCGGCGTGGGAGCGGGCGCCGGCGCAGCGGTGGCCACGTTGGTGCCACGGTCACGCGGGAACAGGTCACGGATCATGGCCAGCTTGGGGGCCACGGCCGAACGGGTGTCGATCTGCAGGGCTTTGGAGTAGGCCTGGCTGGCCAGCTTGGCGTACACATCGCCCAGGTTCTCATACGCTGTGGCGTAGCTGGGGTTGGTGCGGATCGCCATTTCAAGGGCGTTGCGGGCCTTGTCGTACTGGCCTTGTTGCGCGTACAGCACCGCCAGGTTGTTGAAGGGCTCGGGCAGCTCCGGGTAGTCTTCGGTGAGCTTCTGGAAGGCGGTGATGGCTTCTGCGGTGCGGTTGGCCTGCGACAGGCTGATGCCCCGCAGGAAACGCATCATGGGGTCGCGAGGCTTGCCCGCCAGGAACTGGTCGGCCTTCTGCAGGGCCTCGACGTTCTTGCCAGCCGACAGCAGCTTCTGCACATCGGCCACGTCGTCGGCGACGGCGAGTTGGCTGCTCAGGCCAATCACGGCAATGGCCAGGCAGCGCGCGGCGAGGGCGGACAGACGGGCTCCGAAGGGGGGCGCAACAACTCGCATGGGTTCAGAAGGTGAAAGGGTGGGTCGAAACTGCGGGTGAGGATAACAGCGCCAGGGCCGCGATCATCTGCCGACTGACCCTGATGCGAGCCAGCCGGCCAATGCCTCCCGGCTATACTCGTCCGATTGTAGCCGAGTGACCACACCCGACAAACGGTCGTTTGAAGCCCATCGAGGCCGCGCTGCGGTGTCTGCCGTGGTGGGCGCAGCCTGCGTTTCGGGTGGTTGACTCGGCGCCCCTCATCATGCACTTGCGTGCGGTTGCATTCGGTTGCTTGAGGGGCCTGCACCGAATTGACCGCCCATGACTTTGCGTATCTTCAACAGCCTGTCGCGTCAGGTTGAAACCTTTGCCCCCATCGAGCCCGGCCGTGTCCGCATGTACGTGTGCGGCATGACCATCTATGACTTCTGCCATGTGGGCCATGCCCGCATGATGATGTCGTTCGACGTGGTGCAGCGCTGGCTCAAGGCCCAGGGCTACCAGGTCACCTATGTGCGCAACATCACCGACATCGACGACAAGATCATCCGTCGGGCAGTCGAGCGCGGCATCACCATCCGGCAGCTGACCGACGAGATGACGGCCGCCATGCACGCCGACATCGGCGCGCTGGGCATCGAGCCGCCCACGCACGAGCCGCGCGCCACCGAATACGTGCCCCAGATGCTGGACCTGATCGGCAAGCTCGAAACCAACGGCCTGGCCTACCGCGCCAGCAACGGTGACGTGAACTACGCCGTGCGCAAGTTCCAGGGCTACGGCAAGCTGTCGGGCAAGTCGCTGGACGATCTGCGCGCCGGCGAGCGCGTGCAGGTCGACGACAGCAAGCAGGACCCCATGGACTTCGTGCTGTGGAAGGCTGCCAAGCCCGAAGAGCCGGCCGACGCCAAGTACGACTCGGCTTTTGGTGCTGGGCGCCCGGGCTGGCACATCGAGTGCTCGGCCATGAGCTGCGCGCTGCTGGGTGAGCACTTCGACATCCACGGTGGTGGCCTGGACCTGCAGTTCCCGCACCATGAAAACGAGATCGCCCAGAGCGAAGGCGCCACGGGCAAGCTCTTCGTCAATTACTGGATGCACAACGGCTTCCTGAACGTCGACAACGAGAAGATGTCGAAGTCGCTGGGCAACTTCTTCACCATCCGCGACGTGCTCAAGAGCTACGACGGCGAGACGGTGCGCTTTTTCATGCTGCGGGTGCACTACCGCAGCCCGTTCAATTACAGCGATGCCGGCCTGGACGACGCCCGCAGTGGCCTGCGTCGCCTGTACACAGCGCTGGACGCCGCCAAGCTGCCTGAAGATGCTGACCTGACAGTGGACTGGTCTCACCCGGCTGCGGCCAGGTTCAAGGCCGCCATGGACGAAGACTTCACCACGCCGATCGCGGTGTCGGTGCTGTTTGATCTGGCCGCCGAGTTCAACCGCGACGGCAACCTGGCCACAGCCCGCTTGCTCAAAGGCTTGGGCGCCTGCCTGGGGCTGCTGCAGCAAGCGCCCACGGCCTACCTCCAAGGCGGTGCGGGTGCCGGGGTGGATGCACAGACCATCGAGGCTTTGATCGCAGCGCGTGCCGAGGCCAAGAAGGCCAGGGATTTCGCCCGTGCTGACCAGATTCGCCAGCAGCTCACCGACATGGGCATCGTGCTGAAAGACTCGGCCCAAGGCACCACCTGGGTCAAGGCCTGATGAGCGAGTCGAGCCTGAGACCGCCCGCCGACGCAGGCGAAGTGCAGCCGGTCACGCCCCCGTACTGGGACGAGGCCTGCAAGCACCTGGCCAAGCGCGACCGCGTCATGCGCAAGCTGATCGCCGACCATGGGCAGGCGCGGCTGTACAGCCGGGGTGATGCCTTCACCACCCTGGCGCGCTCCATCGTCGGTCAGCAGATCTCGGTGAAGGCTGCACAGTCGGTCTGGGAGAAACTGCTGGTGCTGCTGGGGCAGGACCCTTCGCAGGAGCGCCGGCCGCTGTCGGTCGAGTCCATGCTGGCCCTGGCGCCGGCCACGCTCAAGAGCGCGGGTCTGTCGGCGCGCAAGGTCGACTATCTGCAGGACCTGGCGCGTCACTTTGCCGACGGCAAGGTGCATGTGGACCAGTGGACCGACATGGGCGACGAGGCCATCATCGAGGAGCTGGTCGACATTCGAGGCATCGGGCGTTGGACCGCCGAAATGTTCCTGATCTTTCACTTGATGCGCGCCAATGTCCTGCCGCTGGATGATCTGGGCCTGATCAAGGGCATCAGCGTGAACTACTTCAGCGGCGAGCCGGTCTCGCGTGCCGAGGCCCGTGACATCGCCGAGGCCTGGGCCCCGTACCGCACCGTCGGAACTTGGTATCTTTGGCGCAGCCTCGACCCTGTGCCCGTGGAATACTGATCGCGCTGCCGACCGCACTGAACACTGACCAAGGGCTGGTCCACACGGCCAGCCGGAACCCGGCGGGGCCCACCGGCCAGCGCCACCAACTGGATGAATGCCATGAGCAAACGCCACTTTCTGGAATTCGAACAACCGATCGCCGAACTGGAAACCAAGATCGACGAGCTGCGCTATGTGCAAAGCGAGTCGGCCGTGGACATCTCCGAAGAGATCGAGCGCCTGAGCAAGAAGAGCACGCAGCTCACCAAGGACATCTACGCCAACCTCAGCCCCTGGCAGGTCACACAGATTGCCCGTCACCCGCAGCGCCCCTACACGCTCGATTACGTCAACGAGCTGTTCACCGATTTCCAGGAAATGCACGGCGACCGTCACTTTCAAGATGACCTGTCGATCGTCGGTGGCCTGGCGCGCTTCAATGGGCAGGCCTGCATGGTGGTGGGCCACCAGAAGGGCCGAGACACCAAGGAGCGCGCCGCCCGCAACTTCGGCATGTCGCGCCCTGAGGGCTACCGCAAAGCCCTGCGCCTGATGCAGACGGCCGAGAAATTCGGTCTGCCCATCTTCACCTTTGTCGACACCCCCGGCGCCTACCCCGGCATTGGGGCCGAAGAGCGCAATCAGTCCGAGGCCATCGGCAAGAACATCTTCGAGATGGCCCGCCTGGAGGTGCCCATCATCACCACCATCATCGGTGAGGGTGGTTCGGGTGGTGCCCTGGCCATCAGCGTGGCCGACCAGGTCCTGATGATGCAGTACTCGGTGTATTCGGTCATTTCGCCCGAAGGCTGTGCGTCCATTTTGTGGAAGACCTCGGACAAGGCCAGTGACGCTGCCGAAGCCCTCGGCATCACGGCCCATCGCCTCAAGGCCCTGGGTCTGGTCGACAAGATCATTTCCGAGCCGGTGGGCGGCGCCCACCGCGACCACAAGCAGGCCTGCGCCAACCTCAAGCGCGGCCTGAACGACGCCATGCGCCAGTTGAGCGACCTCAAGGTCAAGGACCTGCTGCAGCAGCGCTACGACCGCCTGCAGTCGTATGGCCGATTCAACGACACCACCGAGCACTGAAGTGACTGCGCCGCAGCCCGGCCCCGTGCTGGCTGTGGCCTGCAGCGGCGGCCGTGATTCGATGGCGTTGCTGCATCACGCGGTTCGTCGCCTGCGCGAACGCATCGCGCCTGCGGATGGCGGCCTGATGCGCCAGGCGCCGCAGGCGCTGTGGGTGCTGCATGTGCACCATGGGCTGATGGCCGAAGCCGATGCGTGGTGGGCCTTCGTTGAGCGCGAGGTGGCGGCCTGGCAGGCGCAAGGCCTGCCGGTTCACTTCAAGGGTGAGCGCCTGCGAGGCCGCCCGGCCGTGGGTGACAGTGTGGAAGCCTGGGCGCGTGAGCAACGGTACGCGGCCCTGGCCCGCATGGCGGTCGCCGTGGGTGCACACGTGGTGTGGCTGGCCCAGCACCGCCGCGACCAGGCCGAAACCGTGCTGCTGCAAGCCTTGCGCGGTGCGGGGGTGGCAGGTCTGGCGGCCATGCCGGCGGCTTTCGATTGGCAGGGCATGCGCTTCGAGCGCCCCTGGCTTGAACGCAGCCGCGAGGCCATCGACGCCGAGGTTCAGCGCCTCGGCCTGGCCCATGTGGATGACTCCAGCAACGGCGACAAGCGCTTTGCGCGCAACCGCGTGCGCCTGGAGGCCTTGCCTGTGCTCAAGGCTGTCAGCCCTTCTGCAGAGGAAGCCTTGTGTGATGTGGCCCAGCAGGCGGCCGACGCGCTGGCCGTGCAGCAGGCCTGGTACCAGTCTGTCCGCAGGCAGGTGCTGGCCTTGCAGCCAGCCGAAACGGCGCAGGCCGATGCCGACCTGGGTGCAGTGTGCCTTGAAGCCTGGCGTCGCTTGCCCGGGGCGTCTTTTCAGCGGGTGTTCCTGCGTTTGTGGATGGACGAGGTGTGTGTTGCCCAGGGGTGGCCCGCGGTGGGGCGTGCGCCCCTGCTGGCCCTGGTCCAAGGGCTGGCGCGCCAAGGCGAGCAGCCCGCGCGCAGCTGGAGCCTGGGGCAGGGCGTGCATGCCCGCGAGTACCGGGGGCTGTTGAGCCTGACCCGCGACGCGCAGGGCGCAGGCCTGGCCGATGCCTGGCAGCGGCTGCAGGTGCTGCCTGCGCCACTGAACCGCGCCCATGCGGCAGGCACCGAGGCAGAGCATTCAGCACCCAGCCTGCCTCGTGCGGCGCTGGACGGCGCCCAGTGGCGTTGGCGCGAAGGCGGCGAGCGATTTCGCATGGGGCCAGGGCGCCCCTCGCGCTGCTTGCGCAAGCAGTTCCAGAGCCAGGGGGTGCCCGCCTGGGCGCGTGAGGCGCCCTTGCTGTGGTCGGCCGACGGGTGCCTGCTTTTCGTGCCGGGTCTGGGCATCGAGGGCGCGGCGCAAGCACTGCCCGGGGCCGACCGCGTGGCCCTGACCTGGCAAGGCTGAGCCTTTGTTCAGGCCCGCCCCTTGAACAGGCGGCAGGGTTTCATCTGATCACACCAGTGTTCAAGTGGACCGGGGAGCCCCCCGCGGGCTAGAATCGTGGGCTTGTCCGCCCACTGGGGTGGAAATACTTCATTTTTCAGCAACGTCTGACATGGCACTGATTGTTCACAAATACGGCGGCACGTCGATGGGCTCGACCGAGCGCATCCGCAACGTGGCCAAGCGCGTGGCCAAGTGGGTGCGGGCGGGTCATCAGATCGTGGTCGTGCCTTCGGCCATGAGTGGTGAAACCAACCGCCTGCTGGGCCTGGCCAAAGAGCTCTCCGATCGCCCGAGCCCCCGTGAGCTCGACATGATCGCTTCGACCGGCGAGCAGGTTTCGGTGGGGCTGCTGGCCATTGCGCTGCAGGCGGAAGGCCTGGAGTCGGTCAGCTACGCCGGCTGGCAGGTGCCGATCAAGACCGATTCGTCCTTCACCAAGGCACGCATCGAAAGCATCGACGACACCCGCGTGCGCGCCGACCTGGCCGCGGGCAAGGTGGTGGTCATCACCGGCTTCCAGGGCGTGGACCCCAACGGCCACATCACCACCCTGGGCCGTGGTGGCTCCGACACCTCGGCCGTGGCCGTGGCGGCCGCCATGAAGGCCGACGAGTGCCTGATCTACACCGACGTCGATGGTGTCTACACCACCGACCCGCGCGTGGTGCCCGAGGCCCGTCGCCTGAACTCCATCAGCTTCGAAGAAATGCTGGAGATGGCATCGCTGGGCTCGAAGGTGCTGCAGATCCGTTCGGTGGAGTTCGCCGGCAAGTACCGCGTGCCCACCCGCGTGCTGTCCAGCTTCACCCCCTGGGACATCGACCTGGACACCGAAGCCAAGTCGGGCACCCTGATCAGTTTTGAGGAAGACGAGAACATGGAACAAGCCGTTGTTTCCGGCATCGCGTTCAGCCGCGAAGAAGCCAAGATCACCGTGGTCGGCGTGCCCGACACCCCTGGCATCGCCTACCAGATCCTGGGCAAGGTCGCCGAGGCCAATATCGACGTCGACGTGATCATCCAGAACGTGTCGCACGACGGCAAGACCGACTTCTCGTTCACCGTGCCGCGCGGTGATTACGCCAAGACCATGGAGCTGCTGCAAGGCAAGGTCCAGCCGGCTCTGGGTGCCCGTGAAATCGTGGGCGACCCCAAGATCTGCAAGGTCTCGATCGTGGGCATCGGCATGCGCAGTCACGTGGGCATCGCTTCGACCATGTTCAAGACGCTGTCGGACGAAGGCATCAACATCCAGATGATCACCACCAGCGAAATCAAGACTTCGGTCGTGATCGACGAGAAGTACATGGAGCTGGCCGTGCGCTCGCTGCACAAGGCTTTCGGCCTGGACGAAGCCAAGGCCTGATCGCCTGAGCTGACGTTGTTTTTCATGCGTCACTCGCCGGATTGATCAGATTTCTGTTCTATACTGCGAGTCTTCGCCGGAAACGTGACCGAGAGGCCGAAGGTGCTCCCCTGCTAAGGGAGTATGTGGGCAAAACCTGCATCGAGGGTTCGAATCCCTCCGTTTCCGCCAGAACGATGAACCCCTGTGACCTGTCACAGGGGTTTTTTCGTTGGGGCCCGCATCGGGCGATGCAAAGTCCTGCCGGGGCCCTCGCTTGCGTGTCATGTTCATGTCGCAAGCAAGGCCTCAGCCCGTATAATTTCGCTTTACCACCGCAGCGCCCGCCATCAGCGGGCGCTTTTGCGCAATGACCAAGTTTGTCTTCGTCACCGGCGGTGTGGTGTCCTCCCTCGGGAAGGGCATCGCTGCTGCGTCACTGGCCGCCATTCTCGAATCGCGTGGCCTCAAAGTCACCCTCATCAAGCTCGACCCGTACATCAACGTGGACCCGGGCACGATGTCGCCCTTCCAGCACGGCGAGGTTTTCGTCACCGACGACGGTGCCGAGACCGACCTGGACCTGGGCCACTACGAGCGCTTCATCACCACCCGGATGAAGAAGGCCAACAACTTCACCACCGGCCAGATCTACAAGTCGGTGCTGGAGAAGGAACGCCGCGGTGATTACCTGGGCAAGACCGTGCAGGTCATTCCCCACATCACCAACGAGATCCAGGATTACGTGCGCCGTGGCGCCGGCGTCGGCACGCCCGATGCGGTCGACGTGGCCATCGTGGAAATTGGCGGCACCGTGGGCGACATCGAATCGCTGCCCTTCATGGAAGCCGCGCGTCAGCTGTCGCTCAAGGCCGGCCCGAGCAATGCCGCCTTCGTGCACCTGACCTACGTGCCGTTCATTGCGGCCGCTGGCGAGCTGAAGACCAAGCCCACCCAGCACACCGTGCAGAAGCTTCGCGAGATCGGCATTCAGCCCGATGCGCTGCTGTGCCGTGCCGACCGCGCCATCCCGGCCGATGAACGCGAGAAGATTTCGCTGTTCACCAACGTGCCCGAGTCCGGCGTGATCTCGGTGTGGGACGCCGACACCATCTACAAGGTGCCGCGCATGCTGCACGAGCAGCACCTTGACGACCTGATCTGCACCAAGCTGCAGCTGCAGACCAAGCCCGCCGACCTGTCGCGCTGGGACAACCTGGTCTACGAGGTCGAGAACCCCAAGGGTGCGGTCACCATCGCCATGTGCGGCAAGTACACCGAGCTGTCGGATTCGTACAAGTCGCTCAACGAGGCTCTGCGCCACGCCGGCATCCACAACCATGCCCGCGTGAACATCGAGTACGTGGATTCGGAATCCCTGACGCCCGAAACCGCTGACACGCTCAAGCAGTACGACGCCATCCTGGTGCCCGGCGGCTTCGGCAAGCGCGGTGTGGAAGGCAAGATCATCGCGGCCCAGTACGCCCGCGAAAACGGCATTCCTTACCTGGGCATCTGCCTGGGCATGCAAGTGGCCACCATCGAGTACGCCCGCCACAAGGCCGGCCTGGCTGGCGCCAACTCGACCGAGTTCGAGCCGCAAGGCCCGCACCCCGTCATCGCCCTGATCGACGAGTGGCTGGACGCCGACGGCACCGTGCAAAAGCGCGATGCCAGCTCTGACCTGGGCGGCACCATGCGCCTGGGCGCCCAAAGCTCGGACGTGAAGCCCGGCACCATTGCCCACGAGATCTACGGCGACGTGGTCACCGAGCGCCACCGCCACCGCTACGAAGCCAACGAGCGTTACCTTGACAAGCTGCAAGAGGCTGGCCTGGTGATCTCGGCCATCACCCAGCGCGAGAAGCTGACCGAGATGGTCGAGCTGCCCAAGAGCGTGCACCCGTGGTACGTGGGCGTTCAGTTCCACCCCGAGTTCAAGTCGACCCCCTGGGACGGCCACCCGCTGTTCAAGGCTTACATCAAGGCGGCGCTGGACCACCAGGCCGCGGCCAAGGCTTGAACCCCACGGCTTGAATCTCACGGCCTGAATCTCACAAAGGTTGACCCATGAAACTCTGCGGTTTTGATGCTGGCCTGGAGCACCCCTTCTTCCTGATCGCTGGCACCTGCTCCATCGAGGGGCTGGAGCTGTCGCTGGAGGTGGCGGGCCGCCTGCAGGAGGCTTGCAAGCCCCTGGGCATCCCGCTGATCTACAAGGGCTCTTTTGACAAGGCCAACCGGTCCTCGGGCACCACCGCCCGTGGTCTGGGCATCGACAAGGGCCTGAAGATCCTCGACGAGGTGCGTCGCCAGACCGGCCTGCCGGTGCTGACCGATGTGCACGACGAATCGCAGGTGGCCGAAGTGGCCAGCGTGGTCGACGTGCTGCAGACCCCGGCCTTCCTGTGCCGCCAGACCGACTTCATCCGTGCGGTGGCCAAGTCGGGCAAGCCGGTCAACATCAAGAAGGGCCAGTTCCTGGCGCCCTGGGACATGAAGAACGTCATCGACAAGGCCCGCGCTGCCGCGCAGGAAGCTGGCCTGTCGCCTGACCGCTTCTTGGCCTGCGAGCGCGGTGTGAGCTTCGGCTACAACAACCTGGTGGCCGACATGACGAGCTTGGCCGAGATGCGCAAGTCGGGCGCACCGGTGGTGTTCGACGTGACCCACTCGGTGCAAAAGCCGGGCGGCCTGGGCGGCTCCAGCGGCGGTGCCCGCGAGATGGTGCCAGTGCTGGCCCGCGCCGGCGTGGCGGCCGGTGTGGCGGGCCTGTTCATGGAGACCCACCCTGATCCGGCCAAGGCCTGGAGCGACGGCCCCAACGCCGTGCCGCTCAAGCACATGAAGGCCTTGCTCGAAACCCTGGTCGAACTCGACAGCATCACCAAGAAGAGCGGCTTCCTGGAAACCGACTTCAACTGACCCGTAAAATCGGCGGTTTGCCTTTCAGGCAGCCGCTTTTTTGCTTTTCAATCTTTCAATTCTTCTGAGGAACAACGGATGAGCGCCATCGTTGACATCATCGGCCGCGAAGTGATCGACAGCCGCGGAAACCCCACCGTCGAATGCGACGTGCTGCTGGAAAGCGGCGTCATGGGCCGTGCGGCCGTGCCTTCGGGTGCTTCGACCGGTTCGCGCGAAGCCATCGAACTGCGTGACGGCGACAAGAGCCGTTACCTGGGCAAGGGCGTGCTGAAGGCCGTCGAGCACATCAACACCGAGATCGCCGAAGCCGTGCTGGGCCTGGACGCTTCCGAGCAGGCCTTCTTGGACAAGACCCTGATCGACCTGGACGGCACCGAGAACAAGGCCCGCCTGGGCGCCAACGCCATGCTGGCCGTGTCGATGGCCGTGGCCCGTGCCGCTGCCGAAGAAGCCGGCCTGCCCCTGTACCGCTACTTCGGTGGCATGGGTGCCGTGCAGCTGCCCGTGCCCATGATGAACGTCATCAACGGTGGCGCCCACGCCAACAACAACCTCGACCTGCAGGAATTCATGATCCTGCCGGTGGGCGCGCCTTCGCTGCGTGAAGCCCTGCGCTACGGCGCCGAAGTGTTCCACGCCCTCAAGAAGATCATCCACGACAAGGGCATGAGCACCGCCGTGGGCGACGAAGGTGGTTTCGCACCTTCCGTGGAAAGCCACGAAGCCGCCATCCAGCTGATCCTGCAGGCCATCGAAGCCGCTGGCTACGTGCCTGGCGAACAGATCGCCCTGGGCCTGGATTGCGCCGCCTCCGAGTTCTACAAGGACGGCAAGTACCACCTGGAAGGCGAAGGCCTGGTGCTGACCGCCGAGCAGTGGACCGACATGCTGGCCACCTGGGTCGACAAGTACCCCATCATCTCCATCGAAGACGGCATGCACGAAGGCGACTGGGCCGGTTGGGCCCACCTGACCGAGCGCCTGGGCAAAAAGGTGCAGCTGGTGGGTGACGACCTGTTCGTGACCAACACCAAGATCCTGAAAGAAGGCATCGACAAGGGCATCGCCAACTCGATCCTGATCAAGATCAACCAGATCGGCACCCTGACCGAAACCTTCGCTGCCATCGAAATGGCCAAGCGCGCCGGCTACACCGCCGTGATCTCGCACCGCTCGGGCGAAACCGAAGACAACACGATCTCGGACATCGCCGTGGGCCTGAACGCTGGCCAGATCAAGACCGGTTCGATGAGCCGTTCCGACCGCATGAGCAAGTACAACCAGCTCCTGCGCATCGAAGAAGATCTGGGCAACGTGGCCGTGTACCCCGGCCGCAGCGCGTTCTACAACCTGCGCTGATCGGCGCGGCACGTGTGAAAGGGGCCCTCGGGCCCCTTTTTATTGCCCATTGCCTTTCTGTTAAGCTTTGAGGATGCGTTTTGCTTTCCTGGCCCTGGTCGCCCTGCTGGGCGTGCTCCATGCCGAACTGTGGTTCGGCAAGGGCGGTTGGCCGCGCGTGCTGGAGCTGCGCACCGAACTGGTGGCCCAGCAAGAGAAAAACGCGCTGGCCCGTTCCCGTAACGAGCAAATGGCAGCCGAAGTGCGCGACCTGCGCGAAGGCCTTGAAACGGCCGAAGAAATCGCCCGCACCGAGCTGGGCATGACCAAGCCCGACGAAATCTTCGTGCAGATCTCGGCCACCCGCTGAGCGCCACCCAGCTCCTGTGCGGCATGGGCGCTTGAGCGCCAGATGCGGCCAGACCATCGCTCGGGCCTGCCGTTCTCACTTTTGGAACCACACACATGCTCACGCAAGACGCTCTTGGCACCCTGCTGGCGTGGGCGCAGCCCGCGATGCAGACCTGGTTCTCGTTGTGGGGGTCACCCGTCACGCCGCTCGAAGTGATCGCATTTGCCATGTCGCTCTGGATGGTGGCGTGCAACCTCAAGGTCAACCCACTGGGATGGCCCTTGGCCATGGCTTCGTCGGCCGCTTACGGCGTGTTGTTCCTCAATGTTCGCCTGTATGGTGAAGCCGGCTTGCAGATCGTGTTCATCGTGTTGGCGGGCTGGGGCTGGTGGCAGTGGCTGAGAGGGCAGGGTAGCGACGGCCAGGCCCTGCAGGTCGGCGTGTTGACGTGGCCAGGGCGCGCGCGTGTGGCCCTGGCATGGTTGCTGCTGTGGCCCCTGCTTGCTGGCTTGCTCGACCGCTGGACCGACACCGATGTGCCCTGGTGGGACGCCTTCCCCACGGCTGGCAGTGTGGTGGGCCAGCTGCTGCTGGGACGCAAGCGCATCGAAAACTGGTGGGTGTGGGGGCTGGTCAATGCCGTGTCGGTGGGCCTGTTCGCCTGGAAGGGGCTGTGGCTGACCGCCGTGCTGTACGCCTTGTTCACCGCCTTGTCGTGGTGGGGTTGGCGCGCCTGGCATGCCCTGTTGCCCACAGTGAAGGCGCAGCCATGAGCCGGTTCAGGTTGCCCACGGCAGAAGCCAGTCGCACCCCAGAGGCGCACCTGGGCCGTTGTGTGGCGGTGGTCGGCGCTGAGAGCACGGGCAAGACCACCCTGGCCGAGAGCCTGGTGAAAGCCTTGTGCGACGACGGTCTGGACGCTGTGATGGTGCCTGAGTACCTGCGTGCGTTCTGCGATGCACAGGGGCGCACGCCTTTTGTGCATGAGCAGGTGCAGATCGCCCGCATGCAGACCGAGCGCATCGAGGAGGCCCGTGCGCGACATGCCCTGGTCGTGGCCGACACTACCGCGCTGATGACCGCGGTGTACAGCACCTGCATCTTTGGCGATGAAACCCTGTGGGCCGAGGCCATGCAGGCCCATCGCCGTGCCGGGCTGAGCCTGCTGACCGCCCTCGACCTGCCCTGGGTGGCCGACGGTCATCAGCGGGACGGGGCCCATGTGCAGGTGCCCGTGGACACCTGGATCCGGGGCGCGCTGATCCGCCACGGCCTGCCTTTCACCGTGGTGGCGGGTCAGGGGGAGGCCCGCTGGCGAGGGGCACTGGAGGCGGTGCGTCATTGGCTGGACGCACCCGAGCGCGCCCTGCGTGCGGCCGACCAGCCCCGCTGGCGCTGGGTGTGCGAAGACTGCGACGACGGTGAATGCGAGCAGCACAGCGTGCCCGTCGGCATGCAGGCCGGAGCCCCGCGTGACTGACCACACCTTGCCCATCGTGTGGCAGGACGATGACTGTGTGGTGCTGGTCAAGCCGGCCGGTTGGCTCGTTCACAGAACCGGTCTGGACGCTGGCGAAACCCGCTTTGTGGTGCAGACCCTCCGTGACCAGCTCGGTCGCAAGGTCTATCCCGTTCACAGGCTGGACAAGGGCACGTCAGGCGTGATGGCCATGGCCTTGAACTCGGAGGCGGCTTCACGCATGGCCACAGCGTTCGAGGCGCATGCCGTGCACAAGCGCTACCTGGCGCTGGTGCGGGGGTGGGCGCCAGATCAGGCCGACGTGGACCACCCGCTCAGGCCCGACGACGCTTCGCCTGAGACGCCGCCGCAAGCGGCCCACACCCGCTTTGCGCGGTGCGCGACCCTCAGCCTGCCGCTGCCGGTGGACCGTTACCCCAGCACACGGGCCAGCCTGGTGCAGGCCTGGCCGACGACGGGCCGTCGACACCAGATCCGTCGGCACCTCAAGCACCTGGCTCACCCCATCATTGGCGACGCCACGCACGGCAAGGGCGCCCTCAACCGCTGGTGGGCTGAGCGCTGGGGTGTGCAGCGCCTGTGGCTGCACGCCAGCGAACTGTCGATGCCGCACCCTTTCACCCAGGAGCTCATGGTGTGGCGCGTCGACCCCCTGGAGGCCTCAGACCGCCAACGCTGGCCTGAGGTATTGGCCGACTGGTCGGCTGTGCTGAAGGCAGAGCCATGGCAGTGGGCCGAAGCCCCTGGCCATGCCACCCCACCGGGTCATTGCAGGGTGGACGAGCCTGGCGCCTGACCGACCTCGTCGGTGAACAGCTCGGTGGCATCCACCGCATCGAACTGATAGTGCTGACCGCAGAAGTCGCAACCCACGTCGATCTGGCCTTGCTCGGCGATGATGCTCTCGACCTCTTCTTCGCCCAGGTTGCGCAGCATGTCGGCCACACGTTCGCGTGAGCAGGTGCAGGCAAAGCGCGGGCCCTGGTCGCCTTCCAGGGGCTCGAAACGGCGCACATCTTCTTCCCAGAACAGGCGGCGCAGGATCGTGTCGGCGTCGAGGTTCAGCAGCTCTTCGCGCTTGAGCGTGGCCGCCAGGTGGGCGATGCGGTTGTAGTGCTCGTTCAGGCCGATCTCGTCTTCGTTGGCCTGACCGCCGGCCAGGTTGCCTTCGCCCTGCACGGGCATGCGCTGGATCAGCAGGCCGGCCGCGATCTGGTCGTCGGCGGCCAGGATCAGGCGGGTGTCGAGCTGCTCGGACTGCAGCATGTAGTGCTCGAGCACCTCGCTGAGGTTTTGCAGCGGTTCGCCCGCATCACCATGCAGCGGCACCACCCCTTGGTACGGCTGCTGACCGGGCTGGCGGTCTTTCGGGTCCAGCGTGATGGCGCAGCGGCCCTTGCCATGCACATTCACCATTTCGGCCAGTGGCAGGTGACCGTTGTCGCTGGAGGCCACATCGCCCACCACCTTGGCCGTGGTGCGGAAGGCCAGGTCGGGCTGGGCCTCGACCACGGCCATCTTGACCGGGCCATCACCGAACACCTGCAGCACCACCGCGCCATTGAACTTGATGTTGCCCTGCATCAGCACGGCGGCAGCCGACATCTCGCCCAGCAGCTGGCGTACGGGCTCGGGGAAGGGCTCGCTGGCCTCGCGGCGGCGCAGCACCTCATGCCAGCTGGAGGTCAGGCGCACCAGCATGCCGCGCACGGGCAGGCCCTCGAAAATGAATTTGTGAAGTTCGTTGCTCATGTCAGTCCACACGGACCATGTCCGTCTTGTATTCGGCGGCCTTCTGCACGTACAGGGCGGTGCCCAGCTGCATGCGGGCGCGGTCGGTGTCGGTCAGCGGGCGCACGGCCTTGGCCGGCGAGCCCATGATCAGCATGCCGTCTTCGAACACCTTGCCTTCGGTGACCAGGGCACCGGCGGCCACCAGGCAGCCCTTGCCGATCGCGGCGCCATTGAGCACCACCGCCTGGATGCCCACCAGCGAGCCGTCACCGATGGTGCAGCCGTGCAGCATGACCTGGTGGCCCACGGTCACGTCTTCACCGATGGTCAGCGGAAAGCCGATGTCGGTGTGCAGCACGGCGCCTTCCTGCACGTTCGAGCGTTTGCCGATGCGGATGGGTTCGTTGTCACCCCGTGCTGCCACGTGCGACCACACGCTGGCGCCTTCTTCCAGGATGACCTGGCCGATCACGTCGGCCGAGTCGGCCACGTAGGCGCTGGGGTGAACCTCGGGGGTTTTGTCCTTGATGCGGTACAGGGCCATGGTGTTCAGGAGGTGGGGTGGGGGAGTGATTGTAAAAGCCCGTGCCCCGTCGTGCCTGCCGAGGGTGTGAGACCATGCCGGCATGAAGGGGCGCATGCCCGCCGTCGTGCAGGAATTCCTGCGTATGCTTGGGGCTTGCGACCGTGTTCCCTCCGCGCTGATTTTTCCTGCCGACCATGTTGATGCTGCTGTCTCCGGCCAAGAGCCTGGATTACGACACCCCGCCCGTGACTGACCGTCACACCCTGCCGCGTTTCATTGACGAATCGGCCGCCCTGATCGACGTGATCCGGCCTTACACGCCTGCGCAGGTCGCCTCGTTGATGGACCTGAGCGACGCGCTGTCGCAACTGAACGTGGCCCGTTTTGCCGCATGGCGCCCCGCGTTTTCGGCGGACAACAGCAAGCAGGCGGTGCTGGCCTTCAATGGCGACGTGTACGAGGGCCTGCAGGCCGCCACGCTGAGCCCTGCTCAACTGGACTGGGCCCAGGAGCACCTGCGCATCCTCAGTGGCCTGTACGGGCTGCTGCGCCCCCTGGACTGGATGCAGCCTTACCGCCTGGAAATGGGCACCCGGCTGGCCACCCCGCGTGGCAAGGACCTGTACGCCTGGTGGGGCGACACGCTGGCGCACTCGCTCAACGAGGAGTTGGCGGCGCAGGGCGACGACCTGATCGTGAACCTGGCCTCGCAAGAGTATTTCAAGGCGGTCAAGCGCAAGGCGCTCAAGGCCCGGGTGGTCGAGTGCGTGTTCGAAGACTGGAAGGGCGCAGGCTACAAGATCATCAGCTTCCATGCCAAGCGTGCGCGGGGCCTGATGGCGCGCCACATCATCGAGGGGCGCGTCACGACGGTGAAGGGGCTGCAGTCGTTTGCTGCAGAAGGCTATGGTTTTGATGCGGCCGCCTCCGACACCGACCGGTTGGTGTTCCGCAGGCGCATCGACTGAGTCCATGTCCAGGACCCAGACGCCCAGTGCGGCCTTGCTGCAATGGCTGCAGGCGCAGTTGGACGCCGGACATGGCGAGCCGGCCGTGCTGGAGGCCATGCAGGCCAGTGGCTGGACGCCCGCCGCAGCACAACAAGCCCTGGCCCGCGTGACGGCGACACCAGGCCGTGCAGCCAGTGGGCCCGCCGCTCCGGGTGAAGGGCCGCATCAGCCCGCGGCGGGCCCCGATGTGCACCTGGGCTCGCATGTGATCGACCTGGGAGATCGCAGCGCGACGGTGCTCATGGCCTTGGACACCCCGCGTGTGGTGTTGATCGAGGGCCTGCTGACGGATGACGAATGCGAGGCCCTGATCGAGGGCGCCAAGGGGCGGCTGTCGCGTTCTGAAACGGTGAGAGACCGCGATGGTGCGGGCGAAGTGCATGTGGCGCGCACCAGTTCCGGCATGTTCTATGGGCGCGGTGAAACCCCGTTGATCGAAGCGCTGGAAGCGCGCCTGGCGAGCCTGCTCGGGTGGCCGGTCGAGCGAGGCGAGGGCTTGCAGGTGCTGCGTTATGCGCCCGGCGCCCAATACCAGGCGCACCATGATTTTTTCGATCCTCAGCTGCCTGGCTCCAAGGCGGTTCTGCAGCGAGGCGGGCAGCGAGTGGGCACCGTGGTGATGTACCTCAACACACCGGAGGCCGGCGGGGCCACCACCTTCCCCGAAGTGGGGCTGCAGGTGCAGGCTGTCCGGGGCCGCGCGGTGTTCTTTGCCTATCCCGATGCCTCGCCCGCTTCGCTCACCTTGCACGGAGGCGCCCCGGTGCTGGCCGGTGAGAAGTGGGTGGCCACCAAGTGGCTGCGCCAAGCCGAGTTTCGCTGATGCCATGACAAAAGGGCCCCGCAGGGCCCTTTCAATGGGACGTGGACCGAACGAGCGATCGCTCAGCGGCTGCGCGAACCGCCCGTGCTGCCCCCGCGCGAAGCACCGCCTTGACGCGGCGCACCACCACTTCGTGCGTGGTTCGGGCCACCTGCGCGGCCCTGGCCTTGGCCCGAGCGGCCGCCGGGCTGCCCGGTGCGTTCGTTGCGGCCCAGGCCGCCATGCAGCACCCGACGGCCCAGCTGGATGGGTTCGGGGCGGGCGTTCGGGTCGGGCTCGAAGCCAGCGATCACTTC
This sequence comes from Aquabacterium lacunae, assembly GCF_004310865.1. Taxonomy (GTDB): domain Bacteria; phylum Pseudomonadota; class Gammaproteobacteria; order Burkholderiales; family Burkholderiaceae_C; genus Aquabacterium; species Aquabacterium lacunae. The sequence continues at coordinate 72,563 of NZ_SIXI01000006.1, forward strand.
ACGCGGTACCGCGCGCTTGATCAGGCGTTCGATGTCGGACAGGAAGCCTTCTTCATCGATGCACACCAGCGAAATCGCACGACCTTCCGCGCCCGCCCGGCCGGTGCGACCAATGCGGTGCACATAGTCTTCCGGCACGTTGGGCAACTCGAAGTTCACCACGTGGGGCAGTTGGTCGATGTCGATGCCACGCGCAGCAATGTCGGTGGCCACCAGCACCTGAAGCTCACCCGACTTGAACTCGGCCAGCGCCCGGGTGCGGGCGCTCTGGCTCTTGTTGCCATGGATGGCCATGGCCGTGATGCCCTGCTTCTCGAGGAACTCGACCAGTCGGTTGGCGCCATGCTTCATGCGTGTGAACACCAGCACCTGGTGCCAGTTGTTCTTCTGGATCAGGTGGGCCAGCAGCTCGCGCTTGCGCTCCCGATCGACCGGGTGAATGACCTGGTCGATCGTGTCGGCAGTGGCGTTGCGACGGGCCACCTCGATGACACGCGGCTGGTTCAGCAGGCGCTCGGCCAGGGCCTTGATCTCGTCGGAGAAGGTGGCCGAAAACAGAAGGCTCTGCTTGCGCGGAGGCAGGATCGCCAGCACGCGGCGGATGTCATGGATGAAGCCCATGTCCAGCATGCGGTCGGCTTCGTCGAGCACGAAGAACTCGACCTTGGACAGGTCGATCGTGCCCTGCTGATGGTGATCCAGCAGTCGGCCCGGGGTCGCCACCAGGATGTCGACCCCGCGACGCAGGGCGTCGATTTGCGGGTTCATGCCCACGCCACCGAAAATGACCATCGAGCGCATCGGCAGGTGCTTGCCATACAGGCGAACGCTTTCTTCGACCTGCGCTGCCAGCTCGCGCGTGGGCGTCAGAATCAGGGCGCGGATCGGGCGGGGCCCGCTGTGTGCGGCTGGGCGAGCGGACAGCAGATGCAGCAGCGGCAGCGTGAACCCGGCGGTCTTGCCGGTGCCCGTCTGGGCGCCAGCGAGCAGGTCGCCGCCGGACAACACGGCCGGGATGGCCTGGGCCTGGATGGGGGTGGGGTTCTCATACCCCGCCTCGGCGATGGCACGAAGCAGGGGAGCAGCAAGGCCCAGTGACTCAAACGACATGTGTGCGACCCTTTTGCAGGTGATTCGGCGACTGCACCCGCCGTCCGGGTCAGGAAGGGCAGGTCAACCGGTTGTTCCGTGGGGTCTTGTGGGTGGGGACTTGACTTCCACCGTCAAACGACCGTTCGAAACAGGTGTCTGAATTCTAGAGGGTTCGTGACTTATTTCATGGTCTTTCGGTCAGAGTGCGCACACTTCTCGATGTGAATATGTAACGGGCTGTTGCAATCTGGGTAGCGGTGGCTATCGTTTGGCCGTTGGTGAATCGGTCTGGCGGGCCACCTACAATCGCCGGATGACTTCCACGGTTCTCGCGCGAAAGTACCGCCCCCGCAGCTTCGACACCATGGTCGGCCAAGGCCACGTGGTGCAGGCTTTGGCCAACGCACTGACGCAGCAGCGTCTGCACCATGCCTACATGTTCACGGGCACGCGGGGGGTGGGCAAGACCACGGTTTCCCGGATCCTGGCCAAATCCCTCAATTGCGTGGGTGAGGACGGTCAGGGGGGCATCACGGCCCGCCCATGTGGGGTGTGCCAGCCCTGCCGGGACATTGACGCGGGGCGCTTTGTCGACTACGTCGAGCTCGATGCGGCGTCCAATCGCGGCGTCGAAGAGATCTCGCAGTTGCTGGACCAGGCGGTCTACAAGCCGGTGGTGGGGCGCTTCAAGGTCTACATGATCGACGAAGTGCACATGCTCTCGAACACGGCGTTCAACGCCATGCTCAAGACGCTGGAAGAGCCACCCGATTACCTGAAGTTCGTGCTGGCCACGACCGATCCGCAGAAGGTGCCGGTCACGGTGCTGTCGCGCTGCCTGCAGTTCAATCTGCGCCCCATGGCCATCCAGACCGTGCAGGAACACCTCTCGCAGGTTCTGGGACAGGAAAGGGTGGCCTTTGACGCCCCGGCGCTGAAATTGCTGGCTCGTGCTGCGCGCGGGTCGATGCGTGACGGTTTGTCGCTGACCGATCAGGCGATTGCATTTGGTGGCGGGCGTCTGGAAGAGGCTGTCGTGCGACAGATGCTGGGCTCGGTTGACCGTCAGCACATCCACCGCATCCTCCAGGCGGTGGCTGCCCAGGATGGGGTGGAACTCGTGGCCGCAGTGGACCACCTCCGTGTGATGGGCTTGTCGGCCACGGGCACGCTGGACGAACTGGCCGCAGCCTTGCAGCAAATGGCCATGGTGCAGACCGTGCCCCAGCTGGCAGACCACGAGGACGCAGCGCCCTGGCGCGAGCTGGCCGGGCAGATGGCGGCCGATGAGACCCAGCTGTTCTACAGCCTGGCGCTGCAGGGGCGGGCCGAGCTGGCCCTGGCCCCCGACGAGTACGCCGGGTTGCTGATGATCCTTTTGCGCTGGCTGGCCTTCAAGCCCGGCCAGGTGGCTGGGGCTGGATCTGCGCCGGGAGGCAGCCTCCCAAAAGCTGAGCGCCCGGTCGCCCCAGTGACGGCCGGGCGAGTCGGCGGGGCTGAGGCCCATCCTGCGTCAAGCCCCAAGCCGGTGGTGCCATCGGTGGCTTCGCCGTTGCCTCAATCCGTTGTGGCACCGGCGCCGGCCGTGGCCCAGCCTGCGCCCGCCGCGAGCTCCGAGAATCGGCCCGAACCCGTGCAGCGCCCGGAGGTTCGATCAGACACGCGTTCAGACATGCGTTCAGACGCGCAGCCGAGGGCATCTGCAGAAGGCGCAGCGACGGTTCGTGCGCTTGCGTCTGCCCCGGCGGCAGCCTCGCCGGCAACGTCAGCCCCTGCAGCGCCGCCGTCATTGGCGCATCAGGCGGGACATCCGTCGGCACCGCATGCCAGCGCGGCGACGGCCCCGGCCCCCTGGGACGACGAGCCCGCTGCCGAACCGGCGCAAAGTGCAGAGCCCGAGCCCGATCTGGGTCCCGAACCACCCGCCTGGGACGACGACGAGCCACCGTCCATGGCTGAGCAGGAGGCGGCCCTCGGCGATTTCGACGAGCCCGGTGGGCAGCCCTTGGACCCATGGGACGACATGCCCTTGCGCGACCGCGAGCCTGATGCACCTGCAAGCACGCCCGTGCCCGTGGTGAATCGCACGCCGCTGGGAGACCGCTGGGAGGCGGTGGTCAAGGAGCTGATCGAGCGCGGTCTGGTCACGGCCCTCGTGCGCGAGTTGTGCATGCAGGCTGAATGCATCGACGTGCAGGATCGCGACGGCGCCTCCCAATGGCGCCTGCGGGTGGAGCGAGAAAACCTGCGGAGCGATAACCAGCGTGACCGCCTGGTGGCAGCGCTGACCCGGTTGCTCGGCGGCGAGGTGTCTGTGTGGCTGGAAGCGGGCGTGGGCCAGGACACACCCGCTTTGCGTGACCAGGCCGATCGCGCTTCTCGCCAAGCCGCCGCCGAGGTCCTGATCCGTCAGGACCCGATGGTGGACGGCTTGCTTCGTCATTTCACTGGCGCGCGCATCGTGCCAGGCTCCATCACCCCGATCTGAACACCTTGCTGCGCCGGTGCAGTCCGGCGGTGGCTCGGTTTTGGCAGGACAATCACAGCTTCGTAGGAAAGGATTCCCAATGCTCAAAGGACAACTCGCCGGCCTCATGAAGCAGGCTCAGGCCATGCAGGACAACCTCAAGCGCGCTCAGGACGAACTGGGCAATGTCGAGGTCGAAGGCCAGTCGGGCTCGGGCCTGGTCAAGGTCGTCATGACCTGCAAGCACGAGGTGCGCCGCGTGACCATCGACCCCTCGCTGCTGGCCGATGACAAGGACATGCTGGAGGACCTGGTGGCTGCGGCCTTCAATGACGCGGCCCGTCGCGCCGAGATGGTGTCGAACGAGAAGATGTCCAAGCTGACCGCGGGCATGCCCATGCCCGCTGGCATGAAGTTCCCGTTCTGACGCGCTGGAGCTGCAGGCCGTGACAGTGATCGATCCGGTCGTTCAGGCGCTGATCGACGCACTGCGTGGGCTGCCCGGCGTGGGGCCGAAATCTGCCCAGCGCATGGCCTACCACCTGCTGCAGCACGACCGCGGGGCTGCGGTGCGCCTGTCGCAATCGCTGCTTCAGGCGGTCGACGAGATCGGTCACTGCGAGCGCTGCCACACCTTCAGTCGCGACCGGGTGTGTGCCACCTGCCTGGATCCTGCCCGTGATCCACGCCTGCTGTGCGTGGTTGAAACGCCGGCCGATCAGGGCGCGCTGGAGCGTTCAGGCAGCTTCCGGGGGCTCTACTTTGTGCTGGCGGGGGCGGTCAGCCCGCTCGATGGCATCGGCGTGCGAGACATCGGGGTCGGGCCCTTGCTGACGCGGGCCTCTGACGGTGTGGTCGAGGAAGTGGTGCTGGCCACCAATTTCACGGCCGATGGCGAGGTCACGGCCCACATCCTGACCGAGCAACTGCGCCAGCGTGGCCTGAAGGTCACGCGCCTGGCCCGTGGTGTGCCGGTGGGCAGCGAGCTGGAGTACGTGGACCTGGGTACCATTGCCCACGCCCTGATGGACCGCCGCTGACGCAGCGGGCCGCCGCCTCGCTGCCTTGAAGAACTTTCGCTGGCTCAGCGAGCTGCCACGCGCACTTTGGTGTTGCCCTTGGAACGAGTGGCTGCGGCCGAGGCCTTGCCACGCACTGCGCCGGCCTTGGCCTCCTTGCGTTCGGCTTTGCCTTTGGCCTGTCTGGCCTGTTTGGGCGATTTGATGCGGTCGGACTTGGCCAGCACCTTGCCACCCTTGCCCGCCGGCACGAACACCACGATGCTCTGGCCGCGCGTGAAGCGCGCCGATGCGCTCACCTTGTTCCACTGCGCCACCTGGGCCACGGGCACCTTGTAGCGACGCGCGATCGATGCCACGGTGTCACGTTTGCCCGCCTTGAGCGCCAGGCGTTTCATGGGGGGCAGGTCGGGCGCCAGGGCCATCATGGCGTTGTCGGCCACGTGCTCAGACACGTCTTCGCTGCGGTGCTGGGAGCGAGGCACCAGCAGGGTCGAACCGGCCTTCACCAACATCTTGGGCGGGATCTTGTTCACGTCACGCAAGGAGGCTTCGGCCATGCCGGTCAGGCGTGCGGCTTCGTTCGGGCGCATGGTGCGTGGCACCACCCAGGCGGTCCAGCTGGCCAGAGCGGCCTTGTTGCGGGCCAGGTTCTGAACGAACTTTTCTGCGTTGGTGTAGGGCAGCAGGATCTGGGGCGTGCCGGCCGCCAGGATCACGGGCTTGTTCATCGACGGGTTGAGCGCCTGGAAATCAGCCACGGACATCTCGGCCAGGCGTGCGGCCACGGTCAGGTCCATGTCGCGCTTGAGCGGCATGCTGACGAAATAGGGGTGGTTTTCGATGGTGGGGAGCGTGAGACCGAAGGCGTCTGGGCGGGCCACGATGTTGCGCACGGCGTGCAGTTTGGGCACGTAGTGGCGCGTTTCAGCCGGCATGTTCAGGCTGAGGTAGTCGGTCGGCAGACCGGCCTTGCTGTTGCGGGCCATGGCGCGCTGCACATTGCCTTCGCCCCAGTTGTAAGCCGCGAGCACCAGGTGCCAGTCGCCGAACATGCGGTGCAGACGTTGCAGGTGGTCCAGCGCGGCTTTGGTCGAGGCCAGCACGTCCCGACGGTCGTCGCGGAACAGGTTCTGAGTGAGCGCGTAGTCCTTGCCGGTGGCCGGCATGAACTGCCAGATGCCAGAGGCGCGAGCCGATGACAAGGCCTGCGGGTTGAAGGCGCTTTCGATGAAGGGCAGCAGTGCCAGTTCGCTGGGCAGTTGACGACGCTCGACTTCTTCGACCACATGGTAGAGGTAGCGGTTGGCACGCTCGGCCATGCGCTGAACGTAATCGGGCCGTGCGGCGTACCAGCGCTGGTGTTCAGCCACCAGTTCGGAGTCCAGTTCGGGCAGGGCAAAGCCCTTGCGCACGCGCCCCCACAGGTCTTTGGTGGCGTTCTTGTCGTACAGGTTGAGCGTGGTGTCCGGGCGCAGAGGGTCGGTTGGCATGCCGGCCGCGTTGCGATTCTGCTCTTCGATGGTTTCCAGCTCGAGCGGTGGCAGCGGGCTCACCCCTTGGGCCACCGGGGCGGCGTCGAGGGTGTCAAGCGCAGGGCGTGTGACGCGCACCACCGGCTGTCCAGCGCCCGTGGGTTGCTGTTCAATCAATGCAGCTGTCGAGATCGGTGCGGTGGCCGGCCGGGCGGGTTGCGCATCGGTGGGCCGCGGCGAGGTGGTCTGCGCAAAAGGCTCCAGGCCCAGGCGAGATGACGCCTGCTGCAGCGTGCCGCATCCCGTCAGGCCGCCCAGGGTCAGCGCACACAGCAAGGCGAGGCGAGGCAGCCGCTGGCCGGCAGGAGCATCAGGGACATGGCGCGGGTGCTCGGGTGTGAAGTTCATGCTTTGAATTCGTTTTTCCAGAGGCGCAGCGCGGTGAATACCGACAACGGCGCGTCGTCCGGGGCACCGCGGTGCCTGGCCTGCTGCACCACCATGGGCTGGTCGGTGCGCAGGAAGGGGTTGAAGTGCAGTTCCTCGCTCAGTACGGCAGGCAAGGTCGGGTGGCCGGCTGCACGCAAGGCCATCGCCCTCTGGCGAGCGGCCTCCAAGGCAGCGTTCTCTGGCTCGACCGCCGCGGCGAAGGCCAGGTTGGCCAGGGTGTATTCGTGGGTGCAGCACAGCAGGGTGTCGCCAGGCAGCCCTGCCAGCCGCTGAAGCGACCTGTGCAGCTCGGCCATGGTGCCGTCGAACACGCGACCACACCCGCCAGAAAACAGGGTGTCACCGCACCACAGCAGCCGGCGCGGGCCCAGGGCGTCCAGCGGCGCCTCTGTGAGGTAGCTCAGGTGGTTGGTGGTGTGACCCGGGGTGTGCCACACCCGCAGGTTCAGACCTCGCCAGTGCAGCGTGTCACCCTCGGACACCGGGTGGGTGATGATGGCCGCACCGCATTCGGCAGGCCCGTGCACCGGCCCATTCAGGTGCGCCTGCAACGCGGGCAGCCCGCCCACGTGGTCCATGTGCTGATGGGTCACTAGAATGGCCGTCAGCGCCAGACCATGTGACTGCAGGTATGCGATCACCGGGGTGGCGTCACCCGGATCGACCACCAGGGCTTGCTGCCCATCGTGGATCATCCAGATGTAGTTGTCGGTGAAGGCGGGTAGGGCAACGAGTTTCATGACGCAGGTCGATCCGATTATAGAGTTGCACCCCTGGCTGGCTTTGCCGGCCGGCCGCGCATTGCTGGCCTGGGAGCAGGCCCAGATCGATGAGCGTGTGGCCGACATCTTCGGCTTTCACGCCCTGCAATTGGGCATGCCCGAGTTGCACGCGCTGCGCGCGAACCGCATGCAGCATCGCTGGCTGGCGGTGGACACGGCTTACCAGGGCTGGCAGCCATCGGCCGGGCCGGTTTCGCCCGAAGGCCATGCTTTTTCGGCGCCCACGCTGTGGTGCGATTTCGAGCAGCTGCCCTTTCCCAACCAGAGCTTGGACCTCGTGGTAATGCCCCATGCGCTGGAGCTGGCCCGCGACCCGCACCACACCCTGCGCGAAGTGGCCCGGGTGCTGATGCCTGAAGGCCGTGTGGTGATTGCCGGTTTCAACCCGGCCAGCCTGTGGGGGCTGTGGCAGCGTGCCGGCCAGTGGGGTGTGAGCCGGGCTTCCGTGTTGCCGCAAGGCGAGTTCATGGCCTATTGGCGCTTGCGCGACTGGCTGCGCCTGCTGGACCTGGAGGTCGACAACGGCACCTTTGGCATGTACCGCCCCATGCTGCGCAATGAACGCATGTGGGAGCGGCTGGACTGGATGGAGCCTGCCGGTGAGCGCTGGTGGCCGGTGCTGGGGGCCGTCTACCTGGTGGTGGCGGTCAAGCGGGCCAGGGGCATGCGCCTGGTCGGCCGGGTGAAAAAAGCCGTCCGTGCGCCTGCTGCGGCGCCCGCGGTGGTCGCGAACCGGCATACTTCGGCCCCCCGGCTGCACTGGCCGGACGACGCAACAGGAAATCAACGATGAGCGAAGCGAACGCGCCGAAGGTGGTGGTTTACACAGACGGCGCCTGCAAGGGCAACCCGGGCCCCGGGGGCTGGGGGGTGTGGATGGTCAGCGGCAGTCACGAGAAGGAAATGTGGGGTGGCGAGCGTTCGACCACCAACAACCGCATGGAACTGACGGCCGTGATCGAGGCGCTCAACGTGCTCAAGCGGCCTTGTGAGGTGGTGCTCTACACCGACAGCGAATACGTGCGCAAGGGCATCACCGAATGGATCGGCGGCTGGAAGCGCCGTGGCTGGAAAACGGCCGACAACAAGCCCGTGAAGAACGCCGACCTGTGGCAGACGCTGGAGCAGGCCGCCAGCCGGCACCGTGTCGACTGGCGCTGGGTGAAGGGCCATGCAGGTGACCCAGGCAACGAGCGGGCCGATGGCCTGGCCAACCGGGGCGCTGCCCAGCAGTGAGCACGTGGATGCGTCTGGCACCCGCTCGGGTGCCGGGGCTCAGAGCACCAGTGCCATGGTCAGGCGATCGATGTAGCGGGCGCGCCCTTGGCCGTCGACCAGTTTGGCCGCGCGAGGCACGGTGCCGCAGGCCTTGAAACCGGCCTTTTCGTACAGGCGAATGGCCGATGCATTGTCGGCACTGACCCGCAGGGTGATCAGTTCAAGGCCGTTGGCTTTGCGCGCCTCAGCGAGGCACTCCAGCATCAGCGCCAGCCCGATGCCACGTCCCGCGTTGTGGGGGCGCACGAGCATGCTGTTGAGCTCGGCACTGTGGCGCAGTTTGGGCAGGAACTGGCGCTCCAGTCCGATCATGCCGACCATGTGCTGGCCGGTCCACGCGCCCATCAAGAAGGTGCCACCTTTGGCCTCGCTCAGGCCCAGGCGGCCGACATAACTTTCCGGCGGGCGGGCGGCTTCGTTGTCCAGGTCGGCGTCAAACGCCTCGGGGTGAAGGCGCAGCCCTTCGTCTCGCAGTGCCTTGAAGGCCACCAGATCGGCAGGTCCCAGGCGAGCGATGCGCAGCGTGCCGGTGTCATTGGCCGTGCTCATCGCAGGTCTCCAAGGGTGTTGATGTTCTGGAAGGCTTCAGCATCGTCGAAGCATACGCCGATCCAGCGGCGAGCCGTGATCCACACCCGAACTCGGTGATTACCCGCATTCACAGATTCGGACAATGCATCGGTTGTGTCAAGCCTGACCAGGGCGCAGGTCCAGTGGTGCCAGGTGTCGCCGCCTTGTCGGGTGATGGGGACGGCCACCTCGGCTTCGTGGGCGATGGCCGCGTGCCACAGGCTGGCCACCAGGTGATCGGGCAGGTGCGGGTAGTCGCAAGGGGCGAACTGCACCCAGGGGGTGCTGGCCTGGCGCAGGCCACTGAGCATGCCCACCAGCGGCCCGAAATCTGCGGGCAGATCGGGTGCATCGGGCCGTGTCGGCCAGCCCAGCGCCGCGTAGGCCGCGGCATGCCGGTTGACGTTCAAGGTCAGGTTGGCCACCTGGGGGGCCAGCCGCTGCGCCGTGTGCCAGGCCATGGCATGGCCGTCGGCCATGGGCACCAGTCCTTTGTCGAGACCACCCATGCGCCGCCCCTGTCCGCCTGACAGCAACCACCCCGACACCACCTCGCGGGCGCCCGCACGGGCCGCTTCGCTGGCGTGGGCCGGCACGTCGGATGCCACTGCGGGCAACACAGGCGCGTGAGTCATCCGCCGATGTAGCTCATTTCGACGCGTGACGCCACGGAGGGCGTGTTCGCATGGCGCAGTGCCGAATAGCGGTCGCTGCGTGCCCCCCAGAGGGCGGCCAGGCGGGCCAGGATGTCGGCGTCGGGTGTGGCGTCGCGCAGCAGGCTGCGCAGGTCGTGCCCCTGGCTGGCAAACAGGCAGGTGTAGAGCTTGCCGTCGGTCGACAGGCGCAGGCGGCTGCAGTCTCCGCAGAATGCCTGCGTGACGCTGGACACAAAACCCACGGTGCCCGAGCCGTCAGACAGGGCCACCCGGCGTGCGGTGTCTTCCGGGCGCTCGGCGGGCAGTTCGCGCAGGGGGTGGTGCCGAGCGATGAGGTCTTGCACCGCCTGGCTGGGCAGCACCTTGTCCAGGTTCCAGCCATTGGTGTGTCCCACATCCATGAACTCGATGAAGCGCAACTCGATGCCTGTGCCCCGGAAGTGCTCGACCATCGGCAGGATCTGGTCGTCGTTCAGGCCCTTTTGCACCACCATGTTCACCTTGACCGGCGCCAACCCGACCGCCTGTGCGGTGGCGATGCCCTCCAGCACGCGCTCGACGGCAATGTCGCTGTCGCTCATGGCCCTGAAGGTGGCGGGGGCGAGCGCGTCAAGGCTCACTGTCACGCGTTGCAGGCCGGCGTCGTGCAGGGCCTGGGCGTGCGGTGCCAGCAGGGCCCCATTGGTGGTCATGGCCAGTTCCGGGCGTTCGTCATCGGGCGTGCGCAGAGCCGCCAACTGGCGGATGAGCTCGGGGAGGTCGCGGCGCATGAGCGGCTCGCCACCCGTGATCCGCAGCTTGGTCACGCCCAGGGACACGAACAGCCGCGCCGTTCGGGTGATCTCTTCGAAACTGAGCAGGTCAGGCTGGGGCAGGAAGCGGTGACCAGGGCCGTACACCGCCCGGGGCATGCAATAGCCACAACGGAAATTGCACCGGTCGGTGACCGAGATGCGCAGGTCTGTCAGTGGGCGACCGAGCCGATCCCGCAGGGCCTGTGTCGCGTGCGCGGGGTTGTGCACTTGGCCGTGCGCCAATCCTTGCGGACGAAGCAAAGGCGCAGTGGGCAGTGGGGCCGAGGTGGGACGGATCGGGATGATGCGGTCTTCGCGCATGCCGGCATTGTGCCTGCATTGCCGACCAGCCGAGGGTTCAGGGCGCGCCTTCGGCCGTGCCAGGTGCGCCATTGCGCACGATCGTGCCCAGGTTGGGCGGCAAAGCCTGGCCCTTGTTGAAGGCAGGCAGGCGGCGGGCGCCGTCAAAGCGTTGCTGCCAGTAGGCCATGCGCATGTCTTCCACGCGCACCACGCCACCGGCGCGTGGCGAATGGATGAACTTGTTGTCGCCGATGTAGATGCCCACGTGGGAAAAGGTGTGGCGCAGCGTGTTGAAGAACACCAGGTCACCGGGCTTGAGTTCGGCCTGGTTGACCTGCAGCATGCCGGGCATGTTGGCCTGTTCGGCCGCCCGACGAGGTAGGATCAGCCCCAGGCTGTTTTCGAACACATGGCGGGTGAAGCCGCTGCAGTCGAAGCCGCTCTCGCGGGACGTACCGCCCATGCGATACGGCACCCCGAGGAAGTTCATGGCCGACAGCACCAGTTCGGAGGCCAGGTTGGCGGCCTTGTCCTTGACCTGCTGGGCCGCTTCGACCACCGGGCGGGTGTTGATCAGACCGCGCTCGGTGAGGAACCTGCTGACCGGATCGACCCCTTCGGTCGGTGCGCCTGCCAGTGCAGGGGCGGACGCGCTGGTGGCAGGCAAGGGCTGAGCCTGCGCCACCTGACCGGCCCCAAAGGCCAGGGCGGCTGCCAGCAGCAGTCGCCAGGAGTGTGCGCGTCGAATGAGCATGGGGCGCAAGGCTAGGCCAATCAATCCCATCCGTCAACCTTGGAAAGTCAGGGCAATCAACACCTTACCACCGTTTTTGCGGGCCATTCCTTGTGTTCGAACCACTGCCACCATGGGATTTCCACCATGCAAGCGGTGGGCCAGGCAGGGGGCGTGTGTGTTGAAAACTGCCGTCAGACAGCGTTTTGCAGGGCTTCCAGGGCTTCGCTGACTTCCAGCCAGCGCATCTCGAGTTCGTCGATCTCGTCGCCCACGGTTTTCAGCCGGCGGGATTTTTCAGTGCGTTCGTCGCCACTCAGGTCGGCCGCACACAGGCGCTCGTTGATCGCGTCGCGTTCGGTGCTCAGGGCGGCCAGGCGTTCGTCGATCTTCTTGATCTCGGTTTTCAGGGGCCTGGCCTGCTCCTGCAGTTTCTGGCGGGCCTGGGCCGACGCTTTGCGGTCTTCCTTGCGACTGGCCACGGCGTCGCCTGACGCCTGGGTGCTGGCAGCCTGGGCTGCCGCCTGTTGCTGCGCCTTCAGTTGCGCGGCCTGCTGCCGGCTTTGTTCGATCAGCCAGCGCTGGTAGTCGTCCAGGTCGCCGTCGAAGGTCTCGACCTTGCCCTGGGCCACCAGCCAGAACTCGTCGCACACCTCGCGCAGCAGCGCGCGGTCGTGGCTGACCAGCATCACGGTGCCTTCGAACTCGTTGAGCGCCATGCTCAGGGCTTCGCGGGTGGTCAGGTCCAGGTGGTTGGTGGGTTCGTCCAGCAGCAGCAGGTTGGGGCGCTGCCACACGATCAGGGCCAGCACCAGGCGGGCCTTTTCGCCACCACTGAACTGCCCCACGGGCTGCATCACCATGTCGCCCGTGAAACGGAAGCGCCCGAGGAAATCACGCAGCTCCTGCTCGCGGGCTTGCGGGTTCACGGCCTTGGCCAGGCGGATCATGTGGGCCAGAGGGCCTTCGTCGGGCCGCAGCACGTCCAGCTCCTGCTGCGCGAAATAGCCGATGTTCAGGCCCTTGCCCTCGGTGATCTGGCCTTCCAGCGCAGGCTGCATGTGGGCCAGCGTCTTGACCAGGGTCGATTTGCCCTGGCCGTTGGCCCCCAGGATGCCGATGCGCTGGCCGGGCAGCACCGAACGCTGGATGTGGCGCACGATGGCCTTGGGCCCTTCAGGCAGCGTGTAGCCGCAGCCCAGGTCTTTCAGGGCCAGCATGGGGTTGGGCAGGCTGTCAGGGGCAGGAAATTCGAACTCGAAATCACTGGCCGTGAGCACGGGCCCGATCTTTTCCATGCGTTCGAGCGCCTTCACGCGGCTCTGGGCCTGCTTGGCCTTGCTGGCCTTGGCCTTGAATCGGTCGATGAAGCGTTGCAGCTGGGCGATGCGTTCTTGCTGGCGACCAAAGGCGGCTTGCTGCTGGCTGATGCGTTCGGCCCGCATCATCTCGAACTGGCTGTAGCCGCCGGTGTAGCGGGTGAGCTGCCCGTCTTCCAGATGCACCGTGACCTTGGTGGTGGCGTCAAGGAATTCGCGGTCGTGGCTGATGATGACGCAGGTGCCTTCGTAGCGCTGCAGCCAGCCTTCCAGCCAGACCAGGGCGTCGAGGTCCAGGTGGTTGGTGGGTTCGTCGAGCAGCAGCAGGCGCGAGGGGCACATCAGGGCACGGGCCAGTTGCAGGCGCATGCGCCAGCCGCCTGAAAAGCTGTTCACGGGCGCTTCGACCTGGTCGGTGCGAAACCCCAGGCCCATCAGCAGGGCCTGCGCGCGGGCTGCGGCGTCGAAGTGCCCGGCTTCGGCCAGCTCGCCATGCGCCTCGGCCATGGCGGTGCCGTCGCCGGCGGCCTCGGCGGTGGCCAGGCGCTCGCGGGCCTGCATCAGGCGGCCATCGCCCTGCAGCACGAACTCGGTGGCCGGCTCGTCGGTCTCGGGCATGTGCTGGGCCACTTCGGCCAGCGCGCCTGGTGCCAGCCAGCTGGCCGGGATGTCGCAATCACCGGCGTCGGGGTGCAGCCGGCCCGACAGCAGTGCAAACAGCGACGACTTGCCGGCTCCGTTGCGGCCGACCAGGCCCACCTTCTCGCCCGGGTGCAGGGTGACGCTGGCGTGTTCCAGCACCGGCTTGCTGCCGCGCAACAGGGTGACGTTCTTCAGGACGATCATGAGGTTCTAGGGGGTGCGGCAGGCGTGAAATTCGTCACAATCCGGCCGTCAAGCAACCAGGGGAACGAGGCAGCGCGATGGCCAGTGAAATTTGGATGGGTCCGGTATTGTCGTTCAGAGGCATTGCCCGAACCGGGAAGAAGGCCGTGTGGAAGGTCAGTGCGCTGGTGGTGGTGCCTGCGGGCCAACCAGCGCCGGTGATGGTGCTGCAAGGCAAGGCCGTGTCAGCCCGGCGTTTGCTGAGCGAGCAGCCCATGACGGGCGCCAACGGCAAGCCCCTCAAGGCCGAGGTGTGGCGGCATGACCTGAGCGTGGTCATGACCACGAAAGAGCAGCGTGTCAGTTATGGCCTGCAGGGCCAGGCCGATGCGTCCTGGCGGTTCACGGTGCCTGCGCAGGAGCAAGCACCCCGCATGGCCTATTTCTCCTGCAATGGCTTTTCTGACCCGAAGGCCATGAAGTCGTTCAAGCCCGCAGCCCAGGCGGTCTGGCAAGACCTGCTGAACAACCACGACGTGCAGTTCCGCCCGTCAGCGTACGTGGTCGATCGTGAACAGCAATGGCATGAAGAGCGGGTGCACAAACAGCAGCTGCAGCGCTTTCACCTGCTGATCGGTGGTGGTGACCAGGTTTACATGGACGGCGTGTGGTCTGACCCCGGCCTGAAGGAGCTGAAAACCTGGACCGAATGGGACGAAGACCAGCAGGCCACCTATGTGCCTCCGGCCGGTCTGCTGTCGCGCATCAAGGCCTATTACCTGGGGGTGTACCTTCAGAGGTGGGCCCGAAGCGTGGCGGGCACCGCGGGGTGTGGTCAGGCTTTTGCCACCAGCCCCACGGTGATGATGTGGGACGACCACGACATCTTCGACGGCTGGGGCTCGTACGGACCCAAGCTGCAAAAATGCCCCTTGCTGCAGGCCATGTTCCGCATCGCGCGCGAAGCGTTCTGGGTGTTCCAGCTGCAGATGCCTTCTGAACTGCTGCCCGAACTGACCGACCGCAACCCCCAGCAGGCCAAAGACCCCTGGTGGGCGCCTGTCGACTGGGCCGCCGTGTCCAAAGCCGACCCACTGAGCCTGGCCTTCCTGCCGAAGCAGGCCGGCTTTTCGCACCGCCTTGTGCTGCCAGAGTTGACGCTCAATGTGATGGACCTGCGCACCGACCGGTCGCAGCTGCAGGTGCTGTCGGCCGACACCTGGGAGGCCTGGAAATCGGTGTGGAAGGATGAAACACCGGCCACTGCCACAGGCCACCAGCTGATCATCTCCAGCGTGCCGGTGGTGCACCCCAAGCTGTCGACCG
Organism: Aquabacterium lacunae; assembly: GCF_004310865.1. Taxonomy (GTDB): domain Bacteria; phylum Pseudomonadota; class Gammaproteobacteria; order Burkholderiales; family Burkholderiaceae_C; genus Aquabacterium; species Aquabacterium lacunae. Next base: position 87,652 of record NZ_SIXI01000006.1, read on the forward strand.
CCGAGACCATCACGTCATGGCAGGGGGATGATGTGGTGGAAGGCCTGGGTGACGACCTGAACGATCATTGGGCCCACGACCGCCATGAGGACGAGCGCAAGCGCCTGGTGCGCACCCTGATGCAGTTGGCGCAGGATGCGGTGTGTCGCGTCACCATCGTGTCGGGCGATGTGCATGTGGCGGCCTGGGGCAATGCGCTGCGCAAGACGTCCACACGCAATGTGCACCGCATCAATCAGCTGACGTCCACGGCCATCGTGCACCCCAGCCTGTTCACCTGGAGCGAGAAAGCTTTCCTGATGCTGCTGCGCATGAAGGCAGCTTTCACGCAGGACCTCGACACCGAACACCAGGCCAAGTTGCTGGATTTTCCGGGCACTTCCAGCACCATCCAGGCCACGCGCAACTGGTTGGCGCTGGAGTTTGATGCCGACCGGCCGAAGGACGATGCGATGGCCATGGCCGCAGTGCCCGTGCAGCCCAAACGCTTGCAAGGCCGACTGTGGGCCACCTGGCGCTGCGAGCGAGCCGAAGGGTTCAGCAACCACCTGATGGCCGTGCACCCGGCCACGCCCTGAGCGTGCAGGTTGGCCTCAGCCCATCTCTCGTCAGCCGATTGGGGTGTCGAGCGCCTCGCGGGTGAACAGCAGAAGCTGGTCGTCACCCGACGAGGTGGCCAGCCAGAACACGGGCAGGTCGGGGAAGGCGGCCTCGAAATGCTCGCGTTCGTTGCCGATCTCCAGCACCACCACGCCTTCTTCGGTCAGGTAGCGGTCAGGGTCGGCACGCAGCGCACCGATGAAGGCGCGGCAGAAGTCCATGCCATCGGCGCCAGAGCCCAGGGCCATGGCCGGTTCGGCCTGGTACTCGGCCGGCAAGGCCGCCATCGAGGTGGCGTTCACGTAGGGCGGGTTGCACAGGATCAGGTCGTAGGGGCCCTGCACGCTGCCCAGCCCGTCGCTTTGCAGCAGCGTGATGCGGCTTTGCAGAGCATGTTTGTCGACGTTGATGCGGGCCACGGCCAGCGCATCGGTGCTCAGGTCGGCGCCATCCACCTGCACGTCGGGGTAGGCCATGGCGGCCAGCACAGCCAGGCTGCCGTTGCCGGTGCACAGGTCGAGCACGCGGGTGCTTTGCGGATGCAGCCAGGGGTCGATGCTGCCGTCGGCCAGCACCTCGGCAATGAAGGAGCGCGGCACGATGGCACGTTCGTCCACGTAAAAGGGCACGCCCTGCAGCCAGGCTTCCTGCGTGAGGTAGGCGGCAGGCTTGCGTGTGCGGATGCGCTCGTCGATCAAGGCTTGCACCTGGGCGGCGGCCTCAGGCGGCACGGGCTGCTGTTCGACCTCGTCGAGCTGGTCGATGGGCAGGCCCAGGCGCCACAGCACCAGCCAGGCGGCTTCGTCAAAGGCGGTGGCGGTGCCGTGGCCATAGGCCACCTGGGCGGCTTCAAGCTGCTCGGCGGCCTGCTCGATCAGGGCGATGACGGTGAGGGCGCTCATGCCACCATCCGTTCCAGCGTGCGGCGGTAGATGTCTTTCAGGGGCTCGATGGCGCTCACGGCCACGTGCTCGTCGATCTTGTGGATGCTGGCGTTGACCGGCCCGAACTCGACCACCTGCGGACAGATCTGCGCAATGAAGCGCCCGTCTGACGTGCCGCCGCTGGTCGACAGTTCGGTGCTCAGGCCCGTGGTGTCGGCAATGGCCGCCGAGATGGCCTCGATCAAGGCGCCTGGGCGCGTCAGGAAGGGGCGGCCGCCCAGCACCCAGTCGATGGTGTATTCCAGCCCATGGGCCTTCAGCACCGCTTCCAGCCGTTCCTTGAGGGATTCGGGTGTCGATTCGGTCGAGAAGCGGAAGTTGAAGTCGAGCACCACCTCGCCAGGGATCACGTTGTTGGCGCCGGTGCCCGCGTGGATGTTCGACACCTGCCAGCTGGTGGGCGGGAAGTGGTCGTTGCCCTGGTCCCAGACGATGGTGGTGAGCTCGGCCAATGCGGGCGCCACCTGATGGATGGGGTTGCGCGCCAGGTGCGGGTAGGCAATGTGGCCCTGGATGCCCTTGACCTTCAGCTTGCCCGACAGCGAGCCGCGGCGGCCGTTCTTGATCATGTCACCCAGGGATTTGACCGAGGTGGGCTCGCCCACGATGCAGGCATCGAGCCGCTCGCCCCGGGCCTGCAGCCACTCGCACACCTTCACGGTGCCGTCGACCGAGGGGCCTTCTTCGTCGGAGGTGATCAAAAAGGCGATGCTGCCCTGGTGGTTCGGGTGGGCTTTGACGAACTCTTCGCTGGCCGCCACCATGGCCGCCAGCGAGCTTTTCATGTCGGCCGTGCCGCGTCCGTACAGCAGGCCGTCGCGGTGGCTGGGCGTGAAGGGCGGGGTGGTCCATTGCTCCAGCGGGCCGGTGGGCACCACGTCGGTGTGGCCGGCAAACACCAGCGTGGGCGCGCCAGCGGCATGGCCGGGGCCGCGCTTGATGGCCCACAGGTTGGTCACCGGCGCGTCGGCCGGGCCGAAGGTGAGCGTGTGGCATTCGAAGCCGATGGCGCTCAGGCGCTCGGCCATCAGGGCCTGGCAGCCAGCGTCTTCGGGGGTCACGGAGGGGCGCGCGATCAGCGCCTCCAGCAGGCGAAGGGTGTCGGACATGGTCAGAAGCGGGTGCCGCGGTCGTCGCCGGGCACGTCGAGCGTGATTTCGGTGAACGAGGGGCCGTCGTCGGCCTCCTCCTTGGGCAGCAGCTTGGTCTGCGTGCTGGTGTCGTTCTGCAGGCGCCACATCAGGTTGGTGGGCGAGTCGGCATGGGCCATTCCCTCGTCGCGCGTGATCATGCCTTCGTTGATCAGACGGGCGATGTCCTGCTCGAAGGTCTGCGAGCCTTCGGCCAGTGATTTCTCCATGCTCTCCTTGATGCTGGTGAAATCACCACGCTCGATGCTTTCAGCGATCAGCTGGGTGTTCAGCAGCACTTCCACGGCCGGGATGCGGCCGCCGGTGGTGCTGCGCAGCAGGCGTTGCGAGACGATGGCTTTCAGGCCCGAGGCGAGGTCGCCCAGCAGGGCCGGGCGGGCTTCGGGGGTGTAGAACGACAGGATGCGGTTGAGCGCGTGGTAGCTGTTGTTGCCGTGCAGGGTGGCCAGCACCAGGTGGCCCGACAGCGCGTACGACAGCGCCATGGTCATGGTCTCGCGGTCGCGGATTTCGCCGATCAGGATGCAGTCAGGGGCCTGGCGCAGGGCGTTGCGCAGGCCCACCTGCAGCGACTGCGTGTCACGCCCGATCTCGCGCTGGTTCACGATGGACTTCTTGTTGTTGAACAGGAACTCCATCGGGTCTTCGATGGTCAGGATGTGACCGGTCATGCGCTGGTTGCGGTGGTCGATCATCGCGGCCAGCGTGGTGCTCTTGCCGGTGCCGGTGGCGCCCACCAGCAGGATCAGGCCGCGCTTTTCCAGCACCAGCTGGCCCAGCACTTCGGGCACGTTCAGGGTGTCCAGCGCCGGCACATCAGAAGGGATGTAGCGCACCACCGCCGCGATCGAGCCGCGCTGCTTGAAGGCGCTCAGGCGGAAGATGCCCACGCCGCGCACCGTCAGGCCCACGTTCAGCTCGCCGGTGTCGCCCAGCTCTTCGAGCTGCGCAGGCGTGAGCATTTCGGCCAGCAGCTGGCGGGGCTGCGAAGGCGTCAGGATCTGGTCGGTCAGCTGCATGATCTGACCGTGGATCTTGATGAGGATGGGCGTGTTGGCCGACAGGAACACATCGGAGGCCTTCTTCTCGGCCATGATGCGCAACACACGTTCCAGATTGCCTTCACTCATCAGATGCTCCCGGTCAGATGAAAACCCCGGCGCAGGGCCGGGGTGAAAGTGCGCAGGGCAGGGTGCCCAATCAGGCGCCGCGCAGCAGGTCGTTGATGCTGGTCTTCGAGCGGGTCTGGGCGTCGACGCGCTTGACGATCACGGCGCAGTACAGGCTGTACTTGCCGTCGGCCGAGGGCAGGTTGCCCGACACCACCACCGAACCGGCGGGGATGCGGCCATAGCTCACTTCGCCGGTGGCGCGGTCGTAGATCTTGGTCGACTGGCCGATGTACACGCCCATCGAGATCACCGAGTTTTCTTCGACGATCACGCCTTCGACCACTTCCGAGCGGGCGCCGATGAAGCAGTTGTCTTCGATGATGGTGGGGTTGGCCTGCAGGGGTTCCAGCACGCCGCCGATGCCCACGCCGCCCGACAGGTGGACGTTCTTGCCGATCTGGGCGCACGAGCCGACGGTGGCCCAGGTGTCGACCATGGTGCCTTCATCGACGTAAGCGCCGATGTTCACGTACGACGGCATCAGGATCACGTTCTTGGCCTGGAACGAACCACGGCGGGCCACGGCCGGCGGCACCACGCGCACGCCGGTGGCCTTCAGCTGCTCGGCGCTCATGCCGGCGTACTTGGTGGGCACCTTGTCGTAGAACTGCAGGGCGCCGTCGCCCATGGGCACGTTGTCGTTCAGGCGGAAGCTCAGCAGCACGGCCTTCTTGACCCACTGGTGCACTTCCCAGGCGCCGTTGATCTTCTCGGCCACACGCACCTTGCCGGTGTCGAGCTGGTCGATGATGTGGTTGACGGCGTCACGCACTTCGGCGGGGGCGCTGGCGACCGACAGTTCGGCACGGTTGTCCCAGGCGGATTCGATGATCGATTGCAGTTGGCTCATGTGAGTCTCTTGTCTGTGTAAGGGGTGAACGGTGCAGGCCGGGCTCAGCCCAGCGATTCGATGAAGGCCTTGATGCGCTGGGCGGCTTCGAGGCATTCCTCGACGCCGGCCACCAGGGCCAGGCGCACGCGGCCGGCGCCGGGGTTGACGCCCTGTGCCTCGCGGGCCAGGTAGCTGCCTGGCAGAACGGCCACATTGTATTGAGCGAGCAGTTCGCGGGCGAACCACTCGTCGGTGCTCAGGCCGGCGGCACGTGCCGGGGCCTCGCACACGGCGGGCACGCCCGCCCAGAGGTAAAAGCCCGCGTCGGGCAATGCAACGTCCATCACAGCCTGCAATATCGGCGTGACCTGCTCGAACTTGTGCCGGTACAGGCGGCGGTTTTCAACCACGTGGGCTTCGTCGTTCCAGGCCGCGATGCTCGCGCGCTGGATGTGCGGGCCCATGGCACTGCCGTGGTAGGTGCGGTAGAGCAGGAAGGCCTTGATGATCTCGGCGTCACCGGCCACGAAGCCCGAGCGCATGCCGGGCACGTTCGAGCGCTTGGACAGGCTGGTCAGCATGATCAGGCGCTTGAAATCAGGGCGGCCCAGCTTCACGGCGGCTTCCAGGCCACCCAGGGGCGCGGCGTCAGCGCCTTCGCGGAAGTAGATCTCGCTGTAGCACTCGTCGGAGGCGATCACGAAGCCATGGCGGTCGCTCAGCTCGAACAGCTTGCGCCATTCGTCGAGTGGCATGACCGCGCCGGTGGGGTTGCCCGGCGAGCACACGAACAGCAGCTGGGTGGTGGCCCACACGCTGTCGGGGATGCTGGACCAGTCGGCCGCGAAGTTGCGGGCCGGGTCGGAGTTGGCGTAGACCACGCGGGCACCGGACAGCAGGCCGGCGCCCTCGTAGATCTGGTAGAACGGGTTGGGACTGACGATGGTCGGGCCACCGGCGGCCTGATGCTGGGTGGGGTCGATCACCACCTGGGCCAGGGCGAAGAGGGCCTCGCGAGAACCATTGACCGGCAGGATCTGGGTGGCCGCATCGACCGACAGGCCATAGCGGCGGTTCAGCCACTGGGCGCAGGCTTCACGCAGGGCAGGCTCACCGGCGGTGGCCGGGTAGGCGGCCAGGCCATCGAGGTTGTCGGTGATGGCCTGCTGGATGAAGGCCGGGGTGGCGTGCTTGGGCTCGCCGATGCCCAGGCTGATGGCGCGCAGCGCCGGGTTTGGCGTCACGCCCTTCGTCAGGCCGCGCAGGCGCTCGAAGGGGTAGGGCTGCAGTTTCGACAGAAGCGGGTTCATGGGGCGTGATTATCCCAGCCTTGACCCTGGCTGACCGGGTGGGCCAGGGTTTGGCAGTGTCAAAAAGGTGGGCAGGTCAGCGGTTGTTGCCCTGGCTGACGGTGGTGCGCTGATGGGGCAGGGCCATGCTGTCCCACAGTTGCAGGGCGTGTCGCTGGATGCTGCCGGGCAGGGTGTCGAAGCCTGGGTCCATGTTACGGGTGCTGAAGTCGCCCGGCAGCAGGGCCACCGTGCCCCGCACCGCGTACTTGCGGTCTTTGTGGAACACCAGCAGTTTGCCTTCTTCGGCGGCGCCCGGTGTGGCGGCCGTGCTGTAGGCCACGAAGGCTTCGAGCACGCCATCGCCATCGATGTCGCTGGCTGTGAAGCGATTGACCTGCGGGCTTCGGCTGAGGCGGCTGTCGGCCGGGGCGAAGTCGCGGGCCATCCACCGGCGGCTGACGCCATGGGCGTTGGTCTGGCTGTTCAGTGTGAACTGGTAGAAGGTCAAGGCCGTGCCTGCCGCGCGCGCGCCCAAGGCCGTGGGTTGCCGCGTCTCCACAAACAATTGCTCGCCCAGGGCATCCTGGCAGCCGAAGGCCCGAACCACCCGTCCTTCCACCGGCACTTTCACCTGCTCGATGGGCACAGCACGCGTCTGACACGCCTGGGCCATGGGCGCCAGGCTGACCAGGCCGCTCAACAGCAGCAGGGCGAAAGGGGGAAGGGCGTGCGCTCGGGTCATGTCGGATTCCGAGGCCGGATTGTGGCCATGGCAGAGGCTCGTGTAACCGGCGGTTGCACAAAGGTGGGGTGCCCGCCCCCTCACTGAGGGGGTGGGTTGCCCCGGGGGTGGGGCGGCGGCAGGTAACGGTGGTCGGAATAGGTCAGCAGCCAGTGCGGCTTGAAGGCCACGAACACGGCCGTCAGCATGCCGGTGCTCAGGGCCTCGCCCCAACCCAGCAGCCAGTGGCCCAGCATCCATTCCAGCATGTCCAGGCCGGGGGGCATGCGCTGCGCCAGCAGGCCCAGCGCACCGGTGAGGGTCACGGCCAGGGCCGTGCCAATGAAGCCGCGACCCAGGATGTAAACGAAGACATGCTGCGGCAGCCAGCGGCGCATGGCCAGCCCGATCAGCAGACCCGCAGTGGCTGGCAGCACGCCCATCCACAGCGCGTGCGAGACGATGGCATCACTGCGTGCCAGCAGCAGGTCGAGCGTGGCGCCCCAGTCGGGTGTGGCGGGTGCAGGCAGGTGCATGGCCCCGCGCGTCAGGCGCTGCGGGCCCTGAATCTCGAGCAGGACCGCGAGCACGGCCACCGGCAAGGTCATCAGCACGGCCATGGGCCAGCCGAACATCAGCACCAGCAGGCAGGTGCCTGACAGGTGCAGGGCCATGCCCGAGGGCAGCAGTTTCTGGGTCCACCAGGCCCAGGGCAGGATCACCATGGCCGCCAGCCAGGGGCTTTGCAACGGCTTGTGTTGCAGCACCTGCCATGGCTTGAAGGCCAGCGCCACGGCCAGGGCGGTGCCCAGCATCAGCCCTTCCAGACCAACGTGAGCGATGGGCACTGGGGTGGCGGCCAAGGTGTGTCCAGGACTCAGCCCATCATGCCGGTTTCATGGCCCAGGTTGGGCAGGTCCACCTTGGGCGCCGGCTTCCAGCCCTTTTTGCGGTGCTCGACCACCACGTTGGTGTAGATGCCGCCACGCACGTACCACTTGGCCGTGATGCGCAGGTAACGCGGGTTGATGGCCTTGACCATGTCCGACAGGATGTCGTTGGTGACCTTCTCGTGGAAAGCGCCTTCGTTGCGGTAGCTCCACATGTACATCTTCAGGCTCTTGAGCTCGATGCACAGCTTGTCGGCGATGCAGTCAACCACAAAGTGCGCGAAATCAGGCTGGCCGGTCAGCGGGCAAAAGCAGGTGAATTCCGGGATCTGGAACTGTATCACGTAGTCGCGCTCAGGGGCCGGGTTGGGGAACACGTCGAGGTGCTTGGACGGTGCCGAGGGTGCAGTGGCGGGCTTGGCGCGGGTGCCGACCTTCACGGCGGGCGCAGCGGGGGCTTTTTTGGCCATGGAAATGCTCAGAGTGTGGGCGCGGACACGCCCGAAACAGGATGGAGCCGTCGCCCGGCGTGAGCGTGGGCAGTGACTCAAAGCCGCGATGCTATCATCCTCCAGGTTTCCCGCATCACGACATTGCGGGTTTATTGAATGAAATCAACGACTTAGATGGGCTGTCCAGCGGGCGTCCACGCGACCTGCAGGTTCTTCTCAGCATGCGCCTGAATTCGATCAAGCTGTCCGGCTTCAAGTCGTTCGCCGAGCCCACGCAGTTCGAACTGCCCGGGCAGCTGGTGGGCGTGGTCGGCCCGAATGGCTGCGGCAAGTCCAACATCATGGACGCCGTTCGCTGGGTGCTGGGCGAAAGCAAGGCCAGCGAGCTTCGCGGCGAGTCCATGCAGGACGTGATCTTCAATGGCTCGGGCAACCGCAAGCCCTCCAGCCGCGCCAGCGTGGAGCTGGTGTTCAGCAACGAGTCGGGCCGCGCGGGTGGCCAGTGGAACCAGTTCAGCGAAATCGCGGTCAAGCGCGTGCTGACCCGCGACGGCAACTCCAGTTATTTCATCAACAACCAGCCGGTGCGCCGCCGTGACGTGCAGGATGTGTTCCTGGGCACCGGCCTGGGCCCGCGCGCCTACGCCATCATCGGTCAGGGCACGATCAGCCGGATCATCGAATCCAAGCCGGAAGAGCTGCGGCTGTTCCTCGAAGAAGCCGCGGGCGTGTCCAAGTACAAGGAGCGCCGCCGCGAGACCGAAAATCGCCTGAAGGACACCCGCGAGAACCTCACCCGCGTGGAAGACATCCTGCGCGAGCTGACGAACAACCTCGACAAGCTGGAAAAGCAGGCCGAGGTGGCGACCCGCTACAACACCTTGCAGGCCCAGGGCACCACCAGGCTGCACCAGCTGTGGTTCCTGAAGCACCGCGACGCGGCCACGGAAGAGCAGCGCATCAAGCTGGCCGTGCTGGAGGCCACCAATGCACTGGAAGCCCGCATGGCCGAACTGCGCCAGGTGGAAGCCGAACTGGAACACGTGCGCCAGGCCCATTACGCTGCCAGCGACGAGTTGCATGCCGCACAGGGCGCGCTGGCCGAGGCCAGCCTGGAGGTCAGTCGCCTGGAAGAGCGCATCCGCTATGTGGTGGAGGGCCGCCAGCGTACCGAGCAGCGCCTGGCCGAGCTGAAGGGCCAGAACGACCAGTGGACCGAACGCCAGGCCCAGGCCGAATTCGAGCTGGAAGAGCTGGCCGAGAAGATGGTGGCCGCGCAAGAGCAGTCGGAAATTCTGGCGGCGCAGGCCGAGGAGCTGGCGGGACAGGTGCCTGCCCTGGAAGACGCCGTGCGTGCCGCCACGCAGAAGGCCAACGAGCAGCGCGGTGTGGCCGCCCAGGTGCAGCAGCAGATCCAGCTGCTGGCAGCCGAATCGCGCAACCTCGATGACCAGTCGCGGCAGCTGAACCTGCGCCGCGAGCGCCTGGCCACCGAACAGAAGGGCCTGGCCACGCCCGACGAGGCCCGCCTGACCGACCTGCGCCGCCAGGCCGAAGCCAGCGAAGAGCAGCTGGCCATGCTGGAGGCCCAACTCGGTGAGCTGAGCGAGACTGTGCCCAGCCTGGAAGAAGCCCGCAAGGCCCGACAGGACGACAGCAACGCCCAGGCTGCGCGCCATGCCGAGCTGGTGGCCCGCCTGGAAGCCCTGCGCGCCTTGCAGGAAAAGGTGCAGACCGAAGGCAAGCTCAAGCCCTGGCTGGCCCGCCACGGCCTGGACAACCTGCAAGGCCTGTGGCGCAAGGTGCAGATCGACGCCGGCTGGGAAACCGCGCTGGAAGCGGCCCTGCGCGAGCGCATGAACGCCCTGGAGGTGGGCCGCGTCGACATCGTGCGGGCCTTCGAGCAGGATGCGCCCCCGGCCAAACTGGCCTTCTACAGCCTGCCACCGGGTGGCATCGAGAACACCCACCACACGCTGGCGCGCCTGTCTGACCGCCTTCGCCTGGGCGATGCCGGCCTGAAGGCCCTGCTGAACGATTGGCTGGAAGGCGTCTATACCGCTGCCAGCCTGGACGAGGCGCTGGCCAACCGCAGCAAGCTCACGCACGGCGAGGTCATCATGACCCCGGCCGGCCACGCGGTCAGCCCCTTTGCCGTGAGCTTCTACGCGCCAGATTCCGAGCAGGCCGGCATGCTGGCCCGTGCCCAGGAAATCGAGAACCTCGACAAGCAGGTGCGCGCCCAGTCGCTCATGGCCGACGACGCCCGCGCCGCCCTGGTGCGGGCCGAAGCGGCCTGCACCGATGCATCGCAACGGCTGGCCCAGGCCCGCCGTGACACCAGCGAGCAGCAGCAGCGCCACCATCAGCTGCAAGTGGAAGTGCTGCGCCTGACCCAGCAGGCCGAGCAGACCTCGGCCCGCGCCGGCCAGATCGCCGAAGAGCTGGCCGAGATCGATGGCCAGCTGGATGACCTGCAAGAGCGCCGCGCCACCGGCGAAGCCCGCTTCGAAGAGCTCGACCTCAGCCTGGCCGACGCCCAGGAGCGCCACGCCCAGCTGGAAGAGGCTGTGATCGAGGCCGAGCGCAAGCTGGGCCAGGCCCGCGAGCAGGCCCGCACGCTGGAGCGCCAGGCGCAGGAGGCGCAGTTCAGTGCCCGTGCATTGGCCTCGCGCCAGGGCGAGCTGCAGCGCGCCATCGAAACGGCGGCCCAGCAGTTGCGCACCAATGAGGCGTCGGCCGCCACCCTGCACGAAGAGCTGGCCCGCTTCAGCGATGCCGCCGCACAGACCGGCCTGGACGAAGCCCTGGCCATCAAGCTGGAAAAAGAAGGCCTGCTGGCCCAGACCCGCAGCCGCTACGACGACCTGGCCGCCCAGTTGCGCCGCGCCGACGAGCAGCGCCTGGGCGCCGAACGCAGCTTGCAGCCGCTTCGCGACCAGATCACCAGGCTGCAGCTGGAAGAGCAGGCCGCCACCCTGGGCGGTGCCCAGTTCATGGAGCAGCTGGTGGCCGCGCAGGTCGATCTCGAAGCCCTGGCGGCCAGCATCGAGGCCGATGGCGTCAAGCTGTATGGCCTGCAAAGCGAGATCGACCGCATCCAGCGCGAGATCAACAGCCTGGGCGCCGTGAACCTTGCCGCGCTCGACGAGCTCACGGCCGCGCGCGAGCGCAAGGGTTTCCTCGACGCGCAGTCGGCCGACCTGCTCGACGCCATCCAGACCCTGGAAGGTGCGATCCACAAGATCGACCTCGAAACCCGCGACCTGCTGGGCAGCACCTTCAACACCGTCAACGAGCATTTCGGGCGCATGTTCCCCAGCCTGTTCGGTGGCGGCAGTGCCAAGCTGGTCATGACGGGCGATGAAATTCTCGATGCCGGCGTGCAGGTCATGGCCCACCCGCCTGGCAAGAAAAACAGCACCATCCACCTGCTGTCAGGTGGAGAGAAGGCGCTCACGGCGATTGCGCTGGTGTTTGCCATCTTCCAGCTCAACCCTGCGCCCTTCTGCCTGCTGGACGAAGTGGACGCGCCGCTGGACGACGCCAACACCGAACGCTATGCACGGCTGGTCAAGAACATGTCGTCCGGCACCCAGTTCCTCTTCATTTCCCACAACAAGATCGCGATGGAAATGGCCGAGCAGCTGGTGGGCGTGACCATGCAAGAACAAGGTGTCTCCCGCATCGTGGCGGTGGACATGGAGGCAGCCATGGGCATGGCCCAGGCAGCCTGATCGATGGAATTTCAAACAATGAGCAACTCTCTGACCTTGGGCCTGGCACTGCTGGGTGGTGTGGTGCTGACGGCTGTGGTGGCCCACGGCGCGTGGACCGCCCGCAAGACGGCGGCCCGGGCCCCCAAGCGTGCCGAACCGACCGACTCAGCCTTGGCCCAGGGTGAAGCCGCCGGGGCTTTGCTGGACACCCAGCCCATGGAGCCGCCGTCTTTGTCGGCACAGCCGGCGCTCAAGCGCAGCCTGGTGCGCCTGGACGCCCTGATCGACGCCATCGCCACCATCACGCTGGAACATCCGATCACGGGCGATGCAGCCTTGGCCCACATGCCCCCCACCCGCCGCGCGGGCAGCAAGCCTGTGCTGGTCGAGGGCCTGCGCACCGATTGCGGTGAATGGGAAGTGCCCCAGGCCGGCGTGACCTACAGCGAGCTGCAAGCCGGCGTGCTGCTGGCCAACCGCACTGGTGGCCTCAATGAAATCGAATACTCGGAGTTCGTCCAGAAGGTCCAGGCCATGGTTGATGGCCTGGGCGGTGCTGCAGCAGAGTTCCCTGACATGCTCGATGTGGTGGGCCGCGCCCGAGAGCTCGACGCCTTCGCCAGCGCCCACGACGCCCAGCTGGCCATGCGCCTGCACGCCAAAGGCAGCGCCTGGTCGGTGGGCTATGTGCAGCAGCAGGCTGCGCGCCACGGCTTCGTGGCGGGGGCACTGCCGGGGCGCATGGTGCTGCCTGCGCTGGAGGACGGAGCGCCCCCGATCCTGACCTTGCACTTCGATGCACAGGCCGCTTTCGCTGAAGACCCTGACCAGGCCACCCTGCGTGAGCTGCTGCTGGCCTTCGACGTGCCTCAGACGGCCCCTGAACTCGAGCCCTACAAGGCCTGGTGTGCGGCTGGTGAAGCCTTGTCGCTGGCCATGGGGGCGGTGATGGCCGACGAGCAAGGCCACGCCTTCAGCTCGGCGGCATTCGAGTCCATCGGTGTGGAATTGACCCGACTGTACGAAGCGCTCAGCAGCCGTGATCTCGCTGCTGGGTCGGCCGCGGCACGTCGTCTGTTTGCCTGAAGTGGGCCGGTGCAGTCCATGACCCAGAACAGCCTGTTTGCCAATGAGCTCGGAGATGAGCCCGGAGATGAGCCCGGCACTTCGGGCCCCGTGTCCGATCCGGTCGCGCAGGCTGCGGCTTTGAGGCAGCAACTGCACCACCATGCCCACCGGTACCACGTGCTCGATGCGCCAGAGATTCCGGATGCCGAGTATGACCGCCTGTTCCAGGCCCTGCAGGCGCTTGAGCAGGCCCACCCCGAGCTGCTGACTGCTGATTCGCCCACTCAGCGCGTGCTGGGGCAGGTGCTCGACGGCTTTGAACCTGTGCGCCATGCCGTCGCGATGCTGTCGATCCGGACCGAAACGGACACCGAGGCCTCGGGGGCAGAGTCCTTCGACGGGCGTGTGCGCCGCGAGCTGGAGCTGGCCGACGATGCGCCACCTGTGGCTTACGCGGCCGAACTGAAGTTCGATGGCCTGGCCATCAACCTGCGCTACGAGCATGGCGTGCTGGTGCAGGCCGCCACCCGGGGTGACGGAGAGACCGGCGAAAACGTGACCCAGAACATTCGCACGGTGGGACAGATCCCTCTGCGCTTGCAGGGTGTGAACCCACCCGTTCTGGAAGTGCGAGGCGAGGTCTACATGCGCCGCGATGATTTCGAGCGACTGAACGAGCGCCAGCGCGAACGTGGTGACAAGACCTTCGTCAACCCGCGCAACGCCGCGGCGGGTGCCGTTCGTCAGCTCGACCCGGCGATTGCCGCCCAGCGCCCTCTGAGCTTCTTTGCCTATGGCCTGGGCGAGGTGCAAGGCTGGGCCGTGCCGCCGACGCACAGCGAGTTGCTCGATGCTTTGCAGTCCATGGGTTTTCCGGTGTGCGAGCACCGCACCGTGGCCGAGGGTGCGCCTGGCCTGGTGGCCTACCACCGAGCCATGGGGGCCCTGCGTGACCAGTTGCCCTTCGACATCGACGGCGTGGTCTACAAGGTCAACCGCCGCGACCTGCAAGACCGTTTGGGCTTTGTCACGCGTGAGCCGCGCTGGGCCGTGGCCCACAAGTATCCGGCTCAAGAGCAGGTCACCCGTGTGGAAGGGGTTGACGTGCAGGTGGGCCGCACCGGCAAGCTCACGCCAGTGGCACGCCTGCAGCCGGTGTTCGTGGGTGGCGTCACGGTCACCAACGCCACCTTGCACAACCTGTTCGAGCTGCGTCGCAAGAAGGTGAGGGTGGGCGACCAGGTCATCGTGCGCCGTGCGGGGGATGTGATCCCCGAAGTGGTGGGCGTGGTGCCCGGCGATCGGGCTGCTTATGTGCCCAACTTCCGCATGCCCGTGGCCTGTCCGGTGTGTGGCAGCAAGGTCGAGCGCGAACGCTCGGAAATGAACCACCGCTGCACGGGCGGGCTGTTCTGTGCGGCGCAGCGCAAGCAGGCCCTGCTGCATTTCGCCCAGCGCCGTGCGCTGGACATCGAAGGCCTGGGCGAAAAACTGGTCGACCAGCTGGTCGATGGCGACCTGATCCGCACGCTTCCCGAGTTGTACAAGCTGGGCCTGACCCGCCTGGCGGCGCTGGACCGCATGGCCGACAAGAGCGCCCAGAACCTACTGGCGGCGCTGGAAAAAAGCAAGCAGACCACCTTGCCGCGCTTTCTGTTTGGCCTGGGCATTCGCCATGTGGGTGAGGCCACCGCGAAGGATCTGGCCAAGCACTTCGGTCAGCTCGACCTCATCATGGACGCCAGCGAAGAGGCCTTGCTCGAAGTGCCCGATGTGGGGCCCATCGTGGCCCACAGCATTTACACCTTCTTCGCGCAGCCCCACAACCGCGAGGTGGTCGAGCAATTGCGCGCCTGCGGCATCCATTGGCCCGAAGAAGACCCGGCCATGCGCGCGAACCGTCCGCAGCCACTGGCTGGCAAGACCCTGGTGCTCACGGGCACATTGCCGACCCTCAGCCGTGACCAGGCCAAAGCCCTGATCGAAGCCGCAGGTGGCAAGGTGGCTGGTTCGGTGTCCAAGAAAACCGATTGGGTGGTGGCGGGGGCTGAAGCCGGCTCCAAGCTCGACAAGGCCCAGGCCCTGGGCGTGGCCGTGCTCGACGAAGAAGGCTTGTTGCAACTTCTGGGCAACACCTGACCCACGCGGACCGTGCGGCTCAGTGCACTCTGACCGGAACCGGGGTGGTTTTTTCTCGCTGGAAAAGCGCCTTGCTCAGGGCGCAATTTTTCACGATCCCCCCGCTCAAGTTTCTGGAACACTGCCCGGACTGACTTCATCACTGGGAGTGTCAGTCCGTGAACGGCCAATACCACCCGCTGCTTGTCGCCCTGTCGGCATTTGTTGCGGTCTACTCGTCCGCGATCTACCTGCTGATCGCCCGGGCCATGCCCGATTTCGACCGCCAGCAACGCATGCGCTGGCGCATGGGGGCCGCCATCATGATGGGCGGAGGCATCTGGTCCATGCATTTCGTGGGCATGCTGGCATTCGAGCTGCCCATCGAGGTCTCTTATCACTCCACCTGGACCGCCGCTTCGGCGATTCCGTCCATCGTGGTCAGCGGCATCTTGTTCCTTTTGCTCGAGCAGCATGTGCTGGGCATTCACCCTCTGCTCGGCAAGCGTTTCTGGTGGGGCGGGCTGGTGTTCGGGATGGGCGTGGTGGTCATGCACCTGGTGGGCATGCACGCCATGGAAGTGCAGCCGGGCATCGAGTACCGCATTGGGGAGTTGCTGCTGGCGGGTCTGGCTGCTGTCAGCTCGGCCTGGGCAGCCTTGAAGCTGGGGCTCGATGGCGGCAAAGACTTCAAGCAGCCCGTGGTGTTCACTTTGGCCCTGGGCCTTGCGCTGGTGGCCATGCATTACATCGGCATGCATGCGGCGCACTTCTCGGCCCTTTCGGTGTGCATCAGCAGTCCCGATTCGCTCAGTGGCACGTCGATGGCCGCTTGGGTCGGCGCAGGCTCGATCGGCCTGGCCAGCGTCACGGCCGTCGGTCTGCTCTTCGAGCAGCAGCGTGCGCAGAACCATTCTCGCAAGGTGCTCGATCTGCAGGCCGCCCTGGCTGAGGTTCAGCACAAAACCGATCAGATCGAAGAGGCTGGGCGCCATGAGCAGGCCAAGGAAGAAGCCAAGCGCAGCGCCATGATGGAAACCGCCGAGGTGAATTTCTTCGAAATCGATGTGTTGACCGATACCATCGCGTTCTCCGACAAGTTCCTCTACCTGGGCAACCACAAGCGCCTGCCTCTGGAGAAGACGCGCAAGCACCGTGAAGAATGGGAGCGCCGTGTGCACCCTGACGACGTCGAGGCAATGCGCACGCTGCTCAATGAATTCTGCCGTGGTGTGGTCACCAGCTATGAGTCGCAATACCGCATCGACGCTGGCCAGGGCGACTGGCGCTGGATCTTGTCACGCGCCCGAATTGTCGAGCGCACAGAAGAAGGCGCGCCGCGCCTGATCTACGGCACCCTCATCGACATCCACCAGCGCTACCTCAATGAACTGGCCCTCGAAGAAGAGCGCCACATGTTCACCACCGGCCCGGTGGTGATGATCCGCGCGGTCTATCACAAAGGAGAGTCTCGCTTCATCTACGTGTCGAGCAACGTGGTCAAGCTTTGGGGCTACGAGCCACAGGCCCTGCTCAGCCTGAGTTCGTCGATGGCTCTGGTGCACCCGGACGATGTCGAGCGATTGCGCGATGAATTCTGGCGCGCCATGACCAGCACCGATGTGTCGGTGCTGGATGTGGAGGTGCGCCTGCGCATGGCCGATGGCAAGTACCGCTGGCACCGCTACAACACCACCATCGACCGCAAGGTCAGCGAGCGCAAGGGTTACTTCATCGACATCGATGCCCGCAAGCAGGCCGAGCTCGATGCACAGAACCAGAGCCGTCGCCTGGAAGAGACCATCTCCCAGCTGGAAGCGGCCCAGGGAGAAGGCGGTGTGCTGCAGGAAACCAGCGACATGCTGCACGCCACGGAAGACATCAACGAGGCCTTCGACATCATCCGGCTGTCGGCCCAGAAGCTGTTCCCGGGCTGGTCGGGTTGGGTGTCGGCCTCTCGCGGGGAGGAGCAGGAGCTGATGATTGGCGCCACCTGGGGCAACATCAGCGCAGACCTGCAGCGGCGTTACCACAGCCGCGACTGCTGGGGCATGCGACGCGGCAAGCCCCACGCCTTTTTCACAGCGCTCAACAGCGTGTGCTGCGCCCACCTGGCCAACATTCCTTCAAACGAGCTCAAGCCCTACCTGTGCCTGCCCATGGCGGCACACGGTGAAACCGTGGGTGCCTTGCACCTGTTCAGCGCCACCAGCGACTTACCCACTGAAGAGCAGATGCAGGACGTGCAGCAACGTGCCCTGCGCTATTCCGAGACCCTGAAGCTGGCACTGAGCAACTTGAAGTTGCGGTCAACCCTGCAGGATCAGGCCATGAAAGATGGTTTGACCAGTTTGTACAACCGCCGCTTCATGGACGAGCGCCTGCCGACCGAGCTGGCACGTGCCCGTCGGGAGGGCCGACCGGTGGCGCTCGCCATGATCGATGTGGATCACTTCAAGCGGTTCAATGATCAGTATGGACATGATGCTGGCGACCATGTGTTGCGCATGATCGCCAAAGAGATCCAGCTGGGCGTGCGGGGCTACGACATTGCTTGCCGATACGGCGGCGAAGAGCTGGCCCTGATCATGTCTGGTTGCACCGCCGAAGCCGCGCAGGCCAGGCTTGAAGAAATGCGCGAGAAAATTGCAGCGCTGGAGCTCAGTCACAACGCCCAGGCACTGCCTCGCGTGACGGTATCGGTTGGTGTGGCCGATGGCGCCGAGCTGTCACCCGAAGAGCTGCTCAAGCGCGCGGACGCCTGCCTTTACAAGGCCAAGGGCCTTGGACGCAATCGCGTCATCCGTCATGGGGCATGAGTTCTGCACCTTGTGAGGCGTCGGCTGGCTCGATGCCGTTGTCTTCTTGGGAAGGCTGGTTGCAGACAATGCGGTTACGGCCTTCACGTTTGGCCTGGTAGAGCGCTTCATCGGCGCGGCGCAGAAGGGCGTCGGCAGCTCCACCGAGTGTGTCGGCCAGTCCGATGGATACCGTCACCCGAGGCAGCATGCTGCTGTTGAACTCCAGCATGAGGGCCGCGATCTGGCTGTGCACTGATTCGACCACGGGAAGTGCCTCGACCAAGCTTCGGCCCGGCATGATCAGCGTCATTTCCTCGCCTCCATAGCGGCAGGGCAAGTCGTACACCTTGGCATGCTTGAGAAGCACCTGCCCGATGGCGCGCAGAACTGTGTCGCCCGCCTCGTGCCCATACTCGTCATTCAGGCGCTTGAAGTGGTCCACGTCGATCATGGCCAGTGCCACACGAGCGCCTTCGCGACGGCTCCGCTGGATCTCGACGGGCAGACGCTCGTTCATGAAACCTCGGTTGTAAAGGCCGGTCAGGCCATCGTGTGTGGCCTGTTCGCGCAGGCCCGCTCTCAGGCGCAGGTTCGACAGGGCCAGCTTCAGGGTTTCGCCCAGTCGGTTGGCGCGCTGCGCGTGCTGAACCATTTGCTCGCGCGACTGCGTGTCGGTCGCCATCAGGTGAAGTGAGCCGATGGTTTCGCCATTGGCCAGCATCGGGATGCACAGGTGAGGGCGAGGTGTGCCGCCCACGGAGTGCACGTGCCGGCAGCGCAGGTTCAGACGCTCGTCATGGAAGGCATGCGTCTTGCCGCGGCGCAAGGCCCAGCAGTCGGCGGTCTGGAAGTCAGAAGCAAAGGCCATGGCCTCGCCCCACCGTCCCACCAGGCGCAATTGCTCCCCAGTCACTGCGCTGGCCAGCGCACCCGACCACTCGGGGAAGATCGCATGTGCTGCACGGCTGATGATGTCGAAGGCTTCGTGCAGGTCTTCGGCCGAGTTCAGGAACTCGCTGCTCTCGCGCAAGATCGCGTTTTCTGCTTTCGCGCGTTCCAGTTCGATCAGCAGGTCTTCCAGGCGGGCCGCCTGGTCCCTCAGGCGAGCTTCCTGCACCTTGAAGGCGTCGATGTCGAAAAGGAAGCCATTGAGCACGCCCCGCCCATCCACAAATTCCAGTCGGCCGAACAGGGTGTGCCAGGCCATTCGCCCGTCGCGCAGCCTGAGCTGCAGTTCCATGTTCAGGTCCTTGATGTCGCGGCGCAGATTGCTGCGCAGCAATTCGGTCATGCGCTGGATGCCTTCGGGCTGGAAGATCTTTTGCCACATGGATTCCTGCTGGATTTCCTCGAGCGTGTACCCCCAGCGCTGTTCCGCATTGACCGACAGGAAGCTCATGTCTTGCATGCGGCCTTCGCTGGCGTCGAACAGCCACCGCACCATCACCACCGGGCCATCAGAGAACAGCCGGCCGTCCAGCTCCAGGGCCTTCTGCAGCTCGGTGTAGCCAGTGATGTCCACATGGGTGCCCACCATGTGACCCGGCTTGCGATCGGGTGTCCACGAAATCACTGTGCCCCGCGCAATGATCCATCGCCGGCGCTCGGAGCCCGGCGCCAGTCGCAAGGAATGCATGGCGTTGAAGTTGCCCAGTGAGCCCAGCTGCACCATGATGTCTTCGAGCAGCGGCGGGAACTCGATCGGGTCGGTGTATTCAGCAGCCCAGGTGCTGAATGTTGTCTCTTCTGACACATCGATCACCTGCTCGTCCACGGTCACCTTGCCTTCCAACCTGAGGTGGTCTGACGCCATGTCCATCACCCAGAAGGTCACCTGCGATTCGGCCAGCACTCGGCGGTACAGTTGGTCGCGTGCTTGTCGCTCCTGCACCAGGGTGTCGGCGATGCGCAGGCTGGCTTCCCGAACTTCCTCCGAGGATGGTTCAACCGCCGGCAATGGCGTCTCCAGTTTCCGCCGCAGCCGGTTGTCCAGGTATTCATGGGTCACCATCCACAGTGTGGCCGGTGCAGTGAGCAGCGCGAAGATGGGCACCATGTCGCGCATGCTGGTGGCGGTGTCAGCGGCAACGCTGAACACTTCAGGAGGCCATTGGCTGGTACACAGCATGGTGATCTCGATGAGGCTCATGAGCGCACCGACGATCAGACCGCCGCGCAGACGGTGCTGGTACAACTTGTAGGTGATGGCCGACGCGGCGATGGCAGACAGAGCGGCGGCCACCAGCACCACCACAGGCACTTTGGGCTGGGGGGCGACCAGCAGGCCTCCTTGCATGTGCCAGGTCACGTAGACCAGCACCAGCAGGTAGCCGGCATTCAGAGTCAGGGCGGTGATGTCGTACAGTTCCTCGTCGAGCATGTGGCGTGAGCGCTGATGGA
Organism: Aquabacterium lacunae; assembly: GCF_004310865.1. Taxonomy (GTDB): domain Bacteria; phylum Pseudomonadota; class Gammaproteobacteria; order Burkholderiales; family Burkholderiaceae_C; genus Aquabacterium; species Aquabacterium lacunae. The sequence continues at coordinate 107,812 of NZ_SIXI01000006.1, forward strand.
ACATCAGCACATTGGCCGCCAGCAAGATCACCCAGGCGCTCAGGGCCACATCCAGGTGCATCACCAGGCTGAAGACCGGGGCCACCGCAGACACGAGCGTCCAGAGACCGGCCCAGCACGCCGTCGCCAGCGTCGGAGCTGCCAGCCACATCAGTTGCTGCGCCTCTTGTTGCAGGTCGGCCTTGAGCAGGCGGTGCAAGTGTTGCCATGCGGCCCGGTAGGCCACCGCGGTCAGTGCATTGAGCAGCACCCCCAGGGCCAGCAGGCCTGGATGGTAGGTCACACCCGTCAGTTCGGTTGTCACGCCTGGCTTCCTTCCATGTGAGCTTCGGAGGCCTTGTTCTGGCGAGCCTCGGCGGCATGTACCCGGTTGCGACCCAGGCGTTTGGCCTGGTAGAGGGCCTCGTCTGCGCGACGCAGCAATGTCTCCGGTGAGCCACCGGTGGTCTCCGCCACACCCATCGACACGGTGACCGTCGGAAGCGCCTCGGCTCGGAAGCTCAGGCTCAGGGCTTCGATGTCATGGCGGATCTGGTCCAGCTTGATCAGGGCGTCGTCCAGGCGACAGCCTGGCATCACCAGCACCAGCTCTTCTCCACCATAGCGGAAGGCCAAGTCATACACCCGGGTCTTGTCCATCAGCAGGTGGCCCACGGTCTGCAGGACCAGGTCACCGGCTTCGTGACCCCAGGTGTCGTTGAAACGCTTGAAGTGGTCGATGTCGATCATGGCCAGAGACACTGGCATCTGCTGCTGTGCGCATCGGGTGATTTCGATGGGCAGTCGCTGGTCGAGCAGGCGGCGGTTGTAGAGGCCAGTCAGCCCGTCGCGCGTGGCGCGATCGCTCAGCGAGTTGCGCAGCCTGAGGTTGGACAGTGCCATCTTGAGTGTTTCAGCGAACCGCTCGGCCCTCGATTCGACCTCGGCCAGTTCCTGTGTGCTGAGTTCTTCGGCCGCGAACAAGTGCAGCGCGCCCACCGTTTCGCCATTGGCTGCCATGGGCAGGCACAGATAGGGCAACAGTTTGAAGCCCAGCGGGGCATGCAAATGTTCGCAACACAGGTGCATGCCGTTGCCCATGTAGCTATGGGCACGGCCGCGGCGCAGACCCCAACACTGGTCCAGCCGGAAGGTCTCGGCCAGTGGCGGTGGTTCACCCCACTGGCCCACCTGCCAGAGGCTTCCGTCGTCGCGGGTGGCGCTCAGGCTGCCATGCCACAGGGGGAACAGGCGGCTGGCGGCCTGTCGCACCACCTTGAAAGCCTCTTCGTAATTGGCGGCCGTGTTCAACAAGTCGCTGCTGTCCTGAAGTGTGACGCCGTCGGCCTGTGCATCATTGAGTTGCGCGATGAGTTGCTCCAGCCTCGCCCGGTGCTGGTGGGCCTGAACCTCGACGGCTTTGTGGTCGGCGATGCTGATCAGGTAGGCGCGCAGGAAGACCTTGCCTTCCTCGTGCTCGAACACGCCCCGCATGAGGAACCATTGCAGGCTGCCATCGCCCATGCGCAGGCGCACCTGGCGCTCCACGCCGTTGCGGCCTTCGCTCAGTGCTTTCATGATGGCGGGCCGAGTCACGGCCAGGTCCTCTTCAGGCACCATGTCGCTGGTGCTTTTGCCCACCACGGTCCAGTTGCGGGGATAGCGCCACAGTTTGGCCACGTTCTTTGACGCAAAGTCGATGCGACGCGTGTCGTCCAGCACGTAGCGGATGACGGCCACCGGCCCAACGTCGAACAACGAGCGCTCTTGATGCAGTGTGAGTTGGGCCTGTTTGCGCAGGTGGATGTCGATGTGACTGCCCGCCGCCAGCGTGACGTGGCCATTGGCGGTTCGCTCCACCACGAAGCCGCGCGAGATGATCCAGCGCCAGTGGCCCCGTTCATCCGGGATGCGGTATTCGTGTTCAAAGGTCGCGGTGCGCCCCTTCAGGAAGTCGGCGAAACGCTCGATCACACCTGGGCGGTCTTCTGGGTGCAGCCGTTCGAACCAGCCGTTGCCCTGGTAAGTGCGCTTTTCGGGCAGGTAGTCAGATGCGCCGACATGCACGCCATCGAACAGGATCTCTTGGCGAATGGTGTCGACCTGCCAGATCACGATTTGCGAGACGCGGATGGCGTGTTCCAGCTGTTCAAGTGCTGCAAACTTGCCAGCCTGCTGCTGTTCGACCTGCGAGCGGGCCGCCTGTTCGGCAAGGGCCCGACGCATGTCATGCCGAGCGTCAGCTTCGGCATTGCACCGGGACAGAGCTGCCGCATGGCGAGCCCAGTCGCGGCACGAGGCTGCTGCGAAGGCGCACACCGACATCAGCGGGAGCATCCACCACAGCGCCATCACATTGTTCAGGTCTGACCAGCCGATCAGCAACAGACCCACGCCCATGATCAGCAGGCCGATGCCGACTGACCAGCGTGCGTAATCCCAGCTTGAAGTTTGGCTTTTCACGACATGAAGTGATGGGCTACCTGATGTCGTGTGTTTCGGTGCTTTTCAGCCTTTCTTGAGTGACGGAACGCGCCAACCGTTGGCGCAAGTGGGCAATCGGACCGGTTGACGGCGTGTGGGCAGAAAGTTCAGCGGGTTTTGACGTCGCCGGGGGTGCGAAGCAGCGTCATGGCCGTCCCGATCAGGCCAGCCACTTCGCTCATGTTGCCGGGCACGATCATGGTGTTGTTGGTGCGGGCCAGTTCGGCGTAGGCTTCGACCGCCTTTTCGGCCACCTTCAGGTTCACCGCATCCTGACCGCCCGGCTGCTGGATGGCCGCGGCGATCTTGCGGATGGCCTCGGCCGTGGCATCGGCCACGGCACCGATGGCCGCAGCCTGGCCCTCGGCCTTGTTGATCTCGGCCTGGCGCTCGCCCTCCGACTTGGCGATGAAGGCCTCGCGCTCGCCCGTCGCCAGGTTGATCTGTTCCAGCTTGCGCCCTTCAGACTCCGCAATGCGGGCGCGCTTGTCGCGCTCGGCCGTGATCTGCTGCTGCATCGAGCGCAGGATCTCGGCCGGCGGGGTCAGGTCCTTGATTTCGTAGCGCAGCACCTTCACGCCCCAGTTCTGCGCGGCTTCGTCCAGGGCACTGACCACGGCCGCGTTGATGGCATCGCGCTCTTCGAAAGTCTTGTCCAGCTCCATCTTGCCCACCACCGAGCGCAGCGTGGTCTGGGCCAGTTGCGTGATCGCGCTGATGTAGTTCGACGAGCCATAGCTGGCCCGCATGGCGTCCGTCACCTGGAAGTACAGGATGCCGTCGACCGTGAGCTGGGTGTTGTCCTTGGTGATGCAGACCTGGCTGGGCACATCGAGCGGCACTTCCTTGAGGCTGTGCTTGTAAGAGACCTTGTCGATGAAGGGCAGCACCACGTTCAGACCGGCGGTGAGGGTGCCGTGGTACTTGCCCAGGCGTTCGAGCACCCAGGCACTTTGTTGCGGCACCACCTGCACCGACTTGACGATGAACACGATGGCGATGAACAGCAGGACGATGGCGATTTCCATGGATCAGACCTTTTCAAGCAGCAGTTGGGTGCCTTCGATGGCGACGATGCGGTGTGGCCCTGGGGTGGGCGTGTCGAGTGGGGCCTGCAGGCGCGCCGACCAGGCGGCGCCACGGTATTGCACGCGGGCCACGCCGTCGGGGCCCCAGTGGGGTACCTGCACGGTCTGGCCCAGGTCGAGATCGGCCGGGTTGTGGCCGCTGGCCTGGCGCTTGCGACGCAGGTGCACGGCCAGTGCGCTGCCGGTGCCGATCACGGCCGCCACGGCCAGTTGCAGGGCAGGGGGCAGCCCCATGTGGGCGCCCACGGCGCCCGCCGCGGCCCCCAGACCCAGCATCAGCAGGTAGAAACTGCCGCTGAGCAGCTCGCTGGCCACCAGGGCGCCAGCCAGGATCCACCACCAGGTGCTTGCCTGCATCCTCACTCCTTGTTGTTGCCCGGTCAGTGTACGCAGGCGCGAGGCCTGATGGCCGGTGAACCGCATTCAGGGGGAGTGGCGCCCCTGTGCCCCGATTTCTGACAAAAGCCCCTTGTGCTGACACGCAACAGCCCTACACTTCGCGTTTTCCGAATTTTTTGTGGGTGGCCTGATGCTGCGTTTCCACTTCCCCATCGTCATCATCGACGAGGATTTCCGCTCCGACAACTCGTCGGGCCTGGGCATTCGCGCCCTGGCCGATGCCATCCAGAAGGAGGGCTTCGAGGTGCTGGGCGTGACCAGCTATGGCGACCTGTCGCAGTTCGCGCAGCAGCAAAGCCGCGCCAGTGCGTTCATCCTGTCGATTGACGACGAAGAGTTCACCCCCGGCCCCGAGCTCGACCCGGCCGTGCTGAACCTGCGCAAGTTCATCGAAGAGATCCGCTTCAAGAACGCCGACATCCCCATCTATCTGTATGGCGAGACGCGCACGTCGGAGCACATCCCGAACGACATCCTGCGCGAGCTGCACGGCTTCATCCACATGTTTGAAGACACGCCCGAGTTCGTGGCGCGTCACATCATCCGCGAAGCCAAGAGCTACCTCGACGGCCTGGCCCCGCCGTTCTTCAAGGCCCTGATGGACTACGCGCAAGACGGCTCGTATTCCTGGCACTGCCCCGGGCACTCGGGCGGTGTGGCCTTCCTCAAGAGCCCGGTGGGCCAGATGTTCCACCAGTTCTTCGGCGAGAACATGCTGCGCGCCGACGTGTGCAACGCCGTGGAAGAACTGGGCCAGCTGCTGGATCACACCGGCCCGGTGGCCGAGTCGGAGAAGAACGCCGCGCGCATCTTCAATGCCGACCACTGCTTCTTTGTCACCAACGGCACCAGCACCTCCAACAAGATGGTGTGGCACCACACGGTGGCCCCGGGTGATGTGGTGGTGGTTGATCGCAACTGCCACAAGTCCATCCTGCACAGCATCATCATGACCGGGGCCATCCCCGTGTTCCTGACGCCCACGCGCAACCACTTCGGCATCATCGGCCCGATCCCGCAAAGCGAGTTCGAGCCGGCTAACATCCGCAAGAAGATCGCCAGGCACCCGCTGCTCAAGGGGGTCGATGCCAAGAAGGTCAAGCCGCGCATCCTGACGATCACGCAAAGCACCTACGACGGCGTGCTCTACAACACCGAGACCATCAAGGGCATGCTCGATGGCTGGATCGACAACCTGCACTTCGACGAAGCCTGGTTGCCGCATGCCGCCTTCCACAAGTTCTATGGCATGTACCACGCCATGGGCAAGGGCCGTGCGCGCCCCAAGCAGGCGGTGGTGTACGCCACCCAGTCCACGCACAAGCTGCTGGCGGGCATCTCGCAGGCCTCGCATGTGCTGGTGCAGGATTCGCAGAACGTGCCGCTTGACCGGCACCTGTTCAACGAAGCCTACCTGATGCACACCTCGACCTCGCCGCAGTACGCGATCATCGCCAGCTGCGACGTGGCCGCCGCCATGATGGAGCCACCGGGCGGCACTGCGCTGGTGGAAGAGTCGATCAAGGAAGCACTGGATTTCCGCCGCGCCATGCGCAAGGTCGACAAGGAATACGGCAAGGACTGGTGGTTCAAGGTCTGGGGCCCCGAGAAGCTGGTCACTGAAGACATTGGCAAGCCGACCGACTGGGTGTTGAAGGCCAACGAGAAGTGGCACGGCTTCGGCAACCTGGCCGACGGCTTCAACATGCTCGACCCGATCAAGTCGACCATCATCACCCCGGGCATGGACGTGTCGGGCAAGTTTGCCAAGACCGGCATCCCGGCCAGCATCGTCACCAAGTACCTGGCCGAGCACGGCGTGGTGGTCGAAAAGACGGGCCTGTACAGCTTCTTCATCATGTTCACCATCGGCATCACCAAGGGCCGCTGGAACACCATGCTGACGGCGCTACAGCAGTTCAAGGACGACTACGACAAGAACCAGCCGCTGTGGCGTGCCATGCCCGAGTTCTGCCAGAAGAACCCGCGCTACGAGCGCATGGGCCTGCGCGACCTGTGCCAGAGCATCCACGAGGCCTACGCCAAGGGCGACATCGCCCGCCTGACGACCGAGGTGTACCTGTCGGGCCAGGAGCTCGCTATGAAGCCGTCCGATGCCTATGCCTGCATCGCCCGCCGCCAGACCGAGCGGGTCGAGGTCGACCAGCTGGAAGGCCGCATCACCACGGCCTTGCTGACGCCTTACCCGCCCGGCATCCCGCTGCTGATCCCGGGTGAGCGCTTCAACAAGAAGATCGTCGATTTCCTGAAGTTCAACGAGCAGTTCAACCTGGCCTTCCCCGGCTTCGCCACCGACGTGCACGGTCTGGTTGCCGAAGAAAGCGCCGACGGCAAGAAGCGCTACTACGTCGATTGCGTGGCCCAGGACGTGCCGGCCTGATCTGTTGGGGGCCTTTCGCAGGCCCTGCGGCTGTCCGCATGGGCAGCCGCGCGTGGTCCATGCGTCAAGGCAGCCAGAGCGTGAAGCAGGCGCCACCCGCGGGGTGGTCTGTCAGGCTCACGTGGCCACACTGCGCACCAAGGGTGTGGGCCTTTGCCACGGCCTGTGACAGGGCTGTGCCCAGGCCCGTGCTGGTTCGTGCGTCGGTGGCGCCGCTTTGCAGCCCCGGTCCGTCGTCGGTGATGGTGAAGCGCAGCCCACCTTCGCTGACTGAGCAGCTCAGCTGAACGGTGGTGCGCGCAAAGCGTGTCGCGTTGTGCACCGCGGCGTCCAGGGCCAGCCGCAGCAGCCGGCGGTCGAAGTACCAGAAGGGTGGGGCGGTGTCGGCAGTGTGAGCGATCAGCCGGATGTCACGTCCCTCGGTCGCCAGGCGGCTTCGCCAGTGGCTCACCAGCGCATCGAGCAGCGCCTGGGGTGATTCGTCTTCGCACAGGGGGCGCAGTTCGCCGGCTTCCGCGGCGTACAGCGTCAGGAACTGCACGAACTCCTGCCGCAGGGCCTGGCAGTGGTGGTGCGCCTGCTGGCTGGCCTCTCGGTGTGCCTCGGGCGAGGGCAGGCAGGCCATGGCGGCCAGCTCCGCTTCCAGGCTGCCCAGCGCGTTCTTGAGGTCGTGGGCAATGAGGGCCAGGGCCTGGCTCATGGTGGGCCTGTTCAGTGGATTTCGGCTTGTTCCAGGGCGCCCACGGTTTCGCGGAAGTAGCGGCGCATCGCGATCACGCGGTCATGGCCGGGCAGGAGCTTTTCCAGCCGGGTCAGGTAGGTGCGGATCCGGTCCATGCGGTCGGCGTTCAGGTCCTTCTTCAGGCGCAGCGCCATGCAGTTGATCTGAGCGGCCTGCAGCAGAACGCCTGTGTTCTCGGGGTAGTCGCGCACGGCCTGTTCGATCATGGCCACAGCGTCGTCGATCTGGCTGTCGCGCAGCAGCTTGCGGGCGTCGGCCACCTTGCGCTCCAGCCCCGCGGTGGCCGATTCGATCACCGAGGCGATCTTGTCTTCGTGGCCGGTGTCGCGCAGGGCCTTGCCGATCATCTGCTTGATGCGCCGGTTTTCGTGGTCGGCGCTGATGGCGCTTTCCAGCAGCTTCATGCCGGCGTCTTCGTTGCCGCACATGATCTCGGCCTTGGCCAGCGCGACCGTGGCGAAGTCGGCCTTGCCCTTGCGCATGGTTTCGCGGGCGCGGGCCAGGGTCTTGAGGGCTGCATCGGTCTGCCCGGTGCTCAGTTCGGCCTGGGCCTGCACGGCCAGCGCGACCGAGCCAAAGCTGGGCGCCGACTTGAAGGCAGCCGCCGCCTCACCCAGCACCTTCAATGCTTCACCGCCTTGCCCCTGGTCGACAAGGGTCTGGGCCAGCAGCAGGCTGTCTTGCGGTTGCGCCACCACCGACCCCTTGCTGGCTTTGGTGGCCTTGCTGAGGGCTTCGCGGGCGGTGTCGAGGTCGCCATTGCGGTAGGCGCTTTCGCCCAGGATGCGCTGGCGGCGCGCCGAGGGGATCACATTGGCGGCGTCACGCAGCACCCACATGGCGCCTTCGGGGTCTCCGGTGGCCTCCATGGCTTCTGCGATCACGTCGTAGGCCGCCACATTCTTCTCGCCTTCGCGGCTTTCGATGATGTCCTGGGCCAGTTGCCGGGCCTGTTCGAACTGGCCGGCGGCCTTGTGGGCCCGGGCCAGCCCCAGCTGCGCCCAGACCAGGTCGCGTCGCACCTCCAGGGCTGCGCGGTACACGGCCTTGGCGTCTTCATGGCGGCCGAGCTTGAGCAGCACCTGCCCCTTGCTTTGCAGGGCGCTCATGCCCCAGCGTCCCTTGGCTGCCAGCACCTTGTCGCACTCGGCCAGCGCGCCCGGCAGGTCATCGCGGGCCAGGCAGGTGTTGATGACCAGCAGGGCATCGCGTTTTTCAAGCGACACCTTCAGGCGCTCTTCGATGTCGGTGGCCGTGCACGGCTTGAGCAGGTAGGCGTCGGGGTGTTGCTCGGTGGCGGCGGCCACCGATGAATAGCTGCTCTCGGCCGTGATCATGAAAAACAGGCTGTCGGGCGGCAGCAGCTGTTCCTCGCGCAGGTACTCGAACAGCTGCTGACCATCGGTCTTGGCGTTCAGGTTGTAGTCGCACAGGATCAGGTTGTACTTGCGTGCCCGCACCAGCCGCACGGCATCTTCGGGGGTGGCACACACCTCGACCTTGCTGATGCCGATGAGTGCCAGGTGTCCGCGCAGCGTGCTTTGCTGCGTGGCCATGTCATCGATGACCAGGGCGGTGAGGTTCGAATACGGTGTGACGACAGTGGCCATGGTTCAACACATTCCCGGATGAAACTGCGTGCTTTCAGAGCCGTTCGTCAACTTCACCGAGCGGCGCCACGCGGAGACCCCTGGCCTCCGGTTCGTTTCATATCGGAAGATGCACGCCCGAACTTGAATCAGGCGCGCAGGCGCAGCTCGCCCGGCATCCTTTTCCCATGGCGAAACAGTGGCGGCAGGGTGTCGGTGGGGCAGCGTGCGGCCTGCAGTTCGCGCAGGCGCTCAATCAGCGTGCCGGGCAAGGCGAGCGCTGTGGCGTGCCGCTGGTAGATGGCATCGGCCAGTTCGACCAGCCGCACATTCAGGGTCTCGCGCGCCCGGTTCAGCAGCAACTCCAGGGCTTGCTGGGCCTGACCTGCCAGGGAATGGCTCAGGGCCTGCTCGGCCATCTGGCGGGTGTCGCGGTGCTGGGCAGTGAACACATCGCGCAACTCCGGTTGCGCTGCGCTGGCCAGTTCCAGCAGCGTGGTGCTGGTCTGGCTGTGACAGAAGCGCTGCGCCAGCCGAGTGGCCCAGTCGCGCTGTTCTGGCAGGCACACGCCGTGGTTCAACAGGCGGGTCATCAGCGACGCCGCGTTGCAACCGGCCTCCAGGTCAAAGTCGGCCAGCATCTGGTCGGCCATGTACAAGCGCGCGCTTTCGATCGCCTGGCGGGTGTCTCGCGCCTGCAATCCCGTCAGCGCCAGCAGCAGGTGCGATTGGCGCAGCCGCCTGCCCAGGTCATCAGGGTCGTCGTCAAACACTTCCATCAGGGCCTTGTGGGCCTGCTGAAGTGCGGCCGGCTGTGCCGCGTCAAAGGACATCAGGCCCTGCAGCACCAGCGTCTGGGTGTCAAAGAGCTTGCCGCCGCCGTCGCTCAAGGCGCTGAGTTGCTGGGCTTTGCGCAGCGTCTGGCGCGCCAGTTCGTGCTGGCCCAGGTAAAAGGCCAGGCTGCCCACCTTTTGCAGCCTGGGGATCGACTGCGGGGTCAGCTCCACCGCCTTGTGACAGGTGTCCAGGGCCAGGGGCAGCTGCCCGGCCTCCAGCTGGGCCCGGGCCAGGATGTCGAAGGCGTCCACGCACTCGGGTTGCTCGGCGGTCAGCTGGTGCAGTTGCTCGGCGGCACGTCGGTGCTGACCTTGTTCGATCTGGGCGCGTGCCACGCCCATGCGCGCCCAGGGCACGGCCTGGTGCTCGCACACGGCACTGAACATTTCCTGCGCTTCGGTGTGGCGGCGCAGGCGAAGCATCAGTTCTGCGCCGATGCGGGCCGCATACAGCCAGTAGGCCTTGCGCGCGTGGAAGCGCTCCACGCACAGCTGGGCTGCGCGTTCCAGGTCTCGCTGCCCGATGGCCTGGAAGATGTCGGCCAGGGCTTCCTTGCGCAAGCGGATCAAGATCAGCCGTTCGCTCAGGTCGGCCAGCCGATGGGGCTTGAGCAGGTAGCTGTCCAGTGCCGATTCGGCCGCTTCGGCCACCCGGTGGTAACTGTTTTCGGCCGTGACCATGACCACGCTGGTCGACAGTGGCAGCAGGTTGGCCTGGCGCATTTCTTCGATCAGCTGCTGGCCCGAGCCCCGTTGCCCTTCGAAGTGGTAGTCACAGAGCAGGATGTCATAGCGGCGTGTGCGCAGCAGGCGGCGGGCGTCGCTGAGCAGGCTGGTCGCCGTGATGTCGGGGATGTTGAGGGTCTGCAGCATGCGCACGAGGGCGTTGCGCGAGCCGGTGTGGGGGTCGATCACGAGGGCGCTGGCGCGGCCCAGGTCTGAGTCGATCAGTGCCATGGTCTTTTCCTGAAGGTTCCAACGAACCGGTGCCATGGAGTCCGGTGTCCGGATATCGGTGGGCCGCCAGGAAAACTGAGGGGTGTTCCGCAAAAAGCTGCGCGCAAAGAAAAAGGCCGGACGGGCCGGCCTTGGGTGTGGACGATTTCAGCGTCACTTGAACAGGTTCTTGACCCGGTCTGCCCAGCCCTTGGTATGGGGCGAGTGCTTTTCGCCGCCCTTCTTGAACGACTCGTCGAGTTCCTTGAGCAGCTTGCGCTGGTGCTCGGTGAGCTTGACCGGCGTTTCCACCGTGATGTGGCAGTACAGGTCACCCGGGTAGCTGGAGCGCAAGCCCTTGATGCCTTTGCCACGCAAGCGGAAGGTCTTGCCGTGCTGGGTGCCTTCCGGGATCTCGATCTCGGCCTTGCCACCCAGCGTGGGCACCTCGATGTTGCCACCCAGGGCTGCGCTGGTCAGCGGCACCGGCACCGTGCAGTGCAGGTCGTCGCCGTCACGTTCGAAGATGTCGTGCTGCTTGATCCGGATCTCGATGTACAGGTCACCGGCGGGGCCGCCATTGGTGCCGGGCTCACCGTTGCCAGCCGAGCGGATGCGCATGCCTTCGTTGATGCCAGCCGGGATCTTGACTTCCAGGGTCTTGGTCTTCTTGACGCGGCCGGCGCCGTTGCACGACGTGCAGGGCTCGGGAATGATCTTGCCAGTGCCGTGGCAATGCGGGCAGGTCTGCTGCACGCTGAAGAAGCCCTGTCGCATGTGCACCGTGCCCGCGCCGTTGCAGGTCGGGCAGGTCTTGGGCTGGGTGCCGGGCTTGGCGCCGCTGCCGTGGCAGGTGTTGCACTCTTCCCAGGACGGAATCCGGATCTGGGTTTCCTTGCCATTGGCGGCTTCTTCGAGCGAGATCTCCATGGCGTACGACAGGTCGTTGCCACGGTAGACCTGCGGGCCGGCACTGCGGCGGCCGCCGCCTTGCTGCCCAAAGATGTCGCCAAAGATGTCGCCAAAGGCCTCGGCGAAGCCACCGAAGCCCTCGGGGCCACCACGGCTTGCACCCATGTTGGGGTCGACACCGGCATGGCCGTACTGGTCGTAGGCGGCCTTCTTCTTGGGGTCCGAGAGCATCTCGTAGGCCTCTTTGACCTCCTTGAACTTCTCTTCGGCTTCCTTGGCTTTCTCACCCTGGTTGCGGTCCGGGTGGAACTTCATGGCCAGCTTGCGGTAGGCCTTCTTGATCTCGTCTTCTGCTGCGCCTTTGCTGACGCCCAGGACTTCGTAGTAATCGCGTTTTGCCATGATGGGTGTGTCCTGATCCGACAAAGGCACAGGGCATGAGCCGGGGGCTCACACGCCTGTGCCTGGGAAAGGAGGGAAGGGTGATCAGTCCTTCTTGACTTCCTTGAACTCGGCGTCGACCACGTTGTCGTCGGCAGGCTTGGCCGAGGCACCTGCATCGGCAGCACCCGCAGCTTCCGCGCCAGCGGCACCGGCTGCACCTTGTGCGGCCTGCATGTCGGCGTACATCTTCTCGCCCAGCTTCTGCGAAGCGGTCATCAGGGCGTTGGTCTTGGCCTCGATGTCGTCCTTGTCATCACCCTTGAGGGCTTCTTCGACGTCCTTGATCGCGGCTTCGATCTTGTCCTTCTCGCCAGCGTCCAGCTTGTCTCCGTACTCGGTCAGCGACTTGCGCACGCTGTGCACCAGGCCATCGCCCTGGTTCTTGGCCTGCACCAGTTCCAGCTTCTTCTTGTCTTCGGCGGCGTTGAGCTCGGCGTCCTTGACCATTTTCTGGATCTCGTCTTCCGACAAGCCCGAGTTGGCCTTGATGGTGATCTTGTTTTCCTTGCCGGTTCCCTTGTCCTTGGCCGACACGTGCAGGATGCCGTTGGCGTCGATGTCGAAGGTCACTTCGATCTGGGGGATGCCACGCGGTGCGGGCGGGATGCCTTCGAGGTTGAACTCGCCCAGCATCTTGTTGCCGGCGGCCATCTCGCGTTCGCCCTGGAAGACCTTGATGGTCACGGCCGGCTGGTTGTCGTCGGCGGTGGAGAAGGTCTGAGCAAACTTGGTCGGGATGGTCGTGTTCTTGCTGATCATCTTGGTCATGACGCCGCCCATGGTCTCGATGCCCAGAGACAGCGGGCTCACATCCAGCAGCAGCACGTCGGTGCGGTCACCCGACAGCACCTGGCCCTGCACGGCAGCGCCCACGGCCACGGCTTCGTCAGGGTTGACGTCCTTGCGGGGGTCCTTGCCGAAGAATTCCTTGACCTTCTCCTGCACCTTGGGCATGCGGGTCATGCCGCCCACCAGGATCACGTCGTCGATGTCACCCACGGCCACGCCAGCGTCCTTGATGGCGGTGCGGCAGGGGGCGATGGTGCGCTCGATCAGCTCTTCGACCAGGCTTTCCAGCTTGGCGCGGGTCAGCTTGATGTTCAGGTGCTTCGGGCCGGTGGCGTCAGCGGTGATGTAGGGCAGGTTGACGTCGGTCTGCGACGAGTTCGACAGCTCGATTTTGGCCTTTTCAGCGGCTTCCTTCAGGCGCTGCAGGGCCAGCACGTCCTTCGTCAGGTCAACGCCCTGTTCCTTCTTGAACTCGGCGATGATGAAGTCGATGATGCGCTGGTCGAAGTCTTCGCCGCCCAGGAAGGTGTCGCCGTTGGTCGACAGCACTTCGAACTGCTTTTCGCCATCGACATCAGCGATTTCGATGATGGACACGTCGAAGGTGCCGCCGCCCAGGTCGTACACGGCGATCTTGCGGTCACCCGAGCCGACCTTGTCCAGGCCGAAGGCCAGGGCCGCGGCGGTGGGTTCGTTGATGATGCGCTTGACGTCCAGACCCGCAATGCGGCCAGCGTCCTTGGTGGCTTGGCGCTGGGCGTCGTTGAAGTAGGCGGGCACCGTGATGACGGCCTCGGTGACTTCTTCACCCAGGTAGTCTTCGGCCGTCTTCTTCATCTTGCGCAGCACTTCGGCCGACACTTGCGGCGGTGCCATCTTCTTGCCGCGCACTTCCACCCAGGCGTCACCGTTGTCGGCCGCAGCGATGGAGTAGGGCATCAGGTCGATGTCCTTTTGCACTTCCTTTTCGGTGAACTTGCGACCGATCAGGCGCTTGACCGCGTACAGCGTGTTCTTGGGGTTGGTCACGGCCTGGCGCTTGGCCGAAGCGCCCACCAGGATCTCACCGTCTTCCTGGTAAGCAATGATGGAAGGGGTGGTGCGAGCGCCTTCGCTGTTCTCGATCACCTTGGTGGTGTTGCCTTCCATGATGGCCACGCACGAGTTGGTGGTGCCCAGGTCGATGCCAATGATCTTGCCCATTTGAATATCTCCTAATGTCGGTTTGCGGGGCCTGGCCCGCGCTTGATGCTGTATCTGCGTTGCCAGCCGGGTTTTTCAAGGGGCCTGAACGCAGTTCAGGCGCACTTTTTGAAATGGCCCGGGGGCGGCTTGTGCTGAATCAAATCACTTGGGGGCGGCCACGGTCACCAGGGCCGGACGCAGCACGCGGTCGGCGATGGAGTAACCCTTTTGCAGCACGCCCACGACGGTGTTGGCTTCCTGATCGGCCGGCACCATGCTGATGGCCTGGTGCTGGTGGGGGTCGAATTTCGTGCCGGCGGCCGGGTTGATCTCGAGCACCTTGTTGCGCTCGAGCGCCGAAGCCAGCTGGCGCAGGGTGGCGTGCACGCCTTCCAGCACGGTTTCCACCGGGGTGTCGGGCTTGGCGGCGTGGGTGGCGATGGCGGCTTCCATGCTGTCCTTGACGGGCAGCAGGCTTTCCGCGAACGATTCCACTGCGAACTTGCGGGCCTTGGAGATCTCGTCTTCGGCTCGACGGCGGATGTTTTCGGCCTCGGCCTTGGCGCGCAGGTAGGCGTCAGAGACTTCAGTGTGCTTGGCCTGCAGTTCGGCCAGCTGCTGCTCGACGCTCAGGGGGGCGCTGTCGGCGCCCTGTTGGTCGGCGGCCTGGGTGTCGGGGGTGCTGGGCGTGTCGCTCATCACGAAAACTCGGGTTGGAATTGAAAACCCTGCTGAATTTGGGGCGATGCCCGGGGTTTCAAGAGGGGGTGTGAAATTTTTTTCAGGACAGGTCGTCGGCGCTGGCCGACCACCGCTGCCAGTCGGCCAGCTGGCGGCGGTCGCGCTTGGTCGGGCGGCCATGTTCGAGGGCGCTGGACGGCTCGACCCCCTGGCGGCGCTGCTCGGCCCAGGCCTGACGGCGCTGGAGGCTGGCGTCGGTTTCCCGGTACAGGCGCTGGGCCTGAGGGGCCGGCCCGCGGATGGTGCTCAGGGCCAGCACTTCCACCGTGCGCACCAGGCCGCCGGTCTGGCGGATCTCGACCTCGTCGCCCGTGCGAAGTTCGCGCGAGGCCTTGGCCACCTGGCCATTCACCGACACGCGGCCTTTGTCGATGTCTTCGGCGGCCAGGCTGCGCGTTTTGTGGAAACGGGCCGCCCACAACCACTTGTCGACCCGCAGACGGTCGGTCTGGCCTGGCAGGTCGGGCAGGTCAGGCTGAGGAGCGTGTGGGTCGCGGTGGGGCATGCAGGCGTGACTTTATCAAAGGCCTCAGGCATGGGCCCCCGCCGGGCCTCAGGTGCCTGCAGCGGTGTGTCGCCCCTGCTTCACCTGCCGCACCACCCAGCGTGCCGGGTCGAGCGCGTCGCGCAGGTCGGCCTCCACCGGGCAGGGGCTGCCTGTCACCCAGTGGGCCAGCAGGTCGCCCGCCAAGGCAGCCCAGGTGATGCCGCGTGAGCCCAGCCCCCCCAGCACGAACAGGCCGCCGTGCGCGTTGCGCTCTCGGGGCACCATGCGGGGCTGGTCCAGGCGCGCGCGGGCGGGCAGGGCTTGCAGGCGCTCCCATGACCAGGGCAGGGCGCCCACCAGGGGCAATCGGTCCGGCGTGGTGGCCCGCCATTGGGTGCGGCCACTCAGGCCATCGAGGGCGGCGTGCTGGGCGTCGCCTTGCCAGGCGCCCAGGCGGGCGGCTTGTTGCAGGTTGTGGCGGTGGTCGGCGTCACGCACCGAGGGGTCGTCGTCCTGGTGCTGGCTGGTGGCGCCACACAGCAGGCTGCCATCCGGCAGGCTCAAGGCGTAGCCCTGGCCGGCCACGGGCTGGTGCAGCCGAGCCACGCAGGCGTCAGGGGGCAGGTGCGTGATCTGGCCGCGCACTTTGCCGCCCGGCAGCGCGAAGCCGGCCTGGTCGGAAGGCAAGGTGGCCACCAGGGCGCCCAGCGCGTGGGCATTGGCCAGCACCACGCTGCCCATGCCTTGCAACCAGGGCTCGGCCTGGCCTTCACTGCGCAGGGCCCAGCCCGATTCTGCGCGGTGCAGGCCGCTCACCCGCCGGCCGGGGTGCCAGTGCAGTCGGCCTGTGGTCTGGGCCGACTGAAGGAAGGCCCGCGCGTAATGGGGCGGTGACAGCCAGCCCCCCTGGTCGAACTGCCAGCCGCCAGACGGCGTGTGGCACCCGACGGTGTGGGCAGCCTGCGCCACCGGCTGCCAGTGCACGAAGCTGTCGGGCAAACCCAGGCTTTGCAGCAGGGCCTGGGCCTCGCCGTCAGGCAGCTCGTCCAGGCGCATCAAGCCCGTGGCCTGACCGGGCACCAGGCCCTGGGCCATCCAGGCACCAGCCACCTGGGCCGTGCGCAGGGCCGCAGCGCGGTAGGCGCGCGCGTGCACGCCATCTTCTCCGTGCAGGATGGCGTGGAACATGCCGCCAGGGTTGCCCGACGCCAGGGTGGCGGGTTCGGCTTGCGCGTCGATCAGGTGCACCTGCCAGCCCTGGCGGGTCAGGGCCCAGGCGGCGGCGCAACCTGCCAGACCGGCGCCCACCACGGCCACGGTGCGGTGAGCCGCATCGGGCTCTGCCCACAGGCCGCCAGCGGGCGGTGCTGCCACATGGCGAGGCTCGAAGCGTGCCGAGACCATGTCGCGCTTGCTGCCATGGCCCTGGCGTCGCTCGATCACGAAGCCCGCCTTGGTCAGGGTGTCTCGCATGGGCCGGGCCACGCTCCAGGTGGCAGCCATGGCGCCGGGGGCGGCCAGCCGGTCCAAGCGGCCCAGCCAGCGTGCATCCCACATGTCCGGGTTCTTCGCGGGTGAGAAGCCGTCCAGGTAGAAGCTGTCCACCTGGGCCATCAGGCTGGGGATCAGGTCGTGCACATCGCCCAGACCCAGCATCAACCGCACCTGGCCTGCAGCACCACCTGGCGTGCGCTCGGCCACTTCAAAGTCGATGGTGTGCCAGCCAGGTGTCAGCACGGGCCATTGGGCCACCAGGCGTGCGGCCAGTTCGGTGCGGGCTACTTCCCAGTCGGGCATGGGTTCATCGGGGGCGTGTGCCGACCTCGCATGCACATCGCGCAGTTGCTGCGCGCTCAGTGGGTGCTTCTCGATGGAAATGAACACCAGCTGCTCGCAGCGCTGGGGGTCTTGCCGCCACGCTTGCCAGGTGGCCAGGAAGTTGTTGCCCAGCCCGAAGCCGGTTTCCAGGATCACGAAGCGCGTGCGCCCCTGCCAGCGGGCTGGCAGGTCATTGCCGGCCAGGAACACGTGGCGTGACTGTGACCAGGCGCCTGCGTCCGAGTGGTACAGGTCGTCGTAGTGGGGCGAGTAGGGGATCCGCGGGTCGTGCCCGCGGGGGCTTTTGCCCAGGGTGGCCAGTGTGAGGGGGCGGCGAGCGGTCATGAGGGCCTGCATCTTAATGAATGCAGGCCGCCTGCCATGGCCTGTCGCTCTGGAGCGGCTTACTGCGCCACCCAGCCGCCGTCCATGTTCCAGGCCACACCGCGCACGTTGTCGGCCGAGGGGGAGCACAGGAACACGGCCAGGTCACCCAGCTGGGCCGGGGTCACGAACTGCAGCGAGGGTTGCTTTTCGCCCAGCAGGTCTTTCTGCGCCTCTTCCACGGTGATGCCACCCTTCGCCGCGCGGTCATCGATCTGCTTTTGCACCAGCGGGGTCAGCACCCAGCCGGGGCAGATGGCGTTGCAGGTCACACCCGTGGTCGCGGTTTCCAGGGCCACAGCCTTGGTCAGCCCCACCAGGCCATGCTTGGCCGCCACGTAGGCCGATTTGCCTGCCGACGCCACCAGACCATGGGCCGAGGCCAGGTTGATGATGCGGCCCCAGTTTTTCGCACGCATGCCCGGCACCACCAGGCGCGTGGTGTGAAAGGCCGAACTCAGGTTGATGGCGATGACGGCATCCCACTTCTCAACGGGGAAGTTCTCGACATTGGCCACGTGCTGGATGCCGGCGTTGTTCACCAGGATGTCCACGCCACCGAACTCGGCGTTCGCGTAGGCCACCATGGCTTCGATCTCGGCGGGTTTGGACATGTCGGCCCCGTGGTAACCCACACGGATGCCGTGGGCGCTGCCGACCTGCAACACTTCGGCCTTGGGGCCTTCGCTGTCGCCAAAGCCATTGAGAATGATGTTCGCGCCCTGTGCGGCCAGCTGGCGGGCCATGCCCAGGCCAATGCCACTGGTCGAGCCGGTGACAAGCGCGGTTTTTCCTTTCAACATTCGGGCCTCCTGTGGGGTCATTGCCAAACAAAATGATTGCTTCGGCCCATTATGGGTCGTCCACCCCGTAGGCACAGCATGAATCAAGCCAATCAAACCACCGTTTCATCGCCGTCGACATCGCCCACGCTGCACCATGTCCGCTGCCCCGGGGCCAGCAAGACCGACCCCGCCGGCCACCAGATGGCTTACTGGAGCTGGGGTGATCCGGCCAACCCGCGCACAGTGGTGTGCGTGCATGGTCTGAGCCGCCAGGGCCGAGATTTCGATGTGCTGGCGCAGCGCCTCAGCGCCCACTGCCATGTGGTCTGTCCCGACGTGGCCGGACGTGGGCATTCCGACTGGCTGGCCGAGCCGCAGCAGTACCAGATCCTGACCTATGCGGGCGACATGGTGCAGCTGGTGCAGCACCTCAAGGCCAGCAAAGGCATCACGGCGGCCGACTGGTCCATCGACTGGGTGGGCACGTCAATGGGGGGGCTGATCGGCCTGGCCTTGTCCACCGTGCCGCCTCAAGCCACCGGGGCCCAACTGCGCCGCATGGTGCTCAACGACGTGGGCCCGCGCCTGCGCTACGAAGCCATCGTGCGCATCGGTGACTACCTCGGCGTGCCACGCCAGTTCGCCACAGAACAAGAGGCCGCCGACTACCTCTGGAGCATTTCCACCAGTTTCGGCCCGCACACGCCGGCGCAGTGGCTGGCCCTGTCGCGACCCATGTTGCGCCCGGCCCCTGGCGGTGTGGGTTTCGTCCTGCATTACGACCCCTCGATCGCCATCCCGTTCAAGGCCATCGATGCAGAAGGTGCCGCTGCCGGGCAGGCCGCGGTCTGGCAGATGTACGACGGGCTCAAGGCCGACACGCTGCTGCTGCGTGGCGCCGAGTCCGACCTGCTGGATGCCGACACCGCCCAGGAGATGACCCAGCGGGGTGCCAAGGCTCGGCTGGTCGAATTCGCTGGCGTGGGCCATGCGCCCACCCTGGTGGCCGACGACCAGGTGGCCGTGGTGGAGGGGTTCCTGCTGGCATGAAGACGGGTTTTCTGCAGCCGACCACCGGCCTGGTGCCGGGCGAGCCGCCTTCCGTGATCACAGGTGATGCGCCTGCTGCCATCGTGGCCTGGGCCGACCTGGCCCCGGGCGACACCTTGCCTGAAGGGCAGGGCACGGCGCTTCTGCAGCGCGCGCGGGCGTTCGCCGAGCCCCTGCTGTTGCAACAGCGTTTCGACACCGGTGAGCCTGCCCTGGCCCATGCCGACGGCACGGCCACCATCCTGCAAGGCATCGGGGCCCCGCCTGCATTGCGTGCTGCGGCCTATCTGGTCTATGCCAGCGAGTACCTCACCCCGGCCGACGAAGTGATCGCACGCGCTTTTGGTGACGACATGGCCCAGCTCACCAGCGCCACGCGCAAGCTGGTGCAAGTGCAGCGCAGTGCCCGAGACGCACTGGGCGACGACACCGACGGCCCGCTGCCAGCCGAGCAGATCGAGCGCATCCGCAAGATGCTGCTGGCTTTCTCGCGTGACCTGCGCGTGGTGCTGGTGCGCCTGGCATCGCGCCTGCAGACCCTGCGCCATTACGCCGACAGCAAGCAGGCCTGCCCCAAGGCCCTGGCCCGCGAATCGCTGCAGGTGTTCGCGCCCCTGGCCAACCGGCTGGGCATCTGGCAGATCAAGTGGGAACTGGAAGACCTGGCCTTCCGCTTTCTGCAGCCCGACACCTACAAGGACATCGCCAGGGCGCTGGAAAGCAAGCGTGTCGACCGCGAACAGCAGGTCGAGGCCGCGCGCCAGCGCCTGAGCGATGCCCTGCAGGCCATGGGCCTGAACGCCCTGGTCCAAGGCCGCCCCAAGCACATCTACAGCATCTACAAGAAGATGCAGGGCAAGCGCCTGTCGCTCGACCGTGTGTTCGACCTGCAAGCCCTGCGCGTGATCGTGCCGGACGTTCCGGCCTGCTACGCCGCCCTCAGCCGCACGCACGAACTTTGGCAGCCCTTGCCCGAAGAGTTCTCTGACTACATCGCGCGGCCCAAGGCCAACGGCTACCAGTCGCTGCACACGGTGGTGATGGACGATGCCGGCCGCCCCATCGAGATCCAGATCCGCACCCAGGCCATGCACGACCATGCCGAAAGCGGCGTGGCCGCCCATTGGGCCTACAAGGAAGCGGGTGCCAAAGGCTATGCCGGCGTGCAGGCTGCCGGTGATTTCGAAAGCCGCGTGGCCGAAGCGCGCAAGACCGTGCTGCGTCAGCTGCTGGCCTGGGAGCGTGATCTGGCCAGCAGCGAGGCCGAGCAGGTGCCCGGCGGCCCCGGCCTGTTCGAAGACCGCATCTACATCTTCACGCCTGAGGGTGCCATCATCGACCTGCCTGCTGGCAGCACGCCGGTCGACTTTGCCTACACCGTGCACACCACGCTGGGCCATCGCTGCCGGGGCGCACGGGTCGATGGCGCCATGGTGCCCCTGAACACCACCTTGCGCAGTGGCCAGACCGTCGAGGTGGTGGCGGCCAAGGAAGGTGGCCCCTCGCGTGACTGGCTCAACCCCGAGCTGGGTTACGTGAACAGCCCACGTGCACGCGCCAAGGTGCGTTCATGGTTCAACGCCCTGGCCCTGCAGGAAACCGTGGCGCGCGGGCGCGAGCAGGTGGAAAAACTGCTGCAGCGGATGGGGCGCACCGCGCTCAAGCTCGACGACCTGGCCTCCGACCTGGGCTTCAAGAGCGCCGAGGCCCTGTTCGAGGTGGTGGGCAAGGACGAGTACTCGCTCAAGAACGTGGAGGCGCTGCTCAAACCGGCAGAACCTTCCGTCGATGCCGACCAGTGGCTGGCCCAGCGCCTGAACAAAGCGGGCCAGCCCGAAGCGGCCATGCAGGGCAAAGGCGTGCTGGTGGTGGGCATGGATTCGCTGCTCACGCAATTGGCTCGCTGCTGCAAGCCTGCCAAGGGCGATGCCATCGGTGGCTATGTCACGCGCGGCAAGGGCGTGGCCGTGCACCGGCTCGATTGCAGCAACTGGCGGCAGATGGCGGCCCAGAACCCCGAGCGCGTCATCCCGGTCACCTGGGGGCGTTCGTCGGCGGGCGACAAAGAAGACCAGTACGCGGTCGATGTGCTGGTGGAGGGGCTGGACCGCCCGGGCCTGCTGCGTGATGTGTGCGACGCCTTTGCCCAAGGCAAGGCTCATGTGTCGGCCATGCACAGCCAGGCCCAGCGTGAGCGCGTGGCCATCAGCCTGACTCTGCAGACGGCTGATACCGCACGCTTGCAAGGCCTGCTGGCCAAGGTGGCCCAGGTCGATGGCGTGCTCAAGGCCCGGCGCAAATGACGCGCGCCACTTTTTTCAAAAATCTTGCAGGTGCTGCAAAAACAGTGTTATAGTTTCGTTCTCGCAGGCGCATAGCTCAGTTGGTTAGAGCACCACCTTGACATGGTGGGGGTCGTTGGTTCGAATCCAATTGCGCCTACCAGAATCCAGCCCCTTGCATCGTTCGGTGCAAGGGGTTTTTGTTTTGCCCCGTTCCTGGTTGTCGGCACGCTTTGGTTTCCCCTCCCGCGCTAGCGTACCGTCCGAGGGTTCCATCGGGGCCATCGGGTGAGCAAATGCCCGGCTTGGCCAGGCCACTTCGGCGCCCTCAGTGTGGGCTAGAGCCCTACAATGGGCCGCATACAGGAGATGGTATGACCACAGCCCCCAAGAGCCGTCGCGCCCGGTCTGAATCCGGAGACGAGCCTTCGTCTGCCAGTGTGCCCCCCGGTGTGCGGGCCATCAAGAAATATCCCAACCGGCGTTTGTACGACACCCAGACCAGCAGTTACATCACGCTGGCTGACGTGAAAGACATGGTCATGGCCTGCGAAAACTTCGCCGTGGTCGATGCCAAGACGGGCGATGACCTGACCCGGTCCATCCTGCTGCAGATCATTCTGGAGGAGGAGACGGGGGGGGTGCCCATGTTCTCCACCCAGGCACTGGCCCAGATCATCCGCTTCTACGGCCACACCATGCAGGGGATGATGGGCAACTACCTGGAAAAGAACATCCAGTCCTTCATCGATCTGCAGGCCAAACTGACCGAGAACTCGATGGTGAACCTGCCGAACCCCATGCAGAGCTTCATGACGAGTTACATGGAGCAGTCGACGCAGATGTTCACGCAGATGCAGGAGCAGATGACCAAGCAGGCCGAGTCGCTCATGGGCAACCTTGGCAACTTCCCCGGTACCCGCAAGTGAGCCCTCGCGGCTGAGGCCTTTGGGGCCTCAGCGCTTCTTTGAAGGCTTCTGCAGGGCATTGAGCACAGGCAGCAGCACGGGCCAGATGTTGCGGTCAAGGATCACCGGGTGGGCCTTGGCCTGAGGGTGGATGCCGTCGGCCTGGAACCAGTCGCGTGCGTCCGGTCGGTCGGCCACGCCCGCCAGCATGAACGGCACCAGAGGCACCCGGTGGGTTTGCGCCACGGTGGTGAACAGGGCCGCGAACTGGTCCGCGTAGCGCTGCCCGAAATTCGGTGGCATCTGCATGCCCACCAGCACCACCTCGGCGCGTTGGGCCTGGGCCAGGCTCACCAGCCTGGAAAGGTTGTCCTGGGTCACCTTCAGCGACAGCCCGCGCAAGGCATCGTTGGCACCCAGCTCGATCACCACCACGCCGGGCCGGTGCGCCTTGAGAAGGGCAGGCAAGCGGCTCAGGCCACCCGCCGTGGTCTCGCCGCTGATGCTGGCGTTGACCACCGGGATCGTCGGCCCCTTGGCGCGCAGTCTGGCCTCCATCAGGGCCACCCAGCCTTGGCCGCGAGGCAGACCGTATTCGGCAGACAGGCTGTCGCCCAGGATCAGCAGGGGCGCGGTTGACAATGTGCCGGCTGTGGACGCAGGCACTCCCTGGGGCGCACCCAGCGCGTTGCCCGCTGTCAGCGCCCAGAGCAGCGGTGCGGAACAGGTGGCCAGGCCGGTGAGCCATAGGCGACGGCCCGGATGGACAGAATGGGTTTGATGCTGTGGCATGGGTGAACGATACGACAAGCTACATGGGCTGGCACGCCACCAGGGATTGCGGCGTGGCGTAGAGTGCATGGGTTGCTGCTTCGTCTGCCCTCATGCCTGACCATCACGTCACCCGCTCCAGCGCTCCCTCGTCGATTTCGCCCGTGCTGCGTGCTCAAGACATCACCAAGACTGTGACCGACAGCAGCGGGGCGCTCAGCATCTTGCAGGGAGCCAGTCTGGCCGTGCAGCCCGGTGAAACCGTGGCCCTGGTCGGTGCATCTGGTTCGGGCAAGAGCACGCTCTTGTCCATCCTGGCGGGGCTGGATGTGCCCAGCAGTGGCGAGGTGTGGCTGGCCGGGCAGCCCCTGTTCGCGCTGGGTGAAGACCAGCGGGCCGCACACCGTGCCGCCCACATCGGCTTCGTGTTCCAGAATTTCCAGCTGATTGGCCACCTCACCGCGCTGGAGAACGTGATGTTGCCGCTGGAATTGCGCGGCGAAACCCGTGCGCATGAGCTGGCCACGGCCATGCTGCGACGCGTGGGCTTGGGTGAGCGCCTCGGGCACCGCCCCACCGTCATGTCGGGGGGCGAGCAGCAGCGCGTGGCCCTGGCCCGCGCCTTCGTGGTGCAGCCGGCCTTGCTGATGGCCGATGAGCCCACAGGCAGTCTGGACCATGCCACGGGGCAGGCCGTGATCGATCTCATGTTCAGCCTCAATGCCGACCTTGGCACGGCGCTGCTGCTCGTCACGCATGACCTGCAACTGGCCCGGCGCTGTCAGCGAGTGCTGCGGGTGCAGCAGGGGCGCCTGACCGAAGAAAGCACCTGAAGAAGCGTCTGTGCGACTTGGGGGCTGCAGTACCATCGCCCCATGAGTGCAAAACAACTGTTGTTCGGGTTTCACGCCGTCACCGTTCGCCTGAAGGTGGCCCCCGATTCCGTGCGTGAACTGCTGGTCGATGCGGGTCGCAAAGACCAGCGCATGCGCCAATTCCTGGCCCGGGCCGAAGAAGCTGGCGTCACCATCACCGAACTGGACGACGATCGCCTGCAAAAGCTGTGCGGCACCCACCGTCACCAGGGTGTTGTGGCCCGAGTGGACGCCATTCAGCACACCCATTCGCTGGACGACCTGCTCGACGGCATCGAAGAGCCGCCGCTGATCCTGGTGCTCGACGGCATCACCGATCCGCACAATCTGGGCGCCTGCCTGCGTGTGGCCGACGGTGCGGGTGTGCACGCGGTGATCGCCCCCAAGGACCACGCGGTGGGCATCAATGCCACCGTGGCCAAGGTGGCCAGTGGCGCAGCCGAGACCGTGCCGTACTTCATGGTGACCAACCTGGCGCGCACCCTGGGCGAACTCAAAGAGCGCGACATCTGGGTCACGGGCACGTCCGATGACGCGCCTGGCACTCTGTACGCGGCCGATTTCAAGGTGCCCACGGCCCTGGTGCTCGGTGCCGAGGGCAAGGGCATGCGCCAACTCACCCGCAAACATTGCGACCAGCTGGTCAGCATTCCCATGATGGGGGGCGTCGAAAGCCTGAACGTGTCGGTGGCCAGCGCCGTGTGCCTGTACGAAGCCCGCCGCCAACGCGGCTTCACCCGCGGCTGAGCGCGCTCCTTTCCTGGCGTTTCATCACGCATGTCCACACATCCTCACCTTCCGCGAGGCAACATGGCTTCTTTCAAACCCTGGGCGCTGATGGTCCTGCCTTTGCTGCTCACCCTGGGCGCCTGCACCCAGGAGCAGCAGAACCAGATCAAGCGCGACATCCAGAACTGGACCGGCACCAATGGGGTGATGGAGGTGTATGCCGGCAACATGGTGGTCAAGCGCTTCCTGAAGGTCGACAAGCTTTCGACAGCGCTGGGCACCAGCGACAACAATCCCCGCTCTTACCGCTATGGTTATGGGGTCTACGACGAGAACCTCAACGGGCAAATCGATTCCGACGAAAAGCGCGTGTACTTCGAGGTCTCCGATTATTCGACGTACGTGTTTTTCGAAAGCCCGAGGTGAAGCATGTGGCAGGTGGTCTGGTTCAAGCGCGATCTTCGCTGGACCGACCACTTGCCCTTGCTGCAGGCGACCCGGCAAGGGCCGGTGCTTTTGTTGTGGTGCCATGAGCCCGAGCGGTGGCAGCAGCCCGATGCCGCAGCGCAGCACCTGGGTTTCGCTCGCGAGTGCCTGAACGAGGTCCAGGCCTGGGCGCAAGCCAGTGGCGGCACCTTGCACACCTGGCCGGGCACCATTGAAGAAGCCCTGCGCCGTGTGCTCGATGAAACCGGGGCGTTCGTGCTGCACAGCCACGAAGAAACCGGGAACGACTGGACCTTCCAGCGTGACCGCCGCGTGGCGACGTGGTGTCGCGCCCATGGCGTGCCCTGGCACGAGGCACCTCAGCATGGGGTGGTGCGGGGGTTGCGTGACCGCGATCGGTGGGCCGATCGTTGGCTGCGCCACACGTCGCCCGAGCCATGGCCCACGCCTCAAGCCATCGAATGGGCCGGCTGCAGCAGCTTGCCTGCATGGAACGCCGCGCCGCCCCCTGACAGCGCGGGCCAAGGCCCTGATGCTGTCGATAAACGCGGTCGTCAGCGTGGTGGGCGGTCCAGGGCCGAGCGTGCATTGCATTCCTTTCTTGGAGGGCGTGGTCGGCTGTATCGGCAGGCCATGTCCAGTCCTCTGACTGCCCCCTTGGCTTGCTCGCGCCTGTCGCCGCACCTGGCGTGGGGCAGCGTCTCGGTGCGCGAGTGCGTGCATGCGGTGTGGCAAGCGCGCGCCGAGGTGTTGGCGTTGCCCGAGCCTCACAGAGATCCCGTCTGGCTGAAAAGCCTGCAGAGCTTCGAGTCGCGCCTGCACTGGCATTGCCACTTCATCCAGAAGCTGGAGAGCCAGCCCGGCATCGAGTTCCACAACGTGCACCCCGGCTTTGATGGCCTGCGAAACGAAGGGGCGCTCACCGCCGACGAGCACGCCCGGTTGCAGGCCTGGTGCGAAGGCCGCACCGGCTGGCCCATGGTCGATGCCTGCATGCGGCAATTGCGCACCACGGGCTGGCTGAACTTTCGCATGCGGGCCATGCTGATGAGCGTGGCCACCCACCTGCTGTGGCTTCACTGGCGCGAGCCTGCCCTGCATCTGGCGCGCCAGTTTCTCGATTACGAGCCTGGCATCCACTACCCGCAGGCGCAGATGCAATCGGGAGTCACGGGCATCAACACGGTGCGCGTGTACAACCCGATCAAGCAAGGTCAGGAGCATGACCCTCAGGGGCAATACATCCGGCGGTGGGTGCCTGAATTGGCCCATCTGCCCGATGCTGACCTGCACACACCCTGGCTGGCCTCGCCCTGGGTGCTGGACGAAGCGGGGGTGGTGCTGGGGCAGACCTACCCCTTGCCGCTGGTGGACCTGTCTGATGCAGCCCGTCGCGCCCGGGACACCTTGCACGAGCGCAAGCAGGTGCCTCAGGTGCGGGCCACGTCGGCCAAGGTGTATGCGAAACATGGCAGCCGCAATCCGAACCGGGAGGGCGGGCGAGTGCGCAAGGCCCATTCAGGCCGCGGGCGGGTTGTCAGCGCTGGGGATGACGACGGCGGAGGGCCGCAACAGCTCAGTCTGCTGGATTGAGTCCGGCTGCATCGGCCTTGACCTGCTGGCGAGCCGCCCAGGCGCTGATGGCCCAGGCCGCGCCCACCAGCACCACGCCCACCCAATGCAGATTGTGGTAGCCGGTGCGTCCAGGTTCCGGATGGGCCAGCACCCAGGCACCCGCCGAGGCACCCACGGCGTGACCCAGGTAAATCGCAGAGGTGTTCAGCGACATCAGCGCCGGCGCCAGGCGTGGCGACAGCCCGCCCAGCCGCGCCTGCTGCCCCGAGTTGGTGGCAAAACCGCTCAAAGCCCAGGGCAGGGTGACCACTGCCAGCCAGGGCAGGGTGGGCGCCAGCGGCCACAACAAAAGGCTCAGCACGATCAGGCCCAGCGTGGTGGTCACCGCCTGGGCCGGGCCAGTTCGGTCGATCACCCGGTTCAGCACCAGGTTGCCCAGGAGGGCGAACCCGCCGAAGAAGCCGAACATGAGGCTGATCTCTTCGGGTGAGGCCCCGAAATCGGTCTTGTAGTAGGGGGCGGCGTAGGCCAGCAGCGCGTACTGTCCGGCGCTCTGGAACAAGGTCACCACCACCACGGCCAGCAACAAGGGGGATTGGAAGATCTTGCGCCATGCGCGCAGCGACATGGCCGGAGGGCGTATGCCCTTCGGCAACCCCTTCCACACCCAGGCAGCAGAGATCACCGATGCCACCGCGATGGCGCCCATGGCCACACGCCAGCCCAGGCGCTCGCCTACCCACGCGGTCAGCGGCATGCCCGCCACCGATGCCACGGCCCAGCCCATGAACACGAAGGTGATGGCCCGACCGCGGTGTGCCGGGGTGCTCATGAAACCCATCGTGGCTGCCGCCTGGGGGGTGAACACAGCCGCCGACAGCACGGTCACGGCACGCAGAGGCCACAACCAGTCGTAATCGGGTGCCCATGCGCACAAGGCATGGCCCAAGGCGTACCAGAGCATGGTCAGTGCCAGCAGGCGCCGCCGGTCCATGCCGCCAATGGCTGCAGCCATCAGCGGCGCCCCCACACCCATCATCACGGCGGCCACAGCGATCAGGTGACCACCCTGGGTCACCGAAATCTTCAGGCTGGCGATCAGGTCATTGAGCGTGCCGCCCACCACCATCACGCCGCAGCCGATCACGAAGTTGCCGAACAACAGTGCCCAGCGGGCCATTTGCAGTTGCCGCGGGGAGGTGCTGCGTTCAACTTCCATGCAGAGGCTCAGTGCTGAACACGCAGGGCTTCAGGGTTGACGATGTTCGTCGGATTGCCCGCCATGAAGGCCAGCAGGTTGTCGAATGCCGCGCTGAAGTAGCGCTCGTAGCTCTCCTGCTCCACGTAGCCGATGTGCGGCGTGCACACAGCGTTTTCCAGGCGCAAGAGCGGGTGGCCTTGCAGGATGGGTTCGCTCTCGAACACATCGACTGCCGCCATGCCAGGGCGTCCGCGGTTCAACGCTGTCACCAGGGCGTTTTCTTCCAGCAGCTCGGCGCGCGAGGTGTTCACCAGCAGGGCTGTGGGCTTCATGCGCAGCAGGTCGTCCAGCGTGATCGCATGGCGTGTGTCGTCGGTCAGGCGCAGGTGCAGGCTGAGCACGTCGCAGGCTTCGAAGAAGGCCTGGCGGCTGGGGGCCGGCACGTGGCCGTCTGCCAGTGCTGCGGCCAGCGAGGCCTCGCTGCCCCACACGGTCACGTGCATGCCGAAGGCCTTGCCGTACTGAGCGACCTGGCGGCCGATGCGGCCGTAACCCCACACGCCCAGTGTCTTGCCCTTGAGCGTCATGCCCAGGCCAAAGTTGGTGGGCATCGAGGCTGCCTTCAGTCCTGATTGCTGCCAGGCACCATGCTTGAGATTGCCGATGTACTGCGGCAGACGGCGCATGGCCGCCATGGTCAGTGCCCAGGTCAGCTCGGCTGGCGCGGTAGGGTCACCCACCCCCTCCGCCACGGCAATGCCCAGCTTGGTGCAGGCCTCGATGTCGATGTGCGACCCCACACGGCCCGTCTGGCAGATCAGACGCAGACGGGGCAACTTCTCCAGCAGCTGGCGGGGAAAGTGGGTGCGTTCGCGGACCAGCACCAGTGCTTCAGCGTCTCGAAGGCGCACCGACAGTTGCCCGATGCCCTTCACGGTGTTGGTGTAGACCTTGGCGTTCAAACCGTCGAGCTTGCTGGCGCACTTGAGTTTGCGCACAGCGTCCTGGTAGTCATCGAGGATGATGATGTTCATTGGGGGGAGGCAGGGATTCTCCCCACATTGTGCAACGGCTTGACAACCTGGGTGACCGAAAGGCCATCACCCGGGTCGCCGTCAACGTCACCAGCGAGCAGTGCGGCCGCTGCTTGTGTCCACATGCGCTGAAATGCGCACGGGGAAGTGCGCATCCAGGCTTTCCAGTCGGCGGTGCGCCTCGGCCTGTCCGCGGTGCGTGGCGATCACGCTGAACACGGTGGCGCGAAGGTGCCACAACTCGCGCAGCGATCGGGACTGGGTGATCGACTCGCGCACATTGGTGGCCGCGTAAGACTGCAGATCCCACACCACCGACAGGAATTCGGCCTTGACCTGGTTCAGGCCTCGCAGCACGCGGGGGTGCTCTTCCAGGTCCTCGTCGTCCCAGAGCCAGTGCCAGGCAGTGGTCATCCAGCGCCGCCATTGGGGCTCGCTGCGGGTGAACAGGGTGGGGGGCTGCACTTCCTTGCGCAGCGTCGATGTCGTGCTCCACTGCCCATGGGCAGGGTCTGCCGAAGCGGTCTGCGCCGGATCAGTCTTCGCGCTGGAGGTGTCACCCGCAGGCACAGCCTTGGCGCCAGACTTGCGGCCAGCACGGGTGGGGTGATCGTCGATGAAGAAAAACGAAGCCATGGGCTCCCCCGTCGGGACAGGGCGCACGAAGTGGCGCCATCGGGGGAGTTATCGGCCCAAACAGGCCAGGCTTGAGGGGGGAAAAGACGACGGGTTCAGGCCTTCTTCGCCGCTTGCGTGAATTGCGACGCGTTGCGGATCAAGGCAATGGTGTGGTGCTGGCGGGCCTGCTCGAAGGTGTCGCGGGCACAGCTTTCGCACTTGCCACAGCAGGTCGACACGCCAGATTCCATTTGCAATTCGTCAAAGGACGAAATGCCTTGCTGGGCATGGCGAGCGATGTCTCGGTCGGAGATGCGGTGGCAGACACAGACGATCATGGGGCAGGGCGCTGGAGCCGGGCGATTGCGAAAGTGAATGCATTCTCAAATAGGAATGATTCGCAGTCAATAGCCTGAATGAGGGAGGGGCAACCCCTCCATGCCCTGCCTGCGTCGGTCAGCTCAGCTCAGCTCGCCCATCTGTGATTGCAGGTAGTTGGGCAAGCCCACCTTGCCGATCAGGTCGATCTGAGTCTCCAGGAAATCGATGTGCTCCTCGGTGTCGTCCAGGATCATCTGCAGCAGATCGCGTGACACGTAATCGCGCACCGATTCGCAGTAGGCGATGCCATCCTTGATGGTCTGCTGCGCACCGGTTTCCAGCGTCAGGTCACACTGGAGCAGCTCGGGCACGTCCTCGCCGATCAGCAGCTTGCCCAGGTCCTGCAGGTTGGGCAGCCCGTCGAGGGTGAAGATGCGTTCCATGAGCTTGTC
The DNA here is from genome assembly GCF_004310865.1 of Aquabacterium lacunae. GTDB lineage: Bacteria > Pseudomonadota > Gammaproteobacteria > Burkholderiales > Burkholderiaceae_C > Aquabacterium > Aquabacterium lacunae. Next base: position 138,074 of record NZ_SIXI01000006.1, read on the forward strand.
GGCGTGCTTCATCTCGCCGATCGACTCTTCGTACTCCTTCTTGGCCAGCTTGTCGAAGCCCCAGTGCTTGAGCATGCGGTAGTGCAGGAAGTACTGGTTGGTGGCCGTCAGCTCGTTCTTGAGCTGGGCGTTCAGATGCTGGATGACGATGGGGTCGCCTTTCATGCCGTTTCCTTCTGGGGTTGTGCCCCGTTGTGGTGCAGTCTGGTGAGGAAGAGGGCCGCTTTGCGAAGGCGCCGGCCTGAGCCCTTCGGAGGATCGGTTATACTCCTAAGGTTTACCCGCAACCACCCCCGCCTAGCGAAATCCGTTTCGTCTCCTCCTCTGGACACGATCATGTCACGCCTTGCGCCAGCCTGAACAGGCGCGTGCGGCAGGCAGACACGGCAGTGCTGGGCGCATACAACAACGGAGAAATTACCCGTGCTGCCCGTACTGCCCCAAGCTCTTCTGGCCCTCGCAGACGGCACGGTCTTTCACGGCGCTTCGATCGGTGCAACCGGTCAGACGGTTGGTGAGGTCGTGTTCAACACCTCGCTGACCGGCTACCAGGAAATCCTCACAGACCCCAGCTATTGCCGGCAGATCGTCACCCTGACGTATCCGCACATCGGCAACTATGGTGTCAACGAGGAAGACATCGAAGCCCCGAAAGTCCATGCCGCTGGCTTGATCATCAAGGACCTGCCCATCCGCACGTCCAACTTCCGCCAGAGCCAGACGCTGTCGCAGTACCTGCAAGCCCAGGGCACCGTGGCGATCGCCAACATCGACACCCGCATGCTGACCCGCCTGCTGCGCACCAAGGGTGCCCAGAACGGCGTGATCGTCGCACTCCCGGTCGGTCAGGCCATTACCCCGGAGATCATCGCCAAGGCCGTGGCCGATGCGAAGGCCGCCCCCAGCATGGCCGGCCAGGACCTGGCTCAAGTCGTCACCCGCACCGACTCCACCGTGTGGGACGAGACCGAGTGGAAGCTGGCCAACCCCGAGTTGGGCGGCAAGCCCGGCTTCGGCAAGCAGACCGCCCCGACCTTCCACGTGGTGGCCTACGACTTCGGCGTCAAGCGCAACATCCTGCGCATGCTGGCCGAGCGCGGCTGCAAGGTCACCGTGGTGCCTGCCAAGACGCCGGCTGCCGAGGTGCTCAAGCACAATCCTGACGGCATTTTCCTGTCCAACGGCCCTGGTGATCCGGAGCCTTGCGACTACGCGATCGCTGCCGCCAAGACCCTGATCGACACCGGCATCCCGACCTTCGGCATCTGCCTGGGTCACCAGATCATGGCCCTGGCCTCGGGCGCCAAGACCTTCAAGATGAAGTTCGGCCACCACGGCGGCAACCACCCCGTGAAGGATCTGGACACCGGTCGCGTCAGCATCACCAGCCAGAACCACGGTTTCGCCGTGGACGAGAAGTCGCTGCCCGCCAACCTGCGTGCCACGCACATCTCGCTGTTCGACGGCACCCTGCAGGGCCTGGCCCGCACCGACAAGCCCGCCTTCTGCTTCCAGGGCCACCCGGAAGCCTCGCCGGGCCCGCACGACATCGCTTATCTGTTCGACCGCTTCGTGTCGCTCATGACTACGCACAAGGCGGAGCAAAAATAAATGGCAAAGCGCACCGACATCAAGAGCATCCTCATCATTGGCGCCGGCCCGATCATCATCGGCCAGGCCTGTGAGTTCGACTATTCCGGCGCCCAGGCCTGCAAGGCCCTGCGCGAAGAAGGCTACAAGGTCATCCTGGTCAACAGCAACCCTGCGACCATCATGACCGACCCCAACACGGCCGACGTCACCTACATCGAGCCCATCACCTGGCAGGTGGTCGAGCGTATCATCGCCAAGGAACGGCCTGATGCCATTTTGCCCACCATGGGTGGCCAGACCGCGCTGAACTGTGCACTCGACCTGCACAAGCACGGCGTGCTCGACAAGTACAAGGTCGAGATGATCGGTGCCAACGAGCACGCGATCGAAAAGGCCGAAGACCGCCAGAAGTTCAAGGAAGCCATGACCAAGATCGGTCTGGATTCCGCCAAGTCGGGCATTGCCCACACGCTGGAAGAAGCCTGGGCGGTGCAAAAGCGCATCACGGCCGAAATCGGCGGCTCGGGCTTCCCCATGGTGATCCGCCCCAGCTTCACGCTGGGTGGCACCGGTGGCGGCATTGCCTACAACGCCGAAGAGTTCGAAGAGATCTGCAAGCGCGGCATCGACCTGTCGCCCACCAACGAGCTGCTGATTGAAGAATCGCTGATCGGCTGGAAGGAATACGAGATGGAAGTGGTCCGCGACAAGGCGGACAACTGCATCATCGTGTGCTCGATCGAAAACCTCGACCCCATGGGCATCCACACCGGTGACTCGATCACCGTGGCCCCGGCACAAACGCTCACCGACCGCGAGTACCAGCTGCTGCGCAACGCCTCGATCGCCATCCTGCGCGAAATCGGCGTGGAAACCGGCGGCTCGAACGTGCAGTTCTCGATCAACCCGGACAACGGCCGGATGATCGTGATCGAGATGAACCCCCGCGTGTCGCGTTCGTCGGCCCTGGCCTCCAAGGCCACCGGCTTCCCGATCGCCAAGATCGCGGCCAAGCTGTCGGTGGGTTACACCCTCGATGAGCTCAAGAACGACATCACCGGCGGTGCCACCCCGGCCTCGTTCGAGCCCTCGATCGACTACGTGGTCACCAAGATCCCGCGTTTTGCCTTCGAGAAGTTCCCCGCTGCCGACAGCCGCCTGACCACCCAGATGAAGTCGGTGGGCGAAGTGATGGCCATGGGCCGCACCTTCCAGGAATCGTTCCAGAAGGCCCTGCGTGGCCTGGAAACCGGCATCGACGGCCTGACCGAGCGCAGCAACGACAAGGACGAAGTGATCGAAGAGATCGGCACGCCCGGTCCCGAGCGCATCCTGTTCCTGGGTGACGCCTTCCGTCTGGGCATGAGCCTGGATGAAGTCTTCGAAGAAACCAAGGTCGACCCCTGGTTCCTGGCCCAGATCGAAGACATCATCAAGACCGAAGCCCAGATCAAGGCCCGCAAGCTGGACACGCTGTCGGCTGCCGAGATGCGCTACCTGAAGCAAAAGGGCTTCTCTGACCGCCGCATCGCCAAGCTGATGGGCACCGACCAGCATGCCGTGCGCAAGGCCCGCCATGCGCTGAACGTGCGCCCGGTCTACAAGCGCGTCGACACCTGCGCGGCCGAGTTCGCCACGCAGACCGCCTACATGTACTCGTGCTACGAGACCGAAGGCGGCGAGTGCGAAGCCGAGCCCACCGACAAGAAGAAGATCATGGTGCTGGGCGGTGGCCCGAACCGCATCGGCCAGGGCATCGAGTTCGACTACTGCTGCGTCCACGCCGCCCTCGCCATGCGCGAAGACGGCTACGAGACCATCATGGTCAACTGCAACCCGGAAACCGTTTCGACCGACTACGACACCTCCGACCGCCTGTACTTCGAGCCCGTGACGCTGGAAGACGTGCTGGAAATCGTGGCCAAGGAAAAGCCGGTGGGCGTGATCGTGCAGTACGGCGGTCAGACCCCGCTGAAGCTCGCGCTGGACCTCGAAGCCAATGGCGTGCCCATCATCGGCACCACGCCGGACAGCATCGACATCGCCGAAGACCGCGAACGCTTCCAGGCCCTGCTGCACAAGCTGGGTCTGAAGCAGCCGCCCAACCGCACCGCCCGTGCCGAAGACGAAGCCATTGCCCTGGCCAACGAAATCGGCTACCCGCTGGTGGTGCGTCCCAGCTACGTGCTGGGTGGCCGCGCCATGGAAATCGTGCATGGCGACAAGGACCTCGAGCGCTACATGCGCGAAGCCGTGCGCGTGTCTGAAAAGTCGCCCGTGCTGCTCGACCGCTTCCTGAACGACGCCGTCGAAGTCGACGTCGACTGCATCTCTGATGGCACCGACGTCATGATCGGCGGCATCATGGAGCACATCGAACAGGCTGGCGTCCACTCGGGCGACTCGGCCTGCTCTCTGCCGCCCTACACCCTGAGCGCCGAGCTGCAAGACGAGCTGCGCCGCCAGACCGCCCAGATGGCCAAGGCCCTCAATGTGGTCGGCCTGATGAACGTGCAGTTCGCCATCCAGGGCGACGTGACCAAGGGCCTCGACGCCGCCACGGTCTATGTGCTGGAAGTGAACCCGCGTGCTTCGCGCACCGTGCCTTACGTGTCGAAGGCCACCGGTCAGCCCCTGGCCAAGATCGCCGCGCGCTGCATGGCCGGCCAGAAGCTCAAGGACCAGAAGTCGCCTGACGGCAAGGCCCCGCGCGAAGTCGTGCCGCCTTACTTCACGGTCAAGGAGGCTGTTTTCCCGTTCAACAAGTTCCCGGGTGTGGACCCTGTGCTTGGCCCTGAAATGCGTTCGACCGGCGAGGTCATGGGCGTGGGTGACACCTTCGGTGAAGCCATGCTCAAGTCGCAGCTGGGTGCCGGTTCGCGCCTGCCCACCAGGGGCACGGTGTGCATCTCGGTGAAGGACGGTGACAAGGCCCGCGCCGTGGCCGTGGCCCGCGACCTGGTCGCGTTGGGCTTCAGCGTCGTGGCCACCAAGGGCACGGCAGCGGCGATTGCGGCCGCTGGCGTCCCTGTCAAGCCGGTGAACAAGGTGAAGGACGGCCGCCCGCACATTTCGGACGCCATCAAGAACGGCGACATCCAGCTGGTGTTCACCACGGTGGACGAAACCCGCACCGCCATCGCCGATTCGCGCAGCATCCGTCAGGCTGCGCTGGCCAACCGCATCACCTACTACACCACCATGGCCGGCTGCGAAGCCGCTGTGGAAGCCATGAAGCACCAGGACGACCTGGTGGTGTACTCGGTGCAGGAGATGCACGCCAAACTGCACTAAACTGTGCAGCCACCTGCGGTTCGCATCCGCGGCCGCAGGTGAACGACATCAAGGGCCGCGCCCGGCGCTCATCGCACGATGGGCCTCAAGGGCAGCGGCTCTGTCTTTTGTTGAACCCGATTCCCTTGCCTCCACAAAGGAGACAGCCACCATGTCGACCATTCCCATCACCAAGCGCGGCGCTGAAAAACTCAAAGAAGAACTGCACCGACTCAAGCACGTCGAGCGTCCTGCCGTGGTGCAGGCCATTGCCGAGGCGCGTGCCCAGGGTGACCTGTCGGAAAACGCCGAGTACGACGCTGCCAAGGACAAGCAGGGCTTCATCGAAGGCCGCATCCTGGAAATCGAAGGCAAGCTGTCGGCCGCGCAGATCATCGACCCCTCGACGCTGGACGCGGGCGGCCGCGTGGTGTTCGGTGCCACCGTCGAGATGGAGCTCGAAGCCACGGGCGACGTGGTCACCTACCAGATCGTCGGTGACGACGAGGCCGACCTGAAGCAAGGCCTGGTGTCGATCAGCTCGCCGATCGCGCGCGCCATGATCGGCAAGGAAGCCGGTGACGTGGCCGTGGTGCAGGCGCCGGGTGGTGACCGCAGCTACGAGATCATCGAAGTGCGCTACATCTGAACGACGGCAGGCCCGACTCCATGAACTCCACGCTGTTGCGCCTTCAGGTGTGGCTGGCCGGCCTGTGGGCGGGCGCCATCGTGGCCGTTGGGGGCATCGCGGCCCCCAGTTTGTTTGCGGTGCTGGAGCGTCAGACCGCAGGGCAGGGCGCAGGCCAGATCTTTGCGGTCGAGGCCAAGGTCAGCCTGGGCATGGCCATGCTGCTGTTTGCACTGGAGCGCCGTCGCGTGCGTGACCTGGCGGAAGTGCAAGGCGGCTCGGCTGGCATGACGGCCCAGCTGCTGCTGGTGCTGGGGGCGCTGTTTCTGACGGTGTTTGGTCAGTTCGCCCTGCACCCCATGATCGCCGCCGCCAAGGCCGGGGAACCCACGGCCTTGAGCTTCGGTGCGCTGCACGCCATCTCGGCCAGCATGTTCTGGCTCAAGGGCGTGATGGTGTTGACGCTGGCCTGGCGGCTCAGCGGCATCAAGGGCTGATCAGCCCTGCTTCTTGCTGGCCTGGCGCTTCTTGGCGCGTTTGATCAGGCCGCCAGCCGTCACGCGCTCGTTGCCGGCCACGCGCAGCTTCTTGATCTCCGGACGGCCCGAGCCATTCTTGGAGAACTTCAGGATCTTGATTTCGCGCACGCCCTTGCCGCCGCGGTCGGCTTCAGGTTCTGCTCGCTGCTTTTCGGGCACTGGGCGCCAGATCACCAGCAGCTTGCCGATGTGCTGGATCGGGGCCGCGTTGAGCTGGTCGCAGATCTGGGTCATGATGGATTCGCGGGCCTCCCGGTCGTCACCCAGCACACGCACCTTGATCAGGCTATGGGCCTTCAGTGCGGAGTCGGTTTCTTTCAGGACAGCAGGCGTCAACCCGTCGGCGCCGATCATCACGACGGGGTTCAAATGGTGTGCGTCCGCGCGAAACACGCGGCGCTCGGCAATGGTCAGTTCAAGAACAGGCATCTCGGTATTATCCCCGCCATGAAAGTCAAAAGCAAAAGCAAGAAGATCAACAAGGCCTGGCTGAACGACCACGTCAACGATCCGTACGTGCGCCAGGCCCACAAAGAGGGCTACCGGTCGCGTGCCGCCTACAAGCTCAAGGAGATCGACGAAGGCCTTCAGCTGATCCGCCCAGGGCAGCTCGTGGTCGACCTGGGGGCGGCCCCTGGCGCCTGGAGCCAGTACCTGCGCCGAAAGTTCGCCCCCAAGGAAGCTGGCACCGGCGGTGCGGCCGTTGGCGCCCTGAACGGCACCATCATCGCGCTCGATCTGCTGGAATTCGAGCCGATCGAAGGTGTGCACTTCATCCAGGGCGATTTCCGCGAAGAAGTGGTGCTCAAGCAACTGGAAGAGGCCGTGGGTGGTCGGCCGGTCGATGTGGTGGTGTCCGACATGGCACCCAACCTCAGCGGCGTGGAAATCACCGATGCAGCCCGGGTGGAGCACCTGATCGAGCTGGCCATCGATTTCGCGCAGAACCACCTGGTGAAAAATGGTGCGCTGGTGTGCAAGGTGTTCCACAGCAGTGGCTATTCCCAGCTGGTGGAATTGTTCAAGGCTCACTTCCGTGTGGTGAAAGCCATCAAACCGAAGGCCTCGCGCGACCGCTCGTCCGAAACCTTTCTGGTGGGCATCGGCCTCAAAAATGGCTGATTTCGGTCAGAAACCCCATTGAATTTCCGGATGGACGTGATTACAGGGCCTGTTCGGGCCCTCGACAGCCCTCCTTGTCGCTGCAGGGGGCTCTTGACTGCTCTAGAATCATCCTCACATGCACTGAGCAGCGACGGCCATGGTGGCCTTGTTGTGCAGTGTGGCCGCCCGGTGCGGCTGTGCCTCTGATCGTGAAGGAGCCTCGGTGAACAACAATCAATGGTTTTCGAAGGTCGCTGTCTGGCTGGTGGTGGCACTTGTGCTGTTCACCGTGTTCAAGCAGTTCGACCGGACCACAACCGGGGGCTCGCAGATCGCGTATTCCGACTTCCTGGAAGAAGTGCGTGCCCGCCGCATCAAGGCCGTCACGCTGCAGGAAGGTGGCGCTGGCGGCACTGAAATCGTGGCCACCACCACCGACGACAAGCGTCTGCGCTCCACGGCCACCTACCTCGACCGCGGTCTGGTCGGTGACCTGATCAACTACGGCGTCAAGTTCGACGTCAAGCCCCGCGAAGAGCCCTCGCTCATCATGAGCCTGCTGGTGTCCTGGGGCCCCATGCTGTTGCTGATCGGCGTCTGGATCTACTTCATGCGCCAGATGCAGGGCGGCGGCAAGGGTGGTGCCTTCAGCTTCGGCAAGAGCCGCGCCCGCATGCTGGACGAATCCAACAACTCGATCACCTTTGCCGATGTTGCAGGGTGTGATGAGGCCAAGGAAGAAGTCAAGGAACTGGTCGACTTCCTGCGTGACCCGCAGAAGTTCCAGAAGCTGGGGGGCCGCATCCCCCGTGGCGTGCTGATGGTCGGCCCTCCGGGCACTGGCAAGACGCTGCTGGCCAAGTCCATCGCGGGCGAAGCCAAGGTGCCTTTCTTCACCATCTCGGGTTCTGACTTCGTGGAAATGTTCGTGGGCGTGGGTGCTTCCCGTGTGCGCGACATGTTCGAGCAGGCCAAGAAGAATGCGCCTTGCATCATCTTCATCGACGAAATCGACGCTGTGGGCCGCCACCGTGGTGCCGGCCTGGGCGGCGGCAACGACGAGCGCGAACAGACCCTGAACCAGATGCTGGTCGAGATGGACGGCTTCGAGACCAACCTGGGTGTGATCGTGATCGCGGCCACCAACCGCCCTGACATCCTGGACCCGGCCCTGCTGCGCCCCGGTCGTTTCGACCGCCAGGTGTATGTGACCCTGCCGGACGTGCGCGGTCGCGAGCAGATCCTGAACGTGCACATCCGCAAGGTGCCGGTCGGTCAGGACATCAAGGTCGATATCCTGGCCCGTGGCACGCCAGGTTTCTCGGGTGCCGACCTGGCCAACCTGGTCAACGAAGCTGCCCTGTTCGCCGCCCGCCGTAACGGCCGCGTGGTCGAAATGCAGGACTTCGAAAAGGCCAAGGACAAGATCATGATGGGCCCCGAGCGCAAGTCCATGGTCATGCCCGAGGAAGAGCGCAAGAACACGGCTTACCACGAAGCTGGCCATGCCTTGGTGGCGCGCCTGCTGCCCAAGACCGACCCGGTGCATAAGGTCACCATCATCCCGCGCGGTCGTGCGCTGGGTGTGACCATGCAGCTGCCTGAGGGCGACCGATTCAGCATGGACAAGAGCCGCATGCTGGACACCATTTCGGTGCTGTTCGGTGGTCGCATCGCCGAAGAGGTGTTCATGGACCAGATGACCACGGGTGCCTCGAACGACTTCGAGCGCGCCACGGCCATCGCCCGTGACATGGTCACCCGCTACGGCATGACCGACGAGCTGGGCCCCATGGTCTACGCCGACAACGAAGGTGAAGTCTTCCTGGGGCGCTCGATCACCAAGACCACCAACATGTCGGAAGAGACCATGCAGAAGGTGGACAAGCAGATCCGCAAGATCATCGACGAGCAATACGCCATTGCCCGCAAGCTGATCGAGGACAATCAGGACAAGATGCACGCCATGGCCAAGGCCCTGCTGGACTGGGAAACCATCGATGCCGAGCAGATCGAAGACATCATGAAGGGCCGCGAACCCCGCCCGCCCAAGGACTGGACGCCTCCCACCAACAAGCCCAATGGTGGCAGCAACCCGCCGATGAGCACCGACGGTGCGCCGGCAGCGGTCTGAGTCGCGCTGACCACCTCACACCATGAACGGGGCGCAAGCCCCGTTTCTCATTTGCGGAGCCCTGCATGCGTTGGCAGACCACCCGTTACGACATCGACCTCAGCCAGCCCCGTGTGATGGGCATCGTGAACGTGACGCCTGATTCGTTCTCCGACGGGGGGCGTTACCTGTCCCCGGCCGATGCGCTGGCCCAATGCGAGCAGCTGGTGAGAGAGGGCGCCGACATCCTTGACCTGGGGGCTGAGTCGAGTCGCCCCGGCGCACCCACCTTGCCCGCCGACGAGGAATGGGCGCGTCTGGCGCCGGTGCTGAAGGCAGCGGTGACCCTGGGGGTGCCGGTGAGCGTCGACACCTGGAAGACTGCAGTGATGCGCCAGGCCCTTGATGCTGGCGCAGACATCATCAACGACATCCAGGCGCTGCGTGACCCGGGGGCTGAGGCCTTGGTGGCGGCCCATGGGCGCTGCGGCGTGTGCCTGATGCACATGCGGGGTGACCCGGCCACCATGCAGCAGTTCACCCAGTATGACGACGTGATGCAAGAAGTCAGCGCGTTCCTGCGTCTGCGTGACGAAGCACTGCAGGCCCAGGGCGTGGCGCCGGAGCGCATCACCCTCGACCCGGGTGTGGGCTTCGGCAAGACGCCCGAGCAGAACCTGGCCTTGCTGGCGCGCCAGCGTGAGTTCCTGGCCTTGGGGCGACCGCTGCTGGTGGGCTGGTCGCGCAAATCAACGCTGGGTGTGGTGACCGGGCAGCCGGTGGAAGCCCGCATGCCTGCCAGTGTCGCGGCTGCGCTCGCGGGGGTGCTGCATGGGGCCCGCGTGGTGCGTGTGCACGATGTGGCTGCGACCGTGGATGCGCTCAAGGTGTGGCGTGCGGTGCACTTGCCGGCGGAATTGCGCACATCGACCCCTTTGATCGGGTGAGCGGGGCGCGCGGCGCCCGGCCCATAATGCAGCCCTTCCCGCAGCGAGATTTCACCGCGAACCCATGAGCAGACAGTACTTTGGCACCGACGGCATCCGCGGCACCGTGGGTCAGGCCCCCATCACCCCTGATTTCGTGCTCCGCCTCGGGCATGCGGTGGGGCAGGTGCTCAAGCGCACCGAGGCGCGCCCCACGGTGCTGATCGGCAAGGACACCCGCATTTCCGGTTACATGCTTGAATCGGCCCTGGAAGCAGGTTTTGCATCGGCCGGGGTCGATGTCCTCCTCACCGGGCCGCTGCCCACGCCCGGCGTGGCTTACCTGACCCGAGCTCTCAGGCTGAGCCTGGGGGTGGTGATCAGTGCATCGCACAACCCGTTTCCCGACAACGGCATCAAGTTCTTCTCGGCCCACGGCGAAAAGCTGCCCGATCGGTGGGAGCTGGATGTCGAGGCCGCGCTGGAATCGGCGCCGGTGTGGGTGCCGTCCAGCGAGCTGGGCAAGGCCCGCCGTCTTGAAGATGCGCGCGGCCGCTACATCGAGTTCTGCAAGAGTACCTTCGATGCCGGCTTGTCGCTCAAAGGCATGAAGCTGGTGGTCGATGGTGCGCATGGGGCGGCCTATCACGTGGCTCCGCATGTGTTCCATGAACTGGGCGCCGAAGTGCACTCGATCGGCGTTCAGCCCGATGGCATGAACATCAACAAGGGGGTGGGTGCCACCCACCCTGAAGCCCTGGTCGAGGCGGTGAAGGCCCAGGGCGCGCACTACGGCATCGCCCTTGACGGTGACGCCGATCGTCTGCAGATGGTCGATGCACAGGGCCGCCTCTTCAATGGCGATGAACTGTTGTACGTGATGGTGGCCGACCGACTGTCCCGTGGCGAAGCCGTGCCGGGCGCTGTGGGCACCCTGATGACGAACATGGCGGTGGAGCTGGCGCTGCAAAAGCAGGGCATTGGCTTTGTGCGTGCCAAGGTGGGTGACCGCTATGTGCTGGAAGAGCTGTCGGCGCGCGGCTGGCAGCTGGGTGGGGAGGGCTCGGGTCACCTGCTGGCGCTGGACCGCCACACCACGGGCGATGGCATCGTCAGTGCCTTGCAGATCCTCCAGGCGGTGGTGCGCAGCCAGCGTTCGCTGACCGACTGGCTGGCCGATGTGAGGCTGTTCCCGCAAAAAATGATCAATGTGCGCCTGAAGCCGGGTCAGGATTGGCAGGCGAATGCTGGTTTGGAAGCCGCACGTGCCGAGGTGGAAGCTCGTCTTGAAGGCCGAGGCCGCATCCTGATCCGCGCCTCGGGCACCGAGCCGCTGGTGCGTGTGATGGTCGAAGCGGAAGACGAAGCCCTGGCCGTGAGTTGCTGCGAACAGCTGGCGGCCACGCTGGCCTGACGATTGTGCGCACGCAACTCGCGTGCGGGCTGCACAAGGCAAAGCGCCCCGGTTTGACCCGGGGCGCTTTGCCTTTCGAAGCCTGCCAGGGTGGCAGGCGGCGGTCACTTCTTCTTGGGCGGCATCAGCACGCGGTCGACCACATGGATGGTGGCTTTGCCGCTGCTCAGGTCGGTCCGGGTGGCCATGGCTTCTTCCACCACCAGATAATCGCCCGCCTTCGACACGTTCAATTTGGCGCCCTGCAGGGTGTCCAGTGCGGTGTTGCTGGTCACGTTGGCCGCCAGCACTTTGCCATTGACCATGTGGAAGTTCAGCACCTGACGGAGCTGCTCGGGGTCTTTGGCCAGCTTGTCCAGCGTGGCAGCAGGCACGTCCTTGAAGGCGTCATCGGTCGGCGCGAAGATGGTCACTTCCTGGTCGGCCAGTGCGGCGTCCAGGCCGGCCTGGCGAACCAGCGCCTGGAACGTGCTCAGCTCCGGAGCCTGGGCGGCCAGCTGGGCCTGGGGCGTGGTGCTGGCGCAGCCGCCCAGGACAAAGGCCGAAGCCAGGGTGAGGGCGGCCAGGCGCCAAGCGGTGAAACGGGTGGTGGTGGTCATTGGATGCTCCATCTGGACGGTGGTGGCCTCGTGTCGTGGGCCATCCCTGTCACATTACGGTGATCTCGTGACACTTCGGTGACGGTTGCGTGACGCAGGCATGACGACCATGTTTTCGGACGCCGACGTGGCCGCCATAAAATTTCACACAGCGAATGTGACAGACATTCCTTTTCTGTCATGTCTTCGTCACAATCGCTGCCTACAGTTCGCGGCATCGAAGTCGTTGTCATTCCGCTTGAAAGGCGAGCCATGAAATTCAACATGATCCGTGCTGCTGTTGCTGCTTCCCTGGCCCTGGTGGCCGGTTCGGTGTTTGCCCAGAACGTGACAGGCGCCGGCGCCACCTTCCCGGCGCCGATCTACGCCAAGTGGGCGTCGGCTTACAGCAAGTCGGTCGGCATCCAGATCAATTACCAGTCGGTCGGCTCCGGCGCCGGCATCAAGCAGATCAAGGCCAAGACCGTTGACTTCGGTGCCACCGACATGCCCCTGAAGGACGAAGAGCTGGCCAAGGATGGCCTGACCCAGTTCCCCACCGTCATCGGTGGTGTCGTCCCCGTGGTCAACGTCAAGGGCATCGCCCCGGGTCAGCTCAAGATGACCGGCGAGTTGCTGGCCAACATCTACCTGGGCGCCATCAAGAAGTGGAACGACCCCGCCATTGCTGCCCTGAACCCGGGCGTGGCCCTCCCTGACGCGCCGATCGCCGTGGTGCGTCGTGCTGACGGCTCTGGCACCACCTTCATCTTCACCAACTACCTGACGAAGGTCAGCGCCGACTGGAAGTCGAAGGTGGGTGAGGGCACCGCCGTGAACTGGCCCACCGGTGCAGGCGGCAAGGGCAACGAGGGTGTGTCGGCCTTCGTGATGCGCCTGCCCAACTCGATCGGTTACGTCGAGTACGCCTACGCCAAGCAGAACAAGATGTCGCACGTGACCCTGAAGAACGCTGCGGGCACCTTCGTGCAGCCCGATGACGCCACCTTCAAGGCCGCTGCCGCCAGCGCCGAGTGGTCCAAGAGCTTCTACCAGATCCTGACCAACCAGCCTGGCAAGGACGCCTGGCCCCTGACCGGTGCCACCTTCATCCTGATGCACAAGAAGCAGGACAAGCCCGAGCAAGGCGCGGCTTCGCTGAAGTTCTTCGAGTGGGCTTACGCCAACGGGGATGCTGCGGCCACCGAACTCGAGTACGTGCCGCTGCCTGCCACGGTCAAGGACCTGGTCCGCAAGCAATGGGCCACCATCAAGTGATCCTCTGAAAACGGCCGGGCACCTGCCCGGCCTGTCCACATGCAGTTGAAGTATTTCAAGGGTTGACCGGAGGATTCTGATGACCGCCATCCTGCCCACCGAAGCCGACGAGTTCGGCTCCGGCAATGATTCCAAACGCAGAACCTCTCCCATGACCAACCCGCCCGCTCGTCGCGCATCGGCCCCCTGGGCCGATGCGGTGTTTGCGCTGCTCGCGCGTGGTGCCGCTGTGCTGACCCTGAGTCTGCTGGTGGGCATCATCATCTCTCTGATCGTCGGTGCCTGGCCGGCCATTTCCAAGTACGGCCTGAGCTTCCTGACCCGCACCGACTGGGACCCGGTCACCGAATCGTTCGGTGGTCTGGTCATGATCTATGGCACCGTCATGACCTCGGTCATCGCGCTGCTGATTGCCGTGCCGGTCAGTTTCGGGATTGCGATGTTCCTGACCGAGCTGGCCCCGGCCTGGCTCAAGCGCCCGCTGGGCATCGCCGTGGAGCTCTTGGCCGCCGTGCCCTCCATCGTGTACGGCATGTGGGGCCTGCTGGTGTTCGGTCCCATCCTGTCGACCTATGTGCAGCAGCCGCTGCAATCGTGGACCGAGGGCGTGCCTTACCTGGGCGCCTTCTTCTCTGGCCCGCCCGTGGGCATCGGCATCCTGTCGGCCGGCATCATCCTGGCCATCATGATCATCCCGTTCATCGCCTCGGTGATGCGCGATGTGTTCGAGGTCACGCCCCCGCTGCTGAAAGAGTCCGCCTACGGTCTGGGCTCGACCACCTGGGAGGTGGTCTACAAGGTGGTGCTGCCCTACACCAAGACCGGTGTGGTCGGCGGCATCATGCTGGGTCTGGGACGTGCGCTGGGTGAAACCATGGCCGTCACCTTCGTGATCGGCAACATGAACCAGCTCAATTCGCTGTCGGTGTTCGAGGCCGCCAACTCCATCACCTCGGCCTTGGCCAACGAGTTTGCCGAAGCGGGTGAAGGCCTGCACCAGGCCTCGCTGATCTACCTGGGTCTGGTCCTGTTCTTCATCACCTTCGTGGTGCTGGCCTTCTCGAAAGTGCTGCTGGCCCGCCTCAAGAAGTCGGAAGGAGCCCGTTCGTGAGCACCCCTCAAGCATTGCAAGCCTCGCGCATGAAGCACCATGCGCGTCGCAAACTGGTCAACGCCATTGCGCTGACCCTGTCGCTCGGCGCCATGGCCTTCGGCCTGGTGTGGCTGATCTGGATCCTGGTGGAAACCGTTCGCCTGGGCATTGACGGCCTGGCACTGGCCACCTTCACCCAGATGACGCCTGCGCCCATGGAAGAAGGCGGTCTGGCCAACGCCATCGTCGGCTCGCTGCTGATGGTCGGTCTGGCCACCCTGATCGGCACCCCGATCGGCGTGATGGCGGGCATCTACCTGGCCGAGTACGGTCAGAAGGGCTGGTTGGGTGCGACCACGCGCTTCATCAACGACATCCTGCTGTCGGCGCCTTCCATCGTGATCGGTCTGTTCATCTACTCCACCGTGGTGGCGCGCATGAAGGCCTTCTCCGGCTTTGCCGGTGTGCTGGCCCTGGCCCTGATCGTGATCCCGGTGGTCATTCGCACCACCGAGAACATGCTGGTGCTGGTGCCCAATGCCCTGCGTGAAGCCGCCTACGCCCTGGGCACGCCCAAATGGAAGGTGATCGGCACGATCACGCTGAAGTCGGCCCGTGCCGGTGTGGTCACCGGTGTCCTGCTGGCTGTGGCGCGCATTTCGGGTGAAACCGCACCGCTGCTGTTCACTGCGCTGTCGAACCAGTTCTACACCGCCGACCTGGGCCAGCCCATGGCCAGCCTGCCGGTCACCATCTTCAAGTTCGCCATGAGCCCCTACGAAAACTGGCAGAAGCTGGCCTGGGCAGGCGTGTTCCTGATCACCATCGGTGTGCTGGGCTTGAACATCCTGGCCCGCACCATGTTCCGCCAACGCTGAACACCCACGAATTTCAGAAAGCATCACCATGGACGCCAAAGTGCAGAACCAGGCCCCCGTCAAGGCGAAGCTGGCCGTCAAGAACCTGAACTTCTTCTACGGCAAGTTCCACGCCCTGAAGAACATCAACATGGAACTGCCCGAAAACAAGGTGACCGCGTTCATCGGTCCTTCGGGCTGCGGCAAGTCGACCCTGCTGCGCACCTTCAACCGCATGTTCGAGCTCTACCCCGAGCAGCGCGCCGAGGGGCAGATCCTGCTGGATGGCCAGGACATCCTGACCAGCAAGGAAGATGTGTCGCTGATCCGTGCCAAGGTGGGCATGGTGTTCCAGAAGCCCACACCGTTCCCGATGTCGATCTACGAGAACATCGCGTTCGGCGTGCGCCTGTTCGAGTCGCTCAGCCGCTCTGAAATGGACGAGCGCGTGGAGTGGGCCCTCAAGAAGGCTGCGCTGTGGAACGAAGTGAAAGACAAGCTCAACCAGAGCGGCTCGGGTCTCTCCGGTGGTCAGCAGCAACGTCTGTGCATTGCACGCGGCATCGCGATCAAGCCTGAAGTGCTGTTGCTGGACGAGCCTTGCTCGGCCCTCGACCCGATCTCGACCGGCAAGATCGAAGAGCTGATCCACGAGCTGAAGGACGACTACACCGTGCTGATCGTGACCCACAACATGCAGCAGGCTGCGCGTTGCTCCGACTACACCGCCTACATGTACCTGGGCGAGCTGGTGGAGTTCGGCCCCACGAACGACCTGTTCATGAAGCCGACCAAGAAAGAGACCGAAGACTACATCACCGGCCGTTTCGGCTGACAGGAGGGCACACGACATGGAAAAACACCTCTCGAGCCAGTTCGACGCCGAACTCAGCGGCATCTCGACCCGCGTGCTGGAAATGGGTGGTCTGGTGGAAAACCAGGTCAGCCAGGCCATCTATGCTCTGACCAACTTCAGCGGTGAAGTGGCCAGCCAGGTGCTGACGCAGGAAGAGCGCGTCAACGCCATGGAAATGGGCATCGACGCCGACCTGTCGACCATCATTGCGCGTCGTCAGCCCACGGCCCGTGACCTGCGTCTGCTGATCGCGATCTCCAAGACCATTGGCAACCTCGAACGCGTGGGTGACGAAGCCGCCCGTGTGGCCCGCACCGTGCAGCGTCTGATCAACACGGGCGTGAGCAGCCGCCTGCGCCTGCCCGTGGGTGATGTCTCGTTCGAGGCGTCGCTGGCCACCGCCTCGCTTCGCAAGGCCCTGGACGCTTTCGCCCGGCTCGATGTGGCCCTGGCCCTGGAAGTGATCAAGGCCGACAACGAGATCGACGCCGAGTTCGACGGTCTGATGCGCAAGCTGATCACCTACATGATGGAAGACCCCCGCACCATCTCGGCTTCGATCGATCTGGTGTTCGTGGCCAAGGCCATCGAGCGTGTGGGCGACCACGCCAAGAACCTGGCCGAGCAGGTGATCTACATCGTCAAGGGTGCCGATGTGCGCCACAACTCGCCGGAAGCCGTGGCGAGCATCATCCAGTAAGCAACACAGAGTGAGGAGTCCGTCATGAGCCGAGTGCTGGTGGTGGAAGATGAAGCCGCGATTGCCGAGCTGATCGCGCTGAACCTGCGACATGCCGGGTTCGAGGTGACGGTGGCGCACGACGGTGACTCCGCGCAAGCCGAAGTCGACAAAGTGCTGCCTGACCTGGTGCTGCTGGACTGGATGTTGCCGGGCGCTTCTGGCCTGACATTGGCCAAGCGTTGGCGCGGTGCCCAGCGCACCAAGGACCTGCCGGTGATCATGTTGACGGCTCGCGCCGAGGAAACCGACAAGGTGGCGGGCCTGGATGCAGGCGCTGACGACTACCTGACCAAGCCATTTTCCACGCAGGAGTTGATGGCGCGCGTGCGTGCGGTGTTGCGCCGCAAGGCCCCGCAGGCCCTGGATTCGGCGGTCGAGATCAACGGCTTGCGCCTGGACCCAGGCACCCGCCGTGTCAGCTGTCTGGAGCAAGACGTGAAGATCGGCCCGACCGAATTCAAGCTGCTGCATTTCTTCATGACCCACCCGGAGCGCGTGCACAGCCGGGCCCAGTTGCTCGACCGTGTGTGGGGCGACCATGTGTTCATCGAAGAGCGCACGGTGGACGTGCACGTCAAGCGCCTGCGCGAAGCTCTGGCTCCGGTGAACCGCTCGCAGATGATCGAAACCGTGCGCGGCGCCGGTTATCGTTTCACCCAGCAGGTGGTCAATGCCGCGGCCTGAGAAGGCCCACCTGCATGCCTGAATCAAGCGTTCTTCGCTGAGAGGTTCATTCTTGGAAACGAGCAATTCGTGGCTGTTGTCGCGCGTGTCCGCGCGGGTGGCCACCGGCGCGGCTGGCGGCGCCGTCGGGTGGTGGCTGGGCTCCCGCATGGGTTACCCCACCACCATCAGCGTGGCCTTGGCTGCGGGGTCGGTGCTGGCGCTGTCGGTCGTCGACACGCTGAAAGGGTATGCGTTGCTGGACTGGCTTCGCGCACCCGAGATCGATGCCCCCCCGCTGCCTGGCTTGTGGGGTGAGGTCGCGCACCGGGTTTACCGCGTGCTGCGCTTGAAAGACCGCGAAATCGAGCACGAGCGACTGCGCCTGAACCAGTTCCTGTCGGGCATTGAAGCCTCGCCCAATGGCGTGATGCTGCTCGATGCCACTGAACACATCACCTGGATCAGTTCGGTGGCAGCCGACCATTTTGGCCTCGACCCCCAGCGGGACCTGGCCCAGCGGGTGACCAACCTGATCCGTGTGCCGGCCTTCGTGCAGTACCTGGCTGCAGGCGATTACCGTGACCCCGTGCACCTGCCCATGCCCCGGGGAGGGCAGGGGCGCTTGTCGGTCGTCGTGCGCCCCTACGGTGATGGCTTGCGCCTGGTGTTGTCGCAGGACATCACCGAGCGAGACCGTGCCGAGGCCATGCGCCGTGATTTCGTGGCCAATGTGTCGCATGAGATTCGTACACCCCTGACGGTGTTGCATGGATTCATCGAAACCATGAACAACCTGCCGCTGACCGAGGTTGAGCGCAAGCGGGTGCTGGACCTGATGAACCAGCAGACCGAGCGCATGCAGGTGCTGGTGTCTGACCTGTTGACGCTGGCCACCATCGAGGGCAGCCCGCACCCCACAGCGAACACCTGGATGGTGGTGGCCGATCTATTCTCGCGTCTCGAGAACGATGCGCGAGGCTTGTCCAAGGGGCGCCACCCTCTGCGCTTTGT
The DNA here is from genome assembly GCF_004310865.1 of Aquabacterium lacunae. GTDB lineage: Bacteria > Pseudomonadota > Gammaproteobacteria > Burkholderiales > Burkholderiaceae_C > Aquabacterium > Aquabacterium lacunae. Next base: position 156,745 of record NZ_SIXI01000006.1, read on the forward strand.
GTTGGATGAAGGCTCTGCCGATGTGGAGCTCGCGGGCGTGGAAAGCGAATGGCTGAGCGCCATGGGCAACCTGGTGAGCAACGCCGTGCGCTACACCCCTGAGGGTTCTGCCATTGACGTTCGCTGGCGTTTGCTGCCGGAAGGCGGCGCCGAGTTTGCGGTCATGGACCAGGGCATCGGCATCGATGCCGAGCACCTTCCCCGTCTCACCGAGCGTTTTTATCGGGTCGATGGCAGCCGTTCCAGGGAAACCGGTGGCACGGGGCTTGGGTTGTCCATCGTCAAGCACGTGATCCAGCGGCATGGTGGCGACCTGCGCGTGACAAGCGAGAAGGGCAAGGGCTCGACCTTCACCCTCGTGGTGCCCGCGGCCCGCGTGCGTGTGCGCGCGGCCGAGCGCACCGTGTGATTCAGCGCACAGCCTCGTACACGGCCACGGTCTCCGAGTTGCGTGTGCGCTGACGCTCGCGGGCCAGGAACACCCAGCCTGGCACCTCGGGTGTGGTCTGACGTGCATTCAGGGGCAACACCAGCAGGCCGCAGCCCAGGTCCTGGTTGGCACTGTGCACGCTGTGCAAGGGGCGGTGGCGACCGTCCACTTCCTTGCCCGCGAAGTACTCCAGCGCCGTCAGCATGCCTGCGCTGGCGCCAGGTGCCAGGACGCAGGTGTCTGCTTGCAGGTGGGGTGCCAGTCGGTCGAGGACCAGCCGGTAACTGCGGGCCTGATCGAGCAGTGGCAACCACAGCGTCATCAGCAGCAGCCAACCCAAAGCGACTCCTCCGGCGGGCAGCACCATGCTTTTCCACAAGGCCGTCTGGTGGCGTGCCGTCCGCCATCGCACCACGGCCAGCCATGCCACGCTGGCCGCCACGGCCACCAGCAGCGGGGCCCAGCCGAATTCGGGCACCTGTCCGGGAACCAGTGCATCAAAGCGAGCGGCGGTGCGGCGCGGCCAGCCGGTGTGGAGCGCCACATAGCCCAGCCAGATCAGTGCCGCAGCCAGGGTGAAGAAGAACACCGAAAACCAGTCGATGGCCGAGGTGAAGCCCCGCTTGAGGGTTGGCAGCGAGAAAGCTGCCAGCACCGCCAGTGGAGGCAGTGCGTGCAGAAGTGCCTTGTCCTGCCCACCCATGGCGAGGCTGATGCCCAGACCCAGCGCAGCCGACAGCATCGGCACGGCGATGTGCCTGCGCAGACTCTGGCGGCGCCACGACCACAGCGCCCACAGTGCCAGCGGCAAGGTGGGCCAGGTGAACCACAGCATCAGGCGCAGCACCGACGTGGGGCTGCGTGCAGCCCCCAGCTGCCAATGCCAGCCTGACAGGCCAGCAAGGGTGAGGGTGGTGGCTGCCAGAGCCGCCAGTGCCCCTCCCACCAAAACCCAGCGCACGTGCTGACGCATGACCGGCTCATGCGAGCGCCAGCCCACGACAGTGCCGATGGCTGTGAGCCACACCGCCACGGTGGGGCTGCCACTGGTGGCCAGCACCAGGAGGCTGGTCACCGTGGCCACCCGCGCCTTGACGGGCCTGAAAGGGGCAGCGGCCAGCCCGTACAGGAACAAGGCGCTGCCTGTGATTTGCAGCATCTCTGGCGTGGTTTCATGCCCCAGTTGCAGCAGCCCCAAGGATGCGATCAGGGCCAGCAAGGCACCGTCGGCCATCGCGCGGGCATACGCCGGGGCCGGCGCTTCGCCGCCAAAGGCCAGCGGCAGGGGCTGAGCCGCGTCGGTACGAGCCAAGTGGTAAGTGGTGTACCAGGTCAAGGCCAGCACGGCGGCCAGGAGGGCGGCGAACGGCAAGCGGGCCGCCAGGGCAGGGTCGACCCAGGGGTTCAGCGCGGCGATGAAGCCGCCGCCCAGCCAATAAGGGAGGATGCCACCACCCGCTGGGGGCACACCCCCCACATGCGGTGCCCACCACGAGGCCTGTCCCAGGGCGAGTGACCACATCTGGCCGAAGGCCGCGATGTCGGCGTTCTTCCAGGGGTCGCGGCCAAAGACGCCGGGCAGCACATAGGCGGCACACAGCAGCAGCAAGGCCCAGCGCGGCAGGCGTTTGACTGCTTTCTCAGTGACCAGGGCCGGGTTGAGGGCAGGGTGGTTCATGGCGAGAGGGTGTGGCCCACAGCATAGGCCATGCAGCGGCAGACGGAGGGCGTGGGCGGCCAGTGTGCGGTGGCTTCGTGGCCGGCAAACAAAAAGGCAGCCGAAGCTGCCTTTTGTCGAGACCGGTGCAAGCCAGGTTGCACCGGAACTTTCGAGAAATTACTTCTTGAAAGCGGCAAACTTGTTGCGGAACTTTTCGACGCGGCCACCCAGGGTGTCCACGCTCTTTTGCTGACCCGTGTAGAAAGGGTGCGATTCCGACGAGGTTTCCAGCTTGAACAGAGGCAGTTCACGGCCGTCTTCGGCCTTGCCAGTTTCCTTGGTGGCCACGCACGAGCGGGTCACGAACTTGAAGCCGTTCGACAGGTCCACAAACAGGACGTCGCGGTAGTTGGGGTGAATGCCTTCTTTCATTTCTCTTGACCTTTGCTGTTTGCATCATCGGCAGCCACCCGGGCCCCATGCCCAGGCACTTTCCGACAGCCGGAAAACCTTGGATTATAGCGCGAGCCCTGGCGGTTTGCCAAGGGCTCCGGCCGCAGCGCGCACCAGGCTGTGCCGCGACCGGTGCCACCGTGAGGCCGACCTCAACCGCCTCGACGCATCATGTCGAAGAAGTCGTGGTTGTTCTTGGTGGACTTCATCTTGTCGAGCACGAACTCCATCGCGTCGATCTCGTCCATCGGGTACAGCAGCTTGCGCAGGATCCAGCTCTTTTGCAGGATCTCGGGCTTGAGCAGCAGCTCTTCGCGGCGGGTGCCCGACTTGTTGATCAGGATCGAGGGGTACACGCGCTTTTCGGCCATGCGACGGTCCAGGTGGATTTCGCAGTTGCCAGTGCCCTTGAACTCTTCGTAGATCACTTCGTCCATGCGGCTGCCGGTGTCGACCAGGGCGGTGCCGATGATGGTGAGCGAGCCGCCTTCTTCGATGTTGCGGGCAGCGCCGAAGAAGCGCTTGGGGCGCTGCAGGGCGTTGGAGTCCACGCCACCCGACAGCACCTTGCCCGAGCTGGGCAGCACGTTGTTGTAAGCGCGGGCCAGGCGGGTGATCGAATCCAGCAGGATGACCACGTCCTTCTTGAGTTCGACCAGGCGCTTGGCGCGCTCGATCACCATTTCGGCGACCTGCACGTGGCGCTGGGCGGGCTCGTCAAAGGTGGAGCTGATGACCTCGCCGCGCACGGTGCGCTGCATTTCGGTCACTTCTTCAGGGCGCTCGTCGACCAGCAGCACGATCAGGTGCACGTCGGGGTGGTTGGCCACCAGGGCGTGCGCCAGGTTCTTCATCATCACGGTCTTGCCGCTCTTGGGCGGGGCGACCAGCAGGGCGCGCTGACCTTTGCCGATGGGCGCGATCAGGTCGATGATGCGGCTGGTGATGTTGTCGTCGTTGCCCTTGGGCAGGTCGCGTTCGAGCTTGAAGGCTTCCTCGGGGAACAACGGCGTGAGGTTCTCGAACATGATCTTGTTCTTGTTCACCTCGGGCGTCAGGCCGTTCACGCGGTCGACCTTGACCAGTGCGAAGTAGCGCTCGCCATCTTTGGGCACGCGCACTTCGCCTTCGATCATGTCGCCGGTGTGCAGGTTGAAGCGGCGCACCTGGCTGGGCGACAGGTAGATGTCGTCGGTGCTGGCCAGGAAGCTGGTGTCGAGCGCGCGCAGGAAGCCGAAGCCGTCGGGCAGCACTTCGAGGACACCGTCGCCGAAGACCTGCTCGCCAGCCTTGGCGCGCTTTTTCATGATCGCGAACATCAACTCCTGCTTGCGCATGCGGGAGACGTTCTCGATTTCCAGGCCTTCAGCCATCTCGACCAGTTTGGAGATGTGAAGTGCCTTCAGTTCGGAAAGATGCATGTGTGGGACCCTGGGCAAAACCGACTCGTCAGGCACGAATGCATGAAGAGGCTGCGTTGAGACGGGGAAAGGCCTGTGTCAGGCCGGGATCGGAACCAGGGCAGACCGGACACGCCGGGCAGCGCCATGGGGCTTCGGATCAGAGGGGGGATCGATAAAGACCGGGCAGGATGCCTCGGGCTTCGTGCTGCGCAGACTGACAGCCATCACAGCAAGGCTGACCTGAGCCAGCGCTTGCATTATACGGGCACTTGGCAGTGCCCGTGTTTCAAACGCACCAGATCAGACGTTGGCGTCGATGAAGGCGGTCAGCTGGGCCTTGGACAGGGCGCCGACCTTGGTGGCGGCCAGCTGGCCACCCTTGAAGATCATCAGCGTGGGGATGCCACGGATGCCGAACTTGGCCGGCACTTCGCGGTTCTGATCGACGTTCATCTTGGCGACGGTGACCTTGCCGTTGTAGGCCACGGCCACTTCGTCGAGGATGGGGGCAATCATCTTGCAGGGGCCGCACCATTCGGCCCAATAGTCGACCAGCACAGGCTGGCCGGATTGCAGCACATCGGCGTCGAAAGACGCGTCGGTCACGTGTTTGATCAGTTCGTTGCTCATGACACTATCCTTGGGGACGGCAGGCCGAAGCCTGTTTTGGGAAATTCTGACACACAACCTTGGGGCAACTGCCGATTCCACCGCATGATTTCTCAATGACGGACATAGCGACAGACAAAGAACAGGGCCTTGAAGGGCCGGATCCCGCCCCCAGTGCAGGCTTGGCTGGGCTGGCCGATCTGCCGGTGTTGTCCTGGCCGTGGAGCCCCGGGCAGCCCGCAGAAGTTGCCTGGCAGGCCTTGGCACGGCAGATGGCTGCATGGCTGGCCTCTCGCCAGGTCACGGTGGCCGATGCGGTGGTGCTGTTGCCCCAGATCGCGCTGCTGAACGTGGCACGTCGTGCCTGGGCCGAGGCGGTAGGAGGCTGGGCCCCGCGCTTCGAGACCGTCGGCACGCTGCTGGACAGGCTCCCGCAACATGAAACAGAAAGTGGCGCCGGCACAACGCTCACGCTGGATCCTTGCCTTGATGCGCTGTGGGTCGCTCAACGCCTGCGCGCCGAGCCTGCGGGCCGAGACTGGGCGCGTCGAGACCCCGACGGTTTCGATTTCGGTGTGCAGCGCATGCTGGATGTGGCCCACCGCTGGTTGCAGGCCGCGCTGGCGCTGGACAGCACAGGCCAACAGGCCATGGTCGCGGCCATGGAGGCCTGGCTGAGTGAGGCGCTGAGCCCCTGGCAGCACGCTGACATTCCTGACCCGCGCGCGCGCGAAAAGGTGCTCACAGCCATGGCTTTGTCTTGGGCCATCGAGGCCTTGCCGGCGCTGGCAGCACGCAGGCAGCCACTGTTCGAACACCGCCCCTCGGCGTGGCTGGCCGTGACGGCTGGCGCGCGTGTGCAGCCGGGCAGCGAGTCGTCGCTGATGGTGCGCGTGCTGTCGGTGGCTCACGGGCACGAGGTGCCTGCAGCGTGGGTGCAGGCCACCGTGGCCACCCCTGGCGCACACACGATGCCCAGGCCCTGGCTGGTTCAGGCAGGTGACGGCGAAGAGGAAGCGCGCCTGACGGCCTGGCAGGTGCAGGCCCTGGTGGCCCAGTCGCGCCAGCGAGGCGACGCACGGCCTGTGGCGCTGGTGGCCACCGACCGCATCGTCACGCGCCGGGTTCGGGCTCTGCTGGCCCCACTTGAAAAGGCAGGCCAGCTTCATTTTGCTGACGAAAGTGGCTGGACCTTGTCGACCACGCGTGCGGCATCGGTGGTGACGCGCCTGCTGGGGGCTGCACACCCACGTGCCAGCACCGATGACGTGCTGGACTGGCTGAGCAGTGCCTGGCTGACCGTGCCCGGCGGCGCCGGTGCCGTGGGGGCGCTGGAGCGGCGCTGGCGTCGCCTGGGCGCCTTGCAGCCCTGGCGTGCATTGCCGGAGGTGGAAGGCCAGGCGGCCATGCAGGCGGTTCTGGACTGGGCGCAACAGGTGCTGGCGCCCTTGAAGGGGCTGGCGCGTGTGCCCTTGCACGAAGCGTTGACCGCGTTGAAGCAATCGTTGCTGGCCTGCGGTGCGTGGGCGGCCTTGCTGGACGATGAGGCCGGAAAGGCCGTCATCGCAGCCCTGCGCTTGCCGCTGGACGACGCGTTGCCCGACGACACCCAGCCCACATGGGAACGCCTGGCGGCCACCCACCATGTGGGCCTGCGCGAGCTGGCACGCTGGGTGGATGGCACGCTGGAGGCGCAGACCTTCCGGCCACGCCAGGCCTCACCCGATGTGGACGTGGTGATCACGCCGTTGAGCCGGGCGGTGTTGCGCCCCTGGGCGGGTGTGGTGCTGCCCGGGGCCGACGACGGCATGCTCGGGGCCCGCGGCACCGATGGCTGGCTCAGTCCGGTGCATGCGCAGGCCCTGGGGCTGGGGCATGCAGCCGGACAGCAGGAGGCCCAATGGGAGGCCTTTGCCGTGTTGGCCACCACGCCGCACCTGGTGGCCTTGGCCCGCCACCAGCGCGATGGCGAGCCCGTCGGGCTCAGCCCCTGGCTCACCCGATGGAGCCTGGCCGTGGGCGCTCCCCTGACCGATGTGGGCTGGCCTGCCATGCCGGCGGACATGCCTCACAGCGATTGGGCCTGGCAGGCACCCGCCCCGGTGGCACCGCGCCTGACTGGCGCTGAGTGGGCGCAACCCCCGCGGTCAGCCAGTGCGCCGCCCCTGATGCCCACCGAACTGTCGGCCACCTCGTACGACCGGCTCAGGCAGTGCCCCTATCGGTTCCACGCCTTGAGCGTGCTGGGCCTGCAGTCGCTCGACGAGATCGAAGAGGGGCTCGGTGCACAAGACCTCGGCACCTGGCTGCATGCCGTGTTGCAGCGTTTCCATGAGGGGCGCCCTGCAGAGGCCGCGCCCAGCGATCCGCAGCACGATGTGCAGCGTTGGCTGACCGTGGCCGCTGAGGTGGCGCAGCAGATGGGCCTGGTTCAGGGCGAGGCTGGGGCGTGGTTCTTGCCGCATCAGGCCACGATCACGCGCATGGCTCAGCACTATGTGCACTGGCTGCGCGGGCATGAGGCCGAGGGGTGGTGTGTCGAGGCCACGGAGACCGACCGCGAGGTGGTGTTGCCGCTGGACCGCGGCGACAGCATCCGGATCAGAGGGCGACTGGACCGAATCGACCGGCGGCGCAGTGCAGACGGTGTGGAGCACCTGGTGATGGACTACAAGACGGGCTCGCTGTCTGGCCTGAAGGCACGGGTGGCGCAGCCCCTGGAAGACACGCAACTGGCGGTTTACGCCTTGCTGGCAGCCGACCAGGGTAAAGAGCCTCCTGAGGAACCCAATGCCACCGTGCAGGCCATGTACCTGCGCGTGCACGATCAGGCTTGCACGGCCGTGCTGCACCCCGAGGTGCAGGACACGGCCGGGCAACTGGCGCAGGGTGTCGTGCAGGACATGCAGCGCCTGCGCGATGGTCACCCGCTGTGGGCCTTGGGCGAGGGCAGCGTGTGTGGGTACTGCGAGGTGCGCGGGCTGTGTCGCAAGGACCATGCGCCCCACCGCCCGGAGGTGCAGGCATGAGCGCCGCAGAACAAGCAGGCTACGCCTACCTCGTCAATGGCGCTCGCGTGCCCGATGCCGAGTTCTACCGCTGGGCTTGCAACCCCTCGGTGCCCGTGGTGATCGAGGCCTGTGCCGGCGCAGGCAAGACCTGGATGCTGGTGTCGCGCATCGTGCGGGCTTTGCTGGAGGGGGCCGAGCCGTCGCAGGTGCTGGCCATCACCTTCACGCGCAAGGCCGCCGGCGAAATGCGTGAGCGGCTGCAAAGCCTGCTGCGCGAATTGGCCAGCCTGTCCCACGAAGCGCAGGTTCGTGAACTGGCGCTTCGAGGCTTGTCTGCGGCACAGGCCGAGGCCCTGGCCCCGGGCCTGGCGCCCTTGTACCGGCGGCTGCTGGCGTCGGGTGAGCAGGTGCAGGTCAGCACCATCCACGGCTGGTTCTCGAAGCTGTTGCGGGCGGCCCCCCTGGACACCTTGTCGGCGCTGGGCCTGCCGCCGCAACTCAAGCTGCTGACCGAAGAAGAGGAAGACCCCTGGCCCCGCATCTGGAGCCGCTGGCTGCGCGATCTTCAGCACGATGATGAGGTGCGCCCCGTGTTCATGGCACTGGTGGCCGATGTGGGGCGTTTCAACCTGGAGGCCTGGCTGCAGGCGGCCTTGGCCCAGCGGCTGGAAATCCAGCTGGCCGATGAGGCGGGCACCCTGTGGGGCAGCGTGCCCCCGGCCGATGAGGCCCTGCCCGAGTGGGCGGGTGTGCCTGACCCGGTGGCCTCGGTGCTGCAACCTGCGCGTGAAGCCGAGGTGCAGGCGCTGGCCCGCACCTTGGGTGCGCTGGGGGGCACCTTGGCGCCCGAAGCAGCCAGCACCCTGATCGATGCCTTGCAGGAGACCGATGCCCCTCGCCGTTTCGAGGGCTTGTGCCGTGCGCTGCTGAAAGAAGACGGCACACCTCGCCGCAACATCACCAAAAAGCCCGAGGTGCTGGCCCTGTTGTCGCCCTTGCAGGATTGGCTGTGCAGCATCGTGGAAGCGCAGCGCCAGAACGAATCGTGTCTGCGGCACCAGCGCATGGTGGCGCTGGCGCGTTCGTTGTTCGACACCTACGCCCGCTTCAAGCAGGAAGGCGGCTACATCGACATGGTCGATCTGGAGCGCGGGGCCGACCACCTGCTGCGCGATGAAAGCCTCTCGGCCTGGGTGCAGCAGCGTCTGGACCAGCAACTGCGGCATGTGCTGATGGACGAGTTCCAGGACACCAGCCCACTTCAATGGCGGGCCCTTCGCGAATGGCTGTCGTCCTACGGTGGGGCGGGTGGCGGCGGGCGCATCCAGGTGTTCATCGTGGGCGACCCCAAGCAATCGATCTACCGATTCCGTCGGGCCGAGCCGCGGGTGTTCCAGGCGGCCAAGGCCTTCGTGCAGGAAACCCTGGGTGGCGCCATCCTGGCCTGTGACCACACCCGCCGCAATGCGCAGGGGCTGATCGACGCCCTGAACCGCAGCATGCAGCCATTGGCCGATGCTGGGCGCTTCGCCGGGTTTCGACCGCACACCACGGCTTCGGCTCTTCAGGCCCAGTGGCGCGTGTTGCCCGATGTCATGCGCCCCACCAAGGATGAGCGTGCAGCCGCTCGGGCCCATGGCGTGGACGGATGGCGCGACAGCCTGACCCAGCCCAGGCACGAGCCCGAAGAGGTCTTGCGGGCCCGCGAGGCGGCGCATGTGGCCGACGCCATTGCCGAACTGGTGGTCCAGGGGCGGCAGCCTCAGGACATCTTCGTGCTGGCGCGCAAGCGCCAGAGCCTGCTGTTGGCGGCCGAAGCCCTTGCGGCCCGCGGCATCGCCCATGCAGCACCCAACGACACCTTGCTGGTGGACACGGCGGAAGCCCGCGATCTGCTGGCCGTGTTGCAGGCGGTGGTGAGCCCGGTGCATGACCTGTCGCTGGCCCACGCACTCAAGACCCCAGGGCTCGACGTCGGTGAAGCCGGCCTGCTGGCCCTGGCTGAGCGCGCCCGACAGTGCCATCCTGCGGAGGGCGGTCGATGGTGGGAGGCCCTGCGGGCCGAAGTCGAAGCGCATGACGCGGCCCCCATGCTGGCCTCGCCGCTCCAGGCGCGCCTGGCGCGTGCCTGGTCGCTGCTCAGGGCCTGGCGACGTGACGCGCGCTGGCTGCCGCCGCACGACCTGATGCAGCGCATCGTGGACGACTGCCAGTGGCGCGAGGCCCTGGCCAGCCAGCTCAGCCCACCCCAGTTTCGGCAGGCGATGCTGCACCTGGACGCCATGCTGGCGCAGTCATTGATGCTGAGGGGAGGGCGCGACGCCACCCCCTACCGCTGGCTGCGTGATTTCCGCAAGCTGCAGGCACCGCTCCCACCCGCCGCCGCACGGGAGGCGGTGCAACTGCTGACCATCCATGGCGCCAAGGGCCTGGAGGCCGATGTCGTGTTCCTGATGGACACCGACGGCCAGGCCTCGCGCACGCAGACCTATGGCCTGATGGTGGCCTGGGAACCCGACGAACAGGCCCCCAGCCGTTGCGCTTTCCTGAGCAGTGAGGGCCGACCGCCAGCGTCCATGGCCGACTGGCTGGTGCAGGAAAAGGCCGCCCGTGATTCCGAAGAGTGCAACGCCCTGTACGTGGCCCTGACCCGGGCCCGCGAGATGGTGGTGGTCAGCCGCACGCAACCGGCCCGGGCCCAGCCCGAGGGCAGCTGGTGGCAGACCATGGCCCAGGCCGGACTGGTGGGGCAGGTCGGAGAAGCGGGGCGCTGGCAGCCGCAGCCCGCGCTGGCCAGTGTGCGCCCCGGGCACCCGACGGCTGCCGACGGTTCTGCCCCTGCGGCGCTTGCTCCTGCGGTCGAGCCCAACAGGCTGCCTCTTTGGCCTGCCTTGCCGCCACGGCGGGCCATCGCCGACACAGGCGATGCACCGTCGGCTTCGGTGGCCAGTGCGCCCAGCGTGTCGGGCGAGGGGGGGCTGGGGGATGCCGACCGTGCGCGCCTGGGCAAAGCGGTGCATCGCGTGCTGGAGATGATCACCACGCACCCGGTATCGGCCCGTACGCCGGCCTTCCGCGAGGCCCTGGCCCGCCAGGCCTGGCGCGCGGTCGTGCAGGAAGAGGCCTTGCCCATGCGGCTGACCGACGACGACCTGCAGCGCATCCAGCGGGCGGTGGCCCGGGTGCTGGACCACCCCACCACCGCCCGCTGGTTGGACCCGGCCCAGGTGGGCTGGGCCGCCAACGAGTTGGTGCTGTGGCACCAGGGGCGCCCGGTGCGCATCGACCGCCTGGTGCGTCAGGACAGTGCCAGCGGCCCCACCTGGTGGGTGCTCGATTACAAGCTGGGCGAATCGCCTGAGCGGCTGCAGCGCTACCGCCCTCAGCTGGAGGCCTACCGCGAGGCACTGGCCACCCTGGTGGGCGATGCGCCAGTTCAGATGGCCCTGATCGCCGGGAATGGGGAGTTCATCACCCTGTGAATCAGGGGGGCGAAGCCCCTTGCGCCGCCTGATCGTGACAAATGACCGCCCTTCGGGGGGCTCCTCATCTGTTACAGAGGGTGTCAAGTGGTTTGCAATGGAGGTGCATGAACATCCCCTGACACTCCCATGGCTGCAGTTCCCTCCAGTGCCGGCACTTCCACCCGACGATTCGGGCGGTTCGAGCTGCGCCAGCTCGTCGGGAAGAGCGCAGCCAGCAACACCTGGCTGGCCTTCGACACCGCCTTGCAGGGGGAGGTTCTGCTGTGTGTGCCCCGTGTGGCGCCAGCCAATGCGACCCAACGCGAGAACTGGACCCAGGACCTGCTGTTGGCCTCCCGCCTGAAGCACCCGCGCCTGATCGAGATCGTGGACATGGGTGTTCACGAAGGCTGGCCCTTCGTGGTGCACGAGCGCAAGGGCATGCTCACCCTGTCTGAACGCTTGCAGCCCGGACAAGGTCACCTCACGGTGACCGAGTCGGTCCAGGTCATCATCGACCTCATGGACGGCCTGGCGTATGCCCACGAGGCCGGTGTCAGCCACCGCGATGTGGCGCTGCACAACGTGGTGTTCGACGCCGGCGGCAAGGCCTGCTGGATCGGGCTGTCGGCGGGCATTGCCGCACCGCCGCCGGGGTCGCCACCACCGTTGCCCGGCCGTCAGATGCAGCGCGAACAGTCAGAGCGCGACCTGCTCATGGTGGGCCTGCTGCTGCACCGCCTGCTGGCCGGGCACCCTGCGCTCGACGATGGTGACCTGGGCCACGCGGCCAGCCGGGTCGGACTGGAGATTGTTCGCCTGCCGTTCACTCTGGCCCAGCCCGTGCCAGACACTCTGCGTGCCATCGTGAACCGGGCAACCGATCGCCAGCAGCGTCAGCGTTACCTGAAAGCGCGCACCCTGCTGTCGGCCCTGCAAGGCTGGCTGAAGGCGCACAGCCAGGAAAGCAATGGCCCTCTGGCCCTGTTGATGGACCGCCTGCAAAGCGTGGGGCACTTGCCCAGCCGCGATGAGGACCTTCAGCCCCTGCAGCAGGTGCTGGTGAGCGAAACCTTGCGTGTCGACGACATCGTGGACCGGCTGGTGCTGGACCCCGCCGTGTGCTGGGAGGTGCTGCGCGTGATCAACCACCTGCGCCAGCGCGCCGGGCGCACGGAAGAGTCGATCACCAGCCTCAGCCGCGGCCTGACACTGCTGGGGCAGCAAGGCGTGCGCAAGCTGTGTGCGGGTGTGCGCGCCTGGCCCGGTGCGCTGGGCGCACAAGTCAGCCTGCAGGGTGCGACCACCAGCGCGCAATCGCTCAAGACCTTGTCGGACGAATTGAAGATGTGCTGCATTGGCGGCATCACGGCCCGCTGGCTGCGCCCCTTCAATGTGGGCGACGAAGAGGTGCTGCTGGCTGCCATGGCCCAGCGCCTGGGCAAGTTGCTGATCTACTACCACTTCCCGGACGAAGCCGCGCAGATCCTCAAGCTGATGCAGCCCGGCCCGCCCGCGGAAGAGGGCGGCAAACCCACACCGGGCATGGCGTTCGAAGCGGCCGTGGGGGCGGTTCTGGGCATTCACCCTGATGAACTGACCACCGCCGTCATGAACTACTGGGGGCTGTCAGATGCGCTGGTGCAGGCTGCGCGACCCATCGGCCTGAGCAACGCGCCCCGCAGACCGGAAAACCCGGACGACTGGCTGCGCGTGACCGCCTCACTGGCCAATGAGCTGTGTCTGCTGATCGGTCAACCCCATCAGCGCCAGGCGGCCTTGCTGCAACACATCCTGGGACGGTACGCGCGCCCCGCCGCTGTGACGCAGCAGGAGGTGCTGGATGCCCTGAACCGGGCCGTGGAGCGGGTAGAGCCCGCCTGGAAGGCCGGGGTCATGCCAGCCCGAAGTGCATCGCGTTCGGCGGAGCCCGCTGTGGCCCGAGGTTGACCATTGGGCGCGGCACGAGCCCCGTGCGGCCGCGCTTCAGCCGCGTTTCAGCCGCGAAGTGCGCGAGCGCAATCGGTGACCAGGCCCGGGCCCCGGTAGATCAGGCCCGTGTAGATCTGCACCAGGTCGGCACCGGCGTCGCGCTTGGCGCGGGCATCGGCACCGCTCATCACGCCACCCACCCCGATGATGGGATAGCGAGGTCCCAGGGCCGCACGCAGCTGGCGGATCACCTGGTTGCTGGCCTCGAACACGGGCTTGCCGCTCAGGCCGCCCATTTCCTCGGCATGGGGCATGCCCTTGACAGCCTCGCGCGAGATGGTGGTGTTGGTGGCGATCACGCCGTCGATGCCGTTTTTCTGCAGCGTGGCCGCGATCACGCCCACCTGGGTTTCGTCCAGGTCGGGGGCGATCTTCACGAACATGGGCACGGTGCGGCCGTGTTGCTGGATCAGCTGCTGCCGGCGCTCTTGCAGGCGGCCCAGCAGGTCGTCCAGGGCCTCGTCGCTTTGCAGGGCGCGCAGGTTCTTGGTGTTCGGGCTGGAGATGTTGACCGTGATGTAGTCGGCATGGGGGAACACGCCATCCAGGCAGATCAGGTAGTCGTCCACCGCGTTCTCGATGGGCGTGGCGGCGTTCTTGCCGATGTTCAGGCCCAGGATGCCGCCGTTCTGGCGAAAGCGCGCGCGCTTGACGTTGGCCAGGAAGCTGTCGAGGCCTTCGTTGTTGAAGCCCAGGCGGTTGATCAGGGCGTCGGCCTGCGGCAGGCGGAACATGCGCGGCTTGGGGTTGCCCGGTTGCGCCTTGGGCGTCACGGTGCCCACTTCCACGAAGCCAAAGCCCATGGCCCCCAGGCCGTCGATCACGCGACCGTTCTTGTCCAGCCCCGCGGCCATGCCGATGCGGTTCGCGAACTTCAGGCCCGCCACCTCCACCGGGTCGTCCACGCGGTTGGCGGCCCACAGGCAGGCCAGGGGCGTGTTCTGGAACGCGGCCAGCGCGTTCATGGTCAGTTCGTGGGCGGCTTCCGGGTCCATGTTGAACAGGACCGCTTTGGGAAGGGCGTAGGGAATGAAGGCCATGGTGGGTGAAAAGGCGCACCACCCAAGGGGCGAAGGCGCAGATCAGAACGTGAACCCACCATTGTCGCTCAAAGGCCCTGGGCTGTCGCCCCCATGCCTGTGGCAAACTGCGCCGCCTCAGCCTCACCCCAACCGAGACAGGGCCACGCTTTGGACAAGATCCTGATGCAACTGGCGGCCGAACTGAAGGTCCGCCCCGCTCAAGTGAATGCAGCCGTGCAGCTGCTCGATGGGGGCGCCACCGTGCCCTTCATCGCCCGCTACCGCAAAGAGGCCACCGACGGCCTGGACGACACCCAACTGCGCGAGCTGGAGGCCCGCCTGGCCTACCTGCGCGAGCTGGAAGACCGCCGCGCCGCCGTGCTCAAGAGCATCGACGAGCAGGGCAAGCTCACGCCCGAGTTGCGTGCCGCCATCGAGGTGGTGCCCACCAAGCAGGAACTGGAAGACCTGTACCTGCCCTACAAGCCCAAGCGCCGCACCAAGGGCATGATCGCCCGCGAGGCTGGCCTGGAGCCCCTGGCCGACAAGCTGTTCGCCGACCCCAGCCTCGACCCGCAGGCCGAAGCCACAGGCTTCATCCATGCCGAAGGCGGCTTTGCCGACACCTTCGCCGTGCTGGATGGCGTTCGCGATTTGTTGTCCGAACGCTGGGCCGAAGACCCGTCCCTGTTGGGCAAGATGCGCGACTGGCTGTGGCAGGAGGGCCTGTTCAAGTCCAAGCTGATGGATGGCAAGGACGAGCACAACCCCGACGTGGCCAAGTTCCGTGATTACTTCGACTACGACGAGCCCATCGGCCGCGTGCCTTCGCACCGCGCACTGGCCGTGTTCCGCGGCCGCACACTCGAAATCCTGGACGCCAAGCTGGCGCTCGATGAAGAGCCCGTGCCGGGCCAGCCCTCGCTGGCCGAAGGCCGCATCGCGGTGCACCTGGGCTGGAGCCACAAGAAGCGCCCCAGTGACGACCTGATCCGCAAGACCATCGCATGGACCTGGAAGGTCAAGCTCAGCCTGAGCCTGGAGCGCGACCTGTTCACCCGCCTGCGCGAATCGGCCGAAGCCACCGCCATCAAGGTGTTCGCCGAAAACCTGCGCGACCTGCTGCTGGCCGCCCCGGCTGGCAAGCGCGTGGTCATGGGCCTGGACCCGGGCATCCGCACGGGCGTGAAGGTGGCTGTGGTGAGCGACACCGGCAAGGTGCTGGACACCCACACTGTGTTCCCGCACGAGCCCCGCAAAGACTGGGAGGGCTCGATCCACACCCTGGGCCGCTTGTGCGCTGCCCATGGCGTGAACCTGATCGCCATTGGCAACGGCACCGCCAGCCGCGAAACCGACAAGCTGGCCGGCGACCTGATCAAGCGCATCCAGCAGATGGCGCCGGGCACCCCCATCGAGAAGGTCGTGGTCAGTGAAGCTGGCGCCTCGGTGTACTCGGCCTCCGAGTTCGCCAGCAAGGAGTTGCCCGAGCTGGACGTGAGCCTGCGGGGTGCAGTGTCCATCGCGCGCCGCCTGCAAGACCCGCTGGCTGAACTGGTGAAGATCGACCCCAAGAGCATCGGCGTGGGACAGTACCAGCACGACGTCAACCAGAGCGAGCTGGCCCGCACGCTCGATGCCGTGGTCGAAGACTGTGTGAACGGCGTGGGCGTGGACCTCAACACCGCCTCGGCGCCGCTGCTGTCGCGCGTGTCGGGCCTGAGCGCCGCGGTGGCCAACAGCATCGTGCGCTGGCGCGATGCCAACGGCGCCTTCCGCAGCCGCAAGCAGCTGCTGGATGTGGCCGGCCTGGGGCCCAAGACCTTCGAGCAGGCGGCTGGCTTCCTGCGCATCCGTGGGGGTGACAACCCGCTGGATGTGTCGGGCGTGCACCCCGAAACCTACCCCGTGGTCGAGAAGATGCTGGCCCACACCGGCAAGCAGATCACTGACCTGATCGGCAAGAGCGACGTGCTGCGCAGCCTCAAGCCCGAGCTGTTCGCCGACGACAAGTTCGGCGTCATCACGGTCAAGGACATCATCGCCGAGCTGGAAAAGCCCGGCCGTGACCCGCGCCCCGATTTCAAGGTGGCCCGCTTCAACGAGGGCGTCGAAGACCTCAAGGACCTGAAAGAAGGCATGGTGCTGGAAGGCACCGTGAGCAACGTGGCCCAGTTCGGTGCCTTTGTCGATCTGGGCGTGCACCAGGACGGCCTGGTGCACGTGAGCCAGCTGGCCCACAAGTTCGTCAGCGATGCCCGCGAGGTGGTCAAGACCGGCGACATCGTCAAGGTGAAGGTGCTGGAGGTTGACCTGGCCCGCCAGCGCATCTCGCTGACCATGAAGCTGGACGCCAGCACGGGTAAGGCCGCATCGGCCGAGCGGGGCAACAATTTCAAGCCCGCAGGTCGCAACGAACGCATGCCCAGCCGTGGCGGTGCCCAGGGTTCCGGACAAGCACCCGCAGGGCAGTCGGCCATGGCCGCCGCATTTGCCAAACTGCAAGGCAAACGCTGATACTGCGGCGCCTATGAAGGCGCTTCACATCCACGCCGGGGCCCAGGCCCTGGCGCACCTCCAGCGGCAGGGCTTGCAGCCGCACGACATCCAGATGATCCCGGCCGCTGCCGGTGGCCCCAAGGGCCTCATCCTCAGCCACCTCGACCGTGACCTCTTCGGGCGCTGGCTGCCCCAGGCCCCGGCCGAGCACGAGGTGCACCTGGTGGGCGCGTCCATCGGGGCCTGGCGCATGGGCGCGGCCCTGATGCCCGACCCCGTGCAGGCCTTCGAGCGACTGGCCCATGACTACATCCACCAGGACTACCCGGTCGAGCCGGGGGCCAAGGCCCCCACGCCCACGGCCGTGAGCCAGGGCTTTGCGCAGGCCCTGCATGAGTTCTTTGGTGAACACCTGCCGGCCATGCTGAGCCACCCACGCTGGCACCTGCATGTGGTCACCTCACGTGGCATGCGCTGGCTGCAACAGGGGGCGCCGTGGGGCACGCGCATGGGCTTTGCGGCGCTCACACTGGGCAACTTCGTGAGCCGGCAGTGGGTGGGCCAGTGGCTGCAGCGCGTGGTGTTTTCCACCGTGCCCTTGCCCCTGCGCCTGAACGACCTGCCCACGGCAGGCACAGCACTCACGCCCGAGAACTTCACCGAGGCCGTGCGCGCGTCGTGCTCCATCCCCTTCTGGCTTGATCCGGTGTGCGACATCCCGGGAGCGCCTCGTGGCGCCCACTGGGACGGCGGTCTGGTCGATTACCACTTCCACTGGCCCTACTCGCAGCTGCAGGGCCTGGCCCTGTACCCGCATTTCCAGCGGCAGGTGATTCCTGGCTGGCTGGACAAGATGGTCAAGTGGCGCCACGGGCCCACGCCAGCGCTCGGCCGCCTGATCGTGCTGGCGCCCAACCCGGCCTGGGTGGCCACGCTGCCGAACGGCAAGCTGCCCGACCGCAACGATTTCACCGGCCTGAGCACACCCCAGCGCCATCGCGACTGGCAACGTGCCGTGGCAGAAGCCGAACGCCTGGCCGACGAATGGCGCGAGTGGTTGTTGCGCGGCTGCCCTGCACACGAGGTTCAGCCCCTGTAAACTAAAACGCATGCCTTCTTCCGCAGACAGCCTGCTGATCATCGCGCTGCTGGTGGCGCTCAGTGCGTTGTTTTCCATGGCCGAGATGTCGGTCGCGGCTTCGCGCCGCCTGAAACTGCGCCAGCTGCTCGACCAGGGCGATCGCCGGGCCCAGGAAGTCATCAAGGTACAAGACGAACCCGGTGACTTCTTCACCGTCATCCAGATCGGGCAAAACACCGTGGCCATCCTGGCCGGCCTGGTGGGTGAAGATGCTTTTGCTCCCGCCGTGTCCGAGCTCATGACCTGGCTGCAGCTGCCGCCCGACACGGCCCGCACCGTGGCCGGGGTGGTCTCTTTCCTGATGGTCACCAGCGTGTTCATCCTGCTGTCTGACCTGCTGCCCAAGCGCGTGGGCATGACCGCCCCCGAGCGCGTGGCCCTGTACGTGGTAGGGCCCATGCGCTACCTGGCCACGGTGTTCAAGCCCGTGGTGTGGCTGTTCAAGCGCATCACCGACCTGCTCTGCACCGTGCTGGGCCTGCCTGAGCGCCGTGACGACCGCGTCACACCCGACGACATCCTGGCCATGGCCCAGGCCGGGGCCGATGCCGGCGTGCTGGCCCGCCCCGAGCACGAAGTGATCGAAAACGTGATCGAACTGGACACCCGGGTGGTGACGTCGTCCATGACCGCACGCGACCACGTGGTGCACTTCCTGATCGACGACAGCGAGGTGCTCATCCGTGCCCGCATCGACCAGTACCCGCACTCTACTTACCTGGTCTGCGAGGGCAGCATCGACCATGTGCTGGGCTATGTCGACTCGAAGAACCTGCTGCGCCGCCTGCTCAACAACGAGCCCATCTCGCTGAAAGCCGAGGGCCTGGTGCAGAAGGTGCTGATGGTGCCCGACCGGCTCACCCTGTCGGAGGTGCTGGCCCAGTTCCGGCAGGCCCATGAAGACTTTGCCGTCATCGTGAACGAGTACGGGCTGGTAGTGGGCATCATCACCATCAACGACGTGATGAACACCGTGATGGGGCAACTGGTTTCGCCGCTCGATGAAGAGCAGATCGTGCAGCGTGATGCCGATTCCTGGCTGATCGACGGCATGACGCCCATTCCCGATGTGCTGCGCGCCCTCAGCCTCGACGACTTGCCCGATTCCACCGAATACGAGACCCTGGCCGGCTTCCTCATGGTGAGTTTGCGCCGGGTGCCCCGCCGCACCGACGCGGTGGAGTGGGGCGGTTACCGCTTCGAAGTGATGGACGTGGACGCCCACAAGATCGATCAGGTCATGGTCACGCGCGTGCAGCCCAGGCCCGCCGAGGCTTGAGGGGCGTCAGCGAGGTCAGCGCGCACCGATCGTGCAGGCTCAGGCGCTGCGCCTGCCCATCTGCCGAGGGGCCGCAATGCACGAAGCGCCAGTCGGCGGTGCCGATGGCCCAGCGCTCAGGCTGGGCTTTCAGCGGGCCGACCGTCATGCGCAAGACGCTGCCCCACTGGTAGGGCCAGAAGAAGGGCCGGTCGCTGGCCAGGCCGAAGCACAGGTCACCCAGTGAATAAGCCACCAGCTTCTTCACACCCGGCGAGCCAGCCGAGGGCGCGACCACCTGCAAGGGTTGGGGCATGTGGCTGTGGTGGGCCACGATGGCGTCCACCGCGTCCAGCCACTGCGAAGCGCGCTCGACCAGCGAGGCTCGCGGATAGGCCTCGAGCTCGTAGCCCCAGTGCGGAAAGGCGATGTTCAGGGCGCCGGGCTTCACCAGCGGGCCCGGTTCGGTCAGCCAGGCCAGGTGACGGCCTTCTCGGTTGCTCCACTCCGTGCCCGTGATGAGCCGCACCATGGGGTGCAGGTCGTGGATGGGGCTGCTGCGCACGCCGAAGTGGCGAAAGCCCCGTTGCGACAACAGCGCCATGCAGGCCTGGCAAGCGGCTTCGCCGTAATCGCCCATGTGGTTGTTGGCCAATGACAGCACCAGACGCTCGGCCGGGGCCAGCGCCTGCACATCGTCCAGGATGCGCGGCGTGTGCTTCTGGTCGGGTGCGATCTGTGGCGCGTCGGTGATCACGCCTTCGAAGTTCAGCACCACGTGGTCGCAGGCGGCGAAGAACGCCTGCACGGCCTCGTCCACCACCAGCGGCTTGTCGAACATCGACATCACGTCACCGCCAAAACCCAGGGTCAGGGCGGGCGTGATGTCATTGAGCGCCAGGTGCTGCGGCCCCCAGGCCAGCCCGGTGGGGTTGGCAAAGCTGGGCCCGACCAGGTTGCGCCACAGCACCCCCACCGCCTCGCGGGGCGGGTAGGGGCGCGAAGTGAACGGGCGCAGCCAGAGAGGGGTCTTCAAGGACAGTGCCGCAGCAGGCTCACATCGACTGCTCGAGCAGTTCGCGGTAGTCCTGCGCCGTGGCGATGCGTGGGTTGGTCTTGTGGCAATGGTCGGCCAGGGCGCCGGTCACCACGCGTTCAAACCATTCGCGCTGCACGCCCAGCTCGGCCAGGCCCTTGGGCAGGCCGAGGCGAGCGTTCATGTCGCGGATGGCTTCGGGGATGTCGTTGGCCGAGGCCAGACCCATGGCATGGGCCATGCGCGCCAGGCGGCGATCCTTCTTCATGCTTTCGGCCTCGGCATTGAAACGGATCACGGCCGGCAGGAACATGGCGTTCAGGGTGCCGTGGTGCAGCTTGGGGTTCACGCCGCCCAGGCTGTGGCTCAGGCTGTGCACGGCGCCCAGGCCCTTCTGGAAGGCCATGGCGCCCTGCATCGAGGCGCTCATCATGTTCATGCGGGCTTCGCGGTCGGCGCCATCCCGGGTGGCGCGCTCGATGTGGGCCCAGGCGCGCTCCAGGCCGTCGAGCGCGATGCCGTCGGCCGGCGGGTTGAAGGCCGGCGCCATGAAGGTTTCCATGCAATGGGCGATGGCGTCCATGCCGGTGGCGGCTGTGAGGGCAGGGGGCAGGCCCAGCGTGAGTTCCGGGTCGCAGATGGCGGCCTTGGGCATCAGGTTCCACGAGTGGAAACCCAGCTTGCGGCCGTCGTCGACGATGATGATGGCGCCACGCGCCACTTCCGAACCGGTGCCTGCCGTGGTGGGCACCGCGATCAGGGGGGCGGCGCGGTCGGTGATGCGGGGCGAGCCGCCTTCGATCGTGGCGTAGGTGGTCAAGGGCCCCTCGTGGGTGGCCATGATGGCCAGGCCCTTGGCCAGGTCGATGCTGGAGCCACCGCCCACCGCAATCAGGCCGTCACAACCCGCCGTCTTCCACACCTCGTGGGCGGCGCGCACTGAGGCTTCGGTGGGGTTGGGGGGCGTCTGGTCGAACACCGTCACGGGCAGGTCGGTCAGGGCGTCGAGGGCGCGCTGCAGCACCCCTGCGGCCTTCACGCCGGCGTCGGTCACGATCAGTGGGCGCTGGATGCCGATGCGCTGACATTCGGCTGTCAGCAGTTGCACTGCGCCGAAGTCAAGCTGGATCTGGGTCAGGTAGAGGATGGTCGCCATGGTGTCTCGTCGGTGGGGCGGGCAGTTGACTGGGGCCCGACCTGTGCACTCTAACGGCCCATCTTAGGGCTTCCCCTCAGTGAAACCCCGGCTGGATCCCGCGTGGCAGAACGACCGTTCGTTTTAGATCAAACAGTCTAATGAAACGACTTGTCGCAGGAAACGAATGCAATACCATACGCTCCGATTCTGAAACGGGCGTTTGAAACGTCTGTAGGAGCCTCCATTCACATGCCCGCAGCCAGCCCGCGCCTGTCACCGCAAGCCACCAAGACCCGCATCCTGGATGCGGCGGAGGCCTTGTTCATTGGTGGCGGCTTTGAATCGCTGTCGATGCGTCAGATCACCAGCGCAGCGGGCGTGAACCTGGCAGCTGTGAACTACCACTTCGGCAGCAAGGACGCCTTGATCCAGGCTGTGCTGGCCCGCCAGCTCGATCCGCTGAACGACCAGCGTGTGGCCTTGCTGGACAAATTCGAAGCCGAGCAGGGCGAGCGCCTGACCTGCGAACACGTGCTGGCCGCCATGTTCCTGCCTGCTGTGCGGATGTTCCGGGGCGATTCTGCCCAAAGTGGCCGCTATTTGCAGTTCCTGGGGCGCGCCTACACCGATCCTTCCCCCGTGGTTCGTGATTTCATCAACACGCACTACATCCAGAGCCTGGGGCGTTTCTTCTTTGCCTTCCAGCGCACGCTGCCAGACCTCGACCGCGCCGACCTGGGCTTTCGGCTGCATTTCGCGCTGGGTGCCCTGTCGGGCGTGCTGGCGGGTGGCAACACCCAGCGCCTGATCCGTGACTTCACCCAGGGGCACACCGACGAGGTGTTCCTGCTGTCTCGCTTGTCCACCCTGATGGTGGCGGCCTTGCGTGCGCCGTTGCCCACGCCCGAGAAAACCAACATCTTCAGCGACATCGTGCGTGCGCACGATGCATCCGAGGCCGCCGCCCAGCCCGCTGGCGGCGAAGGGGTGGCCCATGCCTGAGCTGAATCCCGCTTGTACCGCCGAAGCACCTGTCAGGTGTTTCACATGTCCCACCGACCTGCACTGACTGTTCACGCACACAGGTCTCCACGAAGTAGAAAGAGCCCGCATGAAAGACGGATACCTTGATTTCGCCAACTCGCCCATGGGCGCCAAGCTGGTCAATGCCCTGGGTCTGCCGAAGCCCCTGCCGCTGGAGCGCTACAAGGCGGGTGACCCTGTCGTGAAGGGCACCGTGCTGGTGGGCGGCAGCGTCGACGCGCAACTGCTGGAATCGCTGGCGGGCTTCTTCAAGGGCATGGGCGTGCAGACTGCCGCCCACGACCGCCTGCCGCAATGGGTGTCGGTGGCCAACAAGGCCGGCCTGACCACCGGCCGCTGGGGCGGCAACGGCAAGCCGGGCGAGAAGGTCAAGGCCCTGGTGTTCGATGCCACCGGCCTGAGCGACAGCACCCAGACCGACGCCCTGTACTGGTTCTTCCACGACACCGCCCGCTCGTTGCTGCCCTGTGCACGCGTGGTCGTGATCGGCCGCCCGCCCGAAGAATGCAGCTCGCCCCGCAAGGCCACCGTGCAGCGCTCGCTGGAAGGCCTGACCCGCTCGCTGGGCAAGGAACTCAAGAAGGGCTCGAACGCCCAGCTGGTGTACGTGTCCGAAGGCGCCGAAGGCAACATCGAATCGACCCTGCGCTTCCTGCTGTCGGCCCGTTCGACCTATGTGTCGGCCCAGGTCATTCGCGTGGGCAAGCCCGTGGGCGAGCTGGTCAAGCCGGCCGACTGGGCCAAGCCCTTGACCGGCAAAAAAGTGCTGGTGACAGGCGCTTCGCGCGGCATCGGTGCCGCCATCGCCGAGACCATGGCCCGTGACGGCGCCCAGGTCATCGTGCTGGACGTGCCTCAGGCGCTGGCTGGCGCCGAAGAAGTCGCCAAGAAGATCGGTGGCAAGGCCATGGGCCTGGACATCGGCGCTGCTGATGCCCCCCAGAAGCTGGTCGAGGCCGCCAAGGCCGACGGTGGCTGGGACGTGATCGTGCACAACGCCGGCATCACCCGCGACAAGACCATTGCCAACATGAAGGAACAGATCTGGCAACTGGTCGTGAACGTGAACCTGTCGACCCAGGAGCGCATCAACGACGCCATGGTGGAAACCGGCGCCCTGAAGTCGGGTGGCCGCATCGTGTGCGTGTCGTCGATCTCGGGCATCTCGGGCAACATGGGCCAGACCAACTACGCCGTCTCCAAGGCGGGTGTGATCGGCATGGTGCAGGCCAACGCGCCCATCTACGCGCAAAAGGGCATCACCATCAACGCCGTGGCCCCGGGCTTCATCGAAACCCAGATGACCGCCGCCATCCCCTTCACCATCCGTGAAGCCGGCCGTCGCATGAACTCCATGAGCCAGGGCGGTCAGCCTGTGGACGTGGCCGAAGCCATCTGCTGGTACGCCAGCCCGGCTTCCAGTGGCGTCAACGCCAACGTCATCCGCGTGTGTGGTCAGAGCCTGATCGGCGCCTGATCGGTTCAACCATCTGCTCGCCCCGGTCATGAAGATCATCGAAGTCAAGAAGATCCCCAACCCGGTCACGCTGAACCTCAGCGTGGTCCGCCCGGGGACCAAGATCAAGGCCGTCGAGGCACTGCCCAAGATCACCTACGTGCGTCCGCGCGTGGTGGTCGACGCCAAGAAAGTCGCGGCCTATTCCAAGGTCTGCGGCTTCAGCAAGGCGCATGGCGTGCCCATGTTGTTCGTGCACATCGAGGCCTTCCCCCTGGCCATGATGCTGTTCGGCAACAAGGCCTTCCCGTGGCCGGGCATGGGCCTGGTTCACCTGGCCAACCAGGCCAAGCTGCTCAAGCGCATCAACGTCGGTGACGTGCTGCGCATTGAAATGGAAACCGGTGAACTGCTGGCCCATGACAAGGGCCAGGCCTTCAACCTCTACGCCCGGGCCATCCGCGGCAACGAGGTGGTCTGGGAAAGCACCTGGACGCTGCTGCGCCTGGGGGTCAAAAACCCCAAGGGCCAGAAGTACACCAGCGTGCTGGGCGAAGACACGGCCTTGTCGCACCAGGCCGACTTCTTTGCTGCAGCCGGCATCGGTCGTTCGTACGGCCTGGCATCGGGCGACGTGAACCCCATTCACCTGTTTGCCATCACGGCCAAGTTCCTGGGCTTCAAGAAGGCCATCGCGCACGGCATGTGGACCAAGGCCAAGGCCTTGTCGCTGCTGATGCCGCGTGAAGACGTGGACCAGGCGGAAGTGGTGGTCGAGTTCAAGACCCCACTGTTCTTGCCAGCCAAAGCCTCGCTGTGGACAGCGCGCCAGGAAAACGGCGCACTGTTCGAAGTTCGCAATGCCAAGGGTGACAAGCCCCATCTGAAGGGCCGCGTGACCTACTGAGTCGCGTCGCATCACCCCCAGCAACCCCTCACACTCACAGGACCCTCACATGCAAACCGTTCGTCGTGTCGCCATCCTGGGCGGCAACCGCATTCCCTTCGCTCGCTCCAACACCGCCTACTCGCACGAGTCCAACCAGGACATGCTGACGGCCACGCTGCAAGGCCTGGTCGACCGCTTCAACCTGCATGGCGAACGCCTGGGCGACGTGGCCGCCGGCGCCGTCATGAAGCACTCGCGTGACTTCAACCTGGTGCGCGAATGCGTGCTGTCGACCACCCTGTCGCCGCAAACCCCCGCTTACGACCTGCAGCAGGCTTGCGGCACCGGCCTGGAAGCCATCATGCTGGTGGCCAACAAGATCGCCCTGGGCCACATCGAAAGCGGCATCGGCGGTGGCGTGGACACCACCTCGGACGCCCCCATCGGTGTCAACGAGAAGATGCGCAAGATCCTGATGGAAGCCAACCGTGCCAAGGGCACCATGGCCCAACTGCAGGTGATCTCCAAGATCCGTCCTTCGATGCTGGTCAAGCCTGCCATCCCGAAGAACGGCGAGCCCCGCACCGGTTTCTCGATGGGCGAGCACGCCGAACTGATGGCACGTGAATGGGCCATCCCCCGCGAAGAGCAGGACCAGCTGGCCCTGGCCTCGCACCAGAACATGGCCCGCGCCTACAAGGAAGGCTTCTTTGCCGACCTGATGACGCCTTACAAGGGACTGTCCAAGGACAACAACCTGCGCGAAGGCATCACCATCGAGAAGCTGCGCACCCTCAAGCCTTGCTTCGACAAGAAGGTCGCTCCGGGCCAGGGCACCCTGACCCCCGCCAACTCGACCCCGCTGACCGACGGCGCCTCGGCCGTGCTGCTGGGCAGCGAAGAGTGGGCCAAGGCTCACAACCTGCCGGTGCAGGCCTACATCACCCACGCCGAAGTGGCCGCCGTGGACTTCTTCGGTGCCAACAAGGAAGGCCTGCTGATGGCCCCGGCCTACGCCGTGCCGCGCATGCTGGCCCGCGCTGGCCTGACCCTGCAAGACTTCGATTTCTATGAAATCCACGAAGCCTTTGCTGCCCAGGTGCTGTGCACCCTCAAGGCGTGGGAAGACCCGAAGTACTGCAAGGAGAAGCTGGGCCTGGACAAGCCGCTGGGCAAGATCGACCGCAGCAAGCTGAACGTCAACGGTTCGTCGCTGGCCGCAGGTCACCCGTTCGCCGCCACTGGTGGCCGCATCGTGGCCTCGCTGGCCAAGATGCTGGCCCAGAAGGGCTCGGGCCGTGGCCTGATCTCCATCTGTGCCGCAGGTGGTCAGGGCGTTGTCGCCATCGTCGAGCGTTGATCGCTGTGTGATACGGGGGTTGCACCTAGGTGGCAACCCTCGGGTTTTCCTTACAATCAGCCACGTATTGCATTTTAGTTGACACAAATGTCAAGAAAATGCGTGTGCTGAACAAAAACGGGTTCCCAGGTACCCGAGGAGATTTCTGAGATGACGCAAGCCAGCGCGGCAGCCACGCCTCCCGCCCAATCGCTCGTGAACCCCGACGGCACCACCAACCGCATCTGGTTGAAGGAATACGTCAAGGGTGTCGCCCACGACATCGACCTGAACAAGTACCAGTCGCTCAACGACTACTTTGACGAATGCGTCAACAAGTTCCGTGATCGTCCGGGCTTTGTGAGCATCGGCACCGAGATGTCGAACGACCTGTTCGAGCGCCGTGTCAAGGCCTTCGCAGGCTTCCTGCAGAGCAAGGGCGTGAAGAAGGGCGACCGCGTCGCCATCATGCTGCCCAACACGCTGCAGTACCCGATCACGCTGTTTGCCGTGCTGCGCCTGGGCGCTGTGGTGGTGAACGTGAACCCGCTGTACACCGCTCGCGAGTTGCAGCACACCCTGAAGGATTCCGGCGCCGAGACCATCATCGTGATGGAAACGTTTGCCAAGACCCTGGAAGAAGCCAAGTCCGGCACCCAGCTCAAGACCGTGGTGCTGACCCAGATCGGCGACCTGCTGGCCGAAGGCTGGTTCAACCCGAAGGGCTGGGCCCTGAACTTTGTGCTGCGCCATGTCCAGAAGATGGTGCCTGCCTACAGCCTGCCCGGAGCCATCTGGTACCGCGAGGCGCTGGCCCAAGGCGAGAAGGTGGCCCTCAAGCCCGTGAAGGTGCATCAGCAGGACCTGGCCTTCCTGCAATACACCGGCGGCACCACCGGCGTGGCCAAGGGCGCCATGCTGACCCACCTGAACGTGCTGGCCAACTGCCAGCAGGCCCTGGCGTTTGCCGAAGGCCAGCTGACCGGTGAAACCGAGACCGTGGTCACATTGATCCCGATGTACCACATCTTCTCGCTGACCGTGAATGGCCTGATCTTCATGGCCTTGGGTGGTCGCAACATCCTGATCGCCAACCCGCGCGACACCAAGCGCGTGATGATGATCCTGAAGAACGAAAAGTTCTCGGGCATCACCGGTGTGAACACGCTGTTCGCCTCCTTCCTTGACGACCCTGCGTTTGCCAAGCTGAACTTCTCCAAGCTCAAGCTGTCGATCGCTGGCGGCATGGCCCTGCAGCGCAATGTGGCCGAACGCTGGAAGGAAGTCACCAAGACCTCCATCGTGGAAGGTTACGGCCTGACCGAGTGCTCGCCCATCGTGACGCAAGCCCCGGTGGACATCTCGAAAGAGCAGCCCACCTTCACCGGCTCGATCGGTGTGCCCATCCCCAGCACCGAAGTGCGTTGCCGCCGTGACGATGGCAGCTGGGCCGACATCGGTGAGCCTGGCGAGTTGTGCGTGCGTGGCCCTCAGGTGATGAAGGGCTACTGGCAGCGTCCCGAGGAAACCGCCAAGGTGCTGGACAGCGAAGGCTGGCTGGCCACCGGTGACGTGGCCGTGTGCGACGAGCGCGGTTACTTCAAGATCGTGGACCGCAAGAAGGACATGATCCTGGTGTCGGGCTTCAACGTGTACCCCAACGAGATCGAAGACGTGGTGGCCTCGCACCCTGGCGTCAAGGAATGCGCCGCCATCGGCGTGCCCGACCCGGTGGCGGGTGAGCGCGTCAAGATCGTGATCGTGCCGCGTGACCCCTCGCTGACCAAGGAAAGCGTGCTGGAACACTGCCGCAAGAACATGACCGGCTACAAGATCCCCCGCATCGTCGAGTTCCGTACCACCGAGCTGCCGAAGTCGCCTGTGGGCAAGATCCTGCGCCGTGAGATTCGCGACGGCAAGTGAGCGCTTGAGGCTGCGGTGAAAGCCGCCGCCCCGCCAGGCCCGCACGGCTTTTGCCTGCGGGCTTTTTTCATGCTGCGCGCCCATCGGCAACCCATGCCGCACCCTGGCCAGGCGCAGGCACAATCGGCCCCATGAGCAGCAGCACTTTCACCCGAGATCAGTTCCCCCTGGTGCACCGTCTGCGGGTGCGCTGGGCCGAAGTCGATGCGCAGCAAGTGGTTTTCAATGGCCACTACCTGACTTACCTCGATGTGGCCATTTCCGAGTACTGGCGGGCCACTGGCTTGCCGTACCCGGATGCCTGGTCGGCCCTGGGTGGCGACATCTACGCCCGCGGCCACCAGCTGGCGTATCACGCGCCGGCGCGGCTGGACGACTGGCTGGATGTGGGTGTGCGCACAGCACGCATCGGCAATTCGTCGATCACGGTGGAATGGGCTTTGTGGAATGACCACCGCCTCGTGACCACGGGCGAGGCCGTGTACGTGCATGTGGATCTGGCCACTGGTCGTCCCGCATCGGTGCCGGCCTCGGTGCGCGAGCAGATTGCCGCCCATGCCGCAGGCGCTGCGGTCACTCGGCTGAGCCTGGGTGATTGGGCGACCTGGCAATCGGACGCCATGCGGGTGCGCGAGCCTGTGTTCGTGGTCGAGCAGCAGGTGCCCGCCAGCGAAGAGATCGATGACGACGACCCCCTGGCCCTTCACGCGGTGCTGCACAACATTGGGGGGCTGCCACTGGCCACGGGGCGTTTGATCACCGCAGGGCAACCGCCTGGCGAGGCCCGCATCGGGAGACTGGCCGTGATCAAGGCCATGCGCGGCAGTGGAGCCGGCCGGCAAGTGCTGCGAGCCCTCATGCAGGCTGCGCGGGCCGAGGGTGCGCACACGGTGCATGTCCATGCCCAGACCTCGGCTTTGCCTTTCTATCTGGCCGAGGGCTTCGAGGTCAGCGGCACGCCCTTCGATGAGGTGGGCATTCCCCATGTGGCCATGGTGTGGCGCACACCCTCAGCGTGAGGTTCGGCTCGGTTTGATCAGGCTTCGCGCTCGGGTCTTGCGGGCAGGGGCATCGGCCAGGGTGTGGCCTTCCTGCTCCTGCACATCGCTGCTTTCAAACCGGTCTTCATGGCGCATGGCCGCCGGCAGAAGGCTCTGGTCCAGTTTGGCCAGCTGGTCGGCCTGCATGGTGTGCCTCGGAGGCCAGTTGCGCAGCATGACTTTGCGCAGCAGGGCCATGCGGGCACCGCTGGCATAGGTGCGCTCGAACACGTGCGTGACCAGGCGCTTGTTCACGCGCTCGGTGATCACCAGAGTGGAGCAGCGTGTGCCATAGCTGCCGTCCGGGGTGCGGATGAAGGCGGGCGACAGCAGGCGTTCCCATTCCAGTGAAATGCCGGTGTGTGGCAACTCGTCGTCGGCCGGTACATGCGTGTCGGCCAGGGCTTCGAACAAAGCGTTGCTGAGCTCATCGACCGTGGAGCTTTGCTGCACTGCCAGCCGAGTGGCCGCTTTCAGCCGGTTGACCTTGGGCCAATCAGAATCCAGATGACCGTTGGACAGGCCGTACAGGCCCCGGTCGAGCCGCTTGGGAAACCGGGCTGTGTTGGAGGCCCAGAAGCATTCGCCCTGGGCGAAATCAAGGGCCAGCAGGTTGAAGCCGTTGTGGCCTGACATGGCCAGCTGGGGCCACAGCTCGTGCATGGCTTTGTGCCCCTTGAGCCAGAGCGGCACGATGCTGCCCCGCGAAGGCGCATCCTTGTCGTCCTTGCGCGGCTGGCGATAGTTGGTCACCACCGCCAGGCGGCCATGGGCGGTCAGGCCCAGCCAGGTGCCGCCAGCTTGCAAGTCTCGACCGCCCAGGATGGGGGCTTGGCCCACCTGTTCCCACCAGCCCATGCGACCGGCCTCGCGTGCAAAGAACTCGTCGCGGTTGCCCGCCAGGACAAAGGGAAACCGGCTGTTCAGATCCAGGGCAAGGGCAACCAGGCACATGGGAAAGCCTCCGTGGGGTGGTTCGGGTGTCGCGGCTGGGGCTTGGTGCCTCAGTCGTGGTTGCGTGCGGCATGCAGCCGATCAAAGCGCTCCACATGGCGTGGCCCCAGGATGCCTGGCGGCAGGCCGGCTGCCTGAGCCTCCAGCAATTGCTCGAACGCTGCCCAGGCCTGCGCGCTGGGGTGGCCATTGAAATGGTAGGTTTCCATCCAGGTCAAGGGGCCGGGGACGGCGGTGTCCGCGCGCTGATGCAGCGCTGCCACGAGCCCCGGCATGTCGTTGCGCAGGCCCTGGTGCCATCGGTAGACGGCTTCGCGCAGCGCATCGGCCTGCGCGGGTTCAACTTTGTAATAAACGTACAGCGACCTCATGGCGGCACTGTACGACAGGGGCGGGCCCCCAGGTGATGCAGATCACGCTGCGGCACGGTTTTCAGTGCGCATTTCTTGTCGAAAACCGCTTGAAGCGTGCGCTGATTCACGCCATGCGAGATCAGGCGTCCACATCGCCCGTCGGCAGGGGATACGGCAAGGGCAGCAGGCGCAGGCTGGGTCCCTCAGGGCTACCCAGGCGCAAAGGCTGCCCCGCCTGCTCGAGTTTGAGCTCCAGGCTGCAGGCCCAGCCCCCGTCGGGCGCTGCCGCCGCGTTGACCACCAGGCCGCACGGCTGCCCAGGGTCCGCAGACGAGAACACCTCCTGTCCAGCGGCTGCTGCCGCGGCGACATGCCCCAGGTGGAGGCGACGTTTCACCGTGCCACGGTACTGGCTGCGCGCGACCACCTCCTGGCCCGGGTAGCAGCCCTTGCGGAAGTTCACGCCACCGACCAGCTCGTAATTGATCATCTGGGGCACGAATTGCTCCACGGTACCCAATTCGATGCGGGGCACCCCGCTCATCACCTCCAGCCACCCCCAGGCGGCAGTGGGCAACGCAGACAAGGCATCGAGCGCAGGGGTCTGGGCCAAAGGCCCCACCCACAGGGCTCGCGCCACCCCGGCCACGTCGGGCAGGCGCACCAGCTGCGCGCCGTCCGGCAGGGCCAGCACCTTGTGATGCCCGGGGGCACTTGCCCCTGCATCCCCGGCCAGGCGATCGATCAGCGAAAGCCCGACCACCCCCCGCAGCGCCAGCGGGGCCGAGCTGGTCGAAGCCAGGCCGTCGGTGAGCCGTGTCTTGGCACGCAGAACAAACATGCTCAGACGCTTGAGTGTGGCGGGCAGCAAGGCGGCTGTCAGCAGCAGGCGGACACCGTCTTCGCCGTGGCGCCAGAGGGTGAAATCGGCCAGCATGCGACCCTTGGCGGTGCAGTAGGCCGCCAGGCGAGCTTCGCCTGCGGGCAGCAACTGCACATCCTGACTGAGTTGCCCGTGCAGGAAGGCCGCGGTGTCGGGGCCTTCCGCATTGATCAGCCCCAGGTGTGGCAGGGCACACACCCCTTGCCATGAGGTGGTGTCGGTCGGCATGGCCGGAAACTCGGTGACTGTGACTGGCGCGGACAGCGCCGTGTCAGGCGACATGGGAGAAGAACTGGCGGGTGTGCTCATGGGCTTGATTATCATCACGCCGTGAACAAGTTCTTGAACTCTTCCGGTTTGCCCCAGCACGGGCCCATGGTTTTGTTGCATCGCCAGAGGCTGGGTGCCCGCATGCTCGGTGAGCGTGCAGGGCGACAAGGTGGCTTTGGCCTGCTTCGCTTCGTGTGGGGCGTTGCCTTGCTGGCGTTGCTGGCCGTGGCTTTGTTGTTCGGCGGTGGCTGGCTCTGGACCCAGCAGCCCATGTCCCTGTCCCAGGAAACCGCCGAGGTGTCTGTCGAGCCGGGGATGACCCCTCGCGCCACAGCCCAGGCCTGGGTGGATGCCGGAGTGCAGACCGATCCCTGGCTGCTCTACCAATGGTTCCGCTGGTCGGGGCAGGCCCGGCAGATCAAGGCAGGCAGCTATGAAATCGGGCATGGCGTAAGCCCGCAGCGTCTGCTGCGCATCATGGTGCAGGGCGATGAATCGCTGTCGACCGTCAAGTTGATCGAAGGCTGGACTTTCCGCAAATGGCGCCAGGTGCTCTCGGAGGCCGAAGGGCTGCGCATCGAAACGGCGGCCATGAGCGACGCCGAACTCATGGCCGCCCTGGGCTCGCCGGATGTGGCCCCCGAAGGCCAGTTTTTTCCTGACACCTACGCCTATGCCAAAGGCAGCACCGACCTGGCCGTGATGCGCCGCGCCCACCGGGCCATGAAGCGCCAGCTGGAAGACGCCTGGGCGCAGCGTCAGCCTGGCCTGAAGCTGCAGACACCGCAAGAGGCCTTGATCCTGGCCAGCATCATCGAAAAGGAAACCGGACACGAAGACGACCGTGGGCTTGTGTCTTCGGTGTTCAACAACCGGCTCAAGATCGGCATGCCCCTGCAGACCGACCCCACCGTGATCTACGGCCTGGGAGACGCCTTCGATGGCAACCTGCGCAAGATCGACCTGCAAATGGACACGCCGTTCAACACGTACACCCGTGGCGGCCTGCCGCCCACACCGATTGCCATGCCGGGCCGCGCCTCGCTGATGGCGGCCGTGCAGCCTGAACCAAGCCGGGCCCTCTATTTCGTGGCCAGTGGTGGCGGGCGCAGTGCCTTCAGTGAAACCTTGGCCGAACACAACCGGGCCGTCAACCGTTACCAGCGCAACCGTCCATGACCCCATCCACTTCTGCGTCCGCTGCGACGGGTCTGTTTGTGTCGGTGGAAGGCATCGACGGCGCGGGCAAGACCACCCATGTGAACGCACTGCAGGCCCGCTGGCAGGCCGCAGGCCACGATGTGGTGCGCACCCGCGAGCCGGGCGGCACCGAGCTGGCCGAGGCCCTGCGTGAGCTGGTGCTGCACCGAAGCATGGACGCCCTGACCGAATCGCTGCTGGTGTTCGCTGCGCGGCGTGACCACCTGGTGCAGGTGATCGAGCCCGCGCTGGCACGCGGGGCCTGGGTGCTGTGTGACCGCTTCACCGATGCCACATTTGCGTACCAGGGCGGTGGTCGAGGCTTTGACCTGCAGGTGCTCAGCACGCTGGAAAGCTGGGTGCAGCAGGGCCGCCAGCCTGATCTGACCCTGGTGTTCGATGTGGACCCGGCCGTGGCCGCAGCCCGCTTGAGCGCTGCACGTGCACCTGACCGGTTCGAGGCCCAGGACCTCGACTTTTTCCGCCGCGTGCAGGCGGGTTACCAGGCCCGCATGGCCGCCAGCCCGAACCGTTTCGCACGGGTCGATGCTGGCCAGGCCATCGAGCAGGTCGCTGCGCAGGTGCAGGCCATTTTCGAAGCGCGGGGGTGGTGGTGAGCACTCTGGCCCTGTGGCCTTGGCAGCAGGCTGTGCTGCCCGACGCCTTGCGCGCCCTGACATCGCCTGCGGCCCTGCTGCATGGCGCCACCGGGCAAGGTCAGTTGAACCTGGCTTTCCAGCTGGCCAAGGCCTGGCTGTGCGAGGGGCACCCCGAGCCTGGCGGCATGTTCGATGACAGCCCGGCTGAGCCCGAACTGCGCCCGGCTTGCGGACAATGCCCGGCCTGTCACCTGGTGGACACCGGCTACCACCCCGACCTGATGGTGGTGGTGCCAGACAACGTGGTGCCTCGGGTGGGGTGGCCGCACCTGGAGGAGGCCCTGGACAAGGCCGACAAGGGGGAAGGGCGCAAGCGCAAGCTCAGCCCCGAGATCAAGGTCGATGCCATCCGCGAGGTGGTGTCGTTCAGCCAGAGCACCGTGTCTCGGGGGCGGGCCAAGGTGGTGCTGATTCACCCGGCCGACCGCATGAACACGGTGTCGGCCAACACCTTGCTCAAGACGCTGGAAGAGCCTCCTGGCCAGGTGCGCTTCATCCTGTCGTGCGGCCCGCTCGATGATGTGATGCCCACCGTGCGCAGCCGTTGCCAGGCCTGGCAGATGCCGTCGGCTCCAGCGCAGGCGGTGGCACCGTGGCTGGCTGAACACGTCGAAGGGCTTTCGGCTGCTGATGCCTCTGCGCTGCTGGCGGCGGCAGGGGGCAGCCCAGAGGGCGCGCTGGAGCTCATGGCCATGGGCTGGTCGGCTGCCCTGTGGAAGTCGCTGCCGGGTGACCTGAAAGCCGGGCGCGTGGGGGCGTGGGGGCAATGGCCTTTGCCCCTGTTGCTGAGCACCCTGCAGAAGCTGGCCCACGACATGGCCCGTGAGGCGGTGGGTGCGCCCGCGCTGTACTTCCCGCAAGCGGCATTGCCACAAGGGGCAGGGCTGCCGCAGGTCACGGCCTGGGGACAAGAGCTGCGCAAGGCCATGCGGCATGCCGAGCACCCTTTCAATGCCGCCCTGAAGGCAGAAAGCCTGCTTTTCCAGGCCCGTCGGGCCTTGGCCAAGGCGTGATCAGGCTGTGACCTAATACACTTGCACCCCGGTGCGCAAGTCCTTGATCTGGTGGGTAAAGCTGCGGGAAAACGTGAGTGAAATCACGCCCCCCCCAGGAGGCAAACCGCTAAACTCATCTGCATGATGAGCGAATACCAGTCCACCATGATGCCTTCGGCGTTTGTGCCCGGTGCTGCCGGCCGAACCACGCTGGCAGGCGGGCTGAACCCGATGAGTGGCCCCAGCAGTACCAGCACCTCGGCCGGCCCCCGCCCGAGTGTGATTCAGCTCGTTTTTCGCGAGCGCGGGGCACTGTATGCCGCCTACATTCCGGCGTTCACCGACGGCGGTCTGTTCGTGCCCACCACGCGTGATTACAAGCTGGGTGACGACATCTACCTGCTGCTGTCGCTGCCCGATGACATCCAGCGTTACCCGGTGGCCGGCAAGATCGCGTGGATCACGCCCCCCAATGCCTCGGGCGGCCGCACCCAGGGTGTGGGCGTGAAGTTCCCCAACGATGACAAGACGCGTCTGCTGCGCGTCAAGATCGAAGAAATCCTCGGCACCGCCGTCTCATCTGCCAAACCCACACAGACGCTCTGACCGGTCGCGCGCTGCGCCCCACGGTGTCTGCATGCACGCCGGGCCCTTCCATGAAGGGCCCTTTGTTTTGGTGGCTGCCGTCGCCAGATGAGCAGAAGGTGGACCGGAACTGGCAAGATCGCGCCTTCTGTTCCTGCCTCCGCGGCTTGCTCCGCCCCTGCCATGTTCGTCGATTCGCACTGCCACCTCAATTTCCCCGATTACGCCGACCGTTTCGACCAGGTGCTGGCCGAGATGGCGCAGGCCCAGGTGAGCAAGGCGCTGTGCATCAGCACCACGCTGGAAGATTTCCCGGCCGTGCACCGCCTGGCCGTGAACCACGCCAACCTGTGGGCCACCGTGGGCGTGCACCCGGACAACGAAGGCGTGCGCGAACCCACCCTGCAGGACCTGCTGGACGGGGCGGCCTTGCCACGCGTGGTGGGCATTGGCGAGACCGGGCTCGACTACTACCGCCTGGGCGAGCGTACCGTGGCCGACATGGCCTGGCAGCGTGACCGGTTCCGCGTGCACATCGAGGCGGCCCGCCAGACACGCCTGCCGCTGGTGATCCACACCCGCAGCGCCAGCGACGACACGGTGGCCATCCTGAAAGAAGCGGGGCAGGGCGAGGTGGGCGGCGTGTTCCACTGTTTCACGGAAACCGAGCAGGTGGCGCGTGCAGCGCTCGACCTCGGCTTTTACATCTCGTTCTCGGGCATCCTGACCTTCAAGAACGCCGCCGACCTGCGCGACGTGGCCCGCTTCGTGCCGCTGGACCGTTGTCTGATCGAAACGGACAGCCCCTACCTGGCGCCGGTGCCGTACCGCGGCAAGACCAACACCCCGGCCTATGTGCCCTATGTGGCGCAGCAGATCGCTGAACTCAAGGGCCTGAGCGTGGAGGCGGTTGCAGATGCAACAACCCGCAATTTCGAGACTTTGTTCGCGGGCGCTGCAGGCTGATCGAGGGTTTGCATGCGCCGCTGCCTGACAGCCTGTCAGAGAATTTCTGACATCAGGTTTGGTATCTCAGTGACTGTCGCAACCAGGGCCTGACTCCTACAGTCAAGCCATCGACAACGCTCACTGCTCTCACCGGAGGCTGTATGCAGAAACAAGGTCTTTTCGCCAACCCGTTCGCTCTGATGATGGACCCCGAGGCCGTGCTGGCCGCGATGGAACGCTCCGAGCGCCTGAATGGGCTGCAGAGCCGAGTGTGCCGTCCGCTGGACAAACCCCTGATTCCGATCGTGGAGGGTGATGCCGAGATCGACAGCGAAGACATCGAACTCGCTGCGGATTCCGACACCACCTTGCACGCCTGACCCGCACGAACTGTCTCTCTCCACAACTTTCTTGCGGCTTTCTGGTCGGAAGGCTCACTGCGCCGGTGGCAGTGGGCCTTTTTTTCGTGGGCCTCACAGGCCTGATGGCAGGCGGCGCTCCAGTTGACGCCCCAGGGCCGACAGCGACAGGCCCAGCGCCACGTACACCGCGCCGATCACCAGATAGGCCTCCAGAAAGAAGGGGCGCCAGTCGGCATCGCCATTGAGGCTCAGGCCCATGCTGCCATTGAGCTCATGCAGGCCCACCACCGAGATCAGGGCGGTGTCTTTCAGCACGCCGATGGCGTGACCGGTGAGCGAGGGCAGTGCCACCTGCCATGCCTGGGGCACCACCACCCGCCATTGAACCTGCCATGTGCGCGCGCCGAGGGTGAGTGCCGCTTCTTCCTCGGCCGGTTGCACGACCGCCAGGGCGCCCCGGAAGATTTCCGCCATGTAGGCCGCCGAAAACGGCACGGTGACCATCAACACCCGAGGCAGCAGCCCCACATCGACCTCCGGCCCCCACACGGCGGGCAGCATGAAGGCGGCCATGAACAGCCACATCACCAGCGGTGCTCCGCGCAGCGTTTCGATGCAGAGGGTGCACACCCATCGCCACAGCCTGGGGCCACGCTGTCGCCCCCAGGCCCACAGGGCTGCCAGGGGCACACTGGCCAGCAAGGTGACGGTGGCGACGAGCAGGGTCAAGGGCAGCCCCCCCCATTGATCGGCCGGCACCCTGGGTGCCCCAGGCAAGCCCCAGGGCTGCGCCGACCACCCGCCCCGCATGAGCACAAAGGCCACGCTCCACAGGATCAGCGCAGCACACACCGCCAGGGCCAGGTGTGCCGGTCGGCCGGGCGCGGGCCGGCGCCATGCGAGGCTGGCCAGCCCGACCGATGCAGTGCCCCAGGCCAGCAGCGCCAGGGCAGGGCGCCAGCGTTGCTCCAATGGATAGCGACCCCACAGCCATTGGGGGCCTTTTTCGGCCACCACACCCCAACAGGCGCCTCGGTGCTGCAGGGCCTGGCAGGCCGTCAGATCGGGGGCGAACACGGCATGCCAGATGGCCCATTCGAACACCTGCCAGCCCAGCCACATCGCCAGCAGCCCCCACAGCAAGGTGGGCAGGCGGCGCCACCCGGAAGGGATGTGCCTGATCGGTGGTGACGCGCTCATGCCGTGTGGCCCGCCGGAGCAGACAACCTGCTGTTGACGAGCCATGACAGCCCCCAGGACAAGGCCAGGTACACGGTCATCATCACGGCGATGCATTGAACGGCGCGTCCGGTCTGGTTCAGTGCAGTGTTGCCCACCGAGACCAGATCCGGGTAGCCGACAGCCACGGCCAACGAAGAGTTCTTGACCAGGTTGATGGCCTGATTGGCCAGAGGCGGAGCTGCCACGCGCCAGGCCTGTGGGCGCAGCACGCGCCATCGCACCTGTGAGGGCGTGGCACCCAGTGTCTCGGCGGCTTCCAGCAGGGCCCGTGGCACAGATTGCACGGCTGCACGCACGATTTCCGCCACATAGGCCGAGGTGTAGGTACTCAGGGCCAGGCAAACCGCCAGGTACTCCGGTGTGAGGGTGGCGCCGCCCGACACATTGAAGGGGCCTGGCTCGGGCCATTGCCATTGACCATGGACGGCATCCCACCAGGGAAACGACAACCCGCCTTTGCTCAGCCACACGGCGTGGCCCAGGTGCAAGGCCTGGTCAGGGGAGGGCAGCCATTCCAGCAGCAGGAAGTACCACATCAGCAGTTGAATGAGCAGGGGGAGGTTGCGCAAGGCTTCCACCCACGCGGTGGCCAGACGACGGGGCACCGCCTGTGGCGACAGCCGCATCAGCCCCACCGCCGCCCCGAGCAGCAGCGACAAGGCCAGGGCCGGCAGGCTCACCCGAAGGGTGTTCGACAGCCCCACCAGCATCGCCTGCCACAGAGGTGCGGTGGCATCGACCACCCAGCCGCCGGTTTCCCCGATGTCGAAGCCAGCGGGCTCCAGCAGGAAGTCCATGGCGGCGTCAGCGGATGGGCGGGGCAAACATCAGCCCCCCCTGGTTCCACAGGCGGTTGGGGCCACGGGCCAGCTTCAGGGCCGACTGCTGGCCCACATGGCGTTCGAAGATCTCGCCGTAGTGGCCGGTGGCCTGCACGGCACGCACGGCCCACTGGCGGTCCAGCCCCAGCAGCTTGCCCATGTCTTCGGTGCTGCCCACAAAGCGCTGCACGGCTGGATCGGGGTCGGCTTTCTTGCCGGCCACATTGGCCTGCGAGATGCCCAGTTCTTCAGCTTCCAGCAGGGCGAACACGGTCCAGCGCACGGCGGCCAGCCAGTCGTCGTCGCCTCGTTTGACCATGGGGCCCAGGGCCTCTTTGGAGATCAGCTCGGGCAGGATCACATGCTCGTCAGGCCAGGGCGCTTCTTTGGTGCGCACGCTGGCCAGGCCGGAGGCATCGGTGGTGTAGGCCTGACAACGGCCCGAGAAGTAGGCCTTGAAGGCCGCTTCGAAGGTGTCGAACACCACCGGCTTGAGGTTGAGCTGATGGCGGCGAGAAAAATCAGCCAGGTTCTTTTCGGTGGTGGTGCCCGCCTGCACGCACACCTGAGCACCCTTGAGTTGTCGGGCGCTGTTCACCTTCAGCTTGCGTGGCACCATGAAGCCCTGGCCGTCGTGGTAGGTCACGGCCACGAAATGCAGGCCCAGCGAGGCGTCGCGGGTGAGCGTCCACGAGGTGTTGCGTGACAACACGTCGATCTGGCCCGACTGCAGCGCCGCAAAACGTTGCTGTGCGTTCAGGGGCGTGTAGGCCACTTTGTCGGGGTCGCCCAGCACGGCAGCGGCCACTGCGCGGCAGACGTCGACATCCAGGCCTTTCCAGCGGTTCTGGCTGTCAGGGGCTGAAAAACCCACCACCCCCGTGCTGACCCCACACCGCACCTGCCCGCGTTGCTTGACTGCATCCAGCGTGGCCCCCGCCTGAGCCCCGAAAGTCAGACAAAGCAGGGTTGTCCCGGTGATGGCATTCAACACATTTCGTAAAACATTGACACATTGAGAACTTTGACGCATGTGGCCCCGGGCGTGGTTGGCAAAGACAGTGCCCGGCAAGCATACGGCATGCCTTGGAAGTGGCTGCATGGATTCGGCACAGCTTGAGACAGCGCTCGGTGGGCCCGTGGTTTCCGGGCGCATGTGCCCGTGGCATGCCGGGTTTGCGCCTGCGCTGGAGGCCCGTTTCCAGCGCGATCAGGCCGCGCACCGCCTGCACCTGATCCGTCGCGCGTCCCGGCTGGGTGCGGTGTTTGCCATCGGCATGGTGCTGACCGACTGGTTTCTGCTGCCCGACATGTTCTGGCAGGTGCTGTTGCTCAAAGGGGTGTTGTTTCCGCTGGTGTGCGTGTTCGGGCAACAGGCGGTGGAGCGCTGGGCACCCGTTGCACTGCGCGAGTGGAGCCTGGCGGGCGGGGGGCTGCTGGGCGTGCTGATCTGCCTGTATGTGTCCTTGAGCAGCCAGAGCGTGTGGGCGCTGGAAAGCCTGGTGGTGCTGGACATCGTGGTCATGTTTGTCACGGCCGTGGCGCGTTTCCTGCCCGCGCTGGCACTGAGCGTCGCCACCCTGGCCGGGCACCTGGCGGCGATCCACGCGATGCAGCTGATGCCGCACCCTGTGGCGCAAAGCTCCACCATCTTGCTGATGTCCTTGCTGGCCTTCACGTTGTACGCCGCGTGGGTGCTCGAGCGCGACGAGCGCCGGGCCTGGCTGATGGCGCGCCAGGAGGAAGACCTGCAGCAGGAGCTGCGCCGTGCCCATGACGCCATGGCGCAGACGGCCCGCACAGACAGCCTCACCCAACTGGCCAACCGACGCCACTTTGACGAGGTGCTGGGCCATGTGTGGGCCGATTCGGTGGCCCGCAGGCAGTCGCTGGCCGTGCTGCTGGTGGATGTGGACCATTTCAAAGCCTTCAACGACCTGCACGGCCACCCGGCTGGTGACGCCTGCCTGCGCGCTGTTGCAGCGGCCATGCGTCCCTGCATGCGCAAGGGAGGTGATGTCATGGCGCGCTGGGGCGGCGAAGAATTTGCCGTGGTGATGAGCGACACCTCACTTGAGTCGGCAAGGCTGGTGGGGGAGCGCATCCGGATTGCCGTGAGCGACATGGCCCGTCCGCATGCGGCGTCTCGCTCAGGTGCGGTGGTGTCGGTCAGCGTGGGGGTCAGTGCCATGCGGCCTGATTCGCAGTCCAGCCTGGCCGAGCTCCTTCGCACGGCTGATCTTTGCCTTTACGAGGCCAAATCGCGCGGGCGCAACCGGGTCTGGGCCCGTGACGCCGACCCTTATGCCAGCGACACCCTGGTGAGCGCAGCATGATCCGGTCGCGTTGGTTCATGGCCTTTCCGCCCGAAGTCGAGCGCCATTTCGAGCGTGACATGGGGCCCGCACGGCTGCGTCATTTTGTGGTCAGTGGCGCCATCTCGGTGCTCAATTACAACTTCTTCCTGCTGGTGGACTGGCTGCTGATCCCGGACGTGCTGGACATGGCGGCCCTGTTGCGCCTGGGGCTGTTCACGCCGTTGTGCTGCCTGACGATCTGGGCGGGCTGGCGCTATCGTGCCTTCTGGCTGACCTTGCCCAGCTGGTCGCTCGAGGTGGTGGTGGCCCTGCATGGGGTGATCGCCGCCCTGACGGTGGCCTTGTTGCTGAACCTCAGCGACAGCCCGCTGTGTTATGCCTACCATGCAGGCTACGTGATCATCCTGGTGTACGGCAATGTGGTGCAGCGTTTGCGCTTTCAGTGGGCCGTGCCTTTCACCCTGGCCATCATCCTGGTTCATGCCATCACCCTGTGGCGCGACGACGCATATCCGCCCGCGGTGCGGGTGCCCATGCTCGTGTTTGTGCTGAGCGTGGCGGGTTACACACTCATGACCAATCGCAGGTTGGAACATGAAGAACGTCAGCGTTACCTGGCCAGCTTGCGTGCACAGGCCCTGCAGGAACAGTTGCGAAGCTCGCATGCCCAGCTGGAGGTGGCTGCGCGCACCGATCCGCTGACGGGCGCGGCCAACCGGCATGGGCTGGAACACCATCTGGCCATTTTGCGACGCCGCAGCTGGCTGGCGGGTGAATCGCTGGCCATGCTTGTGCTCGACGTGGACCATTTCAAGGCTTTCAATGACCGCTACGGGCACCCGGCGGGTGATGAAACCTTGCGCTGGGTGGTGCAGGTGCTGCGGGAGCAAGTGGCTTGCTTGCCGGGTTGCACGATGGCTGAGCCGGGGGCGCTGGTGGCACGCTGGGGTGGTGAAGAGTTCGTGGTCGTGGTGCCTGGGCTCGACGAACAACAGGCGCTGGTGTTCGGCGAAGCGCTGGTCGATGAGGTGCGAGCGTTGGCCATACGCCATGAGCGGGCACCGGGCACCGGCTGCGTGACGGTCAGTGTGGGGGTTGCGGTGTGGGCAGCCTCGTCGCTGGAATCACTGGACGATGTCATGTCGCGTGCGGATGCCGCGTTGTACCTGGCCAAACGCCGTGGACGTTGCCGTGCCGAGCTGGGTCCCTCAGCCGAGGCGGTCGATTCAGAGGCCTCGTGTGGCGCGCTTCGTGCAACACCTGGAGGCGAACCCCTCAGCCACGGGGGGCATCTGGCTTTCTGATGCGTGCTTTCTGCACATTGCCTGCGGGGGTTCCCGATGCCGCGTTAAGCCTTTGTCGATAGCCTGAGAACCCTGGACACGCGCTGTAGTTAGTTTCGACGATGTATATTATGTCAACCAAAGGGTGCAAGCATGGCCGCTGAGCTGTCGGCCGGTGCCGCCCTCCAGGTCGAGCAGACCCTGGCCGAGCGCTTTCGCTGGCTGGTGTTTCCTCGTGAGCTGGAGGCGCGATATGCCCAAGACACCTCGCGGACGCGCATCCAGCAGCTTCGGCAGGCGGGCTACGCCATCGCCGGGCTGATCAACCTGTTCCTGGTCTCTGACCACGCCATGGTGCCCGACCGGTTTGAAGACGCTCTGTGGCTGCGCACACTGGGTTTCACGGGCCTGACGCTGCTGGGCCTGCAGGTGCTGGGGCACATCCACCAGGTGCTGTCGCGTGAACTGTTCGTGGCCTCGTCGGCCGTGCTGGCTTCGCTCATCCACATTTACCTGTGCCTGACCAGCCAGAGCGACAACGCGCAGGCCTACATGGTCGGGCTGGCGATGATCATTTTCTACACCAATGTGTTCAGCCGGATGCGCTTTTGGGTGGTTTTGGCGCTCAATGGCGTACAGATGGGTCTTTTTGCATTGGCATGCGTCCAGTTTCCCAACCCACACTGGCAGCTGCTGCTGCCCATCGGGCTGGTGCTGGGCTCAACGGCCACGTTCACGGCCTACTATCTCTACAGCCTTGAATACGAAGACCGCCACAACTACCTGCTCTCTTTGCGACAGCGGGAACTGAATTCGGAGTTGACCATCGCCAATGACGAACTGGAACGGGTCTCGCGCACCGATGCCTTGACGCAGGTGGCCAATCGCCGTCATTTCGATGAGTTCTTTGCACAGGTGTGGTCCCGCGCTGTGCATGACAATGAGCGTGTATCCATCCTGATGCTGGATGTGGACCACTTCAAGCAATACAACGACCGCTACGGCCACCAGGCCGGCGACGCCTGCCTGGAATCCGTGGCCCAGGCCTTGCGCCAGAGCGTGCGTCGCCCTGGTGACCTCGTCGCGCGCTATGGTGGTGAAGAATTCATCGTGCTGCTCTACCGCACACCAGCCGACCAGGTCCAGGCTGCGGCAGAACGCGTGCGCGCTTCTGTCGAGGCCCTCGCGGTGCCCCACGAAGGCTCGCCACTGTACGGGCGCGTCACGGTCAGTCTGGGCGTGGCCAGCGTGCAGGCCGGTGACCGCCACGCCAGCCCTCAGCGCCTCATCCAGCAGGCCGACCAGGCGCTTTATCAGGCCAAGAACCGCGGACGCAACCGTGTGTGGCCCCAGGTCGAGGAGCTGGTGTCATGAATGCCGCAGCACTGGCTTTGCCCACGTCCCACCAGATCGTGGCCATCGACGCGGCCCTGCTGCGTGGACGTGACTGGCGCATTGCCCTGCCCGGCTCTCTGGAAGGCGAGTATCGCCAGGCCATTGCCGAACATCGTCACCAGCAACTGCTGCGCACTGGCTGGCTGGCGCTGGTCATCTTCAACAGTTTCCTGCTGGTCGACCTGCTGATGGCCCGCGACATGTTCTGGCAAAGCGTGGCCGTGCGTCTGGGGCTGTTCACGCCCTTTGGTGTGGGCGTGCTGATCTGGGCGCAGCGCCAGAAGGCTTTGCTCACGCATCGCGTCTGGCTGGATGTGACCGACTTGATCGTGCTGGTCAGTGGCTGGGCGGCGGCCGCATGCCTGGCGTTCATCCTGCTGAACAGTCGAGACCCGATGTCGATCTACTACCATGCGGGTTACATGGTCGTCATCCTGTATGGCGTGCTGGTGCAGCCGGTGGGTTTTTTGTGGGCCGTGCTGTTCGGGCTGGGCATGCTGTCCATCCACCTGTGGAGCGCCTGGGGAGCACATCTGCCTTTGCCACATGCTTTGCAGATTTCCCTGTTCCACCTGCTGCTCAGTGCCGTCGTCTTGAGCCTGGCCGCCAGTTACCTGGTGGAGAAAGCGCGCCGTCGCCGCTTCCTGCTGATGCGCCGAGACCAGGCCATGACCGAGCAGCTGGCCGAGGTGAACGCCACCTTGCGCCGCCTCTCGCAGGCCGATGTGCTCACGGGGGTGGCCAACCGCCGCCATTTCCGAGAGCACCTGCAGCAGGTCTGGGAGCGCGCAGCCGGTGAAAACGCTCCGGTGTCGGTGCTGATGCTGGATGTGGACCATTTCAAGGCCTACAACGATCACCACGGTCACCCGGCGGGAGACGCCTGCCTTCAGATCGTGGCGGCGGCGGTGGCCGAAAACGTGCGTGCCCCGATCGATTTCGTGGCGCGCTACGGTGGGGAAGAGTTTGTGGCGGTTCTGCCCGGCGCCACACACGAAGTCGCGCTGCAGGTCGCCGAGCGGGTGCGACAAGGCGTGATGGACAAGGCCCTGCCCCACTCGGCCTCACCCACGGCCCGCGTGGTGACGGTCAGCGTGG
Source organism: Aquabacterium lacunae (assembly GCF_004310865.1). Classification (GTDB taxonomy): domain Bacteria; phylum Pseudomonadota; class Gammaproteobacteria; order Burkholderiales; family Burkholderiaceae_C; genus Aquabacterium; species Aquabacterium lacunae. The sequence goes on from NZ_SIXI01000006.1 coordinate 200,918, forward strand.
GGGTGGCCACCAGTGCCCGCCCGGGCACCGACTGCCCTGATGCAGACCGGCTGGTGGGGCGCGCCGACCGGGCCTTGTACGAGGCCAAGCGTGGCACACGCAACCGAGTTCAGGCGTTCCGAGACGAAACGCCAGGCACTCAGGAACCCAGCTGAGTGCTGGCCTCCCGGGCCGCCCGATGTGTCGGGTCGTCGGGGTCCAGGTGGGTCATCACGCTGATGACAGGCAGGCTGCGCATGAGTCGGTCACGGGCCACCAACGTGATGTCGTGCCCTTCCTTGACGGTGAGGTTTGCATCGACCGTCAGGTGTGCATCGACGGCGATCATGTCGCCGAGTTTGCGGGTGCGCACATCGTGCACTTCGTTCACGCCAGGGGTGGTCATCAGCAGATGACAGATCTGTTCGTACTGCTCTTGCGACACAGCACGGTCCATCAGGTCATGCAGCGCATCCCACGCAAACTCCCAGCCCATTTTCGTGACCATCAGGCCCACGATCAGGGCCGCCACCGGGTCCAGGAAGGTGTAACCCATGAGGTTGCCGCCGATGCCCAGGGCCACCACCAGCGATGAGGCCGCATCGGAGCGGGCGTGCCAGGCATTGGCCACCAGCATGGTCGAGCGCACTTTTTCGGCCATGGCCAGCATGTAGCGGAACAAGCCTTCCTTGGCCACCAGGGTGAACAAAGCCACCCACAGGGCCATGCTTTGCACCGGTGGCAAGGCTTCGGCCGGGGCCGAGAGTTTGCCCACAGCCTGCCACAGCATGCCGGCGCCCACGGCCAGCAGCAGCAAGCCCACCACGAACGAGGCGGCGGTTTCATAGCGCTGGTGGCCATAGTGGTGGTCGTCGTCGGCGCCCTGGTGGCTGTGCCGGTTGGCCAGCAGCACCACGAAATCGGCCAGCAGGTCAGACAGCGAATGGATGCCGTCAGCCACCAGGGCCGACGAGTGCGCCACCACCCCCACCACCACCTGCACCACGGTCAGCACCAGGTTGACAGCCACGCTGACCAGGGTGCTGCGCCGCGCCACCTGGGCGCGTTCGGGAGAATCGTCTTCGTGGTCGTCGCGGGGTGGGTTCAGGTCGGTGGGCACAGGCGCGCTCATGCAAAAGAAAGTTCACACACAGGCACCGAATCGATATACTGTATGCGCATACAGTATTGATGTGTGGCGGTGTCAGCCGCCATTGTCCGCCATCGTGTCGCACTGCACCATGACTTCGCGCACAGCCCCTGCCCTGCCACCGTCGCATGCCCATCTGAGCCAGCACCTGTGGTGGGGCGACGCCATGGGTCGCGCCGCGGCCAGCACCTGGTCCAGCGGGCATGCGGCCCTCGATGCCCTCCTGCCCGGAGGCGGCTGGCCTGGTCAGGACCTGGTCGAGGTGCTGCAGCCCCCTCACGTGCAGGCCGAGTGGCGGCTGGTGGCGCCGGCGGTCTCGGCCCTCACGGCACGGGGTGGCAGCGTGCTGCTGATCGGGCCGCGGCAATGCCCTCACCTGCCCGGGCTGGCGCAGTGGGGTGTGCCGGTCGACCGCGTGGTGTGGGTGCATGCCGCCACCGAAGCCCAGCGCCTGTGGGCCACCGAGCAGGCCTTGAAATCCGACGCCCTGACCGCGGTGCTCAGCTGGCTGCCTCAGGCCCGGCCCGAGCAACTCAGGCGCCTGCAGACCCTGGCGGCAGGGCACGCCGGGCTGAGCTTCATTTTCCGCCCGATGTCGGTGGCCCCGAGTGCTTCGCCCGCACCGTTGCGCCTGGCCTTGTCGCTCGGGGCTGCGCCTGACGAATGGCAGGTGCAGGTGCTCAAGCGCCGGGGCAGCTGGTGGCCTCATCCTGTGGCCATGCGCGTGCCGGTGGCCTGGCGACGCCTGTGGGCGCCCTGGCAGCCCACCGTGCCTTTGTCTCACCCGGTCGAGGCGACCTCGGCTGCCGGGCCGCTTTCCCATGACACGCCCCATGGCCTGCTGGATCGCGCTGTGGCCCCGTGAGCCCGGGCAGCAAGAGCCCCTGGCCTGGTGGGCGCTGCAATTCACCCCTCGGGTGGCCCTGGTCGAAGGCCAGGTGTGCCTGGAGGTGTACAGCAGCCGGCGTCTGTTCGGCGGCGAACAGGCCTTGCTGGAGCGGATCCGGCTGGGTGCCCAGGCCTTGGGTGTGCCCGCGGCATGTGCAGCCCCCACAGCGGCAGCGGCACGTGCATGGGTGCGGGCACGTGTGCTCACCCAGCGGCCCCTGCCTGACGCAGCCCCCAGCGCATCGTCAAGCGCCCCCATCGAACAGCACGAGACGGCCTGGCTCAACGCTTTGCACGAGCCGCTGGGCCCGGTGATCGATCGCCTGCCGCTGGTGGCCCTGCCCGAAGTGGCCCGCCATGCCGACACGCTGGCTCCTTTGGGTTGCCATACCCTGGGCGATGTGCGACGCCTGCCCAGGCCGGGGCTCAGCAGGCGATTGGGCGCTGCCGTGCTGCTGGCCCTGGACCAGGCCTTGGGCCTGAAAGCCGAGACCTTTGCCTGGGTGACACTGCCTGACACCTTCGAAGCCCACCTGGAGCTGCCCGGGCGACTGGAGCAGGCGCCCGACTTGCTGGCCGCCGCAGTCCCTTTGCTGGACCGCCTGCAGGTCTGGCTGACCGCCCGACAACAGGGCGTGAGCGCCCTCACCCTGCACTGGCAGCACGAATTTCACGCGCGCTCGGCCGGAGACGGTGGGGCGTGCCAGGTGCGCGTCTCGGGCCCCACCCGCGAGATCGGGCGGCTTCAACGCTTACTCAAGGAACACCTGGCGCAGGCCTCGCTGGCGGGCCCCGTGGGTGCCTTGCGCCTGACCGCCGACGAGCTGGCCCCCTTGCCGCATGACAACGCTGCCCTGTTTGCCGAGTGGGCCAGCGCTGCCAGCCAGTTGCTGGACCTCCACGCTGACACGGCTCGTGCTCGCCAGGCCCAGCAGCAGGCCCTCGCGGCCTTGCTGGAGCACCTGGCTGCACGCCTGGGGGGCGCCCAGGTGCGCAAGGGGCAGGTGGTGGCCGACCACCGCCCCGAGTGTGCCCAGGAGTGGCAGGCCTGGAACGTGCCATTCGAGCGGCCTTCCGGCCGTGCGGCCATGGCCTGGGGCGCGCCATCCACCGGCCTGCCGGCCCCCACCTGGCTGGCACAGGCACCTCAGCCCCTGGCCGTGCGCGTGGTGCGCGACCATGCCCACCAGCCCTTGCACCACGGGGGCTTGCAGCTGCTGGCCGGTCCCCACAGGCTGGACTCGGGCTGGTGGGACCCGGAGCACCCCGCCGCCGCCCGCGATTACTACCTGGCACACAGCCCTGGGGCTGGCTTGTTGTGGGTCTTCCATGAGCGCATGGCCCGTGAAGCCTGGCTCGCGCCTGACCATCGCCCTCAGTGGTTCCTGCACGGCTGGATGGCCTGATGCCCTCTGGCACTCACGACCGTGTTGCCCCATTACGCCGAGCTGCATTGCGCGTCGAACCTGAGCTTCCTGCGAGGTGCCTCGCACCCGCAAGAGCTGATCGACCGTGCGCTGGCCTTGGGCTATCAGGCCCTGGCCTTGACCGATGACTGCTCGGTCAGCGGCGTGGTGCGCGCCCACCTGGCTTTGCGGCAGGCCCGGCAGCACCCGGCCACCGCCATCCAGGCACTGGCCTTCAAGCTGCTGGTGGGGGCCGAGTTCACCGTGCGCGCACCCGAGGGCATGCCGCAGTTCCGACTGGTCATGCACGCCATGCACCGCGAGGGTTACGGGCAGCTGTGCGAGTTCATCACGCGGGTGCGTCGTGCCTCACCGGTCAAAGGGCAGTACCAGCTCACGCAGGCCCAAGTGATCGAAAGTGCCCGGGCCGGCAGGCTCAGCGGTGTGCGTGTGCTCATGGCCCTGCCTCGCCTGGCCCATGAGGCGCCTGAAGTGGGGCTGGGCCCCGATGTGTCTCGCCAGGTGGCCTGGCTGCGACAGTGCTTTGACGACCGCTGTGGCCTGGCCCTGAGCCTGCACCACGAGGTCGATGACGTCGTGTGGCTGCGCACCTTGCGCGCGTTGGCTCAGACCCATGGCGTGCCCCTGGTGGCCACAGGTGACGTGCTCATGCACGCCCGCTCCCGCAAACCCCTGCAGGATGTGCTCACCGCCATCCGCCTGGGCAAGCCCCTGCCTGAATGCGGCTGGGCCCTGCGCCCCCATGCCGAACAGCACCTGCGCAGTCGCCTGAGCCTGAGCCAGCGTTACCCGCCCGACACCCTGCAGGCAGCCTGCGACTGGGCGGCCCAGTGCCACTTCAGCCTTGACGAGTTGCGCTACGAATACCCCGAAGAAGTGGTGCCCGAAGGCCAGAGCCCTGCCAGCCACTTGCGCCAGCTCACCTACGAGGGTGTGCCTGTGCGCTTCCCGCAAGGCCTGCCTGAGGGGGTGCGCGCCCAGATCGAGCACGAGCTGGCCCTGATCACCGAGCTGGGCTACGAAAAGTACTTCCTCACGGTGCACGACATCGTGCGCTTTGCGCGGGGCCAGGGCATCTTGTGCCAGGGGCGCGGCAGCGCGGCCAACTCGGCCGTGTGCTACTGCCTGGGCATCACCGAGGTCGACCCCTCCCGCACCTCCGTGCTGTTCGAGCGCTTCATCTCGAAAGAACGCAACGAGCCGCCCGACATCGACGTCGATTTTGAACACCAGCGCCGCGAAGAAGTCATCCAGTACCTGTACCGCAAGTACGGGCGCGATCGCACGGCACTCACGGCCACCCTGATTTCGTACCAGAAACGCAGCGCGCTGCGGGATGTGGGCAAGGCCCTGGGCTTTGATGCCCACACCATCGCGCAGGCCAGCGGCAATGTGCAGTGGTGGGACGGCATGCGCGCCCTGCCCGAGCGCCTGGCCGAAATCGGGCTCGATCCGGCCGACCGCCGCGTGCAGCAATGGATGGAGCTCACGGCCGTGCTGGTGGGTTTTCCGCGTCACCTGAGCCAGCACACCGGTGGCTTCGTGATCGCGCGCGACCTGCTGTGCCGCATGGTGCCCATCGAGAACGCGGCCATGCCCGACCGCAGTGTCATCCAGTGGGACAAGGACGACCTCGATGCGCTGGGCCTGCTCAAGGTGGACGTGCTGGCCCTGGGCATGCTGACGGCCTTGCGTCTCTCGCTCGACCTGATTGCGCAACGCCGTGGTCAGCCACCCGGCAGCTTCCGCCTGCAGGACATACCCGCCGAAGACCCTGCCACCTACGACATGATCTGCCAGGCCGACACCATTGGCGTCTTCCAGATCGAAAGCCGGGCGCAGATGAGCATGCTGCCCCGCCTGCGGCCCCGGCGCTTTTACGACCTGGTGATCGAGGTGGCGCTGGTGAGGCCTGGACCCATTCAGGGCGGCATGGTGCACCCTTACCTGCGGAGGCGTCAGGGCCTGGAAGCCATCGACTACCCCAAGGGGCTGGAGCCTGCGCTCGAGCGCACCCTGGGCGTGCCCATCTTCCAGGAACAGGTGATGCAGGTGGCCGTGATCGCCGCCGGCTTCAGCCCGGGCGAAGCCGATGCCCTGCGCCGCGCCATGGCGGCCTGGCGCCGCAAGGGCGCGGTCGACCGTTTCTACAACCGCATCGTGCAGGGCATGCGCGAGCGTGGCTACAGCGAGGCCTTTGCCGAGCAGATCTTCAAGCAGATCGAAGGCTTTGGTTCTTACGGCTTTCCGGAATCGCACGCGGCCAGCTTCGCCTTGCTGGTCTATGCCAGCGCCTGGGTGAAGTGCCATGAGCCAGCCGCCTTCCTGTGCGGCCTGCTCAATGCCCAGCCCCTGGGCTTTTATTCACCCAGCCAGCTGGTGCAGGACGCGCGCCGGCATGGCGTGCAGGTGCTGCCGCCCGATGTGCAGCACAGCGACTGGCTCAGCACGCTGGAGCCTGCCACCATGTGCACCTCAGAAGGGTCACGCGATGGCCGTGCAGAGGCACCACTGGCGGTGCGACTGGGCCTGCACCTCGTGGCGGGGGTGTCGCAACGGGTGGGCGAAGCCATCGTGGCGGCGCGGCGGCAGGTCCCTGAAGGTGCGCTGGGCTCGGTCGATGCCCTGGTGCGCAGCGCCCGCCTGGAGCAGGCCGAAGTGCGGGCCCTGGCCGCTGCCGATGCGCTGCGCAGCCTGGCAGGACACCGCCGCCAGCAGGTGTGGGAAGCCAGCGCACAGCACCGCCCCCCCGCCCTGTTGCGCGAAGCGCCGGTGCACGAAGCCCCGCTGGTGCTGCCTGAAAGCCCCGAGGGCGAAAACATCGTGCACGACTACGCCACGCTGGGCCTGACCCTGCGCCGCCACCCGCTGGCCCTGCTGCGCCCCATGTTGGCGGCCGAGCGCCTGCTGTCGGCCGCCCAGTTGCATGACTTCCCGAACGGCCGGCTGGCCCGTGCGTGCGGCATCGTGACCGTGCGGCAGCAACCGGGCACCGCCTCCGGCGTGGTCTTCGTGACCCTGGAAGACGAGACCGGTAACGTCAACGTGATCGTCTGGCCGCACCTGAAGGAAAAGCAGCGGCGCGAACTGGTGCACGCCCGACTGCTGGCCGTGTATGGGGTGTGGCAGCGCGAAGGCGAAGTGCGCCACCTCGTGGCCCATCGCCTGCGCGACCTCACGCCCTGGCTTGGGCGGCTGAACACGCACAGCCGCGATTTCCATTGAGTGCGCGCTGGCTGGGGCCTCGCATCCAGGCTTGATCCGAACATGAAAAAGCCCCGCGGGGTGAGCGCGGGGCGATCGTGGTGCTGACGGGCTGAAGGCTCAGCCTTCAGTGCTTGCCAGGGGGGCTCAGCGCTTTTTCACCGGCGGCAGGTCGGTGCATGAACCATGCGCAGCTTCTGCGGCCAGGCCAATGCTTTCGCCCAGCGTGGGGTGAGGGTGGATGGTCTTGCCGATATCGACTTCATCCGCGCCCATCTCGATGGCCAGGGCCACCTCGCCGATCATGTCGCCCGCGTTCATGCCGACGATGCCACCGCCCACGATGCGGCCGGTTTCTTCATCGAACAGCAGCTTGGTGAAGCCTTCCGAACGGCCATTGGCCAGCGCGCGGCCCGAAGCACTCCAGGGGAACAGGCCCTTGTGCACCTTCTTGCCCTGCGCCTTGGCCTGCTCTTCGGTCAGGCCCACCCAGGCGATCTCGGGGTCGGTGTAGGCCACCGACGGGATCACGCGGGCGTCGAACGCTGCGCGGGCCAGCTTCTCGTCACCCAGCAACTCGCCTGCGATCACTTCGGCCGCCACATGGCTCTCGTGCACCGCCTTGTGCGCCAGCATGGGCTGGCCCACCAGGTCGCCGATGGCAAACAGGCTGGGCACGTTGGTGCGCATCTGCACGTCCACGGGCACGAAACCACGCTCGTTGACGGTCAGGCCCGCGCTGTCGGCGCCGATCTTGCGGCCATTGGGCGAGCGGCCCACGGCTTGCAACACCAGGTCGTACACGCCAGCTTCAGGGGCCGGCTGCCCTTCCTTGGCCGAGGCGAAGCTCACCTTGATGCCTTCGGGGGTGGCTTCGGCCGCCACGGTCTTGGTGCTCAGCATCACGCGGTCGAAGCGCGGCGCGTTGTGCTTTTCCCAAACCTTGACCAGGTCGCGGTCGGCGCCTGGCATGAGGCCTTCGCCCATCTCGACCACGTCGATGCGGGCCCCCAGCGTGGAATACACCGTACCCATTTCCAGGCCGATGATGCCGCCGCCGATGACCAGCATCTTCTTGGGCACAAAGGGCAGCGCCAGCGCACCGGTGGAATCGACCACGCGCGGGTCATCCGGCAGGAAAGGCAGGCGCACGGCCTGCGAACCTGCCGCCAAAATCGCGCGCTTGAAGGTGATCGTGCGGTTTTCGCCGGTCTTGTCCTGCGCGTCGCCCGTGGTCACTTCCACCGTCAGGCTGTGCGGGCCGGTCAGCATGCCATAGCCGCGCACGATCTCGACCTTGCGCGCCTTGGCCATGAAGGCCAGGCCACCGGTGAGCTTGCCGGTCACGCCCGACTTGTGCGTGCGCAGCTTGTCGAGGTTCAACTCGGGCTTGCCGTAGCTCACGCCCAGGGCTTCGAAGTGCGAGACCTCATCCATCACGGCGGCCACGTGCAGCAGCGCCTTCGACGGGATGCAGCCCACGTTCAGGCACACGCCGCCCAAGGTGGCGTAACGCTCGACCAGCATCACCTTCAGGCCCAGGTCGGCGGCGCGGAAGGCGGCCGAGTAGCCGCCGGGGCCACCACCCAGCACCACCACGTCGCAATCTGTGTTGGCAGGCGCGTTGACGGGTGCAACGTTCGAGGCTGCCGGAGCAGTTGCGGAGGCGGCAGCCGGTGCTGGCGCAGCAACAGGTGCGGGCGCTGCAGCAGCCGGGGCCAGTGCGGCAGCAGGCGCTGCAGCACCCTCACCCGCCGCTTCCAGCATCAGGATGGGCTTGCCTTGCCCCACGCGCTCACCCAGCTTGACCAGGATCTCGCGCACCACGCCGGCTTGCGGCGCGGGCACTTCCATCGAGGCTTTGTCAGATTCGAGTGTGATCAGGCTTTGCTCAGCCGCAATGGTGTCGCCTACTTTCACCAGGATCTCGATGATCGCGGCGTCGGCGATGTCGCCCAGATCGGGCACGGGCACTTGGATCAGAGCCATGTCGTGTCCTTTCCGGTCAGACCAGCGCGCGGCGGAAATCCGCCAGCAGCGCAGCCAGGTGAGCGTTGAACTTGGCCGCAGCCGCCCCGTCGATGACGCGGTGGTCGTAGCTCAGGCTCAGCGGCAGCATCAGGCGCGGCTGGAAGGCCTTGCCGTCCCACACGGGCTTCATGGCTGCACGGCACACACCCAGAATGGCCACTTCAGGCGCATTGATGATGGGCGTGAAGGTGGTGCCCCCGAAACCGCCCAGCGACGAGATCGAGAAGCAGCCGCCCGACATCTCGGCCGGGCTCAGCTTGCCTTCGCGGGCCTTGGCCGCCAGCGCCGCGGTTTCCAGCGCCAGCTGGCTGATGGACTTCTGGTCCACATCGCGGATCACTGGCACCACCAGGCCGTTGGGCGTGTCGGCCGCAAAGCCGATGTGCACGTAGTTCTTCAGCACCAGGTCGTCGCCATCGAGCGAGGCGTTGAACTGCGGGAACTTGCGCAGCGTCACGGCACAGGCCTTGAGCAGGAAAGCCAGCATCGTGAACTTGGTGCCCGCCTTGGCGTGCTCACCATTGAGCTGCACGCGGAAGGCCTCCAGCTCGGTGATGTCGGCCTCTTCGTTGTTGGTGACGTGGGGAATGCGCACCCAGTTGCGGTGCAGGTTCGCGCCCGAGATCTTCTTGATGCGCGACAGCGGCTGGCGCTCGACCGGGCCGAACTTGGTGAAGTCGACCTTGGGCCAGGGCAGCAGGGTCATGCCGCCCAGGTCGGCCGAACCCGCGCCCGCGGCGCCACCGGCCGGTGCACCCGAAGCGCCCACCGAGACGGCACCCGAGACCACACCCTTGACGAAGTTCTGCACGTCGCCATGCGTGATGCGGCCCTTGGGACCCGAACCGGGCACGCGTTCCAGCGGCACGCCCAGTTCGCGCGCAAAGCGGCGCACCGAAGGCGAGGCATGGGGCACGGTGCCCGCAGCGGGCAGCGGCGAAGCGGCCACGGCCGCGGTGGGGTGCGACTTGGTGTCGGCAGCAGGTGCCGCGGCCGCGGGCGCTGCAGACACCGCAGGGGCTGGTGCCGGAGCGGTGGCAGCCACAGGTGCCGGTGCCGGTGTGAGGGCGTTGGCAGCAGCCGGTGCGGGCGCAGCCACGGCGGCGCCGTCCGCCACTTCCAGGATGGCGACCAGCGAGCCCATGCTCACCTTGTCGCCCAGTTTCACTTTCAGCTCCTTGATCACGCCGCCGTGGGCAGACGGCACTTCCATCGAGGCCTTGTCGCTTTCGATGGTGATCAGGCTTTGCTCAGGTTTGATGGTGTCGCCGGCCTTGACCAGCAGTTCGATCACGGCCGCATCGGAGACGTCTCCGATGTCCGGCACGCTCAGTTCAATCGTTGCCATGGTGTGGACTTTCCAATTCAGTTCGAGAAAGACGAAGGTGCACCGCGGTGCCTGGGCTGCCAGCAGGGCCCGCCGACCACACGGTCAGCCAGCCCCGCGGCGCATCAGGCGTACAGCGGGTTCACCTTCTCCGTGTCGATGCCGTACTTGGCAATGGCCTCGGCCACCTTGGCCACAGGCACCAAGCCCTCGTCGGCCAGGCTCTTGAGCGCGGCCACGACGATGTAGTGACGGTTGATCTCGAAATGCTCTCGCAGGCGATAGCGGAAGTCCGAACGGCCGAAACCGTCGGTGCCCAGGACCTTGAACGAACGGCCCTTGGGAATGTAGGCACGGATCTGCTCGGGCAGGGCCTTGACATAGTCGGTCGAAGCCACCACCGGGCCGCTGGTGCGGTTCAGCTGCTTCGTCACGAAGGCCTCACGCGGGGCTTCGGTCGGGTGCAGCAGGCTCCAGCGCTCGGCGTCCTGGCCGTCGCGGGCCAGCAGGTTGAAGCTCGGGCAGCTCCACACGTTGGCGCCCACGCCCCATTCGCTTTCCAGCAGTTCCTTGGCCGCCACCGACTCGCGCAGGATCGAGCCCGCACCCAGCAGGTTGACCTGCGGCTTCAGCGACGCATCGGCATCCTGCAGCAGGTACATGCCCTGGATGATTTCGGCCTCGGTGCCCGGCTTCAGGCCCGGCTGTGCGTAGTTCTCGTTGAGCAGCGTCAGGTAGTAGAAGACGTTTTCCTGCTTCTCGACCATGCGCTTGAGGCCATCCTGGATGATCACGGCCACTTCGTGCGCGAAGCTGGGGTCGTAGCTCATGCAGTTCGGGATGGTGCCCGCCACCAGCTGGCTGTGGCCGTCTTCGTGCTGCAGGCCTTCACCGTTCAGCGTGGTGCGCCCCGAGGTGCCACCCAGCAGGAAGCCGCGCGCCTGCATGTCGCCAGCGGCCCAGGCCAGGTCGCCAATGCGTTGCAGCCCGAACATCGAGTAGTAGATGTAGAACGGGATCATCACGCGGTTGTTCGTCGAGTACGACGTCGCTGCCGCGATCCACGAGCTCATGCCACCGGCTTCGTTGATGCCTTCCTGCAGGATCTGGCCGGCCTTGTCTTCGCGGTAGTACATGACCTGGTCCTTGTCGACCGGGGTGTATTTCTGGCCTTCCGGCGCGTAGATGCCGATCTGGCGGAACAGGCCTTCCATGCCGAAGGTGCGAGCCTCGTCCACCAGGATGGGCACCACACGCGGGCCCAGGTTGCTGTCACGCAGCAGCGGGGTCAGGCAGCGCACGAAGGCCTGGGTGGTCGAGATTTCGCGGCCCTCGGGCGTGGCTTCCAGCACGCTCTGGAAGGCGCTCAGGTCAGGCACAGGGAGGGTTTCTTCGGCCTTGGGGCGACGCTTGGGCAGGTAACCGCCGAGGGCCTGACGGCGCTCGTGCAGGTAGCTCATTTCAGGCGTGTGCTCGGCCGGCTTGATGAAGGGCAGGTTCGGCAGCTCTTCGTCGGTCACCGGGATGTTGAAGCGGTCGCGGAAAGCCTTGATGTCCTCGTCGGTCAGCTTCTTGGTCTGGTGGGCCGTGTTCTTGGCCTCGCCGCTCTTGCCCATGCCGAAGCCCTTGACCGTCTTGATCAGCAGCACGGTGGGTTGGCCTTCGTGGTTCACGGCGGCGTGGTAAGCGGCATACACCTTCTGCGGGTCATGGCCGCCACGGTTCAGGCGCCAGATGTCATCGTCCGACAGACGGGCCACCATCTCGGCGGTCTTGGGGTCGCGGCCGAAGAAGTTCTTGCGCACGAAGGCGCCATCGTTGGCCTTGCAGGCCTGGTAGTCGCCGTCCACCATTTCCATCATGATGCGACGCAGCGTGCCGTCCTTGTCACGGGCCAGCAGCGGGTCCCAGTACGAGCCCCACAGCAGCTTGATCACGTTCCAGCCCGAGCCCCGGAACTCGCCTTCCAGCTCCTGCACGATCTTGCCGTTGCCGCGCACCGGGCCGTCCAGGCGCTGAAGGTTGCAGTTCACCACGAAGATCAGGTTGTCGAGCTTTTCGCGGGCGGCCAGGCCGATCGCACCCAGCGACTCGGGCTCGTCCATTTCGCCGTCACCGCAGAACACCCACACCTTGCGCTTGCTGGTGTCGGCAATGCCGCGTGCGTGCAGGTACTTCAGGAAGCGGGCCTGGTAGATGGCCATGATGGGGCCCAGGCCCATCGACACGGTCGGGAACTGCCAGAACTCGGGCATCAGCTTGGGGTGCGGGTAGCTCGACAGCCCCTTGCCGCCCACTTCCTGGCGGAAATTGTTCAGTTGCTCCTCGGTGATGCGGCCTTCCAGGAAGGCGCGGGCGTAGATGCCGGGCGCCGAATGCCCCTGGATGTACAGCAGGTCGCCACCGTGGTCGGGCGAGTCACCATGCCAGAAATGATTGAAACCGATGCCCAGCATCGTGGCCAGCGAGGCGAAGGAGCTGATGTGCCCACCCAGGTCGCCGCCATCGGGCGGGTTGTGCCGGTTGGCCTTGACCACCATCGCCATGGCGTTCCAGCGCATGTAGTTGCGCAGGCGCTCTTCGATTTCGAGGTTGCCCGGGCAATGGGCCTCGTCTTCCGGGTTGATGGTGTTGACGTACGCCGTGGTGGCCGAGAACGGCATGTCGATGCCGGCCTGGCGGGCGTGGTCGAGAAGGCTCTCGAGCAGGTCGTGGGCGCGTGCGCGACCCTCGGTGTCGATGACGCCAGTCAAGGCGTCCAGCCATTCACGGGTTTCTTGAGGATCCAGGTCCGGGTTGGACAGGCTCGGATCGTAAGCAGACATGGGTGAAGTCTCCTGATGAATGGTCTCCTTCCGGAGTATGGAAGGCTTGACCTGACCATGCGCCACGGATAAGCGACGCATAGGCGGCCGAATTTAACCTCAATACCGGGTGCTTCCATGTGGGTGTCCACATTTGCTGTTGCGCCGATAATTCAGCCATGGCTTTCCCGACCACGTCCACCCAACCGCCCTCCAGCCCGCCGCCGGCCAACCCGCCTTCGGCGCGCGCGATGTTCTGGCGCTGGTGGAAGCAGCAGTCGCCCAGCACGCAAGACCGCTATGCCACCCTCGGCCCGCTGGTGTCGGTTCTGCTGTTTCTGGCGGCCATCGTGGCGGCCTTCTGGTACCTGCGCAACGAAGAAATCGAGCGCGAACAAGAGGCCGTCAAACGGGACACCGAGGTCGTGCAGCAACAGATCCGCCTGCGCCTGATCGAAAACCAGGAGCAGTTGCTGCGCTTGGCCCGCGAGGTCAGCCTGCGCACCGTGAACCCCGAGCAGTTCATGAACCAGGCCTCCGATTTCGTGCGCTCGCGCCCCGAGGTGCTGAACGTGGCGTGGGTGACGGCCGCGCAACAGGTCAAGGCCTCGCAGGTGGGGGCCGTGCTGTCGCTCGATGCCCAGCGCGGCGGGCTCGACCTGACACAAAACCGCAGCGTGCCCATGGGCGACCTGCACCCGGACACCGTGCTCCCGCGCCGCCCCGAGGCACGCCAGGCCTTCAGCCTGGCCCGTGAGCGCGGTCTGCCCACGTACTCGCAGGCCTACATCAACGACATGCAGGCCCGCGTCATCCAGGTGCACATCCCGCTGCTGGAGCGCGGTGCTTTCATGGGCACATTGGTGGCCGAGTATTCGCTCGATTCGCTCATGCGCTTCCTGGTGCCGCGCGAGGTGGCCGCCCGCCATGCCATGAGTCTGGTGCAGGTCAACGGCCAGACCCTCACCAGCACGACCCTGCCCGGTATCGAGGGCCAGACCACGCCCACCTTCGTGCACGAAGTGATCGTGACGCCGGTGGGCAATGGCTTGCTGCTGCGAGGCGAGGGCTACAAGACCTCGTCGAACCTGATTGGCAACACCCTGTTCTGGATGGTGCTGGCGCTGTCGGGCCTGACGGTCTGGACCCTCATGGGCACCTTGCAGCACATGCGCAGGCGCACCGAGATCCAGCGCACGCTGGTGCAAGAAACCAACTTCCGCCGGGCCATGGAAAACTCCATGCTCACCGGCATGCGCACCATCGACCTGGAAGGTCGCATCACCTACGTGAACCCGGCTTTCTGCGCCATGACCGGCTTTGCCGAGCAGGAACTGATCGGCTGCACGCCACCCTACCCTTATTGGCCCAAAGACCGCATCGAAGAATTCAACCGCATGTTCCAGCAGGAACTGCTGGGCCGCAGCCCCACCGGTGGTCTGGAGGTGCTGGTGCAGCGCCGCGACGGCTCCACCTTCGACGCCCGCATGTACGTCTCGCCCCTGATCGACGCCCAGGGCGACCAGACCGGCTGGATGACCTCGGTCACCAACATCACCGAAGCCAAGCGCGTGCGCGACCAGCTCTCGGCGGCCCACGAACGCTTCACCACCGTGCTGGAAGGGCTCGATGCCGCCGTGTCGGTGGCGTCGGTGCAACGCAACGAACTGTTGTTTGCCAACCGCAGCTACCGCCTGTGGTTCGGCGGCAGCTTCGACGCCCACATGCGCCTGACCGGCGTCGAGCCTTCGGGCCAGACCCTGGTGGCCGACGACACGGTCGACAACCTCAGCGGCCTGCCCACCCAGCACCTGACAGAAGCCGGTGGTGACGCCCGCGAGGTGTTCATCGACAGCGTGCAGCGCTGGTTCGACGTGCGCGCCCGTTACATCCAGTGGACCGACGGCCGCCTGGCCCAGATGCTGATCGCCACCGACATCACCGAGCGCAGGCGATCGGAAGAAGCCGCCGCGGCCCAGGCCGAAAAGGCGCAGTTCACCAGCCGCCTGATCACCATGGGCGAAATGGCCTCCACCGTGGCGCACGAACTCAACCAGCCGCTGGCGGCCATCTCCAACTACTGCAGCGGCATGATCAGCCGCATCAAGGGCGGCAACATCCAGAACGAGCAGCTGATCGAGGCCCTGGAGAAAACCTCCCGCCAGGCTCAGCGCGCTGGGCAGGTCATCCACCGCATCCGCCAGTTCGTCAAACGCAGCGAGCCCCAGCAGCAGTCCACTCGCGTGCGCGACATCACCGACGCCGTGCTCGACCTGGCCGGCTTCGAAATGAAGCGCCGCCGTGTCACGCTCAATGCCGTCATCGGCCAGCGCCTGCCCACTTTGCACGCTGACCCCATCCTGATCGAGCAGGTGCTGCTCAATCTGCTGAAAAATGCCGCAGAAGCCATCGACCTGGCCAACACCCCGCAGTCCCGCCGTGTGGTGGAATTGCGGGTGATGCAGAAGTACACCGACGAGCTCGGCCATTTCGTCGAGTTCCAGGTGAACGACGGCGGCCCTGGCATGAAGGAAGAGCAGATCGCCCGCCTGTTCGAGGCGTTCAGCTCCACCAAGGCCGACGGCCTGGGCATCGGTTTGAGCCTGTGCCGTTCCATCGTCGAGTCACACCACGGACGCATTCGCGCAGAGAACATCTACAATGAGTCGTCAGTGGTGGGATGTCGTTTCACATTCACCCTACCGGTCGAATCCAGCGCGCCGGAAGGCACCACCGCCTGATCGGGCCCAGCCAGGGGTAAACCCGGGCCTGTCGGGAGTTTTCAATCCAACCAGGTATTCACACATCCATGAGTCTGATCCCCAAGAAAGGCACCGTGTACGTGGTCGATGACGATGAAGCCGTGCGCGATTCGCTGCAGTGGCTTCTCGAAGGCAAAGACTACCGCGTGCGCTGCTTCGACTCTGCCGAATCCTTCCTGGCCCGCTTCGACCCCCGTGAGGTCGCCTGCCTGATCACCGACATCCGCATGGACGGCATGTCGGGGCTGGAGCTGCAGGACAAGCTGCTGGAACGCAAGTCGCCCCTGCCCATCGTGTTCATCACCGGTCACGGCGATGTGCCCATGGCCGTCAACACCATGAAAAAGGGCGCGATGGACTTCATCGAAAAGCCCTTCAAGGAAGACGCCCTGGTCTCCCTGGTCGAGCGCATGCTGGACGAAGCCCGCGTGGCCTTCTCGCAATCGCAGGAAGCTGCCAGCCGTGACGCCCTGCTGTCGCGCCTGACCACCCGCGAAGCCCAGGTGCTCGAACGCATCGTGGCCGGCCGCCTGAACAAGCAGATCGCCGATGACCTGGGCATCTCCATCAAGACGGTGGAAGCCCACCGCGCCAACGTGATGGAAAAGCTCAACGCGAACACCGTGGCCGACCTGCTCAAGATCGCCCTGGGCGCCTCGGGCCAGCAGCAGCCTCCGGCCAAGCCCTGAGCCCGGCGGCACGCCGCCCTGCCCCGCCCACAGGCCGCGTTCCCTCGCGGCCTTTTCAGTTTTCAACGCCAAGCCTTTTCCCATGACCGCACAACTCATCGACGGCAACGCCTTGTCCAAGCAACTGCGCGGCGAAGTCGCCCAGCGCGCCGCCGCCCTCACCGCCAAAGGCCTCAAGCCGGGCCTGGCCGTGGTGCTGGTGGGCGACAACCCGGCCAGCCAGGTGTATGTGCGCAACAAGGTCAAGGCCTGTGAAGACGTGGGCTTTCACTCGGTGCTGGAAAAGTACGACGCCACCTTGAGCGAGGCCGAACTGCTGGCCCGCGTCGAGTCGCTCAACAACGACCCCAGCATCCACGGCATCCTGGTGCAGCTGCCCCTGCCCAAGCACATCGACGACCACAAGGTGATCGAGGCCATCTCGCCCCTGAAAGACGTTGACGGCTTCCACGTGGCCAGTGCCGGCGCCCTGATGGTGGGTGAAGTCGGCTTCAAGGCCTGCACGCCCTATGGCTGCATGAAGATGCTCGAATCCATCGGCATGAAAGACCTGCGCGGCAAGCACGCCGTGGTGATCGGCCGCTCCAACATCGTGGGCAAGCCCATGGCCATGATGCTGCTGGCGGCCAATGCCACCGTCACCATCACCCACAGCGGCACCGCCGACCTGGGCGCCATGACACGCCAGGCCGACATCGTGGTGGCCGCCGTGGGCAAGCGCAATGTGCTGACCGCCGACATGGTCAAGCCCGGCGCCGTGGTGATCGACGTGGGCATGAACCGCGACGACGAAGGCAAGCTGTGCGGCGACGTCGACTTCGCCGGCCTGAAGGAAGTGGCCAGCCACATCACGCCCGTGCCCGGCGGCGTGGGCCCCATGACCATCACCATGCTGCTGGTCAACACCATGGAAGCGGCCGAGCGCACCTTCGCTGCGGCCTGAAAACCACTGATCACCCCGTCAGGGGCGTGCCCTTGACCCTTTCGCGGCCATGGGGCCTGGTTTTCCGGTGCATCATGAAGGCATGGCCATCTTGAATGGCGTGCCTTAGCCCTCAGCTGACATCCATGAGCACCAACCCCCTGCTGCAAACCGCTGGTCTGCCCCTGTTCGACCAGATCAAGCCCGAACACGTCACCCCGGCCATGGACGCGCTGCTGGCGCAGGCCGAGGCAGCCCTCGAAAAAGTGGTCGGCCCCGACGTGCCAGCTGATTACGACACCCTGTCGCTGCTGCTGGATGTGGCCACCGACCACCTGGGCCGGGCCTGGGGCGCCGTGGGGCACCTCAACAGCGTGGCCGACACGCCTGAATTGCGTGCGGCATACAACGAAAACCTGCCGCGCATCACTGAGTTTTTCACCCGCCTGGGCGCCGACGAGCGCCTGTACGCCAAGTACAAGGCCCTGGCCCAGTCGACCCAGGGGAAGAACCTGTCGCCCGCACGGGCCAAGGCCCTGAGCAATGCACTGCGCGGCTTCGTGCTGGGTGGTGCCGAACTGCAAGGTGCCGCGCGCGAGCGCTTCGCCGCCATCCAGGAAGAGCAGGCCGCGGCCTCGCAGGCCTTCTCTGAACACGTGATGGACGCCACCGACCAGTTCGCCCATTACGCCACCACCGAAGAGCTCGACGGCGTGCCGCAGGACGTGAAAGACGCCACGGCCGCTGCGGCCCAGGCCGAAGGCAAGACGGGCCACAAGGTCACGCTGCACATGCCCAGCTACCTGCCGGTGATCCAGTACGCCCACAACCGTGGCCTGCGCGAAACGCTCTACCGCGCCTACACCACCCGCGCCAGCGAGTTCGGCCCGGCCGAGCGCGACAACGGCCCGCTGATGCGCCAGTTGCTGGCCCTGCGCCAGGAAGAGGCCCAGCTGCTGGGCTACGCCTGCTACGCCGATGTGTCGCTGGTGCCCAAGATGGCCGACACCCCGGTGCAGGTGATGGAGTTTTTGCGGGACCTGGCCCGCCGCGCCCGCCCCTACGCCGAGAAGGACATGGCCGAGCTGCGCGAGTTCGCCGCCAGCGAACTGGGCCTGACCGACCTGCAGGCCTGGGACGTGCCCTACGTCAGCGAAAAGCTCAAGGAAGCCCGCTACGCCTTCAGCGACCAGGAAGTCAAACAGTACTTCACCGAGCCGCAGGTGCTGTCGGGGCTGTTCGGCCTGATCGAAACCCTGTTCGAAGTGAAGATCAAGCCCGACACCGCACCGGTGTGGCACGACAGCGTGCGTTTCTTCCGCATCGAACGCGAAGGCGCCCAGGGCGCCGAGCTGGTCGGCCAGTTCTACCTCGACCCTTACGCCCGCCCTGGCAAACGCCCTGGCGCCTGGATGGACGACGTGCGCAGCCGCTGGTTGCGCCCCGACACCCAGGCCCTGCAAACCCCGGTGGCCCACCTGGTGTGCAACTACTCGGCAGGCGTCAACGGCAAGCCTGCCCTGCTGTCGCACGACGACGTGACCACCCTGTTCCACGAATTCGGCCACGGCCTTCACCACATGCTCACCCAGGTCAGCGATGCCGGCGTGTCTGGCATCAGCGGCGTGGAGTGGGATGCCGTCGAGCTGCCCAGTCAGTTCATGGAGAACTTCTGCTGGGAGTGGGCCCTGATGCCCAAGCTCACGAAGCATGTGGACACCGGCGAGCCGCTGCCGCGCGCCCTGTTCGACAAGATGGTGGCCGCCAAGAACTTCCAGAGCGGCCTGATGACGCTGCGCCAGATGGAGTTCTCGCTGTTCGACATGCGAATTCACTTCGAAGCAGGCAGCGCCGATAGGGTTCAGGACATCGCTCAGGAGGTCCGAAACGAAGTGGCCGTGAACATGCCACCAGCCTTCAACCGCTTTCAGCACAGCTTCTCGCACATCTTTGCAGGCGGTTATGCTGCGGGCTACTACAGCTACAAATGGGCCGAAGTGCTGTCCGCCGACGCGTTCTCGGCGTTTGAAGAAGCTGCCACACCCGAACAAGGTGTGCTCAATCCCGACGTTGGCCGCCGTTATCGACAGGCCATTTTGGAGGCTGGCGGGGCACGCTCGGCCATGGAGAACTTCAAGGCTTTCCGCGGGCGTGAGCCTCAGATCGATGCGCTGCTGCGGCATCAAGGAATGGCATGAGTCTCCTGTGGCAGCCGCACGGCATGACCGATGCAGCCAACTCGCGCAGATGGGCTACAGTGCGGGCATGCAAGTGATTCCCGTGCGTCTGCCCAGCTGCCTTGTTTTTGTCATGGCGCGAGGCCTGCTGCTTCCCCTGTGCCTGATGTTTGGTAGCCCTGTCTGGGCGCTTTACAAGGTGGTCGGCCCTGACGGCAAGGTCACCTACACCGACCGGGCGCCTGTTGGACAGCCCAGTCAGCAAATCAGCCGTAGCGGGGTGGTATCCGAGACCTCCGCACTGCCGTATGAACTGCGGCGCGTGGTGCAGCGTTACCCTGTGACCTTGTACACCACGGAAGGCTGCGGACCTTGCGATCAGGCGCGTGGCTTGCTGAAGCAACGAGGCGTTCCCTTCACCGAAAAGCTCATCAAGACGAGTGCCGATGAAGCCGAATTGCAGCGACTGGAGAACACCCGTGAGCTGCCTGTCGGGCGCATCGGTGTGCAACAGGTGCTCGGCTTTTCTGCGCAGGAGTGGCAAAGCTACCTGGACGCCGCAGGCTACCCGGCCACCTCTGTGCTTCCCTCAGGCTACGCTGCAGCCAATGCCTCGCCACTGACCCAGCCGCCAGTGTCCAATGTGACAGGCAAGCCGCGCACCCAGAAGACAGAGCCAGTGTCACCATCGCCATTGCCCGCCAGCAACAACGCAGTTCGCTTCTGAGCCCCGACATGGGTGAAGGTTCTAAGGCCACTGTGGCCATTGTGGGCGGAGGCCCTGCTGGGTTGGCGGCCGCCGAGGTGTTGAGTCAGGCGGGTGTTCGCGTGCATCTTTTTGATGCCATGCCGTCGGTCGGGCGCAAGTTCCTGCTGGCCGGTCGCGGGGGCCTGAACCTCACGCACGCCGAGCCCACCGCGCGCTTCATGACGCGTTTTTTCGAGCGCTCGCCCACGCTGCAGCCGATGCTGGAGGCCTTCGGTGCGCAAGCGTTGCGCGACTGGGCCAAAGGCCTGGGCATCGACACCTTCGTGGGCAGCTCGAACCGGGTGTTTCCCACCGACATGAAGGCGGCGCCCTTGCTGCGCGCCTGGCTGCACCGATTGCGACAGCAAGGCGTTGTGCTGCATGCGCGCCACCGCTGGGTGGGCTGGGCCGGAGAGCCCGGCCGCAGTGCCTTGCGCTTTCAAACGCCCGATGGCGAGGTTCAGCACCCTGCCGAGCTCACCTTGCTCGCCCTGGGCGGTGGCAGCTGGTCGCGCCTGGGCTCGGACGGCGCCTGGGTGCAACCCCTGCAGGCCTTGGGTCTGGACGTGGCGCCGCTGGAATCGGCCAACTGCGGTTTTGACGTGGCGCCCACAGCCCCTGACCGCACCGGCTGGAGCACCTACCTGGTCGACAAGTTCGCGGGCCAGCCGGTCAAACCCGCCGTGATGACGGTGCTCGATCCGAAAGGCCAGGTCTGGCGCCAGCAAGGCGAGTTCGTGCTCACGGCCACGGGCATCGAGGGCAGCCTGGTGTATGCGCTGGGCAAGCCCATCCGCGACATGGTCAGGCACAGCGGCCAGTGCACCGTGCACATCGACCTGCTGCCGCAACACACGCCCGAACAGGTGCTGGCCGAAGTGCAGCGCCCCCGGGGCCCCCGCAGCCTGGCCACGCACCTGAAAAGCCGCCTGAATCTGCACGGCCTCAAAGTGGCGCTGCTGCACGAACTGCTGCCGCGCGACGTGCTCGACCATGACCCCGTGCAGCTGGCAGCAGCCATCAAGGCCCTGCCCATCTCGGTGCAGCGCACACGCCCCATGGACGAAGTGATCAGCACGGCCGGCGGCGTGCGCTTCGAAGGGCTCGATGCGCACCTGATGTCACGCCAGGTGCCCGGCCTGTTCGTCGCGGGCGAAATGCTCGATTGGGAAGCCCCCACCGGGGGCTACCTGCTCACGGCCAGCATGGCCACGGGCCGCTGGGCGGCGCAGGGCATGCTGAACAGGCTCAGAAGTTCAGCGTCTTGACGCCTTCGGCGGTGCCCAGCAGGCACACGCTGGCCTTGTTGCGGGCGAAAACGCCCACCGTGACGACGCCGGGCCACTGGTTCACGTCGCGCTCGAACTCGGCCGGCTGGCTGATCTGCAGGCCGGTCACGTCGACGATGATGTTGCCGTTGTCGGTGGTCACGCCTTCACGCACCTTGCCCGTGCCGCCCAGTTGGGCGAAGGCACGGATCACCTGGGCTGCGGCCATGGGGATGACTTCCACGGGCAGCGGGAACTTGCCCAGCGTGCCCACCAGCTTGCTCTCGTCGGCGATGCACACGAAGCGCTCGGCCAGCTCGGCCACGATCTTCTCGCGGGTCAGGGCCGCACCGCCGCCCTTGACCATGTGACCACCGTGGTCGATCTCGTCGGCCCCGTCGATGTACACACCCAGCCCGGTCACGGTTTCCGCTTCGAGCACCTTCACCCCCAGGGCCTGCAGGCGCTGCGTGCTGCGCACCGAGCTGGACACGGCACCTGCCACGAAGCCGGCGTCCTTCTTCAGGGCCTCGCCCAGGGCGTCGATGAACTTGTCCACCGTGGAGCCCGTGCCCACCCCGACGATGCTGCCGGGCGTCACGTACTGCAGGGCGGCCTGGCCGACGAGGGTCTTCAACTGGTCTTGGGTCAATGCAGTCATGGGGTCTTTCTCCAGATCATCAGGGCGCCTTCCAGCAAGCCGATCATCACGGGCTGGTGCAGCATGTAAAAGGTCAGGCTCCACTGACCCAGCAAGGTCAGCAGTCGCCACGGTGCAGGCGCGCTGCCAGACGCACTGACAGATGCACCCGCTTGAAAACGGGACGCCAGCCAGCCGGTACGGTGCTTGAGCACCCAGGCCGTGGCGGCCAGGCCAGTGCACATCACCCCGAACCACGGCAGCAGGGGCACGTAGTCTTCCGTGATGGGCTTGCGCGTCACCAGGCCCAGCACGCTGGGCCAGCGCAGGTCAAACCAGGGGTGTTGCACCCCATGGGGCAAGGCCAGGCACACCGTGCCCAGGCCCAGCAGCACCAGCAGGTCGGCATTCCGCTGGCCACGCTTCATCCAGGCCAGGGCCAGCAGGCGCGCCAGGATCAGCATCACGGCCATGCCGTGCAACACGCCAAAATAGATCCAGCTGTTCGGGAACATCAACGCGCTGCCCGCGCTCACCAGGGCTGCGCAAGCGGCCACCTGCGCCCAGCGCTTCCAGAAACGCGGCCAGCTCTGCCCCTGCCAGGTGGCAATCGCCTGGCCCGCACCCGCACACAGCAAGAACAGCGACAGGATGGCCGTGCGCTGGTGCAGCCAGAACGGATCGGCATAAAAATTCCATGCCACCACACGCGCGTGGGCCAGGTCGAAGCAGAAATGGAAGGCCGCCATCCACAGCAGGGCCGCGCCGCGCAAGGCGTCGAGCCGATCGAAACGGGGTGTGGAGGGGGAAAAATGCATCCGGGCGGTCAAATCGCTACACTTCGCCCTTGATTTTCTCACTGGTCGGCCATGTCGAACGCCTCCAACGCCCCTCATTCCCGTCATCACATCGAATTGCTGTCGCCAGCCCGCACGGCCGACATCGGCATCGAGGCGGTCAACCACGGGGCCGATGCTGTCTACATCGGCGGCCCCAGCTTCGGCGCCCGCAGCAATGCCAGCAATGAGGTGGCCGACATCGCCCGCCTGGTGACCCATGCGCACCGTTTCAACGCGCGCATCTTCACCACGATCAACACCATCTTGCGTGACGATGAGCTGGAACCCGCCCGCCAGCTGATCTGGCAGCTGTACGACGCCGGCGTCGACGCCTTGATCGTGCAGGACATGGGCATCCTGGAGCTGGACCTGCCCCCCATCCAGCTGCATGCCAGCACGCAGACCGACATCCGCACCCCGGAAAAGGCGCGCTTCCTGCAAGACGCCGGTTTCAGCCAGATCGTGCTGGCCCGCGAACTGACGCTGCAGCAGATCCAGGCGGTGGCCCAGCACACCACCTGCGCGCTGGAGTTCTTCATCCACGGTGCGCTGTGCGTGGCCTACAGCGGCCAGTGCTTCATCAGCCATGCGCACACCGGCCGCAGCGCCAACCGGGGCGACTGCTCGCAAGCCTGCCGCCTGCCTTACAACGTGCTGGACAGCAAAGGCCAGGTGGTGGCCTACGAACAGCACGTGCTGTCAATGAAGGACAACGACCAGAGCGCCAACTTGCGCGCCCTGATCGACGCCGGCATCAGCTCGTTCAAGATCGAGGGCCGCTACAAGGACATGGGCTATGTGAAGAACATCACCGCCCATTACCGCCAGCTGCTGGACGGGATCCTGGAAGAGCGCCCCGAGCTGGCCCGCACCTCGTCGGGCCACAGCACCTTCTACTTTCAGCCAGAGCCCGAACGCAATTTCAACCGCGGCACCACCGACTACTTCGTGAACGGCCGCAAAGAAGACATCGGCGCCTTCGACAGCCCCAAGCACCTGGGCCTGCCCGTGGGTGAAGTGGCGAAGGTGGGCGACACCTGGTTCGACGTGGCCATCGACCTGAACCAGACCGACGCGATCCACAACGGCGACGGCCTGAACTACCAGACGCTGACCCGCGACCTGGTGGGCGTGCAGGTCAACACGGCCGAGGCCGTGGGTGCCAGCGGACGCATATGGCGGGTGCATCCCAACGAAGACATGGCCGCGCTGCCCGACCTGAAACCGGGCGTGGCGATCAACCGCAACCGCGACCAGGCCTGGGACCGCACGCTGAGCAAGAAATCGGCCGAACGCCGCATTGGCGTGTGGATGACCCTCGACGACACCGACGAAGGCCTGAGCCTGACCGTGACCGACGAAGACGGCCACGAAGGCGTGGCCCTGGTGGAGGTGGCCAAGCAGCCCCCGCAGCAGGCCGACAGGGCCGAAGCCACGTTGCGTGAGCACCTGGGCAAGCTGGGCGGCACCATTTTCCATGCGCACGAGATCGCACTGAACACGGCCCAGCCGTGGTTCGTGCCCGCCTCGGTGCTGAACGCGCTGCGCCGCGAGGCGCTGGCTGCGGTGGAACAGGCCCGGGCCGAGCACTGGGAACGGCTGGTGCCGGCCACACCGGTGGAGCCGCCCGTGCCTTATCCCGAAGACAGCCTCAGCTACCTGGCCAATGTGTACAACCACAAGGCCCGCGATTTCTACGCCCGCCACGGCGTGAAGGTGATCGAAGCCGCGTACGAATCACACGAGGAGCTGGGCGAGGTCAGCCTGATGATCACCAAGCACTGTGTGCGCTTCTCGCTGAGCCTGTGCCCCAAGCAGGCCAAGGGTGTGCAGGGCGTTCAAGGCCAGGTGAAGGCCGAGCCACTGCAGCTGATCAACGGCAAGGAAAAGCTGACCCTGCGCTTTGACTGCAAACCCTGCGAAATGCATGTGGTGGGCAAGATGAAGACCTCGGTGCTGAACCAGGTGGCCGCAGCGCCCATTCAGTTCTACAAGACACGCCCCGCGGCGACCCGCTGAGCCGCTTGAGCCGATTGAGCTCCACTGGGCTGCATCAGGAGCGCATCGAGCGGGCTCTGCACCGCCCCACCCCCCACTTTCAGCACGTGGGTGTAGATCATGGTGGTGGACACATCGGCGTGCCCCAGCAGTTCTTGCACCGTGCGGATGTCGTACCGGGCCTGCAGCAGGTGCGTGGCGAAGGAATGCCGCAGGGTGTGGGGCGTGGCGGGCTTGACCAGCCCCGCCAGGGCCACGGCCTTGCGGAAGGCACGCTGAAAGGTCACGTCCTGCACGTGGTGGCGCCGGATCACGCCGGTGCGCGGGCAGGCGGCCAGGTCGTCGGCGGCGAACACCCATTGCCAGGCCCAGGTCTGGCCCTGGCGGGGGTACTTGATCTCGAGCGCACCGGGCATCCACACGCCGGCCACATCGTTGTGGCGGTCTTGTTCGTACACCGCCCGTGCACGCGACAGGTGGTGGCGCAACGGGCTGGCCAGGCGCTCGGGCAACATCACGGTGCGGTCTTTTTGGCCCTTGCCGTCACGCACGACGATGGTCTGGTGCTCGAAGTCGATGTCTTTGACGCGCAGGCGCAACCCCTCCATCAGCCGCAGACCCGTGCCGTACAGCAACTGCCCCAGCAACTGGTGCTGCGGCGCCAGCGCGGCCAGCACAGCCTGCACCTCGGGCGGTGTGAGCACCACCGGCAGCTTGCGCCCGCCCTTGGGGCGCCCGATGTCCTTCAGCCAGGGCGTGGGCAGCCCCAGCACCTTGTCGTACAGGAAGATCAGCGCAGACAAGGCCTGCTTGTGCGTGGACGCCGAGACCTCCCGCGCATTGGCCAGGTGCGACAGGAATGCCTCGATCTCGGACACGCCCATGTCGCGCGGATGGCGCAGCCCGTGGAAGTGCACGAAGGCCTTCACCCAGTGCACATAGGCGGTCTCGGTGCGGATGCTGTAGTGCAGGTAGCGCGTGCGCTCGCGCACCTGATCGAGCAGGCGCGGTGCAGCCAGGGGCGGCAAAGACTGCGCTGTGCGTTCAGGCGACAGCGTGCTGGGCCGGTTGACTGGCGGCAGGTGTGGGGCGGTGGACACAGCGCTGTGTGGCATGGGTGCATGGAGGCTCGGGCTGTGGGACATTGTGAAGATGCGCTGTGTTTGGAGAACCCCCTTCGGCGGGTTGCCAACCAGCGTTCGCATTGAATGGAGTTGCCCATGTTCATCGCTGCACAAGCCGTGGCCGCCCTCGTGGCCCTGCTGCACGCCTACTTCCTCGTGCTGGAAATGTTCCTGTGGACCCGGCCTGCAGGGCGCAAGGCCTTCGGCATGAACGCCGAGCAAGCCGAAGCCACCAAGGTGCTGGCCGCCAACCAGGGCCTGTACAACGGCTTCCTGTCGGCCGGCCTGCTGTGGGGGCTGACCATGGGTCCCGCCGGCGTGCCGACCCTCACCTTCTTCCTGGCGTGCGTGCTGGTGGCCGGGGTGTATGGGGCAGTGACGGCCAGCCGCAAGATCCTGTTCGTTCAGGGGCTGCCAGCCTTGGTCGGCCTTGTGCTGCTGCATCTGCCGGCTTGACGCTGCCTGGGAAACCATCAACATGTGACCTGGCGTGTGCCGCCGATGTGGCCACGCCGCCTTTCAGGAAAGGACCTGCATGAGCACCCACACCATCGAAATGCACCGCGTGCTGCGCTCGACCCCGGAGAAGGTGTACCGCGCGTTCACCGAGCCCGCGGCATGGAGCAAATGGCTGCCGCCCTTTGGCTTCACGGGCGAGGTGCATGCCATGGATCCCACCGTGGGTGGACGCTACCGCATGTCGTTCACCCATTTCGCGAGCGGTCACGTGCACAGCTTTGGTGGCGAGTACCTGACGCTGACCCCCCACCAGACACTGAGCTACACGGCCGAGTTCGATGACCCCAATCTGCCTGGGCGCATGCAGACCACCGTGACCCTCACGCCCGTGAGCTGTGGCGTGGCGGTGCACGTCCGGCAGGAAGGCATTCCGGCGGTGATCCCGCCCGAGAACTGCCACCTGGGCTGGCAAGAGTCGTTGCAGCAACTGGCCTGGCTGGTCGAACCCGACCTGGGAAGCTGATGGCTCACGCGGTGCTGCTGCGAGAGGTCGAATTCACGGCCGTGCGCGCCCAGGGACCGGGCGGGCAGAACGTCAACAAGGTGTCCAGTGCGGTGCACCTGCGGTTCGACGTGCATGCTTCATCGTTGCCGCCCGCCGTCAAAGAGCGCCTGCTGCAATCGAATGATCAGCGCCTGACCAAAGAAGGCGTGATCGTGATCAAGGCGCAAAACTCGCGCAGCCGCGACCAGAACAAGGCCGAAGCGCTGGCCCGTCTGGAAGACCTGATCGCCCAGGCCAGCCATGTGCAGGCCCTGAGGCGCGCCACGCAACCCACACGGGCATCACAGCGCCGGCGCCTGGAAGGCAAAGCCCAACGCGCGGTCATCAAGGCCGGTCGCGGCAAGGTTCAGGGCTGAGCGTGTGCTGACCGCATGGTTGAAGGGTTTTGCGCGGTCTGACACCTCCTGCAACACATGGGTCCTCATCCGATCGTTTGCCCCCAAGGTGTGACTTGGCCAGCGTGTTGAGACCAACCGACGCGCTGCATTCGACATCGTTCTGCTCCACTTTTGACCGCATCCATGTACTGCCCAACACATTTTGAAGAACATAGACCCGAGGTGCTGTGGGCCCTCGTGGCGCAACACCCCCTTGCCACACTGGTACACCAGGGCCCTCATGGCTTGGTTGCAGACCACCTGCCCTTGCTGCGCAGCGCGGTACCGGAAGGGCAGCCGGCTCCCCAAGACACTCTGATCGGGCATGTGGCGCGCAACAACCCGGTGTGGCAGGTCGCCGATGGCCAGTCATGCCTGCTTGTGTTTCAGGGGCCCTCGGCCTATGTGTCGCCCAATTGGTACGCCACCAAAGCCGAGCACGGCAAGGTGGTTCCTACTTGGAACTATGCCGTGGTGCATGTGCAAGTCACACTGGAGGCACTGCATGAGCCGTCGCAGATCCGCCCCATCCTGAACACGCTGACAGACCACTTCGAGCACAGCCAGCCACGCCCTTGGTCCATGAGCGACGCACCTGC
Source organism: Aquabacterium lacunae (assembly GCF_004310865.1). Classification (GTDB taxonomy): domain Bacteria; phylum Pseudomonadota; class Gammaproteobacteria; order Burkholderiales; family Burkholderiaceae_C; genus Aquabacterium; species Aquabacterium lacunae. The sequence goes on from NZ_SIXI01000006.1 coordinate 228,895, forward strand.
GGACTTCACCGAGCGCCTTCTGACCCAGATCGTCGGCCTGCGCCTGACAGTTCGAAGCATCCACGGCAAATGGAAGATCAGTCAGAATCAACCTGTGGTCAACCGCTGCAGTGTTCGCGATGCATTGATCCATCACCCAGGTCAAGCCGAGCGTGCAATCGCTGACTGGATGTCATGCACTTGAGCCCCATGGACGATCTGCTGAAAACGCTCAGCGCACTGGAGCTGGCGCTGCATCATCCGGGCAGCACCCTCACCTTCCGTGAATTTGACGCCCTGCTGCACCCGGACTTTCATGAGGTCGGCAAATCGGGGCAGGCCTACAGCCGTGCAGAGGTGTTGAACTTTCTGAGCCTGCACCCAGGCCCCATGCCGACCGCGGCCCACGACCTCCAGGTTAGCTTGCTGACGCCGGGGTGCGCCCTGCTGACATACCGCAGCGTGCACCTGGACACGCCAGAGCCTCTGCACGTGCTGCGCAGCTCGGTGTGGCAGATGCACGAAGGCCACTGGCGTTTGCGCTACCACCAGGGCACTGTGGCGTTCTGCTGAGTGCCCTGCCCATCTTCGACATGGCCCCGCTGCTCGGAGCCATCCCTGCACTGCCATGTCGACGGACTGCCACGCCATTGAAGCACAATGCTTGCTGGTAACGGCCTCGCGCCCCTTTGCATGCGACACACCACTGAACGCTCTCGATGCCCACTGCGCGACATGCCTTTGTTGCTGGCATGTTGGTGGTTTGCAATGTTTACTGGATATGCATCGGCACAGTCGTCCACAGTGTTCAAGTGGTCCGACGCGCAAGGCGTCGTGCATTACTCAGAACGCCCTCCTGGACATACAGTACCCAACGCACAGCCCGTCAATGTGAAGGTCACCCCGCGGGCCGCGCCCCCCTCAGTGAAGGCTTCTGGCACCGATGCTTTTGCAGAAGAATTTCGTCGTCAGGCGAGCCAGGCCGCACAACCACCGAGCGCACCATCGACAAAGCGCCCTCCTGTTGTGTCCGAATCCCATGGCAAAGAACACGGCACCGACGCCTCTCGTTGCGCGCTCGCCCGCGACATCCTCAAAGGCGCCTTGCGTCACACCAACGGCAACCCCATCGACCAACACGACATCGATACGGCTCAAAGTGATGTTCGACTTTTCTGCAAAAAACGCTGACCTCCCACAGGCTTTTTCAAGACGTTGAACCCATGATCACACATGCCTTGCGCGCAACCTTGCGTCTGAGTCTGATGATGCTCGCGGCCTCGGCCGCCATGCCTGAGGCGCAAGCTGGCACCTCTGGCGCTGTAACGCACGACGACGTGCAGGCGTATTTGACGGCCAAAGGCATGGGCATGGCTCGCGCAGCAGAGCGGGAAGGTGTTCCCGGTCCTTTCCATGCGCTGGCCATGGCCCATGAGCTGGCGCTCTCGCCGCAGCAATTGACCCAGACCCGAGCGGTGTTCAATCGCATGGAAGCACAGTCGTCGCAAATCGGGCGGCAAATCATTGAACAAGAACGAAGGCTGGATCAGTTGCTCAATGACCCGCTGAGCACAGCCCGCTCTCGCGAACAGGCGCTGCAACGCGTGGGACAATTGCACCGCGAGCTGCGGCAGGCGCACCAAGACGCGCATGAGTCACAACGCGCCATCCTGACGCCTGAGCAATTGGCTCGTTACCGCAGTCTGCGTGCGCAGGCAGCCGCGGTGGCTGCTCGCCCAACATCGGTGCTGCAAGCAGCGGGCGACACAGATCGCTGAACTGCCCACAGGTCACACAGTTTCTGCAAAACGGCTCTGCCACACGCTTGAGCGCCCATGGCTATTGTTTCAGCCCCTGATACCGAGACTTTGCAACCCCCTGTGCTGCGATGGCAGGAGGCGGACCTTGATCTGCATGCCCAATGGCGCAGCGAAAACGGCAGCAAGCCGCCGCGCCAAGTGGTCGTGGCCGATGATCGCACCCCAGCCGATCGGGCCTATCGCCTGGTCTGCGAGGGCACCGCGTTGTTGTGGCGTGGGGATTTCCAGAACGCGAGACAGATGCTGCAGTCCCTGACCCGACGGCTGGACCGCCGCAGGCCATCTCCACCGGCAGCCACCCTGCTGCAAGCACATCACCTGCACCGCAAGGCGCAGGCCGAGCGGGCTCGTATCCTGGGCCTGCTGCTCATCCCGATGGAGGGAGGGCACCACATCCCATTGCGTCGTGCCCCGGATTTGCGTCAAGCTTGCCTGGAGGCTTATGGTCCGTCGGACGAACGCAGTGTCGTGTCGCTGCGCGAACTGCTGGGCGTGGTCGGGGCCCATGAATGGCGGAAAAGGGGTGTGATGATTCCTGCCCTGGGTGAACGAATCCACCCACACCACGGAGTTTTTTCGCCGGTACGCGGCGAGTATCTTGACTTGGTCGCCGGTGCGCCATTGCCGACGCCTGCACTGGCCGACGACGGCTGCGTCTGGGACATCGGCGTTGGCACGGGGGTGTTGAGTGCCCTGTTACTACGCCGCGGTGTGCCACGGATGCTGGGCACGGATCTCTCCCCCAAGGCTCTGGCCTGCGCCCAAGACAACCTTCAGCGGCTCGGCCTGCTGACACGCAGCACCTTGTTGGCGTGCAACCTGTTTCCAGACGGGCAGAGCCCATTGATCGTCTGCAATCCGCCATGGCTGCCCGGCAAAGCCAGCAGCACGGTGGAGCAAGCCGTGTACGACCCAGAAAGCCGCATGCTGAGGGGCTTTCTGTCTGGACTGCGGGCCCACCTGTGCCCAGGTGGTGAGGGGTGGTTGATCTTGTCAGATCTGGCCGAACGCCTGGGGCTGCGCGCCCCCCAGGAACTGGTCGAATGGATCAAGGCAGCAGGCTTGCGAGTGGTCCAGCGCCACGACATTCGCCCAAGGCACGGCAAGGCACACGACTCAAGTGATCCGTTGCATGCGGCCAGATCAAAAGAGATCACCAGCCTCTGGCGGTTGGCTGCAGACTGATTGTCAGTGGTGGGGAAAATTGGATTACCGTTGACACCTATGGCGCACGCCATCGCTCTGGAAGTGGTAACGCCATCACCGAGCACTGGCACGGGCGCTTCGCGCAGGCACTGTGGCCTAACTCGGCGGTCAAGCGGACGCCAACAAAGCCCATGGCTTCGCCATTTTCATGGGCTTTGTTGGTGCCCTCCACTCGCTGCGCTCCTTCCGGCGCCGCTTACCTTGGGCGTTAGGCCACACAAAAGTACCGCTCTGGAATAACTTCAGGCGTGAATCGGCTGCGCAACGAGTTTGACGCCCAAAGCTGCGCACACCTTGCTGATCGTGTCGAATCTCGGCTGTGCGTCGGCTC
>NZ_SIXI01000007.1 GCF_004310865.1 Aquabacterium lacunae
ACTTGGACAGCAGCTCGCGCACTTCCATTTCGACCAGTTCCAGCAGTTCGGCGTCGTCCACCATGTCAGCCTTGTTCAGGAAGACCAGGATGTACGGCACGCCCACTTGGCGCGACAGCAGGATGTGTTCACGGGTCTGGGGCATCGGGCCGTCAGCGGCCGAGCACACCAGAATGGCGCCGTCCATCTGGGCGGCACCGGTGATCATGTTCTTGACGTAGTCGGCGTGACCGGGGCAGTCCACGTGAGCGTAGTGGCGGTTGGCCGTTTCGTACTCGACGTGAGCGGTGTTGATGGTGATGCCGCGGGCCTTTTCTTCAGGCGCTGCGTCGATCTGGTCGTACGCCTTGGCTTCGCCGCCGAACTTCTTCGACAGCACAGTGGCGATCGCAGCCGTCAGGGTGGTCTTGCCGTGGTCCACGTGACCGATGGTGCCCACGTTCACGTGCGGCTTGGTCCGTTCAAACTTGCCTTTTGCCATGATGCGCACTCCAGCTTTCGAATGAGCTCAGAAGATTCAGATGGGGAAGATTGTGGTGCCCATGGGCAGGATCGAACTGCCGACCTCCCCCTTACCAAGGGGGTGCTCTACCACTGAGCCACATGGGCATCGACACAGGTGTGTGCACGCAAAACCTGCACACACCGGTATCGACCGCGGGTACCACAGAGAAAACCGCGAAGATTTTGATTCTAGCACGCCTTGCGTGACAGTTTGGCGACAACCTCGAGCCTGGAGCGGGAGACGGGAATCGAACCCGCGTCATTAGCTTGGAAGGCTAAGGTTCTACCATTGAACTACTCCCGCCCGGGAGTGTTTCACTGACACAGCGCGCCGGGCCTGGTAAGGACCCCGGTGTTGCCTGGTGGAGGAGGCTGGATTCGAACCAGCGTAGGCGTTAGCCAACAGATTTACAGTCTGCCCCCTTTAGCCACTCGGGCACCCCTCCAAGGCAAGAACGCTACTGTAGCACAGTGTTTTTGGCTTTTTCAAGCCTCGCTGAAAATTTCTTCAAAAATCTTGCAGCGCCCAGCCCAGTGACACGCCTCGCTCGGCCAGGAAGCGTTGGGCCTGCCCGAAGTGCCCGTTGCCCACAAAGGGCGCTGGCGGGCGCGTGGCCGACAGGGGCGAGGGGTGGTTGCTTTGCAGCACCAGCAGGTCAGTGGCGGCATGGCCACTGGCGGCGCGGGCCTGTTCGATGCCTGCGCGCTTGCGCTGCGCGTGGGCGCCCCACAGCATGAACACCTTGGGGCCCGGGTCAGCGGCCACGGCCTGCATGAGCTGGTCGGTCAGGCGCTCCCAGCCCCAGCCGGCATGGCTGGCGGCCTGTTCGGCCTGCACCGTGAGCACGGTGTTGAGCAGCAGCACGCCGGCGTCGGCCCAGTCGCCCAGGTGGCCGTGCGCGGGCGCCGGCAGGCCCAGATCGCGGGCGATCTCCTTGCGGATGTTGCGCAGGCTGGGCGGAATGGCCAGGCCCGGCGGCACCGAAAAGCTCAGGCCCTCGGCCTGGCCGGGGCCGTGGTACGGGTCTTGCCCCAGGATGACCACCCTCACCTGCTGGCGTGGCGTGCGCTGCAGGGCCGCAAACACCTGGGCCGGGTAGATGAGCAGGCCGGCGGCCACGGCCGCGTCAACTCGCCGCACAAGGGCCTGGCCCTCGGGGCTGGCGACGAAAGGATCCAGCAGGGCGCGCCAGCCCGATGTGGGCGGCACGGCATCGAACTGGGCCTGCAGAGGGCCCTGCAGCCGGTTGTCGGGCGTGGGCTGCGGGCCAGGTGGGGCCGCCTTGCGCGGGGAGCGGCCGGCCCTGTCGGGCAAGGGCTCCAGTTCAGGGAACAGCGACACCGGGGCGCTGCTCAGGCGAACAGCTCGGCCAGGGCCAGGCCCGGATCGGGCTGGCGCATGAAGGCCTCGCCCACCAGGAAGGCGTGCACATCGGCGGCGCGCATGCGCTGCACATCGGCTGCGCCCAGGATGCCGCTTTCGGTGACCAGCAGGCGGTCGGCCGGCACGCGGTCGAGCAGGCCCAGCGTGGTGTCGAGCGTGACGTCGAAGGTGCGCAGGTTGCGGTTGTTGATGCCGACCAGCGGGGTCTTGAGCCTCAAGGCACGGTCGAGTTCTTCGCCGTCGTGCACTTCCACCAGCACGGCCAGGCCCAGGCTGTGGGCGCAGGCTTCCAGGTCGGCCATCTGGGCATCCGACAGGCAGGCGGCGATCAGCAAGATGCAGTCGGCGCCCATGGCGCGGGCTTCGTACACCTGGTAGGCGTCGACCATGAAATCCTTGCGCAGCACGGGCAGCGGGCAGGCGGCACGGGCCTGCTGCAGGTAGCTGGCATGGCCCTGGAAGAACTGCTCGTCGGTCAGCACGCTGAGGCAGGCGGCACCGTGCCGGGCGTAGCTGGCGGCGATCTCGGCGGGCACGAAGGGGTCGCGCATGACGCCCTTGCTGGGGCTGGCTTTCTTGATTTCGGCGATGACGGCGGCCTGGCCGGCGGCCACTTTGGCGCGCAGCGCGCCGGCGAAATCACGCAGGTCGGCCTGTTCGCGGTTGCGGGCCTCGGCGGCTTCGCGCACGCTGGCCAGCGACTGGCGCTGCAAGGCCGCAGCAACTTCCTGGTGCTTGACCGCGACGATTTTCTGGAGGATGTCGGACATGGGAAAGGCTTTCGGCGCGGGGCTCAGGCGGTGGGCTTGAACGATTGCGTGGTTTGCACGAACTGGTACAGGCGCTCGGCCGCGGCGCCACTGGCCAGGGCCGCGCGGGCACGCTCGATGCCATCGGCCAGGGACTCGGCCACACCCGCCACGTACAGCGCGGCACCGGCGTTGAACAGCACGATGTCGCGGGCGGGGCCGCTCTGGTTGTCGAGCACGCGGCGGGCGGCGTCGACCGAGGCCTGCGGGTTGCTCACGCGCAGGGCCGAGCCGTCGTGCACGGCCAGCCCGAACTGCTCGGGGCGAATGGTGTACTCGCGCACTTCGCCGTCGCGCAGCTCGGCCACGTGGGTGTCGCCGGCCAGGGTGATCTCGTCGAGGCCGTCGCAGCCGTGCACGATCAGCACGCGTTCAGAGCCCAGGCGCTGCAGCACGCGGGCCTGGATGCCGACCAGGTCACGGTGGAAGACGCCCATGAGCTGGTTGGGCGCGCCCGCCGGGTTGGTGAGCGGCCCCAGGATGTTGAACAGGGTGCGCACGCCCAGCTCTTTGCGCACGGGCGCGGCATGCTTCATGGCGCCGTGGTGGTTGGGCGCGAACATGAAGCCGATGCCGGTGGTTTGCAGGCTTTGGGCCACCTGCTCGGGATTCAGGTTGATGTAGGCGCCCAGGGCTTCGAGCACGTCGGCACTGCCGGTGCTGGACGAGACGCTGCGCCCGCCGTGCTTGGCCACGCGGGCCCCGGCGGCGGCGGCCACGAACATGGCCGTGGTGGAGATGTTGAAGGTGTGGGCGCCGTCACCGCCCGTGCCGCACAGATCGACCAGGTGGGTGGTGTCGGCCACGGCCACCGGGGTGGCGAACTCGCGCATGACCTGGGCGGCGGCCGCGATTTCACCCACGGTTTCCTTCTTGACGCGCAGGCCGGTGATCAGGGCGGCCATGGTGACGGGCGACATCTCGCCCTGCATGATGCGGCGCATGACGCTCAGCATCTCGTCGTGGAAGATTTCGCGGTGCTCGATGACGCGCTGCAGGGCGTCCTTGTCGCTGATGGTGCTCATGACGTGGGCCTTGCGTGGGTCACATGGTCAGGAAGTTCTTGAGCATGGCGTGGCCGTGCTCGGTCAGGATGGACTCGGGGTGGAACTGCACACCTTCCAGCGGGGCGAAGTTCTGGTCGGTCTGCGGGCCCTTGTGGCGCACGCCCATGATCTCGCCGTCGTCGGTGGTGGAGGTGATCTCCAGGCAATCGGGCAAGGTGGCGCGCTCGATGGCCAGCGAGTGGTAGCGGATCACGGTGAAATCGGCCGGCAGGCCGGCGTACACGCCCTTCTGGTCGGTGTGGATGACGGCGGTCTTGCCGTGCATCTGCACCTGGGCACGCACCACCTTGCCACCCAGGGCCGCGCCGATGCTCTGGTGGCCCAGGCACACGCCCAGGATGGGCAGCTGGCCGGTGAAGCGCTGCAGTGCGGGCACGCAGATGCCGGCCTCGGCGGGCGAGCAGGGCCCGGGCGACAGCACCAGGCGGTCGGGCCGCAGGGCAGCGATCTCGTCGAGGGTGATTTCGTCGTTGCGGACGACCTTCACCTCTTCACCGAGTTCGCAGAAGTACTGCACCAGGTTGAAGGTGAAGCTGTCGTAGTTGTCGATCATGAGCAGCATGGCGGATTCCTCAGTCGGGCCAGGAGGGGGTTGCGGGGCGCGGGGTGTGCACTCAGTGCAGACACAAGCGGCGCCATCGCCACGACTCACCGCCACGGTGAGGGCTGTTCAGGATCGCAAGGGGCAACACGGCAAAACGGTGGCAACACATGATGGTTGCCACATTATCGCCCCCCAGGGGCGTGCCTGCTCAGGGCCGGGTCATGCCAAGGTGCAGCCGGTGCTTCGGGCGGCCGCGGGGGCGGGCCAGCCCCGTTGTTCGGGCGCGGCCAGCTCGGGCAGGCCCTGGCGGCTGCGCTGGCGGGCCGACACCAGTTCTGCCGCGATCGACACGGCGATCTCGGCGGGGGTGCGGCTGCCGATCGGCACGCCGATGGGGCCGTGCAGACGGCCCACCTCGGCCTCGCTGAGGTCGAAATGGCGGCGCAGCCGGTCACGGCGGGCCTGGCTGTTGACCTGCGAGCCCAGGGCGCCCACGTAGAAGGCGGGCGAGCGCAGGGCCTCCAGCAAGGCCATGTCGTCGAGCTTGGGGTCGTGCGTGAGCGCCACGACGGCCAGGTTGGCGTCCGGGCGCTGGGCCACGACCACGTCGTCGGGCATGCCGGGCAGCCAGGGGGCCTGGGCCAGGTCCCACTCGGCATGGTATTCCTCGCGCGGATCGCACACGCTCACGGCAAAGCCCAGGCTGTGGGCGATGGGCACGAGGCAGCGCGCCACCGGGTTGGCGCCAATGAGCAGCAGGCGCCAGCTGGGGCCATGGGTGGTGGCCAGCACCCGGCCGTCCCACTGCACCTCGGGGGTGCCTGTGGCGTCGAGCACCTGCACGGTGCCGCTCGCCAGGTCGATGCGGCGGCACATGCGGCGCCCCTCGCGGATGCCGGCCTGCAGGTGAAGCAGGCTGGCCAGGTCGGGGCAAGACTCCACCACCAGCGCCAGGGTGCCGCCGCAGGGCAGGCCGAAGCGGTGGTTGGCCTCGCGGTGGCCGCCGTAGGTGACGCATTCGGGCGTCGCGCCGTGGTGGGCCAGCTCGCCCCGGCGCACCCGGTCGATCAGGTCGTCTTCGATGCATCCCCCTGAGACGGAGCCTTGCACGCGGCCGTCGTCACAGATGGCCAGCCAGGCGCCAGGCTGCCGAGGAGCCGAGCCCCAGGTCTGGGCCACGGTGACCAGGGCAAAGCGGCGCCCCTGGGTGTGCCAGCGCAGCACGGCGTCGAGCACCTGCAGGTCGAGGCTTTCCATGGCCGAACCTGTTTCAGCGGGCGGCGCCGGCCATGCGCGAGGCGGCCAGCTTGATGGCTGCGCGGATGCGCCCGTAGGTGCCGCAACGGCACACGTTGTCGAGCGCGTCGATCTCGGCGTCGGTCGGGTTGGGGTTGCGGTTCAGCAGCGCCACCGCCGCCATGATCTGTCCAGGCTGACAGAAACCGCACTGCGACACGTCGAGGTCGAGCCAGGCCTGCTGCACAGGGTGCAGCTGCCCGTTGGGTGCCAACCCCTCGATGGTGGTGATGTGCTGGCCGCGCACGGTGGCAACCGTGGTGGAGCATGGCGTGAAGGCTTTGCCGTTGACATGGCAGGTGCAGGCTTTGCACACGTTGATGCCGCAGCCGTACTTGGGCCCGGTGATGCCGAGCTTGTCGCGCAGCACCCAGAGCAGGGCCATGTCGTCGGGGGCGTCGACCGACACCTGCTTGCCATTGACGGTGAGGTTCTGTGTGGGCATGTGGGACTCCTCGGTGCGGGATCGGGGGGGGCAGGGTCAGTTCGGCAGGGGCAACTTCAGGCGCTCGGGCAGCTTGCCCGGCGGGAAGGGCGTGAAGTCCACCGGGAAGAACAAGGGGAACTTGCGCACCTTCGTGCCGGTGGCGCGGGCATAGGCATTGGCGATGGCGCCGCTGGAGGCCGACAGCCCGACCTCGCCCAGGCCACCGATGGCTTCGCCGTTGGCAGGCATCTGGATCACCTGCACCTGTTTGGGATAGCTGTTGATGCGGCCGTAGTGGTACTGCGAATAGCTGCCTTCCAGCGGCAGGCCGTTGCGGATGTGCAAGCCGGCGCTGAGCACGATGGAGATGGATTCGGCCAGCGCCCCCTGCACCTGAGCGTCGATGCCACTGGGGTTGATGGGCACGCCCACGTCGATGGCAATGACCGCCCGGGTGACCAGGGCCGGCCCTGTGCCTGCGATGGCGGGCCGGGCGTCGAGTTCGACCAGGCAGGCCGTGTAGGCGCGGGTTTCCTGGTGCACGGCAATGCCCTGGGCAAAGCCTTTGGGCATGGCCTTGCCCCACTGCCCGGCTTCGGCCACGGCCTTGAGCACCGCCTTGGCGCGTGCCTGGCGCAACAGGCGCATGCGGAAGGCGTAAGGGTCTTGCCGCAGGGCCTTGGCCATCTCGTCGACGATGACTTCCTCGACCAGGCGTGCGGGCTGGATGTGCACCGAGCGGTACGAGCCCGTGTTCATGATGATGGGCTGGGGCAGCAGCAACTTGTTGGCCACGCCGAAGTTGTAGGGCGAGGACACCATGGTCTTGAACAGGGCCTCTTCAACCGCCAGATTGCCCAACGACTGCTGGACGATGGCGGGCGCCGCCGTGGCCACGGCGCTGAGCAGGTCACCGAAACCGTGGCGGGTGTCCAGACGCGGGCTGGCGATGCGGTGGTCGACCGACACCACCTGCCCGGCCACGGCCGTGGCCCGGATGCGGTGGTACTGCGCCGGGCGGCCGCGGCCATGGCGCATGTCGTCGGCGCGGTGGTACATGAGCTTGCAGGGCCGACCCAGCAACTTCGACACCTGCGCAGCCTGCTGCACCGGGTCCCAGAACAGCCGGCGGCCAAAGGAGCCGCCCGAGGGCAGCACGTGCGCCTTCACCGCCAGGGGCGACAGGCCCAGGTCGAGCGCCACCGACTGGGCCGCGGCAATGGGCGACTGCATGCCGGCCCAGATTTCACACCCCACGACCTTGCCGTTGCCGTCGGTGCGCACATCGGCAATGGCGCAATCGGTTTCCAGGGGCGCGTGGCTGAGCGGCGCCATTTCGAACTCGCCCTCGACCACCACCGAACCCAGCGATGGCAGGTTCAGCATGGGCGGCACGGCCTTCTTGAGCTTGGCCGTGATGGTGTCGTTGTTGTCGGCGTCGATGGTGCCGGCGCCCCAGGTGACGTCGAGCGCATTGACCGCATCCCAGGCCTGGCCGAAGGTTTCGGCCATGACCGCCACGCCGGGCGGAATGGGCGTGACGGCGCCGCCCTTGGGCAGCACGCACACCCCGATCACCCCGGGCATGGCCTTGACCGCGGCCAGGTTGTTCACGCGGACCACCGTGCCCAGCAGCGTGGGCGGGCGGCGCACCATGGTGGGCTTGGCGTTGGGCACCGGCAGGTCCAGGGTGAACTGCTTCTTGCCGGTGACGATGTCCAGCGCGTCCAGGCGGCGGGCGGCCTTGCCGATCACCTTGTACTGGCCCGGGTTCTTGGGGCGCACGTCGAGCGGCGGCGGGATCAGCGAGGCGGCCAGCGTGAGCGCGCCGTAGGTGAGCCGGCGGCCGTCGGGCGCGACCACCGAGCCATTGACCGTGATCAGCGTCGAGGCGCCCACGTTCAGCTGGGCGGCGGCTGCGGCCACCAGGCGGGCACGGGCCTTGGCGGCCAGCAGGGGCAACACCCCGGCAAAGCTGCGCACCGTGGTCGAGCCCCCGGTGAGCTGGTTGAACACCAGTTCGGGCCGCATGTCGGACAGCACCACATCCACCTGGGACAGCGGCACGTCCATCTCCTCGGCGATCATCATGGCCAGGGCCGTGTTGATGCCCTGCCCCGACTCCAGCCGCGGCAGCTCGAACAGCACGCGGTTCTGCGGCGTGACCTGCAGCTTGACCAGCGGCATGGTGGGCAGAGCCGCCTGCGTGACGGCGTCACCCAGGTCGTAGAAGTCGGTGGTATCGGGGGGCGTGAGGGGCAAAGCCGCCTGGGCCTCGGTGGGCAGGGCCAGCCCCGCGGCCATGGTCATGACCGGTGCGCTCAGGGCGTAGGTCAGCAGGGTGCGGCGGGTGAGGCCCGTCGGTGCATCGCCCTCGGCAAGCGGGCCCTCGGCCTGCTCGGTGTCTCGCTCGTTCATCGCGCCAACCTCCGTCGGTCAGTGCTGCCCATGCAGCGTGACCGGAAGGTTACGGAATGTATCGAGCGGTCATTCAGGGGGTCTGAACAAACAATCGCAGGGCGTGCGCAGCGTCACGAACTGGTGCGCCGCACCATGCCACCGCGTGCGGTTTCGCACGCTGGCGTGTGCCCCTGAAAACACACAAGCCCCACCGGGCGGAGGGGCTTGCAGACAGATCGCGCCACGAACGCGACAAATGGCGACAGAAGAAATCAGGGCGGGGTTCAGAGCCCCTGCTCGACCATCTCGGCCGCACGCATCACGGCACGGGCCTTGGCCTCGGTTTCCTTCCACTCCAGTTCGGGCACCGAATCGGCCACCACGCCGGCCCCAGCCTGCACGTACAGGGTCTGGTCCTTGATGACCCCCGTGCGGATGGCAATGGCCACGTCCATGTCGCCCGCAAAGCTCAGGTAGCCCACGGCGCCGCCGTAGATGCCCCGCTGCACGGGCTCGAGCTCGTCGATGATTTCCATGGCGCGGATCTTGGGCGCACCGCTGAGCGTGCCGGCCGGGAAGCTGGCGCGCAGCACGTCGAGCGGGCTCATGCCGTCTTTCAGCAGGCCTTCGACGTTGCTGACGATGTGCATGACATGCGAATAGCGCTCAATGCCGAAGGCTTCGGTCACCTTGACCGTGCCGGTCTTGGCGATGCGGCCGATGTCGTTGCGGGCCAGGTCGATCAGCATGACGTGCTCGGCCCGCTCTTTCGGGTCGGCCAGCAGCTCGTGCTCGTGGGCCACGTCCTGCTCGGGGGTGGCGCCCCGCGGGCGGGTGCCGGCAATGGGGCGCACGGTGATCTTCTCGCCTTCGTCCACCCGCTCCTGGCGCACCAGGATCTCGGGGCTGGAGCCCACGATCTGGTGGTCGCCCATGTCGTAGTAGTACATGTAGGGGCTGGGGTTGAGCGAGCGCAGCGCGCGGTACAGGCTCAGCGGCGAGGCGGTGAAGCGCTTTTCCAGGCGCTGGCCGATCACGACCTGCATGCAGTCACCCGCGGCGATGTAGTCCTTGCAGCGCAGCACGGCGGCCTCGAAATCGGCCTTGTCGAAGTGACGCTGCACCGGGTGGGCCTCGGTGGCTTCGGTGGACGGCACGCTGTAGCCCTGCTTGAGTTGCGCCTGCAAGGCGGCCAGGCGGGCCTGGGCACGCTCGTAGGCCTGCGGCTGAGCCGGGTCGGCATAGACGATCAGGAACAGCCGGTCAGACAGCTTGTCGATGACGGCCAGCTCTTCGCACTGCAGCAGCAGGATGTCGGGCGTGCCGATGCCGCCGGTTTTGTGGGTTTTCGCCAACCGGGGCTCGATGAAACGTACCGTGTCGTAACCAAAGTAACCGGCGAGGCCGCCAATGAAACGCGGCAGCCCCTGGGGCACGGCCACCTTGAAGCGCTGCTGGTACTGGGCGATGAAGTCGAGCGGGTTGCCCTCGAAGGTCTCGACCACCTGGCCGTCGGTGACCACCTCGACATGGTGCCCGGTGGCGCGCACCAGGGTGCGGGCGGGCAGGCCCACGAAGGAATAACGGCCAAAACGCTCACCGCCCACCACCGATTCGAGCAGGAAGCTCAAGGGCTGGCCCTGCGTGAGCTTGAGGTACAGCGACAGCGGGGTGTCCAGGTCGGCCAGGGCCTGAGCGACCAGGGGGATGCGGTGGTGGCCTTCGGCGGCCAGGGCCTTGAATTGGTCCAGGGAAATCATGTTCAGGCGCTCCAGCAGGGGCCGCATGGCCCTGCCTTCAGGATGTGGGGGCGGGAGGGGTGCCCGCATGCCGCAAAGCGGAATCAGGCGGGCTGTCGCAACACGCCGCGACGCCAGGGCCAGGCCCCCCGGTCGTTGCAACCTTTGGTGAACTTGCGCGGCAGAAACATGCAGATGAGTGTATCAGGGCCCACTTTGTGACAGATTTCCGGGGGTAGATACTGAGAGGTGAAATCGGGGCCGCATGTAACATGGGGTTACTTAATGCGAGTGATGGCCAACGCATAACACCAAGCATTTCACTGACGGGCCCTCACCAATGGAAGAGACAATGACACGCAGCTTTCAGCGACTGGGCGCCGCAGGCCTGATCGCCCTGACCTTGGGGTTGGGTTTCAACGGCCTGGCAGCGGCCGGCAACACCGACATCGCCGGGGTGCACTACGACGCCACCGTGAAGGTGGAGGGCCAACCTCTGCAGCTCAATGGCTCGGGCTTGAGCTACAAGGCGCTGCAGAAGGTCTATACCGTGGGCCTGTACACCAAGCGCAAGGCCAGCAAGGCCGAAGACGTGCTGCGCATGGACGGCCCCAAGCAGCTGAAGTTCGTGATGCTCGTGCCCATGCGCATCGACGAGCTGGGCAAGCTGATCGCCCGTGGCATCGAGGCCAACAGCCCGCGCGACGAGTTCATGCGCCTGATCCCGTCCACCGTGGACATGGGCCGCACCTTCTCGAAGCTGCGCCGCATGAGCCCGGGCGACAACGTGGTGATCGAGTACGTGCCACGCCGTGGCACCGTGTTCTATGTGAACGGCCAGCCCGCGGGCCTGCCGATCGGCCAGCAGGATTTCTACAACGCCATCCTGAAGGTGTGGCTGGGCAAGAACCCCACCAGCCAGGACCTGAAAGACGCCCTGCTCGACTTCAAGCCCGCGCCGCTGCTCGACGCGCTGGAATGAGCGCTGCGTCGCCCCACTGAAAAAAGGCCCCGAGGGGCCTTTTTTCATGCCGGAGGCCCCATGCCGGGCGCGGAATCAGGTTCGCACCTGCCATTCGATCTGGTCCATGCGATCGACATGGGCCAGCGCCGGCACCTCGTCGATCGGGTGGCCATGGTTGTAGCCATAGCGCACCAGCACCACGCCACAGCCGGCGGCGGTGGCGGCCTGGGCGTCGTTGCTGGAATCGCCCACCATCACGGTGTCGGCCGGGGCCACGCCCAGCGCTTCGCAGGTCTTGAGCAGGGGCAGCGGGTCGGGCTTCTTGCGCTCGAAGGCATCGCCCCCGAACACGCAGGCGAAATGCCCGCGCAGGCCCTTGAGCTGCAGCAGCTGCTCGGCAAAGGCCGTGGGCTTGTTGGTCAGGCAGGCCATGGGCAGGCCCAGGGCGGCCAGCTGGGCCAAGCCTTCGGCCACACCGGGAAACACATCGGCATGCTGGCCATTGAGGCGCTGGTAGTGGCCCTGGTAGTGCCGCCAGGCTTGCGGCACCTGGGCGGCCACCTCGGCATCGTCATCCGGCAGGCCCCAGGCATGGGCCAGGCTGCGGCGCAGCAGGTCTTCGGTGCCCTTGCCCACCGTGAGCTCCAGGAAGGCACGATCGACCCGCGCGATCTCGACCGGGTGGCACCCCATGTCGGCCAGGGTGTGCTGCAGCACGACGACGAAATCGCCCAGGGTGTCGACCATGGTGCCGTCGAGGTCGACGATGACGGCGCGGGCGGGGATGGCAGAAAGCTGTCGGTGTAGATTCACGGTGATCACGCTGAGAGCGACGCGGAACAAGCCCGCGATGTTCTCAGAAATCGTCCCCGGGACGGCGCAATCCCAGGCGCCTGACCATGGCCATGATCGCCCGAGGTTGTACCCCGGCCTTGTCGGCATAGCGGCTGTCGGTGTATCCCCACCAGTCCCAGCAGCCCTGCGGGTTGCGTGGCTCGAGCGCATCGACCTGCGGGTACAGCACCAGAATGCGGTTGGTGTCCGCCCAGCGGTTGTACCCCGTGTCGCGCAAGAAAACCTCCCCGACCTTCGTCACCGACTGCGCACACCCATGAAGCGCGACATGAACGCGGCATCGCGAGCCCACAGGCTGACATGCTGGCGGCACGTAAAGGTAAGCGGCAGCGGCCATGGACGAAGACGCGGGGGCGAAACCACGTTGCCGAAACTTCAGCAAGTTGCCCTGGGCCTGCGCCGAGGGCGGCTGCAGTGTGCCCAGCAAATGCGTGAGCAGGTCACCGGCCTGGTCATAGGCTTGCCCTTGCACCTGACAGTGATTGATGTATGGCGAGGCGTTGTCGGCGCAATCACGCCCCTGCCCGGTTGTGATCAGCGCGTGGCCCGAGGGAATGTCGTTGACGTAGCGCAGATGCGCGGTCGGCACCCCGACCTCCTCGAAGAAGGCCACGGTTGCATCCACGGCAAGGGGCCGCACGATGTTGTCTCGCGTGCCGCTGTAGACATAAACACGCCGGGCTGTCAGATGCTCCAAAGGGTCGATGCGTCCATCCGCGGCGCGGTCTCTGGCAAAGCCAGCCCGAAGGCTCGCATTGGGCGGCAACAAAGGGTTCTGCCCCATGCACTGCCAGGTGAAGAACACCGAATTCAGTGCGCAGTAATACGGCCCACCGGCCACCACACCGACGCCTGCAATGCGTGAGGAAAAGGCCACTTGCAACTGAACGGCCATGAACGCCCCCGAAGACAGCCCCGACACCGTGGTCTGGCTGAGATCGGCCCCCATGCGGGGCAGGGCCGGCACCGCAGCGCCAACAGGCAGGCAAGCCAGCAAAAGCGCACCGAACCACCCCCAACACCACGACCTGTTGTGCATGCGCCCTCCCGCTGTGATGTGATTCCGGCAGAGTGTGGGCGGCATGCGGCGCCGCAACAATCCCTAGTTCTGCAGCACCACAGCCGCCCCGTAAATGCGCAGGAAAGGCTCGGGCATGCGCCGCACCTTGCCCTGCGCAATGTCCACGCACACATAGTGCGTGCGGGCGCGGAACACGGTCTGGCCGTCGCTGGCGCGCACAAACTGGTGATGGCGGTGCAGCGAGAGCTTGTCGATGGCCACCAGCCAGGTGCCACGCACAAGGGTGTCGCCCAGGCGAGTGGGCTGCAGGTAGCTCAGCTCGTGCTGGCGCACCACCATGCCATGGCCGAGGGCTGCGTACTCGGCCTGCCCCAGGCCCAGGGCCGTGGAATGCGCCCAGGCCATGTCTTCCACCCACTGCAGGTAGTTGACGTTGTTGGTGTGCTGCATGAGGTCGATGTGGGCAGGCTGCACCACAAGCGTCTCGGTGTAGGGGGCCGGGTGGTCCCAGGCGATGTCAGGCAGGCTCATGGCGGCAGATCATGCCACCGAGGCCCACGCAGCACTGAAAGGTCGCTGAAAGGCATGTTGGCGTACAAAGTAGGCCTGACGCCCACCCCGTATTGCGGACATCCACACCACCGCCCGGCGCTGACTTCCTACAATGGCTCCCTCAGGCCACTCAAACCACCCCATGACCACGCCAGAACAGAAACGCGCTGAACTCAAAAAGGCAGCGCTTGAGTACCACGAGCTGCCCACACCCGGCAAGCTCGCCATCAGTGCCACCAAGCAACTGACCAACCAGCGCGACCTGGCGCTGGCCTACTCGCCCGGCGTGGCTGCGCCCTGCGAAGAAATCGTCGAGAACCCGGCCGCGGCCTTCAAGTACACCAGCCGCGGCAACCTGGTGGCCGTGATCACCAACGGCACGGCCGTGCTGGGCCTGGGCGACATCGGCCCGCTGGCGGCCAAACCCGTGATGGAAGGCAAGGCCGTCCTGTTCAAGAAGTTCTCCGACATCGATGTGTTCGACATCGAGATCAACGAGAAAGACCCGGAAAAGCTGGTCGAGATCATCGCCAGCCTGGAGCCCACCTTCGGCGGCATCAACCTCGAAGACATCAAGGCCCCCGACTGCTTCTACGTCGAGCGCAAGCTGCGCGAGCGCATGAAGATCCCCGTCTTCCACGACGACCAGCACGGCACCGCCATCGTGGTGGGTGCGGCCATGCTGAACGGTCTGAAGGTGGTCGGCAAGGACATCAAGCAGGTCAAGCTGGTCACGTCGGGCGCCGGTGCGGCCGCCCTGGCCTGCCTGCAGCTGCTGGTCAAGCTGGGCCTGCCGCGTGAAAACATCTGGGTGACCGACCTCGCCGGCGTGGTCTACGAAGGCCGCACCGAGCTGATGGACCCGGACAAGGCGCAGTTCGCGCAGCCCACCGAGCAGCGCAAGCTGGCCGAGGTGATCGAGGGCGCCGACATCTTCCTGGGCCTGAGCGCCGGCGGCGTGCTCAAGGCCGACATGGTGGCCAAGATGGCCGCCAAACCCCTGATCTTCGCGTTAGCCAACCCCAACCCCGAGATCCTGCCGGACGAGGTCAAGGCCGTGCGCGACGACGCCATCATGGCCACCGGGCGCACCGACTTCCCCAACCAGGTCAACAACGTCCTGTGCTTCCCGTACATCTTCCGGGGCGCACTGGATTCGGGTGCGACCACCATCACCGACGAGATGGAGATCGCGGCCGTGCACGCCATTGCCGAGCTGGCCCAGGCCGAGCAGAACGAGGTGGTGGCTGCCGCTTACGCCGGCTCGAACCTGAGTTTCGGGCCCGAGTATCTGATCCCCAAGCCGTTCGACCCGCGCCTGATGATCATGATCGCGCCCGCGGTGGCTCAGGCTGCGGTGGCCTCCGGCGTGGCGACCCGCCCGGTGCCGGACATGGCGGCCTACAAGGAAAAGCTGCAGAGCTTCGTGTACGCCTCGGGCAACACCATGAAGCCCATCTTCAGCGTGGCCAAGCGCGCCAAGAACAAGCGCGTGGCCTTTGCGGAAGGTGAAAACGAGCGCGTGCTGCGCGCCGCGCAGATCGTGGTCGACGAAAACCTGGCCCGCCCGGTGCTGGTGGGCCGCAGCGACGTGATCGCCCAGCGCATCGAGCGCTTCGGCCTGCGCCTGCGCCCCGGCATCGACGTCGACCTGGTCAGCACCGAGCACGACCCCCGCTACCGCGAGTACTGGCAGACCTACCACGAGCTGACCGAGCGCAAGGGCGTGACCCAGCAGATGGCCAAGATCGAAATGCGCCGCCGCCTGACGCTGATCGGCTCGATGCTGCTGCACAAGGGCGAGGTGGATGGCCTGATCTGCGGCACCTGGGGCAACACCTCGCTGCACCTGCACTACATCGACCAGGTGATCGGCAAGCGCGCGGGCGTCAAAACCTACGCGGCCATGACCGGGCTGATCCTGCCGGGCCGCACGGTGAACCTGCTGGACACGCACATCAACTACGACCCGACCGCCGAGCAGCTGGCCGAGATCACCATCATGGCCGCCGAGGAAATGATGCGCTTCGGCCAACGCCCCAAGGCAGCCCTGCTGTCGCACTCGAATTTCGGATCGAGCAACCAGCCCTCGGCCGTGAAGATGCGCGAGGCCCTGGCCCTGATCCAGCAGCAGGCCCCCTGGCTGGAGATTGATGGCGAGATGCACGGCGACACCGCCCTGGACGAGGCCTACCGCCAGGAACTGATGCCCCGCACCACCCTGAGTGGCGAGGCCAACCTGCTGGTGTGCCCCAACATCGACGCGGCCAACATCTCGTACAACCTGCTGAAAGTGGCCGCCGGCAACAACATCGCGCTGGGCCCCGTGCTGCTGGGTGCGGCCAAGCCGGTGTGCATCCTGACGCCCTCGGCCACGGTGCGCCGCATCGTCAACATGACCGCCATGACCGTGGCCGACGCGAACGCGATTCGTTAAATTTCGCTGACAAAGTGGGTGAACGCCCACTTGTCAAGCCCCGGCCCAAAGGCCCCGCAATGCTGTCATCGCAGCCTGCGGGGCCTTGAGTTTTTGGGGGGGTTTCTATAGAGTTGCGGCTTCGGAATTCGCACGATTTTGAGCGCCAAGCTGGAACACACGGCCAAGGCATCGGACATGAGGCAGCACGTGACATCTGGGGAGACTTCCTGGACCACCCGGGCCCGGCAGGCGCTGAAAGCAGGCGCACTGGCAGCCGCCACCGCCCTCACGTTGGCAGCGGGTTGGGCGCCACAAGCGCAGGCCTTCGTTCGCAGCCAACCCGCCGAGACCGCTCCAGCCACCGAGGTGGTGGGGCTGTCCCAGCTGCCCAGGCAGGCGCAAGACGTTCACCAGCGCATTCTGGCTGGTGGCCCGTTCCGGTACGAGAAGGACGGCACTGTGTTTGGCAACCGCGAGCGGCTTCTGCCCCGCGAGCCCCGTGGCTTCTACCGCGAGTACACCGTGCCGACGCCGGGCGCTCGCAACCGGGGCGCGCGCCGCATTGTGTGTGGCGGCAAAGTTGTGCAAATGCCCGAAACTTGTTTTTACACCGCGGATCACTACCAGAGCTTCAGCCGTATTGATCCCGCGCGTTGAGCCCGATTTGACCAGCTTCCGTACCCGGTAACTCCATGCATCAGTCTCAAGCGATCATGTTGCTGCAATCCATCCGCCCGAACATCGTTCAGGCCATCCGCGCGTACCGCCCGGACGACCTCCAGGCGGCCGCCCAAGAGGTGGGTCAGCACTTCCTGTACACCAACCTGTCCGAAGCGAAGGACAAACAGGACGTGTTCGACATCATTGCACGCGACTTCCTGTTCCCCGACCACTTCGGCAAGAACCTCGATGCCCTGTACGACTGCATCACCGATGCCGTGCACAAGTCGGGCCCCCAGCCCGGCTTCATCGTCGTGCTGGAACTGCTGCCGAACGATGCCCGCATGGACCGCGAATCGCGCGAGCTGCTGCTCGACGCCTTCCGTGACGCCGCCGACTTCTGGTCGGAGCGCAAGGTGCCCTTCCGCGTGTTCTACTCCATCGCCGTCTCGGGCAAGGAATCGGCCGGCAACTGGGACAAGGCCGAAGTGGCCCAGAACGACACCCCGGCCAAGCCGGTGAAGGTGTCGAAGAACGCCCCTCAGCCGATGATCATGAACCTGCCGCCGATGAGCAGCGTGTTCGACACCGCCCAGCTGCTGTCGGCCGCCTGATTTCAGGCTCCCCCACATGCTGAACAGGCCACCTTCGGGTGGCCTGTGTCGTTTACAGCGCGGGTTGATGGGGCGGTTCAGCGCCCGGCCAGGCTGCGCAGGAAGTCGAGCCGGCGGGCCCAGTCACCGCTGCGGTTGAGGTACTGCGGCGCGATCGCCTCGGCCGAGGCCGGCGTGATGCCCAGTTCGGCCAGCCCTGGCAATGCCCCGGTGGCCACATTCGGCACCTGCATCGAGTCGAGGTTGTCCTTCGACATCAGGGGCTCGCCCGGCATGAAGGCCATGGCCGCAGCCTGCAGGCGCCCCACGGCCATGGGCATGGGCACCACCCAGCGGGCATGGCCACTGCCCTTGCCGGCCAGGCGCACCAGATCGGCCAGGGTCAGCACCTGCGGGCCCGCGCATTCGTAGGTTCGGCCTGCGGTGGCCGGGTCGAGCAGGCAGGCCACCAGGGCCCGGGCCACATCTTCCACCCACACGGGCTGAAACCGCGCCTGTGCACCGGCCAGTGGCATGAAGGGCGCCACGGCCTGCAATTGGGCGAACAGGTTCAGGAAGCGATCGTGCTCACCGAAGATCACGCTGGGGCGCAGCACGGTCACGTCCAGAAGGCCAGCCGCCTGGGCTTCGCGCAGGGCCTTTTCGCCCTCGGCCTTGCTGGTCAGGTAGTTCGAGGGGGCCTGGGCGGGGTCATCGGGCACGCCCAGCGCGCTGACGTGCACCAGGCGTCGCACCCCCTGCTTCACGCAGGCCTGCACCAGGCGCTGCACCAGGGTCACATGGGCCTGCTCGAAAGCCTGGGGCGTGCCATGCAGGATGGCGACCAGGTTGACCACGGCGTCGGCGCCGGCCAGCACGCGCTGCAGGTCGGCCTCGCGGTGCACGTCGGCCTGCAGCACATCGACGCGCGGCAGGGTGAACAGGTGCTTGGCCCGCTCGCGCCGTCGGCTGGGCACCAGCACGCGCAAGCCACTGAGGGCCGGGTGCGCCGAGATCTGCTCGCACAGGGACCGGCCCACGAAGCCGGACCCTCCCAGGATCACCACGCGGTTCATGTGTTTTCCTTCAGCCCCAAGGCGTGCTCAGGGCAGTTCGGTGTTGTCGGGAACGCCGCCAGGGGCCTTGGGCCCGACGCCACTTCCCAGACGGTTTTTAATCGACAGCGACTTGCCGTGCAAGACGTGGCCGTACATGACGGCGTTGTACAGCACCTTCTTCACGTAATCGCGTGTTTCGTTGAAGGGCACGTTTTCGGCCCAGGCGGCGGTTTCCAGGCGGGCGCCTTCACGCCATTTGCGCGGTCGCCCCGGGCCGGCGTTGTAGGCAGCCGCGGCCATGGCCTGCGAGCCGTCGAGGTCGTCCATGACCAGCTTGAGGTAACCGGCACCCAGGCGCAGGTTGGTGTCGCGGTCGGTGATCATGTCGGGCGTGTAGTCGTTCATGCCCAGCTTGCGGGCCGTCCATTGCGCGGTGGCCGGCATCACCTGCATCAACCCTGCCGCACCCACGTGCGAGCGCACCGTGATCTGGAAGCGAGACTCCTGCCGGATCAGGCCGAACATGTAGGCCGCATCGAGGCCCACGTCACGGGCTGCGGCCACGATTTCGCGGCGGAAGGGCAGCGGGAAGCGGGTCACGACATCGAACTCGCTGCGCGTGCGCTCGCTGGTGTTGATGCAGCGGTCCCAGATGTCGAGGCTGCAGGCCAGCTCGGCGGCGGCGATCAGCTCGCGGTCGTTCATGCCGCCCGGCTTCTGGAAGTTCAAGGCGTAGTTCCATTCGCGCGCACCTTCACTGCGCCAGCCTTGCTCGTACAGGCGCAGCGCGCGGTCAAGCCCCGGGTGCTGGCGCGCAGCGTCCATCTCGTCGGGGCCCGGGCGGGCCAGGCGGCTGGGCGCTTTGAGGGGCTGCCCGTTCAGGTCTTCGGCGGCCAGCAAGCCGTAAAAGTGATGGGGCGAAGCCACGCGGCTCAGCATTTCGCGACCGGCCATGCGGCGCGGATCGGCCACCGAGGCCCCAGCCGACTGCGCCAGCAGCGACCGTGCCTTCCAGTACATCCAGGCCGGGTCGGCCTTCTGCTCGGCCGACATGGACTCGTAGGCGAAATCGACCAGCGGCCAGGCGCTGGACTGCCCTGACGTGCTGGCGCGCACGCCCGTGCGCACGGCCCAGGCCAGGGTGTCGGGCGCCCAGGCACGGGCAAAGGGCATGGGGGCTTCGTTCAGCTCAGCCATCACCATGGCGCGGTCGAAATGGCGCACGGCCTCGGGCATCAGGCGCCCGGCCGCCACACGGCCCACCGAGGCCCAGGCCCACACCTGCTGTTCGCGGTCGAGCTGCCAGCGGCGCGCGGCACCGTCCTGACCCAGGGCGGCGGCGGCGGCCACCGGGTCGAGCTGCGCCCAGCGCTGCAGGGCCAGCAGGTTCACCGGGCCCGCGTGAGCAGTGGGCACGGGCGGCGGCGGCGGTACCAGCGCACGGCTGGGTGCCTGTTTGCCCTTGCCGGCCTTGGCGTTCTTCTGGCGCTGGGCCTTGGCCGAAGCTTTGGCCCCCTTGGTCGGCGTGGGCTCGACGGTGGCACCTGGTGCGTGGGCCCCACCGGGTGGCACCACGGCCTGGTCCTGCGTGAGGAAGGCCTGAGGTGCGCCCATCAGCCGGGCAATCGCCTGCTGCGTGGGCTCGCCCAGCAAGCGTGAGGTCTGCGAGATGGCCTTGGGCATGGCGTTGTCCATCGACTGCCACAGCTTGCGCCACACGTCGGAAGGTTGCAGCACATTGGCCGCCAGCAGGGCCTGGGCCATGGTGTCGCAACCGTTGTCGGCGTCGCGCTGGGCCAGCCAGGCCTGACGGGCCTGCTCGCGCAGGTCATTGGGGCCCTCCATGGGCAGGCCCAGCTGCTGGCGGGCCAGCAGGCCCAGGCACAGCACTTCACGGTCATCGGCCATGCGGAAGGCCGGCTGCACACGCAAGAAGTTGCGCCAGTCCTTGCGGCGCCCCAGCTCCAGCAGCCAATCATTGCGGAAGCGGTCGGCCACGTAGGCATCACCCCATCGGGCCATGAACTCGTCGGCCTCGGCCGGGCCCATCTCGACGATGCGCAGCGAGGCCCACCAGTAGTCGGCCCAGGGCGCCAGTGGGTGGCGCTCGGCGATCAGGGCATCACGGGCAGCCAGCAGGCGGGCACGGTCTCGCAGGCGCCAGGCCTCGCGGGCATCGGAGATGCTGTACTCGGCCGCTTGTGCTGTGGAGGCTCCCAGGCCCAGCCCGCTCGCTCCGACCACCAGGGCACAGGCCATGACCACCGACGCCAGCACCGGCCGACGCCCCTTCGCAAAGGTCCACAATCGCATTCTTGATTCTTTCCTCGGGCCCTTGGGCCTCGCACGCCATGCCAGATTCCCGCACCGCCCTTCGCCAGCAACTGCTGCAGGCCCGTCAGGCCTGGGCAGCCACCGAAGCAGCCGTGGCCGCACAGGCCCGGCTGAACGAGCACCTGCTGGCCTTGCTGAGCCAGCTGGAGCCCGAGGGGCTGGGCCTGTACTGGCCAATTCGTGGCGAATTTAACCCATGCCCTGTGGCCGAGACGCTGGCCGGGACATTGAATTTGCAACGCAGCCTGCCCCACGCCTTCAAGGGTGAAGGCGGGGCCGGCCGACGCATGGAGTACCGCGTGTGGGACGGGCAGGCGCCGCGTGCGGTGGACGAGTGCGGCATCGCATGCAGCGACGGCGCGAAGGCCTCCCCCGACGTGCTGCTGGTGCCCTGTGTGGGCTTCACGCGCAGCGGGTTCCGGCTGGGCTATGGCGGCGGGTATTTCGACCGCTACATGGCCGCACACCCCCACGTCACGGCCGTGGGGGTGGCATGGGACGAAGCGCTGGTGGATGACACCGCCTTCGCCCCGCAGGCACACGACCAGCCCTTGATGCTGATCGTCACGCCCTCGGGCGTGGTGGACGCCTGATCAGAAACGCCAGCCGATGCCGACGCCAGCCAGGATCGGGTCGATCTTGACCTTGCCGATCGATGTGCCGCCCGCCAGCAGGTCGGTGCGGATGTAGACCTTCTTGAGGTCGAGGTTCAGGTACACGCCCTTGCCCACCGGGATGTCCACACCGGCCTGGAAGGCGGCGCCGAAGCTGCTGCGGTCGACGTCAAAACCGGCCGGCAGCTTCACGCTGGAGAAGTTGGTGTAGTTCAGGCCAGCCCCCACGTACGGGCGCACACTGCCTTCGGGCATGAAGTGGTACTGCAAGGTCAGGGTGGGCGGCAGGTGCTTGAGGGTGCCGATCTTGCCGCCGTGCGCGGTGGACGACACGTCCTGCTTTTGCGGGTAGGTCAGGATCAGCTCGGCCGCGATGTTCGGCGTGATGAAGTAGCTGATGTCCAGCTCGGGGATGACCTTGCTGTTGATCGACACGTCGGTCACGGCCACGGTGTCCTTGTTGGACGGGTCGAGGTTCACGGCGCGGGCGCGCACCAGCCAGGGGCCTTCGGCGGCCTGGGAGGCCATCACGGGCAGCATCAGGGCGGCAGCAGCAGCCAGGGCGAGCAGGGAGCGTTGCTTGTTCATGGTCTTGTCCTTCAGGTCAATGCGTTGGAATCACGTTGGGTGTGACGCCATTGCAGCAAGACATGCAACCATCGCGATTGACGCACCGCAAGGTCTGCAAGGCCGCCGGCTCGCGCGCCCCGCCCACCTGCGGCAGGTTTGCGCTTGATCAGCATCCCGCGCTCCAGCTGAGGCATTGAGGCAACATGCGCGACCCAAGGCCCAGGGTGTTTCACTCACGCGCAACGGTCGTCAGACACGGCAAGATGTGCACACCCTGATCAGCACCGGCATGACGCCCATGCAACCGACCGCATCCATCGATCAAATCGCCACCCAGGAATTCAAGGTGGCCTTCCCTGAACTGCAGGCACAGCCGGTGCAACAGGCACAGCTGAGGTTTTTCAAACGCCTTGATGACGCTGTGGCAGACGCCTTGTCACGCACCAGCGTGGCATGCCAAGCCGGGTGCGATCACTGCTGTCACTACGTGATCCGAGCCACCGGCGCCGAATTGCTGATGATTCGGCAACACCTGCTTGACCACTTCCCGGCAAGCCGAATCAAAGAAGTGATCGACCGGGCCAAGGCCAATGTGCAGGCGGGCAAAGGCCTGAGCAATGAACAGCTGACTGCCATCAACCTGGCCTGCCCGTTCCTCTCGGCTGGCCAATGCACGATCTACCCGGTACGGCCTGCCAACTGTCGCGGCTACCACTCGACCGACGCCCAGCAATGCCGAGACACCTTCGAGCGGCCTCAAGACGTGCTGCCTCGCAAAGTGGCGCGCGCCGTTGAAGATGCCGCTGGCGGTGTGCTGGGCGGCTACCTCGATGCTCAAAAACGCGCCGGCCTGGACACCCGGGAATACGAATTGAGTTCAGCGCTGGTGGAGGCCATGGCGTCGCCCCAGCTGGCCCAACGCCTGAAGGCCGGCAAGAAAACCTTGCAGAAGGCCCGCGTGATGGCCGGAGGCGCCTGAACTCGGGCTCACAGTCCCAGCTGTTCGCAGATGGCCTTGACCGGCCCAGACTGGTTCATGGTGTAGAAGTGCAGTCCCGGCACGCCCACGGCGCGCAGCTGCTCGCACAGGTCGGTCACCACATCGAGGCCGAAGGCCTGGATGGAGGCCTTGTCGTCACCGAAGCCTTCCAGGCGGGTGCGGATCCAGCGGGGGATCTCGGCGCCACAGGCATCTGAAAACCGCATCAGCTGCGAGCTGTTGGTGATGGGCATGATGCCCGGCACGATGGGGATGTCCACGCCCAGGGCCTGCACGTCTTCGACGAAGCGGAAGTACGCATCGCTGTTGAAGAAGTACTGCGTGATGGCCACGTCGGCACCGGCCTTCACCTTGGTGACAAAGGCCTGCAGGTCGGCCTGCGGGTTGCGGGCCTGCGGGTGCATCTCGGGGTAGGCGCCCACCTCGATGTGGAAGTGGCTGCCGGTTTCTTCGCGGATGAAGGCCACCAGCTCGCTGGCGTACTTGAACTCGCCGAAGCCGCCGTAGCCGCTGGGCAGGTCACCGCGCAGGGCCACCAGGCGCTTGATGCCCTCGGCCTTGAACTGGGCCAGCTGCTCGCGCACGCTGGCTTTGCTGGCGCCGATGCACGAGAAGTGCGGGGCCGCGTCGTGCCCTTCCTTCAGGATGGCGCGCACCGTCTGGATGGTGCCGTCTTGCGTGGAGCCGCCCGCGCCATACGTGACCGAGCAGTACTCGGGCTTGAGCGCGTACAGCTGCTGGCGCACGGCCGTCAGCTTGTCGGCGCCCTCGGGCGTCTTGGGCGGGAAAAACTCGAGGCTGATGGGCAGTGGGCCCGAAGCGAAATCGCTCATGTGTTCAGCTTTCCGGATCAGAGAAAGGGGCAGGTCAGGCCGCAGACGCTGCAGCAGGTGACTGAGCCCAGATGAAGAATTCAAGGTTGCCATCGCCACCCTTGATGGGGCTGTCAAAGCCCTTGAGGGCTTTCCAGCCCAGGTCGGTGCAGGCACGGCGCACCATGTCGCGGGCGCGGGCGTGCTGGGCCGGGTCTTTCACCACGCCGCCCTTGCCCACGTGCTCCTTGCCCACCTCGAACTGCGGCTTGATCAGCAGCAGCACCTGGCCACCCGGCTTGAGCCAGGGGCCCAGGCTGGGCACGATCTTCGACAGCGCGATGAAGGACAGGTCGGCCACGATCAGGTCGAAGCCGCCTTCGGGCGCATGCTGCCCCAGCACGCTGCCTTCCAGCTCGCGCGCGTTCAGCTCTTCGAGGCACACCACGCGCGGGTCGGCGCGCAGGCGCTCGTGCAGCTGGCTGTGGCCCACCTCGATGCCCACCACGCGGGCGGC
Source organism: Aquabacterium lacunae (assembly GCF_004310865.1). GTDB lineage: Bacteria > Pseudomonadota > Gammaproteobacteria > Burkholderiales > Burkholderiaceae_C > Aquabacterium > Aquabacterium lacunae. The sequence continues at coordinate 24,140 of NZ_SIXI01000007.1, forward strand.
ACCGCGGCTGAGCAGCACGTCGGTGAACCCGCCGGTGCTCTGGCCCACGTCCAGACAGTTCATGCCGGCCACGTCGATGCCGACCACCCCCAGCGCCCCTTCGAGCTTCAGCCCTGCGCGGGACACCCAGCGCAGCTCCTCGTCGTTGGTGATGCGCACCTCGGCACCGTCGGGCAGGTCTTCACCCGATTTGCGCACCGTGGTCCAGCCACGCGGGCCGTTCCATTGCACGCCACCGGATTCGATCAGGCGCTGGGCGGCCGACCGGGTGGGCGCATGCCCCCCGGCCACCAGTTGTTGGTCGGCTCTTGGCATGTCGATCAGTAGCGGTAGGTGTCAGGCTTGTAAGGGCCTTGCTTGGAAACGCCGATGTAGGCGGCCTGCTCGTCGCTCAGCTCGGTCAGCTGGGCATTGAGGGTGACCAGCTGCAGGCGGGCCACCTTTTCGTCGAGGTGCTTGGGCAGCACGTAGACCTTGCCGTTTTCGTAGGCTTCGGGGCGCGTGAACAGCTCGATCTGGGCGATGGTCTGGTTCGCGAAGCTCGACGACATCACGTAGCTGGGGTGACCCGTGCCGCAGCCCAGGTTCACCAGGCGGCCCTTGGCCAGCATGATGATGCGCTTGCCATCGGGGAAGATCACATGGTCGACCTGCGGCTTGATCTCTTCCCAGGTGCACTTGGCTTCGGCCTCGGCCACATCGATCTCGTTGTCGAAGTGACCGATGTTGCACACGATGGCGTTTTCCTTCATCGCCTCCATGTGCTTGTAGGTGATCACGCTCTTGTTGCCGGTGGCGGTCACGAAGATGTCGGCCTTGTCGGCAGCGTAGTCCATGGTCACCACGCGGTAGCCTTCCATGGCGGCCTGCAGGGCGTTGATGGGGTCGATCTCGGTCACCCACACCTGGGCGCTCAGGGCGCGCAGGGCCTGGGCCGAGCCCTTGCCCACGTCACCGTAGCCCGCCACCACGGCGATCTTGCCGGCGATCATCACGTCGGTGGCGCGCTTGATGCCGTCGACCAGCGATTCGCGGCAGCCATACAGGTTGTCGAACTTGCTCTTGGTGACCGAGTCGTTCACGTTGATGGCGCGGAACAGCAGCGTGCCCTTGGCGCTCATTTCGTTCAGGCGGTGCACACCGGTGGTGGTCTCTTCGGTCACGCCGATGATCTCGGCGCCCTTGCGGCTGTACCAGGTGCTGTCTTGCGCCAGCTTGGCCTTGATGGCGGCAAACAGGATGCGCTCTTCTTCGCTGCCGGGGTTGGCCAGCACGGACGGGTCGGTCTCGGCCTTCTTGCCCAGGTGCATCAGCAGTGTGGCGTCACCACCGTCGTCCAGGATCATGTTGGGGCCTTCGCCCTTCGAGCCCTTGGGGCCGAATTCGAAGATGCGGTGGGTGTAGTCCCAGTAGTCTTCCAGCGACTCGCCCTTGTAGGCGAACACGGGCGTGCCGTTGGCCACCAGGGCGGCCGCGGCGTGGTCTTGCGTCGAGAAGATGTTGCAGCTGGCCCAGCGCACTTCCGCTCCAAGAGCTTGCAGGGTCTCGACCAGCACACCGGTCTGGATGGTCATGTGCAGCGAGCCGGTGATGCGCGCGCCCTTCAGGGGCTGGCTGGCGGCGTATTCGCGGCGGATGGCCATCAGGGCCGGCATTTCATGCTCGGCGATGGTGAGTTCCTTGCGGCCCCAATCGGCCAGGGACATGTCGGCGACGACACAGTCAACGCCTTGGTGCTCGGTTTGCAGGGATTTCAGGACAGCGTTCATGACAAAAGCTCCGGTTCAGAGGTGGTGTCTGAAACCGCAGGGCCGACCGGGAAGCTGTCAGGGCGCAAAAACACCGGGCGTGGCTGTTTCAGCCACACGGCGCGCGCAAAGTTCTGCAAACTCACCCAGAGGGACACATGCGGGTGAGCGCCGTTGCAATGGAAAGCGTCTCGAGCCTGGGGACATGCGCCAACGGTGTGGGCAGCCTTGCAACGCTCCTCGAGACAGGCTGCATTCTACATGGGTGAGGGGGCCTGTGCCTGAACACTGGCCGGTCAAAACCCGCCATTTCCGCGAGGCATTTCACGGGTGGTGTCCCCTTGAGACGAGGGTGCTGATTTCCCGCAATGCGGGCTGCAATGCAAGCTCATTAGGGTAACCCCGGTCCTTCTCATCCAGAGCTTCGGCGTTGAATACGCACGGGCAAACGACGTGCCCACGTGCTCTCTAAGGATCCCATCACCATGAACATTCGCCCCCTTGCCATTGCCGCCGCTGCGCTGTTTGCTGCTGCCGGTACCGCCCAAGCCAAACAACTGCTGTGCGTCTGGGACGTCGCCGGCAAGTCGGGCGACGTCTTCAACATGGCCATCGACTACAGCGTGGCCATGCAGAAGGCCGCTGGCGTTGATTTCGAACTCAAGAGCTATGTCGACGAACGCGTGGCCGTGGAAGATTTCCGCGCCGGCCAGTGCGACGGCGTGATCGCCACCGCTTTCCGCATCAAGCCCTTCAACGGCGTGTCGACCTCGATGGACTCCATCGGCTCGGCCACCATCGTGCGCAACAACAAGATCGACCTGCCCGCCAGCTACGACGTGGTACGCAAGGTCATCCAGGTGTTCGCCAGCCCGGCCGGCGGCAAGCTGATGGTCGAAGGCAACTACGAAATCGGCGGCATCTTCCCGCTGGGCGCGGCTTACCCCATCGTGCGTGACCGCACCTGGAACTCGGTCGAAGCCCTGTCGGGCAAGAAGATCGCCGCCTTCGACTACGACAAGGCCCAGGGCGCCATGATCCAGCGCATCGGCGCTCAGCCCGTGTCGGTCGACGTGACCAACATCGGCCCGCGCTTCAACAACGGCTTCGTCGACATGGTCACCCTGCCGGCCGTGGCCTACAAGCCCCTGGAGCTGTACAAGGGCATTGGCAGCAAGGGCGGCATCGGCCGCTTCCCGGTGATGATCCCGACCGTGCAGATGGCCTTCAACCGCAGCAAGCTGCCTGAAGGCTTCGGCGAGAAGTCGCGCACCTTCTGGTTCAACCAGTTCGACCGCGCCATGGGTCTGATCAACAACGCCGAAAAGGGCATCCCGGCCGCCACCTGGGACGACCTGCCCGCCGAAAACGTGCCGAAGTACGTGCTGATGCTGCGCGAGTCGCGCATCGACATCGCCAAGCAAGGCATGTACAACAAGCAGGCCCTGAACATCATGAAGAAGGCCCGCTGCAGCGTGAACCCCTCTGACGCCGAGTGCGCCAGCAAGAACGAAATCGACTGAGTCCAGAACTTCAGCGAACACCTCGGTACACGAGGAGACAAGGAAAGGCCCGCTCACAAAGCGGGCCTTTTTCTTGGGGCGCGGCACTCAGCGCATGGCGATGCGGCACGTCACCAGTCGATCTCGACGCGGTTTCGGCATTCCGCATCCTGCGGGTTCACATGGCAGCGCACGCGCTTGATGATGCGCAAGCCCCGCTGGTCATAAATGCCCTGCTTGGCCATGTCGACGCGGGCCTCCTGCAGCATCAGGGTGTAGCGGTACATGGCATCGGCCGACAGGTCGATCCAGGCCGCCGCCGGGATGTCCATGGTTTCCGCGCGGCGGATCAGCTGCAGCGACCGATCGAACTGCGACAACCACCAGCTGCGCGATTTCTGGCCAAAGCCTTCGGGGAACTTGCTGCGGTCCAGCACCAGCTGGTAGGTCAAGATCATCAGCGGAAACCGCGCCACCCCCCCCTTGGGGCCCATGGCCTCGTCCACGCGCAAAGGGCGAAAGGCCAGCGCGGGCAGCGCGATCACGTCGGTGCGTGCTTCGCGCAGCGCAGGCACCACCGTGGTCACATCGGTGGACACCGGCTGCGCCTGGATGCGCCGGATCATCATGGCCTGGGCCGGGTCGTAGTCCATGGCGGCAATGCGCTTGCCCTTCATGGCCTCGACCGAATCGATGCGGCGGTCACGGGTGATGATGTAGGCGGCCCCAATGGGCGCCATGCCCCCCACCTCGTGCTTGCCCTGGTTCATCAGGGCCTGGGCCTGACTGGAATCGGCCGCAAAGGTCTGCACCAGCTTGCGCAGCACCTCGTAGCTGGCATTGATGTCGATGGCACCGTTGCGCACGATGGTGGTCGAGCCCAGGGTGTCGATGGCACCCGACACGGTGTTGAAGGGCCGTGTGCGCAAGCCCGTGGCCCACAGGGCGTCGCAGCGGCCCGCCTTGTAGTCCTCCACCGCGCGGGCCTCGCTGGTGTAGGCCCGCATCTCGATGAACACGTTCTCGCGCTGCATGGCGAGCACGTAGTCTTTGGCGAAGTTGTAGGCGTCGCCGGTGGTGCCGACCAGGTCGAACACGCACATGGATGCGGCCTGCACAGCACCGCTGGCCATCAGGCCCCAGGCCAGCATGACCCGTTTGGCTCCCGCCACTTTTTTCATGATGTCTCCTCTGAACGGCCACTAGCATACGTCCATCGGCAGACATTCAACTGTCACTTCAGTTCCAGTCTTCCTCCTGGCGGGTCTTGCACTCGTTGTCAGAGGGGTTCACGTGGCAGCGCACTTTTTTCATGATGCGCAGTGCTCGCTTGTCGTAGATGCCCTGCCGCGCCATGTCGATGCGGGCTTCCTGCAGCATCAGGTTGTAGCGGTAAGTGGCCTCGGGGCTGGGGTCCAGCCACAACGAAGCCGACACGTCGATGGTTTCAGCCTTGCGGATCAGCTGCAAGGCCCGGTCGTATTGCGACACCCACCAGGTGCGCGACTTCTGGCCGAAGCCTTCAGGGAACTTGTTGCGGTCCAGGATGACCTGGTAGGTCAGGATCATCAGAGGGAAGCGCCCGATGACGCCGTTGGGCCCCATGGCGTCCTCCACCCGCAGGGGGCGAAACGCCAGAGCCGGCAGGGCGATGATGTCGATGCGGTTGTCCCGGAAGGCCGACATCACGCCATTGATGTCGGTGAGGAAGGGCACGGCCTCGATGCGCCGCACCATCATGGCCTGCGCCGGGTCGTACTCCATCGACATGATGCGCTTGCCCTTCATCGACTCGACCGAGTTGATGCGGCGGTCTTTGGCCAACAGATAGGCCGCGCCAATGGGCGCCACACCGCCCACCTCGTAGCGCCCTTGCGTCATGAGCGCCTGGGCCTGCGGAGAATCGGCCGCGTAGATCTGCAGCAACTTGCGCAAGACCTCGTAGCTGGCATTGATGTCCATGCGGCCATTGCGCACGATGGTGGTCGAGCCATAGGTGTCGATCGAGCCCGACACCAGGTTGAACTGGCGCGTGCGCAGGCCGGTGGCAAACAGCGCATCGCAACGCCCGGCCTTGAACTCTTCCACGGCACGGGCCTCGCTGGGATAGGCCTTGAGGTCGAAGCTCACGTTCTCGCGCTGCATGGCCAGCACGTAGTCTTTCGATGCATTGAAAGCATCGCCTGTGGTGCCCACCAGGTCGAACACGCACAGGGTGGCGGCCTGCGCCGCCCCACTCAAGGTCAGCAAGGCACACCCCGCGGCCAAGATCCATGCGCTCACATGACGTACTGCTGTCGTGACCACTTCAGTTCCAGTCTTCTTCCTGGCGCGTCTTGCACTCGTTGTCGGCAGGGTTCACGTGGCAGCGCACCTTCTTCAGGATGCGCAAGCCCCGCTTGTCGTAGATACCCTGGCGTGCAATGTCGAGCCGAGCCTCCTGCAGCATCAGGGTGTAGCGGTAGATGGCGTCATCGGGCAAGGTCATCCAGGCGCGGGCTGGAATGTCCAATGCTTCAGACCGGCGAATGAGTTGCAACATGCGGTCGTACTGGCTCATGAACCAGGTGCGCGAGCGGGGCCCGAAACCTTCGGGAAACTTGCTCGGGTCGATGATGACCTGGTAGGACAGCAGCATCAGCGGAAACCGCACCACGGCACCCGACACGCCCAGTGCCGAATCGACCTGGAACGGCCCGAAGGCCAGGGCTGGCAGGGCAATGACATCGACCTTGTTGTCACGGAAGAAGGGCACGATCTGCGACACCTCCATGGGCGTGGGCACCGCCTTGATGCGCCGGATCATCATGCTTTGCGCCGGGTCATGCGGCAGCGCGATCACGCGCTTGCCGGCCAGCGCCTCGACCGTGGTGATGCGGCGGTCTCGGGTGATCAGGTAGGCCGCCCCCACAGGCATGATCCCTCCCACCTCGTACTTGCCCTGCACCATCAGGTTGTAGACCTGCGGCGAGTCGGCCGAGTAGGTCTGCAGCAGCTTGCGCATGACTTCGTAGCTGGCGTCGATGTCGAGCTGGCCATTGCGGATGATGGTGGTGCCGCCCAGGCTGTCGATGGCGCCGGTCGCCCGGTTGTACTGACGCAAGCGAAGCCCGGTGGCCAGGATGCCATCGCACAGCCCCGCCCGGAAGTCGTCATGGGCCCTCGCCTCGTCCTGGTACACCTTGAACGTGAGCGAAGCCCCCTGCCGCTGCATGGCCAGTGCGTAGTCCTGCATGAGGCTGGGCATGGGCCCTGCATTGCCCGCAGGGTCGAACACGCACATCGACGCGGCGTGCGACACCCCGCTGCCCAGGGCACCGATGGCCAAGAGTACCGCTGAACACCAAGACCTGAACTGCATGGGTGGCGCCTTACGCTCAATACAAACGAAGTACCAGCATATCCAGACACCCCCGGCCACCGCGATGCGGGAATGCCCGCTCCCGCTCGCTTTCACTGATGGGGGAAGTCAGGCCACCGCACCGTCACATTGCACCCTGTTGCGCCCGGCACGTTTACCGGCGTAGAGCGCTGAATCGGCCCGGGAAATGGCCTGCTCGGCCGTTTCACCCTCGCGCACCTCGCTCACGCCGAAGGTGGCGGTGATCGGCAGGCCGCGCACCGGTTGCCGGGCCACCGCCTGACGCAGGCGTTCGGCCACCTGAACAGCCTCGCCTGCATCGGTGTCGGGCAGCACGATGAGGAACTCTTCGCCACCCCAGCGCGCCAGGTGGTCGATGTCGCGCACCCCGGCGGCCAGGGTCTGGCTCACCTGGCGCAGCACCTCATCGCCCGCGTCGTGGCCCAAGGTGTCATTGACCTGCTTGAAGTGGTCGATGTCGGCCATCACGAAGGACAGCACCTGGCGCCCACGCTGCAGCCGGCGCTCTTCGTGGCGAATGACGTCCATCAGGGCCCGGCGGTTGCTGAGCTGGGTGAGCGGGTCGGTGGTGGCCAGGGCGCGCAGCTGCCGTTCGACCTTCTGGATCTGCAGGAAGTAAAAGGCCGCCAAGAAGCACAGGATGACCATGCAGGCCACCAGGTTGAAATAGTGCAGAAAGTTCAGCACCGGCAGGTCCAGCACCACCTGTGGGGCTCGGGTTCGGAAAGCCACATCCACCCCGATGGCCACCCCGGCCAGCGCCGGCGTGAAGAACAGCTTGTCGCCGCGGTGGATCACGCTGCTGACAATGACCACCGGCAAAGGCAACAGCAGGTAGTAATGAAAGCCGCTGCCCCACCCCAGCACCCACAGGGCCAACACGGCATGGCCGATGACTTCGACCCCAGCCATGATCAAGGCGCCACGCAACTGACCGCGCCGGGCCAGGTGGAACATCAGCCAATAGCACAGCACACTGGCCACATTGACCACCGCCAACACCTGCACACCGGCCCACAGCATCAGCAGCAGGAAGCACAGGTGGGTGACCCCTGCCACCAGGGCCGTGCCCAGCAGCACCAGAGCGAAACCCTGCTGGTGCACCGAGAGCGGTTGCCCGGCCGCATCCACGGTGGGCACTTGGTCCTGGAAATAGGCGAGCACAGACATGACCTCGGGGGCGATGGCCCCCAGTGCCATCTTATCGACGCGAGCCCCCCGCCCCTTGAGCCTGCACAGAAACAGTCAAGCCTGAGACAATAGCGGGTTCCCCGCCCTGCTCTTTGCATTCCGAGGCCCGACGTGACCGATTCCCCCCATGGCGCCGAGACGCGCCGCCGCCGCACCTTCGCCATCATTTCCCACCCCGACGCCGGCAAAACGACGCTGACGGAAAAGCTGCTGCTGTTCTCGGGCGCGATCCACATTGCGGGCTCGGTGAAGGCACGCAAGGCCTCGCGCCATGCCACGTCCGACTGGATGGAAATCGAAAAGCAGCGCGGCATCTCGGTGGCCTCGTCGGTGATGCAGATGCTGTACCGCGAGCACGTGGTCAACCTGCTCGACACCCCGGGCCACAAAGACTTCTCGGAAGACACCTACCGCGTGCTGACCGCGGTCGACTCGGCCCTGATGGTGATCGACGCGGCCAACGGCGTGGAAGCCCAGACCAAGCGCCTGATCGAGGTCTGCCGCCAGCGCGACACCCCCATCATCACCTTCGTGAACAAGATGGACCGCGAAGGCCGCGACCCGCTGGAGCTGCTCGATGAAGTCGAGCAGGAGCTGGGCATGCCCTGCGTGCCCATGACCTGGCCGGTGGGTCAGGGCAAGCAGTTCGGCGGCATCGTGAACCTGCGCACCCAAAGCATGCGCTTGTTCAGCGCCGGCGAAGACAAGCGCAGCGACGAATACGAAGAGATCCCGCTGAGCGAGCGCGACAAACTGGCCGAGCGCTTCGGCCACGACTGGGAACTGGCCGAAGGCAACATGGAACTGATGGCCGAAGCCGCGCCGGCCTTCGACATCGAGCAGTTCCTGGCCGCCAAGCAGACGCCCGTGTTCTTCGGCTCGGCCGTGAACAACTTCGGCGTGCAGGAAGTGCTGGACGCCCTGGTCGACCTGGCCCCCTCGCCACGCCCTCGATTCAGCACCGAAAAAGACGGCAGCCAGAAGGAAATCACCCCCGACATGCCCAATTTCTCGGGCGTGGTGTTCAAGGTGCAGGCCAACATGGACCCGTCGCACCGCGACCGCATCGCCTTCGTGCGCGTGTGCTCGGGCAAGTACGAGCCGGGCATGAAGCTCAAGGTGCAGCGCAGCGCCAAGGAACTGCGCCCCACCTCGGTGGTGACCTTCCTGTCACAGCGCCGCGAAGCGGTCGACGAGGCCTTTGCGGGCGACATCATCGGCTTCACCACCCACGGCGGCGTGCAACTGGGCGACACCATCACCGACGGCATCACCCTGCAGTACACCGGCCTGCCCTTCTTCGCGCCCGAGCTGTTCCAGGCCGTCGAGCTGAAGAACCCCATGAAGAGCAAGCAGCTGCAAGCCGGCCTGCTGCAGCTGGGTGAAGAGGGCGCCATCCAGGTGTTCCGCCCCGAGGTGGGCGGCATGATGCTGCTGGGCGCGGTCGGGCAGCTGCAGTTCGAAGTGGTGCAGCACCGCCTGATGGCCGAGTACGGCGTGGACATCCGCCTGATGCCCTGCCGCTTCACAGGGGCCCGCTGGATCACGGCCGAAACGCCGGAGGCCATGAAGAAATTCTGCGACGAGAACGCCAGCAAGCTGGCCCTCGACGCCGCCGACACCCTGGCCTACATGATCACCTCGACCTACGACCTGCGGCTGACGGCCGAGCGCCACCCGCAGATCAAGTTCCACCCGCTGCGCGAGCATGCGGGCTTGAGCCTGTCGAACCAGTGATGCGCAGGGCAGGCGCACAAGCACCTGCCGCGCTCAGGGCGTCAGCCAGTACTCATCCAGCATCCGGAAGCCCCACTGCCCCGGGTTCTCGCGCGATTCGATCTGGTCGTTCGATTTCGACAGGTCGATCACTTCCGGTGCAATCGGCTCATTGGCACGGGTCGAGAAAAAGGCCTTCACCGTGGGCTGCAGCAGCGACTGCCCGCCCTGCACCACCACCACGGCCAGCTTGCCCGACTTCAACCGCACCAGCGAACCGGTGGGGTAGATGCCGATGCTCTTGACGAAGGCCTGGAACACGCGAGGGTCGAAATGCCCCTCCTGCGCCCATTGCGCCATCTTCTGAAGGGATTCAGACGGGTCCCAACCCGCCTTGTACGGGCGGTTCGAGGTGATGGCGTCGTACACGTCGCACACCGCCCCCATGCGCGAGTAGATGGAAATGTCGTCGCCGGCCAGGCCATGCGGGTAGCCCTTGCCGTTCACCTTCTCATGGTGGTGGAGGCACACGTCCATGGGCACCTCGCCCACGCCGCGGGCCTCCTTGAGCATGTCGTAGCCGGCCTGCGGGTGTGATTTCATGATGGCGAACTCGGCCTCGGTCAGCTTGCCTGGCTTGTTCAGCACCTCGTTCGGCATCATGGCCTTGCCCAGGTCATGCACCAGCCCGGCCATGCCGGCCTCTCGTGTGTCGGCCTCGTTCAAGCCCAGCTGGCGGGCCAAGGCCACCATGAGGGCACACACGGCCACGCTGTGCATGTAGGTGTAGTCGTCGCTGGTTTTCAGGCGGGCCAGGCTCACGATGGCGCCCGGATTGCGCGACACCGACTGCGTGATGTCGTCCACCAGGGGCAGGCAATGCTCGGCATCCACGGCCTTGCCCAGGCGCGCGTCTTCGAACATGCTTTTCATCTGGCCGCGCGCCTGCTGCACGATGCGGTTGGCGCGCACCACCTCTTCTTCGAAAGGCACAGGCCGAGGCGGCTCCGACTGGGCTACCAGCACCAGCGGAGCAGTGTCGCCCACATGCTCGGGTTCTTCCGCAGGCTCGTGCAGCGAGGCTGCTCCTGGCGCCTCTTTGGACACATCCAAGCCCTTGCGGGTGTCGATCACCACCTCTTTGACCGCGCCCCCCTGCAACTGGAGCAATTGCTTGTCCGAACTCAACAGGAAGCTGCTGCGCCAGAACGGGTGGTCCATCCAGGAACCACACACCTCCTGCACGTACATGCCGGTTCGCAGCTGTTGGATGGGAATTTTCTTGAGCATGGCAGGGCTTGGAGCCGCCTGAGCAACACTGCTGTGGATATCGGCATGTGCGAACCAGGGTTGAGTGGCAGGCCCATGCACCCAGCCTTGGGCCTGCTGAACCCAGGCGCCCATCGTGGGCACCTGGGTCTACCCGGGATCAACGGTTGCCGCTGTACTCGTAGCGACGCATGAAGCTGCGCGTGGGGCTGTCAAAGGTCTCCACTTGCAGCACCTTGTAGCCGATGCCATCCTGCCCTGGGTCGCCCAGGTTGATCTGGGTCTCGGCACGCCCCTGCGCGTTGGGCAGCAAATCCTCACTCGCATCGGCATAGTTGCCGCCTGCATTGCGGCCGGCATACACGCGGGCCAGGAAGCCCGTGTTCAAGCGCATGGCACCCACATTCGTCTGATTGAAAAAGTCGGTGTCCAAGTCAAATGCATCCAGCGACGAAGGCAACACAATGTCCGGGAAGGGCGACGAGGCCGCCGTCATCTCCGCCAGCGTCACGGGGCGCTTGAACAGCTTGCGCTGGTAGGTGTGCAGCACGGTGCCGCTGCCGCCCTCCAGCGCAATCTGGTACACCGACCCATCGGGAATGGCGGCAATCTCTTGATCGGTCATCAGCGCCGAGCCACCGCAATCCTGTTCGGTCAGGGTGTACAGCGAACCGCCGATGCCGCCGATCTCGTAGCGGCCAGGGGCACCGCCAGGCTGGAACACCAGGCCCAACTCGGGCAGACCAGGCCCGGTCACCCGCACGGTGGAGACGCCGCTGCTGTTGGCCGTGTCATAGTCTTCGATGTAGAACTCTAGGCCCGATCGCTTGCAGTCCCCATTCACCGATGCATTGTCCTGAGTGATCACGGCCAGGGCCATGGCGCTCACATCGATCACCTCCTGGTTGCCGTGCAGCTTCCAGGTCGTGGCGTCCGACGCGCGTGCCAGCTTGAAGTCACGCACCACATCGATCACCGCGCCATTGGCGGCACGCACCGTCATGGTCACCGTGGCGTATTCGGTGTTGGCATCGCCGTAGTCGAAGCCCTGAATCTCCACGTCGGTGAACCGCGCGTTGACCATCAGCCCGTCTCCTGCCAGTTCGCTGGCAAACAGCAGCTTGTCGCGGTCGTTCATGAGGAAGTCGTCGGTCAACTGGGCCTGGATGTCGCCAGGGTCTGGCAACCCGCCCGCAAACAGCCCCGTGAAGGCCTGCAAGGCTGCCCGCACGCGGGTGATGTCATCGGCCGCGGTGCTGAGGTCGGTGGTGTTACTCATGACCGGCGGGTTGGTTTCGGCACCGGCCTTCACGGCCAGGTCGTCGGAAATGGTTTCGCTGGTCAGCACATTGCGCAAAGTGGCCGTGTTGTTGACGCTGTCGTACTCCACGCGCACGGCATCCAGCGCCTTGTCCAGCGCGCTCACCAAGGGGGTGAACGGCGTGCGCAACAAGTCGGTCGCGGCATCCACGCCCATGGCCGACAGCACTGGCAGCAGCTTTTCCTTGAGCTTGGCCACCTCGGCATTGAGGGCAGCGGGGCTCAGTTCGTTGGCCGCACTGCCCTGGAAGCGCTCAAAGTAGCCTGAAGCCAGCTCACCGGCCACGTTCGACAGCACCAGGTCGGTCAGCGGTGTGATGTTGATGGTGCCATTGGCATCGGCGCTGGTGGCGCCCGAGTGCAACGTGTAGGTGGCGCTCCCCGCCGTGCCTGACGCACGGAACACAAAAGGCCCGGTCATGTCGGACACGTCCACCGTGTATGCACCATTGGCGCCAATGGTCACGGTCTTGACTCGGCCTGTGGCGTCTTTCACGGCCACGGTCCCGACCAGCGGCAAACCTGCTGCCGCCGTACCTGAGATTGTCAAGGTGGTGGGCGATGTGCCCGTGCTGTCATCGCTGTCGCCGCCGCAGGCCGACAGCAGCACGGACATCGCCAGCGCTGAATAGAAAAAGTTGGACTTCATCGCACACTCCTTTGAGACATTGAATGGGTATCGCGCCGCAACAGGCGCAATTCATGTCATCGGCCGATGGCGGTGGCCGATGAAGCAGCGCATGCCCCCGACGCGGTGTTAAGTCACATGAGTTGCCAATCCCACCATCTGCTCTTAAGATGCAACAAATCACGCCAAACAGGGGTTCTGCATGTTCCAAGTGAGACACATTGCGTGTGCCAGCGCATTGGCCTTCACCGCCATTGGCTCAGCCCAAGCGGCCAGCTACACGGCACAGGCCAACCTGAGCAACTTGCAGTTCCAAGTGATCGACCTGACCCCAGGCGACGGCCTGACCGCCGGATTCACTTACGACATGAACAGCCCCCTGGCCTTTGTCGGAGCCATCACGGTGATCGAACCGGTGTTCGGCGGCAGCATTCAAGATGTGAAGAACATTCGCCGGTCATCGCCCGTGAGCAGCAGCTCGCCGTTTGATGTCAGCAGCCAGAGCACCTGGGCCGACGCCGGCCGCACCGGCTTTGCCAGCGCACAAGCAGGCACGCTCAGCAGTGGTGTCACCCTCAACGCCATGGGCTCGGTGCTGTACACCGAAAGCGTGGCCGCCGCCCTGAACCTTGACGTCACGCAGCCTGACCCGAGCGTGCTGCCCGCTCAACGCGTGCTGGTGCTGGCGCCCTACACCAGCGTGACGCTCACCGGGCTGGCTCGCACCAGCCTGACCCTGGCAGATGCCACGGCCTGCCCCAACTGTGCTTACGACATTGAGGCACAGACCGCGCTGCTGAACAGCGAACTGTTTGACACCTACTTCAACGGAGAAGACGGCAACCTGCTGGACAGCACCGATGTGCTCGGCCAGGACTACATGGCGATGGGCATCAACCGCTTCTACCAGCCCGACCAGTTGGGCAACGTGACGCTGGAGAGCACCCTCAGCATCACCCTGCGCAACGACACGGCCCAGACCAAGACCATGGGCTTCATTGCCGACACCTGGGTGTACGCACGCACCTTCCAGGGCGTGACCACGCCGGTGCCTGAAGCCAGCACCTGGGCCTTGTTTGCAGGAGGCATTGCCACGGTGCTGGTGGCCGGCAGGCGCCGGCGTGCAACCAGCCACCCAGCCGTGGCCTGAACTGGCGCGGCTGAGGGCCTGAAGCAAGGACTGTCTTACAGGCCGGCCGCTGCACGCAGCGCAGCCACCTTGTCCGTGCGCTCCCAGCTGAACTCGGGCTCTTCGCGGCCGAAGTGGCCGTAAGCCGCGGTCTTGCTGTAGATGGGGCGCAGCAGGTCGAGCATCTGGATGATGCCCTTGGGGCGCAGGTCGAAAATGCCGGCTTCGGCCACGATCTGCGACAGTTTTTCGTCAGACACCACGCCCGTGCCCTCGGTGTACACCGTGATGTTCATGGGCTGGGCCACGCCGATGGCGTAGGCCACCTGCACCTGGCACTGCTTGGCCAGGCCGGCGGCCACGATGTTCTTGGCCACGTAACGGGCGGCGTAAGCGGCCGAGCGGTCCACCTTCGAGGGGTCTTTGCCCGAGAAGGCACCACCACCGTGCGGGCAGGCGCCGCCGTAGGTGTCCACGATGATCTTGCGGCCGGTCAGGCCACAGTCGCCTTGCGGGCCACCGATCACGAAACGGCCGGTCGGGTTGATCAGGTAGCGGGTGTTCTGCAGCCATTCCTTGGGCAGCACCGGCTTGATGATCTCTTCGATGATGGCCTCGTTGAACTCGGGCTTCATCTTGTCGCCCAGGCTCCACTCAGGCGCGTGCTGGGTGCTCAGCACCACGGTGTCGATGCTGTGGGGCTTGCCATCCACGTAGCGCATGGTCACCTGGCTCTTGGCATCAGGGCGCAGGAAGGGCAGGCGGCCATCCTTGCGCAGCTGGGCCTGGCGCTCGACCAGGCGGTGCGCGTAATAAATGGGCGCAGGCATCAGCTCGGGCGTTTCGTTGCAGGCGTAGCCGAACATCAGGCCCTGGTCACCGGCGCCGATGTTCAGGAAATCGTCAGACGCATGGTCCACGCCCTGGGCGATGTCGTTGCTCTGCTTGTCGTAGGCCACCAGCACGGCGCAACCCTTGTAGTCGATGCCGTACTCGGTGTTGTCGTAGCCGATGCGCTTGATGGTGTCGCGCGCCACCTGGATGTAATCGACGTGCGCGTTGGTCGTGATCTCGCCGGCCAGCACCACCAGGCCGGTGTTGCACAGCGTTTCGGCGGCCACACGGCTCTTCGGGTCTTGCTCGAAGATGGCGTCGAGGATGGCGTCAGAGATCTGGTCGGCCACCTTGTCAGGGTGCCCTTCAGAGACGGATTCGGAAGTGAAGAGGAAATCGTTCGCCACGGTGTGTGCTCCAGAAAGTTGTGACCTCGGCGTGTCGCCGTGGCTGGGGGAGCAAACAACTTTCTCCGGGCAGCGGCGAACGCTTTAGCGGCATGTTTGAATCGCCCCGCAAGTTGTCCTGTTAACTCGGCGATGCAGAAAGTGTAGCGCAAGGGCTCATTTCCGGTGTCCGCATCAGGCATGGTCTGCGGGCCTTTATCATTCGCGCCACCATGACCCGTGTGTTTTTCATGCTGGCTCACTGGCCTCTGGGGCTGCTTCAGGCCATCGGGGTCGTGCTGGGCTGGTTGGCCTTCCTGCTGTCGCCCTCTTACCGCCGCCGCCTGTGGCAGCACGGCGGGGCGGCGGGCCTGACGGTGGGGCAAAGGCTGTCGGCCGTGGCCCACGCCGGGCGCATGGTGGCCGAAACCCCGTACCTGTGGGGACGCCCCCGTGACGCCAGCCTGGGCCAGCGCGTTCAATGGCGGGGTGCAGAGCATGTCGATCAGGCCGTCGCCCAAGGCCGGGGCGTGATGATCCTCACC
Source organism: Aquabacterium lacunae (assembly GCF_004310865.1). Taxonomy (GTDB): domain Bacteria; phylum Pseudomonadota; class Gammaproteobacteria; order Burkholderiales; family Burkholderiaceae_C; genus Aquabacterium; species Aquabacterium lacunae. Next base: position 39,790 of record NZ_SIXI01000007.1, read on the forward strand.
CCCCACCTGGGTTGCTTCGAGGTGGTGGCTCAGGCCTACGCCGAGCGCCACGGCGCCGAGCACCCCATCACCGCGCTGTACCGGCCCTCCAAGCAGCCCTGGCTGGCCGAGATGATGGTGCACGCGCGCAACCGCCCGGGCATCCTGGCCAGCCCCGCCACCTTGAGCGGTGTGCGTCAGCTCGTTCGGGCGCTCAAAAAGGGCGACACCATCGGCGTTCTGCCCGACCAGGTGCCCCCTGAAGGCATGGGCGAATGGGCGCCTTTTTTTGGTCGGTCTGCCTACACCATGACCATGGCCGCCAAGCTGATCGCCCAAACCGGCTGCACCCCGGTCCTGTTGCGCGGCGAACGCCTCGGCCTGTTGCAACGCTGGCGCCAGGGCTGTGATTTCGTTGTGCATGCCACGGCGGTGCATGCGCCTGCCATGGCCGTGCTGCGCGAAGGCAACAACGTCCGTTCCGCCGAGGTCATGAACCAGCTCATGGAAGCCATGATCCGCCAGTGTCCCGAGCAATACCTCTGGGGCTACAACCGCTACAAGGGCCCCAGGCCCGACATCCTGACCACGGCGGCCGAACCATGAAAAGCTTCGGCATTCGCCTGTTCCTGTCGTTCATGTGGTTGCTGCACTGGCTGCCCCTGCCGGTGCTGGCGGCCCTGGGCCGTGGCCTGGGCGCCCTGCTCTACCGTCTGGCGGGCTCGCGCCGCAAGATCGGCCTGCGCAACCTCGAACTGTGTTTGCCCGGCATGCCACTGGCCGAGCGCCAGGCCTTGCTGAAACAGCACTTCGGCTGGCTCACGCGCAGCCTGATCGAGCGCAGTGTGCTGTGGTACGGCAGCGAGCAGCGTGTGAAAGGGTACATCCAGGTCGAAGGTGACATTGGCCTGGCCGAGCGCGTGTTCCAGGAAACCGGCCGCCCCACCATGTGGCTGTGCCCGCACTTCGTGGGCCTCGATGTGGCCGGTGCGGCCATTTTGTTGTGCCAGCCCCGCCCCGGCGCGTCGATCTACCAGACACAAAGCAACCCCGTCATCGATGCCGCCATGCGCCGCGGGCGCCTGCGTTTCGGTGACGCCGAGATCTTCCCGCGCAGCGATTCGGTCAAGCCGCTGCTGCGCGCCGTGAAACAGGGCCGCGGCTTCTTCAACCTGCCTGACATGGACTTCGGTCGCCAAGATTCGGCATTTGTGCCCTTCTTCGGCGTTCCTGCAGCCACCTTGCTGGCGCCTTCGCGGCTGGCGCGCATGCTGAACATGGTGGTGCAGCCCGTGATCGCCGAGATGCTGCCGGGTGGCCAGGGCTACAAGGTGCACTTCATGCCGCCGCTGGACAACTTCCCCACGGCCGACACCGAAGCCGACACCCTGCGCCTGAACCAGTACATCGAGCAGCAGATCCTGCGCAACCCCAGCCAGTACCTGTGGGTGCACAAGCGCTTCAAGACCCGTCCAGAAGGCGAACCCAGCCTTTATTGACGTGGCGCAAACAGCCCCCTGGCTGCGCTCAATTTCCCCTCACCAGCGGCCGATACCTGCTCAGAGCCGGTCATCAGTGTGGACAGACCGGGCACAACGCATGGAGTGTCGGTATGCAAACCTGGATCACCTGGCTGCGGGGCTTTTCCATCCGCGCCCGCCTGATCGCGTGCATGGGCCTGGTCGTGGGCATCGGCCTGCTGGTCGGTGGCGGCATGACCGTGCAGCTGCTGGGCCTGAAAACTTCGCTGGATGACTTTGCCGACCAGGAGTTCATGGCCACCCAGAAAGTGGGCCAGCTCGCCCAGGTGCTGGGCCAGTTGCGCGCCAACGAAAGCGCCGCCCTCATCAACACCGGTGATTCAGTGACGGTGGAGGCTGAGGTCAAGGCCTGGAACGCCCGCCACGCGGAACTGGTCGACGTGCTGCAAAGCCTGAATGCAGGCGCCCCCACACCCGCCATTGCCGAGCAGGTCAAGGCCATGCAAGCCCTGCTGGGGGCCTACGACAAGGGCATCCGGCCCACGCTCGACCTGATGCTGTCGAACGCGATTTCGTCGTCGGCCGAGGCCTTCCAGAGCACCGCCGAAGGCCGCCAGCAAGCCGCTGAACTCGACAAGGCCGCCACCCGGCTGCGCAATGATGTGGAGAAACTGGCCCAGGCCCGGCGCGACCAGACCGGCGCCACCGTGCAGCAAAGCCTGCTGGGCCTGTGGGTGATGCTGCTGGCGCCGGGCTTCATCTTCCTGCCGCTGATGGGGCTGACCATCCTGTCGGTGTCGCACCCGCTCAAGCGCGCCGAAGACATCACACGCGCCATTGCCGACGGCGACCTCACCCGCGACATCAACCCCCGAGGCAATGACGAGATCGCCCGCCTGATGCTGGCCATGCACCACATGCAGGAATCGCTGCGCGACATGGTGGCCTCGGTGCGTGAATCGGCCCAGTCGATGCTGCGCGCCAGCACCGAGATCGCCGCCGGCAACCAGGACCTGTCGCTGCGCACCGAGCAGACCGCCTCCAGCCTGCAGGAAACCGCCAGCTCGATGGAGCAGCTCAATGACACGGTCGATCGCTCGGCCATGTCGGCCTTCACGGCCAATGAGCTGGCCGACACCGCCAGCCAGCGCGCCCAGCACGGCGGCGAGGTGGTGGGCAACGTGGTGCAGCAGATGGACGCCATCAGCCAGGCCTCGCGTCAGATCAACGACATCATCGGCGTGATCGACGGCATCGCCTTCCAGACCAACATCCTGGCGCTGAACGCGGCGGTGGAAGCCGCCCGCGCGGGCGAACAGGGCCGAGGCTTTGCGGTGGTGGCTGGCGAAGTGCGTTCGTTGGCCCAGCGCAGCGCCGAAGCCGCTCGCGAAATCAAGACCTTGATCGGCCAGTCGGTCGAGCGGGTCGATGTGGGCGCACAGCGCGTGAAAGACGCCGGCGAGGTGATGAGCGAGATCGTCCACTCCATCACCCGGGTGACGCAGGCCATGGGCGAGATCACCGGCGCCACCCAGGTGCAGGCCCAAGGCATCAGCCAGGTGTCGAAGGCGGTGGGCCAGCTCGACCAGATGACCCAGCAGAACGCCGCCCTCGTGGAACAGTCGGCGGCAGCGGCCGACAGCCTGCGCCAGCAGGCCCTGGCCCTGCACGACGCGGTGGCGCGCTTCAAGTTGCAATCCTGAATTGCAGATCTGACGAGCGCATTCGTCCGAAAAAGCCACCCGGTGGCCACAAATGACAGCTTTCTGGCCGTCTGAGTGAATGATCCACTGGGCGGGCCTGCTGCAGAATGTTGCAAAGCACCACAACGGGTCACAGAGCCCCGGTGCACCAACCGGGGAGCACGGCATTGAAACGTCTGACGGACCTCGCCTCGCAACTGGCACTGCTGCATCGGCGCGGCGCCAGCATTGGCGTGGATTTCAAGTTCATTGCCGACCACCTGAACCTGCACGTCTCGGTCAAAGACCCTGAACTGCGCTACCGCTACATCAACATGCCCGGCCAGGTGAACCACCTGTTGCCCGGCAGCCTGCAAGGCCAGCTGTCTGATGCCGACCTGATCGGGCAGGACGTGGCCAGCTGGCGCGTGCAGGCCGACCGACTGGCCCTGCGCAGCCGCGAGCCCCACATCGTCTGGTCTGAGCCCCAGCCCGGGCCCGACGGCCACGCCGTGCGCCAGCCTCAGGTCAAGATCGGCCTGCACGACGAACGCGGCATGCCCGCCGGCGTGCTCGACCTGGCCCCCGTGGGTGACGATGTCGAGCACATGCGCATGGAAGTGCAGCGCCTGCGCGAAGCCCTCGACCTGGTCACCGAGGTGCTGGGCCTGCTGATGCGGCACGACCATGAAACCGACCTGCTCGAACGCGTGTGCAGCACCCTCGTGGTCAAGGGCCGCTACCTGGCCGCCGCCGTGGTGCCCGTGGAAAGCAGCAAGCGCACCGTGCATGTGCCCCTGTGCCAGGCGGGCAACCGGGCCGAACTGTGCCTGCCCGGGCCCTTCCGCCTGGACGACCCCATCTGGGAAAGCCACCCCCTGGTGCGCACCGTGGAATCGGGCATCTGCATGGTGCAGCGCCTGAACTCGGCCCGCGAACAGCCCCTGTGGCAACAGGCGCACCCGCCCGAACACGCCCAGGCCCTGATCGCCCTGCCGCTGCACACCGACGACGACGTGCACGCGGTGCTGCTGCTGGCCTGCGACGGCGTGGACAGCTTTGCCCCCTCGCGCGCGGTGCTGCTGCAGCGCATGGCCGACGAACTCTCGCTGGGCCTGGAGCTTCTGCGCTCGCGTCACCGCCTGGCCACCGAGCGCCAGCAGAAAGAGCTGCACCTGCGCCAGCAACTGGCCACCTCGCAACGCCTGAACCTGGCCACCCACAGCGGCCAGGTCGGCCTGTGGGAGTGGGATCTGGCGCGCAACACCGTGGTGCTGGACGAACAGGCCACCGCCCAGCTGGGCCTGCCCTCGTACGCACGCACCCTGCCCCTGAACACGGTGCTGGGCTGGATCCATGCTGACGACCACCCGGGTGCGGTGGTGGCGCTCGACCAGGTGCGGCACGAAGGCCTGGCCGTCGACACCACCATGCGCATCATCCCGCCCGACGGCCGCGAACGCGTGCAGCGCGTGTGCATGGCCGCCTTGCGCCAGGAAGACGGCACCATCACCGGCGTGCTGGGCGCCAACCTCGACATCACCGACCCCACGCGCGACATGGAGCGCCTGCAGCACCTGGGCACCAAGCTGCAACTGGCCACTCAGGCCACGGGCCTGGGCATCTGGGAGCTCGACCTGGTGCAGTTCCGCATGCTGCTCGACGGACGCGCCTGCCAGATCCATGGGCTGGACGAACCCCAGTCGGTGGTGAGCTGGCAGACCTGGCTGCAGTGGGTGCACCCGGCCCAACGCCAGGAAGTGCATGACCAGTTCAGCCGCGGCCTGCGAGAGGCCAGCCAGGGCCAGTTCGAATGCGCCCTCACACCGCCCGACCAGCACCCCCGGCGCCTGCTGGTGAACTGGGCCAGCCAGGCCAACGAAGAAGGCCAGGTTCAGCAACTGCTGGGCACCCTGGTGGACCTGACCGAGCGCCGCCGCAGCGAGGCCCGCACCGCCCAGACCCACCAGCGCCTGGCCCTGCTGGCCGGGGCCACCGGCGTGGGCCACTGGCGCTACGACCTGCAGGAAGGCTTCCATTTCGACGAGCCCATGCTGCGCTTGCTGGGCGTGCACACCACACCACCGCCGGCCACGGCCTGGCTGATGGAGATGTGCCTGAACGGCACGCAACGCGAGGCGCTGGAGCTGGCACTGATCACAGCCGACGAACAGCTCGAAGTGGCGCTGCAGTGGCAGGGCCTGGACGGGGTGAACCGCCGTGTGATCTGGCTGGGCACGGTCGACCGAGACAGCCGCCGCACCGTCACCCGGGCCGAGGGCCTGTGCATCGACGTGACCATGCAGCACCAGCTGGAAGAAGCCCGCCAGCGCGAAAGCCTGGGCCACAAGGCCGACCGCAGCGCGCTGGTCTCGCGCATCAGCCAGGAACTGCGCTCGCCGCTGAACGCCATGCTGGGCTTTGTGCAACTGCTGCGCCGCTCGGGCAGCCCTGAGCGCCTGCAGCAGTTCGACGACTACATGGCCCAGGTCGAACAGGCCGGCTGGCACATGCTGGCGATGGTCAACGACGTGATGGACCTGTCCAGCCTCGAATCGGGCAGCACGCCTCTGGACATTGAAACCGTCTCGCTGGTCGACCTCATGGGCGAACTGCTGCCCCTGATCGAACAACTGGCTTCGGTGCAGCACGTGCGCATCGACCTGCGTGAACTGGGCGCCTGGCCTTCGGTCAGGGCCGACCGCCGCCTGCTCAAGCAGACCCTGGTGAACGTGGCCTCGCACGGCATCCAGCGCACCCCGGCCTATGGCACTGTCACCCTGGCCTTCGAGCCCTTCGGGCATGAGGTGGCCATCCGCGTGATCGACGAAGGCCTGCCACTGACCCCCATGCAGGTGGGCGCCATGCTCGACCCCTACGGCGCCCTGCAAGAAGCGACCCTGAATGACAAAGAGCCCCACCAGGGCATGCGCCTGGCCATCTCGCGCCAGGCCCTGGAATCGATCGGTGGGCACCTGCGCATCGACAACGGCCCCGACAGCCCGGTGGCCCTGAGCCTGGTGCTGCCACGCGCCGAGCCCCTGATGGACACCCTCCTGCCCGTGCCAACGCGCATCACGGCAGACGAGGCCGTGCAGGTGAACGCCCACACCCGAGGCAAGGTGCTGTACGTGGAAGACAACCCCAGCAACGTGCTGCTGGTGCGTGAGTTCCTCAGCCTGCGCCCCGAGGTGGAGCTGGTGGTGGCCCACAACGTGGCCGAAGGCCTGGCCGCCGTGGCGGGCCAGCGCTTCGACTTCGTGCTGCTCGACCTGCAATTGCCCGACGGTGACGGCTACGAAGTGCTCCAGGCGCTGCGCAGCCAGCGGCACCCCACGCCCTGCGTGGCCCTGACCGCCAACGCCATGATCAACGAGCGCAACCGCGCGCTCGAAGCCGGTTTCGAGGCCTTCTGGACCAAGCCCCTGAACCTGCCCGAGTTCCTGCAGGGGCTGGACCTGTGGCTCAGCAGCCGCCGCAGCCGTGCCGAGGCCTGAAAGCCCATTGAACAGCCCATGAACACGCCATGTGCGCCGATAATGGGCACATGAAGCTGCGTTTCACCAAGATGCAAGGCGCGGGCAACGACTTCGTCGTGCTCGATGCCACCCAGGCGCCCCTGGCCTTGAGCCCGGCGCAATACCGGTTCCTGGCCGACCGACGCTTTGGCATCGGCGCCGACCAGATCCTGATCGTCGAGCCCGGCAACGCCGCCAACGGCACCGACTTCACCTACCGGATCATGAACGCCGACGGTGGCGAGGTGGAACAGTGCGGCAACGGCGCCCGCTGCTTCGCGCGCTTCGTGCACGACGCCGGCCTGACCACCCAAACCAGCATCCGCGTGCAGACCCTGAAGTCGGTGATCGAACCGCGCCTGCAGGCCGATGGCCGCGTCACGGTCGACATGGGCGCGCCCTTTCTGGTGCCTGCCGAGGTGCCCTTCAACCCCGAAGGCCTGAGCCCCACCCTGGTCAACGGCTGCGCGCTGTACACCATCGAGCTGGCCAATCACCCGGTCGATGTGGCCGTGGTCGGCATGGGCAACCCGCATGCCGTCACCCGTGTCGGCAACGCCGAACAGGCCCCGGTCGATGAACTGGGCCCCCAGATCGAAGGCCACGAGCGCTTCCCCCGCCGCGTGAACGCCGGCTTCATGGAAGTGGTCAGCCGCAGCCACATCAAACTGCGCGTGTACGAACGGGGCTCGGGCGAAACGCTGGCCTGCGGCTCGGGCGCCTGCGCCGCCGTGGTGGCCGGCATCCGCCTGGGCTGGCTCGACAACACCGTTGATGTCGACATGCGCGGTGGCCGCCTCACCATTTCCTGGGCCGGCCCCGGCCAGCCCGTGCTCATGACAGGCCCGGCCGTCACCGTGTTCCACGGCGAAATCGACGTGCCCGCCCTCTGACATCCGACCCCATACCCCTGCCATGAACCTGCAAGGCATCACCGAAGACGAAATCGCGAACTACCTGATCCACACGCCGGGGTTTTTCGAGCGCCAGGCCCAGCTGCTGCATGCCGTGCAGCTGGTCAGCCCACACGGCCAACGTGCCGTGTCGCTGCAAGAGCGCCAGCTGGAAATGATGCGTGACAAGGTCAAGGGGCTCGAACGCCGCATCATGGAGATGATCCGGCACAGCCAGGAAAACGAAGCCATTGCCCAGCGCCTGCAGCACTGGGTGCGCACCGTGATGCTCACGCACGACGACGCGCAACTGCCCGAGGTGCTCACCACCGAACTGCAGCGGCAGTTTCTGATCCCGCAAGTGGGCCTGCGCGTGTGGGGCAACGCCCAGCACCCGGTCAAGCCCGAGCATGCCGAGCTGCCCTGCGCGCAGGCCATCAGCGACGACGCCCGCAGCTTTGCACGCAGCCTGACCCTGCCTTACTGCGGCGTGAACGCCGGCTTTGAAGCCGCCCGCTGGCTGGAAGACCCGACCACCGTGGCCTCGCTGGCCCTGCTGCCCCTGCACCATGATGGCGACGTGTTCGGCCTGCTGGTGCTGGCCTCGCCCGACGCCACCCGCTACACGGCCGACATGGGCGTGGAGTTCCTGACGCAGATCAGCGAGCTGGCCAGCGCCGCGCTGTCACGGCTGCTGGCCTGAAGGCTGGCGCCTGATCAAGCGCCCGCCTGACGCCGACGGCGCGCTGCCGCCACGGCCAGCCCCGCACCCGCCAGAGCCAACCACGTGGCGCCTGCCTCGGGCACAGCGCTCACGCGCTCCAAGGTCGTGGTGGTGAAGCTGTACGAGGTGTCCTGGGTGACGCTGCGCACATTGAAGTACTGGCTCACCAGCTCAATGCCGAAGCGCGAAGCGCTGCCGCCCCTGGCATTTTCCAGGCCCAGGGTCAGCACCCCTGGCGCCGAGATGCCATAACGGCCAGCGTCCCAGGTTTCAGAGCGAACCGACAAAAAGGTGTCGGTGCCCGCCGTACCGGCCCGCACCCCATCGAAGGTCACGGCGGGCGGCACCGCCACGGTGGCCCCGGTGCGCGGGTGCGTGAAGCTGCCATTGCGGCCCTCCACGCGCACCGCTGCGTCGCGCACATCGCCCGTGAAGTTGAAGCGCACATCGAACCAGTGGGCCGTGCCTTCGTCCGGGGCCGTGAAGCTGCCACGCCAGTCCAGCATGTCGTAGCTGCCGTACTGGGTTTCGGTGGTCTGCTGTACGTCGATGCGGCTGACACGGTAGGCATACAGCTCACCGGTGGCGGCGTCGACAAACTGCGAACTCATGTCCAGGCCCAGGTCCACCACCGTGCGGCCCAGCTCGTTCGTGGCCGACGCAATGCCCACGTCGGTGTAACGCCAGGCTCCGAACAGCTCATCGGGCAGCAACTGGGCTTGCGGGCTCGAGGTGGTCGACGTGATCGACACGCCCACGCGGGCCTCGGCCAGGTTGATCAGTTCAGACTGAAACGCCTGGGCATGCCCGGCAGCCAGCGCCCAGGCGCCACACAGGGCCACGCCCTTGAACGACATCCATGCGCGCTTCATGCGGCCTCCTTGAGGGCGTTGTTGGTTTTGCTTTGCTTGCGGGCGGCGCCCAGGGCCACCAGCGCGCCCACCAGGGCCAGGCCCACCACTTCGGGCTCCGGCACGGCGGCCGGCGTGTACTGCAGCGACGAAAACTGGGTGCCCTGGAAGGTGGTCTTCTGGTAGGTGTTGTAAGCCTTGCTGCTCACGCCAGCAAACCAGCGGTCGGTGTAACCACCCGGCAGGTGGTCGGTGGCCAGCAGCACACCGGTGCTGTCGGAGCCCACAGAAGCCACCGTGGCGCTCCAGCGGGTGTCAACGGTGGTGAGGAACACATTGCCACGCTGCTCAGCGGTCTGGCCATCCACCAGCACCCCGGCGGCCACCGGCACACCCAAGCCCGAGTGGTTGTGCACAAACTGGCCCGACGTGCCGTACAGGCTCACGTTGAAGCTCGCCACAGGCTGAGAAAACGAAAACTGCAGGTCCAGCCACGAGCCATTGGCGCCCGCGGCCCCTGCACCGGGCTGCCCTTGGGCATCTCGCACCTTGCCCGTGCTGGTCAAGGTGTCCACCGAGCCGTACACGGCCAGCACATTGCGGCCTGTGCGCTGGGTCACTTCGCGCACATCGAACAGCACCCCGTTGATGGTTTCCTGCCAAGCCGGCGAATACAGCGTGTCGCTGAACGTGTCGCCCACGCTGAGCTGCTCCACGAACACATCGTTGGTGGTGCTGATGAACTGACGCACGTCGGTGAGTTGCGCGGCATACGAGCCGCTGACCGACACATTGACCGACAAGGCAGCGTGTGCGCCACTGACGCACAGCCACCCTGCCGCAGCGCACAGGGCGCGCGTGAACAGGGGGTTCATGGTTCCTCCGGGTTGAATGACAAGCCCGAAGGCCCGCGCTTTTGTGCCCGTAGGTTACGCCACCGATGCCCCTTCTTTCAATGGGGTTCCCACCAAAGGGGGCCAGGATCCCGAGTTGTCGGGATGGTTAGGAGCAAATCCAAGCTCTCACACTGCTGGGTTGCCCCTACTGCCGTCTGACCCATGCGCTCCATTGTTGTTGCCGCTGCCGCCGCCCTCTGGCTGGCCAGCACCACGGCCCAAGCCACCTCCATCGTGGCCACCTTGCCTGTCTTCTACACCGACGAAGCCAGCTTCCTGGCTGCTGCGGCGTCAGCGCGCATCACGCTGACCGAAGAAACCGTCGAGAACCTGACTTACCCCACAGTCCAGTCACTCACTCAACTGGCGTCTGGGCTGAATGTGCAATCCAACACCGCGCTGTTCCCCCACAGCGGCAACTTCTGCTGGGGGCAGTCGGGCTGCATGCTTCTGGTCAACCCAGTGGAAGGCAGCCGTCTCACATTCACCTTCGACGCCCGCACCATGAACGCCTTCGGCTTTCACACCGGCGACCTGGGCGATGTGGGGCCCACCACCTTCACCTTGCAAACGCCACAAGGTTCAGCGTCTTATGTGTTTCATTACCAGGCCGACTCCAACCACAAGTTCTTCGGCGTGATCAACACCCACCGCGCTTTCAACCAGGTGGTGGTGACGGGCAGTGCGCCAGGCGACGCAGTCGGCTTCGACCAGTTCCGCTTCGGCAAGGTCAGCCCTGTGCCAGAACCTTCGGCCATCCTGCTGATGCTGGCCGGCGCACTGGCTGCCGGGGTTGCCGCACACCGGCGCCGGGCAGGCTGAGGCCACTCTCACGTTCAAACCCGGCGCTGGCGCCCCCACACCCCCCAAGCCAACAGCCCCACGGCGGCCATGGCCCAAGTGCTTGGCTCGGGCACAGGCAACAGGCGTGACACCGCCACCTGCTCATACACCGGCGTGGGCAACCAGACAAAGTTCCCGTCACGTGCGGTGTCGGCATACACCCACAAGTTTGTAATGTCTGCGCCCGGCGCGGCTTGCGCCAGCAGGCCGCTGAACGTGACATCGGGCTGATAACCCAGATCGAGGCGCCACTCGGTCAGGCCCGACGGCCCGATGCCCCGGTCGACCATGGTCACCTGCTGCCCATTGAACGTCACCACTGGCGCCTGGGCGCTGGTCAGGCTCAGGGTCAGCGACAGCAGCGGGTCGGTGGTGGTGGGTTGAAGGCTCAGCGTCTGCCAGCCCACCTCGGGCGGCCCCGCCAAAGCCGGCCCAGAGCTCACTGAAAACCGATCCACCGAAGCGGCCCGCAAGTGCCAGTCGTCCCCCTGGATCAGCTGCGTGCCCTCCTGGCGAACCACCCACTGGCCGTTTTCGTCGCGGAAAGGTTCTGAAGTTTCGGGCGCCCACCACTCAGCCGACACGAAGGTCTGCCTGCGGGTCACCCCCACCCATTCGTCGAAAGTCAAGAAGGAATAGGAGGCGGTCGTGAGGTCACGCGCGCCCTCGGGCCCCGTCAATGTGGTGATGAAATTCACCTCGCCGATGGCGGCCTGGGCCCCACCGGCACACAGCGCCCATGCCAACACACCCCATGCGGCCACGCCGCAGCCCCCCTTGCTTTTCATGCAAGCCTCCGCTGTTGATTGATGGTCACATTGAACCCACTCGCCGCAAAAAGCGCCATAGAAATAGCCCGAATGCACTGCGCCCCCCTCAATCAAGCGGGGTTCCATACACATCTGGTGACCAAGGGTGGGTTGTTTGCTGCGCCGCAGCGTGTTAAAAATGTCACAACCGACGCGCTACGGAATCCACATGGCGCGCTGTCTTGAACCTACACGGGAGTGATCCACATGTTTTTCCAACGCGCAGCACTCGGCATCGCAGCCGCGCTGGCCTTCTCGGCCGCCCACGCATCCGTGCCCCTGGCCTCCGGCCCGGGCGCCATTGACCTGAGCGACGGCAGCGAAAGCATCTTCGCCGCCGCCTACACCCCTGCCGCCTACAGCTTCGCGCTGGGCGCAGGCAGCACCTACCAGCTCGACCTGTCGTTCTTCTCGCTGTTCGGCCCGGTCAACATCAGCAGCATCGCTCTGAGCGGCCCCACCGCCAGCAGCCTCAGCCCCAGCGCTGGCACCGCTTCGTTCACCGGCCTGGCCGCTGGCAACTACAGCCTGACCTTCAACTTCGCGCCCAGCTCGGGCCTGCTGGCCGGCAACATCAATGTCACCGCCACCCCGGTGCCTGAAGCCGAAGCCACCATCCTGGCCCTGGCCGGCATGGGCGTGGCTGGCCTGATGGCCGCTCGCCGCCGCCGCGCTGCCTGATCCAGCAGGGCGTCGTCAAGCCGCCCAGCCAGCGGCTCAGCATGCGCCACCCCAGGCGCTTGAGCCTGGCACCAGCCGACCCTCGGGTCGGCTTTTTTTGTCGATTTTTTTGACAGTGCGCCTGGCTCAGCCCATGTCACCCCTTTGAAATCAATGGGTTACAAATTGGCACAACTATTGCGACAAGTGAGTTGAAGCCGCCTTTGACCAGGCGGGTGCATCCCTCACAAGCTAAGGAGCCACATTTTGCGCAAGCAGTACATCGCCATGGCGGCCAGCACCCTTGTCATGGGCGCCGCCCAAGCGGGCGTGATCCCGTCCGGTCTTCAAACCAACGTGTCCAACGCCACCATTGCCGGCTGGGGCTGGACCGAGTGCTCACGCACCAACGCCTCTTACGCAGCCAGCACCGCCGCCGTGCTGAGCAGTTGCCAGGGTGACTACCTGGCCATGGGCATCTGGGACGCCAGCCTGGGAGCCTACGGCGTGGTGGGCGTGGGCGCGTACAGCACCGTCACCCGCATCACCTACGCCGACTACCGGGGTGACGACAACGGCACCGTGCAAAACTGGTCCAACGGGCTGAACTGGTACCGCACCTCGGGTGACGGCTCTTGGGGCTTCACCACGGCGGCTGAAACCGCGCTCAACAGCGCTGACATCAACCTGTTGAACGGCATCAACAGCTTTGACAACGAGGGCACCCTTGAAACCACGCTGGCCAAGGGTGTGAGCTTCCACGTGGACTACTACGGTAACTTCAGCAATGGCTGGGCTTACAACGCCACAGGCAACAACTTCACGCCGATGGAATACTACGGCAATGACCAACGCGTGTTCTGGACCGTGTCTGCCCCGCAGGCCGTGCCCGAGCCCTCGGCCCTGGCCCTGATCGGCCTGGTGCTGGGTGGTGTGTACCTCAGCCGCCGCCGCGCCGCCTGAACCAGCAGGCGCTCTGGCCACAGCCGATCAGCCGACCTCAGGGTCGGCTTTTTTGTGCCCACCACCAGAAGCGTGAAGTTTTCACTCCCCTGGCTGCAGGGCTGGAGGGTGGTCGGCCGGTTACACCTTGTCACCTGGAGCTAAGCTTTGCAGCGCCGTGCTCGGCTGGGCACGGACTCTTGCCCACAGCTCACGCGGAGGACCCCGTTTTGCGCACGCCCCACACCGCCCTGGCCGCTGCCATCACCATGTCGCTGCTGGCCAGCACGGCCCACGCCGGCGTGATCCCATTTGGCATTCAAACCAACGTCAGCACCGACACCGTGGCCAGCTGGGGCTGGACCGAGTGCTACCGCTCCAATGCCACGTCCGCCCACCTCATCAGGCCTGTTCTGGACGCCTGCACCGGTGGCGACTACATGGCCATGGGTTTGTGGGACGCATCGCTGGGCGCTTACGGCGTGATCGGCATGGGCGAAACCAGTGCGGTGAGCCGCATCACCTACGTTGACCACACCGGCGACGACACCGGCACTGTGCAGAACTGGTCGAATGGCCTGAACTGGTACCGCACCTCCGGCTCTGGTGGATGGGGCTTCACCACCGCCGCAGAAACGGCCCTGAGCATTGGCGTTGAGCGCAATTTGATGGACGGCTTTGGCAATGCGAGCACCGCTGGCACGCCAGAAACCACGTTGGCGCGTGGCCTGTTTTTCAGCACCGGGAGCTTGGGCGTCTTGGGCGGCAGCATCCAATACAACCCCACAGGCAACAACCGCACAGGTGTTGCCACGGGTGACCAGCGCGTGTTCTGGACCTACTCGTCCAACCCGCAGGCCGTGCCCGAGCCCTCGGCCCTGGCCCTGATCGGCCTGGTGCTGGGTGGCGTGTGCCTCAGCCGGCGCAAGGCATCAAGCCAAGGCTGAGTTGACCGCTCGCTGGCGCTTCAGCGTACTGCGCCTGGCCAGCCCAACGCCGGCCAGCACAAGCACCGCCAGTGCCATGGCGCCAGGTTCAGGAATTTCTGACACATCACCGGTGACTGTCAGACGGTAGTCGCCATGGTCTGCCACGACATAGCTTGCACCGTTCCACGTGATCGGCCCCCTGCCGAACGCTGACCCAGACAAGGCGTCCACATCATCGAAGTCCCACGAGCCCACCGCCAGGAAGTAATCGCCTGCGGCCAGGTTCGCGCTCATGAAGGCGTCGCGGTCGTAAATCGACCCATCGCCGTTGATGTCGGTCGGAGGCGAAGTGCTGCTCCCGCCCGCCCCCTCCCATGACAGGATGTCAAAGGTGACGCTGCCCGGCGAATTCACAGTGAATCGGTGGATGCCGACGGTCGTCTGCACCAAATCGCCAGAACCGCTGTACCAAGGTGCGGCGGCCCCCAGCTGCAACCCACCTGTGCGGTACAGCGTGCCGTCCACGACGGATGCCGGCATTCGCTGCAGTCGCCACCGTCCAAGCGATCCAACTGATCGCTGCTTTCACCTTGGATCCAACGTTGCGCATGGCATTCACCTTTTGGTTGATGAATGAGCCAAGACGCCAGCAATTTCTGCACCTGCAGGGATGCCGAAAAGCACCACTTCGGTCAGGTGGCCTGCGTGCCCTTGTTCGTCATGGGCACGCGGCTGAATTTCAGGCCCGGCGGCGGCTGGCCACGCCCAGCCCGGCCAGCGTCAAGCCCACCAGGGCCAGTGCCGAGGGCTCGGGCACCTGCTGCGGGGCGGCCACCAGGGTCTGGAACACCAGGTCGGCATTGGTCACGCCCGCCTTGTAGGTGATGGGCATGTGGTAGCCCTGCCCCATGAACACGCCCGCCGCGTAAGCATCGGTGTTTTGGATGGCGCTGTAATTACAAGCCCACATGCTGCCGCCACACACCAGGTTTTCCAACGAGAAGGTGTACACACTGCCAGCGGTCTGCGCCACGCTCAGGCTGGTGGTCAGGGCCTGCAGCCCGTTGTTGCCTGCCAGGTTGCTCAAGGTGTAGCTGCCCAGCAGCGTGCCGGTCACGCCAGTGCCAGCGTAGATCTTCAGGTCGGCGCTGGCAATGGTGCCGCCCCAAGCCATGCCCACCCCAGCCAGGTTGCCCGTGATGCCCGCGGTGTACGACTGCCAGACGCTGACTGGGCGGTCCCAGTTGTACAGGTTGCCGAACAAGCCATAGTTGACGTTGGACGCGGTCTGCGACTGGTCCACCACGATGGGGGCGGCCAGGGTGGCCTGCGACAAGGCCGCCAGGGCGAGGGCCACAACGGCGGGCTTGAATGAGCGGCGGGTGGTCATGACGGTACTGCTTTCGATGCACACCCAAACGTCTGGGCAGGCTCAAACCAGCAATGTTCGGGCCACGCACCCTCAATGCCCAAAAATCAATGACTTGCGAAAGGTTGTTGAGCCCCCGCCGCAAAAAGTGTCAAATTCTTCGACACCTCAATCTTGCCCAAACAAATCGCGGCTGTACACCTTGTCGGCCGCATCGGCCAGTTCGGGGCTCATGCGGTTGGCCACGATCACGTCGCAGCGCTGCTTGAACTCGGCCAGGTCACGCACCACTTCGGAATTGAAGAAACGGCTTTCTTCCAGCACCGGCTCGTACAGCACCACCTCCACGCCCTTGGCCTTGATGCGCTTCATCACGCCCTGGATCGAGCTGGCGCGGAAGTTGTCGCTGCCTGCCTTCATGATCAGGCGGTAAATGCCCACCACCTTGGGCTTGCGCTCCAGGATGGAATCGGCCACGAAATCTTTGCGCGTGGTGTTGCTGGTGACGATGGCGCCGATCAGGTTCTGCGGCACCGCGCTGTAGTTGGCCAACAGCTGCTTGGTGTCTTTGGGCAAGCAGTAGCCGCCATAACCAAAGCTGGGGTTGTTGTAGTGCTGGCCAATGCGGGGGTCCAGGCACACGCCGTCAATGATCTGGCGGGTGTCCATGCCATGCAGCTGGGCATAGGTGTCCAGCTCATTGAAATAAGCCACGCGCATGGCCAGGTAGGTGTTGGCAAACAGCTTGATGGCCTCGGCCTCGTCGCTGCCGGTCAGCAGCACGCGCACGTCTTGCTTCAGGGCCGCCTGCTTCAGCAAGGCCGCAAAGCGCTCGGCACGGGGCGACTGCTCGCCCACCACAATGCGG
This sequence comes from Aquabacterium lacunae, assembly GCF_004310865.1. Lineage (GTDB taxonomy): Bacteria > Pseudomonadota > Gammaproteobacteria > Burkholderiales > Burkholderiaceae_C > Aquabacterium > Aquabacterium lacunae. Next base: position 56,234 of record NZ_SIXI01000007.1, read on the forward strand.
CTGGGGTGCAGGTTGTCGTACAGCGCACGCCCCTCACGCAGAAACTCGGGGGAGAACATCACGTTGCTGGTGCGCAAGCGCTCGCTCACATCTTTGGTGTAGCCCACCGGAATGGTCGACTTGATGACCATGACCGCGTCAGGCGCCAGCGACAGCGTTTGCGCAATGACCGACTCCACGCTGCGCGTGTTGAAGCGGTTGGTTTCAGAGTCGTAATCGGTGGGCGTGGCAATGACCACGAACTCGGCACCCTCCAGGGCCTCGGCCGCGCTGGTGGTGGCGCGCAGGTTCAGGGGCTCAGATTGCAGGTAACGCGTGATGTCTGCGTCTTCAATGGGTGACACCTTGTCATTGACCTTGGCCACCCGGTCGGCCGACAGGTCAACGGCCACCACCTGGTTGTGGCGGGCCAGCAGCACGGCCATGGACATGCCGACGTAGCCGAGGCCAAACACGGCGATCTTAACTTCACCCGAAGATACATTCATATCAGCACCACTGAATCAAAAGGATTACAAAAAGAACGCGAGAAATGAAAAATAGTAATCAATAATTTACCTAAGAAGAACATCCCTAAAGCCAGGAAGCCACTTTGAACTTTTAAAATCAAAAACACCAAAGTCGCTCGCTATTTGCCAATAAAACCAAGGAATCCTGTATTCACGAGCCAAAGCAACAAAAGTGGAAGTATATTCAATCCGAGACTTATGATCAGCAATATTAATAGAACCAAATTCACCAACAAAAACGGGGCGCCCGTATGTTTTAGACCATCGACTGATCCGAAAAATTCTATTTCGAATCAAAGCTATTTGCGCATAGTCACAACAAGACACACCAACAGGCCTGGTAGGCTTTACCCAAGAGGCGCCTTGGTGAGTAAACAGGAAAGGATCATATACATGCACAGTATAAATGACATTGACATCATCGACGGGATTGCTTGCTTCAAGGCCAGCAATGGAAGACCAATCGTCTGCACCAAAAATTACGATCCGTCGCGGGTCAATTAAGCGAATTCTCTTCAAGCCTCTGTCAAAAAGATTGCGCCATGTCGAACCCGACAGGCGACCATGAGGTTCGTTATAAACCTCAAACACCAATTTTTTCCCGTACCCCTTGTAACGTTCAGCCAATTGGGACCATATATTAACAAAACGCTCCTCCAAAACAAGCTCATCAACCTCAGATTCACCAAAGTTAAGCTTGCCACCTGTAATCTGCCTGTAATGAAAGAAGGAAAGTATGACCGTCTTGTTCTTACTCAGCAACCTATTTACAACAAGATCCAAACGCTCCATAAAGAGAGGATCTAGCTTTGCTGTTGCGTCGACTGATGCAAAAGAACCGAACTTTACTGGAATACGAACTGAATCAAAATCAAGTATCGCATTTTCCAACTCTGGAGAATACTTAACACCTAACTCACCGTACACGGACCGATCGAACACAGCACCGAGGTTTACACCTCGTCCTAGGTTGTTATAAACAGAACAAGCCGAATCCGAAACCTTCAAACAAGACGGATCAGCCGCATTTGAAGAAAAACAGAGAAGAGCGAAGAAAATTAAAATTAAATTCCTCACGTTTTAACCAATTCAGAAAGATTTTTACAAATCAAGGGGCGAACAGCGTCAAGTGAGTAATGATTTAACCAATGCTCATAGCCAAGATTCCCAATAATTTGCCTCTTATTGGAATCTGACAAATCGATAAGTGAAACAGACAGAAGATCGGGCCGACCTGGAGGAACCAAGAGACCCGCACCGCCGTCAAGTAAGAGCTCAGGAATTCCACCAACGGTTGTGGAAATGACTGGAACCTTATATGACATTGCCTCAAGTAAGCTTACCGGCAGCCCTTCATTATGGGATGGCAAAACAAATATATCGGCCGATTTCAGCAATGCCTCCTTTTTTGTGCCGTCGACCCAACCAAGAAAATTAAACGACTGAGAAACACCACAGTCCTTCGCAAAAGCTATTGCACGCTCGATATCACCATTGCCCCCAACAAAAAACTTAAAATGCTCTTTGACAGGAAGCTGTTGGGCTGCCTTGATCAAATCAAAAATACCTTTCCTATCACCAACATAACCAAGAAACAGAACATTGATGTGCGATTTCTCTCCGACTACAGAAGAGCAACACGACTTAGAATTAACCACAAAGTTAGGAATCACCCTGACGTCAGCTTTTGGGGAAACCTTTAATACAAACTCCTGCCAAGAATTAGATAGGACCCATACCTGATCGGATAGCCTAAAAACATAGGAAACTAGAGACTTAAAAAGGCAACCCAGCTTAGAATAAAATACCTTAAATTCCGAACCGTGCAGATGAAGCACAACAGGTACACGGAAGCTTTTGCACAAAACAATTAATATCGCTTTTCTCCAAAAACTGCCCCGCATGGCTGAATGTGCATGGAGCAAACTCACACGACGACTAATCAGCAACTTCGTCAACATTAGTAGCACACGAAGGAATACAAATACTCTCTTGTAAACAGAATACTCGCCATGGGTTTCTAGTATCAAATAGTCATGTGGGGCATACAGCCCACAGCTGACGTAACTATCAATAACAGATTTAATTCCGCCACGTGAACTCGTGCCAACAACTACAATCATGAAGAAATTACCTCAAAGTAAGCCTGCTTGCTCACATCTACAGCAGTTGCCCATGACATAGGGCCCCTCGCCAATTCAATAGAAGAGACACTCATTGCTTCATTTAATGAGCGATCCTCCACTAGTTTCTGTATCGCGTCGGCAAGAGCCTCAACATTGCGTGGAGGACAGAGTAGCCCATTAACGCCATGGACGACCATATCAGAGAGGGATCCAACATCCGTTGAAACGATCGGTTTGCCACGGCCCAACGCGTATGCTGCCACACCACTTTGAGTGGCCTCGGTGTATGGCAGTACAACTACATCTGCGAGTTGAAACTCCTGCAGCACTTCACAACTAGAAAGATACCTCTCGTTAATAACGAATGAATTGGGATTATCAATAAACTTAGCACAACGCGCCAAATCTGGACCACGGCCAGCAATTACACCAACTACGTGACAACCTCGATGATTTAGCATTTCAATGGCTTTGATAAAGAAATCAAGCCCTTTATACTCCTGAATTCTACCAAAGAAGAGACAGCGTCCGATTACATTTTTGGCAGTAGATTGAAACGGAATTATTATCCCAAGCGGGCCGTGTGGTGCGCTAAAAATTCTCTTTTTTGATAACAGAGCGACCTTCGAACATAACTCCCTCATCCGTTCACCGTGAACAATAATAGCGCCTGCTCTTAACCTTAAATAGGATCTATACAACCGGTATCTAGAGAAGCGCTGCTTTCTTAGATCTTCCCCCGCATGGGGCTTTGGGTCATGAACTGTCAGAACAATCTTTGACCTCATAAACATAAGAGCCAAAACTAAATAGTCTTTCGGCTCCTCTTGAAGATGAACAACGTCGGGTCGAAAATCTAAATATGCTTTTAAATATAGAAGAGCGTTACTAACAAGACACTTAATCGATCGATTGTGCGGAAAGGATATTACTTTGAGCCGAGGCGGAAGCTTCAGTTCATGTAAGTGGGCAACCTCGTTTCTCAGATTTTCGTCGTTTAAAACCAGGCAGACGTCACAATGTTCTGCTAGCTCAATTGCAAAGCTAAGAGAATACTCAGCAAAATGCGGCGCAAAGAGCATTACTTTTAACATGGTTAGCTCGACTTTCTTCGTGCGACGAATTCACGGACAAGTTTCGGGGTAAGAAGAAAAAGAAACAATGTCACAAAACCTCGCCGCTGCAAGAAGGCATCTGGTGCATTGCACATTACTTTGACCGCGTCAAGACGTCGACCTAAACATAGCAATCTCCGACCTTGGGAAATAATCTGGTGGTTAATAAATAAACGCGTTGAAACCTTTATTCTCTGAGGGACATTACCTCTATCGTATCTGGCTTTGAGTCGAATCAAATATGGCAATAGATTCGCGTTAACCTTGGCATTCTTTGTAATGCTGTCATGTCCATCGGTTCTATATGCCATCAGTTTGGTAGGGGTAAAAACCAAACTCGATATTTCACCGAGTCGCAACCAAAGATCCATATCCTCGCCGACACTCTCGCCCGGAGGAAAGTGATATTGAAGAGAAGCCAATACTGACCGCCTCACGCCAACGCAACTTGTAAGAAATCCGCCGTCGACGATCCAGAACTTTGGGAGGTCGGACACAAGAAAGGACTGTTTTTCCTCTATTACATCCCAATCTGGCAATGGAAAAAACTTGGTATCAACTGAAAAATAGCCCGTTGCGGCCCAAGAAGCACTGGGATGTCGATGAAAGGCATCAAGCTGTAGTTCTAAGTATCTTGAGTGCCAACAGTCGTCAGAATCCAAAAAGAAAATCAAGTCACCTGAAGATACATTGATGCCAAAATTTCTAGCTACCGAAACACCCGAGTTTTCAATTCTGTAATATCTGATTCTTTTATCAGAATACGATTCAACTATTTTACCTGTGCCATCAGTGGAGCCATCATCAATAACTAAAAGCTCAAAATCGCTGAAAGTTTGCGTAAGCACGGAATCAATAGAACTTCCAATACAAGCCTGCCGGTTGTACGCAGGCATCACGATTGATATCATTTGAGATCTGCCTCAACCTTAAATATAGACCACCGAAGGAATAATAAGAATGAAACGAAAGGGATGACCGACGCACCATGTCGAGCTATATTGAACGGAACTTCGCTAATTGAGAGGCTCACAAGTAAGGTAAGCAAAAAATAGCCGAGGGGGGCGAGCGGCAAAACAGACCATGTAATTCTCGCTAGCACAAATAAATGAAGCAAAAATCCAGCCATTCCTACAAGCCCACTTCTAGCTAGTACATCGATCAATTGGTTGTGGCCATGAGTTGCATGCGGCAACCCTATAACTAATCTATGATCAATTTCGAAGACGCCCAGTCCGTATCCAAACAATGGGCTAAGACTCCATTCATCGAGTGCCACCTTCCAAATCAGATCACGGCCGGTTAGAGATGACAGATTTCCGGCCACATCTGATATAAGAAACTTCTGAAGGATGGAGGATGTATCTAAAAAAATAGCAATTAATCCAGCCGAAAGTACGGAGGTAACCAGAAGAGCCAAGTCTCTATTCAAAACAAATTTTCGGTTTAATGACCCACCGAACAACGCCTGTCGAATATTTGGAGCCAAAGTAGCCGTGAGGTAATAAGAACAGAAAGAAACTAATGAGCAAATCCAGATAACCTTTGACTGCGACCAGAATATAATAAGTACGGACACGAAAACGGCTATGATATTTACGCCTGTTTTTCTATAGGGCATCCCAATGGCAAAGGCTAGTAAAACGTATGCAAAAGCACCCATTGAAATTGCATGCTGAGATAAACCGGCGAATCGCGGCAGACTTGGTATTAGTCCCTGAGAATATTCAAGATCCAGCGCCATGGATGGCTTTATCGCTGCAATAACAAGACTAAAAACGCAAAAAACAAACAAAGCATCGCGAATCAACAACAGCGACTTTTTTGTACCGGCCTCATCTTGCAGCAACAATGCGGTACCGAGTATTGCCAGGTAGAAATACTCATGGGATGGATCTGGATGAGATGAAAAAAGCATGGGTATGAATACTGCTCCGACCCAATATGCTAAAAATGATCCAATTAATAACTTTCCTCCCTTGTCAATTCTAGTTTCCTCAAAAAGACTCCTGCAGATAGATGACAAGCCGACGACTAGGATGAATAGAGAAACAATGCGTGTTGCATTTGAAGCGACAATGCCTTTAACCTGGCCTGTAGTAAGCAATTGACGCGCCTCAGCAAGATCCCTATTGGACGAAAGAACGCTTATAGCAAGAGCAGCGATGATCAGGGGCAATGCATATCGAATCGGCAACGACAAACCATGTGATTCAAATCTAGAAGCCGACAACGCAGCAATAATCAAACCAAATGCCAATATGGCGCCAATTGACCCGTAAAGTAGAATCGGATAGATTTCCATTATCTTCACCGGGCAAGCCACTTATTAATTAGCCAGGTATTTTTCAAACCTGACGGAAGAATAGATGAAATGAATTTCCAAGAGGCTTGTGGCAAAAGAGCGGGAAATAACCAAGACACAATGAAGATTGCTGTCATAACACCAACGACTTTCGCCATCAACAATAACCAAGTAGGCTTTATAGCCAAAAGTTCAATACAATTCGACAGGAAATAGACGAATAAACCGAGCGCTATGCCCACAGCTGTTACTGTTAGCATTTTTCCCAAATTTGACCCGAGTTGAATTGATGCTGTAGTTCCAAGGACTAAAGCCCGTAAACAACATACTGCCAAAAATGCCCATGCAAGCGAGCTAGCACCGAACGAACTTGCAATGTAGAAAAGCGGTAATGCAATAAGTACCAACGGGATTTGAACTATCGGCTCAAGTCTATTTTTCCCGATATTCCAAAGAATAGGCGTGGATATAGCCCAAAGTGCATATACTGGAGGAAACAAAAGAAGCACCTCCAACAATGGCTCAGCAATCCTCCATCTGGATCCATATAGTAGCTCTATAATTTCGCTTGCGCAGCTTGATAAAAAAGCAAAACAAGGCAACAAAACTGTTGCGCAAACAGACCATGCCTCGGTGTAAGAGCGCCGCAGATCAGCCTTAAGGCTATGCTTAGCCCCAGATGACAACAACGTGGGTTGCAGCACGCTTGTTAACATGCCAGCAGGAGTGTTAGACAAATTAAATGCTACGGTGTAAGCAGCAACAACGGAAGTTGACTGAACTTTCGCTATTAGCAGACGATCAAAGTTGAACAATGTCCAATTTACGATATTTGCTGCGAATACACTCATTGCAGATTTGACGAAAAAACTGGCTCCGTCCAAATTTAGATTAATACGGAACGAGACGGGGCTTTGAATCTGAATTCTATAAAGCCTCCAAATGGATTGAGCTATCCAAGATACAACTAAAGCAAGGAAACTCTTTGTCAGGGCGGCTAATGGCACGCCGATCAAGACATATCCAACAAAATAGCTCTCGGCTTGGATCCGGGTCGCCAGACCAACCTGTAGCTTTCGAACTAGCATGCTGTGCCCGACCACCGATGCAGCACAAATAGGAACCGATATGGCTAGCAACTGAATCGCAAGTGTTGCCCCTGGTTTGTCGTAGAAAGCAGAAAGATTTTCTGCATAATAGGCAAGCAATATTCCGACAAGAAAGCCAATTAAAATCTGTACAGATGAGACAAAGCGTATCTCTTCTTCAGAAATCGAGCTCTTATTGATAATTGTCCAACCGAAGCCCATTTCCGTTACAAATAACGACAAGTTTATTATCACTAACGCAACAGCATACAATCCGAACTCCTCGGGTCCCAGCAAGCGCGCCATTGCAATTTGGCTTCCAATCTGCAGTGCGTATCTTATTGCTGTGAACAAAAATCCAGACTTAAGCGCGGTTTCTGTGCTTGCCATCGAAATTCTACTTTTCTATATGTGCCAGATATGACCTTATGTTATTCAAAAGCTCTTCGTCTGCAAATCGAGAAATTTTCGGCTTCACATTATCAGAAAGCAAAAAGCTTTCAAGCTCATGCTTCAAAGCTTTTTCATCAAAAGCAACGGTAACGCCTTGCCGTCCTACGAATTTTCTTGCTGTCGCTAGCTGATGGTCGTTTCGGTGCTCTCCTCGTTCCGCCAACCTTGGCATCACGAGGATTTGCCGCTCTTCTGAGAGAGCCGTAACAATTGAACCAATTCCAGCATGGGCGACAATGAGCTTAGATCCACGTGTCAAATCTCTTGTTTCTTGAGGAGTTACGAATCGAGCGTATTCGAAATGTCGAGGTTTGTATCGACCAGGCCCAATCTGGCCAAAGATTCGAATATCGCTGTGACCAGAAGCCCACTCATCCATAGCTTTCACAAGCCGGTCAAATCCCAATTGCGTGCCCACAGTTAGAAAAATCATAAAACGCTCCCCCAATAACTTGGGCCGCGTTCATGGGAAAGCTCTTTCCACTGTGTCAACCACACGTCACTAAAAAATCGAGCAACACGGCCCGATGTAGATAGTTCTTCAGAATTAGCTATTGAATCAACCCAGATAGTCTTGGCGCGAAAAATACGTCCATTGATTAAGCCGATCAAGCCTGGCGCTGCGCCTGTTGTGACTACCACGTCTGGCCGAACCTTGTGAAAGAGAATGAATAACTGACAAAAGACCAAGATAAGACGACGCTTCTGGTCTAGGTTTGCATCAGCCACAGTAAAAAAACGACCTGCGGTTACGTCACTTGCGTAACTAGGATTGGTCGATACAAATACAAGTTCATGTGATTCAAAAGCGGGTAGAAGTCTATTTAGCTGTATCCAATGCCCTCCTTGGGAGGCGATCATCAATACTTTCATAGCAAATGCCTTATCTACCTATTCCGAAAAACCGGTTTCTTACTCTCGGTGGCAATACTTTGTAAAGCCCCAAAATAAAATCTAGATGAATTAGATCAGCAGCCCTACCTTGGACGCTGACTATATTTGAGACACGAACCAGCAGTCCGTCTGGCACAAAGCCTGTGTACTTATATTTTGCTCTAATAATTCTTTCTTGATTTTTAGATGAAGCCACCATTTCTCCTATGGTGACCCAGTAAGTAATGGGCTCGACTCTTTCGGACAACCTTGCTGTGAGCTTACGAACTGGAAGCGGTTTACCTTCCAGAATAAGTTCTTCGTACTCAACTTTAGTAACGCTGAAACCTTGGGCGGAATAGCATACTTCCGGATGATGGACAGAAACACTGTCAGTCTGCTTTCTTCCGTAAGCTAGAGTAAGCATTACCACTTCTGAACGCTCGTTCTCGTACGTGAGAGAAAGGTTATCTGTATATATCCTCTTTAATAGAGTCGCTTGATCATCTGGTAAAATAAACGGCTGCTGATTGCTTACTCTTCTCCAAGTACCAAACTCATTAGGTACTGCTTCTTCAAGCTTCAAATCACCAAGCTCATCAGCTAAGAGCTTTGGGTGTGGCAAAAATAATGGTACTGCTGAGGCCGCGGCCAAGGTACCAGTAATTACAAAAGCTCTCCGCTTCATTTTAGAGTTACCTTTTATTTAGTACCGCACCGATAACCTCTGCATTGCTTCGATCCAGAATATCTTTAATTCTCAGAGTTGTTTTTAGCTTCGACTGACCATCACGACAAACAATAACTCCATGAGTGCACAATCCCGCAATAATCTGGCTGTCTGCGCCCTCCGTCATCGCGGGGGTGTCTACTATGACATAGTCAAACTTCATGGAAAGCTCCTCCATCAACAATTTAAAATTGGGTTTTTGGAGTAACTCAACTGGGTTTGGTGGTACGACGCCTACAGGCAATACAAATAGTGATTGAAAGGAAGCTAAAGGGCGGAAAACGGATACATCCGATTTGAACGAAGCTAGCGTTGTGCTTAGCCCGTGAGTAACCTGAACATCAAAGACTTCGCCAATACTCGGTGCTCGCAAATTGCAATCTAAAACCGCAACTTTAAGATCAAGTTGAGCAATGGAAAGCGCTAGATTTGATGCGGTGTATGTCTTCCCGTCGCCGCGATTATTACTGAAAATACCAATTCGTGGTTTTATCGATTTATCCCCTACCGTCTTTTGTATGACTTGTGTGCGCAGATCCCGAAACGACTCTGATTCTTCACAGAAGGGATTTGATGCAACAACCAGTGACTTGTTAACTCCTTCTGATTGTTGCGTGTAAGGGTAATCAAACTGCTGAGATAAGGCCCAAAGTACATCCTCTTTTTTTGCATATCCAAGTGCGACAGCAGCTTCGCCAAATTTAACGTTTTGAGTCTGCTGATAGTCGATGATTTGCCTAATATCGTTATCCTGAAGATCTTTTAAATCGGCAATGATTCCACCTATGGTTTTCCCGCTCATGACTATTTAGTCCTTATTACTCAAACCAAGAAGCATGACTTTGGCTCTACCCAACGCACCGACAGGGCGTTCTCGGTCAAGTTCGCTGACCGCCAAAGACCTTTGATTAGCAATTCCTATCGTTGTCAAAAGAGACAAGCCTACAACATTTAGATCTTCTTCTGAACGAACCCTCCGATCGTTCGCTTCAGCTAGAACAATTACAGCAGCTGACGCAAAAACCGCCAGGAAGGCCCCCACCAACGCATTCAAAACTGGATTGGGGAAAGACGGCTCCGGTGACGGGCTAGCTTTTCTAAGCACTGAAATATTCGTCTGATTGATTTTTGATTCCACATCTGTGATTGATTGCCTAGCTAAAAGGCTATCGTACGCACGTTGAGCACTTTCTACATCACGCTCTAGTAATGCGGCCTGATCCTTTACCTGCTTCAACTCGGCCAATTTGTTCTTTTGTAGCTCGATGGACTCACGCAGTGTAGCTTCGCGCTGATTGCTAATTGCGCTATTGACAGCCAGACTACCAGCCACTCTGCGAACCTCAGAGCTCAATCGATCTCTCAGTTCTTTAATGCTCTCTTGTGAAGTTTTAACCTGTGGATGCTCTGGTCCCAATGTAGTCGCTAGCTCTTTAAGCTTCGACTCCTGCCGTGAAAGTTCCGTTTTCAAACTTGCAACCACTGCATTACCAAGCACCTCAGGGGAGTTTTCGTTCCCCTGATCTTTTCTGCTCTTTGCGTCCGCAGATAGCGCTTGAACTTGTACAAGCTGGCCGTTGAGCTCTGAAAGCCTGTTTACCTCAATGTCAATTCTTTCTGCTGTGCCAACAATTCCGTTTTTCTGCTGAAAACTACTCAGTTCATTCTGCGCCTTCTCCAATCGAGCCCTAGCCTGTGCCGCCTGAAGCTCAAACCATTGCCCGTAATTTTTTGCAGGCTCTGTCCTTAATTCAAGCGAGACCTCTACATACGCAGCGAGGAACGCATTGCATAGCGCGGCGGCAAATTGTGGATCGGATGCTGAGTATGAGATATTTAGTACACTTGATTCACGTGAAGGAATAACTTCTAGCTTTCTTTGAAATAGTGTAGTCAGCCAACTCTCGTACGGCACGGCGCCATCAGTTTCAGCTCTCCACTGTTCTTTAAGAGGCTGATATTCATCCAATTTCAAATTGCGCACAGCTTTTATGGCGACACGCTCGCTCTTAATAATATCAACCTGCGTCGCCATGTATGCTGCGCTTAACATCGCGGGCAATATCTGCCCTTGCAGCGGATCGCTATTTTTCAAGTCCACAAGAACCGTTGCAGTTGATGTAAACTTCTTGGGTACAACTATCGTAATAACCCCCACCAGGGTAATTACCAGCAAAAATGTTAGTAAGCCGGGCTTCCATCTTGCTGACAAGATCTTTACTATGTTAGTCAACACTCTTTTCTTCCCTTCAGGGTTGGAACTTTACCAAGGGCATAGTCAACTGCTATGGTTAGCACTGTCGCAATCACAAAAAGAAATACGCCAGCAAATGAGTGAACAAATCCCTGGCCTACCTCATCCCCATAATAATAAGTGATCAAAGTCAAGGCCATCACTCTTGTCACATTGGATACAAAAGATATCGGCAATATTGCTATTGCAAGGGCTAAGTTCCTAAATTTATTCTTGTACTGCATTAAGCTAAGATAGAACACCCCTACTGCTTCAAGTGCGAAAACTGAGTTTATTCCTGCACATGCATCTGCTACGAGCAACTTGTAGGGCCCAACTGTCAACGTTACGCCTGCTCGCCCAACAGGATAGCCTGCTTGGTAGAGTATCTCGCTTGAAACAACAGATACTGCAAGCTTGAGAGGTGCGGTTAATGCGTCTATTAATGTCCCTGGAAGGGGCACAACAAAAATCAAGAATAGCAATGGGGCTGCCATTACCTTTACGCCCTGCCACCCCTTGAACAGCAGGATTACTCCTGACAGTATCAAAATCTGAGAGCCAACCTCAATTGATATTACTTCTAAGAAGTCAGCTGATATTTTTAAAATTACGCCCAAGAAAAAGACCAACAAACCCAATGCAGGCTGTTCTTTGCCGGGCGTAATAGCAGAGTAGCGTTCTATACGTTGATATGCGAGCCAAACTGCCAAAAGCAACATTATTGGCCCGTGCCCTTGGCCAACAACGTTCCAAACAGTTGTGTCAAGCTCGTAATAGGTTGGTGCGAAGAACAGTACATAAGTGACTGCAACCAATACCGTCGTTATCGACAGCATCTTTGGCGCAGTTGGTTCACCGGTTGTCGCAGTCATGACGTTTGTCTCCCGTGCGTAGGTCTACATCATGCAAGACAAGTTCCACCCTGGCAGCCCTGGAACCGAGGGTATCCATCAACTTGAGTGTGCGCCACCACACCGCACCCCACTAAGGGGGTGGGTTGTCAGGCGCCTGTCATCAAACAAAGCCCAGGTTGGCGCTGCTGAAGTTGCTGGCGTTGGCAAACACGGCACCGGCATTGCTGGCCTGGAACCACTGGGCCAGGGTGTAGCCGTATTGGTCCAGCGAGGTGCTGGGCAGCAACACGCCGTTGGCCAGCTGGTCAGGGCTGCCGTCAAACTGGTTGTTGTTGGCGTTTTTGGTGGCCAGCACCGGGAAGGTGCCATACAGGCGCCCGCCGCGCACCGCACCGCCCAGCACAAACTGGTGCGAGCCCCAGCCGTGGTCGGTGCCGTCACCGTTGCTGGTGAAGGTGCGCCCAAAGTCTGAGGCCGTGAAGGCGGTCACGTTGTTGCGCACACGCAGGTCTTCCAGGGCGGTGTCGAAATAGGCCAGGGCGTGGTCCAGCCGGGCCATCAGCTCGGCATGGCGCTTGTTTTGCCCGTCGTGCGTGTCAAAACCACCCATTTGCACAAAAAACACCTGGCGGCCCACGCCCAAGGTGCTGCGGGCCGCCACCAGGCGGGCCACGGCCTGCAGCTGGCGGGCCAGGGGGTTCTCGATGGTTTTGCCATCAAGGTCTTGCATTTGCAGGCGGGTGTCAGGGCCCACCCGGGTGTCTGACGTGGGCGTGGCGGCCAGGGCTGCCGAAATGGTGCTTTCAGACACCATGGCGCGCTGCGCCACGCCACCCAGGTCAGCCATCAGCACATGGCTTTGGCGGGCTGTGCCCGTGTTCAAGCCATTGCTGGCAATTTTGCGCAGGGCTGCGGCCACGCCGGTTTGCCCGTACACCCAGTTGGCGTTGCCACCCAGTGCAATGGCCCCGGTGGGCGCCATTTGGAACTGCCGCACCCGGGCGCCGCTGTTGAACACCGCATTGCCCGCCACCGAAATGCTGGCGTACAGGTTGGGCTGCTGGCTGGCGGGCACAAAGCTGTCCAGCAGGCGGCCGCCCCAACCTTGGGTGACCCCTTCGGTGCCCAGGGCCTGCCACATGTTTTGCTGGTCGTTGTGCGAAAACAGCTTGGCCGGCACGGGCAGGCGGTTGGTTTGGTAGTCAGCCTTGGTCAAGGGCTGCAACAGGGGCCCCACATTGGCCACCACGGCCAGGCGCCGCTCGGTGTTGAACAAGCGCTGCAACTGCCCCAGCTTGGGGTGCAGTGCAAAGCTGCGGCCCGCCACCGGCACCGAAGGGCTCAAGGGCAACACGCCGCCCAACCATTCAGGGCTGCCCACGGCCGCACTGGCATTGGGCGCCGTGCCAGCAGGCAGCAGGTTGATGGGCGTGGGCGCCTGGTTGCGCGTGGCCGTGTAAGCGGCCCACGAGGCCGAATCAGTGGCCAGCACGGTGTTGAATGAATCATTGCCACCGGCCAGGAAAATGCACACCAGGGCCTTGTAGTCGGTCGCGGTTTGGGCGGCCGAATGGCCCACAGCCAGCAGCGAGCCCCACGCGGCAGACTGCTGCAAGAAATGACGACGGTTCAGCATGGCAAGGCCCTTTTTCAGCGCTGCACCTGGAACTCAGGCGAAGCCACGGCCAGCAAAAGGGCCGACCACAAGCGGGTTTTGGTTTCGGTATCGGCCGTGCTGGGCGTGGCCTTGAGGCGAATGCCTTCCACCGCGGTTTTGATTTCGGCCTTCAGGTTGGCCGGCATGGCGCCATAAAACAGGCGCTGGTCGATCAGGGCCAGCAGCTGGGAGGCATCAGCCTTGTTGGCGGCCAACAGCCAGGGGCTTTGCGCATCCAGCGCGTAGCTGGGCTGCACGTCGCGGCGCGATGCAGCCCAGTTGTAGCCCGACCGGCCGGCGCCGTAACGCACCACGTCCATCATGTAATTGACATAGCCCGCCGCACTGGTTTCGTTGGCCAGTTGCAGCTCAGGCGCCACCAGGCCCACCTTGGCCGCCTCACCGCCGGCGTGCATGTAACCCGGGCGGTAGAAGTTGAACACCGACAGGGCACGCAAGGGCGACTGCCCCAGGGCACTGCCAGCGTTGTCGGTGTGGTCGATCAAAAAGCGACCGGTGTCTGAGCTGGTGCCCACCGCGCGCAAAAAGGCGCTGAGCTTGAGCACCGGCTCACGGGCCTTGCCGAAGTAGGGGTCGTCTTCCAGCACGGCCAGGTCACGGGCTTCGGGGTCAAGCAGCACGGCGCGCACCATGGCGCCCAGGTTGCGGCCCGAGGCCTCAAAGGCCTGCGTGACACGCAGCACATACGCCTCAGAAGGGTTGCTGGTGACCAGCCGCTGGATCAGCTGTTTGCCAATGAAAGGGCCCACATTGGGGTGCACCGTGGCCAGCTGGTTCAGGGCTGCAGCCAGGCTGGCTTCGGGGTCGGCCGCGGTTTGGGCCGGCACCGTGACGCCCAGGAAGCTTTTGGCTGCGGTGGAATGGAACTGGGGGTAGGCCACCATGGGGCGGGCCCCGCGGTCGTCGTACTTGTTGCCACTGTGGCTGCCGTACAAGAAGCACGAATCAGAGGGCTTGTTGGGGCAGTCGTAGCTGAGGCCCGTGAACACCTTGGCCAGGCCAGCCACGTCGGCCGAGGTGTAGCTTTCCAGTTCCTGGCCCATGCTGTTTCGCTTGGGTGTGCCGTTGGCGTTGAGCTGGTACAGGCCGATCGAAAACAGCTGCATCACCTCGCGCGCAAAGTTTTCATCAGGCACGCGGCCGGTGGTGGCGTTTTCTTTTTGATTGCGCAGGTGCGACAGGTAGCAGCCCATCACGGGGTGGCGGGCCACGGCCTCCAGCAGGGTGCGGTAGCTGCCAAACGCGTTGGCGGCCAGGGTGTCGTAGTAGTGGGCCAGCCCGCGTGAGTTGTCAGCGCCGCAGCCGTCCATGCTCGACACCACAAAGATCTGGCTCAGTGCAAAGGCCACGCGCTGGCGCAGCTGGTCTTGCCCCTGCAGGGCGTGCCGCCAGAAGCTGTGGTTGAAATCAACCGGCTGCGCGCTTTCGTTGGCGTTGTTGGCCTTGAGCTCAGCGTCACGCGCCAGCCAATAGGCCCGGTGTGTCTGGCTGGGCTGCAAAGCCAGTTGCTGGTTCACCCAAGCTTCGTAACCCATGGAGCGCAGCTCGGCCACCGTGGCCGGCGTGGGGCCAAAAGTGGCCTGGGTCAGGAAGCGAGCGGCCTCAGGGTCGGTGCTGGGGCCCACGCGCACCTGGCGCGCCTCGATGGTGGCCAGGCTGCCAGGCTGTGGCACCACCGTGGTGGGGGCCTTGGGAGGGGCCGCGGCCTGGTCACCAGCGCCACCGCCGCAACCCACCAGGCTCAGCATGGCGGCGGTGCCCAGGCTCAAGGCCAGGGCCGAAGGCAGTCGAATCAAGGCGCGCAACATGGCAACAACAGCATCAAAGCAGACAGGGGCCCATGATGGGGCGACAGCAGGCCGAGCGTGGAGTGCGAAATGCCCGCTTCACACCTGCCGACACAGTTTCAGGGCGCCTGCTTACACAGCTTGCAACCCGTAACAAGGGGGTGCGCAGCGTGATGTTTGTCACAGCGCACAAGCTCGTTTTGTACACTGTGCGCCCTTGGCTGCCCAGCCCGCACAACCCCTGTTCAGGGGGGTGGCAGCACAGTTTCAGGCCCGGGCGTCGCCCCAATGCAGCAAGGTGGTGTCGTCACCGGGGTAGGTGGTGCGGCCGTGGCGGTCAACACAGTATTGGGGCGAGGCGATCACTTCATGGAAGCGCTCGCCTGCACTGAGGCGGGTGTATTCAAACAGCACACTGCGCACCACTTCGCTGCGCGCGCGCAGCTTGCAGCCATGGCCGATCCAGGCGGGGCCCACAATCTTGGCGCCCGCCTCCACCTCGGTGCCCGAGCCAATGTACACAGGGCCTTCAATGTGGGCGTCAGGGGCAATACGGGTGTTCAGGCCAACCCACACACCCGGGCGAACCTGGCGGCCCGGCATGTGCATTTGGGCCACTTCGCCTTTGAGCACCTGCTGCTGCACGGCCCAGTAGTCGGTCACGCGGCCAATGTCGATCCAGTTGAACTGATGCTGCTGCGCGTAAAACGGCAGTTGCGCGGCCACCAGTTGCGGGAACAGCTGGCCACCGATGTCGTATTCAACGCCGGCGGGCACCAGCTCAAGCACCTGTGGTTCAAAAATGTAGATGCCGGTGCTGGCCTGGCGCGACAAGGCGGCCTCGGGCTTGGGCTTTTCCTGGAACGAGGTGATGCGACCCGAGGGCTCAGACACCACCACGCCATAGTTCTGCACCTGCTCCAGCGGCACTTCCAGCGTGACCACGCTGGCCAGGGCCTGCTGGGCCTTGTGTTGTTGCAGGGCGGCAGTCAGGTCAAGGTCAATGATGGCGTCACCGCACAGCACCACGGTGGTCTCGTCAAAGAACCCGCTGAACTGCTGGATTTTTTTCATGCCACCGGCCGAGCCCACGGGCTTGGGCGTGATCTCGCCGTGCTCCATGACGCCTTCGTACGAGTAGCCGATGTTGACGCCCCAGCGGTGGCCGTCACCGAAGTAGTTTTCGATCTTCCAGTGCTTGAAGGCCACGTTGATCATGATGTCGGTGACGCCATGACGGGCCAGGTGCTCGATGATGTACTCAAGCACCGGTTTGCCCAAAATGGGCACCATGGGCTTGGGCGTGAGTTTGGTGAGCGGGCGGACGCGGGTGCCTTGGCCGGCGGCCAGGATCATTGCTTTGGCCATGGTTCCTCAGCTGTTTTTGAATGGGGGGGACTTGAATGCAAAACGAAAGCGGCCCGAAGGCCGCTGTGCTGCGCTGGCGTGCGCTGTTCAGCGCTCAGTATTTTTTGGACAGCAGCAAACCGGCCATGCCCAAGCAGGCCAGGCCCAGATTGAGCAACTCAGAGTCAGGCATGGCGCCCTTGAGCGCAGCGTGCAGGGCCGTGGCCAATTGCGACGCCGGCAGAGACGCTGGCACCGAGGCCGTTTGGCCAACCAAAGCACCCAGCAACAGCAGGGCGCCGAACAATGCAAAGGTGATGCGGTACTTCTGTGACATGAAAACTCCCTCTCCCTTCGTGTTTGAAACGCAGGTTAGCGTGAGGCGCCTGGCTTGCACATCCCGCATGTGGTGGGCTTGAGCGGGCCACGTGCTGCCACCCCGCCACACAACCGCCACACAACCGCCACACAAACACGGCACACAATGCTGGCCATGAACCCACGCGTTGCCGACTACCTGCTGGCTTTGAGCACCCAGCGGCGCCTGGCGGCGCGCACCGTGGCGCTGTACACCAGCGCGTTGCACGAATTGGTGCACCTGCAGGGCCCCATGGCCTGGGCCGACACGCGTGCGCACCACGTGCGCCAGTGGGTAAGCAAGCTGCACGCCAGGGGCCTGGGGCCCCGCAGCATCGCCATTCACCTGGCGGCTTGGCGCGGGTTTTTTGCCTGGCTGGCCCGCGCAGGTGAGGTGGCCGCCAACCCGGTGCAAAGCGTGAAAGCGCCCAAGGCACCCAAACCCCTGCCCAAAGCCTTGGGGGTGGACCAGGCCATGGCCCTGGCCGACACCGCCGCCCTGCCCTTGCCCGTGCAGCCCACCGACACCCGCGGCCTGAGGGAGGCACCCTGGCTGGCGGCGCGCGACCTGGCCATGGTGGAACTGCTGTACGGCTGCGGGCTGCGCAACGCCGAATTGCTGGGCCTGGACTGCGCGGCCAGCCCCGAGGCCGCGGGCTGGCTGGACCTGCATGGCGCGGAGGCTCATGTGCTGGGCAAGGGCCACAAGCGCCGGGTGGTGCCGGTGGGGCAGCAGGCACTGGCGGCCGTGAAAGCCTGGCTGGTGGTGCGCGAACAGGTGCCCGCACAGGGTTGCGAGCCCGCCCTGTTCGTGAGCCGCCTGGGCCGCCGCCTGACCGCGGTGCAGTTGCGCAACCGGCTCAAGGCCATTGCGGTGCAGGCTGGGGTGCCCAGCCACGTGCACCCCCACATGCTGCGACACAGCTTTGCCAGCCACCTGCTGCAGTCAAGCGGTGACCTGCGGGGTGTGCAAGAGCTACTGGGGCACGCCCACATCACCACCACGCAGGTGTACACGCGGCTTGATTTCCAGCACCTGGCCAAGGTGTACGACGCCGCCCACCCGCGCGCTGGCCGTAAAAAATAGCTGAAAAACCAGAGGGAAAGTGTCGAGGCAATTGACACTTTTCCGGACATATTGCACACAATCAATCATAAGTTGTTGATTTGATTGTTGTTTTTTCGTGGCTCGCTATTTGCTAATTGAGTGGCGGATGTATGTCCGCAACGCAGTATCAACCCAGGAGCCCCTCATGATTTTCAAGAAAGCACTGACAGCTTTGACGCTGTCGGCCGCAGGCATGCTGTCCGTGCCCACGGCCCAGGCCGCCCTGCTGATCGGCGGTGACGCCACCAGCCAGGCCACCGCCACCAGCATCGTCGACATCGTGTTTGCCATCGACACCAGTGGCAGCATGAGCGACGACATCGCGTCCATCGGCGCCAAGGCGCAACAGGTGATCACCAACCTGAACTGCCCCACGAGCGATTGCTACGTGCGCGCACGGTTCTTTGCCAACCGCTGGACCAGCGGTAGCTTGTTCAACGAAGACGCTTACGACTACGTCAATGCCCGCAACGGAAGCCTGCTGCCCCGCTTCGATGACACCGAAGACAACGGCCTGGTGGTGCAGGACCTGATCCAGTACTACGAGTGGAACAACGACGCCGTGGGTTCGCAGAACTACTACAAGGCCGTGGTGACCATCGGTGACGAAGGCACCGTGAATGGCGAACCCGTCAACACTTCCGACTACACCGCGGCCAAGGCCGCCAACGACGCCGCCATTGCCGCAGGCGTGTTCCTGTTTGGCTGGGTGGCCGATGACCCCACCACACCCGCCGTGGGCCCGCTGTTCCAGGCCATGGCCGTGGGCGGCACCGCAGGTGGCATCACCTACGGCAACACGGGCGGTGGTTATGTGTCGGGCCCCCTGACCGACGTGACGGTCGAGTCACAACTGGAGGCCATCATTTGTGCCGTGGCCGGTGGAGGCAACCCCGTGCCTGAACCGGCCAGCCTGGCGCTGGTGGGCCTGGCCCTGACCGGCTCGGTGGCCGCAGCCGCACGCCGCCGCAAGCAACACCAGGCCTGATCGGCCCGGTGCCCTGTACAGCCGAGGCCTTTGGGCCTCGGCATTGCCATTTCTGCCCATGAACCGGTTGACCCACCACTTTCGTCACCAGGTGGCGGCGGCTTGCTGCGCATTGCTCACCGCGTGCTCGGGCACGCAAGACCCGCAGGCCGTGATGGCCGCGGCCAAGGCACGCATGGAAGCCGGCGAGCCTGCTGCAGCGGCCATCGAGATCAAGAACCTGATGGCCAATGACCAGGCCGCCTCGGGCCAACTGCCCGCGCTGCGCAGCCTGTTGGGCCAGGCCTTGCTGGAATCAGGTGACCCTGTGGGTGCCGAGGTGGAGCTGAAGCGGGCACTGCAAGCCGGCCAGCCCGACGACGTGGTGGTGCCGCAGTTGGCACGGGCCCTGTTGGCACAGCAAAAACACGCCGAGTTGCTGAACACGCTGGGCGGGCGGCAACTGGCCAGCCCCGATGCCGACGCGGCGCTGCGCACCACCTTGGCCACCGCGCTGCGCAACCGCGGCGAGTTTGGCAAGGCCACCGCCGAGGTGAACAAGGCCCTTGAGCGCAAGCCCGAGCACGTGCCAGCACTGTTGCTGCTGGCCAGCCTGCACGCGGCCGACCAGCGCGACAAAGAAGCCTTCGAGATTTTGCAGGCCGTGCTGCGCCGTGACGCCAGCAATGTGCAGGCATGGACCATTCAGGGGCAGCTGCAGGCGGCCAAAGGGCAGGCCGCCGAAGCGGTGGCGGCCTTTGAAAAGGCGCTGAAGCTGAAACCCGATTCGGTGTCGGCCCATGCGGCCTTGGTGGTGCTGGAGCTGTCTCGCAATGACGTGGCCGCCGCCAAAACACGCTGGGAGGCCATGAACAAGGCCCTGCCCGACAACCCGCAAACCCGCTTCCATGAAGCCAAGGTGGCCTTCGCCAGCGGCGACGCGCGGCGCGCCCGCGAACTGACCGTGCCCCTGTTGCGCACTGGCGACCAGAACCTGGGCCTGCTGCAACTGGCCGCGGCCGTGGAGCTGAAGCTGAAGGCCCCGGCACGCGCCGAAAGCCTGCTGGGCAAGGCCGTGGCCCTGGCACCCACCGCCCCGGTGCCGCGCCTGATGCTGGCCCAGGCCCACCTGGCCGGTGGGCAGGCGGCCAAGGCCACGCATGTGCTGCGCCCACTGCTGCAGGGCGAACAACCGCCTGAACAGGCCTTGTTGCTGGCTGCGCGCGCCGCCTTGCTGCAGGGCGCAGCCCAAGAGGCCGACGCCTGGTTCGCACAGGCCGCCAAGCTGTACCCGGGCAGCCAGGAGCTGGCCAACGCAGCCGCCGTGAGCGGCATACGCAAGAACCTGACCGACGACGCCTTGAACGAGCTGCAGGCCGTGGTGAACACCCAGGCCGACCACGGCGCCCAGCTGATGCTGGTGAGCGCGCGCCTGGCCAAGGGCCAGGTGGAAGCGGCCCAAGCCACCCTGGCCGAGATGGCGCGCAAGGCGCCGCAAGACCCCTTCCCCCACGAGCTGGCGGGCCGTGTGGCCCTGAAACAGCGCGACGTGGCGGGTGCACGCAAGCACTACGAGGCGGCATTGGCGCTTGACCCGGCGCACTATCCAGCCATTGCAGGGCTGGCCGGGATCGACATGGCCGACAACCAGCCCGACAAGGCGCTCGAGCGCTTTGCCAAACTGCTGGAACGCGAACCTGACCACCTGCTGGCCCTGATGGCGATGGCCGAGGTGCACGAACGCAAGCCCGGCGGCATGGCAGAGGCCGCGCGCCTGCTGGAACGTGCCGTGCAGACCCACCCCGACCAGCGGGGCCCCACCGAGTTGCTGGTAGAGCTGTGGCTGAAGCAGCAGAAGTTCACGGCTGCGGCTGCAGCGGCCCAAAGTGGCCTGACGCACCGCCCTGACGACACCGGTTTGCTGGAGCTGCTGGGCAAGGCCCAGCTGGGTGCGGCACAGGCCCAGCAGGCTGCCACCACCTACACGAAGCTGGCGCAGCTGTTGCCACGCTCACCCGAGCCCTGGCTGCGGGTGGCCGAGATCCAGCTGAGCCAGGGCCGGCTGGCAGCGGCCACCGAGGCGGCAGCCAAAGCACGCAAGGTGGCGCCCGAAGCCCTGCCCGTGCTGCGCATGGTGGCAGGCCTGGCGGCACGGGCCAAGCGTTTTGACCAGGCCTTGGCCGCTGCGCGCGACCTGCAGTCGGCCCACCCGGAGGAAGCCGCGGGCTACCTGATCGAGGGCGAGGTGCACCTGCTGGAAGGCGATGCCGGCCTGGCCGAGAAAGCCTGGCGACTGGCCATGGACAAGCGCAATGGCACCGAAGCGGCGCAGCGCCTGTACGCGCTGTTGAGCCAGCAGGAGCGCAAAGCCGAGGTCGACAAGATGGTGGCGCAATGGTTGTCGCGCCACCCGAAAGACACCGCCTTCATGTTGCGCCTGGCGGGCACCGAGATCGACCGCAAAAACTATGCGGCAGCGGAAGCCCTGCTGCGCAAGGTGCACCTGCAGCAGCCCCGCAACGTGGACGTGCTGAACAACATGGCCTGGCTGATGACGCAGCAGCGCAAGCCCGGTGGTGTGGCCTATGCCGAGCGGGCCATGGTGTTTTCGCCCGACAACGCGGTGTTGATGGACACCTTGGCCATGGCCTACGCCACCGAGAAGCGTTTTGACGAGGCCATCAAGACGCAAACCCGCGCCATGACCTTGATGCCCGAGTCAGGCGCGCTGGGCCTGAACCTGGCCCGCATTCACCTGATGGCTGGCGACAAGCCCAAGGCCACCAAGGTGCTGCAAGAGGTGGTGGCCAAGCCGTTTGCCGGCCAGGCCGAAGCCCGGCAGTTGCTGGCCAGCTTGCGCGGCGGCTGAAAAAACCCGCCAGCCTGTGAAGGGTGGCGGGTTGACTGCAAGCCTGGCGCCTCAGGCGCCAGGGCTTCAGGCGGCTTGCTTGCGGCGACGGGCAGCGAAAGCCGCCACGCCAGCACCGGCCAGGGCCAGAGCGACGCTGCCGGCTTCGGGCACGGCCACCACGTTGGCGCGCACGCGCACGCCCAGAAACTGATCGGCCTGCCCCAAGCCATAGGCTGAATCGCGGTAGTACATGCCCAGAAACGCCTCACGCTGACCCAAGGGCAGCCCCGCCGAGTTGAACGACACCTGAACATTGGCGCTGCGCCCAGCCGCCAGGTGCGAGTCGCTGCCGCTCACGGTCAGGAAATTGAACCCATCGCGTTGCCCCTCAAGGGTGCGAGACATCAACGCAGCACCGGAGCCCACGAACGAGGGCGCCTGGTTGAACAGGCTGAACTGGGTGGCCAGGCTGGCGCCTTGTTGCACGTCACCCAGGTCAAGGGTGAGGGACTTGACGAGTGCGCCCGAGGCAAACGACAACTGGGCGTGAGGCGCGTAGGTGTACTGCACGTGTGCCAGCACGTTGGCGTTGTCAGTGAAAGTGGCCTCGGTGCCGTAATGCCGCGCCATCAGGAATGTGCTGAAGGTGGTGCTGGTTTGCAGCTGAACCCGGTTGGCACCAAACACCTGCCAAGGGTCGAGGTTGACCGTGCCCGACTGTAGGCCGACCACCGTGGTGGACGAGCCAGTGCCACGGTGGCTGACCTTGCCACTGGCCTGGGCCAGCACTGTGCCACCCATGGACACGGTGGTGCCACCGCTAAGTTCGAGGAAAGGGTAAGGATAGCCGTAAGGTGGCTGGGGGCCGAGCTCCGTGACCGACGGGGCGCTGGTGGCCACGCTCAGCTGAACTTGCCCGCCCACGCGGAGGCTGGCGCCTTGCAGCACGCCCAGGGCGGGGTCGAAGCCCCCCACGCTGTAGGTGGCCTGCTGCACATCGGTGCGGTAGTTGAAAAAATCAGTCTGGCGGCACCCGGTGGAATTGGCCGCGGTGTAGCAGCCCCAGGGGTAAGGGTTCAGCGCCGTGACGGTGCGCTGAACCAGCAGGTCAACTGGCGCCGAGACACTGTAGATGGCTTGTGCGTGGGCGGTAGACACACCTGTGAGCAGGGCCACCACAGCCCAGACGCGAACGGCATTTTTCATGGCAGGCCTCAAACGTGTGCGTTTGAAAAAACCCGCCAGCCTGTGAAGGGTGGCGGGTTGACTGCAAGCCAGGCGCCTCAGGCGCAAGGGCTTCAGGCGGCTTGCTTGCGGCGACGGGCAGCGAAAGCCGCCACGCCAGCACCGGCCAGGGCCAGAGCGACGCTGCCGGCTTCGGGCACGGCAGCCGCAGTGACGCTGCCGGTGACGTAGCCGATGCCTTCGGTGTCGAGGGCGAAACGCACGCGGTAGTCACCAGCGCTCAGGCCCGAGAAGCTGAAGGAGCTGCTGGGGTTCAGGGTGGTGGTGGCCACGGTGCTGAAGGTGCTGGGAGCGGTCAGCTTCTGCAGGGTGATGCCGGTGACGTCGATGGGGTCACCGAAACCAACCAGCGCGCCCGAGAACGTGAAGGGGTTGGCGCCCGACAAGGTGAACTTGTAGTAGCTGGAGAACGATGGGCCGCCAAAGGCAGCGCCCAACACGAACTTGTTGACCGGGTTGGTACCCAGGTTGGTACTGGCCATGGCCAGTTGGGCGTTGGCGTGACCGATGGAGACGGCAGCCAACACACCCAGGGCGAGGTGTTTGAGTTTCACGGTGTGAACCTTTCGGGTCTTGAGTGGATTGGCGTGCAGTACTGCTTGGGACCTGCTGCCACGCATGCACGTGCAAAGCAAGTTGCATGCGCGCAGGTAAATGCCTGCTTGAATGATTTTTTCACACTGACGGTGCTTTTGACCCCCCCTGAATGGGCTGTGCAAGAGGGTGGATGTGCCAATCGGCTCCCCCTTGGTGCGCACAACCTGCCGCAATTGCACCGGCATGGAGCCACAGGGTGCGTCCGGAAAACATGGTGCTCAAGGGGAAAGCCCGAGCGCCGGCGGCGGATTTACAAAGGAATGCGGACAGTTGCAACAGTGGGGCAGACATAATCGGTTCAGCTTGGTCGGGCACAAGTGTGTAGAAGTCCCATGCCCGAGGCTGAATCGAGACAGTAATGACGCACTCCGTGAAGCTCCCTGCCTGGGATTTCCGCCGTGGCATGGCCACGGCCCGTGTGATGACCCAGGTGGGCTGTGAACGTGGCGCACCGCTGGAGGTGCTGCTGCACCAGACCGGCATCGCGCCCGAGCATCTGGAAGATCCGCATGCCGAAATCGAGGCCGCGCAAGAGATCCAGCTGATCCGCAACCTGCTGCACGCGCTGGGCAACCCGGCCGACCTGGGGGTGGAGGTGGGCAAGCGCTACAAGCTGACCACCTATGGCCTGTGGGGCTTTGCCCTGTTGAGCAGCCCCACCCTGGGCGATGCGATGAACCTGGGGCTGCGCATGATGAACCAGACCTTCTCGCTGACCCGGCACAGCATGCAGCAGGTGGGTGACCAGGTGCACGTGGTGTACTTCGACGAGCACCTGCCCCCCGATGTGCGCCGCTTCGTGATGGACCGCGACCGCGCCATGGGCCCCACGGTGCAGCGCGAGGTGCTGGGCCGCCCGGTGGCCTACAGCGCGGTGGACATGAAGCAGCCCGAGCCCGATGCCGCCCAGGTGGCGCGCCTGACCGAGCTGTTCGGTGTGTGCCCCACGTTCGGCGCCACGCAGCACCGCAGCATTTTCCCGGCCGCGCTGCTGAGCGAACGCCTGCCCCAGGCCGACCCGCACACGGCCCGCCTGTGCGAAGACATGTGCCGCGAACTGGTGGAGGCCCGCAACAGCCGCCGCACCGGCGTGGCCGCCAAGGTGCGAGACCGCCTGCTGCGCACACCCGGCCACATCCCGGACATGGAGCAGATTGCCGCCGAAATGCACATGACCTCGCGCACGCTGCGCCGCCACCTGACGGCCGAAGGCGCCACCTTCCGTGGCCTGCTGGAAGAAGTGCGCAGCACGCTGGCGGTGGAGCTGATGGCCCGCGCCCGCCTGACGCACGGTGAGATTGCCGAGCGCCTGGGCTATGCCGACGTGACCACGTTCATCGAGGCGTTTCGCCGCTGGAAAGGCATGCCACCCAGCGAGTACCGCCGCCAGCAGGGCCTGCGCCCCAGCCACGGCCGCCTGAACCGCCCGATGCTGCGCGCCTGACGCGGGCATCATGCGGAGAGAAAACACCGGGCTTGCCCGGTGTTTTTTGTCATGCGCACACAGCTGCCAAGGCCTAGACTGCATGCATTGCTACCTAGAGTCTGCGGGCCACTTCATGAGCATCGACCCCAAGCTGCGGGAACTGAACATCGACCTGCCCGCCTGCCCCGCCACGTTGGTGAAGCTGTCTTTGATGATGGCCGACGACAATGTGTGCGTGGCCGACATGGCCACCCTGATCGAGGGCGACATGGCCTTGTCATCGGCCGTGGTGCGCACTGTGAATTCGGCCTTGTTCGGACTGCTCAAGCGCGTGGAAACCGTGCACGACGGGGTGCGCTACCTGGGCATGGCGCAGGTGGCGTCTCTGACCTACGAGATTGGCCTGCGCGGCGCCTTCCCGCCTTCGCCTTTGTTGCAGGCCCTGTGGGACCGTGCCGGCATTCGGGGCATGGCCATGGGCCGCATTGCGCGCCAGATGGACGTGGACCCCTGGCTGGCGCATTCGGTGGGCCTGTTTGCCGAAAGCGGCCGCGCCGTGCTGTACGCCTACGACCGCGCCAAGTACACCCACCTGAGCGACACCGCCCCCGATGAGGATGCCCTGGCTGCCGCCGAGATCGAGGCCTTCGGCGTGAGCCATTCGGCCCTGGGTGGCGCCATGTGCCAGGCGTGGGGGCTGGCGCGCGATGTGGCCGATGCGGTGCGGGCACGCGACAGCGAGCCCACCGGCTGGAAAGAAGAACGGCTGGTGGTGCGCAAGCTGCTGACCATTGGCGCGGCGGTTGACACCCTGCTGCTGGCCGACGAGCGGCCCGCGAACACGGCCGCCTTCTGGGAAGGCATGCAACCCATCGCCATCGACGTGGGCCTGCACTTCGAAGCCTTCCAGCTGGCCACCCAGCGGGTGTGCGATCGGCTGAACATGCCGGGTTGACCCTGCGGCGCAGGCGCATCAGCCAAGGGTAATCCCACCCCCCATGGCGAGGGACATGCGCGCCGAAACATGCCGTCACAGCTTGTGCAGGCATTGAACGAAGTCCGTTTGCCTGAAAAAATCCTGGTCAAGGGAGAGGCAAACCATGCAAGCCATCAAGAAGTCCGGGCTCGCGATCGCCATGAGCACCATGCTCGGCGTCGTTTTCACGCCCCACGTGCACGCACAGATCTCGGCATCAGCCAGCCTGACCGGGCTGCAGTTCCAGTTGTTCGACCTGAACACCTCGGACAACATCACGCCTTACGCGAACATCAGCGGCTACCTGGAAAGCGCCCTGTATGGCATGCCAGCAGAGGGCGAAACCTGGGGCACCACGACCTACAGCGCCTTGCAAGCCGGCAGCGGCAGCCTGCTGGCCATGGCCAACAATGGCTCGGTGGCGGTGGGTGCGGGCACCGTGAGCAGCAATGTGCAGTTCACGGCTGAAGACATCAACAGCCCCTTTCACAAACAGACCTACGACGGCTACTATTACACGGTGTCGGGTCAAGACGTGAACCCCGGAACGGGCCTGCTGACCAACTACCAGGACGTGTACACCCAGCAGACCACCCAGGTGAACGTGGACGGCACGGGCTCGCATTACAGCTTTCAAAGCCGTGAAGAAGAGTTCGGCACCACCTACGACAGCTTCGCCACCGTGACATTGAGCCCGGGCACCATGCTGATGGTGCGCGGCCTGGCCACGGTGAGCACCCGCGCCGACAGCCAGTCGCTGGCGGACGCGCTGACGCAGGCGGGCTATTCGACCGACGAGACCTCGCTGAGGGCCTCGGTGACGGCCAGCCATGTGCTGGAGTTGGCGCGCGGCGAGACGTTCACCGAAAACGCCGGCGGCCCAGGTGGTGGTGCCTACGACAACCATTACAACCGGATGGCCTTGCAGGGCAACACGTCTTTCTCGAACTGGGGCATTTCGGGCTTGCCTGAAGATGCCGCCTTGATGCTGCGCGAAGACAGCACCAGCACCGAGCTGTTCACCTCGTACGAAAACTTTTCGGACCAGGACGTGACGCTGAATTTGCTGTACGAGCAAGTGGTGCGCGTGAATGTGGAGGGCAGCCTGTACAACCAGACTGTGACGCGCTATTGGGGTGATGTGGTGGATGTGCCGACGGCGCCGGTGATCCCGGAGCCTGGCACCTGGGCCCTGATGGGGCTGGGCCTGGGCGCTGTGGCGCTGGCCCGTCGCCGCCAGACGCTGATCAACACCCAGGCTCAGGCCTGACACGCACACGGAAAGCCCCCACCATGAAGTTCTCTGCCATCGCCCGTGTGACCGCCCTGATGTGTCTGGGCCTGGGCCTGCAAACCAGCGCGTCGGCGCAAGATGCCTTCAGTGCCAGCGCCAGCCTGAACAACCTGCGCATTCGCCTGATCGACCTGGCCCCCAACGACGGCGTGACGCCGTCGATCAGCGTGAACGGCACGAGCCTGTCGCTGTCGGCCGACCAGACCCCATGGGGCG
Organism: Aquabacterium lacunae; assembly: GCF_004310865.1. Lineage (GTDB taxonomy): Bacteria > Pseudomonadota > Gammaproteobacteria > Burkholderiales > Burkholderiaceae_C > Aquabacterium > Aquabacterium lacunae. Next base: position 84,372 of record NZ_SIXI01000007.1, read on the forward strand.
GCAACCCGGTGAGCTGGGTGTGGTTGCAAGATTCGCCCGCGGCTGTGACGTCGCCGACGTCGGTGTCGCTGCAAGACGTCTTCAACCCCGCCACCCCGAGCCTGGCCGTGCAGGGCACTGTGGCCGGCACCAGCGCCACCCTTGGCAACAGCTGGACGGCATCGAGCCGCCTGACCGCCGAGGCACTGGCGAACAGCCCGGTGCAAACCGTGCAGTACGTGACCACCAACCCCAACACCCCTGGCTTTGACCCGGCCACGGGTGCGCTGATCTGGGGCACCGAGACCACCACGCGCGAAGAGCTGGTGCGCAGCAACACCGCCGCCGTGTCCAGCCAGGTGACCTACAACCCCGAAACGGGCGAAGAGCCAACGTTCACGCTGAGTGCCAACACGCTGATGGTGCTGGAAGGCACGGCCACGGTGAGCGCCCAGATCGACAAGGGCCGTGTGGACTCGTTCATGAGCACGCTGTCGCCCGACAGTACGCTGAAGGGCTGGGCGCAAGCCCAGATGGTGATGGCGCTGGGCACCGGGGCCTATGTGAACCCCACGCCCGGCACCTCGCTGGACACACAGCGCACGTCGGAACAGCAGTTGTCTGCGGGGCTGGCATTTGACCCCAGCGGCGCGTTTTCGAAGCGCAGCGCGGGCGGCAGCTACGAGCTGTTCGACCCCAGCGAGCAAACCGCCGACGGCATCGTGACCGCGAGTGGCAGCCGCACGTTCACCTTGAGCTACGCGAACGGGGCGTCGGCTGATGCCCTGGTGTACTTCTACATGAGCCAGAGCGCCGCGGCCGTTGAAGAGATGGTGACCGCGGGCGATGTGACGGTGACGTTCACCCCCAACCTGCCCACGGTGCCGAGCATTCCTGAACCGGGCACCTGGGCCCAGATGGGCCTGGGCCTGGCTGCCGTGGCCTGGGCCGTGCGCCGGGGCCGACGCGCACGCGTGTCCTGACAACCCAGGTTGTCGGGCGAAGGTGTCGGGTGTGAGCCACGCCCCTCGCCTTTTGCATGGTGGAATTGGGACAAAGCCCCCCTCGTGAGGGCTAATCCCCTTTCAGCGGGTGAAGTTTTCGCCGATACCTGCTGGATGACTGTTGAGGCACCCACGTCCCGGCTGATGGCCGAGGACCCCCAGCTGCTGGCGCTGATGGACGCCGAGCGGCTTCGCATGCTGTTTGCCCCCATGATCCAGATCACGGTGGTGGGCAGCCTGGTGGCCTTGGCCCTGACCGTGGTGGTGAGCACGGTGTTGCCTTTGTGGCTCACCTTGAGCTGGGCCGCCATGCCCTTGCTGGCCGGTGCTGTGCGTTTGTGGCTGACGCTGGCCTTTCAGCGGCAGACCGAGATCCGCCACCCCGAGCGCTGGTTGAAACGCCTGACCTGGGTGACAGGCCTCAACGGGCTGGCCTGGGGCCTGGCCGCCGTGATGATCATGCCGGTGGACGACCTGGTGACGTCGTCGGTGATCGTGTGCACGCTGGTGGGCGCTGCGGCCTTGTCATGCTTCACCCTGCAGTCCAGCGTGCAGGCCAATGTGGCCATGACCTTGCCCCTGATGGCGCCCACAGCCGTGATGCTGCTGTCGCGCATGGACCCTTTCGGTGTGTTCGGCGGGCTGGGCACTGCGGCCTTGGGCCTGTTCCTGGTGCTGGAGGGTCGGCGTGCCGAACGGCGCATCACCGAGTTGCTGTGGTTGCGCTTCACGACCGACCGCATCTCGCGGGAGCGGGCCGAAGCCCTGGTGCTGGCACGGCAGAACGCCGAAACCAAAGACCAGTTTGTGGCCACCATGAGCCACGAGATGCGCACGCCACTGCATGGCATCTTGGGGCTGGCCGATGTGATCCAGCGCCGTCTGCCGGCGCGTGTGGGGCCGCTGGCCGATGCCCGTCAGCACGCTCAGCTGATCCAGCGCAGCGGCCAACACCTGCTGGCCCTGATCAATGATGTGCTCGATTTTTCGCGCATTGAAGCCGGGCGGATGCGCTTGACACCCGTCGCGATGGACCTGCACAGCCTCGTTTCAGACGTGATGGCCCTGTCGCGCGTGACCGCCGAACGCAAGGGGCTGGTGCTGGAGATGCGCATGGAACTGCCCGTGCCATGCTGGGTGTGGGGCGACAGCGCTCGCCTGCGGCAGGTGCTGTTCAACCTGATCGGCAATGCCGTGAAATTCACCGACCAGGGGCATGTGCAGGTGACAGCACAGCGCACCAGCGTGGACACCGTGACCTTGACGGTGGAGGACACGGGCATCGGGATCCCGGCCGACATGCTGGACAAGGTGTTCGACCCCTTCCAGCAGGTCGATGGCAGCTTTGGGCGCAAGTACCAGGGCACCGGACTGGGCCTGACCATTTCGCGCGAGATCGTGCGGGCCATGGGCGGCGACCTGCTGTGCCGCAGCACCCAGGGCAAGGGCTCGACGTTCTGGCTGGAGGTGCAGCTGCCGCCCTGCGCGGCCCCCACCCACCCCGTGTCTGCAGAGCTCGACGACATGAGCACCCTGCCAGGCACCTGGGTGGAAAGCGCTGCGATGCCGCTGACGTCCGATGGGGCCGCCCCCAATCCCACAGCGAACCCAGGCCTTCGGGGCCATGTGCTGCTGGTGGAAGACAACGCGGTCAATGCGCTGGTGGCCGAAGCCACGCTGCATGACCTGGGGCTGACGGTGTCGATGGCCACGCGCGGCCACGAGGCCTTGCAGATGCTGACCGATGGCCCGCACAGCTTCGATGTGGTGCTGATGGACTGTCAGATGCCCGAGATGGACGGCCTCGAAGTGACCCGCCGCTTGCGCGCGCACGAGCGCGAAGCCGGCTTGCCCAATGTGCCGGTGGTGGCGCTGACCGCCAACACCGGCGCCCAGGACCGTGCCCAGTGCACGGCTGCTGGCATGGACGATCACCTGGCCAAGCCTTTTTCATCAAATGACCTGGCTCAGGTGCTGCAACGGCACCTGGTGCCGCGCAGCGTCACTGCTTGACGGCTTCGACCTGGATGACCAGCTTGATGTTGTCCGGGATGAAGGGCACGCCGTAGGTCATGCCGAAGGCGCTGCGCTGGATGGTGGTCTCGAAGTCGCCGCCACACACTTCGCGCTTGAGGCGGGGGTGGTCGAAACAGCCAAAGCTGCTGGACTTGAGGGTGACCGGCAGGGTCTTGCCCAGCAGGGTCAGGTTGCCTGCCACTTCGGTGACCTTGTCACCGTCGAACTTGAAGGCCTCGCCGACGAACTTGGCTTCGGGGAAGGCTTCGCTGTTGAAGAAATCTTTGCTCTTGAGGTGGCCGTCGAAGGCCTGGGTGCCGGTGTTGATGGCGCCCGTGGGGATGGTGATCTCGGCCTTGCCCGACTTGGCTTCCTTGTCGAAGGCGATGGAGCCGCTGATCTTGTCGAAGCGACCGCGGTTGGTGGACGTGCCGAAGTGCTTGGCTTCGAAGGTCACGAAGGTGTGGGTGGGATCGATGCTGTAGGTGGCAGGAGCAGCGTGGGCCAGGCCAGCGCTCAGCACGGCAGCGGCGGCAACAGCGGTCAGGGCAATCAGTTTCATGGAACAGGTTCTCCTTGAGATGCGGCGAGCCGCGGGTGAAAAGTAACCGCTCACTTCAGCGGCTGGTCTTTCAGGTTGAGCTTGAATTTCACTTGGACGTCGTTGGCCACCACCGAGGTGTCGGCCCAGTCCCCCTCGCCCACCTTGAAGGCCAGGCGTTGCAAGGTGAAGCCCCCGGTGGCGATGGTGTTGGCACCCGCAGCCGCCAGTTGCACGGGCACCGTGAGGTCACGGCTGATGCCCTTGATGGTGAGCTTGCCAGTGACCTCGTACCGGTCGGCCCCGATGGGCTTGATGGCACTGGACACGAAGGTGGCGCGTGGGAACTTGGCGGTGCCGAACCACTCGGGCTTGAGCAGCTCGGCGTCGGTCTCGGGGCCCATGGACACGCTGGCCAGATCGATGCCGAAGCTGACCTTGCCCGCCTGCGGTTGCTTGGGGTCGAGCGCGATCTGGGCGTCGAACTTGCGGAAGCGGCCGTCGAGCGGCACGCCGATCTGTTTGGCCACGAAGGTGACTTCGCTGCCGGCCGGCACCAGGGTGGCGGCATGGCCCACCAAGGGCAGGGCTGCGGCCAGCAGGGCAATGATTCGCATGTGAAGGGGCTCCGGGAATTGAACGGAAAGACTCAGCCGCGACCGGGGCGCATGCGCGCCAGGAGGCTGTCACGGTCAATGAACTGGTGCTTCAGTGCGGCGGCGATGTGCAGCAGGGCCAGCCCCACCAGGGCGAAAGCCGACAACTCGTGAACTTCGCGCAGCACCTGGGCCAGCTCTTCATTCTTGGCGACCAGATCGGGCAGCGGCAGCACGCCGAACCACACGATGGGGAAGCCTTTGGCCGAGCTGTAGGCCCAACCGGCCAGCGGCACGATGAAGAACAGCAGGTACATCAGGTGGTGGGTGCCGTGGAAGGCGGCCATTTGCCAGCCCGGCATGTGGCGTTGCACCTCGGTCGGCAGGGCGGGCGGGCGGTGGGTGACGCGCCACAGCAGGCGCAACACCGACAGGAACAAGATGGTGATGCCCGCCCACTTGTGCAGGTTGATCAGCTTGAGCTTGGTGGGCGAAAACGGCAGTTCATGCACGTAAAGCCCCATGCCGAAGGCACCCAGGATGGACAGGCCCAGCACCCAGTGCAGCACGATGGCTGGCAGGGTGTAGCGTTGTGCCTCGCGGTTGGCGACGGGGTTGGCAGCGTTCATGGGGCTCGGCTCGTGTTTTTTGTGATGTGGATCATCCTGCCAGAAAGGTTAGGCCCGGTGACACCCGTGCAGGTTGCAGGGGCTTGTGCGCACAGTTCAATCGATTTGAATGGTGAGAGGGCCCCTGGCGCGGGTGTGAAGCCTTGCAACAGGCCTCAACCCGCGGTGCAGAATGCCGAAAACCTGAGCACCGGCGTCTGGTGGACCCACCCTCCCCGCCTTGCGTCGCTCGCCATGACATCTTTCACCCGACGGTTCGGGGACGTGCTGCTCGGCACCGATCCCAAACAGCGATTGCGGATCAGCCGCTCGCTGACGGCCGCCAGCGTGTACCTGATCTGCGTGGCGCTCATGGGATACGCGTGCCTGACAGGCTTCATGGCCTGGCGCGAGGCGGCCGAACTTTCGGCGGCGATCCTGCTGAACGTGATGATCTGGTACGCCATCCTGCGCTCTGGCTTGAACAAACGCTTTGCCGACCCGGCCCTGACGCTGCCGCAGATCATGGCCGCGCTCACGGTGATCTCTGGGGCCTACGCGATCACGGGGCCAGTGCATGGTTCGACCATGATGCTGCTGGCGCTGGTGCTGGTGTTCGGCATTTTCAACATGCGTGCCCGTGACGCACGGCTGGCCGGTGGCTACACCGTGTTGATCATGGGCGGCGTGATCGCCTGGAAGGTTCGCTCAGAGCCCGAGTACTACCCGCTGCGACTGGAAGTGGCGCACTTCGTGCTGGTGGCAGCCATCGTGCCCACCATCTCGTCGCTGGCGGCCCAGTTGTCGTCGCTGCGCGCCAAGCTCCAGGCACAGAAGGAAGAGCTGAGTGTGGCGCTGCAGCGCATCCAGATACTGGCCACCCGCGACGAGTTGACCGGCCTGTACAACCGCCGCCACATGCTGGAGGTGCTGACCCAGCACCAGAAACGGCTGGAACGCACCGGGCACCACCGCTTTTGCCTGGCGCTGCTGGACATTGACCACTTCAAGCGCATCAATGACACGCACGGCCATGGCGTGGGTGACGAGGTGCTGCGCGGCTTTGCCCAGGTGGCCGAGTCGGTGCTGCGCGAGACCGATGTGCTGGCGCGCTGGGGCGGTGAAGAGTTCCTGGTGCTGCTGAACGACACGCAGACCAACCAGGCCAACATCGGCCTGGAACGGCTGCGTGACCTGCTGGCCCGCACGGCCCTGGTGCCCAACATGCCCGAGCTCAAGCCCACGTTTTCAGCCGGGTTGACGGCTTACGACACCTCGGAGCCCCTGCACGTGTGCATCGAACGGGCCGACCAGGCGCTGTACCGGGCCAAAGCGGCGGGGCGCAACCGGACCGAAGTGACCCAGCCCCCGGAAACCAGCCCCCAACCCCGCAAAGTGATGGGTTGAAGCCACTGCAGCCCCCCTTGAAACCCCCTTTTGTTGCCTCGTGCTTTGTGCGACATTGGCAGGCACTGACGGTCCACCCCGTCAGCATCAGCAGGACGGGCTTCGCCGGGCGAAGTGAGGGTGGATTGCAGTGAAACATGACGAGTGCATCGTCTGACCGGGTCCCGGCCGAATTCCAGAATCTGTTGCTGAACCTCAGCGCACTCGACCTGACCGATGTGGGTCTGGGCGATGCATGCCGCACCTCGGCGCTGACGGCCTTGCGCGACACCACACGCAGCACCCAGCTGGCGCTGCTGCACCTGCTCGCACCCGAAGAGCACGCCTTGTCGCCGGTGGCATTGTGGTGCTGCGCAAGTGGCGGCGGTATCACCCTGCCCCGCTGCCCCCAACCCTTGCTGCCCTTGCTGTGGCCCGATCAAGGCCACCTGTTGCTCGACCGCCTGAGCGCAGAAGGCTTTGACCACCCGGCGCTGCGCGAGCTGCTGGACGGCCCCCGCCCCACCCTGTGGCTGCCTGTGGCCCAGGGCAAACGGGTGGTGGCCTTGCTGGGCCTGGCGCAGCCCGCCGTTGAACTGGCCCCCGAGGCCCTGCACCAGGCTTTGCGCCCGGCTCTGGCGTGGCTGGGGGTGGCCCTGCATGCCTGGAGCCGCACGCCGCACCGCACCCATGACGCGCTGGCCCGCAGCCACGCCGATTACCAGCAGCTGTTCGAGGTGGCCGGCGTGGGCATTGGCCGCGTGGCCATCGACGGCACGCTGCTGGACGTGAACCAGCGTTTTGCCGACATCTGCCGACGCAGCCGCGACAGCATGGTCGGCCTGAACGTGCACGAGCTGACCCACCCCGACGAACAAGCCGTGAGCCAGGCCATGAGCCAGGCCATGCTGCAGGGCCAGCACGACCGCTACACCCTGGAAAAGCGCTACCTGGCGCCAGGCGGAGACTTCGTGTGGGTGCAGCTGACCGTGGCCCTGGTGCGCGACGACCAGGGCCGAGCCAAGCACTTCGTCACGGTCATTGAAGACATCAGCCAGCGGCGCCAGTACCAGGAAGCCATCCTGAGTGCGCAGGCTGCGGAGCGGGCCAGCAAGGCCAAGACCGAGTTCCTTTCGCGCATGAGCCACGAGCTGCGCACGCCGCTGAACGCCATGCTGGGCTTTGCGCAGCTGCTGCGGGTCGACCCCCGCCACACCCTGAACGAGCCGCAGCGCCAGAAGGTGCAGTACATCGAACAGGCTGGTGCCCACCTGCTGGCCATGCTGACCGATGTGCTCGACCTGTCACGCATCGAGGCCGGCAGCCTGCCACTGTCGCTGGAGCCACTGCGCGTGCGCAGTGCCGTGCAGGAGGCCCTGGCCCTGGTACAGCACCAGGCCCAGGCGCGCAACCTGCTGCTGCATGCCCAGGACATCGACGACAAGGTGCATGTGCGCGCCGACCATGTGCGCCTGCGCCAGGTGCTGGTGAACCTGCTGAGCAACGCCATCAAGTACAACCGGCCCAACGGGCGGGTGCACATCGAGGTGCAGGTGCTCAAGCCACAGGTGGTCTTTTCCGTCCATGACACGGGAGCAGGCCTGAGCCCCGAGCAGCAGGCCCACCTGTTCGAGCCTTTCAACCGCCTGGGCGCCGAGCGCAGCGGGGTGGAGGGCACAGGCATTGGCCTGGTCATCGTCAAGCGCTTGCTGGGCCTGATGAACGGCCGCATCGAGGTCAGCAGTGTGCAAGGGCAGGGGTCGGTGTTCCGCGTGGTCCTGCCCTGGGCGGCGGCCAGCACACTGTCGACGGCGGCTGACGGCGCCACCAGCACCCCTGGCACTGCCCGTGGGGCCTTGCTGCCCGGTGTGCCCGCCACGAACGCGGGTGAAACCAACCGGCCCTGGCGTCTGCTCTACGCCGAAGACAACCCGGTGAATGTGGAGCTGGTGCGGCAGGTGCTGCGCATGCGGCCGCAATGGCGGCTGGAGGTGGCGCTCAATGGCGCCGAGGCGATCACCATGGCCCTGACTCAGCCGCCCGACCTGCTGCTGCTGGACATGCACCTGGGCGACATGAACGGGCTGGATGTGGCCGACCGCCTGGCGCAACACGCGCACACCGCGGGCATCCCGAAGGCAGGGTTGTCGGCCGATGCCATGCCCGACCAGCTCAGGGCTGCACGTGAGCGGGGCATCACCACCTACCTGACCAAGCCCCTGGAAGTGGCCAAGCTGCTGCACCTGCTGGACAGCCACGTGGCCGCGCCGGTCACAACGACAGGTCGGTGAAGAAGCGGCCGCCGTGGTAGACCAGGGGCAAGGCCCCCAGGCGACGGCTGCAATGCAGCACCTTGCCCACGAAGATGATGTGATCGCCTTCGTCGTGGTGGCTGCGGGGTTCGCACTCGAAGGTGGCCACGGCGCCCTGGATGATGGGCGCGCCACTGAGGCCGGCCTTCCAGTTCACGCCCTCGAAGCGGTCCACCCCCTTGCGGGCAAAGCGCTCGGCCAGCAGGCGCTGGTCAGCGGCCAGCACGTTGACGGCCCAGGCTTTGGCGCCGCGCAGCGCAGGCATGGAGGACGACTGCTTGGACAGGCTCCAGAGCACCAGCGGCGGGTCGAGGGACACCGAGTTGAAAGAGTTGGCGGTCAGGCCCACCTTGTGGCCGTCGGCATCCATGGCCGTGACGATGGTGACGCCCGTGGCAAATTGCCCCATGGCAGCCCGGAACTCGTCGGGCGTGAAAGCGGTGGTGGACATGTGGTGTTTTTCGGGTAAGCCCTGAGTGTAGGGCTTCACCAGCGATACAGCCAGACCGGACGCCCCCCGGGCAAGGTGATGCGGGCCGTGGGCGGCAGGGCGCTGCCATCAGGCTGCCGGGCCTCGAATTCGAGGCTGACCAGCCAGGTGCCGGGGCGCATCTCGGCGCGGGCCTTGGCCACGGCCCCGGGCATGGTTTCAGGGCGCTGGAACAGGTACACCATGTCGAAGCTTTGCCAGCCCTGGGCCCACATGTCGCCGCGCTGCACGGTGGCCCAGGGGCAGCGCAGCTTGCAGGCCAGGGCCAGGGGCCAGCTCCATTCGGTGCCGTGCAGGCGGGTGTCGGGGTAGGCGCGGCGCAGCGCGATCAGGCCATCGCCCAGGCCACAGCCGGCATCGAGCACGGCAGCGCCGAAATGCAGTGGTGCATGGGCGGGCAGGCCTTGCAGCGCGTCGGGCGGGGTGGGGAACAGCGGCGCATCGCGCCAGGCGCGCACAGGGTAGGCCAGCAGCAGCAGGCCCAAGGGCACCAGCCAGCCCCAGGCGGGCATGCCCTGGGCCAGGTGCCCGCCCACCAGCAGCGCCGACACCGGAAAGCCCGCGGCCACGAACACCGCGCGCCAGCGGGTGCCGGCCACCTGCGGCCACTGGGCCAGCACCAGGCCCAGCGAGGCGGGCAGGCCCAGCACGGCCCACCAGGGCGCTGCGCTGTCGTGCAGGGTGCGGCTGAGCACCCAGGCCAGCAACCAGACACCCAGGGCGGGGGCGGGCCAGAAGCGCTGCATGGGCGGCTTGCGGGTGTGCAACCGTTAAGGTTGGTGAGCGCTTACTGCGGCTTGGAGCCGCTGCGCAGCTTGTCGATGATGCCGTTGAGCTCGTCGAGGCTGCCGAACTGGATCAGCACCTCGCCCTGCTCGCCGCGCTTGGTGCGGCGCTTGACGTTGATCTCGACCTGGGCGGTCAGCAGGTCGGAGAGCTCTTCTTCCAGGCGCACCACGTCGCGTGATTTGTCGGCTTTGACGCGCAGCAGCGGGGCCTGACGGCCCTGCCCTTGCACCTTGGCCACCAGCTTTTCGGTTTCGCGCACGTTCAGCTTGCGGGCCACCACCTCGTGGGCGGTGGTGATCTGCACGGCCTTGTCCAGCGACAGCAGCGAGCGGGCATGGCCCATGTCGATGTCGCCCGCCATGAGCATGCCCTGCACGGGCTCGGCCAGGTTCAGCAGGCGCAGCAGGTTGCTGGCAGCGCTGCGCGAGCGGCCCACGCTTTGCGCGGCCTGTTCGTGCGTGAGGCCGAACTCCTGCGTGAGGCGCTGCAGGCCCTGGGCTTCTTCCAGCGGGTTGAGGTCTTCTCGCTGGATGTTTTCGATCAGGGCCATCACGGCGGCGGCCTCGTCGGGCACGGCCTTGACCAGCACCGGCACCTCGGTCAGCCCGGCGATGCGGGCCGCACGCGAGCGGCGCTCACCGGCGATGATCTCGTAGCGACCCTCGCCAATGGGGCGCACCAGGATGGGCTGCATGATGCCCTGGGACTTGATGCTCTCGGCCAGCTCGTACAGCGAGCCCTCGTCCATGCGCGTGCGCGGCTGGTACTTGCCGGCCTGCATGAGGTCAAGCCGCAAGGTGGTGGGCGTGCCATCGGCCGCCGCAGGAGCATCGCTGACTTTGGGGCCCAGCAGGGCCTCCAGGCCCATGCCCAGGCCTTTGGGTTTCTTGGTCGCCATGGGGGGATTGTCGCTTGTTTAGGGGGTGTCCCTGCCAGCCATTCCACCCTTGCGGGGGAATCGAATGCCCAACGGACTGCATCACACTGCAGGCTCTTTTGTGAACCAATGTATCTCGGAGACGATTGTGAGCATGAATCAGCAGTTCAAGCGCGCCATGGGCGCCATGGGTTTGGCGGTGGCTGCGGCCTTGTCGGCTTGCGGTGGTGGTGGTGACAGCGCAGGCCAGGCATCGAATGGCACGGCTGACCCCTATGTGGGCACCTGGAAAAGCCGTCTTTGCTACACCGGACAAGGCGGCTTTTTCAAAGACAGCATCGTCATCACCAAGAAGGGCGACAAGGTCTACCAGGTTGACTTCCAGATCTATCAATACAGCACCAACACCTGCACCGGCACCGGCACCGCAGTCCAAGGCGATGCGTTTTCGTTCGTCAACACCATCGTGGGCACCAAGACGGTGGAGGGCGTGACAGCCGACAAGACCACGTACACCAACCTGAACGGCGCCACCGCGAAATCGGTGTCGTACACCGATGGCAAGGTCCTGCGTGTTGGCGACGAACGTGGGGCGACGGACACAGACGGCTTCCCCAACAATTTCGACACGTCGGACGACGAGATCTTCGACAAGCAGTGATCGCTTCGCCCCCCTGACCATGCGTCGCAGCAATGCTGCACCGCACCAGATCAGGGGGGTGCTGAAAGCGACATTTGCCGCAACACTGGGCGCGCCTTGGTCCACACTTCCACCATGCGAGTTTTTGCCCACACCGCCCGGTTGTCCCTGCTGTCTCTGATGGCTGTTTTGCCTGTTGCGCAGGCAGCCGACACCGTCACGGCCTCTGACGTGTACCTGGGCACCTGGGTGAGCAAGGAGTGCGTGCCGGCCAGTGGCAAGTTCTACCGCCACGTGATGGACATCTCCCGGGCCACCGGCGAAGACCACCTGCGCATCAGCACCGCGCTGCACGAGTACGCCGACCCCAAGTGCAAGGGCGCCAGCCAGCCCATGAACGACGAACCCGATGTGCGCGTGATGCGCATGAGCGGGCAGGTGCGCGTGGGCAACCGCCTGGCCGACCGGGCCACCTACACGGCCGACGGCACCACCAACCTGCTGAAAACGCTGCTGGTGTCTGACGGCGACACCTTCCAGGAGGGCGATGACGACGGCCCGCTGGACGCCGAGGGCTTTCCCACGCGGCTGGACAAGGCCATCTACCTGCGCCGGCCTTGATTCAGGCCGTGATCAGGCCTTGGTGGCCTTCAGGCCCTTGCCTGCGGCGCTGACCCGCGCCACCAGCTCGCGCGCGAACTCGATGAAGGCCTGCGCGCCCTTGCTCGATTTGTCATAGACCACGCCCGGCATGCCATGGCTGGGCGCTTCGGCCAGCCGCACGTTGCGCGGGATCACGGTGTTGAACACCTTGTCGCCAAAGTGCGCCTTGAGCTGGTCGGACACCTGCTGCTGCAGGGTGACGCGAGGGTCGAACATCACGCGCAGCAGGCCAATGAGCTGCAACTCGCGGTTGAGGTTGGCGTGCACCTGCTTGACGGTGTTGACCAGGTCGGTCAGGCCTTCCAGGGCGAAGTATTCGCACTGCATGGGCACGATCACGCCGTGCGCGCAGGTCAGGCCATTGAGCGTGAGCAGGCTGAGCGACGGGGGGCAGTCGATCAGCACGAAGTCGTAATCGGCCGCACAGGCCTCAAGGGCTGTCTTGAGACGTCGGTCGCGCCGCTCCAGCGTGACCAGCTCGATTTCGGCGCCTGACAACTCGCGGTTGGCGCCGAGCACGTCGTATCCACCCTTGGGGCTGGGTTGGCGTGCCTCCCGCACCGACAGAGACTCCAGCAGCACGTCGTACACGCTGTGCTCAAGCTGGCGTTTGTCGACGCCCGAGCCCATGGTGGCATTGCCTTGGGGGTCCAGGTCAACGATCAGCACGCGCTGGCCGACCAGGGCCAGCCCCGCGGCGAGGTTGACGGTGGTGGTGGTCTTGCCCACCCCACCCTTTTGGTTGGCAATGCAGAAGATGTGCGGCATGGAATTGATTATCCATGCCGCACGCCGCGCGGCACCCCTCAGGGCTGAGGTTCTTCCTGCAGCTTGAGCGGGTCGTAGCCTTGTTGCTGCAGCAGGCCGCTGATGATGGCGCGGTCTTGCGGGTCGAGCTGCGGCGTGCGCGACAGGATCCACAGGAACTCGCGGTTGGGCTCACCGATCACGGCATAGCGGTAGTCGTCGGCCAGCTGGATCACCCAGTACGGGGCCCACACGGCATTGATGAAGGACAGCGCGGCGGGGGCGAAGCGCACCTCCAGCTTGGAGGTGTCGGTGCCCTTGGCCACCGGCACGCCCAGGATCTTGGGCGGCGTGACGCGCGCAGCGCCCACGGCCTTGCTCAAAGTGCCATCGGCCTTGCGGCACTGGTTGGTCACCTGCACGGTGCCATTGCTTTGCAGCACGTAGTCGGCGGTGGTGCCAGCCACGCACTGCTTCTGGAAGGTGTTGGGGTAGTAGGCGATCTGGTACCAGCGGCCCTGGTAGCGGTTCAGGTCGACCTTGCCGGCGCCCACCGATTTCAGCGGTGGCAGCGGCGCAGCCTGTGCCGTGGCGGCCACCGAGGCCAGGGCGAAAACAGCAGAGATCAGGGCGCCGCGGGCGACCTGGCGAGGAAGGCTGAGGGTGGCAGGCATGGTGGTGACCGTGAAGTTTTCAATGAGACTGCACGGTACATGCAACGCGTCACATCAACAAGCCCTGAACAGATGGCTTCGGCTGACAAAAAGCACCTGAATCAGGCAAAACATCGACAAACGATGGACGCGCCGTGGCAGCCTGACGCTTCAGGCTGCATCCATACCTTCCGTGTATTTAAAAACCACATGGATTCTTTGTGTACGGCTTGTTTTCGCCATTGACTCTTCGCCTCGTTGGTGACTGAGCCATTCACCGCGGCGCGCGGCGTCCGCTTCTCACACCCTTGGACCGCTCAAAAACACAGGGGTCCGTAACAAGATGTGAACTCACCTGTCGAATTCAGGACAGATGCGCACTCATTTTCGGCAAACGACGCCCCGAAGCCTCAGAACGGCCGTTCCGCAAGGGTTGCCCCTTGTGCGCCCCCTCACGCCGGGCCGCGAAGATGGCCGCCACAGCAAACCACCCAACCAACCACTCACCCCACCATGTCAGGAACCTCCTTCCCAGCACGCCAGGCCCAGGCCGCACTGGCCCGCGCTGTGTGCGCCTTGAGCGCCGTTGCTTCGTTGTCGGCCTGCGCCGCCACCGCACCCGCGCCGAACGCCGACGGCGAAGTGATCCCGGCCGACGAGGCCGCCTCGATCGCCTTCGTGACCAGCGCGCTGAAAGCCTCGGTGCAGAAAAAGGCCGCAGAAGAAGGCCGCGCTTTCCGCGATGCCCACCGCAAGGCCCATGGCTGCGTGCAGGCGCGCTTCACGGTGCTGCCGCAGTTGCCCACGGCGGTCGCCCAGGGCCTGTTCGCACGCCCTGCGGCCTATGACGCCGTGATCCGCTATTCCAACGGCAGCCAGAATGTGGACGACACCAAAGGTGACGCCCGCGGCATGGCGGTCAAGATCATGGGCGTGCCGGGCCCCAAGCTGCTGGAAGACGAGGCCCAGGCCAGCACGCAGGATTTCCTGCTGATGAACAGCAACGTGTTCTTCGTGAAGAACGCCAAGGAGTACGTGAGCTTCCAGAAAGCCATCGACGGTGGGGCCCTGAGCCTGGCCGGCTGGCTGACCTGGCGGGCTTTCAACGAAGGCGCCACGCTGCTGCGCATCCAGGGCCAGAAGGTGAGCAACCCCTTGAACGTGCGCTACTTCAGCCCCACGCCCAACAAGCTGGGCACGCAGCAGATGAAGGTGTCGGCCACGCCGTGCGCGGGTGCGGTGTTCAAGGACACGGCCACCGGCCCCGACCTGCTGCGCCAGAACCTGCAGGCCACGCTGGACGAGCGGGCCGCCTGCTTCGATTTCAGCGTGCAACTGCGCACCCAGCCCAGCAAGATGCCGATCGAAGACGCCACCGCCGAGTGGAAGGAAAGCGATTCGCCCTTCGTCAAGGTGGCCCGCATCGACATCCCGGCGCAACAGGCCGAGCAGGGCGAAGCCTGCGAGGTGCGCTCGTTCACGCCGTGGCACAGCATCGCCGAGCACCGGCCGCTGGGCGGCATCCAGCGGGTGCGCAAAGCGGTGTACCAGGAAATCTCGACGCTGCGGCACCAGCTCAATGGGCAGCCGCGCGTGGAGCCTTGATCAGGGCCGGGGGATCAGGCGTGCCATGCGCACGTCGTAATCGGCATCACCCGCCAGGCGGTAACGCACCAGCAGTGCGCCCGCCTGGTTGATGGACTCCACATGGGTCCATTGCCAGCCCGCAGGTGTGCTCACGCCGCGAGCGGCCAGGTGGGCGGCCAGGGCTTCGGCCTGCCAGGCGCCCGAGTTGCCCGGCACCGGGCGCCAGAGGGTGGCGGCGCCGTCGACAGAGCCCACCACCGTGCCGTTGGCGTTCAGGTCAGACACCCGCACCTGGGTGGCACCCGGCGACAAGCGCACGACGGTCTGCCCGTCGGGCAACACCACACTGGCCTGTTGGGCCGATTGCACCAAGGCCTGTCCAGCGTCATTGAGCGCCACCACCTCGGCCGCGCTCCCCAGCACCGCGGGGTCGCCCTGCCAGACCACGCGCCCACCCTCCCAGCGGGTGGCCAGTGTCAGCCGCTGGGCACCCGTCGTGGTCACCCAGCCGCCCACCACGCCCAGGTTGTTCACGGTCTGTGCACGGCCGTAGGCGCAGTTGCCGCACGGCAGGTCCTGCCACTGGCCGGCCAGCCATGCGCCCGGCTTGGGCACGGTGTCACGTTCGGTGATGGGCTCTCGTCTGGCGCCCACCACAACGCCCTGGTTGTTCACGTCGGACAGTTCCATGCGGGCGCCGCGCGGCACGGGCAAGGCCTTGATGCTGCCGCCCTGTGCGCGGTAGGGGTCGTCACTGGCGTTGGACAGTGCCAGCCACTGGCCGTCTGCACTGACGGCGCGGGTGCCCATGGTGCTGTTGAGCACAAAGCGGGCTTTGACGGCCGTCCCGACGGGGTTGGTCAGGCTGCTGCTGACGGCGGTGGGCACCGGCCAGATGGCGCTACGGTACTCGTAGATGTCTGCAGGTTGCCGCAGAGAAGCCACCAGGAAGCCGCCCAGTGAAAACCGGGCGGTGTTGCCGTGGGCCACGTGCTGGTTGTCCAGCACCAGGGGAATGGCCAAGGGCGCGCCCGGCGTGCGCTCGAACTGCAGCACATCGACGCTGTACGCGGCGGGTGCGGGCCCTGGATCGGCCTGCTGCGCTTGGGCGAGCAGTGGCGAGGCGATCAGCCAGACACAGGCGCTGACCACAGGAGAGCGGGAGGAGGTGACCATGGGAGGGAGTCCTTTCAGGGCACGGCCGTGAAACGGGCCTTGCGCTCGACCCCGAATGCATCCCCCGGCAAGGCATAGAGCACCACCATGGAGCCTTGATCGTTGATGTCGAGCACAGACATCAGGCGCCAGGACGCCACAGCACTGACGCCCTTGGCCGCCAGGTGCTGGGCCAGGTCGATCTGCTGGCCCTGAACCCACATCACGGCACGGTTGCCGGCCTGCCCGACCACCACACCGGCAGCGTTCATGTCGTGTGGGTAGGGGGCGGTTTGGCGCTGCGTGAGGGCTTGCACCTGCCCGGCGGGGCTGACCTGGAACAGCGTGGTCCAGCCGTCTTGCTGACCTTCGACCACCAGGGTGCCGGCATCGTTGATGTGCAACACGCGCGAAGGCGCACCGAACACGGCAGGGTCGGCCACCCAGCTCAGGGCACCGGCCTTCCACACCGCAGCACGGGCCACCAGCGGGGCCTGGGTGTCGTTGGGCGAGGTGCCCGACAGGATCTGGATGGCCCCACCAATGTGGCCCAGGTTGTTGATGTCCAGCGCCCAGCCGCCCACACCGGGCGCCACGGGCAGCACCTGCGACACGCCGTTCTGCCACCACAGGGCCTCATAGGCGCCCTGGTAAGCGCTGTTGACCGCGCCGGTGTGGCCCACCATGTCGCCGATGTTGTTGATGGCCCAGACCCTGTAGTTGGGCGAAAAGCCCTGCCCCGAAGCCAGGGCCCTGGCGCGGCCGCTCTGGCTGCGGCCAAAGGTGCGGTTGTTGGTGTCTTTCAGGGCCAGCCACTGGCCGTTGTCGCTGACCTTCAAGGTGGCCCATTGCGAGGCCAGCGCGAAGGCGCTGACCGGTTGCTGGGCCGTGGCGGTGCTGGCCGCCCAGCTGGCGCTGCGGGCGACATAGCCGCCGGTGGGGCTGAGCTGGCCTTCAGGGCCTTTGAGCGAGTAGCGAGAACGGTTGCCCTGTGCGCGGTTCGCAGGGTCGAGCTGCACCGCCTTGTCGAAGGCCCCGTCGAGGGTGGTGACGGTGTAAGTGCGCTGGGCATGTGCAGCGTGGCCTGCACATGCCAGGGCCACAGCCAGGCAAAGCGCAGAGGCACGTGTCATGGCATGACGGGGCCAAACGGCATGGACCTGGGGCATCGCGAAACCCTCCCTGGTGTTCTTGGATGTGACCCATTGTGTGAAGCGCCGCTGGAGCGCCGCATCCGGGCATCGGACACCACGGAATCATTTCTGGCCACACCCCGCAAACACGGGTGCCCGACGGCGCCCTTGGCCAGGGTTAGCCCGATGTCTGCAGGGCCCTCTGCCCCCCCGTGCGGCAGGCGCCTGTGCTAGTTTTCCGATCTCGCGCTTGTCACTGGTTGTCCCCTCGCCTTCGCCCTTGCCATGCCCAGCCCCCTGCATCACCGGGCACCGCCACACCCCGCCGTCCCGGTGGGTTATGCCTGCCAACTGCTCGACCTGGTCGATGCCCTGGGGGGCTCCGGTGCGGCCCTGTGGGCCGAGTTGGGGCTGGACGCGCGGCTGCTGCAAGACCCCCAAGCCCGTGTGCCGCTGGCCGACTACACCGCCCTGAATGCGCGCGCCCTGGCCCAGTGCGGTGAGCCTGGGCTGGGCTACCTGCTGGGCTTGCGCGCCAGCCCGGCCAGCCATGGCACGCTGGCCTTCGGCATGCTGTCGCAGGCCACGCTGGGCGATGCCCTGATGTTCGGGGTGCGGTTCGGCGGGCCCCTGCGCACGGCAGGCTGGCTGCTGCACCAGGTGGAGATGACACAGGGCGCGGTGCTGCCAGGCAGCGCACAGGGCCATGGGGCCTGCGCAGGGGCGTTCACGCAGTTGCGACTGAGCGAATCGCTGACCCCTCCTCGGCCCGCGGCCCTGCGCGAGCACGCTGCACGCCACCTGCTGACGGGCATGGTCACCTTGCTCGACCATGTGCTGCCCGGCAGCAAGGCGGAGATGCAGCTGCACTTCGAGGGCCCCGAGCCCCCCTGGCACACACGCCACGCCGACCGCCTGCCCCCCTGCCAGTTCATGCAGCCTTTCGCGGCCCTGTGCCTGCCGCAACGGCTGATGCGGCAGCCCCTGCCGCAGGCCAATGTGGCGGCAGCCCGCTGGGCCGAGCAAGCCTGCGTGGACGAATTGGCCCGGCTGGGCGAAACCCCGGAACTGCGCGTGCTGCGCCAGACCCAGGCCCTGCTGGCCGCCTCGGACACCGGCTACCTGTCGGCCAGCGAGGTGGCCATGCGGCTGGGCATGTCGGTGCGCACCCTGTCACGCATGCTGCAACACAGCGGCTGGAATTTCCAGGCCTTGCTCAAGCAGGCCCGGCAACGCGACGCCTTGGCCTTGCTGCAGGTGCCAGGCCTGCGCGTGTCTGCGGTGGCCACGCGCCTGGGCTACCGGTCCACCAGCGCCTTTTGCAGCGCCTTCCAGGGCTGGACAGGGTCAGGCCCTGACGCGCTGCGCCGAGGCGCCCAGCGGGCCGAAGAGGGGCCTTCCTGCGGCCCTGCAAACCAACGGCACCTCGACACCCGTGGGGTGATCGCATGAAAGAGGCCGCCCCACCCCAGGGACACGCCACGCCGCAGGCCAGCGTCTCGGCCACCTACGTCGACCTGATGCTGCGCCTGGCCGAAGCGCGGGGTGTGCCCGCCACCACCTTGCTGCGTGGGCTGGACTTCCCCCTGGCCTGGCGGCACGAACCCCAGGCCCGCATGCCCATGCGCCCTCAATTTGCCGAGTTGTGCCGCCGCGCCATGGCCCTGACGGGTGAGCCTGGGCTGGGCTGCGAGTTTGGCCTGCAGGCCCAGCTGACCAGCCATGGCGCGGTGGGCTTTGGCTACATGGCCCAGACCACCTTGCGCACGGCCCTGGCCTTTGCCGAGCGTTTCGGTGCAGGCTTGCGCCTGGCGGCGTGGGAAGTGGAGGTGGCGGTGCAGGGCGATGCTCCCGCACACGGCGCCGGCGCGCAGCCCGAAGTGCGGGTGATGCTGCACGAGCGTGTGCCGCGCACCGACCTGTACCGCATGTCGGCAGAGATGGTGCTGGTGAGCAGCCATGTGCTGCTGACCCAGCTGCTGCCCGACTGCCGGAAGGACGTCAGCCTGCACTTTGCCTTCCCGGAGCCCCCTTGGCATGCGCGTTACGCGGCTCGCCTGCCCCGCTGTGTGTTCGACGCGCCGCTCAACGAATTGCGTCTGCCCGCGCGGTGGCTGGACGTGCCCCTGGCTCAGGGAGACCGCACAGCCGCGCAATGGTCGGTGCAAGCCTGCGAGGCCGAACTGGCCGAGTTGAAGGAATTGCAGTTGGCCCAGCCAGCCACGCCCGATGACCCCTGGCTGGCGCAGGTGCAGGCCTGGCTGGTGCCCAGCTTGCGCGGCTTCCCGTCGCAAGCCGTGTTGGCCGAACGCCTGGGCATGCCCGTGCGCAGCCTGTCTCGGCAGCTGGCCGCACGGGGCACCAGCTACCGGGCCATGCTGCTGGCCGCCCAGCAGGCCCATGCCGAGGCCCTCTTGGGCGAAGCCACCCTGCCCTTGCAGGATGTGGCCCAGCGCCTGGGTTACAGCACGGTGGCCAACCTGGCCCGGGCTTGCCGCGCCTGGCATGGGCAGACGCCTGCACAAGTGCGCGAAAGGTTGCTGAAAGGCGAGGTCTCAGCGCCTTGACGAGGCCCCGCGATGCCTCGGGTGGCAAGACTCAGACGGGAGGCATCAGGTGCCCGCACGCATCCACACGATGCAGCGCTGGGCCTCGCCCAGACCGGGCACCTGCAGGTGTTCCACGTGAAACACGTCGGCCACAGGCTGCAGGGCAGCCTGCTCGTCGGCCTCGGGCGGCACACCCTTCATGGCCATCCACACACCATGGGCAGGCAGCAGGTGCTTCGTCCACTCGGTGAAGTCAACCAATGAAGCAAAAGCACGGGAAGTGATCACCTCGTACACGCCTTGCAGCAACTCCACCCGGTTGTGCTCGGCCTTCAGGCGGTGCACACCCCGGGTGATGGGCAAGGCCAGCTCGGCCGCCACCTGGCGCACAAAGGCCGCCTTCTTGCCCACCGTGTCGATGCAGGTGACCTGCAACTCGGGGCAGCAAATGGCCAGCACCACGCCGGGCAGACCGCCCCCACTGCCCACATCCAGCACACGCACGGGCGCATCGCCCTGGGGCCAGCCCCGCTCGGCCAGCGCGTTTTGAAGCCTGGGCACCACCACCAGACAGTCGGCCAGGTGGTGGCTCAGCATGTCGGCCGGATCACGCAGGGCCGTGAGGTTGTAGGTGGCGTTCCACTCCTGCAGCAGGCCCATGTAGCGCACCAGCTGGGCCAGCTGCGCGTCGCTCAGGGTCAGGCCGCAGGCCTGCACGGTGCGGGCCACGGCGGGCCGCCATTGCTCGGCGCTCCAGTGGGGGGCCGGCTTGGGTTTGGGCACAGGCCGCGGAGCGGGTGCCGCCGCGCGGGCGGCATGGCCCGCCGCAGCACGGGGCGCCCCACGCTGGCCCTTCAGGTGGTTGGGGCGGCTCATGCGGCCTCCCCTTCGGTGGTGCTGGCAGCGCTGGCCGTGTCGCGCTGAGCATCGGCAAAGCCTTTGAACCGCCCCTTCTTCAGGTGGATCAGCAGCAGCGAAATGGCCGCAGGGGTCACACCCGAAATGCGCGAGGCCTGGCCCAGCGTTTCGGGGCGGTGGCGCGACAGCTTCTGCCGCACCTCGTGGCTCAGGGCCGAGACCTGGGCATAGTCCAGCTCGTCGGGCAGGCGCAGGTGCTCGTAGGCCGCGGCACGCTGCACCTCTTCGTTCTGCTTGTCGATGTAGCCGGCGTACTTGATGCTGATCTCGACCTGCTCGATCACGGCATCGCCCAGGGCCTCGCCCAGTTCGGCGCGCAAGCTGGCGCGGCTGACTGGCAGGGTCATGTCGTCCCCGTTGCCCCGATCCCCACGCAGTCGGGCCTGCTCTGCCTGGGCAATGGCCGCCACCTCGGCCAGGGTGTCGAACACCACCTGCGGCCGGCGCAGCAGGTCGGCCAGGCTGTATTCATGCTCCAGTGCCTTGCCCACCAGGCGCTCGGCGTCGGCAGGTGGCAAGGTGGCGGGGCGCACCCAGGTGCTGCGCAGGCGCTCTGTTTCACGTGAAACAGCGTCGCGCTTTCGGTTGAAAGCGTCCCAACGGGTGTCGCACACCAGGCCAATGCCACGGCCGAGTTCAGTCAGCCGCATGTCGGCGTTGTCTTCGCGCAGCTGCAGGCGGAACTCGGCACGGCTGGTGAACATGCGGTACGGCTCAGAGACACCCTTGGTGATCAGGTCATCGACCAGCACGCCCAGGTAGGCCTGATCACGGCGCAGGGTGAAGGCGTCTTTGCCCTGGGCCTGCAGGGCGGCGTTCACCCCGGCGTACAGGCCTTGGGCGGCCGCTTCTTCGTAGCCCGTGGTGCCGTTGATCTGCCCTGCGAAAAACAGGCCGCCGATGGCCTTGGTCTCGAAGGTGCTCTTGAGCTCGCGCGGGTCAAAGTAGTCGTACTCGATGGCGTAGCCGGGCCGCAAGATGTAGGCGTTCTCCAGGCCGGGCATGCTGCGCAGCGCGCTGAGCTGGATGTCAAACGGCAGCGAGGTGCTGATGCCGTTGGGGTAGAACTCGTTGGTGGTCAGGCCCTCGGGCTCCAGGAAGATCTGGTGCGAATCCTTGTCGGCGAATCGGTTGATCTTGTCTTCGATGCTGGGGCAGTAGCGCGGCCCCACCCCTTCGATCACACCGGTGAACATGGGGCTGCGGTCAAAGCCCGAACGGATGATGTCGTGCGTGTGCTGGTTGGTGTGCGTGATCCAGCACG
The DNA here is from genome assembly GCF_004310865.1 of Aquabacterium lacunae. Classification (GTDB taxonomy): domain Bacteria; phylum Pseudomonadota; class Gammaproteobacteria; order Burkholderiales; family Burkholderiaceae_C; genus Aquabacterium; species Aquabacterium lacunae. The sequence continues at coordinate 106,279 of NZ_SIXI01000007.1, forward strand.
GCAGCTGGCGAGGGTGCATCTGGGGCGTGCCCAAAAAGCTGAACACGGGCACGTCAGCGCCCGTGGGGGCCGACAGCGGTGCGCCGGGCTCGCCCCAACCCCCGACCAGGGGCACCCCATCACCAGGTTGCTCGGTGAGTTTCGAGAAGTCGATGCTGCGGCCGTCGATGCGCGGCGGGGTGCCGGTTTTCAGGCGGCCTTGCGGCAGCTTCAGCTCTTTCAGGCGGCCCGACAGGCTCACGGCTGGCGGGTCGCCGGCGCGGCCCGCACTGTAATTGTTCAGGCCCACGTGGATCTTGCCATCGAGGAAGGTGCCCGCGGTCAGCACCACGGTGCGGGCGCGGAAGCGAATGCCCACCTGGGTGATGGCGCCCACCACGCGCGCACCGGCGCCATCGCCCTCCACCATCAGGTCGTCCACGGCCTGCTGGAACACCCACAGGTTGGGCTGGTTTTCCAGGCGGTGACGGATGGCGGCCTTGTACAGGATGCGGTCGGCCTGGGCGCGGGTGGCCCGCACGGCCGGGCCCTTGCTGCTGTTGAGGATGCGGAACTGGATGCCGGCCTCGTCGGTGGCCAGGCCCATGGCGCCGCCCAGGGCGTCGACCTCTTTGACCAGGTGGCCCTTGCCAATGCCGCCAATGCTGGGGTTGCAGCTCATCTGCCCCAGGGTCTCGATGTTGTGGCTGAGCAGCAGCGTGGCGCAGCCCATGCGCGCGGCGGCCAGCGCGGCCTCCGTGCCGGCATGGCCACCACCGACCACGATCACATCAAACTCTTGCGGATAAAGCATGGCGAACATCCAGGGCACTCAATGTGCCAAAGCCAAAAGGCGCGGCCCCAGGGTGGGGTCGCGCCGGCTGGCAACACGTGAAGGGCTGGATTATCCGGGAGGTGGGGCCCGGGTGCCAAGCCCATGTCCGCGGGCAGGGCGTTGGTGAAACACCGGAGCCCAGGAACCACCAGGGTGTGAGCAAAATACCTGCACCAACAAACCTTCAAGGAGCCTCCATGCCCCATCCAGCCACCTGGCGCACGGCCAAAGCCGCGGCCTGCACCCTGGCCCTCGCGGCCGCTCACCTGTCGGCCCACGCCGTGGTCGAAGCCGGCCACTGGCGTTTCACACAAGACCCAGCGGGCCAGTTTGGCAACTTTTCAGTGCTGGTGGACCAGACCGTGGGTGGTGACTACACGGGCACCTTTTTCGACTACGACCCCAGTGCAGGGACTTTGACCTACAAGACATTCAATGTGGACGAAGGCTCGGAGGTGTGGGTCACACAACCCGGTGCGGTGATCGACAACCGATTCAAGCCCTCATTGCAGAATGGCCAAACCACCGCGGTGGTCGGCACCGACTTCTACCTGGGCGCCGCCACCAGCAGCGCCACAGACCCAGGCTTCAGTTGGGCCACCTTGTCAAACCGCACGTCCTTCGGCTGGGCGCACTTCCGCGCCGACAGCAGCGGCAAGCTCACCCTGGTCGACAGCGCCATGGCCTTCCGCGAACCAGGCATCGTGGTGGGCACCTTGAGCGCGGTGCCCGAGCCCAGCACCTGGGCCCTGATGGCCCTGGGCCTGGCCAGCCTGGCCGTGCGTCGCCAGGCGCACCGCCAACCACGCCAGCCAGCGGGGGCTGTTGCCAACGCCGCCTGAGCCACACCACCCCGCGGCCTGGGGTTCCACGTGAAACCCTGGGCTGCGCAGCCGCGGCACAATGCAGCGCATGGACTGTCGCCCCGCCTGTGCCGCATGCTGCACCGCACCATCGATCAGCAGCCCCCTGCCCGGCCTGCCCCACGGCAAACCGGCCGGGGTGCCTTGCCCCCAGCTCGACGCCGACCTGCGCTGCCGTTTGTTCGGCCAGCCAGAACGCCCGGCCGTGTGCGGCTCGCTGCAACCCGCGCGGGACATGTGCGGCGAAACCCGCGAACAGGCCATGGTGTGGCTGCACCACCTCGAGGCACAGACCTCGCCTGGCGTGACCACCTGCGCATGAGCCTGGCATGAGCCCCGCCTGGTCCCGCCCCACCCCGCGCCACCTGGCCTGGTTGACCGCTCATGGCCTGGTCTGGATCGTGGCAGCCTGCATCGTGGGCTGGGCCGTGCAGGCCACGGCCCCTTCACCGCTGTGGCACTGGCAGGCCGCACGCAACCCTTTCCTGGTGATCGACCGTCAAGAGATCGACCTGGCTGCACTGGAAACCCCGCAAGGCCAGGTGACCCTGACGCCGCAATGGCACGGCCTGCCACCCCACGTGCAACCCAACCTGACCGAGAAGCACCGCTTCGAGGCCATGGAAGAACAACTGATCGCCTGGACGGGCCAGCCCCTGGCCTGGATCGACACCGACGGGCAACGCTGGCCCATCGCCTGGCAGCCCATGGGCTGGAAGGGCATTCCCACCATCAGCTGGATGCTGCTGCTGACCAGCGTGCTGAGCTGGCACGTGGCGATGTGGAACCTGGCCCAGAACCCGCGCGACAACACCACGCGCCTGTACGTGATCGCGGGCGTGAGCTTCACCGTGGGCAACCTGATCCGCGCCTGGCTCAGCGCCCGCCCCTGGGGCCTGCCCACCCTGGCGTGGGACTTCCAGTTCATCGTGTCGCACACCTGCGGGCTGGCCTTTTTGGGGTGCCTGCTGCTGATGGTGCTGCGCATTCCACGGCCGGTGATTTCCAAGCCCATGCAATGGGGCGTGATCGGCACCATCGCCACCATCGAGTTGTCGGATGCGATGCATTGGGTGCCCGACCGTCTGATGGCCACCTACCAGTGGCCGATGGCCGGGCTGGCCATGCTGGTGCTGCTGGCACAGGCCGGCATGGCCTGGCACTGCCGACACGACCCGGCCTACCGCGCCGCGCTGCGCTGGATCGGGCTGGTGTTCGCCATGGCGGTGATCCCGCCAGCGGTGCTGTACGCGGCATGGGCCACCGGCTTCATCCACACCAACCTGTACGACCCGGTGCTGGTGGCCCCCACCCTGGGCTACTTCGCGTTCTCGGCCTTGTTGCACCGTGACCGCCTGCTGCGCCTGGAAAGCTGGCGTTCGCGCACCACCTCGTTCTGGATCACGGGCCTGATCACCCTGGGGCTGATGATCACGCTGCTGGTGCGTGGCGACGACTGGATGGGATGGGCGCTGGGGGTGACCGCCATGGCCTTTCCATGGCTGTACCTGGCCGTGCGTGCGGTGCTGACCTACCGCACGCCGCCGACGGCCCCCGAGCGCCTGCAGGCCCTGATGCCCGACGTGATGACCATCACCGTCAGCCAGGCCGGGCGCGAGGCCCTGGCCGATGCCTGGGTGGCCTTGTTGCAAAAGGCCTTCAGGCCCGAATCGGCCATCACCGTGCACACGAGCGACGACCCGACGACCGAGCACGCGCCCGCGGGCCCAACCGACGACGCGGTGCGCATTTCGCGCGACGGCAGCCTGCTGCATGTGCCGCACCTGCCGCGTGGCGAGGTGCAACTGCAGCGCCGGCAACCGTTCACCCCCACCGACCGCGAACTGGCCGAAGCCCTGTGGCGCCTGACCTCGCACGGCCTGATCACCAAAGACTCGTACGAAGCCGGGGTCAAGCGCGAGCGCCGACGCATCGCGGCCGACCTGCACGACAGCATTGGCGGGCGCCTGCTGCACCTCAGCCAGACTGCCGCCTCGACCCAGCAGCGCCAGTACGCGATCAACACGCTGGCCGACCTGCGCAACATCACACGGGGGCTGAGCAAAGAAGGCGCGGCCTGGTCACAGGTGCTGGCCGACCTGCGCCACCAGGTGCAACGCGAACTGGACGCGGTCGATGTGGACCTGCACTGGGCGTGCGACTGGCCTGCCGAAGCCCTGGCGCAGTTTGCCGACGGCGAAGAAGCCGTGGCGCTGCATTGCGTGGCCAGCGAGTTGGTGCGCAACGCCCTCCAGCACGCACAGCCCGACCGCCTGAGCATGCACTGGGGCACCACAGCACAAGGGCACCGCGAACTGCGAGTGCAGCATGGCGGCACAGTGAGCGAGCCCTCACTTTGGTCGGCAGGCCTGGGCGTGAACTCGATCCGCCGCCGCTTCCTGGACCGTCAAGGTCAGTGCGAATGGGCCCTGGTGGGCGGTGAACTGGTGTTCACCGGACAATGGCCGCCCAAGGCTGACCAGCCCTGAGCGGCCTGGCGCGCCAGGATCAGGCTTACGACTTGCGGCGACGGGTCACCGCCATCACCGTGGCCACGCTGGCGATCATCAAGGCATAGATGCTGGGTTCCGGCACGGCAGCCACGACACCAGAGCCCACACCAGAGCCCGAAGACGCCACCGGCGAGAACGTCGCCGTGTACATCAGGCTGGCGCCGACGCTGCCGTAATTGGCATTTGGCAACGAGCCCATGCCGCTGCTGAAGGTGTAGGCTGCACCGGCATCAGGCGCAGACAGCCCCCCATCATTCGAAGCCAGGATGAGGCTCAGGCGGTGGTGCAGCGGCGAATTGAGCGGCAGGATGGCGGGCGCATTCGCACCAAGTTCGCCCGTCAGCACCGCGGCATACGTGCCAGGGCCCAGCGTCAGATTGATGTTGTTGAACGACAAGGCCGAATCGTTGAATCCGTAGCTGTCGAAAGCACTGCCCACCTCCTGGCCCAGGTTGAAGCCGACCGGCGACGTCGCGTCGGCCACCACTTCGCGGATGGACAAGCGAACCGAGCCCTCAGTCCCCCCAGCCACCTCAAACCCCCAGGAATCCAGCACGCGAGTCTGGGCCTGAGAGAAGGTCTGAAACGCCGCAATCCCGGCGATCATGGTGTCGACGCTCATGAGTCCGCCATCGGCATAAAAAATGGGCGCGCCATTGTTGCTGTAGCTCTGTGCTTGCGCCTGGGCAACCGACCCACAAGCGGCCAGGCCAGCCAGCGCCAGGGCGCGCATCGAACGGGATGACATCATCGAGTAACTCCTTTCAACGTTTTGATACATCGACCCGGGCATGGTGGTTGCCACCGATTGCCCCACACATCCCGACAACTCGGGATCGGGGCCCCACACCCCCCGGAACACGTGGGCCCCACGCCCCCCCCGCCCCTGCATCCCGATGCCTCGGGATGGAGCGGCATGCAGCAGATGCCGGACACTTGGGCATCAGCGCAGCACACCATGACCACCCCCAGCCACCCCCAGCACGTCCTCATCGTCGAGGACCAACCCGACGCACTGCGCCTCATGCAGCAACTGGTCGAGGCGCTGTTCGACACGGGCAACCACCTGTGCGCGCCCGACCTGGCGCAAGCCCAGGGCCACCTGGGCACCAGCTACGACCTGGTGCTGTGCGACCTGCAACTGCCCGATGGCCTGAGCATCGACTGGCTGCGCCAGTACCGCCAGCGCCACCCCGACACCTGGATCGTGGTCAGCACCCTGTACGACGACGACGACCTGGTGTTCGCCTCGCTGCGCGCCGGGGCCGACGGCTACCTGCTCAAGACCGACAGCCCGGCCGTGCAGCGGGACACCCTCAGCCGCCTGCTCAATGGCGAGCCGCCCATGTCACCGTCGATCGCCCGCAAGGTGATGCGGCACTTCCGGGCCCAGCCCGAGCCCACACCCGCCGGGCTGCCGCTGGCCACGCTCACCCCGCGCGAGCAAGAGGTGCTCAGCCTGATCGCTCAGGGCCTGAGCGCCAAGATGGTGGCCGCTGAACTCAACACCAGCCGCTACACGGTCAATGACCAGATCAAGAGCATCTACCGCAAGCTGGGCATCGGCAACCGCAGCGAGGCCACGGCCGAGGCCATGCGCCTGGGCCTGATCCAGGCCCCCACCCCCCTGCGTTGAGGGCAGGCTGCGGCGTTTTCACGCCGCGTCCCGACAACTCGGGATGGGCCCCGCACACGGCCCCTGGAAACATCTGGACACACGCTGTCATCGCGTTGTCCTCACTTGTTTCAGGAGTCGTTCATGCAGTCCATCGCACGCGCCCGTCGCACCCCCTTGGCCACCGTGGCCCTCGCCGTGGCCACCTGTGCCGCCCTGACCGCCTGCGGCGGCGGGGGCGACGCCACCGACAGCGGCAACACCCCTGTGCGGGCCAACCGCGCCACCGCCAGCATGGGCAACTTCGTGCCCGAGGGCCAGGCCCAGCTGGTGGTCAACCTCAGCGCCTGCACGCGCTCGCCAGACGGCGGGATCAACAACCAGGAGGCCGTGAACAACGCCACCCTGACCTTCACGGCCGAAGGCGACATCGTGCTGCGCGGGGCGGTGGGCAGCGCCACCACCACCACCGACCTGTACCGCATCAACGCCAGCGAAACCAACCTGGAGCGCGAGATCGAGTACTACGCGCTCAACAACCCCAACGGATCCGGGCTGCGGGCCAGCTACGTGCTGACGCTGGACGACGACGACACCCGCTACGTCACGGCCTCTGCCAACCCGAACACGACCGGCTCCCTGGAGATGGAAAACGCCGACCACGTGTACAGCTGCACCGTGCCGGCCGGCGCTTTCGCCTTCCCCGACAACGTCCTGGGCAACCGCCTGGCGGTGTTGGCCGACGGCACCACCCGCACCGATCCCGTTTACCTGCGCGACAGCGCAGCGCTGACCCAAGGCACCCGGCAGATCACCTGGGACAACGCCCTCGGCGCCGCCACCGACCCGCTGTCGAGCGCCAGCCAACGCTACGCCGACACCCGCTTCCTGCGCGTGGACTGGAGCGGCACCACAGCCATTGCCTCGGGCAGCAGCAGCCTCAATGGCAGCTACAGCGCGCTGAATTCGCCCCTGCAAGGGGCCAGCCCCAGCGCCTACGAGAGCTACTTCAGCGAGCGCAGCTTCCCGAACCGGGGTGGTACCGCGTACGAGTTGCGCGCCGTGCTGACCTGGGGCCAGGGTGCGCCCGGCGTGTCCTACGACCTGCGCATGGCGCGCTTCGGCACCGACCTGTATCCCTACGCCGCGATGACCACGGCACCCAACCCGGCACCCGCGCCCAGCGTCCCGGCTGCACCGGCCGGACCCGCTGCGTCGCTCTGACAACACCGCACGCCAAACCCCTGGACCCTTCACCGAGCATCACATGACACGCCGTACCCCGTTTGCCTTGACCCTCCTGAGCACCCTGCTGCTGACCGCTTGTGGCGGCGGTGGCGACACCACACCCAATGCCGTCACCCCCGTGCCCAGCTACCTGGAGGGCCCTGTGGGGCAGCTGGTGGGCCTGGCCCCCGAGGTGCTCGCCCTGGGCACCTACACGGTCAGCAACTGTGTGGACGCCAGCAACAACAGCGTCTCGCGCAAGCTTCGCCTGATGGAAGATGGCAGCGTGGTCTGGCTCGACGCCGCCAACAACGACGCCGTGCTGGCCCGCTTCACCCCCAGCACCACGGCCATCCAGTACCGCATCATGGAGGTGTACGACAACGGCAGCTACTACCACGAGGTCAACGAATACGCCAGCGGCGGGGCACGCACGCTGCAGATCCGCTTCGACACCGAAGATGTCATCGTGAACACCAGCACGGTGCAGGACACCTGCTCAAGCTCGCCGCAAGTGCCCACCGTGCTCAACATCTCGGTGGCATTGAACGACGCCATCGTGGCCCGCAAGCTGAGCTCGGCCGTGCGCTCCACCGGCGCCGACCCCGCCACCGGCAGCCTCAGCCAGGACGAGACCATCTCCACGCTGGATGCGGCCACCAGCACACAGGTGACCTATCGGGTACGCCGCAGCGTGTCGGCCACCGGTGTCATCAGCCACCAGATCGACAACAACGCCCCTGTGGTGTGGACCAACTGGATCACCGCCCTGCAAGCCAGCAACGGCACCCGCGGTTACTACTCCGAAGTCTGGGACACGTTCACGGGCACCAGCAGCAGCGCGGCCAACGCGTCAGGCACGCCCGCCAACCCGCGGATCTCGGTCGAACTGGCCCACCCCACGCTGCGCCTGTGGCCCGGCAGCGGCAACGCCTTCGTGATGCTCCAGCGCGACACCGCGTCACAGGCCAACGGCCAGGCATTCATGGTCTCGCTGCCCCAGTGACCGAGCGCCCTCGAACCACGGACTGAACTTCCACAGGCCAACGCCCATGCCCCACACCCACCACGCCCACCACGCCCACTCGGCCCACCCTCGCCGCACCCCTTTGGCCCTTGCCACGGCCAGTTTCCTGGGCACCCTGCTGCTGGCCGCCTGCGGCGGCGGCAGTGGCAACGACACGCCTGCCAGCAGTGGCGACACCGTCTCGGCACGCGAAAGCCGCGCCACCGCCAGCGCAGGCTATTTCGTGCCTGACAACCAATCCCAACTGGTCGTCAACCTGAGCAACTGCACCCAGTCCACCCGAACCAACAGTGCCACCACGCCAGTGTCATCGGCCACCCTGACCATCACCGCGACGGGCAATGTGGTGTTCCGTGGGGCCGTGGGTTCTGCCACCAGTGCCACCGACCTGGCGCAGGTCAGCAGCGCAGAACCCGGAGAGCGCCTGCTCAGCTTCGAGGCCAGCAACCGAGCCAACAACGCGGGTGTGGACGTGCGCTACGACATGGGCGTATCCAATGAAAACGGCGTGCAGATCGACGCCTACACCACCACCAGCGCAGCAGGCGAGCTGCAGGTCACGGCGGGTTCGCTGTTCTACGAATGCGCCATCCAAGCCAACGCCTTCAGCCTGCCCGCCAGCCTCACCGCCACCCGCCTCGCACTGTTCACCGCTGGCGCGACGAATGCGGTGGCAGACAACCTGACCAGCGAGGTCAGCCTGATCGCCACCAGCACCTCGGCCACCTGGGATGGATCGTTTGGAACGCCCTGGGACGCGCTGGACGGCAATGACATCCAGTACGCCAGCAACCGACATGCGCGGCTGGACTGGTCAGGCAGCACGGCCACCCTGGCCACCAGCGACCGCCGCAACGGCAGCTTCACCCCCCGCGCCCTGCCGCCCAGCACACCGGACGCGCGTGAGTACACCGCCAGCTACCAGGAGGTCTACAGCAACGGAGGCCGCTACGCAGGCAACCCGTTCAGCACCCTCAGCGCCCAGGTTCTGTACCCGACCGACGCAGCAGCGTCCTACAACCTGCGTGTGCGTCGAATCGGCAATGTGATCTACCCGCAAAGGGTGCTTGGCTCGGTCAACTTCACGTACACCAGCGTGCGCAGCCGGTTGGGCGGCGGTGACCTCAACGGACTGCCCAACGCCTTTTACGCCAGCAGCAACACACCCATCACCCTGAGCACTTGTCAGCGGGGCATTCAATCGGTGCAGCGCCGCATCGCGTTCTTGCCGGACCAGCGCATCATCTGGCTGGACGGCCAGAACAACGAGCTGGCGCGCTTCACGCCCGATGACAACACGCATCAGCGCCGCGAGTTCTCTCTGCTGGGCGGCAACAACACCACGCTGCGAGCCACGTTCAAGGTGTACGCCGACGGTGTGGCGGCGGTGCAAGACATGCCCAGCCAACGCCTGGAGATCGGCGCCACACAGGGTCTGATCGAGGTCACGTACCCGGAGGGCAATGTCACGGTCACCGACGTGTGCACGGCGCCGGCCCTGCTGCCCCAACCTGAACTGACGCTCAACAGCCGCATCACCTCGGTGCTGGACTTTGGCGGCAATGCCAACCTCACCACCAACACCAGCGGCTACACCTGCCCGAACGACAGCGCCAACACCAGCTGGCGCCACCGCATCGGCACCGACGGGCAGTTTGCGACGGACACCACGTTGCCGGGCAATGCCGCGTCGGGCTTCGTCGGCTGGTCGGGCGGCACCAACTGGATCGGCCAGAGCAATGCGCGTTACGAGGAAAGCTACGACGCGCAACCGGGCGCAAGCTCCGGAAGCGCGGGGATGGCCCACCCGGCCACCACCGTGCGCGCCAACTGCGCCAGCGTGCTGCAGATTCAGGGTAGCGCCAACGCGCCGAGCGGCATGACCCTCGTCAGCGCCCCTTGATCGCCCTTGACGGGCTGATGTCACCCGCGCCGGTGTCGGTGCCGGTGAGGGCCGCCGCGTATAGCCAGCGCCCCGCTTCGCGCACGAAGCGGCTGCGCTCGGCAATGCGCTGCGCGCGCCCGCCCACCTTGCACCGCGCCACGAACTCCACCCACCCTTCATCGGGCCCCAGCAGCCCATGCCCCTTGACCGTCAGGCCCAGCCACTTCAAACCGGGCTCGGGCGGCTCGATCTGCGCCGGTCGGTGGGGCTCGGCCCAAGTCGCCAGCAGGTAATCGCGGCGATCCAGCACAAAGGCCGTGTAACGCGAGCGCATGAGCGCTTCGGGTGTGGGTGCGGCCAGGTGTTCGGGGCCCGTGTGGTAGCGGCCACAACAGGCTTGCAGGGTGGCGCCAGAGCCGCAAGGGCAGGCGCGGGTGTCCAGGTCGGTCATGTGGGCAAGACAGGGCGCAAGGCCCCCGGAAACAGCCCCCTATTCTGACGCCTGCACCGGGCGCCAGCGCAGTGCACGGGCCCCTACACTGCAGGCCCATGATCCGTCCCACCCTGCCCCGCCGTCCGGCTGCCGCCCCCCTGAGCTGGGGCTGGCTGATGCTGCTCGGGCTGGGCGGCTTGCTGGTGGCGGTGGTGGTGCTGACCTCGGCCCTGGCCCTGGCACCCCGGCCTGACTGGGTGTGGGTGGCCGGCCAGGGGCCCCATGTCGAGACACCGAACGGCCGGCTGCGCATCGCAGCACTGGACGTCGGCGGCAAGCGCCACCCCACGCACGCCGGATGGCACCCCCCTTCCCTGGACACGCAGCGCACGCCACAGGCCCGGCAGCTGTCGGTCGAGGTGGAGCAGCTGCTCGCCCGCGTGGAAGGCCGCCCGGACCTGGCCTTCATCGACGACGACGGCGCCCGCTGGCCTTTGCGATGGGAAGCCCAGGGCCTGCCCGGGCTGCCGTGGCAAATGGGACTGATGCTGCTGACCGCCCTGATGGTCTGGCAGGTGGCCGTGCGGCACTGGCAGGCCCGCGCTGAGCACCCCCAACACCGCCTACACGGGCTGATCGGCCTGGCTCTGTCGCTGGACCTGATCGTGCGGGCCTGGCCCCTGGCACGCCCATGGGCCTGGCCGTCCGGCGGGCTGGAGCTGTCGCTGCTGGCCAGCCAGGCCTTCACCACGGCCTACCTGGGCGGCACCCTGCTGTGGTTCATGCGCTGGTTGAACCCCCGCGTGCCAGGTTGGGCGACCGTGGCATTGCTGGGCGTGGTCGGTGTGCTCGGGCTCTCTGTCATGCTGCAGCTCAGCCCCAGCTACCACTGGTGGATCTTGACCATGCCACTGGGCACCGTGGGCCTGCTGGTGGGCATCGGCACACTGATGGCCTGGGCACGTGCCTCCGAAGACAGCTCCATGCGACAAGGGCTGCGCTGGTTCTTTGCCAGCCTGGCGCTGGCGGCCATCGTGCCTGGCACCATCCTGGCCCTGCAGCCCGCCGAACTGGCCGGGGCGGGCTTCGACAACCTGATCCGCTGCGCCGTCGCACTGCCCTATGTGGGCATGATGGCCCTGCTCGACACCCAGCGTTTGCGCCACCTCGAAGTGCTGTCATGGCGCGCCTGGACGTGGCTGCTGGCGCTGCTGGGCTCGTTCTGCTTCGTGGTCAGCCTGTTGTGGCTGGGGGGGCCCTGGAGCAGCCCGGTGCTGGTGGCCAGCAGCCTGTCCTTGCCATGGTTCTACCTGCTGGCGCGCAGCTGGCTGATGCCGACAGAACAGCGCGACCCGGGCGAACGCCTGGAATCATTGCTGCCTGGCCTGCTCGACCTGGGCAAGCTGGGTCGCGGGCCCGACGGGCAGGAGCGGTGGTTGATGGCCCTGGACCGCGCCTTTCACCCCCGCCACCTGATCGTCGAAGGCCGCGACGAAGGGCCCGAGCGACGTGTGCAGATGGAGCGAGGCGGACGCACCTTGCGCGTGCCAGCGCTGGGCCAAGGCTGGGTGAGGCTGGAAGGCGCCCAAGGCGGCAGCCGGCTGTTCAACGACCACGACAAGCTGTTGGCCCAGACCCTGTGGCAGCTGGCCAGTCAAAGCGCCGATTTCGGCAGCGGACGCATGGGGCTGACCGACAGCGAGGGCCGCTTCGTGCCCTGAGGCCCACTGAAGCGTCAGGCCCCCGAACGGCCATGGCGCTGCTCATTGCGCAGCAGTGTGAGGTACACCTCGCACACACCTCGCAAATACACCGCAGTGGGCAGCACCAGGGCCACAGCAAACACCACCCCGCCACCAATGGCCGCGGCCGCGGTGTGGGCCACGGCCTCCTTGGGCACAGCCGCCGCGTTGATGGACTGCAGACCGCCGCCAAACAACCCCACCATGAGCACCTCGGGAGGCAGGTCGATGCCCAGCATCCACACCGACGCCTCAGCCATGACCCGGCCGCCCAGCATGACGACCAAGCTGGTGCCCGCACCCACCAGACCCGTGAGGCCACTGAGCGCCACGGCCATCACCGCGGCCTGCAGCAACTGATGACGGATCAAGCCCAGCAACGTGCGAAAACTCTGCCAGGAGGACGCGCCCAGCCACACACTGGGCCCGGTCAGCGGGCCTGCAACAGCCGCACCGGCCACCGCCACCACGCCCACCACGCCCACCGTGAGCGGAACCACCCCAGCGAACAGCCAGGGCCCCAGCTTGGGCAGACCCGACAGCCACAACAGACCCAACAGCCCCCCGGCCAGCGCAGCCGCCACCAGCACCATGCCGGCCAAAGCCACGAGCACCCGGTGGGCAATGCCCAGGGCGTCTTCCAGGGCGTCGAACACATCACGCGGTGGGCGGCCGAGTGCCCGGTCCATCATCAGCAGACCCGCGGCGTTGCTGCCGTAGAAGGCGATGAACAGCCCGACTGCGGCCTGAAACACCGCCCAACTGGTCTCACCTCGCGCCAGCGAAGCACGGGCCGTGGCCAACGCCAGCCCGCCGCCTGACAGAGCGCTCAGCAGCACATACAGGGCCCGCCCCTCCCGCACGGCATCGATGCTGGACAACACCCTCGCCAGAGCCTGCCACCAGTCGAAACCGCCCCCGTGCCGCACCATGGCGGCACCGCCTTCAGGTGGAAACGGCGGCGAAACGACCGGCGAAAAACGGGATTCGGACATGGCGGCAATTATTGGTGCTCACCCTAATCAAAATTGAGGAAAGATCACAACACCGCGGCTGGGCACTTGACTTTCTGAAACAAAGGGCGGTTGACAGACGCAAAATCCTCTGGCCCAAAGCGAATCAAACACCTATGATGGCTGCACTGTGTCTGGAAGCGGCGCCGTCGATGGAATGGGTCCCGATAGGTTGGAAGCTCCACATGGATTTTTGATTGAGATAGGAGCTCCCCTCCATGAGCAACAACAAGCTTTACGTGGGCAACCTGGCCTACAGCGTGCGTGATCAGGATCTGCAGGACGCCTTCGGCGCCCACGGCCTGGTTCAATCGGCCAAGGTCATGATGGACCGTGAGACGGGTCGCTCCAAGGGTTTCGGTTTCGTGGAAATGGGCAGCGATGCCGAGGCACAAGCCGCCATCAACGCCCTGAACGGTCAGCCCCTGTCGGGCCGCTCGATCGTGGTGAACGTCGCCCGCCCGCGCGAAGAGCGTCCGGCCGGCTTCCGCAGCCCCTACGGCGGTGGCCGTGAAGGTGGCGGCGGCGGTGGTGGCTTCGGTGGCGGCCGTCGCGAAGGCGGCGGTGGCGGCTACGGTGGCGGCCGTCGCGAAGGCGGCGGCGGTGGCTACGGTGGTGGCCGCCGCGAAGGCGGCGGTGGCTACGGCAACTACTGATCAGCCCACGCTGTGAATCAAAAGCACCCCGCGGGGTGCTTTTTTCATGGCCGAAGCAAACTCTTACAGGCCTCGGTGTCGACGCAGGCAAGCTGGCAGGCGTTGAACACACAGCCGCCTCCCGGTGGCGCAAGAGGAGTCAAGATGAATGCAAGCACCCTGGCCCGCCGCCTGCTGGCCACCCTGGCCATCGCCAGCCCCCTGTGGCTGGCCGCCCCGGCGCACGCCACCAATGTCGGCGTGTCGGTGTCGGTGAACCAGCCCGGCGTCTACGGCCGCATCGAGATCGGCCAGCAGCAGCCCCCGGTCGTCTACCAGCAGCCGGTGGTGATCCAGCAGCCGGTGTATGGCGCGGTGCAACGCCCCATCTACCTGCGCGTGCCCCCCGGCCACCACAAGCACTGGGCCAAGTACTGCAGTCGCTGGCGCGCCTGCAACCAGCCGGTGTACTTTGTGCCAGAAGGCTGGGGCGCCAAGGCCCGAGCCTACGACAAGGGTTACCGCGACGGCCGCCGCGACGAGCGCCGTGACGACTGGCGAGAAGAACGCCGCGAAGAGTGGCGCGAACACCGCCGCGACCACCGGCATGACCACCACGACGACCACGGCCACGGCCGCGGTCGTCACTGAGCGGCAGGGCGGCGCCGCTTCTTGCGGTGCTGCTGCGCGCCGACCACGCGGTCGAACAGCGCCACCGGCATGGCCTTGAGCAGCCGGTACACCACCCCCATGGGCCAGGGGATCACCACAAATCGGCGCCGGGCCTCGATGGCCCGCACCGCCTTGGCGGCAAAGGCCTCAGGCTGCATCAGGAAGGGCATGGGGTAATCGTTCTCGGCCGTCAGTGGTGTGGCCACGTAGCCTGGCGTGAGAGTGAGCACTTGCACACCTTTGCCTTGCAGCTCGCCCCGCAAGGTTTCGCACATGGCCACCACGGCCGCCTTGCTGCCGCAATAGCCGGCATGCCCGGGCAGGCCGCGGGCGGCCGCCACGCTGGCCACGCCCACCAGCACCCCGCTGCCGCGGAGCACCATGGGCGTGATGAAGGGCTGGAAGGTGGCGGCCACGGCCAGCACATTGGTCTCGTACAGATCCCGCAGCACAGGCAGGTCTTCGGCGAGCGACAGGTCCACCCCGATGCTGATGCCGGCATTGGCCACCACCACATCGGGCAGGCCCTGCCGGTCGATGCAGGCCTGGGCCGCGGCCAGCAACTGCGCGGTGTCGCGCACGTCGGCCTCGTACACCTGGGCCTGCTCGGTGGTCCAGCCCTGCGCCAGCACCCACTGGCGCAGCACCTCGCCACGCCGGGCCACCAGGGCCACGCGCCAACCTTGACCGCGCCACTGCCGTGCCAGAGCCTGGCCGATGCCACTCGAAGCGCCTGTGATGAAGACCAGCGGGGTCACCCCGCTCATGGCGACACCCCGGCCTTGAACTGACCGCTCACACGGCCACCCACCTCGGTGATGCCCGCCCGGGCTTCGTGCCGGAAGCTGCTGCCCCGGACCACGCCCTGGGCGTTGCGCAAGACCACCGGCTGGTCGCTGGTGACGATGCGCTGGCGGGTGTCGACATCGATGGCTTCGCTGTGGAAAGTGGACGGGCCACGCCCGGCTGAGCGCCCCTGCGGCGCCAGGGCCAGCAGTTCGACCTGGGCGTTGCCGCGCAAGTGCACGGCTTCTGTGTCGCCAAAGTAGTCGCCCCGGTCGGCCGTGGCCTGCAGGCGCTGCCCCTTGGGGTCGAGCGCAAAAAACTCGGGCGCCACGACGGTGAGTTGGTCCCGCTCGGGCACATGGCTCATGGTGTGGCCGCGCAACACGCTCTGGCGCACACCCGCCGCATCCAGGCGCTCGACCTCGGCGCCGCGCATCACGTAGTCGGGCACCGTGCTGCCCGCGGCACGCCGGGCCCCGTCATCGCCCTTGGGCGTGGCCTGCACCAGCCACCAGGTGTAAGCGGCCAGCGCAGCCACCACCACCAGCGGCAAGGCCCGCTGTGCCGTGCCGTACAGCCGCTGGAACAGGGCCCGAGGGCTGAGCGAAGCACCCAAGGAGGCACTCACCGGCGGGCTCCGTCGGCGTTGGTGTCCAGCGTGGTCAGGTGCCCGTTGAGCAGGCGAGCGTACGCACCCGTGGCCTGCAGCAGCAGGTCACAGGCCTCACGCGCGGCGCCCTGGCCGCCCTGGGCCTCGGTGGTGTGGTGGGCCACGGCGCGCACTTCGGCGTGCGCATTGCGCGGGGCCAGCGCACAACCCGCACGCAGCAGCAGCGGCAGGTCGGGCCAGTCGTCGCCCATGGCAGCCACCTGGTGCCACTGCAGGCCCAGCTCGGCCAGCAACGGCTCGGCCACGGCCAGCTTGTCGTGGGCACCGAACACGGCATGCTGCAGGCCCAGGTCTTTCAGGCGACGGCGCACGGCCGGAGAATCGCGTCCCGTGATCACGATGGGCGTGATGCCGCCCTGGGCCAGCAGCTTCAGGCCATGCCCATCCAGGGCGTTGAAAGCCTTGAGCGTTTCACCGGCTTCGCTGATGTAGATGGTGGCATCGGTCAGCACCCCATCGACGTCGAAGATGCAGGCGCGGATGCCTTGGGCGGCCTTCAGGCTGGTCTCGGCAAAGCGCAAGGCGGGGGTCAGGGTGGTGGCCATGGTTCAGATCACCTTCGCGCGCATCAGGTCGTTGGTGTTCAGGGCGCCCACCAGCACGCCCTGGGCATCGACCACCAGCACGGTGGTGATGCGGCGCGCTTCCATCAGGGCCACGGCCTCGGCGGCCAGCAGCTGGTCACCGATGGTGGCGG
This sequence comes from Aquabacterium lacunae, assembly GCF_004310865.1. GTDB lineage: Bacteria > Pseudomonadota > Gammaproteobacteria > Burkholderiales > Burkholderiaceae_C > Aquabacterium > Aquabacterium lacunae. Next base: position 122,871 of record NZ_SIXI01000007.1, read on the forward strand.
GCGAAGGGGTCATCACGGCCTCGGCCGTGAGCGCGCGCAAGTCGATGCCCGCCTCGATCTTGCGGCGCAGATCGCCGTCGGTGAAGATGCCCAGCACGCGACGTTGCGCATCGACGATGGCGGCAGCGCCCAGGCCCTTGGCGCTCATTTCGCGCATCAGGTCGCTGAACGACGTGGCCGGGCCCACGGCAGGCACGGCATCGCCCGAGCGCATCACGTCGCGCACATGGGTCAGCAGGCGGCGGCCCAGCGAACCGCCGGGGTGCGAACGGGCGAAGTCTTCCGGCTTGAAGCCACGGGCTTCCAGCAACACCACGGCCAGGGCATCGCCCAAGGCCAACTGCGCGGTGGTGGACGCCGTGGGCGCCAGGTTCAGCGGGCAGGCTTCCACGGCCACGGCGCTGTCGAGCACCACGTCGGCGTGGCGTCCCAGGCTGGAATCGGCCTTGCCCGTGATGGCCAGCAGGGGCACGCCCTGGCGCTTGAGCACGGCCAGCAGGCCGGTCAGCTCTTCGCTTTCGCCCGAATTCGACAAGGCCAGCACCACGTCTTGCGGCGTGACCATGCCCAGGTCGCCGTGGTGGGCCTCGGCGGGGTGCACGAACATGGCGGGCGTGCCGGTGGACGCCAACGTGGCCGCCAGCTTGCGGCCCACGTGGCCGCTCTTGCCCATGCCCATGACCACCACGCGGCCCGTGCAGGCCAGGATCACGTGCACGGCACGCGCGAACGACTGGCCCGAGGGGCCACTGAGCCGCTCGCGCATGTCCAGCAGGGCCTGGGCCTCGATCTGCAATGCCTGCCGCGCTTGCGACAGCAGGATGTCCGTGCCGGGCACGTCGAATGTCGCCATGAAGAAGGGTCCACCTTGTACGATCGGGGAATTCTAGGGACAACATGGCATCCACGCTCGATCTCACCCTCCTTTACCTGCTTGCCGCCGTCTTCGGCGTGGTCATTTGCCGCTTCCTGAAACTGCCGCCCATGCTGGGCTACCTGGGGGTGGGCGTGCTGATCGGGCCCAACGCGCTGGCCCTGGCCAAAGATTCGGCCGGCGTGAACCACCTGGCCGAGTTCGGGGTGGTGTTCCTGATGTTCGTGATCGGGCTGGAGTTCAACCTGCCCAAGCTCAAGAGCATGAAGTCGCTGGTGTTCGGCCTGGGCTCCAGCCAGGTGCTGCTGACCATGGTGGCCACCGTGGGCGGCTTCTTCGCGCTGGCCGCCGGCATGGACTGGCTGGGCATGGGCGCCGACCACCCGAACGGCCTGCTGGGCTGGGGCCTGAGCTGGCAAAGCGCGCTGGCACTGGGCGGGGCGCTGGCCATGAGCTCGACAGCCATCGTCGTGAAAATGATGGCCGAGCGGCTGGAACTCGACAGCGAGCATGGCCGCCGGGTGATGGGCATCCTGCTGTTCCAGGACCTGGCCGTGGTGCCGCTGCTGGTGCTGATCCCCACGCTGGGCCAGAGCGCCGGTGACCTGACCGAAGCGCTGCTGTGGGCCACGCTCAAGGCCACGGTGCTGCTGGGCCTGCTGCTGGCCGGCGGCCAGAAGGTGATGCACTTCTGGCTGACGCTGGTGGCCCGGCGCAAGAGCGAAGAGCTGTTCATGCTCAACCTGCTGCTGGTCACGCTGGGCCTGGCCTGGCTGACCGAGCACTTCGGCCTGTCGCTGGCCCTGGGCGCCTTCGTGGCCGGCATGCTGGTGGCCGAGACCGAATACAAGCACCAGGTGGAAACCGACATCCGCCCCTTCCACGACGTGCTGCTGGGGCTGTTCTTCATCACCATCGGCATGAAGCTGAACTGGCACAGCGTGGTCGACCAGTGGAAGCTGGTGCTGGTGCTGACCACCCTGCCCGTGCTGTTCAAGCTGGCGCTGGTGACCGGCCTGGCCAAGGCTTTTGGCGCCAGCTCGGGCGTGGCCCTGCGCACCGGCCTGTACCTGGCCCAGGCGGGCGAATTCGGCTTCGTGCTGCTGAGCCTGGCGGTGGACCACCAGCTGCTGGCGCACAAGGTGCACAGCCCGCTGCTGGCCTCAATGGTGATCTCGATGATGGTCACGCCCTTGATGATCCAGCAGAGCAACCGCATCGTGAACCGCCTGGTGGCCACCGACTGGCTGATGCAGTCGCTGGCCATGACCAAGATCGCCAGCAAGGCCATCAACACCGAACACCATGTGCTGATCTGCGGCTATGGCCGTTCGGGCCAGAACCTGGCGCGCCTGCTGGAGGTCGAAGGCATTCCCTACATGGCGCTTGACCTCGACCCCGACCGCGTGCAGCAGGCTGCTGCGGCCGGGCAGAACGTGGTGTTCGGCGACGCCACCCGGCTGCAGAGCCTGCAGGCCGCCGGCCTGACCCGCGCGGCGGCCGTGGTCGTGACCTGGCCGCAGGTGGCGGCCGCCAAGAAGATCCTGGCCATCGTGCAGGGCCATGCGCCCAAGGTGCCCGTGGTGGTGCGCACCATCGACGAAGCCGGCCTGGACAGCCTGCAGGCCGCCGGCGCCACCGCCGTGGTGCCCGAGGCCATCGAAGGCTCGCTGATGCTGGCCTCTCAGGCCCTGGTGCTGGTGGGGGTGCCCATGCGCCGGGTGATCCGGCTGGTGCAGGAGCAGCGGGTGGCGCGCTATGGCCTGCTGCGCGGTTACTTCCACGGTGCCGACGACGACACGGTCGACGAGCTCGAGCTGCAAAGGCTGCAATCTTTCACGCTGACGCGTGATTCAGCCGCCGTGGGCCGCAAGGTCGGCGAAATTCAGGCGATGCTGTCCGACGTCGTGCTGGTCTCGCTCAAGCGCCACAGCGGGGCCGTCACCGTGCCAGCCGCCGACCAGCAACTGCAAGCCGGGGACACCCTGGTGTTGTCCGGCCGCCCCAATGACCTGGGCCGAGCCGAGCACGTGCTGCTCGACAGCTAGCCCCAAACCCCTTGCGGCGCGCTACATTGCTGACAGTAACAACAGAAGCAGTGGACTCCGAGGAGCGCGCAGGCATGAACCTGAGACGCAGACTGTGGCTCGCCGCCACCTTGTGGACCGTGGTCGTGGTGGTGGGCACCGGTGTGGCCTATCGCGTGGACCAGCAGCATGCCCGCCACCAGGCGCTTGAAGTGGGTGGGCATCGGCTCGACAGCCTGCGCGACAGCCTGAACGTGACGTTCCAGCAGCTGTCGGCCCTGCCGCGCGCCCTGGGCCGGGAAGAAAGCATCCGGCACTTCCTCAAAGAGGTGCCGGTGCCCGATTCGGCCTCGATCACCGAGGCCGACCGACCGCGCATGCGCGACTTGCTGATGGCCCGCGCCGATGTGCTGGCCATGAGCCGCCAACTCAAGGCCACCTGCAAGGACTTCAACCTCACCGAGGTGCTGATGCTCGACAGCTTCGGCACCGGCGTGGCCGACAGCAACTTCGAGCTGCCGATCAACCCCATTGGTGGCAACTACAAGACCCGCAGCTACTTCACCGACGCGCTGGACCACGGCGTGGGCGTGCAGTTTGCCGTGGGGCGGGTGTCGCACATCCCTGGCTTTTACTTCGCTGGCCGCATCGACGACAACGGCAAGACCGTGGGGGTTCTGGTCATCAAGCAGGAGCCCACAGCCATGGCGCGCCTGTTCGACGACGAGAAGCGACCCATTTTCGTGACCGATGCCAGTGGCGTGGTGATCATGGGCAACCGCCCGGAATGGATCCTCAAGCACGCGCCCATGCGTGGCCAGATGGCCCTGAGCGAAGCGGCACAGGTCAAGACCTACCATGCCAAGGTCGACTCCCTGCCCTGGCACCTCGACCTGCTCAAGGTCAAGGAACGCGACGTCACGGTGGTCACCGTCGACCGCGTGGCCTACATGGCCCAGCCCACGGCCTTGCTGAACGACACCCACCTGGCCTGGGTGCTGACCCCGCTGGGCTCGGAAAGCGGCCTGCTGATGCGCTGGGCCAGCATCGGCGGCCTGGCGCTCGTGCTGGGCTACTGGACCCTGGCCATGATGGCCCAGCGCCAGCGGCGCATGCACACGCTGCAACAGGCCCGCCAGGACCTGCACGACATGGCCCATGCCCTGCCGCTGTCGGTGTTCCGCTACCAGGTCAGCGCGGAAGGCCAAGGGCGCTTTTCATTCCTGAGCCAGACCGCCGCCAAACTGCTGGGTGAACCGCTGCAGGCCATCGAGGCCGACCCGGCCCGCATCTGGGGCCTGTGCGGTGGGGCCGATGGCAAGCCTCCGATCGAGCCCACCGAGCGGGCACTGGAGGCCGGTGGCAAGCCCCGCTGGGTGCGCACCCTCAGCCAGCCCACCCTGCACCCCGACGGCAGCACCACCTACAACGGCTGCTGGCTGGACATCACCGAGCAGAAAGAGCAGATCACCCGCTCGATGGCCGTGTTCAGCAGCGCGCCCAACGCCTACCTGTTCTTCGACCGCGACCTGGGTGTGCTGCGCGCCAACCCGGCTGCCATCCGCATGTTCAACGCCGGCAGTGAAAAAGCACTGCAAGGCCTCAAGCCCTGGCTGCCCCCGATGTCGGCCCCCACCCAAAGCCAGGACCGATCAGCCCAGGAACTGGCTGAACACTTGCTGGACGAGGTCACCCGCACGGGACAGCCCATCACCTTCGAGTGGCTGCACAGCACCATCGACGGCAAACAGTTTGCAGCCGAGGCAGTGCTGATCCCCTTCATGAACGACGGGGTCCAGCAGTACTGCGTGGTGATCCAGGACATCTCCACGCGCAAACAGACCGAGGCTTTCATGCAGGCGGCACAGCAAGCCGCAGAAGCCGCCACCCAGGCCAAGAGCCGCTTCCTGGCCAACATGAGCCACGAGATCCGCACGCCCATGAACGCCATCCTGGGCATGACCCACCTGGCCCTGATGGACGACATGCCCGCGCGGGCGCGCAACTACGTCGACAAGGCCCACCGGGCAGCCGGCAGCCTGCTGCAGATCCTCAACGACATCCTGGACGTCTCCAAGATCGAGTCAGGCAAGCTCACGCTGGAGGCCACAGAGTTCCAGCTGGAAAGCGTGGTCAGCCAGATGGCCGAGGTGCTGGGTGTCCGGGCCGAAGAAAAGCGCCTGGAGCTGCTGTTCACGGCCGAGCCCGACATCCCCACCGCGCTGGTGGGTGACCCGGTGCGCCTGGGCCAGGTGCTGATCAACCTGGGCACCAACGCCATCAAGTTCACCGCCAAGGGCGAGGTGATCATCGGCTGCGAGGTGCACTCGCAAAGCACCGAACACGCCACCCTGCATTTCTGGGTGCGCGACACCGGCATCGGCATGAACGCCGACCAGCTCAGCCGCCTGTTCGAGCCCTTCACCCAAGGTGACACCTCGACCACGCGCCAGTACGGTGGCACGGGCCTGGGCCTGGCCATCTGCAAGCAGCTGGTGCAGCTGATGGGCGGCAACATCTGGGCCGAAAGCCGCGAAGGCCACGGCACCACCCTGCACTTCACCGCCACCTTCGGCGTGCAGCACAACGGCCAGACACGCCGTGCGCTGCTGGCCCAGGAGCTGCGGCACAAGCGCCTGCTGCTGGTGGACGACAACCCCTCGGCCCGCGAAGTGCTTGGCGACATGGCACGCCGCCTGGGCCTCGATGTGGAGGTGGCCGACAGCGGCACGCAGGCACTGCGGCGAATGGAACAGGCTGCCTTCGATGGACGCCCCCACCACCTGCTGCTGACCGACTGGCAAATGCCCGGCATGGACGGCATCGAATTCGCGCGCCGCGCCCTGGCCCTGCCCCCCGAGCAACGCCCCTGCGTGCTGCTGGTCACGGCCTACGCCCGCGATGAAGCCCTCAAAGCCGCCGAAGGTGTGCCGCTGGCCGGCGTGCTGAACAAACCAGTCACGCCCTCGACCCTGCTGGACACCATCGGCCGGGCGCTGGGCCAGGACACGCCTGCACTGGGGGTGGTGCGCCAAAGCGCACAGGTGCTGGAAAGCGCCCAACGCCACCTGGCAGGTGCCCGGGTGCTGCTGGTGGAAGACCAGCCCATGAACATGGAGCTGGCCTGTGACCTTCTGCAACGCGCAGGCCTGCAGGTGGTCACGGCCCAGCACGGCAAAGAAGCCCTGGAGATCCTGGCGCGCGACCGGGACTTCGACGGCGTGCTCATGGACTGCCAGATGCCCGTGCTGGACGGCTACGACACCGCCCGGCGCATGCGCGCCGACGACAGGCTCAAGCACCTGCCCATCGTGGCCATGACGGCCAGCGCCATGGCCAGCGACCGCGAGCGCGTGCTCGACGCCGGCATGAATGACCACATCACCAAGCCGCTGGACCTGCCGCAGATGTTCACCATCATGGCGCGCTGGATCACACCTCGCAGCCCGGCATTGCCGCAGGCGACCAGCCCCGTGCCCACCCCGACCCTGAGCAACGCCACCACGCTGAACACCGTGGATGGCCTGAACCGCTGCATGGGCAACCTCGACCTGTACCGCCGCCTGCTCAAAGGCTTTGCCAAGACCCAGGCCGGGATGCAGGCCCAGCTGCAAGAGGCGCTGGAGAAGGGGGATTGGGCCACGTTGCACGGCCACGCCCACGCCCTCAAGGGACTGGCGGGCAACATCGGGGCCGAAGCCCTGGCCGATGCCGCCGAAGCCCTCGAAACCGAAGCGCGCCTGCCCCAGATCGACGGCACCCTCGACGCCATCGGCCAGCGGGTCCGGCAGCTCATCGAACAGCTGCGCCTGACTCTGGCCGACGTTCAGCTCCTGATGCAGGTGCAAGGCACCACCGCGCCCCAGGAACCGCCGCCCGACGCCAACACCCTGCGACCACGGTTGGCCGAACTGCGCCGCCTGATGGCCCAGCACGAAGCCCAGGCGCGCCACGTCATGGACGAGCTGCGGCAGGACATGCCAGGCGTTGTTCATTGGCCGGCCGCAGCCGACGTGGCGCACGCGCTGCAGCACTACGATTTCGACGAGGCCCTGCAGGCGCTGGCCCGCTGGGAGGCCGAAATAGAGGGCTAAGCCGGGGTGTCAGGCTGGGGCTCAGTCGCCCTGCGGGCCCCGCTCGTCGGCGTACTGCGCCATGATCTGCAAGATCTCGTGCTGCGCAGCCAGGAAGGCGTCCAGCAGCGTGGGGTCGAAATGGCGCCCACGCTCTTCCAGCATGATCTCCATCGAGCGCGCCACCGAATAGGCCGGCTTGTAGGGCCGCACGCTCATCAGCGCGTCGAACACATCGGCAATGGCCACAATGCGCGCCATCAGCGGGATCTGCTCGCCCTGCAGGCCATAGGGGTAGCCCGTGCCATCCCAGCGCTCGTGGTGCGCCAGCGCGATGGTGCGCGCCGTGGTCAGCAGCTCGTTGTCATGGTGACCAATGATCTCGGCGCCGATCAGGGGGTGCTGGCGCACCAGGGCGCGCTCTTCGTCGTCCAGCGGGCCGGGCTTGAGCAGGATGCGATCAGGCACGCCGATCTTGCCCACGTCATGCAGGGCCGCGGCCTGGAACAGCAACTGCAGCGAATCGGGGCCCATGCCCGCGTGCAGGCCGATCAGGCGCGATACGTGCGACATGCGGATCACGTGGTTGCCGGTCTCGTTGTCCTTGAACTCGCCCGCACGACCCAGGCGGCGGATGAGTTGCTGGCGCGTGGCCACCAGCTCGGCCGTGCGCTGCGCCACCATGCGCTCCAGCTCGCGCGACTGGTCGTACAGGGCCAGGTGCGTGCGCACGCGGGCCTGCACCAGCGGCGGGCTGATGGGCTTGGTGATGTAGTCGACTGCGCCGAGCGACAGGCCCAGGCTTTCGTCTTCGATGCTGCTCATGGCCGTCACAAAGATGACGGGGATGCGGCGGCGGTCGGGGTTGGCCTTGATGCGGCGGCACACCTCGTGGCCCGACAGGTCGGGCATCATGATGTCGAGCAGGATCAGGTCAGGGGGCTCGTCGGAATAGACGATCTGCAGGGCCTTGTCGCCGGACGTGGCCACCTTGATGCGGTAGTCGTGCCCCAGCACGCGCGACAGCAGTTCGATGTTCTGCGGTGAGTCGTCGGCCACCAGCACGGTGGGACGGCTCAAGCCCTGTACCCCTGACATGTTTTGTACTCCTGCAAGGGCCTGCACCTGAGGGCCCGGGTTCTCTCGACCACACAGGTCAGGCGCTGGGAATCTGCCGCTGCAAGTTGGCGCGCATGCGGTGGGCCATCATGGCCCCGGCGGCACGCACCACCTCCACGGCCACCTGCGGCACACGGGCGGCCAGTTCTTCGAAACGGGGCAGGCGCAAGGCCCACACCACACACGGGGTCATGGCCTCGACATTGGCCATGCGCGGGCCGTCGGCGAACAGGCCAGGCTCACCCAGCACGGCACCCGACCGCAAGATGGCAATGCGCGAGGCCCCGGGCGCACCGCCCGTCACGAACACCTGCAGCGAGCCTTGCTCCAGCAGGTAGAGGGTGCGGTCGTGGTCGCCCTGCTTGACGAGCAGGTCGCCCATGCGAAGTTCGTGGCGCGTGAGGTACTGCGTGAACACGCGCCATTGCTGTGCGTCCAGCCGCGGCCGGAACGCATCGTCCGTGTTCAGCGTCTGGATGGCTTGCACAAGTGCCGTGGCGTCCATGGGGTCCTCGAATGAAACAAAGGCCGACTCGCCGGTCGACCCGACCCTCTAATCTAGCCGAAGCAGGCCCAACGTGCACGCAACGGTTTGCATCTTCATTTCCCGATACAAAACCGGCTGAAGATTTCGCCCAACAGATCATCGGCCGAGAAGGCCCCGGTGATGCGGCCCAGCGCATCGTGGGAAAGCCGCAGCTCTTCGGCCAGCAGGTCGAGCGCGCCGTCTTGCTGAGCGGCATGCGCCTGGGCCAGGGCCAGGTGCTCGGCCGCTTCGCCCAGGGCCTGCACGTGGCGCTGCCGGGCCATGAACAGGCCTTCGGTCTGGTGCTGCCAGCCCGCCATGTCGAGCAGGCGCTGGCGCAGGCTGTCCAGGCCTTCGCCCGTGCGGGCCGACAAGGCCACGGCCTGGCCGGCGGGTGCAGGAGGCGCGGCCAGGTGAGTCGCCACCGCCTCGGTGGCCACCGCGTCGGCCTTGTTGAACACGTGGATCACGGTAGACGCACCGGCCAGGGCCTCGCCCAGGCGCTGGGCGATCTCGGCGTCGGCCGCGGCGTAGGCCGGCTCGGCCATGCGCGACAGGTCATGCAGGAACAGTACCGCATCGGCCTGCCCGATGGCTTCCCAGCTGCGCGCCATGCCGATGCGCTCGACCTCGTCGCTGGTTTCGTGGTCGGCCCGCAAGCCGGCCGTGTCGATCACCTTCAGAGGCACGCCTTCGATCTGGATGGTTTCGCTGACCTTGTCGCGCGTGGTGCCCGCAATGGGCGTGACGATGGCCAGCTCGGCCCCGGCCAGCGCATTGAGCAGCGAGCTCTTGCCGGCATTGGGCTGGCCGGCCAGCACCACCTGCAGGCCTTCTCGCAGCAGCGCGCCCTGGCGCGCCTGGCGCATCACGCCTTGCAAAGCGGCCTGCAGGCCGTCGAGCTTGCCGCGGGCATTGGCCTTTTCCAGGAAGTCGATCTCTTCTTCGGGGAAGTCGAGCGTGGCCTCGACCAGCATGCGCAGGTGGATCAGGCCGTCGCGCAGGGCATTGACCTCGTGGGAAAACGCCCCGCCCAGCGAGCGGGTGGCCGAGCGGGCCGCGGCCTCGGTGCTGGCGTCGATCAGGTCGGCAATGGCCTCGGCCTGGGCCAGGTCGATCTTGTCGTTCAGGAAGGCGCGTTCGGTGAACTCGCCGGGCTGGGCCAGGCGCAGGCCCGGCAGCACCGGCCGGCCGGTGGCGGCATCGGGTGCGGCTGCGGCGGTCAGGCAGCGGGCCACCAGCAGCTGCAACACCACCGGGCCGCCGTGGCCCTGCAGCTCCAGCACGTCTTCGCCGGTGTAGCTGTGCGGGCCGGGGAAGTAGAGCGCCAGGCCATGGTCGATGGCCTGGCCGTCAGCGTCCAGGAAGGGGCCGTAGGTGGCCACACGCGGCAGCAGGGTGCGGCCTGTCAGGGCCTGGGCCAGCGGTGCCACACCGCGCCCGGACACCCGCACGATGCCCACGGCACCACGGCCCGGGGCAGTGGCCACGGCCACGATGGGACTTTGACGATCAGACCAGCTCATGGGTGGCATTGTCGCGCGGGTGGGGCCGGCCCTGCGCCCACCGCTGCATCTGACCCAGCAGCCAGCCGTGCAGGGTCTTGAGCAGGTCGCTGCGGGGGTGCTGCGCCTTGAACACGAAGTGATAGCCGCGCCCCAGGGGCATGGGCGGGGCCACGGCCTGCAGCAAGCCCTCGTCCAGCCAGCGCTGGCAGGCCGGCAGGATGCAGATGACCAGGCCCAGGCCCTGCTCGGCGGCGCGCATGGCCGACAGCTCGGAGTCGAGGTACAGGTTGCCCTGGTGCGGCAAGGCCTCGACGCCCAGGGCTCGCGCCACCAGATCCCAGTCATTGACCCCCTTTCGGAAGTGGATCAGGGTGTGGTGCCGCAGGTCGGCCACGCCCCGCACGGGGTGCGCCTGCAGCACCCGCGGGTGCCCGGCCACCGTGCCCAGGCAGTCGATGAGGGGCCAGGCGGTCAGGCCCCGCCAGCGCCCCGCACCGAACCGGATGGCCGCGTCCACCTGCCCGGCGTCGAAATCGGCCAGTGCCAGGTCCAGGTCGAGCGACAGGTCCAGGCCCGGGTGCTGGGCCTGGAACTCGCCCAGGGCCGGCAGCAGCAGTTCGTGGCCCACCAGCGGGGCGGCGCTCAGGCGCAGGCGGGGCCGGGCATGGGCCCACAGCCACTCGGCGTGACCCTCCTGGTAGCGCTGCAGCACCTCACGGGCCAGCGCGGCGAACTGCACCCCTGCCTCGGTCAGGCGCACCTGGCGGGTCAGGCGGTGGAACAGGGGCACGCCCAGCCAGTCTTCCAGCTGCCGGATCTGCTGGCTGATGGCCGGGGCCGTGACGTGCAGCTCCTGGGCCGCCTTGGCAAAGCTCTGCCAGCGGGCGGCCGCATCGAGGGCGGGCAGCAGGTGCAGGGGCGGCGGGCGGTGGTGCGGCATGACGGATAAGTCTGCCTTATCTGTCGAACAGCCGATGTGATTTGTCACCGCCAGACCACGTCCTTACAGTGCCGCTGCGGCTTGGCGGATGCAGCACAGCAATGGCGTCACAAGACAAGGCGATGCCGGCTCAATGGCCTGACCGCGCGCCCCGTGGCCGCCCCCACCGAGGAGAGACCCATGACCCAGCCCCATGCCGCCAAGCCCATCCAGCCCCGCGAACAGCTGGACTTCCAGCTCGATTCGGGGGTGCCCCGCTTCTGGAACGGCGGTGACCCGTACAAGACCCGTTTCTTCGACGCCATGTCGCTGACCTTCCCGATCGGCGAACGCTACTTCATCAGCTCGGTGCGGGCCTACCGCGACCAGATCACCGACCCCCAGTTGCTGGAGGAGGTCAAGCACTTCACCCGCCAGGAAGCCCAGCACGGCATGGTGCACACCCAGTTCAACACGCTGCTGGAAAAGCAGGGCCTGAATGTGGGCTGGACCCAGACCTTCCTGGACCGCAAGTTCAAATGGCAACTGAAGTACTGGCCCAAGGCCTTCAACCTCTCGTACACGGCCGCGGCCGAGCACCTGACCGCCCTCATGTGCACCACCTTCATGGAGCGCGCCGACGTGATCGGCGACTTCGACCCGCGCATGCGGGCCATCTACGCCTGGCACTCCATCGAAGAGGTCGAACACAAGGCCGTGTGCTACGACGTGCTGACCCAGGTGGCCAAGGTGGGCTACTTCACGCGCATCGCCGGCCTCATTTACTTCAGCATCGAGTACCCCATCGGCAACTGGTTCATGGTGAACCGCCTGCTCAAGGACGATGGCTTCGGCTTCATCAAGCGCATGGGCATGCTGCTCAAGGGGGCCTGGTGGCTGTACAAACCCGGCGGCGTGTTCCTGCCCGCCCTGGGCTATTACCTGAGCTACTTCAAGCCCGGTTTTCACCCCTGGCAGCACCAGGAGATGGGCCACTACAAGGCCTGGCTGCAAGTGTTCGAGCGCACGGGTGACCCCATCGCGGCCAGCGAGCATTGCGCCGAACTGGTGGCGCAGGGCGCAGCGGCCTGACACGGCAAAAGCGCAGCGGCATGGCCTCGTCCGAACGCGCCCTGCAGGGCCTGACCTTTCCCCTGCAGTACCTGGAGATCGGCGAGTCGCTGGCCCGGGCCCTGGGCCACGACGTGCACAGCCTGGACCGCCACTGCGGGCTGACGCTGCCCCGCCCCTTCCTGCCCTGGCAGACCATGGACGGCCGCCACCTGCAGCGCTCGCTGGGCTACTTCCTGATGCACTGCCCGCCAGGCGAGCCGCCGCTGGTCACCTTCATGGCGCATTTCCCGGTGACGGTGCACGGCCCGGTGGGCATGCTGGCCATCACCTCGGCCACCCTGGACGAGGCCCTGCAGGGCGCCCTGACCTACGCGCCTTTGGTGATGCCCGCCTTCGGCATGCGTCGGCAGGACTTCGGTGACGAGGTGCACATCCTGTTCGAGCGCCTGCACGACTTCGGCGAGGTCAACGACTTCTTCACGGAAACGGTGGTCGCCTCTTTCCTGAAGATCATGCCCTTCCTGACCCGCCCCCTGCAGGGCGCCGAGGTGCACCTGCAGCATGCGCCCCAGGGGCCGAAGGCGGCCTACGAACAGGCCTTCGGGTGCAGCTTCCATTTCGGGGCGCGGCAGAACAAGATCGTGCTGGCCCGACAGGACCTGGGCATCGCGCTGATGGCGCCCAGCCGTGCCTCTCACCTGCTGATGAAGGCCACCCTGGAGCACCAGCTCAAGGCCCGCCTGGATGTGCGGCCCGTGACGCAGGAGGTCAAGCGGCTGCTGCACGCCGCCATGCGCCAGCGCCAGCAACTCGATGCCGATGGGCTGGCCCAGTGCATGGCCATGTCGGCACGCACGCTCAGCCGGCGCTTGAAGGACGAAGGCAGCACCCTGCCCCAGCTGCGCTGCCAGGTGGGCGTGGAACATGCCGAAGTGCTGCTGATCGAAACCCGCAAGCCCATGGCCCAGGTGGCGCGCGCGGCCGGCTTTGCCGACACCGCCTCGTTCAGCCGCGCATTCAAACGGCTGACCGGCCAGACCCCCACCGCCTTGCGCGAGGGCTCAGGCCCGGCCGCCTTGCACCCTGCAGCCGCACCGGCCCAGTATCAGACCGCGGCCTTGCGCGAAGGCTCCGACTCGGCCGGCGCAGGGCTGGCAGCCCCCGGCACGGCCGTGCCCTGGGCAGCGGCCTGACGGGCCTTCCACTGCTTCCAGGTGAAAGGAATGAGCAGCTGGCCCCAGAAGTTGTGACGGGGGTAGAACAGCTCGTTGAACAGGCCCATCTTTTCCGGGCGACGTTGTGTGGGCGGGTTCACGTAGGTGCCGAACAGGTGGTCCCAGAACAGCAGCACCGAGTAGTTCTTGGCCTCTTCGATCTTGTTCGAGTGGTGCCAGCGGTGCATTTCGTTGGTGCCGATCACGTAGTTGACCGGGCCGAAACGGAAATCCACGTTCATGTGGGTGATGACGGCCAGCACGGCACCGATGGTGTTGGCCATGATCATGGCTTCGACGGACACACCGGTCTGGTAGGCCACGAACATGGGCACCAGGCGACGCCAGATGATGTCAATCGGGTGCACGCGGCTGGCGTTCATGAAGCTCAGGCGATGGGCGCAGTGGTGCACGCTGTGGAAGCGCCAGAAGAAATCGACCTCGTGCGCCATGCGGTGCGTGACATAGAACATGAAGTCGAACACGAACCAGGCCACCAGCACCTGGGCCCACATGGGCAGGTTGCCGGCCGAATAAGCCGGGTCGACCCAGCCACTGGTGAACACCAGGCCCACACCGGCGGTCGACATCCACTTGACGATGCCGCCTTGCGCCCAGGTCAGGCCGATCAGGGCCGCGTTGTTCAGGATGTCGGTCCAGACCTCGCCCTTCTCGAACTGGTTGGGCTGTTCCGGCCAGAGGTATTGCATCGCCGTGGTGAGGGCGAAGTACGGCAGGAAGAAATACAGCACGACCTTGTTCTGGTCGTAGTCCAGGGCCAGGGTGGCGTAAATGCCAGTGGCCAGGGCCACGCCCATGAACAGCCAGCTCCACAACATCTTGCGCATGACGGTTCTTTCGACAGCAATTCAGACCGGGCCGCCGCACCATGCGCAGCTCACGGTGTGCACGCACAGGTGCACCGGTTGGAATTGTCCGGGCGGCATGCAACGCGCACCCGCGGGTTTTCACCGGAAGCGTGCCCATTGCGCCCAGCCGAAGGCCCCTGATTTGAGGGAAGCCTGTCCGAAATCAAGGAAACGTCCACCCTGCCGCGAACAGGGGCTTGCGCACCGGGCAGCGTGAGGTCAGGGCTGCACGCGGCCCACCTGGGGCCCCGACAGGGGGGACGACAGGTGGCCCGCCAGCCAGCGCCCACCCGCGGCCACGTTGTCGACCACGGGCAACCCCAGGGTGTCGGCCAGGGGCTCGGCCAAACCGCCCAGGGTGGCGCCGCCCAGCACCAGGGCCCGCACGCCCGGGTGCTGGGCCAGGCAAGCCTGCGCCGCCTCATGCAGCAAGGCCTGGGCCGCGTGCAGGTCGGCCGCCATCTGCCCACCGGTGGCCTCCACGGTGTGAACCGCCACCAGGCCCTGCGGGCCGGCCAGGCCGCGGTCGGCGGCCAGCTGGCGCAGCAGGGGCTGCCAGGCGTGGCCGCCGGTGACCACGGCAAAAGGCCCATGGGCGGCGGCTTCCCGCATGCCGGCTTCGGCCAGGCCCATGGCCGGCAGCTGCGGGTGCAGGCTGCGCAGGGCCCACACGGCCGGGTCACCGAAACAGCCCACCAGCACGGCACCGGGCAGGCCATGCTCGGCCACATGCAGCGCAAAAGCATCGAGCACGGCACGGGCACCCACCTGGTAGGTGGCCGCATCGGCGATGTAGGGTGCGCCAAAACGGGCCGTGCAGGCGTGCAGCCGGGCCGGGCCCGACATGCCCAGCTGCGCCACAAGCTGCCGCCGCAGCCGGTCGGTCACCGCCTGCGTGGTGTTGGGGTTGATCAGCAGCAAGGAGGCCATGGCCACTGGGCGCGGTTCACACCGACACGATGCGCTGGCGCTTGCGGCCAGGCCCTTCGGCCGGCGCGAGGAACACGTCGTGCAGGTCGTTGCCCGAAGCCTCGGGCTGGTTGAAACACAGGCCCGATTCGATCTCGTGCAGGTGCACGCGCATGCGGCGGGTGGCCTCGTCCATCCAGGCGCTGCCCACGCGCGTGGCCACCACCCGAGGCTGCCCGGGTTCGGGCCACCCGCCCGCCTGCCGCAGGGCAGACAGCACGTTGCGGTGCGCGTCGCACCGGCAGGCGTCCACCCAGCGCACCGGCGCATCACCCAGCACCGGGCGCGCGCGCTCGGTGGGGGCATAGCTCATGAGGATCAGCGAGGTGCGCGAAATCAGCTTGCGCAGCATGCGCTCGTAGGTCTGGTGCTGGGCCACCTCGGCGATCATCAGGTGGAAGCGCCCGGACAGGCGCAGGGCCGCGGCCTGATCGCCTTCGCGGCGGGCCTCTTCCTCGGCCTCGATGCATTCGGCCAGGCGCTGCAC
This sequence comes from Aquabacterium lacunae, assembly GCF_004310865.1. Lineage (GTDB taxonomy): Bacteria > Pseudomonadota > Gammaproteobacteria > Burkholderiales > Burkholderiaceae_C > Aquabacterium > Aquabacterium lacunae. Next base: position 138,530 of record NZ_SIXI01000007.1, read on the forward strand.
ATCGGCCGGCGTGGCGCGCTCCAGAAAGCGCTGCACCAGCACGCCTTCGATCAAGGCCCGGGCTTCGAACACTTCGCGCGCGTCGTCCACCGAAGGCTGTGCCACGGTGGCGCCCTTGTTGGGCTCGAGCGTGACCACCTGCTCGTGTGCCAGCCGGATCAGCACCTGGCGGATGCGGGTGCGCGACACGCCGAAGGCCTGACCCAGCTTGTCTTCCACCAGCTTGGTGCCGGGCAGCAGGCGCTGGTCGATCACGGCGTCGATGATGCGTTCATGGATGTCGTCGTCGCTGAGCACCACGGGGCCTTCGAACCCGTCAAGGTTCAGGTCGGCATCGGCGGGGGCTGACGCGGCTTCAGGCACAGAACGGCGGGGCATGGAGGTCTCCGAAAAATGCGTGACACAGAGAAAGGGCTGAACCGGGGCCACTCAGCGGCGTGCGCCGCGACGCGACCACGCCACACCCAGCAGCGCCAGGCCGATCACGGCCAGCGACACCACGGTGGTGAGCGTGCCCAGGGCATAGATGGACGGGGTGGTGACGGTGGTGGTCAGCCCCTGCAGCTCCAGCGGCAAGGTGTTGACGTCACCGATGGCCTGCGATGAGCGTGCGATTTCGTCCCAGCTCAGGGTGAAGCCGAACATGCCCACCCCCACCAGCGACGGCAGGATCAAGGGCAGCACCACGTGCCGGAAGCTCTGCCAGGGCGTGGCGCCCAGGTCGCGCGCAGCCTCTTCATACGCCGGGTTGAAGCGGTTGAACACCGCGAACATGATCAGCATGCCGAAGGGCAGGGTCCAGGTCAGGTGCGCGCCCAGGCCCGAGGTGTACAGGCCCATCAGCGTGGTGTAGGACTCCAGCGTGTCGGTCCATTCCCATTGCGTGAGCAGCGCCTTGATGCCTTCGTCGAACAGGCGGAACTGCAGGCCGATGCCCAGCGAGATGATGATGCTGGGCATGATCAGGCTGGCCACCGAGCTGTAGAACAGCAGGCCGGCACCCTTGAAGCCCTTGCGGAAGGCCAGCCCGGCCATGAGCGACAGCAGCACCGTCAGCGCCATCACCACAAAGCCCAGCCCGAACGAGCGCTTCAGGGCCGCCGAGATGTCGACCACGCCCAGGCCCGCGAACAGCTCGCGGTACCAGTGCAGCGACGTGCCCTGCATGGGAAAGGTCAGCCCGCCGTCAGGCCCCTGAAAGCTCAGGGCAAAGATGGTGAACACCGGGCCGTACAGGAACAGCACATACAGTCCGAAGATGGCCGCCAGGGGCCAGAAAGAACGCGAACGGCGTCGCACGGTGCCAGCCATGGGGAGTGTCCTTTCAGAGCTCTTTGCGCAGGTCGACCAGGCGGTTCAGCCCGGCAATGATCATCAGCACCACCGCCAGCAGCACCACCGCGTTGGCCGCGGCCAGCGGGAACTGCAGGTAGGAGGTCTGCACCTGGATGGTCTTGCCGACCGAGGCGATCTGCTGACCGCCCATCACGCCCACGGTGACGAAGTCGCCCATCACCAGCGTGATCACGAAGATGGAGCCAATCAGGATGCCGGTGCGGCACAGCGGCACCACCACGTTCCACAGGGTCTGCCAACCATTGGCGCCACAGTCGTCTGCCGCCTCCAGCAGCGAGCGGTCGATCTTCATCATCGAGTTGAAGATGGGCACCATCATGAAGGTGGTGAACAGGTGCACGAAGGCCAGCACCACCGAGAAATCGGAATACAGCAGCCAGTCGATGGGCTCGTTGATCAGGCCCAGGTCGAGCAGCGTCTGATTGACCAGGCCATTGCGGCCCAGCAGCGGGATCCACGAAATCATGCGGATGACGTTGCTGGTCCAGAACGGGATGGTCAGCAGCGTGAACAGCACCGTCTGCATGGCCACGCTCTGCACGTGAAAGGCCATGAAGTAGGCCAGCGTGAAGCCCAGCACCAGCGTCAGGGCCCACACCAGCACGCAGAACTTCAGCGTGGACAGGTAGGTCTTGAGCGTCACGCACAACTCGCTGGTCGAGCCACAGCCATTGAACAGCGTGAGGTAGTTGTCCCAGGTGAAACCGGGCTCCAGCGTGTATTCGTTCTGGGGCCAGAAGCTCACCGCCACCACCAGCAGCAGCGGCAGCGCAAAGAACAGGAAGAAGACCCCGCCCATGGGCAAGGCCTGCACCCAGGCGGGCAGCGCCATCTGGCGCAAGGACAGGGTCTTCATCTCAAGCTCCTGGCAAACAGAACATCAGGCTCGACGCGTCAACACTCAGAACGCGTGCGTCACGCCCACGGTCAGCACGGTCTGCTTCTGGCCAGCCTGGCCCGTGAAGTTGGTGCCCGTGTTGCTGTAGAAGGCGAAGTTGGCGTTGCCCGAGTTTTTCAGGAAGATCAGGTTGCTGTTCAGGCTGGTGCGCTTGCTCAGGGCGTAGCTGCCGCGCAGGCGCAGGAAGGAGGTGTCGTCCTTGCTGGCCTTCTTGTCGTTGAGCACGTAGTCGGCCGACACGGCGGCTTCGGCCGACACGGGCACGTCCACACCCACGTCGATCAGCTTGCCTTCATACACGGTGCCGTACTTCACCTCGGCCGAGGCCAGACCCAGGCGCGCCTTGGCCACACCGAAGTCATACGACAAGCCGCCGGCGTACAGGGTGTTGGTCAGGCCGGTGCCGGCCTTGTCCTTCTCGGAAAAGCCCATCACGGCCGCAGCAAAGGGGCCCGCGGCATGGTTCAGGGCGATCTGGGTTTTCTGGCCCGCACTGCGCTTGCCAGACACCTCACCCAGCGAATACATCACAGCGCCCTCGAAGCCACCGATGTTGGGCGAGGTGTACTTGATGACGTTGTCGTAGTAGTCGCTGATCGCGTAGTAGCCATTCATCAGGAAGGGCGAGTAATAGGCGCACACGAAGTAGCCGCACAGGTAGTCGTCGGCCACGTTCCACTGGTGGCCCAGCTTCAGGGTGCCCAGGTCACCGCTCAGGCCCACGAAGGCGTTGCGGTTCCAGAAGGCATTCGGGTTGGTCTTGCCCGTGTCCGGCGAGATGGACGACTCCAGGCCGAAGATGCCCTTGAGACCGCCGCCCAGGTCTTCGGTGCCTTTGAAACCGATGCGCGAGTTGACGATGCCGTTGTCGTCGAGCTTGAGCAGCGACTTGCTGGTGGCGCCGTCGTACACCTTGCTGGCCGAGACCACATCCAGGCCGACCGCGCCATACAGGGTGACCGACGATTGCGCCAGGGCTGGCAGGCAGGCCAAAGCCGAAGCCAGGGACACGGTGCTGAGCGCCACGCGGCGCAGAGATGACAGGTTCATGGGAATGCTCCGAGGGGTTGGATGATTGAGCTGGGGTGGGGAGAAATTGCGGGTGTGGGGAAGCGGCTCAGGCGGCCACGAACTCGTTCCACTTCTGGACCATGTAGGTGTTCTCGTCCATGATCGCGTTCCAGCAGGCGATGCCGCCCATGCGCTGCTCGTAGCTGCCGCCATCGCGCGTTTCGCCCTTCTTGGCCAGCACCTGGCCGGTGGGCGACTTGATGTCCTGGGTGGCCGGCTTGCCTTCCATCCAGTAGGCCCATTCGTAGGCTTCCATCTGGGCCTTGGCGGTGTCCAGCACGGCGCTGTAATAGCCCTGGCGGTTCAGGTAGGCACCGGCCCAGCCGTCGAGGAACCAGTTGATGAACTCGTAGGCCGCGTCCAGCTTCTTGCCGCTCAGGGTGCTGGGCACACCAAAGCCGGCGGCCCAGGCGCGGTAGCCTTCCTTCAGGGGCTGGAAGGTGCAGGCAATGCCCTTGGTGCGCACGGCGGTCACGGCGGGGCTCCACATCGACTGGATCACCACCTCGCCCGAGGCCATCAGGTTCACGCTCTCGTTGAAGTCCTTCCACAGGCTGCGGAACTGGCCGGCCTTCTTGGCTTCGATCAGGGTCTTGATCGTCAGGTCGATCTCGGCCTTGGTCATGTTGCCCTTGTCGGGGTACTTGTACAGGCCCATGGCCTCGACCACCATGGCCGCGTCCATGATGCCGATGGACGGGATGTTCAGGATGGCCGCCTTGCCCTTGAACTCCGGGTTCAGCAGCTCTTTCCAGCTGCTGATGGGGCGCTTGATCAGGTCAGGCCGGATGCCCAGCGTGTCGGCGTTGTACACGGTGGGGATCAGGGTCATGAACTGCGTGGGGCTGCTCGCGAACTTCTTGCTCTTTTCGCCCTCCAGGTACATCACCTTCTTGGGCGCGGTGCCCTGGTCGCCCACCTTCTTGCCGGCCACTTCACCCTTGGTGAACAGGCTGGTGATCTTGTCGGCGTTCTTGATGCGCTTGCTGTCGATGCCCTTGAGGTTGCCCGTGGGGATGATCTTCTTGAGGCTGAAGTACTCGGTGTCGATCAGGTCGAAGCTGTTGGGCGCCGTCACGGCGCGCTTGGTCACGTCGTCGGTCGTGACCGGGATGTACTGGATCTTGATGCCGGTGTCGGCCTCGAACTTCTCGGCGATTTTCTTGTCCTGGTTCACCGCCGTGCCCAGGTAACGCAGCGTGACCTTCTCGCTGCTGTGCACGGCCGGGGCCAGGCCGCTGGCCAGGATGCCGGTGGCGCCCATCAGGCCGCCTTGCAGCACCTGCCGGCGCGAGGCGGTGCCGGTCAGCACGGGGGTGGGGGACACGAGATCGTCGTCTTGCTTCATGGTGCAGGCTCCAGTGAGATGAGGAAGGAACACAAAGGGGAACGAGAAGGGGAATGAAAAGGGTTCAGCCCACCAGGTGGTGGATGTCGGCCAGCGTCCATTGCGCGCTGCAGGCCTCGCCGGGCTGCCAGGCGTGCTGGTGCCACAGCGCTTCGGGCAGCATCACGGTCAGCTCGCCCAGCGGGCTGTCGAGGGTGATGAGCACGTGCGTGCCCTGGTACTCGGTGGCGCGCACCGTGGCGGGCGTGCTGAACGCCGAGGGCGTGGCCGGCTCCTTGAACAGGCGGACCTTGTCGGTGCGCACGGCCAGCTTCGCGCCCTCGTGTTCGAACACGTTGTGGCCGCCAATGAAGCGGGCCACGAACTCGGTGCGCGGGCTGTTGAAGATCTGGTGGGGCGGGCCGCTCTGCTCGATGCGGCCGGCGTTCATCACCACCACCTGGTCGGCCAGGGCCATGGCCTCTTCCTGCGAGTGGGTCACGTGGATGAAGGTCATACCCAGGCTCTTCTGCCAGCCCTTCAGCTCGGCGCGCATCTTGATGCGCAGGAAGGGGTCGAGCGCCGACAGCGGCTCGTCGAGCAGCAGCACACGCGGCTCGGTGATCAGCGCGCGGGCCAGGGCCACGCGCTGCTGTTGCCCACCCGACATCTCGGCCGGCTTGCGGTGGGCCAGGTGGCCCAGCGACACACGGGCCAGCAGGTCTTGCGCCCGCTGCAGGCGCTCGGACTTGCCCACGCCGCGCATCTTCAGGCTGAAGGCCACGTTCTCCAGCGCGCTCAGGTGCGGGAACAAGGCATAGCTCTGGAACATCATGGCCGTGCCGCGGGCCGAGGCCGGCAAGTGCGTGATGTTGCGACCACCGAGCACGATGTCGCCATCGCTCACGTCTTCGTGGCCCGCGATCATGCGCAAGGTGGTGGTCTTGCCACAACCCGACGGGCCCAGCAGGCAGCAGTAATGGCCCGAGGCGATCTGCAGGTCGATGTGGTCCACGGCCACCGGGGCGTCAGAGGCGGTGCCGTAACGCTTGACCAGCTTGACCAGCTCCAGATCTGGCTGGGCGGCCATGGTGGCCAGGCGTTGTTGTTCGACCGACAGGACAGCGTTCATGACTCAGGCTCCCTGCACCCGCCGTTGGGTGCTGCACCTGAGACAGCGCAAACGGCGTGCCAGCTTTTTCAGCCTGAAAAATGACCCGGCAACCGGGTTTTGCACCGTTTGTATACAATTTTTGTATGCAATCGGTGCGCTGCTTTGTATGCAATTGGTGCATGCACAGGGGCGGGGCGGAACCTGGACCCGCGTCGCGTTGTCGGCTTTTTTGACATGATCCGGACGTGTTTCCCCTGAGCGGTTTGGTAAGTGGTTGACCAAACTGAAAAAAATGCAATGGCACGGTGTTTGCTAAAGCACCGAAGACCATCACACAGGTGGTCAATCGGTACAGCCTGCGCTTCAGGCTTTGCCTCATCAACACACCCAGGAGAGTCAGACGTGAAATCAAAGCCTTCATTTCTTCAAGGCGCGGCGTTCGCGCTGTTCCTGATCCATGGCGCTTGCGCACACGCTTCGGTATGGACGGAGACAGGTGATGCGGTTGACATGCCAGCAGGTCAGTATGTCGGGGCAGGAATCGATCGAATCAATGGATCGATTCAGCCCTTGAATGACGTGGACATGTACCGACTGCAACTCGGTTCAGGCCTGTTCACCGCGAGCACGGTCGGCCTGTCCAGCGTCGACACCCAGTTGTACCTGTTTGACGCCAATGGCTTTGGCATCGTTGGCAACGATGATGCGTCTTCGGCCTCCCTGCAGTCGACCATTTCAGCCAATCTGACAGCCGGTGTGTATTTCCTGGCGATCTCGGCTTTCAACTCAGACCCGCTGAGCTTGGCAGGTCGAATTTTTCCGGACTCCACCGACTTCACAGGCGATCCAAACTGGAGTGCCACCGGCCCAGGCGGGGGCAGCGCACTGACCGGATGGACCTCTTCGGGCGGCGCCACCACCACGCAGGCAGGCAGCTACGGCATCCAGCTGAACACCGCGACGGTACCCGAACCCGCATCGATGGGCCTTGCCGGTCTGGCATTGACGGGCGTGCTGTGGAGCAGCACGCGCCGCAAGAAAAACACCACGATCCATCGCCCGTCAACAACGGTGTGAATCGATTGAAAGCAAAAGCCCCGCCTAGGCGGGGCTTTGTTTTGTGGCCAATGCCGGTCAATGCACACTGGAGCGCTGACGGCGCGCGGCAAAGACCAAGCCCAGCAATCCGGTCAATGCCAGCCCCCAGGTCTGGGGCTCAGGCACAGGCGTCAGCACAAAGTTGGCCTGGGCGCTGATGGAACCCCAGCTTTGCACCCCTGTCAGGGCCGACACCGCCAGCGACGTCAGGCCGAGCGAGCTGCTCAAGAACGAATGCGCCTGTTGCGACAACATCAACCCGTCGAACTGGTAGCTGGCTGAATACACCGCGTCGCTGAGCAGGTTGGGCTGCGTGACAGAAAAGCCCAAAGCCTGCATCTGAGCACCGAGTGAAGAGCGATCACCTCCGGCTGCCAACACCCCGGAAGGCAGTGAGGTCGGACCGGTGATGGTCTGGATGTTCCACAACACCAGGTCTTTGTTCGAAAAGCTGACCGGCCCGTTGGTTCGATCTGCATCCAGGACACCCTGCGCGTCGGCCAGCACCTGCTGGCTGACTGGATCGATGCGCAGATTGCTGAACGTGGCAGTGCCGCCTCTGGCGAATCCTGTGGCGCGGTTGGTGTCCAGCACGAAACCGCCAGACAGCGCCAGCTGCCCAAGGGTGGCAGTCGACGAGCCAATGAAGCCTGACACCGGATTACGGATGGACAGCGCCACAGCGTCCTGCCCTGTACCGTCCGGGTTCTGGTTCAGGTAGGTGATTCGGGTCTCAGTGGCTCCTGTGCCCTGGAACGTCAATCGGGGTGAGAACGAAGTCAGGAAAGCCACAGCGCCGGAATTGGTGTCGGCCAGCGAGCCGTCGAAATCCGGGTTGCTGAAATTCAGTGTGCTGCTTGACCCGCTTTGAACCAGCTGCGGCATCAAAGGGGCGCTGATGGCTGGGGTGGGAGGGCTGACCACCGGCGGAGAGGTGTAACCGCCCCCCCCGCCGTAATAACCGCCGTAGTAACCGCCAGAAGATCCACCGTAGTAGCTGCCACCACTGTAGGGGCCATACGACTGAGCCTGCGCGCCGCAGGCCATGCCGGCGCAAGCCGCCAAAGCCAGCAATTTGAATGCATTCATGAACATCTCCCTTTTGTAGACAAGGGATTCATTCTGCAAAACAAGCATGGCTGTCCGAAAGACCTGATCCCCGGGGACAAACCCCCGAAAACGACGAAGCCCCCACAAAGGGGGGCTTCGTCAATCAGGCATCAAACCGCTGGCGTACTCCAACCGCTCAATGCGCACCCTCGATGCTTCGGTTGATCATCCACTGCTGGGCGATCGACAGGATGTTGTTCGTCAGCCAGTACAGCACCAGGCCAGCCGGGAAGAAGAAGAACATCACCGAGAACACCAGCGGCATGATCCACATCATCTTGGCCTGCAGCGGGTCCGGAGGGGTCGGGTTCAGGGCCGTCTGCACCAGGGTCGACAGGGTCATCAGGGCCGGCAGCACGAAGTACGGGTCCTTGACCGACAGGTCGGTGATCCAGCCGATCCAGGGTGCCTGGCGGATCTCGACCGAGGCCAGCAGCACGGTGTACAGCGCAATGAACACCGGGATCTGGATCAGGATGGGCAGGCAGCCGCCGATCGGGTTGACCTTCTCTTCGCGGTAGATGCGCATCATCTCCTGCTGCATCTCCTGAGGCTTGTCTTTCAGGCGCTCACGCAGCTCCATGATGCGGGGGTTGATGGCCTTCATCTTGGCCATCGAGCGGTAGGCACTGGCGTTCAGGCCATAGAAGGCAGCCTTGAGCAGCACCACCAGCACGATGATGGCCCAGCCCCAGTTCTTGACCACGGCGTGGATCTGGTCGAGCAGCCAGAACAGCGGCTTGGCCAGGATGGTCACCCAACCGTAGTCCTTCACCAGCTCCAGGCCCGGGGCGATCTTTTCCAGCTTCTTTTCTTCCTGAGGGCCCACGTACAGCTGGGCGCTCACGGCCTTGCTCTGGCCCGGGGCCACCTGGCCCACCGGCAGCAGCATGCCCACGGTGAACAGGTCGGGGCCCACCTTGCGGGCGAAGAACTCGCGCGAACCTTGGGCCGTGTTCAGCCACGCGGCAGCGAAGTAATGCTGCACCGTGGCCACCCAGCCGTTGTCGGCGGTCTTGACGAACTCGGCCTTGTTGTCGGCAATGTGCGCGTAGTCCACCTTCTGGAACTTGGCGTCGGCCGTGTAGAAGGCGGCACCGGTGTACGAGGTGGGCGCACCGAAGAAGCCCGACATGGCCGGCACTTCGCCGTCGCGCTGCAGCTGCACGTACCACTGCGGATTCAGGGCCTGGGCACTGCCGTTGACCACTTCCTGCTTCACGTCGACCAGGTAGCCCCCACGCGGGAAGCTGTAGCTCAGCAGGCGCTTGACGCCACCCACTTCGGCCGATTCCAGCTTGACCACCAGGGCGTTCTGGCCTGTGGCCAGCTTGCGCTCGGTGCTCACCACCTTCATGGCGGTGGTGTGGTCAGGCAGGCTGGCGCCCGCAGCGATCAGGCCGTTCTGGGCCAATTCCACACGCTGGCCGGTCTGGTGCAGCAGGGTCACGGGCTTGCTGTGGTCGTCCTGGTCGGTGTGCTTGAGCAGCTCGAGCTTGACGATGTTGCCGCCCACGCTGTCGATCGAGGCGCGCACGGTGTCGGTCTCGACCACCACCACTTCACGCGGCAAGGCCACGGGGGCACTGGCACCCGAAGCCGCCACTGCCGCAGCGGCGGTGGCCGAGGGCACAGCGGCCGAACCCGCGGCCACCGCAGCCGAGGCCGCTGACGCGGCATCAGCGGCCACCGCCGAGGCGGCAGGTGCCGGGGCGAACATCGAAGGCTGGCCGGTGTGACGCAGGTAACCGTCCCACAGCATCAGCAGAGAAAAGCCAAACACCGACCACAGGACGGTCCGACGCATGTCATTCATGAGAGATCACGCTCACTGGATGGAAAGGAAAAGAATCGAGGCGGCTGAGCAGGCACCGGGTCATGCCCGCCGTCGCACCACGGGTGGCAGCGGGCCAAGCGCCGTGCGGCCAGGTAAGTGCCGGCGGCCGGGCCATGCTGCTCCAGGGCCTGCAGGGCATAGGCCGAGCAGGTGGGCGTGAAACGGCAGGCCGACCCCAGCCAGGGGCTCAGGAAAAACCGATAGGCCTTGACCAGCCCGACCAGCACCGCCAGGCTGCCTTGTCGCAGCCCCCGCAGCAGGGTCGAGCCGACGCGCATCATGCCTTGTTTCCCGGGCGGCGGGCGCCCTTGCCCCCGCGAATGCACTGCTCAAGCACGGCCAGCAGCTCATCGCGCACGGCGGTCTTCAACAGGTCAGAAGCGGCGCTGGGCCAGTCGGCCTTGGCATAGGGGGCTTTCAGGCGCACCACCCAGTCGCCCACCGGTTGCGCGTCATGCAACCAGCCCGCAGCTTCGAGGGCCGGGGCGTGCAGGCGAAACAGCTCACGCGCTTGCCGTTTGATGAGCTGGCGCGTGACCGAACGGCGGGCCATTTTCTTGGGCACCACCAGCCCCAGGCGCCAGACACGCAGGTGAGTGCGCACTTCGTCCACAGGCTCGACGGCCTCCCCCCCCTCGCCTGTTGACAACTGATCTTTGGCGGGGTGTTTGCGCTGCAGCGACGGCACAGCAAAATGCACCGCAAAGTGCGCAGTTCGGGCCACCGGCCGGGTGCCGAGGGCCTGCTGGAAATCAGGCGAAGCCAGCTTGGGCTTCAGGGCCAAAGGGCTCAGCAGGGAAGATGGCACGGTGTGGATGGGGGTTGCCAAGGCTGGCAATGCCAAAAACTTCAGGCTGCCGAGCGTGCGTCCGACCAGGTCGGACACCCTCGTGCAGCCTGCAGGCTGGGCAGCGCAAGCTGCCGGTTCAGCATGTGAACCTGGTGTGCAACCGGGCTTTCGCCCGGCTCACATCACAGGCCCAGACGCTTGCGGCCCTTGGCGCGACGGGCGTTGATGACCTTGCGGCCACCCTTGGTCTTCATGCGGACCAGGAAGCCGTGGGTGCGGGCGCGACGGGTTTTGGAAGGTTGATAAGTACGCTTCATGATGTTTCCTTCAGACCGCTTGGGTTCTCTGCCCGTTCATGGAGCAGGCCGATCTCTCGGACTTCAGCAGCCTACGTTGTCGTTGGGAATCTTGTCAGCCCGCGAAACGATTGCCGCAGGCCCATACAGGGTCGAACATGCGATTACAGCAGCATTCAGCCAATCCGTCAATGGGTCAGAAGCAGGATGGCCTTGAAAAAGTTCTGTGGATAACCTGTCGGCAACCCGGCAGATCGGGCTTAGAATCCGTCCCCCGCCCGAGCACTTGTCCACAATCCATGAGCGCCGTCGATCCCAGCATCGCCCACGACACCGACCCCGGCCTGGCCGCGTTGTGGATCCAGACGCTCGAGCGCCTGCAGGCCGAACTGCCCGAGCAGCAGTACAACACCTGGATCCGCCCCCTGCCGCCGGCCGAGGTCAGCCTGGACGACGAAGGCACGGTGCTGGTCACGCTCAAGGCGCCCAACCGCTTCATCCTCGACTGGGTGCGCACGCAATACAGCGCGCGCCTCGAAGCCCTGCTGTCCGACGTGATCGGCGGGCCTTTCCGGCTGGACATCAGCCAGGGTGCGCGTGCCGCTGCCACGCTGGCCCCCCCCGGTGCCATGTTGCCCCCGCAGTCGGCAGGCCGCGTCATGCCGGCCAACGCCGCAGGGCTGGTGCGGCCACCAGTGGGCAGTGCGGGCGGTGCAGGCGGCGCTGCCGCGGCCGGTGCCACTTCGCGGGGCATGGCGTTGCCCCCGAACTCGCTGGCCGCCCGGGCCATGGGCCAGGGCCCAGGCGCTCTGCAGCGCCCGGCCGACCACACCGAGCCCACGCCCAACCCGCTGCCGCCCAGCGCAGGCCCGCACACCATCACGCTGGCCGACCTGGCCCCGCACACTGGTCAGGCGCATGCGCCCCTGAATGGCGGCCAGGGCGGCAACGCCCAGCCGCGCCGCGGTGGCGACACCCCGCAGGTGATGGGCCTGAATTCGGCCCTGACCTTCGACAACCTGGTGCCGGGCCGCGCCAACCAGATGGCACGCACCGCCGCGCTGCACGTGGCCGGCACACCCGGCCACATGTACAACCCGCTGTTCATCTACGGCGGCGTGGGCCTGGGCAAGACCCACCTCATGAACGCGGTGGGCAACCAGCTGCTCAAAGACAAGCCCGACGCCCGCATCCTGTACCTGCACGCTGAAAAATTCATCAGCGACGTGGTCAAGAACTACCAGCGCAAGACCTTCGACGAGCTCAAGGCCAAGTACCACAGCCTCGACCTGCTGCTGATCGACGACGTGCAGTTCTTCGCCGGCAAAGACCGCACGCAAGAAGAATTCTTCAACGCCTTCGAAGCCCTGCTGGCCAAGAAGGCGCACATCATCATGACGTCGGACACCTACCCAAAAGGTCTGGCCAACATCGATGAACGCCTCACATCGCGCTTCGACTCCGGCCTGACAGTGGCCATCGAGCCGCCCGAGCTCGAAATGCGCGTGGCCATCCTGATCAAGAAGGCGGCGCAAGAAGGCATCGAGATGCCCGAAGACGTGGCCTTCTTCGTGGCCAAGAACGTGCGCGCCAACGTGCGCGAGCTCGAAGGCGCCCTGCGCAAGGTGCTGGCCTTTGCCAAGTTCAGCCACAAGGAAATCACCATCCACCTGGCGCGCGAAAGCCTGAAAGACCTGCTGTCCATCCAGAACCGGCAGATCTCGGTGGAAAACATCCAGAAAACGGTCGCCGACTTCTACAAGATCAAGGTGGCCGACATGTACAGCAAGAAGCGCCCGGCCAGCATCGCCCGCCCGCGTCAGATCGCCATGTACCTGGCCAAGGAACTGACGCAAAAAAGCCTGCCCGAGATCGGCGAGCTGTTCGGGGGCCGCGACCACACCACCGTGCTGCACGCCGTGCGCAAGATCATGGGCGAGCGCGGCAAGGACACCGAGCTGAACCAGCAGCTGCACGTGCTGGAGCAGACCCTCAAGGGCTGATCACAGGCCGATCCAGAGCCTTCCCAGGGCCTGTCAGGCCCCCTCCCACCCCACCAGAGGCCACCAGGCCTCTTTTTTTCGCCTGAACCTTCAGGACAACCCTGTGCATAAAAAAAGGACAAACACCCCCTTGTCCACAGCCCTCGGCGAAAATCCCAAGTTGTTGTCTGTTGTCCCCAATTGCCCGACCCCAGTGGTGCACAGGCTTGTCCAAGGCCTAAAGCATTGATAGAACAAGACAAAATAGCGTTGTTCACAGAAAAGTGCTGCCTTCTACTACAACGACCACCCTGAAAGACAGAAATGATTGTGTTGAAAGAAGCCCAGGAAAAAGTCCTTTCGGCCTTGCAATCGGTCAGTGGCATCGTTGAAAGACGCCATACCCTCCCCATCCTGGCCAATGTGCTGCTGCGCAAGAAAGGCCCGGCCCTGGAGCTGATTTCCAGCGATCTGGAGATCCAGATCCGCACCACGGCTCACCTGGGCGGCGACGAAGCCGACTACGCCACCACCGTGGGCGCCAAGAAGCTGGGCGACATCCTCAAGAGCCTGCCCAGCGACCAGGTCGTGTCACTGACGGCCAACCAGAACAAGGTGACCCTGCAGGGCGGCAAGTCGAAGTTCGTGCTGCAAACCCTGCCGGCCGAAGATTTCCCCCTGGTGCAGGAAGCGGCCGATTTCGGGCCCGCGTTCAGCGTGCCCCAGAAGACCCTCAAGAGCCTGATCGGGCAGGTGCACTTCGCCATGGCGGTGCACGACATCCGTTACTACCTCAACGGCATCCTGTTCGTGGCCGAGGGCAACAGCCTGACCCTGGTGGCCACCGATGGCCACCGCCTGGCGCTGGCCCAGGCCACGCTGGAAGTCGACATGCCCAAGCAGGAAGTCATCCTGCCGCGCAAGACCGTGCTGGAGCTGCAGCGCCTGCTCAAGGACGACGGCAAGGGCGAGGAAGAAAAGCTCATCGAGATGCAGTTCGCGGGCAACCAGGCCAAGTTCCGCTTCGGTGAGCTGGAGTTCGTGACCAAGCTGGTCGAGGGCAAGTTCCCCGACTACAACCGCGTCATCCCCAAGAACCACAAGCACCACATCACCCTGGGCCGCACCACCTTGCTGGCCAGCCTGCAGCGCGCAGCCATCCTGACCAGCGAAAAGTTCAAGGGCGTGCGCATGAACTTCGCGCCTGGCCTGCTGAGCATTGCCTCGAGCAACGCCGAGCAGGAAGAGGCCAAGGAAGAGCTCGAGATCGACTACGGTGGCGACACCTTCGAGATCGGCTTCAACGTGGGTTACGTGATGGACGTGCTGGCCAACATGAGCCAGGACATGGTGACCGTGTCCCTGCACGACGCCAACAGCTCGGCGCTGATCACCAACCCCGAGTTCGAGGGCTTCAAGTACGTGGTGATGCCAATGCGCATCTGAGCTTCGGTCAAGGGGTCCTCACCCATGGGTGACCCCTGATGGACACGTATCACATCACCATCGAACATGGCACGTTTGATGTAGAAAGTGGAGGTGGTGATGACCTGGCACATTGCATGCACCGCATGCGTGGTTTTTGCTTGTTCGATGGCGTCTGTGCAGGCCGCTGATGTCATCCGTGTCGGCACCACCATGTCCGACTTCACCTATCAGGTCCGTGACCTGTCAGAGGCGGATGGCAAGCCCGCAGGCATCAGCTTCTTGCCTGCCGCTGCAGATGGCCTGAAGTTTTACCTGGGTGACGTCCAAACCCCTGGAAGTGGTTACACCGTCACACCCAAGTTCAACGACTCGACAGTGGTTCAGTACGGCGCCTTGTTTGGCACAGGGCCCCAGACCGTGGCCCTGCCTGGGATCGATGCAGAAGTTGCCAAGGCCGGTGCCAACTTCACGGCGCGGGCCGCCTACAGCGCAGCGGAGCTCAGCGAGGTGTTGGCAACAGCCCAAGTGAGTTCAACCGCCAAGCTGAGCACTTCTGCCGACCAGTTGGGAGACATCTACCTCGACCTGGATCGCTACGCCAATGTTGGCGTGCACCAGCCGTCCGCCATCTTTCCTTCCGCTCAAGCGATGAAGTTCAGGATGGATCCCTTCACGGAGGTGACCTTTTCGGCTGTGATCAAGACCGAGTTCCTCACCAATCTCTTGCCCATGATCGGCACCGAGGGGCACACACGTGTCCTGAACCTGCCAGCAGGCGGTGATCTTTTTGCCCAAACGGTCTCTGCCGTGGTCCTTGACGCAGGCATCGTCGACCAGCAGCCGGTGAGGTTCAGTCACAACCAGTACCTGGAAAGCCGTCTGGACACGTTCGGCAATTTCACCAGTGCGGGGCGAGCGTCGCCAAGCGAGCAGACACTCAGCTTGACCATGACCAACAACCGTGCATTTGCTTACGAGGGCAGCTTGAAGTTTTCTCTGCGAAACGAGATTCATTTGCTGGTGCGTGCGGTGCCCGAACCCGCCACCTGGGCCACCTTTGCGCTGGGTTTGGCTGGGGTGGCCTGGGCCGTGCGCCGCCGCCGATTGCTTCATGCCTGACGGTTTACCCCCTTCCGAGGGGGATATGGGAATCACCGATTTGGCTTAAACGGGGGCTGTTTGACACTGGCCTTGTTCAGAGCTGGTCAAGCACTGTTGACCAAGGAAAAAGGGCAGGTTTCCATGAAAAATCGCTTCACACAACTTTCGATCGTTCTTGCTGCGTTCTTGCCTGCCTTGGCCACGGCTTCAGCCGAAGAGCCTGTGCTGGCCGCGGCGTCGGCCCAACTCCTTGGCCTTCAGTACCGGCTGGTCGATCTCGATCCAAATGACGGGATCGACCCGTCCATCACGTTTGCCTCCAACAATGAGGCCTACCTGATGGTTGACCAGTCTTTCGGTCGAACGATCAACAGAAGCAAGGCACGTTTCACCCCGCTGTTGCCAGCGGATGGAGAAAAATCCGTGGGTGACTACGGCGACATGGCCGTGTACAACAGCGAAGGCTTGAGCGCCTTTGCGAACGTGAAGGCCAGCGAAGCCGTTCAGTTGTATCCCGAGCGTTACCCAGTGGCCAGTGCCGATGGCCGCGCCACGATCGTGTCACGGGGCTACCCCAAGGGCTACCTGTCCATGAACCCGGCGCCTGTGCAAACCTGGACCATGTCGCCCCACACGGCCCTGATCGTGGAAGGGCGCGCCCTGCTGTCGGCGACCAACGATGCCGAGACATTGTTGCCGTCGACGAACACCCAGCAGGTCCAAGTGGGCAGCGGCGGGCGTGTCATGCTCAGCTTGGGCGTCGAGTGGGGCGATCCAGACCTCGACGTGGTGTTTGCACGCAGCACCTCTGGCATCGGCCTGATCGATGAAAGCTTTTCGCTGAGGCTGGACAATGCCGAGGGCAGTGTCATGAAGGGCTTGCTGGGTTTCGAAGTCACCGCATCGGCAGGCGTGGGCATCCGGACACTGGCTGGCGTGGTGCCAGAGCCCTCTCAGTGGGCCCTCTATCTGATGGGCCTTGCCCTGATGCCCCTGGCTGTGGCCCATCAGCGCAAAAAGCAACGCACCAACGGCTGAATCGAACCGGGTCTCACGCCCCGGGCAAGGGCGCAGTGCAACCGGGATAAAATGTCAGAGTCTTGAGGACTGTCCTCAGGACCCTTTCTTTTCCGGTTTTCGGTACACACCAGGGCCCTTCATGAGCGACACCTCTCCCGATCAGCAGCCAGTTCCACCTGCATCCGCAGCAGACACCGGCTACGGCGAAGGCTCCATCCAGATCCTGGAAGGCCTGGAGGCGGTGCGCAAGCGCCCGGGCATGTACATCGGTGACACGTCCGACGGCACGGGCCTGCACCACCTGGTGTTCGAGGTGGTCGACAACTCGATCGACGAAGCCCTGGCCGGCCACTGCGACGACATCGTCGTGACCATCCACACCGACAACTCCATCAGCGTGGTCGACAACGGCCGCGGCATCCCGACCGGGGTGAAGATGGACGACAAGCACGAGCCCAAGCGCTCGGCCGCTGAAATCGCCCTGACCGAGCTGCACGCCGGTGGCAAGTTCAACCAGAACAGCTACAAGGTGTCAGGCGGCCTGCACGGCGTGGGCGTGAGCTGCGTGAACGGCCTCTCCAAGTGGCTGCGCCTGACGGTGCGCCGTGATGGCAAGGTGCACTTCATCGAGTTCAAGCAGGGCATCCCGCAAGACCGCGTGCTGGAAATGCGCGACGGGGTCGAGGTCAGCCCCATGAAGATCATTGGCGACACCGACAAGCGCGGCACCGAGGTGCACTTCCTGCCCGACGTCGAGATCTTCAAAGAGAACAACGAGTACCACTACGAGATCCTGGCCAAGCGCCTGCGTGAACTCAGCTTCCTGAACAACGGCGTCAAGATCCGCCTGATCGACGAGCGCAACAACAAGGAAGACAACTTCGCCTACGCCGGTGGCGTCAAGGGCTTCGTCGAGTTCATCAACAAGGGCAAAAACACCCTGCACCCCAACATCTTCCACGCCACGGGCGACAAGATGTCGGAGCAGAACACCAACATCGGCGTGGAAGTGTCGATGCAGTGGAACGAGAGCTTCAACGAGTCGGTCCTCTGCTTCACCAACAACATCCCGCAGCGTGACGGCGGCACCCACCTGACCGGCCTGCGCGCCGCGATGACCCGCGTCATCAACAAGTACATCGAAGACAACGAGCTGGCCAAGAAGGCCAAGGTCGACATCGCCGGTGACGACATGCGCGAAGGCCTGGCCTGCGTGGTGTCGGTGAAGGTGCCCGAGCCCAAGTTCAGCAGCCAGACGAAAGACAAGCTGGTGTCCAGCGAAGTGCGCGGCCCGGTGGAAGAAATCGTGGCCAGCAAGCTGACCGACTGGCTGCTCGAGAACCCGACCGACGCCAAGATCATCTGCGGCAAGATCGTGGAAGCCGCCCGCGCGCGTGAAGCCGCCCGCAAGGCCCGCGAAATGACGCGCCGCAAGGGCGTGCTCGACGGCCTGGGCCTGCCCGGCAAACTGGCCGACTGCCAGGAAAAAGACCCGGCGCTGTGCGAGATCTACATCGTGGAGGGTGACTCCGCAGGCGGTTCGGCCAAGCAGGGCCGCGACCGGAAGTTCCAGGCCATCCTGCCGCTGCGCGGCAAGATCCTGAACGTCGAGAAAGCCCGCTACGAGAAGCTGCTGACCAGCAACGAAATCCTCACGCTGATCACGGCGCTGGGCACGGGCATCGGGCGAGGCGCCGGCAACGACGACTTCAACCCCGACAAGCTGCGCTACCACCGCATCATCATCATGACCGACGCGGACGTGGACGGCGCCCACATCCGCACCCTGCTGCTGACCTTCTTCTTCCGCCAGATGCCGGAGCTGGTCGAGCGCGGCCACATCTACATCGCGCAACCGCCGCTGTACAAGGTCAAGCACGGCAAACAAGAGCAGTACCTGAAAGACGCCCACGCGCTGGACGACTACCTGACCCGCGTGGCGCTGGATGGCGCCGTGGTCGAACCCGGCCAGGGCAAGCCCGCCATCACCGGCGAGCAGCTCAGCGAACTGGCCGCGGCCTACGTGAAGGCCAACAGCGTGGTCGAGCGCCTGGGCAACTGGATGGACATCGAGGCCCTGCGCGCCATTGCGAACGGCCTGACCCTGAACCTGGACAGCCTGGAAGCTGCCGAACAAAGCGCCGTGGCCTTGAAGGCCGCGCTGCACAATGCCGAAGTCACGGCCGAGTTCGACGCCCGCACCGACAAGCACATCCTGCGCATCAGCCGCATCTTCCACGGCAACACCAAGTACAGCATCCTCACGCCCGACTTTGTGCATGGGGCCGACTACGAAGCCCTGGCCACGGCCGGCATCACCTTCAAGGGCCTGCTGACCGAAGAGGCCGTGGTGCGCCGTGGTGAAGGCGAGAAGGCCAAGGAAGCCAAGGTGGCCGATTTCCGCGCCGCCATGGCCTGGTTGATCACCCAGGCTGAAAACAGCGTGGGCCGCCAGCGCTACAAGGGCCTGGGCGAAATGAACCCCGAGCAGCTGTGGGAGACCACGATGGACCCGAACGTGCGCCGCCTGCTGCGCGTGCAGATCGAAGACGCCATCGAAGCCGACCGCGTGTTCACCATGCTGATGGGTGACGAGGTGGAGCCACGCCGGGACTTCATCGAGAGCAATGCGTTGAGGGCGACGAACATTGACGCGTGATGCTGTCGGATGACACGACAAGTGAAAACTGTGCCAAGTTGGTGAAAAACTGCTGACACAGATAGTGAAAGGCTCCGACAAGTTCGGAACATGGAAACGCCCGGTTCGCCCGGGCGTTTTTGCTGGTGAGCGGAGTCTGTAAGCGGCCTCAGCAGAACTGGAACGACCTGCCCTGAATGGGCCGATGGCTGCCCAACTTTAGTTCCCACTCCTGGTTGTTCTAGGCTGACCGTTACCGATGCCAGCGTCTAGGATGCTCGCAAGCACTGTGGAATTCAATGCCGTGCAGAGTCGGTACGAATGTGTCTCTGCGCATTGCATCAAGTCCGACATGGCGCGGCTCAGAATTGACTTCGCTCCGACTCTTTGGCGATACGGACGTGGCAAGTTAACTCGGCTGAAAGCGAGCCATTACGAGTTATCGTTGGGCTTGTAAAGCTACCGTGGCTAAACGCTACTCGTAGAATGCGAATGAATCCGCCGAGGAAGTTCATCTCGCGCGGCAGAACGGGATGGGACCGGACTTTAGCCGTGGCACGTAAACGACATGAATCATTCAGAAAAGATAGCAGCGGACAAAACGTCGCTTGGTTTTGAATTCCAAGATTTCGTTTACATCGAAAAGCTGATCGAACTCAGACCGGGACAAACGTTAGGCCTTGAGCTCCACGACGACATCCATGTAGAAACTGTGGCAGAGGATGCATCGATCAAAGAACTTCTGCTCATACAGGTGAAGCACTCAGTTGATCCCGGCAACGTCACCGACCGAGACATTGACCTTTGGAAGACCATTTACAACTGGCTCAAGCTAGTTCCAGGTCTGCCGCCTTGCCAGACACTGACATTCCAGCTTTACACCAACAAGAGTCTCAATAACCAAAAGTTTGTGAGTTTGTTGAAAGCCCCGCGCGAGAACATTCAAGCGATCCTTGATCACATAAGAACGACGGATAAAGAAATTTCCGAAGTGGAATCGAAAAAGAGGGTTGATGAATCCCCTAATCCACTTGCGAAATACGTTAACTATGTCTCACAGTCCACCGATGAAGAGCTCGAATTTGTATTTAAACGATTTGAGTTTCACCCCAATAATGCCTCCATCATCACAAAAATCTCTTCCGAACTGAGACGGCTATCGATCCCACCATCACGCATAGAAGACACCAGGAAACATGTCATCGGCGCATTTAAGGAATCGAAATTCTCAAAAATAATAGAAGGCAAAAAGGTTGTCATCACGTTTGATGATTTCCACACTGAAATGGGCTTTGACAGAATAGTGAGATCCGCTCGAGCTGAACCGGCTGACTTCGACAGATTCGTGGATATCTACTACAGCTATCAACGGCCGGATGAACTCTCCTTTAGTACAAGCAATTTTCATCACCAGCTCAAAGATATTGGCATTAGCGATGATGAAATCGTTGACCGGGGAGTTGAAATGATGTTGGCAGAGCAGTTTATGGAATCGCTCCGGGATGCTGGCTCATTCAGTGCGACTGAGAACACTAGACTGGAAAATAGAGCTTTTTCAGACTGGCAACTGCTACACAACCAATCGCACCGAAATACAAAAGAAGATGATGAGGCCGCGCATCAGCAAGCATCACAGGGTTGCTATGACCAAACGATGCGCAGTCCCTTGAAGGCAGGTGATATAGAGCTTCCGAGAAATTTGAGTTGTGGAAAGTACATCAAGTTATCCAACCTTCCGCGCATTGGGTGGCGAAAAAACTGGCAAAGTAGGTTTAAAAAATGAATCGCGTGTCCCAAAACGAATTAATCGGCACGGTCGCGATCCAAAGCGCGTTAGTAAACTCAGATGGGAGAAGTTTGACCCTGGCCAAAGCGATGCTGATCTTGCCCTTGGTTTTTGATAGAGCCGTGCGCTCAGTCCTGAAAAGAAAGACCAGTGTCGTGTTGAGCAGTAAGGATCTCCTCATTTCCAACCCAGCTGCGTATATCACCGTACGTGCACGATACGAGGACCTGACTGTTACTTCCCTAAACACCATAATTCTCGCCCAGGAACTAGGGATGGTGTCACTGGAGGACGGTTGCCTTGTGCTAAAGAATCAGATATTTCCTGATAGCCCCGATATTGGGAAAATCGCATCAGATATTTTTGCAGCAGGCCCCAAGCTCGGGCTCATCCTCCGTGAATCCACCGAGGACCTATATCAAACTTTCAGGATTGAGTTATGAGTAAAATTCAGATTTCAAGTGTTATCCTTTGGCAAAAAAATGGTATCAAACGGACGCTTGATTTTCTGCAAAATCGGGTGAATGTCATCACAGGCGATTCAGGCAAAGGTAAGTCATCAATTCTATACATTATTGATTACTGCTTGTTGGCAAGTGAAACAACTGGTATATCGAAGACAAACATTGACTCAAAAGTGGACTGGTATGGGATAAAAATATCCGTAGATGGCAAGGAAATTGCCATCGCGCGTCCTTCCGAAGGCAACGGTGCGACTGACCAGGCGTATTTCAGCGAGGATGGCATCATCCCGCCTTTGCCCGTACTAAATGTGCGAATCGATAATCTCAAAAAGGTTCTGAGCGGTGCATTTGGCATCGATACCGAATTGCGGGTTCCTTACGGCGGTAAATATATACAGGCAGGATCGAAGGTTTCTTTCCGAAACTTCCTCGCATATAGCTATCAAGACCAAAGTGCCATCGTTGCGCCAGACCACCTTTACATCCGTCCGACTGTGGGCCGCTATCAGGAAGCTATTGAACGCACGTTTCGAATGGCCATCGGGGCTGAAAATGTGGACACGGCACTGTCACGAAGTCGGCTTGCTGAACTGGAACGCAAGAAAGCCATTCAGGCTAGAAAAAATGATTCGTACGCTAGATCTGTAAATGCCTTTGCCGAGGAGGTAGCAGAGCTGACGAGCGAGGCCCATTCTTTGGGTGTGATTGAACGC
This sequence comes from Aquabacterium lacunae, assembly GCF_004310865.1. GTDB lineage: Bacteria > Pseudomonadota > Gammaproteobacteria > Burkholderiales > Burkholderiaceae_C > Aquabacterium > Aquabacterium lacunae. The sequence continues at coordinate 160,559 of NZ_SIXI01000007.1, forward strand.
ATTCCGGAATCTTATGAAGACAGAATAGTGGCACTCCGCGAATTGGTTCAAGCACCGACAATCCCAAACGATCACAAGCAGGAGGTTGAGCGGATCGAAAGTGAAATATTCAGGTTGACAGCAAAAAATCGTCAGTTGCAGGCGTTCATCGACGGCAAGCCAGCATACTCTAGTGCGTTGAAGGATACAGAGGACGCCCTTAAGCCCGTCAACGTATTCAATTCGCAGTCTGAGAATATATTTCCATCCAGGCTCGCCAACGAAGTCATTGCCCGTTTACAGCGCGAGCTCTCTGAAATAAAATCGGCATTGCGTAGTCGCAAGAGTTTTCCGTTCCTTGACGAAGTAAAAGACATTCATACACAGAACGAAAATAAGATTCAAACTCTTAGAGAAGAGTTGGCCTCAATGGAGACAAGGCGGCCTATTCGATACAATCCTAACGTTTACTATAGATATTTAGGGCGACTTGAAGCGAAGCTCGATGTTTACCGTCAAGATGAGGCCCCACTAGTTCAGGCCACAAAGGACGACCTCGACGATTCGATTGCCGACCTTCAAAGAATAGTCGGTCAGAACGAGGAAAAGAGCGATTTAACGAAGCAGGAACTGAATCGTTTGATTAACAAGCGACTCGTAAAACTACCTCTGAAGGGCTATAACAATTTCTCTGCTTTCTTTAGTGAAAAAGAGAAATTGATACACCTGCATTCCCCTGATTTTGCTACGGTAGAAAAAATGCCGGACGTGGGAAGTGCATCAAACTACCTCTATCTCCACGTTTCATATTTTCTTGCAATACATGAGATCGCCAAGACAAGGCAAATCCCATGGGTTCCGTCTTTCTTGGTGCTCGACCAAGTCAGCACGCCCTACTTTGCAAGTGACGGCAAGCCCAACGATGACATTCGTAGCTTGGACAAAGTTTTAATGGAATTAAACCAGTTCGTGATTGACATGGACAAACACGGTGGATTTCAGATCATATTGTTAGAACATATCGGCAAGGAACACTGGACGTCGTTGAACTTGGACAGGTTCCATCTTGTCGATAGGGAGCTCCGCGACAGTTATGGACTAATTCTCGAGGGTGCAGGCGATATTTCCCCTGCTTAGTCGCGGCCTGAGGCCTTGCAAGGCTTACCTATAAGGGTGTCGTGTTGGGTGGGACTTTACCGAGCTTGTTCAAGAGATCTCTGGGTGGCTAGCGACTTGTCGCCTAGCTATCTTCCAAAACTAAGCTCAAACACGTATTTTAGCGAAATGCAGCGAGGCCGGCGAATATGATTCCAACAATCGCGAGGCTATTGATTTGTCGACTTTCCTTTTTCTCCCCAAGGATTTCGCTGACAAAATGTTCGCAGTTATTATCAAAGAGCCGGTAGGCCGGAGGGCGGCTTAGCGACGATTGGATTCGCTGGAAGATCTCCCATTGCTTGCTCCGATCCGTTGTCCGTACCACCTTGATAGGCCTGCCTTGGGAAAACGCTTCAAGTGTATCGATACGCGGCCCCCCCTGGCCATGGTGGACAACTTGTCCATTGGGCAAGAAGACACCTGCGTGTTCGCCGATGCCTGACAGTTTGGGCCTTGTGATCTCACAGATCACCCCTGGATTGATGAACGTCATTTGGTTTTACTTTCCTGCATTGAGAAGCCAAACCAGAGCTGCTACAACACCCGCTCCGATCAGCAGGTTCTTCAGTTCTTGCTTGGCCTTTTCTTCCTTCACATCAGCCGTACGCTTGAACTGTTGGAGCAGAGCGTGCTGATATGCGCTGGGGACAAGTACACCCCTCTCCCACTTGCTCACTGTCATGGAATGAGCGTCAAACAGTTGTCCGAACTCTGCTTGTGAAAGCCCGAGAGACTTGCGAAGTGCGGCGATTTGTTCCTTGTCCATTAGAAGATTATAAGCCAAAAGGTAAGCCTACGCTTAATCATCGGCGCAGTACTTGTAGCTCATGGACTGAGCTGTGCTGGGCAAGCAATCGGATTGACGGGGCGATTCACCCTGCAGCTTGTTTGTCGTAACGTACCTCCAAACCATCTCGGGAGATGCCACCATGGCCATCACCACCCTCAGCAGCCGTGAGTTCAACCAAGACGCCAGCAAGGCCAGGAAAGCCGCGCAACACGGCCCCGTGTTCATCACGGACCGCGGGCGTCCGGCGCACGTCTTGCTGACCATCGAGCAGTACCACGCGCTCACGGGGGTACACACCAGCATCGTTGACTTGCTAGCCCAACCCGATGCGGCGTTTGATTTTGAAGCGCCCAAGGCTTCCAGCTTGTGAATCGCCCCAGCTTGCCTGGACACCCTGGAGTTGCTTGACGTCCGCCAAACCAGCTCGCATCAGCAGGCGGCAGGTACCCCACGCCACTCAAAGCGGCTCAAAGCCCGCCAGTTCGGGGCACACCACCGAGACGAACACGAAGTCCTGAGCCCCGGTGTTCAGCAGGCCATGCACCGCCCCGGTGGGCGCGATGGCGATGTCTCCGGCCGAGATCGTCACCGTCTGGCCCGAGGCATCGACCTGGTACTCGCCAGTGCCCGAGATCACCGTCCAGGTGTCCTGCCCTTCCGGGTGCACATGCGGGTGGATGCGCTGCCCTGGCTTGACCGTCCATGCGACGACCACCGCGTCACCTGTTTGATGCACCACCGAGCGAATGGGTTCGCCATCGCTGGGCTGGAGGTGATCGGCCACTCGGAAAACGCGTTGAGACATGGGGCTGCTCCAAGGATGTGGTGCAGTGCGTGCAAGCTCAATGCCAACCCTTCAACGCAGGCGCGTGCGTTAGAGTCAACTTCCTTTTGGCTTTGCACAGGAGACACACCGATGTTCAGTCACATCATGGTGGGCACCAACGACATCGAGCGTTCGAAGCGCTTTTACGACGCGGTGCTGGCCGTGCTGGGTGCCCCGGCGGGCATGCCCAACCAGAACGCCACGGGCCACACCCGCATCTTCTACCGCCATGAGGGCAACACCTTCAGCGTGGTCGAGCCCATCAATGGCGAGCCGGCCACCGTGGCCAATGGCGCCACGATCGGCTTCAAGTGCGCGTCGCCCGAGCAGGTGCGTGCCTTCCACGACACGGCCGTGGCCCACGGTGGCACCTCCATCGAAGAGCCGCCTGGGCTGCGTGAGGGCGCGCTGGGCGCCATGTACCTGGCCTATGTCCGTGACCCGGACGGCCACAAGCTGTGCGCCCTGCACCGAGTGAAGTCAGGCGGCTGAGCGAGTGGGCACGGGGCGTGAGACCCTTGTGCCAGTCAGCGTGTCAGCCTTTCAGGCCACCGAGCAGCCCGCCCAGCACGCTGGCCACATCCACGCCACCGCCTTGCGGTAACTGGCCAGTGGGGGTGAGCTTGTCCACCACCTGAGGCAGGAACTCGGCCAGCTTGGCCGAGGCTTCCTGCGGTGAAAAGCCCAGGCTCTGGGCGATGGCGGCCACCTGCTGGTTGCCCAGCACGGCCTGGATCTGCTCGCCCGAGATCGGCAGGTTCTGGCCGGTGCCCACCCAAGAGGCCACCACACCGCCCAGGCCTTGTTGTTCAAAGGCCTGCACCAGCCCCTGCAGGCCCCCAGGGTGGTTGTTGATCAGGCCACCGACAGCCTGCATGAATCCGCCCACGCCTTCATTGCCCTGGGTGAGTTGGCCCAGCACCTGGCCGGCGATCGAGTCGAAAAGTCCCATGGTGTTCCCTTTCATCACTGTGATGCCGCCACACGATACGCGCGCGCATGGGCTTTGGCGACTGTTCGGTTGAGGGTGCCCACTTGGGCGAGGCCCTCAGCCGCTCACCAGCCCCTGGTAGGCGCGTGCCAGCTTCTGGTCGTACTTGTTCACCTTGTATGCGGGGCCGTTGTAGCCCTCTGCGAAGCTGGCCCAGTCTTTGGCGCGCAGCCATTCGGTCAGGGTGCGGCCTCTCAGGCGTCGGCGGTCGATGAAGCGGCCGAAGGCTTCCAGCTGTTCGGCTTCCGATGCCTGCATGCTGTGAACGAAGGCATGCACATCGGCATAGCCTAGCCACTCGGCGTTCTGTCCCATCACTTGGAACAGCCCCCACGAGGCCGATCGCAGGGCCGCGCTGTCGTGGATCTGGCGAGCTCGCGCCAGGCGGGCATGTTCGCCCAGTCCGCCCACGTAGTGGCTGCGTGTCCAACGGGGGTAGACGATGTCGGGGTGCGCGGCACTCAAGGTTTGCGGGTTCAGGCCGGCCTTGGCCAGCTCCTGCCAGAACACATGGCCTTCAAACAGGATTTTGGGTTGGTCGCCCAGGAAGCCCGAGCCTGCGGCTTCCACGGCATACACGGCCCGCACAGCGGCCGGTTCCAGTTGTCGCCCTTGCGCAAACCGGTCGATGTCGGCTTGCGAAAGCCATTTGCTGGCCACCTGGGCCACGGTTTGCGGTTGACATGCGAACAGGGCGGTCCATGTCTTGGGTCCTGCCACCCCGTCGACCACCAGGCCCTGGCTGCGCTGAAAGGCCTTGAGTGCTTCCAGGGTGGCGTCGTTGAACTGGCCGTTCGCCGTGATGGGGTGTCCCGCGCTGGCCAGGTAGGCTTGCAGCAGGTGCACGTCGCTGTGCGGAGAGATTCCCTTTTTGACGGTGGGCATGTCAGGCATGAGGCACCCCTTTGTGTGTGCTTCATTTGTACAGGCCGGCATGCCGACATGCCAGTGTTCTCAGGGCAAGGCCCCTAAGCCTAGGGGCCTCTGTCGTTCGGTGGTTCAGCCCAGCCGCCCGCTGGCCAGCACGCCCGCCACATTGCGTTCGGCCAGGGCCGTGATGGTCACGAAGGGGTTCACGCCCACGCTGCCCGGGATCAGGCTGCTGTCGTTCACGTACAGGCCCGGGCAGCCTTTGAGCTGGCCGATGAGGTCGGTGGCACGGCCCAGCAGGCAGCCGCCCAGCGGGTGGTAGGTGAAATCATCGGCAAAGGCCCGGCCACCGCCGAACAGGTCGGTGCGGTAGCGGGTGCCCTCTTGGGTGTTGATGACATCGAGCAGGGCTTTGAGGGTGGCCACGCTGGTGGCGTTCTGCTCGCGGCGCCAGTCGAGCGCCACCTGCCCGGTGCTGGCGTTGTAGCGGAAGGTGGCGCGTTCGGGGTTGCGTGTCACGCCCAGGTACATGCTCACCCAGTTCTCGATGCCGGTCGGCAGGGGCGTGATCTCGACAAAGGCCGGCCGCGTGGGGTGAGCCCAGTCGTCAATGCCCATGAAGGGCATGGTGCTCTGCAAGGTGCCGGTGGGCAGCCACACGGGGTTGGTGCGAGCGGCCATCACGTTGCCGTTGTGGCCCCAGCCCCGGCCCACTTCATCGCTCAGTTGCGGCAGGTCACCGCTGTCCCGTGCCTTGACCAGCAGCTCGCTGGTGCCCACGCTGCCGGCGCACATGAACAGGGTGCCGCAGCGCACTTGCACCTCGGCCAGCACGGTGCCGTGTTCGTCGATCTGTCGCACGTCGAGCAGGTAATCACCTGTGGCTTCGCGCCGAATGCGCAGCACCTGGTGCAGGCTGTACAGGCTGACCCGGCCCGTGGCCATGGCATCGGCCAGGTAGGTCTTGTCCAGGCTGCGCTTGCCGTGGTTGTTGCCGTAGATCACCTCCTGGGCCAGGGCCGAGCGCGGTTGCTGGCTGGCTTCTTCGCGCTGCAGCCAGGCCGTGTCGTACACGGTGGGCACGAAGGTGGTCTTGAAGCCCGAGCGATGCGCGGCGTCGCGGGCCACGCGGGCATACCGCTGGCTGCGCGCGGTTTCGAACCAGCTGGCACTGACCACTTCCACCCCCAGGGTGCGATTGGCCAGCGGGAACCAGCGGCTGTACATCTCGTCGGCGTTCACCTCGGGCAGCACGGTTTCGAAGTAGCTGCGCTTGGGGGTGACCGCCATGCTGCCGTTGACCAGCGAGCCACCGCCCACGCCACGCCCCAGGTACACGCTGATGCCGGGGTAGTTGATGCGGTCGAGCACACCCGCATAGCGCGGGATCTTGCGGTTGATCACGTCCAGGCCCAGGAAGGTCTGCAGTGGCGCTTCGGTGCGGTCCTTGAACCACATGGCCCGGCCGTCGGGGGACAGGGTCTTGCAGAAGATGCGACCGTCGGCCGCGGGCTGCGACCACAGGCGGCCCATCTCCAGCATCACCACGGGCACCCCGGCTTCGGCCAGGCGCAGGGCCGTCACGGCAGCGCCATAGCCCGAGCCCACCACCACGGCGGGCACACGGCCCAGTTGCCCCAGGGGCCGCGCGGGTGTCACTGCACCGGGGTCCAGCCGGGTGCTGCCGTCGGCGGCACGGGCGGTGGCGGTGAAGGTGGACAGGCCCGCCAGTGCGGCCGACTGCAGCAGCGCGGTTCCCAGAAAACGGCGACGGGAATGTGAAGCGGACATGGCATCTACAAAAAGGAAGTGATCACTTCCATTGCATCCGGCATCTGCCATGCGCGCCATTCGGATTTGCGTGCTTCGGGCAGACCCCACCGCTCAAAGGCGGGGTGTGGGCCTGGGGGGCTCAGTCGGCCACGCGGTAGGTTTCGAGGTGGATGCTGGTTTCCGTGCTGCTGATGCCCTTGATCAGGCGGATGCGTTCGAGCACCTGCGACAGGCCGGCCAGGTGCTCGGCGCGCAACTCGGCCAGCAGGTCCCAACGGCCGTTGGTGTCGTGCAGCGCGGCCACGCCGGGCTCGCCCAGCAGCTTGGCGATCACGGTGCGCATGTCGTTGCCTTCCACGGCGATGCTCATCCAGGCCCGGATCTCCTGTGGTCGGCTGTCGGGCCGCAGCCGCACTGTGTAGCCCGTGATCACGCCGCTGTCTTCCAGCTTGCGGATGCGGTTGGTGACGGTGCCGCGTGACACGCCCAGCTTGTCGGCCAGGGTGGCCACGCTCAGGCGCGCGTCTTGCCGCAGCAGGGCGATCAGGTCATGGTCGAGCGGGTCCATGGGCGGTGGGGGCAAGGGCCGGTTGTGGCAGGGCGGCGGCTGAGCCTTTTGTCAGTGTGACCTGTCATTGTGGCAATGCGTTGCCGAAACTGAAGCACTTTTGCCCATTTGCTTTGCCGCCCCACCCTGCCACACTGGGGGCACGGAAGGAGGGCTTGCCATGCTGCACCACCGAGTTCCCACCCGCTTTCTCAGCGTGGACGACGTGGCCACCCTGGTGCGTCGCCAGGGCCTGGTCACCACCTTGCAGGGCCTGATGGCCTGCCTTCAGGCCGATTTCCTGCGCTGGGGGGCCTTCGACAAATGCCCCCGCCTGGCCAGCCACACCGCCGAGGGCGTGATCGAGCTGATGCCCATTTCCGACGGGCGAACCTACAGCTTCAAGTACGTGAACGGCCACCCCCACAACGGCCGCCTGGGCCTGCCCACCGTGATGGCTTTCGGGGTGCTGGCCGACGTGCACACCGGCACGCCCCAGCTGCTCAGCGAGCTCACCTTGACCACGGCCTTGCGCACCGCCGCCACCTCGGTGCTGGCGGCCCGGGTGCTGGCCCGCCCCGACAGCGCCGTGATGGCCCTGATCGGCAACGGCGCACAGAGCGAGTTCCAGGCCCTGGCCTTTCACCACCTGATGGGCATCCACACCCTGCGGCTGTTCGATGTGGACCCCTCGGCCACGGCCCGCCTGGTCAGCCACCTGGCCGACCGCGGCCTGCGTTGCGTGGTGTGCCACAGCGCCGAAGAGGCCGCACAGGGTGCCGACATCGTGACCACCGCCACGGCCGACAAGCGCAACGCCACCATCGTGCACGACACCATGTTGCGCCCGGGCATGCACCTCAATGCCGTGGGTGGCGACTGCCCCGGCAAGACCGAGCTGGCACCCGGCGTGCTGCAGGCCGCCAGCGTGTTCGTGGAATACGAGCCGCAGACCCGTGTGGAAGGCGATGTGCAGCAGATGCCACCTGATTTCCCGGTGACCGAGTTGTGGCAGGTGCTGGCCGGGCTTGCGCCGGGCCGCACGACCGCCGACCAGGTCACGGTGTTCGATTCGGTGGGCTTTGCGCTGGAAGATTTTTCGGCCCTGCGCTACCTGCACGATGCCGCACAAAGGCTGGACCTGGGCCAGGCGCTGCCCCTGATCCCGGCCATGGTCGACCCCCGCAACCTGTACGGTGTGCTGAGCCGAACCCCGTCGCGGGCAGCCATCAGCCCTGTGGAGCATGTGTCATGAGTGGGAACGCACAGGTGCAGGGCCCCCAGGGCGTCAGCCTGATCGGCGCCCCCACCGACGTGGGTGCCAGCTGCATCGGTGCGCGCATGGGCCCCAGTGCCTTGCGGGTGGCCGGGCTGGCGCAGGCCATCGCGCGGTTCGGCCTGCCCGTGCATGACCTGGGTGACCTGCATGGCCCTGACAACCCCGCGCAGCCGGCCATCGACGGCCACCGCCACCTGGCCGAAGTGGCCCGGTGGAACGCCATGCTGCACGAGGCCACCCTGGGCGAGCTGCGCCGAGGCCGCCTGCCCATCGTGCTGGGGGGCGATCACTGCCTGGCCATGGGCTCGGTCAGTGCGGTGGCGCGGCATTGCCGCGAACAGGGCAAGCCGTTGCGCGTGCTGTGGCTCGATGCCCATGCCGACTTCAACACCGCCGCCCTCACCCCCTCGGGCAACTTGCACGGCATGCCCATGGCCTGCCTGTGTGGCCATGGGCCCGAGGTGCTCACGCAACTGGGTGGGCAGGTGCCTGCGCTGCACCCGGGGCAGATCCGCCAGATCGGCATCCGCAGCGTGGACGAAGGCGAAAAGCGCTTCGTGCACACCCTGGGCATTGAGGTGTACGACATGCGCTTCATCGACGAAATGGGCATGCGCCACACCATGCAGCAGGCCCTCGAGGGCCTGGGCGCTGACACGCACCTTCACGTCAGCCTCGACGTCGACTTCCTCGACCCCGACATCGCGCCCGGCGTGGGCACCACGGTGCGCGGTGGGCCCAACTACCGCGAGGCCCAGCTGTGCATGGAGATGATCGCCGACACCGGCCGCCTCGGCTCGCTCGATGTGGTCGAGCTGAACCCGGCGCTCGATGTGCGCAACCAGACCGCCGAACTGGCCGTTGACCTGATCGAAAGCCTGTTCGGCAAGAGCACCCTGATGCGCCGGGGCTGAGCCATGCAGCACGACCTGCTGTCGGCCTTCATTGTGCTGCTCATCGTGACCGACCCGCTGGGCAACGTGCCTGTGGTGCTGAGCCTGCTCAAGGGCGTGCCCCGCGCGCGCCGCCTGTGGGTGATCACCCGTGAATACCTGATCGCCACGGGCCTGCTGCTGCTGTTCATGGTGGCCGGTGAGCGCTTGCTCCGGGCCATGCGCCTGAGCGAAGTGTCGCTGGAGATCTCGGGCGGGGTGATCCTGTTCCTGATCGCCCTGGGCATGGTGTTTCCCGGCATGGGGGTGAACATGGCCCAACGCGCGGCGCCGTCCGAGCCTGGCAGCGAGGCGCCCGCCGAGCCCCTGCTGGTGCCCCTGGCCACGCCCTTGATCGCTGGCCCATCGGCCCTGGCCACGGTGGTGCTGCTGGCCTCGCGCCAGCCAGAACAGGCCAGCGCCTGGGGGGCGGCCATCGTGCTGGCCATGGGCTGTGGCTGGTGCGTGCTGGCCATGGCCGAGCACCTGTCGCACCGCCTGAACCCGGTGGCCCTGCGCGCCATGGAGCGCTTCATGGGGCTGCTGTTGTCGGCCATGGCGGTGGAAATGCTGACCTCGGGGCTGCGTCGAGCCTTTGGCGTCTGACGCAAAACGTTTCACAAGACGCAATATTTCACCAAGCGGCAACCCTTTGTTTCAGAGGTGATCCCATGAACATGGGATCATTGATTCGTTGGCAGCCCGTTCAACGGCTTTCAGCAAACATCAACCTAACCCTCAGGGAAACCTCACATGATCCGCAAGATTCTGACGGCTGCTGCCGTCGCCGCCGCTGTCGCCTCCCCCTTCGCTGCCCAGGCTGGCACCTTCCAGGGCCCCGTCAATGGCCTGACCATGATGTACAAGGCCGGCCTGAACGAAAGCGCCAACCCCGACACCATCAACCAGTTCAGCCTGTCGGTTCAGGGCGTGACCGGCGGTGCCTGCACCACCGTGTTCGCCCCCGACACCGCTTCGCTGGACGACGTCAAGCTGTTCATCCAGGTGTTCACCGCCGCCAAGACCTCGGGCAAGAGCATGAAGTTCACTTACAGCGACACCACCTGCTCGTTCTCGTTCTTCGGCTTCGCCCCGAACTGATCGACGCGCGCTGCGCTTCGCGAAGACGCCCCCAGCCGGGGGCGTTTTTCATGGTGCATGGCCGTGCACGGGTCCTGGTAAGCAGGTGCAACGCATTCATTCGTGGGGGCATTTGCACGCCCGCACTGGCCTCGGCTGTTCTTAACATGCACCCCACAAACACACACGACGGGGCGGAGAAAGGCATGGCCATGGCACAGACCGGGAAGCAAAGCATGAGGGGGCAGGCGCGTCTGCCCCGGGCTCGGGCCCGCATGGTGGTGGGGGTCAAAGCGGCCTTCATGGGGGCATTGCTGGGTGCGCTCACCGGTGTGCTGACCGGCTGTGGTGGCGGGAAGTCGCCAGAGCCCGCCAGCCAGCCACGCGAAGCCCCCCAACGCGTGCCGCTGGCCGTGATCCTGGCCGACGACGCCAGTGGCTTCACCTGTGCCGAGGGAGCCTTGGTGTGCGTTCAGGTGGAGTCGACGGCTGCCACAGCGCAGGCCCGTGTGCCCATCACCTTCGGGCAGCCCTTCCGTTCGGGTGATTTGGCCCCTGGCACGCCCCTGTATGCCCGAGACAGCACCGGTGGCGTGCCCCTGCAGGTCGATGGGGTGTCCACCCGCGAAGATGGCTCTGTGCGCCTGGCCTTGCTCAGCGCCGAGCTGACCAACCTGCAACGTGGGGAAAAACGCCTGCTGCAGGTGTTTGCGGGCACGCCCCCGGCGGGCACAACCGCCACCACGGCCCAGGCCAACGCCTACACCGTCCCCACCGACGGGCTGGCCGTGCAGGCCACGGTGTACAAGCCGCAACTTTCTCAGGTGGTCTTCGGCAACCGCAACGGCCACACGCCGGGCACACCGTTTCTGGAAGGCGAAGTCATCACGCTGAACCTCACCTTGGGCGAGGTCACGGAAACCTATGCGCTCACGGTCTCGGGCAACCAGGTGGGTGGGGCCTTCACCTCGCTCACGCAGATCGCCTGGGCCTTTCACAACCAGATCAACGCCCGCAGCAATGGGCTGTTCAAGGCCATCAAGGAAGGCGAGAGCTACGAAACCCTGGGCATCACCACCCGCGACCCAGGCCGTGGCGCGTTCACGGCCACCCTGCAAACCGACAGCGCCGCGCCCACGCGTGTGGATGTGCTCAAGCCCTTTGCCGCGCCGCAGCTGTACCAGGCCACCGCGGCCGAGCAGCGCGCTGCGTTGCAGGCGGCACTCAGTCAGAACCTCAAGCCCCACCTGGTGGGCCCTGTGGCCCGCGAACACACCCTGGTGCTGCCCTTGCGCAATGCGCAGGGCCAGGCCCACCCGCAGCTCACGGCCCGCGTGCACACCCGCCTGCTGCAAGGCGGCGCGCGCGTGCGCCACGACCTGGTCATGGAAAACGCCTGGGCCTACAACCCCGAGCCTGGCAACCTGGTCTACAGCCTCCAGGTCCGCCTGGGCCACCAGCTGGTGCTCGACCAGCCCGCCTTCACGCATTACCACCACGCCCGCTGGCACCGCGTGCTGTGGCAGGGCGCTGAGGCCCAGGCCGTGGTGCGCCACCACATGCCCTACACCATGGCCAGCGGCGTGATCTGGCAGTACAACCTCGACCTGAAGATCAGCGAGCGGACGCTGGCCGAAGAGGCCACGCGCCTGGCGGCGGCCAACACGGGCCTGATGCAGCCAGGCTTTCTCGCAGCCTACTTCCCCACCACCGGCGGCCGATGGGAGATTGGCCCTTACCCCCGCTGGACGGCGCTGTACCTGATCACGCAAGACGCCCGGGCCCGCGCCAGCATGCTCACCCATGCCGACCTGGTGGGTGGCGTGCCCATCCACTACCGCGACGCCGTGACCGACCAGCCACTCGACCTCGACCGCCATCCTGGCGTGACCGTGCTGATCGGCAGCAGCGCCCCGGCCGATGCCCTGCCCGCCATGAGCGACGGCAACACTTTGTGGAGCCCCGACATCGCGCACCAGGGCTCGTTCACCTTCGTGCCCTATGTGCTCACTGGCGACGTGTACCACCTCGACGAGCTGATGTTCTGGGCCGCCTGGAACATGAACGGCTACAACCCGGGCTACCGTGGACAAGGCCTGGGCCTGCTTCACCCCGAGCAGGTGCGAGGCCAGGCCTGGGCCCTGCGTGCCTTGGGCGAAACCGCCCGCGCCCTGCCCGACGCCCACCCCATGAAGGCTTATTTTGAAAAGCGCCTGGCCAACAACCTGGCCTGGTACAACGACACCTACAAGCCGGGTGGCCAGGTGTCGCCCCTGGGCGCGCTGGTGAACCCCTACCAGAGCGACACCATCGGCCCCTGGCAGAACGACTTCTTCGGCCTTGTGGTGGCCCAGCTGGTGCAAGACGGCTACAGCCAGGCCCGCCCCATCTTCAACTGGGTCAGCCAGTTCAACGTGGGCCGCTTCATGCAAGAGAAAGACGCGGGTTACTGCGTGGCCAAGGCGCCGGCGTACTACGTCACCATTGCCAAGACGGTGGACGGCAAAAAAGTGCCCATCGACAACTGGCGCGAGCTGTTCCAGACCAACTGGCCCGGCGTGGTGTGTGACCCCAGCCTGCCGCTGGACCCGTCCAGCTACCCGGGCAGTTCATTGGGCTATGCGGCCAATGCCCGCGCCATGCTGGCGGCGGCTGCCAACGCGGGCCACCCCGATGCCCTGGCCGTGTACCGCATGTGGGTGGGTCGCACGCCCGGCATCGATGCGGCTTTCTTGAATGACCCGACCTGGGCGGTGGCGCCGCTGCGGCATTGAGCCTGTTCAGCCCGCCCAGGCCTGTTGCTCAAAGCACGCCGCGTTCTTTGAGCAAGGCCAGGGGGGTGGTCTTCCGATCGCGGGCCTGCTTTTGCAGTTCGTACAGGTTGGCATCGACCAGCACCCGGTACCAGAACGCTTGCAGAAAATGGAAGTAAAAGCCGGCCTTGCCGTCCAGGAAACCCATGCCCAGCACGTAGCGGTACAGGAAGTACAGCAACCCACGCAAGCCGCCCGGCAAGCGGCTGTACACATGGGCCTTCACCCACCGCTTCAGACGCGCTGGACCTGAGGGGCGGGGCCCTGCGTCAGCACTGTCACGGGCTTGTTCTGAGGCCACGATGTCATACACCTCGCGCATGGCGTAACCCACGTGCTTGCTGCTCCACCAGCTCAGGTCGTTCAGGTTCTCGTCGGCCAGGTCGCCCTCCAGCACGCGCGTGCAGGCGTTCTGCACCACCACATGCTCGTCCATCCAGCGCTGCTCGACCTCGCCCTGCCCGGTGCGCCAGAGGCGCAAGTTCAACGACGGGTAGAAAAAGCCGTGCTTGATCGGTTGCCCCAAGAACACGATCTTGCGCTTGAGCAGGGCCGCGTTGCAGGGCCCCGGGTTCTGCACGAAGGCTTTGATTGACGCCACCAGTGCGGGCTCTGGGTATTCATCGGCATCCACACGCATCACCCATGGCGTGCTCACGTTGCAGTGGTTCAGCGCCCAGTTGAACTGGGTGGCATGGTTCTTCCAGGGGTTCTGAAAGAAGTCGGCGCCCATCTCACGCGCGATCTGCTCGGTGTCGTCGCTCGAAAAGCTGTCCACCACGCAGATGCGTGCCGCCACCTGCTGCAGTGCACTCAGGCAGCGACGCAGATGGATCGACTCGTTGTGCGTCAGGACGATCGCAGTGATCTCATGCATGGTGTGGGGTGGTGCCGCTGCTGGACTGGGCTGGTGATTGTAGGTGCCGGCTTGGCCGGGTTGGACCGACGTGTACCCTTGGAAACTGGGCCAGGGTGTCATCCTGGCGGGCGCCAGCGCCGTTGAAATGGACATGAACATCCTGACCTTGAGGCGCCATGGGATCGCGCTGTGCCTGCTGGCCGCGGTCGGCCTGGCCACCGCCCACGCACTGGCCCGGCCCCGCGCAACCGAGTTGCACACCGAACAGATCGAAGGCCGTGAGGTGCTGCTGCAGCCCGCGACCACGCCGAACGGCGCACCACCGCAGGCCCTGCTGGTGGTGCTGCATGGCGGGGGTGGCAATGCCCAGCGCCTGAGCCGCGAGCTGAACCTCCGCGGCCTGGCCCGCCAGGGCGTGTGGGTGGCCTACCTGAACGGTTCGCCGGCCGGTCGCCTGCTGCCCGACCGCATGAAGGCCTGGAACGCCGGGCAGGGCTGTTGCGGGCAGCCTCACGACACCCAGGCACCGGATGCCGATGTGGTGCAGCGCACGGTGGCCACCCTGGCCCATCGCTTTCAGGTGCCGGCCGACAAGGTGTTCGCGCTGGGCCATTCCAACGGCGCCATGATGATGCAGACCCTGATGTGCCAGCGCGGTGTGTTTGCGCAGGGCGTGTCGATGGCCGGTGCCCTCATGGCCGATGGCCAGGGCTGCCCTGCGGCCCCGGGGCGCCGCATTTGGGCCGTGCACGGCAGGCAAGACGCCAACGTGCCGCCCGAGGGCGGGCGCGGCACCGAAGGCATCGCCCGGGTGCCGTTTGTGTCAGAGGCCCAGTCGCAAGCGCGTTTTCAGGCGGCAGGGGGCCGTTATGAGGTGCAATGGGTGGACAGCGACCATGCGCTGGACCACCTGGTGCAGGCGCTCGAGCAGGCCGAAGGCCTGCCCTTGGAGCGCTTGCTGGCGAAGCGGTTGGGTTGGAAGCCCTGAGCCTCCTCAGCGACCGCGGGCCACCACCGAGCCATTCAGTGTGGCCGCGACCACCGGCTGGCCCCCCACAACCGAGGCATACAGTGCGGTGTTGCTGAAGCTCACGGTGCGTCCGTCAGCGCCCAGGCTGACGCCACTGCAGGGCGACACCCCCAGGCTCGACAGGCCATCGCCACAGCTGCGGCTCAAGATGCTCTGGCCTTGCCTGGCGCTCACATCCACCCGAGTGACCACGCCGTTGCGCGATGTCACTGCCACGCTGGTGATGCCATCGACGTTGATCAGCGTGAGGTCGGCGGCATACGTGACCGTGCGCACATTGTTGACCGATTTGATGGTGTCGTGCACCGCGGTGAGCGTGCCCAGCTCTGGGCTGCTCAGCGTGCTGCGGGTGCTGTCAAGGGTCACCGTGCCCTGGAAGGTGCTGCTGCCCACCACCGTGCCCTGAAGGCTCACGGTGGTCACCCCATTGGAGGTGCTGAGGGTGATCCCGCAGTTACTGATGCAAAGCCCCATCCCATCGCCGTTGTAGATGGCCGTGGCCGGCTGGCTACCCTGCTGACTGATGCTCAGCAAGGCGCCGTTGCTGAGCTCGATGCTGGCCGTGGTCAAAAAAGCCGTGCTGCTGTAATCCACCGTGCGCACCACGGCGTTCACGCCGTTGCGCATCAGGCTGCTGGTGGTGGTGGCGGGCAGCTCGTTGAACGACCACAAGGCGTTGGTGGCGTCGCCCACCAGGGTGCCTCGAACGGGCTCGGTGGCATCGGTGCCGCCCAGGGTGACGGTCACGGGGTGCGTGCCCCCCACCGGGGTGCTCACCACCACGTCGCAGGCCGAGCTGCATTGGGCGGAAGGCAGGGTGCCGGTCGAGTCGTAGAAGCTGTAGGTGTATTCGGGAGACGTGTTGTAACGGCTGCGCGTGACCACCAGCTCTTGCGTGTCCGTGATGGTGACGTTGTTGACCACACGCTGTGACGAATGGTAGAAGCGGTACTTCACGTCATAGCCCATGTTGCTCTCGACCGTGACTTCGAAGCCTGTGGCCTCAGGTGAGAAGCTGCCGGAGCCGACAGTCACCGAGCCGCTGGCCGAGACCGTCGATGGCGTGACCGGGGCCGGGGGTGTCGGGCCCGACGAACCGCCATCGCCGCCCTCTCCACTGCCGCTGCCGCCTGACACCGCTTCTTGCGCCGTGGCAAAGGCCTGGCTGAACTGACCGGCGTTGCCGCTGCTCAGCACGTCTGCCAGCGGGGTGCCTTGCGCCACCATTTCGGAAATGGCCGCGAGGGCCTGGCCGTATTCGTTGGCGTTGTTGCCCACCACCGGGGCCGTGGCCAGCAGGTCCAGGCCCAGCGGCAGGCTGAGCTGCTGCAGCACCTGGGTCACGGCCTGGCGAACCGCGGTTTCATCCACCTGCGCATTGGCGCCGGCCACCTGCCGCGCTGTGTTCACGGCCAGGGTGGTCAAGGGGGTCACCATGGCCGCGGCCGTGCCGCCCGTGGCATTGACCAGGCTCAGCATCGGGATGTCTGCGGGCAACGTGGTGGGGTTGCCGGTGGCTTCGTCCACGTAGGTGCCGCCCGTGGCCTCCAGCCACACGGGGCCGCTGCCCACGGGCACGGTCAGGCTGTAGCTGCCCTGGGCGTTGGTGCTCACGCAGCTGCCCAGCGCCGGGCCCTTGGCGTTGTTCACCACTTGGAAGGCGCACACCTGCGCGCCTTCCACCGGGCCCTTGACCACCTGGCCTGAAATGGCCGTGCTGGGCCCGCTGCCGCCGCCTCCGCAGGCGCTCAAGGCCGCCGCGGTGGCCAGTGCCGCCCCCATCAGGCTGCGTTGGAAAAAGCCCCCCTGGGCTGAATACTGCTTGAACATGCCAATGCCCCATTCCATTGAATGCTGGCAATTATTCCTGTGGGCATGTGCGGTTGACCACCCTACCTCGGTGGGGTGGGCGCGGTCGGGCGTTGCAGCAGCAGTTCCAGCCGGTTCTTCACACCATGGGCCGCCAGGATGGCCGTGACATGCTCTTTCACGGTGTGCTCGCTGATGCCCAGCTTGCGGGCGATCTGCTTGTTCGACAGGCCGGCCAGCACGGCCTGCAGCGTGTCTTGCTGGCGGGGCGTCAGCGAGGGCGCCGGGCTGGCCCAGGGCAGGGGCTGGCCATCGTGTCCGATGAACACGCGCTCGCCCGCCAGGATGCGGCGAAAGCCCTGGATGATGTGTTCGATGTCGATGTTTTTGGGCAGCAGGCCACACACGCCCATGTGCCGCGCCCATTGCACGGCGGCCGGTTGCGGGTAGGCCGACACCAGCACCACCTGCCCGATGCGGGGCTTCAGGGCCTCCAGCACTTCTTCAAACGGCTGCTCAGGCAAGTGAATGTCGAGGAACAGGTGGTCCCAGTCGGCCGTGACCACTTCGGGGCTGAAGCGGTGCAGCATGTCCACCTGCGCGGCAGGCCAGTGCCCTTGCAGCAGGCTGCGCAGGCCCGCGCAGGTCATGGGGTGGTCGTCAATGATCAGCAACTTCATGGCAAGGCACTCACAGGCACAGGCTTCATCGGCACAGGCCCGTCAGGGTGTGCAACAGCAGGTCGGGGTCGACGGGTTTCGGCAAGAGCAACAGCCCTTCCTGTTCGGCGCGGTCCAGCACCTCGGGGTCCGACTCGGCCGACACCAGCAGGCCGGCGGCATCGGGCCAATCGTCCAGCCATTGGGTCAGGCAGGTGATGCCATCGCGTGCCCCTGGCAGGCGGATGTCGCACAGCACCAGGTCCACCTCGGCCAGGCTGTGCACCTCGTCAGGGTGGCGCGCATGGCGCACCTGCATGCCCAGCGCCTGGGCCCAGGGCAGCAGGGCCTGCGTCACCATGGGGTCGTCTTCCACCAGCAGCAGGCGTTTGCCGTGCAGGCTGCGTGCCGGCTCGGCGGAGCGGGGCGCCGGTGCGCCGACCTGCTGGCTGGCCGCCATGTCAGCCGTGGGCGCCAGCAGTGCATCGGCGGGCAGGCTCACGCGGAAGTGACTGCCCCGCCCAGCGCTGGAGTGCAGCGTGACCCGGGCCTGCAGCACGGCCGCGGCCTGCTGGACGATGCTCAGGCCCAGCCCGATGCCCTGCGCCCGGTCGCGTGTGGGGTTGGCCAATTGCACGTGGGGCAAGAACACCTGCTGGTGTTGCTCGGCCGGGATGCCGCAGCCCTGGTCGTGCACGCCCAGTGTGACTCGGCCGTGCACCTGGCGCGCGGTGATCAGCACGCGCCCACCCCGGGGTGAAAACTTGATGGCGTTGTCCAGCAGGTTGTCGAGCACCCGCTGCAGCAACCCCGGGTCGGTGTGCACCCGTGCGAACTGCAGGCGCTGGCTGACACGCAGGCACAGGCCCACTTCGCGCGCCAGGGCCGTGTCCGCCCAGGCTTGCTGGCGCTGCTGCAACCAGCCCTGCAAGGCCACCGGCTGGGCTTGCACCGGGTGGTGCCCCCCCTCCAGCCGCGACAGCTCCATCAGGCTGTTGAACTGGTCGGACAAGGCCTTGCCCGCGCCCATCACCTGGTGCACCAGGGCGCGGGCCTCGTCGTCCATCGGGTGGGTGTGCAGCGCATGGCTGAGCAGCATGATGGCGTGCACGGGCTGGCGCAGGTCATGGCTGGCCGCGGCCAGGAAGGCCGATTTGTCGCGGTTGGCCTGGTTGGCCCGCTCGGTTTCACGCTGCTGCTCGGCCAGCAGTTGCTCTTGTCGTTGCATCAGCTGCAGGTTGTCGGCCACCATGGCCAGGCGCTGCCGTGCACTGCTGAACACCACCAGGTGGTACAGCAGCAGCATCACGGAAAAATAGGCCCAGTGGCTGGGGTAGGCCTCGGGCATGCCCCAGCTGAAGGCGATGAAGGCCAGCACCGAGCTGATGGCCATGTGGGCCAGTCCCATCACCGACAGGGTGGCGGCACCCGCGCACACCCCGAAGTACACCATGGCGATCAGCAGGTTGCTGTCCTGGCCGTGCTGCATCAGCAGGCTGCTGCAGCCCCAGGCCAGCGACACGCTGCTGCCGTAGGCAATGCCCCACCATTCGGCGCGCCGCAGCACCGCAGGCGGTTGGGGGGTGGCCAGCCGATGGCGCCACACATGCCTGAAAGCGAAGCCTGCCAGCGCACTGACGCTGGCCGCGGCCAGCCACCAACGTGCCGCTTCAGGCAAGGGCCCTTCGGTGTACGACAAGGCCAGCAGCACGGCCAGCAGCCAGGACAGCCCTGGCCGCAAATGGTTCACCCCCACCTTCAGCAAGGCTTGCTGCATGGCGGGCTGGTAGCGTTGGTGGTTGAATATCTGAACGGGGCGCACGGACCGACACCCTACGCGAAACCGCCAGCCCCTGAAACCCCACCCCTGTAGGGGCTGCGGCCTCTGCCCCCAGCCCGTCAGCCATCTTCTTGAACCCCATGTGGCCCCTTGCCCTGCCCGACGCCCTGTCTGTGGGCCCGCTCACCTTGCCCACCGCCCTGCTGGTGGCTTTGCTCGCCTATGCCGCAGCCTTGTGGGTGGTGCACCGGCCTGCTCAGCGCCTGGGGGTGGACCTGGCCGGTGTGGTGTGGCGTGCTGCCTTGCTGGGTGTGCTGGCCGCCCGGTTGGGGTTTGTCTGGCAGTTCCGCGCGGCCTACCTGGCCGAGCCTTTGAGCATCTTGAACGTGCGAGACGGGGGCTGGGAGCCACAAATCGGTTGGGTGGTGGCCTGGGTGTACGCGCTGGCCAAAGCCCAGGCGCAGCCCAGCTGGCGACCAACCTTGCTCAAAGCCGTGGGCTTGGCCACCGCCGTGTGGGTGCTGGGTGCGGTGTCGCTGTGGCAGGGCAGCCGGCCTGGTGGCCACACTGCTTCGGGCGCAACCCCCTGGCCCGAAGCACCGCTGCAGGCGCTGGACGGCACCCCGGTGTCTTTGCAGGTCTTCAAGGGGCGACCCGTGGTGGTCAACCTGTGGGCCACCTGGTGCCCGCCTTGCCGCCGCGAAATGCCGGTGCTGCAACGCTCGCAGCAGGCCCACCCCGAGGTGCACCACCTGTTCGTCAACCAGGGCGAATCGGCCGAGCAGGTGCGCGGCTTCCTGCAGGCCGAAGGCGTGCAACTGCAGCACGTGCTGCTGGACCGCCCAGGCCAATGGGCCGCGCGGTTCGACGTGGTGGGTTACCCCACCACCCTCTTTTTTGACGCCCAGGGCCAGCTGGTGGCCCGCCGCGTGGGCGAACTGTCGTCGGCCACCTTGCAGGCCAAGGTGCAGGCCTTGCTGGCGCCCCAGCGCCCCTGACTCTCAGCCCCTGCCGTCGATCAGGTTCTGCACGTATTGGTAGGCCTTGTCGCCAATGGTCTTGCACACGGGCTTGGAGGCATCAATGGCCGCCTGGAAGTGCACCCCGCCCCACAGGCGCGACTGCCCGCACTGCTGCTCGAACTGGCTCCAGGTGTCGAACTGCAGCACGATGTCGTTGGCCGGCGTGACACCTGGCTCCACCAGTGACGAGCCCTTGGGCGCGGCCACACGCCAGCCCAGCATGTCAGAGCCCAGGAAGCGGCGGCTGGCCTGGGCGTGGGCCGAGCAGAAGCACGAGGAGCCCGACGGGTATTCGGGGTGGTCGGCCACCTTCACATAGCTGGCCCACTGGTCGGCTGGCAGGTTCACGGTGCCCTTGCCCGGGCCACCCCAGGCCGTGACCATGCCCTTGCCGTGCACCCAGTTCACGGCCGAGAACGGCCGCACCGCGTCGTACTTGCGCTTGGCGTTCCACACCGCAATGCCGCCGTCAAAGGCCGCCATGTTCACCAGGAAGTCGTAGTGCACGAACTGCTCCACGCTCCACTGGCGCGACTGGCTCAGGAACAGCGCCACGAAGCCCAGGCTGCGGATCTTGTCGTTGAACAGCTCGGCCACCATCTTGCGCTGGTCGGTCAGGGTGGCTGACGCGTTCAGGACCTGATCCACCTGGGCCTTGTAGCGGGCACGCCCGTTGGGGCCGAAGGGGTTGCTGTCCACCGGGGGCGGGAAGCTGAACTGCTCGGCGCTGTGGTAGCTGTAAGGCTTGATCTCGCCAAACTGCGGCGTCACGAACTGTTGCACCTGGAACAGCCCCGAGCCCTTGGTGGTGATGGCCGGTTGCCAGCGCGCCGGGTTGCGCAGCTCATAAGCCGTGTTCACGGGCTGATAGCCGGTGGTGTCGGCATAAGGCAGCTTGTTGAAACGCTGGCCCTTGGCGTTGCCCAGCTGATTCATGCCATCGTTTTCGCGGGCGGCCACCAGGGCCTTGCCGGCGGCACGGCCAATGCCGGCCGCCGTGCGCAGGTCGGTGCTTTGCAGGTTCGGGTCAAGGCCCGCGGCGCGCAGCATGTCGTCCCAGCGGGCCTTTTCGGCTGGGTACAGGCTGTCGAGCACTTCCTGGCAGGCATAGAAGATGGCGATATTGCGTTGCCGCTCGGTCAGGCCCTCGCTGGCCGGGCGGCGGGGCAGCTTCGAGTACACGCCCACGGCGGTGCGGTGATACGGCGCAATCGCATCGAACATGGCGTTGGTGATCAGCGTGGTGGCACGCAGCACCAGGGTCGCGTCACCGGGGCCCACATTGGCGAAGATGACCGGGATGACGGTGGGAATGACCACGTCGATCGGTGCATGGCCGCGGTCCAGATCAAATGCGTGGGCCGCACCGGCTGACCACAGCCCCAGGGTCACACAGGCCGACAGCAGGGTGCGGCGGAAACGACGAGGGGCAGACAACAAGCGCATGGTGGGCCTTTCAGAGTGTGGGCGGAAAGGCCGCAGTGTGGGGTGCTGGCCCCGCCCCTGCGAAGCCCCTAGCTTGAACTGTGGTGTGTGCTTGACAGCCTGCGCCTTGCATTTCTTCACATGGGCCTTGCCGCCTGTTGCGCGTCGCCTTGCACACAAGAACAAAAAAGGTATATACGATATGCACACATTATTTCTTTGACGCCACCATGAACACGCCAGACGTTTCCCCAACGCCCGAAGCCACCCAGGCCCAACCGCCCAAAACTGCCGCCAAGAAGGTTGCCGCCAAGAAGGGCTCAGCCCAGAAGCCTGCCGCCAAGCAGCCCGCCGCGAAGGCCCCTGCCGTGAAGAAAGCGGCGGCTCCCAAGGCGGTGTCAGCCAAAGCCGCGCCTGCAGCCAAACCGGCCAAGCCTGTGAAAGCTGCCAAGCCGGTGAAGCCCGTGAAGGCGCCCAAGGCCACCAAGCCCGTGAAGCTGAAGATCGTGCGTGACTCGTTCACCATGCCCGAGGCTGATTTCGCCCTGATCGAGCAGATCAAGCAGCGCGCCCTGGGCTGGAAGCAACCGGCCAAGAAGAGCGAGGTGCTGCGTGCCGCCTTGCAGGCCCTGCAGGCATTGCCTGACGCCAAGGTGCGCCAGCTGCTGAGCGGCCTGACACCCATCAAGAAGGGCCGCCCACAAAAGCCGAGCTGATCGCTGGCACTGCACTGCCTTCAACCATGAGCCGAACGGCTCATGGTGAGCCCCCTCGAACCAGTGGTAACCCTTGCGACAGGGCCTGATCTAACGCAGATTCGGGCTTTGGCAAGCAGCGTTCAGGAGGCTCACATGCACCGCAATTCTCATGGTGACCGCGTGCTCAACGCCCATGTCATCGAGGTTCTGCCTCAAGTGGGCCTGGCGTGGGTGCTGGCGGAAGACCAGCACGAATGGGCCCTGTCGGGCAACCTGCCCGGCCTCAACCTGCAGGTGCTGCAACCCGGCCAGCAGCTGAGGCTGACCCTGCGCACGCAGCACGGCATGGAGCTGCCCACTGGTTGCCACTGAGGGCTTGCGCCGCTCAGGCCGTGTTCTCCCCACATGACGACGCGCACAGGCCAGACAATGGCGCATGCACACACGTTTGCTTCAACGCTTGCGCGGGCTGGCTTGGGCCCTGCCTGTGAACCTGGCCTTTCACGCGGCGGCCTGTTTGGCCGCCCCTGCACAGGCGCGCACAGAAGAAGGCCTGCACTTCAGCCACCACGACTGGGAAGTGGCCTGCGACAACACCCGCACCTGTCGGGCTGCCGGCTACCAGGCTGACGAGGCCGAAAACCCCGTGTCGCTGCTGCTGACCCGTGCTGCCGGCCCCAGGCAGCCCGTGCAGGCCCAGGTGGCGCTGGGCCGCTATGGCGATGAGGCTGAAGCCCTGGCCCAGGCCGCCAACACCTTGCACCTGCGCGTGAATGGCCAAGCGCTGGGCCCGATGCCCTGGCTGGACGAGCCCCAGCGCTTTGGCCTGACGGCCCCTCAGCTGCAGGCCGTGCTGAAGGCCCTGCCCCGTGCCCGCGCGCGCATCGAGTTCACCCACGGCCGCACCGTGTGGGCCCTGTCAGACCAGGGTGCCGCCGCCGTGCTGCTGAAAATGGACGAAGCCCAGGGCCGCGTGGGCACCCCCGGCGCCCTGGCCCGCCCCGGCACCCGCCCGGAAAGCGGGGTGCTGCCTGCCCTGCCAGCGCCCGAGGTGCGCGCCGTGGCGGTGCCCGCGCCCAAGCCGGGCGCTGCCCTGCAGGCCTTGCCCGGTTTGAGCGCCAAGGCCCAGGCCGCCTTGCGCCAGGCCCTGCTGGCCGACGCCGGTGACGAACTCGACCCCGACCTGCGCGCCGGCAGCGAAGGCGCACTGAGCTTCGAGCCCCTGAGCGGCGGCCAATGGCTGGCCAGCACCCTGTGCTGGCGCGCGGCCTACAACGAGGGTTACTGCATGTGGGTGCTGAACGGCCGCCCACCGCACCAGCCCCGTCTGGTGACCGACATGGCCAGCGACCACACCCGCGGCGTGATCACGGCCAGCCACAAAAGCCGTGGCCTGGGTGACTGCTGGAGCCACGAACGCTGGGTCTGGAACGGCCGCGAGTTCGTGCACGCCGCTGCCAGCACCACGGGCCAATGCAAGCTGGTGGAGCCCGGCGGCGCGTGGGACTTGCCCACCTGGGTCACGAAGGTGGTGGGGCCCTGAGCCCAGCGCGCGCGCGCCGCCACCCGGCACACCCATTGCATGCCCTGCTGGCATGCACATCGACTTCAGCACCCTCACGCCCTACCAACGCTACAAGCTGATGGCCAGCCTGATCGTGCCGAGGCCGATCGCGCTGGTGACCACCTTGAGCGACACCGGCGTGGTGAACGCGGCACCGTTTTCCATGTTCAACATGGTGGGCGAAGACCCGCCCCTGGTCATGCTGAGCGTGAACCACCACAACAGCCAGGGCCGACTGAAAGACACGGCAGCCAACATCTTGAGCCGGCGCGAGTTCGTGGTGCACCTGTGCGACGAAGCCGTGGCCGAGGCCATGCACCGCTGCGCCACCGAGGCCCCGGCCGACGTGAGCGAGCTGGACCTGACGGGCTGCAGGCGCAGCGCCTGTGACGAGCTGGAGGCACCGGCCTTGCAACCCTTGCCCGCCACCCGGTACGTCATCGGTCGCTGTAAGGGTGTCAAGGTCAACATCGACTATCACGTCGAATTCGAAGGCGACTACAACAGCGTGCCTCACCGGCTGGTCGGCACCCGCCTGGATGTGCGCGCCACCGACACCCTGGTGGTGTGCTTTGCCGCCAACCAGCGCGTGGTCTGTCACCCCCTGAGCCTGCGGCGCGGGGCCCACACCACCCTCGGCGAGCACATGCTCGCTTCGCACCGTGCGCACCTGGAGTGGACGCCCTCCAAGCGCATCGTCTGGGCGCAGGGCATTGGCGTAAGCGCAGCCGCCGTGGTCAGCTGGCAGATTGAGAAACGTCCTCACCCCGAACAAGGCTACCGCGCCTGCCTGGGGCTGATGCGACTGGCGCGCGAGTACACGTCCCAGCGGCAGGAAGACGCCTGCACCAGGGCCCTGGCGATCCGCGCACCTACCTACCGCAGCGTGGACAACATCCTCAAGAACGGCTTGGACAGCCAGCCTTCCCATTTGCTCGTCACCAGCAGCCCACTACTCGACCACGAGAACGTTCGTGGCACCGACTACTACCACTGACCTGCCCCAAGTAGGAACGATTCCCACAACTTCCATCGACGGCAACTCCGGGCATTAGAGCGCCAGTTGGGCATGGAGGATCGATCAGTATTGTGGGAGCGTGGGTGCGATCGATGCCATGCACTCAGGCAAAGGCTATCTCAGCTTCGGCAGGCAGTAGCTTTCCGAGGCCCCAACTCACGCGGTGTACTTGAACTGTCGATCATCCGCGTTCACGAGCGGTTGTTAGCCTTGCGGGAGCCTCCTTGGTCGATTAGTCCGCTTGGCAAGTTGACGGCGAGGCTATCACGTCTCCTGAAAAAAGAAGCCTGTTTCCGGGCGATCCAGCGTGCCGACAAGCACCCCGCGATCGAGAAGCCGATTCTGCTGTTCGCAGGAGGTTTCCGGGAGAAGCGCACAGGAATGGCAGGCAGCCAAGTTGCAGTTATCGGGGCCCTGGCCGAGGCTTTCGATGCAGACAGGATCGCTCGAGCACCACCGAGCCCGGTCGATTGCGCGGGCGATGGTTGGTTCGAGCAAAGCCGGGGATCCCATGCGGACTAGGCCTCCCATCGTTCCCTCAGAATCACCTGCGGCAGTGTAGATCAGCACGCCGCTCATTCGCGGGTGCTCGTCCGAGAAGTAGATTCGCTCCCGAAGGGAGGATGAGCCATACCCGCAATCAAAGGTCAGCTGGTTGATCAAGGCATGTGCGAACGTATGCAGCAGTACAAACTTCGGATCCACATCGGAGGCGTGGGTCTCGCGACGGCTTGCCTGGGCTTGCACGTTCTTGTTCACCTGCACAAGGCGCTCGCGGTGGAATGCTCCGTGTACGGCCTGCCAGCGATCTAGCTTTGCGCCATCGAACACGAGGAAAATGCCTTCCCCTCTCACCACGACCGCAGGAAGCCAGTTCTTCCGTGCGCGGGAAATCAGCTTCCACCGTTTGTCGGGATCTTGCGACGACGCAGCAAAAAGCCGGCTGTAGCCGACGAAGGCGCGGGTCTCGCGCAGCTTGTCGAGCAGTGCGATCCGGCTGAAGCGATCTCGAACCACAGGCTCGTACGATTCCATCGAGTGGCTTCGAACGAGGAGGTTGATTTTCGGCATGCCCTCCTGCCCGTCCCGACAGAAAGTCGCGTACTCCTCGAAGCGAAACGCTCCCTCCACGATTTCGGCGCCGGCGGTCTGTCCATCTTCCGGCGAATCGTCGAGTCTCTTCTCGAGCCAGTTGTTGATCTGGTCAACAAGCAAGGCAGGATCGATCTCCCAATCGGAGACGAGCGATGCGGCGATCACCTCGCCGATGATCGCCGCCGTTAGACTGCCGTCGTTGCTCTTTGCTCTCATGACGAGCAACGTCGCCGTCTGCCGATGCTGGGTCAGTGCCTCGTGCAGGATATGCTTGTTGGCTGCCTCTGCGAGGAGGGCAGGGTCGACTTCCGATTCGGGCCGTCGCCTCTTGAGCATGAGACTTACGGCCTTTCGCGACAGCGTGCCTTCCTCGGAGAGGATCGCAGCGTTCAGAAGTTCCTGCTTGAACTCGTGATCTTCAAGGATGTCTAGGACGTCCTGAGGAAACGCGGCATCCTTCACCTCTGGGATGTAGATGGAGCTCCGGACATCGGAGAAGTACAGGTTGCTTGCTCCGCGCAGCACGGCCTGCAGCTTCTGGGAACAATCTTCGCCAGGGTCGTCACCACCATCGCCGATACCCAATGCGGGTACCTGCGAGTCGCATTTCACGCCTAGGTCGCCGCCGAAGGCACCGGTCAGCGAGCGGCGCTTGACCTCGACGACACCG
This sequence comes from Aquabacterium lacunae, assembly GCF_004310865.1. GTDB lineage: Bacteria > Pseudomonadota > Gammaproteobacteria > Burkholderiales > Burkholderiaceae_C > Aquabacterium > Aquabacterium lacunae. The sequence goes on from NZ_SIXI01000007.1 coordinate 187,226, forward strand.
TCCACCTGCTGGCGCTCGGCAACCACGATGACCCCCGCGATCGACGCCGAGCCCGTGGAAAGCAGCCGAAGCCAGCGGTCCGAACGCGTGCGGTTCCATTCTTCGGGTTCCAAGCCGAGCCACTCGATCCATGGAAAGTCGCGCATGTGTCCGTCGCGACAGACCGTGACAAACCGCACCTGCACGGTTCGGCGGGCCTTGTGCGCTTTGCCCTTTTCGCCCCCACTTCCCACCGGCCCGGTGCATTGCGGTGCGGATCGATCTTGGTACCTAGTCTCGAACATGCGTCCGCACCGCGGGCAGGAATGCCAGAGCGGAAACCGGAGGAAGGGCAGCTTCAGCCCCACATTCACCGCCTCAGTCGACCCCGCTCCGTTCGGCATGCGGAAGTCAGGTGGCTGCACGAAGAAATCAACCCCGAGACGCCGGGCCAGCCTCGGTTCGTCCTCGACCTTGAATTCGCGGTGCTCCGGCTTGGCGGGGTCGAATGGCCATGCATCTAGGCCGGCGTGGACGAGCGATACCGGGCCTGGAAAGTCGATGAGCGCGCCGATGCCAAATGGCGAAATTGCCTGTGATCGGCGAACAGGTCGGTTCATGTTTGTGCTCCGGGATGTTGAATCACGAGCAAAACTGAGCCACTGAAGGGTCTCCGTCACGTCCAATTTTGAGCCACGTTATCCACCTACCCTGCTGTTTTTTGCAGCAGCGGGGGGCAGGAGTGATCAACGTGAGCACATT
>NZ_SIXI01000008.1 GCF_004310865.1 Aquabacterium lacunae
AAACACCCAAAGGAGCCGACCAGACAGTAGACTTATCCACATCCGAGCAGTCCGCTTCTTCGTCAACCTAGTGGCTCAGTTTTGGACGTGACGCCTGGCTCAGTTTTGCTCGTGATTCAACAGGCCAGGGCATGGACGCGGTCGTGATGCACTGGTTGCATCACCGTCCTGGCGACTTCCGTGTGGTCAGGCATCGCGATGGACGCCTGGTGGGCGTCGTACTGATGCTCGAGCTGGCGGAGGCCTCGCCGCAAGCCCGAGCTGGTGACCCCGCGGTGGCTCGCCTGTGGACGCATGTGCAGCAGCAGCGTGAGCCTCTGCCGGGTGGCAGTGTGTGGTGTTGCCGCCTCATGGTTGACGCACATGGGGACGCGTTGCCGCTGCCCACGGTCACGTTGTCAGGCATGTGGCTGACCCAGCGCACCCTCACCCACCCCCGTGCCGATTGGAACCTGGCCCTGCACCACAACACCGACGCCATGGCGCCGCTGTACGGTGCCATGACCCGGCTCAACTGGGCGCACCGCTGTCCGGCGCTCGACGACGTCATGGACGGCCAGCACCACGGTGCCTTTGTGCGCGACTGCGTGCGCGAGCCGATCGGGCCCCAGTGGCGCCCGGCAGCGCCGGTGCCACTGCCTGGACAGGCACCACCCCTCGGCAGAGACGACTTCACCCAGGCGGTCCGTGAGGCCTTGCGTCAGTGCCAACGCGATGAAGCCCTGGTCACCAACCCTCTGTGCCACAGCGCGCTGGTCCAGCAAGCGGTCGAGTCTGCCCAGCCCCACGGGGAATGTGCCGTTTTGCGCCAGTTGCTCACCGAGGGGGTGCAAGCGTTGGGCACCCATCCCGCCGACCTGAAGTTCCACCGCGCTTTGCAGGCGACCTGGCTGGTGCCAGGTGCCAAGCAGGAGGCCGTGGCGGCCGACCTGGGCCTGCCCTTCAACACCTACCGCTACCACTTGGCCCGAGGTGCCGAGCGACTGGCCCAGGTGTTGTGGCCTCGGGAACTGTTGGCCCGTCAGGTCCGCGGTGCAGGCATCGAAGGCTGAAGCGACTCAGGCCAGTGCCTGGCTGCGCGTCAACAACCGCCTTCTCGTCTTCTCGATGTTGCTGCGCAGCGCATACAGCTCATCGGCATGCGCCAGCGGCACCGTGATCTGGCTGGCCACGCGGTCGAGTTCGTCCAGCTCGTTGAGCAGTTCGTCGCGGGGGGCCTGGCCTTCGTCCATGCGGGCCTCCACGGCGCGCAGGCGGGCGTACCACCTGAACACGCGCTGGCGCACGCGGTAGGTGTACAGCGGCGGCAGCACGCGTGACAAAGGCAGCAGCAGCACGATCAAACCACCGATGACCAGCCACATGCGCTCCAGCAGGTTACTGGCCCAAAACGGCAGGTAACGCTGCCAGAAGGGCGGCGTGCCGTTGATGGCGCGGTCGCCTTCGGGGCTCACGGGCAGTTCGCTGGTGCGGGTGTTCGGAAAATCTCGCGCGCCATTGAACCAGCCAGCCCCGCCGTGCAGTTTCTGTGCGGCTTGGGCAAACAGCTGGCGCAGCGCGGGGTGGGTCTCGTCTCGGGTCAGCAAGGCGGTGGTGGCGGCCAGCAGGCCGATGTCTTGCGGGGGCAGGTCGCCGGCCAGGTCAACCATGCCGCGCGGCAGGCTCACGGTCTGCAAAAACGGGAAGCGGCGCGACAGCGCGTCGGCATGCGGCAGGTCGGCCAGGGCAATGCCAGGCTGTCGCAGCAGCCACTGCACCACGGGCGATTCGGGCGCTGTCACCAGCACCAGGGCATCGAGCTCGCCGGCCTGCAGGGCGTGGGCGGCTTCTTCAGGCGGCAGTTCGCGCGCCTGCACCGCGGCCAGGTCCAGGCCATTGGCCTGCAGCAGGCGCCGCACCAGATCGGGCACGCCGCTGCCCGACTGGTCCACGTTCACGCGCAGGCCTTGCAGCTGGCCCAGTGCGCTCAAGGGAGGCGGCGGTGGTGCCTTGGCTGCTTTGGGGGCCTTGCCTGCCGGCACCAGCGCTGCTGGGCGGTAGAACACCCACAGCGGTTCGTAAAACAGCGCACCCAGCGAGGTGATGCCGGCATTGGCATCGGCGCTGGTGTCGTCACTGCCACCGCGCACGAAGGCCACATCGGCCGTGCCGTCACGCAGGGCCTGCAGGTTGCCCACCGTGCCTTCGGTGGTCAGCAACTGCACCTTGATGCCCTCTTGGGCCAGGGCCTTGGCATAGCGCTGGCCGAACTCGGCATAGGCGCTGCCCGCCGGGCCCGTGGCCAGGGTCACGGTGCGCGGGGGCTGGGGGTCGAGCCACCAGTAAGCACCCGCCACCAGGGCGGCCACCAGCAGCAGCACGGGCCCGGCCGATGCCAGCAGGTCGCGCAGGTCTTCGAGCAGGGCGCGCAGGGCTTGCGCGGTGACGCGGGGTTGATCAGCCATGGTGGGCTCCTGCAGCATGGCGGGCCAGCAGCGGGCTCACAAAGCGACCCAGCCGCGCCAGCCCTTCGGCCAGGTCTTGTTTTGAGGCCGCGCACGACAGGCGCACATGCTGCCCGCCGCTGCTGGGCCCGAAATCCACCCCCGGGGTCAGGGCCACGTGGGCCTGTTGCAGGGCCTGCTCGCAAAACTGCATGGCGCTCAGCCCCGTGGGGCTGACGTCGATGTAGGCGTAGAAGGCGCCATCTGGCCGCACGGGCACGGGCAGGCCGATGTCGGCCAGGCCTTGCAGCACCAGGGCGCGGCGCTCGGCAAACTCCTGCTTGCGCGCTTCGCACACGGCCAGGCTGTCGGGCGTGAAGCAGGCCCGCGCGGCCATTTGCGCTGGGGTGCTGGCGCAGATGAAGTAGTTTTGCGCCAGGCGCTCCATGGCGGGCACCAGGGCTTCGGGCACCACGGCCCAACCCAGGCGCCAGCCGGTCATGCCGAAGTACTTCGAGAAGCTGTTGATGACGCAGGCGCCCGGATCAGTGGCCAGGATGCTGGGCGTGGCCGAGCCATCGGGCTGCGGGTCGGACAGGTTCAGGTAGATCTCGTCGACGATGCGCCAGGCCCCGCGCGCCTCGGCCCACTGGCACAGCGCCGTCAGCTCGGCCGGGGGCACCGAGGTGCCCGTGGGGTTCGACGGCGTGGCGATCATCAGGCCGCGGGTGCGGGCACTCCAGTGGCGCTGCACCGCAGCCAGGTCCAGCTGGAAGCGGCTGTTGGCGGTGGTGGGCACCAGCCGCACCTCGGCCCCGAAGCCCGCCAGGAACTGCCGGTTGCAGGGGTAAGACGGGTCACCCACCAGCACCTCGTCGCCCGGGTTCACCAGGGCCGCCGTGACCAGCAGCAGCGCGGCCGACGCACCGGCCGTGACCACCACGCGCTCGGGCGCGATGTGCAGGCCGTGGGCGTGGGCATAAAAGCCGGCAATCGCCTCGCGCAGTGCGGGCAGGCCCAGGGCGCCGGTGTAGGGCAGGGCTTCGTGCTGGGCCACGCGGGCCAGCTCGGCGCGCACCGCGGGTGGCGCCCCGAAATCAGGCTCGCCCAGGTTCAGCTTGATCACGCGGTGGCCCTGGGCTTCCAGCGCAGCCGCGCGCTTGCCGAACTCCATGGCCAGGAAGGGCGCGATCTGTTGGGCGCGAAGCGAAGCGGGCATGGGCGAAGACATCAAGGGGCATCCGGGCAGAGACAATGGCAGCACCGCAGTGTGCCCAAAATTCAGGAGTGATTCTTGTCTGCCCCCACGCCTTCCCCACGCCTTGAACCCGACCTGCTGTCGCGTGCGAACTTCGTTCAGCACTGCCACGACGTGCTGGAGGTGCTGGACGTGACCTCAGGCGCTGTGCTGGGGCTGCAGGGCCACTGGGGCAGCGGCAAAACCTGGGTGCTGCAGGCGCTCAAGCAGCGCTTGGCTGAGGGGCACACGGCCGCGGGCCAGCACTGGGTGTGGATCGACGTGAACCCCTGGATGTTCAGTGGCAGCAACCAGGTGGTCGAGCAGGTGCTCGACGAGATCGGCAAGCAGTTCCTGGGTGGGCAGGTAGCCGCGCAGTTCAAGAAGTTCAACGGTGCTTTGGAAACCGCTCAGGGCATTGGTGATCAGGTGCTCAAGTTCCGAAGCCTGCTGGGCAAGGCCCGTGGGCACATCGACTGGGTGGAGGCCGTGTCACCCCAGGTGGCCGCCCTGATCAAGCTGGCGGCGCCTGCGGCAGAGGAAGACGACGAAAAGGACGACAGCAAGCCAGAGCCCGAGGTCGACAAGCAGCCCGATCGCGAGTCGCTGCACGACCTTAAGGAAGATCTCACAAAGAAGTTGCAGGGCGTGAACTTCAAGGTCGTGATCGCCTACGACGACCTGGACCGCATGCCGCCGGTCGAGGTGTGCGAGGTGATCCAGGCCATCAAGGCCGTGGCGAACTTCCCGAATGTGGTCCACCTGATGGCCTACGACGAAGCGGTGGTGGCCAATGCGCTGGAACAGCACCTCAAGATCGACAACGGCCGGGCCTATCTGGAAAAGATCGTGAACTATGAGGTGGTGGTGCCGGCGCCGTTGCCCAGCGTGTTCGATGAGGCCTTGTCGACCAAGGTGCAGAGCGTGTTGAACACGGTGCACGCGCTGCCAGTGCAAGAGTCGCAACTGCAACACGCAGTCTGGCAGCGGGCGCTGCGAGTCACCTCGGGGCTGATGAAGTCACCCCGTGATGTCGAGCGCTTGCTGGTGCGCTTCCAGCTTGCGGTTCGTAAACTGGGGCTGCAGATCGACCTTCGCGATCTGCTCGTGGTGGAAGCCCTGGCGCTGAAGCACCCTGAAGCGATCCGAGAGTTCGGCATGACCTACGCCTCGTGGACCCAATCTGTGAACCGTTCTGGTGAGCAGAAGAAGCCGGTGTTGGTGCTGAGCAGCTTGCCGGTGGCCAGTCATTCGGCTGCAGTGTTCCTGATCGGGCTGTTGTCTCAGGGCACCGGCGAAACGCCTCGCGAAGTCACCGGGCGCGGCCTGGAAGAGCGTGGCAACTGGTTGAGCTGGTGGCAGCACAGTGACACCGAGCAGACCCTCACCACGAAGGAGTTGCTGGACGCCACGCAAGACGAGGACGCATTCACCCGATCGACTCTGTGGAACCGGGTTGATGTGGCGATCGAGCACATCCAGCAACGGTTTGCCGATGACCAAGCCAGCGCACAGAAGGCATTCAAGGTGATGTGTGGCGCCTGTGTGCGGCGCCAGAAGGTGGATGACGCACGCGCGCTGATGGCCCGCATCCACCAGCCTGATGAATTCCTCACCCAGTGGATCAAGGCATTGAAAGACGATGAGTTGAAGGACACATGGACTGCGCTGGTTGATTTGTGCTCGGAAGACTCGCTGGAGATGTTGTTCTCTCGGGCCAAGGCTGCCGCATTTGATTTGGCTGCTTTGAAGGAGGTTCGCGAGAGGTGGCTACGTGATCAGTCAAAGAGAATCTTCGGCATGTATGTCATTGACAGCACGGCAGTGGTCGCACTCGAGCAAATCACCTTGGAGTTGAGCCAGGCTGAGTTCGTCGCGTGGATGCGCGAGTACTTGCCTACAACCAGCCATGGAAAAGTGCTTGAGCGATTTGAAAAGCAGATCAGTGAGTGGTGTGTTTCAACGAGCCAGGGTGCATCAAGGAAGGCAGCAGTACGGCAAGCTGTCGGTGAGCACTTGAGGCAATCAGGTTCGTGCAGGCAAGAGTGAAACGCGGGTGCAGCGCTCAAGCCGCCTTCCCCCGCCCCCTCACCCGCCACCCGATCACCCCCAGGCTGGCCATCACCATGGCCCACACCTGTGGCTCGGGCACCGGGTTCACGCCGCAGTAGCCCGAGGTGCACAGCATGTAGGTGCTGCTTTCTGTGCCCAGTGCGGCTGTTTGCGCGGGGCTGCCCAGCACCGTCACGGCGTCGGCCATGGGCTGTGCCGGGGCTTCCAGCAGCAGCGCTGCAATGTTGGTGTGGCCGTTGCTGTCCACGTTCAGGCTGGGCACCATGCCCGCAGGGCCCCAGTCGAACTCGAACTCGAACACGGCCAGGCCGGCCGCCTGGTCCACCGTGATCGACGCGTGCTGCATGGCTGCATTGGCCTGCAGTTGCAACGTGCTGATGTCGGCCAGCGCCAGATCACCCGTGGGGGCGGGCAGGCTGGGGTTGGCGCCGAATTCACCGTACCAGCCCGCGGCCACCACCCGCATTGACGGGTCGAAGCTCAAGGTGAAGCGGCCCGACACGATGGCATTGAAGCTGTCGGCGGGCGGGGTGTGCCCATTCAGCTTAAGAAACCCTTGCCATCGGGGTTTGCGCCAGTGCAAACCAGGGGCATTGCGCCCCTGGTTTCAGCCCTGTGTCAGCCCTTGCGGCGCCGCGCCACGGCGGCCACACCCACACCGGCCAGCACCAGCGCCCAGGTTTCGGGCTCGGGCACGGCAGCCACCACCGAGCTCACGCGCAGGTTGTCGATGGCCAGGCCATCGTCGGCACCGGTGGCGTTGAAGTCTTGCCAGCGCAGCCACAGCTTGCCGGCGGGCATCACGTTCAAGCCCGTGATGCTGCCGCTGATGAGGGCGTTGACGGCATTGCCATTCAAGGCGCCCACTGCGCCGGCGGTCACCACCGACCTGAAATCGAGCGCATCCACGTCGACCCAGGTGCCGGTTTGCAGCGAGGTGGCGTCCAGGCTGTACTGGAAGTCGAGGCGGTCGCTGCGGCCGGTGTTGCCCAGTCGCCATTGCTCGCCGGTGTACGAGATGTTCAGCCCCACGAGCTTGTCCATGCCGATGCTGACGTTGGTCAGCTCCACGCCGAACACGGCGTTCACCGCGCCCGACTGCAGGCTGCCCAGGGCGCGGTCGGTGCTGCCGGTCGCACCAAAGCTGTAGCTGTTGCCGGTGTTGCTGCTGCCGGTGCCCACGCCATAGCTGGTGTTGGCCGAGGTGCCGGTTTCGACCAAGGCCCAGCCTGCAGGCAGTGCCGTGCCGGTGGCGCCCGGGGCGGCCAGGGTGTCGAAGTTCTCGGTGTAGTCGATGCCGGTGCCGACCTGGGCGTGGGCCTGGGTGGCGGTCAGTGCCATCAGCGTGGCCGTCAGGAGGGGTGCAAGGGTGCGGGACATGGTGGTTGCCTCAAACGGTGGGGGTCATCAGAACAGGGGCTGCGCGGCGGCGTGCAGCCAGGGCGGCCACGCCCACGCCACACAGGGCCAGCACAGGCAAGGTGGGTTCGGGCACGGGTGTGATGGCCGTGACCGTGTAGCTGCCAAAGCCGGTGTCGCCTTGCGCGCCCGTGTAGAAGAAATGCGCTTCAGACAAATCGGTGAAGCCGGGCACCAGGGCCACGTGCGGGCGCAGCGCCGTGTCGGTGCTGGTGGTGTCGGCATGCACCAGGCCCAGGAACTGGCCCTGTGCGTAGGCGGCCAGGCTGTCGGGGGCCAGGGTGTAGGTCTGGCCGTTGAAGCTCAGGCTGAAGCTGCTCAGGGGCAGGTCGCCGTCCAGCGGCAGGCCATCGGGGCTGTCGGCATGGCTGAACTGCCCCGAGAAGGTGGCGCCGGCCAGGGGGCCCGAATCGGTCACGCCCGAGAACGTGAAGCTGGCGGCCGAAGCATGCAGGCTGCACAGGCTCAGGGTCAGGCCAAGGGCCACGCCCAGGGTGCGGCGGATCAAGTGGGTCATGGTGAAACCTAAGGTCAGCGGACGAAGCTGCGGTTGTCCAGTTGGGCGCAAGGCACGCCCTGCAGCAGGATCAGGGCGCGCGCGGCGGCGGGGCCCTGGGCATCGGGGTCGGCCAGCACCAGGGCATCCGACGCACCCGAGGCGCGGCACTGCAGGTGGCCGGTGGCCCACGGGGTGTCGCTCTGCACGCCCATGGCGCGCAGCACGGCGGTCAGATTGAGCAGGTCGGTGCCCGGGCGGAAGTCGGCGATCGTGGCGCCACCGCTGTAGGCGCTGGTGAACACGAACTGGTCGGCACCGGCGCCGCCTTGCAGCGTGCGGCGGCCAGCGCCCACGGTGATCAGGTCATCCTGGGCCGTGCCCGAGAAGATGGTGCCCGAGGCGGTCAGCACACTGGGGTACAGGTTCAGGCCCACCAGCACCGGGTCGTGGTCAGACGACTTGTACATGTGCGGCTGGTAGGGGTCGGGTGCGCAGGTGGCACAGGCCGGTTGCTTGAACTCGAGGTTGTAGTCGTGGGCCAGGCCTTCGTCGGCGTTGATGTGCCATTCGCGGGTGCCGCTCACCTTGCTGGCCAGCGTGGCCGTGGCCAGCGCGTGGTCCAGCCGGCCGGCGGCGCCATCGAACACGTAGGAATAGCCGAAGCTGTTGAAGCGGCCCACCAGGTCGACCAGGCCGTTGCTGGTGAGCGTGTGGATCGGGTCTTCCTGCGCGTAGGCATTGAAGTCACCCACCAGCAGCACATCCGGGCTGCCGCTTTGCTGCTGCAGCTGGGCCACGAAATTGCGCAGTTGCTGGGCTTGCTGCACGCGGGTGTCGTTGAAGCAGCCCTGGCCGTCGCCCTGGTCGGCATCCAGCCCGCTGGCGCCCGAGCAGCCCTTCGACTTCAGGTGGTTCACCACCAGGCTGAAGCCCATGCCGTTGGGCGTGGTGAAGGCCTGGCCCAGCGTGGGGCGGTTGTTGATGGCGTGGGTGTCGCTCAAGGGCGCGCCCTTGGGGCTCAGGCGGGCCGGCTTGTAGATGATGGCCAGGCGGATGGCGTCGGTGCCCGTGCCTTGCGCCGGCAGCGCAATGCTGGCGTACGTGCCTGCACCCACCTGGGCATTGAGCGCGTTCACCAGGGTCTGCACGGCGGTGTTGCCGTTGTTCTGGATCTCCATCAGGCCCACGGCGTCGGCATCGAGTGTGCTCAGCGCGGCCACGATCTTGGCCTGCTGGCGCTGGAATTCGGTCAGGTTGTTTGCGCCACGGCAATTGGAGGCGCTGGTGCTGGTGCCCAGCGTGCAGCCCTGGCCGGTTTTGCCATCGGCGGTCTGGCCATTGGTGAAGGTGGTGAAGTAGTTCAGCACGTTCATGCTGCCCACCTTCACGTTGCCACCCACGGCCGGGGCCAGGGTGGGGCGCGGGTTGCCCGACACGTGCGTGACCGGCACCGTGGGGATGATGCGGTAGTCGGCCAGACCGGTGTTCGACGCGGTGGCCAGGCCATAGTCGATCACCCCGGTGATGGCGCCCAGCAGGTCACCGGCACGGGCAATGCCCTGCGGGCCCGTGTAGGGCGTGGGGTTCACGTTCTGGGCGGTGCTGCCATCGTCCAGCACGATGCGGCGCGCGGCGTTTTGCTGGGCCATGCTCACCGCCTCGGGTGTGCCGGGGCGGTGGCGGTTGGTGGGCGTTTCCAGGCGGCCACCGGCCGACAGCGTGAGCTGGCCGTAACGGGCCTGGAAGTAGTTCTGGTTGATGGTCAGCGGGCCGGCCAGCGTGACCAGCATGCCTTCCACCCGCTCCAGGCCACCGGTCAGGGGCAGGCTGATCGGTGTGGGCGCGATGCTGTACCCGCTGCCCAGCACCGTGACGCCAGTGGGCGAGGTCAGTTGCGTGACGGTGTGGGCCAGCGTGAGGGCGTTGCTGGCGGCGCCGGTGTTGAACTCGGTGACCCGGCCGCTCAGGCGCAGCCACTGGCCTGGGCTCACGCTCGGGGCCGTGCTGGTGAACACGAACATGCCATCGGACGTGGCCTCGTCGCCATCGCCCACCAGCGCTTGCAGGTAAAAGCCGTTGTTGTTCAGGCGGGTGACCACGCCCTCGGTGGTGACCGTCTGCCCGACCAGGGGGCTGGTGCTGCCGGGGCCCTGGATCTGGTGGATCGGGGTGAGGCTGCCTGCAGGCGGGGTCTGCGCGTGGGCCTTGTGCCAGCACAGGGCCAGCGCGCAGGGCACCGCCAGGGTCAGAGTGAGTTGAAGGAAGCGTTCCGTGCGTTCGCGATGATTGGGCATGACAGGGGCCTGGGTGCCGAGAAACGGCGATGCCCCATGCTCAGCCCCTTGTGTGAAGCCGCCTTGTCAGAACCGTGTCAGGCCGGTGTCAGGGGGGTGTCAGTCGGACCACCCGCCCCAGTTCAAGGTGGGCGGCGAAGGGGCCAGGGCCTGCACCGGGTAGTGCACCAGGCGGGGGTACAGGCGGCTCCACACCATCACCACGCCGACCAGGGCCAGCACCCCCAGCAGCACCGGTGACCACAGCGCCCCCCAGCCCACCTGGGCATGCACCATCACCAGGGGTGTGGCGCCGGCCGGCGGGTGCACGGTGCGGGTCAGCAGCATCCAGCCCAGGGTCAGGCCCACGGCCACGCTGTACGCCAGCACGGTATCACCCAGCCACAGACCGCAGGCGATGCCTGCAGCAGCGCCGCCCAGGTGCCCGCCCAGCAGTGCGCGCGGCTGGGCCGCAGGCGCCCGTGTCAGCCCAAACAGGAAGACCGCCGAGCCACCGAGTGACGCCAGCAAAAAGGGGTGAACCCGTGGCCCGACCAGCCACAGCGCCAGTGCCAGGCCCATGGCGGCACCCAGCACGCACCAGGCCAGGCGCAGCAGGGGTTTTTGAAGGGCCTGTGCCACCGAAGGCGGCAGGGTGGGCTGCGGCCCGCGCCGAAACGGCAGGCTCAGCCCTCGGGGACTGTGTTTGTGCATGGTGTGGGCTCAGCGAGGGGCTGGCCCATGCCATGCAACTTTCAGGCCGCAGGGTCACTGCGCACAGAGGGTCTCTGGGTTGCCACGGGCTGACACGCCGCCTAAAGTGCATCCATGAGCCAAGCCAAGATCGAGTTCTACAAGGGCCCTGCAGGCGGTTGGGGCGCCTTGCGCAGCGTGGCGCGCCAGCTGCTGCAGCACCGCATCGCGGCCAAGGGCGCCCGCACTCTGCTGTCGGCCAACCAGCCCGATGGCTTCGACTGCCCCGGCTGCGCCTGGCCCGACCGCCAGCACACCAGCAGTTTCGAGTTTTGCGAAAACGGCGTGAAGGCGGTGGCGGCCGAGGCCACGGCCGACCGGGCCACCCCCGAGCTGATCGGCCAGCACACCGTGAGCGCCTTGCGCACCTGGCCTGACCACGACCTCGAAGCCATGGGCCGCCTGACCGAGCCCCTGGTGTACCGCCCGGCCACCGACCGCTACGAACGCATCACCTGGGACGAGGCCTTCGCCACCGTGGCACGCCACCTGCGGGCCTTGGCCTCTCCCGACGAGGCCGTGTTCTACACCTCGGGGCGCACCAGCAACGAGGCGGCCTTTCTGTACCAGCTGTTCGTGCGCGAGTTCGGCACCAACAACTTCCCCGACTGCTCGAACATGTGCCACGAGCCCAGTGGCATGGGCCTGAAGGCGAGTGTGGGCGTGGGCAAGGGCACGGTCACGCTGGAAGATTTCGAGCATGCCGACTGCATCCTGATCTTCGGCCAGAACCCGGGCACCAACCACCCGCGCATGCTGGGCGAATTGCGCGCTGCCGCCAAACGGGGCGCCCGCATCCTGAGCTTCAACCCGCTGCGCGAGCGGGGCCTGGAGCGTTTTGCCGACCCGCAAAGCCCGGTGGAGATGCTCGGCGGTGGTGCCACGGCCATCACGTCCGACTACTTCCAGCCGCAGGTGGGCGGTGACATCGCGGCCCTCAAGGGCCTGATGAAGCACCTGCTCACGCTCGATGTGCAGGCGCGTGCCGAGGGGCGCGCACCGGTGCTCGACGACGCTTTCATTGCCACGCACACCCAGGGCTTCCAGGCCCTGAAAGCCGACCTGCTGGCCGAGCCTTGGCCATTGATCGAGCGTGAATCGGGCCTGAGCCAGGCCCAGTTGCACCATGCGGCCGAAGTGATCGCCCGTGCGCAAGGCGTGATCGCCTGCTGGGGCATGGGCATCACGCAGCACCGCCACGGTGTGGGCGCGGTGCAGATGATCGCCAACCTGCTGCTGATGCGCGGCATGGTGGGCCGGCCTGGTGCGGGCCTGTGCCCGGTGCGTGGCCACAGCAATGTGCAGGGTGACCGCACCATGGGCATCGACGAAAAGCCCACCACCGCCTTCCTCGACCGGCTGGAGCGGGTGTACGGCTTTGCGCCCCCGCGCCATGAGGGCTTCGACACCATCGGCGCCATCGAGGCCATGCGCGACGGGCGCGCCCATGTGTTCTTCGGCATGGGCGGCAACTTCGCGGCGGCCACGCCCGACACGCCCGCCACCTGGGCCGCGCTGCAGCGCTGCGCCCTGACCGTGCACGTGGCCACCAAGTTCAACCGCAGCCACACCGTGCATGGCCGCGAGGCCCTGGTGCTGCCCTGCCTGGGCCGCACCGAGATCGACCAGCAGGCCACCGGCCCGCAGCACGTGAGCGTGGAAGACTCCATGAGCACGGTGCACCTGTCGGCCGGCATCAACGAGCCAGCCTCGCCGCACCTGCTGTCCGAGCCCATGATCGTGGCGCGTCTGGCCGAGGCCACCTTGCCCCACAGCCGCGTGCCCTGGCGCTGGCTGGTCGAGGACTACGACCGCATCCGCGACCACATCGAGCGGGTGTTCGACGCCTTCCAGGGCTTCAACGAGAAGGTGCACCACCCTGGCGGTTTTCGGCTGCGCAACACGGCCAGCGAGCGGGTGTGGGCCACGCCCAGCGGCAAGGCTCAGTTTGCGGTGCACGCCATCCCGCAGGACACGGCGGTGCACGAGGCGCGGGATCAGGCCCGGCAAGCCGGCCACCAGCCCGAGCGCGTGTTCGCCCTGACCACGGTGCGTGCCCACGACCAGTACAACACCACCGTGTATGGCCTGGACGACCGCTACCGCGGCGTGTTCGGCCAGCGCCGTGTGGTGTTCGTGAACGCGGCCGACCGTCAGGCCCTGGGGCTGGCCGAAGGCGCCTGGGTGGACCTGGTGGGCTGCGCCGCAGGCGACACCACCGAGCGTGTGGCGCCGGGTTTCAAGCTGGTCGATTACGACATCCCCACGGGCTGCGTGGCCGCCTACTACCCGGAGACCAACGGCCTGGTGCCCTTGAGCAGCCATGCCATCGGCGCCCGCACGCCCACGTCGAAATCGGTGCCCGTGACCTTGCGGCCCGCGCAGGAGGCGTGAGCATGGCAGTGCTTGCGCCGCCGGGGCTGAGCCCTGCGCTCGTGCAGCGCCACACCCAGGGCGCTTGCCAGCAGGCCGATGACTGGCTGATCGACGAACAGCCCGTGGCCCTGGTGTTCAACGGCCTGTCGCACGTGGTGATGATGGCCACCCCGTGGCAGCTCGACGAGCTGGCCGTGGGCTTTGCCCTGTCAGAAGGCCTGATCGACAGCCTGGACGCGCTGCGCGGCGTGGAGGTCGAAGCCGCCCCTGATGGCCTGGGCCACAGCGTGCAGCTGGAGGTCTCGCCCCGTGCCTTCGAGCAGATCAAATCACGGCGACGCCAGCTGGAAGGCCGCAGCGGATGCGGTCTGTGCGGCATCGACAGCCTGCAGGCCTTTCGGCAGGCGTGGCCACGGGCTGCCCAGCCCAATGCCACCCAGATCATCCCGCGGCTCAACACCGAGGCCGTGCAACGCGCCGTACGCGCCCTGCCTGACTGGCAGCCCTTGCAGGCCCGCAGTGGCGGCTGCCATGCCGCGGCCTGGTGCAGCCCTGAGGGCCAGGTGCTGTGGGCCCGTGAAGACGTGGGGCGCCACAACGCGCTCGACAAGCTGATCGGGGCCCTGGCCCTGCAGCACCCCCAGCCTGCCGTGCCGCACCGCGAAGGTTTCGTGCTGGTCAGCAGCCGGGCCAGCTACGAGATGGTCAGCAAGTGCGCGCGGGCCGGCCTGCCCGCCCTGGCCGCGGTGTCGGCGCCCACGGCCCTGGCGGTGCAACTGGCCCACCACAGCGGCCTGCAGCTGATGGGCTTTTGCCGACCAGGTTCAGCCGTGGCGTACGCCTGAGGCTGGCGGCCTGTCCAGCCCTGGCTCACACCTCGGCGTAATTCACCACCGAGCGGATCGACTTGCCTTCGTGCATCAGGTCGAAGGCGTGGTTGATGGCCTGCAGGCCCATGGTGTGGGTCACGAACGGGGCCAGGTTGATCTCGCCCTTCATGGCGTCTTCCACCATGCCGGGCAGTTCGCTGCGGCCCTTGACGCCACCAAAGGCCGTGCCCAGCCACTTGCGGCCCGTCACCAGCTGGAAGGGGCGGGTGGAGATTTCCTGGCCGGCACCGGCCACGCCGATGATGACCGACTGGCCCCAGCCGCGGTGCGCGCATTCCAGCGCCGCACGCATGACCTGGGTGTTGCCGATGCACTCGAAGGAATGGTCGACACCCCAGCCCGTCATCTCGACGATGACCTGCTGGATGGGCTTGTCGAAATCTTTCGGGTTCACGCAGTCGGTGGCGCCGAACAGGCGGGCCAGCTCGAACTTGTCGGGGTTGGTGTCGACCGCGATGATGCGGCCGGCGCCGGCCTTCTGTGCGCCATGCACCACGGCCAGGCCGATGCCACCCAGGCCGAACACGGCCACCGAATCGCCCTTCTGCACCTTGGCGGTGTTCTTGACCGCGCCCAGACCGGTGGTCACACCGCAGCCCAGCAGACACACCTGCTCGGGGTTGGCGTCGGGGTTGACCTTGGCCAGCGACACCTCGGCCACCACGGTGTACTCGCTGAAGGTGCTGCAGCCCATGTAGTGGTAGATGGGCTGGCCGTTGTACGAGAAGCGGGTGGTGCCGTCGGGCATCACGCCCTTGCCTTGGGTGGCACGCACCGACACGCACAGGTTGGTCTTGCCGCTCTTGCAGAACAGGCATTCGCCGCATTCGGCCGTGTACAGGGGGATGACGTGGTCGCCCGGCTTGACGCTGGTCACGCCCTCGCCCACCTGCACCACGATGCCGGCGCCTTCGTGGCCCAGCACCACGGGGAACAGGCCTTCGGGGTCGTCACCGCTCAAGGTGAAGGCGTCGGTGTGGCACACGCCGGTGTGCGTGATGCGCACCAGCACCTCGCCCTTTTGCGGCGGGGCCACGTCGATTTCAACGACCTGCAGGGGCTGGCCAGCGGCGAAGGCCACGGCGGCACGGGACTTGATCATGGGGTGGGGCTCCGGTGTCAGGGAAGGGTGGGGGTCAGCGCAGGTAGGTGCGCACCAGGGTGGTCAGGTCTTGGGCCAGCTGCTCGGGCGGCCCGGCTTCGGCCAGTTGCTCGCGGATGTGCGAATCCATCACCTCGGCCATCAGGCCATTGACCGCACCGCGCAAGGCGGCCAGTTGCTGCAGCACCGGGGCGCAGTCGGCGCCGCTTTCGAGCGCGCGTTCCAGTGCCTCGGCCTGGCCCTTGATGCGGCGCACGCGGGTCAGGGCCTTCTTTTTGTCAGCGGGTGAATGGGGCATGGGCATCAACCATAGTGGGGGGGAGTATACGCACCCCTTTCACAGCCGACAATCCCGCCATGCCTTTGACCGCCGACCTCGCCCCAACCCGCACCCTGCTCTTCGTCTACCACTCCATGACCGGTGGCACGCGCCAGATGGTCGAGGCCGCCGTGCGCGGCGCGCAGGCCGAGGGCACGGTGCAGGTGGTGCTCAAAACGGCGGCCGAGGCCGGCCCCGCCGATGTGCTGGCCGCCGACGGCCTGGTGTTCGCCACGCCCGAAAACCTGGCCGCCATCAGCGGCGCGTTGAAGGATTTCTTCGACCGCAGTTACTACCCGGTGCTCGACCAGGTGAATGGGCGCCCTTGCGCTTTCATGGTGTGCGCGGGCAGCGATGGACAGAACGCCGTGCGTCAGTTGCAGCGCATTGCCACGGGCTGGCGCCTGCGCGTGGTGGCCGAGCCGCTGGTGGTGTGCACGCACGCACAAACCCCCGAGGCCATCGCGGCCCCGAAGGTGCTGGACGACGACGCGCTGATGGCCTGCGAAGCGCTGGGCGAATCGCTGGCCACCGGGCTGGCGCTGGGTGTGTTCTGAGCGCTGGAGTGCGCGCCTCAGCACCGCGCCCCGGGGCGCAGCCCACACCCTCAGTTCGCCAGGCCGCGGCCGCCTTTGCGGTTGCTCAGGCCATGCTGGGGCTGGCGCACCGCGCGGTACATGTCGCGGTGGGTCATGCCGATGCCCTTGAGGAACTCGTCGCGCACGGCCAGCACGGTCTCGACCGATTCGTCGCTCTCGGCATCGATCAGGTAGCCCTCGATGCGTTCGAGCTCTTCGATCTGGTCCTCGCTGAAGCTGGGCCGGGCCCAGGTCGGCAGCATGGTGCACTCCTTCAGGCCCCAGCGGGTGGGCTGGTGATGCACTTCACCTTGCACGAGCTCGCGCGTCAGGTCTTCGAGCTGGCCGCTGTCGAGGTCTTGCGGCACCCCGTGTTCGAGCCATTGCGCGGCCACGACGCGGGGTTCGGCCACATCCATCACGATGCGGCACGTTTGCAGCTCGGCGTAAGGGTGAGGCCGGAACTGCCAGTGCCCTGAGAACAGGCAGGCAGGTGCGATCCGGTGCTCACTGTCTGAAGAGACGTTGTCCAACCAGTTCATGGCGTCTTCCTCCGGTGCTGCAAGGGTCACTCACTGATGCCCATCATGCTGAAAAGAACGCCGCTTGTGGTGGGAGAAATGCGGGGTCAACCCTGGCTTCGGGGTTTCTTTGCAACGAGGCCCCACAAGGGGGCCGAATGCGCCTATGCTGGAGAGCTGCCTCGATGGCTTCAGGCCCCCTTCACAGGGCCGGTTCGGCCTCTCTGGTGCCCGCAGGTTCTTGCGAGAAGAACTCGGTTCGCTGGTAAAGCATCACTTTCAATGCACGTTCAGCGGAAATGTCGGCAAAGCTGGCTGGGTTGCCCAGGCGTTGCACGAAGGTGAAGCCGGGCGCGTGTTCCGCCATCAGATCTTGCAGAAACCCAGGGCCCAGCTTGGGTGAATTCAGGCACAGCAGGGCATGGCCACCGGGCACCACCAGGTCGGCCAGGCGCCGCATGAGGCGGGCATAGTCTTTCTCGGCCACGAAACTGCCCTTCTGGTAGCTGGGCGGGTCGGCAATCAGCAGCTGGTAAGGCCCGCTGCGGGTGATCTTGCCCCAGCTGCTGAATATGTCGTGGGGCAAAAAGCTGGCGCCGTGGGTCAGGCCATTGAGCTGGTGGTTCTGCTTGCCGATGTTCAGCGCGCCGCTGGCCATGTCCACGTTCACCACCTGGTGCGCGCCGCCCTGCAAGGCCGCCACCGAAAACGCACAGGTGTAGGCAAACAGGTTCAGCACGCGGCCCCCGGGCTGCGCAGCCATGGCTTCGCGCACCCAGCGGCGGCCTTCGGCCATGTCCAGGAACAGGCCATGGTTGAAGCCCCGCGGCAGGTGCACCTTGAAGCGGGCGCCGGCTTCTTCGACCACATGGGGCTCGGGCACGTGGCCGCACAGCACCTGGGTGTCGGCGCGCACATCGCTGCGGTGCTGGAACACCAGGTTCAAGGGCTGGCCCGGGGCGATGGCGGCCCAACGCTGGCTCAGGGCCTGCTGCACCTGCGCCACCTCGTCCTCGGGCACCGGGGCGAAGCTGGTGAGCAGGAACACCGGTGGGTAGGCGTCGAGCGTCCAGTGCTCGCTGCCCGCGAAACGCCCGCCGCGGCCATGGAACAGGCGGCAGGCCTCGGTGGGCACGTGGTCAAGGGCCGCAATGGCGTCGAGCAGGGGCTGGAGGGGCACGGGCAGGGGCACAGGCATTTGGGCGCCAGGCAGGTGGTGGGCACGAAAGGCGCATTGTCGCTGCCCCGGGAAAGTCCGGGGCGCTTCGGTCAAGCCGGTGGGCGTTTCGGGCAATGCCGGGAAAGTGTCGGGTGTTTAACATGCAGCAAACAAAATTGCCCCTCGTGGCACCTCACTGGAGACACCCATGCGCACTGCCCGCCGCCTGTTCACCGCCCTGGCCCTGGTGGCCTCGCTGGGCGCCGCCTTTCCTGCCCTGGCCGCCGGGTACGAACGCGGCCCGGCCCCCACGGCGGCTGCGCTCAATGTGGCCGGCCCCTACGAGGTGGCCTCGTTCAAGATTTCGGCCACCGACGCCAAGGCCCAGGGTTATGGCGGTGCCACCGTGCATTACCCCAAGTCCCAGGGCGAGACCTTCGGCGTGGTGGCCCTGATGCCAGGCTTCCAGGCATTCCAGCTGGTCTACGACGGCCTGGTCAAGAAGATCGCGTCGCACGGCTTTGTGGTGGCCAACCTCGACAGCCTGGCCCGGGGTGATTTCCCCGACGCACGCGCCACCCAGCTGGCGGCCGGCCTGAAGCATGTGGTCAGCCTGGCGCAGCAAGGCCAGGCTCCCTACGCCTCGGTGGCCGACACCTCGCGCCGTGCCGTGATCGGCAATTCGATGGGCGGTGGGGCCACCTTGAGTGCCGCCCAGGCCGACCCCAGCCTGAAGGCGGCTGTGGCCCTTCAGCCCTGGCACACCACCAAGAGCTTTGCCCAGGTGCAGGTGCCCATGCTGATCGTGGCGTGCGAAAAGGACACCATTGCGCCCAACAAGACGCACTCTGACCCCTTCTACGCCAGCCTGCCGGTCACGCTGCCGCGCGCCGAGATCGAGGTGCGGGGTGCCAGCCACCTGTGCGCCACCTTCCTGGCCAGCAAGGCGCAGCTCAACACGATGAACAAGGCCACGGTGTCGTGGCTCAAGCGTTTCCTGGACGATGACATGCGCTACGACCCGCTGGTCAAGGGCGGCATCAGCGAAGGCGAGTTCTCGCGCTTCATCGTCGAAGGATTCTGAACAGGGGCGAAAGCCTTTGTCGGGTGTGAGGCCCGTGTTCTTTGGTTCAGTTGGGGCGGCTTTCGAGCCGCCTTTTTTTCTCGGCGGCACGGGCCACACAGGCCAGGCGCTCGGCGTCGGTCATGGTGCGCCAGGCGCGGATGTCGTCCACATGGCGGCCACAGCCGATGCAGAACCGCTCGTCATCGAGCTTGCACAGGCTGCGGCAGGGGCTGGGCACCTGGCCGGTGGGGGCGGGGTAGGTTGACATGGGGCGGCACTGTAGCGCACCGCCCTGGCCGCGTCACAAGCCCTGCCAGGGCGTGGGGGTTCTGGCCGGGTGACTCAGGCCCCCAGGCCCACGCTGCGGCGGCGGCGCGCCAAGCGCCAGACCAGTGCCGCGCCCATCAGGCCCATCAGGCCCGTGGTGGGCTCAGGCACGGCCGTGGTCACGCCAAGGGAGCCGCCCAGGCTCACGTCACGGCCCGCTTGCACGATGAGGTCGCCCGGCAGACCGCCCGAGTCTGCGGGGTCGCGCAGTGTCACCTGGCCTCCTGACACCCGGGGCGGCGGGTTGCCGGTGCCCGGGCTGGAAGCGTCCAGCACCACCGTGCCGGCGGGGCTGAAGATCTTCACGTCAGAGGCGAGCTCCAAGCGGCCGGTGGCCGTCATGTGCACCGAAGTGGCCGTCAGTGACAGGCCCGACAGGCTGAGGTCATTTCCAGCTTCCAGGCTGATCGAGCCCGACCGGCTCAGTCGCACGTCGTTCAGCACGCCTTGCAGTGACAGGTTGCCCGCGCAGCGCAACGACAGGTCGGTGCCGTCCAGCACGGTCAGGGTGCTGTCGCAAGACAGTTGCAGGCCGTCGGCCAGGTCGGTGGCATGGGCGGCCGTGCCGCAGGTCAGCGCGAGGAAAGCCAGCGCCAGCGAGGTGCAACGTTGAGAGGTGTTCATGAGAGCCCTGAATTGTTGAATGGCGCCATGATGCGCCACATCGTGGAGGCTTCAAGGCCCCTGCATGGTGGGGTCCTTGCAAGACGCACGCGTGACGAGCCATGAGCCGGCTGACCCAGTTCACAATGCACCCAGGAGGCCCGCACCATGCCCTTGCCCGACGACACCCGCGCCATGCTGCACACCGTGTTGCAACGCCAGCCTGTGGCCGCCCTGGCCACCCTGCACGGCGGCGTGCCCGCGGCCTCGATGGTGCCCTATGCCCTGATGCCCGACGGCCGCCTGGTGATCCACGTCAGCCAGCTGGCCACCCACACCGCCGACATGCAGACCGAGCCTCAGGTGGCCCTGCTGGTGACGGCGCCGCAAGACACCTCGCCCACCCCGCTGGCCCTGCCGCGCATCAGCCTGCAGGGTCTGGCCCAGCCATGCCCCACAGACCATGCCGACCACGCCCAGGCGCGTGCGCTCTACCAGACGCGTTTCCCTGACAGCGAGCCCCTGTTCGGTTTCGGTGATTTCAGCCTGTTTCTGGTCGAGCCCACGCAGGTGCGTTTCGTGGCGGGTTTTGGTCAGGCCCATGCCCTGACCGGCGCGGCCTGGCGGCTGCTGATGGCCAACGCGCCGTGAGCCCCAAGGCCCTGCCCGCGGTCGATCCCGACCGCTGCACTGGCTGCGGTCGCTGTGTGGCGGCTTGCCCGCCCAAGGTGTTGTGGCTGGAGGCCGTGCACCCCAAGGGCTGGGGGCCCAAGGTGTCCGCCTTGCATGACCCAGGGCACTGCACGGGCTGTGCGCGGTGTGTCGTGGTGTGCCCGTTCGAGGCCATTGCCATGGTGCGCACCGCAGGCAGCAACGGCTGACCGGCGAGGCAGGTCCGGCGCTCAGCGCGCGCCGAACACCTTCTTGAGGATGGCGCTGCCGGTGCCCACCGGGTCTTGCCGGATCTTGCGCTCTTCTTCGCCGATCAGGGTGTAGAGCCCGTCAAGCGTCTTGCCCGTGACATAGCGCTCGATGTTGGCGTCGTCGCCCTTGAGCAGGCCGGTGCTGGCCAGCTTGCCAGCCACGCGGTTGTAGCTTTTGGCCAGGTCGACCTGTTGGGTGGCGCGGGTGACCACGGGCAGGAACTTCTCGCCCAGGGGGGCGCGGGTCTTGTCGGCAAAGAACTGGGTGACGGCGTTGTCGCCGCCCGAGAGGATCTGCTTGGCGTCGGTCACGCTCATGGTCTTGACGGCGTTCACCAGCAGGTCTTTGCCCATGGGCACGGCGGCTTCGGCGGCGCGGTTCATGCCGGTGACCAGCTCGTCGACCTTGCGACCCTGGCCGGTCATGCGCAGCACGCGGGCGGCGTCTTCCAGAAAGCCGGGCAGCTCGATCTTGACCTTGGGGTTGGCCAGGAAGCCGTCGGGCTGGCCCAGCAGGCTGACCGCGGCCAGCGCGCCCTTTTCCAGGGCAGCCTTGACGCCGGCGCTGGCGTCTTTGCTGGACAGGTCGGCCAGGCTCAGGGCCCAGGCTTGCTGGTGCGCGGCGGCCACGAGCAGGCCGAGGGAGGTGTGGTGCAGGAATGTGCGACGTTGCATGGGGCCCCGGTCAGGTCAGAGTGGGCGGGGCAGAAGGCGCCCCCAGCCCATGCCGCACTGTAGGCCAAGGGCGGCGCGCCTGCCATTGCCTCAAGTGACGAGGTCAGGGCGCGGCCTGGGCGCGCTGGCGGGCCTGGTAGAGCATGTCCAGCGTGATGTGCCGCACTTCCAGCTTGCTTTGCTCGATGTGGGCGCGCAGCAGGCGCTGGGCCTCGTCGCTGCGACGGCGGGTGATGGCCCGCAGGATGCGGGCGTGTTCGTCGTAGGTGGCGTCTACCCGGCGGCGCTGGGTGAAGTCCAGGCGCCGGATGATGCGGATGCGCTCGGTGATGTCGGCGTGCACGCGCACCATTTCCTGGTTGCCCGTGGCCTGCACCAGGGCGTGGTGGAAGGTTTCGTCCAGCCGGTCGACCGGCAGGGCGGCTTGCAGGCGCTCGGCCTCGGGCACCAGCCAGTCGTGCGCCAGGGCCTTGAGCGTGGGGCGCTCTTCCATTTCGCACAGGCGGGCCACGGCGTGGCACTCCAGCAGCACGCGCAGGTCGTAGAGCTGGTCGAAGGCCTCGAAATCGAGCGGGCTGACCCGCCAGCCGCTTTTCGGGAACACCTGCAGGAAGCCTTCGCGTTGCAGGCGTTGCAGGGCCTGTCGCAAGGGGGTGCGACTGACCTGCACGCGCTGGGCCAGGTCGCTCTCCGAGAAGCGGTCGCCCGGCAGCAGCTGGAAGTCGAAGATCAGCTGCTTGATCTCGGCGTAAGCGCGCTCGGCCAGCGTGAAGGCGCTGGGCGCGACACGCTCGGTGGCGCTGGGGGCAGCGAAGGCTGGGGCGGGCAGGTTCATGGGTCTGGGAAGGGCGGCACCATGCTCACGTGAGCGGCCACGATTTTCCAGCCTTCGGGCAGGCGCGCCCAGGTCTGGGTCTGGAAACCGTGCAAGGGGGTGTCGCTGCGGGTGAACTCGCATTGGGCCACGGCCAGGTCGGGCCCGAAGCTGTGCAGGCGCACGCGGTGCAGTGCCCGCGTGAAATCGGGGGCTGGCACCTGGGCCCGGTAGCGCACCAGGGCTTCATGGCCCAGTTGCTTGTCGGCGATGCCGTACCGCGTGACGCGCGGGTCGCACCAGAAGAAGTCGTTGAGGGCCTGCACGTCGTTGGCCATCAGGGCGGCTTCGTAGCGGGTGAACTCGGCCTGCAGTTCGGCGCACACGGCCGGCAGGTCGATCTGGTCGGGGGTGATGCTCATGAGGCGAGGGCTTTCAGCACCGCGGTGCTGGGGGCGGTCCACCCCACGATGGCGCCCTGGGCGCGCACCATGGCCAGCGTGGCGGCCTTGAACGCGAGGAAGTAGCTTTCGGTGCAGTCTTCCAGCAGCAGGCAGTCGTAGCCCCGGTCATTGGCTTCGCGCATCGTGGTCTGCACGCACACCTCGGTGGTGACCCCTGCCACCAGCAGGTGCGTGATGCCGCGGGCCTGCAGCTCGGCTTGCAAGGGGGTGGCGTAGAAGGCGCCCTTGCCGGGCTTGTCGATCACGACCTCGCCGGGCTGTGGCGCCAGCTCGGGCACGATGGCGTGGCCGGGCTCGCCATGCACCAGCAGACGGCCCATGGGCCCCGCGTCGCCAATGCGCAGGGCGGGCTGGCCGCGGTCGCGCTTGGCGGGCGGGCAGTCGGACAGGTCGGGCACATGGCCTTCGCGGGTGTGCACCACACAGCCCCCGGCAGCGCGCCAGGCGGCCAGCAGGGCCTGCAGCGGCGCGATGATGGCCTGCAGGGGGCGCACGTCGTTGCCCAGCGAGGCACCAAAGCCGCCGGGCTCGACGAAGTCGCGCTGCATGTCGATGATGACCAGCGCGGTGCGGGCCAGCTCGAAGGTGTAGGCAAAGGGTTGGGCAGGCAGTGTGATCATGCGGCGGCCTCCAGGGGCGCGTGGTCGTGGCCGCCCATGCAGGCGCCCAGCACATGGCGGTCGGCGTCGGCGGCGTCGCATTCGTGCACGATGCGGCCTTCGCTGATCACCACGATGCGGTCGGCCAGGCGCAGCAGCTCGTCGAGGTCTTCGCTGATCAGCAGCACCGCACCACCGCCATTGCGCACGGCCATCAGGCGTGCATGGATCTCGGACACGGCAGCAAAGTCGAGGCCGAACACCGGGTTGGCCACCAGCAGCACGTCGACCTGGCCGTCGAGTTCGCGGGCCAGCACGGCGCGTTGCACATTGCCCCCGGAAAGCGAGCGGATGGGCGCGTTCTCGCCTTGTGTCTTCACGCGGTAGGCCTCGATCAGGGCGCGGGCCTGCTGGCGCAGCAAACCGCCACGCACCCAGCCGGCACGGGCCACTGGCGCCTGGTCGAAGCGGCGCAGGCCCATGTTACGTGCCACGCTCAGGTCACCCACGCAGGCGTTGCGCAGGGGCTCTTCGGGCAGGCTGCGCACGTTCAGGCGCTGGTTCTGCTCGCGGGTGGCGCGGTAGGCCTCCTTGCCGATGTACACCTGCCCACCCAGCCGTTCGCGCTGGCCCACCAGGGCTTCCATCAGCTCGCGCTGGCCATTGCCCGACACGCCGGCCACGCCCACGATCTCGCCGGCGCGCACCTGCAGCGACAGGTTCTGCACGGCGGCCTCGCCCCGGTCACCGCCCACCTGCAAGCGGTCGATGCGCAGGCGGATGGGGCCTTGCGGGAAGGGCTCGCGCGGCATGCGCTGCCCGGCGGTGCCGCCCACGGCCGAGACCAGGCCTGGCGATGCCGCGGCCTGGCCTTGTGCTTCGTCGGTCAGGCCCATCATCTCGGCGCCCAGGCGGGTGGGGGTGGTGTCGGCCACACGGTGGCTGCCCATGAGTTGGCCGCGGCGCAGCACGCTCACGTCGTCGGCCACTTCCATCACCTCGCGGAACTTGTGCGAGATCATGATCACGCTGACCTCACCGGCGTGCGCGCGGTCGCGCAGCGCGCCCAGCACCTCGTCGGCTTCCTGCGGGGTCAGCACCGAGGTGGGCTCGTCCAAAATCAGCAGCCGCGGCTTCAGGTACAGCTGCTTGAGGATTTCGAGCTTCTGCTTCTCACCGGCCGACAGGTCCATGGGCCGCGCGTCGAGGTCGAGCCGGAAGGGCGTGGTGGCCAGGAAGGCTTCCAGTTCGGCGCGCACCTGCTTCCAGTGGATGATGGCGGGCAGCTCGCCCTTGGCCAGCAGCAGGTTCTCGGCCACCGTCATGCCGGGCACCACGGTGAAGTGCTGGTAGACCATGCCGATGCCCAGCTGGCGCGCCACCACGGGCGAGGCGATGGCCTGCTCGCGGCCGTCGATCAGCACGGCGCCTTCGTCCGGCAGGTGGTAGCCCACGATGGCCTTGACCAGGGTGCTTTTGCCCGCGCCGTTTTCGCCCAGCAGGGCATGCACCGTGCCGGGCCGCACCTCGATGTCGACGTGGTCGAGCGCGGTGAAGCTGCCAAAGCGCTTGGTGAGCTGGTAGGTGGACAGGGCCAGTGCGCCTGCCTTGCGCGGGGTGGGGTCGAGGGGGGCGGTCATGCGGCCATTTCCCTTCTGAACACTTCGAGGGTGCGGGCCTTCACGCGCACGAACTCGGGGTCGGCCACCGACTCGGGCCTGCGCGGGCGCGGCAGGTGGAAGGGCACGATCTCGGCGATGCGGGTGGGGCGGCGGGTCAGCAGCAGGATCTCGTCGGCCAGGAACACGGCGTCTTCCAGGTCGTGCGACACGATGACCATGGTGGTGCCGGTGGCCAGGTGGGCCTCCTGCAGCTTTTCGCGGATGAACAGGGTCATCTCGAAGTCGAGCGCGGAAAACGGCTCGTCCAGGAACATGACCTCGGGGCTGGGGGCCAGGGCCCGCATGATGCACACGGTCTGCTGCTGCCCGCCCGACAGTTCATAGGGGTAGCGTTTCAGGTCGAAGCGGATCTCGAACAGCGCGATCAGCTCGTCCACCCGGGCCTGCACGGCCGCTTCCTTCATGCCCTGGCGTCGCAAGGGGTAGGCGATGTTGTCGCGGGCCGTGAGCCAGGGGAACAGCGCATCGCGGTAGTTCTGGAACACGTAGCCGATCTGCGTCTGTTTCAGGGTCTTGCCGTCGAACAGGATCTCGCCAGCGTCCAGCGGGATCAGCCCGGCGATCATGTTCATCAGCGTCGATTTGCCGCAGCCGTTGGGCCCGAAGATCGAGACGATGCGCCCGCGTGGCAGGTCGAGGTGGAAGTCGGTGTAGAGGGGCTGGCCGGCAAAGGCCTTGCTCAGGCCACGCACCGTGACGTGCGGGCGGGCCGTGGCCACCACGGGGTCGATCAGGGCGCTCATGCTTTGCCGCTCCAGTGCACGATGCGTTGTTCGATCAGCAGGAAGGCCAGGTTGAGCAGGTAGCCCAGGGCGCCTGTGATCAGGATGGAGGTGTACATGTCCTTGACGTTGAACACCTGCTGCGCATCGATGATGCGGTGCCCCAGGCCGGTTTCCGAGCCGATGAACATTTCGGCCACGATCACGATGACCAGCGCCATCGACACCCCGGTGCGCAGGCCCACGAAGGTCTGCGGCAGGCTCTCCATCAGCATCACGTCCTTGAACACGTGCCAACGGCTCACGCCCATGATCTGAGCGGCCATCACGCGGGTTTTCTTGGCGTTCATCACGCCGTAGGCGCTGTTGAACAGCACCAGCAGCACGGCGGCAAAGGCCGCGATGGCGATCTTGTTGACGTCGGTGATGCCGAAGATCAGCAGGAACAGCGGGATCAGGGCCGACGAAGGCGTGGAGCGGAAAAAGTCGATCAGGAACTCGACGCTGCGGTAGGCCAGGACCGAGCTGCCCAGCATCACGCCCAGGGGCACGCCGATGGCCACGGCGATGCCGAAGGCCGACAGCGTGCGTGTGAGCGTGGCCATGAAGTCTTCGCGGATGGCCCCGGTGTGCGTGACCTCCCACAGGTGGGCCAGGGTGTCACCCGGTGGGGGCAGCAGCACCGGCTTGACCCACTGCGCCGAGATCACCAGCTCCCACAGGCCGAACAGCAGCAGCGGGCCGATCAGCGGCAGCCAGCGGGTGGACAGCCAGGGACTGGACCAGTTCAGGGGCACACGCATGGGGGCCTCCGGCTCAGCCGCCGTAGATCAATGACTTGACCGGCACCGGGCGCGAGAAGATCTTGCGTTCGGCGAACACGTCGAAGAACTTCTGGAAGTAGCTCAGGTCCGACGGGGTGAACTCGTTGTACATCACGAAGCCCGACAGCGGCACCTCCTTGACCAGGGTCTCGTCAATGGCGGTGAAGCCGTCGAGGTGTCGACGCACATCGGCCGGGTTCTTGCGTACGAAATCCACGGCCTTGGCGTAGGCCGCGATGTACTTCTTCGCGGCCTCGGGACGCTCTTTCAGGAAGGTGGTGGTGAGCGAGGCCGAGCCGCCGAACCAGGGCGCATCGGCGGCCCCCAGCACGTACTTGGCGATCACGCCGTTTTCCAGCACGCGGGTCAGGCCCTTGAGCCGGCCCGAGGTGCCGGTGGGCTCCAGCGTGTACACGGCATCGATCTGGCCGGCGGCCAGGGCGGCCACGTGCTGGCCGATGGGCAGCTCGGTCACCTTGGCATCGGCAATGCCGTTCTTCTCCAGGATGATCTTGGCCAGCGTGACGTTCTGGATGCCCGGGCCCGAGGCCACACGCTTGCCCTTGAGGTCGGCGATCGATTTGACCGGGCTGTCGATGGGCACCACGAACTGATCGAGCACCAGCTTGTGGTTCGAGGGGTTGGAACAGATGATCTTGAACAGGCCAGGCGAGGTGATCTCGGCCAGGGCCAGCACAGCCGAGGCGGTGCCGTTGGCCGAGCCGTGGATGCGCCCGGCGATCATGGCCTCGGCCACCTGTTGCGCGCTGGCGAACTTCACGCCCTCCACGTTCAGGCCCGCCTCCTTGAAGAAGCCCCGCTCAAGCGCGGTGAACAGGGGCAGGCCCGAGGCCACCGGCCAGAAGCCGATGAGGATCTTGTCGTCCTGCGCGTGTGCGGTGGGCACGCCGGCCCCCAAGGCCAAGGCGGCGGCCGAGGTCTGGATGAACTGGCGACGGGAGGAGGTCTGGCGTGGGTTCTGGCTCATGGCGTGGGGTGGCGGTTGGGCAAGGGGGAGGTTGAAGGGCTCAGGCCGCCTGCGCGGCCACGGCGGGCCAGGCGCGGGTGGCTTGCAGCACGGCCTTGGAATCGGTGAAGGCGCCGAAGACGCCCCCCTGCATCTGGATCATCGAAAACGCGGCGGCGTGGTTGCCGGGGTCGGTGGCGCCGGTGCAGTCGGTCAGCATCACGCACTCGAAGCCGCGGTCATTGGCCTCGCGCATGGTGGTGTGCACGCACACGTCGGTCGTGATGCCCGTGAGGATCAGGTTCTCGATGCCACGGGTGCGCAGGATCAGCTCGAGGTCGGTGGCGCAGAAGCTGCCCTTGCCCGGCTTGTCGATGATGGGTTCGCCCGCGACGGGGTAGAGCTCGGGGATGATGTCCCAGCCGGGTTCGCCCCGCACCAGGATGCGGCCGCAAGGCCCGGCGTCGCCAATGCCCACGCCATTGGTGCCGATCTGGCGCGAGCGCCAGCGCTTGTTGGCCGGCAGGTCGCTCAGGTCGGGGCGGTGCCCTTCGCGGGTGTGGATCACGTGCATGCCCACGCGGCGGGCTTCGGCCAGCAGCACCTTCAGCGGCTCGATGGGCGCACGCGTGGCGCTGATGTCGTAGCCCATCTTGTCCACGTAGCCACCCACACCGCAGAAGTCGGTCTGCATGTCGATGATGACCAGCGCCGTGTTGGTGGGGCGGAAGTCGCCGTTGTAGGGCCAGGCGTAGGGGCGGGCATCCACGAAGGTGGTGGGGTTCATGCGGCGTCCTTCAGGTCGGGTTGTGCGGTGGCTGCAGCGGCGGTCAGCAGGTTGGGCTCGCTGCCCTGGAAGTGGCGGGTGGGCGGGGCGAAGCCGCAGCTTCGGCCGTCGGTGTGGGCCACTTCAGCCTCCCAGGGCAGGCGTGCGGTGCTGGCCACCATGTCCTGCATGAAGGTGTAGGGGCAGTCTTGCGCGCCACCCTTCACGGCCACATAGCCGCGGTGGAAGAACTGGTAGATGTTGTTCTCGACGCCCCAGTGCTGGCGGGCTTCGCGCACCAGGTCGGCGCGCACTTCGGCGCACACGATCTCGTCGGGGCGGCCACCGCCTTGCGCCATCACGGTGCCATCGAAGTTGCACACCATGGCCTCGCCCATGGAATCGAAGGTGCCGTCGCTGCCGCACAGGCACACGCTGGCCGTGACCATCAGATTCTGGAAGGCGTTGGCCTGGTTGGTGATCTGCCAGGCGTGGCGAATGGGCGCTGTGTAGCCCGCGGTCCGGATCATGACTTCGGCGCCCTGGTAGGCGCATTCGCGCGCCATCTCGGGGAACATGCCGTCGTGGCAGATGATGAGCGCCAGCTTCACGCCCTTGGGCCCCGTGATGACGGGGATGCCCATGTTGCCGGGCTCCCAGGGCTCGACCGGCACCCACGGGTGGTACTTGCGGTAGTACAGCTGCAGCTGGCCCTGGTCGTCGATGACCAGGCCGGTGTTGTAGGGCATGCCGCCGGGGTTCTTCTCCATGATCGAGAAGCAGCCCCAGATCTGGTGCGCCACGCACGCGGCCTTGAAGGCGGCCACCTCTGGGCCATCGAGCGTGACCATCAGTTCATCGGCCGTGCTCATGCTCAGGCCGTGCAGCGAGTACTCGGGGAACACCACCAGGTCCATGCCCGGGTAGCTGCGGCGGGCCTTGCCCACCATCTCGACGATGCGCTGCGTTTGCGCCGCCAGCTGGGTGGGTGTGTCGACCACGGGCAGCTGCAGCTGCACCAGGCCCATCACCATGCCCGAAGGCGTCTTGTTCAATCCACCGAGTCCGCTCATGCCTGTGCTCCGTGTTGATCAGGAAGAAATCTGCGCTCAGCGCGACATGCCCAGTTCCAGCGGCGCGCCTTGCAGCGAGCGTCGCGGGCTGCAGGTCCACAGCAGGATCAGCAGGGTCAGCGCATAGGGCACGGCGTTGAAGAGGTGGTAGCCCCAGCCGATGCCCACCGACTGCAGGGCCGGGCCCAATGCGCCCGCACCGCCGAACAGCAGGGCCGCGCCCAGGCAGGCCATGGGGCGCCAGCGCGCGAAGATGACCAGGGCCACGGCGATCAGGCCCTGCCCGCTCGACAGGCCTTCGTTCCAGCTGCCCGGGTAGTGCAGCGACAGCGAGGCCCCGCCCAACCCGGCGATGAAGCCACCCGCGGTGGTGGCCAGCACGCGCACCGTGTTGACGGAATAGCCCAGGGCGCGTGCGGCGTCGCTGCTGTCGCCGGCCATGCGCACGATCAGGCCCCAGCGCGTGTTGGCCAGGGCCCAGGCCAGGAAGGCCGCCAGGGCCACGCCCAGAGGGAACAGCGCATTGATGCGCAGTGCGGCCTGCACCTGGGGCGAGCTGCTCCAGGCGCCCAGCTCCAGCGCCGGGATTTGCGCGGCCTGCGGTTGGATCAGCGGTTTGCCCAGGTAGAAGGCCAGGCCCGCACCCAGCAGCATCAGCGCGATGCCGGTGGCGATGTCGTTCACACGGGGCAGCGAGCACAGCAGGCCGTGCAGCAGCGCCAGCAGGGCGCCGGCGCAGCAACCGATCAGCACGCCCAGCCAGGCCGAGCCCGTGAGGTAACTGCCGCCAAAGGCCGCCATGGCCGACAGCACCAGCACGCCTTCCAGGCCCAGGTTGATGCGGCCCGATTTCTCCGTGAGGCATTCGCCCAGGCTCACGAACAGGAAGGGCGTGCCCACGCGGATGGCACCGCCCAGCACGGCCACCGCCACATCGCCCCACAGGCCGAGGGTGCTGAAGGTGCTGACATCGCTCATGCGGCCTCCTTGCGCTTGCGCAGTGCGGCCAGGGCTTCGCGTTGAAGCCGCTGGCGGCTGGTTTCGTGGGTGGGCTCGGCTTGCCCGGCCATCTGGGCGCGGGCCGTGAGCCACGGGCCCAGGCGGCCGCGCCAGGCTTCAGCGGCCAGGATCAGCACGAAGGCAAAGCCCTGCAGCACCAGCACCGAGGCATCGGGCAGGTCGAGGCGGCGTTGCAGCAGGCTGCCAGCCGCGCCAAAGCCGCCAAACAGGATGGCCACCGGCACGATGGCCAGTGGCTGGTGGCGGGCCACAAACGACACCAGGATGCCCGTGTAGCCCAGCCCCACGATCAGGGAGGCATTGGCCGAGGTGTGCACAGCAGCCACTTCGATGCCACCGGCCAGGCCGGCACCCGCGCCACCCAAGGCACAAGCGGTGAGGATCAGGCGGTGGCTGGGCAGGCCCACCAGGCGCGCAGCGCGCGCATTGCCGCCCACCACCCGCGTGGCAAAGCCATGCGTGCTGCCCAGCAGCCACAGGCCCGCGGCCACGCAGGCCACCACGCCCCACACCAGGCCCCAGTGCACCTCCCAGCCGGGCAGCAGGCCCAGCAGGTTGGTCTCGGGCAAAGGCAGGGTCGAAGGCTTGTTCAGGCTGGCCGGGTCGCGCAGCGGGCCTTCCACCCAGTGTTTGAACAGGCCGATGGCCAGGTAGCCCATCAGCAGCGAGCCGATGGTTTCGTTCACGCCGCGGAACTGTCGCATGGCGCCCACCAGCGCGATCCAGGCGGCCCCTGCGGCCGCGCTGGCCACCAGCACCAGCACCGTGCCGGGCACGCCCACGGGCAGCGGCATGAACATGGGCAGGGCGGCGCAGGCCAGGCCGCCCAGCACCAGCGCCCCTTCCCCGCCGATCACCATCAGGCCGGCCTGGAAGGGGATGGCCACGCACAGGGCCGTGAGCATCAGCGGGGCGGCCCGCTGCAGCGTGTTCTGCCAGGAAAAAGCGTCGCCAAAGGCGCCTTTGAACAGCAGCACCCAGGCCTCCACCGGGCTGGCGCCGCCCAGCCACACAAAGCCGCCGAACAGCAGCACCGCGCCAGCCAGGGCCAGCAGCGGCAGGCCCAGCGCGTCGAACAGGTTGGCCGCGCGCAGGGGCCAGGCGGAAGGCAGGGTGCTGCTCATGGGGCTCAGACCTTGCCGATCACGCCTTCGACCAGCCAGTTCATGCCTTCCAGGGCCACGTCGGTCTGCTTCATCACGGTGCCCTTGGGAATCACCACCTTGCCGGTGTTGTCCTTGAGCTCGCCCTTGAAGATCTCGAACTCGTCCTTCAGCATGGCGGCCTTGATGGCATCGGCCTGCTTGCGTGCGCCTTCGGGCACCATGGCGCCATAAGGCGAGGTCTTCACATAGCCTTCCTTCAGGCCACCGCGCATGAAGTTGGGGTGCGGCTTGCCGGTGCGTGCGGCGTCCACGATCTGCTTGTAGGGCGTGACCCAGTTCCACTCGGCGCCGGTCAGGTAGGCGTTGGGCGCCAGCTTGGCCTGCGAGGCGTGGTAGCCACACACGAACTTGCCGCGCTTGGCCGCGGTTTCCACGATCACCTTGGGGCCGTCGACGTGCATGGTGAACACATCGACGCCCTGGTCGGCCAGGCTGTTGGTGGCCTCGGCCTCTTTCACGGGCATCGACCAGTCACCAGTGAAGATGACCGAACAGGTGATATCGGGCTTGACCGACTTGGCGCCCAGCGTGAAGGCGTTGATGTTGCGCAGCACCTGCGGGATGGGCTTGGCCGCGATGAAGCCGATCTTCTTCGACTTGGTCATGTGGCCGGCGATCACACCGTTGAGGTACTGGCACTCGTCGATGTAGCCGAAGAAGCTGCCCACGCTCTTGGGGTGCTTGGCCGCATCCCACAGGCCGCCGCAGTGCGAGAAGCGCACGTCGGGGTTCTTCTTGGCCACCTCCAGGATGTGCGGGTTGAAGTAGCCGAACGAGGTGGGGAACAGCAGCGTGGCGCCGTCCTGCGAGATCATGCCCTGCATGGTCTTTTGAACGGCCTGGGTTTCCGGCACGTTCTCTTCGCCCACCATCTGGATGCCGGGCATGGCCTTGATGGCCATGGCGGCTTCGTAGTGCGATTGGTTGTAGCCGAAGTCGTCCTTCGGGCCGACGTAGATCATGCCGATCGTCAGGGGCTTCTGGGCCCAGGCGGGCAAGGCCAGCCCTCCGGCGGCCAGCGAAGCGCCCGTGGCGCCCAGGGTCTTGATCCAGTCCCGACGATTCCATTGATCCAGTGACATGCGCATCTCCTTGCACCAGCGTGTTGCAGGCATCGGCCCGGCATGCACCGCCACACAGCAGGCGGGCACTCGGGTGATGTACCGACTGGTATACAAGCGAGAGGCGTGCCAGCCTTGTCGCCAGAGATCCCTTTTCCGCGCACCCTAATTTGTGACATGATCCGTTGTCAATTATTCGAGGAGACACGATGTTCTATGCCCTCAACAAGATCGCGCTGATCGCCTTTTACCTGGTCACCCTGGCGTCTGTGTTCGTGGTGCTGCCTGCGCCCCTGACGCCCGAGATCACCCACTGGATGCAGCTGGGTGCCCTGGGCCTGCTCGCCGCTCACCTGCTGGAGATCGCGGTGTTCCGCAAGGCCGTGGCCCTGTACCGCGGCCCCTTCGTGGTCAGCGCCCTGCTGACCCTGCTGTTCGGCTTCCTGCACTGGAAGCCCCTGGCCGACGCGCGCCGCTGAGCCTCTGAGCTCCTGAGCCGCGCGGCCTGCAGGTGGGCGGTGGCGCTTGGGTACCATGCGCACATGAGCCTTGACGCCCCCTGCCCACCCGCCGATTCCCTGAACCAGTTACAGCAGGCGCTGCGCGCGTTCGCGCAGGCCCGCCAGTGGGGGCCTTTCCATGCGCCCAAGAACCTGGCCTCGGCCCTGGTGGTCGAAGCCGGCGAGCTGCTCGAGCCCTTCCAGTGGCTGACCGAGGCACAAAGCCGCGCCCTGCCCCCCGACGTGCACGAAGCGGTGCGCCTGGAAATGGCCGACGTGCTGCTGTACCTGGTGCAGCTGGCCGACAGCCTGCAGGTGGACCTGGTGCAGGCCGCCCAGGACAAGATGCGCATCAACGAGGGGCGCTTCCCGGTGCCGGCGGACAAGGCCTGAAGGTTCTTTGACCGATGACGAGCCCTTCCGCGCCTGAGCTGCCCTGGTGGCGCTTGCCCCATGGCCCTTTGCTGGCAAGCCTGTACGCGGCCCAGGGTCTGCCCTTCGGGTTCTTCACGCTGGCCCTGCCGGTGCTGTTGCGCGAACAGGGCTGGTCGCTCAAGGCGCTGAGCCTGCTGCAGTTCCTGGCCCTGCCTTGGGCGCTGAAGTTCCTGTGGGCGCCCTGGCTGGACGCCCACGGCCATTCGCGTCGCTGGCTGCTGGGCCTGCAGGGCGGCGCTACCGTGCTGGCCCTGGCCATGGCCGTGTGGCAACCCGGCGCTGACAGCCTGGCCTTGCTGGCCGTGGTGCTGCTGTTCAACCTGCTGGCCGCCACCCAGGATGTGGTGACCGATGCCCTGGCCGTGCGCCTGCTCGATGGGCCGCAACGTGGCCTGGCCAATGCCTTGCAGGTGGGTGCCTACCGCGTGGGCATGATCCTGGGCGGCGGTGGCTTGATGTGGTTGTATGCCCGACACGGCAGTGGCTGGATGTACGCGGCCATGGCAGGCGCCCTGGCCCTGACCTTGTGGCCCGTGTGGCGTCTGCCTGCCGGGGCCCCCACCGATGCCCACACCGACCGCCGGGCTGCAACCCCGCCGGCCCGAAGCCTGGCACCAGCTCAGGCGCATGGGCTTTGGCTTCACTGGTGGCGCCGCCTGTGCACACCACCAGTTCGCACCTTGGCCCTGTTGATCCTGGCCTATCGGCTGGGTGAGCAGATGGTGGGCTCACTGGTCATGCCTTTCATGGCCGACCTGCAAGTGCCCAAGGACACGATGGCGCTGATCAAGGGCGTGGCCGGCTCTGGCACCTCCTTGCTGGGTGCGGTGCTGGGTGGCTGGTTCATGTGGCGCTTCGGCCGCCGCGCGGCCTTGTGGTGGGCCGGCCTGATGCAGGCCTTGTCTCTGGGGCTGTATGCGGTGGTGGCGGTGGGCTGGGGGGGCATGGCCTGCCTGTGGACCGTCACCATGCTGGAGGGCTTGGCAGGCACCATGGCCACCGTCGCCCTGTTTGCCTTGATGATGGACGTGTGCGAACCTGAGCATGCGGGCACTGACTACACCGTGCTGGCCAGCGTGGTGGTGGGGGTGTCGGGCCTGGCCAATTTGCTGGCCGGTGTGCTGGGCGATGCAGTGGGCTACACAGCCACCTTCGTGCTGGGCACCGTGCTGGCTGTGGTTGGCGTATGGGTGCTGGTTCGCTGGCTGGACCATCACCCTGTGCACCCCCGGGTGCAGGCGGTCTGGCGGCCCTGAGAACGTCGTGCGGTACAGGGTCCTTCAGTGCAGGGTGCGCATGGGGGCTTGGGGGCTGTCCATCGGCAGGGGCGAGGCGGCATGCGTGTCGGTGCGAGCCCCCCCCGCCATTGGCAACTCGAAGCTGAAAGTGGTGCCCACCTGCTCTTCTGAGCGCACCTGCAAATGTCCGCCCATCATGTGCAGCAAGCGCTGGCTGATCACCAGGCCGATGCCCGTGCCCGGAAGGCCGCTGTGTTCACGGCCCAGTCGGTTGAAGGGCTCGAACAGGTGCCCCAGCTGATCGGCGCTCATGCCCAGGCCGGTGTCGCGCACCTCCACCGCCAGCCGGCCCTGACTGGGCACCAGACTCACATCGACCCGACCACCACTGCGGTTGTACTTCAGTGCATTGCTCATCAGGTTCAGCATCACCTGCTTGAGGCGAGTGGGGTCAGCCAACACAGGCAGGTGCGAGCCGGTCGTCATCACACGCAGGCTCAGGCCCAACCGAGCCGCATCGGTCTGCAGCATGTGCTCACATTCGCGCGCCACCTGGGCTGCATCCACGGGCCCGATCTGCACTTTCAGCGTGCCCGATTCGATGCGCGAGACATCCAGCACCTCGCTGATCATGTCCAGCAGGTGCTGGCCCGAATCGATGATGTGCCGCATGCGTTCGCGCTGCCGGGCGCTCAGGGGCTCCTGGCGGTCCATCTCCAGCAACTGGGCAAAACCCAGCACGGCGTTCAACGGTGTGCGCAGTTCATGGCTCATGCGCGACAGGAACTCGGTCTTGGCCAGGCTGGATGCCTCAGCCAGGCGCTGTGCCTCCAGGGCTTCTCGTGCAGCACGCACGGCGCTCACGTCTTGCAGGTAGGCCGACAGCCCGGTTTCGCCAGGGAACAGCCGCACCTCCAGCCACAGGTTGAGGGCGGGCAGGTGGCATTCGAAATGCTCGGCTTCGTGGCGCCGCATGGCGCGCTCGAAATGCGGCCGCAGCACCGTGATGTCGGCCGGTGCCAACACGTCCCACAACACCAGGCCCAGCAAGGCTTCACGGGGTTCGCACAGCAGCGATTCGGCGCGGGCGTTCACGTGGCGTACGCACCATTGCTCATCGACGAGAACGAAGCCGTCGGTGATGGCTTCCAGCACGGTTTCAAGTCGGTGCAGTACCGCGTTGCGTTCGTCGTCATGAGCTTTCAGCCGGCGGCGCATGGTGTCCAGCCCTTTTTGGAGCGAGGCGAATTCGCGCACCCGGTGCTCGACGGGCTCGGGCTCGTCGACAAAGCCCAGTGTGATGCGATTCATCTGGTCGAGCAGACGGTCGGTGGGGCGCATCACCCGGTGGCGAGCCAGCCACCAGGCCAGGCCCAGAGTCACTGAAAAAAGCAGCAGCGTCGAGCCCACCAGCCAGCCCAGCGCCTCTTGCAAGCCGGCCGACAGCGTGGCCTGCGGGATGCCGATCACCACGCTCCAGCCCGACACGCTCGAATGCACGAAGGCACTGACCACTGGCGTGCCCTCCAGCGTGACGGTCTCGATCTGCCCCTCTTGCTGGCGGGTCACGGCCTGCACCAGGTCAGGTACTGCGTAACGACCGATGTGGCGGGCCATGTCGTGGCTGCGCGCCACGATGCGCCCTCGACTGTCAAGGATGGCGCACACGTAGTGGGGCGGCAGGTGCTGTGACTTGATGACGTCGAGCAAACGCTCGGGTACCAGCCCGGCATTGAGCACGTAGACCACACGCCCTTCCCGCAGCACCGGCACACCCAGGGTGACCGTGGGTTTGCCGGTGACAGGCCCGGTGAACAGGTCGGACAGCACGGGGCGTGGCTTGTCGAACACCGACAGCAGCACCGGGGGCGTGTCGGTGGTGGGCAGGGGGGCATCGGGTGGGCGCAGGGTGTTGAGGCGCTGTTGGCCTTGCCGATCGATCAGCACGTAGTTGGTGATCTGCTGGGTGGGCAAGGCATGGCTGGCTTCGGCATGGAAGGCCCGCAGGTCGTCTTCGGCCAGGGCGGTGGTGGCGGCCAGCACGCGCAGCCCGCTTTCAATGCCGGTGAGGTCACGGTCGAGTGTGGCTGCCGTGGCCCGCGCCGCGCTGAACAGCCCCCGCAAGGTGTTCTGCCGGCTTTCCTGATAGTCACGGAACACCAGAAGCCCAGCCACAATGGCAGCCGGCAGCACACAGGCTGCGACCAGCACGGCCAGGTTCGTTCGCATCCGCCAAGGGGGCCCCGACATGGTTGTCTCCCGGCTGTGTTTCCCGCGTGATACGGCGTACGTCCGGTGTGCAGTAGACCACAGGGCCCCAGGCTCGCCAAGGGGTATGCTGCAGGCCGACCGCTGACTGCATTCCCGAGGAGACACGCACCATGTTCAAGGCCATCTGCATCGACAAGGACGACCAGGGTTACCGCGCCACTTTGCGCGAGCTGGACGACAGCGCCCTGCCCGAGGTGCCCGAGGGCGCCGTGACCGTGCAGGTGGCGTGCTCCACCCTGAACTACAAGGACGGCCTGGCCATCACGGGTCAGTCACCGGTGGTGCGCAAATTCCCGATGGTGCCGGGCATCGACCTGGCCGGTACGGTGCTGGACAGCCAGCACCCCGAGTTCAAGCCCGGTGATGCCGTGGTGCTCAATGGCTGGGGCGTGGGCGAAACCCACTGGGGCGGCCTGGCCCAGAAGGCACGCCTGAAAGGCGACTGGCTGGTGCCGCTGCCTGCCGCCTTCACCCCGGCGCAGGCCATGGCCATCGGCACGGCGGGCTACACCGCCATGCTGTGCGTGATGGCCCTGGAGCGCCATGGCATCACGCCCGAGCGGGGCGAGGTGGTGGTGACGGGTGCGGCCGGTGGCGTGGGCAGTGTGGCGGTGGCCTTGCTGGCGCGCCTGGGTTACCGCGTGGCCGCCGTGACCGGCCGCCCGCAGGAGGCCGACTACCTGAAGCAGCTCGGCGCCGCTGAGGTGCTGCCCCGCGAGGCCTTTGCCGCGCCGGGCAAGCCGCTGACCAAAGAACGCTGGGCCGGCGCGGTCGACACCGTGGGCAGCCACACGCTGGCCAATGTCTGCGCTGCCACCCAGTACGGGGGTGTGGTCACGGCCTGCGGCCTGGCTGGCGGCATGGACCTGCCCGCCACCGTGGCGCCGTTCATTCTGCGGGGTGTGACCCTGGCCGGCATCGACAGCGTGATGGCCCCCAAGGCCTTGCGCCTGCAAGCCTGGCAGCGCCTGGCCCGTGACCTCGACCCGGCCGTGCTGGCGGCGATCAGCCGCACCATCGGTCTGAACGAGGCCATCGACACCGCCCGCCAGTTGCTGGCAGGGCAGGTGCGTGGCCGTGTGGTGGTGGATGTGAACGCCTGAGGCCCGCGCCGGGTGGGCGCAAGGCGATGGTCAGGCTGCCTTGCGCAGGGGGCGGCGCCTGCCGCTGGCAGGCAGCACAGTCTGTGCGACGCGAGCGGGCCGTCGTGCATGGCGTGGGTTCAGGGCGCTGCCTTTGAACAGTGTGGCGGCACCGCACAGGGCCAGCAGACCGAACACCGGATGCTGCTGCGCAAACGCCAGCAATGCCACCCCGGCCAGGACCACACAGGCCAGGGCAGACCACTGACGTGAACGGGAACGGAACGACTGCGAACCTTGGGAACCGGTCATCTCGCCTCCTTGGAAGGGCGTGCGCCGAGGGATGCCGACGCTGCACACCTCACGTTGTACGGCGTGAACGATTCACGTGCCCACCGGATAAACCCCTGTCAGCACCTGCAATTTCGGGCATGGCTTCGTCAGCAGACGTAAAGCTTTTTGCAGGGTGGGCGCTGCTGAAACGAGGTGCTGCCTGTCGGCCTCACCCTGAGCGGACCCGAGGAGACCTCCATGCCGCACACCCGACGCCAGGCCCTGCAGTGGCTGGGCACCCTGCCTTTGATTGGCGCCCTGCCCGGCTGCGGAGGCGGCGGTGCCGGTGGCGCACCTCAGTCGCAGATTGCAGCCCCTGGCGGCTCAGGCCGCCTGCAGGCCGCTTCCCTGGGCGTGGGCGCCTCGCTCCATGGGGCACGCCCGTTCCCCGATGACAACGCGTGGAACCTGGACGTGCGGGCCCTGCCCCCAGACCCCAATTCCGACGCCCTGATCGCCAGCATCGGCCTGAACACCGGGCTGCACCCCGATTTCGGTGCAGGCCTGTACGAAGGGCAGCCCATCGGCATCCCGTATGTGGTGGTGTCTGGCCAGCAGGCGCGCGTGCCCATGGTCTGGACGCTTTATGGCGATGAAAGTGACCCTGGCCCCTACCCGGTGCCGCGTGATGCACCCATCGAAGGGGGCCCTGCCAGCCAGGGGGATCGGCACGTGCTGGTGGTCGACCGCGACAACGACCGCCTGTACGAAATCGGTGGTGCCGAGCCGCAGGCCGATGGCAGCTGGCAGGCCCACTGCGGGGCCGTGTTCCATGCCGACAGCAACGCCGTGCGCCCCACGGCCCAGCCTGGCTGGACCAGTGCCGACGCCGCTGGCTTGCCCATTTTCCCGGGCCTGGTGCGCTACGACGAAGCCCGCCTGGGCCCGGGTGGCATCCGCCATGCGCTGCGCTTCACCGTGGCCCGCACGCGCCGCGCGTTCGTGCCGCCGGCCACGCATTACGCCAGTGCGAACACGAGCGCCAACCTGCCGCCCATGGGCATGCGGGTGCGACTGAAGGCCGGTTACCAGATCCCGGCCGGCTTTTCGCCCGAAGTCAAGGCCATCCTCACGGCCATGCAAACCCACGGCATGTTCGTGGCCGACAACGGCAGCAACTGGTTTGTCAGTGGCGCCCCGGACGACCGCTGGGACAACGACACCCTGGTCGGTCAGCTGGCCCAGGTGAAGGGCTCGAACTTCGAGGTGGTCGAGATGCGGGGGCTGGTCACCCAGGTGTGAGGCCCTGCCGGGCCAGCAGGCGGCGCATTTCGCCCAGCAGGGCCTGCGCCGAGCGCTGCCAGGTGAACTGCTGCGCCCGCTCGATGCCACGCTGGATGCGCTGCTGGCGCGCCGCCGGGGCTTCGTTCAGGGCTAGGGCCATGGCCTGGGCCAGGGCGGCCACATCGTCAGGCGGGCACAGGAAGGCCACGTCACCGGACACTTCGGGCAACGAGGTGGTGCTGGAGGTGACCACCGGCACGCCACAGGCCATGGCCTCGAGCACCGGCATGCCGAAGCCTTCGGCCCAGGTGGGGTACACGAAGGCCGCGCTGTGGCGGATCAAGGCGGGCAGCTCGGCGTCGCCCACACGCTCCAGGAAGCGCACCTCGTGCTGCAGGCCCTCGCGCTGTACCACCTCGAACACCGCTTCGAAGGCGAAATCGCGCTGGCCGACCACCACCAGCGGTGGGCGCGGCTTGGGGAGGCGGGCGTAGGCCTGCACCAGGTTCACGTGGTTCTTGCGGGGCTCCAGCCGGCCCACGATGCACAGGTAGCCGCCGGGCTGCAGCCCGTGCGCCTGCACCAGGTCGGCGCCTTCTGGCCCGGCATGGAAGCGCTGGGTGTCGACCCCGTTGTGCGTGACGGTGATGCGCTCAGGCGCCGTGCCATAGGCCTGCACCATCGATTGACGTGAGTACTCACTGACGGTGAAAAGCGCTTGAGAACGGCGCAAGGCATCGCGGCTTGAAAGGCGTGCAAAGGCGGTGAAGGCCTTGGAGAAGAACTGCGGGTGCGTCTCGAACAGCACGTCATGGATGGTGCACACACAGGGACCGGCCGTCCACAGCGGCAGGCGGTACTGCAGGTGGAACAGGTCCAGGCCCAGTTGCTGCTGCAGGCGCGGCAGCTGCCAGGCCAGGCGCACCAGGCCGTTGCGATGGGGCATGGGCACGCGGTGCACGTTGGGGGCGCCGAAGGCCGGGTGCTCGGCCACCAGGCGCTCGGTGTCGGCCAGCAACAGGTGGAAATCGAGGTCAGGGGCCTGGGCAATGGCCGCTTCGTACAGGCCCAGCAGGTGGCTGCGGCTGCCCTGGAAGATGCCGTCGAAGGTGTGGAAATCGACCCCAATGCGGGGGCGGCGTGGCGCGGGCATGGTCGGCGGGGCTCAGGCGGTGGCCGTCTCGGGCTGGGGGCTGAGCACCAGGGTGAGCAGGGTCAGGCTGTGGGGGGGCAGGCTCAGGGTGGGGGCACCCGGAGGCGCCGCCCAGCCGCGGTCGGTGCGACGCAGCGTGTCGGGCACGTCGCGCGTGTCGAACAGCTGCTCGGTGCTCAGCTGGCTGATGCGGCCACTGTCGATGCGGTGGGCGCCCAGCTGCAGCGTCAGCTCGGCCGGGTTGGCAGGGTCTTTGTGCAGCACCAGCAGGCGCAGGGTGTCGCCTTCGCGGCAGGCCAGGGCGGTGGCCACGGGCAGGTTCTCGGCCGCCGGCGTGAAGCCCAGCGCGGGCGTGTTCACCGTGGGCGCTTGCAGGGTGCAGGGCAGGCGCTGGCCCACCAGGCCTTCGCGGAACAGCGCCAGCACCTGACCGGTGGGGCGCAACCAGGCGTCGGGGTGGATGGCCCCGAAAAAGCCATTGCCCGACAGCGACCAGCCCTGGGCCAGTTCCACGTCAGGCTCCAGCACCAGCTGGCGCAGCAGCTCGGCCAGGGCCAGGCCACCGGCGGGCGACAGCGTGAGCGTGTCGGTGCTGCGGCCCAGGCTGAACAGCGCGTTGAACTCGGTGAGGGCCCAGCGCGGCGTGGCACCCGGTTGCAGCTCGGCCAGCAGCTGGCGGTTGGCAGCCAGGTCGGCACTCAGGCCCCGACCGGCGGCCATGGCGGCCCAGTACAGGCGGTCGGTGCTGTGCTCGGCATCGGCCCCGAAGGGCAGGTAGGCGTTGTGCAGGCTGAAGTGGCTCACCCCCTCGATGGGGCTGGCCAGCACTTCGCGCGCGAAACCGGGCAAGGGTGTGGCGGGCACGCCATGGCGCTTGTCGAGCGTGATGGGCAGCGACAGGGCAATGCCTGGGTCCACCTGCCGCATGGCTTTGGCGAACTCACGGGCCTTTTGCGCAAAGGCGCTGGCGTTCATCCACAGGGCGGGTTGCTCTTCGGGCTGCAGGTAGGGCTCGTTGCCCAGCTCCCACAGGGGCACGCGGGGCAGGCGCTGCCCGGTGCGGCGCGAGGTCAGGCCGGTGACGTTCACGGCCCGCACCCAGTCGGCCGCTTCGGCCGCGGTGCCCGAGGCCAGGTTCACGGTGATCAGGGGCTGGGCGCCCAGTTGTTCACACAGCTCCAGGAGCTCTTGTGTGCCCACCAGGGTGGGCTGAAAGCGCTTGGC
Organism: Aquabacterium lacunae; assembly: GCF_004310865.1. Taxonomy (GTDB): domain Bacteria; phylum Pseudomonadota; class Gammaproteobacteria; order Burkholderiales; family Burkholderiaceae_C; genus Aquabacterium; species Aquabacterium lacunae. The sequence goes on from NZ_SIXI01000008.1 coordinate 41,835, forward strand.
GTTGGCGTGCTCGTTCAGGCCGCGTTCGGTGCGCAGGCCCATGCCCAGCTTCCAGTGGAAGGTGTCTGACTGCAGGCCGCCGGGGTAGCGCAGGCTGGTGGTGCCCACCCGGGCGGCCAGGCTGGCCATGGCCGGGCGAAGTTCGGCTGCGCTGTCGAACATCTCGTCGCCGCGGTCCACCCAGTGCAGGTTCTGGCCCAGCACGGCCCGGTTCACGGCCACACCCGCCGCGCGCGGGTCGAGCTGCAGGCTCAGGGCATTGGGCTGGCCCGTGGCCGAGCGAATGGGTGTTTGCAGCATGGCCTGCACCTGCGCCACCGGGTTGCCGCCGGCGCCGCAGGCGCCCACCAGCGTGGTGCCCAGCAAGGCCCCACCACGAGACAACCACTGGCGTCGGTTCAGCATGGCTCAGCCTTTCATGATGCGCCAGGCCCGCCCCATCAGGTCGAGGCTGGAGGCCGCGCGGGCCTGGTAGTTGCCTTGCGGCTTCACCCAGCTGGCCAGGCGGTACAGCAGCCAGCGCAGGCCAAAACCACTGACGGTGAACAGGTCGAAGATCCACAGGCCCTGCGGCCCGCGCATCTGGCGGTAGAACTGGCGCGGGCCCTTCAGCGAGGACAGCAGCACATCGCCCTGTTGCTGCTTCATGCTGGCGCCCTGGTAGTGAATGATCGACGCCGCCGGGCTGTAGACCACGCGGTGGCCCGCCAGTTTCAGGCGGTGGCACAGCTCCATGTCTTCGCCGTACATGAAGAAGGCCGGGTTGAACAGCTGCCCACCCAGCATGCCGGTGCGCAGGATCATGAACGCACCGCTCACCCAGTCGACATCGATCTCGGCCTGGGCGTCGTGGTCCAGGTACAGGGGCATGGGCCGCATGGCCCGTGGCAGCAGCCGGTCGAGGAAGAGGTAGTGGTTGGCCAGGTTCAGTGCGCGCGGGAAGGCGCCACCGGTCCAGCGCTGCAGGCTGCCATCGGCGTTCAGCAGGCGGCAGCCCATGGTGGCCACGTCAGGGCAGGCGTCCATGCGGCGCACCATGGTGCCAATGGCGCCGTCGAGCAACACGGTGTCAGGGTTCAGCAGCACCACATAACGGCCGGTGCAGAACGGCAGGGCCTGATTGTTGGCCTTGCCAAAGCCCGGGTTGTCGGCGTTGGCGATCAGGCGCACCTCGGGGAATTCGGCGCGCACCATCTCGACGCTGCCGTCGCGCGAGTCGTTGTCGACCACGATGACTTCCATCTGGTCCATGCGCAGGCCCGCCTGGTCGCGCACCGACTGCAGGCAGGCGCGCAGCAGCTCGCACACTTTCCAGTTGACGATGATGATGGAGGCTTCGATGCTCATGCCTGTGGCCCTTGAGATGCGGGTGCCGCGGCGTCAGCGGGACGCATGATGACCGACTTGCGGGCCCTGAGTTTGGCGCCCGCGGGCACGTCGTACACCGCCAGCGCAAAGGGACCCAGTCGGGCACCGTCACCCACGCGGAAGGGGCCCAGCACCGCGGCACGGTAGCCCAGGGTCACGTCGTCACCCAGGATGGGGTAACCCGGGCCGGCGCCGATGTCGATGCTGTTGTCGATGCCCCCACCGATCTTCGCGTCACCGTAGATGGTGGCGCGCGCGCCAATGCGGCCGTACAGCACCACGCCGCTGGCATGGCCGATCAGGCAGGCCTCGCCGATGTCGGTGGTGGGCGGGATCTCCACCCGCGTGCGGTACAGGTTGAACAGGAACAGCAGCCGCGCTGTGTTGCGCCATCCGCGCAGGAAGCAGTAGCGTGACAGGCGGTACCAGAACAGGGCCTGGTAGGTGGGCATCAGCAGCCAGAACATGCGCTGTGGCAGCGAGCCGCCGCCATTGCCAGCGAACATGCGGCGCGCGTCTGACGCGATCAGGGCGCGGGTGCGGGCCCAGCTCAGGGGGGCGTCCGTGTGGGCGTCCAGTGTGGTGTCTGTCATGCGCGAGCAGGGTCAAGGGAGTTGCAGGAGGGCTCTTCCGTGGCCACGGGTGCGATCACGGTGGCGCGGTCGGGCACGTCGTCGAGCGTGAGCGTGCAGGCGCCCAGCACCACGCCATGGCCCACGCGCAGGGCGCCCAGAACCACGGCGCCCTGGCCGAAGAACACGTCGTCACCCACCCAGGGCAGACCAGGGCCACCACCGACATCGCCTTCGCGGGCGCCGCCACCGATGCCGCAGCTGCCCGACAAGGTGGCGCGCGCACCCAGTCGTCCGCACACGATCACGCCTTCCGCGTGCGGGATGATGCAACCCGGCCCGATGGAGCTGGTGGGCGGGATCTCGATGCGGGTGAGGTACAGGCTGATCAGGCTGATCAGGCGGGCGCTGTTGCGGTGCCCCTTGAGGAACAGGCAGCGGGCCACGCGGAACCACAGCAGGGCCTGCACACTGGGCAGGCAGAACCAGTAGGCCTTCTGAGCGGCCGAGCCACCGCCCAGCCACTGCACCCAGCGACTGAAGTCGGCACGGAACAGGGCCCGGGCTTCGGCCCAGGTGGTGGGGTCTTGCAAAGTGGGTGGAAGCGTTGAAGTGCTCATGGGCGTTCGCAGGCTTCGAGGTAAAAGGCTTCCTGGGCCGCGGCCACGGTGTCCCAGTTGTAGCGCCGGGCCCACTGCCGGGCCGAGGCGCCGAGCTGGGCCAGCTCGGCATCGGGCCGATGGTGCCAGTGCTCGATGACAGCAGCCAGCGACCGCGCATCGAAGGCCTTGGCCCGGGGGCTGTCGGGCGCGGCCACTTCGTGCATGGGGGCGGCATCGAACACCACACAGGCCTTGCCGGCCGCATGGGCTTCGGCGATGGTCATGCCGAAGGTCTCGATGCGCGAGGGCATCACCATGAAGCGGCAGGTGCGCAGCAGCTCGGCGCGCTGGGGGGCGTTGACATGGCCTGTCAGGTGCACCCACGGCCCCATGCCGGTGTCGGCCAGCCACTGGTGCAGCAGCGGTTCTTCAAAGCCGCTGCCGGCCAGCACCAGACGCGGGCGACGCTCGGGTGCGATGGTGGCCAGCGCCTGCAGCAGCAGGTCCAGGCCTTTGGCGTGCACCTGGATGCGGCCCAGGTACAAGAGGAAGTCACCCACCACAGGCTCGATGGCGTAAAAGCTGTCGTCCACCCCGTTGGGCAGCAAGCGGCACTGAGCCTTCGGGTTCAGGCCTTCGATGGTCTGACGCATGTCGTCGGTGAGCACCACGAAGCGTTCGTACCAGCGCACGCCCCAGGCCTGGCCCCAGTGGAAGGGCAGCTTGTACTGGCGCGTCCATTCGTCGGCGAAGAACCACTGCACCGAGGCGATCAGGGGTTTGTCACGGCGACGGAACCAGGGGGTCCAGGTGGCCGAGCAGGGTGGCATGAAGTCTTCCACCAGCAGGTCGTGCTGGCGCTCGCGCACGGCGCGCGGCAGGCTGGCCAGGAAGGTGAAGTGGTGCGAGGAGCCGTGGTTCCTGATCTTGCGGCCCAGGCGCACGTACTGGATGCCCTCGCGTTCCAGCGTGGGCGTGGAGCCCTCGAAGGTGGGCGTGAGCACAGTGATCTCGTGCCGGCGTGCCAGGCGTCGGCAGATCTCGAAGGTGCGCACGGGCCCACCACCGGACAGCGGGTTGTCCATGTCGTCAGGGTCGAGGTGCAGGATGCGCATGGCGGTCAAGGGGGCTCAGGGCCGGGCGGCGCGCAGCCGCTGCAGGCTGAGCAGGTCGTCGCGGTGGCCGCGGTGGAAGGCCCCCAGCAGCAGCGCCAGGGCTGCGTGAGTCAGCAGTGCCAGCGGCAGCACCTGCCAGATGGGCAGCCCGTGGTTCAGCAGGCCAAAGTGGCAGGCCAGGGCGCCACCGGCAGCCCCCGCGGCGCGCAGCGACTGGTGCCCCAGCTGTGGCAGCTTCAATGCCTGGCCCGCCCAGCGGATGCGCCAGGCCAGGCGCAGGGCCAGGGCCAGCACCACCGCCCAGGCCGTGCCCACCAGCCCCATCACGGACAGCAGTGCTGGGATCAAGGCGAGCAGCAGCAGCAGGCCGATCACCATGGCCGTCAGGTCGTCACGCTGGGCCCGTGCGGCCAGCATGGTGGTGGACATCAGCTGGTCGAGGGCCAGCAGCCAGGTGCCCACGCACAGCACCTGCAGCACAGCCGCGCTGCCCCACAGGTGAGGCGCATACACCGCCTTCACCAGCCACGGCACCACGGCACTGATGGCCAGCACCACGGGCACACCCAGCAGCAGGCCCCAGCGGAGGCAGCGGTCGAGCATCGCGGCGAAGGCCGGTGGATCGGCATGGAACAGGCGGGCCAGCACCGGGAAGATCACCACCAGGGCCATGGTCGACATCATCTGAGAGGCCTCGTACAGGCGGGCGGCGGCGGCGTACACGCCTGCGGCTTCCAGGCCCTGCAGACGCGACAGCAGCAGCACGTCGATGCGGCTGGTGGCGGCCGTGACCACGGCCAGGCCCAGGTAGGGCGGTGCTTCGCGCCACAGGGCGAGCCAGGCCGGGCCACGCGCGCGGGGCCAATCGATGCGAGGCAGTTGGGCCAGGCGCAGGTAAAGCCCGGCGCTCAGCAGGCGGCCCAGCAGGAACACGGCGAACACGCCATCGAGCCCGGCCCCCAGGTGAATGGCCAGTGCGGCGCCCCCCAGGCGCACGGCGGCTTCGGCCAGGTTGATCAGCGTGAGCGGGCGCACCTGCTCCATGCCCACCAGGGTGGACTCGGCCACCAGCGTGAAGGCTGTGGGCACCATGGCCAGGCCCACCAGCCAGTGAGCGGCCTGCAGCCCTGCGGGCGCAGACCACAGGCCGTAAAGGCCCACGCCCATCGCCAGCAGCACCGCCCAGGGGGCGCTGAACACCAGCGCCTGGCCCATGTGGGCCCCCCGCTGGGCAGGTTGCGCGGCCACCTCCCGCGTGAGGTGCACGCCCAGGCCCAGCAGCGGCAAGGTCTGCAGCAGGAAGAAGGTGTTCATCAGCACCGAGAACCCGCCCAGCTGCTCGGTGGGCAGTTCATGCGACAGCACCCAGAACAGGCCGAAGCCCAGCGCGGCCATGCCCAGGCGCAGCACGGTCACCGATGCGAAATTGCCCAGCAGCCGCTTGAGGTTCATGCAGCGCTCCTGGCGGTGGGGGTGGCCACAGCAGGCCAGGGCCGCAGGCGCACCAGGGCCTGCAGCAGGCCTGCCGTCAGCCACAGCATGAACACGCGGATGTCGGCGTCGTAGTTGTCGGAGGCCAGGAACAGCATCTGGCTGATCAGGGCACCGCCCAGCCCCACGGCCAGCGCGGTGGTGCCCGGATCACGCCAGCGTTGCACGGGCCAGGCCTGCCGGGCCAGGCACCAGAGCAGGTAGCACCAGAACAGAAGCGCCGGGATGCCCAGTTGCGCGGCCACCAGCAGGTAGTGGTTGTGCACCACCAGCTTGAGGATCTGCTCCTGGTAGTCAGGCGAGATCTGCGCCCATTTCTCGCCATGGATCTCGTGGGCGGCCCGGTTGTAAGCCCCGAAGCCCGCACCCGTCAGCGGGTGCTCGGCGATGATGGCCAGCGCCTGGTCGTTCAGGATGGTGCGCGATTCGGTCGAGCGGTCGTCGGGTTCGGTCAGGCGCCAGATCACTTGCGGGTAGGCCGCCAGCACGGCGCCCAGCGCCACAGCCCCCGCCAGCACGGCCCCGAGCACATGGGTGCTGCCGATCAGGCGGTGGCGCCAGAACACCACGGCCACCGCCAGGCAGCCCAGAGCCATGGCAGCCCATCCCCCGCGCGACAGCGTGATCAGCAAGGTGACGCTGCACAGGCCGAACACGCCCAGGGCCACCCACCAGGTGCGCCTGGGGATGCGCTGTGGCCCCATCAGCACCAGTGCCAGGGCCGGTATGCCCACCAGCGTGAGGTAGTCGGCCAGGGCATTGGGGTGGTCGAATGCGCCGGTGGGCCGAAAGGCCGCAGCCTCCTGCCCGCCAAAGTTGGCCACGTTGCCCGCATTGGCCGTGCCCGCTCCTTTGGAGCCAGGCAGCGGCAGGTGGCTGCGCGTGAGCATCTGGGCGCTCACATGGGCCACCTGCAGCAGCAGCCCCACCACCACCACCTGCATCAGGCGGCGCACTTCGGTGATGTGCTCGATGGCGTGCGAGACCACGTAGAAGGCCAGCACGCACAGGGTGTAACTGAAGGCCGAGGCCAGCAGCAGCAACTTGTCGCCCGGTGACATGGCGGCCGAGCACCAGATCCAGGCCACGTAGACGAAGGCCAGCGTGTCCAGTCGGGTGCGTTGCAGAGGGACCTTGCGCACCAGCAGGCGCTCGACGCCCCAGGCCACGGTCAGGGCCAGCAGCACCAGCTGCCCAAGGCTCAGGTACCAGCCGGGCGAATAGAAGCGGTCGAGCGGCGGCACCACCGCCTTGCTCAGGTCGAAGGGCGCCACAAAAAACAGCAGCACCAGGAAGTAGCGCCGAAGCGAGCCCCTGAACCACACCATGCTGCCCAGGCCCGCCAGGGCCACGAACAGCAGCACCGGCAGCGTCATGGAATCACCGGCTGTGGCCAGCAAGGCCGTGCCGGCGCCCAGGCCCAGCAGGGCCCCGAGCACAGGGTGGCGCAGGTCGGTCAGGGCCATGGCGGCGAAGGGTGGGTCAGAGCACCCAGCGGTACAGCCAGCTGGGCACGTACTCGGGCCGCTGGTTCAGCACCGTGCCCAGCAAACGGTCGGCCGGCACCGGGTTGGCCGCCAGGGCGCCTTGCACCACTTCGCGGCGCGTGTCCTTGGCGTTGACCACCAGCAGGCAACCGTCGGCCTGGCGCAGCAAGGCGCCGCAGCCAGCGAGTGATGGCGCGTCGATGATCACCATGCCGAAGCGCTGTCGCAGCGTGCCCAGGGCCTGGGCCACCGCTTCGGGCTTGAACAGGGTTTCCGCACGGGCCTTCTGGCCGGCGCGGACCCTGTGCGGCCCATCGCCCGAGGCCGGTGGCGTGGCCATGGCGTCTTGCCAGGCGCTGTCATGCACCAGTTCCGACCAGCCCGGACCGCTTTCTCCGGCTTGCTTTTCGCAGGCCACCAGGGCCACCGGGTCACTGCATTGCGCCGCCAGGGCTTGCGCCAGGGCCTGCGCCACATGGGTCTTGCCTTCGCCGTCGCGGGCGCTGGTGATCACCACCACACGGCCTTGCGGGCCAGCGGGCAGCTTGCCCAGCACCCGCAGGCCCAGGCGGTAGAACGCATCGTCTTTCATGGGCGCTCCTTGCCGTGGTCGGGGATGATGGCCAGGGCTTCGAGGCCCAGGTAGCGCTCGACGTCTTCGGCCGACTGCAGCCGGTGGTCGAAGTATTCGCGCAGGCCGGCCAGCAGCAGGCCCAGTGCCAGGCCCAGCAACGGACCCAGCACGCCCAGCACGATCAGCTTCTTGCGTTCGGGCTTGTCGGGCACCTGGGCGCGCTCGGTCAGCACGCGCGAGGTGGTTTCATCGGGGCTGCTGGCCAGGTACAGCTCGATCTGGTCGAGCTTGCGGCGCAACTCGATGTAGCGGTCCTGGGCCAGGGCGCGAGAGCGCTCCAGCTGGCGCATCTGCGCTTCGAGCTCGGCACCGGCCTGCACCGAACGGCTCAGGCGTGCCTCTGCCTGGGCCAGCTGGCGCCTGGCATTGCGCACGGGTTCGGCTTCGTCGGTGTACTGCTGACGCAGCTCTTCCACGCGCGACTGCAGGGTCACGGTTTGCTGCTTGAGCAGGCCCACGGCCGAGGTGCCGCCGGCGCGTGCACTGCCCAGCATGGTGTCCATGCGCAGGCCCTCGCCGGGCTCGACCACCACTTCCACTGGCACCGGTGGCGTGCCCTGCACGGGCACATCGCTGCGCTTGCCCTGGGCCACCATCAGCTTGAGCAGGCGCTGGTCGAGCTGATCGAGGTCGGCCTGGGCGGCCATCATCTTGTCGCGGATCAGGGCGTAGCTGGCCTGGCCCTGCTGCCGAGTCTGCGCGGTGCCGTACTGCTGGTACTGCGCCACCAGGGCGTGCAGGGCCTGCGGCGCCAGTTCGGCCCGCGTGGTGGTCAGGCTGATGTCCAGCAGGTTCGATGCGGTGTCGGCGGTTTTCGAGCGTGCGGCTTCGACCTTCACGGTCTTGAGGAACACGTCGACCGTGGCCTGCAACTCGGCTTCGGGGCTGGCCGCACGCGGGCTGCCCAGCACGGCGCTCAGGGCGTTGCCGGGCAGGTCGCGGCGTGTCATGCCCAGCTTGCGCACCACGGCTTCCACGTTGGGGCGGGCCAGCAGCAGCTGCATTTCGGTCTCGATCTTGCGGTTGACCGGGTCGATCACCTGGCCTTCCCGGTAGGCGGACACGCCCGACAGGAAGCTGGGTGTGCCTTGCTGTTCGGTCTTGACCCACACCTTGGCCGAGGCCTGGTACTGCGGCGCCTGCATGGCCACACCGTACAAGGTGAGTGCACCCACCGTGACGGTGCTGCCCAGGATGGTGCCCCAGTACTTGAACCACTGGCGCCACAGGTCGCGGCCGGTGAAGCCACCGCCTGCACGGGGTGTGGCCACAGGGAACAGGGGGATGTCGGTGCTGCTCATGGCTCAGTTCCCGTTCTTGCGGATGTCGTACACAAAGCCGAACGAGCTGTTGCGCAGCGGGGGCAGGATCTTGAAGACGTATTGCTCCAGGTCCTGGCCGAGCAGGGCCACGCGTGAAGGCGGCAGCATCACCACATCGAAGGGTTGCAGCACCAGGTCTTTGCGGGGAGCGCCGAGGTAATCGCGTTCCAGGCCCGGCTGCAGCACCTCGGCCGTGCCGGCGCCGGTGCGGCGCAGCACGATCAGGCGCGCCAGATCACCCGAAGGCAGGTGGCCACCGGCCTGGGCCAGGGCCTGCAGCAGCGTCATGCCCGGTGTGAAGGCGAACATGCCGGGGCGGGCCATTTCTCCGGCCACATACACCTGCGGCGCCTGGAAGTTGCGCACCAGCACGGTGGGCTCCAGGGCATTGACCCCTGCGCGGCCATTGCCTGCGTTGGTGCGCAGGCTTTGCGAAGTGGCCGTGCGCAGGATGACGCTGAGCTCGGGCACGCGCAGCACCTTGGCGTAACGGCGCTTGAGTTCGGCCTGCAGCTGCTCGGGCGTCAGGCCTTCGGCCTGCACGGTGCCCACCAGCTGAAGCTGCAGCTTGCCGTCCGGGCGCACGCGCAGGGTTTCATTGAGCTGCGCCTGGTAAGGGAACTTGATGTCGAGCTCGTCGTTCGGGTGCAGCAGGTAGTCGCGCTGTTGCAGACCGCCGCCAGCCTGTCGGTAGCGCTCGCGCACCTCGGCCTGCACATCGTCCGGGCTGCGGCCGGCCACATGCACCGTGCCCACCACCTGCAGGGCGATCTTGCCATCCGGGCGCACGCGCACGGTCTGGTCGTACTGGGGCGCGTCGGGCACCTTGATGTCGAGCTCGTCGCCGGTGGCCAGCAGGTAAGGAGCCGATTCCCCGGGGCGGGCGTCGGCAGGGCCAGAGGCGCTGCCCCCCATCACGGGCACGGGGCCGGTGGGCGGCAACGAAGGGGCGTGGCCACAGCCTGCCAGCAGGGCCAGGCCCCAGCCAGCGACCACGAAGGCGCTACGGTTCATGTGGTGTGTTGTTTCCAGATCGGGTTGTCCTGACGCACCGGTTCTCGGGTGGCGGCCTGGCGCGCCACGGCCGCCAGCAGGCTGGCGTAGGCGCCCAGCACCTGCTCCCACACGAAGACACGGCCCACGCGGGCCTGATTATCGCGGCGCATCAGGGCCAGATTGGCACGGCCCGACAGCATCTGGTCGAGGGCCACCGTGCAGGTGGCCCGGTCACGGAAGTAAAGCGCGCCGGGGCCCACCACCCAGCGGTTGAAGGGGTTGTCGTGGGCCAGCACGGCGTTGCCTGCGCCCATGGCCTCCAGCAGCGAGGGGTTGGTGCCCCCCACCTGGTGGCCGTGCACATAGAACAGGCAGTGCGTGCGCAGGGCCTGCACCACGGCGGGGTCGTAAATGGCCCCCGGGAACAGCACTTCGTCCGAGGCGGCAGCCAGCACCTGGGCATGGAAGGCGCTGCTTTGCGGCTGGTAGTTGCCCAGCACCACCAGGCGCACGCCGCGCCGGCGTACCGAAAAGGCCTGCACGATCTCGAGGATGGAGTTCTCGGGTTCGGCCCGCGCGATCACGGTGACGAATTGCTCGGGTTGAAGGCCCAGTGTGGTCAGCGGCTCGGGTGCGGCGGGCGCCAGCACGTCGGCGCCATACGGGATGGTGGTGATCTTGCGGCGCCTGACGCGGCTGGCCAGGTGGTTGGCGATCACCGGGTGGTCGGCCACCAGGTGGTGCCCCAGCCAGCAGCCCAGGCGTTCGTTCAGGTACAGCCAGGCCTTGGCGGGCAGGCTCCACTTGGCTCGGCTGTATTCGATGCCGTCCATGTTGATGACGGTGGGCACGCCCGCCAGGCGCAGACGCCACGTGAAGGCGGCCGTGTTGTAGCCCAGCAGCAGGACCACATCGGGGCGGTGCTGGGCCACGTGCTGCAGGCAGGCACGGTCAAACCGCATGGAGGCCACCGGGGTGTCTTCGCCCGAGGGGATGTGCACGCGGTGCACGTCGCCCCAGCGGCTGCGTGTGACAGGGCCCAGCCCGTCTTCCTGGCAGTACACCGTGACTTTCCAGCCAGCCCGCACCAGAAATGGCGCCAGCCGCTCGGCAAAACTTTCAAAGCCGCCGTGGGCCGCGGGCACGCCGCGAATGCCCAGGATGGCCACGTGCATGGGGGCGGAGGGGGAAGGCGCCATGGGGGTCGAGGGGGGCAGAAAGCTCAGGGCTGGCCATCGGTCCACAGGGTGCGGCGGGCCGCTTCGGGCCAGGCGCGCGGGTCAAAGCCCAGGTGCTTGAACAGCCCCATGGTGATGCGCTCCATGCCGATGCCGATGCAGGCCGTGTGGGCCACTTCGCCGTCGGCCTGCTGGATGTCGAACAGCTCGCCGAATTTGCTCTGGTGGTAGTTGAACGACACCAGCGCGGTGGGCGATTCCAGCGAATTGATGGGCACCATCAATTCGAACTTCAGTTTCTGTTCGATCTGGCTGGCCGCCATGAGCTTGCCGGCGCGACCGAAGAAGGGGTCGGAGGCCACTTCGGCATGGGCAGGCAGCTGCAGGGTGTCGAACAGGGCCTTGAAGCGGTTCAGCCACATCTCGCGCCACGGCACCACGTGCTCGGCGCTGCCAAAGCGCACGAACTCGCGCATGCGAAAGGCCATCATGCGGGTGGGTTCGGCCGAGGGCTCGTGGCGGTACACCCAGTTGTTCACGCCCACGGTGCGGCCATCGGCGGGCAGCGTGCCCTTGAACAGCGGGTAGATGCTGTAGCAGGCCGCCGGGCTCATGACCACATCGCTTTGCACCAGCATCTCGCCCCAGGGCTCGTGATTGCGCGCGGCCTCGGCCAGGCGCAGCGCGGCCAGCCCATTGCCCATGAAGCTGTGGATGGAGCCGCACAGGTGCGGGAAAGCTTCCAGATAGTTGACCTTTTCCAGCAGCTGGCGGGGCAGCACCGGCGGGTGGTGGATGGTTTCGTAACCATCGTTCAGCGCGATCTGGTCGAGCGCGTGGTTCAGGCCGGCCATCACGCGTTCGTACATCGGGCCGCGGCCGAACACACCTGGCACACCCGAGGGCAGGATCAGTCGGTGGGCGACCAGACCTTCATAGAAGGCGGCCATGTCGTAGGTGATGCTCATTGGTGGTCTGTGGTCGCTCTGGAATGCCAGAGGGAATCTGAGTGAGCAGCGAACAAAGGTGGCCCCGAGTCAGGTTGGCGAGTCTGCGTGAGACTGCACGCCCACGAACCCTTGATACGTCCGAATTATCCAGCGTGCGTGTGACAGCCAACAGCCCTGCTTGAGCGGGTGGTTCCCCTGCAATCAGGGGATGTTCATGTGCGACAGTCACGCTTTGCCCCCTCGACCGCATGCGCGCGCCGAGGGCTCAGGCCGCACAATGCGCGCATGTTGAGTGCTCATCAGTTGCAGGTGTCCTGCGCCGATCTGTTCGGGGCGGTTTCTGGAGGCCACGCCGGCAAGGCCCCAGGGTTGGGCGTGGACCTGGTGCATGTGCCGAGGATTGCCCGGGCGCTCGACACGTTTGGCGAACGCTTTTTGCGGCGCCTGTTCACCGCTGTCGAAGCCCGCGATGCCGGTTCAGAACCGATGCTTCGCGTTGAGCGTCTTGCCGCTCGATTCGCAGCCAAGGAGGCCGCGATCAAGGCCTTTGGCCTGGCCGAGGTGGGCGTGAGTTGGCGTGACCTGGAGGTTGAGCGCTTGCCTGGTGGTGTGCCTGTGCTGCGGGTGCACGGACGCGCAGCCGAGGTGTTGCGTTCCCGCGGCATCGCCCACTGGGCACTCAGCCTCAGCCATGATGGCGACCACGCGGTGGCTGTGGTGGCCATTGTTCAACCTGCTGTTTCTGCGCCTTCTGCGCCATGAGTGTTTCCGAATCTCTGTTTGATGCTGTGCGTGATGCCCTGTCTGCTCAGGGTCGCCTGTCTGTCGACGCGCGCACCCTGTCTCCAGATGCCGATCTGTACGAGTCGGGCCTGACCTCTCAATGCAGCGTCAATGTGATGCTGACTCTGGAGGGACGCTTCGACATCGAATTCGCCGACCATCTGCTGACCCGCAGCACCTTCTCCAGCATCGCGCGCATCGCCGACGCCTTGGCCCAGTCGGGCGCCGCCTGAGCCGCCCGGCGGTTGCAAGGGCTTTTCCGGCGAAGCAGCGGGCACGAAAAAAAGGGCTCCCCGTGGGGAGCCCTCAAGGCATTCGCATGCCATCAGGAGGAGAAGCACATGCACACGACAGGAAATCAATGCATCTGAAGCGCGCCCGAGGCCTTGCCCTTGCCGGCACGTGCCGGCGGGTTGCACAGGCCGCACACATAGTGGCGCGAGATTTCGTGGGGGTGGGTGACGTAATGGCCACCGCACTTGGAGCACTTGGTCATGGTCAGCATGCCGTTGTCGATGAACTTGACCAGGCGCCAGGCGCGGGTCACCGACAGCAGGGGCTCGAGGCCTTGTGACTGGGTCTGCTCCAGGTAGAGCTGGTAGGCCTTGATGACGACGTCGATCTCGTCGATTTCGGCGGCCTTGTTGAGGTACTCGTGGATGTTGAGGAACAGCGACGAGTGGATGTTGGGCTGCCAGGTCATGAACCAGTCGGTCGAAAACGGCAGCTGACCCTTGGAAGGCGACTTGCCGGCCACTTCCTTGTACAGGCGCAGCAGGCGTTCGTACGACATGTCGGTTTCCGACTCGAGCACCTGCAGGCGGGCACCCAGGTGGATCAGGGTGACGGCCCGTTCGATTTGCTTGGCTTCGGTCAGCAGGCTCTTGGTGCGCATGGTCGGACTCCGCGAAAGAAAGGGTTAAGAAGGTAGTGCTTCTGAGTCAACAAAATCAGACGGTTTCAGGGGCGCTCAGGCCGCTTCCTGGTGGCGGCCGGCCATCAGGATGTTGGCGTGCAGGCGGCTGACGCTGTCGCTGCCAGCCTTGCCGTGGTTGGTCAGCAGGGTCCAGACCATGTCGTCGTCCACCCGCATGCGGCAGACCAGGGTGTTGCTCGACGCGATCTTCAGCACCTGGGCGGGGCTCAGGGCGGCGATGCGGTCGGCGGCGTCTTCCGACAGGCCCAGGCGGAACAGGGCCTGCTCGCGGTCAGCGCGGATCAGGCTCTGGGCCAGCATCAGGTAGGACAGGTTGGTTTCGCGGATTTCGGCGAGGATCTGGTCGTTGGTCATGCTGGGCTCCGTTGGGTGCTGGCTTCGGCGGCTGCCGTTGCGTTGTCGATGGAGTCATTGTGCAAAGACCGGCTTTTTTTCTTGATAGGGCCCTGGCTGTAAGGCCCGTACGAACCGCGCTGCCTGTTTTGTAGGAAGTTGCCTGACATGGGCCGCGATTTGCCGGGTGTTCGCCCGGCAATCAACTGTTTGCCCATCGGGCGCCTGATAGCCCCACCCAATCAACCAAATTTGTTCAATCAATTCGCCATATGACACGGGCTGACCTAAGATTCGCTCCGTTGTCCCGAACAACGCACTCTGCACCGCAGCAGAGCGCCAAGGATTCACCCACCAACTTCGACAGGAAGATCTCATGTCCCTGATCAACACCCAAGTTCAACCGTTCAAGACCGAAGCCTTCGTGAACCGCGGCGGCAAGGGCGAATTCATCACCGTGTCCGACGAAAGCCTGAAGGGCAAGTGGTCCGTGCTGATCTTCATGCCGGCTGCCTTCACTTTCAACTGCCCCACCGAAATCGAAGACGCTGCCAACAGCTACGAAGAATTCAAGAAGGCCGGTGCCGAGGTCTACATCGTGACCACCGACACCCACTTCTCGCACAAGGTGTGGCACGAAACCTCGCCCGCCGTGGGCAAGGCCCAGTTCCCCCTGGTCGGTGACCCCACCCACAAGCTGACCCGCGCTTTCGGCGTGCACATCGAAGAAGAAGGCCTGTCGCTGCGCGGCACCTTCGTGATCAACCCCGATGGCGTCATCAAGACCGCCGAAGTGCACAGCAACGAAATCGCCCGTGACGTGTCGGAAACCCTGCGCAAGCTGAAGGCCGCCCAGTACACCGCCGCCAACCCCGGCCAAGTCTGCCCCGCCAAGTGGAAGGAAGGCGCCAAGACCCTGGCCCCTTCGCTGGACCTGGTCGGCAAGATCTGATTTCTGCCTGAACCCTGACCTGTGTTGAGGCACAACCTCACCACACAGCTGACACTTTCATCCTGGTGGGCCCACAAGGCCTGCCGGGATGGCGAAACACTGCCTGTTCATTGGCCGCTCCATACGCAAGGAGGGCCGGTTTTCAAAGTCGCTTGAATCTCGAAACGAAGGAAGCTCACCATGCTCGACGACAACCTCAAAGCTCAACTCGGCGCCTACATGGAGCGCGTTCAGCAACCGTTCGAGATCGTGGCTTCGCTGAGCGACTCTGAAAACTCCCGCGACATGCTGTCGCTGCTGCAGACCATCCAGGGCCTGCGCGCCGACAAGATCACGCTCAAGACCGACGGCCAGGACGCCCGCCGCCCGTCGTTCACGCTGCGCCGCGAAGGCACCGACACCTCGCTGCGCTTTGCCGGCCTGCCCCTGGGCCACGAGTTCACCTCGCTGGTGCTGGCCCTGCTGTGGACGGGCGGCCACCCGCCGAAGGAAGACGCCGAGGGGATGGACGCGATCCGCGCCCTGGATGGCGACTTCAACTTCGAGGTCTACATGTCCCTGAGCTGCCACAACTGCCCCGACGTGGTGCAGGCGCTGTCGCTCATGGCCATCCTGAACCCCAAGGTCAAGACCACCGTGATCGAAGGCGGCGCCTTCCAGGACGAAGTGGAAAAACGCGAGATCATGGCCGTGCCCATGGTGTTCCTCAACGGCCAGGTGTTCGCTTCGGGCAAGATGACCGCCGCCGAGATCGTGGCCAAGCTGGACACCAACTCGGCCGCCAGGGAAGCCGCCAAGATCGACGCCAAGGCCCCCTATGACGTGCTGATCGTGGGCGGTGGCCCCGCCGGCGCCGCGGCCGGGGTGTACGCCGCCCGCAAGGGCATCCGCACCGGCATCGCGGCCGAGCGCTTCGGTGGCCAGGTGAACGACACCCTGGGCATCGAGAACTACATCTCCATCCTGGAAACCGACGGCCCCAAGCTGGCCGCGGCCCTGGAAGCCCACGCCCGTGCCTACGACGTGGACATCATGAACCTGCAAAAGGCCGCCCAGATCATCCCGGCCGAGCAGCCCGGCGGCCTGATCCAGGTGAAGATGGACAACGGTGGCACCCTGCAGGCCAAGACCGTCATCCTGAGCACCGGCGCGCGCTGGCGCAACGTGAACGTGCCTGGTGAGGCCGAGTACAAGAACAAGGGCGTGGCCTACTGCCCGCACTGCGACGGCCCGCTGTTCAAGGGCAAGCGCACGGCCGTGATCGGCGGTGGCAACTCGGGTGTGGAAGCGGCCATCGACCTGGCCGGCATCGTGGCCCATGTCACCCTGATCGAGTTCGCCGACACGCTCAAGGCCGACGCGGTGCTGGTCAACAAGCTCAAGAGCCTGCCGAACGTGACCATTCACACGAACGCGCAGACCACCGAGATCACCGGTGCCGAGGGCAAGGTCAACGGCCTGAAGTACAAGGACCGCGCCACGGGTGAAGAACACACCGTGCCGCTGGAAGGCGTGTTCGTGCAGATCGGCCTGGTGCCCAACACCGAGTGGCTCAAGGGCACGGTCGAGCTCAGCAAGTTCGGCGAGATCATCATCGACGCCAAGGGCCACACCAATGTGCCCGGCGTGTTCGCCGCCGGGGACTGCACCACGGTGCCTTACAAGCAGATCGTGATCGCAGCCGGTGCGGGTGCCACCGCGGCCCTGAGCGCCTTCGACCACCTGATCCGCCAGGGCTGATCGGTCAGTCCGGCTGCACGCTGTGTGACAAGTACCACGCCGATGGGCCCCGCAAGGGGCCCTTTTGCATGGACAGCCCCCAAGTTCCCTGGCGGAACGGCCGACAATGCACAGACAGACTGTCTGCACGACAGGAGGGGCTCACATGTCTGAAGAACCCGTGCGTGACCGACGTGAATGGCTGCGGCAAGCTGCACAAGGCAGTGCTGCGCTGGCATGCGGCGCGGCTTTGCCCGGTGGCCTGGCCCGTGCGGCTGCCCACCTGAACGTGTCCGTGGTGCCGCAGTTCCAGCCGGTGGAGCTGCAGCGCACCTGGGGCCCTGCGCTCGAGCGGCTGGAGCAGGAACTGGGCGTGCACTTCAACCTGCGCATCGCCAAAGACATCCCGGCCTTCGAAGACGACTTCAAGAATGGCCGAAGCGACCTGGTGTTCCTCAACCCGTACCACATGGTCATGGCGCGCAAGGCGCAGGCCTACGAACCCGTGGTGCGCGACGTGACCCCGCTGGCCGGCTTGCTGGTGGTGCACAAGGACGACCCGATCCGCAGCGTGCAGGACCTCAAAGGCAAGGACATTGCGTTCCCGGCGCCCAATGCATTCGGGGCGTCGCTGTGGATCCGGGCCTTGCTGCACGAGCAGCACAAGGTGCCTTTCCAGGCGGTGTACGCCCGCACGCACACCAATGCCTACCGGCAGGTGCTGGTGGGGCGGGCGGCGGCGGCGGGCGGCATCCGGGCCACGCTCGACCGCGAACCCGACGAGGTGCGCAAGCAGTTGCGTGTGCTGATCGAAACGCCGGCGGTGCCGCCCCACCCGCTGGCCGTGCACCCGAAGGTGTCGCCCACCCTGCGAGTGGGTCTGGTCAAGGCTTTCGAGCGCTGGCGGGGCGATGCAGCAGGGCTGGCCCTGCTGCAAGGCATTCAGATGCCCCGCCCGGTGGCGGCCAGCTACGCGCGTGACTACGCCCCGCTGGAAAAGTTGCGACTGGAAAAGTACGTGGAATGACCGGTTTGCCGCGATCCCGCGTCTGGGCCTCTCGCTCGCTGCGCCTGCACCAGCAGCTGGTCCTGGTGGTGTCGGCGCTCGTGCTGGTGGCCATTGCCATGCTGGGCGGCTACACCGCCTATGCCCAGTCGCGCGCGGCCGAGCAAGGCATGAGGCAGCAGGCGCTGATGCTGGCGCGCTTCATAGCGGTGTCCAGCGGCAACCTGATCCTGACCGACACGCTCGACCAGGTCGAGACCCTGGCCTTGCACACGGTCGATTTGCCGGATGTGCGTGCCGTGCAGGTCAGTGACGCCAAAGGGCGCTCCCTGACCCATGTGGAGCGTCCCGACAAGGGCCCGCGGCGCGTGGTGTTCGACGAACCTCGGGCCGCCGTGGCCTTGCCCCCCGAGCCTGTGTTGTCGCACCCGGCCGAGTTCCTGGAAGACCAGGTCCACCCCGGCGTGGTGCGGGCCTGGTACCCCATCGTCGCTGGCCGCCTGATTGGCTGGGTGCGGGTCGATTACAGCCGGCAGTCGCTGGAGGTGTTGCGCAGCCAGATCCTGCAGGGTGCTGCCGTGGCTGGCGTGCTGGCTGTGCTCGTGTGTGGCGTGCTGCTGGTGCTGTTCATGCGCGCGCCCATGAGGGCTCTGGCCCGCGCCACGGGCTTTGCCGTGCAGCTGCCACAGGCCGACGGCCGCCAGCTTCGGCTCAGCCGCGCCCCGGCCGAGGTTCAGCAGCTGGTGAACAGCCTCAATGAGGCCTCAACCCGGCTGTACCAGCAACTGCAGGACATCAACGCGGGGGTGCGCACCCTGCGCGAACACGAGGCGCAGCTGGAAGCTGTCAATGAACAGCTCGGTGCCCTGTTTGCCCTCAGCCCCGATGGGCTGCTGACCTTCAACAGCGCCGAACGGGTGCAGTTCGTCAACCAGGCCTTCCTGAAGCTCACGGGCCTGAAGGAGGGCCAGGTGCGTGGCGCCGATGCGCAGCAGCTCGAAGGCCTGCTGCGCCAGCAAGCGGTGGCGCCACAGGCTTTCGCGGGCCTGGAAGCCTGCTTCGATCGCCTCGATGCCAGCGGTTCGCGGGGCCAGTTGCTGACGGTGCAGCGTCCGAACACCACCGTGCTGCGCCTGATCGGCTTGCGCACCCAGGGGCAAGCAGTCAGCCAGGTGCTGTATGCGGTCGATGTGACCCAGCAGCACCAGCTCGACACCATGAAGTCGGAGTTCCTGTCCACGGCAGCGCATGAGTTGCGCACCCCCATGGCCAGCATCTTCGGCTTCACCGAGCTCATGCTGCATCGCGAGATGAAGCCGGAGCAGCAGCGTGACCTGCTGGGCCGCATCCACCGGCAGAGCCAGCTGATGATCACCATCCTCAACGAGTTGCTTGACCTGGCCCGCATCGAATCCCGGCGCGGCCAGGACTTTGCCCTGGAGACCGTGTCTCTGGCGCAATGCGCGCAAGCGGCCGTGCGCGATTTCCAGGCACCCGGTGGCCGTCAGGCGCCCGAATGGATGGCCGAGCCCGACGAGCGTGGTTGTGTGCGGGTGGACCGCATGAAGCTGCAGCAGTCCATCGCCAACATCCTGTCGAACGCCTACAAGTACTCGCCTCAGGGCGGGTCGGTGCGCATGCGCCTGGTGCAAGGTGGGCACATCCCCGGGGCCGAGCTGGGCCTGGAGATCACCGACCAGGGCATCGGCCTCAAGCCCGACGAACTGGCCCGTCTGGGCGAGCGCTTCTTCCGGGCCGACAAGTCGGGCAACATTCCGGGCACGGGGTTGGGCGTGTGCATCGTCAAGGAGCTGCTGGAGCTCATGGGCGGGCACCTGGAGGTGAAAAGCCAATACCTGGTGGGCACCACGGTGACCTTGTGGCTGCCTCGCGTGTCGGCCACCTCGTCCACGCCTGCGTGACCGATTCACGGTTTGCTGCGCTGCAGCAGCCAGCGGGCCTTCTGGCCATGAAAGCCGGGGCGAACAGGCCTCAATGACCGCGCTGGTCGGCCGAAACACCATTTCCAGAAGTTTTTTCGGGAGCCCCCATGCCCCAGACCCTGCACCTGCTGACCGCCGCCGAATTCCAGGCCGAACTGTGCTCGCCGGTGGCCTTTCACCGCATCAAGGCCCTGCACCTGCTCGAGCGCCTGGCCGAAGAAGGCAAAGATGCGCGCCTGCACCGCGAGGTGAACACGTTCACCAGCCGCGGTGTGCCCTACTATGCGCTGCATGACCCGCACTTCAATGCCTGGGTGCAGCAGGCCAGTGGTCTCTACGGCCGCGTGCGGCAGCAGTTGCCCGAATCCCTCGCCGCCTGAGGCGGCGCCAGTGCCAGTGCCAGTGCCCGGGTCTCCAGCTGAGGCTCAGGCCCGCCCCTTGCCTGGCCTGCCCGACACCCTGCGCGTGATGTCGCGTGGCTGGCTGTCGTCCAACCAGGTGGTCTTCACCGCCGAGGGCTGCGACACCGCCGTGGTCGACACCGGGCATGTGCGCGAGGTGCAGGCCACCCTGGCCCTGACCGCACAGGCCCTGGCCGGTCGGCCGCTGCAGCGCATCGTCAACACCCACCTGCACAGCGACCATGCGGGCGGCAACGCAGCCCTGCAGGCGGCGCATCCTGGCGTGCGCGTGAGCATCCCGCCGGGGCTGGCCGAGGCCGTGCAGCAGTGGGACGAGGTGGCGCTGAGTTACCGCGACACCGACCAGACCTGCCCGCGCTTTCTGCACGACGACACCCTGCCCCTGCAAGGCCATGTGCAGCTGGGCGGCTGGCCCTGGCAGGTGCTGCCCGCCGACGGCCATGACCGCCACATGGTGATGCTGTGGTGCGAACCCCTGGGCGTGCTGATCTCGGCCGATGCGCTCTGGCAGCAAGGCTTTGGCGTGCTCTTTCCCGAACTGGCCGGTGAACCTGGCGCCTTCGAGGCCCAGTGGGCCACCCTGGACACCATCGAGCGCCTGCAGCCCCGCTGGGTGATTCCGGGCCATGGCGACCCTTTCTGCACCGTCGGCGAAGCCATTGCCGGCGCGCGCAGCCGCCTGCAATGGCTGGCCGAAGACCCGTCCCGGCATGCTCAGGTGGCCCTCAAAGGGCTGGTGGCTTTCGGCCTGATGGAGCGCGGCCAGATGCCGCTGGCTGGGGTGACCCGCCTGATCGGCCAGGGCCTGATGGCCCAGCCAGGCTTCGCACGCTGGTTCGACGAGCCCGCGCAAACCCTGGCCGAGCGTGTGATGGCGCAGCTGGTGCGGGCCGGCGTGGCCCGTGAAATCGGGCCTGAAACCTGGGGCACGGTCGACGCGAGGCCCTGAACGGCGCGACAATGGCGGTTTCGACCTCTTCTGACGCCCTGTCCATGTCTTCGTCCTCCCAGGCTCCTGGTTCGGTCCCCGACACTTCTTCCGCGGTGGCCCCCGTCACGACCCCTGAGGGCGCCGAGGTGCCCCAAACGCCGGCCGACACGCCCACCGAGCCGCCTGTCGCCGAAGTGACCGAAGGGGCTGCAGCAGCCGAGGCCTCAGCCGATGCCAGCTTTGCCGACACCGCGCGTCGCCTGGCCGAACACTTCCCGGCGCTCTTTGGTGCGCCTGCCCAGCCCTTGAAGCTGCGCATCCAGAACGACATCCAGGAACGAGCCCCCGGTGCGTTCAGCAAGCAGGCCCTGTCGGCCTTCTTCCGCCGCCACACGCACAGCACCGCCTACCTGCAGGCCGTGGCCAAGGGCACGCAGCGCTTCGACCTCGACGGTCAGCCTGCAGGCGAGCTGAGCGACGAGCACCGTCAGCTGGCGGTCGACGAACTGGCCCGCCGCAAGGCCCGCCACCAGGAGCGCCGCCAGCAAGAGCGCGAGAAGATGATTGCCGAGCGCAAGGCCGCCTTCAAGGCCCAGCGCCAGGAAGACGCCCAGCAGCGGCAGCAACGTGATCAACAGCGCGACCAGCAACGCCAGCAGCACCGCGCCGAAGACGACGCCCGCCGTTCGCGTGTGCAGCTGCTGCGCGACTTCGAATCGACCCGCCTGACCGAATCGAACTTCTGCGCGCTCAAGGGCATTGCCCTGGCCGACCTGCCCGCGCTGCTGGCCCAGGCCCGCGAAGACCTCAAGGCCATGCCGCCGCGCCCACCGCGTCGCGAGGGCGATGCCCGCGGCCCGCGCCGTGACGGCGAAGGCCGCCCGGGGCGTGAGGCACGCGAAGCACGTGGCGACGGGCGTGGCCCGGGCCGCGGCGATGGCCGTCGCGACGGCCGCAGTGATGGTCGCAACGAAGGCCGTGGCGGTGAGCGCCGTGGTGGCCCGCGTCGCGAAGGCCAGGCAGAGCGCCAGCCTGGCGCCAAGGCCGACACCTCGCCGGACCGCAAGCCCGACAGTAAGCCAGACAACAAGGCCTGAGCATGTCGCACGATGGGGCTGACGCCCAGGCCGCTGCGAACGCCGCGGCCACCTCGCGGTTCGTGCAGCGCCTGCAGCAGGCGCTGACGGTCGGCCAGCTGGAGCGGCTTCAGCTGATCCACCCCACAGGGCCGCAGGAATCCCTGGCGGCCGATGTGCAGCGCGTGCTGGTCAGGCCGGTGGCGATCAAGGGCCAGCCACAGCTGAGCTTCGTGTTCCGCCACCCCACCAAAGACATCACGGCCAACCACCCGGTGGCCCAGGGGCTGGCCCTGATCGAGCGCTGGCTGCAGGCCGAGGCCTTCCGCAACGCCCACCTGCACACCCCGAGCGAAGAGGTGCAGCTGGCCTTCAGCAAGAAGGGCAAGGCGTCGGTGCGCGTGGGCAAGGTGGCCGGTGCCACAGCAGCCACCTCGGCGGCATCTGCCATGGGCGACGGGGCAGTTTCCGACCCGAACGCATCGGCATCACCGGCCCCGGCCCACAACCGCGAAAAGCACCGCCTCATCGGCCTGGACCGCCCCTTCCTGCGCGAGCTGGGCGTGACCGACGCCCGGGGCCAGCTGGTGCCGGCCATGTCGCGCAAGTACAAGCAGATCAACAAGTTCATCGAGGTGCTGGCCGCGGCCATCGACCGCAGCCCGCTGGCCCAGGCCCAGGCGCTGAATGTGGTCGATTTCGGATCGGGCAAGGG
The DNA here is from genome assembly GCF_004310865.1 of Aquabacterium lacunae. GTDB lineage: Bacteria > Pseudomonadota > Gammaproteobacteria > Burkholderiales > Burkholderiaceae_C > Aquabacterium > Aquabacterium lacunae. The sequence goes on from NZ_SIXI01000008.1 coordinate 64,367, forward strand.
CTACCTCACCTTCGCCGTGCACGACTGGCTGCGCCACAACCGCGGCGTGGCGGCCCAGGTCACGGGCGTGGAGCTGCGCGATGAGCTGGTGCAGCTGTGCCAGGGCGTGATCGACCGGCTGGGCCTGCAGGGCATGGGCTACGAACAGGGCGACGTGCGCCAGTACCACCCCCAGGCGCTCAACGTGATGATCGCGCTGCATGCGTGCGACGTGGCCACCGACTACGCCATCCACCTGGGCATTCGCGCCGGCGCCGAGGTCATCCTGTGCTCGCCGTGCTGCCACAAGGAGGTGCGCCCGCAGCTGCTCAGCCCGCACCCGCTGCGCCCGCTGCTCAAGCACGGCATTCACCAGGCCCAGGAAGCCGAAATGCTGACCGACGGCCTGCGCGCCCTGCTGCTGGAAGCCGCGGGTTACGACACCCAGGTGTTCGAGTTCATCTCGCTGGAACACACCAACAAGAACAAGATGATCCTGGCCATCAAGCGCGCTGCGCCCGAAGCCTCCGCCCAGGTGCTGGCCCAGATCCACGACCTCAAGGCCTTCTACGGCATCCAGGCGCAGTGTCTGGAGACCCTGCTGCGCGCGGACGGCCGCCTGGGTTGAGCCCCGACGAGGGGTGAAGTGGCGGCGCCGGTTATGCTGGTGCCACACGCACTTTGATCAGGGAGTCTCGATGCTGGTGTTGCACACCTTCGGCCCGGCCTTCGGCTTGCCCGACCTCAGCCCCTTCGTCCTGAAGACCATGATCCAGCTGAAGATGGCGGGTCTGCCCTTCGAGGTGCGCACCGGCTCCCTGGGCCGGGCGCCCAAGGGCAAGCTGCCCTTCCTGCAAGATGGCGACACGGTGGTGGCCGATTCCACCTTCATCCGCTGGCACATCGAGCGCACGCGCGGCATCGACCTGGACGCCGGGCTCAGCGCGGCCCAGCGTGGCCAGGCCTGGGCCCTCGAGAAAATGCTCGACGACCACCTGTACTGGCTGGCCATGCACAACCGCTGGCTGGAGCCCGGCAATTTCGAGCGAGGCCCCAAGGTGTTCTTGCAAAGCGTGCTGCCGGGGCCCTTGAAGTGGTTCGTACCCGGCCTGGTGCAGGGCAAGTTCCGTCGCACCCTGCAACTGCAGGGCATCGGGCGTCACACCGACGAAGAGCGAGCTGCGCTGGTGCGGCGCGACATCGAGGCCCTGGCCCAGGTGCTGGGCGACAAGCCCTGCCTGATGGGCGATCAGCCCACCGCGGTCGACGCCATGGCCGCGGCCGGCGTCATGACCGGCCTGCTGCCCGAGTTCACGGGGCCCATTCGCGACACCCTGCTGCAGCAACCCCGCTTGCTGGCCTACGCCCAGCGCATGCAGGCGCGGTTTTTTCCCGAAATCGGACAGCTCCCGGGTTGCCCCGAAGTGCTCAAAGCCGCCTGAGGCTCACACACTGAGGGCATGAACGCACCGCACCCCCACGCCCCGGCCGCTTTTCGCCACATGCGCGAGGGCACAGCCGATGACTGGGCTGTCATTGCCCGCGAATTCGGCCAGTACGCCCGCCAGCTGCCGGGCCGTGTGCTCGACCACCTGCGCCTGCTCCAGGGCGACTTTGGCGGCTTCCCGGTCGACCGGCTCACGCACTGCCTGCAAACCGCCACCCTGGCCCACCAGGCAGGAGAGAGCGAAGAATATGTGGTGTGCGCCCTGCTGCACGACATGGGCGACACCCTGGGCAGCTACAACCACGCCGACGTGGCCGCGGCCATCGTCAAGCCCTTTGTCAGCGAAGACCTGCACTGGATGGTGGCCCACCACGGCATCTTCCAGGGCTATTACTTCTTCCACCACCTGGGCATGGACCGCACCCTGCGCGAGCAGTTCCGCGACCAGGCCGAGCGCTTCAAGCTGACCGCCCACTTCTGCGAGGCCTACGACGCCGCGGCCTTCGACCCCGAGCGCGAAACCCTGCCACTGGAGTTTTTCGAGCCCATGGTGCAGCGCGTGTTCGCCGCGCCCCGTCAGAGCCTGTACAAGGCGGCGCTGCAAGAGCGCTGAAGCCTGGCACGCGGCCCCGCCGCAGGCATACTGCGCGCCATGCCCCAGCTTCGAACCCTGGGCCCAGCCGTTGCGCTTGAGGCCCCTGCCCGCACACCGCGCACCCCGGTGACCGTGACCGTGGCCCCCAGCCGCATCGAAGGCACGGGCGCTTACGCGGGGCAAGCCATTGCGGCGCGCAGCAAGGTGGGCGAGATGCGTGGCGAGCGCATCGGGCTGAAGGAAAGCCATGCCCGCGCACGGGCGGCCCGAGAGGCCAGCGGCCATGTGTTCATGGTGACCCTGTCGGCGCGCCATGCGCTCGACGTGTCGGCCAGCGATTCGCCCTTGCGCTTTGCCAACCACAGCTGCGCCCCCAACCTGCACTTGAAGGTCGAGCAAGGCCGCGTGGCCTTTTACGCCCTGCGCGACATCGCCGAGGGAGAAGAACTCTCGGCCGACTACGGTGAAACCCACCACCGCGGCCGCCTGGCCTGTCGGTGTGGCGCCCCGACCTGTCGCGGCTGGTTGTGAGGCGGAGCCCCCAGGGGTGCACCCGCAAGCGAGGGCCTGCAACCTTCCGTAAGCCCGCTTGACGCGCGGGCGGCCCGGCCCTTAACGTGTGGCGTTTTTCACGAACCACGCCGAGGAGCACCCCATGAAGCCCATCACCCCCCAGCAAGCCGAACAGGTCACGGGCGCCCTGCGCCTGACCACCCTGGCCATCGGTGAAGAAGGCGGCAAACCGCCCGTGATCACCTCGAAGGTTCGTGGTGAAGAAATGGCCACCACCCTGGCGGTGGGTGAAGAGGGCGGCGGCCCCATCGTCACCACCCTGGCCCTGGGCGAAGAAGGCGGCAGCACCAGCGGCGCCACCACCAGCGCACTCGGCAGTTTCTGAGGTGACCGGCCCCTGGCTCTTGCTGGGGGGCGGCCTGCTCGACCCCAACCTCCAGGCCCTCGCCGAGGCTGCCGACGCGGCAGGCGTGGGCCTGATCGACCTGCGCACCCCGTCCGGGCACAGCCCGGCCTTTCACTGGGACCTCGACGCCCCGGGTGAGGCTCTGCCCTGGGGCGGCACCCGCTGGCCCGCCGGGGCCTTTGTGCGCCACGACGTGTTCGGCCCGCAGGCCGACCCGCGCCCGGCGGTGCACGAACGTGCTCAGGGCTGGCATGCCGCCGTGCAGGGCTGGTTGCTGGCCCATCCGCAGGTGCGCAGCTGCAACCCTGACATGGCCCCCGAGGCCCTGTACAAGGTGGCGGCCCAGGTGGCGGCCCGGCAGGTGGGCTTGTGCACCCCGCCCACCTGGCTGAGCAATGACGTGGCCCGGCTGCGCCAGCGCCAGGCCTGGAGCCCGGCCATTGCCAAACCCGTGGCCGGAGGCGGTCTGTGCCAGACGCTCGACGACGCCTTGCAGGGTGTGGCATCAGACACCGCCTGCTCGGCCATGCCCGCCCTGGTGCAGCCGCGCCTGGTGGCGCCCGAGCTGCGCGTGTTCGTGATCGGTCGGCACACCCTGGCCTTTCGGGTGGACAGCCCCTCGCTTGACTACCGCGCCGAGCAGGACGCCACCGTCACCCCGTGCGAGGTGCCGCCCGAGGCCCAGGCCCTGCGCCGGCTCATGCAGCGCTTCCGCATGGATTTCGGCGCCGCCGATTTCAAGACCGACCCCGCCACAGGCGCCTTGTGCTTCCTCGAGCTCAACACCTCGCCCATGTTTGTGCACTTCAACCAAGTGTCAGGAGGAGCGGTGTGCCGAGCCCTCCTCGACCACCTGCTTGAAGGGGGTGGGGTCCCTCTGACAGGGTGTTCTGGGGCAAACCCCCAGGGCTGAACCTCCAGCCCTGCCCATACTGAAACGAGTGTTTGACCGAAACCGCCCAAGCGACCTGATTTGCTTGGAAAGCCATGCAGATCCTGCCTCCGATCCATGACACCGACCTCTCGCCCTCGCTGACCGCAAAGGTCGATCAGGACCGGCTGCGCATTCTCTTCGAGCACCTGCCGGCCTCGCTGATTGGCTCACTGCTGCTGGTTTTTGGTCTGGGCTGGATGATGGGGCAGCTCATCTCGCCGGAGGCAGCCTGGGTGTGGATGGCCATCAAGCTGGTCACTGTGGCGCTGCGCGGCGCCCACCTGGTGTGGGGCCATGGGCACCCTGACCGCACGGCCGACCCCCGCGCTTACCTGCGTGGCATGCGCTGGCTGGTCGCCATCGACGGCCTGGCCTGGGGCATGGCCGCCTGGTACTTCACTCCGCCCGAGAACCTGGATGCCGCCGTGGTGGTGCTGGGCTGCCTGCTCGGGCTGTCGGCCATGGCTTCGTACTCGCTGGCCATCGACTTCCGCACCTTGTCGGCTTTCATCGTGCCCATCCTCGGGCCCTGTGTGCCCTTTTGCCTGACCCGCCCGGACATCATGGGCCACTTCGGCGCTGTGGCCATGGGCGCCTTCCTGCTCATGCTGATCTCGCAGGGCTGGCGTGTCCAAAACCGCGTGCACGAATTGCTGCGGCTGCGCTTCGTCAACGAAGAGATCGCCCAGCAACGCGAGCAGGCGCTGGAAGAAGCCCGCCAGCACAGCGAAGCGCGCAGTCGCTTTCTGGCCACCGTCAGCCACGAAATGCGCACACCGCTGCATGGCATGCTGGGCCTGACCCGCCTGCTGCGCCACGAAGACCCGCGCGACGACCAGGCCGAGCGCCTGCGCCTGATCGAACGCTCGGGCGAGCACCTGCTCATGGTGATCAACGACGTGCTCGACTTCTCCCGCATGGAAGCCGGCCGCATGCAGTTCCAGTCGCGGCCCTTCGATCTCAGCCGCGTGCTCGAAGACGTCGAGGGCATCTTCCAGGTGCTGGCCCGCCGCAAGGGCCTGAGCCTCACGCTCACCAGCAACTGGGAAGGCCCCATGCCCCTGATCGGCGATCCGGGCCGCATTCGCCAGGTGCTGCACAACCTGCTGGGCAACGCCATCAAGTTCACTGAACGCGGCAACATCCAGGTGCACGCTTGGCACCGCGAGGCTGGCCGTTTCGACCTGGTGGTGCGAGACACCGGCCCAGGCATCGACGAAGCCGACCGCCAGCGCATCTTCGAGGCCTTCACCCAGGGCGAAAGTGGCCTGTCGCGTGCCCGCGGCGGCACCGGCCTGGGCCTGTCGATTGCCCGGCAGTTGTGCCAGGGCATGGGTGGTGACCTGGTGTGTGAAAGCATCCCGGGCGTGGGCTCCACCTTCACCGCTTCGGTGCAGTGTGAAGTCTCGCCCGAACTGCTGGTGCCCGCGCGTGACACTGACTCGCCCCGGCCACCTGAATTTGCCGACTCGGGTTGGCTCACGCTGGGGGCCCGTGTGCTGCTGGTCGAAGACAACCCGGTCAACGTGGTGGTGGCCGAGGCCATGCTGCGCAACCTGGGCTACGAGGTGCACACCGTGGGCGACGGCTTGCAGGCCGTCCACTGGCTCTCCCAGCACAGCTGTGACGTGGTCCTGATGGATTGCGCCATGCCTGTGATGGACGGCTTCGACGCCACACGCGAAATCCGCCGTCGCGAACAGCAGGGCGGTGTCAGCCGCCTGCCCGTGGTGGCACTCACGGCCCATCTGGCGGCTGAAGAACGTGAGCGTTGCCATGAGGCGGGCATGGACGACTTCCTGTCCAAGCCCTTTGACGCCGATGACCTGCAGCGTGTGGTCGAGCGTTGCCTCACCCAGGGGGCGCTGCTCCGGACCCTGTGACGTCGCATTCAGACTGTTGCATGTCGTCCTCGGGCTTCCGTGGCGCGTTCAAGCACAATACCGCGTGCCCTTTGCGGGCATGTTCGCTGCGTAGGAGACAAACGATGAACATGAAGAAAGCACTGACCTTGGCAGCCCTGGCTGTCGTTGCGCTGCCCATGGCACAGGCCGCCAAGCCCAAGTTCTGCATCTATGACCCGCTGGGCACCACTGGCGAAGGCTACCGCGCCGCCAAGGATTACCAGGTCGCCATGCAAAAGCACGGCTACGAGATCGACATCAAGTCCTACCTGGACGAGCGCGTGGCCGTGGAAGACTTCCGCACCGGCCAGTGCGACGGTGTCATGGCCACCGCCCTGCGCACCCGCCAGTTCAACTCGCTGAGCGCGTCGATGGACACCGTGGGTGCGGCCACCATCGTGCGAAAGGGCAAGATCGACTTCGAAGGCAGCATGGAGGTGGTGCGCCGCTTCATCGGCACCCTGAGCTCGCCCAAAGGCGCCGAGCTGATGAAGCAGGGCAACTTTGAAATCGCCGGCATCATCCCCCTGGGCGCCGTTTACCCCTTCGTGAACGACCGCAGCATCGACACCCTGGAGAAGGCCGCTGGCAAGCGCGTGGCCGCCTTCGACTACGACAAGGCCCAGGCCCAGCTGATCCAGCGCGTCGGCGCTCGCCCAGTGTCGGTTGACGTGACCAACTTCAGCTCGATGTTCAACAACAACAACGTGGACGTGATCATGGCGCCGTCCATCGTGTACAAGCCGTTGGAGCTGCACAAGGGTCTGGGCACCAAGGGTGGCGTGGGCCGTTTCCCCCTGACCATCATCACCTACCAGCTGGTGCTGCGCGGTGACAAGTTCCCCGATGCGTTCGGCCAGAAATCGCGCGAGTACGTGTTCTCGCAGTTCAACGAAGTGGTCGAGGTGATCAAGCGCGCCGACAAGGACATTCCTGAAAAGCTGTGGATCGACCCGACCCCGGCCGACAACGAGCGCTATGTCACCCTCATGCGCGAAGGCCGCATCGAGATGGCCGAAAAGGGCTTCTACGACAAGAAGGGCCTGAAGCTGGTCAAGAAGATCCGCTGCTCGGTGTACCCCGAAGCTTCGGACTGCACCCAGCCGACCGAAAACTGGTGATCTGACTCCCGCCCAAAGAAAACGCCCGCTTCAAGCGGGCGTTTTTCATGCTGCAACCGTTCGGGCCTCACCCAGGGCGAAGCCTGCCGGTCATTGCGGTATCACAGAGCCTTCAGCTCGGCGTCAACCTTGCCCAGCAGTTCTTCGGTGATCAGGCCGCCCGAGAACTTGGCAACCATCGACAGAGCGAAACCACGGCCCATGGCGATTTGCGGGTGGGTGGAAATGCCGGGCAGGTGCTTTTCCAGGATGGCCTTGGTGGTGTCGTTGTCCAGCAGGTCGCCCAGTTTGGATTCGATCGAGAAGCTCATGATGTCTCTCAGGGTACGGTGAATGAGGGAGCCTCAAGCATAACCCGCTTCAAACGGTCGTTGGAACCCCTTGGGGAACCCCCTGTGACAGATCCCGCGCGGCGTCTTGCCAGTGATGTGGACAAACCGCACCAGCCTGGGGCCATGCCCGTGAAAATCGCCCTGATTCTGTGCTTGCGCACTTCACTTATCCCCAGAAAATGTGCAGCGAAGTGGAAAACCCTCACGCTGTCAAGAGGGCCCTGGAGACCCAGTGTGTGCGTTGCAAGTGATTGATTTGCATATGTTTTTTGGCGTGCGCAATGTGTGGCCTCCTCAGTGTTTTCCCGCATCACCAGGCGTTTGATCACAAGCTCCGCGGCCATGTCCACAAAGTTATCCACAGGCCGTGTGGCGGCGCCCGTGCCTCGAAAAATCAAGCACTTGGCGCCGGCCTTGCGAGTGTTGCCTTGACGATCGATGGCAAGTGCCGGGTGCTTGTCGTGGGGCTGTCCGGCCTCACTGGCCGCCGTCGAGGGGGGCGGGAGGCCATTTCGGGTGTTCGGGGCCACTGCAGCCCCGGCATGGAACAATCCGAGTCGTGTGAACGGCATCACGCCATGGCTTCAGGCGCTGACACAGCGTGTCAGAAATGCACCGACAAGGGAAAACCCTCGGAAGAATGCAGCAAAGACTCGGTTATCCCCATCCACACGCGGTCGATCGTGGTCAGAGGTGTGCGAGCGCCGACACCGTGCATGTTTCAGGTCTGGTGCGCCAAGTTGTTGATTCATATGGAAATGCTGCACCTGCTCAAAACTGAGGCAATCTAGGCCAAATCACGGTGTGACAAGCAGTTAGCGCGCGTTTGCCCACCTTCCCCACAAAGTTATCCACAATCCCCGGGGATAAGGGGAACCCCCCAAAAGATCAACCACTTAGCCCACTCCTTTCATGTGCCTGTCAGAATTTCGGAGACAAAAACGCCGCGGCCGGAGGGGTGATTGAGCGCACTGCATGCCACCGAGGGTGGTGTCCTCTCGCGCCTGGCCGTGCTGGTGGAGGCGCCCCAGCACAGCGGCCTCATCGGCCCGCTCGATTACCTGGCAGATCAGCCCTGGCCAGCCGGCACCCTGGTGCGTGTGCCCCTGGGGCGCCGCGTGGTGACGGGCGTGGTGTGGGGCCCAGGGGCCGAGGGTGAAGGCTGCCTGCCGCGCGAACAGCTCAAGCCCATCACCGAGGCCCTGCCCGATCTGCCGCCTTTGCCTGCCCACTGGCTGCAGCTGGTGCGCTTTGCGGCCCAGTACTATCAGCGTGCGCTGGGCGAGATGGCCATGATGGTGTTGCCGCCCGAGCTGCGTCAGATCGACGCGGTGCAGTGGGGCCGGCGCTTCAAGCGGCTGAACAAGGTGCTGAACCCGCCGCCGCCCAAGCCACCGTCGAAACGCCGGGCCGCCCAGGCGGCCGCCGAGGCTGTGCCAGCCGCCGATGCAGACCACGCATCGGAACCCGCACCCGTGTCCGCGCCTGCATCTGCATCAGGGCCCTTGCCAGGGTCTGCCGACACCGCGGCCCTGGCGGCCACACCCGAGCAGGCCCAGGCCCTGGCCGCCCTGCTCGATGACACCGTGCAGCCACCCCCCACCTCGCTGCTGTGGGGCAGCACCGGCAGCGGCAAGACCGAGGTGTACCTCCAGCACGCGCAGGCCGTGCTGGCCACGGGGCGCCAGGTGCTGATGATGGTGCCCGAGATCAACCTGACGCCGCAGCTGGAAGCCCGCGTGGCCGAGCGCTTTGCGGGCCGGCGCATCGTGTCGCTGCACAGTGGCCTGACCCCGGCGCAGCGCCTGCAGCACTGGGTGATGGCCCACCTGGGGGAGGCAGACATCGTGCTGGGCACGCGCCTGGCGGTGTTCACGCCGCTGCCCCGCCTGGGCCTGATCGTGGTCGACGAAGAGCACGACCCCTCCTACAAGCAGCAAGACGGCGCTCGCTATTCGGCGCGCGACCTGGCGGTCTACCGCGGCCACCTGGAGAAGGTGCCCGTGGTGCTGGGCTCGGCCACACCCAGCCTGGAAAGCTGGTTCAACGCCCAGCCGGTGGGCCAGGGTGGCACGGGCCGCTACCGCCTGCTGCCCATGCCTTCGCGGGTGGGCCAGGGCCGCATGCCCAAGGTGCGCCTCATCGACATGGGCACCTTGCCCAAGCCCGCCCCCGGCGAAGAAGCACCCGCCCTGGCTCGTCCGCTGCTGGAGGCGGTGGCCGAACGCATCGAGCGGGGCGAGCAAAGCCTGATCCTGCTGAACCGCCGGGGCTATGCGCCCGTGCTGCACTGCACCGATTGCGGCTGGAAAAGCGGCTGCCCGCATTGCAGCGCCTGGCGCGTGTTCCACAAGGCCGACCGCACCCTGCGCTGTCACCACTGCGGCTTTGCCGAACGTGTGCCCCGTGCCTGCCCCGACTGCGGCAACCAGGACATTGCCCCGGTGGGCCGTGGCACCGAGCGCCTGGAAGAACAGCTGGCCGAAGCCCTGCCCGGCGCGCGCGTGGGCCGCATCGATGCCGACGTGACCCGCCACAAGGGCGCCCTGGAAGAAAAGCTGGCCAGCGTGCACGCCGGCGAGGTCGATGTGCTGGTGGGCACCCAGATGGTCGCCAAGGGCCATGATTTCCGGCGCATCACCCTGGTGGCGGCAGCCAACCCCGATGCGGCCTTGTTCGCCAGTGATTTCCGCGCCGCCGAGCGCCAGTTCGCGCTGCTGCTGCAGGCCGCAGGCCGCGCCGGGCGTGATGCGGCCGTGGCCGGCCACAGCGAGATGTGGGTGCAGACCTGGCACCCCACCCACCCCCTGTACGACGCGCTGCGCCGCTACGACTTCGAGGCGTTTGCGCAGGCCCAGCTGAAAGAGCGCCAGGCCGCCGGCTTGCCGCCGTACAGCCACCTGGCCATGCTGCGGGCCGAGGCCAAGACCCAGGGCGCAGCGCAGACCTTCCTGGACCAGGCGGCCGCGGCCATGGAGGCGGCGGCCGCGCAGCTCAATGACCAGGGGGGCGGCCTGCTGCTCTACCCGGCAGTGCCCACGGCCGTGCAGCGCGTGGCCAATGTCGAGCGGGCACAGATGCTGATCGAGGCGCAGCAGCGCCCGGCCCTGCTCAAGCTGCTGCAGCAGGCCACGCCCGCGTGGCTGGCCCTGGCACAACAAAACCGCCCGAACGGCTTGATCCGTTGGGCGGTCGATGTGGACCCGCTGGCCATCTGAGGCCTGCGGGCGTCAGCGGTGCGGGCTCAGCCCAGCAGGGCTTCCAGGCCTTCGCACAACTCTGCGAAGGGCGGCAGCTCGGTCAGCAGCTTCTCGGGGCTCAGGCCGATGGCTTCGCATACGCCGCTGGGCACGGTCGAGGCCAGCTCGGCCTGGTTCAGGCCGTTGTGCTCGGCGCGGGCGCGCCAGGCCGAGATGTGGATCACGGCGCTGATCTTGTCCAGAGGCTGGTGGCTCAGCGGTTCGGGGAAGAACTGGATCGCGTTGGCAAAAGCCGGCGGGAACTTCCACTGGCGGGCCAGTTCGGCGCCGACCACGGCGTAGTTGTAGCCGAAGGACGAGGTTTCCATGTCCAGGCGACGCGGGTCGTGCGGGCCGGCCATCTTGTCGAGCTGAAGCATTTGCTCGGGCATGCCGGCGTGCATCACCAGCTCGCCAATGCCGTGCATCAGGCCCACGGTGAAGGCCAGGTCCACGTTGTTGCCTGTGGTCTTGGCCACCCAGCGCGACACCGCCGCAGCGTGCATGCTGTAGCGCCAGAAGGCGTTCAGGTCCATGCCGGGCATGGCCTTGAAGCCGCTGGTCAGCCCCGAGCTGATCACCAGGGTGCGCACGGTCACGAAGCCCAGCATCATCAAGGCGTCGTCGACCGAGCCCACGGTGCGCGACACGTGGTAATAGGCCGAGTTGGCCAGCCGCAGCAAGCGCGCCGACAGCACCGGGTCGGCCGCGATTTTTTTGGCGATGTCGTCGATCGAGACGTCTTCGTTGTTGAAGCTGTCGATCAGCTCGTGGACGATCTTGGGCACGGCCGGCAGGGCCTGCGGTTGCTTGAACAGGGCTTCGAGCTGCATGTGTCAGCCTCCAATAAGATGATTCAGAACTGCCAGAGGTCGCCCCCCTACGGATCGCCCGGGCAGATACTCCGGTATCGACGCGGGAGGCATGGACTTGAGCATCTCAGATGGCGAAGTTTTCCGAGCCGTGGAAATGCACAGGTGCACGCCCCTTGTTGTGAACAATGGCCGCTTTTGGCGTGGAGCTTTCACCGTGCGTGTGTTTTTTCACTCTTGGACCGCCTTGGGCCTGGCTTTGGGCGTGGCCGTGCTCACCTCGGCGTCGGCCTGGGCCGAACTGCCGCAGCGCAACCTGCTGGTCAGCTGGCGGCTGAGCAGCAGCGACACCGCCCGCGTGCAGCAGCGTGGGGTGCAAGGGGGTGTGGTGGTGAGCACGCAGGGCGGCATGGCCGGTCAGGGCATGGTCACTTACGGCACCCGCGAAGGCACAGACAGCCGCCAGGCCGAGATGCAGGTGCTGGTGCTCAACGGCCAGGCGGCCCGTCTGCAGATCGGGCAGCAGCAGCCCGTCACGCAGTGGCAATTCCTGGTCAGCCCGCCGGCGGGTGGTGGTGTGCCAAGTCATCCGGGTGGTGCGTTGGTACAGGCCTTGGGCAGCACCGTGATGGTCGAGCAGAACCAGGGCCTGAAGGTGCGGCCCCGCTGGAGCGGCCGGGGCGTGGTGCAGCTCGATTTCGAGGTGCAGGGTGATGTGGCCAACGGCTTGAACAACGGCCTGCCCACCGGACTGCAGCGCCGGCTGCAGGCTGCAGCCGGGCAGCCCGCCACAACCGAACAGGTGCAGGCCCAGGCCGTGGTGGCCGTGCCCATGGACCAGTGGGTGGCTGTGGCCCGCAGCGGCCGGCAGGTGGTTCGCAGCCAGCGGGGCACCTGGTCCACCGACGAGGTCGACCAAGGTGGCAGCACGGTGCTGGAGATCAAGGTGAGCCTGCCGTGAACGATGCTTTCGACCCCCTGCAGGCCCTGAACCCCGCCACGCGCGCCCTGCTGGACAACATCCGCCGCGCCGGTTTCGCGCCCTTGCAGCAGCAGGGAGTGGCCCTGGCCCGGCTGTCTTACCGGGCCGGGGTGGGCGCCAGCGAAGGGCCCCGCACGCCAGTCGAGCGGGTTGATCCCTTGATCATCCCCTCGCCCGAAGGGCACCCGATCCCGGCGCGCCTGTGGGCACCGCATCACCACCCCGGGCTGCCCGTGGTGCTGTACCTGCACGGCGGCGGGTTCGTGGTGGGGGGCATCGACACCTGCGAAGGGCTGTGTCGCAATCTGGCGGCGCAGGCCGAGGTGGCCGTGCTGGCCATCGACTACCGGCTGGCGCCCGAGCACCCCTTCCCGGCGGCCCTGGACGACACACTGTGCGCCGTGCGCTGGTTGCTGGAAGAAGGCCGCACCCATGGGCTCGACCCCGACCGGCTGGCCCTCGCAGGCGACAGCGCCGGCGGCACCCTCACGGCCACCGCCGCGCACCTGTGCCGCGACGAAGGCATCGCGCTGCGCCTGCAGGCCATGTTCTACCCATCTGTGCAGCGTTCGCTGATCACAGGCTCGCACCAGCGCTTTGCCCGAGGCCTGTTGCTGGACGCCGACCTGATGGCCTGGTTCGACCAGCTCAACCAGCTGCATGCCACCCCAGGCCAGCCGCTGGACTGGCGCCGCGAGCCCCTGAACGCACCCACGCACCGTGGCCTGGCACCCGCCTGGATCGGGCTGGCCGAATGCGATCCCCTGGCCGACGACGGCCGCCTGTATGCCGACGCCCTGATGGACGCCGGGGTGCCGGTGCAGGTGCAGCACTACCCTGGCACCGTGCATGATTTCATCAACATGGGCCGCTTCCTGCCGCAGGCCGCGCAGGCCCATGCCGACATGGCCCGGGCCCTGAAAGCCGCGCTGGACTGATCCTTGGGCGGTGGGGGCCCAAGTCGGTGGCACGCCCCTTGCAAAAGGGCATGCACCATGTCTGCATTGCACGTTTCGCCCCCATCCTCTGCGGCCGCCATGCCGCCCGGCGGTGACTCGGCGTTGTGGCAGCGCCTCACGGACCGCGCGCTGCGATTCCGGCAAGAGTTGCCAGAGGCCAAGGTGCAGTGGTGCCTGGACGTTGCGCCTGGGCTGGTGGCCCCGGGCAGCGCCATGGCAGAGGCGGTGGCCAGCATCTTCGACCAGTTGCTGGACAACATCATGCGCCACGCCCGCCCCACCGAAGTGGCCCTGCGGGTGAGCGCTCACGCCAGCGACCTCACCCTGGTCGTCAAGGACAACGGTTGTGGCGCTCCGCCCAGCGCCTTTGACCGGTTCGATGCGCATGGTGTGTTCGACATGCGCGAGCGTGCCTCGCAGTTGGGCGGCTGGTTGCACATCGACAGCAAGCTCGGCGTGGGCACCCAGGTGATCCTGACCCTGCCGCTGTACCAAGCCCGGCGAGGGCCCTGAGAGTGGTCGGCACCGGCCCAGGTGTATCGGCTGGTTTCCAGATCAACCGGATCCGCCCGCTCTGGTTGCGTCTGCTTGCAGGCCCTTTGGCCGGCCGTGTCTCAATGCAGGCATGAAGCACGTTCGCCAACCATTGTGGGCTGCTGCCGTGGCGTGCCTGGCCCTTTGGGGCTCACCGCTTGCCTGGGCTGCCACCTGGGAGATCCGGCCTGACTGTGCACCAGGTGCGCCGCGCTGTCTCAACCACCCTCAACGTCTGACCCAGTGGCAGTCGGTTGCGCCCGGTGACGAGGTGCTGATCCACCCGTCGGGCACTGAGGCCGGGTGGGTGTCGCAGTTGGGTGGCGCCACCGTGCTGCACATCGAGAACGCGCAGGGCACCGCGCAGGCCCCCATCGTGGTGCGCGGTGTGGGCCTGCCCAAGCTGGTGCATGGTGCCAACCTGACACGTTCTGGCCATGTGGTGCTGCAGGACCTGGACATCACCGAGCAGCGCCGTGGACCGGATGGCAGCGGTCGTCCTGCACTCACCCTGCAGGGCGGTACGCGCCACGTCCAGATCTTCAACAGCCATGTTCACCACGCCACGGGGTCGGGTGTCCACGTGTCAGCCGATGCAGGGGCCTTCCTGCGGGTGGGGCCTGGCAACCGGATCACCCAGAACGGCCAGCATGGCGTGGCGGTGTCGGCCCCAGGCTTCGATCGTGCCCTGCCCGCGCCAGCGGTGTCTTCAGAAATCACCGGCAACCAGATCGTGGGCAACGGCCTGCACGGGGTCGAACTGTCAGGCTCGTATTGGCGTGTGTCGCAGAACCAGGTTCTTCAGAACGGTTGGTCGCAGGGTGGCACGTCGGGCATACACCTGTTCAGCCGCACCGACACACCGGGTGCCCTGGACTGCGACCGCAACGAGGTCGTTTACAACACCGTGGCCCTTCAGATCGATCGCACTGCCTACGACGGCAATGGCCTGCAGGTCGACCACTTTTGCGACCACAACATCCTGGCGTTCAATGTGGCCTGGCTCAATGACGGCGCGGGGCTCAGCGTGGTGGCGGCTCGCGGCAATGTGGTGGCGCACAACACCCTGGTGGCCAATGCCCAGGACGTGAATCGGGCGAACTCGCCGGCCCTTCGGGCCGAGCTGATCCTGGCCAGCTGGCCGGATTTCTGCTGGAACCCTCATGTGGATGCGGCCAGCTGCCGCCTGCCCACAGGCCGTGCCAGCGACAACCTCGTCATCGGCAACCTGCTGCAGGCCACCCAGCCCGGTGTGCCGGCCGTGTGGGTCAATGACGATGCCGCCGACCCGGTTCGCAACCGAAACAAGTTCGGGCCCAACCTCTTGGGCCATGTCGCGGGTGGGCCCCTGCTGAACTGGGCAGCGGCCCAGGCCAGCGACGCCCGCGGCGTCGATCTGCTCACACAGGGCAGCGCCGATGCGGGCGTGGCCCTGGCCGAGCATGTGGCATTTGTGGACGCGGCCAACCCGATGCCCCCGCGCCATGGCCTGCGCTTGCAGGCCATGCCCAGTCGCGTGGGGTGGGGGCCGTTGAGCAACCTGCCTGACGCGGCTGGTGTGTTGCCCGCCAAAGGCATGTCGGGATGGGGCGCCTACTACTTCGCCCCGCGATGAATGTTGGCACTTACTTCGGCCAAAGCACCCACATTTTCAGGCTTTGCTTGGTGCGCCCTGCCTGCAGCAGGGCCTCGTCGCCCCAGCCCCAGAAGTAGTCGGCGCGCACGGCGCCGATGATGGCCCCGCCCGTGTCCTGCGCCACCACCAGGCGCTGCAGCGGCCGCGGCGGCGGCGGTGTGGGTGCCCAGGCCTGCGGCTCGGTGCTGTCCACCCACACCAGGGTGCCGTAGGGCATGCTGTCTTTGTCGACCGCGATCGAGCGGCCCGGCGTCAGGGGCTGGCCCTGGGCGCCCAGCGGGCCCAGTTCGGGCTGGGTCAGGGGCTCTTCCCTGAAGAACACCACGCGCGGGTTGGCGCGCAGCATCTCGGCCACGCGGCCCGGGTTGGCGGCCGCCCAGGTCTTGATGGCCCCCCACGAGGCCTGCTCCAGCGGGAAGGCACCCTGGTCCACCAGCCAGCGGGCCACCGACTGGTAGGGCTGGTCGTTGTGGCCGGCAAAGGCCAGGCGCACCACGCGGGGCTGGCCCTGGCCGTTGGGCTCGTCCAGCACGCGCACCCGGGTCGAGCCCTGCACCTGCACCAGCAGGGCGTCCAGCGGGTCGGCCACGTACAGCAGCTCGCGCCCGGCCAGGGCGGCCTTGCCCTCGTCGGTGGTTTCCAGTGCCGCGCGGCTGAGGTGCGGTTTGCGCTGGCCCAGGTCGGCCGGCGGGCGGTGCAGCGGGGTCTGGAAGGCGCCCACGGGCTTGCGGCGCGCATCGATCAGGGGTTCGAAGTAACCGGTCAGCAGGCCCGTGGCCTGGCCCTCGGCCGTCAGCACCTGCCAGGGCTGAAAGCTCGCTTCCAGCCACTGGCGCACCAGCGCGTGGCCCACGTCCTGCCCCCAGCTGATGCCGCGCTGGCGCACCGTGGCGCACAAGGCTTGCCATTCCGGCGTGGCCGGGGGGCGGGCACAACCGCGCCACAGCGCGGGCCAGACCTCGGCGGTGCGGTCTTGCTGCCAGCCAGGCACGTCGGCCCAGCGGCCTTGCACCCAGCGGGCCTTGCCGCGCTCCCAGGTGGGGCCGGTCGGAATCTCGACGATGGGCGCGGGCCCGGGCGTGGCCGTGCTGCCAGGCTGCGGCGCAGGCGCGGGTGGTGGCGAGTGCTTGAGCGACACGCTGCTGCAGGCGGCCAGCACGGCCAGGCTCAAGACGCCCAGGGCGTTCAGCGCGCGGCGCAGGAGCCTTGGCCCTGCCGGCCCAGGGGCGACAGTGGCCGATCGGCCATGGCGGTGTTCTTGCGATGACAATGCGTGGGCGGCGGGCTGCGCCGCGCCAGGGAATGAACTGCGACCGATCATGGGCCTGATTCTGCTTGAAGCCTTGGCGGCACTAGGCGTGCTGCTGTTTCTGGTGTGGTGGACGATGTTTTCTGGGCGCAAGGGCGGCGAGCCGCCGCCGCAGGAGGGGCAGGACGCCGATCAGGCCGACGGGGGCAACAAGAACTGACGCGGCTGGCGCAGCAGGCGCCGGCCCAGGGCGCGCAGCAGCCGGCCACGTTCGCTGACCTGCACCCCGCGCGAGCGCAGGGCCACGCGCAGCGCCAGCACGAAGCTCACGCCCACGTTCAGCAGCCCGGTCAGCGGGATGGCGGCCACGCACCACCAGAAGGCCGGCGCCTGCAGCGCCTGCAGCCCCAGCGTGCCCAGCGCCGCCGCAATCTGCCCGGTGCTCAGCGTCACGTGGCGCACTTCGATGGGCAGGCCGAAGAAGGTGGCCAGCGCGGGCACCACGCCCAGCATGAAGCCCAGCGACACATTGGCCGCCAGCCCGGAAATGTTCTCGCGCCACCAGGCGGCCCAGCGGGCGGCCCGGGCCACGCCCAGCCAGCGACGCGCGGCCGGGTTCCATTGCAGCGCGCTGTCCAGCCGGTGCCACACGAACCAGTTCTCCACCCAGCCTGCGACCAGGCTGGAGGCAAACAGCAGCGTGCCCGTGAAGGCCGCAAAGGCCAGGGTGGGGCCCAGCAAGGTCAGGTCGTGCAGCACATGCTCGGCCTTGACCGTGCCGATCAAGCCGTGGCCGAGGGCCAGCTGCGCCAGGGCCTGCACCGCCAGCACCACCGGGATCACCACGGCCAGGTTGCCCACGATCCCCGCCATCTGCGAGCGCAGCAGGTGGGCCACTTCGTCCACGAAGCCCTGCACCTGCTCGTCGCTGAGCCGATCGTGGCGGTCCATCTGCGCCAGGCGGGCGGCCATGGCCGGGGCCGTCATGGCCGGTTGCTTGGTGGCCACCGTCCAGTGCAGCAGGTGGATCAGCACGAAGCTCAGGGCGTAGTTGGCGCCCGCGGCAAAGCCGGCCCAGAACACCGACAGGCCCATGGCACCCGCCACGAACTTCATGAAGGTGGTGCCCGCGATCACCAGGCCGCCACCGGCCGCACGGCGCAGCATGTCGAAGTAGGCCGCACGGTCGCGGGTGATGTAGTGCTCGCCGGTTTCGGCACTGCGCTCGGCCACCTGCCGCGCCAGCAAGGCGTAATGCTGGGTGAACAGGGCGCGCAGGCTGCGGCGCTGGCGGGTTTCAGCCAGCAGGCCCAGCACCAGTTCGCGCCCTTCGCGATGCGGTGTGGGCGACAGCAGCCAGGCCAGCAGCGCCTCCATGCGGCGGCACCGTGCGCTGATCTGGTCGATCTGGAACACCACGTCCACCGAAATGCCCCAGGCCTGCAGGTGCTCGTGCACACCCTTGGCGCGGGCCTCGCAGGCGTCGATCAGGGCGCGCAGGGCGTTCACCTGCTGCAGCACCTCGGGGCTGTGGGTGGGCTGGCCCGCCTCGATCAGCTCGCGCAGGTCTTGCGCGGTGCGGCCCAGTTGCGTGAAGCCTCGGCTGGCTTCCTGGCTGTTCAGGCCCAGGCGCACCCGCAGCTCGGGCGACAGCCCGGCCGACTGCACCTGCGTGGCCAGCAGCTCGATGGCGCTGGCCAGGGGTTCGCGCCAGTGGGGCGGCTCATCGCGTGCGTGCCAGGCCTCGGCCAGCAACTGTCCCAGCGCCTGCAAGGCATCGTCCCCCAGGGCCTGCAGCCAATGGCCATCGGGCCCCGGCTCGAACAGCAGCTCGAACAGGGTGCCCAGGTCGTCGGTGTCGGGGCTGGCCGGCAGGAGGCGGCGGCGCAGGCGCTCGCCCAGCTCGTTCATGAACGCCGCGCGCGGTGCAAAGCCGTGGTCGGCCAGCAGGCCTTCCAGGTGCAGGCCGTGCAGGGTGGCGTGCAGCAGCTGCACCACCTGGGCACGCAAGGCCGGTTGCGCCTCGAACTGGCGCAGCAGGTAGGCCCAGGCCGCGCCGCCGTCACCTCGCCGCGCCCATCGCAGCACCTCGATCAGCCACAGGTGCCGCTCGGCGCGGCTGGCCTGAACCGGCACGTGCCAGAGCAGCGCGTCAATGCCGGGGTGGGGGGGAAGGTTCAGGAGGGCGGGTGCTGGGACGGTCAAAACGGAAGGGGGCCTTTCTCAAAGGGCGCCGAAGCAGGCGCCATGCGGGAACTCAGTGCAGCGAATGCGCGCGGGCCAGCATGAACACGGGGATCTCGGCGTCGAACCAGTGCGCGTCTTCGGTCATGCAGAAGTAGGTGCCTTGCATGTGGCCGTGCGGCGTGTTCAGGCGGGTCCAGCTGGTGTATTCGAACTTCTGGCCCGGCGGGATCAGGGGCTGGTGGCCCACCACGGCCAGGCCGCGCACCTCTTCCACATGGCCGGTGGCGTCGGTGATGAGCCAGTGGCGCCCCACCACCTGCGCAGGCACGTTGCCCGTGTTCTCGATGGTCACGGTGTACGACCAGGCGTACTGGTGCTGGGAGGGGTCGCTTTGCTCCTCCAGATAGGTCGGTTGCACCGTCACGGTCAGGTGCGCGCCGTGCGTGTTGCGGGTGGTTCGGGTGGGGCTGCTCATGCGGGGCATTCTAGGCAAAGCCTGTTGCCCGAGTGTTTCCCGCAAGACCCTGCTGTCATGAAGGTGACCGACAATTCACAGAACCCGTGCAGGGTGTCATTCGAGTTGTTCCAGGGAGTTTCCACAGATGGACCGTCGTCAATTTCTCGGCCTGAGCACCCTTGCCGGGGGCCTGGGTCTGGTCACCTGGCAGGCCCGTGCCGCCAGCTTCTTCAACCTCGCCCAGCCGCTGGACACCACCGGTCTGCGCACCGATTCGGCCCGGGTGTTCGACCTGTCGGTGTCTTCGGGTGACCCGAGCGAAACGGGTGTGATGCTGTGGACGCACATCGCGCCCGAGGCCGTGCGCGCCGGTGAGCCTTTGTTCGTGCAGGTGGCGCTGGACGCCGCCTTCCAGACCGTGCTGGTGCAGGTGCAGGTGCCGGCCCATGAGATCACGCCCGAGCGAGACCACACCGTCAAGCTCGACCTGCATGGCCAGCTGCCCGCCATGGCCAGCGGCGGGCCCTTCTTTTACCGATTCATCTACGACCGCACCGTGAGCCGCACGGGCCGTTGCCGCACCCTCCCGCCGGCCAGCGCCTCGCTCAAGCGCCTGAAGTTCGGCCTGCTGACCTGCCAGGACTACACCAACGGCTACTACGGCGCCCTGGCCCAGGTGGCGGCCGACGACAGCCTCGACTTCGTGCTGCACCTGGGCGATTTCATCTACGAAACCGCGGGCGACCCGCGCTTCCAGAGCCTGCCCTTTGCCGACCGCACCCTGGTGCTGCCGTCGGGCGGCCTGGTGGCCCTGAACCTGTCCGACTACCGCGCCATCTACCGCCACTACCGGCGTGACCCCTTCCTGCAGGCCGTGCTGGAAAAGCACACCTTCATCCAGATCCCGGACGACCACGAAACCGCCAACGACTGTTACTGGGACACCACCCGCGACACCCTGGGCGCCCCAGACCACCCTTACACCACCGACCCCGCCTACGGCAACAGCCCGGCCCTGCTCAAGCAGCTCAAGCTCGACTCGCAACGGGCGTGGAGCGAGTACGTGCCCGCCCGCGTGGCTTTCGATGCGCAGGCCACCCACCCGCACCAGGCCCTGGGCCCCGTGTACCGCCGCTTCCAGTTCGGGCAGTTCCTCGACCTGAACCTGATCGAAAACCGCACCTACCGCAACGCCCACCCCTGCGGTGAAGACGACTACTTCGGCCGCTACATCCCGATCGGCTGCAACAAGGGCAACCTGGCCGGCCGCACCATGCTGGGCGCCACGCAGCTGAACTGGTTGCTTGAAGGCCTGACGCAGTCGAAGGCCACCTGGAAGCTCATGGGCAACCAGACCTTCTTCAGCCGCCTGTCGCTCAGCGGCCTGGCCCCCAGCCTCAGCACCTTCAACGTCGATGCCTGGGACGGCTTTGCCGCCGAGCGCGCCCTGATCACGGGCGCCCTGCGCGAGGCCAAGGTCAGCAACTTCGTGGTGGCCACGGGCGATCTGCACACCCACATGGCCAGCGAGATCAAGCACAGCTTCTCCGACATCAACCCGCTGAACGTCAGCAACCACGTGGGCGTGGAGTTCATGACCCCGGCGGTCTCGTCGTCCGCGCTGGGTGAGATGCTGCTGGCCAAGGCCGACGACACCACGCGCAAGCTCATCATCCAGGGGCTGGCCAGCCCGCTGCTGCAGCAGGCCAACCCGCACATCCGCTGTTTCAACAGCAGCAGCAACGGGTACTCCACGCTCGAGTTCACCGACCGCTACACCGAGTGGGTGAGCTACACGGTCGACAAGGCCAGCAACAGCGCCCAGGCCAAGCGCCGTGCGCTGTACCGCCAGCGCAAGTACATTGACCTGCCCTGGCTGGTGCCGCAAAGCACGCTGGGCTGGTGAGCCAGGGCCTGCACCGCGCAGGCCCGCAACTCAGAACCGTCGGCCCACCGTCAGCAGGCCGGTGGTGCTGCCGGTCTCGCGCACCAGCGGGCTGCGGCGGGCGTCGCCTTGCAGCTCGGTGTGCGTGAGCCCGGCGCTGACGATCCATTGCGGTGCCACGCTGTACACCAGCGTGGCGCTGGCCCGCACGTTCTGCAGCCCGGCGCCCGGGCGGTAGGTGGCCAGGCCGCTGGTGACCGACTGGGCCGCATCCACCCCGAAGTAAGCCTGCTGATGCGCCGCGTTGGCCCAGGTGGCCGCCAGTTGCGCGCCCAGGCGCCAGCTGGGGCTCAGAGGCCAGCCGGTGCTGGCGCCCACGTCCACCAGCAGCCCGTCGCGGTCGTTGCCGCTGCCGTAACGCAGCGCCGACAGCAGCGTCAGCCCGCGCACCGGGCTGGCATTGAAGAAGGCGCCCACCTGCGGGCGGGCCTCTACATCGCCCAGCCCCTTCAGCACCGCGCTGCGCTTTTCTTCGCGCCCGAAATCGGCCGTCAGGCGCAGGCCGTAGGCCATGTCCGCCTGTCTGGACGCGTTGTAGCCCACGCCGCTTTGCACCCCCGCGAACCAGCCATTGGCCCACTGGTACTCCAGGCTGGGCAGCACCCGCTGGCGTGATTCGTCCGAGCCCGGGTAGGCGCGGCCCAGCAGCACCGCAGCACCCGCCACCCCACCGGCCTCGGTGCCCGGCGGCAGGCTGCGGCGGTAGAAATCAGACTGGGCCCAGGCAGGGGCAGCAGCGCACAGCAGGGCGGAAGCCATCCAGGGCATCCAGGCGCAGGAGCGACGCAGGTTCATGGCAGAAACCTTTCATTGATACTGTTCAGTTCATTGTGATACCAAATGGTATCAATTGGGTGCCGGGCGCAAAAAAGCCCGCACGCGGCGGGCTTTGGAAGGCCTGTGTACGACAGCATTCGCGCCATCAGATGGATTGGCGGGCAGAACTCCAGAGGTCAGTGATACCAGCCCAGCCCCAGGCGCACCACTGCGCGGTCCGGGTGCTTGAGGATGTGATCTGTTTCGATGCGCATGTCGGCTTGCCGATGGATGCGCCATCTCCACTGTGTCGAGGCAATCTGTACCTGTGAAGTCCGTGCATCAACCGGGTGGCGTGTTTCCAGTGCCCAGCGAGTGCGCCATGAAGGTGTGATTTGCCAGGCTGCGCTCAAGGTCAGCCGCGTGAAACCCAGTCCCGAGCCTTCTCGGGCTGATTGTGCGGCGCCACCGACGAGCCCAGATACGAACACCGAGGGGCTTAACTGACGACCAACGCCCCAGTCCCCTTCCATCCGTGCCACCAGCGCTTCACTTCCTGGCAGGACGGGTTCTAAGCCGAAGCGAATGCGCCAGGACTCACCCCGATCGCCTTTCAAACCGCTCACATCGGGATTCACGCTTTCCACTGCCAGCAGTTGCGCGCGGTCCAGAGACAGTTTCCCTCGGATCAGCCGTGTGCGAACGTCCATCATGGTCAGGCCCCCCTGTGCCACGTGACCGGCATCGAAATCCAGAGGGTCGTAGTACGCTGCACGCCACCGAAGCATTGCACCGGTCTGGCCGCGCCCATCCTGAAGCAGTCCAGCTTCCAGCAAACCGGGAGATCGGCCCTCATGGGGGGCAGTTCGCGGTTGATCCACCGTGTCGCGTTTCCCGGGGGGCAGCCGATACCGTTCAGCCAGCGCCGCCGCGTACAGCGCTGAGGAGGGCTGCTGTTTGCGATCGGTTCGTTCCTGCATGAACAGCTCTCGGTCCATCACGGTGTCCAGCACGGCGCGTTTTGTGTCCAAGGGCTGCTGAATCCATGGGGTGTCGTGCAGGGTCAGTTGTCGGTTCACCAGTTCACGCACCAGCTGTTGCTCGTTGCCGCTCAAGGCTCGGAACCCATCATGGAACCTGCTTTGACGCGAAGGCAGGTACCGAACGTTGCGCACCAGCGGCTGACCATCGGCGCGACGTCCTTGCATTGCATGCTGCAGCAGGGCTTGTGGCACTGTCCAGGGACGGTTGCGAGGAATCAGTTCGATGCCGTCCAGAATCTCCAGCAATTCAGCCATGCGGTACGCACAGTTGCGCCGAAAGAAAAAGTACGTATAGCGCTGTCCCAGCACCTCCCACGCGTGCGCAGTGACCAGATCGACTTCGTGAGGCTGGAGGTTCAATTCGTAGTCCCAGAGGTCTCGCAGCTCCACTTCTCCGTACTGACTGCGATGCACGTAGTACTCGATGCTGCTGAACCCCCCGTCGTAGCCTCCGCTCACCCCTTTGACGATGTAAGACAAGGGGTCATCGCGCTGCGTATCGATCGCGCCGAAATTGATGGTGAGGTCCTGCAGTTCGGTCAAGGGCGCCGAGGATTCCGGGTTGAGCTTCAGCAGGGTGTGCCCATAGTACGAAGCCGGATTTCCCAGGTAGCCTGTTGCCAGCACGACGCTGACGCTTCGAATGCCATGTCCACGCGTCCATTTGCTCCACTGAGGGCAATTCACCTTGGGGGTTTGAAGGCCCATGTGCTGTTCCAACCAGAGCTTGCGGGCGGGGAATCTGCACTGCGCGTGCGCGTCGGGATCTTCCGGATCCGACGGCTCGTGCATGGCTCGCCATGTGGCATCGCGCTCGGCCAAGGCATCGGTGCGGCCAACCTCGCCAGCCAGAAAAAAGCGATCACTGTGGATGGCGCTGCGCCAACCCGTGGCGCTGGAGGCATCAGGCTCGTGGTGCAGAAGTCGTCGCCATGCGGCGTCTGACCCCGAAGACTCGGCAGCGTGAGCACCTGTGCTGAATCCAGCGCACAGCACCCAAACACCAACCTGCAACAGCGCTTGAAACCTGCCCTTCGATTCAAGGGCTTTCAATGGACGGAAAAGCATCAGGCAAACCGCAGAAACAAAAAACCGCCCCCGGTCGGGGGCGGTTGCAGTCAGCTCGCCGCGATCAGGCAGCGCAAGACTTGGCCACAGCACCTTCCATGGCGCCGTAGAAGCGAGCGGCCTTGTCCAGGCGCGGCAGGGCGTTGAAGCCGGGTTGAGTCACCACAGCACCCATGGCTTCGCGGGTGGCCACCATGGCGGCACCTTGCTGAGCGGCAGAGCATTCGAACAGGTTCAGTGCGGTGGCCAGGTGCTCACCTTGGCCTTGGGCGGTTTCTTCGGCCAGACGCTCGTAGCTGTCACGGATGAACAGTGCGGTAGCGACCTTCTTGCCGCTGCAGGTTTGGGGGCTCATGGTCGCCGAAGTCACGGCGGTGGTACCTGCGTCCCAGATCACATTCGAAGTCACAGCTGCCCAGCCCACGGTGGGGAACAGGGCTGCGCCGATGCCACAGTCGACGTAGGGGTTAGGGCCAGAGCCGGGGGCCTTGTCATTGGCCTGGGCCGCCACGCTGCACAGGGCTGCCAGGGCACCAATCAGGAAAGTCTTGCGAATGCTCATGGAAGTTTCTTTAAAGAGTTGAGTGAGTCGCTCTGCAGCCGCGGCGGGCTGCAATGGATCCCTCCGAATCCACTTGATCATTTTAGAAACCTTGTGTTTGCAAAGTGTTGCAAATCGGCTCGGGAGATCTTGCGAATTGCCTCCCTCTGACGGGGGGCGGAAAGGGCATTTGGGCGTCAGTCAGCGTCGCGCCTGAGGGTTTCCTAAAATAGAGGCCTCGGTGTCACCGAGCCGTCATCACCGCCCCCGAGGTTTTCCATGTCCCGCACCTACCGCATCGCCCCCAGCATCCTGTCTGCCGACTTCGCCCGCCTGGGTGACGAAGTGCGCAACGTCATCGACGCGGGTGCCGACTGGATCCACTTCGACGTGATGGACAACCACTACGTGCCCAACCTGACCTTCGGGCCCATGGTGTGCCAGGCACTGCGCAAGCACGCCGTCAAGGCCGACGGCACGCCGGTGCCCATCGACGTGCACCTGATGGTGCAGCCGGTCGATGCGCTGGCCCAGGCCTTTGCCAAGGCCGGTGCCGACATCATCACCTTCCACCCCGATGCCTCTACCCACGTGGACCGCACCCTGCAGCTCATCAAGGCCGAAGGCAAGCAGGCTGGCCTGGTGTTCAACCCCGCCAGCCCGGTCGACGTGCTGGAGTGGGTGATCGACAAGGTGGACGTGGTGCTGCTGATGAGCGTGAACCCCGGCTTCGGTGGCCAGAGCTTCATCGACAGCACCCTGCGCAAGGCCGAGAAGGTGCGCAAGATCATTGATGATTCGGGCCGCGACATCCGCCTGGAGATCGATGGCGGCGTGAAGGTGGACAACATCCGCCGCATTGCCGACGCGGGCGCAGACACCTTCGTGGCCGGCAGCGCCATCTTTGGCCAGCCCGACTACAAGGCCGTGATCGACGCCATGCGCGCCGAACTGGCCAAGTGAGGCAACAATGGCGGGCCTGACGGAGCCCGCCATGAACACCCTGCACATCGATTTCATTTCCGACGTTTCCTGTCCCTGGTGCGCCATCGGCCTCAATGGGCTGCTGCAGGCCATCCAGCAACTGCAGCGCGAAGCGCCGGGCAGCTTCCAGCTGACGCTGAACTTCCTGCCCTTCGAGCTGAACCCTGACATGCCCCCGGGCGGCCAGGACATCACCGAGCACCTCACGCAGAAGTACGGCAGCACGCCCGAACAGCAGGCCCAGATCCGGGTCACCATTGCGCAGCGCGGTGCCGAAGTGGGCTTTGCCTTTGCCACCGAAGGCCGTGGCCGCATCTACAACACCTTCCACGCCCACCGCTTGCTGCACTGGGCCGGCCTGCAGGGCATGGCCGAACAACTCACCCTGAAACAGGCCCTGCTGACCGCCTGCCACACCCAGCGCCAGGCCATGGACGACCGCGACGTGCTGCTGCGCTGCGTGCAGGAAGCCGGGCTGGACACCGCCGAAGCCCAGGCCCTGCTGGACGACGGCCGCCACGCCGAAGACGTGCGCGAAGCCGAAGCCATGGTGGCTGACGCCGGCATCCGCGCCGTGCCCGCCGTGGTGGTGAACCGCAAGCACCTGATCTCGGGCGGCCAGCCGGTGGCGAACTACGTGGAAGCGCTGCGGGGGATTGCGGCGCGGGGGTAAGTTGTTCGAGCCGGCTTCTCGAACCCGGATTCAGAAGATTCCCTCAAAGGCTCATCCAGCGAGCCTGTGGACCATCAAAATGAACCAAGCAACTTCGGTCAGGGAGTAACGCTTGGATCTCCAGAACCATCACGCCAGCCTACGCCGCTTTTCTACCCTTTCGCCGTCTGCCCGTGTCATTTGGGCAAAAAGCGGTGATGGTGCAGGCCACGGCTTGCTGGCGCATTTGTTGGATGTGGCAGCGGTAGTCGAGGCATTGCTTCAGTTTGAGCCTGAAGCAACTCGTCGGTGGGCGGCCCGAGCATTCGGTCTGCAGGAGCAGAACTGTGTTCGATGGATCTCTGCTGCGGCTGGATTGCACGATTTCGGCAAAGCGATCCCAGGCTTCCAGGCCAAATGGTCAGCAGGTCAGCAGCACGACGAAGCGCATGGGTTGACTTTCGTCCGCAGTCGCTCTTTGCTCGATCGGCATGACTTGGCGACGGCGGTGCATTTGCAGAGGGCTTGGCGCGGCAAGATCAATGCTGATAGAAAGTGGATTGAAGACGTCGTGTGTGCCATCAGTGCCCACCACGGATTCCATTTTTCGCGCCTTGATCGCAATAACGCGCAGGACCTGATGGAGCCGCCTGAATGGGCGCTGGCACGCCAATCTGTTCTGGATGCGTACTGGCTCACCTTGAGTCCACAGGGTTCCCCTGAGCCCGGTGCCTTGAGCCTGCCTGCCATCAATTGGCTTGCGGGCTTGACCAGCGCGGCGGACTGGATTGCATCGAATCCCGATTGGTTTCCGATGGGTGAGCGGCTGGACGACTTATCTGCGTATCACCAAGATGGGATCGAGCGAGGTACTGCGGCGCTCAAGCGCATCGGCTGGTCAACGTATCAAACTCTGCAGCCCTGGACTAATGCGTCCACCGCAGACCTGCTTCAGCAAATTCTGGGTGCTGCGAAGCCACCGCGTCCCTTACAAGAGGCGGGCGATCAGCTGCTTCAATCGACAAAGGGCCCTGCGTTGATGTTGGTTGAAGCACCCATGGGCGAAGGGAAGACCGAAATGGCTTTCCTGGCTCATTTGCGTCTGCAGGCGGCGAATCATCACCGAGGGCTCTACGTGGCATTGCCGACCCAAGCCACAGGCAATGCCATGTTCAAACGTGCCCATCGGTTTCTTCAGAACTTCGCCGATGTTCACCTGGACCTGCAGCTGGTCCATGGTGGCGCCGCCATGAACGCTGATGTGCAGCAGTTGCGTGGCATCAACGATTCTGCAGGCGACAGCATCAGTGCATCAGCCTGGCTGTCTCAGCGCAGACGTCCGTTGCTCTCCGCGTACGGCGTTGGCACCGTTGATCAGGCACTTCTGGCCACCATGAACGTGAAGCACCATTTCGTGCGCTTGTGGGGGTTGAGCAATCGGGTTGTGGTGCTCGATGAAGTTCATGCATACGACACCTACACGTCCACCTTGATTGATGCGTTGCTGATGTGGCTGAAAGCTGTGGGCAGCTCGGTCATTCTGATGAGCGCCACCTTGCCCCGATCTCGCAAGCATGAATTGCTCAAGGCATGGGGTGTCGAGCCGGAGAGCATCCCGGAAAAGGCTTACCCGCGGGTGGCGATTGCAGATGATTCGGGGTGTCGCACTGAGCACTTCAAGGCGAGGGCTCTTTCTCCGATTCATTTGGAAGGTGTGCACGAAGGCCTTGAAGCACTGTGCGAATCAGCTGTTGAGCAGCTCGCGCACGGAGGGTGTGGTGCCGTCATCGTGAACACAGTAGATCGTGCACAGGCGCTCTACGCCATGCTTTCGTCTCAAGTGGATGAGTCAGTGCAGATGGTCTTGTTTCACGCCCGATTCCCTGCAGATCAACGCAGTGGCATCGAGCAGCGCGTATTGGCTCTTTTTGGCGAAGGTGCAGACAGGCCCGATCGGGCCTTGCTGATTGCGACGCAAGTGGCCGAGCAGTCCCTGGACATCGACTTCGACTTCATGCTTTCGGATTTGGCGCCCATCGACCTGCTGTTGCAGCGTGCGGGGCGGTTGCACCGTCACCAGCGCAAGAGGCCAGAAGCGCACAAGGAGGCGAGGCTGACGGTCGCAGGCTTGCGTCCTGATCGCTTACCCGATCTCAAGGCAACGGCATGGGGGTATGTCTATCAGCCCTACATCCTGGGGTGCACATGGGTGTGTCTCAATCGTGAGCAGGTCTTGCACTTACCTGACGACATTGATCGCCTGGTTCAGTGGGTCTACAGCCAGCCGGCGTTGCCAGATGATCTTGACGCAGAGATTTGCAAGTTCATCGATGAAGAGGCTTTTGGGCATCATCTCGCAGAGCATCGCAGCCATAAGCAGCAAGCGATGAATGTCAGCATCGATCCCAGCCGCAGGCCTGATGACGCCTACGCCCCTTTGCCCAGAGGCAACGAAGATGGCGGCCCGCTGGGTGAAGAAAACAAGACACGCTTAGGCCGCGAGACGGTCACTTTGATACCAGTTGAGATGCAAGACGGACTGTGGCGTGTCCATGATCGATGGATCAATCCACAGGAGCCGCTCAGTCACGATGCGGCCAGGGCTTTGTATCAGCGGCAGATCAAGGTTTCGCGCAAATCAGTGGTGCAGCATTTCACGGCAAAGCCCGCATGCGTTGCCTTTGACGATCATCCCTTGTTGCGCTACTTCCGACCGTTGCCGCTGATGAACCAGTGCCATGACATCGGCGCCCTGAGGTTGAGGCTTTGTCACGCGACAGGCCTGATCTACGAAAAACAGGAGGGGCCGTAGCCCCTCCACAAACAGCCCTGCTCGCGCAGGGAACAAACTGCCACCCAAGGCTTTGCCATGCGGTGGTCTGGTCCATCCCAGATGAGGGATGTCTGAGTGTACGGGTGTCATCTCAGGCCGTCTCAATTGCTTGTTGCGCAATGCGTTGATCCTTTGATAAGCTGTATGCAAGAACTTAAAAAAGGTAGGTGTGAGATGAAAGACTTCTCGCTGATCGACTCGCCATGGCTGCCGGTGCGCATGAAAGATGGCCAGTTGCATCACCTGGGCCTGCTGGCGACATTCGAGCGGGCGAACGACATCGATGCTTTGGCTGACACGTCACCCACGGACGTCGTAGCGCAATATCGCTTGCTGCTGGCCATTCTCCACAGGGCCGCGACGCTCCATGTGCCTGGCTGGGATCTGTCCAATCGCGTGGACTGGTATGCCGATGGCTTGCCTCTGGAGGCCATTCGGCGCTACCTGGATGATTTTCAAGATCGGTTCTGGCTGTTCCATCCCGAAGTACCCTTCATGCAAGTGGCGGCCTTGGCCGCAGCCGATGAGACGCGGGACAAACGCAAAGCTTGGACTCAGATCTCGCTGGTGGCAGCCAATGGCAACACGCCCGTGATGTTTGACCATGCACTGGATGCCAAGCCCCAGGCCATTGGGTTTGCAGAGGCTGCGCGCATGTTGCTGGGGTTTCTGCAATTCACGCCGGGTGGATTGGTCAAGACTTTCAGGGATGCGGACAAGGCCGGCCCGTTGGTGAACACTGCGGCAACTGTGGCCTTGGGCGGCAACCTGGGACAAACACTTTGCCTGAACCTGCATCCGCCCACGCGCCATCACGCAGAGCCAGATCTGCCCGCATGGGAGCGGCCGGCCCTGACCATTGCTCAGTTGAAAGGTGCACCGGTACTGGCCTCGGGGCCGAATGATCGGTACACCCGGCAGTCCCGCGCTGTGCTTTTCATCCCCGAGGGAAGTGCCCACATCCGTTGGATTCACTTTGGTGCGGGCTATGCGCTGGGAGACGATGAAAACGAACTCGACCCGATGACCACGTACAGGCAGGGTTCGGCAAGCCTGGTCAAGCTCACCTTCTCAGACGCACGAGCGCTGTGGCGTGACCTGCCCGCATTGACGATGTCTGCTGGCTCTGCGGGAAAGCCTCCACCAGTGTTGAGCCACGCCATCCAGATCGCATTTGAACTGGGAGATGGTGGGCCTGCTGACCAACCGGTTCTTGTGGCGGGGTTGACGAGCGATCAGGCCAAGTTGCTGCGTTGGCGCATGGAGCGCTATGCACTGCCTAGCGCGTTGCTCCAACGACCAGAGTTGGCCATTTTCTTCAAAGCGCAAATCGAGACGGCCGAAGTGGTATTCAAGTCGCTCACTTCGGTGGCGGTGAAATTCGTGGCGCACACGATGCCTGACCCCGAAAGCGCCGAGACACGCAAGCGTGCGCGAGCGTACCTGGATTCTGGTGTGTGGGGTAACACATTCTTTGCCTACTTGGAGCGTGTGCTCAGTGACCTGTTGGAAGCCATCGGCCAACAACGAGTTGCTCAAGCTGAAGGTCTGTGGCACGAAGCCATTCGGGATGCAGCGACCTCAGCTTGGCGAGTACTTCAGCAAAGTCTTGGTCAGGCCGCGAGCACCTACATTGCCGAGGCCAAGGTTCAAAGGCTGTTTTGGTCTGTGCTACGAGAGCATGTACCCCGCACGGAAGCACCAGCAACTCACAAGGAGGTTTCTGCATGACCACCCGAGAAGACCGGTTCATTCACTACCTGATTGAACTGAACAACAAGAGGGATCGCGGCCCGTTGGCTGTGCTGCGCCACAGCCTCGCCTTTGAGCCTGGCATGTACCTGAAGGCACTGCCGCTGGTGGAGCCATTTGTGGCCAAAGAATGGCATGCCCAAGACGGTCGCCGTCTGGCGCTGTATGCAGTTGCTGGACTGTATGCCAAGCATCCCAAACAGAGTGATGGCAAGACCTTGTCGGCCGCCTTTGGTGAATTCCAGAGAGATCGCCGAAACGAGGGCCGAAGCAGCAGTCTGGAGAGACGTTTCATCGCTTTGCTGGAAGCAGACGAAGGCTCTGTGCTTGAGCATTTGAGACAGGTCATCGCCTTGCTTGCTTCAGCTGATGTTGGGCTGGACTACAGGCAACTGTTGCATGACCTGGCCACATGGTTGAGTCCCATGTCATCGAATATCGACAAGACCAAACAACGATGGGCACGTGATTTCTACGTTGCCAGCTTGCCATCTGATGAAGCCATGACCAATTGAGGGAGATCCACATGAGCGCTTTTCTTGAATTCCATTTGATCCAGAACTTTGCCCCGTCGAATCTCAACCGCGACGACACTGGTGCTCCCAAAGATGCTTTGTTCGGCGGCCATCGCCGTGCACGTGTCAGCAGCCAGTGCTTCAAGCGAGCCGTTCGTGATGTGGCGCGCAGCCAATCACTGTTGCCGGAAGAGTTCATGGGTGTTCGCACCATGAAGCTGAAACAGTTGCTGCAAGATAAATTGCCCCACCGGCCGGCCGAGGAGACTGCGGGCAAAATCGAAGCTGCGCTGGCCGCGGCCGGACTCAAGCTGAAAGATGGTGGCAAGACGGAGTACTTGCTTTTTCTGGGCGAGCGCGAGATCAGTGCGTTCGCCACCCTGGTTGATCAGCACTGGGATGTATTGGGCGGCGCCGAAAAAAAGTCCAAGAAAGACGCCAAATCCAGCCTGCCAAAAGAAGTGATCGATCAGGCCAAGTCCATCCTGGATGGGGGCAAGGCAGTCGATGTGGCGCTGTTTGGGCGAATGCTCGCTGACCTGCCTTCCGTCAACAAGGACGCGGCATGTCAGGTTGCTCACGCCATCAGCACGCACAAAGTCACACGCGAATTCGACTACTTCACCGCGGTCGATGACGTGCCTGACAACGATGATGGCGCTGGTGCCGACATGATTGGTCAGATCGAATTCAATTCGGCCACCTTGTACCGTTATGCCGCGCTGGATGTTGCCAAGCTGGTGAGTAATCTCCAGGGCGATCAGGCGTTGGCATTGTCTGCCGTGGAGGCGTTCACGCACGCGATGGTGCGAGCGATTCCCTCTGGCAAACAGAACACTTTCGCGGCGCACAACATGCCGCAGTTTGTCGGCGTCTGCCTGCGCCATGCCTCACCCATGAGTCTGGCCAATGCTTTTGAAAAGCCGGTGCAGCCGAGATCAGATGCTTCATACAGCGACCAGTCCATCAAGGGGCTTGCTGAGCACGACGACAAACTGGGCAAGGTTTACGGGCATCCAGATGACGCGTGGGTCTGGCTGGACCTTTCTGGGCAATGGCCATCCGAAAAAGGTACATCTGCTGCATCGCTGATTGAACTGGCTCAGAAGGCACGCCAACTTGCAGCAAAGAACCTGGGAGCCTGAAATGGCAACGCTCTTGATGCGGCTGCAAGGCCCCATGCAATCGTGGGGCACTACCAGCCGTTTTGATGAACGCGACACCCAACTCGAACCATCCAAGTCTGGCGTGATCGGGCTGATCTGCGCTGCTTTGGGGCGCGATCGTGCTGAACCCATCGATGATCTGGCTGCGCTGCGCATGGGGGTCCGAATTGATCGTGAAGGCGTACCCATGCGCGACTATCAGACGGCAACAGGCATCATGGCGGCGACAGGCAAAGTAGATCTCAACAGAACCGTGGTCAGCCCGCGGTTTTATCTTGCTGACGCTGTTTTCTTGGTCGGTCTTGAGGGTGATCGCCTGTTACTTGATGTGGTCGCAGAGGCCTTGTGGCAACCCGTTTGGCCCTTGTCTTTGGGGCGAAAGAGTTGTGTGCCGTCCAAGCCTGTTCCGCTGCCTGATGCCGTATCAAGTCTGCCGTTGCAACAGGCCTTGTCCACTTGGCCCAAGTTGTGTGGGGGCAATGAGGCTTCTGTCCATCGCTTGCTCGTGGAAGATCAGGCAGAGGGGGCAATCCGTTTGGATCAGCCGGTCGCTCCTTTTGCCATTCGTCGCTTTGGCCCCCGCTTTGTGAGGTCCTTGCACATTCAATTGGGGGCGCAGCATGCACCTGACCCGTCTTTCTCTTGAGCTGAGGAGCGCTGCTGCGCGACGTGATCTGGGGGATGTGTACGACATGCATCGCACCCTGAGTCGAGCTTTCGTGTCGAACAGCGATGAAAAACCCGGCAGGTTTTTGTGGCGAGTCGAGCCCGCTTCCGCCTCTCGCGCACCCCTTGTTCTGGTTCAATCTGAGTCTGCGCCAGACTGGAGCTTTCTATGCTCTCTGCCTGGCTACCTTGCGCGAGAACCGGAGGTCAAGACTTGGGATCCTGCGAGGTTGCTTGAACTGAACGCTAAACGCCGTTTCAGGTTAGTCGCGAATCCCACAGTGACAAGAGATGGTAAGCGCCAGGGCATTGTGCAGGAGACGGAACAGCTGGACTGGCTTTCCCGGCAGGGCACAAAACTGGGGTTCGCAGTCGAGATGGCACTGGTGACCGACAGTGACTTTGTGGTGTCACGCTCGGGGCAGTCGTTGATTCAGTTTCAACGTGCCTGTTATGACGGGATTCTTTCGGTTCAAGATCCCTCGCGTTTGTTGAGCGCCATGAGCGCTGGAGTCGGTCCCGCAAAAGCGTTCGGCTGCGGTCTGCTGACCGTGGCTGCAATCGCGTGATGTCTATTGCTGAGTCGCCACCGCGTGTTGGCCCATGACAGACGGAAAGCTGCTCCCCCCGCTCAAGCCCATCCCCATCAAGGAGCGGCTCTCGGTCATTTTCATCGAAAGAGGTGAGATCGACGTCGTGGATGGCGCTTTTGTCGTCGTGGACTGTGGTGGCGAGCGCGTTCGGCAGGTGCTGACACATGTGCCCGTGGGCGGAGTCGCTTGCATCATGTTGGAGCCAGGCACTCGTGTGTCGCATCGCGCTGCTGCCCTGGCTGCACGCGTGGGCACCTTGCTGGTGTGGGTTGGCGAAGCAGGCGTGCGTGTTTATTCGTCTGGCCAACCTGGCGGAGCTCGCTCTGATCGGCTGCTCTACCAGGCCAAGTTGGCTTTAGACGATGACCTCAGGCTGAAGGTCGTGCGCAAGATGTACGCCATGCGGTTCGGAGAAGAGCCACCCCAGCGGCGCAGCGTTGAGCAGTTGCGTGGCATCGAGGGTGCCCGGGTGCGCAAGACATACCAGTTGCTTGCGCAGAAATTCGGTGTGACCTGGAAGGGGCGAGACTATGACCCTGAATCATGGGACGCCTCTGATCTGCCCAATCGTTGCCTGTCTGCGGCCACGGCATGCCTGTACGGTGTGACTGAAGCCGCCGTACTGGCTGCGGGGTATGCCCCCGCTGTGGGGTTCATCCACACGGGCAAGCCGCTGTCCTTTGTGTATGACATCGCCGATCTCTACAAGTTTGAGACGGTGGTGCCTGTGGCGTTCAAGGTGGCCGCGGCCAAGCCGGCCATGGCCGATCGTGCCGTGAGACATGCCTGCAGAGATGTCTTCAGGCAAACGCGTTTGCTTGAGCGCATCATTCCCGACATCGAGGAAGTGCTTGCAGCAGGTGACATCAGCCCTCCCGCTCCGCACCCTGAAGCGGTGAGACCAGCGCTGCCAAATCCAGAAAGCATGGGTGATGCTGGTCATCGTGCTTGAGAACGCACCACCGCGTTTGCGTGGACGCCTCGCGGTTTGGCTGCTCGAAGTACGAGCGGGGGTGTACGTTGGCACTTATTCCCGAAAAGTGCGAGAGAACATCTGGGAGCAGGTTGTTGAGGGCATTGGTGACGGGAATGCGGTGATGGCTTGGCGAGCCAAGAATGAACTGGGGTTCGAGGTTCGTACCACTGGTGCGAACCGAAGGATTCCGGTCGAGTATGACGGCGTTCAGTTGGTGAGTTTCTTGCCTGAGGCTGAGCGCACGCCGCGCTGATCTTTAACAAACCGGAATGGCCTGCTGATTTGGTGGAAAATCAGAGGCCGAAATTTCTCATTGAAATCAATGGGATAGAGGAAGTGTGTTCCCCACGTGCGTGGGGATGAACCGCCGTGCAGGTGCCCGGTGACAGCCGGTTCCACTGTGTTCCCCACGTGCGTGGGGATGAACCGCATTTCCTCGATGTACCCCGATGCTGGCCGCAGTGTTCCCCACGTGCGTGGGGATGAACCGAGGCGTCATGGACACGATGTCCTCTGATGTGAGTGTTCCCCACGTGCGTGGGGATGAACCGACCACACGCGAGTGCTACGAGGTGCGCGAAGACGTGTTCCCCACGTGCGTGGGGATGAACCGCGTGGGTTGTCGGTCAGCTCGGTCTTGACAGCGTGTTCCCCACGTGCGTGGGGATGAACCGTGCATTTATATGTACTGCCCAGGGTGCGGACTGTGTTCCCCACGTGCGTGGGGATGAACCGCCCCCCTCAGTCCCTCAAAACCAGACTTATTAGTGTTCCCCACGTGCGTGGGGATGAACCGGTGTCGGGCTGGATCATGCACAAGGAACTGACCGTGTTCCCCACGTGCGTGGGGATGAACCGGGCGATGTGATCGCGGCCGCGCAGGTGACGTTGTGTTCCCCACGTGCGTGGGGATGAACCGGTGATCAGGTGGAAGCCTGAGTGCGAGAAGAAGTGTTCCCCACGTGCGTGGGGATGAACCGACCATGGAATTCACATGGCGCGGGCGGCCTGTGTGTTCCCCACGTGCGTGGGGATGAACCGCACACCAACCTGGAAAGCGTCCGCATCCGCCGGTGTTCCCCACGTGCGTGGGGATGAACCGGGTGCCATTCCCCCCGTGATCGTGAGCGTGAAGTGTTCCCCACGTGCGTGGGGATGAACCGCGGACCTGCCGCCCCCGAGACATTCTCATCAGGTGTTCCCCACGTGCGTGGGGATGAACCGTGGTGGTGTGGGCTGTTGGTCGTGGCGAGGAAGTGTTCCCCACGTGCGTGGGGATGAACCGTTCAACAACCGGGCGCGGTTCATGGGCATGCCGTGTTCCCCACGTGCGTGGGGATGAACCGATCGGGGCCGGTCTGGCTTTCCTCCATCTCATGTGTTCCCCACGTGCGTGGGGATGAACCGTTCCCCGAGCCGGAGCCGGTGACGCCGACGCGGTGTTCCCCACGTGCGTGGGGATGAACCGGCCGTGACGGGGCCCCGCATTCAGTTTCTCAAGTGTTCCCCACGTGCGTGGGGATGAACCGAGTTCCGCTTCTTTGGCAAGACCTACCTGCCGGTGTTCCCCACGTGCGTGGGGATGAACCGACGCCCGCGCCGCTGCAAACGAGCGCGCTTTTGTGTTCCCCACGTGCGTGGGGATGAACCGTCGCTTGGCGAGCTGGTGGCCGTGTTCCAACGGTGTTCCCCACGTGCGTGGGGATGAACCGGGTCTTGAGGGCGGTCCACAGGTTTTCCACGTGTGTTCCCCACGTGCGTGGGGATGAACCGTTCTCCACCACCAGCTCGTGCGGGTGCTGGCAGTGTTCCCCACGTGCGTGGGGATGAACCGTCAGCCGGGCCGCCCGCAGTGTTGCTGGTGGTGTGTTCCCCACGTGCGTGGGGATGAACCGCGGGCAAGCCGGTGCCCGTGGCCATCCCGGGCGTGTTCCCCACGTGCGTGGGGATGAACCGGCCTTGTAGCCGTCAGACTGCTCTTTGAAAAAGTGTTCCCCACGTGCGTGGGGATGAACCGGTCACGCCCTGCGAGAAGTGCCGGGGGTTTGAGTGTTCCCCACGTGCGTGGGGATGAACCGTCGGCCGGCAAGCTGGTGACCAAGGAATCCATGTGTTCCCCACGTGCGTGGGGATGAACCGCGTTTTGCGGAGCCGCTGAGTGCGGCGTGTGCGTGTTCCCCACGTGCGTGGGGATGAACCGAGCCGCGCGAGCTGACCGAAGAGTGCGCCGAAGTGTTCCCCACGTGCGTGGGGATGAACCGCAGTGCGGCAAGGTGCTGAGGCACTTGCTTGAGTGTTCCCCACGTGCGTGGGGATGAACCGTACGTGAGCCCGCCGACGTCGCAGCTGCAGACGTGTTCCCCACGTGCGTGGGGATGAACCGGTTTGACCACGGCCGACGACCTCAAGCAGCAGGTGTTCCCCACGTGCGTGGGGATGAACCGTGGGCGCGGCCATCGGTGATTTCGTGTTCAACCGTGTTCCCCACGTGCGTGGGGATGAACCGGAGCACCACGGCGACGACCTGGTGCAAGCGATGTGTTCCCCACGTGCGTGGGGATGAACCGACCCCGCACACCCTGGACAACGCCACCCGCGTGTGTTCCCCACGTGCGTGGGGATGAACCGCGATGAACACATGTTTGCCCGCGATGCCTTCAGTGTTCCCCACGTGCGTGGGGATGAACCGGCCCGCGAGATGCTGGCCGGTGACGCCTTCGCGTGTTCCCCACGTGCGTGGGGATGAACCGGATGGCGAGGCTTACCTGGGCTACCTGCGCGAGGTGTTCCCCACGTGCGTGGGGATGAACCGGCCTGCAGTTTCCACTGCTCGCCTGCCAGCCAGTGTTCCCCACGTGCGTGGGGATGAACCGGCAGGCAACTATTTGCCGCAGGGCGCCAGTCAGTGTTCCCCACGTGCGTGGGGATGAACCGCAGATGCGCGCGGCGCGGACGTTGTGGGCGGCGTGTTCCCCACGTGCGTGGGGATGAACCGGCGTCCTTGTATTGCTTCAGCACCCCGTCGATCGTGTTCCCCACGTGCGTGGGGATGAACCGGAGGATCGGTTCGGTCCCAGCCTGTCTCCCAAGTGTTCCCCACGTGCGTGGGGATGAACCGGCTTGCACCTTGATGTCGTTGGCCGTGATGATGTGTTCCCCACGTGCGTGGGGATGAACCGGTGTCGAGCGGGCTGCGGTCCTCGCTGGTGTCGTGTTCCCCACGTGCGTGGGGATGAACCGTCCCCCGGCGTTTGATGATTGGCGGCATTCCTGTGTTCCCCACGTGCGTGGGGATGAACCGTAGCGGCGCTCAGCGAACCGGCCAGTGCTGGAGTGTTCCCCACGTGCGTGGGGATGAACCGGTGGAGCGCTTGGGCACACCCTGGTGGTGAATGTGTTCCCCACGTGCGTGGGGATGAACCGGATTCAGAGCGATCAGAAAGCGATGTGCTGCGGTGTTCCCCACGTGCGTGGGGATGAACCGTGATGGCATGAAGGTAACGCTACACAATCCACGTGTTCCCCACGTGCGTGGGGATGAACCGGTCTGGGACCACGCCGACTACATCCCGTTCTAGTGTTCCCCACGTGCGTGGGGATGAACCGCACCCCCGGCAAAAGCGGGGCAACGATCAGTGGTGTTCCCCACGTGCGTGGGGATGAACCGTGTTATGCCTGGCAGCCACCATGCCCAGTACAGTGTTCCCCACGTGCGTGGGGATGAACCGGGCACGCACGGCTGCCAACCAAAGGAGAGTTGGTGTTCCCCACGTGCGTGGGGATGAACCGCAGGAATCAACAGACTCACGGAGAAAAGCGCCGTGTTCCCCACGTGCGTGGGGATGAACCGGAGACCAATAATCCCAGTCAGCGACCTCACAAGTGTTCCCCATGTGCGTGGGGATGAACCGCTGGTGGTGGCCGACCTGTCGAACATCGAGGGCGTGTTCCCCACGTGCGTGGGGATGAACCGTGCTCGGGCAGCTTGGTGGAGGGAAGGCTGAGGTGTTCCCCACGTGCGTGGGGATGAACCGCCGATGGCGGTGCCCACGATGGCCTCGATGATGTGTTCCCCACGTGCGTGGGGATGAACCGCGGGAGGAATTCATCGGGTGGGTGCGTCATCAGTGTTCCCCACGTGCGTGGGGATGAACCGGTGTACCTGTGGCCTGACGCTGATTCGCAGCAGTATTCCCCACGCACGTGGGGATGAATCGGCGTACCACTCGACCAACAGCGTGCGCGGGGAGATATCCGCAAATGCTTTCGATGGTAGCTGTGGCGCTCTGCTGCGCATCCCTTCGTTGGGTCAAGTGATCCCTTTGCATCTGAAGCGAAAACTTCAGCGAGCACTTCCTGTGAGTTTGGGCCTCAATGGCTGGTGGGTTGTCGGCAGCATTTCCTCCGGAGCGTGAGGCCGCCGAGCTGAAAGGCCCTGGTGAGCGAGGGGCTACCCCATCAGAGCCCTCAGGTTTGTGAATTGGCCCGCCGATAAAAACACACGTCCCCACCACGCCAGGGGAGCCGCTTGCCCCTCACAGAGCCTGGGCGCCCGCGGCAGGGTGCCAGGCTCTGACACAGCAGAGGTGGAGGCCATGGGAGCTTGGTGGTCACGTGCGCGTTTGCGCACCCGGGTGCAGGCAGGTTTTATGCTGGTGCTGGCCTTGGCGGCCGTGCAGGGCGCGATGGCATTTCTCGAGATGCGGCTGATCAATCAGCAGTCCACCGACATCGCTCAGAACTGGCTGCCCAGCGTGCAGACCGTGGGCGAGCTCAATGCCCATGTGGGCCAGATGCAAAGCCTGCGCTACCAGCACGTGCTGGCCGACACACCCGAAGACAAGACCCGTGTGGGCGAGCAGCTCAAAGTGCTCGACGCCGCGGTGCAGCAGCGCGTGGCGCGCATGAAAGACCTCTCGCATTCGCCCGAAGAGTTCACCCTGATCGAAGAGTTCGAGCAGGCCTGGGGCGTGAGCCGGGGCCTGCGCGTGAAGCTGCTGGCCTGGAGTGCCGAGGGCGAAACCGAGCGTGCACTGCGCATGCTCCATGGCCCCACCCAGGAGCACGATGCACGCATGGTCGACGCCATCACGCAGCTGGTCAAGCTCAATGCCGATGGCGCCACACAGGCCAGTGCCAAGGGCGATGCCGTGTTCCAGCGTGCGGCTTACATCATGGGCGCGGTGTGGCTGGGCATGACCTTGCTCGGCCTGTGGGTGGGCGCGCGCATGGCCACGTCGGTGGCCCGCCCGGTGCTGCAGGCCCGCGATGCCATGCGCGCCATGGCCGCTGGCGATCTGCACGTGCGGCTGCCGGCCGCCCGGGGGGACGAAGTGGGCGACATGATCGACGCCATGCGCAGCATGCAGCAGCAGCTGGCCGATCTGGTGGGGCGTGTGCGCCAGGCGGCCGACAGCGTGGCCACCGCCAGCACCCAGATCGCGCAAGGCAACCAGGACCTGAGCCAGCGCACCGAAACGCAGGCCAGTGCCCTGCAGCAGACTGCCGCGTCGATGGACGAGCTGTCGTCCACGGTGCAGCAAAACGCCGAGCATGCCAACCAGGCCAATGCACTGGCCCTGAAGGCCTCGCAGGTGGCCCGCGAGGGCGGTGAATCGGTCGAGCAGGTGATCCAGACCATGCGCGGCATCACCGAGGCCTCACGGCGCATTGCCGACATCATCGGCACCATCGACGGCATTGCCTTTCAGACCAACATCCTGGCGCTGAACGCCGCGGTGGAAGCGGCCCGCGCGGGCGAGCAGGGCCGAGGCTTTGCGGTGGTGGCCAGTGAAGTGCGCTCGCTGGCGCAACGCAGCGCCACGGCCTCGCGTGAGATCCGGCAGCTCATCACCGACAGTGTGGAGCGCGTGGAGCAGGGCAATGCCCAGGTGGCGCAGGCCGGCGGCACCATGCAGGGCGTGGTGCAGGCCATTGCCGAAGTGGCCAGCCTGATGCAGGGCATCAGCGGTGCCTCGCGCGAGCAGAGCGTGGGCGTGCACCAGGTGGGCGAGGCCGTGAGCCAGATGGACCAGGTCACGCAGCAGAACGCCGCGCTGGTGGAAGAAGCCGCTGCCGCCGCGCAGAGCCTGAGCCATCAAGCCCAGGAACTGGTGTCGGCCATGGCGGTGTTCAAGACCGAGTGAGGGTCGACACCCAGGCGCGCGGCGAACACCCCAGTCGCGCGTTGAAGGCCCGTGACAGGGCCGAGGCGTTGGCATAGCCCAGCGCATCGGCCAGCTCCTTCACGCTGCGCCCGGCACGCAGCCCCTGCTGCGCCAGGCGCATGCGCCAGTCGGCCAGGTAGTCGGCGGGTGGTTGGCCCACCACGGCATGGAACTCGGTGGCGAACCGCGTGCGCGACATGCCCGCCAGTTCGGCCAGCAGCGGCAGGTGCCAGGCCTGGCCCGGGTGCTCGTGCATGGCCGTGAGGGCGCGTGCCAGGGCGGGGTGCGCCAGGCCCGGCAGCAGGCCGGCGGGCAGGCCCGGGGTGGCCGGGTGGTCCAGCAGCCAGCGCAGCAACTGCAGCAGCACCACTTCGAACAGCCGGTCGGCCAGCAGCCGCTGGCCACAGCGCACATGCGCGGTTTCGGCCAGCAGCAGCTGCAGGCTGGCCTCCAGGCCTGGCACCTGCGCCAGTGGGGCCAGCACCAGGGGCGGCAGGGCCATGGCCAGGGGGTGCTGCGCGCCACCGTCGAAATGCAATTGCGCGCACGTGAAATCGGAGCCCTCGGCGGGCGGGTTGTGGAAGCGGTGCGTGAAGGGGCGCGCGTACAGCAGCAAGGTGGGCTCGGTGACCAGCAACTGCGTGGGCACCTCGCGCGCCCCGGGGTGCGTGACCTTCAGGTGCCCGCGGCGCAGCACATGCAGGAAGCCGTGGCCCAGTGCCGCATCGAAGTGGTTCAGGCCGCACAGCGGGCCGTTGTGGTGCAGGTGGGCCGACACCGGAAAGCGCATCAGCAAGCCGCTGAGCCGGTCGATGGACGCTGAAGGGGGCATGTCTGAACGAAGTGGCATGTTTGATGAATGAAATGTATCTCTTCATTCAATGGCCCGCCAGACACTGAAGGCTCTTTCAACCCCCAAGGAGCTTTCTCATGCCCCGCATCAACCTCGACACCACCCGCACCCCCGCCACCAGCCAGGTCCTGCTGCAGCAGGTGCACCAGGCCTTTGGCGCCACGCCCCACATGTTCAAGGCCGTGGCCAATTCACCCGCTGCCTTGCAGAGCATGTGGGCGGCCTTTGGCGCCCTGGGCCAGGGCACGCTGGGCGCCGCGCTGGGCGAGCAGATCGCGGTGGCGGTGGCCAACCGCAACCGCTGTGAATACTGCCTGGCCGCCCACACCGTGCTGGG
Organism: Aquabacterium lacunae; assembly: GCF_004310865.1. Classification (GTDB taxonomy): domain Bacteria; phylum Pseudomonadota; class Gammaproteobacteria; order Burkholderiales; family Burkholderiaceae_C; genus Aquabacterium; species Aquabacterium lacunae. Next base: position 106,500 of record NZ_SIXI01000008.1, read on the forward strand.
GCGCAATGCCGGTGTCAGTCCCGAGGCCATGGCCCAGGCCCAGGTGGGCCTGAGCGCCGAGCCGCGCACCCAGGCGGCCCTGACCTTTGCGCTGAAGGTGGTCGAGCAACGCGCCCAGATCACCGAGGGTGATGTGGCCGCCCTGCACGAGGTGGGCTTCAACGACGAACACGTCATGGAGATCCTGGCCCATGTGGCGCTGAACCTGTTCACCAACTACGTGAACGTGGCCTTCGACGTGCCGGTCGATTTCCCCCGCGTGGCCCTGCGCTAAGCTGTTGGCATGCCCGCCCACATCACCGTCATCCAGCACCTGTCCTTTGAAGACCTGGGCAGTTACGAGGCTGTGCTGCGCCAGCGCGGCCATGGCATCACCTGCCTGCAGGCCGGGGTCGATGCCGTGGGCCCCGCCATCGAGCAGGCCGAGTGCCTGGTGGTGTTGGGCGGGCCCATTGGCGTGTACGAAAGCGACCGCTACCCCTTCCTGCACGACGAGCTGCAAGCCCTGCAGCAGCGCTTGCAGGCGGGGCGCCCCACCCTGGGCATCTGCCTGGGCGCACAGCTCATGGCGCAGGCCCTGGGTGGGCGCGTGTACCCCGGGGGGCGCAAGGAGATCGGTTTTGCGCAGCTGCACCTCACGCCCGCCGGCTTGCAGTCGCCCTTGCGCCACCTGCAGGGCGTGCCCGTGCTGCACTGGCATGGCGACACCTTCGATTTGCCGCCTGGCGCGCAGTGGCTGGCGGCCTCTGACCTGTACCCGCACCAGGCCTTCAGCATGGGCCCGCAGGTGCTGGCCCTGCAGTTCCACCCCGAGGCCGAGGTGCGCACCTTCGAGCGCTGGCTGATCGGCCACACGGCCGAGCTGGGCGCAGCGGGCATCAGTGTGCCGCTGCTGCGCGAACAGGCCCGGCAGCTGGGCCCCGCCCTGGAGCGGGCCGCTCAGGCCGTGCTGGTCGACTGGCTGGCCACGTTGCCGGCGTGAACCTCCTGCTCGCCGTGCTCGCGCAGCAGGGCAAGCAGCTGGCGGCGCATGATCATGCCCGGTTTGTCCGAGGCCATCGAATACTCCACGCCATGGCGGCTGGTGTCGACCATCGCGTCGGGGTCGGTGCTTTCGATGATGACCTTGTCTTCCCGTGTGATCTCATGGTCGAAATCGATCAGCAGCTGGGCCGGGCAGTCGGCCTCGGTGTCATTGCGGAACAGCCACTGCGCCACCTGGATGTGCCCGTCGTCGATGGGGGCCAGGCTGTTGATGATGATGTGCCGGATGCCGCTGGGGTATTCGATGTCCAACCGGCGCGCAAAGGGGCGGTACCACTCGTTGCGCATGTGGCGCGTGGTGATGGGCTCCTGCACGCCGCTGACTTGCCGCAGGTGCGGTGGGTTCACCGCGTCGATCACGGTCTCGGCATAAAAGCCGTGGGCGGTTTCTTCGATCAGGTACTTGCTGGGCGCGGGCTGGGCCGCCACGCCGAAGGTGTTGCGGTGCACGAAGCTGAAGTGCGAGTTGTCGAACGAGTTCTCCATGAAGCGCAGGCCGCTGGTGGCCCAGGTTTCGTAGAACTGGAAGATGGTGCGGTAGCCCGGGTCGTCGAACTCGGGGATGCGCGGGATGTCGTCGATCGGCTCGCCCAGGCACACCCAGGCGTAGCCATAGCGGCCGGTGCAGCGGTAGGCCGTGGTCTTGAACTGGCAGGGGATGTCGCGGCCTGATTCGTACTGCGGGATGCGCACCACCGCACCACTGCGGTCATAGGTCCAGCCGTGGTAGCCGCACACCACCTTGCCGCCTTCGCACCAGCCCTTGCTGAGCTGGGCCGTGCGGTGGCAGCAGCGGTCTTTCAGGGCGGCGGGCTCGCCGTGCTCGTCGAGGAACAGCACGATCTTTTCGCCCAGCAGGGTGAAGGGTTGCGGGCCGTCGCTCAGCATGGACAAAGGCATCACGGCGTACCAGAAGTTGCGCAGCACGGGTTGTCGGGTGGTCAGCATGTCAGTTCACTTTCAGGTGTTGCAGGCGCTGCACCACGCGGCGCGCGCGGTCCAGCCATTCGTTCAGGTCCAGGCCCGGGATGGCGCCGTCACGCACCACTTCGCGGCCGGCCACCCACAGGTGTTTCAGGTGGGGGCTGCCGCCCGCCGTGATGGGCGCGGTGGCCAGTTCGTGGTGTCCGGCGTAGCGAGGGTGGTGCAGGCTGTACAGGGCCAGATCGGCCTGCTGCCCGGGGGCGATGCGGCCCACGGCGTTCAAGCCCAGGGCACGCGCCCCGCCGGCCGTGGCCCAGTGCACCAGGGTGGATACGTCCTGCGCGCCTGCGCCCTTGTGGGCCCGGTGGATCAGCCAGGCCGCGTGCAGCTCGCTGACCATGTCGGCGGCTTCGTTCGAGGCCGCGCCGTCAACGCCCACGCTCACCACCGCCCCTGCGGCGTGCAGGGCCTGCACGGGTGCCACGCCACTGCCCAGGCGGCCGTTGCTTTGCGGGCAGTGCGCAATGGCGGTGCCGGTCTGGCCGCACAGCGCGATCTCGCTGTCGTCCAGGTGCACCATGTGCGCGAAGCTCACGTCGGGCCCGATCCATTCGTGCTCGGCGCACCAGTGCACGGGGCGCATGCCCCAGCGTTCGGCCGCAAAGCGCACGTAGTCGGTGGTTTCCGACAGGTGGGTGTGCAGGCCCAGGCCCCAGCGGCGCGCGGCGCGGGCCAGCTCACGCAGTTCATCGGGGCTGCTGGAGTAGAACGGCGTGGTGGGGGCCACCACCACCTTGCGCATGGCCTCGGGCCCGCCCTGGTGCCAGCGCGCGGCGGTGTCTTCCAGCGAGGCCAGCATCTGGTCCAGGCTTTCATGCGGCATGGGCAGGTGCTGCTCGCTGGTGAAGGGCCGCGTGCGCGTGGCCCCACCGCGCAGCAGCACGAAGCGCGGGCCCAGCTGGTCGGCCACATCGAACAGCACCTCGGCCGGGTTGTGCCCCATGCCGGGGCCGAACAGGTAGTGGTGGTCGGCCACCGTGGTGCAGCCCGACAGCAGCAGTTCGGCCATGCCCAGGGTGGCGGCCACACGCAAGGCCTCTTCGTCGATGTGCGGGCCGTAGGCGTAGGGCACGGCCTCCAGCCAGGGCATCAGCGGCACGCCCTGGCCCGCGCTCACGTTCTTCAGCACGGTCTGGAACAGGTGGTGGTGCGTGTTGACCCAGCCGGGGTACAGCACGTGGTGCCGCGCGTCGACCACGGCTTCGCCAGCTTGAGGCTGCAGCCGGCCCACTTCGGTGATCACGCCCTGCACCACACGCACGTCGGTGGCCAAGGTGAAGGCCGCGGAGCCCGCCTCGCCGGTGAGCAGGGTGGCGCCCTGGATGAGGAAGCTGCGCTCTGGGGTGTGCATGGTCAGTGCTCCTGGGGGGTGGCGCTGTCGTGCCAGCCGCGCAAGGCCCACTGGTTCAGGCCCAGCATCAGCCAGAACAGGGCCACACCGGCGGCGCTGATCAGGCCGAGGGCTGCGAACATGCGCGGGATGTTGAGCTGGTAGCCGGCTTGCAGGATCTCGTAGGCCAGGCCAGCGCCCTGCCCGCCCGTGCCCGCCACGAACTCGGCCACCACCGCGCCCACCAGCGACAGGCCGCTGGAGATGCGCAGCCCCGCGAACCAGTAAGGCAGTGCCCCCGGTATCTGCAGGCGCACCAGCGTTTGCCAGCGGCTGGCGCCCTGCATGCGGAAGAAGGCGGCCAGGCCGGGCGACACGCTGCGCAGGCCCAGGGTGGTGTTGGCGATGATGGGGAACAGGGCAATCAGCGTGGCGCACACCACCAGCGCGGCCGTGGGCTGCTTGACCCAGATGATGATGAGCGGCGCAATGGCCGCAATGGGCGTGACCTGCAGCAGCACCGCATACGGAAAGAAGCTCAGCTCCACCCAGCGGCTCTGCACGAAGGCAAAGGCCACCAGCGTGCCGATCACGGTGGCCACGAAGAAGGCCCCGGCCGTGATGCACAGCGTGGTCCACAGCGCCTTCATGAGCAGGCCGAAATCATCGTGCAGGGCCTGGGCAATGCGCAGCGGGCCGGGCACCAGGTACTCGGGCACGTTGAAGGCCCGTACCAGGCATTCCCACAGGCCCAGCAGCAGCACGCCCACCATGGCGGGCACGGCCACGCGCAGGAAGCGTTCGTTCTGCACCCAGGGGGTGCGCCGCCGCGCTGTGACGCGGGGTGGCGGCGCCAAGGACGACGCCGGGGATGGCACAGAAGAAGAGGTCGCGGCATGCGTCGATGCGCGGGCCCCGTGGGCAAGCATGGAGGAGGACATGGGGGTGCCTTTGCGGGCCCTCAAGGGGCCATCTCCAGTTGGTCGGTGCCACTCACCAGGCTGGCCTGCAGCAGCAGGTCAGACAGTTGCTGGCAGGTGTGTGCGAAGGTGGCCGAGCTGCGGTAGCCCGCGGGCCGTGCTTCGGCCATGCCGGGTGCGTCGAGCGTCAGCTCATGCACGATGCGCCCGGGGCGCGCCGCCATCACCACCACGCGGCTGCTCAGGAAGGCGGCCTCGTACACCGAGTGCGTCACGAACATCACCGACAGGCCGCGCTCGGCCCACAGCTGGCGCAACTCGTCGTCCAGGCGGTTGCGGGTGATTTCGTCGAGCGCGCCGAAGGGCTCGTCCATCAGCAGCAGGTCGGGGTCGGTCACCAGGGCCCGTGCGATCGACACGCGCATCTGCATGCCGCCCGACAGCTCACGCGGCTTGTGGCGGGCGTAGCGGCTCAGGCCCACCTGGGCCAGGGCGCGGCCCACACGCTCGGCGGCTTCGTCGCGCGGCACGTGCTGCAGGTCCAGCGGCAGGCGCACATTGGCTTCCACGCTGGCCCAGGGCATCAGGGTGGCCTCCTGGAACACGAAGGCCAGGCGCTTGCCGGCCGGTGCCGCGCCTCGGGGCAGCTGGCCCGAGCGCCACCACTGCAGCCGTCCGTCGCTGGGCTCGATCAGCCCGGCCACCAGCTTGAGCAGGGTGCTCTTGCCGCAGCCCGAGGGCCCGATCAGCGAGACGAACTCACCCGGTTGCAAGGTGAAGTCGGTGGGCGCGAGGGCATGGGTGCCGTTGCCATAGGTCTTGCAGGCCGACAGGGCCTCGACCACGGGCATGGCACCCGTGGTCCTTGGGGTGGTGCGGCTCATGGCAGCACCTTGACCTGCTTGACGATGTCCAGCGTGAAGGCCTGCTGCCAGGGGGTGTCGGGCTTGAGCAGCTCTTCCTTGACCATGTAGTCGCGCGTGGCCTTCCAGCGGGCCGCGGTCATGGTGCCCACGCCTTGTGTGGCGGCATCACCGCTGTCGAGCACCTTCAGGGCCTTGAGCTGCGAGATGCCGAAGGCGATCTGCTCGTCGCTCATGTTGGGGTTGTCCTGTTTGATCAGGGCATTGCCTGGCGCCGGGTTCTTCAGGTAGCTGACCCAGCCTTTCATTGACGCGTCCACGAAGCGCTTGACCACATCGGGCTTGGCCTTGAGCAGGCCTTGCGTGGTCACGATGCTGGTGCCGTAGGGCGGGTAGCCCTCGTCGGCGAACAGGAAGAACTTGTGCGGCAGACCTTTCTTGAGCGCCTGGAAGGGCTCTGACGAGGGGTAGGCCTGTTGCACCACATTCGTGTCGGCGAAGAAGGGCTGCAGGTTGAAGGTGTAGGGCCGGGTCTGCGCGTCGGTCAGGTCGTATTTCGACTTCAGCCAGGGCCACCAGCTGGTGCGGTTGTTGCCCGCCACCAGAATGGTTTTGCTTTTCACGTCGGCCAGGCTTTTGACATCGCCATGCGTGAGCATGCCCTGCAGGTCTTTCTGGAAACTGGCCGCCACGGTGACCACGGGCAGGCCCTTCTCGACGCCCGACAGCACCTGGAAGTCGTAGCCGATGATCAGATCGGCCTGACCGGCCGTGAGCAGCTGCATGCCGTTGACCTGCGGCCCGCCCATCTTGATGGTCACGTCGAGCCCGGCCTGCTTGTACAGGCCGGTGGCCAGCGCCTGGTAGAAGCCGCCGTGTTCGGCCTGGGCGTACCAGCTGGTCAGGAAGGTGAGCTTGTCTTGGGCCCGTGCAGCGGGGCTGTGGGCCAGGCCCAGGCTGGCAGCAGCGGCCAGGAACAGGCGGCGGAGGATGGGGCGACGAAGAGCGGGGCGGCAAAAGCCCGGGCGAGTCGAAACAGCAGTGGTCATGGGCACCTTTCAGGCAGGAAACACTCGATGCGGGTGCGCCAGGGCGCAACCCATGCAAGGAGCAATTCCCCACCTGCTGTGGCCACGGGGGCCGTGCACCAGGCTGAACGCTTCTACTCCGTCGGTTTGATCTAACGCAAACTTTGTGCCTGCCAGCCAGGGGGGCGGTGGCACGGCCTTGGTGCATCGCTCTTGCAGGTCCATGCCCACAACTGGGCCCTCCGGATGTGACACCTTCGGTGACAGCGCGCCACGGCGCAGCGCTATGCTGCAGGCATGCCGAACTTTCCCCTTCCGGTTTCGTCGCGTCTGCCTGCCGTGGGCACCACCATTTTTTCGGTGATGTCGGCCCTGGCCCAGCAGCATGGCGCCATCAACCTGTCGCAGGGCTTTCCTGATTTCGATGCGCCCGCCGAGCTGCTGGCTCAGCTGAATGCGGCCGCCCAGGCCGGGCACAACCAGTACGCCCCCATGACCGGCGTGCCCGTGCTGCGCGAGGCCATCGCGGCCAAGGTGCAGGCCCTGTATGGCGCCATCTATTGCCCCGACACCGAGGTGACGGTCACGGCCGGGGCCACGCAGGCCCTGTTCACGGCCATTGCGGCCCTGGTGCACCCGGGTGACGAGGTGATTGTGTTCACGCCGGTGTACGACAGCTACGGCCCCAGCATCGAGTTGCAGGGTGGCACGGTGGTGCATGCGCCCTTGAGCTTGCCCGGCTACAAGCCCGATTGGGCCCTGGTGCAGCGCCTGATCACGCCGCGCACGCGCATGATCATCCTGAACACGCCGCACAACCCCACGGGCACCGTGTGGTCGCTCGATGACATGGCCCGGCTCGAAGCCCTGGTGCGCGGCACCGGCATCGTGCTGCTGAGCGACGAGGTGTACGAGCACATGGTGTTCGACCAGGGCGTGCACCACAGCGTGATGGGCTTTCCCGGCCTGGCCGAACGCGCCGTGGTGGTGTCCAGCTTTGGCAAGACCTACCACATCACCGGCTGGAAGGTGGGCTACTGCCTGGCCCCGCGCGAACTCATGGCCGAGTTCCGCAAGGTGCACCAGTTCAATGTGTTCACGGTGCACACGCCCAGCCAGCACGCGCTGGCGGCTTTCATGCAGCAGCCCGGCTGGTACGAGCAGCTCAAGGCCCTGTACCAAGGCAAGCGCGACATCTTCCGGCAGGCGCTGGCGGGCTCACGTTTCGGGCTGCTGCCCTGCGAGGGCACCTACTTCCAGTGCGTGACCTACCGTGCCCTGAGCGAGCTGCCGGACCGCGACTTCGTGGAGCAGCTCACCACGCAGCACGGCGTGGCGGCCATTCCGGTGTCGGCCTTCTACCCCGAGGGTGATGACCATGGCGTGATCCGCTTCTGCTTTGCCAAATCGGCCCGTACCCTGGAGCAGGCGCTGGAGCGCCTGATTCGCCTGTGAGCCGCTGGCGCTGGGTGTCCGCGGTCGTGCTGGCGCCGGTGGCGCTCGCCGGTGCGCTCTCGATGGCCTTGACGTCATCTGCCCCTGATGCGGTGAGTTCGCCAGAAGAGGACGCGGCATTGGCTCGCATCTGGGTGAGCTTCCGGGCCAGCTTGCCCCACGGCATCACCCGCACGATCTTGTCCGGTCAGCCCGTCACGCTGTCTCTGCCGGCGGCCGACGTGCAGCCGGTGCTCAATGTGCTGGTGCGCAAGTTCATGCCGGCGTCCATCGATGTGCGGCCTGAGCCCGACAAAGTCACCCTGGTGGCGGCTCTGCCGGTCGAGCGCACACCTCTGCGTGTGCTGGCGTCCTGGAGGCCCTGGATCAATGTTCACATGCAGTGGGCGATTGATCCGGCGTCTCGCAAGCCGGTGCTCCAGCAGTTGCGTCTGGGGCAGGTGCCAGTGGCCCCCGGTCTGGTTCAGGCCGTGCTGCAGGGGGTGGCGCGCCACCATGGCATGGAAGACGCGCTGGCCATTGCCGAGGGCACCCTGGTGTCCGCACAAGTGTCCGAGCGCCATGTCACGGGCACCTTGCAGCTGACCGACCAGCTCAAGCGACGCGCCTTGAACCTGGTCGCGCCGCCTGCCGATTGGCCGGTGATCGTGGAGCAGCATCAGCTGATGGTGGCAACCACCTTGCAACAGGGCTGCCACATGTCCCACGTGCTGGCCCGCATGTTCGACCTCGCGCGGCGCCGCACCCTGGCCAGTGCGCTGATGACCACCGACACGCCATCGTCAGAGCCCATGGCCGCGCGCGAGAACCGCGTGGTGCTGCTGGTGGCTGGCATGCATGCGATGCAGTGGCCCGTGCAGAAGCTGCTGCCCTCCAACCTCCGGTGGGAAGGTGGCCAGGCCTTGCCTTTGTGCCTCAATGGCCGTGAGGATTTTGCCCAGCATTATGTGATGTCGGCCTTGCTGTCGACTCTGGCGGGCAGCCGAGCGGCCAATGCGGTCGGGGTGTTCAAGGAGGTGCTGGACAGCACCCCCGGCGCCCAAGGCAGCGGGTTCAGCTTCAACGACATCGCGGCCGATCTGGCGGGCAGCCGCTTGGGCCAGATGGCCAGGACTTCGCCAGTGCGGCTGCAGTTTCAGGCCACGGAAACCCGCCGCGACAGCGACTGGATGCCCGACGTGAGCGATCTGCCCGAGTTCATGTCTGCCGAGGCGTTTCGCGCCCAGTATGGGGGGCCAGGCAACCCGGCGTTTGATCAGGTGTGGCGCGACATCCAGCAGCGGGTGGACCGCCTGCCTGTGTTGCGCTGAGCCCCGGACAGGGCCCAAGGCTTTGGCGGCGCTTCAGTGAGCCTTGAGCACCAGCTTCTTGATCACGCCCACCAGCTCATCGGGCTTGATGGGTTTGACCAGCCAGCCAGTGGCGCCAAGCTCCCGTGCCTCCTGGCGGATGCCGGGCGCGCTTTCGGCGCTCAGGGCCAGGATGGGGATGAAGCGCAGTTTGGTGCGCACCTTCTCGATCACTTCCAGCCCGGTCATGCCCGGCATGTTGATGTCGGTGATGATCAGGTCGGGCCGGTAGCCTTTGTCCAGCAGCGCCAGGCCAGACGCGCCGTCATTGGCGGTGTGCACGTCGTAGCCCGACAGCGTCAAGGCCGACTTGATCGACATGGTCGTCGTCAGGGAATCGTCAATGATGAGGATGGCGGTCATGGCGGCTCCACGCTGAGCGCGGCAGGAAACGGCGTGTGCCCTGCTTTCGGCTGATTGTGGAGTGCGCTGGAATGCCCATCAAGCCGAGATGGTCGGCTTTCCCGGACATTTGCCGCGCTTGCCCCTTGTTCAGCGCTTGTGCTGGAAGCGTCGGGCGGCGTCCAGGCCCAGACCGGCGGCCACCGAGGCGAGGCGGTCGCCGCGCACGGAGCGAGCGCTCGGCAGGGTGGCGGCCAGGGCGTCGGTCAGGCGTTTCAGGCCGGTCGAGCCGCCCGTGAAATACAGCGCCCCGATGTCCGAGGGCTGCACGCCGGCCATCTGCACCGTTTCCAGGGCGCAGCGCTGGATGCGGGCCAGGTCGTCGGCCAGGGCCTGGGCGGCGGCCGCGTCGTCAAAGGGCTGGTGCAGGGCCGCTTCGATGGCCTGCAGGTCGATGTCGGTGTGGCCACCGTCGGCCACCGCGATCTTGGCGCCTTCGGCCTGGCCGATCAGGGCGTGGCCCAGGCGCTGGCGCACCACCTTCATCAGGCGCTGGTGGTGCACCGGGTTGGCGTAGAAGTCGTCCATGGCCTGGAGTTCGGCCACGCGCGGCGGGGCGTACACCGTGTTGATCAGGTGCCAGGTGGACAGGTCGTGGTACACCTTGCTGGGCACCGGCTTGGGCGGCTGGCCCAGCACGCTGGGGCCGTGGGCGCCCAGGCCCAGGGTGGGCATGATGGCGGCCAGCGACACGCGGCGGTCGAAGTCGGTGCCGGCCACGTGCACGCCATGGTTGGCCAGGATGTCGCTGCGGCGGTCGAGCACGGCGCGGCGTGAGGGGCCCACGCGCACCACCGAAAAGTCGCTGGTACCGCCGCCGATGTCGGCCACCAGCACCAGCTCTTCGTGGTCCAGGTGGCGCTCGTGGTCGAAGGCCGCGGCAATGGGCTCGAACTGGAAGGCCACGTCGTCAAAGCCCACGGCACGGGCGGCTTGTTCCAGCGAGGCCTGGGCCTGGGCGTCGCGCACCGGGTCTTCGTCCACAAAGAACACGGGGCGGCCCATCACCACCTGGCGCAGGGGCTGGCCGCCGGCCTTTTCGGCGCCATCTTTCAGATGGCGCAAATAGGTGGTGATGATGTCCAGGTACTTCACGCCCATGCCGCCGCCGATTTCGGTGGTCTGGTCGATCAGGCCCGAGCCCAGTACGCTTTTCATGGAGCGCATCAGGCGGCCTTCGTAGCCATCGACATAGGCCTTCATGGCGGCGCGGCCGAAGGTGCGGGGCAGCTCCAGCTGGCGGCCGGTGCTGCGCGGCTGCACGGCACCGGGGGGCAGGTCGTCGGCGTCGGTGCAATAAAACACCGCCGTGGGCATGGTCAGGTGCTCGCCCTCCAGAGGCACCAGGCGCATCGGCTGATCACCACCGGAAGGGATGGCAATCGCCGAGTTCGAGGTGCCGAAGTCGATGGCGCAAAAGCCTTGGGCGGCGCCAGGCGTGGAGGGGCGGGAAGAAGCGGGCATGGGCAGTGGGCAGGGGCGGTCTCACACCGCCGGGGGCGCGATTGTAGGCGCTCGCAGCCGCGCGCGGATGCGGCTGAGCGAGACCGGCGTGATGCCCAGGTGGCGGGCCAGGTCTTGCTGGGGCACGCGCTGGGCCAGGCCGGGATGCTGTTGCACGAAGGCCTGGTAGCGGGCTTCGGGCGTGTGGGTCAGCAGCAGGTGCTCGCGCTGTTCGCGCCGGGTGGCGTAGTCTTTCCAGCCCATCAGCAGGGCTTGCTGCCACAGCGGGTGGGCGCGGGCGGTGGCTTCCAGCCAGGCGTAGTCGATGCGTTCGACCTCGCAGGGCTCCAGCGCTTCGCAGGCGTAGCTCGACACGCCGCCGGGCAGCAGCGAGGTCAGGCTGCACAGGAAACTGCCCTCGTCGAAAAAAGCCTGCACCCATTCCTGCCCGTCGGCGCCCCGGTACAGCGTCTTGACGCAGCCGCGGCGCAGCACGTGCACATAGGGGTGGGCCTGCCCGATGTCGAACAGGCGCTGGCCCTTGCGCAGTGGCACCAGCTGCACATGGCGCTCGGCATCAGCGGGTGGGTCGGGCAGTTGGTCGGCAGGCACCTGGGCCAGCCAGCCCAGCACCTGCCAGCACAGCCAGTCGCGCATGGGGCTCCTTCGGGGTTGCTGGGGGGTCTTATCTTGTGTGAATGACACCGCAGTGCCAGGGCGACAGCATAGGCGGCATCGTTCCACATGCAAGGGGAGAAAACATGGATGACACCCGCCACGACGCCGACACCGTGGGCACGCTGGCCTGGCTGCGCCGCACCGAGGGCCGCCTGTCGCTCAAAGAACGCCTGGGTTTGATGCAGGCGGCGCTGGGCCCGGCCCTGGGTGACCTGGTGCGCGCCCGTTGGGCGCGGGCCTTGCCCGGCGCACCGGCGCAACCGGTGCCGTGGCCCGACACCCCGGCGGTGGCCCGGGCCCTGCAGGCCATGGCCGCCACCGGCCGCACCGACCTGCTGCACCACGGCTGGCGCACACACGCCTGGGGCTGGGCCTTCGGGGTGGCCGAGGGCCACGCACCCGATGTGGAGCTGTTGCTGGTGGCCAGCCTGCTGCACGACCTGGGCGTGGCCGACCCGGATGGCCGCCAGGCCAGTGGTTGCCAGTGCTTCACCGGGCATTCGGCCGCCGTGGCCATGCACACGGCCCAGGCCTGCGGCTGGAATGCCGAGCGCACACACGCCGTGGGCCAGGCCATTGCGCTGCACATGAACGGCGCCGTGCCGCTGTCGCAAGGCCTGGAGGCCCACCTGCTGGTGCGGGGCGCGGCCTGTGACGTGACCGGTGCGCGCCTGGCGCAGTTGCCCCGCAGTTACCGGCAGGCGGTGCTGCAGGCCCACCCGCGGCTGGATTTCGACGCGCGGTTCACAGCCTTCCTGGCAGCCGAGCGCCAGCGGCAGCCCGACACCCGCGCGGCCTTGCTGGCCCAACTGGGTGTGGGCTGGATGATCCGGTTCAATCCGTTTTGACGCTGCGCGGTGTGGGTTCACCGCCCTGCCGGTAGGCCCGGGGGCTGAGCCCGGCCCAGCGGCGGAAGGCGTGGATGAAGGCCGCCGCTTCGGCGTAGCCCAGTTGCTGGGCAATGGCCTCGATGGGCTGGTGCGTGCCGCGCAGCAGCTGTCGAGCCTTCGCGTAGCGGGCCTCGGCCAGCAGGTCGCGGAAGCTGCGCCCGCTGTCGTCGGTCAGCTGGCGGCGCAGGCTGCGCTCCGACAGGCCGAAGGAGCGGGCCACCTCGTCGGCGCTGGGGTAGTCGCCGGTGAACAGGGCCAGGTGGGCCAGCACGCGCTCGGCCAGGCTGTCGCCGCTGGCCTCCTGGGCCTTGAGCTGCTGGTCGCACAGGCTGCGGTACATGGCGTGGGCCGTGGCGTCGTGCGTGGGCAGCTTCGTCTGCAGGTGCTCGTTGCGCAGCCAGAAGCGCGCCTCGCGTTCGCCAAAACGCACCGGGCAGCCAAAGTGCTGTTCATACGCTGCGGCCTCGGGCGGCTTGGGGTAGGGCATGTCCACCTGCACCGGGCGCAGGTCCATGCCCATGGCGGTCTGCATGTCGCGCACCATCTTGAAGGTGCCCGACACCTCACCGTCGACCCGGAAGCGGAAGGCCGCCGCCGCCATGGCCATGGGCGCCAGGATCAGCGCGCTCTGCCGCTCGCCGGGCTCCAGCCGCAGGGTGCCGTACAGGTAGGTCAGCTTCTGGTACTTCACGCCGGTCTGGATGGCGTCCCACGCGGTGGGGCAGGTCAGCAGCAGCATCACCAGGGGCCCGTAGCCCGCCAGCCCGTAGCTGTTGCCCAGTTTCAGGCCGATCAGCGGCTCGCCCTGCAGGCTGTCGGCCAGGTCGGCGTAGATCTGCAGCTCGCGGGTGCGGTCGATGCGGGTGCTGGGGTCGAGTTGGGCCTCGCTCAGGCCGTGGCGGGCCAGCACCAGGTCCGGGTCATGGCCATGCTGCTTCAGACCCTGCAGCAGGTACATCAGGCCCAGGACGGAACGGGTGCTCATGCGGGTTGGGCGACGTTGATCTGGATCAAACCGGGAAGTGGGCGGGGGCGTTCGAGCCGCATTGTGGCCGAAACGATCAATTGCACGTTGATTTCGAACATGGTTTGCCGCGAGCGCCCTGGGCACCATGGGCACATCGGAGACAGGCTGTTGTCAGATCAACGACACAGCACCCCACCACAAGCCCCACACGAGGTGCCCCATGACCGCTCAAACCCAGACCCCCATCGTTCGCCACGTGGAAGTGGCCATTGCCGGCGCTGGCTTCGGCGGCCTGTGCATGGCCATCCAGCTGCAAAAGGCTGGCATCCATGACTTCCTGATCCTGGAGAAGAAGGGCGAGGTGGGCGGTGCCTGGCGCGACAACCACTACCCCGGCGCGGCCTGCGACGTGCAGTCGCACATGTACTCGTTCTCGTTCGAGCGCAAGCACGACTGGAGCAAGCGCTACGCCCCCTGGCACGAGATCCAGCAGTACATCCTCGACACGGTCGAGAAGCACAAGCTGCGCCCCAAGATCCACTTCAACCAGGAAGTCGACAGCGCGGTGTTCAACGAAGGCATCGGCAAGTGGGTCATCAAGACCATGGGTGGCGAAACCATCATCGCCCGCCACTGGGTGCTGGCCTCGGGCCCGCTGCACGTGCCGGCCATCCCGGACATACAGGGCCTGAGCAGCTTCAAGGGCAAGGTCATGCACTCGGCCGAGTGGGACCACAGTTACCCGCTGGAAGGCAAGCGCGTGGCCTCGATCGGCACGGGCGGCTCGGCCATTCAGTACGTGCCCGAGATCGCGCCCAAGGTGGGCCAGCTGCACGTGTTCCAGCGCACCCCGGCCTGGGTGATCCCGCGTGACGAGCGCAGCTACTCGGGCTTTCGCAAGGCGCTGTTCAAGGCCCTGCCGGTCACGCAGACCCTGCACCGCTGGCGCTGCTACTGGACCAACGAATCACGCGTGTGGCCCATCCTGAACCCCTGGATGGCCAGGATCGGTGAGGGCCTGCTGAAAAAATTCATCAGCTACCAGGTCAAGGACAAGGCCCTGGTCCAGAAGCTCACACCCGACTACACCCTGGGTTGCAAGCGCATCCTGATCAGCAACAAGTGGTACCCCACCTTCAACCGCCAGAACGTGGAGCTGGTGACGGACAACCTGTCGCACTTCACCGAAGACGGCATCGTCACGAAGGACGGCAAAGAGCGCAAGCTCGACTGCGTGATCCTGGGCACCGGCTTCGTGGTCGACCCGCGCATCTACATGAAGAACTTCGAGCTGCGGGGCCTGAACGGGCACACGGTGGCCGAAGACTGGAAGGCCAGCCCGACCGCCTACTTGGGCATCACCACGGCGAACTACCCCAACATGTACATGCTGGTGGGCCCGCACACCGGCCTGGGCCACAACTCGATCATCTTCATGATCGAGGCGCAGGTGGACCACATCATCCAGTGCATCAAGCTGGTCAAGCAGCAGGGCGCCGACTACATCGACGTCAAACCCGAGGCCATGACCCGCTTCCTGGGCGAGATGACCGACGCGCTGAAAGGCACCGTGTGGAGCTCGGGCTGCAAGAGCTGGTACCAGACCGCCGACGGCATCAACTTCGCCATCTGGCCCAAGAGCACCTGGCGCTACTGGCTGGACACCCGCCGCGTGAACCTGGCCGACTACCGCTTCGGCAAGTGCACTGGATCGGTGGTGGGCAAGGCTTCGGGCGGCAGCGTCACGGTGACCGGCTTGAGCGCCGGCGCGCGCGAGGGGGTCATGGCTCGCTCCGCCCATCAGCCCCGCGGCTGACCCCTGCGAGGGTTCAGGTCGGTGCCAGGCCCTGGCGAACTTCCGCCGGGGTCTGGCCCGTCCAGCGGCGCACCGCACGGTGCATGGAGCTGGGCTCGGCATAGGCCGCGCGGGTGGCCACCTCCACCAGCGGCAGGTTGGTGTGGCGCAACTCGTGCAGCACCTGCTGGCGGCGCACGGCTTCCACCTCGTCCTTGAAGCTCAGGCCCTGGTCGGCCAGGCGGCGCTGCAGCTGGCGCGGCGACATGCCCAGCAGGCTGTCCAGGCCCTCGGCCAGTGATTCCAGCGTGGGCAGCTGCCCGCGTTGCAGCTGGTGCGCGATCAGCTGGTGCAGCGGGCCCAGCAGCGGGTCACCGGCCTGCAGCGACTGCTGCCACTGGTGGTCGGTCATGGCGCTCATGACCGAGTGGATCTGCGGGTCGGCGTGCGGGTTGTCCATGCGCAGCCAGTCGGCCGGGCCTTTTTCGCGGGCTTCGGGCGCATCGAAATGCAGCGGGCAGCCCATGAAGGCCTGCAGTGGGCGCGGGTCGGCCGGGGCCGGGCACGGCAGGTGGATCTCGTAGGGCACCAGGTGGCGGCTGGCCACCCAGCGGGCGAATGCGATGCGCGAGACCATCAGGAAGGTCCACAGCTGGGTGTCGCGCGGCACGTCGCCCAGCAGCTGGTGCCGGCTTTCCAGCACATCGCCCACCACGCGGTGTTCGGCCTGGATCTCGCTGCACACCAGGGCCTGCAGGCGCTCGAACAGGGCCAGGCCGTCCACCAGGTCGGAGCAGCTGGTCAGCGCGTAGCCCAGCGGGCCCATGGCGGCGGGCTTGACCTGCTGGCCCACGGTCAGGCCGATGTGCGGGTCACGGCACAGGCGGCCGGCGGCGTGCAGGCCTTCGGTGAGGCGCCGGGCCGTCACTCGCATCACGGGGTCGGCCAGGGCGGCTTCGGGCAGTTGCAGGGCCTGCAGCACGGGGGCCACGTCATGGCCCTGCAGGCGCACGTGGTCGACCAGCAATTTCACATAACTGCTGCTGAAACCACCGCGGGAAGAAGACGTCGGGCTTGTCACGGGTGCCATGGTAGCGCCCCGGGGGGGACAGGGTCTGCCCGCGGTCAGCCCCCGGCCTGGTGCGCCACGCCAGAACCGTGGTGTCTGCGGTCACTGACCCGGGCCGCGGGCGCTTCCACCATGGCGCCATGACACACGCCACCGCCACCCTGCCCCCTGACACCGCCCTGCGCACACTCGACGAGCTGCCCGGCCCGCCCGGCTGGCCCCTGGTGGGCAACGCCTTCCAGGTGCACCTGCCCGAGCTGCACCTGGAGCTCGAGCGCTGGATCGCGCAGCACGGCACGGTGTTTCGCGCCCAGTTCGGCCGCGACAAGCTGCTGGTGATCTCCGACCACGCCCTGGTCACCCAGGTGCTCAAAGACCGGCCCGATGGCTTTCGCCGCCCCTCGCGCCTGGCCGAGGTCATCGAAGAAATCGGCATCCAGCGCGGCGTGTTCACCGCCGAGGGCGAAGCCTGGGCGGCCCAGCGCCGCATGGTGATGGCCAGCTTTTCGCCTGGGCATGTGAGGGCTTACTTTCCTTCTCTGGTGCGTGTCACCGAGACCCTCAAGCGCCGCTGGCAGAAGTTGCAGGCCCAAAACGCACCGATGGACCTGCAGGCCGAGCTGATGCGCTACACGGTGGACGTGATCTCGGGGCTGGCCTTCGGGCAGGACACCAACACGCTCGAGCGTGACGACGACATCATCCAGCACCACCTGGACAAGATCTTCCCGGCCCTGTGGCGGCGCATGAACGCCATCCTGCCCTACTGGCGCTGGGTGCGCCTGCCGGTCGACCGCCAGCTCGACGCCAGCGTGAAGGTGGTGCAGCAGGCCATCGACGGTTTCATTGCCCAGGCCCGCGAACGCCTGCAAGACCCGGCCCGCCGCGCGGCCCCCCAGAACCTGCTGGAAGGCATGCTGGTGGCGGCCGACGAGCCCGGCAGCGGTGTGGGCGATGCCGAAGTGGCCGGCAATGTGTTCACCCTGCTGCTGGCGGGAGAAGACACCACGGCCACGTCCATTTCCTGGTTGCTGTACCTGCTGGTGCGCCGCCCCGAGGCCCTGGCGCGTGCGGTGCAAGAGGTCGACCGCGTGCTGGGCCCGGCCGATGGCGGCGCCTCATGGACGCCCGAGCGCTTTGCCGAACTCGACTACCTGGAGGCCTGCGCCCATGAGGCCATGCGCCTCAAGCCCGTGGGCCCCTTCAACGTGGTCGAGGCCCAGAAAGACACCGTGGTGGGCGATGTGAAGGTGCCCCGCGGCACCATGGTCTTCATGGTGCTGCGCCAGGACAACCTGGACGACCGATTCTTCCCCGAGGCGCGCAGTTTCCAGCCCGAGCGCTGGCTGGGCGACGACGCGCCGGGCACCGTGGGCAATGCCAAGCGCGTGTCCATGCCCTTTGGCGCGGGCCCGCGCGTGTGCCCGGGGCGCTACCTGGCGCTGCTGGAAATCAAGATGGCGCTGGCCATGCTGTTGCAGAACTTCAGGCTCGAGGGCGTGGCCACGCCCGATGGCCGCGAGGCCCGCGAGATCATGTCGTTCACCATGATCCCGGAGGGCCTGAGGCTGCAGCTCTCGCCGCGTTGATCCTGCGTTGATCCCGCGCCGAGTCGCTTCCGCCGCGTCGCGGCTCAGAGGTGGCGATCGCTGTGGTGGCGATCGCCGGCCAGCCGGAACACCGACACCACGTCCGACAGGCGGTGCGACTGGTCTTTCAGGCTCTCGGCGGCGGCGGCGCTTTGCTCCACCAGGGCCGCGTTCTGTTGCGTCATCTGGTCGAGCTGTGACACGGCGCCGTTGACCAGGCCGATGCCGTTCGACTGCTCGTTGGCCGCGTGGGTGATGTCGCTCACGATGGACGACACCTGCTGCACCGACGACACGATGTGCTGCATCGAGGTGCCCGCCTCTTCCACCAGCCGGGTGCCGGCTTCCACGCTTTCGGCCGAGGCCGTGATCAGGCCCTTGATCTCCTTGGCGGCCTGCGCGCTGCGCTGGGCCAGCGAGCGCACCTCGCCCGCCACCACGGCAAAGCCGCGGCCTTGTTCGCCCGCACGCGCTGCTTCCACGGCCGCATTCAGCGCCAGGATGTTGGTCTGGAAGGCGATGCCGTCGATCACGCTGATGATGTCCACGATGCGGCGCGAGCGCTCGTTGATCTCGCCCATGGTGCTGACCACCTGGGCCACCACCTCGCCACCCTTGGCGGCGGCTGCCGCGGCTTCCACGCTCATGCGGCGGGCCTCACCGGCAGCCTCGGCGGTGTGGGCCACGGTGGTGGAGATTTCTTCCATCGACGAGGCGGTCTGCTGCAGGCTGGAGGCCGTCTGTTCGGTGCGGCCCGACAGGTCCAGGCTGCCCGAGGCCACTTCGGTGCTGGCCACGCGGATCGATTCGGTCGATTCGCGCACTTCCAGCACGATGCGTCCCAGGGATGTGCGCATCTCTTCCAGGCGGTTCAGCACGTTTGAGATTTCGTCGTCGCCGATGCCGCGTGTGGCCTTGGACAGGTCGCCTGTGGCGATCGAGTGGGTCACGTCGACCACCTTTTGCAGGGGCCGTGTCACCGAGCGTGTCACCAGCCAGGCAAAGCCCAGGCCCGCGCTGATGCACAGCACGCTCAGGCCTGCGATGGCCACCTGGGCCCGGCGTGCATCGGCTTCTGCTCCGGCGCCCACCGCGATGGCCAGTTTTTCCTGTGACTCGCGGAAGCCCCGGATGGTGTTGAGGTAGGCCTCGGCCTGCGGCATCAGACGGCTGTCCAGCGCTTCCTTGGCGCCCGGGTCGTCGATGTCGAGCAACTGGAAGATGTGGTCCCGGCTCTCGATGTAGGTCTTGCGTTTGGCCGCGATGTCGGCAAACACGGCCTCGTCAGGGGTCCCGGCCGCCGCGCCTTCCAATGTCTTTTGCAACTCGCTGATGCGGGCCGATGTGGCCTTCATCAAGGGCGTGAAGTGCGCTTTCACCTCCTCATGGCTGCCCGATTTGGCGACGGCCAGGGTGCGGTTCACATTCAGCGCGGTCAAGCCCGCCCACTCATCGGCCATGCGCGCGCGCTCGTCGGCCAATCGGGTGGCCTCGATGCCGCGCGTGATGGCGTTGAGTTTCACCCAGCCCACCGAGGCAATGCCCAGAACGAGCGCCAGGACGATGCCAAACCCGACGGTCAGTCGGGGGCCAAGTTTCATGCGGTTGAGGAACATGCGTGTCCTTCTGGTGCGACCCTGACCCGGGCGCGAGTTTTTTCAGAGTTTCGTTTTTGTTATCGGAGGCTCCGCCTGAATCTGTAGCCAGCAGACGGTGCGGGGCTGTGACGCGCGTCACGCGTTCGGGCCTTGCGCTACGGCAGAGGCTCAGCGCATGCGCAAGGGGCGCACGTAGCCGGTCATCTCCAGGTAACCCAGGCCCAGGGGCTGTCCGGCCTCGTCGAGCAGGTCGCTCAGGCCCTCCCAGTACACGGCGCCCGTGCTGGCCTGGCCGTCGAGTTCCTGGGCTTGCAGGCGTGCCTTCAAGGTCAGGCGCCCCAGGGGGGTGTGCAGGCGCCAGTGCACGGGGTAAAGCGCCCCGGTGGCCGGGCTGCGCCAGTGGGCCAGGGGCTCGAAGCGCAGTTGCTCAGGCGAGAAGCGCTGCACGGTGCCGTCGGCACGGCGCCAGCTGCCACCGGCCCACACGGCCTGCCCGGCGGCATTGCGCATGCGAAACAGCATGAGGGCGCCGCCGCCGCGCAGGTTGATGCCCAGCCAGTCCCAGCCCACGGCCTCTCCAGGCAGGTAGCCTTCGCTCCACTCGTGGTCCATCCAGGCCAGGCCTTGCACCGGCTGCGGCATGCCGTTCAGGCGCAGTTGCCCGCGCACCTGCAGCTGGGGTTGCGAGTAATAGCGGCTGGCTTCTTCGGGCACCGGGCCTTTGCGCGAGTACCCGTCGGGCCCCTGCAGCAGCACCGGCTGGGTGCTGTCCATCGTGAGCTGCAGGCCGAAGGCGCGCGTGGGCAGGTCGGCCACGTAGCGGCTGCCTGCGCCATGCGGGGTGTTCCGTGCTTCTCGGTGAAGGCGCCAGTCGCGCAGGTGCACACGGGTGTCGGCCTCGGCGGCGTCGGCCAGGCCCAGGCCCGCACGCAGCAGGCGCTGGTCGTGCAGCAGCTGGCGGCCTTGCAGATCGGTCAGGGCCACGTGCGCCATCAACAGCTGGCGGGCGGCCAGGGCGCTGGGGTTGCCCTCGGCTTCGTCCACCCGCGTGCGAAAGAAGGTGATCTGAAAGCCAAAGCCGGGGTGGGCGGTGGCGCCATCGGGACGCAGGTGCCCCGTGATGTACCACCACTCGGTGCGGTGGTCGGGGTGGGCGCCGTGGTCGCGCGGAAAGCGCAGCGGCTGGCCTGGCAGCACGCGGGGTCGTGTTGTCGGTGCCCCAGGGGGTGTCAAGCCAGGTGTCGACAGGGGTGTCGAGGGGAGTGTCGAGCTCTGGGCGCCCGCCGAAGAGGCCACCAGCCCGGCGCCCCAGCCCAGCCACAGGCGCCGCGTCATCCAGGGGGGGCTGCGCATCACCAGTCCTCCTTCACGGCCTGCACCGCCTGGTGGCTGGCCGCATGCCGCCCGGCCCACCAGGCGGTCAGGGTGCCTGCCACCACCACGGCCGCGGCCAGGGCCAGCAGGCGCCACACGGGCCATTGCATCTCCATGGTCCAGTGGAAGCTTTGCGGGTTCACCACCTTCACCAGCACCACGCTCACGGCCGCGCCCAGGGCCAGGCCCAGCAGGGCGCCCACGCTGCTCAGCGCCAGCCCCTCCAGCGCCACCGTGCCCAGCACCTGCCTGCGCGTGAAGCCCAGGTGGGTCAGCAGCCCGAACTCTTTGCGGCGTGCCAGCACCTGGGCCGAGAAGCTGGCGGCGGTGCCGAACAGGCCAATGCCAATGGCCACGGCCTGCAGCCAGTAGGTCACGGCAAAACTGCGGTCAAAAATGCGCAGCGTGATCTCGCGAATCTCTCGCGGTTCGGCAAAGCTCAGCAGTTCGCCGGCCAGGCCGGTGTCGGTGGCCGCCTGCCGCACCGCCTGTTGCACGTCGGCGGTGCGCACGCCCGGGGCCAGCCACAGGGCCAGGTCATTGAGCTGGCGGTCGCCGGTCAGGCGCTGGTAGTCGGCCAGGTCGATCAGCACCGCGCCCTGCTGTCGGGCGTAATCACGCCACACGCCGCGCACCACGGCCTGCACGGGCGGCTGGCCGGCCACCAGGGGCAGGCTCAGGGTGCGGCCTGGGCTGGCGCCGTGCAGGGCCTGCATGGGTTCGCTCACGTACACGCTGATCTTGCCCGGGCGCGCGGCTTGCAGCGGCCCCACCAGGGGCAGGCTGCGCGCCGGGTCGGGCAGGGGGCGCGCCAGCAGGGCCACTGCGGGCTGGCTGCCCCCCGAATCGGAGGGCAGCTGCACGCTGCTCACCCGCAGGCCCACCGCCTGGGTCACGCCGGGCACCTTCGCCACTTGCGCCATGAACTCGGGGCCGAAGTGCTGCGCATCGCTGCTGTCGGCTGTGGTGGTGCGGGCGTACAGGTCGGCTGGCAGCACCTGGTCGAGCCAGTCGATCACCGAGCCCCGAAAGCTGGCCACCATCACCGTCAGGGCCACCGACAGGCTCAGGCTGGCCACCACGCCCGCCAGGGTCACCGTGGCGGTGTGCCGCATGCGCCGTGCACGCTCCAGCGCCATCAGGGCGGTGGCCTGGCGCGGTTCGGGCCAGCGTTGCAGCACCGCCCCCACCAGCGGCGGCACGCTCACGATGCCGCCCAGCAGCAAGGCGGCCACACCCAGGTAGGCGGCCAGCGGCATGTCGGCCACCGGCGGCAGCAGGCTCAGGCCCACGCCAGCGGCCATGGCCAGCGGGCCCCACCAGGCACGGGGGCCCTCGGCACTCACGCTGCCCAGACCCTTGAGCGCCTGCGCCGGGGCCAGGGCTTCGGCGGTGCGCGCGGGCACCCAGGCGCCCAGCAGCGCCGCCAGCACGCCCAGGGCGCCGTACACCCCCGCGGCCACCGGGCTGAATTGCAAACTGGGGCTCACGCCGGCGAAGTAGCCACCGCCCAGGTCGCCCCCCATCAGGCGCAAGGCCGCAGCGGCCAGGCCGGTGCCCAGGGCCAGGCCCAGCAGGCTGCCCAGCGCGCCCAGCACGGCCGCTTCGGCCAGCACCAGCAGGCGCCGCTCACGCGCGCTCAGGCCCAGCACACCCATCAGGGCCAGCGTGGGCTGGCGCCGGGCCACCGCGAGGGCCAGGATCGAAAACACCAGAAAGCCCCCGGTGAACAGCGCCACCAGGGCCAGCACCGTCAGGTTCACCCGGTAGGCGCGCGACACGTTCGACACACGCTGGCGGCTGTCGTCGGCCTGCTCGGCCACCACCCCGGCAGGCAGGGCCTGTTGCCGCACCCAGTCGGTGGGTGATGGCCCTGCGGCCAGTTGCAGGTCGATCCGGTCGATGCGGCCCAGCGTGCCCAGCAGGTGCTGGGCCGAGCCGATGTCCATCACGGCCAGGGCTTCGCCACCGGCACTCACGCCGCCGCGCACCCGCAGCGTGCGCCAGGCCATGCCTTGCTGCACCTGCAGGGCGTCGCCCGGGGCCATGCCCAGCAGCGTGCGGGCCCGGGCATTGAGGTACACGCTGTCCGGTGCGAACATCTGCAGGCGGGCCTCGGCGTCGGCGCTTTCAGGCATGTGCTGCGGCATCAGGGGGGCGGCCACCATCGGGTCCAGGCCCATCACGCGCAGGCCGTGGCGCTGGCCGTCACGCCCCAGGGCCTGGGTGCGCACATCGATCACGGGGCTGGCCCGCTGCACACCCGGTGCCTGGGCCACCTGCGCATACAGGGCCTCGGGCAGCCCTCCTCGGGCTGCCTTCAGGCTGAGGTCGGCCTGCCCGTTCACCGAGCGCACGGCCGCGCTGAACTCGCTCAGGGCCGAGGCATTGATCAGGTGCACCGAAAACGCCAGCGCCACACCCAGCAGCACCGCCAGCAAGGCCGTGGCGTGCCGCCCGGGGTGCAGGCGCACCTCGGGCCATGACACCTGCCGCAGCAGTTGCCACACCAGTGGCCACACCGGCTGGGCATGCCGTGAAACGGCGGTCATGTCGGCCGGGCCTCGGGGCTCAGACCTTGTCGGGTCAGGCGCAACACCCGATCGGCCAGGGCTGCGGCGGCCGGAGAGTGCGTCACCATCACGCAGGCGGCGCCCTGCTCGCGTGTTTGCTGGCGCAGGGCCTGCATCACCTGGGCGGCGGTGTCGGGGTCGAGGTTGCCCGTGGGCTCGTCGGCCAGGATCAGTCGCGGGCGATGCACCAGGGCCCGCGCAATGGCCACCCGTTGCAGCTGTCCGCCCGACAGCTGCTGTGGCAGCCGCTCGCCCAGACTGCCCAGCCCCAGGGCATCGAGCACCTGCTGCACCCGCGCCGCATCGGGTCGCTGCAGCAGCATCAGGGGCAAGGCCACGTTCTGGCGCACGCTCAGGTGGGGCAGCACATGGAAGGCCTGGAACACGAAACCCAGGTGTTCGCGCCGCAGCAGGGCCTGTGCTTCTTCGGGCAGGGTGTCCACCCGCCGACCTTGCAGGTGCACCGCGCCGCCGTCCAGGCGTTCCAGCCCGGCCAGCGCGTTGAGCAGGGTCGACTTGCCCACGCCCGAATCACCCACCACGGCCACGAACTCGCCGGCCTGCACCGTGAGGCCCACCTGTGCGAACACCACGGTCTCGCCGTGGCGGCGTTGCAGGTCGGTGGCGCACAGCAAGGGGGTGGTCATGGTTCACGGCACATGGCAAAGCATGTGAAAGATTATTGACTGCCCTGATGCGCACCCAGGCTGCATTCGGCGCCCACCCATTCGTCGCCCGCTGGACAGCCCGCCCACACCTTGGGGCCAATGTCTGACAATACGGCCCATGAGCCTTGGCGAATTCGACCTGATCTCCCGCTTCTTCATGCGCCCCGAAGGGCAGGGCCCGCGCCGCGCCCAGGTGGGCAATGGCGACGACTGCGCCGTGATCGCGCCGGCCCCCGGGCACCACATCGCCCTGTCCACCGACACCCTGGTGGAAGGCCGGCATTTCCTGTCGACTGTCGACCCCGCTCGCCTGGGCCACAAGAGCCTGGCCGTGAACCTGTCCGACCTGGCGGCAGCCGGCGCCCGCCCGCTGGGCTTCACGCTGGCGCTCACCTTGCCCCGTGCCGACGCCACCTGGCTGGAAGGCTTCTCAAAGGGCCTGCTGGCCCTGGCCGATGCGCACGACTGCGAACTGATCGGTGGCGACACCACCGCCGGGCCCCTCACCATCGGCATCACCGTGCTGGGCGAAGTGCCCGCCGGCGGCGCCCTGCTGCGCAACGGCGCCCGCCCGGGGCACGAACTGTGGGTGAGCGGCCAGCCGGGCGAAGCGCGCCTGGCGCTCGAAGCCTTCCGCGGCACCCTCAGCCTCAGCACCGAAGATTTCCAGGCCACCCGCGACCGCATGGAATGCCCGGCGCCACGCGTGGCCCTGGGCCTGGCCCTGCGCGGTGTGGCCAGCGCGGCCATTGATGTGTCTGACGGGCTACTGGGCGACCTGGGCCACATCCTGCGCCGCAGCGGCGTGGGCGCCACCCTGCACACCGAGCAACTGCCCCGCAGTGCCTGCCTGACCCGCCAGCCCGCGGCGCAGCAGCTCGACATGCTGCTGGCCGGTGGCGACGACTACGAGCTGCTGTTCACCGCCCCCGCTGAGGCCCATGCCCAGGTGCTTGCCGCCGCCCAGCAGGCGGGCGTGGCTGTGCACCGTTTCGGCCACATCGACGCCGAACCCGGCCTGCGCCTGCTCGACCAGGGCCAGCCGCTGGCCAACCGCTGGACCTCGTTCGACCACTTCCGCGCCTGAGCCCGTCTGAGCCCGCCATGAACACGCCCGCCGAAGACGCCACCCTGGTGAACGCACCCCGCCGTTCCACCGTGCAGATGCTGCTGCGCCATCCGGCCCACCTCATCGCCCTGGGTGCTGGCAGTGGCCTGAGCCCGGTGGCCCCCGGCACCGTGGGCACCCTGTGGGCCTGGCTGGTGTTCGCCGTGCTCGACAAGGCCTGGGGCCATGGTGCCGCGGCCGACCTGAAATGGGCCTGGCTGATCGGCCTGGGCACCGTGGTGGGCTGGTGGGCCTGCACCTTCACCGCCCGCAGCCTGCGCGTGGCCGACCCCAGTGCCGTGGTCTGGGACGAAGTGCTGGCCTTCTGGCTGGTGCTGTGGGTGGCCGGGCCGCTGAACTTCGCCGGTCAGGCGTTGGCTTTTGCGCTGTTCCGCTTTTTCGATGCCGTCAAACCGGGCCCCGTGGCCTGGGCCGATGGCCTGTTCAAACTGGGAAAGGGCCGATCCATCGGTTACGCACAGGGCTTTGGCATCCTGTTCGATGATGTCGTGGCCGCCTTCTGCACCTTGCTGGTTCTGGCCCTCGGGTTCAAACTGCACCAGCTGGGCCTGACCCCCTGGCCTTTCTTTGCCTGACCCATGCCCCCTGCCGGCCCTGCCCGCGTCCACCCATGAGCACAGACCTCCTCATCCCCCTGGTGCACGAACTGGCCACCGTGCTCACCGCCCGTGGCGTCATGATGGCCACGGCCGAATCGTGCACCGGCGGCCTGATCGCGGCCACCTGCACCGAGGTGTCGGGCTCCAGTGCCTGGTTCGACCGTGGCGTGGTCACCTACAGCAACGAGGCCAAATCCGACCTGCTGGGCGTGCCCATGGCCCTGATCCAGCAGCATGGCGCCGTGAGCGAGCCGGTGGCCCGCGCCATGGCCGAGGGCATGTTGCGGCACTCGCGCGCGCAATGCGCGGTGGCCGTCACCGGCGTGGCCGGCCCCACCGGTGGCACGCCTGACAAACCGGTGGGCACCGTGTGGGTGGCCTGGTGCACCGAAGACACCCACGGCCAGCGCCACACCCAGGCCCAATGTCTGCACCTTTCTGGCAGCCGGGCATCCATCCGTGAAGGCACCGTGCAGGCCGCACTTCACGGTTTGAAAAATTGTGTACTTGCGTTACGCTGATTTTTGTTGTGGCCCCGGGAGGGCCCGGGAGTCTGCATGCGAGCGTGGTGCCGATCAGGCCTGTTCACGGCCTGGCTGACCTGTCTGTGTCTCAACGCTGCGGTGGCGGCCGAACCGGCCTCACCTTGGCCTGAGCCATACGCCCAGGGCAAGGCCGTGGCGTGGTCCAACGGCATGCCGGTGGCCGACCTTCAGGGCGACTGGCGCCGAGGGTATGACCCCCAGGTCGGCGCGCAGCGTGCCTACCTCTCGGCCCTGGCCGAAGCCGGGTTGGGCATGCCGAATGCCGCCCCCACCTGGGCCCAGGGCTGGCGACTGGGGGCCCTGGCTCGTGTCGAAGCCTTTGCCGCCTTGTCGGGGGAAGCTGCCGACCTGCTGGCCGCTTACCAGGGCCAAACCGACCCCACCCGCATTGGCAGCTACAACGCCGACCACCGCACCCTGATGTGGCGTGGCACCGGCCTGGCCGTGCACACCCCTGCATGGCGCGTCGGCCGCTTCCAGATGGGCGCCAGCTGGCAGTACCTGCGCCTGACCCGGTTGCGCACCACGCAGACCCAGGGCGTGGCTGCCTACCTGGGCAATGGCACCTACGAATACGACCTCACCCTGTCCGAAGACAACGAGCGGGTGCACACCACCTTCCTGGCCAACCCGGCGGATCGAGGGGATGCGGCCTCCCTGTCGCTGCACCTGGCCTGGCAGCCCGATGACCGCTGGAGCCTCAAGCTCTCGGCCGACGACCTCTGGAGCCGTCTGCACTGGCCGCAACTGCAAGCCAACCGCGCCAGCGTCACCAGCCAGGTGGCCAGCCGCGATGCCGAAGGTTTCCTGAACTACCGCGCGGCCATCGTCGGCAAGTACACCGTGCAGGCGCTCGATGCCCGCATGCCCGCCACCGTCAGTTTCGATGTGGCCTGGCGCCACGAAACCGGTGACATGACCCTTCAAAGCGTGCGCCGGTGGGGCCTGCAGCAGCTGTGGCTGGGCTGGCGACAGGCGGGCGATCTGGCCTGGTCGGTCGAAGTCGAGCCCATGGCCGGTGCGCTGCGCCTGGGCCTGGCCTGGCGCGGACTGCACATGCTGGTGGGTGCCGACAAGCTCGACGACACGGCCCATGTGCAGCAGCTGAACCTGAGTTACCGGACACCTTTTTGACGCTTCGCAACCTGCGAAATGTTGCGGTGCGGCATGCCGTGCGAAATGCACGCCCGAGAAAAGTCCGGGTGTGTAACGCTTCGTGAATACATGTGAAGGCCTTCAGTTTTTTGACGCGCAGGCTGGATCGACCTTGGGGCCTTCAGTGCAGTGATCCCGGTGTCGGCGCGTTGTTTCAGTGGGGATGCAAATGAATCTGGTTGTCAAGAGCACATGGACGCGGCACCTCGTGGGTGCCGCCGTGCTGGCCGCACTGGCGGCTTGCGGAGGCGGCGGTGGTGGCTCGGCCAATAACAACACCGGCGGCAGCACCGAGCAGACAGCGTCGGTCACGGGCGTGGCGGCCAAGGGCCTCATGAAGTTTGCCAAAGTGGTGGTCAAGGATGCGGTCTCAGGGGCGGTGCTCAAGGAAACCACGACCGATGCGACCGGCAACTACACCGTCACTGGCCTGCCCATTGGCACGGCTGTGCTGATCGAAGTCAGCTCGGTGGCGGGCACCAAGATCGTGGACGAAGCCACCAACGCTGAAATCGACGCGCCAGCCAATTTCACGCTGCGCGCAGCCGCTGTGGCCGATGCCGCCGGCACGGCCAATGTACAGGTCACCCCGTTCTCTGAAATGGCCGTTGCCAAGGCGCTTGCCAATGGCGGCCTCTCCAAAGACAACATCGAAGCCGCCAACGCCGATGTGCGCTTGCTGGTGGGCTTTGATGTGCTCGCCGAGCGCCCTGTGTTCTCCGACGACGGCTTCACCGCCAGCAACAAGGCGGCCCTGATGCTGGCCGCGGTCTCCAGAATGGCGCAACAAGAGGCCTTCGAGTGCGGTTCGACGTCCAATGATCCCGCGGTGAGCCAGGCTGAAAAAGTCAAATGCGTGGTCACGACCATGGCCCAGGCGGGCTCATCGGACGAGGACGTCTTCATTGAGCTGAGCGATGCCAAAGACGCCGTGTTCAACGACGACTATGACGGCGACGAAGAAAAGCCGATCACCACGCAACAGCCCAGAGACCTCATCGATGTTTCAGAGCGTGGCTCGGCCATCGACCAGGCCAAGGCACTGATTGCCAACATCCGTTCCAACGGCGCCATGCTGGTGGGCGATGGCAGCACCACACTGGAATCTCGCCTGCGCACGGTGTCCACGGTCATTGAAGGCGCTGCCAACCCCATCGGCGACAGCAGCCGCGAGTTGTACGGCGCCGTGTTGTCAGCGGCCAACCTGCTCGACGAAGGCCAGCACGTCGGCACCACCGTCAACTTCAATGCGAGCGTGGCCCAGGTCGTGGGTTGCCGCCTGTACGAGGGCAACAACCCCGCAGACCTCGATTGGGACACCGAGGCATCCGACGCATCGGCTGCAGGCTCCATCGGCTGCCGCATCACCTACAGCGTGGTCTACGACAACGCCACGGACAAGTACATCGCCCGTCAGCACAATTTCCGTGTGTACAGAACCGAAGAGCCTGGCGAATACAAGGTTCGATCGCGCCTGATCCTCCAGACCGTCGTCCTCAATGAAGAGACCCAGAGATTCGAAGTGCAGGACACGTCAGATTTCGTGCGCAAGGCACCCGCGCCTGGTGATTCCGCCAATGGTGGCTTCTACCTGGCCGACGTGGCCATTGGTCGAGAGGCCCCTTCCTTCGAATACCCACGGGGTTACCTGTACAGCATGGCCCTCAGTGGCGATTTCGCTGGCGGGTTGTCTCAGGTGCTCAACGGGTTCGCGCTGAAAAACACGCTGGCCCTGAGCATCACCCCCAGCTTCACGCCGGTCACCGAGGGCGAGGGCGTCGGCACGGACACCATCACCCGCCTGACCCTGGCGGGCTCGGTGTCTGCTTCGGGCGGTTCGCGTCCGACCGTGACGGCCACCTTCCTTGAGGACAGCTACATCGAGTCGCAGTTCAACAACGCAGAAGGGCAAAGCCTGCGCGCGGTCGAGACCATGGCTGGCGCGCGAGACGGCACCCTGCGCATCAGCGTGCTCGATGCGGCAGGCGCCGGGTTCACTGGCACGGTGGGCCTCAGCGGCCAAGGCGAAGTGGACGGCGACCAGCTGCCCACCAGCCTGGTGCTGCGGGGCGTGGTGACCTCTGCCGCCAACGCGACCCTGTTTGACGGGACCGTCAACGTGTCTGTGGCGAGCTTTGACGGCTACTCCAGTCTGTCTCCCTACTCCAGCAAGAACAGCGTGTCGAACCCGCAGATCTCGATCAACGGTCTCCTGGCCGTCAGTGGGCGACCCAATCTGGTGGTCAACATGAACATCGGTCATGCTTTCACGCTGGGCGGAGAGCGCCTGAGCATCTCGGGGAACTACACGCAGGGCGACGATGTGGTGATGATCAGCGGTGAACTGTTCGCCGAAGGGTCGGAGGGCACATCGTCCATCGCGCTGTCCACCCCGAGGGGGCTTGGCATCACCTTGTCCGAAGGTAGCAAATTCGCCACCTTGTTCAAGTCGGAGTCGTACGCACTGGGTACCTTGGACCTCGACAAGTCCAAGATCACCTACGCCGACGGTAGCTTCGAGCAATACTGATCAGGCGCATTGAGCGCACATCCCAAGAGGCCCTCCGGGGCCTCTTTTTCATGGCATGCGCGTCTGTCAGCCCTCACCGGGCCCAAACGGCGGTGGCAGGTTCGGTCGCGGAAACACCCGCTCCAGCGCCACATCGATCACCAGGCCCCACAGGCTGTACAGCACCGAGGCGCCCAGGGCAGGCCAGAACCCTGTCACGCTGAACCCGTCGAGCAGGTGCCCGGCCAGCTGGAACATCAGGGCATTGACCACAAACAGGAACAGCCCCAAGGTCAGCACCGTCACCGGCAGCGTCAGCACGATCAGCAGCGGGCGCAGGAACGCGTTCAGCAGCCCGATCACGAACGCGGCCCACAGGGCCGCGGTGTAGTCGGTCAGGCTCACGGCACTGATCCATTGAGAAATCAGCACCAGGGCGGCTGCAGAGAGCAGCCATTTCAGCAGCAGTTTCAGCATGTCATCCTCCGGCGCAGGCCGGTGTCAGGCAGTATGCCGCAGGCGGCCACCCATGCCCACTTGTCGGAAAACGCGCTGCCTCGTACAATGGAAGGCTTTTCGGCTTTCGAATCTTGCACGCTGGCGGGTTCGAAGGTCGTTTTGTGCTTGCCAAACCAGGGCTTGTCAGCGGCTTAAAGCTGCTCCAAGTGCTTGATTTGCAAGTGTTTCATCAACGGGAACCTACGGAATTTTTCCAGATGCCAACCATCAACCAGCTCGTGCGCCAAGGCCGTGAGGTCGAGGTCACGAAGTCCAAGTCGCCTGCGATGCAGAACTGCCCGCAGCGCCGCGGCGTGTGCACCCGCGTGTACACCACCACCCCCAAGAAGCCGAACTCCGCTCTGCGTAAGGTCGCCAAGGTGCGCCTGACCAACGGTTTCGAAGTCATTTCCTACATCGGCGGCGAAGGCCACAACCTGCAAGAACACAGCGTCGTGCTGGTTCGCGGCGGCCGTGTGAAGGACTTGCCCGGTGTGCGTTACCACATCGTGCGTGGCTCCCTTGACCTGCAAGGCGTCAAGGACCGCAAGCAATCGCGCTCCAAGTACGGCGCGAAGCGCCCCAAGAAGGCTTAATCAGCTTTCTCGAACAAGTTTTCGGCTGGTTTCATCAGCGCGTCACCCAAGGGGTGGATGCTGCTCTTGAGAAAGCCGAGGTGGCGATGGCCTGCTGCATGTGTGGCAACCATCGAGTAAGTGGAGTCTGTTTGTTTTGATCGGCTCCGCGATGCAAGCGAAAGCTCGCATCAACTGAAGCATTGAAAGGAATCGAAATGCCTCGTCGTCGCGAAGTACCCAAGCGTGAAATCCTGCCCGATCCGAAGTTCGGATCGATCGACCTGTCCAAGTTCATGAACGTGATCATGGAATCGGGCAAGAAGGCTGTTGCAGAACGCATCATCTACGGTGCCCTGGAACAGGTCGAGACCAAGTCCGGCAAGGACCCGCTGGAAATCTTCAACATCGCGATCAATAACGTCAAGCCTGTGGTGGAAGTCAAATCCCGCCGCGTGGGTGGCGCGAACTACCAGGTTCCCGTTGAAGTTCGCCCCGCCCGTCGCATGGCCCTGGCCATGCGCTGGCTGAAGGAATCGTCGCGCAAGCGCTCGGAGAAGTCGATGGCCCAGCGTCTGGCCAACGAACTGCTCGAAGCCGCTGAAGGCCGCGGCGGTGCCATGAAGAAGCGTGATGAAGTTCACCGCATGGCCGAAGCCAACAAGGCTTTCTCGCACTTCCGTTTCTGATCCACCCCCGGGAGCCTCGGCCGGCCCACAGCTGGCTGAGTGCCCCACCAGGCGTCCGGCATGCCGAAATGGCATCCGGCGCTTTGTCCAATCTGGAGTGACCCTATGGCACGCAAGACCCCGATCGAGCGCTACCGCAATATCGGTATCTCGGCCCACATCGACGCCGGCAAGACCACCACGACCGAGCGCATCCTGTACTACACCGGTGTGAACCACAAGATCGGTGAAGTGCACGAAGGCGCTGCCACCATGGACTGGATGGAGCAGGAACAAGAGCGCGGCATCACCATCACGTCGGCCGCCACCACCTGCTTCTGGAAGGGCATGGACCTGTCCTACCCCGAGCACCGCTTCAACATCATCGACACCCCGGGCCACGTGGACTTCACCATCGAGGTGGAGCGTTCCATGCGCGTGCTCGACGGCGCCTGCATGGTGTACTGCGCCGTGGGTGGCGTGCAGCCCCAGTCGGAAACCGTCTGGCGCCAGGCCAACAAGTACAAGGTGCCCCGTCTGGCCTTCGTGAACAAGATGGACCGCACCGGCGCCAACTTCTTCAAGGTCTATGACCAGATGCGCCTGCGTCTGAAGGCCAACCCCGTGCCCGTGGTGATCCCCATCGGCGCGGAAGACAACTTCGTGGGCGTGATCGACCTGCTGAAGATGAAGGCCATCATCTGGGACGAAGCGTCCCAAGGCATGAAGTTCAACTACGAAGACATGCCCGCCAACCTGGTGGAAGACGCCAAGAAGTGGCGCGAGAACATGATCGAAGCCGCGGCCGAAGCCTCGGAAGAACTCATGAACAAGTACCTGGAAGAAGGTGACTTGTCTGAAGAAGAGATCAAGCTGGCTCTGCGCACCCGCACCATCGCTGGCGAAATCCAGCCCATGCTGTGCGGCACCGCCTTCAAGAACAAGGGCGTGCAGCGCATGCTGGACGCCGTGATCGACTACCTGCCCTCGCCTGTGGACATTCCCCCGGTGTCGGGCACCGACGACAACGAGCAGCCCACCACCCGCAAGGCCGACGACAACGAGAAGTTCTCCTCGCTGGCGTTCAAGCTGATGACCGACCCGTACGTCGGTCAGCTGACCTTCGTGCGCGTCTACTCGGGCGTGCTGAAGTCGGGTGACTCCGTCTACAACCCGATCAAGGGCAAGAAGGAGCGTATCGGTCGTATTCTGCAGATGCACGCCAACCAGCGTGAAGAAATCTCGGAAATTCTGGCCGGCGACATCGCCGCTTGCGTGGGCCTGAAGGAAGTGACCACCGGCGAAACGCTGTGTGACCCCGAAGCCATCGTGACCCTGGAAAAGATGGTCTTCCCCGAGCCTGTGATCTCGCAGGCCGTGGAACCCAAGACCAAGGCCGACCAGGAAAAGATGGGCATCGCCCTGGGCCGTCTGGCCAAGGAAGACCCGTCGTTCCGCCTGCGCACCGACGAAGAATCGGGCCAGACCATCATTTCCGGCATGGGCGAGCTCCACCTGGAAATCATCGTCGACCGCATGAAGCGTGAATTCGGTGTGGAAGCCAACGTGGGCAAGCCTCAAGTGGCCTACCGCGAAACCATCCGCAAGACCGTCACCGAAGTCGAAGGCAAGTTCGTTCGCCAGTCGGGCGGTAAGGGCCAGTACGGCCACGTCGTGCTGACCGTGGAACCGATGGAACCCGGCGGCAAGGGCTTCGAGTTCGTCGACGAAATCAAGGGCGGTGTGGTTCCTCGCGAATACATCCCGGCCGTGGAAAAGGGCATCATCGACACCCTGGGCAACGGCGTTCTGGCCGGCTACCCCGTGGTGGACGTTCGCGTGCGCCTGACCTTCGGTTCGTACCACGACGTGGACTCGAACGAAAACGCCTTCAAGATGGCCGCTTCGATGGGCTTCAAGGAAGGCTGCCGCCGCGCTCAGCCCGTGATCCTCGAGCCGATGATGGCCGTGGAAGTCGAAACGCCTGAAGACTACGCCGGTACCGTGATGGGCGACCTGTCCTCGCGTCGCGGCATGGTGCAGGGCATGGACGACATGGTCGGCGGTGGCAAGGTCATCAAGGCCGAAGTTCCCCTGTCGGAAATGTTCGGCTACTCGACCTCGCTGCGTTCGGCCACCCAAGGCCGCGCCACGTACACCATGGAGTTCAAGCAATACGCCGAAGCTCCCAAGAACGTGGCCGACGCCATCATCACCGCTCGTTCCAAGAACTGATGCGGTGCGGGCCCGGGTGCTGGCATCCGGGCCTCACATTCAAGCCGGTCTTCGGCGCCGCCTCGGGCTCGTGCCCGGTGCGGTGAGGCTGCTGCCCATGGCAGCTTCGTGCCGGAGACCTAAAACTCGCATGGGC
This sequence comes from Aquabacterium lacunae, assembly GCF_004310865.1. GTDB lineage: Bacteria > Pseudomonadota > Gammaproteobacteria > Burkholderiales > Burkholderiaceae_C > Aquabacterium > Aquabacterium lacunae. Next base: position 140,568 of record NZ_SIXI01000008.1, read on the forward strand.
AACTGTTCTTTGTTTGGAGAAACAAATGGCAAAAGGTAAATTCGAACGGACCAAGCCGCACGTGAACGTGGGCACCATCGGTCACGTGGACCACGGCAAGACCACCCTGACGGCTGCGATCGCCACTGTGCTGTCGAAGAAGTTCGGCGGCGAAGCCAAGGCGTACGACC
>NZ_SIXI01000009.1 GCF_004310865.1 Aquabacterium lacunae
TGCCTGACGCCACTGCTTGGCAGCGCACCAAACACCCACGCTTATCGGCTGTTAATTTTTAAAGAACTGTTTCGCTTTCTCGACCACCGCCTTGCTGCTTTGTCTGCAGCGCCGTGATCAGCGAAGAACGCAATTATGGCACCGTTTTGGACGTGTGCGCAAGTCTTTTCTCAAAAAAGTTGAAGAAGATGCGCGGAGCCCTGAAAAGCACTCCTGCGCTGCGTCAGGAGGGTGGGCTGCAGGTGCTGCGCGCAGAGGGGCTCACGCGGACTCACGCGAGGGTGGCGTGAGGCACTCGGCTGGGATCGGGCGTGAAAAAGCCGCCCGAAGGCGGCTGTGCGTGGGATGAAGAACAAAGCCCCGGTCGCCAGGGGCCAGCCACATCACTCGACGGCCTTGACCATGTCTTCGACAACCTTCTTGGCGTCGCCAAAAACCATCATGGTCTTGTCCATGTAGAACAGCTCGTTGTCGAGGCCGGCGTAGCCGCTGGCCATGGAGCGCTTGTTCACGATCACGGTCTTGGCCTTGTAGGCTTCCAGGATGGGCATGCCGTAGATGGGGCTGCCCTTGACGTGGGCGGCCGGGTTCACCACGTCGTTGGCACCCAGGATGATGGCCACGTCGGCCTGGCCGAACTCGGCGTTGATGTCTTCCATCTCGTGCACCTGGTCGTAGGGCACTTCGGCTTCGGCGAGCAGCACGTTCATGTGGCCGGGCATGCGGCCTGCCACGGGGTGGATGGCGTACTTCACGCTGACGCCCTTTTCGGTCAGCTTGGCGGCCAGCTCCTTCACGGCGTGCTGGGCGCGGGCCACGGCCAGGCCGTAGCCAGGCACGATGATGACCGACTCGGCATTGCCCAGGATGAAGGCGGCGTCGTCGGCCGAGCCGCTCTTGACGTTGCGCTGCTGCTGGGCACCACCGGCCGTGGCGGCTGCGGCGTCACCCCCGAAGCCACCCAGGATCACGTTGAAGAACGAGCGGTTCATCGCCTTGCACATGATGTACGAGAGGATGGCACCGGACGAACCCACCAGCGAGCCGGCGATGATCAGCATGGAGTTGTTCAGCGAGAAGCCGATGCCCGCGGCCGCCCAGCCCGAGTAGCTGTTGAGCATCGACACCACCACAGGCATGTCGGCGCCGCCAATGGGGATGATGATCAGCACGCCCAGGATGAAGCTCAGGACGATCAGGGCCAGGAACAGGTCCATGCGCTGGGTGGCCATGAAGGTGCCGATGAGGGCGACCAGGGCCAGGCCCAGCACCAGGTTCAGCATGTGCTGGCCCTGGAACACCACCGGGGCACCCTGGAACAGGCGGAACTTGTACTTGCCGCTGAGCTTGCCGAAGGCGATGACCGAACCCGAGAAGGTGATGGCGCCAATGGCCGCACCCAGAGAGAGTTCGAGCAGGTTGCCCACCGGGATGGCCGGCAGACTGCCGTCAGCGGGCTTGGGCACGATCTGGAAGGCGTAGGGCTCGGCGACCACGGCCACGGCGATGAAGACCGCGGCCAGGCCGATCATGCTGTGCATGAAGGCGACCAGCTCGGGCATCTTGGTCATTTCGACGCGCTTGGCCATGATGGCGCCGGCACCGCCGCCCACGACCAGGGCGCCCAGCACGTAACCCAGGCCTTCGCTGAACGAGACGTTCAGGTCAGCGGCCTGTTGATGGATCAGGCCCACGGTGGTGAGCACGGCAATGGTCATGCCGACCATGCCGAAAAGGTTGCCGCGGATCGACGTGGTCGGGTGGCTCAGGCCCTTCAAGGCCTGGATGAAGCACACCGAGGCGACCAGGTACAGCAGCGCAATGAGGTTCATGCTCATTTACTTGGCCCCCGCCTTCTTGTCTTTCTTCTTGAACATCTCCAGCATGCGGCGCGTGACGAGGAAGCCCCCGAACACGTTCACCGCCGCCAGCGCGACGGCCAGCACGCCCATGGTCTTGCCCAGGGGCGTGACCGTGAGGGCCGCAGCCAGCATGGCACCGACGATGACGATGGCCGAGACGGCGTTGGTCACCGCCATCAGCGGCGTGTGCAGGGCGGGGGTCACCGTCCAGACCACGTGATAGCCGACATAAATGGCCAGCACAAAGATGGTCAGGTTGATGACGACGTGGGAAATGGCTTCCATCGAAGTCTCCAGGGGTCCAGTCAATCGGTCAGGCGCCGCAAGCGCTCGGGTCAGAACTTGCGGATTTCCTTGATGCGGTTCTGGCCGTCCAGCAGGACGACCTTGGGCTTGTGGGAAGACACCTCGGCGTCGGTCATGGGGCCGTAGGTGCAGATGATCATGAGATCACCGACCTGGGCCCGACGCGCCGCCGCACCGTTGAGCGAAATGACACCCGAGCCCCGGGGGGCCTTGATGACATAGGTCGCGAAGCGCTCGCCGTTGTTGATGTTGTAGAGCTCGATGTACTCGAACTCTTTCATGTCGGCCGCGTCGAGCAGGTCTTCGTCGATGCCGCACGAACCTTCGTAGTGAAGGTCGGCTTCGGTCACGGTGGCGCGGTGCAGCTTGGCCCGCAGCATCATTCTTTGCATGGTGTACTTCCTCAGTCAGTGTGGGGCGCGCGGACCCGGGTCAGCTGCGAAGCAGCTGGCCGTCACGACACATCAGGCAAGCCTTGACGATGTCGTCTTCCAGGTCGATGTGGAACTGGCCCTCTTTGTTGAAGACCAGCTTGAGGAAGTCCAGCACGTTGCGCGCATACAGTGAGGACGAGTCGGCGGCCACCAGGGCGGGCAGGTTGGTTTCGCCCACCAGGGTGACGCCATGCTTGACGACGGTCTGGCCGGCTTCGGTCAGGGGGCAGTTGCCACCGGCCGGCGCCGCCAGGTCGACGATGACCGAGCCAGGCTTCATGGACTTGACCATCTCTTCGGTGACGAGCACCGGCGCGGCGCGGCCCGGGATCAGGGCCGTGGTGATGACCACGTCGGCCTGGGCCACGCGCTTGGCGACTTCCACCTTCTGGCGGTCGAGCCAGGACTGCGGCATCGGGCGGGCGTAACCACCCACACCTTCGGCAGCTTCCTTCTCTTCGGCCGTTTCGTAGGGCACGTCGATGAACTTGGCGCCCAGCGATTCGACCTGTTCCTTGACGGACGGACGGACGTCGGACGCTTCGATGACGGCACCCAGGCGCTTGGCCGTGGCAATCGCCTGCAAGCCGGCCACGCCCACGCCCAGGATGACGACGCGGGCGGCCTTGATGGTGCCGGCAGCGGTCATGAGCATGGGAAACAGGCGCTGGTACTTGTCGGCGGCGATCATGACGGCCTTGTAGCCGGCGATGTTGGCCTGCGACGACAGCACGTCCATGCTCTGGGCACGGGTGGTGCGGGGCGCTGCTTCCAGGGCGAAGGCCGTGATGTTGGCCGAAGCCAGGGCCTGCAGGTTGTCCTTGTCGAACGGGTTGAGCATGCCCACCAGCACGGCGCCGGGCTTCATGAGCGCGCGTTCGTCGGCGCTGGGCGAGCGGACCTTGAGCACCATGTCGGCGCCCAGGGCGCCTGCCGCATCGGTGATCTCGGCGCCGGCCGCCACGTAGGCGTCGTCGATGGCGCTGGCAGCGATGCCGGCACCGGTTTGCACACGCAGGGTGTGACCCTGGGCCTTGAGTTTCTTGACGGTCTCGGGCGTGACAGCCACACGGGTTTCACCCGCGACAGTTTCCAGGGGTATGCCGATCAGCATACGACGGTCTCCTTCGAGGAAGCGGTTGCCCGCCAGGGCCCTTCGCCATGCGGCGCAAGGGCACGAATCGGTGTCTCAAGATGTGAGATGTCTCGCAGACCTGAGGAGGATACACAGGAACGGACGAGAAAAAGGCCCGCGGCGCACCAGGATCGCTGGATGCACAGGGCCCCTTGCGCGAGCCGGGGCTCGCACTGACAATGCTTGTTGTCAGACCGATGATACCCGAGGACCTGGGTGAAGCGCCATCTCCCGAACCGAGGGGGCCCCGAAACAGGTCATGCGCCCGACACGGGCTTGTCAGATAATGCTGGGCTCATGAAACCCGCCAACCTCACAGCCGCCGGCGAGCAGGCCCTGACTGCCGCCATGACCGCCGCCCAGACTGTCGCGCCCACGCCGAAAGTGCGCTGGAAGCCGAACGTCACCGTGGCGGCGGTGATCGAGCACGAGGGACGGTTCCTGCTGGTGGAAGAAGACACGTCGGACGGCTTGTTGCTGAACAACCCGGCCGGTCACCTGGACCCGGGTGAGACGCCCGAGCAGGGCGTGATCCGTGAGACGCTGGAAGAAACCGCCTGCCGGTTCACGCCAGAGCACTTTCTGGGGCTGTTCATGTCGCGTTTCCGCCGCACTCGCACGGGCGAGGACATCACCTACCTGCGCCTGGCCTATGCCGGCTCGGTGTCGGCGCCCGACCTGAGCCTGACCCTGGACGAAGGCATTGTGCGCACGGTGTGGATGACGGCCGACGAGATCCGGGCCTGCCCGGAGCGCCACCGCAGCCCGCTGGTGCTGGAGTGCCTGGAGGCCTACCTGGCCGGCCAGCGCTTCCCGCTGGACATCGTCAAGGCCCACAGCAGCCTGTTCACCCCGCCTGCCGCCGCCCGCGCGGCCTGATCTGCATGAGTTCCGGAACCCGTCACCGCGTGGTGGTGGGCCTCAGTGGCGGCGTCGACTCCGCCGTGACGGCCCATCTGCTGAAGCAACAGGGCCACGAGGTGGTCGGCATCTTCATGAAGAACTGGGAAGATGACGACGACAGCGAGTTCTGCTCGAGCCGTCAGGATTTCCTGGATGCGGCCAGCGTGGCCGACGTGATCGGCATCGAGATCGAGCACGTGAATTTCGCGGCCGACTACAAGGACCGGGTGTTCGCCGAATTCCTGCGCGAGTACCAGGCCGGGCGCACGCCGAACCCGGACGTGCTGTGCAATGCCGAGATCAAGTTCAAGGCCTTCCTGGACCACGCCATGCGCCTGGGCGCCGAGAAGATCGCCACAGGCCACTACGCCCGGGTGCGCTCGGTGGCCGATGCCCGCTTTGACGGGGGCCAGCGCTTCGAGTTGCTCAAGGGCCTGGACCCGTTGAAGGACCAGAGCTACTTCCTGCACCGCCTCAACCAGGCGCAGCTGAGCAAGACCATGTTCCCGGTGGGCGAGCTGCCCAAGACCGAGGTGCGCCGGATCGCCGCCGAGATTCAGCTGCCCAATGCGCGCAAGAAGGATTCGACCGGCATCTGCTTCATTGGCGAGCGGCCCTTCCGCGAATTCCTGAACCGCTACCTGAGCAACACCCCGGGCCCGATCAAGGACGACCGGGGCCGCACGCTGGGCGAGCACGTGGGCCTGAGCTTTTACACGCTGGGCCAGCGCAAGGGCATCGGCATTGGCGGCGTGAAGGAAAAGGGCGCGCCGCGCGGCGGGGGTGAACACGAGCCCTGGTTCGTGGCCCGCAAGGACATGGCAACCAACACCCTGTACGTGGTGCAGGGGCATGACCACCCCTGGCTGCTGCAGCACACGCTGGTGGCCCAGGACCTGAGCTGGGTGGACGGCCTGGGGCCGCAGGTGGGCGAGCACCCCATGGCGGCCAAGACGCGCTACCGGCAGGCCGATGCGGGCTGCAACGTGACGGGCGCGGATCCGCAACAGATTACGCTGTGCTTCCCCGAGGCGCAGTGGGCCGTGACGCCCGGCCAGTCGGCCGTGCTGTACCAGGGCGACGTGTGCCTGGGCGGCGGCGTGATCGCCTCGGCCGCCTGAGCGCTGCCCTTGCCCGGCCGGATGCTGCAATGACCTTGGACCCGCGCCCCATCGTGATCATGGACACGAACGCGCTGCTGGACTGGCGCGTGTTCAAGGACCCGGCGGCCCTGCCTGTGGCCCAGGCCATCGAGACAGGCACGGTGCGATGGCTGGCCAGCCCCTCGATGGAGCAGGAATGGCACCAGGTGTGGCCCCGCAGCTACCTGAAACACTGGGCGCCCGAGCCCATGCTGACCCTGACCGTGTTCGGCCATGCCGAATTCGTGGACGAGCCCCCACGCGGCCCCTGCCGCTGCAAGGACCCTGACGACCAGGTGTTCATCGACCTGGCCCTGCACGTGGGCGCGCGCTGGCTGTTCACGAAGGATGCGGCCCTGCTGAAGCTGGCCCGTCGCGCTCGCCCGCTGGGCACCGGGGTGACCAGCCTGCAAAAATGGGTGGCGGCCGGCAGCCCCTGGACCCTGGAATGACCTGGATGACACACCCGATGCAACCAACGCCACACCCCCATCGCCGCGCCGTGCTGGGCCTGAGCGCCCTGGCCCTGGGCGCCGCCTGGCTGACGGGGTGCAGCACCGTGACCCAGATGCTGGCCCCGCGCACCGTGGAGATCAGCAAGACGGAACTGCTGAACAAGATGGCCTCGCAGTTCCCGATGCGCAACACGGTGATGGACCTGTTCGACGTGGAATGCGCCGCGCCCCGCCTGAACCTGCAGCCCGATTCGAACCGGGTGCTGGCCGATGTGGACCTGTCGGCGCGCGACCGGCTGTTTTCCAAGCAGTACCAGGGCAACCTGTGGATGAGCTTCAGGCTGCGGTACGAACCACGCGACCAGACCATCCGGCTGCAGAACGTGACCGTGGACCGCATTGCCTTCAAGGGCCTGCCGGCCAGCTACGAGAAGCACCTGACCAAATTGGGCGCCTGGCTGGCCGAAGACCGGCTGCAGAACTACGTGGTGCACCGGTTCAGCCCGGAAGACCTGATGAAGGCCGACAAGCACGGCCTGACGGTCACCGACATCAAGATCACCCAGAAGGGCCTGGCGATCCAGCTGGCGCCCAAGTCCTGACGTGGGACTTCCGACACGTCGTGACGGAGACGCCCTGGCGCATCCGATCAAGTGCAGGCACTTTCACCGGACAAACAGATGAGCGGCATCTTCCCTGACAAGCCCCTGGAGGGCTTTGCCAAGGCCTTCCTGGAAGGCATTCCCTACGCCCGCGTGGCCGGCATGACGGCCACGGCCGTGTCGAAGGCGCGTGCGTCGGTGAGCATGAAAGCCGATGCGGCCTGGACGGGCCATGCCTCGGCCGAGCAGATTCACCCCGGGGTGGCCACGGTGCTGGCCGACACGGCCTGTGGCGTGGCCGTGGGCACCGCGATGGACCCGGTGGGCCCGTATGCCACGCTGGACCTGCGCATGGACTACCTGCGCCCGGCCCGCGCCGGCTCGGTGCTGCGCTGCGATGCGCACTGCCACCGCCTGTCGCGCAGCGTGGCCTTTGTGCGGGGCGAGGTGTTTCAGGAGGGTGCGGATGAGCCGGTGGCCGCTGTGAGCGCCACCTTCATGCTGGCCACCGCCAACACACGCCGGCAGGACCTGCCGCCGCCCCCGAAAGACGATGCGCGCACCGCCGGTGGCCCGGCCAGCCCCCAGGCCCCCTGGGCCGGCACCCCGGCGCTGCCACTGGGCACCTCGCCTTATGTGGAATTCCTGGGCATCGAGCGCATGCCCGCGGCCGACGGACAGGAAGGCGACACCTTCCGCATGCCCTTCAAGCCCGAGCTGATCGGCAACCCGGTGCTGCCGGCGCTGCACGGCGGTGTGGTGGCCGGGTTTGCGGAATCGGCGGCGCTGCTGCACCTGATCTACGGCAACCCGCACCTGGCGCCGCACGCCCCGCGTGGCGTGGACTTCGCCATCGACTACCTGCGATCGGCCAAGCCCATCGACACCTTCGCCCGTTGCACCACCGTGCGCCAGGGCAGCCGTGTGGCGCTGGTGCAGGTGACGGTGTGGCAGGACGACGAGCGCAAACCCATCGTGAGTGCGCGCTGCCACTGCCTGCTGCCGCAGGGCTGAGCCCAGCGCAAGCCACCTCCCTCAGCCCTGGGCGCGGGCCATCCAGGCCTGAAGGTGCTGCACCTGTTCGGGCGTGCAATGCACCCCCAGGCCGGTGCGACGCCACAGCACATCGTCGGCCGTGCGGGCCCATTCGTGGCGCACCAGGTGCTGCAATTCATGCTCGTGCAGACTCGGCAGCACTTCGTCCCCCAGGTCGGCACGGCTGCCGATGCCCTCCAGCATGACCACCACGGCAGAGCCGAACTGCTGCACCCAGCGGCGGGCCAGCCCCAGGTCGAGCCAGGGATGTTTGTGGCGCAACTGCTGCAGGAAGGTGTCCTGGTCGGTGGCCGGATCCACTTCCACCGGAATGTGATCGGCCAGGCGCCCACCGGGCAAGGTGGCGTGGCGGGTCCAGGGGTCTCGGTGGTCGGACAACGCCTCGCCGACCAGGCTGCCCGCCTCCTCGGCCGCCAGGCGCCACAGCGTGAAGGGCACCCCCCGCACGGCCACCCAGGGGCATGCGCCTTCGGCATGGTCGACGCCTGGCACGCGGCGCACGCGGCCGGCCACCCGGCGCGGCGCCGCCAGCACCGGATGGTGCACGACGCGGTGCCAGCGCACATCGGACGGTGCCAGCGAGCGCTGAAGATAGCGATTGGCCATCAGGAGCAGGGCCTGCACATCAGCCGAGACCCGTGCGGCCTTGTCAGCCTCGGTCGAATCGGGAAAGGACGGTTCCGGCCAGGGCACCGGTTGACGGAAGATGAGCAGCGCGTGCTCGCCGGCGGGCAACACCTCCAGCCACTGCCCTTGCACCCCCTGCAACACGAGCGCCCGACCGGCCTGGCCGATGGCGGGCACCAGGGCGTGCACCTGGCGCACCCATCCGCTGCGCGCGGCCGATGTGGCCGGGGCCTGCCCCAATGCCTCCTGGAGGCGATGCTGCACGGCCTCGTGTTCACCGCCCGCGGCATTGACCACGCAGCGTGCCAGCACCCGGGTGTGATGGGTGAGTCGGCCCTCGAGCGGCGCACGATGGGCCAGCAACACCTGCCAGCCCGCCTCGGAGGCCATGAACTGCTCGGCCCGCGCCCGCGTGAGCACGTGTCCGCCGTGGTCGCGCGCGTCCTGGGCACAGGCCACCGCCAGGCGGGCCTCGTGCCCCACCGCAGCGGGCAACACGAAACCTTCGGCCCACGAGGGCTGCAGCCCCCAGCCCGGCGCCTCCTGGCCCAGATCAACGGCCTGAATGTCAGGCAGCAGCTGGCGTGGCACAAGATGGTCGAGCATCCACATGCCCATCCTCATGCGCCACAAAGGACGCAGGGCTGGGTCATGCACCAGCAGACTGGGCTGCAGCCGCACCAGATGCGGTGCGGCATCGATCAGCGCCTCTCGCTCGGTGAGCGCCAGGCGCAGGCTGTGCAGCTGACCGTGGGCCAGATCCTGGAGGCTGCCGCCCATCCACTGCGGCGCAGGGGCGGCACTGCGTTGGCCGAGATCGCCCTGCTCGCACAGGATGACCGACCAACCGCGACCGGCCAGGTCGCGCGCAGTGGCAGCCCCCTGCAGCCCGCCGCCGACCACCAGCACATCGCACCGGGCGTCATAGCTCGGCTCGGGCGTCAAGGAGGGCTCGGATTGCATGGACATGCCTGAATGGTAGAGGCTCTTGAGGCACCACCTGTGGCAGGGTGGACCCTGTCACACACCTGAATTACAGTGCAGGCGTTGCAAACGGACGCCGAGCGCACAGGAGACCCGCATGCCTTCCCCACGCAGTGACGAATGGAAACCCAACCCCAGGCAGTTGTCGCTGCTGGAAGAGGTGAGGGCCCGCGGGGCGGTGTCGGTCGAACGGCTGGCGCAACGGCTGGATGTGACCCTTCAGACGGTGCGCCGCGATGTCCAGCGACTCCATGAAGCGGGCCTGCTGTCGCGTTTTCACGGCGGTGTGAGCCTGCCGAGCATGAACCCGCTGCGCAGCACGGCCCCCGCGCAGGCCTGGCAAGAACGCCAGGCCTTGCAAGCAGACGCCAAGGCTCGGGTGGCGGCGTCGGTTGTTGCGGCGATCCCGGATGGCGCCACGATCATGCTGGGCATCGGCACCACCATCGAGGCCGTGGCCAAGGCCCTGCATGCCCGGCGCGACATCACGGTCATCACCCACAGCCTGCCGGTGGCCCGGGTGCTGGCCGACAACCCTCACTGCCTGGTCAAGGTGCCTGGCGGGCAACTGCGTCGCCGCGACAGTGCGCTGGAAGGGCCGGACACAGCCGATGCCATGCGGCAGTACAAGGTGGACATCGCCATCCTGTCGGCCATGGGTGTGTCCGCCGAGGGGCACCTGCTGGACCGAGACGAACGGGAGTTGCCCGTTCTGCAGAGCATGCTGTGCCGCGCCGAACAGGCCTGGCTGGTGGTCGATGCGAGCAAGTTCCAGCAGAACGAGCCCACCGTGGCTGGCCATGTGCAGGACATGCGCCGGGTGTTCACCGACGCCCTTCCGCCGGCACCCCTGCCCGCCCAGATGCAGGCCTGGGGCGTGCGCCTGACCATCGCCCCCTGAGCTGGCAGGCAGGGGCTCGCCCAGGCAGGCAACACTGCCCGGCAAGGCAACGGCATGCGTGAATTTGCCTCTTTTTGGGGCACCCAAGCTGGGGGTGTGCACCAGGCACCCGTGCGTCCACAATGCGCCATCTGCCCAGGAGGTCCTGGGTGAATGCCCTTACAGGAGACACCCATGCGCGCACTGACCCCTTTTGAAGCCACCCGCGTGACGGGCGCCACTGGCTGCCGTCCGGCCCCCAGCTGCCAACCCGCCCCCACCACCTGCCAGCCCCGCAAGTCGGCCCTGACCTGCCTGGTGGACTTCGCCTACTTCACGGCGTCGCTGTTCAAGCCCCGCGCATGCAAGCCGACCCCGCCTGCTTGCGGTGGCACCACCCCTGCCCCCACCCCCACGAATCCCCCAGTCGATCTGTGAGTCGCCTCAGGCGATACTGGGCGTGACACGACACTCGTGTCATCGCAGCAAGGCCGCGATCTGCGGCCTTTGTTGTTTCTGTGCCCCTGTCGCTCACCTGCTGCGCTCTTGAACCGCCTGCCTGTTTCGATCTGACCGTGCCCCGCTCTCTGATGTCCACCTGGGTGATGCTGTCGCTGGCCTCGGCTGCCCTGATCGCCGCCCAGCCTGTCCTGGCCCAGCACCAGGACACACCGCTGCAATTGGCGTTCAGCGCCACACTGGGCCACGTGCCAGCCGAACGCGCGCCAGCCCCGGCAGCGGCGCGCGCGGCCACCGGCTGGGCCGAAGTGCTGCTGCAGGCCGATGGCCATGCCGCCGCTGTGCGTGCGGCTCAGGCTGGCGCCGATGCCGCAGGATATGCGCGTGACCAGGCCTGGGCCCAGGCCTGGATGCCACGCCTGGACCTGGCGGCCAGCACCGCACGAGACCGGCAACAGGTCAACGACAACCCCAGCATCCGCACACCCAGCACGTCGCTGGCCATGACGGCCACCCTGCCCCTGTGGCGTGCCGCCGACCGTGCGGTGGTCTCGACCCAGGACGCCCTGCGCGAAGCCGCACAGTGGCAGGCCCGGGCCACACGCACCCAGGTGGCCCAGGACACCAGCACCGCCTACCTGGCCTGGGTGGAGGCGCTGGAGCAGGCCCGCCAGCTGCGCGCCCAACAGGCCGTGCTGCGCAGTCAGTTGCAGATCAATGAGCGGCGGCTGCAAGGGGGGGCAGGCACGGTGCTCGACACGCTGGAAACCCGCACACGGCTGGCCCAGACCGACGCGTTGCTCAACGAGCAACTGCGCGTGGCCGACGGCCAGGCCCTGACCCTGCAGCGCCTGACCGGCCTGCCCCCCCGCGCACCCGCCGGCTTTCAGGCCCTCACGGGGATGTTGCCCGAGGTGGTGCCCCCACAAGACGAGGCCCTGGCCCAGGCCGAGGCCCGCAACCCGAGCTGGCAACAGGCTCGGCTGCAAGCCGCTGCCACGCGGGCGACCGTGCGCACGCGCCAGGCCGAAGGCTGGCAGCCCACGGTGGATGCCTTCGCCAGCACCAGCCGACTCAAGCAGGTGCCCAAGCTGGAAGGCTTCAGCCAGAGCGAGACCACCCGCAGCCAGTCGATGGGCGTGCAACTGAACTGGGCGCTGTTCAGCGGCGGGGCCCAGACCAGCCGCATCAAGGAAGCCGGGGCCCAACTCGCACAGGCCCAGGCGCAGCTCGACGACACCCGCGAGCAGGTGCTGACCCGCCTGGCCGACGCCTACCAGACACTGGCCCGGGCCCGCCTGCAGATGAGCCGCCAGCGCGAAGTGGAAACCACCGCACAGGCCACGTTCGATGCCGTGCGCAAGGCCTTCGTGGCCGGCGTGCGCACCAACCAGGACCTGCTCGACGCCCAGCAGCAGATCCTCTCGGCCCGCCAGGCCCTGGTGTCGGCCACCGTGGCCGGCCTGAACGCCCAGGTGAACATCCTGGCCCTGCTGGACCGCCTGGACGCCGAACGCGTGGCGCCACTGGCCCCCCTGATCAGCCCCCTGCCTCCCGAAGACACCCCATGAGTGAAGACGCCCAATCGCTGTTCCGGCAGGAGGTGCTGCAGGCCAAGTCCGACACGGCCGCCGGCGCCCCCTTGCACATCCAGCCCGTGCGTGCGGGCACCCTGACCGCCTTTTTCGCGCTGCTGGCCGTGGCCGCCATCGGCGTGCTGGTGTTCGGCTCGTACACCAAGAAAGAACGTGTGCAGGGCCTGCTGCAGCCAGAAGGCGGCGTGGCCCAGATCCTGCCGCCCGAAACCGGCGTGGTGCGCCAGGTGCGCGTGAAAGAAGGCCAGACCGTGAAGGCCGGCGACCTGATCGCCGAGATCAGCCAGGAACGGTTTTCTGACGCCGGCAACACCCAGGCCCTGATCGAGTCGAGCCTGAACCAGCAACGCACGCAGGTGCAGGAGCAGGCCGAGGGCCAGAATGCGGCCCACCAGGCCACCCTCGCAGGGCTCGACCAGCGCATCGCGCAGGGGCGCCGCGACCTGATCGCCACCTTGGAAGAAATGCGCCTGCAGGAACAGCAGATCGCCTCGGCCAGCAAGCTGCTGAAACAGCTGCAACCCCTGGCCGAAGAAAAGATCATCTCCGACCTGCAGTACGAGCAGCAACGCCAGGCCCTGCTGGACCAGACCGCCCGCCTGCAGGCCCTCAAGCGCCAGAAAAGCGCCACCGAGGCCGACCTGGCCCAGGCCCAGGACGAGCGCCAGAAGCAGGCCGCCCAGCACCGTGTGACCCGCGCAGGCCTGGACCGGGACATGCTCAGCCTGCAACAGGAACAACTGCAGCGCCGCTCGGCCCGCGTGACCTGGCTGAAGGCTCCGTTTGACGGCACCATCTCGGGCCTGCTGGCCACCCCGGGCCAGAGCGTGGGCCCCAGCACCGTGATCACCTCGGTGGTGCCGGCCGAATCGAAGCTCGAAGCCGTGCTGTACGTGCCCAGCACGGCCATGGGCTTCATCAAGGCAGGCCAGCACGTGCGCATCAGCTACGACGCCTTCCCCTACCAGCGCTTCGGCCAGTACGCCGGCACCGTGCGCAGCGTGTCACAGACCGACGTGCCCGTGCAGACCGGCAACGGCCAGGACCGCCGTGCCGTGTTCCTGGTGCGCGTGGCGCTGAGCACCGACCGCATCCAGGCCTATGGCGCCGACATCGCCCTGCGCCCCGGCCACTCCCTGACGGCCGACATCGAACTCGACCGGCGCCGCCTGTACCGCTGGATGCTCGACCCCCTGTTCGCCTTCAGCGGCAAGCTCTGACATGACGCCCAATGTGCTTTCCCTGTGGCCGCGCCGCCGCGTGCCCCTGATCCTGCAGTCGGAAGCGGCTGAATGCGGCCTGGCCTGCATCGCCATGGTGGCCAGCGCCCACGGCCACGACACCGACCTGCTGACCCTGCGTCGTCGCTTCGAACTGAGCTCACGCGGGGCCTCGCTGGCCCGCCTGATGGAGATCTCGGAGCAGCTGGGCTTAGCCAACCGCGCCCTGCGTCTGGAGCTCGACGAGCTGCCCCAGCTGCAGACGCCCTGCCTGCTGCACTGGGACCTCAACCACTTCGTGGTGCTGACGCGCGCCGACGGCCAGAAAATCACCATCCTCGATCCGGCCGTGGGCGAGCGCACGCTGACCATGAAAGAGGTCAGCCCGCACTTCACGGGTGTGGCGCTCGAACTGTCGCCCACCACCGGCTTTCAGAAAAAGCAGGACCGCACGCCCTTCGACATCCGCGTGCTCTTCACCGGCCAGGGCCACTTGTGGCGCGCCTTTGGCCAGATGGCCCTGCTGTCGCTGGTGCTGGAGGTGTTCAGCATCCTGATGCCCATGCTCAGCCAGTGGATCGTGGACGACGTGGTGGTCACGCGCGATGCGCCCCTGCTGGCCATGCTGGCCATGGCCATCTTCCTGGCTGCGGTGATGTCCGAAGGCACACGCCTGCTGCGCAGCTGGATCGTGCTGGGGGCCAGCCAGAGCTGGCGCATGGCCTCGAGCACCAACGTGTTCCGCTACATGCTCAAGCTGCCGCTGTCGTACTTCGACAAGCGACACACGGGCGATGTGCTCTCGCGCTTCGGCTCGGTCGACACCATCCAGGACACCATCACCACCAACCTGGTCGAAGCCGTGCTGGACGGCGTGGTCAGCCTGGTCACGCTGGGCCTGATGTACATGTACAGCCCCACGCTGGCCAGCATCGTGCTGGGCGTGGCCGTGCTGCATGCGCTGATGCGCTTTGCCGTGTTCGGCCCCTACCGCCAGGCCGCCGAAGAGCTGATCGTGCGCCAGGCCAATGCCCAGACCTTCCTGCTGGAAACGCTGCGCGGCGTGGCCGCCATCAAGTTCTTCGCCAAGCCGGGCTGGCGCGTGGCGGGCTGGATGAACCAGCAGGCCGCCATGATCAATGCGCACGTCAAGCAGCAGCGCATCAGCATGCTGTACCAGGGCGTGAACGGCCTGATCAGCGCCGTGGAGCAGGCCCTGGTGCTGTACCTGGCCGCCCAGATGATCCTGGACGAGCAGTTCTCCATCGGGATGCTGGTGGCCTTCCTGGCCTACAAGGGGCAGTTCCTGCAGCGCGCCTCGGAACTGCTGGAGCGCGTGATCAGCCTGCGCCTGATGAAGCTGCAGGGCGAGCGCCTGGCCGACATCGTGCTGAGCGAGGTGGAGACGCCCTCCCCCGCCGGCGCGCTGCAAAGCCTCAACCCCGACGAGCCCCTGGTGCTGGAGGCGCGCAACGTGACCTTCCGCTACGCCGCAGGCGAAGAGCCCATCCTGAACCAGGTGAACCTGACACTGCGCACCGGCCAGGCCGTGGCCGTGGTGGGTCCCTCGGGCTGCGGCAAGAGCACGCTGATGAAGATCCTCTCGGGGCAGGTGCAGCCGGAGTCGGGCGAGGTGCTGCTCAATGGCGTGCCCATCCAGCGCCTGGGCGCCGAGGCCTTCCGCTCGGTGCTGGGCACCGTCTTCCAGGACGACCAGCTGTTTTCGTGCTCGATCTACGACAACATCGCCATGAACGATGTCGAGGCCACGCCCGAGAAGGTGGCCCAGGCGGCGGCCCGCGCCTGCGTGCACGACGACATCCTGCGCATGCCCATGGGCTATCAGACCCTGGTGGGCGGCATGGGCGCCACGCTGTCGGGCGGGCAAAAGCAACGCATCTTGCTGGCCCGCGCCCTGTACAAGAACCCCCGCTTCCTGTTGCTGGACGAATACACCAGCCACCTCGACTTCGACACCGAATACCACGTGCAGCAGTCGATCAATGCCCTGGGCAGCGGCCGCTTCATCATCACGCACCGCCGCCACAGCCTGAGCGAAGGCGACGAGGTGTACATGCTGTGGGGCGGCCAGCTCATGAAACAGGCCGAGTTCGAGGCACGGCTGGCCGAGGCCACACAGCAAGACCCTCAAGGGCTGCCAGGGCAATGACCCCACGCACCAAGCCCCGGGAACTCACGGACGCGCACCATGCCGGCTTGCGGCATCATGGGCGGGGTTTTGCTTCAGTGAACATGAAACACATTCAACGCTTGTCTGCGCTGCTCCTGCTGTGTGCCTCGGCCCTGTCCCAGGCACAAGGTTTGCCCGCCAACCCGAACTACGAAGGTCATTACGAGTCGGGTTGCACCGAAGTGGCTGCCGAGCTGTACACCCGCGACGTCATGGTCGTGGGGCCAGGCCAGCAAAACCACCGAGTGCGTTACGCCAAAGCCCTGTATGACCCGGGCCCATGCGACGCCAGCGGGTTCATTGGCCTGCTGGAATTGCCCGAGGGCACCTGGAAGCTGGAGAAGAAGCGGACGCAAAACCAGCGCCTCGTGGACCTGGTGGCCGTGGTGCTGCCACGGGGCATGATCCGCATCACCCATGCCCGGGAAGGCCGGATCGAAGAAACGCCTGACAGCTGGCTGATCCGCACCCAAAATGGCGAGAAAGTCACGGTCGAGAAAGAAGCCGCCATGAGTTCCGATCTCGACCTGCGCTGGCTGTCGGCAGACGGCCTGCTCCATGTGGGGCAAGCACAAGGCCCTCGCGGCGCTGACGGCTACCTGCAGGACCTCGATCTGGAAAACCCTCTCAAGCGCCTGGACATGCCCAGCTACCTGGCCCCCAAGACCCCCCGTCAACCATGAAATTCGCTTCCCTGTTTCTGCGCACTCTCAGCGCGGCCACCGTTCTGGGCCTGACCGCATGTGGCGGCGGTGGTGACACCGGCCCGACATGGGCGCAAGACCTCAAGACCAACGCGCAACAGGGTTTGCTCGAAGGTGATACCGCGGTATACGTGTATCAATCGGCCCAATGCAAGGAAGACTTTTTCCCCGGCCTGGGCTATCGTCAGCAACTCCAGTACCTGCAAACGAGCAACACGCGGCAGTTGCTGAGGCGAGAAACGTTTTTTTTCTACGAAGATTCCTCCTGCGCCAGCGAAGTCAGCTTTTCTTTGCGCTTTCCTGACGCGGTGATCTCAATCGATGGAAGCACCACCTTGGCGACAGGTGAACAGGTCCAGCAGGTCACTGTCAGCGTCCCCTCCGGTACGGCCGTACTGACACCAGTGGGCGATGCCGAATTGACGGCGAACGGCTCGGCGGTCATCACCAACAACGGGGTGTTTCAGGTGCCAGCGTACCCAGGCACGGTCGTGCCCAACATCCTGTACTTTTCGCCGGACATGCGCACCCACCAATTGGGCAACGAAAGTCAGTCACTGGCGCAGCAGTACCCCTCCGTGCTGAGCGACATGAAATATGACCTCAAGGCCACTCGGATTGGAGGATTCCAGACCAGTGGTCTTGAATGAACGCGCTGATTCTGCGGCCTTGCTGACCCGACTGACAGGCCTGAAGCGGCGCATCGTCCATGCCGCTTCTTTCGAAGTTCTGGCCATTGTGCTGGCCAGCGGGCTGATGGCCCTGGCCCAGCTGGCCAGCCCATCTCAGGGGCTGATGCTGTCTGCAGTGCTGTCCCTCATCGCCATGGCATGGAACATGGCATTCAATGCCTTGTTCGAACACTGGGAAGCTCGGCAGGCAGACACCCGCAGAACCCTGAAACGGCGTCTGGTACACACCGCTGGGTTCGAGGGCGGCCTGGTGCTGTGGACCGTTCCTGTGATCGCCTGGATGCTGGACATGCACTGGTGGCAGGCGCTGGTGACAGATCTGGGGCTGATGCTGTTTTTCTTGGTGTACACCTTCGTGTTCAACTGGGCGTTCGACCTCTTGTTCGGCCTGCCCGACCTGGGCCAAGCCCCACCGCCGGCCAACCCTTGAGTGCGGCAACCTGACACAGGGCGGATGACTCCGAGCGCATGAGGCCCGGGCCCAGGCCCCACCTTTCTATAATCCACAGATTCCACATCCCCAGGTGGTGGCAGCGCCATGCCGGCCCGGCCATCCCTGCAGCAGAACGCCGGGCACGCCCTGGCACCCCAGCCATGAGCACCACCCCAGACCACCAGACCTACGACCCCCGTGCCGTTGAGGCGCGCGCCCAGCAACACTGGGAAGGCCGAGATGCCTACCGCGTGACCGAGACCCCGGGCAAGAAGGCCTTCTACGCCTGCTCGATGCTGCCCTACCCCTCGGGCAAGCTGCACATGGGCCACGTGCGCAACTACACGATCAACGACATGCTCACGCGCTACCTGCGCATGAACGGTCACAACGTGCTGATGCCCATGGGCTGGGACGCCTTCGGCCTGCCCGCTGAAAACGCGGCGCTGAAGAACAAGGTGCCACCCGCCGGCTGGACCTACGACAACATCGCCTACATGAAGAAGCAGATGAAGGCGATGGGGCTGGCGATCGACTGGTCGCGCGAGATCGCCACCTGCCAGCCCGAGTACTACAAGTGGAACCAGTGGCTGTTCATCAAGATGCTGGAAGCCGGCATCTGCGAGCGCCGCACCCAGACCGTGAACTGGGACCCGGTCGACCAGACCGTGCTGGCCAACGAGCAGGTGATCGACGGGCGCGGCTGGCGCTCGGGCGCACTGGTGGAAAAGCGCGAGATCCCGGGCTACTACCTGAACATCACGAAGTACGCCGACGAACTGCTCGGCGCGGTGGCCAACCCGGACGACAAGAACTACCTGGCAGGCTGGCCCGAGCGCGTGCGCCTGATGCAGGAGAACTGGATCGGCAAGAGCGAAGGCGTGCGCTTTGCGTTTGCCCACGAGATCAAAGACGCCCAAGGCGCACTGATCAACCAGGGCCAGATGTGGGTGTTCACCACCCGCGCCGACACCATCATGGGCGTGACCTTCTGCGCCGTGGCCCCTGAGCACCCGCTGGCCGTGCACGCCGCCGCCACGAAGCCTGAATTGCAAGCCTTCATCGAAGAATGCAAGAAGGGCGGCACCACCGAAGCCGAACTGGCCACGCAAGAGAAGAAGGGCATGGCCACCGGCCTGTTCGTGACGCACCCCCTCACGGGCCAGCAGGTCGAGGTCTGGGTGGGCAACTACGTGCTGATGGGCTACGGTGACGGCGCCGTGATGGGCGTGCCCGCGCACGACGAACGTGATTTCGCGTTTGCCAAGAAGTACGGCATCGCCATCCAGCAGGTCATCGCCGTGGAGGGCGAAACCTTCAGCACCGACGCCTGGCAAGAGTGGTACGGCGACAAGCAGCGCGGCGTGTGCGTCAACAGCGACGCCCTGAACGGCCTGGGCCACAAAGAATCCGTGAACAAGGTGGCCGAGCTGCTGATCGCCAAGGGCGTGGGCGAGAAAAAGACCACCTGGCGCCTGCGCGACTGGGGCATCAGCCGCCAGCGTTACTGGGGCACGCCGATCCCCATCATCCACTGTGCCGACTGCGGCCCGGTGCCCGTGCCTGAACAAGACCTGCCCGTGCGCCTGCCCGAAGACGTGGTGCCCGATGGCAGCGGCAACCCGCTCAAGCAGCGCCTGGACTTCCTGAACGTGGGCTGCCCCAAGTGCGGCAAGCCGGCCCAGCGCGAAACCGACACGATGGACACCTTCGTGGATTCGAGCTGGTACTTCCTGCGCTACACCTGCGCCGACAACCACGGCGCCATGGTCGACGGCCGCACCGACTACTGGATGGCCGACGGCGGCATGGACCAGTACATCGGCGGCATCGAGCATGCCATCTTGCACCTGCTGTACGCCCGTTTCTGGACCAAGGTCATGCGTGACCTGGGCCTGATCAAGGTGGACGAGCCCTTCAAGAAGCTGCTGACCCAGGGCATGGTGCTCAACCACATCTACAGCCGTCGCACGGCCAAGGGTGGCAAGGAGTACTTCTGGCCGCACGACGTCGAGCACGTGCTCGACGGAGCCGGCAAGGTGGTGGGCGCCAGGCTGATCAATGCGGTCGACAGCGCCGATGGCGAACTGCCCGTGGGCACGGCCATCGACTACGAAGGCGTGGGCACCATGTCGAAGTCGAAGAACAACGGCATCGACCCGCAGCAGCTGATCGACACCTTTGGCGCCGACACGGCCCGCCTGTTCACCATGTTCGCCTCGCCGCCCGAGCAGACGCTGGAGTGGAACGACGCTGGCGTGGAAGGCGCGCACCGCTTCGTCAAGCGCGTGTGGAACTTCGGCGCCAAGCACGGTGCCCTGCTGAAAGACGCCGGCGCCGTGGTGCAGGCCGAGCTGAGCGCCGAAGCCAAGGCCCTGCGCCGCGAGGTGTACGTGGTGCTCAAGCAGGTCAGCTACGACTACGAGCGCATGCAGTACAACACCGTGGTGTCGGGCGGCATGAAGCTGCTCAACGCCCTGGAAGGCCACAAGGGCGCCACCACCCAGGACGCCGCCGTGCTGCGTGAAGGCTTCGGCATCTTGCTGCGCGTGCTGTACCCGGCCTGCCCGCACCTGACCCATGTGCTGTGGGAAGACCTGGGCCTGGCCGCCACCGATGGCGGCGACCTGCTGGACGCCCCCTGGCCCACCGTGGTCGAGGAGGCCCTGGTGCAGGACGAGATCGAGCTGATGCTGCAGGTCAATGGCAAGCTGCGCGGCGCCATCAAGGTGGCCCCCAGCGCCGACAAGGCTGCCATCGAGGCGGCAGCGCTGGCCAGTGAAGACTTCGCCAAATTCAGCGAAGGCAAGGCACCCAAGAAGGTCATCGTGGTGCCGGGCCGCCTGGTCAACGTGGTGGTGTAAGGTTCAGGCATGAACCGACGCGCGCTGCTGGGCCATGGCCTGCTGATTCCTGCGGGCCTGGCCCTGGCTGGCCTGGGTGGCTGTGGTTTTGCGCTCAAGCGCGTGCAGCCCCTGCCTTTCCGCTCGATGGCCCTGCAGGGCTTTGCAGGCAATTCGGGCATGGCGATCGAGCTGGCACGCACGCTCGATGCAGCCGGTGTGGCCGTGGTGGAGACCAGCGCGCAGGCTGCGGCATTGGCCTCACCCAACGAAGGCCAGCCCCTGGCGGGCCACCTGATCTTCGAAGCCCTGAACGACCAGCAGGAGCAAACCGCCGCATCGACCACAGCCTACCGGCAGATTCGCGACATGGGTCTTCGCACCCGGCTGCGGTTTCGGGTGCTGCGCGCCGATGGCTCGGTGCTGCTGGGCCCCACCGACCTGCAGCTCAGTCGCATCCTGCCTTACAACGAGAAGGACGCGCTGGCCCGCCAGGACGAGTTCGAATCCATCCACAGGGCCATGCAGACCGACCTGATCGAACAGGTCATGCGTCGCCTGGCCACCCTCAAGCCCTGAGCCACGCGCCCGCATGCAGATCCGTCTGGAGCAACTGGGCGCCCACCTGAGCAAGGCGGGTCCCAACGGGCTCAAGCCCATCTACACCCTGTATGGCGATGAGCCCTTGCTGGCGCAAGAGGCGGGTGACGCCATCCGGGCGGCTGCGCGTGAAGCCGGCTGCACCGAGCGGCAGGTGTTCACGGTGCAAGGGGCCCATTTCGACTGGTCGAGCCTGATGGGTGCGGGCCAGGCCATGTCGCTGTTCGGTGACCGGCAGCTGCTGGACATCCGCATCCCGGGGGGCAAGCCTGGCAAGGAAGGCTCGGCCGCCCTGCAGGCCTATTGCGAACAGGCCGCGGGCAACGACGGCGTGATCACCCTGGTCACCTTGCCCCGGCTCGACAAGACCCAGATGGGCAGCGCCTGGTTCAGCGCACTGGACCAGGTGGGCGTGACCGTGCGCTGCGACCCCATCGAGCGGCAGGCCCTGCCGCAATGGATCAGCCAGCGCCTGGCGGCACAGGGCCAGCAGGTGGAACCGGGCGAAGCAGGCCAGCGCACCCTGGCGTTTTTCGCCGACAAGGTGGAAGGCAACCTGCTGGCCGCCCACCAGGAGGTGGTCAAGCTGGGCCTGCTGCACCCGCCAGGCACCCTGAGCCTGGCCCAGATCGAAGATGCCGTGGTCGATGTGGCCCGCTTCAATGTGTTCAAACTCAGCGAAGCGGTGCTGGGCGGGCAGACCGCCCGTGCGCTGCGCATGGTCGAGGGGCTGGAAGCCGAAGGCGAAGCGGCCGTGCTGGTGCACTGGGCCCTGAGCGACGACATCATGGGCCTGCACAAGGCCCGCCAGGCCATGGACGACGGCAAGCCCCTGGGCAGCGTGCTGCGCGAGTTGCGCGTGTGGGGCCCCAAGGAGCGCCTGTACGAGCGCATCGTGCCGCAACTCAAGCTGGCGGCCACCGCCCGGCTGGTGAATGCCGCCAGCGTCGTCGACGGCATCGTCAAGGGATTGCCCCACCCCGCCTGGCCGCAAGACCCCTGGCAAGCCTTGATGCGCCTGACCCTCATGTTGTGCAAGACTGTGACTCGGTGAACCTGGGCCTGCCTTCCATGTGGCCCGCCCCGATGTATGCACGTCCGCAAGCCTCTGCCGCCTTCTTCCGCCCCTGTTCAGGCCCTGAACCGCTCTGAATGGGTCTACCTGGCCATGGAGCCCTTCCTGGGCAGCATGGCCCAGGCCTATGTGATCCGCTTCGAGCAGGTGGTCGGCGAGGCCGAGTTGCGCCGGGCGGCGCGCCGCATGATGAGCGCCTTCCCGCGCCTGCGCGGCGTGCTCGAGCCCACGCCGCGGCGCTTTCAGTTCCGGATCCTGCCGGAAGACCACCATTTCGAGCAGCTGTTCGACATCGCGTTTCGCACCGAGCACATCGATCTCGATGACCCGCAAGCCGTGCGCCGCTGGCACGAGATCCATGTGAACGATCCCATGGCCCTGCAGCATGGCCTGATGGTGCGCTTCACCCACGTGCCCCACCCCACACGCAGCGCTTTGATGCTGACGGTGCACCACGTGCTGATGGATGGCCGTTCGATGGTGCACCTGGTCGAGTCGCTGATGAAGCTGCTCAATGGCCAGCCGGTGGCCGATGTGCCGCTGGAATCGTCCAGCATGCTGCCGGCCATCTTGCCGAACCACTGGTGGGAATGGCCCGGCAAGGTGTGGGCCGCCTGGAGGCACCTCAAGGCCGAGGCCCGCGAGATCTCTCAGTACGAGATCGTGCGCCTGCGCAGCGACCGCAGCGAGCGCTTCACCTCGTGCGGGGTGCTGCACCATCAAACCGGCCAGGCTGGCAAGGCCTTGTCGAAGGCTGGCAAGGGCCTGGGCGGCTCGTCGAACTCTCTGATGATCGCGGCCATGGGCACCGCCTTGCTGGAGATGAACGGCAACCGCCCGGGCACGGCCGCCCTGGTGCGCGTGGGCGTGGACCTGCGCAAATACTTCCCGGAAGGCCAGCAGCCGATGCTGGGCAATTACGTGTTCGTGTTCGACGTGTTGCTGCCTCAGCACGTGCCAGAAGCCGAGCGCGTGAAGTGGATCGATGCGCGCGTGCGGGCGGGCCTGGCCCGCTACGAGCGCCGCGAATTGCTGCTGCCCCTGCTGCCCTACGAGCTGATGGGCTTCATGTCGACCCAGATGTACAGCCGCCTGATGCGCCGCGCCAAGCGCATGGACCAGTTCCCGCCGCTGAGCTTCCATGCCTCGAACATCGGCAGCGTGGACGCCTTCAATGCGGCCGATGCCCAGGTGCGCATGGCCGAGATGCACCCCTCGGTGAGCAGCGTGGTGCCGCTGGTGGTGCTGGCGCAATCGAATGGCCAGCAGCGCGCCACGGTGGCCTACCAGCGCGACGAGTTTGGCGAAGAGGGCGTGAGCGCCATGATGGCGCAGACCAACAGAGTCCTGGCTCGCTGGGTGGGCACCGACTGAGACCCCATGGGCATGGGATCGCGGGCACCTGCCCGTGCGATCCATCACAAATGGGCGGGGTTTGCCCCCTGTTTCACCCCTGTCGGGACTTGATCGAAGGCATCACACTGCCGATACCCCCTCTGTTCAGGCGCAGAAGGGAGTGCAGTGATGCCCGACATGCCCATGCTGATGGGGCCGCAAGGCCCTCAATCCGATTCGCCCATTGTTGTGAACGACGAACAGAATTCGAACCCGCCACCATCGGTCGACCGTGGTTGGTGGCAAGACGCTTGCCGAGTGTGGCGTGAACAGCCTCAAGTGCCAGTTCGCCCCGCCGACAACCCTTCCAACGGTTCCTGACGTGCCCCGACGCATGCTGAAAGCCATCATCAACCCCAGAAAGCTCCAGGCCCGCATTGTGGCGGTGTACCTGGGCTTGCTGGCGATCATTCAGCTGACGTCTTATTGGTTCATCGAAGACACGGTGGACCGCAACGCGCGCGACTCGATCAGCACTGAATTGCGCACCGGAGAGCGTGTGTTTTCACGCCTGCTGCAGCAAAACACCAGCAGCCTGGAGCAGGCGACCAAAGTGCTTGCGGCCGACTATGGCTTCCGTTCGGCCATCTCCAGCGCCGACCGCGAAACCCTGCAATCGGCCCTTCAAAACCACGGGGAACGCATCAACGCGGGCGTGGCCATTTACACCAACGCCAACTTCGAGGTGCTGGCCAGCACTGCCACCGACCCACGTCCCTTCGGGGCGGCGGTTCAGCGCTACGCGCGGCAAAGCCTGTCGGGGGGCACCCAGGCCAACCAGGTCGAGGTGATCAATGGACAGCCATATCAGATCGTGGCCGTGCCCGTGCGTGCGCCCCTGCTGATCGGCTGGGTGGGCATGGGCTTTCCGATTGGTGATGCGCTGCTCAAGGAACTCCGTTACCTGTCCGAGCTGGACTCGGTTCTGATGCTGCGCTCGCCACGTGGCGAATGGACCGTGAGTCAAGGCAGTTTCGATCCCGCACTGTGGAAGCCGGTGGTGGCCTCCTGGCAGAACCCAGTGCGTACTGACGCCGACAGCCTGGATCCGACCCTGATGGTGGCGGGTCAAGAGTACAGCGCCCACCCTGTGATCCTGCCGGGAGCCCCCGGACAGCCCCCGGTGACCGCCCTGCTGATGCGCTCGGTCGACAAGGCCCTGCAGCCCTTTGCGGCCCTCAAACTCACCTTGTTCCTGCTCAGCCTGGTGGGCGTGGCCGCGTTTGGTGTGGGCGGCTATGTCACGGCGCGGCGCATCACCACCCCCATCCGCCAGCTGGCCGGGCTGGCACGGCGCCTGGAACGTGGCGACTATGGCGCCGAAGTGAAGGTGCCTTCGCAAGATGAAATCGGCGATCTGGCGCAGTCGTTCGAGGCCATGCGCCAGGCCATCCAGGCCCGGGAAGGCCAGATCCGACGGCTGGCCTATGAAGACGCCCTCACCGAGCTGCCCAACCGCGAACAGTTCCGCCACGACCTGCGCCAGGCCATCGAGCGCAACCAGCAGGAAGGCCAGCCCTGCGCCGTGCTGCTGCTGGACATGGACCGCTTCAAGCACGTGAACGACGTGCTGGGCCACCGCTTTGGCGACGAGGTGCTGCGCGCCGTGGCCCACCGCCTGCGCCACGAAGCCCTGGACGAAGAATGCGTGCTGGCCCGACTGAGTGGTGACGAATTTGCGGTGCTGCTTCCCCTCACTGGCGTGACCCAGGCGCGTGACGTGGCCGCCCGGGTACAGCAGTCGTTCGAACGCCCGATTCGCCTGGACGAGCACACGGTCGACCTGGGCGCCGGCATCGGCATCGCCTGTTGCCCCGACCACGGCCGCGAGGCCGACCAGCTGCTCAGCCGCGCCGAGGTGGCCATGTACGCGGCCAAACAGCAGCAGGCAGGCACCGTGGTCTACCACCCGGGGCTGGACTCGACCAGTGAAGAATCGCTCACCCTGCTCAGCGAACTGCGCTACGCGGTGGACCACAACCAGCTGCGCCTGTTCCTGCAGCCCAAGGTGAACCTGCGCACCGGCCAGGTCATCGGGGCTGAAGCCCTGGTGCGCTGGGAACACCCGGAACGCGGCCTGGTGCCGCCCATGCGCTTCATTCCGTTTGCCGAGCAGACCGGCTTCATCAGCACGCTCACGCACTGGATGCTGGAGCAATGCGCACAGGCCGCTGCACACCTGGCCGCCGAAGGCTTTCCGCTCAAGCTCTCGGTGAACCTGTCCACCCGAGACCTGATGGACCAGGACCTGCCCACCCGCATGGAACAGCTGCTGGCCACCCAGCGCGTGCCCTCCAACACCCTGGTGCTGGAGATCACGGAAAGCGCCATCATGGACGACCCGCAGCGTGCCCTGCAGACCCTGGGCCGCCTGCACGCCATGGGCCTGCGCCTGTCGATCGACGATTTCGGCACCGGTTACTCGTCGCTGGCCTACCTCAAACGCCTGCCGGTCGATGAACTGAAGATCGACAAGTCCTTCGTGATGAACATGGAAAGCGACCTGCAGGACGCCAAGATCGTGCGCTCGACCATCGACCTGGCGCACAACCTGGGCCTGAGCGTGGTGGCTGAAGGCGTGGAAAACGCCAAGTCGTGGAAGCTGCTGTCGGGCCTGTCGTGCGACGAAGGCCAGGGCTACTTCATCGCGCGGCCCATGCCCGCAGCGCAGTTCCTGCATTGGGTGCGCCACTGGCAGCCGCCTGACACCACCGACGAGTGGCTGAGCACCGAGTTCGCAGCCATGATCTGAGGCCCGTGACAGGCGCCACGCGCGCCCGCCACCTCGGTCCATCCGCTTTCAGTTCCCTGACACCGCCAAGGCCTGCGCGAGCACCGCGTAGGCCTTTTGCTGTTCATCGCTCAGGGTCAATGGGGTGAGCCGCCCCTGGGCCAGGCCGTCGAGCTGGGCCTCCAGCAGGCGCTGGGCATCGCCCAGGCGGGGCAGCACCGGACCGGCAAACAGCACCTGCCCGGCATGGGCCACCAGCAGCGTCGGGAAGGTTTCGACGTCGATGTCACCGACCAGCTCGGCCTCGTCCTCGATGTCGATCCAGCGCAGACGGTGTCCTGGCCAGGCGGCGGTCAATTCGGCAAAGGTGGTCTCATAGGCCGTGCAGGTGCCGCACCAGGCCGCACAGAGACAGGCAATGTCGAGGACCACAGGGTTCATGCCGCACATTGTCTCGCATCCGGCCGGGATGCCCATGGCCCATCGGCGGGTGCACGCCACCCACCTTGTCATGGACAAACGGGTGAACAAACCAGCGAATGCACGAACTTTTTGCAAACTTTTCAATTCTGTCCTGAACAGTGCCAAAAAAGCCCTCCACAGAACGGGTCAGCCTGCCGACAATGAGCCATCGATTCACACGACAAGGCCGCATCATGAAGACCGTCCTGCTGGTCGACGATTCTGTGACCATGCTCAAGAGCCTGCAGACCGCCCTGGAAATCAGCGGTTTCAAGGTGGCCACCGCCACCGATGGCGAAGCGGCCATGCGGCTGCTGCGCGGTGGCCTGCGGCCCGACCTGGTCATCACCGACATCAACATGCCGCACATGGACGGGCTGACCTTCATCCGGCATGCCCGCCAGACCCTGCGCTTCACGCCCATCCTGGCCCTGACCACCGAGGGCCAGCGGGCCAAGCGTGACGAAGCCAAGCAGCTGGGCGCCACCGGCTGGATCCTCAAACCCGCCCTGGGCTCCGACCTGATGAAGGTGGTGAATCAGGTGCTGCCCACCCTGATGGTCGCCTGAACCCGAAGGAATCGCCATGGGACTGCTGCCCGGCTGGTTGAGCGGTGTGCGCGGGCACACCTCGCACGATGATGCGCGTGAACGTGGCTTGACGGCCCGCATGAGCGAAGGCTTCACCATTTTGTGCAACCAGTTGCGGCGGGCCGAGACCAGCTCGCATGGCGCGGTCATGGCCATGACCGGGCGCATCAGCGCGGTCAACGAACGCTGTGGTGCCCTGCAGGGCGAGCTGTCGAATGCCAGCGCCAAATCGCAGCAGCTGGCGCTGGATGCCGAAGAGCAAATGCGCCGCCAGCAACACGCACTGGCCATGCTGAACGAGCACGAGGAGCGCTTCCAGCAGGCGGTGCAACTGCACACCGCACGGGTGGACGCCTTGCTGAGCCAGGTGCGCGAACTGATCCCCCTGACCAACACCATCCGCGACATCGCCCGCCAGACCGACCTGCTGGCCATCAACGCAGCCATCGAGGCGGCCCGAGCCGGCCCGGAAGGCGCGGGCTTCAAGATCGTGGCCGCCGAAGTGCGCCAGCTGGCCAACCAGACGGCCGAAGCCGCCCAGCGGATCAGCCAGGGCATCCAGGGCATCAGCCGCACCGAAGAATCGCTGCAGCAAGAGGGCGAACCCGGCGCGCGCATGGACAACCGCCTGCTGGACGAGCTGGCCCAGGACATCGAGAAAATGGGCGCCACCCCGGGCCAGATCGCCACCGACCTGGCCCGTCTGGCCGTGCAGATGGAAGGCGACATGCGCACCATCCGCATGGACCTGGTCGACACCCTGGCGCAGATGCAGTTCCAGGACGTGAACCGCCAGATCATCGAGCAGGTGTGCGAAAACCTGCAGGACGTGGGCCAGCGCGTGCCCCGCTGGATGAACGGCTCGCACCGCCAGGGCTGGCAACACACCCAGGACGACGTGCAAGCCATGCTCGACGGCTGGCAGGCCCGCTACGTGATGAACCACCAGCGGGACGCCCATGCCCAGGCCGGCAGCGGCCACACCGGCGTGCGTGCGGACGAATCTCGCGTGATCGAGCTTTTCTGAATCAAGAACCCGACGCGCAGGCCGAAAACCGAGAAGAACTCGGACTCTTTCGGCATGCACAGGGAAGCCCCACCACCACTTGACCGCAGATCGCACCGGCTCGCCAGACGGCTGAACCGGGAAAGCGCCATCGACGCGGTCGAGCCCGCCTCGGCCGATGTGCGCGAGGTGGCCGAACGGGCCGAACGCCTGCGGGGTGATGACCTGAGCTGGCACCTCAATCGCCTGCGCTTTCCACAGGAGCTGGAACAGGCCTACCAGTCGGCACGCCTGGGCTCTCACCGCCGGCACATGATGGTGTGCTCGCTGTTCGCCCTGGTGTGCCTGTTGATTGGCTATGTGAACGATGCCCGGCTGCTGCCAGAACTGCAAGCCGAAAGCACGCCCCTGAAGATCGCACTGACGGTGTGGGTGCTGGGCCTGGGCCTGTGGGGCGGGCGCGGCCCTCGCGTGGGCCCGCGCACACTGGCCTGGCTGACCAGCCTGCAGGCCCTGGGCGTGATCGCCCTGATCTTCTGGACCACGCTCAAAGGCCAGAACCTCGCGGCCATCACGCACTCGATCAGCCTCTTCGTGCTGCCCATCTACCTGGGTGCCGTGGTGTTCCAGCGTTTCACACACACCCTGGTGATCACCTTGGGCAGCATGCTGGCCTACCCGCTGCTGGTCGAGCCCCGCAACCCCATCGAAGCCCTGATCCTGGGCGAGAACATCAAGGTGATCTGGCTCTCGGGTGGCCTGAGCCTGGTGGCCAACTACGTGCTGGAACGCCACGAGCGACACACCTACTGGCTGCACCAGCAGGCCCTGCACCAGCGCCTGCAGCTTGAAGGGTTGAAGCAACGCCTCAAAAAGCAGAGCCACCTCGACCCCCTGACGGGCTTGCACAACCGCCGCCACTTCGACGAACTGCTGCACCACAGCCTGCTGGAAGGCCCACGCCCGATCAGCCTGCTGATGGTGGACGTGGACCACTTCAAGGCCTACAACGACCACCATGGCCATCCACAGGGCGATACAGCCCTTCGCACGGTGGCCGGTGTGCTGGCTGACCATGCACGCCTGGGCAAGGGCACGGCAGCCCGACTGGGTGGCGAAGAGTTTGCCCTGTTGCTGCCCGGCACGGATGCCAGACAGGCGCATGCATTGGGCCGTGCGCTGTGTGCAGCCGTGCGCGGCGAAGGCATCCCCCATGGGGCCTCACCCACCAGCGGCGTGGTGACCTTGAGCGTGGGGGTGGCCACCGCTGAAGCCGGGCACCTGGTCTCGCCCGACGAGCTGTACGTGCTGGCCGACACCGCGATGTACGAGGCCAAACGCCAGGGTCGCAACCAGTGCGTGGCAGCGGCCGACGACTGGATGCAGGGCGCTCTGGGGCAGCGCATGCAGCAGGTGCGCCAGAGCCACGTCACGCGTGCGCCTGTCGCGCCGCCCACTGCTTCGGTGCAAGCCGCCTGGCAGGCCCAGGAAGAGGAGCTGCAACTCATCCGCAAGACCCTGACCCAGCCGCTGTGGCGCTTGCGTCTGCCGCTGCCTTTGCGACAGGCATTCGACGACGCACGCCGCAAGCCCCGCCAGCAGCACCTGGTGCTGATGGGCCTGCTGGGCCTGATCGCCTACATGGTGATGACGCTGGACGCCGCCTCGCTGCTGCCCGACATCGCCCGGCTGTTCACCCAGGTGCGTGAATACTCGCTGATGGCGCTGATGGGCGCTCTGGCAGCGCTGATGGCGCCCATGTCCACCCGCACCCGCGAATGGCTGTTCGCCGGCGCCGCCGCCGTGCTGGGCGTGAGCACCGCCTATGTGCTGTCGCTCAGCCAGGCGCCCGCCGCCTTTTCGTACGCCGCTGCGCTGTTCCTGGTGCCGGCGTTTTCGGCCATCGGCGCGCGACAGGCCGCCCATGTCGCCGCGCTGCCCGCGGTGGGCGTGGTGGCCTCCATGGCCCTGTGGCTGCGCGGCCGTGGCGAGGTGGAACAGCTGATTGCCCTGGACTCGACCACCCTGGTGGCCCTGTCTTCGGTGCTGATGCTGTACGGCTGCCACACCCTGCACCAGCGCGCCCAGCAGCACTTCCTGCTGCAGCGGCGTGACCAGATCCACCACGCCATCCTCAAGGAGCTGTCGGAAGAGCTGCAGCGCCTGGCCCTGACCGACCCGCTGACCGGCATCAACAACCGGCGCCAGTTCATGCTCGACCTCGATGCCAGCTGGGAGCAGGCCGAGCAGAGCCGCACCCCCATGGCCTTGATGATCGTGGACATCGACTGCTTCAAGCGCTACAACGACCACCACGGCCACGCCCGGGGCGACCAGTGCCTGCGCGACGTGGTCGAGGGCCTGGCGCGCTGCACCCGTGAAGGCCACGGGCTGCTGGCACGGCTGGGCGGTGAAGAATTTGCCGTGATCCTGGGCGGTGAAGCGGCCCACAACGCCTGGGACTGGGCCCAGCGCATGTGCGAGCACATCGAAGCGCTGCGCCTGCCGCATGAGGCCAGCACCGTGGGCCCGCATGTGACCGTGAGCATCGGCGTGGTGACGGTGATGCCGCACCTCAAGCCGCTGTCGCCCTCCGAGCTGCTGTCGATGGCCGACGAGGCCCTGTACGACGCCAAGGCGCGCGGCCGCAACCGCGCCATCACCTTCAACCCGGTGCGTTGAAGGGGCGGTCAGCCCCGTGCGTTGATGCGCAGCCAGGTGGTCTTGAGCTCGGTGTACTTGTCGAGCGCGTGCAGTGATTTGTCGCGTCCGTTGCCCGACTGCTTGTACCCGCCGAAAGGCACGGTGATGTCGTCCTCGTCGTACTGGTTCACGTGCACGGTGCCCGCGCGCAGCGCACGCGCCACGCGGTGGGCCCGGTCGATGTGAGCGCTCCACACGCTGGCCTGCAGGCCGTAGCTGGAGCCATTGGCCAGGGCCAGCGCCTCGGCCTCGGTGTCAAAGCGCAGCACGCTCAGCACCGGCCCGAAGATCTCTTCCTGCGCGATGCGCATGCCCGGCTGCACCTGGTCGAACACGGTGGGCTGCACGTAAAAGCCCCCGGTGTCGGCCAGGGCCTGCTCACCACCGGTCAGGCAGTGCGCACCCTGCTCGCGGGCCGAGTCGATGTAGCCCAGCACCGTGCGCAGCTGGCCTTCATCCACCAAGGCCCCCATCTGCGTGCGCGGATTGAGCGGGTCGCCTGGTTGCCAGCGGGCCGCCCTGGCCACCACGGCCTTCACGAAGTCATCGGCAATGCCACGGTGCAGCAGCAGGCGCGACGGCGCGTTGCACGACTCGCCCTGGTTGAAGAAGATGCCCGTGGCCACGGCATCGACCGCCCGCTCGATGGCATCGCTGTCGTCGAACACGATGAAGGCCGACTTGCCGCCCAGCTCGTTGAACACGCGCTTGAGGTTGCTCTGCCCGGCATAGCCCAGCATGGCCCGGCCCACGCGGGTCGAGCCCGTGAAACCGATGGCGTCCACATCCATGTGCAAGGCCAGGGCCTCGCCGGCCTCATGCCCGAAGCCGGGCACCACCTGCAGCACGCCATCGGGCAGGCCGGCCTTCTGGGCCAGCTCCCCCAGGCGCAGCGCCGTCAGCGGGGATTTTTCAGAGGGCTTGAGCACCACCGAATTGCCCGTGGCCAGGGCCGGGCCCAGCTTCCAGGCGGCCATGATCAGAGGGTAGTTCCAGGGCACGATGGCACCGATCACGCCCATGGGCTCGCGCTGGATGAGCGCCAGGGCCGAATCGGCCGTGGGCGCCACCTCGTCGTACACCTTGTCGATGGCTTCGGCGTACCACGCGATCGCTCGGGCCGCGGCCGGCACGTCCACGCCCAGGCTGTGCTGGATGGGCTTGCCCATGTCCAGCGTTTCCAGCAGGGCCAGCTCGTCCTTGTGCTGGTTGATCAGCTCGGCAAAGCGCAACAGGATGCGCTTGCGGATGGCCGGGGCCTTGCCTGCCCAGCGCCGGTCGTTGAAGGCCTGGCGGGCGCCCTGCACGGCCGCGTCGATGTCCGCCGCCTGGCCCCTCGCCACGGGCACCAGCAAACGCCCGTCGATGGGCGAGCGGCATTCGAAGGTCTGCGCGTCGCGGGCGGCCACCCGCTGGCCATTGATCCAGGCGCGGCCATCGAGCCGGCGGTCGTCGGTCAGGGCCTGGGCACGGTCATGCCAGATGCGGGCCTGGCCGGTCAGAGGGGTGTGGGTGTCGCTCATGCCGTGGTTCCGGGGGGTCGGTGCAATGCCACCACTCTAGCGAAACACGGCCCTTCACGCTTGATCCGTCACACTGCTTTGGGCAACATGGAAGGCCCCACACAAGCGGAGCGCCTTCACATGCCGGTGATCGTCATCGCCAACCCCAAAGGTGGCGTGGGCAAGTCCACGCTGAGCAGCAACATTGCCGGGTACTGGGCGCACCAGGGGCATGCCGTCATGCTGGGCGACATCGACCCCCAGCAATCGACCGCGCTGTGGCTGAAGCTGCGCCCTGAAGGCCTGCCAGGCATCCAGCCCTGGGACATCGACGCGCAACAGATCGCCCGTCCCCCCAGAGGCGTGACGCACGTGGTGCTGGACACGCCAGCGGGCCTGCAGGGCAAGCGGCTGGACGAGGCCCTGAAACTGGCCGACCGGGTGCTGATCCCGCTGCAGGCCAGCGTGTTCGACATCTACCCCACGCAGGCCTTCATCGAGCAGGTGCGTGCCCACAGGCACGGCGCCAAGGTGAAGCTGGCCGTGGTGGGCAACCGCATCAAGGACCACACCAAGGCCACCGAACACCTGCAGGAATTCCTGCAGACGCTGCAGGTGCCGGCCCTGAGCCTGCTGCGTGACACACAGAACTACGCCCACCTGGCCGCCCACGGCCTGACGCTGTGGGACGTGCCCGCCACCAAGGTAGAGAAAGACCTGGCCCAGTGGGCGCCCATCACGGCCTGGCTGGACACGGCCTGAGGAGCGCCGGAAGGCGCTCCTGTTGATGCCGACTCGTCAGAACGACACCAGCACCGAAGCGCCAAACAGCTGGTTGGTCTTCTTGTAGCCACCCAGGCGCACGTCTTCGAAGATGGCTGCGCTGGCACGGTCCAGTCGGTACTCGACCTTGAAGGTGGTGTTCAGGTTGAACAGGTAGCTCAGGCCGAAGCTCAGGGCCTGGCGGTTCACGCCACGGTTGGCGTCGTCGCCGCTGTCGATCACACCGTCACCGTTCTGGTCACCCGGGCCAATGCCGTTGCGGTTGTCCGCCGCCGTGTAGCCCAGCAGCCCGCCCCCGTTCTTGCGGTTGTTCAGGTAGTCATAGCGCACCGTGCCCTCCAGGCGAGGCTCGAACTTGTAGGCCACCAGGGTGCTCAGCCCGTACCACTCGGCATCGCGCAGCTCGCCCGTGACCGGGTCGGGCGTGATGGCCGCCTTGCGCTGCTGGCCGTAGCTCAGCTGACCCTGCACGGTCCAGTCGCCACGGATGAAGTAAGCGTCGAACTCGAACAGGTTGGCCAAGGAATCTTTCTGGGCCACCACATCCTGGCTGGCCGAGTAGATGCCCAGTCCGGTGCCGCTGGCATCCACCAACTCGGTCAGGCTGCTGGTGGTGATGGCCTCACTGAAGTTCGGCAAACGGCCATGCACCCCGGCAAAGCCGAAGCCCTGGAACTCGCCCTTGGCGTAGTCCACCCGGTAGGCCAGGGCTGGCGCCGTGTTGCCCGAGGGGCGCTTGCTGGTGTTGACGTTGGCCACCATGGCCTTGGTCAGCCACTTGCCGCTGGCCACCTCCAGGCCCGCGCCGGTGTAGGCGGTGGGCAGGGTGAAGTCGAACAGCAGGTTGTGCGTGATCAGCTTGTTCAACGTGGGCTGCAGGTACTCATAGCCCGACCAGTCGGGGATCTGACCTGCGATGAAGCGCGTCTGCAGGTCGGTCAGCGGGATCGACACCGAGGCCTCGTGCACCGGCGATTCGCCGTTGAACACCGTGCCGACGCCGCGGTTGGGCGCCAGGGTCAGGCGCCAGCGCGAGCCCCCATCGGTTTCCTTGGTGAAGTCGATGACAGCGGCACCGAAGTAGCTGTTGTCGTAGTTGTATCCGTCGTCGCTGACGTTGTTCAGGAACTGGAAGCCACCGCGGTGTTGCAGGCGGTTGTAGATGTAGGTCGGATCCATGTACCCGCTGACCTTCAAGCCCTTGAAGCCGGCCATGTCACGGGCATCTTCCAGGGCCTCGGCCTTGACCGCGATGCGGTTGAAGTCCTGCAGCTGCTCGGTCGTCATGCCCGGCTGGGCCGCAGGTGCGGGCTGCGCCGCCTGGTCGGCCACCTTCTTTTCCAGCTCGGCCACACGGGCCTTCAGCGCGCGCAGCTCCTGCAGCAGCTCCGACTGGGTGTCGGCATGGGCCAGGCCCGGGGTCAGCGCGGCCATCAACACGGCCGCGGCCAGCGCCACCGGCGACTTCAGCAGGGCTCCTCGGAAAGGGGTGTTCATGGTTGGACGTCCTTGTGTGTGTTGGATGTTGAGGTTGAAAGGGTCAGGCCCGCGCGGCGGCCGCCATGTCCTGCTGCCGGCGTCGCTCGGCACGCGCCAGGGCATAGCTGCCGCCGATCACGGCCACGGCCACCACAGCGATCACCAGGGTGGCCACGGCGTTCACGCTGGGGTCGACCCCCAGGCGTGCGCGAGAAAAAATCACCAGGGGCAGCGTGGTCGAGCCCGGTCCCGACAGGAAGGCCGAGAGCACCACGTCGTCGAGCGAGAGGGTGAAGGTCAGCAGCCAGGCCGAGGCCAGAGACTGCGCGATCATGGGCAGCGTGACCAGAAAGAACACCTGCGCGGGGCGTGCGCCCAGGTCGAGCGCAGCTTCTTCCAGCTGGGGGTTGAGGTCTTGCAGGCGCGCCTGGATCACCACGGTGGCGTAGGCCATGCCCACCAGCAGGTGCCCCATCCAGATGGTGATGAGGCCCCGGTCGGGAAAGCCCAGCCAGCGCTGCATGGACACCAGCATCAGCAGCAACGACAGGCCCACGATGACCTCGGGCATGACCAGCGGCGCATTGACCATGGCCACCATGAGCGTGCGCCCGCCAAAGCGCTTGTGGCGATGCAGGGTGAGCGCGGCCAGCGTGCCCAGCACCACAGCCGCACAGGCCGTGTAGAACGCGGTTTTCAACGACAGCCACAGGCCCTGCAGCACCTCGGTGTCGTGGGCCAGCTTGCGGAACCATTCGAGCGTGAAACCAGCCCAGCGGGTGGCCAATGGCGAATCGTTGAACGAATACACCACCAGGGCCACGATGGGCAGGTACAGGAACACAAAGCCCCCGGCCAGCCACAGGCGGCTGACCCAGCGGCCCACGCGTTCGTGCTTCATCAAGGTGGGCGGCGCGGCGCTCATCGGCGGGCCTCCTGGGCGTCGGCCTGGGCCTTGTTGAACAGGGCCAGCGGCACCAGGATCAGCAGAATCATCAGCACGGCCACGCTGGAGGCCATGGGCCAGTCGTTGTTCGAGAAGAACTCGTCCCACAGCACGCGGCCGATCATGAGCGTTTGCGGGCCGCCCAGCAGTTCGGGGATCACGTACTCGCCCACGCAGGGAATGAACACCAGCATCGAGCCGGCCACGATGCCCGCTTTCGACAGCGGCACCGTCACCGTCCAGAAGGCGCGCCAGGGCGTGGCCCCCAGGTCAGCGGCCGCTTCCAGCAGGCGCATGTCCATTTTCGAGAGGTTGCTGTACAGCGGCAGGATCATGAAGGGCAGGTAGGTGTAGACCATGCCCAGCACCAGCGAGAACGGGGTGTTGAGGTACTGCCCGGGCCCGGGGATCACGCCCAGCGCCATCAGCAACTGGTCCACCCCCAGGGCATCGAGCACACCGGCCACCCAGCCACCCTCGCCCAGCAGGCCCTTCCAGGCGTACACGCGCAGCAGGAAGCTGGTCCAGAAAGGCAGCATCACCATCATCAGCAGGGCCGGCTGGGCCGCCTTGGGGGCACGCGCCATGAAGTAGGCAAAGGGGTAGCCGATCAGCAGGCACCAGGCCGTGGTCAGGGCCGCGTACTTCAGGCTGGCCAGGTAGGCCTTGAAGTACAGGTCGTCTTGCGTGATGAACAGGTAGTTGCCGAACTTGAGTTGCACGCTCAAGACCCCGTCGACCCAGGTGACCAGGCTCTTGAAGCTCACCATCTCCATCTCGGACACGGAGATCTTCAAAACGATCAGAAAGGGCAGCAGGAAGAACACCAGCAGCCACAGGTAGGGCACACCGATCAGGGTGCGTTCAGACCATTTCATGGGGCTCATGGTGTGGCGCGCCTCTGTGCATCAGGCCGTCAGGACCACATGGGCCGACGGCGCCCACCAGGCCCACGCGGCATCGCCTGTTTTGAGGGCGGTGGCGGGGTGGCGCTCGGTGTTGCCCTGGCTGACCTTGAGCAACTGCCCGCTGGCCAGTTGCAGGCGGTACACCGTGTGGCTGCCCATGTAGGCCACCTCACGCACCGTGCCCTGCACCAGGTTCATGGGCATCTGGGCGTGCTCGGCCGGCTCGGGGGCCCGCACGTCGATGCGGATCTTTTCAGGCCGGATGGCCACCGACACCGGCATGCCTTCATGGCCCGTGATGCCGTGGCCCACGAAATGCCGCACGTCGGCGCACTGCACTTCGCAGTGGTCGGCCTCGTCGACCGCCAGGGTGCCGTCCATCAGGTTCGCGTGGCCGATGAAGTCGGCCACGAAGCGGTTGCCCGGTGTTTCGTAAATCTCGCGCGGCGAGCCCACCTGCAGGATGCGGCCCTCGCTCATCACGCCGATGCGGTCGGCCATGGTCATCGCCTCTTCCTGGTCGTGCGTGACCATCATGCAGGTCACCCCCACCGACTTCAGGATCTGCACCAGCTCCAGCTGGGTTTCTTCGCGCAGCTTCTTGTCGAGCGCGCCCAGGGGTTCGTCGAGCAGCAGCAGTTGCGGCTGTTTGGCCAGGCTGCGGGCCAGGGCCACGCGCTGCTGCTGTCCGCCCGACAGCTGATGCGGCTTGCGCTGGGCGAACTTGCCCAGCTGCACCAGCTTGAGCATGGCCTCGACCCGCTCGGCCACGCGGGCCTTGGGCAGGCCTTCGCGGCGCAGGCCGAATGCGATGTTGTCCCACACCGAAAGGTGCGGGAACAGCGCATAGCTCTGGAACATCATGTTGATGGGCCGCTCGAACGGGGCCAGGGCCGTGAGGTCACGGCCGCCCAGGGTGATCTGGCCCGAGGTGGGCGATTCAAAGCCCGCCAGCATGCGCAGCAGCGTGGTCTTGCCGCAGCCGCTGGAGCCCAGCAGCGCGAAGATCTCGCCCTGCGCCACGCGCAGCGACACGTTGTCCACCGCCCGAAAGGCGGCAGCGCCCCCGGTGGCCCCGAAGTCCTTGACCACCTGGTCGATGACCAGGTCGCCCTGCCCTGCTGCCATCACAACCCCGTCTTGAACGAGGTGTAGATGCGCGTCATCTGGCGACGGATGTCGTTGTTGAGCGCTTCAGGCTGGGCCATCTTGGCCATGGCGGCCTCGGGCGGGTACACGGCCGGGTCGTTGGCCACCTCGGGCTTGACCAGCTTGCGCGAGGCCAGGTTGGGGTTGGCGTAGAACACCTTGTTGGTCAGGCCCGCATGCACATCAGGGCGCATGATGTAGTTGATCCACTTGTGGGCGTTCTCGGGGTGCGGTGCATCGGCCGGGATCACCATCACGTCCATGAAGACCACGCCGCCGGTCTTGGGCGTGAGGGTCTGGATGTTCTGGCCCGTCTTGCCTTCGATGGCGCGGTTCTTGGCGATGTTGATGTCACCCGAGTAGCCGAAGGCCAGGCAGATCGAGCCATTGGCCATGTCGTTGATGTAGCCGCTGGAGCTGAACAGCGTGACATGCGGGCGAATGGCCTTGAGCAGCGGCGGCACGGCCTGGTAATCAGCGATGTTCTTGCTGTAGGCGGGCTTGCCCAGGTAGTGCAGCGCGGCCGGGATCAGCTCCGTGGCCGAGTCGAGCACCGACACGCCGCAGCCCTTGAGCTTGCTGATGTACTCGGGCTTGAAGAACAGGTCCCACACGTTGTCGGGCATGGGTGTGCTGCCCAGCGCGGCCTTGACCTTGTCGACGTTGATGCCCACCGTGGTGTAACCCCACAACCAGTTCACCATGTACTGGTTGCCCGGGTCGAGCCGGCCCAGTTGCGCCTGAAAGGCCGGGTCGAGGTTCTTGAGGTTGGGCAGCTTGCTCTTGTCGAGCTTTTGCAGCAGGCCGCCGTCCATCTGCAGCCTGGCCCAATACGAAGAGGGCACCACCACGTCGTAGCCCGTCTTGCCGGCCACCAGCTTGGCGTGCACGATCTCGTTGTTGTCGAAGTTGTCGTAACGGACCTTGATGCCCGTTTCCTTCTCGAAGTTGGCGATGGTGTCCGGTGCGATGTAGTTCGACCAGTTGTAGACGTTGAGCACCTTCTCTTCCTGCGCGTGGGCCGTGCCCAGCAGGCTGAAGGTGGCGGCCACGGCCAGGGGGGCCAGCTTCCAGGGGGTGGTCAGGGTCATGTCTTCCGTCTCCAGAGGCGAAGCTTTCAAGTGTGCAACCGATCATGCGGCCGCCCCCGGGCACTTGCAAGATGTGCGCCCGCGGCGTTGCGCTTGCGCCGCAAACCCCAGGCCTTCACGCGAGACACACCCCCATTGGGGCGAGTCGTCACACGTGCAGCAGCAGGTGTTCGCGCTCCCAGGGCGAGATCACCTTCATGAACTCGGCGTACTCCACTTCTTTGATCTCGGTGTACACGGTCACGAAGTCATGGCCCAGGATGTCGGCCAGGTCGGTCTCGTCACGCAAAGTGGCCAGGGCCTCGCCCAGGCTGCGGGGCAGGCCGTAGTCGCCCAGGTAGGCATCCCCCCGGCATTCGGGCGTGGGCTCGATCTGCTTGACGATGCCCAGGTAGCCGCAGGCCAGGGTGGCGGCCAGGGCCACGTAGGGGTTGGCGTCGGCCCCGATCACGCGGTTCTCGATGCGGCGCGCCGCCGGTGGCGCCACGGGCGAGCGAAAACCCACCGTGCGGTTGTCCGAGCCCCACTGGATGTTGATCGGCGCGGCGGTGGAGCGCACCAGGCGCCGGTAACTGTTCACATAG
Source organism: Aquabacterium lacunae (assembly GCF_004310865.1). Taxonomy (GTDB): domain Bacteria; phylum Pseudomonadota; class Gammaproteobacteria; order Burkholderiales; family Burkholderiaceae_C; genus Aquabacterium; species Aquabacterium lacunae. The sequence continues at coordinate 39,528 of NZ_SIXI01000009.1, forward strand.
GGCGCGAACAGGGCCATGGCCGCGGGCACATACCGCTGCAGGCCACCAATGAACCAGTAGAAGGCTTTCGACGGGCTGCCATCGGGGTTGCTGAACAGGTTCTGCCCGCTGGCATCGAGCACGCTCTGGTGCACGTGCATGGCGCTGCCCGGCTCGTTGGCCATGGGCTTGGCCATGAAGGTGGCGTACATCTCGTGGCGCAAGGCGGCCTCGCGGATGGTGCGCTTGAAGAAGAACACCTCGTCGGCCAGGCCCAGCGGGTGGTCGTGGAAGAAGTTGATCTCCATCTGGCCGGCACCCACTTCGTGGATCAGGGTGTCCACGTTCAGGCCCATCTTCTCGCAGTAGTCGTAGATGTCTTCGAACAGCGGGTCGAACTCGTTGACGGCGTCGATGCTGTAAGCCTGTCGCGAGGTCTCGAAGCGGCCCGAACGGCCGCGTGGCGGGCGCAGCGGCGTGTTGGGGTCGGCACTGCGCTCGATCAGGTAGAACTCCAGCTCGGGGGCCACCACCGGGGTCCAGCCCTGGTCGGCATAGAGCTGGCACACGCGCTTGAGCACCGAGCGCGGGGCGTAGGGGATGAGGCTGCCCTCGCGGTCGAAACAGTCGTGGATGACCTGGGCCGTGGGGTCGGTGGCCCAGGGCACGATGCGCGCCGTGGTGGGGTCCGGCCGCAGGTGCATGTCGCGGTCGGTGGGCGTGATCACGTCGTAATACGGGCCGCTGTCGGGGAAGTTACCTGTCACGCCGATGGCCACGATGCCTTCGGGCAGGCGCATGCCGCGGTCCTCGGTGAACTTTTCGCGCGGCAGGATCTTGCCGCGGGCCACGCCGGTCAGGTCGGGCACCAGGCATTCGATCTCGGTGACTCTCCGTTCGTTCAGCCAGTGTTCCAGGTCACTGAAGGTGGTGGGCACGCGGGCTGACATGGGAGGCTCCTGGGGGTTGAGTGTTTCAGGCCCGCATCACGGGGTGCAGGCCAGGTTCGGGTCGGGTCGATGAGCGGTCGGCCTGCTTGCGGGCCAGGTAGGCGCGGCAAGCCTCGCCAAAGCGCTCGAACAAACGCACCGACACGGGGTTCTGTGCGGCCTGCCATTCGGGGTGCCACTGCACGCACAGGCTGAAGGCACCCGGCTGCGCGGGGGCCCGCGCCGTGCCGACATGGCGGAAGGCTTCGACCAGGCCGTCAGGTGCCGTGGCTTCGACCGCCAGCCCCGGCGCCAGGGCCTTGATGCCCTGCCCGTGCACGCTGTTGACCATGAAGTGGCCCTGCTGCACCTCGGGCAGGCCCGCCAGGGTGTGGTCGATCAGGCCGCCCGGTGTGGCCTGCACGGGGTGAGAGAAACCGTATTCGACTTCGACCGGCGCATCGGCCGCCGCGCGGTGGTCGTTCAGGCCCGGCTGCTCGTGCACGGCCTGGTGCAGGCTGCCCCCCAGCGCCACATTCACCTCCTGAAAGCCCCGGCAGATGCCAAACAGCGGCATGCCCAGGGCCAGGGCCTGACGAATGGCCGGCAGGGTGAAGTGATCGCGGGCGGGGTCGAGCGGCAAGGCCGGGTTGTGCACGGCTTCGCCGAAATGGCTGGGATGCACATTGGACGGCGAACCGCTGAGCAGCAGGCCGTCGGCCAGCGCCATCAGGGTGGGCAACTCATGCAGCTGAGCCGCAGGCACCACCAGGGGCACACAACCGGCCAGGCGAATGGCATCGACGTATTTCTGACCGGCCACATGGAAGGGGTGACGGCCCAGCTGGCGCTGGCAAGCCGGCACCAGCACCACAGGCTGGCGTGGGTTTGGGGCGGAGTTCATACCGAGTCCTTGGAGCCAGTGTGCCAAAGGCCATGCGCTTGTCAACGCCGATGACGCATGCCCGACACGGGCTTTTCGGAAAACGCCACAGCCTTTCGGGAAGCCCCGGGGAGCACCCGGCGCCAGGGCCGGCACCACGGCGTCCATTCACACCCAGCCAAACACCACACATTTGCTTGCACATTGCCCCTGGGCAAGCGGCCCCCCTGGGAGGGAGCCCCGGCGCCAGGGCAGGTGTTTTCCGGTAAGGTCGGCACCCGATTCAAAACACATATTTCAGGGCAGGCCGCATGACCGACCTTTCCGACCTCCGGCCTTTGCTGGGGGCCGACACCTCACGCCTGGTCGATGAGGTGCTGGCATTTCTGCACAGCCAGGGCGAACACCAGCACGCACGCGTGCTGCGCCTGCACACGCCCCTGGGCGCCGACGTGCTGATGGCCGAAGAAGCCCAGGTCAGTGAACACATTGGTCCTGCAGGGGCCGATGGTGGCGGCGGGGCCCCACATTTCGGCACCCGCCTGGAAGTGCTGGCCCTGAGCCAGTCGGCCCACCTGCAGGCCAGCGCCCTGCTGGGCCAGCCCGTGCTACTGGAATTGCTGACGGCCCACAGCCGCACCGCGCTGCGCCCCTTCCACGGCCATGTCACGCGCTTTGAACTGCTGGGCAGTGACGGCGGCCTGGCACGTTACCGGCTGGTGGTCGAGCCCTTCACGGCCTTCATGCAGCACCGAGCCGACGCCTGGGCCTACCAGGGCCTGAGCGTGCAAGGCGTGGTCGACCAGCTGATGGCCGACTACCAGAGCCAGGGCGCCCTGCTGCCCCGGGTGCGCTGGGAGCTGGCCGACGCCAGTGCCTACCCCGCCCTGTCGCTGTACACCCAGCACGACGAAACCGACCTGGCCTTTTTGCAGCGCACCCTGCAGTGGCACGGGCTGTTCGCCTGGTTCGAACACGAGGGCGCCCCCGGCACGCCCACCTTGGGCCAGCACACCCTGGTGATCGCCGACCACCCGGGCGCCTTGCAGCCCAACGCCCAGGCCCAGGTGCGCTACACCCAGGCCAGTGCCGTGCTGCCCGAAGACAGCGTGTCACGCTGGAAGGCCGTGCGCCGCGTGGGCCCCAGCACCCTGGCCCACGCCAGCTGGGACTACCGCGAGGTGCAGGCCCATCAGGCCCAAGCCGACACCGACGGGCAACACGCCCAGCCCATGCCGCTGCGCCACCTGGACCAGCCCGGCACTTACGCTTTCGAAAGCCCGCAGCAAGCGGCGCTGGCCGCCACCCGCCAGCTGCAGGCTTTCGACGCCGAACGCCTGCGCTTTGAAGGCGTGGGCACCGTGCGCACCCTGGCCCCGGCCACCCGCTTTGCGCTGCACGACCACCCCCGCCACGCGGGCGACGAGTTCGTGGTGCTGAGCGTGCACCACGAAGCGCGCAACAACCTGCGGGCTGATGCGCAAGCCGGCCTGCAGCACCTGCTGGGCCTGGGCACCTGGCTGAGCGGGCGCAGCGCCGTCCGGTCGGCCCCTGCTTCACCCGCGGCGGCCGCCGAGGCCGTGCCGGTTTACCAGGCCCGCTTCACGGCGCAACCGGCCCAGGTGCCCGTGCGCCCGGCCCCCCAAGCGCTGAACACCCACCCGCCCCTGGGTGGCCTGCAGACCGCCCTGGTGGTGGGCCTGCAAGACCCACTGCACACTGACCGCGACGGCCGCATCAAGGTGCAGCTGCACTGGCAACGTGGCGCGCAGGGCAGCCACCGGCTGAGCCACCCCAGCACCGCGCTTGAGGCCAGCAATGCCCCCGGCGACGACAGCGCCGGCACCTGGGTGCGCGTGGCCCAGAATTGGGCCGGTGCCAACTGGGGCGCTGTGTTCCAGCCCCGCCTGGGCCAGGAAGTGCTGGTGGCCTTTCTGGAAGGCGATGCCGACCGCCCCGTGGTGGTGGGCGCCGCCTACAACGGCCAGGGCATGGCCGACGCACAAGGCAACGAAGTGGCCCAAGGGGCCGTGAACGCCACCGGCAATGCCCCCGCCTGGTTCCCGGGCGAGCAGCGCCAGGGCCCGCACGAAGGGCACGCCCACACCAGCAGCCTGAGCGGCTTCAAAAGCCAGGCTCTGGACACCAGCCAGAGCGGCCTGGGCGGCCACAACCAGCTGGTTATGGACGACACCCCGGGCCAAGGCCGCGTGCTGGCCCACACCAGCCAGCGCCAGACCTGGCTGCAACTGGGCCACCTGCTGCAACAGCACGACAACCAGCGCCTGGCGCCCCGCGGCCACGGGCTGGAGCTGCACACCCTCGCCCAGGGCGCCCTGCGCGCCGGCAGTGGCCTGCACCTGAGCACCCATGCGCGCCGCCAAGGCACCGGCAGCCCCAACGGCCAGCCCACCGACGCCCCCGAAGCCGCGCAGCAACTGCGCAGCCAAGCCGAACTGCTCAAGGCCCTGGCCGCCAACGCGCGCGCCCACCACGCCGACCTGCCTGCCGAGCCCGACGCCGCCCAGCTGAACGCCCACACGGCCCTGCAGGCCACCGTGCACAGCCTGAGCGCCACCGAGCAGCAAGCAGGCGCCGAGGGCGGAGACGGCACTGCCATGGGCGGCGGCACAGGCCGCATCCCCACCCTGGGCCGCCCTGACCTGGTGTTCAACGCCGCCGCCGACATCGCCAGCCTGACCCCGGCCCACACCGTGGTGGCCACCGGCAGCCACAGCAGCCTGAGCACCACCGGCGACACCAACCTGACCGCCCAGCGCCACCAGGCCTGGGCCGTCAAAAACGGCATCAGCCTGTTCACCCGCGGCGAGGCCAAAAACACCGAACGCGGCGTGCAGGACACCGGCTTGAAAATGCACGCCGCCAGCGGCAACGTGCGCACCGAGGCCCAAAGCGGGCCCTTCACCCTGACCGCGTTGAAGGGCATTGACCTGCAGAGCACCAGCGCCGACGTGGTGATCACGGCGCCCGAACGCATCGTGCTGAACGGCGGCGGCAGCTACATCAAGATCGAGGGCGGGAACATCGAGATCGGGACCACGGGCACGGCCAGCTTCAAGGCGAGCATGAAGGAGTTGACGGGTGGGAGGGGTGCTTCGGCGGGGGTGGCGTTGAAGAAGGCGGCCGCCATCAAAGGCTGCCCCAGCGCAGCCGCTGAGGCAGCTGGCCAGGGGGCCAGTGCCTTGTGACACAGCCCACCGCACCATGGGATGCAGAAGCCTGCATCGACGAATTGACCGCTGCAAGGCTCGCGGCGCAACCGGCCGCACTGCAAACCGCTGGTGCCGGGCTTTACCTCCTGATCGACCCGTTGCTGGGCGATCCTGTTTTGCCCGCTCCGCTCGACGAAGGGTTACCTGACGAAGCCATCAACAGCGCAAGGACAGAAGCCTGGCAGCGCCCGACCTTTGCCCTTCAGCTGCCGGTGGGCTTGCCCATGGACACCGCGCTGGCGCCTTACCTGGTCGAGCTGACCGGCGCCAGCGACCCCTGGCTGGACGCCAGCGTGCAATGGGCCATTCAAGAGACGGTTCAAACCTGGCAGGGCGACGCCCCCATCTCAGTGCCCCACCGTGTGGGCGGCTGGCTTCAAAGCGCAGCCCATGGACAGGCCCTGGCGGACCACCTGAGCACGCTGCTGCGCCTGCGCACCCAGCTGCCCACCCAGGCACGCTACCTGCGGTTGGCTGACCGCCGGGTGCTGGGCCTGACCACGCACGTGCTGGGCAAGGTGGCCCTGACGGCCAGCCTGCCTCTGGTGCAGCACTGGCACTGGCTGGATGCCCATGCGGCTTGGGCATCACTGAGCGGGCCTGCACCCGCAGCCCTTGCTGACGAGCTGCCCTTGGGAGCACCGGCACCACCGCTGCCGGTGTTCACTCCACAGCAATGGCAGCTGATGGACCAAGGCCCCAGCATCCACCGGCAGATGGCCCACCACATTGCGCACCAACTGACGCAGCCCGACTGCGCCCCCCCGTCTCGCTGGGCATCCATCGGCGCCGCCCAATGGCAGGCGGCATGCGCCCCAACCCTGGCCATGACGCCAGGACTCGGGCCGCAAACTTGACCTTTCAGGAAGACCGTCGGCATGACCTCGCTTCATCCAGACTGCAAGCACTGCCAAAAGAGCAGCCTGTCGCTGCTGCTGCTTCGCCCCAGCCCGCTGGCCAACGATGCCAAGCTGCGGCCCGCAGGAGCCGACAAGGTCGCAGCTGACACCGCATTGGTCAGCCCCTTCGTGCCCGCAGGGCTTCAGCAAAGCAGGCCCGTGCTGCGCCTGCTGCGGGCAGGCTATGTGCACCTGTACGTTCCCACCCGCGACACTGGCCAGGTGCCCAGCAAGGCCTGGCACACCTGGCGGGTGACCGACGAGGGCGACCTGCTGGCCCAAAGCCACCCCTTGTTCACCACGCCATCGGCCAGCGCCGTGTGCAGCCGCAGCGGCCACAACGCCTCAGGCTTCAAACTCATCCAGATCCCCGACGCGCATGAGCTGATGGGCCAGTCTGTCTGGCTGGCCTTCAGCGCCAACCTGTGGAGCGCCAAGCTCAAGCGGCAGAACAAGGCCAACCCGCAGGCCATGGTCGAAATCAAGCTGGGTGAGGCCAAGGCCCCGGCCTTCAAGCCCGATGAAGCCAGCCTGCGCAGTCAGGTGCTGGAGTGCAGTGCACTCAAATACGCAGCCCCGGCCTTTCCGTTCAACAGCCTGGCGGGGGGCGATGGCACCAAGCACATGGCAGAGACCTTGCACAAGGCAGCATCCCACCATGCCAAGACCAAGGGCCGCGAGCTGGCCGTGGTCTTGCCTGACCCGGTGGGCTATGCGGCTGAGCTCAATGCCTTGCGGCTGACGGCTGATCGCCTGGGTCTCCAGTTGTCACCCACGGATCAGCACAAGCTACAAAGCCACTTTACACTCGAAGGATTGAGCAACAACGTCGCCGACCTCCGAGCCGTGAACAACGTGGCGCCGGTGCTGAGCAAAGCCAGCTTTGAGTCACTGCAGAAATCCAGCCCATTGCGGATGCAGGACGCTGCCTGGGTGCCGCTGAATGACAACGAGCGCCCCAGCCCGCAGCAAATGGGTCGCATGTGGACCCCGAAGGCACGTGAGCAACTTCGGCTGCAAACACCTGCGTTCAAGGCGCGCGCCAAGGCTGAGATCGAGAAAGGCTACGACCCACAGGCCAGTGTGAAGTGGGTGCAAGCACTCGAAGAAAAAACCCGCAAAGCGCTTGAGCCCTACGAAAGGCAATGGCTGGCCGGCCGTGACCATGCGGCCGTGGCCCGGTACTTCGTGCAGCACTTCGATGACGAGGATCGCAACCGCCCCGGGACCGCGCAAGACCACAGCCCAGGCGCCACCTACCTGCGCGAAGTGGCCCTCATTGATGGCCCGCCGCCCAAGACATCGGTGCCACTGCTTGATGCGTACATGGCTGCCTACCTCAAGGCCCCAGATGACCCTCAAGCATTTTTGGTTCGTGCCATGGCGGCCAACCAAAAGGATCTATTGGGCGCACTGGGCACCCAACTGGCTGGCGACCCCAACGGTGACGGGATGCGCGACAAGTCGGTGGACTTCATCAAGGGCTTGCTCGACGTGACGGGTGAGCGCTTCAAGGTGAAGTACAGCTGGCTCGCAGATGCCACCATCGGCTTTGCCATGGGCCCCATGAACAACCTGGCTGCGGCTGCGGGCAGTTACGTGGCGCTGGAGGGCGCCGACGCACTCGCCAAGCACCCCAAAGTGGCGGCGCTGGCGACGAACGCTGCGGCCTGGTTCGGCGGCATGGACACGGCGCTCAAAACCGCCATGACTCAAAAGGTGGTGCGGCCCGTGCTGGCGAGTTTCTGGGTGGACCAAGGCCTGGTCAATCGCGCCATAGCCGGCGCAAACGGCGAGGCGCAAGGCTGGCAAGGCGCGCGCCCAGGCGGCAGGCAACGGGTGACGGTGCTGACCGACACCGAGCGGCTGCGCAAAGGGCCTGTGGATGTGCAAGCCCTGCTGGCAGGTGGCGATGGCGTTGAAGTGGCACATGGTCGCCAAGCCGGTACGGCGCTGGCCGCCAAAGCCAGCGCGGCGGGCGGCGCCACAGGCCTGATCGTGCTCAACGCGGCGACGGGCCTGACGCCTCAGCAAGGAGCGGCGCTGTTTGCGCAGCAGGTGGAAGAAGCCAGAAAAATTGGCGGCAGCATCCGGGCAGCCATTCCGCAGGGCACCAAGGCCATGGCCATGAGCATCGACGGACGGCTGGCGCTGGCCAGCGTGATCGTGCAGACCATCGGCATCATCAACGGCACACAAGCGGTGGCGGCGGCTGAAGCCAACCTCGCCAAAGCCAGCGATGCGGCTGACCGCGCAGACAAAGAAAAGAAACTGCGCGACGCCAGACTGGGCTACATGGACAGCATCGGCGGTCTGGTGGCGGGCAGTCTGGACAGCCTGCGCGCGGCGGGCGAGACGATGAACTTGCAGCGTGGGGCGGCTGCGGGGAACGTGGCGATCAACTCCATCCATGCGCTGAAGTTCGGGGCGCAAGTGGCGGGGGTGTTTGGGGGGTTCTTGAATGGGTATGTGAGCTATCTAAAGGCGGAGGACGCGAAAGAAAAAGGTCTTCGTTCGGTTTTTGTTCTGCACCGTGTAGCGATGGTTATGTTCGGCGGGACAGCGCTTGCCGCAGGTTCCCCAATCGCAGCAGGCACCCTCTCCTATCTTGCTGCACGCAGTGTTGGCGGGCGAGTAGTTCAAGGTGCTGCAACCCGCATGGCGGCGGCCACTGTTGCAGGCGCCTGGATTCCGGTGGCTGGCTGGGTGTTGCTGGGCGTGGGTATCGTGACATCGGTCAGTGCTGCATTGCTGGAACCCACCCAGGTGGAAGCCTGGGCTCGGCAAACGCCATTTGGCAAAGGTCCGGAGGGGCAGAAGTTCATGACGCTGAAGGAGCAGGATAAGGCTCTGTACGAGGCCCTGGGCCTGGCTTCAGAGTCCACAACTAAAGAGGCGCAAGCCGCATGAGTGCTGCCGCGAAGAAGCCCCAGTGGGTGTATGAGCATGATCGTGCTGCTGCGCCCGAGGCCACCACCAACGGGTGGGTTCGTGGCGTGTACCGGGATGCTGTCGAGTACACGACATCGAGCAAAAAATCGAGGGGGGTGGCATTCCTGTTTGGAGGAGTTCTCACTGCGTTGGGGGCAGGATTCTTCTGTTGGTTGTTGCTTGATTCAATGCTTCGCGCAATTCAAAACGATGCCCATTGGACGGATTTTGTCGTTGACCTCCCGGGTTTCATCGTCTTTTCAACCGTCGGCCTCTTCGCTCTTTACTTTTTCGGTCGCCTGGAGTTTTTCAAGCCGCTGGACCTGCCTATCCTCTTTGATCGCGAACGTCGCAAGGTCTACCGACTTGTCGAGGATCTGGACGAAAAAGGCCGCACCACACGACGCCGTCAAGTAACCGTTATCGAGCACGATTGGGACGACATCGTCGCCGAGCATGGCGTGACGACCTACACCACGGGCAGCTCTGCCAGCAGGCAACACACGTTGGCGCTGATGGTGCGCGACAAGAATCCTGGAGATTTCACAGGACCCATCACCCCCGAAAACACTCCCCCCTACGTGGACGGCTTCGCCCTGGGTGACGGCAAAGTGCTCACCGAGTTCAGCACGCCGCGCGTGTGGGAACACGTGCGCCGGTATATGAACGACAACGGCCCGGCCCTGCCACCGGGCGAACAACTGGCCGACACCAGCGTGCCCGTGACTTGGTGGGACAGCCTGGGCGCGGTCAGCGTGTTCGGTCCTGGCTATGTCAATCGCTGGCGCGAGAGCTGGGGCTGGATGCTGATCGTTCACTTGTTCTCACCCGTGATGTTCCCGCTGGCCCTGTTGATGGCCACCACCAACTGGGCCAGCTACAAGACCGCCTATCCGGTGCAGTGGCCGCGGGATGTGCTAGACAAGGTGGGGCCGCCGTTGTCCCCTGAGCATGTCTACGCACACTCAGACAACAGGGCAAGCGGACGCAGAGCGTGAACGTCACAGACTCAAGAACGTCTCGTCACTGTCCATGACACCCGACCACCAGCCCCCTGCTGCACCCCATCTCATTCGCACCCAAGCCCACCGTCCCGACGCCGTGAGCCTGGGTTGGGCCGAGCTGCCCTTGCAGGTGCTCATCGTGGCCACCCTGGTGGCCCTGGCGCTGGAAACCCTGCCCAACTTGTTGCCCTGGCAGGTGCAGGCCCTGGAGGTGTTCGAGTGGTTTTCTCTGGCGGTGTTTTCTGTGGAGTACCTGGCGCGCTTGTGGCTCACCCGGCCCTGGCATCGCTACGCGTTCAGCTTCTTCGGCATCATCGACCTGCTGAGCATCCTGCCAGCCCTGCTGGCGCTGGGGGCGGGCTCTGATTCCTTGCGTGCGCTGCGCCTCATGCGCTTGTTTCGCCTGCTCAAACTGGGGCGCTACAACGCCGCCACCCTGCGCTTTTACCGCGCCCTGATCCTTGCGCGCGAAGAATTGACGCTCTTTGGCACCATGGCCCTCATCCTGCTGTACCTGGCCGGTGTGGGCATGTACCACTTTGAACAAGCGGCCCAGCCCGAGGCCTTCGCCTCCGTGTTCGATGGCTTGTGGTGGGCGCTGTGCACCTTGACCACCGTCGGCTATGGCGACGTGTACCACGTCACGGCGGGCGGCAAGATCTTCACCTTCTTCATCCTCGTCATTGGCTTGGGACTGGTGGCCGTGCCCGTGGGCCTGGTGGCGTCGGCCCTGTCGCAGGCTCGCGAACAGATCAAGGCTAAAGCCGAAGCAGAGGCAGAGGCACAAGCCCCCAGACCATCATCCTCAACGTCCATCGTTTGATGGGCTCACTCCTCCAGCAGACTGCGCAGCAAGCGACGAAACGCTTCGTGGCCACCCGCGTGGCCGGCGTCGCACTGGGCACAGCCGTGCCCGTGGTGGGCTGGGTGCTGCTGGGTGTGGGCATCGTGGCATCGGTGGGGGCTGCGTTGATGGAGCCAACCCGGCTGGAAGCCTGGGCACGGCAGACGCCGTTCGGCAAAGGCCCGGAGGGGCAAAAGTTCAAGACACAGGCGGAGCAGGAGAAGGCCTTGTACGAAGCCCTTGGCCTGGAGGTCAAGTCTGACACCCAGGAGGAACAGGCCGCATGAGCGAGGAGAAATTTGTTCCGTTGGCGGTTTACCTGCAAGACCAGCGCGTCGCCCATGAGACCACAGCGGGTGGCTGGGTTCGGGGCGTGTATCCGAACGCTATTGAATACACAACTTCGGCCAAGAGTCTCAGGGGAGTGGTATTTTTGATGGGTGGGGTTGGTACAGCATCTATTTGCTTTTTTGTAGTTGCTCAGTATTTAGTGGGTATGTATGAAGACGTCAACAGTGCGGGTGGTCTGAACCTTACTTGGTTCGAGTGGTTCGTGGTTCTTCCCGTTGACGTTATTTTCCTCGCCGTCGGAATCTGGGCACTGCGCCACTTCGCCCGCCTTGAGTTCTTCCTCCCACTCGACCTGCCCATCCTCTTCGACCGCCAACGCCGCAAGGTCTACCGCTTGGTCGAAGACCTTGCCGACAAGGGCAAACCCAAGCGCCGCGGCCAAGCACTGGTGATCGAGCACGACTGGGACGACATCGTGGCTGAGCACCATGTGAGCACCAGCACCACCGGCAGCAGCGCGCAGCGCCACCACACACTGGTGCTGATGGTGCGTGACAAGAACCCCGGTGATTTTCAAGGCCCCATCACCCCGACCAACCTTCCACCTTATGTGGACGGCTTCGCCCTGGGTGACGGCAAAGTGCTCACCGAATTCAGCACCCCGCGCGTGTGGGAACACGTGCGGCGGTACATGAACGAGAACGGCCCGGCCCTGCCACCGGGCGAGCAACTGGCCGACACCAGCGTGCCCGTGACGTGGTGGGACAGCCTGGGCGCGGTCAGCGTGTTCGGCCCGGGCTACATCCAGCGCTGGCGCGAGAGCTGGGGCTGGATGCTGATCGTTCACCTGTTCTCGCCCGTGTTGCTCCCTCTGGCCCTGATGATGGCCACCACCAACTGGCTGAGCTACAAAACCGCCTACCCGGTGCAGTGGCCGCAGGAGGTGCTGGACAAGGTGGGCCCACCAGTGCCCCAGACGCAGGAGCGTGCACACAAAAGTGCCGGCAAACGCAGGGCATGAACCTCCACGATTCGCGGCCGCCCGAAGCAACCCGACGTCTCAAAACACCCACGAGCACCTGGCTTCACATCGGCCACGCTGGTGCACAGCGGCTCACTCCTCCAGCAGGCTGCGCAGCATCCAGGCGGTTTTTTCGTGCACGTCGATGCGCTGGGTCAGCACATCGGCGGTGGGCTGGTCGTTGGCGGCATCGACCACTGGGAACAGCTTGCGCGCCGTGCGGGCGGTGGCTTCTTGTGCGGCCACCAGGTGGCGCACCATGTCAGTGGCCTTGGGGACGCCTTCCACTTCCTTGATGCTGGCCAGTTTCACGAACTGTTTGTAGGTGCCAGGGGCCGGGTGGCCCAGTGCACGGATGCGCTCGGCGATCACGTCCAAAGCCGCCCACTGTTCGGTGTACTGCGCCATGAACATGGTGTGCAGGCTGTTGAACTGCGGGCCTGTCACGTTCCAGTGGAAGTTGTGCGTCATCAGGTACAGGGTGTAGCTGTCGGCCAGCAAGGCGGACAGGCCCTGCGCGATCTGCGCGCGGTCGCTGGCTGAGATGCCGATGTCCATGGGCGGCACCTGGGTGACGGCTGCTTCGGCCTTGGCGGCCTTCTTGGCTTTCATGCGGGCTCCTTGGGGCTGAGAGGACTGAAACAGTCTAGCCACGGGCGCATGGGTGTGTGTGACAGGGGTTTTGCTCCTGTGCGCGCCCACGCGTGAGGCACCTGCAGCTTGGCCGGCCCGTCAAGCCAGCCAGCCGCCGGCTTTGAGCACCATCATGAGCCCGGCCAGCAAGGCCACACCCTGAAACGCCCGCTGCAACCACGCGGTGGGCAGGCGGTGTGCCACCTGTCGGCCGGCCAGCAGGGCCAGCACGGCTGCGCCGGCGAACCACAGGGCCAGCCCCGGCTGCACCTGGCCATGAGCCACGGCCCCCACCACGGCGCTGCTGGACACCATGGCGATGACGGCCAGCGAGGTGGCCTGGATGCTGGGCAGGCTGAGGTCGCTGTGGCGGCGCAACGCCGGCACGATCACGAAACCGCCTCCCACGCCCACCAGGCCACTGAGCAGGCCCGACAGCAAGCCGGTCAGGCCCAGGGCGCGCGCGCAGGGCGAGGTCCAGATCAGGCGGCCATGCTGAGGGTCGGCCACACAGGGGGGCTGTGGCTCGGCCGCGTCCAGCGAGGTGTCATGCCCGCCCTGCGACAGGGCCCGCAACGCCAGGCCCATCATCAGCAGGCCAAAGCCCAGGGTCAGCCACTGGCTGTTCAGGCGGTGCGCCAGGGCCACGCCCACCGGAGCGGCCAGCATGCCCAGGCCACCGATCAGCGCGGCGGCCTTGTAGCGCACGATGCCCTGGCGCAAGCCCATCACGGCCCCCACGGCGGCGGCGGCGCCCACGGCCAGCAGGGCCAGGGGCGCCGCTTGTTGCAGCGGCAGGTGCAGCACCAGGACCAGCAGGGGCACGGCCAGCAGGCCACCGCCAGCGCCGGTCCAGGCCAGCACCAGGCCGATCACGCCCCCGAGCAGCGCCGCCGTGAGTGCCATGGCCGCCTCAGCGCGCCTTGCACGAAGAAATGCCGAAGGGCAGGTAGGCCGGGCACCAGCCCATCAGGCCGGTGGCCAGAGGCACCACCCCCAGGTAGCCCCAAGGGCCCACCACGCCGGTGGCCGCCAGGGCCAGAAGGGTCACGCCTGCGCCGATGCGCACCATGCGGTCAATGCCGCCCACGTTCTTGTTCATGTGCCTTCTCCTGAGTGAAGTGCGTGGCGCCAGCCCGATGCCGAACGCCTGACTTCACTTTATTGACAGATAGTTTATTTGTCAATAAAGTGTTTGCATGCTTTGTTGATCTGTGTCGACCGGAGGCTTTCCATGCGCAGCGCTTCTCCCCGGGTTCAGTCTTTCTTCCACGCCCCCACCTGGACCTTCACCCATGTCGTGTACGACCAGGCGGGTGGCCATGCCGCCGTGATCGACCCGGTGCTGGATTTCGACCCCAAAAGTGGCCGCACCGGTACGGCCTCGGCCCAGCAGGTGGTCGATTTCATCCGCCACCAGCAACTCACGGTGCAGTGGGTGCTGGAGACCCACGCCCATGCCGACCACCTGTCGTCGGCGCCCTTCGTGCACGAGCAGGTGGGCGGCACGGTGGGCATCGGCCATGGCATTGGCCAGGTGCAGCGCACCTTCAAGGCCCTGTTCAACCTGGAGGCGGGCTTTGCGGTCGATGGCTCGCAATTCGGCCACCAGTTCCGTGACGGCGAGGTGGTACCGCTGGGCAGCTTGCAGATCGAGGTGATGCACGTGCCCGGCCACACCCCGGCCGACGTGGCCTACAAGGTGGGCGACGCGGTGTTCGTGGGCGACACCCTGTTCCCGCCCGATGTGGGCACGGCCCGCTGCGATTTCCCCGGGGGCAGTGCCCGCGCGCTGTACCGCAGCGTGCAGCGCCTGCTGGCCTTGCCGCCCGAGACGCGCCTGTTCATGTGCCACGACTACCCGACCACCGACCGCCCGGTGCAGGCCATGAACACGGTGGCCGAGCAGCGCCGCGCCAACATCCATGTGCACGAGGGCGTGAGCGAGGCCGATTTCGTGGCCCTGCGCGAGGCGCGTGACGCCACGCTGCAGATGCCGCAGCTGATCCTGCCTTCGATCCAGGTGAACATCCGCGCCGGACACCTGCCGGAACCGGAGGCCAATGGCGTGCGTTACCTGAAGGTGCCCATCAACGCGCTGTGAGCCAGCACCAAGGGGGCCGAAGCCCCCTTGGATTGCATGCGCGAGGCCCTGATCAGGCCAGGTCGAAGCGGTCGAGCTGCATGACCTTGGTCCAGGCGGCCACGAAGTCGTTCACGAAGCGCTGCTGGGCGTCGCCGCTGGCGTACACCTCGGCGATGGCGCGCAGCTGCGAGTTCGAGCCGAACACCAGGTCGACCTGGGTGCCGGTGAACTTCACGGCGCCGGTGCGGCGGTCACGGCCTTCCAGCACGCCGGGGGCGTTGGCGGCGCGGGCCCACTGCGTGCCCATGTCCAGCAGGTTCACGAAGAAGTCGTTGCTGAGCACGCCAGGGCGCTGCGTGAACACGCCATGCTGGCCTTCGTGGGTGATGCCCAGGGCGCGCAAGCCCCCCACCAGCACGGTCATCTCGGGCGCGCCCAGGGTGAGCAGCTGGGCCTTGTCGACCAGCATCTCGGCTGTGTGCTCTTCCAGGCCCGGGCGGACGTAGTTGCGGAAGCCATCGGCCAGGGGCTCGAGCACGGCGAACGAGGCCACGTCGGTCTGCTCGGCGGTGGCGTCGGTGCGGCCCGGGGTGAAGGGCACGGTGACGTCATGGCCGGCGGCCTTGGCAGCGGCTTCCACCGCGGCGCCACCGGCCAGCACGATCAGGTCGGCCAGCGACACCTTCTTGCCACCCGTGGCCTGGGCATTGAACTGCGCCTGGATGCCTTCCAGCGCCTGGAGCACTTGGGCCAGCTCGGCCGGCTTGTTGGCCGCCCAGTCCTTCTGCGGAGCCAGGCGGATGCGGGCGCCATTGGCCCCGCCGCGCTTGTCGCTGCCACGGAAGGTGGAGGCCGAGGCCCAGGCCGCGCCCACCAGTTGCTGGGTGCTCAGGCCGCTGGCCAGCACCTGCGCCTTCAGCGCCGCCACATCGGCCGCATCGACCAGGGCGTGGTCGACCGCGGGCACGGGGTCTTGCCACACCAGCACTTCGCTGGGCACCAGCTTGCCCAGGTAGCGGGCACGTGGGCCCATGTCGCGGTGGGTCAGCTTGAACCAGGCGCGGGCGAAGGCATCGGCGAACTCGGCCGGGTTCTGGTGGAAGCGGCGCGAGATCTTTTCATAGGCCGGGTCGAAGCGCAGCGACAGGTCGGCCGTGGTCATCATCGGCGGGTGCTTCTTGCTGGGGTCGTGCGCATCAGGGATCATGTGCTCGGGCTTGACGTTTTTCGGCACCCACTGGTGGGCGCCCGCCGGGCTCTTGGTGAGTTCCCACTCGTAGCCGAACAACATGTCGAAGTAGCCGTTGTCCCAGGTGGTGGGGTTGGGCTTCCAGGCGCCTTCGATGCCGCTGGTGGTGGTGTGCACACCCTTGCCGCTGCCGAACTGGTTGATCCAGCCAAAGCCCTGGGCTTCGATGGGCGCGCCTTCGGGTTCAGGCCCGACCAGGGTGGGGTCGCCCGCGCCGTGGGCCTTGCCGAAGGTGTGGCCGCCGGCCACCAGGGCCACGGTTTCTTCGTCGTCCATGGCCATGCGGGCGAAGGTGTCGCGCACGTCGCGGCCCGAGGCCACAGGGTCAGGGTTGCCGTCCGGGCCTTCGGGGTTCACGTAGATCAGGCCCATCTGCACGGCGGCCAGCGGGTTGGCCAGTTCGCGGTCGCCGCTGTAGCGGCTGTTGGCCTCGGTGCTGGCGGCCAGCCACTTCTTCTCGCTGCCCCAGTAGATGTCCTTTTCCGGTTCCCAGATGTCTTCCCGGCCACCGGCGAAACCGAAGGTCTTGAAGCCCATGCTTTCCAGGGCCACGTTGCCGGCCAGGATCATGAGGTCGGCCCACGACAGGCTCTGGCCGTACTTCTGCTTGATGGGCCACAGCAGGCGGCGGGCCTTGTCGAGGTTGCCGTTGTCGGGCCAGCTGTTCAGCGGGGCGAAGCGTTGGGTGCCGGTGCCGGCACCACCCCGGCCGTCGTGGATGCGGTAGGTGCCGGCGCTGTGCCAGGCCATGCGGATGAACAGGCCGCCGTAGTGGCCCCAGTCGGCCGGCCACCAGTCTTGCGAATCGGTCATCAGGGCCTTCAGGTCGGCCACCACGGCGTCGAGGTCCAGTCGCTGGAAGGCCTCGGCGTAGTTCACGTCACCCACCGGGTTGCCCTTGGGGTGGCGCTGGTGGAGGATGTCGAGGTTGAGCTGCTCGGGCCACCAGTCGCGGTTCGACTGGGCGCTGGCGCGGGCGGCACTGGCCACGGCGGTGGGCTGGCCGTGGTGGAAGGGGCACTTGGCTTCTTGTGTCATGGCGGGGGCTCCTTGGAAAGGGTGGCTGAAGAACTTGGACCTCAGTCTAGGAAGCGCCCCCGCCCAGGGCAAGGCAATCGTGCCTATGCCCGCGATAGGCAGGTGCCCTATCGCAGCCATTGACACGATTTCAATGGTTTTCCGGCACTTCGTCGTAGAACCCCAGCAGCCAGCGCCTGACCAGCGGGAAGTGGTCGCGCTCGGCATCGGGGTGTGTGAGCAATGTCACATGGTCGTAGTCGTGCCAGTGGCCGGTGCGGCGCGACAGCAGGTGCACGCACGAACGGTGCGGGCCCGATTCGTCGCGAAAGCGCTTCACATCCAGCGGGTGGCCGCGGCAGGGGTCGTTGCGCGCCGACAGGTACAGCGCGGGTGGCAAGGTGGTGTGGCGAGCGGCCGCGCCGTAATCGAAGCCGTCGTCGCTGTCCACCCAGGGGCGCGCCTTGGCCCAGCGCTTGATCTGGCGGTGGGTCTTGTCGGTCTCGTTGTCGGCCCCGAAATTGAGCTGGCGCGCGGGCAGGTAGCCCACGCTGCGCGTGACACCACGCAGCACCACGTTCCACATCAGGTCGATCTCGATGGCCTTGCTGAGGTTGCGCACCTGCACGCTGCGCTTGGCCGCGAAGTGCACCAGCGACGCCACCTGGGGAATCAGATCAGGCTGGCGCAGCAGCGCGCTGTTGAGCACCACCCCACCCCACGAGTGCGACACCCAGTGCACCGGCTGGCCCCCGGTCAGGCCGCGGATGGCGGCGTGCAGCGCGGGCACGTCGTCGCGGATCATCTCGGTCTGGCCGTGGCGCGCATGGCGGCTGATGCGGGGCGTGCTCTGCCCTTTGCCGCGCAGGTCGGCCACGAACACGTCAAAGCCCTGGCGGGCCAGCCAGGGGGCCAGCCCCTTGCCGCTGTGGGAATAGAACACGCGCCCGTTGGACATCATGCCGTGCACCATCAGCACGGGCGGCAGCGGCAAGCCTGCGGCATCGGCCGGGCGGATGCGGCGCATGCACAGGGTGTGGACGCCGTCCACGGGCACGCGAACGTCGTCCTGAAGCAGCGGGGCCGCTGACAAGGGAAATGAACTGCTGGACATCACACCCGATTCTGCCTGGGTCAGTCCTTCAGTCGCTGGCTCTTGCGCGTGCGCTCGATGAATTCCGGGGGTTTGGTGCGCACCCATCGCACAAAAGCCGCCACACCCGGGTGCGCCTTCAGCGCTTCGACCGTGCAGTGGTCCCGGGCCAGTTCGGCTTCGGTCAGCAGGGCATGGATCTGCCGGTGGCAGATGCGGTGCAGCAACGCGGTGTGCCTGCCACCTTTCGAGCGGGGCACCAGGTGGTGCGCGTCGGCCTGGCTGGGCGGAATGGGCCGCTCGCACAGCGGGCAGATGGGCGTGGCCTGGCGGGCCTGGGCCTGCTGTGCCACGGCGTCCAGCTTGCTGGCCAGGAGTTGACGTCGGATGCGACCTGCCATGCCGGCATCTTGCCTCACCCTCGGCTGGACAGGTGCACGACAGGGCAGACATCCGTATTAACCCTGAACTATCATCGGGCGTCAGCAGTTTCCTCACGGCACCCCATGGCCCGCATCCAGTTCCAGCTGCCCGAGCAGTTCCTGTTTTCCACCGACATCCCCATCTACATCAGCCACGTGAACCAGGGCGGGCACCTGGACAACGCGCAGTTGCTGAGCCTGGTCTCGGAAGCGCGGCTGCGCTTTTTCCGCTGGCTGGGTTACCGCGGTGAACTCGACATCGACGGGCAGTCCATCGTGGTGGGCGACATGCTGGCGCAGTACAAGTCGGAAGCCTTCTATGGCGAGACCATGGAGGTGCACATGGTGCCCGACGACTTCAACAAGTACGGTTTCGACCTCGTGTTCCGCCTGCGGGACAAGGACAGCGGCCGCGAAGTGGCACGTGGCAAGACCGGCGTGGTGTTCCTGGCGGGTGAGACCAAGAAGGTGGCCCCGCCCCCGGCCAGCTTCATGGAGCGACTGGCTGCGAAGGGCTTCGTGCAGCCACCGGTGCCGGCCGCGCCACGCTGAACGCCGGCGGGCGCAGGCGCTTGAGCCGCTGGCCCCAGTCGATGATCTCGAGCCGGCCGCACGGGTGTTCCACCAGGGCCGTGAGGCTTTCCACCCAGTCGCCGTCGTTGCAGTACAGCACACCGCCGATGTCGCGCATTTCGGCATGGTGGATGTGGCCGCACACCACGCCCTGCACACCCCGGTGCCGGGCCTCGCGGGCCAGGGCCTCTTCGAAATCGGCCAGGTAGCTCACCGCGCGCTTCACCTTGAGCTTGAGGTGCTTTGAAAGCGACCAGTACGGCAGCCCCAGGCGCGCACGGGCCTGGTTGAACCAGCGGTTGACCTTCAGCGTGAACTCGTAGGCCACATCGCCCACCAGGGCCAGCCAGCGGGCGCACTGGATCACGCCGTCGTACAGGTCGCCGTGCGTGACCCACAGGCGCTGGCCGCTGGCTGTGGTGTGGATCCATTCGTCGGCCACCTCGATGCCACCGAAGTTGCTGGCCACGTAGCGTCGCGCGAACTCGTCGTGGTTGCCCGGGATGAAAATCACACGGGTGCCTTTGCGGGCCTTGCGCAGCAGCTTCTGGACCACATCGTTGTGGCTTTGCGGCCAGTACCAGGTGCGCCGCAGCTGCCAGCCGTCCACGATGTCGCCCACCAGGTACAAGGTGTCGCAGTCCACCTCGCGCAGGAAATCGAGCAACGCCTCGGCCTGGCAGTCTCGAGTGCCCAGGTGGATGTCGGAGATCCAGACGGTTCGAACGTGCATGCCAAGCCCTCCTTGCGAACGCAAGAGGGATGCTGGTCACCGCAGATGACAAGCGTGCGAAACCGTGCAGTCGGAAGGGCGTCAACCGCCTGCGGCCACCCGATCGAGTGCCGCGTCCAGCGGGGCAGGTTGTGTCACCGGGAGGTCACGCAGGGCCGTGAAGCGAGCCACCGCATCCATGATCGATGCCTCGGTGCGCTCGATGTGGAAGTGGCGTTCGAAACAAGCGCGAGCACGCGTGCGCATGCTCACCATGTCGGAGGGTGATGTCTCAAGCCATTGACGCAACAAGGCCAAGGTACCGTCAACGGTATCGGGTTGCACCCAGCCCGCCCCACGGTTGTGGATTTCGCGCCAGATGTTCACTTGATCGGAGACCAACACCGGGACCCCACAAGACAAGGCCTCGGCCACAGCGATGCCAAAGTTCTCCTGGTGCGAAGGCAGCACGAAGGCATCCGCCACCCTGAACGCGCCCCATTTCAGCTCGCCCTGCAGCATGCCCGTCCAGGTGATGCGATCGGCAAGATCCAGACGATCTGCCAGCTGCTTCAACGCATGGCCACAGGGGTTGTCAGCCGGGCCCGCCATGACCAGTCGCGTGTTCGTCAAGGCATCAGGGCGCTCTCGCAACACGCGCGCCCAGGCATGAAGCAGGAGGTCTGCGCCCTTCTTTTCGTGCATGCGCCCCAGAAAGAGCAGCACCCTCTGGTCTTTCAGTTCAGGGTGACGGGCCAGAAATGCCGCCCGCTGCTGCTGCGCTTCACCACGCACGCCACGGGTGCCGTAATCGACCACGAACTCACGCGCGTTGTAGAGCCAGAACGACTCACGGGCCCGCAGGCGCTCTTCTTCGCACGTGAAGAGCACGGCCGCAGCGTCGCGCAGCACCCGGTAGTCGGCCCAAGGCCAGAACAGCCATTTTTTGAGGTGCTTGAGGGGGTAGTGCCGCTTGAACCAAGGGTCCAGCATGCCGTGTGTGAAAACGAAGTAAGGCAAACCCACTTCGCGCAGCACGCGGGCTGTGCCATGCGCATGGAACTGCCAGATCCCGTTGATGATGGCCACATCAAATCGCACGGCATGCTGCCTGAGCCACTGCGACAGCCGAGGGGTGTAGCCGTACTGCCCCAGCTTGCCTGGCCCCAGGGCGTGCACGACAAACGGCGCCTGGGCCACCCAGGGAGCCTGGGGATCATCCAGAGACACCACCTCCAGGGTGTGCCCGCGCAGGCGATACACCGAGGCCAGCTGCTTGAGGCCCTCAATGGGCCCGCCTTGCGCAGGGTCAACCGACGCAATGCAATGCAAGAGCCTCAAGGGACGAGCGCGTGCCAGGCTGGTGGTCATGGCGCCTCGGCATGTCTGGGCGACGCGGCCTTTGTGGGCTGCGTCATCGGCCATTGAAGCAACACCCGCTCATACTCAGCCAGGTAGGCCGCCTTGACGCGGGAAGGCTCGAACTGCTGAACCCATTGCAAAGCGGCCGCCTGCCGGGTCTGCCGCACCGGGGTGGGCGCAGCCAGCCACTCATCGACCATGTCTGCGCCTTGCGCAGCCCATTGCTCGGGCGACTGTGCAGGGGTCAGAACCGGCAGGTACAGCGCATGGGGCCCTCCGATTTCGGTCATGGGCGCATCCAGGCTGGTGACCACAGGCGCACCGCAGGCCATGGCTTCGATGATGGGCCACCCAAAGCCTTCGGCGAGGCTGGGAAACAGCATCGCCACACACCCCGAATAGGCCGCTTCAAGCACTTCGGTGCTCACGCCCTGACAGAACAGCACACGCGCTTGTGGCGGCAAGCCCCCGATCAAGGTCTGGAGACGCTCGCACGGCTCAGGGCTGACCATGACCAAGGCCGGCATGCCCTGAGCCGCCGCATGACCGTCAGTGGGCGGATGACTGACCCAGCGCCGCACGAGTGCACCATACAGGCGGATGACGCCTTCGGTGTTCTTGTACCACTGGCCGCCACCGACATGCAGCAAGAACCGCCCAGGCGCCGGCAGGCCAGCTTCAAGCAAGCGAGCGCTCGCAGCTTTCACCGGCAGGGGCGCATACGCATGGTTCTGGCTGTTGTGGATCACGACCACCCGGTCGGCAGCAATGCCGGCATGGGTGACCAGGTCGGATCGGGTGCGATCGGAAATGGCGATGAAATGCTTGGCCTGGCGAAAACCTCGGCGAATGAATCGCTGGTACAGGCGGCCGGTCAGGCGCGTCGGGTTCTCGGGTATCTGCCCCAGCGCCGAACGCAAGGCCAGCAGGTCATGGGCATGCACCAGATGTGGCCGATGGGCCACCAAGGGCACCCAGGGCCCCAAGGCCTGATCGCAGAACACGAACAAGCTGTCGGCTGGCGTTTGGGCCAGCTGGCGACGCACCCACCACGGGAAAATCAGGTACTGATCGACATAGCCCGCCCATTTCGCCAGCCGGGTGTGGGCAAACCAGCGATGCAACCCATCGCGAGGCGCCCAGACGCTGACGTGATGCCCACGATCAAGGCACGCCCGCTGGAGCATGCGCGCAAATCTGGGCATGCTCTGAGAGCGCATGAACTCTGGGTGGGTGAAAAAAACCAGCCTCATACAGCCGCGTGCGGGTCCCTGATGTCCTCGATGTTTTCACAGGTGCCGCCATGTGAAAGGCACTCCTGGAACTTCTGTTTGTATTGTCGAGCACGTGAGCCGGTCGACGCACTCCCTCAAATGTGCGAAATGCATCGAGGTGTATCCATGGCTGAGCCTCCAGAGGCCCGCGCCAGAAGTTCAATGAGACTTGACCCCCAGGCGGTCCAGCATGTCATCCACCAGCTCCAGGCGCAGCACCGGGTGGGTCAGGGCCATGCAGCGCTGGCGCAGTTCGGCCTTGATGGGCAGCAGCTCGCACCATCGGTTGGCCACCCAGCCGGCATCGTCCCAAAGATGGGGCTGGCGCCAAAGTTCGTCCATGCCGCGGCCTTCGGCGCTTTTCATGCTGCGGGCCACCTGCTCCAGCAAGCGCACCAGGTGCATCTGGTCGTCGGGCACGTGCGCCGGGGTGTCATCGGCCAGGGGCTCGGTCTCGGTGGCCACCCACAGGCCGTGGCCCAGGCGCTGGCTGGCCTTGACCCGAAAGCGCTGGCCGCCATGGCACTCGATCTGCATCAGCCCCGCCTGCGGGCGATCAAACCGCGTGACCGTGGCCAGCGTGCCCACGTCGAAAAACACTTCGTTGCCCGATTGCGCCGTGCGCACTTCCTGGCCCTCGCTGAGGGTGACCACGCCAAAGGGCGTGCCTTCGCGGTGGCACCGGCCGATCAGGTCGAGGTAACGCACCTCGAAAATCTTCAGCGGCAGCACCCCGCCGGGGAACAGCACGGTCTGCAAAGGAAACAGCGGCAGGGGGGATGCGAACGGATCCATGGCCCCATTGTGCGCTCGGCCCGACGCCCTGTGGCACGATGCCGTGATGGCTTCTGCACCTGCCCCCGGCCCTGCCCAGACCCTGTCCCCCTCGCGTGACACCGAAACCATCGGGCTGATCGGCCTCGCCCACGGCACCTCGCATTTCCACCACATGCTGCTGCCGCCCATGTTCCCGGTGTTCATCCGGGAATTCGGGCTCAGCTATGCCGAGCTGGGCCTGCTGATGACGGTGTTCTTCACGCTGTCGGGCATCGGGCAGGCGCTGTCGGGCTTCCTGGTCGACCGCGTGGGCGCCCGGCCCGTGCTGTTCGCCGCCCTGGCCTGCTTCGTGGCGGCCTGTCTGGCCGCGGCCACCGCCACCGGCTACCCGGGCCTGATGCTGGCCGCCGTGCTGGCCGGCATCGGCAACGCGCCCTTCCACCCGGTCGATTTCAGCATCCTGAACCAGCGGGTCAGCCCCGCGCGTCTGGGCCACGCGTTTGCGGCGCATGGCATCAGCGGCAACCTGGGCTGGGCCTTGTCGCCGGTGTTCCTGATCGGCCTGCACCACGCAGTGGGTGACTGGCGCGGGGCCTATGTGGCGGCTGCCGGCATTGGCCTGAGCGTGATGGCCGTGCTGTGGTGGCGCCGCGCTGCCATTGCGCACACGCCGGTGCACCAGACGCCCGTGCCCCACGCGGCGCACACCGCGCCGCACGCCCAGCCAGCAGGCCCCGCCGAGCACCCGATGGCCTTCCTGGCATTGCCCTCGGTGTGGCTGTGCTTCTCGTTCTTCTTCTGGACCACGGCCGCGCTCAGCGCCATCCAGAGCTTTGCCAGCCCGGCGCTGCACCAGCTCTACGGGCTGCCACTGGCCAGCACGGCCTTCGTGGTCACGGGCTACATGGTCACCGGGGCCTGCGGCATGGTGGTGGGCGGCTTCCTGGTGCAGCGTGTGCAGCGGCTGGAGCGCACCATCGCACTGGCCATGGCCCTGTCGGTGCTGCTGCTGTTGCTGGTGGGCTCGGGCTGGCTGCCCGGCTGGATGGCGGCCGTGGCCACCGCCGCTGCCGGCCTGGGCACGGGCCTGGCCGGCCCCTCGCGCGACATGCTGATCAAGCGCGCGGCCCCACCAGGTGCCACCGGCCGGGTGTACGGCACGGTGTATTCAGGCCTGGACCTGGGCTTTGCCGTGGCCTCACCCGCCTTCGGCTACCTCATGGACCACGCCCTGCACGCGCAAGTGTTCCAGGGCTCGGCGCTTGCCATGGGCCTGGGCATTGCCAGCGCGGCCCTGGTGGGGCTGCGCCTGCACCAGCAGACACAGCGCACCCGCGCAGGGGCCACGGCATGAGCACACGCCTGGGCATCATCGCCGCCATGCCGCAAGAGCTGCAGGCCTTCCTGCAGGCCATGCCCGACGAACACCTGCAACGCATCGGCGGCCGCGAGGTGTGGGTGGGTCACTGGCGCGGGCATGAGGTGGTGGCCGCACTGTCGGGCATCGGCAAGGTGGCCGCCAGCATCACGGCCACGCTGCTGATCGCTCGGTTCGGGGTTGGGCGCCTGCTGTTCACGGGGGTGGCCGGCGGCATCGGGCCCGGGGTGGCCGTGGGTGACATCGTGGTGGCCACCGAGCTGCTGCAACACGACATGGACGCCTCGCCCCTGTTCCCGCGCCACGAACTGCCCGGCCGCGGCATCAGCCGCATCGCCACCAGCCCGGCGCTGACCCACGCGCTGCAACAGGCCGCGCAGCACACCCTGGGCGTGACGCAGGGTCAGCGCGTGCACACCGGCCTGATCGTCAGCGGTGACCGCTTCGTCTCCAGCCGGGCCGAGGTGCAGGCGCTGCAAGCCGAGTTGCCCGACGCCCTGGCGGTGGAAATGGAAGGCGCCGCGATCGCCCAGGTGTGCCTGGACTTCGGGGTGCCCTTTGGCGTGGTGCGCAGCATTTCCGACCGGGCAGACGACGACGCCCACGTGGACTTCCTGCAGTTCGTGGCCGAGGTGGCCAGCCCCCATGCGGTGGCCATGGTCGATTCGGTGCTGCAACACCTGTCACCGACGGACACGATCTGAGGTTCGCCCCAGGGTGACGCGAGGCGTGGCATGGCCTACATTGCGGGCCACAACGTCACCACCATGACAGGAGAGCCCATGTCTGCCTTGAACCTGCTCGCTGCACGCCGCACACCCTGGCTGGCGGTGGCCAGCGCACTGACCACGCTCGTGATGGGCGGGCTGAGCCCTGCCGCCTGGGCCCAGACCCAGGCCCCTGCGGAGCCCACCGGCAGCGCCCTCACCACCTACCAGGTCGTGGGCCAGGACTTCCGCAAGTGCGCCTTCCCCTTTTGCGGCGGGTATTACGTCAAGGCCGTGAACCAGGCGCTGACCCGCTGCGCCGACGGCAAGTGGGCCACGCGCTGCCATGCGGTCACGCTCGACACCGCAGCCCTGGGCTGGAGCGTCGACCAGCAAGCCAGCTTCAATGAGCCCTGGGGCCAGGGCCAGGCCCTGGTGCAAGGCCAGTTGGCGCTCACGGAGGTGCAGGGCGTGAAAGCCAATGTGCTGACCGTGAGCAGTGCCTGGCAGGGCCAGGTCGGCAAACAGGCCAAGGGCAGCGTCTACAGCGTGCGCGACACCGGCATCCGGTGCATCGTGGCGCCGTGCCCCTCGCTGGAGGCCCGCCTGCTCAACAGCCGCAAAGCCCCCTTCAACACCGAGCTGAACCTGAGTGCATCAGGCGCCACCGACGAACAAGTGGCCGCCTCTGGTCCGGCCCTGGGCGCCACCGGCGTGCTGGTGGCCGGCACCGTGGCACCCACCACCACGAGCACCTTCGACGGACGCACGGTGAAGGTGAACCAGCTGGTCGCCACAGAGTTCTACCTGCCTGCCAAGCCCTGAGCGCGGCACGCGACGTCGGTTCATTGAGGGCGGCAGCCCGCTGTCGCGCCCGCGCTCTGGACGCGTCTGGTGGCCCATGCCATGATGGCTTCACATGAGCACTGCCCTGCCTGCGGCCGCCTCCGGGCCGGCTGCCTCCTCCCAGGCGCCGGGTGCCCTGGAGCACACCGGTTCGTACTACGCCGCCTCGGCGCTGCCCCAGCCTGAGCGCCCACCGCTGCAGGGTGCGCACAGTGCCGATGTGTGCGTGGTGGGGGCGGGCTACACCGGCCTGTCGGCGGCGCTGCACCTGGCCGAGCGCGGCCTGAAGGTGGTGGTGCTGGAAGCCGCCCGCGTGGGCTGGGGCGCCTCCGGCCGCAATGGCGGCCAGCTGGTGCACAGCTACTCCCGTGACCTCGACGTCATCGAGGCTCGCCATGGCGCCCACACGGCCCGCGCGCTGGGCAGCATGGCCTTCGAAGGCGCACGCGTCATCCAAGAACGCATCGCTCAATACGGCATCGACTGCCACTTCAAGCCGGGCGGCGTGTTCGCCGCGCTCAACAGCCGGCAAGTGCGACAGCTCGAGCACCACAAGGCCCTGTGGGAGCGCTTTGGCCACACCCAGCTGCGCCTGCTCGATGCCACCGAAAGCCGTGGCATCGTGGGCACCGAACGCTATCTGGCCACCCTGGTCGACGACAGCGCCGGGCACATCCACCCCCTGCGCCTGGCCCAGGGCGAGGCCATGGCCCTGGAAAGCCTGGGCGGCATCATCCACGAACACAGCGCCGCACTGCGCATCGACCGGGGCGACCCCGCCACCGTGCACACGGCCCAGGGCCAGGTGCGCGCCCGCTTCGTGGTGCTGGCCGGCAACGCCTACCTGGGCTCGCTCGAACCGCAACTGGCCAGCAAGTCCATGCCTTGCGGCACGCAGGTGGTGGCCACCGAACCCCTGGGCGAACGCTGGCGCGACATCCTGCCGCACGACCACTGCGTGGAAGACAGCAACTTCCTGCTCGACTACTTCCGCCTGAGCGCCGACAAACGCCTGCTGTACGGTGGCGACGTGGTCTATGGCGCGCGCGAGCCCGCCCACATCGAGCAGGTGATCCGGCCCAAGCTCGAGAAGACCTTCCCGCAGCTCAAGGGCGTGCGCATCGATTTCGCGTGGACGGGCAACTTCCTGCTCACCCTGTCGCGCCTGCCGCAGATGGGCCGCCTGGCCCCCAACCTGTACTACTCGCAGGGCTGCTCGGGCCACGGCGTCACCTTCACCCACCTGGCCGGCCGCCTGCTGAGCGAAGCCATCCATGGGCAGGCCACCCGCTTCGACGCCTTTGCCCAGCTGCCCCACCTGCCCTTCCCTGGCGGGCGTCTGCTGCGCGTGCCCCTCACGGCCCTGGGCGCCTGGTACTACGACCTGCGCGACAAGCTGGCCATCTGAGGGCCCGACACGCCTCATGCCGTGGCGACGCCCGTGGGCCACCGCCCTCGGGGCCGCCCCTTAAGCGGTCTCCCGACCTCGGGTCAGCCCGCCCCTGCCGCCCTTCAAACGCGGGGGGAAGGGGCCGTGAATACGTCACGAACCCAGGGCGGCACCGCCTGGCCCTGCGGGTTGGCCCACCCCTGCCACACGCCTCTCAAGCGCACCATGACCTCACCGCAACTCGCTTTGAAAGGTGACCGCATGAACCCCCAACTGAACGCCCAACCCCTGCAACTGTCGCAACACTGCATGCACGCCGGCGGCTGGGAAAAGCTCGGCTGGCAGACCCAGGGCGTTGAGCTGGACGACGACATCGAGTCCACCGGTCAGGACGATGGCGACACCACCCGCTGAGTCCCAGGTCTGCACACGCGTTTTTCAGGTTTTGTCAAACGCCCGAACCCAAGCCCCTGTGCACGGGGCACCCTGACAACCGTCACCACACAAGCCGTCTGCTTCTGGTAAGTTTCGCCCCTCAGCGAACGGGACAGGAGACAGGGTTTGATCGACGCCAGCACCTTGCGCGGCATGCAGCGCGGCCTTGAAAAAGAAAGCCTGCGCGTGCTGCCCGACGGCCGCTATGCGCTGACCCCGCATCCGGCCGCGCTGGGCTCGGCGCTGACGCACCCGCACATCACGACCGACTTCAGCGAATCGCAGCTGGAGCTGGTCACAGGCGTGCATGCCCGCGCCGAAGACGCGCTGGCCGAACTGCAGGCCATCCACCAGTACACCTTCCAGCACATTGGCGACGAGCTGATGTGGGTGTCGTCCATGCCCGGGCAGCTGCCCGCCGACGCCAGCATCCCGCTGGGCCAGTACGGCCACGCCAATGTGGGGCAGGCCAAGACCATCTACCGCCGCGGCCTGGCCAACCGGTACGGCCCGCGCATGCAGACCATCTCCGGCATCCACTACAACTGGTCGCTGCCAGGCTGCAGCAACGCCGACTACTTCGGCCTGATCCGCAACTTCCGGCGCCACAGCTTCGTGCTGCTGATGCTGTTCGGTGCCTCGCCAGCGGTTGACGCCGCTTTCGTGGAAGGCCTGGACCACGGCCTGCAGCGCCTGAGCCACGACACCTTTTACCTGCCACACGCCACCTCGCTGCGCATGGGCCGGCTGGGCTACCAGAGCGACGCCCAGACCGCCCTGTGCGTGAGCTACAACTGCCTGGACAGCTATGGCCACTCGCTGCAAGGGGCACTGACCGGCTCGCACGCGCCCTACGAAGCCATCGGCATCCGCGATGCGAACGGCGTCTACCAACAACTAAGCACCTCGTTGCTGCAGATCGAAAACGAGTTCTACGGCACCATCCGGCCCAAGCGCGTGATCTTCCAGGGCGAGCGCCCCCTGCACGCCCTGCGCGAACGCGGCGTGGAGTACGTCGAGGTGCGCTGCATGGACCTCAACCCCTTCCTGCCAGAAGGCATCGACGCGCCCACCGTGCGCCTGCTCGACACCTTCCTGCTGCACTGCCTGCACAGCGCCAGCCCGCCCGACACCCCGGAAGAGATCGCCGAGCTGTCGCGCAACCAGCACCTCACGGCCTCCCGCGGGCGCGAGCCTGGCCTGATGCTGGAGCGCCGTGGCCAGCAGGTGCCGCTGACCGACTGGGCGCTGGAAGTGCTGCAGGGCTGCCAGCCGCACGCACAGGCGCTCGACCAGGCCCTCGGTGGCACCGCCCATGCCGAGGCGCTGCAGCAGGCCATCGCCCACCTGCAATCGCCTGACAGCCTGCCCTCGGCCCGTGTGCTGCAGGCCCTGGCCGCACATGGGCACAGCCACCGCGCCTTCACCCTGGCGCAATCGCAGGCCACGCGTGAAGCCACGCGGGCCCTGCCGGTGGGCCCCGAGCGCGCACAGCAACTCGCCACACTGGGCCAGCAGGCCGAGGCCTCGCATGCCGAGCAGGCCCGCATCGAAGCCCACGACAGCCTGCCCTTCGAGCAGTACCGGCAGGCCTACCTGGACGTGCGCCGGCTGGGCCTGCCCGGCAAGGCCAGCTGCGACTGACCCCATCACCGACACCTGAAGCGGCCACCCGCCCACTGGAGGACGCCCATGAGCCCCAAGCGCCAACCCACCTGGTTCCTCTCGCATGGCGGCGGCCCCTGGCCCTACATGGACGGCCCGTTCCGCCACCACTTCGGCCCGCTGGAAGCGGCCTTGCAGGCCATGCCCGGCCAGCTGCCCGAGCCCCCCAAGGCCGTGCTGATGGTCTCGGGCCATTGGGAGACGCCAGGCGGCTTCGAAGTGATGTCCAGCCCGCAGCCTGGCATGGTCTACGACTACGGCGGCTTTCCGGCCCACACCTACAGCGTGGTCTACCCGGCCCCAGGCTCGCCTGAACTGGCCGCGCGCGTGCAGCAGTTGCTGGCCGAGGCCAACCTGCCGTGCTCGCCCAACCCGGCCCAGGGCTTCGACCATGGCGCCTTCGTGCCCATGGCCGTGATGTACCCGCAGGCGCAGGTGCCCATGGTGCAGCTCAGCCTGCAACTGGGCGAGCAGGCCGACGTGCACCTGGCCCTGGGCCGCGCCCTGGCCCCCCTGCGCGACGAGGGCGTGCTCATCATCGGCAGCGGGCTGAGTTACCACAACCTGCGCATGTTCGGGCCCGAGGGCGCACGCCCCTCACAGCAGTTCGATGCCTGGTTGCAGGCCACCCTGGCCCTGAGCGGCACGGCCCGCAGCGACGCCTTGCTGCGCTGGACCGAGGCCCCCTCAGCCCGCCAGGCCCACCCGCGCGCCGAACACCTGATCCCGCTGATGGTGGCCGTGGGCGCCGCAGAGCACGACACCGCCACCTGCCCCTACCACCAGACCGACTTCTTCGGTGGGCTGACGGTGTCCAGCTTCCGGCTGGGTTGAACCGTTCAGGCTTGACCTGGCTCAGCCCCAGGCCGCCCCGCTGTGCAGGCCCTGCCGGGCCGCGCTAAACTGAGTTCATGCCCGTGGTGGCCCCAGCACCGGCCCCCAGTTCCCTGTCCAGCGGTCTCGATCGCCCACCCCGACGCCAGGCCTGAGCTGGCCCCCCGGCTGCCTCCGGCCCGCAGCACCCGGCCTCGACCGACATGCCCTGCTGCATTCCTCTTGCACCCAGGAACCCTCCCATGACACCACCCGTCCTGGCGCGCTGCGCCTCGTCCGGGGCACTGGCCGTTGCCGCGCTCATGCTGGGCGGCTGCGCCAGCCTGCCCCCCGACGGCGGCCTGCAGCCCGTGCAGGCCCTCACTGCGCCCCACCTCGCCCAAGCCCTCACCGCCCCCCAGGTGGCCCAGGAACGCACCCACACCCTGCAGGCCCTCGCCGCCCAACCCCTGACAGCCGACACCGCGGTGCAGATCGCCTGGCTGCAATCGCCCCGCTGGCAGCAGCGCTTCGAGGCCCTGGGCGTGGCCGAAGCCGACCGGCTGGCCGCCAGCCGCCTGCCCAACCCCAGCCTGGGCTTTTCACGCAGCCGCCAAGGCGAGACCGTGTCCTTCGAGCGCAGCATCGGCGTGCACCTCATCGACCTGCTGAGCTGGCCCGTGCTGCGCGAGGTGCAGCAACAGCAACTGACCCAGACCCGCCTCGACACCGCGCAGGCCGTGCTGCGGCTGGCGCACGATGTGCGCGTGGCCTGGGTCGATGCCGTGGCTGCGCGCGCTGCCCGGGTGCAGGCCGAACGCGGCCTGGATGCCGCCGACGCCGCCCGTACTCTGGCCGACCGCATGCAGCAGGCCGGCCACTGGAGCGCCCTGCGCCGCGACCAGCAGGCCGCCTTCCGCGCCGACGCCGAACAGGCCCTGCACGCGGCCCAGGCGCAGGAAGTGAGCACGCGCGAACACCTGACCCGGTTGCTGGGCTTCGAGCGGCCCGAGGCGTTCACCCTGCCCGACCACCTGCCCCCGCCGGTCACCCCGCCACGCCGCGAAGAAGGTGCCGATGGCCTGCAACCCTGGGTGCAACAAGCCCTGGACCAGCGCCTGGACGTGCGTGCCGCCAAGGCCCGGGTGGAGCAGCAGGCCCGTGCCCTGAGCCTGAGCCGCAGCACCCGCTTCATCAATGTGCTGGAGGTGGAAGGCTTCAACGAATCGGCCACCGACGAGCCCCGCAAGCGCGGCATCGGGGTCACGCTCGAATTGCCCCTGTTCGACCTGGGCCAAAGCCGCGTGCACCAGGCCGAGGCTCGCCACCGCCAGGCCCTGGCCGACACCCGCGGCGTGGCGCTCGACGCCCAGTCGCAGGTGCGCGAAGCCTGGCGCCACTGGCAGCTGGCCGAGGCCCGCGCCCGGCAACAGCGCGAAGAAGTGCTGCCCCGCCGTCAGCGCATGGCCGAGCAGCTGCTGCTGCGCTACAACGGCATGCTGGCCAGCGTGTTCGACCTGCTGGCCGACGCCCGCGAACAGCAGCAGGCCGTGCAACTGGCCATCGCACTGGACCAGGCCGCCTGGGCCGCCCACGCCCGTTTCGAGCTGGCCCTGACCACCGCCCCCTCGGCGGGCGCCAGTGGCGCACCTGCACCCGTCGCCCGCAGCAGCGCGGCCGCCCACGACTGACCTGAAAGCCTTGCCATGAACCCTCGTCGCACCTTCCTGCGCAGCGCTGGCCTGGCCGGCCTCACTTCGGCGGTGGCCGCTGGCACTGTGCCCCGCGTCGCGCTGGCCCGCCTGCCCGAACCCGTGCTGCAGGCCTCGCCGCTCACGCAGGCGCCCCTGCACCCGCCCACTGGCCGCCCCTACCAGCCGGTGGTCACCCTCAACGGCTGGACCCTGCCCTGGCGCATGAACCAGGGCGTCAAAGAGTTCCACCTGGTGGCCGAACCCGTGCTGCGCGAACTCGCCCCCGGCATGACCGCCCGCCTGTGGGGCTACAACGGCCAGTCGCCCGGCCCCACCATCGAGGTGGTCGAAGGCGACCGCGTGCGCATCTTCGTGACGAACCGCCTGCCCGAAGTCACCAGCGTGCACTGGCACGGCCAGCGCCTGCCCTGCGGCATGGACGGCGTCACCGGCCTCACGCAGCCCCCCATCGGCGTGGGCGAAACCTGGGTGTACGAGTTCGAAGCCCGGCGCCCCGGCACCTTCATGTACCACCCCCATGCCGACGAAATGACCCAGATGGCCATGGGCATGATGGGCCTGTGGATCACCCACCCCAAAGGCACGCACCCGCACATCGCCAGCGTGCAGCGTGATTTCGCCTTCCTGCTGGGCGCCTACGACATCGAGCCCGGCGCGGCCACGCCCCAGGTCAACACCATGCTCGACTTCAACCTCTGGACCTGGAACAGCCGCGTCTTCCCCGGCATCGACCCGCTGGTGGTACGGCACAACGACCGGGTGCGCATCCGGGTGGGCAACCTGACCATGACCAACCACCCCATCCACCTGCATGGGCACGAGTTCGAGGTCACGGGCACCGACGGCGGCCCGGTGCCTCCCACCGCGCGCTGGCCGGAGGTCACCACCGACATCGCCGTGGGCCAGATGCGGCAGATCGAATTCCTGGCCAACGAAGAGGGCGATTGGGCCTTCCACTGCCACAAGAGCCACCACACCATGAACGCCATGGGCCATGGCGTGCCCAACATGATCGGGGTGGCCCAGCAGGACCTGGCCAAGCGCATCAACCAGCTGGTGCCTGGCTACATGGCCATGGGCGAGCACGGCATGCACGAGATGGCCGAGATGGACATGGAACTGCCGCCCAACACCCTGCCCATGATGACCGGCCAGGGGCCTTTCGGAGCCATCGGCATGGGGGGCATGTTCTCGACCCTCAAGGTGCGCAAAGGGCTGGCGGCCAACGATTACCGCGACCCAGGGCCCTTCAAGCACCCGCCTGGCACTGTGGCCCGCCCGTGGACTGGGCCCCTGCCAGAAACCAACACCTCGGCCAAACCCGCAGCCGCCCCCTCCTCCTGGGAGGCGAGAAAACCCTCACGGCACGGCCATTGACCCCCTCAGTCAGGGTGGGGTGGGTGTTGACGATTACCGGTTTGTCAAGTTTGGCGCCATGCATCCAACCAGGTGCATGCCCATAATGAAAACACTTCACTCACAAGAGGCCATGCCCATGCGCCACGCTGTATCGCTTTTTGCCGCCCTGGCCCTGACGGCCCCGCTCATGGCCCAGGCCAACATCAGCTCTGACACCAAGGGCGCAGGCACCTACTTCGACTTCTACGACCCTTCGCTGTTCAACTTGCTGGACAAAACCAGCACCTCTTTGTCGTTCAACGTGGGCGGCATTGGCCTGACCGTCACGCCCGTCGCCTCGGGCAGCAACGTCAAAGTGGCTGCCAACGGCAAGGGGCTGGGCGTCAGCAGTGGCCTTCTCGACATCGGTGACCTGAACGGCGGCCTGCTGGGCTCTGGCGAAGGCTTGCTGCTGACGTTCAGCCAGGCGGTCACGCTCAACAGCGTTGGGTTGTCTTTGTGGGACGGTGGGCTGCTGCCCATCGACAAGGCGTCGATCACCACTGCAGGCCAGCAGTTTTCCCTGGGCAACGCCCTGAGCGACAACGCCTTGGGCGTGACCACTTTCAGCATGGGCAGCGCCTCCGTTCCCGGTGGTCGCTTCTTCCTGCTGTCTGCAGAAGGCTCGCTGTCGTCATTCCGGCTGGCCGGCCTGAAGGTGGATGCCGTTTCTGCCGTTCCAGAAGCGCCCACCAACCTGCTGCTGGGACTGGGCCTGGCCGGCATGGTGGCCCTCAAGCTGCGTCGCAGCCGCCAGAATTGAACTGAACCAGCGCCTGCACCGTGCGGTGCAAGCCCTCGGGCTGAGCTGCCGCCCACACGGTTTCGGCCGGCACCACCCAGGTGCGTGAAGCGCCCGCCCCCTCGGCGGGCGTTTGCTTTTCCAGGGCATGCACCAGGGCCACCACCAGCGCTGCGATGCTGTCGGGCCGCACCGGCAGCTGCCGCGTGGGCACCATGAAGCGCAGGTTCGACAGCATCCAGCCCGCCAGGCGCTCACCCCAGCCCTGCCACCCAGGGGTGCGGGCTGGCCCCGCCGAGCCCGACGCCCCCGCTGCCGGGCGCAGCAGCACCAGGTGCTCGAAGCCCATGGTCACCAGGGCCTGCTCGTCCATCCCCCATAGGCCCTCGCGCAACGCCGCGGGCAGGCGGTGGGGCGCATGCGGCATCACCAGGACCAGGCAGCGCACGCTCAAGGCCTTCAAACGCCGGGCTGCCGGCAGCACGTCGTCTGGCTGGGGCATCCATATCGCCCCCTCTCGCGCCTTGGCCACGTCAAACACCATCACGGCCACAGCCGCCGAGGTGCGCAGGTCGGCCCAGTCGCCCCCCTCAGGCAGCACGCAGTCATGCAGCCCGCGCGGGCGGGCCGCCAGGGGTTGGGTCACCCGCACATTCACCTGGGCAAAGCCGCCAGCGCCCAGCAGGCGCTGCAACACCGCCGCGCCCAGCGTGCCGCCGCCCCCCAGCAGCAGCACACCGGCGCGCCGCCAGTGGCCCACCGGGGCGAGTGCATCGGGCAGCGGGCGTTGATTGGCCTGCAGGGCCAGCATCGGGTCAAGGCTCATCGCGCCATTGTCGGGCACGCGCCGAGCGCCCATGAAAAAGGGCCCCGAAGGGCCCTTGTGCGTCAGCAGGTGAGGATCACTCTGCCGTGGTTTCGCCTTCGGCGGCCGGTGCGTCGTCACCGTCCAGCGCAGCCAGCTCCATGGCAGCGCGCTCTTGCGCTTCCTGCATGGCGATGGCGCGGCGTTCGGTCTCGTCCATCTCGTCCTTGGCGCGGCGAGCCTGGTGGTAAGCCAGGCCGGTACCGGCGGGGATCAGACGGCCCACGATCACGTTTTCCTTCAGGCCACGCAGCTCGTCGCGCTTGCCCATGATGGCAGCCTCGGTCAGCACGCGGGTCGTTTCCTGGAAGGAAGCGGCCGAGATGAAGGAGTCGGTCGACAGCGAAGCCTTGGTGATGCCCAGCAGCACATCGCTGTACGTCGCGGGGATCTTGCCTTCGGCGCGCATCTTGTCGTTGGTGTCCAGCATCTCCGAACGCTCGACCTGCTCGTTGGCGATGTAGTGCGTGTCGCCCGGGTTGACGATCTGAACGCGGCGCAGCATCTGGCGAACGATCACCTGGATGTGCTTGTCGTTGATCTTCACGCCCTGCAGACGGTACACGTCCTGCACTTCGTCGACGATGTAGCGGGCCAGCTCTTCGATGCCCAGCAGACGCAGGATGTCCTGCGGATCGGCTGCGCCGTCGACGATCAGTTCGCCGCGGTTGACCACCTGGCCTTCGTGCACCAGGATGTTCTTTTCCTTGGGCACCAGCTCTTCCCAGACCTTGCCTTCGGGGTCGGTGATCTGCAGGCGAACCTTGCCCTTGGTCTCCTTGCCGAACGACACGGTGCCAGTGATCTCGGCCAGCGCGCCCTTGTCCTTGGGCGAACGGGCTTCGAACAGCTCGGCCACACGCGGCAGACCGCCGGTGATGTCGCGGGTCTTCTGACCTTCGATGGGGATGCGGGCCAGCACTTCACCGGGGTGCAGTTCCTGACCGTCGCGGATCTGGATCAGCGCGCCCACCTGGAAGCCGATGGTCACCGAGTGGTCGGTGCCCGGGATCTTCACTTCCTGGCCGTTGGCGTCCAGCAGCTTGACCTGCGGGCGCACCACCTTGGTGGCACCACGGCGCTTCGGGTCGATCACGACCAGGGTCGACAGACCGGTCACTTCGTCCACCTGCTTGGCCACGGTCACGCCTTCTTCGACGTTCTCGAAGCGGGCCTGGCCGGCGAATTCGGTGATGATCGGACGGGTCAGCGGGTCCCAGGTCGCCAGCACCAGGCCAGCCTTGATGGTCTGGTCGGCCTTGACGTTCAGGGTCGCGCCGTACGGCACCTTGTGACGCTCGCGCTCACGGCCGTGCTGGTCGGAGATGACGATTTCGCCGGAACGCGAAATCACCACCAGGTCGCCCTTGCCGTTCGTGACGTAACGCATCGTGGCATTGAAGCCGATGATGCCGTCCGACTTGGCTTCCACGCTCGACGCAATGGCAGCGCGCGAAGCGGCACCACCGATGTGGAAGGTCCGCATGGTCAGCTGCGTGCCGGGTTCACCGATCGACTGCGCAGCGATCACGCCCACGGCTTCACCGGTGTTCACCAGGCCACCGCGGCCCAGGTCGCGGCCATAGCACTTGGCGCACAGGCCGTAGCGGGTGCCGCAAGTCAGCGGGGTGCGCACCTTGACTTCGTCGACGCCAGCGGCTTCGACTTCGTCCAGGATGTCTTCGTCCAGCATGGTGCCGGCCGTCACCAGCACCTGCTGGGTTTCGGGGTGCAGCACATCGATGGCGGCCACGCGACCCAGGATGCGGTCACGCAGCGATTCGATCACTTCACCACCTTCGACCAGGGCGCGGGTGGCAATGCCTTGATCCGTGCCGCAATCGGTTTCGGTGACGACCAGATCCTGGGTCACGTCCACCAGACGGCGGGTCAGGTAGCCCGAGTTCGCGGTCTTCAGCGCCGTGTCCGCCAGGCCCTTACGGGCACCGTGGGTGGAGATGAAGTACTGCAACACGTTCAGACCTTCACGGAAGTTCGCCGTGATGGGGGTCTCGATGATCGAGCCGTCAGGCTTGGCCATCAGGCCGCGCATGCCGGAGAGCTGACGGATCTGAGCGGCAGAACCGCGAGCGCCCGAGTCGGCCATCATGTAGATGGAGTTGAACGACTCCTGGTCCACTTCATTGCCGTTGCGGTCGATCACCTTCTGCTTGGCCAGCTGGGTCATCATGACCTTGCCGACTTCGTCACCGGTCTTGCCCCAGATGTCCACCACCTTGTTGTAGCGTTCACCGGCGGTCACCAGACCCGAGACGTACTGCTGCTCGATTTCCTTGACTTCCTTTTCGGCGCGCTCGATCAGGCCCACCTTTTCCTTGGGCACCAGCATGTCGTCCACCGCGATGGAGATGCCGGCGCGCGTGGCCAGACGGAAGCCGTTTTGCAGCAGCTTGTCCGCCAGCACCACGGTTTCCTTCAGGCCGCACTTGCGGAAGGAGGTGTTGATCAGGCGAGAAATTTCTTTCTTCTTCAGCGCCTTGTCGATGTTCGAGAAGGGCAGGCCCTTGGGCAGGATTTCCGACAGCAAGGCACGGCCTACGGTGGTCGAGACCAGCTTGAGCTGACCGTCGAACTCGCCGGTTTCCTTGTTCTTGGTCCACTGCATCATGCGCACGCTGATGCGGGCGGTGATTTCCACCACGCCGTTGTCCAGCGCGCGTTGCAGCTCGGCCATGTCGGAGAAGACCATGCCTTCGCCCTTGCCGTTGATGCGCTCGCGGGTGGCGTAGTACAGGCCCAGCACCACGTCTTGCGACGGCACGATCGACGGTTCGCCCGAAGCGGGGAACAGCACGTTGTTGGAGGCCAGCATCAGGGTGCGGGCTTCCATTTGTGCTTCGATCGACAGCGGCACGTGAACGGCCATCTGGTCACCGTCGAAGTCGGCGTTGAAGGCCGCGCACACCAGCGGGTGCAGCTGAATGGCCTTGCCTTCGATCAGCATGGGCTCGAAAGCCTGGATGCCCAGACGGTGCAGCGTGGGCGCACGGTTCAGCAGAACCGGGTGCTCCTTGATGACCTCTTCCAGGATGTCCCAGACCACGGGCGTGCCCGATTCGACTTCCTTCTTCGCGGCCTTGATGGTGGTCGCGATGCCCATGGCTTCGAGCTTGGCGAAGATGAAGGGCTTGAACAGCTCCAGGGCCATCAGCTTGGGCAGACCGCACTGGTGCAGCTTCAGGGTCGGGCCCACGGTGATCACGGAACGACCAGAGTAGTCGACGCGCTTGCCCAGCAGGTTCTGACGGAAGCGACCGCTCTTGCCCTTGATCATGTCGGCCAGCGACTTCAAGGCACGCTTGTTGGCGCCCGTCATGGCCTTGCCACGGCGACCGTTGTCCAGCAGCGAGTCCACAGCCTCTTGCAGCATGCGCTTTTCGTTGCGCACGATGATCTCCGGAGCCTTCAGCTCCAGCAGACGGGCCAGACGGTTGTTCCGGTTGATGACGCGGCGGTACAGGTCGTTCAGGTCGGAGGTGGCGAAACGGCCACCGTCCAGCGGCACCAGCGGACGCAGGTCCGGCGGCAGCACGGGCAGCACTTCCATCACCATCCAGTTGGGCTTGATGCCCGACTTCTTGAAGGCTTCCATCACCTTCAGGCGCTTGGAATTCTTCTTGACCTTCAGCTCCGAGCCGGTCATGTCGTTGCGCAGCTTGTCGATCTCGACGTCGAGATCCATCTCGGCCAGCAACTTCTGAACGCCTTCGGCGCCCATCAGGGCTTCGAACTCGTCACCGAACTCGGCGCGCTTGGCGTCGTAGTCGTCCTCGGACATGATGCTGAACTTCTTCAGCGGGGTCATGCCGGGGTCCACCACCACGTAGGCTTCGAAGTACAGCACGCGTTCGATGTCGCGCAGGGTCATGTCGAGCACCAGGCCCAGACGAGACGGCAGCGACTTCAGGAACCAGATGTGCGCGCACGGTGCAGCCAGTTCGATGTGGCCCATGCGGTCACGGCGGACCTTGGTCTGGGTCACTTCGACGCCGCACTTTTCGCAGATCACGCCGCGGTGCTTCAGGCGCTTGTACTTGCCGCACAGGCACTCGTAGTCCTTGATCGGGCCAAAGATCTTGGCGCAGAACAGGCCGTCACGCTCGGGCTTGAACGTGCGGTAGTTGATGGTCTCGGGCTTCTTCACCTCGCCGAACGACCAGCTGCGGATCTTCTCCGGAGAAGCCAGGCCGATCTTGATGGCATCGAAATGCTCATCGGGGGTGAATTGCTTGAACAGGTCCAGCAAACCTTTCATGGGGCGCTCCTATTCCTTAGATCAGTTACGTTCCAGTTCAATGTCGATGCCCAAGGAACGGATTTCCTTGACCAGCACATTGAACGATTCGGGCATGCCGGCTTCGATGGAGTGCTCGCCCTTGACGATGTTCTCGTACACCTTGGTACGGCCATTGACGTCGTCGGACTTGACGGTGAGCATTTCCTGCAGCACGTACGAGGCACCGTACGCTTCCAGGGCCCACACTTCCATTTCACCGAAGCGCTGACCACCGAACTGCGCCTTACCACCCAGCGGCTGCTGCGTGACGAGCGAGTACGGACCGGTCGAGCGGGCGTGCATCTTGTCGTCGACCAAGTGGTGCAGCTTCAGCACGTGCATGTAGCCCACGGTGACCGGACGCTCGAATGCGTCGCCGGTGCGGCCGTCGTACAGCGTGGCTTGGGTGCGGGTCGGCGTCAGGCCCTTGGCCTTGGCGATGTCGGCCGGGTAGGCCAGTTGCAGCATGCCGCGGATCTCTTCTTCCTTGGCACCGTCGAACACCGGGGTGGCGAAGGTGGCGCCCTTGGACAGTTCACGCGACATGTTGATCACCTCGGCGTCGGTGAGCTGGCTCACGTCTTCCGGGCGACCGCCGGTCTTGTTGTAGAACTCGTCCAGGAACTTGCGCAGTTCGGCCACGCCAGCTTCGGCTTGCAGCATGTTGCCAATGCGCTGGCCGATGCCCTTGCCGGCCCAGCCCAGGTGCACTTCCAGCACCTGACCCACGTTCATCCGCGACGGAACGCCCAGGGGGTTCAGCACGATGTCGGCGGGGGTGCCGTCGGCCATGTAAGGCATGTCTTCGATCGGAACGATCTTGGAGACCACACCCTTGTTGCCGTGACGGCCGGCCATCTTGTCGCCAGGCTGTAGGCGACGCTTGACGGCCAGGTGAACCTTGACCATCTTGAGCACGCCAGCGGGCAGCTCGTCGCCCTGGGTCAGCTTCTTGCGCTTTTCTTCAAAAGCCAGGTCGAAACTGTGGCGGGTCTGCTCCAGCGAGTTCTTGATGCTTTCCAGCTGGTTGGCCAGATCGCCATCTTCCGGACGGATGTCGAACCAGTGGAACTTGTCCACCGAGTTCAGGTACGCCTCGTCCAGCACGGTGCCCTTGGCCAGCTTGTTCGGGCCGCCATTGGCCACCTTGCCGATCAGCAGCTTGCGGATCCGGTCGAAGGCGTCGGCTTCCACGATGCGCAGCTGGTCGTTCAGGTCCAGGCGGAAGCGCTTGAGTTCATCGTCGATGATCTGCTGGGCGCGCTTGTCACGCTGGATGCCTTCGCGGGTGAACACCTGCACGTCGATCACGGTGCCCGAAGTGCCCTGGTCCACACGCAGCGAGGTGTCCTTCACGTCGGAAGCCTTCTCGCCGAAGATGGCGCGCAGCAGCTTCTCTTCAGGCGTGAGGGTGGTTTCGCCCTTGGGCGTGACCTTGCCGACCAGCACGTCGCCGGGGCCGACTTCGGCACCGATGTACACGATGCCCGACTCGTCCAGGCGAGCCAGTTGCTGCTCGGACAGGTTGGGGATGTCGCGCGTGATTTCTTCCGAGCCCAGCTTGGTGTCACGGGCCATGACCGTCAGTTCCTCGATGTGGATCGAGGTGTAGCGGTCTTCGGCCACGACGCGTTCGCTGATCAGGATCGAGTCTTCGAAGTTGTAGCCGTTCCAGGGCATGAAGGCCACGAGCATGTTCTGACCCAGGGCCAGTTCGCCCAGGTCGGTCGATGCACCGTCGGCCACCACGTCGCCAGCGGCCACCACGTCACCACGGCGCACGATGGCGCGCTGGTGGATGTTGGTGTTCTGGTTGGAACGCTGGTACTTGATCAGGTTGTAGATGTCGACGCCGACTTCACCGGCCACGGTTTCCGCGTCGTTCACACGGATCACCACGCGGTTGGTGTCGACGTAATCGACGATGCCGCCACGCTTGGCCACCACCACGGTGCCCGAGTCGACCGCCGCCACGCGCTCCACGCCGGTACCGACCATGGCCTTTTCAGGACGCAGGGTGGGCACAGCCTGACGCTGCATGTTGGCGCCCATCAGTGCGCGGTTCGCGTCGTCGTGCTCCAGGAAGGGCACCAGCGAGGCGGCCACCGACACGATCTGCGAGGGCGACACGTCCATGTACTGCACGCGCTCGGGCGACAGCAGCACGGATTCACCCTTTTCGCGGGCCGACACCAGCTCGTCGATCAGACGGCCTTCGGCGTCCAGACCGGCGTTGGCCTGGGCGATGACGTACTTGCTTTCTTCGATGGCCGACAGGTAGTCGATCTGGTCGGTCGTCTTGCCATCGACCACGCGACGGTACGGCGTCTCGATGAAGCCGTATTCGTTCAGGCGGGCGTACAGGGCCAGCGAGTTGATCAGACCGATGTTCGGGCCTTCAGGCGTTTCGATCGGGCACACACGGCCGTAGTGGGTCGGGTGCACGTCGCGCACTTCGAAGCCGGCACGTTCGCGGGTCAGACCGCCCGGGCCCAGGGCCGAGACGCGACGCTTGTGCGTGATCTCGGACAGGGGGTTGGTCTGGTCCATGAACTGCGACAGCTGCGACGCACCGAAGAACTCCTTGAGGGCCGCAGAAATCGGCTTGGAGTTGATCAGGTCGTGCGGCATCAGGGCTTCGGTCTCGGCCTGGCCCAGACGCTCCTTGACGGCCTTTTCGATGCGGGCCAGACCCGAGCGGTACTGGTTTTCGGCCAGTTCGCCCACGCAACGCACGCGGCGGTTGCCCAGGTGGTCGATGTCGTCGACTTCGCCACGGCCATTGCGCAGCTCGACCAGGATCTTCACGACGGCCAGGATGTCGTCGTTCGACAGGGTCATCGGGCCGGTGCCACCGTCGCGGCCCACGCGGGCGTTGAACTTCATGCGGCCCACGCGCGACAGGTCGTACGTGTCTTCCGAATAGAACAGGCGCTGGAACAGGGCCTGCACGGCGTCTTCGGTCGGCGGCTCGCCGGGGCGCATCATGCGGTAGATCGCGATGCGGGCGGCCAGGTCGTCGGCGGTTTCGTCGGTGGCCAGGGTCTGCGAGATGTAGGCACCCTGGTCGAGTTCATTGGTGAAAATGCACTCGATTTCCTT
Organism: Aquabacterium lacunae; assembly: GCF_004310865.1. Classification (GTDB taxonomy): domain Bacteria; phylum Pseudomonadota; class Gammaproteobacteria; order Burkholderiales; family Burkholderiaceae_C; genus Aquabacterium; species Aquabacterium lacunae. The sequence goes on from NZ_SIXI01000009.1 coordinate 82,093, forward strand.
GATGCCGGCGCTGCGCAGCTTCTTGAGCAGCGACTCGGTCAGCTCTTCGTTGGCCTTGGCGATGATCTCGCCGGTGTCCGGGTCGATCTGGTTCTTGGCCAGCACGCGGCCCAGCAGGATGTCTTCGGGCACGCTGATGTGCGTGGTGCCCGATTGCTCCAGCTGGCGGGTGTGACGCGCGGTGATGCGCTTGTCCTTTTCGACGATCACGGTGCCGGAGGCATCGGTCACGTCGTAGCGGGCCACTTCGCCCTTCAGACGCTCAGGCACGAAAGCCATCAGCGCGCCCGAATCCATCAGCTTGAACGAGTCGTTGGCGAAGAAGGTCGCCAGGATCTGCTCGTTGTTCATGCCGATGGCCTTCAGCAGGGTCGTCACCGGCATCTTGCGGCGACGGTCCACGCGGAAGTACAGCAGGTCCTTGGGGTCGAACTCGAAGTCGAGCCACGAACCGCGGTAAGGAATGATGCGGGCGCTGAACAGCAGCTTGCCCGAGCTGTGGGTCTTGCCCTTGTCGTGCTCGAAGAACACGCCAGGCGAGCGGTGCAGCTGCGAGACGATGACACGCTCGGTGCCGTTGATGATGAAGGAGCCGTAGTCGGTCATCAGGGGCACTTCGCCCATGTAGACCTCTTGTTCCTTGATTTCCTTGACCACCTTCGACTGCGGGGTCGAAGTTTCGCGGTCATAGATGATCATCTGAAGCTTGGCGCGCACGGCGGCGGCAAAGGTCAGACCCCGCTGCTGACACTCGCGCTCATCGAAGGCCGGCTTGGCAATGTTGTACTCGATGAACTTCATCTCCACGAACCCGTTGTGCGAAACAATCGGGAACGCGGACAGGAAAGCGGCCTGCAGGCCTTCGGGTTTGCGCTTCGAAGGTGCGAGGTCCTTTTGCAGGAAGGCCACATAGGCTTCCTTCTGCATGGTCAGCAGATAAGGGACTTTCAGCACGCTGCCGCGCTTGCCAAAGCTCTTGCGGATCCGCTTGCGCTCTGTGTAGCTGTAGGGGTTTGCTTGCGCCATAAACTCTCCGTGGCGAATACCGATGATCAGTTCGGTATGTCGAAGGAATGTGCGCCAATGTCGGGCCAGGACACTGGGCATGGTTCGGCGACTGGCCGGTCGGACCGCTGAAGCGGGCCCGAGGCTTGGTGGTTGGCCACTACCAACCGCTGGCGGACAACCGGGTGGCGCTGGCGGCCGCTGCAAAACATCTTGCTGCTGCCCAAGCCATGCACTCGGTCCGACCAAACCGGTTCTCTGCAGTCGGTTCAGAGAACACTCGAACCGATCAGCTTACCACAAAAACACCCAAGTGGGGGCAGAGGGTATTGACTTTTTGTGTGGACTCTGAAAGCCGTCGCTTGGCCAGCAACTCGCCTGCACGCGTCAATGAGGCCCCCCGAGAAAGGGATTTCCCTTGGCGACATCCCCTCCTATGCTCGCGGCGCCGGAACAGTCAAGCTTGAACGCTTCGCGTCATGCCGCTGGCAAGTTCAAACAAAGCATCAGAATCAGGGTTGGGCATGAGAAACAGCATGGGCCGCGGCATTGTCGGCCGGTACCGCACGTGGGCCATCTGCGGCGTCTTGTGGGGCATTACCCTGGCCACGCATGGTCAAAGCAGCACCGGCCCAGTCGCGATCGGTGACATTGAGCAACGTGAAGCCCAACAGCGGAAAGAGCGCGAAGAGGCCTTGAACCGCTTGAACGTGCCACGGCCTGACGTCAGGCTGCCCTCTGCCGCGCTCGCAGACACCCCTTCGCGTTGGCCTGTTGAAACGCCATGCTTTCCCATCCGAGAAGTGGTGCTGACGGGCGATGCTCGGACCGCATTCGCGTGGTTGCCAGAAATGTTGAACACCGGGCCTGGGGCCCTGAACGGCCAGTGCCTGGGCCCTCAAGGGATCAATCAGGTGCAGGCACGGATGCAAAACGCGCTGATCGACCAAGGCTGGATCACCACCCGCGTGGTGGTCCCAGATCAAGACCTCTCGAATGGGCAGCTGACACTGCAAATCGTCCCGGGGCGCTTACAGGCCATCCGGATGGCAGACGGCAAGCCTGTACCCGCCATGGTGAAACACGCGCTGCCTTTGCAGCCTGGTGAACTGCTGAACCTGCGGGCCATCGAGCAGGCCCTGGAAAACCTCAAACGGGTGCCCAGCCAAGAAGCAGACCTCCAGATCGAACCTGCCAGCGGGCCCGGGAGTCAGGCCGGCGACAGCAACCTGGTCGTCACGCTGCACAGCGTTCGGCCATGGCGGCTGTCAACTTTTGCGGACGATTCCGGCAGCGAGCCAACTGGCAAGCTGCAAGGCAGCACCACAGTGTCTTACGACGCCCCCCTGCAACTCAATGACCTGCTTTACCTCAGTCTGAACCACTCCCTCGGTGAGGTGCCAGGCGATGCCACCGGCACCAGGGGGCACACCGTGCACTACTCGCTGCCGCACCGGTGGTGGCTGTTCACAGCCACACACAGCAGCAGCAGATACCGTCAGGCCATCGCGCCCGGAGCCCTTTATGCTGGGCAGTCCAGCCAGACCGAAGCCAGGGCAGATCGAATGATCTACCGCGATGCCCGCACCAAGGTGTCCGTGGCGGGGGGCTTCTGGTTCAAGAGTGCACGCAACTTCATCAATGACACAGAAATCGAACTCCAGCGCAGGCGCACGGCAGGCTGGTTGATCGGGCTGGACGCCCAGACGGCAACAGACTCTTTGCAGCTCAGAGGAAATGCGGAATTTCGCCGAGGCACTGGCGCCAGCGCTTCGCTGGCTGCGCCCGAAGAACCGAACGGCGACGGGAGCTCGCGCTTCCAGGTGCTCACCGCACAGATTCAGGTTTCTACGCCTTGGCGCATCGCGCACACCAACGTGCAATTCAGAAGTCACTGGAAGTTGCAGGTTCATGGCTCGCGGCTGCCTTCGCCAGAACGGTTCGCCATCGGTGGCCGACACACCGTGCGTGGCTTTGACGGGACGCACACCCTCACAGGCGACAGCGGCGTGATCACGCGCAACGAAGTGTCGATTCCTGTGAGTGGTTGGCAAGCACAAGCTTACGGCGCTCTGGACGCCGGCATGGTCTCAGGCCCGGCCAGCCATGGCGTGGGAGCAGGCCGCACGCTGGCCGGCGGCGCACTGGGCTTGCGGGGCCAACTGATGGGCACCATCGGCTATGACCTCTTTGCAGGACACCCCTTGCGTCAGCCAAGCAACATGCCCACCGGGGGGCTGACAGGCGGCTTCAGCCTGAACGTCAGTTACTGATCACAAAGCGCAGGCATCGACAGCCCGCCACACTCATTCAGGGAACGCACCATGAACCGCTCATGCTTTCGCATTGTGTTCAGCCGCACCCGCGGCCAGTTGATGGCCGTGGCAGAAACAGCTTGCAGCCAGACCCAGGGCAACGGGGCGACCCACAAGCCCTTGCGCAAGCCAAGGTGGCACACGCCGCCAGCATGGCCCGTGAACGCGCTGATGGCCTCGCTGTTCTGCACGCCCGCGCTGGTGAACAGCCAGACCGCTCTCAACTCGGCCACGGTGCAGGCCGACAGTCAGGCCGCAGCAAACCTGCAACCACAGGTCAGCACGGCGCCCAACGGCACCAGCATGGTCCACATTCAAGCACCCAGCGCCGCAGGCGTGTCACGCAATGTGTACCAGCGCTTCGATGTGCCAGAGCGCGGCGTGATCCTGAACAACGCCACGGTTGAAGCACAGACTCGGCTGGCGGGCTGGGTGCAAGCCAATCCCATGCTGACCCAGGGAGCGGCCAAGGTCATCCTGAATGAAGTCAATTCACCCCATGCCAGCCAGCTGGCAGGTGCCATCGAAGTGGCTGGGCAGAAAGCCGCGCTGGTGTTGGCCAACCCGTCCGGCATCACCTGTTCGGGCTGCGGATTCATCAACGCCAGCCAGGTCACCCTGACCACCGGCACACCACTGATCAACGCCATGGGTGGCCTGGACGGCTATCGGGTGACCGGCGGACACATCGAGATCCAAGGCAAGGGGATGGATGCCCGTGGCCTGGATTTCGCCGCCTTGCTGGCTCGCAGTGTTCGGTTGAATGCGGCCGTCTGGGCCGACCAGTTGCACCTGATCACTGGCCGCAACGAAGTCGACAGCAACCTGACCAAGGTCCAGCCCATCACAGGCCATGAACGTGCCAGCACGCCCGCTTTTGCCATCGATGTCAGCCAGTTGGGCGGCATGTACGCCGGCAAGATTCGTCTGGTGGGTACCGAGTGGGGTGTCGGGGTGCGCCAAGAGGGCAGCATCCAGGCCGGAACGCAGGGGCTGGTGCTGCACCACAACGGCAGGCTTGAGAACCGGGGGGCCACGCTGTCAGCAGGGGCCATGAACCTGAGCCTGCAATCTCTTGAGAACGCAGAACAGGGCAGCCTTTATGCGCAGGGCGATCTGCAAGCACAGGTCGCTGAGGCCGCCACCAACAAGGGGCTGATGGCCGCAGGGCAGCACATGGTCGTGCAAACCGGCTCTGCCAGCAACACGGGCTGGATGGCTGCGGGGCTGAATGTTTCAGGGGTGCTGTCTGGGGCCGCCAACCTGACCCTGGCCGCAGCCGATGAATGGCTTGACCGAGGACATCTGCGTGCCAGTGGCCAAATGCGCGCCTCGGCACAGTCACTGCAACTGGCCGGCACTGACCTCTCGGCGGCCCATGTGGTGCTGCAGACACCCGGGCACTTGAGCACCCACGGCGCCAAGCTGGTGGCAGCCCAAGGCCTGGAGATCTCCGCAGGCTCGCTGAACAACCGTGAAGGCACCATCGGTGCGCTGTCGGGCGCAGTGAATCTGAACACTCAGCAGGCGGTAGACAACCGCGGCGGTTTGATCTCGGCCGCTGGAGCTCTGGCAGTCACGGCACGCCAGCTCGACAACAGCCATGGCGGAGAGCTGCTGGGTGGGACTGTGAAGTTGACCCTGCCAGGCGATGGCATCGCAACCGATGCCCCCCCTGCCGAGCTGATTTCTTCGGCATTCATCGACGCGTCGGTCTTTGACACGCCCAACGGTCAGTGGGTGCAGCCGTCCATGGGGTTGCCCACAGTCAGCGGCAACCACAGCGTGATCGACAAGGAAGGTCGCTTGTGGGTGTTCGTGCCCAAACCCGCGACGGCCAACCTCGACAACAGCCAAGGCGGCCTGATCTCTGCGACGCAAGACCTTCAAGTGCGCAGCGGCTCGATCGACAACAACCAAGGCCTGATCCAGGCCGGCGGCCAGATAGACCTCGACACACAAGGGGGCATGCTGATGAATGCCAGTGGTGCCTACGCATCGCTGACATGGCGCGAGTTGATGCGCCTGTCACCTGCCCAACGTCAGGCATTGCGCCTCGCGGCACAGCAGGCGCCACGCACTTCCGGGGAAGCATCAGCGGTTTCGGCCAAAACCACAGGCATCGTGGCGGGGGGGGGCCTGGGTATCCGCACCGCCAGCCTGATCAACCACCAAGGGCTCATCACGGCAGAAGGTCCTGTCAGCATCACGCGGCAGTCGGTCGGCTCCCCTTATTTTTTTGAGGTGCAATCCGAACGCATGCGAGGGTTGCAACCCCTGGCATGGGATTCGCCAAGGCACGATGTATTTGACAACCGAGACGCTGGCATTGTCTACAGCACCACCCACGACCTGCACATCGACGGATGGACCGTGCAGAACCAAGCGGGGGGGCTGCTGCTGGCAGGACGCGACCTGACCATCGGTGCCATCGACAACCAGAACGGACAAGTCAAGGCGGGTCGTGACCTGAAGGTGCATACGGATGCCAGCACGCACTTGACGCTGGAAGGGCGATTCATGGCCGGTCACCACCTGTGGGTCAAAACAGGCTCGATGGATTCTGGTGCCACGATGCTGAGCCTGGGTGACATCACCCTGGAGCTGCTGGATTCAGTGGGGCGTGGCGCCATGAGCCATCGCGCTGATTTCACCATTGGAGAAGGACAAGCATGGCGTCGGCCCTTCACGTTCGCACCGCATGACCCACTGGGGATCGGCGAGACCGCCGCAGATGCGCAAGGTTGGGGCACCAATCTGGAAGGCACATTGAAAGCCAACCGACGCATCACCGTGTCGATCGGGGCACTCAGTCCCGCTTCGCTCAGCGCTGAAGTCAACCCCTTCCTTCGGGCAGAAGACGTGGTGGACAAAGGCTTCTCCAGCTCGGCAGACATCACTGCCGGAGAACGCATCGACATCACGGGCCACTGGTTCAGAAACTCCGGCACCCTGGAGGCACCCGAGGTGCGCATTGACCTGACCGAGGGTCAGGTCGATCTGGCACAGGCCTCGGCGGGCTACGGGGACTTCCCTGGATCATCTTTCGTGAATGCGCGTGGCCGGGTGTACGGTGACCGGGTGAGTATTCGCGCGAGCGAAGTGGTCAACGGCTTGCCTGGCGACATGGTGGAAGACAACATCGCCCGCTTGCCTGGGGCTGGCCTGATCGCTGCCCGGCAGCACCTGCACATGGGGTTCGACCACCTGAGCAATCAGGAAGGCTCGCAGATCATCAGCCTGGGAGATGCTGTGCTGCAGGGCTACCACGTTGGCGACGCAGCTCAAAAGCTGGTGAACCATGACAGCCAGATCCTGGTGTCAGGCAGCTTGTCGATGCAAGTGAATCAGACACACAACCAGAGTGGTCACTGGTTCAACGGTGAATGGCAGCCTTCAGCAGCCACCCGATCGGAGCAAAACATCTGGTGGTTTGCTGCGCTGTCAGACGGTGTGCGTCACAGCGCCGACCAGGTCAGCCTGAGCACGGTGGTCGATGGCACCCGCACGCCGATCAACCACATGCAATGGCACACCCTGTACGACATGCCTCGGGGCAGCGCGATCACGCTGACCCTGCCCGACGGTTCAAGCACAGACCAGTGGCAAGTGGGGTACGACCAGATTGCCCGACTGACCCCTCGCACGGCCGCCACCATCAGTGTGGGCGGCGATCTGACCTTGCGTGGACAGGCCATCACCAACACGATGGCCAGCATCGTCGTGGGCAACTTCCTGTTCAGTGATGCCAGCCTGAACAACCAGAGTTACCCATTGATCGAGCAAACCAGTCAGTGGCAGCTGGGGGACATCGTCGTGGGCCAGGTGGCGCTGGACGTGACAGGCCTGACGCAATCGTTCTCCACCACAGCGCGCGAATTGGTGCGGCCAACTGTGACCACACAAGCCGGCAGTACGCTGCCTGTCACCAGCATCCCCTCCCCTGCCCCCCTGCCTCAGCCAGAGCCGGCACAGTCGGTCGCAGGCTACAGCGAGCCATCGCGCAGTTTGCCTGGCCCTGGGGGCACGTCAGTCGGCATTGGAACACCCGGGCTCCAATGGCCCAGCGGCGGCCTGTACCAAGCCGTGCCGGACGCAGGCCGCCCCTACCTGGTCGAAACCGACCCTCGGTTCCTGAACGGCAAGCCTTGGCTGTCGTCCGATTACCTCTTGGGGCAGCTCGGCACCCCACCTGCGACCGGGACTCCAACACCCGTCGCATCCAGCCAGGCCTCGGCCACCACCTTCGATCCATCGGCCATTGCCAAACGGCTGGGCGACGGCTTCTACGAGCAGCAACTGGTGCGAGAGCAGGTGGCCCAGTTGACCGGGCGTCGGTTCCTTGGCGACTTCACGAACGACGAAGCACAGTTCAAGCACCTGATGGAGGCAGCCGCCTCGGTGGCATCACCGCTGAACTTGCGCGTCGGCCTTGCCCTGACCGCCGAACAAGTGGCCATGCTCACCACGGACATCGTCTGGCTGGTGGAGCGCACCATCGACCTACCCGACGCACGCCACACCATGCGTCGGGTCAAGGTGCTGGTGCCTCAGGTGTACGCGAAACTTGACGGCAACAGCGTCCAGCGCAACGGGGCGTTGGTGTCGGCCAAGGTGATTGACCTCGACACGCAAGGCCAGATCAGCAACAGCGGCACGCTGATGGCCGATGTCATGGCACTCCAAGCCGATGGCATCAGCGCAGACCATGGCAGTTTCATGGCGCGCCAGATGGCTCTGCTGGCCCAACAAGACATCCGGCTGAACAACGCAGTGCTCAGCAGCCAGAACGACCTGATGCTGATGGCAGGCCGGCAACTGTCCATTGGGCACAGTCAGCTCGAAGGCCACAACCTGTGGCTGAGTGCAAAGTCAGACATCACGCTGGAAGACAACCTCCTCAAGGGTCGCGGAGCACTTGACATTCAGACGGCTGCGGGCTCCGTGGTGACACGCGACAGCACCCTGCAGGCACGGCAACTGCGCGTCGAGGCCGATCAGAACGTCATGCTTCAAGGCGGCTCATCGGTCGCCAACACGGTCGATGTGCGCGCCGGGCAGCGCCTGCAACTCGAGGGCGCACGCACCCATGCCGATGGTTCGGTGCACATGCAAGGGGCTCAAGTGAGCCTGCAAACCCGCTCAGGCGCAGACGGTGCGCGCACGCAGATCGACGGGCAAGGCATCTCACTGGTGGCCACGGAAGGCGCGCTTGAAGCCAGCGGTGTGGCCTTGTCTGCCCAAAGTGGAGTCCTGTTGCTGCAAGGCAAACAGGGGCTCACGCTGAGCACGCAGGCACAACGCACCGCACGCACTGAGACCGCACGCACTGAGACCGCACAAGGCAGCGACTGGGTCGGCGATCCAACCTCGCAGGCACAGCGCCGAGAATTGACGCATCAGCTCACGCGGCAAACCATTGAAGAAACGGCTGTGCTCAATGACTTGAGTGGTGCCGGCGTGCAGCTGCTGACCGGAGGCAAGCTGTCGGTCCAGGGCACCCAACTGGCTTCGTCAGGTGATGTGACACTGCAAGGCGATGCGGTGAACCTGCAAGCCGGCAAAGAGACCCGTCGAATGGAAAGCGAACTGGTCAGCACACTGGATCGCAGCCGTCGCACCGTGCGCGCATCGACCGTGATGGAGCGCGAAGTGACCAACCAGATCCAGGCCAGTGGCGCCTTGAGCGTGCTGAGCACAGGCTCACCTGCTGACCCCAGCAACAGCCTGCTGCTCAGTGGCACGCGGCTGAGTGGGCACAGCGTGCTGGTTCAGTCGGCCGGTAACCTGACACTGGACCGCAGCCTTGCTGGCGCCCTGAATGCAGCAGACGGTGGCCTGACACTGCGCAGCCAAGGCGATCTGGATGTGGCAGCACAGCACATCGTCAGCGGCGGTGACCTGGCCTTGTTCTCATCGGGCGGCAACATCAACCTGCTGGCTCAACAAGTGGTCAATGGCGGCAACATTTCACTGGAACGAGGGCACCTGCAAGCACAAGGCGACCTGATCCTGGGCGCCGCAGGCAAGGTGCAGGCCAACAGCACCCTGATGGAAGCCGGCGGCAGCGCCACCCTGTATGGCAGGCAAGGAGTGGACCTGAAGGCCAATCTTGTGCAGACCGAAACGCGCACCACCCAACAGGCCGGGGGATGGACCACCACCTTGCACACGGTGGATCAAAGCGTGACCTCGACGGCCATCACGGCAGACGGCATCGCGATCAGTTCAGATGAAGGCAAAGTGACAGGCCAAAGCGCCCAGCTCAATGCGCAGGCTGGCGACCTGAGCATCTTGGGGCATGACGGCGTGGAGTTGGGCGCACTGATGGCCGTGGACAGCCTGGGCCGTGTGGCCGAATTCGTAGGCAGAAAGGCCAAGCACAACCGCACTGAAACGGAGGCAGGCACCGACCAGCAGATCGAAGCCGGCAGCTTGAGCGGCGCCAACGTCAGCATTCGATCGGGGGGCGGTGACATCAGCCTGCAAGGCACCGACATCCGCGCCGAGCAAGACCTCTTGCTCAGCGGGGCAAGCGTGTCGGTGAGCACACAAATGGCCACCGACAGCAGCGTCAGCACTGTCTCAGCGCGCCGGTTGCAGGAAGCCCGCACGACGCAAGACCAGGACACGGTCGGCGGCACCTTGTCTGCCGGTCAGAACCTGTCGGTTCAAGCCACTCACAACGTGGCTTTGACGGGTGTACAGGCCTCCGCCGAGCAGGGCCAAGTGCTGGTGCAGGCACAAAACAATGTGCAACTGCTGGCGGTGACAGAAGTTGACAAGGAAAGCACCTCACGCGCGTCGGGCCGAAAACTGCGCAATCGCAGCCAGACCGAAAGCACCGATGAGACCAGCCAAGGGGTGCAGCTGACTGGGCAAAACGTGACCGTGATCGCTGGCAACGAACTCAGCGGCGTGGGGGCCACACTGCAAGCCAGCGGCGAAGCACTGCTGGTGGCCAACAGCGTCGACCTGACGGCCGCAGTGGACACCGACACCCGCATGGACATCGCTTCAGGCAAACGCTGGAGCCGCAGCAGCCAAAGCAGTGAGCAGCACACCACCGGAGGGCTGCTGAGTGGCGATCAAGGCGTTCGGGTGTTGGCGCAAGGCACTTTGGGTGACGTGCTGCTGCAAGGCATGTTGGTACAAAGCGCCAATGGCAACGTGAACGTGACGGCCCAAGGGCAGGTGCAATTGACCACCGTGACACTGGCCAGCCAACAACTGCAAGAGGAATACCGCAAGAAAAAGAGCACCTTCAGCAGCAAGACCACCACCTCGCGCAGTGAAGCCACCAGCACCACGGCCCAAGGCAGCACCCTGAGCGGCGCAGCCGTTCAGGTCACGGCCGGCCAGGACATCAAGCTGCAAGGCAGCCAGGCGATCAGCGACACCCAGACCACCCTGACCGCTGGGCAGAACGTGGTGCTCGAAGCCGCCCAAAACACCGACACCAGCAGCCAGAGCAGCAGCACACGGCGCAGCGGCCTGATGGGCAGCGGTGGCGTGGGCTTCACGGTTGGCAAACGCAGCCAGTCCAGCACGGTCGAGCAAAGCAGCACCACCGCCGCCGCCAGCACTGTGGCCAGCCTGCTGGGCGATGTGACCATCAGCGCGGGCCAGCAATACCGCCAAAGCGGCAGCGACGTGCTCACCCCGCAAGGCAGCGTGTTGGTGACCGCCCAGCAACTGCAGATTGAAGCGGCGCAAGACACCCACAGCAGCCAGCAGACCAGCCAGTTCAAGCAAAGCGGCCTGACCGTCAGCCTGAGCAACCCGGTGGTTGACGCCGTGCAAAAGGCCGACCAGATGCAAAAGGCGGCCAGCCAGACCCAAGACAGCCGCATGAAGGCCCTGGCGGCCATGACCACGGCCCTGGCCACCGCCAACGCCTACAACGAGGTCATGAAAGACCCGGCCACCGCTGGCGGGGTCAACATCAGCGTGTCGGTGGGCAACAGCCGCAACCAGAGCCAGACCACGCAAAGCAGCACCACCGCGCGCGCCAGCACTGTGCAAGCGGGCCAGAACATCGTGCTGCAGGCCACCGGAGCCCAGCAAGACTCCACCCTCACGGTGGTGGGCAGCCAGCTGCAGGCGGTGGGCAACGTGGCCTTGCAGGCCGAGGGCGACCTCAGCCTGCGCGCAGCCCAGCAAACCAGCACCCTGCACAGCAGCGACAGCAGCAGCAGTGCCTCGCTGGGGGTGGGCATTCAGTTCAAAGGCGACACATGGGGCCTGACCTTCAACGCCTCGGCCAACAAAGGCTGGGGCCGGGGCGACGGCACCGACACCACCTGGGCCAACAGCCAGGTGCTGGCCGGCCAGCAGCTCAGCATCACCTCCGGGCTGGATACCACGCTGCAAGGCGCCGTGGCCCAGGGCCAGCAGGTGGTGGTCAACACCGGTGGCCAGCTCAGCCTGCAAAGCCTGCAAGACACCAGCACCTACGACAGCAAGTCAACCCGCATGGGCGCTGGGCTGACGGTGTGCGTCCCGCCGCTGTGTGGTGGCACCTCCAGCATGAACGCCAGCTACGGCCAAACGCGCATCGACAGCACCTTCACCAGCGTGGGCCAGCGCACCGCCATCGAGGCCGGTGACCAGGGCTTCCAGGTGAACGTGGCCGGCAGCACCGAGCTCATCGGCGCCGTGGTCGCCAGCACCGACAAGGCTGTGCAAGACGGCACGAACCAGTTCAACACCCAGGGCCTGAGCACGCAAGACCTGCTCAATGAAGCGGCCTACAAGGCCCAGGCTTTCAGCGTGAGCGTGGGCACTGGCCAGGGCCAAAGCAGCGCAGGCTTTGGGCGCGACAGCGGCCATGCCACCAGCACCACCACCGCCGGGGTGTCGGGCCTGGCGGGCGATGCCGCCGTGCGCACCGGCGACACGCAGCAAGGCATCGGGCAGGTGTTCGATGCCGAACGCGTCAAGCAAGACGTGGGGGCGCAAGTGGCCATCACGCAGGCGTTTGGGCAGGCGGCGGCCAAGGCGGTGGGGGATTACGCACAAGGCAAGGCCGAGACCCTGACAGCGCAGGCCATGGCAGAAACAGACCCCGACAAGCAAAAGGCCTTGCAGGACGAGGCCAAGCAGTGGGGCGAAGGCGGTGGCTATCGTGTGGCCCTGCATGCCTTGGTGGGAGGCTTGAGCGGCGATGCCGCTGGCGCACTGGGCGCAGGCGTGAGCGCAGCCGCGGCCCCTGACCTGCAAGCGCTGCAAACCCAACTGCAAAGCAGCCTGCAACAAGCCGGGCTTCCTGAAACTGCAGCCAAGGGCATCGCCAGCGTGACCACCGGGCTGACCGCCGCCTCGCTTGGTGCTGCGGTGGGAGGCAGCGCAGGCGCCGCTGCGGGGTTCAACCAGGACATGAACAATCGGCAGTTGCATCCGACCGAAATTCAATGGATCAAAGAAAATGCCAAACGCTATGCAGCCCTGAGAGGTATCAGTCCACAGGCAGCAGAAAAACTTCTGGCTGAACAGGCTTTCAGACAAGTGCAGTTTGGTGCGGAAGGCGGTGCAATAGCCTGGGATGCAGATGCTCAAGCATTTCTAAAGACTGCTGGTACACAAAGCTTGCCCAATGGCGGATACCTCTTCTATGCCAGACCGGATCAAAGGGCCGATGCGACGATGTATCTCGATTCTGCAATCAAGAACGCAGACTTTTACGCCAAGAACGGCCTCAAACAGCCTACCTTGAACGAATTGCAGACTGCAGCACAACGTGATGCAGGCATTCGTGCCAATCTAGGATTGGCCACGAAGACGGCCCTGGCAGCATCGGCAACGTTAAACCTCACAGCCTTGGCCCCCGCCGCTTTGAGTTGGGCCCTGACCAACCCTCTTGCGGCCAGCAGTACGGGCATCATCACGGCAGAGACAGCTGCGGCCATTACAAGTGGTGCCGTCACCCCAGCGACCTTGGCGCCCATGCTCAGCGCTGGTGGCATGAAAGCGGTCACAACGATGAGCGAAGCGGTGAGCGGTCAGGCAGCCAAGGCCACCGCTGGAGGCTTCGTCAATGCCGCCAAGGTGTGTGAGTCAGGCTGCGCCGTCGTTGGTCTGAGCAAGAGCGAGCAAGCAATCTTGGTCCAGATTCAAGCGGGGCAAGACAAGGGCGGGAAACTTACTGAGCAATTGCTGGAGTCAGTGGCCACGCGCACCGGCTCAACAGTGCTGACTGGTGGAAAATATGGCGCCAACAATGGCTTTGATCTGGTGCTTAAAAATGCCGATGGCACGGTGACAGTGGTGATGGATGGCAAGCAGATGTTGCCTTCGGGGGCGTTCTCGCTCAGCGCAAACTCCGCTGGCGGGGCTACGCAGAATTCCATGGCCTGGGTAGAAGCGGTGCTTAACAGGCTCGATAAGACCTCCGCAGCATACAAGGCGGTTGAGGCTGCGCGAGAAAGCAACACCTTGGTGACCGCTGTAGGTGGCGTCAACAGAGCATCTGGTGAGTTGGTCGTGTTGCCCATCACCGTGCCTACGAGATAAAGGAATGACAATCGTGTTGTCACATTACTCCCCTGAGCAAATTCGCTTCCTTAAGGAACGCAAGGAACGCATCAATGACTGGGAATATATAGGGCATTTACCTCGTCAAGTTGCCATGATTGATCGAGGAGAAGGCAGCTTCGATGGCTGCCTCAGCAATTTAAAGCGACTCCATGAAGATATCGCTAATTACGCATGGTTCGGCAATCGAGATTTGGCAACCTTCAAGCTGCAGAGTTATCTGTCGGCTAAGTTTTTGTACATGATCGCGAAGGCCACAAGTGAAGAAGGTGTGATGCGTGAAGCTGAATATTTCTACGCATTGCTCAGCGACCACGAACCTGTCATCCGCTGGATGATGCAACAGTCCCCACATTCCACGCTGTTCAAGCAAAGAATGGTCAACCCAACCCAGAACGAATACCGCTACTACCAGTTGACCCTGGCGCTAAATGGCCAATGGAACGATCTGGGGAGCAGAGCGGAGATGTTCCTGCAGGACGTGCCAGCCAAGATGAAAAAGTACGCACCCGACATGCGCTTTTACCTGGCCTTAGCGCAGCAGGACAAAGCAGGGATGGAGTCTGCGTTGGCCGAACTCACCAGCCCCAAGGTTGCAAAGGTGCGCAACGAGGTGTTTGAACTGGTGGTGCCCAGCCAGTTTGTCTCGCCCTTCGCCTGTCTATATGCCAAGGCAGCTCGCCGTTATGGCTTCGAGTTGGACGTCGACACCGCGTTGATCCCGAAGGAATGGCTTCCCGTCAGCCCGCTGCCTGCCTACTTGGATCCATACGAATTTATGCGTTCATGGAGCATTGTGTAATTTGTGGCGATGGGTACAGGCCTCACGGCCAATACCCCAGAAGGACTGATCATGTTTCGTCTAATTTACGAGCGGATGAGCCGTGCGAATGATGGATACAGTAGATTTATGGAGCGCATAGCAAATGTAGATACTTTCGGCTCCCTGATTTTTAGCATCTGTTTGTTCGGTGCATGCTGGGCTTTTGCCTGGTACGCACATATCATTGGTCCGTGGGTGGACAGCGTCATGGGATGGGGGCCGCACGACATCGATTCAATGGGCAAAATCAGTTGGCGACGAATGTGGTCAACGAGTATTTGCCTGCCTGGCATTTTAGTTAGTATCGCGCTGTATGTGCGTAACCGTCGCAAACGCCGCAACTGAACTCTCGCCTCACACTTCCGCAAGCTGGTGTTGTCGTTCGCATCAAAGCCGCCAAGCAAATCCAAGCATCAGCCGACACGTGGTACACAAGAACATCGGACTGTGAAGAACCAGTCGAACGGATATCGCCGCCAATAGTAAGAAGCACGACAACGACATCCAAATCGCTGCCGGCGTGGCACCCACCCACACGGTGGGCATCCAATTCAACAGCGAATGTACGGGGCTGACCTTCAGCGCGTCGGCCCACAAAGGCTGGGGCCGGGGCGACGGCACCGACACCACCTGGGCCAACAGCCAGGTGCTGGCCGGCCAGCAGCTCAGCATCACCTCCGGGCTGGACACCACGCTGCAAGGCGCCGTGGCCCAGGGCCAGCAGGTGGTGGTCAACACCGGTGGCCAGCTCAGCCTGCAAAGCCTGCAAGACACCAGCACTTACGACAGCAAGTCAACCCGCATGGGCGCTGGGCTGACGGTGTGCGTCCCGCCGCTGTGTAAGGGCACCTCCAGCGTGAACGCCAGCCACGGCCAAACGCGCATCGACAGCACCTTCACCAGCGTGGGCCAGCGCACCGCCATCGAGGCCGGTGACCAGGGCTTCCAGGTGAACGTGGCCGGCAGCACCGAGCTCATCGGCGCTGTTGTCGCCAGCACCGACAAGGCTGTGCAAGACGGCGCGAACCAGTTCAACACCCAGGGCCTGAGCACGCAAGACCTGCTCAATGAAGCGGCCTGCAAGGCGCAGGTGTTGAATCACGAGCAAAACTGAGCCAGGCGTCACGTCCAAAACTGAGCCACTAGGTTGACGAAGAAGCGGACTGCTCGGATGTGGATAAGTCTACTGTCTGGTCGGCTCCTTTGGGTGTTTTGCTA